>NZ_AFCF02000003.1:7326-490815 GCF_000203975.2 Leisingera sp. ANG1 | reverse complement strand
GCCAATCCCTCAGCGCGCCCGCCCGCAAAATCTCCAAAATGACCCAGTCTCTCCTGAGCGTCCAACCGTCTCTCCGGTCCGTCTCCCGTCCAACTCAGCGTCGCCGCCGCCCCGTCCGGTGTGTCTCAGCTGCGCCTCAGCGCCGCCGGTGAGGGGTGTTCTATGGTTAGCGCCGGAGAGTCGCAACCCCTTTTTTGAAGTTTCTATGACTTTTTGCTTGCGGCGGCAATAAATCATTATTTTTCAAGTAGTTATGACCCAGGAAAAGCTGCGCGCGCGGCGGGGAAACGGGCTTTCAGCGGGCCGGGAGAGAACAGGCAGAACCGCCCTTTGATTGCGCCCCACTAGATGTTGGGGGGTATGACCGTAACATATACAAGCCGGACGGAGTCCAGCGAGTCGGCTGGAGTCGAATCCGATGGCGCAAGCGCCGCGATTCCCGGGGTTTTCCCGGTCTGAGGCCAAAAAATCTGCCTCAGACCCTGCACCCCCAAGTGCGTCCCTTGCCGCGCCTCAGTCCCGGCGGCCAGGGAATTGCCGGATTGCGATCCCGCCTGCGGTCAGGCTGCTGCGGACGGAGGCGGCGAGTTCCACTGCCTCGGCTGTATCACCGTGCAGGCAGATGGTGTCGATCGCCGCCGGGATACGCTTGCCGCTCTCGGTGATGATCGCCCCCTCCTGGACCATTTTCAGGATGCGCGGCCCGGCCAGGTCCGGGTCGTGGATCACCGCCCCCGGCTGCGAACGGTCCACCAGGGTGCCATCGTCATTATAGGCGCGGTCGGCGAAGATCTCGCCGCACCAGTTGCAGCCCAGCTCGCGCACCACCTCTTCCATGGCGGTTGCGGCCAGCACCATGATGATGATGTCAGGGTCCACATCCAGCGCCGCCTCGTAGCAGGCCCGTGCCATTGCGTGATCGACGCAGGCCATATTGGACAGCGCGCCATGCAATTTCAGGTGCCGCACCTGAGTGCCGGCAGCCTGCGCCATGCCCCGGGCGGCGCCCAGCTGATAGCGGATCATATTTGCCAGGGTGCCGTGCGGCACATGCATCCGGCGGCGGCCGAAGCCCTGCAAATCCAGGAACCCCGGGTGGGCGCCGATGCCGACGCCATTGTCCCGCGCCAGCGCCATGGTCCGCGCCATCACATCCGGATCGCCCGCGTGAAAGCCGCAGGCGATATTGGCGGAGGAGACGATGCCAAGAAGCGCGGCATCATCGCCCATATTCCAGGGGCCGAAGCTTTCGCCCATGTCGGCGTTCAGGTCGACTGTTTTGGTCATGCGGTTTCTCCCGTCGCATAAGGGTCCGCCTCCGCCGAGACGGCCCCGCTGATCAATTGATAGGACAGCAGGTCCCGGACCGCCGCAGGATCGCGCACCAGCGGGCGGCAGGCTGCAGGCAGGCCTTTGAGTGATTTTTCGAATTTGGCCTGGATTTCCAGCCCTTCCTCCAGGCTGACCCAGCGAAAGTGCAGCGCAGCGCCGGCTTGGGCCTGTGCAACCATGGGCAAGTCGCAGGGCAGCACGGTGCCGATGCGGGGATAGCCGCCGGTGGTCTGGCACTCACGCAGCAGCACAAAGGGCTTGCCGTCGCCGGTCATCTGCACATCACCGGGCAGGATCACCTCGGACAGGATATTGAGCTGGCCTTCGGCGGCAAACCCTTCCCCTTCCGAAACCATTTCGACTCCCATCCGGTTGGCGCGGCTGCCGCGGCTGAAACCCGTGGCAGCGAAACGGGCGCGGACTTCTTCAGGGAACAAATGACTCTGGAAGCTTTCCATGATCCGCAGTTCGCCGCCCTTGAACCGCTCGTCAGCCGCCAGCACCAACCCGGTTTCACTGTTTTGATCCGGGTCCGCTGGCAGCAGGCCGCCGGCTTCTGCCGTCCGGCCCAGCCCGGCCATCACATGCACGGCTCGGGCGCCCAGCAACGGCCCGGTGGCGATGCCGCCGCCAAGATGCAGGTAGCCGTAGACGCCCGAGCGGGCAGCACCAATGGTCAGGCGCTGGCCAGCCTCCATCCGGTGAGAGGCATTCCAGGCCAGTGCTTCGCCATCCAGCGCCGCCGCCATCGGCGCGCCGGTCAGGGCAATGCGCAAGGGGCCGGTGGCCTCAAACTCGCCGCCCATGCCGCCCATTTCCAGCGCCGCCAGACCCGGATCCTGCCGCAAGAGCGCCGCGCCTTCGGCCAGCGCCAGGGTGTCAGCGGCACCGCCCTGGGATATCCCCTGCCCCAGCAGTCCGGGGCGGCCCATGTCCTGCACCGATGCAGCCGGGCCGATGCGGAGAATTTTCAGGCCGCTCATGCTTGGATCTCCTGCGCTGCCGCTCCGCCGCGCAGCGGGTCAGCGTCACAGAGCTTCAGGAACTCCGTCTTGGACACCGGTTCAAACTGCATCTCGTCACCGGGGCGCAAGGCAAAGGGCTGCTCTGCACCCGGCTGGAACAGTGTCATCCCGGTCTGGCCGACATGGCGCCAGCCTGTTGGCGCCGGGTTGGAAAACAGCACGAACTGGCGGATCGCCTGCACCAGCGCACCACGTGGCACCATCGGGGTCAGTTCTGTCTGCCGCGGCAGATCCCATTCCGGCCCCAGGGAGCCGAGGTAGGGCTGGCCGGGCGCAAAGCCGATGGTCAGCACCCGCACCCGCGCCGCACTCAGACTGTCAATGGCTTGCGCTTCGCTCATCCCCGCGGCATCCGCAGCCTCCCCCAGCTGCGGCGCCAGATCGGTGCCGTAAACGGTGGGCACCCGCCAGAACCGGCGCCCTACCGGCAGCGGCGCTTGCAGCCAGTCCTGCACTGCAAGCAGCTCCTGCAGCGCCGCCTCCAGCCTCTCGTGCGGCAGCAGTGACGGTTCAAACCGGACAAAGACCGAAGCCAGCGAGGCCATGGTCTCCACCACGCCCTCCAGCTTCAGCGCCTCAACCGCGGTACGGAAAGCCAGCGCCGCCCGGTTGGAGGCTTCATTCAGGCTGCCGCCGAAGCTGACCAGAATGCCGCTCAGCCCAGCCCGCCGGATCAGCGGATATGCAGCCGCATCCTGGCTGTCCATGTATACACCCCGTCATTTTTGCGGCCAGCGTTGCGGCACCGGCGGGGCGTGTCAACACGTCAATTCAGGTAACTCCGCGGGGTATCCGGGAACCGGCCTCAATCAGCAGCCTCAGAAGTCATCCCAGCCCTGCGCCGCGGGCAGCGCCTCTGGCGCAGGTGCCGGTGCCGGGCGCTGGAAGGCGATCACATCTGCCGCCGGGGCCGCAGCCCCGCAACCGCTGAACTTGGACACTTCGCGGGTCAGCTGGCTGGCGTCGGACGACAGCTGATGGCTGGCGGCAGAGGTCTCTTCCACCATCGCCGCATTTTGCTGGGTCACCTGATCCAATTGCGAAACACCCAGGTTGATCTCGCTCAGAGACGTAGCCTGCTCCTTGGCACCGGTGGCAATGCCGCTGATGTGACTGGAGATGGTGCCGACGCTGCCGATGATCTGCTTCAGCTCCGCACCGGTGCGGCCCACCAGGTCAACACCGCTGGCCACCTGCTGCTTGCTTTCGCTGATCAGCTGCTTGATCTCGCCTGCTGCCCCGGCAGAGCGCTGCGCCAGCGCCCGCACCTCGGAGGCCACAACCGCGAACCCGCGACCCGCATCGCCGGCCCGCGCTGCCTCAACACCCGCGTTAAGCGCCAGCAGGTTGGTCTGAAAAGCGATGTCATCGATCATGCCGATGATCTTGGCGATTTCCTCCGAGGAATTCTCGATCTGCGACATCGCCGCTACCGCGTCCTCGACCACCCGTCCGCTGCGCTCCGCCGCGGTCTTGGCCTCGCTGACGATGCCTTCCACCTTCTCTGCGCCCTCGGCCGCAGAATGCACGGTAGAGGTCAGCTCCTCGATGGCCGCCGCGGTTTCCTCAAGCGTTGCCGCCTGGCTTTCGGTGCGCTGCGACAGGTCGCTGGCCGAACGCGAGATCTCATCCGCCGTGCGCCCCACCGCATCCGATACTTGGGTAACAGCACCAAGTGCCGTTTGCAGCTGCTCAGCTGACCGGTTGAACGCCTCGCCCAGTGCCGCAATATCCGCCTGCTCTGACAATGTGACCCGGACTCCCAGGTCGCCCTGGCTCATCGCGTCCAGCCCGCGCGCAATTTCCTGCAGTCCGCGGCGGCGCACAGTTACTTCTGTTGCGACTTTCACCACCTGCACAACGGTGCCATCCGGCCCTGTAACCGGCGCATATGTTGCCTGAATCCAGATGGTCTCCCCGGTCTTTGTCACCCGCGGAAACTGATCGGTGAACACCCGGCCCGACGCCAGTTCCTGCCAAAACGCCTTATACTCCGCGCTGGCTGCAAGATCAGGTGCGACGAACATCGCGTGATGCTTGCCCGCAATTTCTTCCAGACTGTAACCCATCGCAGCCAGGAAATTGGCGTTTGCGGTCAAAATGGTGCCGTCCGGCTTAAACTGGATCGTGGCCTGGGTGCGGTCGACCATTCCGCCAATGATTTCGGCGCTGCTGGCCTGTTCTGCGGGCTTGGCCGGCTTGGATCTGAAAAACATTCTACCTCTCTGCACGTTCCTGATTCTAAAGGGAGTCGCGCAAAGCTAGCGTCAAACCGAGAGAAAATTCTTAACCCCGGCAGGTTTGCCTCTGCCGCCCCTTGCAGGCCCGGAACGGCCCTGACCGCTCCCCTTTGCAGCACCGCGCAACGCCTTGGCCGCAGCCTCCGTGAGGACAGCATCAAAAAGCACGCCGCAACCACCCTGAGTTGTGCGTATTTGCAATTTGATAACCAGGGTCAGCTCTCATGGCCCCAATCAGAACAGAAGACCGCAGAACAGCCGCCTCACTGTTGGCATGCGCTCATCCTCAAGAACAACCTTAGATTGCATTTTTCTTGATATGGCGGACTGAAACTGTAACGTGATCAGGCAATCAGCCCGCGGCAAACCATCGCTTTTGCCGGGTTTCTGGCATCTGCATCGAAAAAGGGACCGCAACAGATATGACATTTGCCCCCCAAACCCGCGCCCATCAGCAGCCGCTCTGGCCCCTTTCGACTGAACAGCGCGCCCATTTTGCTGCAGCCTTTATGGTAGCCGCCGGGTTTCTGTTCGACTACCTGACACCGCTGGGGGTAGCGGCCGGGCTGATCTATGCCGGGGTTGTCCTCTGCACCATCTGGGCAGAAAAACCCGAAACCGCCTATGTCTATGCAGCAGCGGCAACCGCACTGACATTGCTTGGCTATGTGCTGTTTCACCGTGCAGGCATCAACGAATGGGTCGTTCTGACCACAGAGGGCTGACAGTTCTGGCGCTTTGGGCCTTTGCCTATGTCGTCTGCCGCCAGAAAACCGCTCTGATTTCCCTGGAACGCAAACAGACTGAGCTCACGGCGATACACGACAACAGTATCGAAGGGATGATCACCATCGACACCAAGGGCAGAATTCAGGACTTCAACCGCGCCAGCCAGAAGATCTTCGGCTACAGTGCTGCGGAGGTGGCAGGCAAGAACATCAGCATGCTGATGCCATCCCCCCACCGGGCGGGACACGACGGCTACATCAGCACCTATTTCAAAACCGCGCAGCCAAAATTCATCGGCGCCGCCCGCGAGGTGCAGGGCCAGCGCAAGGACGGCAGCATCTTCCCGCTCACGGTATCCGTAAGCGAGGTCCGGGTGGGTAATCACATCCTGTTCAGCGGCATTGTCCGCGACATCACCGAACAGAAGCGCAAAGAGGCGGAGCGGGAAAAATTTATTGAGGACCTTTCCCGGTCAAACCGGGACCTGGATGAATTTGCCTATGTGGCCTCGCACGATCTGCGGGCACCATTGCGGGTGATCGACAATGCCTCCACTTGGCTGGAGGAGGATCTGGCGGAAACCCTGGACGAGGACAGCCGCGAAAACCTGCAGCTGCTCCGCTCCCGGGTGTCACGGATGGACCGGCTGCTCGACGACCTGCTCGAATACTCCCGGATCGGGCGCAAGACCGACCACCGGTACCAGCAGCTGATGCCGGGGTCTGAGCTGATGCAGGAGGTGCTGCTGCTGGTTGACCAGCCGGAGGGTTTCACGATCCGCATAGACCCCGCATTCGAGGGCATCCAGCTGGTGAACATGCCGCTGAAACAGATCTTTGCCAACCTCATCTCCAACGCGATCAAGCACAGTGAAACCGGCACCGGCGCGGTGGATGTGACGCTGCAGGATGGAGGCAGCCACTGGGTCTTCTCAGTGGCTGACGACGGTCCCGGTATTGAAGAAAAATACCATGAGCAGATCTTCAAGATGTTCCAGACCCTGCAGTCGCGGGACAAGGTGGAGGGCAGCGGCATGGGCCTCTCCATTGTTCAGAAACATGTGCAGCAGGCGGGCGGCACGATCTCAGTGCAGTCCGCTTTGGGGGAGGGGTGCACATTCCGCTTCACCTGGCCCAAGCAGCGGCCCGCCGCAACGGAGGGCAACTGACATGCAGGGCTTTACCGGCGCGCGCGCCCTTCAGAAAGAGCTGAAGATCCTGCTGGTGGATGACGATGACGGCGATGCCAAGGCGGTGCTGCGCGCCTTCCGCAAGGCCAACATCGCAAATGAGATCACCCGGGCCGTTGACGGCATCGCCGCGCTGGACATCCTCCGCGGCACCGGCGGAAAGGCCCCACTCACACCGCCCTATGTGCTGCTGGCCGACATCAACATGCCGCGGATGAACGGTATCGAGCTTGTCAGGGAGCTGCGCAATGACCCGGAATTGCACAGTTCGGTGGTGTTCTTTCTGACCACGTCCAGCGATCAGCAGGACATTGCAGCAGCCTACAACCTGAACGCCGCGGGCTATATCGCCAAGGAAACCGCCGGGCGCGATTTCCTGCAGCTTGTCAACATGATGGACCGTTACTGGCGGATCATCGAACCGCCTGCACCGGAACACTAACCGCCGGGTGCACGGCCTCTGCTCCTGGACTTGCCCGCACTTTCCTGCGCCAGCTCCTTGGCCCAGCCGGCAGCCGCCGCGCAGGCCGCCTCCAGATTGTGCTCCTGCCCGAACCCTGTCACCGTCTTGCGCGGCTTCAGATCATGGTCGCCATCCTCCAGCCAGCACAGGCTGATTGCAGGCGGCAGCGCGTAGCCCGCCACGTCTTCCCGGGTGCCGAAGGGATCGCGGCTGCCCTGACAGACCAGCGCAGGCGTTTTCAGCGTCTCCAGATGCGCTGTCCGCAACCGCTCAGGCTTGCCCGATGGATGAAACGGGTAGCCAAGGCAAAGAAGGCCGCAGATGCGCCCTTCAGAAAAGAGCCCATCAGCAACCAGGCTCGCCACCCGGCCCCCCATGGATTTGCCGCCGATGATCAGCGGGCCCTCGCAGGCGAAACGGCTGACCGCGCTGAGAAACTCCGCCTGCAGCAGGTCCACCTTTGGCGGCGGCCGTTTCACCCCGCCGCTGCGCCGCGCCGCCATATAGGCAAATTCAAACCGCGCCACCCGCAGCCCCCGGCTTGCAAGGCCCGAAGCGATTGCCGCCATGAACGGAGTATCCATGGGCGCCCCCGCGCCATGTGCCAGCAGGACCGTCGGACAGCCATCGCCGCCGCCGTCCAGAAGAAAATCAATATCCGCCAAACCCGTGCTCCCCGCAACCGCCCGGCCGGGAGGTTAGCAGCTTGCCGCAGGCGCGGCATCCCCTGCGGCAGTTTCACTCCGGACCGCCGCCCGGACCCTGGCCCTGCGTCAAGCAGAGTGCTTCCTGACGTCACCGCCTTCGCCGCAGGCAATCCGCCGCATTTCCTCCTGGCTCATCGGAGTCCCGAAATAGAACCCCTGGACAGAGGCGCATTTCTCCGCCTGCAGGAAATGCAGCTCATCCTGGTCTTCCACCCCTTCGGCCAGAACCGGGATGTTCAGGGCGGATCCCAGCAGCAGCGTGGAGCGGACAATTGCCGCGCTCTGCGCATTCCGGTGCACGCCCTTCACAAAACTCTGGTCGATCTTGATCTTGTCGAACGGAAAGGTTTGCAGGGTGGCCAGCGAGGAATAGCCGGTGCCGAAATCATCCATCGCAATGCGGACGCCGTAGTCTTTCAGCTGATGCATGACCTTCAGAGTATGCGCCTGATCGTCGATGATGCTGGATTCGGTGATTTCCAGCTCCAGCCGCTCCGGCGACAGACCGGTTTCCAGCAGGATGTCCATCACGTCCTCGACAAAGGACGGCTGCACCAGCTGCTGCGGCGCCACATTGACCGCCACCTGAAACGGCCGTTCCCATGTTGCCGCCTCCTTGCAGGCTTCCCGCAGGACCCAATGGCCGATCTCGCGGATCAGGCCGGTTTCCTCAGCCACCGGGATGAACTCGCTCGGACCGACACGGCCGCGGGCGGGATGGTTCCAGCGCAGCAGCACTTCAAAGCCAACCGGCTCCAGGCTCGTGATGTCATTCTGCAGCTGGTAGGCCAGCTCGAACTGCCCGCCAGCGCAAGCCAGCCGCAGATCGTGGACCAGCTGCAGCTTCTCCCGGCTCTGGCGGTCCATGTCCTCGCTGAACTGGCAGATCGCACCAGACGGATCTGATTTGGCCCGGTACATCGCCAGATCGGATTTGTGCAGCAGCTCCAGCGGATCGCGGCCCTCCTTCAGGCTGGTGGCCACCCCGATGGCCGCGCCCACCCGGACCGAAACATCCGCCAGGTCGATCGGCTCGATGACCGAGGCGTGCAACCGTTCGGCAAAGGCCAGCACCTGCTCGATCCGCCGGAACCCCTGTTTGACCGCAACAAATTCATCGCCCCCAACCCGCGCGATATACTCATCCGGCCCCTGCTGCCGGGTCAGCCGCAGGGCCACAGCTTGCAGCACCTGGTCGCCAACCGCGTGGCCATGCAGGTCGTTCACCTCCTTGAACAGGTTCAGGTCGATGGTCAGCACCGCCGCGCGTTCGGTCTCGTCCTTCTGCAGGCGCTCCGCCAGATCGGCGAGGAACTGAGTCAGCCACATCCGGTTGGGCATTCCGGTCAGCGGATCGTGCAGGGCCGCATGCGCCAGTTTCCGCCGCGCTTCGCTCTCAACATTGGTCTCGATGCTGGCAGAGGCGAAGCCAACCAGCAGGATCAGCCCCATCACCCCGAAAATCAGCATCCCCATTACCGCGTCCGAAATGACTTCCTCAGGCACATCCACCAGCGGGCTGAGCCGGACATTGATGGCGCTCATGCCGGTGAAATGCATGCCGCAGATGGCCCCCACCAGCAGCACCGTTGCCAGCACCCAGTTCCGCCTGCCCAGCCCCGGCCGGGCGGCGAAGAGATACCCCCAGGCGCCCAATCCCATGCCTATTGCAAGCGACAGTGCCCGGTAACCCGGTTCCCACTGCAGCTCGCCCGGAATCAAATAGGCCTGCATGCCCGTGTAATGCATCACGGAAACCGCCAGCCCGAACACCGCCCCGGCCAGCAGCGCCGCATGGCGCCCGGTGTTAAAGGCCAGCACCGTGTTGGCCGCCAGCACCCCCAGCACCCCTGCCAGCAGCGACAGGCCGGTCACCAGCGGCTCATAGCCGTGCTCAAACCCAGGCTCATATGCCAGCATCGCAATGAAATGCGTCGACCAGATCGTTGCCCCGGCGATCATGCTCGACAGGCCCAGCTGCACCAGCCGCCGCCGCTCCCGCGCGCCATTCAGCCGGTTGGTCAGGCGCACGCTCAGGCAGACCCCGGTGACACAGACCAGGGCCGCGACGGCCACAAGCACATAGTTGTGCTGCTGCGTTAGGCAATCCAGAATACGGTACATCGGTTTCTCCAGGGCCGGCTTACACTGCAACAGCCAGAATTCCGCCGAAACCTTAAGGAATGGCGAAATCGGCGGCGCCGGCAGTGCCGCCAGCCTCCTGCATTTATTGCAAATACCAGGCTATTGCCTGCCTGCGCCCGCCGCCGGTCCGCGCACTCAGCTGCAGATACGGCCTCCGCGCAGCTGCGCACAACTGGCGCACCTGCCCTGCCTGCCGGCAAAAACCGATTGAAATTCTTGCGTTCCAGGCCTCAAGTGGGCGACAGGACACCAGCCGCTGCCAGGGAGGCGCAGCGGCCTGCGTCCGCGACCGGAGACAGGTAGAATGGACTCTAAACAGCTGATTGCCTGCCCCACCTGCGACGTGCTGCACCGCGACCAGGACGTGCCTGCCCATTCCGTGGCCCGCTGCGCCCGCTGCGGCACGGTGCTGGCGGCGCCGAAGTCCGGCGCCATGACCCGGATTGCGATGCTGTCGCTGACCGCGCTGATCCTGCTGGCCGCCGCGGCGGTCTTTCCGTTTCTGGAGCTGAGCGCCCAGGGTCTGTCGCATCAGGCGTCGGTTCTGGACGCAGTGCTGGCCTTTTCACAAGGCCCGATGGCGCCCCTGTCGCTGGCAACCGGCTTGCTGATCGTGCTGCTGCCCGCCGCACGCTACGGCGCGCTTGTCTATACCCTGGCGCCGATGGCCCTGGGCTGGCGCCCCGCCCCGCACGCCTTCGCCGCCTACCGCTGGGCCGAACGGCTGAAACCCTGGGCGATGGCAGAGATTTTCATCATCGGTGTGGCCGTCGCACTGGTCAAAGTCTCCGGCCTGGCACGGGTCGGGCTGGGTCCGGCCTTCTGGGCTTTTGCCGCCCTTCTGGTGGTGACCATCCTGACCGACAACGCAATTTGCAGGCTGACCGTATGGAAGACCCTCAGAACCCGCAGCGCTTCCTGACCGCCGCGGCGGCGGGGCTGGCTGGCTGCCGCGCCTGCGGCACCGCCAACCCGGGCGGCGCACAGGCCTGCGCCTGCTGCGGCAGCCCGCTGCAACCCGCCGCTGCAGACAGCTTGCAGCGGGTCTGGGCCTGGCTAGCCGCCGGGCTGATCGCTTATGTGCCCGCCAATACCTACCCGATGCTGCGCACCACCGCATTTGGCCGCACCTCCGAGAACACCCTGATCGGCGGCATCGCCGAACTGTTCAGCCACGGCTCCTATGCGGTGGCGCTGATTGTGTTCCTGGCCTCCATTGTGATCCCGGTCGCCAAATTCCTGGCCATCGGCTATCTCGCGGTCTCGGTCCGCAGGCCCGCCGCCCTTGGCAGCCACGGCCGCCTGGTGCTTTATGAGGTTGTTGAATTTATCGGGCGGTGGTCGATGATTGACGTCTTTGTGGTGGCCATCCTGACCGCCCTGGTGCAGCTGGATTTCGCCGCAGCCATCGCCCCCGGCATGGCGGCGGTCAGTTTTGCATTATCGGTTGCCTTCACCATGCTGGCCGCCCAGAGTTTTGATCCGCGCCTGATCTGGGCTGCGGAAAGCGAGAATTTGAATGACCACGCCTGATCCCGCCCCGATGCAAGTCTCCGCCCGGCGCCCCTCACCCTGGCGCAACCTGTCGCTGGTCTGGCTGGTGCCTCTGGCCGCCCTGCTGGTGTCGCTGGGGGTAGCCTGGCAGGCCTATTCCGACCGCGGCGTGCTGATTTCCATCAGCTTCGAAAACGCCTCCGGCATTGCCGCCAATGAAACCACGGTGCGCTACCGCGACGTGGTGATCGGCCGGGTTGAGAAGGTTGGCTTTTCCAGCGATCTCAGCAAGGTCTCCGTGCAGGCCCGCATCGACAAGGATGTCGCCCCCTATCTGGATGCAGATGCCGCCTTCTGGGTGGTCCGCCCGGAAGTCTCGGCGCGCGGCATCTCCGGCCTCAACACCGTGCTGTCGGGCGTCTACATCGAAGGCAGCTGGGATCAGGACCCCGGCCTCCCGCAGACCGTATTCGAGGGCGCTGACCGGGCGCCGCTGGCGCAGCCAGGACGCGGCGGGCGGCGGATCACCCTGCGCACCGACGACGGGCGGATGGTGTCCGAAGGCGCACCGGTGCTGTTCCGCGGCATTGAGGTCGGACGCCTGGAAAAGCCGCGCCTGACGGTCAGCGGCGACAGTATCGTCGTTGATGCCTTCATCGAGGCGCCGCATGACCGCCGCATCAATTCCGCCACCCGGTTCTGGGACAGCTCCGGCTTCTCAGTCTCGATTGGCCCCAGCGGCTTGTCGCTGGACGTGGACAGCATCGCCTCGCTGGTGGCCGGCGGCATCGAATTCGGCTCCGTGTTCGACGGCGGCAATCCGGTCGGCCCCGGCACCGTCTTCGACATCCACGCAGACGAGGCCGCGGCCCGCCGCACCGCTTTTGCCCGCACCCTGTCCGGCGGCGTCGCCGTCTCGGTCGCCTTTGACGAGTCCGTCGCGGGTCTTGCCAGCGGCGCCGCCGTTCAGCTGCGCGGCGTCAAGGTAGGCGAGGTCAGCAGCCTCAACGCCTCCATCCGTGACAGCGGCGAGGCTGAGGTGCAGCTGATTGCCAAGCTGCTGCTGGAACCGGCGCTGATGGGCCTGCCGCGCGGCGCGGGCGAGGCCGAGGCGCTCGATTTCCTGGAACAGGCGGTCGAAAACGGCCTGCGCGCCCGGCTTGCCTCCGCCAGCCTCTTCAGCTCTGAGCTGATCGTCGAGCTGGTCACCCTGGAAGACGCCGCACCAGCGGATTTTGCCCGCAATGCCGAACCGTTCCCGCAGCTGCCCAGTGCGCCGTCGAACCTGCCGGATTTCACTGCCACCGCCGAAGGCATGCTGGACCGCATCAACGCGCTGCCGGTCGAGGAGCTGATGGCCCAGACCATCGCCACCCTTTCCAGCATTGAAAATCTGGCCGCCGCTGACAGCACCCGGCAGGCGCCCGCCGCCGCCCTGGCGCTGCTGGAAGACACCCGCGCGCTGGTCACCGATCCCGGAACCCGCGCCCTCCCGGGTGAGCTGCAGGCAGCAGTGGCGGATATGCGCGCCCTGCTGGCAGAGCTGCAGCAGGGCCGCGCCGCTGCCAATCTCGCGTCGGCGCTGGAAAAGGGCAGCGAAGCCGCGGCCGGCATTGCCGATGCCGCAGAGGATCTGCCCGCGCTGATCACCGCCTTCAACGCCCTGGCGGCCAAGGCCAATTCGCTGGAAACCGAAGAGCTGATCCGCTCTGCCCGCCAACTGATGATCAGCGCCGACGCGCTGATCGGCACTGAGGACGCCCGCGCCCTGCCCCCGGCCCTGACCGGCGCGCTGGAGGAGATGCAGGCCACGCTGGAGGAACTGCGCCAGGGCGGGCTGGTGGAGAACGCCAATGCCACCATGGCCTCTGCCCGCGGGGCCGCCGACACAGTGGCCGCCGCTGCCGAAGGCCTGCCTGCGCTCTCGGCCCGGCTGGAGCGCCTTGTGGCCCAGTCCGAAGCGCTGATCGCCTCCTACGGCGCCCGCTCCAGCTTCAACTCCGAAACCCTGGACGCGCTGCGCGAGATCAGAACCGCCGCCCGCGCGGTTTCGCAGCTTGCGCGCAAGATCGAACGCGACCCGAATTCCCTGCTGTTTGGAAGATAAGATGATTAAACGCCTGCCTTTGCTGATCCCTCTTGCCCTGCTGGCGGCCTGCGCCGGCGGCAACGATCCCCGATATCTGATTTCCTCCGCCCCCGGCGAAACCGTCGCCAACCTGCGCGCCCGCTCGATCGAGGTTCGGCTGGTTTCACTCCCCTCCTACGCTGCGGCCTCTGACATTGTCGCCGAGGGCGAAGGCGGCGCGCTGTTTGCACTGGATGGCGCGCAATGGGCGGATGACCCGGCCCGCGGCATGACCGCAGCCCTGGCCCGCGGCCTCAGCGAGCGCACCGGCGCCGCTGCCGCGATGGAGCCCTGGCCGCTGAACACCGGCCCGGACGTGCGCCTGGATGTGCGGGTGGATCAGGCCTATGCCCGCGCCGACGGGTTGTTTGAGCTTTCCGGCCAATTCGCCGTTTCCTCGCCCGAAGGCACCGTGCGGGAATTCGTGCAGCGCTTCGATATCGCCACGCCGGTCAGCGGCGAAGGTGCCGCCGCCACCGCTGATGCGCTGTCCCTTGCACTGGCAGAGCTGGCCCGGCAAATATCCCGGGCCATGTAGCAGCGCATCACTGGACGTTGGAGACCCCTCGTATTGCGCTGCCTTCAGGCTGAAAACCCGATCATTTTCCTGTGCCGCTTCTCAATTCCCCAGCAGGATTTCAGCTGGGCAATGCAAATTCGGGCGAGCTGCAGCAGCTTGGCGTATTGCGTCTTGGCCTTCTTCGCGATTTTCAGCAGCTCATCATCACGCACTTCGGTGAATTTGCGTTCAAAAGCCTCCTTGGTTTCGTTGAGAACCGCAAACTGCACTTCGTACTCGACATAGGCATTGTCTGTTTTCGACAGCATCTTGAGCGCCTCTTTGGCAAACTTGTGGACCTCAGGGTCTGCATGGCCGTAGCAGTCGCTATAAATCTCCTGCATCCGTTCCTTGACCGCCCTTAACCTCTGAGCGTTGCGGTTGAAGATCTTGCTGTAATCGGGCACTGGCCAGACCACCCGCCCGCGCTTGCTGATTGCGCTTTTGGTCTCGGATTCGATGCGGCCGATCTCGATGATATGGCCATAGAAAGCTGCGGACTGCTTGCTGAACAAATCCATCGTCTTCTTGGCCTGTGCGATCAGGGCCTGGCGTTTTCTGATCTCGGAGGCAGGCAGCTGGTCAAAGCGGTGATGCAGAAAGTCCGCATCGCACAGCGGATCGACCACACCGGCATAAACCGTGTCCAGCCGCTCGCCCGCCGCCAGCATTTCGTCATGCAGCACGCGGATGGAATAGGCCTTGTGCCCGGATGCCAGAACAAGACCCGCCTTCACGGTCTTGCGGGCCTTCATGTAGTGCTTGTCAACCTCCCGGCGCTCCGGCAGCAGGTCCGGCAGCGGCCACGTCACCGCCTTGCGGCCCAGCCCCAGCGCCGCCAGGGTATCGGTCCCGGCAATACCGCTGGCCTTCAGGCGGGCTTTCTTCTGGAACGCCTTGACCGCTCCTTCCGTCTTGCTGCCGAACTTGCCATCGGTTTTCAGCGCGGGTTTTGCACCGGCAGTGTTCAAGGCGCGCTGCAGCGCCTTGACCTGGGGTCCCTTGGACCCGTTCTTCAGCGTGCTCATGGCCGGAACTCCCAGTAAACATCCCGTCCGCGGCGCAGCTGGCCCCTGACATCGTGCCGTTCAAGCCCGATATCCTTCAGCAGCCGGGCATCAAGCTGTTCCAGATGCGCAATGTCCCGCCGCAGCTTCCATTCGCGGATCACCCGATTGCGCAGGCGCGCCCACAGGCCCGTCCGTCCCGGTGCCCGGGTCCCCGAAGTGCCGCCCGGAAGCCGCAGGTAATCAGATTGCGTGTAAGTGGTCTGGTAGAGTTTCATGTCTCATCTCCCTTGAAGGCCGGAGCGGGCTGCCGCTCCAGTCCGTTTCGTGTCCGGTTGAGGCCTCAGCCCGCCGCGGCGGCGGCATGGCGGCCGGCCGTGCAGACGTGTTCGACATGGCGGTGATCGGTGCCGCAGCAGCCGCCGACGACAGTCAGATTGGGCAGCAGATGCGCCAGATCCCGGTGCAGCGCGCCGAACTCCTGCGGATCGCCGTCATCCAGCTCCTCCGCCTCGTCCAGCTCGGCATGCGACAGCCGCGACGCATTGGCCCGCAGACCGCGGATGCGGGCGGTCCACTTGCCGCCCTCGGCCAGCACCCCGGTGAAATGGTCAGGATGCGCGCAGTTGATCATGAAATACGCAGCCGCCCCGCCGGTCTCCGCATCGACCTGTTCGACGGCGCCGCGCAGGCTCTGGCCGGAGGGCAGCCGGCCATCGGTTTCCACCGTGAAGGAGATCACCGCCGGAATTGCGGCACTGCGGGCCGCTTGGACGATGCCGATGGCTTCCTCCGCATAGGTCATGGTGATGGCAGAGACCATGTCGGCACCCATTGCGGCGAACCATTCAACCTGCGTCTGGTGATAGGCTTCCGCCTCCTCCGCGGTCAGGATTTCGCTGGGCGCATAGCCATCGCTGTGCGGCCCGATCACCCCGTTGATGACAAAGGGCGACTGCGGCGTCTCCAACGCGTCGCGCAGATCCCGCAGGGTTGCGACCGCAGTACGGTGAACTGCCTCCAGCTGCTCCCTGCCAACTCCCAGTTCCGCCGCCCACCGCGGGCTGGCGCGCCAGGTCGGCGTGTCCATCACAAAGCCGCGGCGGTTGCGGACCGCCAGGTCGGCAAACCCGCGCATGTAGCGGGCGATGGCCTCCCTGCCCTCGCGGGTCTCCAGCGCCATGAAGGCGGCAAACAGCGGCAGGCTGATCCCCTCATGGAACACCAGCGTTGTTTCCAGCCCGCCATCGGCGATCATTTGCTGGCCATTCAATTGCGGCAGCGCGTCACGGTATTTCATCTGCTTTCTCCAATGCTGCAGCCCGGGTGCGGGCAATGTCGTGCAGCATCTGGATAGGCGGCGGCGCGGGCTCAGACTTGCGCAGGATCTGAGCTTTTCCTGAGAAACCCTGAGCCTTCGCGCTAAGTACTTGCCTGCAAAGCCAGTCCGGAACCGGGAAACAGCATGAAATTCACCTTCAATGATTGCGAGCTCGACACCGGCCTGTTCCAGATTTCGCGCGGCGGGGTCCGGCAAAGCCTGACACCGCAGACCCTGCAGCTGCTGGAATACCTGATCCGCAACCGGGACCGGGTGGTGCTGAAGGACGATCTGGCCGGCGCGGTCTGGGACGGCCGCTTCATCACCGATGCGACCCTGTCAACCGCGATCAAGGAAGCCCGCCAGGCCGTCGGCGACAATGGCCGCGACCAGCACACCATCCGCACTATTCACGGCAAGGGCTTCCGGTTTGTGGCGCCGGTTGCGGAACCTGCCAGGGCCGCCCATCCTGCCGCCCGCAGCGGCCAGACTGTTCTGGCGGTGCTGCCGTTCCGCTGCCTGGGCAGCGATGCGGATAACGCCTTTGTCGGCGAATGCCTGACCGAGGACACCATCGCCAGCCTGTCCCGGTTCCGCGAGTTCACCTTGCTGTCGCACCGCACAACGGAACAGCTTGCAACGGACGGCATCTCAAACGCAGAGATGAGCCAGGCACATGGCGTTTCGCATGTTATCGAGGGCAGCGTCCGGCGCTCGGCAGAGCATTTGCGGGTGACGGTTCAGGTGACCGAGGCCGCCAGCGGCCATCTGGCCGCAACCGAGCAATTCGACCGCGGCGGCGGCACCGGCGGCCTCTTCGATATCCTCGAGGACATCGCACGGCTGATTGCCGGGCGCCTCGGCAGCCGCCATGGCGAAATGGCGGAGCAGATCGCCCAGGCCGCACCGGCAGGGCGCAGCCAGTCCTGGGACACCCTGCGCCTGATCTCCCGCTTCTACGAATATTACCGCTGCTACGACCCCGCGATCCACGCAGAGGCCCGCGACGGCCTATGCCAGGCACTGGAATCGGACACGGAGTCCGCCGAGGGCTGGGCGGCCTACGCCATGCTTCTGCTGGAAGAGTACCGCTATCATATCAACCCGCGTCCGGATACTGACGCGCTGGCACTCTGCGCGGCAGCGGCGCGCCGGGCCGTGGCCTGCGACAGCCTGAATGCCTTTGCACAGATGACGCTGGCGCTGGCGATCTTCTATCAAAAGGACATTGCAGGCTTCCGGGACGCTGCCGGCCGCGCTCTGGCACTGAACGCCGGCCATTGCGATGTACTGGCGGAAATCGGCTCCTGCTACCTGTTCCTTGGGGAATACGACCGCGCGGTTGAACTCCTGGACCGGGCCATCGACCTCAGCCCGGTGCACCCCGGCTGGTACCACTACGCCCGCTGCTGGCTCTATGCCAGCCAGGGGTTTTTCGAAGCGGCACTGGTCGAGGTGGAGCGGGTCCCGATGCCAGAGTTTTTCTGGTACCAGGCGCATCTGGCGTGGCTGCACGCGGAGCTGGACAACATGCAGGCCGCCGCCCGGGCGGTGGCGCAGATGCGGCAGATGTTCCCCGAATTCGAGCAGGTGGCGCTTCAGGAACTGGAGTTGACCAACATCAGCGCCGAACACGGCGCGGCGGCAATCAATGGCTGGCGAAAAGCCGGGCTCAACATCGCTACCGGGCCGTCCCTGACCCCGCCCTGAACACCCCCGGAACCGCAATCACGCCAGAGGCTGCGACCGCAACCGCCAGCGCCGGATATCCGCCAAGGGCAACCAGCAGGCTGCCCGCACCGCCGCCAAGCGCAAATCCCAGCAGATACCGCGCCATCCCGAACGGCGGTGAGTCCGTGGCTTCCAGATACAGTGGAAAAAACAGGAACAGCCCGAAGGCATTGAACAGGATCATCAGCCCCAGCGCGGTTTCGGAAAAGGCAGCATAAGTCAGCCCGCCCGCCAGCGCCGCGATCAGCAGCCCGGCAAGCTGCAGCCAGCGCCGCAGACGGCTGGAGGCCAGACCCGCAAGAAAAGACCCAAGCGCCGAGAACAGCAGGCTGGCCGCCAGCCAGCCGCTCAGGCTGCGGACACCCAGATCAATGGCAAACAGTTCCAGCAACGCCCAATAGGCACCCATCAAAACAAAAAAGGGAAACAGGCTGATGTCCTGCCCCCAGGCAAAAGCCCGGTAATCCGGGCGGCTTCCTGCTGGCACGGAACGTATCAGAATGGCCAGCTGGACAGCCGCCAAGGCAGCCAGGAACGGCAGCGAATTCAATCCCGCCAGTGCCAGAAAGACCAGCAGCACAAAGGACACCACGCACCCCAGGCTCATGCCATACCCGAACACCCGCAACGCCTTTTGGCTGTGCAGCCCAAGGGACAGGGGAACGGACAACACCACACCCATGGAAACGCCGGCCAGAACAGACCCTGCAACAAGAGAGGCCAGTCCGAACGCCGGAACCGCGGCGGCGCCAATCACGCAGGCCAGGACGGTCCCGGCGGCGATCCTTGGCCCGGACGGCCGCGGCAAACGCGGCCCTGCCAGGCAGCCAGCCGTCGCAGACAGAAGCAGCAGGCTCGCTACCAGTCCCGCCGCGGTGCTGCTGCTGCCGCTTTTTTGCGACAGCTCCGCCAGCCAGACCGGCATCGTGTTCAGCACGGTCACCGCGTAACCGATCAGCAGGATGGGAATCTTGGTCTCTGGATCGCGCAAATGTCCTGTTGCCCCGGTTCCGTGCCGCATGGCCGGGCAGGCAAACCGCCTGCCAGCCCCAAAGACTATAGCTCCCTGCGCCCATACCGCCAGAACGGACGCCCGGCCCGGCAGGCGCTTACGGCGCCAGGACGGCAGCGGAAACAAAATCCCACAACCCTTTTTGAACCTTGCGCATGGGCAGTTTGCTCAGCACGCAACGGTAGGCGCTGCCCTCCGCCACCTCGATGATCAGCTGTGCCGTCTCCCCCGGATCGGGCAGGCGGCGCAGGCCGCCTTCGGCAATTCCGCGCTCCAGCACCGCCGTCAGCGCAGCGGCCAGCTGCTCCCGGTTGTCCATGAACATCGCGGCAATGTCGGGCTTGCGAATGGCTTCGCCGGAAATTTCCAGCGTCAGGATCACGGTATCCGGATCCGCCAGGTATTTGGCATAGGCCGCCACAAACTTTTTCAGGACCTTCGGCGCCGGGGCCGGGCCGGCCAGCATCTTCAGAAACGGCGCCAGTTCCAGCCGCTCCAGCGCCGCGATTTCTGCCAGCACGTCATGCTTGCCCGGGAAGTGGTTGTAGAGATTGCCCAGGCTCACCCCGGCCTTCTTCGCAATATCCCGCACTCCGGTCTGGTGATAGCCGTTCTCCAGAAAGCACTCCAGCGCCGCCTCCAGGATCTGCGCCCGGCGCTGTGCAATTGCCTTCTCCCGTTTCGATGCGGCCTTGTCTTCTCCGGCAGGCATTTTTTCGGAACACTCCTTGAACGAACGATCGTTCACTGTATATGCCAGATAACACCGCCCCGCAAGGGGCAGTGATTCTGGTTTCGGCGGGAAAGGCAGCAGATGGCAAACACAACACCCAAGGCTCCGGTGCGGCGCGGCAGGCAATGGCTGTGGCTGGCCGTTTCGGTGGCGGTCCTGGCCGCGGTTGTCCTGCTGCTGTTTGAGACCGAGGACACCGCCGATGTGACCCGCACGGCAGCGCCGCCGCCTGCCCCAGCGGTTTCGGTCATTGCGGTTTCGCCCGGCCCGGCCCGGGCTGTTGTCTCCGCCTACGCCGAGCTGCGCCCGCGCTGGGATGCTGAACTGCGCTCTGCGGTCTCCGGCCGGATCCTAGCGGTACACGGCGGTGCACTGGCCGGCGCCCGGGCCGCCGAAGGCACGCCGTTGTTTTCCATCGAAAAAACCCGCTATGAAACCGCCGTTGCCGCGGCTGAACTGTCTCTGGAACAGGCCCGGCTTTTGTTGCTTCAGGCCCGGAACAAGGTGACTGTCGCCCAGCGGCAGTTTGCCCGCGACGGCGCCAGCCCGCCCAATGACCTGGCGCTTCACCTGCCGCAGCTGAGGATCGCCGAACGCAACGTGGCCGCCGCCAAGGCGCAGCTGCAGACCGCGCAGCGCGATCTGGCGGATTGCGAGGTCACGGCCCCCTTCTCCGGGTTTGTCACCCGCCGCCTGGCCAGCCTCGGCCAGACCGTAAACGCGGGCGATCCCCTGCTGCAGCTGGCCGATAACCGCCAGTTCGAAATCACCGCCGGGCTGAGCCAGGAGGACTGGAAGCTGCTGCAACAACCCGTCACCGGCCAGATGGCGGAGCTTTACCACCGCAACGGCCAGCCCCTCGGCCAGGCCCGGATCCGCCAGGGCGGCGGATTCCTCGATCAGAAAACCCGCCAGATGCGCATCTTTCTGGAGGTCACGGACCCGCAGCAGGCGGTGCTCGCGGGCGACTTCCTGCGCGTTGCCCTCCGCGGGCGGGAGCTTTCCAGCACCCTCACCCTGCCCGAAGGCACATTGACCCGGGCCGGGCATATCTGGCTGGTCGACGGCGCCGGCCTCCTGCAGCGCATCACCCCCAGGGTTCTGTTCCGGCACGGCGGGAACATCACCATCGCCGCGCCTGACGGCACCGGCCCCTGGCTGGTGGCCCGGACACCGCTGGCCTCCTTTCTGCCCGGCCAGCGCGTCAGCCCGAAACCGGCGGAGGGCTGAGCCATGCACGCCCTGACCGCCTGGTTCATCCGCAACCCCGTCGCCGCCAACCTGATGATGGCACTGATCCTGTTCCTCGGGGTGCAGACCCTGGTGTCGATCCGGATCGAAGGCTTCCCGCGCATCCCGCCGGAAAGCGTCGAAATTTCTATCGAATACCCAGGCGCCACCGCGGCCCAGGTGGATGAGCTGGTGACGCAAAAAGCCGAACAGGCGCTCGAAGGCCTGGAGGGTGTGCGCAGCATCACCTCGCTGTCGGCCAACGGCCTCAGCACCATCTCGGTCCGCCGCGCGGGCGGCGAGAAACTGCAGGCGGTGCTGGACCGGGTCCGCATCCGCATCGACGGGCTGGCCGATCTGCCGGACAAGGCCCGCCGCCCGGTGATTGAGGCTTCGGGCTTCGACTTCCCGGCGCTCTACGTGAACCTGCACGGCCAAGCCGGCCCGGCCACCCTGCAAACCCTGGCCCAACGGCTGAAGGAGGAGCTGCTGGCCCAGCCGGAACTGTCGCGGCTCAAGATCTGGGGCCTGATCCCGCGCGAACTGAGGATCGAGGCGGACCCGGAACGGCTGCGCCAGTACGGGCTGACCGCCGGCGATGTGGCGGCGGCGATCCAGTCAAACTCGCTGACCTTCCAGGCAGGCCAGCTGCGCACCCAGGATGGCACCATCCACCTGCGCGCCGACAACCGGGCCCGCTACGCGCCGGAATACGGCGCCCTGCCGGTGATCGAACGCGAGGACGGCTCGCATGTTCCGCTGCGCGACATCGCCACAATCGAGGACGGCCACCTGGAGGGCGACTTCCTGTTCCGCCTCAACGGCAGCCCCACCGTCGGCATGGAGGTGCTGGTCGGGCAAAAGGAAAACCTGCTGGAAATCAGCCGCGTTGTCCGCAGCGTGGCGGCGGACTTCGAACGCCAGCTGCCGCCCTCGGTCCAAATTGAGGTCTGGGGCGACAGCGCCGGCTACATCGCCGACCGGCTGGCGCTGCTGAAATCCAACGGCGTGCAGGGGCTGATCCTGGTGGTGCTGATGCTCTCGGTTTTCCTGAACGTGCGGCTGGCGTTCTGGGTGGCAATGGGCATTCCCATCTCGGTCATGGGCGCCATCGCGGTGGCAGGCTCCAAATGGGTAGACTACTCGCTGAACGACGTGACCACCTTCGGCCTGATCCTCGCCCTTGGGATCCTGGTCGACGACGCGGTGGTGGTCGGCGAAAGCGTGTTCGAGGAACGCCGCAAGGTGAAAGACCCGGTAGAAGGCACCGAAAAAGGCGTGCACAAGGTCGCCGTCGCAACCGTCTTTGGCGTGCTGACCACCATCGCCGCCTTCTTCCCGATGCTGCTGATCGACAACCCGCTGGGCAAGGCGCTGGCCGGTTTCTCCGGCATTGTGATCCTGGCCCTGATCTTCTCCCTGATCGAAAGCAAGTTCATCCTGCCCGCGCATCTGGCCCATGTGCCGCTGCAGCCGCGCCGCCGCTATCTGCTCAGCCGCCTGTGGGGCCGCATCCAGGACGGCGCGCGGGGCGGGCTTTGCTGGGTCCGCGACCGGATCTATCAGCCGCTTCTGGCGGTCTCCGTAGCCTACCGCTATGCCGTCCTGGTGCTGTTCATCGCCGCGGCCTGTCTGGGGCTGGGTCTGATGGTGAAGGGCAAGGTCCGCACCGTTTTCTTCCCTGAGGTCCCGGGCCAGGTCATTACCATGAACCTGGAAATGGACGCCCGCGCGCCCTTTGCCCTGACCCGCGCAAATGTAGACCGGATCGAGGCGGCGGGCCATGCGCTGAACCGGGAACTGGCCGAAAAGGCCGGGATGGAAACACCGCCGGTCAAAACCTTCTTCACCATCATCAGCAGCGCAGGCAGCGCCCAGATCTATGCCGAGATGCTGCCGGTGGCAGACCGTCCGCAGGTGCCGATCCTGGACGTGGTCCGCCTGTGGCGCGAACGCACCGGCGCGGTCGAGGGCGCAACCGAGCTGGATTTCACCGGCTCCGAGGAACTGGCAGGCGGCTTCCGCATCCGCCTGATGTCCAAGGACGAAGACCTGCTGCGCCAGGCCAGCGCTGAGATGCGCGCCTTCCTTGGCGGCATCGAAGGTGTGTCCAGCATCCGCGACGGGATGGCCGGCGGCCAGCCGGAACTAAAACTGCGCCTGCGCCCTGACGCCCGCAATCTCGGTTTCACTACGGAAACCCTTGCCAGCCAGATCGGCAACGGCTTCGGCGGTGCCGAAGTTGCCCGCATCCGCCGGGACGGGTCAGAGGTCCGGGTGCTGGTGCAGAACAACCGCGCGGCCCGCGACACCATCAGCGACCTGATGCAGCTGCGCCTGCGCAGCAACACTGGCGCCTGGGTGCCGCTGGGGACCGTCGCCGATATTGAGGGCAGCTATGTCTCTGGCGTGATCCACCGCCGCGACGGGCGGCGGGTCAACACCGTGGCGGCAGCAATCGACCGCGCAGTGGCCGCGCCCGGCGAGGTCGGCCAGGCCGTCTTTGAACAGCTGGTGCCGCAGCTGGCCGCCAAATACCCCAGCGTCCAAATCGCCGCCGCAGGCGAGCTCGAGGAGACGGAGGAAATTCAGGGCGGGCTGCTGCGCGCACTGATCCTCGCGGCGGTGCTGATCTATGTGCTGATGGCGGTGCCGCTCCAAAGCTACTGGCAGCCCTTTGTGATCCTGGCCATCGTGCCCTTCGGCTTTGTCGCCGCCGCTGTTGGCCATCTGATCATGGATGTGCCGCTGTCGCTCTTGTCATTCTTCGGAATGCTCGCGCTCACCGGCGTGATCGTGAACGACAGCCTGGTGATGATCACCCGCTACAATCAGGCCCGCGAAGGGGGCGGGACCGTTGCCCGCGCCCTGCATCAGGCGGGTATTGGCCGCTTCCAGGCGATTTTCCTGACCACTGCCACCACGGTGATCGGCCTGCTGCCGCTGCTCTCGGAAACGTCGGAACAGGCGCAATACCTGATCCCCGCCGCGGTCTCCCTGGCCTTTGGCGAGCTGTTCGGCACCGCCCTGATGCTCATTCTGGTGCCGGTGCTGATCGCCATCGCAGAAGACATTATCGCCCTCTTCCGCCTCCCCCCTTCCCCGCAACCTGAACACAGGAAACCCGCATGACCCGCTTCCTCACCCTCGCCGCCGTTCTGACAGTCCTCTCCTCCCCCGCCTCGGCCGAGGGTCTGCGCCTCACCATCGACGGCACCCGCAACAGCCAAGGCAATATCCTGATCGCTGTCTTCAGCGAGGCCAAGGCCTACGAAACGCTGGACTTCTGGCAAGCCGAGGCCTTTGCCGCGGTCCCCGCCCGGCCTGGCAGCACCGCGCATGCCTTCCCGGAACTGACCGCAGGCCCCTATGCGGTGGTTCTCTTTCACGACGAAAACGGCGACGAGGACCTGAACTTCAACGGCGGCCGGCCGCTCGAAGGCATCGGCGTTTCAGGCGCCGGCAGCCCGCAGGACGAACCCGGTTTCGCCGAAGCTTCGGTTGCCCCGGGCAATACCAAGATCCATGTGTTCTACGGCGGGTGACTGCGATGCTGGCCGGCCGGGGTCTGACCCTTCTATCACTGCTGACGGTCTTCAAGGGCCGCATTGCGCTCACCTGGGCGCTGACGCTGGGCGAGGCCGCCCTGACCGCGCTTGTTCCGCTGTTCATCGGCTTTGCCATCGACGGTCTGCTGGGTGAAACCCCCCGCGCCCTGTGGCATCTGGCGGGCCTGCTGGCCGCGCTGGTTGCGCTTGGCGTCACCCGCCGTCTCTATGATACCCGCGCCTATGGCACCATCCGCGTCGAACTGGGCAAGGCGCAGGCGGCGCGCTCCGCCGCCCTGCCGGTCTCAGCCCTGAACGCCCGGCTGGACATGGGGCGCGAGCTGGTGGACTTCCTGGAAGACACCCTGCCCTCCGCGATGGCCGCAGGCGTGCAATTCGCGGTCTCCATCACGGTGCTGTTTGCCTTTGCGCAGCAGCTGGCCCTCGCTGCCCTGGCTGCCGCCTTTGGCATGGCCGCCGTCTATGCCCTGTTCCACCGCCGCTTCTTCCGCCTCAACGGCCAGCTCAACCAGCAGACCGAGCGCCAGGTCGGCGTGCTGGAGAAACGCGCACAGGGGTCAACGCTGGCCCATCTGCGGCGCCTGCGCCGCTTTGAGGTGCAGCTGTCGGATGCCGAGGCCATCCTCTACGGCGCGGTCTTTGCCCTCCTGCTGGCGCTGATCCTGTTCAATCTCTGGTTCGCCGCCGCGATGATGACAGTCACCGCCGGCGCAGTGTTCTCGATTGTCGCCTATTCCTGGGACTTTGCCGAGGCCTCGCTCAGCCTGCCGGTCACCCTGCAAACCTGGTCACGCCTGTCTGAAATCACGGCGAGGCTGAACCGGGCCCCCGGGCGCGCGTCCTGAAATCCGGCTCCAGCTGCCGGGCAGCCGGGGGCGGCATCCCTGCCGGCTATTGCCCGCTTTCCAGCTCCGCCAGATCCTCCAGCGCACCGGGGATCAGCTCTTCCCAGAACTCCGCCATCGGTCCCGCCAGCAGCGCCGCACTCCAGCCGCGGTTGCGGAATTCCTCGCGGTCGATCTCATCCTCCAAGCGGCTCAGGAACAGCCGCTTGTCGGCATCCCGCTGGGTGGGCGAGCGCCCCGCCGCCAGCTCCCGGATCCGCTCCAGCTTCTGCGCGCGCAGGGACCGTTCCCGCGCCTTGGCCGCATCCTCTGCCGCCGCTGTCCGCGCCGCCTCGGCCTCTGCCGCCTTGCGCGCCTCTGCCGCGGCCAGCACCTCCGGCGAAACCGCCTTGGCCGTTTCGGCCGGCGCATCCTTGTAGTCGTCCCGCAAGGCCGCACTCAGGTAGCGCACCGGGCTGTCGACGCCCTTGCGCCCCTTCAGATAGCCGACCTTCTCGGCGACATAGTCCTCGCCATGCTCGGCAATCCACTGCCGCGCCAGCCGGTCGCTGACCCCCAGCTCCATCAGCTGGGTATAAACAGCCCCCTGCCGCACCCCTGCCCCGTCGTCGATATCCAGCATCGCCAGCTGCGGGTTCTCCTTGATCAGGAACCGCACCTCCGCCACCTGCCGGCCCATCTTCTTGAACTCCGGTGTCAGCAGAATGTTGGAGGTCTTGTTCACCTCCGCCACTGCCGGCTTGATGATCTTGGCATTCAGATGCTTGAAGCTCTCGTAATAGGCGCTGCCATCCACCCCCATCAGGCGGCGGAACAGCGCAATGTCCCACCAGCCGGTCGATCCCGTCCGCACAAAGCGGTAGCAGTTTTCATAAAGCGCCAGCGCATGGCCGCTGGTGAACCGCCGCTGAATGTTCAGATTGATCAGGGCAAAGACCTTGGGGTCATGCAGCTTTTCCGCCAGTGCGGGCGAATAGGCGTACTCGCAGACCCCGCCCGACAGCTTGGCGTAGGACAACAGGGAACTCACGCCCCACTCCTGCCGCCCCTGCTCATCCAGCATGTCCCATTCCGCCACCGTCTCCGCCAAGGAGCGCAGCGACTGCTTCAGCGTCTCCATATCGTTGGAATTGTAGCCCACCATCAGGCACAGCGTCTGCGCGTCGATCTGGTGCTTGGGCTTGGTGACCAGCGCGTCATAGGCATTGAGCAGCAGCACGTTCGACAGCTTCCGCTGCAAGAGCGTCAGCTTGCCGGAGACATGGATCGCCGCCACGTTCTTCTTTACCGACCCCCGGCGCAGGGGGCCTGTCAGCTTGCTGTGCGGGATGTTATCAGCGTCCATCGCCCTGCCCTTTCGTCCCGCTTCGGCCTTTGCGACTCTCCGGGATCTGCTCTCGGGGCTACTATGACGGAAAAGGCACCCGTTCTCAATCCTGCTTTGGGCACCCTTTTACGGGAGAGCCCCGTCCCGCAAACGGGTACCTTTGGCATCCGCCCCTGAATTTCTGCGGAAATCTGACCCCGAAAACCTGCTTTTCAGGCTAATCTGAGGCCGGAAACCGCCCGAAACCGGCCTTCTGAGTCGCGGGTGCCCCTCCTCCTGCGAATCGGAACCCTTCTTCCCGCAGACAGGTACCCATGATCCCGGAAATGGGTTCCTTTGGTACCGGAGACAGGTGCCCAAACACTCTTAACCGTATGAAATATAAAGGATTACCTGACCTAAAGACTCTAAACTGAATCAAAGATTCACAACATTTCAACCTGTTTGTGCCATAGTAATTTTTGGGGAAAAGACTCATATTATCCGCGGGATACGGACGGCAGCGGAAAACAGATGCGCTGTCAGATAATGATTCACTCTCTGCCCAGGATGTGCGACAAAAACCGGGATAACACGCCAAACAGGCGATATACCCGAGGCATAAGGCACATGGCAAAGAAACCTGATACCCCCCTGCCCCCCTATTTCAACCTGGATCCGGAGGCTGCAGCGGCCAAGCTCGGTGAGCTGGTCGACACCGCCAGATTCGCCAAGGCAGCCGCATTTGCAGGGCGCGGCCGCGATGATCTGGCCAAGCGCGGCTACGCTCCCGACGGGCGCAAGCGGCTGCGCAAGTTCTCCACCTGGGAGATCACCCGCTACCTGATCCCGGTGGCCCCCGCCCACCTGCGCCGGGTGCTGAACAAGAACCCCGACCTGCCCCAGGGCGAAGGCGCCAGCGGCTCCAAATGGTTCACCCTGGAGGAAGTGCTGAAACTGCGCGACCATTTCGCGGAGGAAGGCATCTCCACCAAGGAGTACCGCCCCTACCGCCCCGAGGGCCTGCCCGCCAAGGTGGTCGCGGTTGCCAACTTCAAGGGCGGCGTCGGCAAGACCTCGACCGCGGCGCATCTGGCGATGTCGGCGGCGCTCGACGGCTACAAGGTGCTGGTGGTCGATCTCGACTCCCAGGGCTCGATGACCTCGATCCTCGGCGGCCAGGTGGCCGATGAATGGCAGACCGTCTTCCCCCTCCTCGCCCGTGATTATGCGGATGCGGTTGAGGCCGAAAACAAGGTCCGCGCCGCTTCCGGCCTCAACGCCATTCCGCTCGATGAAACTCTGACCGAGGCCAGGGAGGTTTCGCTGCGAAACGTGGTCCAGAAAACCCACTGGCCCAACATCGACCTGATCGGCGCGCAGCTGAACCTGTACTGGGCGGAGTTCCAGATCCCGGTCTGGCGGATGGGCTTGCGCAACTGGGCGCTGTGGGACGCGCTGACCAATGCGCTGGACCAGGGCGGCGCGCTCGATGACTACGACATCGTGCTCCTGGATACCCCCCCTGCCCTGGGATACCTGACGATCAACGCACTGGCCGCCGCCGACATCCTGATGGTGCCGCTTGGCGCGTCGTTCCTGGAGTTCGACTCGACGGGCCGCTTCTTCGACATGCTTTATTCCACCTTCGCCTCTATCGAGGACGGCGAAAACGCCGGCCGCCGCCGCGCAGGGCTCCCCGAGATGAAGTTCGAATGGGACGTGGTCCGGGCCCTGATCACCCGCTTTGACGCCAGCCAGCAAAGCGATCTGGCCAATGTGATCCAGGCTTATTTCGGCGACATGATGAATGCCTACCGGCAGGATTACACCGCCATGGTCGGCCAGGCCGGCGAAAGCGTGTCCGGCATCTACGAGGCCGACTACCGCAACTTCAACCGCGAGACCTATGTGCGCGGGCGTGAAGTGTTCGACCGCACCTATGCGGAATTCAAGGAGCTACTGATCGGCAGCTGGTGGCGCGATCAGCAGATGGAGCAGGCAGAACAGACCCAGAAAGAGGACAGAGCAGATGGCACGCCGCAGACAGCTTGAGACCCCTTCGCCCGAGGCGCTGAAGGAAATTGAGGCCGGCATTGACCGGGATCTGGCCCGCAGCCCCGGCCTGCGGCCGCCGATTGCCGACGTGGTGGCCGACGCCGCCCGCCACGCCGACCCGCTGCCCCAGGCCGACCGTGAGGCCATCGCCCGCGACAAGGCCGATGCCGAACGCCTGCGCGATGCCGAGGGCAAGGGCCTGGTGGCGGTGGAACTGCCGCTGGAGGACATCACCGCGGATGCGCTGAACCGGGACCGGATCGAACTGGACGAGGAAGAGATGCAGGAACTGATGACCTCGATCTCGGTCAACGGTTTGCGCCTGCCGATCGAAGTCTTTGAACCGCTGAACCCAGAGGATGCGGGAAAATTCGCGCTGGTTTCCGGCTACCGCCGCCTGACTGCGCTGCGCCGTCTCAACGCGGTCAGCGGCGGCGACCGGTTCCAGACCATCCCGGCCTTCATCCGCGAACCCGGCAGCATTGCCAATGCGCTGGTCTCGATGATCGAAGAGAACGAGATCCGCTCCGGTCTCAGCCAGTACGAGCGCGGCCGGGCGGCGGCGTCGGCAGTGCATGACGGTATCTTCGCCAGCGTCGACGAGGCGGTGGCGGTTCTGTTCCAGCACGCCTCCAAGGCCAAGCGCTCCAAGATCCGCTCCTTCGCGGTGATCCACGAGGAGCTCGGCGATATGCTCAGCCACGGCACCGGCCTGAATGAACGCCAGTGCCTGCGCCTGGCCGGCGCCTTGAGGACGGGTGCGGCAGAGCGTCTGAGAGCGGCGCTGGAGCGGGCAGGCGGACGCTCCGCAGCGGAGGAATGGGAGGCAATGGTTCCGGTCATCGAAAGCACCGAAGGCGAGCCGCTGGACCCCAGCCGCGGCGGCCGTCCCAAGACCGCAAAGAAGGTCGAAAAGGCCCGCCGCACAGAGGTTGCCCGCGGCATCACGATCGAACGTGAGTACGGCCCCGCGGGTTATGCCATCCGCTTCTCCGGCAGCGAGGTGACGCAAGAGCTGGTGGACACGGTAATGGACAACGTCCGGCACCTGCTGGAACACGGCTGACAAGCCGGCCCCCAAGACAGGTTTCGCAGCGAAACCCCGGCCCGATGGGCCGGGGTTTTTCTTTGCCGGCCCGGTCATTCCGGCACCTGTCCCGGAGGTTTCGCAGCGAAACCCTTTCTGGAGGAGCGCGCAGGGCAGGGGGAAAACTCGGCGGTTGTTCAGGTCATTTCCGGTTTCAGGCGCGTCGGCTGGATCGGCTTTTGCGCAGGTTTCGCAGCGAAACCTTCCGGGGGCAGGAGAGGCTACTGATTCATTTTGCCCGGCCGCCAGCGGTTCCCGGGCAGCCTCAACCTTAGCCTTGGCGGCGCAGAGGTTTCGCTGCGAAACCTCCGGACTGAAGCGCGAGCCTTGCCGGGGAGATGGGATGACCCGGACCGCTGCTGCCATGAAATGGACCTTCGGGCGTTGCCTGTTCGAGGTCTCGTTTGCGGCTGTCTCTTGCTTCGCAGTGCGCTTCGGTGCGGCAAGGGGGATCGGGTGGTTTTCAACGGAAAAACAAAATCCTTGGGTAATGTGCAAAATCATCATATTTTGCATTTATGAAACCGAACCCTTCTGAAACCAAAGGCGCTGCCGGGGCGGCCGCTGACAGCCCATTCGACGGTGAAACCGGGGAGGAGGACCTGTGGTTCCTGCCCGGACCGCCGGAGGAGGAGGTGGATTTCCTGCCGCCGCTGCCGCGCAGCGACCCGGATGAGCGGGCGCAGATTGCCGGCTGGGAACAGGCGCAGGCTGCGGAGGCGCTGCATCTGGCGCAGGCGGCAGTGCGGTTCGGCGCGCTGGATGAGCGGCTGCGGCGCGGCCCGGAGGGATGGCGGCACCGGCTGGCCCTGACAGAAGCGTCAGAGCTGAGCTGGCTGTCCGGCGACCGGATCTCTGCCGACCGGCTGGGGCTGTGGCAGGCGATGCGGATCAGCGCTGCCGGGGAGGACACCGCGGCGCTGCAGCACACCGCCTGGGCGTTGCGGCGGCTGTCGGGCGGTCCTGGGCCAGGGGCGGATATTGCCGGGTTCCTGGGCCGTCACGAGGCCCGCGGGGACGACCCCCTGACCGGCAGGATCGCAGGTTGGAATGCGATTATGAAAGCGGCCTCGTCCCTGCATCCGATTGTCCGTTCGTGTTTTGCCTTTCACCTCTGGCCGATGGCCGGGATCGGACCTGAGGGCGATGTTCTGGAGGGCGCGGTGATCGCTGCGCGCATGTCGGCGGGCGAGGGGCAGGACGGCGCCCTGTTTGCGCCGCTGCTGATGAGCGGGGCAGGGGGGCTGCGCGGCGGCGGGGCGCCGCAGGAGCGCCTGCAGCGCTGGCTGCAGGCGGTGGACCAGGGGATCCTCCGCGCGATGCGGCATCTGGATCAGCTCGACCGGTGGGAAAGCGATGCCCGCCGCTGCATCAAGCCGCTGTCGGGCCGCACCCCGCCGCGGCTGATTGAAGTGTTCCGCAGCTGGCCGATGGTGACGGCGCCGCTGGCCGAAGAGCTGACCGGCGTCAGCCGCGCGGCGGTGCAGCGCAACATTGCCTGGTTCGAAGCGCAGAACCTGGTGCAGGAGGTAACGGGGCAGGGCCGGTTCCGTGTCTGGCGGGCTGCCTTGAACGCCGGGGCTTGAGCGGGCCTGCGTCAGGGCGCGCGCTCAGGCAGCGGTTCTATTTGGTGAAACTGATGGGCAGGCTGAGGCGGATCTGGCTGGCCTGCAGTTTTTTCGGCGCGGGCGGGAAGTTTCCGGCGCGGGCAACGGCGGCCAGGGCTGCCTGATCAAACGCGGCTATCCCTGACGATCTGGCGACGCGGTGGTCCAGCAGGCGGCCATCGCGGGCAACTGTCAGGCGCAGCACCACCTGGGCCTGGCCCTTGGCGCCGGAGGGGTAGCGTTTGCGCCGTTCGATGCGGGCGCGGATCTTGTTGCCCCAGACGTTGCGAAGCTTGGCTTCGCGGCCCGGGTTGGCAGTGGCGGTCCGGGCACCGCCGGATTGGCCCGCCTCGGCGCCGCCGCCAGATCCCGCCGCCCGCTGGGCCTGCTGGCCAGCAGAATTCCTGTTGGAGTTTGCCTTGGGGGCGGGTTTCTGCTGCGGCTCAGGGTCCAGCTTGGCCTGCGGCTCCGGCTTTGGCGCTGGTTTGCGCGGCTTTGGCGGCGGCGGTGGCGTGGTGTCCGCCTGTACCGGTTGGGCCGCAGCGGGCTGGGTTAGCGGGGCCAGCAGCGCGGCACGCGGCGCCTGGGCCAGATCAAACTGCGGCAGGGCAGGGGCCTGGACCCGGGGCAGCGGGTCTGCGCTTTGGGTTTCGATCTGCGGGTCCTCAGGCGGCTTCTGCCAGGCCTCGGCCATGCGGGCGACCTCGGCGCTGGCCGGCTGGAGCGAGACCAGCGCCTCGCCGCCCGCACCGCTGGATTGCGCGCCCTGCTCTGGCGCGCTGGCAAAGAGTGCTACGTGGATGAGGCCCGCGAGGCCCGCAAAGACAGTGAATTCAGCGGCGCGTTTCATCGGCGGTGCACCACCAGTTCGGCGCGGGACAGACCTCCCTCTGCCAGCTGGCGCAGGATGCGGGCGAGGGTCTTGGCCTCCAGCCGTGCGTCGGCGCGCAGTTGCACGTTGGGATGGCCTGCACTGGCGGCGGCGAGGCGGGTGAGAGCGGCCTCGCCCTCGGCCCCGTCGAAATACATCCGGCCGCCGGCACCGATGTAGAGCACCGGCTGGGCCTCTGGCGCGGTCTCGGAGGCGGCCTCGGGCGGGGTAACATCAAATGGGTCAGGCTGCGCCAGGCGCGAGGTCATCAGGAAGAAGATCAAGAGCAGGAACACCACGTTGATCATCGGCACGATGGATTCGGCGCGGGGGCGTTTAGGGGGATCGCTCAGGTCCATGGTTTTCCCTCACTCCACCAGCACGACGTTGCTGAGACCGGCGTGCTGCAGCAGGGCGGTGATGTCAGTGATGCGCTGCAGGCTGGCACCGTCGCGCCCCCTGAGAATCAGCATGTCGGCGGGTGTCTTCATCAGCGGCGCCAGCGCCTGGGGGAGGTTCGCGTCCGCCACTGGCACACCGTTCACATCCAGGTTGCCGGGTCCGACGCCAATGAGGCGCGGCGGACCGTCGTAGGTGCCGCCCTGGCCCGCCAGCGGCAGTTGCAGCACCGTGTCCATGCCAAAGCGCGAGGCCAGCATGAAGAACACCAGGAGCAGGAACACCACGTCGATCATCGGCGTGAGGCTGGGCTTGCGCCGGGGGCGCGGGGCGGGGGCGAGCTGCATGGGGCTACTCAGCCGCCAGCGGCAGCGGATCGGGCGGGGCGGCGACGAAGATGCGGGTGGCGTTGTCCTCAATGTCGCGGCGGATGCGGGAGATCACGGCCTCAAACCAAGTGAGCGCGGCGGAGGCGGGGATCGCCACAGCCATGCCGGCGGCGGTGGTCAGCAGCGCCTCCCAGATGCCGCCGGCGAGGAGGGCCGGGTCGGCCTTGGAGCCTGCGGCCTGCAGCGCCTGGAAGGCGGCGATCATGCCCAGAACAGTGCCGAGGAGGCCCAGCAGGGGGGCGATGGTGGCAATGAGTTCGAGCGCGCCGAGGCCGGTGGCGGCGCTGGCCAGATGCAGCTTGGCGACGCGGGCGGTTTCCTCGCGGGCGCGGTCCTCTGGCAGGCTGGCGGTGGCGGTGAGCGCGGCGACGACCACGCGGGAGCGGATGCCGCGCCGCCCTGCAGTGATGTCCAGCGCTTCGGCGCGGTTGCCGAACTCAAAAGCGGTGACAGCGCGGGCGGCCTTGCCGCGGGACCAGGCGCCGATCAGGGCCAGCCGCCAGATCTTCCACAGGATCAGCGCCAGGGTGATGACAGACAGGGCAGCGATGGCCCAGATCGAGGGGCCGCCGTCACGCAGGAAGTTCAGCGCTTTGGCAGAGGCGTCAGTTGCGATTTGCGCCAGCTCAGGCGGGGCGGCGGGCGATTCAGCCGCGGGCTGCGGGGCAGAGGAGGCCTCTGCTGCGGGGTTCTCTGTGTCTGACGGCAGCTCCGGGGCTGCGGGCACAGGAGACGGGAGCACTGGCGCGGTTTCTGCCGTGGCGGGCGCGTCGGCACTGATTGCGGGCACCGGCGCAGCAGGCGTGTCCTGCGCTGTGGCAAAGGGGGCCATGAGCAGAAGGGCAGCCGCGGCTGCGGGCAAACGAAGGGTCATGGACCGGTCTCCAGCCAGAGGCGCCGCGGGGTGCGGCGTCAGATTGTCGGGATGGCTGGGCGGCCCCTGAGGGAGCGGGGAATGCCTTGCTGCAAGCGTCTCAGGGGGAAACGCGGGGTCACGGGTAGGAAAACCAACCCGTTTTGTCAAGATTATGGGATCAGGCGGCGTCTGACTGCCAGGTCATGGCCTCAAACTCCTCGCGGAAGGCGAAGCGGGCGAGGTGGCGGTCGATGATGTCGCGCGCCTCGGCCAGGTCAGCTACATCCGGCGCAGTGACTTCGGCAGTCAGGGTGTTTTCTGTGGCCTGCAGGGTGGCCGGGCCCATTCCCAGCGCGATGGTGCCGCGGGTGCCGTCGTGGTCCACGGGCACCTTATGCGCAAAATGTTTGCACAGCTGTTGCAGGTATTTGGAGGCGTTCGGGGTCTCAAAATGGCCCTGATCGGTGAGCATGTTGTAATCCTTAGTGTTTTACTCAGATTGCGGCACAATAGCGCGCCGCAAGCCTGCCGCAAGCGGAAAACTGGCGCGCATTTTGCCGCCGGGGCGTGAATTTCGCTGCTGACAAGCGGGGCCTGGATGCGTAGAAGGGCCAGGCTGCGGTGCAGGCAGGATCCGCGCCCTTGCCCTTGTTAGACTATGTTTTAAGGGCTTCGGGCGGGCGGATACGGCGACCCACATCTCAAGCGGTTCCACGAAAATCCTTGAGAGGCCTCCAAAATGTTCCGGGCTTTTGAAAACCTTGTCGATCCCTTTGCGCCGGCCCATCAGGCGCCGCCGCGGGCCAATTTAAGGGCCTATCTGGCGCAGCAGCTGGGGCCCTACCGAAAATGGCTGCCGCTGATGTTTGCCACCGGCGTTTTGACCGCGCTGATGGAGAGCGGGCTGATCTTCTATTCCGGCCGGGTGGTCGATCTGATGGCGGAGACCGGCGCGGGCGCGTTCTGGGACGCGCATGGCACCGAGATGCTGCTGGCGCTGTTCTGTGTGCTGGTCGTGCGGCCGTCGCTGGTGGGGCTCAATCACCTCTTGCTGGAGCAGACGCTGTCATCGAACCTGCAGGAACAGGTGCGCTGGCAGGCGCACCGGCATCTCTTGGGGCAGTCGGCGGGGTTCTTTCAGAACGATTTTGCCGGGCGGCTGAGCAACCGGGTGATGCAGATGGGGCCTGCGGTGCAGGACAGCGTGCATATGCTGTTCGAGGCGGTGCTGTTTGCCGTCACCTATATGATCGGCGCGGTGGTGGTGCTGTCGCAGATCGACTGGCGGCTGGCGGTGCCGCTGGTGGCCTGGGTCGGGCTTTATGGGCTGTATGTGCGGCACACCGCGCTGAACGTGGCGGCGACGGCTGAGAAATGGTCCGATGCGCGCTCTGCCGCGACCGGGCGGATTGTCGATGCCTATGGCAATATCGAGACGGTGAAGCTGTTTGCCCGCGACGGGCAGGAGCAGGCCTATGCGCTGTCGGCGCTGCGGCGGCTGCGGACGCGCTATCAGCGGTTCCTGCGGATGATGACGCGGCTGGCGTTTGGCAGCATTGCCATCAACGGCGTGCTGATCCTGATCGTGGTGGCGCCTGCCATCTGGCTGTGGATGCGCGGGTCTGTCAGCGTTGGCGAGGTGGCGGCGGTCTCGGCCCTGACGATCCGCCTGAACGGGATGAGCGGCTGGATCCTGTGGGTGACGATCCGGTTGTTTGAAAACATGGGGGTGATCCGCGAGGGTCTGCGGTCCTTGTCAGCCGTGCATGAGGTGACGGACGCGCCCGGAGCCAAGCCGCTGGAGGTGGCCCGTGCCGAAGTGCGGATCGAGGGGCTGCGGCACCATTACGGCAACACGTCAGGCGGGGTGAACGGCATTGACCTGCACATCCCGGCGGGTCAGCGGGTGGGCATTGCCGGGCCGTCGGGGGCGGGGAAATCGACCCTGATCAACCTGCTGCTGCGGTTCCGCGACCCGGAAGGCGGGCGCATTCTGATCGACGGGCAGGACATCCGCGGGGTGACGCAGGAGAGCCTGCGCAGCCGGATCGGGGTGGTGACGCAGAACACTTCGCTGATCCACCGCTCGGTGCGGGCCAATATCATGTACGGCAACCCTGGTGCCACGGAGGCAGAGATGATTGCTGCCGCCAAGCGGGCGGAGGCGCATGAGTTCATCATGGGCCTGCGCGACCACGCGGGGCGGACCGGCTATGACGCCCATGTGGGGGAACGCGGCGTGGCGCTGTCGGGCGGCCAGCGGCAGCGGATCGCGATTGCGCGGGTGGTTCTGAAGAACGCGCCGGTCCTGATCCTGGATGAGGCGACCTCGGCGCTCGACAGTGCGGTGGAGGCAGCGATCCAGAAGACTTTGCTGGATGTGATGCAGGGCAAGACGGTGATTGCGATTGCCCACCGGCTGTCGACGATTGCGCAGATGGACCGGATCGTGGTGCTGCAGGAGGGGAAGATTGCCGAGGACGGCAGCCACACCGAACTGCTGGCGCGGCAGGGAGTCTATGCCGGGCTGTGGCAGCGTCAGGCGGGCACGGCGGAGCGGGTGGCGGAGATGGTGTGATACTGAGGCGGGAGGCCTAGACGCCCGCCATCAGCACATCCACCGCACGGGTGATCAGGTCGCCCTGATCCGCAACAGAGCCGGTGCGGCGCAGGCTGGCGCGGCGCACCGCTGCGATCAGCCGGGTTGCCAGGATCAGGCGTTGGGTGTTGTGCGTGATTTCCGGGTTCAGGTGCGTCACGGCCGGGTAGTTTGGCAGCAACGGGATGACAACGACGGACGGGTCGGGCGGCAGCAGATCGCTTTCGATCACGACCATGGAGATACCGTTGTATTCCGCGACGTCGAAGCGGGTCAGTCCTTCCACGAGGTTGCCCCTGGCGCAGTCATGATGTCTGCCAGCGGGTGTCCGTGCTGTTCGTGCCAGTCGGATTGCGCGGCAAAGGCATCGGCGTTTTCCTTCAGCCACTGCTTACGCCGTGCCTCGGCAACGGCCTGCATCAGCGCGGTCTCTGCCACTGCGGAGACGTTGATGCCGAGAGCCTTGGCGCGGTCCAGCGCCTGCGCATCCAGGGTAAGGGAGGTCTTGCGTTTGGCGCTGGCGGTCATGAGGATATGCTCCGGTGTTGTACCGCCAACATATACCGTCCGAGTATATATCGCAAACTCCGGTGCGCCTTGCGGGGCGCACCAGGTGTCAATTTGGCAAGGTGCCGACAGTCAGACGGCCTCTGCAGTTTCTGGCATGTCGCTTTGGGTTCGGGTGCGAATCTGGGCGATATCGCTTTTTAGAGTCTGGAAAACCGCATCCCCGAACCATTCCAGAGAGGCCTCGCAGGCGGGATCCTGGGCTAATTCGGCCAGCAGGGCGCTGTAGTCATAGGCGCCTTCGAACAGCGGCACCATGCCGTCGCGGCTGCCTGCGGCGCTGTAGACGTTGCCGGGGGCAAAGACGTCCAGCCGGTTGCGGGCGGAGACGTTTTTCAGGTGGTAATGGGCGATGCGGGGCAACAGGATTCGGCGGGCCTCCACCGGGTCGTCGCCGCCTTCCCAGACGTGCAGCGCGTCGAAGTTGATGGCGAGCGCGTCGTGGTCCGTGGCGTCGATCAGGCCGCAGGTCGCCGTTAGCGAGTCGGCGAGGGTGCCGGGGTGGGTCTCGACCAGCAGGCGCAGCCCGTGATCCGCGGCGATAACGCAGGCCTCGCGCAGGGCGCGGATAGTCTGGCGGCGTTCTTCCGGGGTGGCATCGGCGCTGGCCTGCTGGCCTGCAAAGGTGCGCATTTTGCCAGCCCCCCAGGTGCGGGCCTGGGCGCAGAGCGCCAGGGTGCGGTCGCGCAACAGGTCCGGGTCATGCAGCGGCAGGTAGTCGCTGATCATCGGCACCGACAGGCCCTGCGCCGCCATCCATTGGGCGTTGTGAATGGCCAGCGGCGATTGGTTGCGCGCGTGCACGCCCCAGAGCTCGATGCCCTGAAAGCCGTTGTCGCGGGCCCAGAAGGCGATGTCCTTGAGCCCGATCAGCTGGTGGCGGAAGGAAATGGTGCAAAGCGAGATTTTCATGCCGGAACCTCCTGCGGCTGGGGGCTGGCCGGGCGGCAATTCTGGGCTGGCAGGTTGATGGCACACCAGGTGTCAAACTGGGCGTGCAGCGCCGATTTGATGGTGAATTCGAGCTGGTCCAGCGCATCCAGCGCCGCGAACAGGTCGGGGATCATGGCGCGGTCGCCGGTATGGGCGATGCGGGCGGCGAGGAAATGCAGGCTGCGGAAGCCCTCGCAGAGCGCCTCGACCCGGTCGCATTCGGCGTCGAAGGGTTCAAACGCGGTGTCCAGCTCCTGCCAGAAGAAGGCAAAGGCGTGCTCATAGGCGTATTTGCGCAAGGAGAGCACCGGCATTTCCCGCACCGCGGGGCCCAGGTCCGCCAGTGCCAGCGGGCGGGCGGGGTCGCAGTGGTATTCAAAGATCCGACGCAGGGCGGAGGTCAGCAGGTTGTCTTCACTGCGGAAAGTCTCAGTGAAATAGGCGGCCAGATCCGGTGCCTGCGGCGCCTGCGCATCGCCGCTGTTCAGGATATAGCCCCCCGCGACGGTGGGCTGCGCCATTGCGTTCAGGATGGTTTCGCGCGGCAGGTCGCCGCGCCAGCGGTAGTCCGGGTCATAGAGGTGCCAGAGGTCCGGATCATCGGTCAGTTCGATGATGACGTAATGCGGAAAGGGGTTCTGGTTGTACTTGTTCTCGCGCTCCGGCAGGTGGAACATATCTAGGAAGACCACCAGCTGCGCGTCATCGGATTTGGTTGACAGCAGCTGTTCGAAGCGGATCAGGTTCTGCTCCTTGGTCTGGCTGTGGTCGTACCATTCGCGCACCGGGATGTTGTAGAGCCGTTCGACCCAATCGGCATAGAGGTCCTGGGTGATCTCCTCGCTGTGGTAGGCAAGCTGCATGGCGGGCGTCACCGCAAAGCTACTGTCCCAGGTGCCGAAGTAGAAGGGGCGGAAGTTCAGGTGCTCATGCCGCCGGATCGCGGCGCAGAGACAGCTGACGAAGCAATGCACGGTGATCTCGCTGGGGGCGGGGGCGGTGTCTGCCTGCGGCGCGGGCTCTTCGCCCAGCAGCATCCGGATCAGCCCGTCGACGGTGGCGAAGTCATCCTTGGACAGCTCGCGCTCGGGCATCTCGATGCCGTGGTCGGTCTCCAGATGCAGCATCAGGTTGATCAGGATCACCGAGTCGATGTGCAGGTCGTCGTTCAGCACCGACTGGGCGGAGAAGTTCTGCATATGCGGGTTGGCGAGCGGGCCGGAGAGGGTCTGGCGGATTGCCTCGAGGATATGGTCGTAGGTCATGCGTCTGCACTCTCCGGTGTGAATTTCGCGGCGACTTCGCGGCGGCTGATCTTGCCGTTGGCATGGCGGGGCAGGGCAGGCAGATGCCGGATCAGGGCGGGCTGCTGGTAGTCCGCAAGCGCTGCGCGGCAGGCCTGGCGGATGTCGTCCTCTGATGCGGTGCCGGCATACAAGAGGCCCGCGCGGGCGCCGGAGTGCGGGTCGGGCAGGCGGAAGGCGACGGCATCACTGACGCCGGGCAGGGCCATCACCGCCTTTTCCACGTCCTGCGGATAGACGTTGAGGCCTGCGACGTTGATCATGTCATCGGCGCGGGCGGTGAAGACCAGCATTCCGGTATCACTCAGGTGGCCGAGGTCGCCGGTGTCGATTGTCTGCCCTGCGATGGTGATGCCCACTGCGCCCGGGGTGCCGTTTTGGCCCGCGGTCAGAACAACATGCGGCAGCGGCTGGCCGACGTCATAGGGGTTTTGCAGATCGGGGTTGATGGCGACACAGCCGGCCTCGGAGCAGCCGTACTGCTGGAACAGATAGGTGGTGCGGGCGCGGATCAACTGGAACCAGGCCTCTGGCAGCACGGTGCCGGAGGTGTTGGCGGCGTAGAGCCTCTGGTCCGCGGGCAGAAGGCGGGCCAGCGTGTGCAGCATCGCAGGCGAGGTATAAAGCAGCGGCTGATCGGTCTCGCGCAGGCGGCGCAGGATGTATTTCGGGTTCAGGCTGTCGAGCACCACCGGCACATGACCGCGGTGCAGCGCCACGAAGACGCCGGCAATCAGCCCGTAGGAATGGGTGACGGGGCAGGCGATCACCGGAGTCATCGCGGCGCTGGCGGTGAAGAAGGCGGCGTAGCTTTCGACCTCTGCCGCGATTTCCGCCCAGCTGCGGGTGATCACCTTGGCGGCACCGGTGGTGCCGGAGCTCATCTGCACCAGAACGCCGCCGCGCGGGGCGGTGCCGGCTTGCGGCAGGGCGGTTTGTTTCAGCCCGTCGCTGAGCATCACGTCGCAGCCCGCGGCCTGGGCCATTTCGCGGGCGGTTTCTGGCGGGATGCCCGCGTGGATCGGGAAGACGCCGGCGCCTTGCGCGCGCAGGTACAAAAGCGCCGAAAGCGCGGCGCCGGCGTTCTGCATGTGCAGGCCGTAGCGGTGCGTGGCGGGATCCATCAGCACGCGGTCCAGCCGCGCGGCGAGGTCCGAGGGGTCGATGGTTGTGTCGTTCAGAACAAACATGGCGGTTATCCTTTTCCGGTGGCCAGGGCATTGGCGATCAGGTGGCCGTGTTGCGGATTTTCAGGCTCTAACTTGCGGGAAATCAGGCTTTCGGCGCGGATCTGGGGGGTGAAGGGGGCGAAGGCGGCCTGGCGCTGCTGCAGGCCGTGTTCCGACGCGTAGCGGTCCAGACGGGTGCGGATCCGGCGCCAGAAGGTGGCCTCTGCCAGCCCGTAGTGGCGCTGCAGAAGGTCGGAGAGGTCGGCGAGGTTGAAGACAAACAGCGTGTCCATCACCAGCCAGCGCAGTTCTTCGGCGCTGGACATGCGGTGGAATCTGTCCGGCGGTGCGTCCGCATAGACCGGGTCGATTTGGGCGAGGTCCGGGCATAGGTCCGGATGCGACAGCAGATCCGGCACGTATTCCAGGCTTTCGTGGAAGTCGCGGGCGATGAGGCCCGCGGGCCAGCCGTTTTCGTGGTGCAGGATCAGGTTCTGGCCATGCGCCTCCAGCCCGATGCCGTGCGCGACCATCAGGTGCCAGACGGGCAGCACCGCAACCTCGATCAGCCGGGCGAGCCAGGCTTCCAAGCCGTGGGTTTCTATCCAAGGGGCGATCAGGGGGGTGCCGTCGGGCTCGGTCAGGGCAAGGGCATTGAACGGCATCATCTGGTCTGCGGGCAGGCCGAGCGCTTCGGGGCTTTGCCGCCAGATCGCGGCCAGATGCCCGTCGAGCGCGGTGCCGCGGCCGGCGGTGATGGCGGCGTATTCCGGCAGGATGGTCAGCGGGTAGCGGCTGGTGAACAGCGGGTCGCTGTCCAGCACCTGCGCCAGCCAATTGGAGATTGCCGGGGCGACGGCGACTGATTCCGGCGCGAGGGTGCGCAGCGAGGAGGTGTTGCGCATCGCCATCGCGGTTTTCACATGGGCGCGGGAAGGGTCTGCGGCGCTTATCAGGGTGCGGATCGACTGGGTGGCGCGGCAGGGGGTGCCGATGGGGCCGAGTTCTGCCAGCTGTCCAGCGCTGCGCCACTCGTTGAACAACGGGTCGGATTGCAGTTTGGCGTGCTGCCAGGGGTGCAGGGGCAGCAGGCGGAAGCCATCCAGAGGCGCGCTGTTCTGCTCTGCCAGCGCGGTGATGCGCTGCCATTCTTTCCGGCCCAGCTCCTGTTCCCAGAAATCCGGCGAAGGCAGCACCTGCTGCACCAGCGACTGGTCGAACAGCACGCCGGCCAGGCGGAAGGTCTGGCCGCCCTCCGGCCCGTAGGCGAGGTGGTCGGCGTCTGTAAAGCCGCTGCGGGCCTTGTAGCAGGGGTGATAGGGGTGGCCCTCGTGCAGGGCGGTTTCAAGGGCGGAAATGCCCAAACGGTGCCGCCGGGTTGCGGCGGGGATGTGCAGCGCGGTCAGATCGCTGAGGTGTTCGGTATGGCGGAGGTCGGCGCGCAGGATATCCAGCGCAGGGGAGGGGTCCGCCACCGCTGCAAGCACGTCTTCGGCGGCGGCTGGGTGCCATTTGGTGCTGTCATGGATCTCGATGCTGCCCTCCTGCAGCCGGTAGCGGCCAAAGGCGCCGCGGCGGCCGCGGGCGCGGAATTGGGTCCGGCGCAGGGACCAGTGGATGGTCTGGCTGCGGTCCAGTTGCAGCGATGCGGCCCAGCACTCGCTGAGCAGCGCCTCGCACAGCTGGCGCAGCACGCGGGGGGCGGAGGTTGCGCGGCTTACGGTCTCATGCAGGGACATCGGCGCTCTCCTGCAGGGAGTGAGCCTGTGTCGCGGCGATCGGGTTCGGCATCTGCAGGAACAGGCCTTCTTGCGCGTCTGTTTCCAGCTCATCCATGTTGCGGGCGCGGGTCAGCAGGTTGGCCTTGGCGCTGAGCGCAGGGGCGGTCAGCAGATAGCGGGCGAAATCTGCCCCGGCGCCGCTGAGACGGCTGGCGGCCAAGGCCAGGCGGCGGCGCAACTGCAAGAGCAGTTCGGGTTCCGGCACCAGCCCGTCGCAGCCCAGGCGGCGGATCACGGCGAAGATCTGATTGACCACCAGGTAGTAGGCCATCCTTTCGTTGATGTGGGCACGCGGGTAGACCAGGGCGGGCTGGTCCGCCAGCGACGGTTCCAGCGCGCTGAGGCGGGGCAGGGCGTCCTCGGCGATGAAATAGCCCTGGTTGTCGCGGTAGTAGCCGCGCGACGGCAGGCCGGCGCTGAGGTCCAGCAGGCTATTCTGCTGGTGCGCTTCCAGCGCGATGCCGTGGCGGTCGTAAAGGTCCAGCACCGGATCGAGCATGCAGGTGAGATAAGCCTCGAACCACAGGCGGGAAGTGTCTGCCGGTGTCTCGCCGTGGTCTGCTGCCAGCCGCTGGATCAGGCTGGTAAGGAGGGCCGTCCGGCCCGGTAGCGGGTCGGCAGTGAGGGCTGCGAGGTTGTAGATGCCCTGGCCCGCGGTGCTCATGAAGGGGTTTTCGCGGAAGATCACCTCAAAGCCGCTTTCGCTGCGGCCCGGCAGGGTGAGGGTCAGATAGGCCGGGTCGTTGAGGATGCAAAACCGCGGATGCAGGCTGTCTGCGTCCAGATGGTTCAGCAGCCGTGCCATTGAGACGCCGGTCTCCAGCTCATTGTGCTTAGTCACGCGCAGGGAGTTGGTGAGCCGCACGGGGACCGAGAATTTCAGCATCCAAGGGCAGTTTGCTGCGTAGAGCGTGCGCAGGGAGGAGGTGGCGGTGAAGGGGCTGCCGGCCTCGCCCAGATCGCGCAGGCGGCCTGTTGCCAGCAGGGCCTGCACCGCCGGATCCAGCCGCAGCATCTGCGCCTGCAGCGGGTGGGCGGGGATCAGCACCTCATCAGGGCGCAGCCGGAAGGCGCCGTCGAGGCCGGGGATCTGGCGGAGCATGTCTGCGGCGGGCAGATTGGCGGAGCCTTCTGTGACAAGTGTCTTGTCCGCGGCAAAGAAGGTGAGGCGGAATTCGCCCGCGTATTCCGGTGCATAAGCCGTCTGCTGCCAATTTGTCAGCCCGTCGCGGCTTTTGGGGGTGGGGTGCAGCCAGTGGCCGAAGGTGAGCGCCTGTTCTGCACTGAGGAAGCCGTCCGGGTCCGGCTTTCCTGCGTGACGGCGCAGGTTCTGCTCGATCCCGGCGTTGCTGTTGAAGAGGCCGCGCAGGAATTCCGGCAGCTGGCCTGCGTCGCGGCTGTTGAGCCGGGCAAAACACTCCTGTGTGATCAGGGTCAGGACCTGCACCGCGGGGGCGGATTGCCAGGTGCTGGAGGTATCAAACTGGATTTGCGCCGGGCCGAAGGTGTGCGGGCCAGTGTCGGAAAAATAGGTGATCCTTAGCCGCAGCCGGGCGGGGATGTGGCTGAGCGGGATCTCCACCGTGCTGCGGTCATCGGCCAACACGGCGCTGCCGGGGGTCATTTCGCGCAGATAGGTGTTGAGGAGCGCCTGAAGCGAGGCGGCCTGCGCGGCGGTGGCGGCGCAAGGGATGCTTTGGTGGAGGCTCATCACTGGCCTCCCGTCAGGGGGCGGGCAGGGTGCATGGGGTCTTCCCGTAGCCGTGCCGCGGCGCAGGCGGACCCCGGCGGTGCCGGGCCGTCGTGCCGGGTCTGTTTTTGACAGGAACTAGCGGGAAGCTGGCTGCGAAGCGGCGCGGGCAAAAGGCTGGCCGCCGGCTGTGAAGGTGCCTTCACGCCCCGTACTTAGCCTGTGCGGCGGGACGGGGAAAGGGATTTCTGAGTATTTTAGTGAGGTTTGCGGCTTCCGGCGGAGAACCGCCGGAAGCCGCGAGGTCCGAAGCTGCCTCAGAACTTGAGCGTGGCAACAACAGAGATGTTGCGGCCCGGTTCGTTGAACGCAGTGATCGTCGAGGAGGTGTATTCGGTGCCATAGGTGGCGCGGTCGGCGTAGGTCTTGTCGAACACGTTGTCGATCCCGGCGCGGATGGTCAGATTGTTCAGCGACGGCGGGCTGTATTCGGCAAAGAGGTTCAGCACCCCGTAGCCCGGTTGTTTCTGGGTGTAGGTCTCGCTGACGCCGTTGTCGTTGGACAGTGCCGCCTCGACGCTGCCGCCGACAAGCAGGTTCATGGTGGGGATTTCCTGCTGCACCTCAAACGCCAGCACCTTGCCGATCGGGGTGCCGGAGTCGACCAGGTAGAAGCTTTCTGCCGGGCCGCCGTTGAAGGACACATCGCTGTTGTTCATGGTGAAGCGGGCGAAGCCGCTGTCCCAGCCATAGGTGGCGGCGATGTTGAAGCCCTTGCTTTCGAAGTCGTTGCCACCTACGGCACCGGCGCGGGAGACTTCGCGGACGTTGTCGATATTGGTCTTGAACAGCTCACCGCCCAAGGTCCAGTTGCCGCGCTGCCAGTCGGCACCTACGACGATGTTCCTGGCGCGTGAGGATTGCAGATTCGAGTAGTCCCACGCTTGGTAGAACAGGAAGTTGTCCTCCAGATCATAGCCGCCGAAGACGTTGGAATAACCAGCCCGCAGCGACAGGGAGTCGGTCAGATCATAGACCAGCGACAGGTTGCCGCTTGCGCCGGAGGCTGAGCCGGTGAAGGCGGTGCCGGATTGGGCGAAATCCTGGCCGGTGAAGTCCTGCCAGTCATAGCGCAGGCCTGCGGAGACGCTGAGCCGGTCGGTGGGCTCCAGCCGGGCTTGGGCGAAGATGCCGATGTTCTTGCTTTCTTCACCGGTTTTGCCGTTGGTCCAGGTGGCGTTCACAGAGCTTTCGCGCTCCTGGTAATCCACCCCGGCGGTGATGGTGTTGCTGTCGGACAGGTGGAAGTCGTTCTGCAGCGTCAGCGAATAGGTGTTGGAGCTGGTCGCAGTGGAATCGCCGAACGGGTCGGAGGGGCGGTCGACGTTGATTTCCGAGAAGCCGAGGGTTGCCGACGGATCCCACAGGCCGGTCTCGTTGCCGCTTTCATAGCGCAGCGAGGCGATGCGGCGCTTGGTGTAATAGGGTGCAAAGCCGCGGCTGCTGGCGCCGAAGTTGGGCTGGAAGTTGCGGATTTCATTGTCCTGTACTTCCTGCAGCGACAGTTCGATGCGGTCGCCCTGATCGCCTTCATAAGCGAATTTCAACAGGCCTGCGGTCAGGTTCGCGCCGGAGCCGGTCACCTCGAAGCCGTCGCCGTCCTCGAAATTGTCGCCGGTGGAGCGCTTGGCGTAGCCGAGGATTTCAAAGCCGCCGCTGCGCCCCGCAAGCGTCAGCGAGCCCTGGGCGGTGTTGCCGTTGCTGGAATAGGACAGGCGGGACTGGCCGCCGAAGGTTTCGCCGTCTTCCAGGATGTCCCCGGCGTCGATGGTTTCCATCACCACCCGGCCGGCCAAGGCGCGGGGGCCGGCATCGGCGGGGGCAACGCCGGGGTCGACGCGCACGGACTTCATCAGGCCGGGGTCAAAGGCGTTGGCGCTGACGTGGTGGAAGGTGCGGTTGTTTTGGCTGACGCCGTCCACCTGCACCGCGAGGTTCAGCATGTCGACGCCGTTGACGAAGATCTTCTGCGCGATCGGAATGCCGCCGCCGACGGAAACCGAGGCGATGCCTGCAAACAGGTCCTTGAGGTCGCCCATTGCGGCGCGTTCGATCTCGGCGTCGGCCACATAGATCGAGGTTGCGCGGTCGGCGGCGTTGCCGATGGGGTCGCGCTGTTTGACCACGATCGGGTCGAGCGACAAGACCTCGTCGTCTTCAGCCAGCGCGGCGGAGGCGGTGATGAGTGTGAGCGCGGTGCTGCAGAGCAGCCCGGACAGGCGGATGCTGGAAGTTCGTGCCATGATTAACCCGTGTTCTTGGAGCTGTTAGCTTGGGTTGAATCCTGGCTCGCCTTTTCAAAGGCTTGGGCCTGATAGGGAGGTGCTGCGCCTGGCGCAAGGGGGTATTGTTGAGTAAATTAGTTTGTTATGCACTGTTGCAGTTTTGCCGCGCAAGCGATGCGGCCGGAAACAGATGCCCCCGGCCGCGGGCGCGTTACTTGGCTGCTGCGAAGGACATCAGCGCATAGGTGATCTGGGCGGTGGTGAATTCCGACACCCGGCTGTCCTCGGTCGGTGCCAGCTCCACCACGTCGCAGCCTGCCAGATTGCGGCCCGCAAGGGCGCTGCGCACGATGTTGAGCGCCTGGTAGTAGCCGAGGCCGCCGGGGACGGGCGTGCCGGTGGCGGGCAGGATCGCTGGGTCCAGCCCGTCGACGTCAAAGCTGACATAGACATCCTGCGGGAAATCCTCGGGCAGGGTCACGGAGTGGATGTTGCCGGTGACCAGTTCCTCTGCGTCGATGGAAATCACGTTGCAGGCGGCGCGGCGGTCGACTTCCTCCTGGCTCATGGCGCGGACGCCGTACTGGGCGATGCGGATTCTGTCTTCCTCTGCCAGCAGCTGCATCACCGAGGCGTGGGAGTGGCGTTCGCACTGATAGGCCTTGCGCAGGTCGGCGTGGGCGTCGATCTGGACGATGCCCACGGGGCGCCCCAGCGCGCGGGCAACGCCGCGCACCGCGCCGTAGCTGAGCGCGTGCTCGCCGCCCAGCGTCACCGGCACCGCGCCTGCGGCCACTGCGGCCTCGGTGCGGGCAGCGATGCGTTCCATCACCTGGGGCAGGGGGCCGGTGCAGTCGACGGCGTCTTCGGTGGCAATGCCCGCAGCGCAGGGTTCTGCGTCGCGGTAGAGGCGTTCCAGCTCGACGCTGGCCTCAAGGATGGCCTCCGGGCCGCCCTCGGTGCCGCCGCCGTAGGAGACGGTGCGCTCCAGCGGCACCGGGATCACCCGGAAGCGGGCGGTGGCGGGATCGCGTTCGGCGTCGCTCAGTTCGCCTTCGAGGAAGTAGGTCATGACAGGCGGTCCTTGAAATCGTCATAGGAGGGGGTGCGCAGGAGTTTCAGCGCGTCGGTATCGGAGTTCCACAGTGCAATCGCGGGCAGGGGAACGCCGTTGAAGGTGTTGGTCTTGACCATCGAGTAGTGCGACTGGTCGAGGAAGGCGATGCGGTCGCCGGGCTGGGGCGAGGTGGCAAAGCCGTAGTCGCCGATCACGTCGCCCGCCAGGCAGGACGGCCCGCCGAGGCGGTGCGGCGGCACGTCTGAGACTTCGCCCAATAGGTCGGGGCGGTAGGGCGCCTCGATCACGTCGGGCATGTGGCAGGTAGCGGAGATATCGGTGATTGCCAGCGGCATGGCGTTTTCGGCAACATCCAGGATCTCCCCCACCAGGATGCCGGAATGCAGCGCCACCGCCTCGCCCGGCTCGATGAAGACCTCAACATCGTAGGTTTCGCGGATGTGGCGGATCAGGGCGATCAGCCCGTCGCGGTCATAGTCCGGCATGGTGATGTGGTGGCCGCCGCCGAGGTTGATCCATTTGAGGCTCGACAGGCGGTGGCCCATCTTCTCTTCCAGCGCGGCGAAGGTGCGCTGCAGCGGTTCGAACAGCTGTTCGCAGAGCGTGTGCATATGCAGGCCCTCGACGCCCTCCCAGTCCTGATCGCTCAGCTGCGATACCGGCGTGCCGAGGCGTGAGCAGGGGGCGGTGGGGTCGTATTTCTCGTTCCAGCCCTCGGAATGCTCGGGGTTGACGCGCAGGCCGATGGAGATGGTCTCGCCGCCCGCGCGGGCCTCTGCAATCAGCGGCGCAAAGCGGCGGTGCTGGGCGGGGGAGTTGAAGATCAGGTGATCCGACAGGCGGATGATTTCCGGCAGGTCGTCCGCCTTGAAGCCCGCGGAATAAGTGGTGACCTCGCCGCCGAATTCCTCGCGCGCGAGCCGCGCCTCGTAAAGGCCGGAGGCGCAGGTGCCGGACAGGTAGCGCCGCACCAAGGGGGCGACGGCAAACATCGAAAACGCCTTGAGCGCCAAGAGGACGTTGGCGCCGGAGGCATCCGCGACCTGTTTTAGGATCGTCAGGTTGCGTTCGACCGCAACCTCGTCGACCACAAAACAGGGGGAGGGCACACGGTGCAGGTCGAAGCGGGCAAAGCTGTCGGTGGAGAGCGCTTTGATGTCCATGGCGGGGTCTTTCGTTGCGGCGGGAACGGAAAGGGCCGGCTTCTGAAGAAACCAGCCCGACATGTCTGGCCGCGGGCAGTGGATGCCCGCGGCCGGTGTTTTGGAGCGCTTAGAACTCCGGGTGGCCGTCCAGTTCGACCACCTGCCAGGGCAGGCCATCGGTGTTCAGCATGTCCATGAAGGCATCCGGGTCCAGCTGTTCGGTGTTCCACACGCCCGGCTCGCGCCAGGTGCCGTTCATCACCATTGCGGCGCCGATCATCGCGGGCACGCCGGTGGTATAGGCCACTGCCTGGCTGCCGACCTCGGCGTAGCATTCCTCGTGGTCGCAGATGTTGTAGATGTAATAAGTCTTCTCTGCGCCGCCGTCCTTGGCCGGGCCGGTAATGATGTCGCCGATGCAGGTCTTGCCCTTGGTCAGCTCACCCAGTTCGGAGGGATCCGGCAGCACGGTTTTCAGGAACTGCAACGGGATGATTTCCTGGCCGTTGTGGATCACCGGCTCAATGCTGGTCATGCCGATGTTCTGCAGCACGGTGACGTGGTTGATGTAGGCATCGCCGAAGGTCATCCAGAAGCGGGCGCGCTCGATCTCCGGGAAGTGGGTCGACATCGACTCCAGCTCCTCGTGGTACATCAGGTACATGTTCTTCTTGCCCACGGCGGGGAAGTCGAACTCGTACTTATGGGTCATCGCCGGGCTTTCGATCCAGGCGCCGTTTTCCCAATGCCGCGCCGGGGCGGTGACTTCGCGGATGTTGATTTCCGGGTTGAAGTTGGTGGCAAACGGCTTGCTGTTGTCGCCGCCGTTGCAGTCCAGCACGTCGATCAGGCGGATGCCCTCCAGCTTGTGCTTGCGCACCCAGGTCGCCATGATCGAGGTGACGCCCGGATCGAAACCGGCGCCCAGGATCGCGGTCAGGCCTGCTTCCTTGAAACGCTCCTGATAGGCCCACTGCCATTTGTATTCAAACTTGGCCTCGTCCTCGGGCTCATAGTTGGCGGTGTCGAGGTAGTGGATGCCGGCCTCGAGGCAGGCGTCCATCAGCACCAGGTCCTGATAGGGCAGGGCCAGGTTCACCAGCAACTCGGCGCCGGTTTCCTTGATCAGCGCCACGGTGTCGGCGACATTCATCGCGTCCAGCTGCGCGGTGCGGATGGTGACGCCGGTGCGTTTCTTGACGTTGGCGGCGATCTCTTCGCATTTGGAGACCGTGCGGCTGGCCAGGGTGATCTCCTTAAAGATCTCCGGGTGCATGGCCATCTTGGTGACCGATACGGATCCGACGCCGCCGGCGCCAACAACCAGAACCTTTTCCATGTGTTTTTTCCTTTGCAGATGGGGCCGGGGCCCCGGTGTTCCGATGTGCCCCTGGGTGGTCAGCCGGGGGGCGGCTTCAGTCGAAATAGGTGCTGCCGGCCAGGCTGTCCTTGTAGGCGGCAATCATCTGGCGGCGCTCCGCGGCGTTGACCTTGCCGGATTTCACGGCGCGTTCCACCCGCTTGCGGAAGGTTTCCAGGCACTGGCGCGGGTCGTATTCGACATAGGACAGCACCTCGGCGATGGTATCGGCCTCGGTCTCGTGCTCGATATCAAAGCCGCCCTGGCCGTCCAGAGAGATGGTGACCACGTTGGCATCGCCAAACAGGTTGTGCAAGTCGCCGAGCGTTTCCTGATAGGCGCCGACAAAGAACACGCCGATCAGGTAATGCTCATCCTCGCGCAGGTCGTGGACCGGCAGGGCGTTGGAGGTGCCGTCGGCCAGGATGAAGTGATCCAGCTTGCCGTCGCTGTCGCAGGTGATGTCGGTGATCATCGCGTTGCGGGCGGGCATCTCGTTCAGGCGCTGCAGCGGCATCATCGGGTGCAGTTGGTCGATCGCCCAGACATCCGGCAGCGACTGGAACAGCGAGAAGTTGCCCTGGTAGTGGTCGGTGAAGGCGCCAAGGGCGCTGGCGGCCTCTGTCAGGCTGTCGTCGCCGCGGGCGGCGGATTTGAACAGGCCGGCCAGATACAGGAAGCCCTGCTCGGCGCGCGAGAGCTGCGCCAGCCCGATCTGGCCGCGGCGGAACAGCGCCCGCAGTTCATCGCGGTAATAGATCGCGTCGTTCAGCGCCTCCTGGAAGCGCGGCGCGCCGATGTAGGCCTCCACCGCCATCAGGTCGGAGACCAGGTGGTGGTCGTCGGGCTGCACCTGCGGCTTTTGCGGCGCATCGTACAGCGTGGCGCCCAGCACCTCGAAGATGAAGATCGAGGAATGCGCCACCACGAAGCGGCCGCTTTCGGTGACGATGGTGGGGTGGGGCAGGCCCGCCTCATCCAGTGCGTAGCGGATGGTTTCAACGATGTTGGTGCAGTATTCGTTGACGGTGTAGTTGACCGAGTTGTCGTCAGGGCGGCGGGCGCCGGTGTAGTCGACACCCAGGCCGCCGCCGAGGTCCATGTGGGTCAACGGCGCGCCCATGCGGGTCAGTTCCACAAAGAAGCGGCAGGCCTCATCCGCGGCGCGGCGGATGTCGAAGATGTTGGGCACCTGGCTGCCCAGGTGGCTGTGCTGCAGCACCAAGCAGTCGAGGAAGCCGCTGTCGCGCAGCCGGTCCATCAGCGTCACCAGATCATGGGCTCCAAGGCCGAAGGTGGAGCGGTCGCCGGAGCTGGCCTGCCATTTGCCGGTGACGCGCTCGGTCAGCTTGACCCGCACACCCAAGAGCGGGCGGATGTCCAGATCCTCTGCCACCCGGCGGATGATGTCGAACTCGTCCAGCGTCTCAATGACGATGACGGTGTTGTGGCCCAGCTTGCGCGACAGGATTGCCAGCCGGATAAACGCCTCATCCTTCGATCCGTTGCAGATCAGCAGCGCATCCTCGGGCAGGGGCTGCGACAGGGCAATCATCAGCTCCGGCTTGGAGCCTGCCTCCAGCCCGTAGTTGAATTTCTGGCCCGCGGCCATCAGGTGGCCGATCACCTCAGCCTGCTGGTTCACCTTGATCGGGAACACGCCGCGGTACTGGCCCTTGTAGCCCGCAGCCTCAATCGCGCCGTTGAAGGCGTCATGCAGCTGGTTCAGCGACTGTTCCAGGAACTGATGCACCCGCAGCACCACGGGCGCCGAGATGCCGCGCGCCTCGATCGCCGCGATTACCTCCGGCAGCGGGGTCGGTTTGGCGTCCGGTGCCTGCGGCAGGCGCAGCGCGACGGCGCCGTCCGGGGTCACTTCCAGCATGCCGCTGCCCCAGGCGTCCAGGCCATAGAGGCCCTCATAGGTTTCGCCGCCGCTCATCGGCTTTGCGCCTGTGCCGGGCGTTTCGGGAAATCGGAGAGGGGGAGCCGGTGCGGCATCGCGGGGCCTTTCTGTCCAGAGTTCGAGGGGGCTGGGAGGTGCAAAGCTGACGGTTCGGGTCGAAGCCTTATCAGGTGCAGGACCGTGCGGTGGCCGCCTCCTTACAATCGGTGTTTCGCTGCTTCAAGAGGTTTTCTGCAGGCAGGCCGGTGATTTGCGCGCCTTCGCCGGGCGGGCGCATCCGCTGGCTGCCGCGGGGGCAGCGAAATGGCGCGTCTGGACTTTTGCCGCATGTGCCGGTAAGCCCCCCTTGATTTTCAGCAAGCCTTCCAAGCCAGCCGAATTCCATCTCAATCGAGGACAGGAAATGGCACATTGGAAGGTTTTGCAACTGGCGGCGCCGGTTTTTTTCGCCCTGGCGGGTGCGGCATCGGCGCAAGCGGTTGCGGTTGAGACCGCAAGGGGCAGGGTGGAGCTGCCTGAAATCCCAGAGAGAATCGTGGTTCTTGACGTGGCTGCGGCGGATACGCTGGACGCGCTTGGGGTGCAGCCGGTGGGCGTACCTGCCGAGATGTTTGTCAGCTATCTGGACGATTTGAAGGAAGGCGCAGATTCTGCCGGCACGCTGTTTGAGCCGGATTTCGAGGCGATTGCCATGCTGGCGCCGGACCTGATCGTGGCGGGCGGGCGGTCCTCCACGCAAGTGGAGCCGCTGGCGGAGATTGCGCCGGCCATCGACATGACGATCTGGGGCACCGATCTGGCAGAGCAGGCGCTGGCGCGGCTGCGCAGCTATGGACAGCTGACCGGGCGCGAAGACCGGGCGGCGGAGCTGGAAGCAGCGTTCAACGCCAAGCTGGCAGAGGCCAAGGCGGCAGTGGCCGGGCGCGGCGATGCGCTGATCGTGATGACCAACGGGCCGCGGGTCTCGGCTTATGGGGCGCAGTCACGGTTCGGCTGGCTGCATAAGGCGCTGGACCTGCCGGAGGCGGTGCCGGATCTGGATGCGCAGACCCATGGCGAGGCGGTGTCGTTCGAGTTCATCGCCGCCGCAGATCCCGACTGGCTGATCGTGGTGGACCGGGCCGTGGCGCTGGGGCAAGGCAATCAAGCCGCCGCGGTGACGCTGGACAACGCGCTGGTGGCGGGCACCAAGGCCTGGGCCGCGGGGCAGGTGATCTATCTGAACGCCGCCAATATCTATGTGGCGGGCGGCGGTATCCAGTCGATGACGGCCACGCTGGAGGAAATCCAGGCCGGGTTTTCGCAGGGCGTCAAAGCGGGTGGCTGATTTGGCCGCCCCCAATACGGCTGCGCCGCGCCGCTGGCTGCTGCTGGCGGCGGTGCTGCTGGTGCCGCTGGCACTGTTCAGCCTGCTGGTCGGGGCCGGGCCGTTGCCGCTGGACACGCTGCTGAGCGACCCGCAGGCGCTGCGGGTGCTGGCGGTCAGCCGCATCCCGCGCACTGCCGCAGTGCTGCTGACCGGTGCCGCGATGGCGGTGGCAGGGGTGATCATGCAACTGCTGGTACGCAACAGGTTTGTCGAGCCGGGCACCACCGGCACCAGCGAGGCGGCGATGCTGGGCCTGCTGGCGGTGACGCTGCTGGCGCCGGGCGCACCGATTTTGGTCAAAATGCTGGCCGCCGCTGGGGCGGCGCTGGCAGGCACTGGTGTTTTCATGCTGCTGGCGCGGTGCATCCCGCCGCATCAGGTGCTGCTGATCCCCCTGTCAGGACTGGTCTATGGCGGGCTGCTGATGGCGGTGGCCACCTTCATCGCCATCGAGGGCGGGCTGCTGCAGTACCTTGGCGTCTGGATGAGCGGCGAGTTCTCCGGCATCCTTGCGGGCCGGTATGAGCTGCTGTGGCTGGCGGGCGGGCTGGCGCTGCTGGCTTATTTTGCCGCCGATCAGTTCACCATTGCGGGGCTGGGGCGCGATGTCAGCCTGAACCTGGGCCTGCGCTACGGGCAGGTGCTGGGGTTTGGCATTATCACCGTGTCGCTGGTGTCGTCGCTGGTGATCGTGACGGTGGGGATGCTGCCCTTTATCGGCTTGGTGGTGCCCAATCTGGTGTCGCGGCTGATGGGCGACAACCTGCGCGAGAGCCTGCCCGTTGTGGCCGCCGCCGGGGCCGGGCTGCTGCTGGTCTGCGATATCCTGGGACGGCTGCTGCGGTATCCCTATGAGATCCCGGCCGGCACCGTGTTCGGCATCTTCGGGGCCGCTGTGTTCCTGTACCTTCTGCTGGGGCGGCGGGCGGGTGGCTGACCGGCGGCTGATTGTTCTGGGCTGCCTGCTGGCGGCGGCGGCGGCGCTGTTCCTGTTCTGGGGCTTGCGCGGCCCGACCGCCTATATCCTGGAGCTGCGGCTGGTCAAGCTGGCGGCCTTGCTGGCGGTCGGCGCTTCTGCAGGGGTGGCGACGGTGCTGTTTCAGACCATCAGCCAGAACCGCATCCTGACGCCCTCGATCATGGGGTTTGATGCGCTGTTTCTGCTGCTGCAGACCGGGCTGGTAGCGGGGCTGGGGGCTGCGGGCGCCAGCCGGATCAGCGGCCTGCCGGGCTTTGCGCTGGAGACCACGGTGATGCTGGGAGCGGCGCTGGTGCTGTTCACCAGCCTCCTTAGCCGCACCCGGCACGATATCCAGCTGATGGTGCTGGCGGGCGTGGTGCTGGGGGTGATGTTCCGCACCCTGACGGCCTTTTTGCAGCGGCTGATGGAGCCTTCGGAGTTCACCATGGTCGAGGCGCGGATGTTTGCCCAGTTCAGCGGCATCGACCGCTCGGCGCTGATGGCGGGGTTGGGGCTGATGGCGCTGGCCGCCCTGTGGCTGGTGCGTCATCACCGCGTGCTGGACGTGGCCGCTCTGGGCCGCACTCCGGCACGCAGCCTTGGCGTGGCATATGACGGGTTGCAGCTGCGGGTGCTGTGCCTGATTGCGGCGCTGGTTTCGGTTGCGACCGCGCTGGTGGGGCCGCTGGCCTTCCTTGGCCTGCTGGTCACCAGCCTGGCCCACAGCCTGATGCAAAGCCACCGCCATGCGCTGCTTTTGCCCGCCGCCGCCCTGATCGGCGCGCTGATCCTTGTGGCCGGGCAAACGGTGTTCGAGCGGCTGCTGCATCTGCAATCCACCCTGGCCGTTGTCATTGAGTTTTGCGGCGGTCTGTTGTTCCTGGTCCTGCTGGTGAGAGGAAAAATCCGGTGATTGATATTTCAGGCCTGAGCTATGGCCCCGCAGCAAACCCCATCCTGCAAAACGTAAGTGCTGAAATCCCGGCGGGGCGGGTGACGGCGCTGATCGGTCCCAATGGCGCGGGCAAATCGACGCTGCTGAAGCTGATTGCCCGGCAGATGACGCCCGCTGGCGGCAGCATCCGCATGGACGGGTTGGACCTGGTTCAGGCGGTTCCAGCGGTGCTGGCGCGCAAGATGGCGGTGGTGGCGCAGCATTTGAGCGTCGCCAGCCGGGTGCGGGTGCGCGACCTGGTCGGCTTTGGCCGCTGGCCGCACAGCGCGGGGCGGCTGGGGCCTGCCGATCATGCGGCCATTGCGAATGCGGTGGAGCTGTTTGATCTGGGCGGCCTGCAGGAGCGGTTTCTGGATGAGCTGTCGGGCGGGCAGCGGCAGCGGGCCTTCATCGCCATGGCCTATGCGCAGGACACGGATTGGCTGCTGCTGGATGAGCCGCTGAACAACTTGGACCTCAATCACGCCCGCAACCTGATGGCGCAGCTGCGCCATCTGGCGGAGGCGCAGGGCAAGGGGATTGTGATCGTGGTGCATGATCTGAACTATGCGATCAGCTGGTCCGATCACGTGGTGGCGCTGCGGGACGGGCAGGTGGCCTTTCAGGGCCCGGTGGCAGAGGCTGCGACTGCGGAGCGCCTGAGCGCGCTCTATCAGACGCCGGTGGCAATCACCCGGCTGGAGGGGCAGGTGTTTGCGCAGTACCACCGTTAAGTCTGCAGGTTGTAATCAGGATGGTGCTGAATTCGTGGCTTCAAACCCTCAGCCCGGCAGGCGCAGGGCTGCGCAGCCTTTCAGGGCGGCGGCGTCATCCAGAATGACATGCACCGGGGCGGCGATGCGGGCGTCGAGTGCGAAGGGCTGCTGGAAGTGCTCCGCAAAGAGCCCCCGCGCCGGGGATGTGAGGATGCTGCGGGCCACGGCACCCGCGAAATACATGCCCTGCGCGGGCAGGAAAGCCAACATTAGGTTGCGGGCCAGCAACGCCAGCAGATGGGCATAGAAGCCCAGGAACTCCTGCGTGCCCGCATCATCTGCCGGGAAATGGCTGCGCACCGCCGCATGGCCGCGGCCGGAGAACAGATGCTCGACAGTGGTGAACGTTCCGGACTTCGTCACGTGGCTGCGCAGACGCTCTGCCACGTCCAGCGGCAGGCTGACATGGCCGTATTCCACGTTGAGGCATTGCAGCTGCCCGCCGGCGTCTAGCACCGGTGAGAGGTTGAAACCGGTGCCGATGCCCACCACCAGCCGCTGGCCGTCTCCGCCCGCATCGCTTGCAGGGGCAACCACTGTGTCCAGGCAGTCTGCCTGCAAATGCGGGCAGACTTGCCCCAGTGCGGCAAGGTCATTGAGCAGATGCACCTGCGCGCCGTTCAGATGCCGCGACAGCGCTGCGGCGTCAAAGTGCCAGTCCCGGTTGGTCAGCCGCGCGGTGGCGCCGGTGACCGGACCGGCGATGGCAATGGCGAGTTCCTCCACGCCGCCGGGGGCGGCATCCTGAAGGTATAGGTCCATCACGTCCGCAAAACTGCCAAAAGCGTCGTTGCGGAAGCTTTGCACTGTGTCTGCCAGCAGCACGCCGCCGCGTGCCAGCCCCAGCCGGGTGTTGGTGCCGCCCACGTCGGCGGCCAGCCGCAGCCCGGTCAATTCAGCCGCTCGCCGGTTGCGGGCGAGAAGTAGGAGACCTTGGACAAATCAAAGGCCAGATCCAGCATCTGCCCCGGTTGCGCACTGGTTTCGGCGTGCAGCCGCGCGGTCACCTGTTTGCCGCCGAGGCTGGAGACCACATAGGTGTCCGCACCCGCAGGCTCCACCATGTCGATCAGGCAGGCGGCCTCCTGCACGCCTTCGCCCGCACGGAAGCCCGCCTCGGCGATGTCCTCGGGGCGCACGCCCAGGATCACGTCCTGCGGCAGGCCGGTGGCGCGGCTGTCCTTCAAGACGATGGGGGCGCTGCCGCCGCAGTCCATCTCGATCCGTGTGCCCTGCCCGTTCGGCTGCGCACGCGCGGGGATCAGGTTCATTGCCGGGCTGCCCATGAAATCGGCCACAAACAGGTTGGCAGGCTTGTTGTAGATCTCGGCGGGGGTGCCGATCTGCTGCACCACGCCGCCCTTCATCACCACGATCTTGGTCGCCAGCGTCATCGCTTCGATCTGGTCATGGGTGACATAGACCATGGTGGCGCCGAGGTTGTGGTGCAGTTTCTTGATCTCGGTGCGCATCTCCACCCGCAGCTTGGCGTCGAGGTTCGACAGCGGCTCATCAAACAGGAACAGCTTGGGGTCGCGCACCAGCGCCCGGCCCATCGCCACCCGCTGGCGCTGGCCGCCGGACAGCTGGCCCGGGCGGCGGTCCAGCAGCGCCTCGATCTGCAGCTGCGCCGCGACCTCCTTCAGCTTGCGCTCCTGGGTGGCGGCATCGGCGCCGCGCACCTTCATGCCGAAGGTGATGTTCCTGGCAACCGTCATCGTCGGGTAGAGCGCGTAGGACTGGAACACCATAGCAATGTCGCGGTCCTTGGGGCTGACGTGGGTCATATCACGGCCGCCGATTTCGATCTGCCCGCCGGAAATCGGCTCCAGCCCGGCGATGCAATTGAGCAGCGTGGACTTGCCGCAGCCGGAAGGGCCGACCAGCACCAGGAAGTCGCCCGGCTCAATACTGACGTTGATGTCTTTCAGGATCTCGGTTGCGCCGTAGTTCTTGCGCAGGTTGGTGATGTCCAGAATAGGTGCCATGGATTTACCCTTTCACAGAGCCAGCGGTCAGGCCGCGGATGAAGTATTTGCCGGCAACGGCATAGACCAGCAGCGTCGGCAGCGCGGCGATGATCGCGGCGGCCATGTCGACGTTGTATTCCTTCACGCCGGTGGTCGAATTGACGATGTTGTTCAGCGCCACGGTCACCGGCTGGGTGCCCGCCTGGCTGAAGGAGACGCCGAACAGGAAGTCGTTCCAGATCTGGGTGAACTGCCAGATCACGGTGACCACGATGATCGGCAGGCTGAGCGGCAGGAAGATCGACCAGAAGATCCGGAAGAACCCCGCGCCGTCCACCTTGGCCGCCTTCACCAGGTCCTGCGGGATGGTGACATAGAAGTTGCGGAAGAACAGCGTGGTAAAGCCGATGCCATAGATCACATGCACGAAGATCAGCCCCGGAATGCTGCCCGCCAGCCCCATCAGCCCCAGCATCCGCGCCATCGGCAAGAGCACCACCTGAAACGGGATGAAGCAGCCGAACAGCATCAGCGAGAAGATCAGGTTGGCACCGCGGAACCGCCATTGCGCGATGACATAGCCATTGGCCGCGCCCAGCATGGTGGAGATCGCCACCGCCGGCACCGCGATCACGACGGAGTTCCAGAAGAACGGGCGCAGGCCCTCGCATTGAATGCCGGTGCAGGCCTCCGACCAGGCGGTGCGCCAGGCGTCGAAGGTGACCTCGCGCGGGAAGGCGATCAGGCTGCCGGTGCGGATTTCCTCCAGGCTTTTCAAGGAGGTGGTGATCATCACAAAGAGCGGCATCAGATAGAACAGGGCAAACAGGCCAAGGAGGGTGAACAGCGTCCAGCGCAGGGCGAAGTGGCTCCAGTTGCGGCGGCTGGCTGCGGCGGCGGGGGCAAGCGTCACGTCAGTCATGTTTGGCCCTCAGCTCAGAGTAGAGATACGGAACGATGATCGCGAACACCACGCCCATCATGACCATGGCAGAGCTGGCCGCCTGGCCGATATCGCCGCGGGAAAAGGCCATCGTATACATATAGGTGGCGGGCAGATCGGTGGCATAGCCGGGGCCGCCGCCAGTGAGGGCAATCACCAGGTCGAAGCTCTTGATCGCCAGATGCGCCAGCACGATGAAGGCAGACAGGAAGATCGGCGCCATCGAGGGGATGATGATCGCGGTATAGATCCGCCAGGTGGGGATGCCATCGACCTGTGCGGCCTTGATGATCTCGCCATCGACCCCGCGCAATCCGGCCAGGAACAGCGCCATCACAAAGCCGGACGCCTGCCAGACACCGGCGATGACCACCGCATAGATCGCCTTGTCCGGGTTGATCACCCAGTCGAAGGTGAAGCTGTCGAACCCCCAGCCGCGGACCATGGCCTCCAGCCCAAGGCCGGGGTTCATGATCCACTTCCAGGCGGTGCCGGTCACGATCAGCGACAGCGCCATCGGATAAAGGTAGATGGTGCGCAGGACGCCCTCGGTGCGGATCTTCTGGTCCAGCAGGATGGCCAGCATCAGGCCCAGGACCATCGAGATCAGGATGAACAGGGTGCCGAACACAAACAGGTTCGACATCGCGGTGTCCCAGCGCGGCGCGTTGAACAGGCGCTCGTACTGGATCAGCCCGTCGATCTCGTATTTCGGCAGCAGGCGGGAGCGGGTCAGCGATACCCAGGCGGTCCAGGCAATGAAGCCGTAGACAAACACCAGTACCGCAATGAAGGACGGTGCCAGCACCATCTTCGGAATATGACGTTCAAGCCATTCAGTCATGGTAACGGCCCTTGAATAGGTGGCCCCGCATCCCGGAGGACGCGAGGCCCGGGGGAGATCAGAGCGAGTTGGCGACTGCGTCGGCCAGCATCTGCACGGCCTCAGCCGAGGACATGTCCGAGTTGAAATGCGCGGTCACCACGTCGGTGATGGCGCCGGACTGCGCGCCGCGCAGGGCCATGCCGTGGGCATAACTGGGCAGCAGCGAGCCATTGTCCGCGCTGTCGCCCATGTCCTTGGAGGACAGATGGGCGCAAGTGTCAAAGGCATCCAGTTTCACGTCCACCCGCGCCGGGATCGAGCCCTTGTTGAGGTTGAACACCTCCTGGAACTTCGGCCCGACGATCAGCTTGGCCAGAAGATCCTGCCCGGCCTGCTTGTCCTCGCCGTCGACCTCGAACATGGCAAAGCTGTCGACATTATAAAGGAAACCGTCGCCCGGCACCGAGGCGCAGAGGAAATCCTTGCCCGGCTCCTTGCCCGCGGCCAGGAACTCGCCCTTGGCCCAGTCGCCCATGATCTGGAACGCCGCCTCGCCGTTCATCACCATCGAGGTGGCCAGGTTCCAGTCGCGGCCCGGGAAGTTGGCGTCCACATAGCCGCGCATCTTGCGCATCTGGTCAAACACCGCGGCCATCTTGCCGGACTTCAGGGTGTCCATGTCCAATTCGACAAAGGCCTTGCGGAAGTCCTCCGGACCCAGGATTCCAAGCGCCACGGCCTCGAACACGGTTGCGTCCTGCCAGGCCTGGCCGCCATGCGCCAGCGGGGTGATGCCTGCTTCCATCAGCTTGTCGGCGGCGGCGTTGAAGTCTTCCCATGTCTGGGGCATTTCGATGCCGTTGGCCTCCAAGAGCGCGGCATTGGCCCAGATCCAGTCGACGCGGTGCACGTTCACCGGTGCTGCGCACCATTTGCCCTCGCATTTCATGTGTTCGGCGATCGAGCCGGGCAGCACGTCCCCCCAGCCCTCGGCCTCGGCCACGGAGGAGATATCGGCGAGCACGCCTTCTTCATACCATTCCTGGATGGCGGGGCCTTTCAGCTGAACGGCAGTGGGCGCGTTGCCGGAGAGAACCCGGGCGCGCAGTGCGGTCATTGCTGCATCACCGCCGCCGCCGGCCACCGGCATGTCGGTCCAGGTGCCGCCGTTGTCGGCAAATTCCTGTTGCAGGACCGCGGCCGACTTGGCCTCGCCGCCGGATGTCCACCAGTGCAGAACTTCGGCCTCCGGCCCGGCCACAGCCGGTGCCGCACAGGCCAGTGCCACGGCCGATGCGGCCGCAAAAGCGGTGTATTTCATCGCTCATTCCTCCCTTATGTGACGGCTGCTCCCCGCAGCCTTCACCAGCCAGCTTGCCCGCTGGCAATGCTGCATTTCAATTGCCCAGCGGGGGCTGGGGTGCGGGCCAAAGCAGATTTTCCATCAAGCTGTTACCTGTTGTTACGCAGCAATTGATTTTGTTGCATGATGTTACAAACAAACAGCCGGGACGGCCACACGGGGCGGTTTTCAGGGAGGAGAGCAACAGATGGCGATTCCGCGGCTTCTGGTGGTGGATGACGACGTTGAGACGCGCATGATGCTGACTCAGTACCTGCGTCAGAACGGCTTTATCGCCCTGCCTTGCGGCAGCGAGGCGGAGATCCGCGAGCAGATCGGCGCGGGCCGGATCGACCTGATCCTGCTCGACGTGATGCTGGGCGATGAAAACGGGGTGGAGATCTGCACCCGGCTGCGCAGTGAGCAGGATGTGCCGATCATTCTGGTGTCGGCGCTGTCCGCCGATCACCAGCGGATGGCGGGGTATGAATCCGGCGCGGATGATTACATTGCCAAACCGTTCAACCCCGATCTGCTGCTGGCGCGCGTCCGCGCCGTGCTGCAGCGGGCGCGGCGGTCGTCGTCGCTGATCTACCGGCGCAGCGTGGCCACCTTCCGCTTTGGCGGCTGGACCTATGACGCCAAGCGGGATGAGGTGATCTCTCCCGTCGGCGTGCAGGTGGCGCTGTCGCGGCGCGAGACCGGGTTGCTCAAGGTGTTCCTGGCCAACCCGCATATTCCGCTGACGCGTGAGGAGATTGCGGCGGCACTGGATGTGACTGGTGACGGCGGCAATGACGAGGGCTCGGGCCGCGCAATTGACGTGCTGGTGGGCCGGTTGCGCTCCAAAATCGAAGACACCCCCAAGGCGCCAACGCTGCTGCGCACCGAGCGCGGCACCGGCTATGTCCTGGCGGTGGATGTTGAGACTGGCGGGGACTGAGGCCCGTGGCGCTGCGGCTCAGAATCCGGGGGCTGATCCTGCTGCCGCTGGCCTTTGCCGCCGGGCTGGGCGGTGCCTGGGGCTGGTTCCACTCCGGCGCCAGCTGGCAGGCGCATCTGACTCGCGCTGCCATTTCCGGCATTACATTGGACGCCACCCTGCGCCGCGGCGCGCCGCCGCCTGCGGGGGTGACAGTAACGTCCGTGGCGCCGGAACAGGCTGCGTCCCTGGCCGCTGGCGATTATCTGCGGCTGCAGGGGATCGCGAAGCCTTCCCTGTTCACCAATGTCTCGATCTTGGACAGCGGCCCCGATCCCCTGTCAGGGGAGGTTCTGGCGCTGGTTATCGCCTCCCCCGCCCTGCGGTATCCGGTGGCGGAACTGCCGCCCGCAGGAGGAGCCACCGCGGCAGAGAAACTGGGGGCGGTTACCCGGCTGCTGGCTACCTATTGCAGCGAGCCGGTGATCTTTGCGCGCGCGGGCTATGGCCCCTGGCAGCGGGTCGACGGCACTGCCGTCTGGGGCTGTTCTGCCGCGCCGCGCGACCTGCGCCTGCCGGCGGTTCTCTTGTCGCTGCTGGCCCTGGCGGTGCTGGCGACGCTGGTGATGGACACCTCGGCCCATTTCGACCGCTTCGCCCGCGCCCTGCGCCACCGCCGCCGGCTGGGCGGGCCGGACGCCTATGCGATGCAAGGCCCCGGCGAGCTGCAGGAGATCGTCTCAGCAGTGAACAGCTATCTGGAGACAGAGCGCGAACAGCTTGCCAGCCGCGCCGCGGTGCTGTCCGGGATCAGTCACGACCTTGGCACTCCCGCCACCCGGCTGCGGCTGCGTGCGGCGCTGATCCAGGACGTGGAGCTGCGCCAGAAGTTCGAGGCGGATCTGGACGCCATGACCGGCATGATCGAAAGCGTGCTGACCTACACCCGCGCCGAGATGAGCGCCGAGACCCCGCGCCGCCTGTCGCTCAGCTCCTTGGTGGAGGCGCTGGCGGCTGATTATCAGGACATGGGCAAACCGGTGGAGCTGCTGCCGCCGGAGCCGCAGGTGGCGGCGGGCGGGCGGTCCGTTTTTACCTCTGCCCCCGGCCAGAGCGCGGTGCCGCAGGGGCAGGTAATGCTGGTGGTGGCGCGCCCGGTGTCGCTGCAGCGGGCGGTCACCAACCTGATCGACAATGCGCTGAAATATGGCCGCCGCGCCGCCATCAGCCTCAGTTCCACTGCCGATCACGCGATCATCACAGTGGAGGACGAAGGCTCCGGCATGACGGCGGCGGAGATCACCGAAGTGATTGCCCCGTTCCGGCGCGGCGAAAACACCCGGGCCATCGACGGCTTCGGGCTGGGGCTGACGATTGTTGCCACGGTGGCGGAACAGCACGGCGGGCGGCTCACTTTCGAGGACGGCAGGCGGGGCCTGCGCGCCGTCCTCGAGATTTGCCGCAACTGACCGGCGGCGGGCGTTACCCCAGTACTGCCTTGACCGCGCGCAAGGTGGCGTCGACCACCTGATCGGCCTCGGCGCGGGTCAGGCAGAACGGCGGTGCAAAGCCCAGGATGTCACCCTGCGGCATGGCGCGGGCAATCACCTTGTCCTGCTCCAGGAGCTTGGCAGAGATCTGCGGCCCGATCTTGTCAGCGGCATCAAAGAAGGTGCGGCTGTCCTTGTCCTTCACGAACTCCACCGCACACAGCATTCCCTCGCCGCGAACATCGCCCACGTTGGCGTGAACCGAGAGCGCCTCTGCCATGGTGGCGTTCAGATAGGCACCGGTTTCGCCGGCATTGGTGACAAGGTTCAGCTCGTCGATCAGCTTGAGGTTCGCCACTCCCGCCGCCGCCCCGATCGGGTGCGCGGAGTAGGTCCAGCCGTGGCCGATCGGGCCGTTCTCATCGGTGCCCTGCTCCAGCACCTTCCACATCTTGTCGGAGACGATGGACCCCGAAAGCGGCGCATAGGCCGAGGTGAGGCCCTTGGCGATGGTGATGATGTCGGCCTCTATCCCGTAGTGGTCCGAGCCGAACATGGAGCCGAGCCGTCCGAAACCGGTGACAACCTCATCCGCAACCAGCAGGATGTCGTGTCTTTTCAAGACCGCCTGAATGGCTTCCCAGTAGCCCGCGGGCGGCGGCACGATGCCGCCGGTGCCCAGCACCGGCTCGCCGATGAAAGCGGCGATGGTGTCTGCGCCCTCGCGCTCGATCAGCGCTTCCAGTTCCGCCGCGCAATGGGCCACGAACTGCTCTTCGGTCTGATCCAGGTTGTCGCGGCGGTAATAGTACGGCGCCTCGGTATGGATCACCTGCTCCACCGGCAGGTCGAACTTCTTGTGGAACAGTTCGAGGCCTGTCAGCGAGCCGGTGACCAGCCCAGAGCCGTGATAGCCGCGCCAGCGGGAGATGATTTTCTTCTTCTCGGGGCGGCCCAGAATGTTGTTGTAGTACCAGATCAGCTTGACGTTGGTTTCATTGGCGTCCGAGCCGCCAAGGCCGAAATAGACCTTGGACATGTTCGCGGGCGCGCGGTCCAGGATCATCTTGGCCAGTGTGATCGAGGCCTCGGTGCCGTGGCCCACGTAGGAGTGGTAATAGGCCAGCTCCCGCGCCTGATCAGCGATGGCTTCAGCGATCTCCTGGCGGCCATAGCCCACGTTTACGCAGTAAAGACCCGCAAAGGCATCGAGCAGCTTGTTGCCATCACGGTCTTCGATGAACACGCCCGAGGCAGTTTTAATGACCCGGTTCGGGCTGTCGCCGCGGGCGTGCTGCGCCAGATGGGTCGAGGGATGGAAAAAGTTCTCGCGGTCCCACTGGTCAAGCTGGTCGTTCTTCAGCATTGGTGTTTTCCTTCTCAAGTTCTGCGGCAAACCGGAATTCTGCGAGAATTCCGGCCCGGATTCCGGCGCGGAATCCGGGATGTCCCGCCTGTGTCTGACACCCGGATTTGCCGTGCAAATCCGGGCCGGACTCCGCGCCGGAGTCCGGTATCCTCACGCCCAGTCGCGGCAGACGTATTTAACCTCGGTGAATTCCTCCATGCCCAGCCGCGCGCCTTCGCGGCCCAGGCCGGATTGCTTGGTGCCGCCAAAGGGGATCGGCGCGCCGGTCACCTTGGTGCGATTGACCGCCACCATACCGTATTGCAGCGCGCGGCTGAGACGGTAAATGCGGCGCGGGTCCTGGCTGTGGACATAGGCGACCAGCCCGTATTCGCTGTCATTGGCGCGCGCCACCGCTTCCTCCTCGGTGTCGAAGGGGGTGATGGGGGCGACGGGGCCGAAGGTCTCCTCCGACATGATGCACGCATCTGCGGGCACATCGGTCAACACGGTAGGCTCAAAAAACAGCGGACCCAATGGGTGCCGCTTGCCGCCGCAGGCCAGCGTCGCGCCCTTTGCCAGCGCATCAGCCACATGCTCTTCCTGCTTTTGAACTGCCTTTTCATTCATCAGCGGGCCAAGGTCGCAATCCTCCATGCCTTTGCCGATGGTCAGCGCCTGGGCGGCTGCGGTGAAGCGGGCGCAGAATTCTGCATAGATCGGGCGCTCCACATAGATCCGGTTGGCGCCGAGGCAATCCTGGCCGGAGGTGGCGAATTTGGCCTTGATGGTTTCGCTGACGGCCTTGTCCAGATCACAGCCCTTGAAAACGATCACCGGCGCGTGGCCGCCCAGTTCCATCACCAGATGCTTCACCGTGTCCGCCGACTGGCGGTAAAGGAGCTTGCCCACCTCAGTAGAGCCGGTGAAGGAGAGCGCCCGCACGCGGGTGTCGCGGGTCCAGGGTGCAACGATCGCGGGCGCGTTGCCGGTTACCACGTTGAACACGCCGGGCGGGAAGCCTGCGCGTTCTGCCAGTTCCGCCAGCGCCAATGCGCTGAAGGGGGTCTCAGCCGATGGATGTGCCACCACGGTGCAGCCCGCCGCCAGCGCAGCGGCTGCCTTGCGCGTCAGCATGGCAGAGGGGAAGTTCCAGGGCGTGATCAGCGCCGCCACCCCCACCGGCTCGCGCCACAGCTCCACCTCTGCGTCTGGCAAATGGCTGGTCACGCCTTCGATGTTGGGGCGCTTGGCTTCTTCTGCGTAGAACTCCACAAAGGCAGCGCCATAGTCGATTTCGCCGCGCGCCTCGGATAGCGGCTTGCCCTGTTCCAGCACCATGATGCGGGCGAGGTCTTCTTTGTGTTCTAGCTGCAGCTCAAACCAGCGGCGCAGGATGGCGGCGCGCTGTTGCGGCAGCATCCCGGCCCAAGCCGCAAAGGCCGCCTGCGCCGCATCCACCGCGGCAGAGGATTCTTCTGCTGAAAGGCTGGCCACATGGCCAAGCTCTGCGCCATCGGCCGGATCGCAAACCGGGAAGGTCTCGCCATTGGCGGCGGCGCGCCATTTGCCGCCTATGTAGGAAAAAGAGCGCACCAGGGCCTTGTCGGCAATCCCGGTCCGGGCTGAGAGCGCGGTCTCTGTCATGGCTGTCCTCCTCATGTCTTGCAGAGGAATGTGCCTGACGCGGGCAGAGGATGTGACTGAAGTTCAGGGGCGGTGCAGAAGAAACAGCTGCCGCTCAGGGATATTTGCGCGGGATCACCCCTGCTCCAGAAGAATGTCCAGCGGCGGCGCGCCCGTGCCCTTGACCGGCTTGGTCACCACATAGGTGAAATAGCGGGAAAGTCCGATGCGGGCGTCCAGCATCTCATCGATCAGCCGTTGATAGGCGTCGATGTCGCGGGTGACGATCTGCAGCAGGTAGTCGAACCCGCCCCCCAGCGCCCAGCAGGCGGTGACCTCCTCATAGCGCTGCATCGCAGCCTCAAACGCGCGGAAGCTGGCGGCGGTGTGGTCGGCAATCTCAGCCGCGACAAAGACTGTCACATGCGGCGCCAGTTTGCGCAGGTTGATACGGGCGCCGTAGCCCTCGATCAGCCCGGCCTGTTCCAGTTTCTTCAGCCGGTCCCAGCAGGGGGTCGGCGACAGGCCGATCCGCACGGCCAGCGCGGCCTTGGTGATGCGGCCCTCGGTGGAGAGCACGCGCAGAATGTCGAGATCGCGCTGGTCCAGTTGCATGCCTTCCGCCTATCAGCCGGCGGTGACGCCGACAACCGCAACGCAGTCGCCGGATTTAATCAGCCCGGGGAAGTGGCGGCTGATCAGGAGGCCGGCACGGCGGGCGCGGTATTCCACCGGCGGCTGGCCGGTGCGGTCCAGAGGCCAGACGCGGGCTAGGAGATCACCCTTGGCAACTGCTTCGCCGAGGTCTGCCATGATCTCAAACAGTCCGTCGCCTTCGCTGAACAGGAAGCAGTCATCATCCGGCATCGTCAGATTCACGGTCTCGTCCAGCTGCATTTCGCCACGCAAAATACCCGCATGGATCAGCACATTGCGCAGCCCCTTCTTGGCGATGGCATTGCTACGCGCAGATGACGACCCGCCGCCGCCAAGTTCCGTTGTGACCAGGACCTTGCCCATTTCCTCGACCGCAGTGTCATACATGCCGGCGCTGTCGATCTCCAAAAGCTCCACCGAATAGGGCGCATTGAAGGCCTTCATTGCGGCAAAACACGCCTCCTGCGTGGATTTGTCATCAAGGATATGGGCGGCGGCGAAGGGTACGAAATCCAGCGTTTTGCCGCCGGAGTGGAAATCCACCGCCAGGTCTGCCATCGGCATGAGTGTGCGCTGGAAGTAGTCGGCGATCTTCTCTGTCACGGTGCCGTCCGGGCGGCCCGGGAACGACCGGTTCATATTGCCCTTGTCGATGGGCGAAGTGCGGGTCCCCGCCCGGAAGGCCGGGTAGTTAAAGGCCGGTACGATGATCAGCCGGCCGGTGATGTCCTCCGCCCGCGTGGTTGCCGCCAGTTCCTGAAGCGCAATCGGGCCTTCGTATTCGTCGCCGTGGTTGGCACCTGTCAGAAGTGCGGTCGGCCCCTCGCCGTTCTTGATCACCGTCAGAGGGATCATCACCGAGCCCCAGGCAGAATCATCGCGGCTGTAGGGCAGCTTCAGATAGCCGTGGTGCACCCCGTCCTGGTCCAGCGGGATGGTGGGGGAAATTGGATTTTGCTTCATGGCTCAGTCCTTCACGAACATCTTGCGCGGCACATCGGACAGGCATTCCGGCCCGTTCGCCCCGATGCGGATGCTTTCGGTGATCTCAAATCCCCAATCCTCCATCCAGAGGCCGGTCATGAAGTGGAAGGTCATGTTCTCCTCTAGGACCGTGGTGTCACCCGGGCGCAGCGACATGGTGCGCTCGCCCCAGTCCGGCGGGTAGGAAACGCCGATCGGATAGCCGGTGCGGTTGTCCTTTTCGATGCCGTATGTCTTCAGCACCTTGAAAAACGCCTTGGCGATATCCTCGCAGGTGTTGCCGGCCTTGGCCATTTCCAGCCCGGCCTCCATCCCCTCTAGCACGGCCTTTTCGGCGTCCAGAAAGGTCTGCGTCGGCTTGCCCAGGAACACGGTGCGCGACAGCGGGCAGTGGTAGCGGTGCACCACGCCTGCGATCTCGAAAAACGTGCCCTCGCCGGATTTCATCGGCAGGTCGTCCCAGGTCAGATGCGGCGCAGCCGCGTCAGAGCCGGAGGGCAGCAGCGGCACAATCGCCGGGTAGTCGCCGCCAAAGCCAAGCTCCGCGTCATAGCGCAGGCCTGCGTCATAGATATCGGCCACCAGATCGCATTTGCGCATACCCGGTTCGACACGCTCAAAGATCCTCTGGTGCATCCGCTCCACAATCTTGCCCGCCTGCCGCATGTAGGTCAGCTCGGCCTCGGATTTCACCGCCCGCTGCCAGTTTACCAGCGCGTTTGCATCGCCGAACCGCGCATTCGGCAGGTGCTTTTGCAGGGATGCATAGGCCGCGGCGGTGAAATAGTAATTGTCCATCTCAACGCCGACCGCGCCGCCGTCCAGCCCGCGGTCTTTCAGTTGCGCCGACAGGTAATCCATCGGGTGGCGCTCGGTCGACTGCACGTAGTGATCCGGGTAGCCGATGATGTTTGCAGGCTCCATCCAGCATGTGCGCAAGGCGCCATTGGCGTCCTGGCCGCGCCCGTACCAGACCGGCTCACCGTCCAAGCCGACGACAACGCATTGATGCACATAGAAGGACCAGCCGTCATAGCCGGTCAGCCAGTTCATGTTTGAGGGATCGGTGACGATCAGAAGGTCAAGCCCGCGGCGGGACATTTCGGCCCGGGTCTTGTCGAGGCGCGCCTGATATTCTGCGCGGGAGAAATACAGCTTGGGGTCTGCCATATGCGTGGTTCCTGGTTGATCAGCTGGTGAAAGTGGCGCCAGCCCCCGCCGCATCAGCGCGGGAGCCTGCAAGCGTTGCGATGGCGGTGTCCTGCACACCGGTTCCTGTTAGGTCGGCAATGATCAGTTCGTTGTCCGACTGGCGACCGGGGGCCTGCCCTGAGGTGATGGCTCCCAGTTCCGTAAAACTCTGGTGCCCGGCGATCAGCCCCGCGGCGATGGCGCTGCGCAGCTCGCCCTTGACGGCGCATTGCGCCTGGCTGTCGGGCACATAGAGGTCCGCCTTGGTCAGACAGGCAGGCTCCAGCTCGCATTTGTGCTCCTGGTCGGAGCCCATGGCGATCACCAGCTGGCCGGGCCGCAGCCATTCCGCCTGGACCACAGGGTCGGCTGCTGGGGTTGTGGTGACGACAATATCCGCCCCGGCAACCGCCTGCGCGATGTCGGCAGCGGCGGTGACATCAATTCCCAGCTCGCTGCGCAGGCTGGCCGCCGCGGCCTCTGCCTTGGCGCTTTCCCGCGCCCAGATGACGGCGTTTTGAATGCCGCGCACCAAGGTCATCGCTTTCAGCTGCATCCGCGCTTGCACACCTGCGCCAATAATGCAGACGCGGGACGCATCCGCCCGCGCGAGGTGGCGCGCTGCGACCGCCCCCGCCGCAGCGGTGCGCACATCAGTGAGATAGCCATTGTCCAGAAGCAGCGCCTCTAAAAGGCCGGTCCGGCTGGAGAACACCACCATCAGCCCTGTGGTGCTGGGCAGGCCCAGCTTGGGGTTGTCGAAAAACCCCGGGCTCATCTTCATCGCAAAGCTGTCGATCCCCGGCACATAGGCGGTCTTCACGCAGACCTCGCCTTTGTGATCGGGCACCGGCAGCGTCATGATCGGCGGCATCACAACCTTGCCGCCGGCAAGAGTGGTGAAGCCCTGCTCGACACAGTCCACCGCATCCGCGTCCAGCGGCACCAGATCGCGCAGCTCCGCTTCGGTCAGGATCTTGATGTCAGGCATCCGCGCCTCCCTTGCTCTCCGCCGCCACATCCACATCTTCACCATCGATGATGCGCTTGTGCAGGTCCATGGCGATGTTCTGGCCGCTCACCAGCACCGCACAGCGCCCTGGATTGCCTATCTTGCCCGCCAGCAGCGCCGCAATACCAACACTGCCGGAGCCCTCGATCACCAGCCGCTCCTCGAAATAGGCATGGCGGATGGCGGCCGCGATTTCCGTCTCGGAGAGCAGCACCACATCATCGACGAATGCCTTTGTCATTTCAAAGGTATAGGCATTTTCCAGCCCGATCCCGCCACCGAGCGAATCTGCCAGCGTCGGCAGCTCCTCAACCTGCACCGGCCTGCCGGCCTGCAGGCTGGCGTGCATCGCAGCGCCGCGCTCCATGCTGACACCGATCACCCGGATCGCCGGGTTCACCGCCTTCATCACCATCGCCACGCCGGAAATCAGCCCGCCGCCCGACAAGGGCACCAGCACCGTCTCCAGATCCGGCGCCTGCTCCAGCATTTCCAGCGCCACGGTGCTTTGCCCGGCAATGATATCGCGGTGGTCGAACGGCGGCAGCATGGTCATGCCCCCGGCCACCAGCTTGTCGACTTCGACCTGCGCATCATCCTGCGAGCGGCCTATGATCCTAACCTCGGCGCCGTGGGACTTGATGCCCTCGACCTTGTTCTGCGGCACCAGTTCCGACATGCAGATAATGCAGCGCACCCCGGCCTGCGCCGCCGCATAGGCCAGCCCGCGCCCGTGGTTGCCGGTGGAGACGCCAACCACTCCCGCCGCGCGCTGCTCTTCGCTCAGGGCCAGCACCGCATTGGTTGCTCCTCGCAGCTTGAAACTGCCGGTGATCTGGCTGCTTTCCAGCTTCAGCGAGACCTGCCCGCCGCTCCGTGCGCTCAGCACGGGTGAGGGCGCCATCGCCGTCCGCCGGACCCGCGCGGCGATCCGCGCCCGGGCCTGATAGCTGTCCTGAAGGGTGATTTTCTCAGTCATTGAACCTGTCTTGTCTTGTTAGAGTTCAAACAGCCGGCCGTAGCCCGGCACCTTATCCGTTACCCCGGCCAGCCGCAGACAGCGCCAGACCATCGCCTGGTTTGAGCTGACCACCGGCTTGCCCAGCTGGTCCTCGATCCGCTGCACGCAAGCAGCGGCGCGCAGTGCGGTGCAGGACAAAAACAGCGCATCAGCCCCTGCATCGCAGGCGGCAATCCCCGCCTCGATGATGCTGTCCTCGGAGATCCGCGCCATCTGGCGGTCGTCGGTCAGACCGAAACAGGCGGCATTCACCACCTCCGGCCCGTGCGCCGAAAAATACTGTGCCATCTCTTCGGTGACCGCGGGGCTGTAGGGGGTCAGCAGTGACACCCGCTTGGCCCCCAGCGCGGCAAACGCATCAAACGCGGCAGAGCTGGGGGTGACGCAAGGCGTGTCCGGCTTGGCCGCGTTCAGATACCGAGTCACTGCATCGTTGCCCAAGACGATGGAGGCCGCGGTGCAGCCGTAAGCCACCACATCCACCTCTTCCCCCGGCAGGATCTGCGCCGCCGCCTCAGCCAGCCGCGGGCCGGTCTGCAGCAGCGTCTCCTTTGTGGTCGGGTTCTCGAATTTGATGCGGTTCACATAGACGCCCACCCGGTCCGGGTCGCAGAGCCGGGCAAAGTCGCGCTCTGACGTGTGGTCGGTCGCCAATGCCACCAGCGCGATCCGCTTGGGCACCGGGCGGTCGTCCAGCCGGGCAGGAACCCGTGAGGGCGTGGCATGGATATCAAGAGCCATTTTCTGTTTCCTAAACAATAAGAACCGGGGTTTCCGCCAGGCTCGTCACCTTGTGTGAGACACTGCCCAGCAGGACGCCCTCCAAGGAGCCAAGCCCGCGGCTGCCGATCACAATAAGGTCATGCCCGTGCTCTTCGGCGAAGCCGGTGATGGTGCGCGCCACCGGGCCGCCTTTGACAAAGGCGCGGTGGTTTTGAACGCCGCCCTCCGCCGCCAGCGCCTTACCGCGTTCGGCCACCTCTCGGGCGTGGCTGCGCATGACATCATCCAGATCTTCGGGTTGATCCGGGCGCACCACATGCATCGAAGCCTCCAGCAGCGAGTGGTGGCGGTAGACCGTCAGCAGGGTCAGCGCGGCGCCGCACAGCTGCGCCAGCTCTGCCGCCTTGGCGAGCGCGGCCTCCGCCCCTTGGGAGCCGTCAAAGGGCACCAGAATGGATGTGAACATCGCCGTGCCTCCTTATTTGGCAAAGGCCAGGTCGCGCAGGAACAGCGCAATCTGCGGGAAGAAGATCAGCGCCACCGACACCCCCAAAAGCATCAGAATGAACGGCGGGGTGCCGCGCACCACCTCTGCGTAGGGGCGCTTGAACACGGCAATCGCGGTGAAGATATCGCAGCCGAACGGTGGCGTGGCCGATCCGATGGCAACCTGCAGGGTGATGATGGTGCCGACCAGCACCGGGTCCAGCCCAACCGATTTCACTACCGGCGCAAACACCGGCACCAGCACCAGGATCACCACGATGGGGTCGACGAACATGCAGCCGATGAAAAACGCGATGGAGATCACAAACAGCACCCCGATGGCGCCCATCTCAGCAATGCCGATGGCCCCCAGGATCTGCTGCGGCACCTGTGCGAAGGAAATCACCCAGGAAAACGCTGCTCCAGCCCCCACCAGGATGAACACGATGGCAGTGATCAGCCCGGTGGATTTGGCGGTGTCATAGACATCCACCAGCGTCATCGAGCGGAACACCAGCACCTCCAGGACCAGAGCATAAAGCACACAGGCCGCTGCCGCCTCGGTCGGGCTGAACACGCCGCCGTAGATGCCGCCGATGATGATCACCGGGAACCCCATCGGCCACAGCGCCTGCCGCATAGTCCTCAGCCGCTCGCTCCAACTGGCCTTGGGCTCTGCCGGTACATTGTTGCGCACGGCATAGATGTAGGCATAGACGGAGAACAGCAGCAGGATCAGCAGCCCCGGCCCGATGCCCGCAATGAACAGCTCGGCAATCGAGGTGCTGGAGACCACGCCGTAGATGATCATGCCGATCGACGGCGGGATCAGAAAGGCGATGTCGCTGGCATTAACGATCAGGGCCAGCACAAAGCTGTCCTTGTACCCCGCCTGCAGCATCCGCGGCCGCAGGGGCGAGCCGATGGCGACGACGGTTGCTTGAGTCGATCCCGACACCGCGCCGAACATGGTGCAGGCGGCGGCGGTGGAAATCGCCAGCCCGCCGCGGATATGCCCCACATAGGCCATCACGACATTGATCAGCCGCCCGGCCGACTGGCCGCGGGTCATGATGTCGGCGGCAAAGATGAACATCGGCACCGCAATCAGCGAAGCAGGCCGGATTCCCGCCAGCATCTGCTGCACCATGGTCTCTGTCCGGGCGAGATCGCCGAACAGCATCAGAAAGCCGATGAACGCGCCGGCAATCAGCGGGATCATCATCGGAAAGCCCAGCAGGAGCAGGACAATCATGGTCAGAAAAATGGTTGCAGCCATGGGTCCGTCCTCAAATTTCGATTTCTTCTGCGTCCTCGTACCCTTCCTGCACGTGGGTCGAGAGATAGATGCCGGGGGACGTCAGATTGCGCACAGCGGTCAGCAGGTACTGGGCGCCGGTCATGAAGAAGCCCGCAGGCACCCAGACCAGGATGACCCAGACCGGGATCTGCAGGGCGGGCAGAACACGCCCGCGCGACGCCTGCGCGCCGATGTATTTCACCGCGTAAAAGCACAGCAGAAACATGAAGCCCGCGGTGACCAGCGAAATCACCACCACCATCACCTTGCGCAGATGCGGCGGCAGCAGATCATAGACCGCTGACATCCGGATGTGGCGGGCATTGCGGGCGGCATAGCTGATGCCGGCAAAGGTGATCAGGATGATCAGGATCCGGTTCAGCTCTTCGGAAAAGAAGATCGAGTTTCCCAGCACAAAGCGTCCCACCACATTGGCCACGGTATTGGCCGCCATCAGCAGCACGCCGGCGGCCAGCAGGAACGACTCGATGCGGCTGATGGCGCTGTCGATCACACCCAGGAAACCGGGCAGCGCGGAGTCATGTGTCTGGTGCATTCCTTCCTCCCCGAGGTCTGCGCACCGCTGAGCAGGCAATACCTGCTCAGCAGCGATTGCAATGAAGGCCTCAGTTGGCGGTGGCCGCTAGATCCGCTTTCATCTGCTCCAGGATCGCAGCGCCGCTGTCGCCGGTCATCTCGATGAACTTGGCTTCAACCTCTGCCGCGGCCTCCTTGAAGCAGCTGCGCTGCTCATCGGTCAGCACCGTCACCTGCATCTCAGGCTTGGCCTCCATGATCTTCGCCAGCTCGGTCTCTGCCGCCTGCTGCTGGTAAACCACGGTGTGGTCATAGGCTGCCGTGGCCGCATCCTGCACCAGCTGCTGATCCTCGGGGGAGAGGCCGTCGTAGAAGTCCTTGTTGGCCATCACTGCGGTGGTGAAATTGTTGTGGCCGGCATAGGTGATGTAATCGGTGACCTCGTAGATCTTGGTCGAGTAGAGGAAGAACGTCGGGTTCTCCTGGCCCTGGATCACATTGGTCTGCAGACCGCCGTACACCTCGCCCCATGGCAGCGGCGTCGGGGTGGCGCCAAAGGCCTTGTAGCTTTCGACCAGCAGCGGGTTGGTCATCACCCGGAACTTCACCTCGTCCAGATCGGTGCAGGTGGTCACCGGCGTCTTGGTGGTCATCGCCACCTCGCCCTCGGGGAACATGTTCAACAGCTCCAGCCCCTGATCGGCATAAAGCGGCTTGAACATACCGTTGATCGCCTTGCTCTCCTTGTAGAAGCGCGCCAGGTGGTCCTGATCGGTCGGCAGCAGATAGGGCACAAAGAACACCTGTGCCTCAGGGATCAAGGAGCCGGTAAAGCCCGGCGATTGGTCGACGAACTGCAGGATGCCGTCCTGGGTCTGCTCCATGATGTCGGCGGATTCGCCTAGGGTGCCATAGGGGAACAGCTGGATCTCGTGATCCGAGTGCGCCTCGATCTCTTCCTTGAACTTCTGCGCATAGACGCCCTGCACATCGGTCATCGCCTCCTCAAAGGCATACCGCCAGGTGTCCGCCTGCGCCGCGCTGCCCGCCAGGGCAATGCCCGCCGCCGCCAGGGCGGCGAAGCTGAATGTGACTGTCTGAGCCATGATTTCCTCCCAAGTCTCACCGGTGCCTGAGCACCGCTGCGACAGACTTGAGAGGAATTGTACTGCATGTCAATTTTTTTATTGTTGCAGGACAATCAATATGTGAAGGGCGCGACCCCTTCCGGCGGGCGGCCCAGCATTCCGGCGATCAGCTCCAGCGCTTGGCGGAAGCGGTCCTGATCCTGCACGCTGCCCAGCGACACCCGCACCGCGTTCTGCGGTGGGGTTTTGGGCGTCAGGAACGGCGCATCCGGGGCGACCGCCACTTTCAGCTCCTGCGCGTAAGAGACAAAGCTGGCGGTGGTCCAGCCCGCGGTCAGCGGCAGCCACAGGTGCAGCGCCGACGGATGCCCCTGCCAATCCCAGCCCTGCAACACCTCTTCGGCAATGGCATACCGCTCCGCCAGAGCCCGGCGCTGCCACTGGGCCAGCTCCAGCGCGGTGCCGTCCTGCACCCAGCGGGTGGCCAGCTCGCACATCAGGGGTGTCGCCATCCAGCCGAACACGACAATCCGCCCGGTCAGCGCAGGAAGAAGATGCTCCGGCGCCGCCAGGTAACCGGCGCGCAGCCCCGACACCGTGCATTTGGTGAAGGTCGTCAGGTAAATCGACCGCTCCGGCGCCAGCGCCGAAACCGGCACGGGGCGGTCCTCCGCCACCGGGCCGAAGGCATCGTTTTCGATGATGTGCAGATCATATTTGCGGGCAATCTCTACCAGCACCCTGCGACGCTCTTCCGGCATCATCCCGGCAGTAGAGTTGGCCAGAGACGGCAGCAAAAACAGCACTTTGGGCGATTGCTCCCGGCAGTAACGCTCCAGAGCGTCCGGCAGAATGCCATCGCTGTCCGTCTCCAGTCCGGCCAGGGTCAGCCCCAGATAGGAACAGCCCGACACCAACAGGTGATGGGTGATCTTGTCCGACACCACCGTGTCGCCCGGCCGGGTCAGCGCCGACAGCGCCGCCGACATGCCGTGGCTCACACCGTTGGTCATTATGATCCGCTCTGCCGCCACCTCCAGCCCGCAGATCCTCAGCCACTCTGCCCCGGCAGCCCGGTGCAAGTCATGACCCACGTTCGGACGGCACGACAGGAAGTAGCTCGGATCCAGCGCCTCCGGCAGTTCCGCCAGGGCCTGCTGGAACCGCTCCGCGTGCTGTTGCGAAAACAGTGGCCGCGAGATCGACAGGTCAAAGCCGCCGCCCTGTTCCGAACTCAGCTGAAACGGCTGGTCATTATTCGTATCGGGGTCCAGAACATAGCTGCCACGCCCGACTTGGCCGTCGATCAGGCGCTGCCTGCGCAGCCCCTCATATGCCTTGCTCACGGTGTGCACGCTAAGCCCTAGTTCCTCAGCCATTTTGCGGTGGGTCGGCAGCTGCGTGCCCTTGGGGAGCCTGCCGTCCGATATGGCCCTGGCAATGGCTTGCGTAAGGCTGGCGTGAAGGGGCGGGGTCAGGCTGGCGGGGTCAGGGTACCATATTGTCATGCGACAATTGTACCGGTGATTGGCTGCAAAGCCCATCACAATTTCCTGCCAAGTTGTTTTTGCGGAGAATCAGCTGCAGCCAGTGCGTTTGCAGGGGTCCGGTCTGTATCGCGGCCCTGAGGGTCTGTTGCCGATACCAGAGCGGCCCGTTCTGTGCGGCGGGCCTCCGCCGGGGGAGATAGCCCTGCAGTTTAACTAACTTCAAAGCAACTAGCCGGTGCGCTGTTAACCCAATGTTTGCTGCCCTTTTGAGAGGATTGCGGCGAAAATACGGCGGATCTGCCGCAATTGCCCGAATGGAGCCGTGAACATTCCCCATTCCGCCGGCAGCGTTAAGGTCCGCCCGCGCCCTTTTGGCCGGGGACCGAGCTGCCAGGAGGAAATGACGCCGTGCCGCACGACCTATCTTCCGCCGATCCGGCGCACACCTGCGAACTGCCCTGCGGCTTCAAGCTGCTTCAGGGCCAGTACCAGATTGAGCGCCCGCTGATCAGCGGCGGCTTCGGCATCACCTATCTGGCGCGCGACAGCCTGGAGCGGCGGGTGGTGATCAAGGAATGCTTTCCGGCGGGGCTTTGCCGCCGTAACGGGCCGGAGGTGGAACCGTCGGCGCCGGAACACGCCAAGTCCTGCCGCAACGTGCTGCGCGCCTTCCTGCGCGAGGCGCATCTGCTGGCCCGCGCCGAGCATCCCGGCATCGTCGGCGTGCATCAGGTCTTCAAGGAAAACCAGACCGCCTATATCGCGATGGAGTTCATCGACGGGCTCGACCTGCTGACCGTGCGTGAGGAGCAGCCGGACCGGCTGACCGCGCCGGTGCTGCGGCAGATCCTGACCCAGGCGCTGGAGGCGCTAGGCTGCGTGCACAAGCTGGGCATTCTGCACCGCGACATCTCACCCGACAATCTGCTGTTGGGCCAGGATGGCACCCTGACGCTGATCGACTTCGGCGCCGCGGCGGGCAGCACCCCCAAGGACGATACCGCACTGCCGATGCTGCTGGCGGTCAAGGACGGCTATTCGGCGCATGAGCTGTACAAGCCCGACCTGCCACAGCGCCCGGCCTGCGATATCTATGCGCTCGGCGCCACCTTCTATTACCTGATCACCGGGGAACCGCCCGCGGGCAGCCAGCAGCGGCTGAATGCGGTGATGGCGGGCAACCCCGACCCTTGCCCGCCGCTGCTGGGCGGGCCTTGGGCAGCGGATCCGGCATTGCTGGCCACTGTTGACCAGGCGATGTCGGTGCCGCCCGCCGAACGGTTCCAGTCCACCCGCGCCTGGGCAGAGATGCTGGCGGAATGCGATGCCGGGGATCCGGTGGCGGAGGCTGCGGGCATGCCGGGCGAAGATCCTGACCCTGCCGATAATGGCGCTCTGGACGCAACCATCGCCGACCTGGTGGCCGCGACCAACTCCAGCCTGACTCCCGGCCAGCCGCGCACCGCGCGCAAGGAGCCGGTGCCCGCCGCTGAGCCAGAAGCCCCCCGCCAGATGGTCAACCTGTTTGGCGAGCCGGTCAGCGATCTGGAAGCCTGGCTGGCGGAGGAAGACGCCCGCACGCGGCGCAGCCGCAACGCGCCTGCCGCCGAACAGCCGCCGGCTTCGGCAGCAGACAGCGGCGCAGAAGCGGACAAACCCACATTCGCAGGCCGCCTGCGCAGAATTTTCGGGTTCCAGGACGGCACCCCGGCAACCGTTAAGAACTGAAGGGAACGGCAATGAAATTCATCAAGGATATCATCGGTGAGAAGCGGGAACGGGTGCGGGCGGAAGCCGTAGGCCACCCCGCCGCCGAACCGGTGCAGCCGCCTGCGCGCGACCCGTTTGACAGCCTCGCTGCCGCACCTGAGGCGGAGCAGCCCAGCGTGCCCTTCAGCCTGGACCGCGGTTTCCAGCTGGACCCGGAGCCTGAGACCGCGGGAGAGGACTATGTTCTGCCCGAGGATTTCCTGGAGGAAGACAGCCCGGAAGGCGCCCGTCAGGACGGGCCGCAGGACAGCGCGGAGGAGTATCTGGACAGTCTGGGCGAGCCAGGGCCGGAGGACGACGCCATCGCCGCCTTCTTTGCCCGTGAACAGGCGCAGGATGCCGCCCCGGACCCGGCCCCAGCTGCCCCCGCCCCGGAGTATGCTGAGGCCGATGATCTCTTCGCCGCCGAAGGCGGAGACGAAAACGAAGATGTTTATGCGGAGGCGGAAGACGGCGAGGAACCGGACGCCTTTGCAGAGGAGCCGGACTTCAGCCGCCTGCAGCAGCAGGAGCCCGCCGCGGAGCAACCTGAAAGCTACCGGGTTTTCCACCGCAAGTCCGCATCTGCCCCTCAGCCGGAAGTGCAGCCCGAACCGGAACTGCTACCTGAACCGGCCCCGCAACCTCAATACGGAATGGATGCACCCGCGCCGGCCCCCGCAGAGGCACAGCCAGCCCCTGTACCTCAGATGCAGTCAGCCCCCCCGCCTGCAGCCGAGGCGCCGCAGAAAACCGCGCCTGCTCCGCAGGCCGCTGAGCCGCAGGATCCGCATGCGGCCGCGGCACCGATCGACGTGCCCGCGCCCTCGATGGGCCGCGGCGCCAGCCGCGCGGGCCGGGTTAAAACCCGACTTCTTGGTTTCAGCCCGGCCCAGGCGCCCGGCAGCGACCCGTTCGCGCGCAGCACCGAGGAGGCTGCGCCCGGCTACACCCAATTCCCGGTCGGCTGGCTGGCGGTTGTGCAGGGGCCGGGCCGCGGTGCTGCCTTTACTCTGTTCAGCGGTGTGACGGTCATTGGCCGCGGCGAGGATCAGACCGTGCGGCTGGATTTCGGCGACAACAGCATCTCGCGCGACAACCACGCCGCCATCGCCTATGACCCGGAGCAGAAGGCGTTTTACATCGGCCACGGCGGCAAGGCCAACCTGGTGCGCCGCAACGGCCGTCCGGTGCTCAGCACCGAAGAACTGGCGGCCGGCGACGAGATCCGCATCGGCGAAACCACCCTGCGGTTCGTGCCTCTGTGCGGTGCCTCTTTCGGCTGGGATCAGCCGCAGCAAGGTGAAGGTTCCAATGCTGCATTCCGCTGACCTGGAGTACGACGCTGCAACGGCCATCAGCCAGGGCCGCCGTGAGCGTCAGGAAGATGCTGTCGCCGCCGATTTCCTGGCTGGCGCCGGCACCGGCTTTGCGGTGCTGGCCGACGGCATGGGCGGGCACGCGGCCGGCGATGTGGCCGCCAGGATCGTAGTGACGGAGGTGTTTGCGGAGCTGAAGCTGCGTACGGGCGAGCCAGAACAGCTGGAGCCCGCCATCGGCGCGGTGCTGCACAGCGCGGCCGACGGCGCCAACGCGTGCCTGGGCGAATATGCCAGCCACCAGCCGCAGGTACAGGCGCAGGGCATGGGTGCCACCCTGCTGGCGCCGGTGCTGTTCCGCGACCGGCTCTACTGGATTTCGGTCGGCGACTCGCCGCTGTATCTGTTCCGCGACGGTGCGCTGATCCGCCTCAATGCCGATCATTCGATGGCGGCGGAACTGGAGAAGCTGGTCGCCCGCGGCCGCCTGGATCCGGCTGAGGCCGCTGCCCACCCGGACCGCCACTGCGTCACCTCGGTGCTGACCGGCGCCGATATACCGCTGGTCGACTGCCGCAGCGCACCGGTGCGGCTGCAACACGGCGACATCGTGCTGGCCGCTAGCGACGGGCTCTTGTTCCTGGCAGAGGAGGAGATTGCCGAAGTGCTGGCCGCCGAATGCCACAGCCCAAGCGCCCGCATCGGTGCGGCGCTGATGCGGCGGCTGGAGGCGCTGGACGCGCCGGAGCAGGACAACGCGGCTTTTTGCGTGATCAAACCATTCGACCCGCGGGCGCCTGGACCTGTCGTTGCAGACGCTCCTGCGGCGCCAGCGCCGGAACAGCAGCCGCCCGAACCCGCCGCCGCACGCCAGCGTGCAGGCCGACGGGTTGTCACCTTCATGGCCGCATCCTCCTGGCGCGACGCGCCGGAGGCGGGCCGCAGCAAAACGGATGCATCCGCGTGAGCCTTCCCCAGAGAGACATAAGCCCGCTGGCAGGCCAGCTGGAACAGACCCTCAGCGCGGGCCGTCTGCCCACGGAGGTCAGCGGCTGGGGCAGCAAGCTGTTGCAGCGCCTGCGCCAGCCGGTGCGGGTGGCGGTTGCAGGGGCTGCCGGCAGCGGTAAATCCGCCCTCATCGACATGCTGCTTGGCCGGGTTGTGATCGGCCGCAACGGCGGCGGCCTGCTGGTTGATGTCTGTTATGGCACCGAGGAAATGGCAGAAATTGAGACTGCCGCGGGCAAGCGGCTGCAAATGTCCGGCTTGCTGGCGCAGATGGAGCTGCCGCAGGACGCCTGCCGGGTGCGCCAAACTCTGACCGATCCGCGCCTGCGCTGGCACAGCTACCGCGAACTGCCGCTGGCAGGTCCGCAATCCGAGCGGCAAGACATGCTGCAGCAGGCCGCCGCCAGCGCCGACATCATCCTGTGGTGCAGCCAGGAATTCACCGCAGGTGAACAGGCGCTCTGGGCCGCGGTGCCGGACAGCACCAAGGATCACAGTTTCCTCGTGCTCACCATGGCCGACCGTCTGGTGATGCGCGGCACCCTGCCTGCCTTGATCGAAACGCTGGAGCCGGTGGCGGCAGAGGAGTTTCTGGGCGTCTACCCGGTTGCCGCGATCCAGGGGCTGACCGCCCGCACCGCCGGGGCCCCGCAGGACGGGCTGTGGCGTTCCAGCGGAGGCAGGCAGCTGAGCGAGGATATCCAGCGCCAGGTCGACCAGGGCCGCGCCTCTGACGTTGATCAGGCAGAGCTGCTGATCCGCCAGTTCGGCGGCACCCTGCCAGCTGAGACTGCGCCTGCTGTTCCGGCGCCGGCGGCTGCCGCCGCACCGCAGGCTGCCAGCCTGGCCGCTGCGCTGGATCAGCTGCAAACCGGCGCCGAGGCGATGCTGGCCGAAGCCGAAGCCGCCGGCGGCCCGCAGGCCGCCCCGGTCCTGGCGCAATGCATGGAGATGATCCGCAGCCTGTCCCAATCGCTCGACGCTATGCCCGCCAGCGCCGCGGTGGAGGCTGCCCGCGAGGCCGCGCAGGACGGCGAGGAAATGCTGATGCTGTGCCAGCTGGAACAGGACGAGGACGCGGCGGTCGATGCGGTGACGCTGCTGATCCAGCTGAAGAAGGAACTGATGGTAGAGCCGCCCGGATAGGGGCGCAAAACCCCGAGACCCGCGTGCCGGGCAGCAGACCAAAACTCCGAAGCAGGACACGAAATACAGGCCCCGCCATGAACATGGAAAACCAGATCGAGAGCGCCACCGACATCCGCGCCTCCGCCCGCCCCACCAACCTCGGCGCCGGGCTGGAGCCGCTGGCGGATTTCGCCCGCAAGGCGCGGCGGCTCGATGGCGCGCTGACTACCCTGCTCGGCGTGTCGGGTGAACGGGTGAAGCGCAGCCTGACCCGCTTGCAGGAGGAACTGGGAACCTTCGAGCCCAGCGTCACTCTGCTGGGGCAGGTGAAATCCGGCAAGACCTCGCTGGTCAATGCGATGGCCGGCTGGGCCGACCTGCTGCCGTCAGACGTGAACCCCTGGACCTCGGTTGTGACCTCGCTGCACCTGGAGCCGGGCGAGACCCGCACCGGGAACAAGGCCTGTTTCCAGTTCATGACCGAAGATGAGTGGGACCGGCTGACCACCAAGGGCGGCCGCATCGGCGAAATGGCTGGCCGCGCCGGCGCGGATAGCGAACTGCAGAAAATCCGCACCCAGATAGAGGAAATGCGCGACCGCTCCCGCCAGCGTCTGGGCCGCAAGTTCGAACTTTTGATGGGGCAGAAGCACGACTATGGCTATTTCGACAAGAACCTGATCGAACGCTACATCTGCCTGGGTGATGACTTCGGCGACGAGGAGCCGGGCACGGTGGACGAACAGGGCCGCTTTGCCGACATCACCCGCGCCGCCGATCTGTTCCTCAACAGCCGCTCGGTGCCGCACCGGCTGTGCCTGCGCGACACGCCGGGCGTCAACGACACCTTCATGATGCGCGAACAGATCACCATCCAGGCGATCCGCGACAGCCGCATCTGCGTGGTGGTGCTGTCGGCGGGACAGGCGCTGACCTCTGTCGACATGGGGCTGATCCGGATGATCTCCAACCTCAAGTCGCGTGAGGTGGTGATTTTTGTCAACCGCATTGATGAGCTGGCCGATCCGGCAAACCAGATTGCCGAGATCGAGGCCAGCATCCGCCAGACGCTGGAAACCCACCATGGGCCGCAGGAGGCCGAGATCATCTTCGGCAGTGCTTACTGGGCCAACCAGGTGCTGACCGGCGGGCTGGAGGATATGGACCCGTCCAGCTCTGCCGCGCTGCTGAATTGGGCCGAGGCCTCGGTCAATGCCTCCCACGCTAAAGCCACCCCCCAAAACATGGTGTGGGAGCTGTCAGGCCTCCCGGCCCTGAACCGCGCCGTGTCCGAGCGCATCGTTGCCGACCTGGGCACGCCGCTGTTGCAGCGCATTGCCGCCACCGCCACCACAGCCGCCACAGGCCAGCAGGCTGCCAATGCAATCCTGGTGCAGGGTGAAGGCAGCACAGGCGGTGCCAATATGCACGACGTCCGCACCGCCTTCGAAGACATCTGCCAGACCCATCTGGAGGCAATGGACGCAGAGGCCGGCCAGGTGCTCAATGCTTTCCGCGACCGCGCCGACCGGGCCCATGCCACCTTCACCGACCGTGCCACCCACGCGCTGATCGACCATTTGGAAAAATGGGGCGAGGATTGCCACTGGGAATACGACCCAGCCGGGCTGCGGATGCTGTTGCGCTCTGCCTACTCGGTGATGACCAGCCGTCTGCAATCTGCTGCGCAGAATCGCTACGAGGCTGCGGTGCAGGATGTGGCGGAGCTGCTCTATGACGGTTTCGGCCCGGCAGTGGAGGGCATCCAGCTGGCAGTACCCGACGTGCCCCAGCCTGCCTCCCCGGTGGCGCTGGCTCAGTCAATCGCGCTGGATTTCAACGACAGCTGGTGGGCTTCCTGGTGGCGCCGCACCCGCGGCTACAAGGCCTTTGCCAAACAGTTCCGCAGCCTGATCGAAGGCGAGACCGAGGATTTCATGACCCAGCTCAAGACAGTGCAGACCGCCGACGTCCGCGCCGCTGTCCTCGCGCGGCTGCAGGGCTTCTTCGACGGCCAGCGTGACATCCTGCTCGAGATCGCCGATTGCCGCCGCGGCGGCGGCGACATGCAGGCGCTGTTTGCGGGCGACGAGGCCCGCTATCAGCAGACTCAGACGACTACTGCCTTGGAAACACTCAGGAGTTTCACCGCATGACGTATCAGACTGCCCAGCACGCCCCGGCGCCGCTGCCTCCCGAACCCGCCCCGGCCCGCAAGCCGCGGCTGGCGCTGATGGGCGAATTCAGCGCCGGCAAAAGCACTCTCACCAATCTGCTGGTGGGCCAGCAGCCGCTGCCCACCCGCGTCACCGCCACCCGCCTGCCGCCGGTCTGGATCTCTCACGGGGCGGAGGGCGCCTGCCTGACCGGCACCGACGGCAGCGAGACCCCCGTGCGGCTGGAGGATCTGGACGATGTGCCGCTGGAAACCACCGCACTGATCCGCCTGACTCTGTCGGCCGAGGCGCTGGAGCTCTGCGATCTGATCGACATGCCCGGGATCTCCGACCCCAACATGCCCGCCAGCGTTTGGCAGAACCTGCTGCCGGAGGTGGACAGCGTGATCTGGTGCACCCATGCCACCCAGGCCTGGCGCCAGTCAGAAGCGGCGGTATGGGAGGAAATCTCTGCCCGGCTCGACGCCCCCAGCACCCTGCTGATTACCCATTTCGACAAGCTCAAGACCCCGCGCGACCGTGACCGGGTGCTGCGCCGGGTACAGAAGGAAACCGGCGATGGCTTCAATGCGGTGTTCCCGCTGTCGCTCAGCCAGGCGCTGGCCGCGGGCGAGGATATGGAGGCCTGGAAGACCAGCGGCGCTGACGGGTTCATCGAATACCTGGTCGACCTGCTCTTGAACTGGGCGCAGCCGCACCGTCCCCGCCCTGCGTTGAAGCCTGCCACTGCCACGGAGGCGCTGCAGCCGGACCAGCAGCTGCGGGCAGAGGTGCTGGACATCGGCGGGATGCGCGATAGCAGCCCCCAGGCGGACCCTCAGGCACAGCCGCAGCTTCAGGCGGCCGCCGCCAATGAGGGCCCCCGGGTGATGCCGCGCCGGGTCTCTGCCCCCTCCCGGCGCAGCCAGCGCCCCGAACCCCCCACTGACGGAGACTGACGCCGCCATGCTGCCAGCACCTGCTCGATTTGATGCACCACCGCGCGGCTGGGATAGGCCATGACCCTTGCCCGCCAGCTCGACGCCCTGCGCCATTTTGAACCCGGCTGCCGCCTGGCCGCCTTTGGCGACCTCGGCGCCAGCATTGTCCTGCGCAGCAGCAGCGATGGCGGCCATCCGCAGGAATATCTCGACGACCTTTGCCAGCAGGCCCGCCGCGGCTTCCTGGCATTGGATGCAGCAGTTCAGGCCGGCGGCGCCGCCAATACGCCCGCGGATGACGTTCTGCTGCTCGCCCCGGGCGAGGCTCGCCTGTTCCTGCGCGCTGGTGGCGGCTCCGGCGATGCTGTGCTGTGTATCTGCGACGACGCAGAGGCCGCCGCCCGGTTGGCGGCCCCGGCCCGGCAGCTGCTCGCGCGCCAGAAAGGCGGTATGTGATGGCGACTCCCGCGCAGCGCCCCCCGCGGCCTGGCAGTGCCGCCGCCTCAGCCCTGCAGCAGGCGCTGGTCCGGCTGGCGCAACCCGGCGGCACTGCCGGTGCAGAGGCGACAGACAGTCTCGGCGCCGCAGTGCTGCGCGAAATCCGCGATACCGTGCTGCCGCGCGAAATCATCCTTTACATCCGCCAGCAGCCCGCCGCGGTCCTCACTGTGGTGCATCGGAGGCTTGCAGGCATCCGCCTGAACGGCTGCACGGACCCCTCCACTGCTGCCGAGGATCCGGAAGCCGCAGCCCAGCTCTTTGCTGCCCGCCTGCGGCAACTGGATGCTCAGGCCCGGGATCAGGCTTTCAGTTTTCGCCGCCGGCCTTGCGCCGTGCCGCAAGGTGCGGGCAGCTGCACCGCAGGGACCTTGGCCGCCGCCCTGACCGCAGGGGGCAGCAGCAGCCGGCTGGACAAGTTTCGCGCCCAAGCCGAAGTGCAGGCTGTTGCATGGCTTCACTGCCCGCGACACAGCGCACAGACGCAGGCGGGCGGCTCGGACGCGCTGCTCACCCGACTGGATGCGGTACGAAAGGCGCTCACCTCCAAATCGGCCCGCCCCGCCTCTGCCCGGATGCCTGTGCCAAAACCGGACTGCCTGCTGCTGCCGGTCACGCCGCAACTGCACATCCTCGCGGCCTCCGACGGCGGCGCCTTGCTGCTCCTGGTATTGCCGCCGGAAGCTGCCCGTACCCTGATGGCCATCTGGTGCAGCCTCTACCGCTGACATCCCCGGCCTTGCCTAAAAATCAGGCATCACCTGCGTTGGGGGTGCATAAGAGCGCCTGCGCGATTGCCATCCGCCGCTGGCCGGGCAATACCTTAGGGCAACCCGCCCGATGGACTTTGACGATGACCGACACAGCCTTTGACATCGCCGCCGCCCGCCCCTCTGATCCGGAGGCTGCCGCCCTGATCCGCCGCCATCTGGCGCAGATGGCAGCGCAATCGCCCGAGGAAAGCTGCCATGCCATGGACGCCAGCGGTCTGGAGGGGCCGGAGGTGCAATTCTTCCTGCTGCGACGGGACGGCCAGGCGCTTGCCATGGGGGCGCTCAAGGACCTGGGCGATGGCACCCGCGAGCTGAAGTCGATGCACACACTGGCAGGGGCCCGCGGCAGTGGCGCAGGCCGTGCCATGCTGGCCTTCCTGCTGGAGCTTGCCCGCCGCAGCCATGCGGTCGCGGTCTACCTCGAGACCGGCTCCACCGAGGATTTCCTGCCCTCGCGGCGTTTGTACGAATCCTTTGGCTTTGCCCCTTGCCCGCCGTTTGCGGATTATGCCGAGGATCCGTGGTCGGTCTTTATGCATCTGGATCTGCGCGCCGCGGCTTGACCCCCGGGGGCAGCCTGTCATAACTGGCGCAGAGCGGTCCCTTAGCTCAACTGGATAGAGCAGCTGACTTCTAATCAGCAGGTTGAGGGTTCGAGTCCTTCAGGGATCGCCATTTTCTCCTTTAAAATCAGTTAGTAAGTAGCGTCTTTGACCTTGGGCCGTATATAGTAGGTCCATACAAGGGCCAATTTCGGGGCTGCTGGAATTTCAGCTTCCATTCATGATCTCCCTCGCCCTGTCCGCGACATCCCTTTTGGCGAACTTGGCGTACTTCTGTGTCTGGGTCACAGTGGCGTGTCCGAGAAGGTGGGATACCTCCTCTAGCCTCATACCATTGTTCAGCATCCGGGTGGCGTAGGTATCCCGTTGAGGAGGGCACGGTGTTCGTATGTGTTCATGCAGCCGGTGAGGACACTGCGAACCAAGCAGCGCAGACCGTGCTTAAGGCAATTACCATTGGCCCGGCTATGCCGCCGCAATTCGCGCTTGTTTTTTGAATCCTGTACAGTTCAGAGGTTTAACACCCTGTTCCTTGTATATCTTCGGGAGTGGCCTGCTGAAAATATAGCTCAGCTAAACTCGCACCTTAAACGGCGAGTAATTTTTTGTACATTTCTAAGAGAAATGCTTCAGCCTCAACATATCTGTCTTCCGCCTTGCTGGGAGCAATTTCCGCGATTTGTACGTCGAAGTCGGCATAGTGCTGCGTGGTTGCCCAAATCGAAAACAGAAGGTGATGCGGATCCACAGATGCAATCTTTCCGTCATTCATCCATTCTTCCAGCAGCAGGATTTTTGCGCTGTAGAGCTCTTTGAGAGGGCCAAAGATTTCGCTGCGGGAACGCGGCAGCCCGCTCAGGACCTCATTGGCAAAGAACTTGCTTTCCTTGGGGAAGCTTCGTGACACGTCCAATTTTCGCCGGATGTATTCGCAGATTTCATCAATAGGTTCGCCGTGCGGGCTCAGCATGCTCAACGGTGCCATCCACAGCTGCAGTGTTCGGCCCATAAGCTCCCGCCGGATCGCGTCCTTGCTTTCAAAGTAATAAAGCAGGTTGGGAGTAGTCAGCCCTGCTGTTTTGGCAATCATGTTGATAGATGCGCCGGAAGAACCATGACGGGAGAAGACTTCAAGCGCCGCGGCCATGATTTGTTCTGTTTTCTGACGCTGGATCTTGGTCTTCGGTTTCTCTGATGCCATGCGCGCCATGCGGAATCCGCCATTTCATATCAATCCGACTCGGCGCTGTCTTGGCACAACTCGGGGGGGAAGGCCAGCGGGCGGTCCGGCGGGCGGTCCGACGGCGGCTGCGGGCAGCAAAAACCGGCGGGCAGGGGAGGCTGCCCGCCGGAAGGCTGTGCCGTCAGGGGAGATGGCTGGCGTCAGCCCTTAGGAGGCAGCCAACATCGGGGAGGATACGGAACCGTCCTCCCGGAAGGCCGGGATGATGTGATCGCCGTAATCGGCGATGATCTTCTCCTCGTCGCCGCTGTCCAGATAGATGTTGAACTGGGTGGTGCCAGCGGCCTCCAGATCGCGGATCTTGGCGATATGCTCATCCGGGGTGCCGAGCACGCAGAAGCTCTTGACGATGTCCTCGGTGATGAAGTCGAGATAGGGGTTATCGCTCTGGCCGTGCTTGGAATAGTCGTAGCCTTTGCGGTTCTTGATGTAGTCGGTCAGGCTGGTCGGGACATGATCGCCGCCGGTGCCGTATTTCTCGACGATGTCAGCGACGTGGTTGCCGACCATGGCAGGGAACCACTTGGTCTTCTCGATGCCTTCCTCGATTGGGCCGGTGTGGGCGGGCGCTGCGGCCATGACGCGGTAGTTTGACATGTCGCGGCCTTCAGCCTCACCGCCGGCCTTGGCCTGATCGGCCAGCCATTTGATGATCTTGGGCTCGGCGATCTGCAGCACCACGCCGTCGCCGACCTTGCCGGCTGAGGCCAGCGCCTTGGGGCCGTAGGCGCCGATCCAGACCGGCAGCTCATAGCCCTGCGCCCAGGGGAATTTCACCGGCTCGGGGCATTCGCCGTACTGCACTTCCTCGCCGCGGATCAGCGATTTGACCACGTGGGTGAACTCTTCCATCCGCTTGATGGTCGAGGGCTTCTTGCCCATCACCCGCACGGCGCTGTCGCCGCGGCCGAGACCGATGTCGAAACGGCCGCCGGACTGTTTCGCCAGCGAGCCGAACAGCGAGGCCGCCACCGACCACTCGCGCGAGTTCGGGTTGGTCACCAGCGGGCCGAAGCGCATGTTGGTGGTGTGCTCCATGCACATCGCCATGGCGACGAAGCTTTCGCGCCACAGGATGTGGCTGTCGTAGAACCAGCAGTAGGTGAAGCCTGCGTTCTCGGCCTGGCGGACCAGCGCGCGGGCGCGTTCGGGCTCAACGAAGCCCTTGAAGCAAATACCGAATTCCATGTGTGTTTTCCTCCTCGTTGGAATCTCAGTGATCGGGGGCCCAGATGCGGATGCCCGCATGGGTGAAGGGCACCGCCTTGGAAATGTTCTGGCGGATCAGGATCGGGGTGATCGCCTCGATGCAGCGGGCGGCCTCGGCGTCGCCGGCGTTGTAGGCCTGGACATCCAGCGCGCCGACCAGCTCCATCACCTTCTTGCGGGCAGGCAGGCTGTTGCCGCAGACCAGGATGTCGCAGTTGATCGGCCAGTCCAGGTTGTTGAGCGTGGTGGCCGACACGTTGTGCAGCGCGCCGATCACCGGGATCTCGTCGCCTAGGAGCGCCTGCGCGGCCTCGGTGGCGGAGCCTTCGGGCGGCATTTCCACCTTCTTGGGGTCGCCTTCCTTGAGCGGCACCACGATGTCGACCAGGATCTTGCCCGCAAGGCCCGGCTTCAGCGCCTTGAGCGTGGCGTTGTGGGCGGAGAATGGCACCGCGAGGATCACCATCTCATCCGCAGCTGCGGTGGCGGCTTCATTGCCGAGGCCGGTGATTTCGGCGGCGCCCGCGGGCAGTTTCGCCATCAGCTCTGCTGCGATGCCGGCGCTGCGCTCACCGTCGCGCGAACCCAGAGCCACATTGATGCCGGCGCGGGCAAAGCGCAAAGCCAGACCCTGTCCCTGCGGCCCGGTGCCGCCAATGATTGCGATCCTCATCGGAACATATCCTCCTGTTTTTTCCTGAGTATGTCGGCGCCGCGGCTGTCGGCGGGCTGCCAGTCGAGCCCGCGCAGAAGCACCGCCGGTGTCTTTCCGTTCTTGCGCACCACCAGCCCCGAGGCGGCGGCGATTTCATCGGCCAGTGCCGGTTCAGTCACCTGCAGCGGGCGGCCCCAGGCGTCGCTTTTGCCCTGTTCGCGGATGGTCGCGGGCACTTTGGCCAGGCCGATCGCCACATTGACCTGGCCCAGCCTCCAGGGGCGACCGAAGGTGTCGGTCATTACCACGCCGATCTCGGCGTCAAAACGGTGCGACAGATCCTGCTGCAGCCGGGCGCAGCTGGCATCCGGATCGGGCGGCAGTATCATCGCCGCATCTTCCTCGCCGAAATTCGACTCATCCACCGCCGCATTGGCTGAGATGAAGCCGAGCCGGTGCTCGCAGATCATCGTGCCCTCGTTCTGGTCCGGGCGGCGGAAGGCGCGCACCACGCGGGTGCTTTCGCGCAGGACGATCTCGACCTTGCGCGGGTCCTTGTTCAGCTCTTCGGCGTATTTCAGCGCCTCCGCCGACGGCGTCACCGAGGCCAGCGGGATGATGCAGTCCTCGGCCTTGGAGAAGACTTTTTGCGCGACGCAAAGGATGTCGCCGCGTTTGAGCGGCATGCCGGCCCGGTCCAGGCAATCGCCCAGAACCGCGGCTAGATCGTCGCCGTTGCGGATGTCCGGCACACCGGGAATGGCGGTGAGAGAGACGGAAAGGCTCATTGCGCGCCCTCCCGCGCCAGTGCCTGCGGGTTATGGGCCAGCAGGTGATCAAGATCCTCGGCTGTATCGACGTCAATGCGGAGGCTGGCCAGCGGCAGCACCCGGGGGCAAAGCCCGGCGGCCTCTGCCGCGTGCAGATGCGCGATCAGAGACTTCGGCCCGTAGCGGAACGGGAAGGGGCAGGGCAGGGGCGCCAGCAGTGCATTGGTCCCCAGATCCTTGGCCGGGCAGAACAGCGCGCTGTTGTTATCCAGCGGGTGTGCCAGCAGCCGGGTGAGGTCGTCCGTGGACGGGGCGGCGAGATCGCCGGGCAGAACGCAAAGCGCACTGTATCCCTGCTGTGCCGCCCAAACGGCGGCGGCCTCCACTGCCAGCGACAGCGCGCCGGGGTCCTGGTCGTCGATGCAGATGAGGCCGCCCTGACGGGCGATCCGGGCAATCACCGGGCTGTTGCTGACCACGGCAATATCCGCCGTGCCGCCGGGGAGGCGGGCCAGGGCCTCTTGCAGTTTCGCGACGGTGGCCTGGAACAGCCCTTCCGCCAGCACCCTGCGCTCCTGCGGGGTGAGGGCGACGGCGAGCCGGGTCTTGGCCTTTGACGGGTCCTTCATCGGGATCACGGCGAGCCGCTTGCCGGTACCTTGTTGCGGGGTCATGCGGTTGCCTCCAGATGGACCGGAGCAAATGCCAGGTCGACGATTTCGCGGGCCAGCCGGGTCTTGTCCTCATGGGTTTTCATCAGGATGCGGCTGCAGACCGGCTCCAGCCCTTCGGCGCGGATGGCGCCCGCCAGCGACGCGTCGGCGTGGTCGATGAACAATGTACCGGCGAGGCCGCGGTAGCGGCGGGCAACGCCAAGCGCGTCTGTCTGCTCCCCCAGCGCCTGCATCATCCGGTCGGCGGGGCCTTTCACAACCTTGCCGTCAATGAAGGGGCTGACAGCGATCTTGGGCGCGGCGGAGGCCTGCACCGCGTCCGCTATGCCTGGAATGCCCAAGATCGGGGCAATGCTGACCAGCGGATTGGACGGTGCAATCACGATCAGGTCTGCTGCGCGGATTGCCTCCAGCGCCTCCGGCGTTGGGCGGGCCCGGGCGAGGCCTTCGAAGGCCAGTTCCCGGACCTCCGGCGCGCAGCGTTCGCGCACGAAATACTCCTGGAAACTCAGCCAGCCCGCATCGGTGCGCACCCGGGTTTGCACGGTGCCGTCGGTGGGCAGCAGGATCTCTGCCGTGACGCCAAAGGCGCGGGCAACGTCACGGGCGATCTCGCTGGGCCGGTCGCCGCGAAGCCGCCGCATGGTGCGGTAGATGTGCAGGCCGAAGTCGCGGTCGCCCAGCGACATCCAGGTGTCCGCGCCCAGTTTGGTCAGCGTTTCCAGCGCCCGGTGGCCCTCATCCGCGACGCCCCAGCCCTGGCTGCGGTCGATCACATCCGCAAGGCTGTAGGTCAGCGTGTCGATATCGGGCGAGACCCAGAGGCCGTGGAAGGCATCGTCATCCGCCACATTGCCGATCACCGAGAGCTGCACATCCGGCAGGGCTGCCAGCCCCTCGGCCATCTTGGCGCCGCCGACGCCGCCGGCCAGCAGCGTCACCTTATGCTTGCCTGCGCCGCTCATTCCGCCGCCTCCAGCGCGGGGCGCTCCGGGAACATTTCCAGGAAGGCCAGCGGGTCACGGCCCTGGCGGTCCACCAGCGGCGCGATCACCTCGGGGTCGTGATGCTCATAAACCTCGCGCACCTCGTAGATGGTGTTGCGGCGCACCGGCACCCGGCCCGCGGCGCGGATGATCTGCGCCAGCTCGCGGGCGGTGATTTCCTGGCCGTGGTCCGACCCGGCCGCGCGCGAGATGCTTTCGTTCATCAGCGTGCCGCCGAGGTCGTTGACGCCGCGCGACAGCATCTGTTGCGCCCGGGCCGCGCCCAGCTTGGTCCAGCTGACCTGGATGTTGTCGATCCAGCCGTGCAGCATGATGCGCGAGACCGCGTGCATCAGGTCCACCTCCAGCGCGGTGGGGCCGGGGCGCACGGTGTCCGGGTTCTGTGCCCAAAGGGGCGATTCCGTGTGCACAAAGGACAGTGGCACTAGTTCGGTAAAGCCGCCGGTGTCTTTCTGGATGTCGCGCAAAAGGCGGATGTGCGCCGCCCAATGCTCCGGCCCGTCGATATGGCCGTACATGATGGTGGCAGTGGTCGGGATGCCGACGTCATGCGCGGCGCGGATGATCTCCACCCATTTCTCGGCGCTCAGCTTGTTCTTGGTCAGCTGCATCCGCACTTCGGTATCGAGGATTTCCGCCGCGGTGCCGGGCATCGAGCCGAGGCCCGCCGCCTTCAGATCGGCCAGGAAGTCATGATAGGACATCTTGGTCTTGGAGGCACCGTACCAAATCTCAAACGGCGAGAAGGCGTGGATATGCATGTCGGGCAGCGCCGCCTTGATGGCGCGCACGATGTCGCGGTAATAGGTGCCTTCCATCTTGGGGTGCAGCCCGCCCTGGATGCAGACCTCGGTCGCGCCGCGGTCCCAGGCCTGCTGCGCGCGCTCGATGATCTGGGCGGGCTCCAGCCACTCGGCGTCCTTGTCCTCGGACCGTTTGGCAAAGCCGCAAAAGCGGCAGCCCATGTAGCAGATGTTGGTGAAGTTGATGTTGCGGTTGACCACAAAGGAGACGTGGCCGCCGTTGGCGCGGCGGCGCAGTTCGTCGGCCACCGCATAGACCGCTTCGGCGTCAGCGCCGGTGGTGCGGAACAGCTCTGTGCCTTCGGCTTCTGACACCTCGCCGCCTTCCAACGCCAGTTCCAGAATGGCGCGAACCGGAGCGGAGGCGGCGCTGACGGCCGCCGGGACTGCGGCAAACTTCTCTGCGGGGGGTTGGATGGTCATGCTGTTTCTCCCATGTGCTGCTGGTCGCGTGCCAGTCCGTTGGCCTGCGCCATGCCGGAGGCGCGGGCCAGAATTTCCGGGTCGATGAAGCCGCTGCCGGCGGCCAGGTAGCTGGGGTAGACCGTCAGCCGCTCGCGCAGCTGGAACCCGGCCTGGGTGCAGGAGGCGGCAAGCTGGCGGATCTCCGGCCATTCATGCTGCGGATTGATGAAGTCGATGGTGACCGGCGAGATGCCGCCCCAGTCGTTGATGCCTGCGTCCAGGTAGGCCGGATGGCGGGCGCTGAGGTTCGGCGGCGCCTGCAGGCTGATGTCCGGCGACAGGATGATGCGGGCCGCCGCGATGGTGCGCAGCATGTCTTCCAGCGGCGGCTCCGGGTGGTTCGCCATGGCGATATCTGGCTTGCGCTGGAAGTTCTGGATGATCACTTCCTGGATGTGGCCGTGGCGGGCGTGGGCGCCGTTGATCGCGTGCAGCGCCTCGATACGCTCTTCAAAAGTCTCGCCGATGCCGATCAGCAGGCCGGTGGTGAAGGGCACTTTCTTCTCGCCCGCCCGTTCTAGCGTGCGCAGCCGCTGCACCGGCACCTTGTCGGGGCAGGCATAATGCGGCTGGCCCTTGCGGGTCAGGCGGCGGCTGACGGTTTCCAGCATCATCCCCATCGAGGCAGAGACCGGCCGCAAGAGGTCAATCTCTTCGCTGGTCAGCGTGCCTGCGTTCACATGCGGCAGCAGCGCGGTTTCCCGCAGCACCAGCGCGCACATCTCGGCCAGATAGGCGGTCAGGCTGGAATAGCCGAGCCGCTCCAGTGCTTTGCGCGCCTTCTCGTAGCGCAGTTCCGGTTTCTCGCCGAGGCTGAACAGCAGCTCCTTGCAGCCTTCCCGCTCACCGCGGCGGGCCGTGGCAAGCACCTGCTCCGGCGTCATGATGTTCGCTTCGGGCGAGTCGGGATGCTTGACGAAGGTGCAATAGCCGCAGGTGTCGCGGCACATGTTGGTCAGCGGCACAAAGGCCTTGCGGGAATAGGTGACGGTGCGCCCCCAATGGGCATCGCGGATCTGGCGGGCACGGGCCATCAAGTCATGCAGGTCCCCGGCCGCCGCCCAGGATTCACTTGGTTTGGTCAGTTGAATGTTCATGGGCTCCTCCTGCTTTCAGGTTTGTGGGACTCCTGGATTCTGTCAACCTTAAATTTGACTAGTAGATAAAAAACATGCCTGCAAAATACTGTAACTATAGAAAACAAAGCAAAAAAATGTTGAATACCTGCTTACGTGGTACAATTTTGTTGACTGAAAACTAAAAATTTGACTATCTGGTAAAAAAAGAAACATGATGAATGATGCCATCCGACTCACCTGTGGGGCGGGTCTGGCGCAATGGGAGGAGAACGGCCGTGCTGATTGGAACGCCAAAAGAGCTGGCGCCGGGTGAAAACCGGGTTGCGATGACGCCGGATTCGGCGAAGCAGCTGCAGAAGCTGGGCTATGAGTGCGCGATTGAGGCCGGGGCGGGCGCCGCTGCGGGCTTTTCCGATGCGGCCTATGAGGCGGCAGGCGTTGAGGTCATCAAGACCCCGGCAGCGCTGTGGAAGGCCTGCGATATTGTCGCCAAGGTGCGCCAGCCGGATGCAACCGAGCTGAAGCGGCTGACCAAGGGCAAGACGCTGATCTCCTTCTTCAACCCGGCAGGGAATGAAGAGGGGATGGAGCTGGCCAAGTCGAAGAAGGCCAACGTCATCGCCATGGAAATGGTGCCGCGGATTTCGCGCGCGCAGAAGATGGACGCGCTGTCGTCGATGGCCAATATCGCGGGCTACCGCGCGGTGATCGAGGCGGGCAACAATTTCGGCCGCTTCTTCACCGGCCAGATCACCGCGGCAGGCAAGGTGCCGCCTGCCAAGGTTCTGGTGGTCGGCGCCGGGGTGGCGGGGCTTGCCGCCATCGGCACCTCGACCAGTTTGGGCGCGGTGACCTATGCCTTCGACGTGCGGCCTGAAGTGGCTGAGCAGGTCGAGTCGATGGGGGCCGAGTTTGTCTATCTGGACTTCGAGGAAGAGCAGCAGGACGGCGCTGCCACCGGCGGCTATGCGGCGGTCTCCTCGCCGGAGTTCCGCGAAGCGCAGCTCGCCAAGTTCCGCGAGCTGGCGCCGGAGATGGACATCGTCATCACCACCGCGCTGATCCCCAACCGTGAAGCGCCGGAGCTGTGGACCGAGGATATGGTTGCCGCAATGAAGCCGGGTTCGGTGATCGTTGATCTGGCGGCGGAAAAGGGCGGCAACTGCAAGCTGACCGTCGCGGATGAGAAGGTCGTGACCGACAACGGCGTCACCATCATCGGCTACACCGATTTCCCGTCCCGGATGGCGGCGCAGTCCTCGTCGCTTTACGCCACCAACATCCGCCACATGATGGCCGACCTCACGCCGGAGAAAGACGGCCAGGTCAACCACAACATGGAAGACGACGTGATCCGCGGCGCCACCGTCACGTTTGAGGGCGAGATCACCTTCCCGCCGCCGCCGCCCAAGGTGCAGGCCATTGCGGCCAAACCCAAGGAGGCCGTGCCGGAGCTGACGCCGGAAGAAAAACGCGCCAAGGAGGTTGAGGCCTTCAAGGCGCAGACCAAGAGCCAGGTCACCCTGCTGGCAGGCGGCGGTGCGCTCCTCTTGCTGGTCGGGCTGTTCGCGCCGGTCAGCTTCATGCAGCATTTCATCGTCTTTGCGCTGGCCTGTTTCGTGGGCTTCCAGGTGATCTGGGGCGTTGCGCATTCGCTGCACACGCCGCTGATGGCTGTGACCAACGCGATCTCCTCGATCATCATCCTGGGCGCCTTGATGCAGATCGGATCGGGCAGCTTCCTGGTGATCCTCTTGGCGGCGCTCAGCGTTTTCATGGCCGGGATCAACATCTTCGGCGGCTTCCTCGTCACCCGGCGCATGCTCGCCATGTTCCAGAAATCTTAAAAGAGGGGCCGAACAAATGGATTACGGTTTCACCACCGCCGCCTATGTCGTTGCGGCTGTTCTTTTCATCCTCAGCTTGGGCGGCCTGTCGAACCAGGAAAGCGCCAAGCGCGCGGTCTGGTACGGCATTGCCGGCATGGGGCTGGCGGTTTTCGCCACCCTGATCGGCCCCGGTTCCGGCCTGTGGCTGCTGTCGATCCTGCTGATCGCGGGCGGCGGCATCATCGGCACCTATGTCGCCAAGAAGGTCCAGATGACCGAGATGCCGCAGCTGGTTGCCGCGATGCACTCGCTGGTCGGTCTGGCTGCGGTCTTTGTGGGCTTCATCGCCCATTTTGAGATCGGCAATGTGGCGGCCGCCGTGGCCGCGGGCAGCACCGAAGACCTCGGCACCTTTGCCAAGCTGATTGCCAAGAAGACCCCGGCAGAGATCTCCTTCCTGCGGGTTGAGCTGTTCCTCGGCATCTTCATCGGCGCCATCACCTTCACCGGCTCGGTCATCGCCTTTGGCAAGCTGGCGGGCAAGGTCACCTCGGCTGCCACCAAGCTGCCGGGCGGCCATATGCTGAACGCGGGCGCGGCGGGCCTCTCCTTCCTCTGCCTGATCTGGTACTTCAGCTCCGGCGGCTTCCTGCCGCTGTTCCTGATGACCCTGGCGGCGCTGTTCATCGGCTACCACCTGATCATGGGCATCGGCGGCGCCGACATGCCGGTGGTGGTCTCGATGCTGAACAGCTACTCCGGCTGGGCCGCGGCGGCGATCGGCTTCTCGCTGGGCAACGACCTGCTGATCGTGGTCGGCGCGCTGGTGGGCTCCTCCGGTGCGATCCTCTCCTACATCATGTGCAAGGCGATGAACCGCTCCTTCGTCAGCGTGATCCTGGGCGGCTTCGGCGGCACCACCGGTCCCGCGATGGAAGTGGAAGGCGAGCAGATCGCCATCGACGCCGACGGCGTTGCCACCGCGCTGGATGAGGCCGACAGCGTCATCATCATCCCCGGCTACGGCATGGCGGTGGCCCAGGCGCAGCAGAACGTGGCTGAGCTGACCCGCCGCCTGCGCGCCAAGGGCAAAGAGGTGCGCTTTGCCATCCACCCGGTTGCGGGCCGCCTGCCGGGCCACATGAACGTGCTGCTGGCCGAGGCCAAAGTGCCTTACGACATCGTCTTGGAAATGGACGAGATCAACGAGGACTTCCCGGACACCGACGTGGCCATCGTCATCGGCTCCAACGACATCGTCAACCCCGCCGCCCAGGAAGACCCCAACTCGCCGATCGCGGGCATGCCGGTCTTGGAATGCTGGAAGGCGAAACAGGTGTTTGTCTCCAAGCGCGGCCAGGGCACCGGCTACTCCGGCATCGAGAACCCCCTGTTCTTCAAGGAAAACACCCGCATGGTCTATGGCGATGCAAAGCAGAGCCTCGATACGCTGCTGAACCAGATTGCGGCCTGAACACTCTCAAGAAAAGGATTTGGATATGACCACTGATCCAAAACGCGCAAACGCCATGGACGCCTATTGGATGCCCTTCACCGCCAACCGGCATTTCAAGGAGAACCCGCGCATGGTCGCCTCGGCCGAGGGCATGTATTACACCACCACCGACGGGCGCAAGGTGATGGATGGCACCGCGGGCCTGTGGTGCGTCAATGCAGGCCACGCCGCGCCGCGCATCACCGAGGCGGTGCAGAAGCAGGTCACTGAACTGGACTATGCGCCGGCCTTCCAGATGGGCCACCCCAAGGCGTTTGAGCTGGCCGCACGGCTGGCGGATTTGGCGCCGGGCGATCTGAACCACGTGTTCTTCACCAACTCCGGCTCTGAATCGGTGGAGACCGCGCTGAAGATCGCGCTGGCCTACCACAAGGCCAAGGGCGAGCCGGGCCGCACCCGGCTGATCGGGCGCGAGAAAGGCTATCACGGGGTCAATTTCGGCGGCATCTCGGTCGGTGGCATCGTCAACAACCGCCGGCATTTCGGCAGCCTGCTGACCGGGGTCGACCACCTGCGCCACACCCATGATCCGGAGCGCAACGCCTTTACCAAGGGCCAGCCGGAACATGGCGCGGAGCTGGCGGAGGATCTGGTGCGGCTGATCGAGCTGCACGGGGCCGAAACCATTGCCGCGGTGATCGTCGAGCCGATGGCGGGTTCCGCCGGGGTGATCCTGCCGCCGAAGGGGTACCTGGAGCGGCTGCGCGAGATCACCCGCGAGCATGGCATCCTGTTGATTTTCGACGAGGTGATCACGGCCTATGGCCGCCTGGGCCGCGCGTTTGGCGCGGATTACTATGGCGTCGAGCCGGACATGATCACCACCGCCAAGGGGCTGACCAATGGTGTCATTCCGATGGGTGCGGTTATGATCAGCAGCGAGATCCACGATGCCTTCATGACCGGTCCGGAGAACCTGATCGAGCTGTTTCACGGCTATACCTACTCCGGCAATCCGGTCGCCTGCGCGGCAGCGCTGGCGGCGCTGGACACCTACCGCGAGGAACAGCTGTTTGAGCGGGCCGCAGGGCTGGAGGACTATTGGACCGAGGCGCTGTTCAGCCTCAAGGGCCTGCCGCATGTGGCGGACATCCGCTGTTCCGGCCTGGTGGGCGCGGTGGAGCTGGAGCCGGTTGCGGGCCAGCCGACCAAACGCGCCTTTGACACCTATCTGCGGGCCTGGGACAGGGGGGCGCATCTGCGCACAACCGGCGACATCATTGCCATGTCGCCGCCGCTGATCATCGAAAAATCTGAAATCGACGAGCTGATCGGCATCCTGGCCGAGTCGCTCATCGCGTGACCAACCGGCTGCCGGTCCGCCGCGGAGGAGCGTGCGGGGCCGGCAGCCGCCAAGGGAGAGACAACATGAAAGACGTGCAAAGCAACGCCCGCATCAATGGCAGCCGCCTGTGGGATTCGCTTATGGAAATGGCGCAGAAGGGCCCAGGGGTGCGCGGCGGCAACAACCGCCAGACGTTGACCGATGCCGACAAGGAAGGCCGCGACCTGTTCAAGCGCTGGTGTGAAGAGGCCGGCATGACGGTGGGCGTCGACAGCATGGGCAACATGTTTGCCCGCCTTGAGGGCGCCGAGCCGGATCTGGACCCGGTGATGATGGGCAGCCATCTGGACACCCAGCCGACGGGCGGCAAATACGATGGCGTGCTGGGCGTGCTGGCGGGGCTTGAGGTGGTGCGCTCGATCCGCGATCAGGGCATCACCCCGCGCCGTCCCATCGTGGTGGTGAACTGGACCAATGAGGAAGGCACGCGGTTTGCTCCCGCGATGCTATCCTCCGGCGTCTTTGCCGGCGTTCATACCCAGGACTGGGCCTACGGGCGCGAGGACGCCGAGGGCAAGACATTCGGCGAGGAGCTGGCCCGGATCGGCTACAAGGGTGATGAGCCGGTGGGCAGCCGCAAGATGCACGCGATGTTTGAATTGCACATCGAGCAGGGCCCGATCCTGGAGGCCGAGGGCAAGGACATTGGTGTCGTCACTCACGGCCAGGGCCTGAACTGGCTTCAGGTGACGCTGACAGGGCAAGAGGCGCACACCGGTTCCACCCCGATGCCGATGCGCCGCAATGCGGGCCTTGGCGCGGCGCGGATCACCGATCTGGTGCATGAAATCGCGATGAGCCACCAGCCCGACGCTGTCGGTGCCGTTGGCCACTGCGACTATTACCCCAACAGCCGTAACATTGTTCCGGGCAAGGTGGTGTTCACCATCGACTTCCGTTCGCCCAGCTTTGACACCCAGACCGATATGGAGCAGCGCCTGCGCGAGGGTGCGGCGAAGATTGCCGAGGAGCTGGAACTGGGGCTGGAGATCGAACGGGCAGGGCATTTCGACCCGGTCACCTTTGACGAGGGCTGTGTGGATGCTGTGCGCCGTGCGGCGGAGAAGCTGGGCTATTCGCACCGCAATATCATCTCCGGCGCGGGGCATGATGCCTGCTGGATCAACAAGGTGGCGCCGACTGCAATGGTGATGTGCGCCTGCGTCGATGGACTGAGCCATAACGAGGACGAGGAAATCAGCCGCGAATGGGCGGCGGCGGGGACGGATGTGCTGCTGCACGCCGTGCTGGAAACCGCAGAGATCGTGGAGTAATCGGCATGAGTCAGAGAACCGTGATCAAGGGCGGCACCATTGTTGCCGCCGACCGCAGCTATGCCGCTGATGTCGCCATCGAGGATGGCAAAATCGTGCAGATCGGCGCGGGCCTCAGCGGCGACAGGGTGCTGGAGGCCGAAGGCTGTTATGTCATGCCGGGCGGCATTGATCCGCATGTGCATTTGGAGATGCCCTTCATGGGCACCCATTCGGCGGATGATTTTGAAAGCGGCACCCGCGCGGGCCTTGCGGGCGGCACCACCATGGTGGTGGACTTCTGCCTTCCCAGCCCCGGCCAGTCTATGCTGGCGGCGCTGGAGGCCTGGCACGCCAAGTCGAAACGCGCCTGCGCCGACTACTCCTTCCACATGGCGGTGACCTGGTGGAGCGAGCAGGTGTTCAACGAGATGCAGCAGGTTGTGGATCTCGGCATCAACTCCTTCAAGCACTTCATGGCCTACAAAGGCGCGCTGATGGTGGACGATGACGAGCTGTTCGACTCGTTCCGCCGCTGCGCCGCGCTGGGGGCGCTGCCGATGGTGCATGCGGAAAACGGCGATGTGGTGGCCACCATGCAGCAGAAGCTGCTGGCCGACGGTATCACCGGGCCGGAGGGGCATGGGCTGTCGCGCCCGCCGGAGGTTGAGGGCGAGGCCACCAACCGCGCTATCATGATCGCCGACATGGCGGGTGTGCCGCTGTATGTCGTGCATACCTCCTGCGAACAGGCGCATGAGGCGATCCGCCGGGCACGCCAGAAGGGAATGCGGGTCTTTGGCGAGCCGCTGATCCAGCATCTGGTGCTGGACGAAAGCGAATACCGCCATCCCAACTGGGACCACGCCGCGCAGCGGGTGATGTCGCCGCCATTCCGGGACAAGGCGCATCAGGACAGCCTGTGGGCCGGTCTGCAGGCAGGCTCCCTGCAGGTTGTGGCGACCGACCACTGTGCATTTACCGTGGATCAGAAACGCTTTGGCATCGATGACTTCACCAAAATTCCGAACGGCACCGGCGGCCTTGAGGACCGGATGCCGGTCCTTTGGAACGAGGGAGTGAATACAGGCCGATTGACTCCGAACGAGTTTGTCGCCGTCACCTCCACCAATATCGCCAAGATCCTCAATATCTACCCGCGAAAAGGAGCGATTGTGGAAGGCTCCGACGCCGACCTGGTGGTGTGGGATCCCAAGAAATCCAAGGTGATTTCTCCAGAAACCCAGCAATCGGTTGTGGAATACAACGTGTTCTCTGGCCGCGAGGTCACCGGCCTGCCCCGCTACACGCTCAGCTGCGGCGAGGTGGCGGTAGATGACGGCACCGTCTGCGCCACCCCGGGCCACGGGCGGTTTGTGGACCGGCCCGCGTACCCCGAAGTCAACAAGGCGCTGTCCAAGTGGAAAGAGGTGACCGCACCGCGCCAGGTCGTGCGTTCGGCTGAAAACATGCCGGCCTGCGTCTGATCATACCCCCGGCACAGGCCGGGTGCTTTCGCATCTGCGGCCCTGTGGAGGACAGGGCGGCAGTAAGCCAATAACAGGGAGGAAACTGAAAATGGCTGATATCACCAGCGGGTTTTCCGCATCCGGCGCCGAGGCGCCGCCGCGGACCGATCTGACCGGGATCGACCCGGAACTGTATAACGAGGACCAGCTGCCCACAACGGCGGTGGAACGCACCTGGGACTGGCTGGCGATTGCCGCGCTTTGGGTCGGCATGGTGGTCTGTATCCCGACCTATCTGCTGGCCTCCTACCTGATCGGATCGGGCATGAGCTGGGACCAGGCGGTGCTGACCATTCTGGCGGCCAATGCCATCGTGCTGATCCCAATGGTGCTGGTTGGCCATGCGGGCACCAAATACGGCATACCCTTTCCGGTGCTTCTGCGCTCGTCCTTCGGACCCAGCGGCGCCAAGATTCCGGCGGTGGCCCGCGGTATCGTTGCCTGCGGCTGGTTCGGCATTCAAACTTGGGTTGGCGGTTCGGCGATCTTTGTGATCCTGAACACCCTCACGGGCGGCGCGCTGGCGGGCGAGGCGCTGCCGGTGCTGGGCATCAGCGCGGGCGAGTTCATTTGTTTCCTCGCCTTCTGGGCGCTGCATCTCTACTTCATTGCAAATGGCACCGAGTCGATCCGCTGGCTGGAGACCTATGCGGCACCGTTCTTGCTGGCGATGGGGCTGGCACTGCTGGCCTGGGCCTATGTCAACGCGGGCGGCTTCGGAGAGATGCTGTCGACCCCCAGCGCCTTTGATCCCGGCCAGCCGCAGGAAGGCCAGTTCTGGGTGGTGTTCTGGCCGAGCCTCACCGGCATGATCGGCTTCTGGGCGACCCTGGCGCTGAACATTCCCGACTTTACCCGCCACGCGCGCAGCCAGAAGGACCAGCTGCTGGGCCAATTGGTCGGCCTGCCGGTTCCGATGGCGCTGTTTGCCTTCATCGCCTCTGCCGTGACCTCGGCCACTGTAGTGATCTACGGCGAGGCGATCTGGGATCCGATCCAGCTGTCCGAGAAGATGGGCGGATTTTCGGTGATCATCGCGCTGTTTGCGCTGATCGTGGCGACGCTGACCACCAACCTGGCAGCCAATGTGGTGGCACCTGCGCACGGGTTCTCGAACCTGGCGCCCAGCAAGATCAACCTCAAGCGCGGCGGCTACATCACCGCGGGCATCGGCATTGCCATGTTCCCCTGGATCCTGGTGAACCACATCATCGGCTGGCTGATCGCCTATTCGGCGCTCTTGGGTCCGATTGCGGGCGTGATGCTGGCGGACTACTACCTGCTGCGCAAGACCAAGCTGGAAGTGGCCGATCTGTTCAAGATGAACGGCATCTACTCCGGCAGCAACGGCACCAACTGGGCCGGTGTCTGGGCGCTGGTGATCGGCATCCTGCCGAACCTGCCGGGCTTCCTGGCAGGTGTTGGCCTCACCGCCGGTACCTCGGACTTCTTCGCCACGATCTATACCTATGCCTGGTTCGTGGGCCTGTTCGTGGCCGGTGCCGCCTATCTGGTGCTGTCGAAGATCCTGAACAGGTAAGACAAGGCTCCGGAGCGGAAAATCCGCTCCGGCGCGTGCTGCAGACATTAATCTGAAAGAATGCCCAATGCCCAAAGCCTACTGGATTGCACATGTCACGGTGACGGATCCCGAGCCCTATGCCCTTTATGCCGCCGGGGCGACGGAGGCTTTCCGAAAGTTCAACGCGCGGGTGCTGGCGCGCGGTGGAACCTGCGAGCAGCTCGAAGGCGACGGCCATCTGCGTAATGTTGTAATCGAGTTCGACACGCTGGAGGCCGCGCTCGCCTGCTATAATTCGTCTGAATACCAAGCTGCAAAAAATCACCGCATTGATGCGGGCATCGCCAACATCGTGATTGTTGAAGGCGCTGAAGCCTGACTGAAAAGGCTCACCAAAGGCATCCTGATATCCAGGTGGAAGGCAATTGCTGTTTTCCACCCTCTCTAAAAAGGGCGACCCGGGGTACCGAGCTGTCTGTACCCCCAGCTAGCTTACTTACACCGTCAGCTGCCTTGGCCGAGGTTGCTGACGGGCGGAGTATGGTCTTTGAGTCTTGTGGCATGAATTTTTAGTTTCGGGTTTTCTTCCCCCGACATGAACGGCATGTTTCGCAGCCGCAATGCGGCGGTAAGTTTGTCGCTGTTGCCGCAACTTCCGCGCTGCAAGCGCACGCGGCGGGAAAATCCAAGGTACATGCTGGGCTCACTGCCGCCGAATGCATCGGCAGAAATGGTGTTCTCGGATGACTTCCGAGAACAGGCATCCACTCCGCTTGTACGATGACATCGTCAGCGCGGTAATGATGTCTGGGGTTGGCGGGAGCACTATGCCAAGAGTCCAACTTCCCGCTGTCATCCCGAAACGAAGAGCCTGGAACAAGGGCCGGATCATCGGCCAGAAACGGCCACTGTTGCCGAAACAGGTCTGGGCGATCCGCGCGTGGCTCGAACTGGCGGGCAACCTGCGCGATCTAGCACTGTTCAACGTGGCAATTGATAGCAAGCTTCGCGGATGCGATCTGGTGAAAACCCTCACTGTGAAGCAATGACAGGAGACAAAAACAGCGATTTCCAACAGTCGGAAAAATGACTTTCGTAGTTGTGAGCGTGCCTTGGCCCGCGGGGGCGCGGTGGTGCTGCAAAAAGCTCTTCTAATGCGCTCTGCCAGGGTTTAATTCCTGCGCCGTCAACCAGTGCGGCTCCATGGGGCAAGTGATCCGTAAGTCCATCGACGTTGCTGACAAGCAGCCTGCGTCCCGCTGCCAGGGTTTCAATCGCAACCAGCCCGTAGGCCTCCCATCGCGACGACATTACCACGGCGTCCAGGTCAGCCATCGCCGCAACCGGGTCGGAGGCAAATCCTTTGAAATGTATGCGGTGATCGCCGGCGGCAAGGTCGCGGAGCAACGTCTCCTCCGCCCCCTGACCATAGATATGAAGGGCAATGCCGGGATCGCTGAGTTCGCGGAAAGCCTTGATCAGGATATCAAATCCCTTCTGCGGTTCCAGCCGCCCAATGGCACCGATTGTCTTTACCGCGCCCTCTGGCGGTGCCAGTTCCCGGAAAGCAGACAGACCAACGCAGGAGGGAATGACATGCAGGGCGGCCGGCCGCACGAAACCCTCATCCCTCAGCCACTTCCCCTGCGCGGCACTGACGGCAACGACATCGTGGAACAGGGCATATGAAAGCTTGAGGAGAGCGCCGAACCGCCGTTTCCGCCTGACATTTAGAGCTGTGAAGCACTTGGTGTAGCTGTGCTCGACATGAACAAGCCGTGCTGTGGGGTTCATGACACGCAAGGCGGCCAGCAAGGGGAGAAGGCGCCAGCTGATCGCAAGATGCGAAACGATCACATCCGCTTCCACCCGCCCTATGCAAAGCCTGTTCCGTTTCACCTCCAGCAAGCTGTGATCAGCCTCGCGCGTAAGATCAGGCGTTGTCATCATGTGACTGATGACGCGCATCACTCCGCCTGCAGTGGTGTCATCAACCAAGTGGGTTACACGGATAACGGTCATGACATGGCCTCGTTCCGGTGTGCCCGTGCGGCCAGTTTCATTGTCTTTCGCAAAGCCTTCGGCCCGGTCACGGCAAGCAGCGCAGTCGCCGCCAGGGTTGCCCCGGACTTCAACGGCTCCTCCCAAAGCGGCCGCAGGGAGCAGGCAAGCCACGCCCTGGCAAGACCTACTGCGCGGCGGCTGTCCAGATCGCTGATGGCGCGCCGGTTGAGGTAGCGGAGCTGATATGCCCGCGCCACATCTGTTTCTTGCGCAAAAAACTTGGGGTTGATCTGTGACAGCTTGCGAACCATCCGTTCCCAGGCGGCAAGCTGGCGGTCAGTCGCCGCCGAAAGCCCGCCTGAATTGATCCGGTAGCGTGTGAGCAGGCCCGGGATCCCTTCGAACGCCCAGTTGGTCGTCAAGGCAATCCGCAGCCAGCATTCGATGTCCTCGGATTGGCGGAAAGTCTCGTCGAAATACCAGTCGCGTCCGGTCTCGGACCGGGGCCGGAAGGCGATTTCGTCAAACACAGCCCGCCGGATCACGGCGGCAGAGCCGTTGCCGACCGGGTTGCGCTTGAAAATGTGCTTGGCATTGATGTTCTGCAGCCGAGGCCGCTGCGCCTGGCCCGTAAGGGCGCCATCTTCCGAGATGAAAGCAGATCCGGCATAGCTTATGCCTACATGGGGCTTGGCATCCAGGTGGCTGATATGGCGGGCCAGCTTTCCCGGCTCCCACATGTCGTCTGCGTCGCAAAACGCCACTACATCGCCCTGTGCGCCAGCAATACCCGAGTTGCGCGCTCCAGCAAGGCCGCGGTTTTTCTGGTGAACCACGCGAAAGCGCGGGTCGCTGCAGAAGCCCGCGGCAATCGCGGCGGTTGTGTCTGTGGAGCCGTCATTGACCACAATGACCTCAAACTCCGTTCTGGTTTGCCTCTGCAAGGAAAGAAGAGTGTCAGCGAGCGTTTTCTCGGCATTGAAAGCGGGAACGACAATCGATGTGAAGGCCATGGTTGTGAACCTCGAAAAAGTTAACGGGAAAACAGGTTCCGGCGCAGGGGCCGGGGCAGGAACGGCGCCAGCAGTGAGCCGGCCAAGGTCAGGCCGCCCCTGCGGAACGGGGAAAAAAATCCGCGCGGGCTTTTGAGAATGCCGGACACAGATTGTTTCAACGCATAAGCCGGTGCCCCATTCAGACGAAGTGCCCGGCGGGCAAGGTAGCGGTGGTGAATGGCATGAGAGGCGGCGCTTGGAACCACGCCAAAACCGGCGGCAGTTGCAATTGCCTGTTCACGGCCTGCCCGCATTGCCTCAAGATCCGTCGACAATCCGCCAACGGAAGTGCGGTAGTAGGTATGCAGGCTGTCGATTCCGGTCACCCGCGCGCCGCCGCCAACCAGGCGGATCAGCCACTCCAGATCTTCGTTGTGGACCATTGCCTCGTCAAAGCCGCCGCTCGCCGCAAAGACCCTGCGCCGCACGGCAAAGTTGGACATGGTGCAGACCGGGTTTTCCCCGAGCAGCATGGCGATGTTCAGATCCTGCTCGGGAACTGTTGAAAACACGCTGGCATCTGCGGGGGTGGCGCGGAAGAAACCGATCCGCCCATAGGCTCCATCGGCGGCCCCCTGCCGGAAGCTCGCACGGAGCTGCGATAGCTTTTCCCGGTGCCAGATATCGTCCGCATCGCAGAACGCGATCACATCACCGCAGGCGTGCTCCATTGCGCCGCAGTTGCGGGCCGCACTGGGGCCCTTTCCGGGGTTTTGCACCAGCTGGATCCGGGCATCGGCAGCGGCAGCGGCCCGCACCAGGGCGCGGGTCTCATCCGTGGACCCGTCATCAACCACGATCGCCTCCCAATCGGCGCAGGTTTGAGCCTGGAGCCCGGCCAGGGTTTCCCGAATCGTGGCGGCAGCGTTGAAGCTGGGAATGACAGCGGAAATATATGGCATGTCTCAAACCTCTGCGGTGCGGTGGCGGAAGGCCCTGGAAAGGGTTGGCAGCGATGCGCCCGTCATCATCAGCGCGGCGACAACGGCATAGCCTGTGGCGACCGCTGTCAGACCATGGGGCGCAAGCAGGCAGGTGTTCAGTATCAGCGCCCCGGTGGTGGCAAGCGTGACCCGGAATTCCTGGCCCGGCTTGCCGTTTGCCCGCAGCCAGCCCGCGGTTGCGGACCACAGCGTGGTCGGGATCGCAACCAAGCACAGGATCGACACAACACCTTCGATGCCTTTCCAGCCCGCCCCGAACAGAACCGGGACATAGAGCGGTGCCAGCAGCGACTGCGTGATGACAGCCGGTGCGATGATCCCGATCGCCAGCAGCACGCTTTGGCGCAATGCCTGCAGCTTGTCGGCGCTGGCGCAGAGATGCGGGAACAGAACAGTGGAGAAAGCCACGGTGAAGGAGTTGGATAGGCTGAGACCGGCATTGAAGGCCATGAAATAGAGGCCAAGCGTCTCTGCCCCCATCAGCGCGCCCACGATCACCTTGTCGGCCTGCAGGCGCAGCGCCTTGACCAGTTCGACGCCCAGAACCGCCCACCCATAGGCTAGGAACGGGCGCAGCGGTGCATAGCCTTGGGACGGATCGGGGCTCCAGGGATGCAGGCGGCGCATTGCGACCAGCCAGAACGGCGCTGTCAGCAGGCGCGGCAGCACCAGCACCAAGGCGGACGGCCAAAGCAGCGCCATCACCACCGACATCAGGTTTGACGCCACTATCTGTGTGCCCGAAATGGCTGCAGTCTGGCGCAGCTTTCCTGCCCGCATGGCGAGGCCCGCCTGCACCATCCCGGCGGGCATGAACAGGTATTCACCCGCCAGAAGAAGCACCAGTGCCAGCAGCATGACGCTGCCGCCGCTGGCATAAAGCACTAGCCCCGCCAGCGACTGAAGCAAAAACAATCCGACGCACCAGACCCAGAAAATACGGTGCGCGGTAGCACAGGTCTGCTGCAGCTGAGCCTGCGGGGCCGCGATGATCTTTTGAATGACGCCATTTTCCGTCAGCGACTTGACAATATCGGCCGCCGCCAGGGCTGCCGCGGCAATGCCGATCTGATCCAGGTCGAGCGTGCGCGCCACTGCGACAACCACCAGAAGCCGCGAAACCTTTGCAGCCGCCTCAGACGCACTGTAGGCAAAGAGGTTCTTTGCGAAGGAGGGAATTTGAAAGGTGCGGGGCATCGGGACCTGTCCATAGAGCTGTTGGATCAAGTCATAGCGGGCTGGAGAACCTGCTGTCCCTTGCCCCCAGGGACAGGGCAATGGTGCAACAGAACTGTTCCATATCCGAAAGGATAGCGCTGCGATATCAACGGGCTCTCGACCGCTGTGGCCGAATTCCGTATCACCAGTACAACCCGCAGTGATCCCGCGAGCAGTTCAATGAAGAAACCCCTCAGAAATGGAACGGCAATTCTGGCGATCTTGTCTTTGAGCGGCTGCGCGCAGATCGACCCGCCAGACAACCTGGAGCCGGTTGCCTCTGGTGACGGGTATCAGGCGCAATACCGTGAACCGGAGGTGTCCCGCAGCGAATCCGGTTTTCTGCAGTCTCAGACAATGAACGAGTCCAGGTGCCGCCCCGCCGTCGGCGGAACCGGCGGCAAGGGCGCTGGAACAGCGCAGGCTGCGTTGGCAGGCGAGCGGTTCACCCGCAATGACCTGGTGAACGTGCGTGTCGGCGATGATGAGACCTTCAATGGCGACTACGTTATCTCGCGGGATGGCACGCTGAAGCTTCCCTTCCTTTCACCGATCCGTGCGCAGGGCCGAACGGCCATCCAGATCGAGGAGGACATTGCCGCGAAACTGATCGCCGAAGACTTCTACTCTGACCGGCCGCGGCTGTCGGTCCGGGCAGCTGATTTTGCCTCGGTCACGGTCGGTGTTTCAGGAGCTGTCTTTGAGCCTAAAGCCGTAGAAATCGGCGGTGTTCCAGGTGACGAAGTGGATTCCCGCAGGCAGGGCGCACTGGGGGCCTCGACCGAAGCGCGCAACCTGTCTGCCGCATTGCGTGCGGCAGGCGGGGTGCGCCCGGATGCGGATATCTCGGCAGTCGAGGTGCGGCGCGGCAGCAGCCTTTACCGGCTGGACATGCGCGGAGTGTTCGAAGGCCAGAATGCCGTCGACATCATGCTGCTGACAGGCGATCAGGTGCATGTGCCCAGCCGCGGATGCTTCCAGGAAGACCTGATGCGGCCCAGCCCCATCAGCCCTCCGGGGGTGACGCTTTTCTTGTCGAACCTCACCCAGCCGGCCGCCGGCAACGCGCTCTCCGCAATTGGCCGCGAGGTGCGCGAGTTTCCCTATGGCACACGGTACCTGCAGGCGGTGGTGGACACCAACTGCGTGGGCGGCGCCCGCGCCACCAGCGCGCACCGGTCCTCTGTTCTGTTCTCCCGCAATCCGGTCACACAGGTGTCTGTCGTCATCGAGCGGAGGATCGAAGACCTGCTGCGCCGCGCTGACCGGGACGATTATGACCCCTTCCTTTTGCCCGGGGATGCCATTGCCTGCTATGACAGCACAATCACCAACCTGGGAGAGGTCGGCCGCCTCATCGGCGCCTTCAACTACTAAGTCAGGTTGAGCACCGGTTTGGTGGCAGCCCAGGCCTTCCTCAACGGGCTCAGCGCGCCTTCGGCCGCTTGGCAGTCCTGGCTGAGCGCCGCTTTCTCAAGACGGATCAGCGCACTGCGAAGCTCCGGAAGCCCGAAGGTTGCGGCGCTGCCGGCAATCCGGTGGGCTTCGACTGCGGTTTCATTCGTAGCCAAATCCTGCCCGTTCTCAAAATCTTTGAGGAAGGCTTCCATTTCAGCTGCAAAGCGGTTCAAGAGGGGGAGCAACGCCTCGGCTCCAACCGTTTCTTCCAGTTCAATCAGTTGCTGAGACCGCAGCGCAGCAACTTCCGGTGCTGGCGGAGCTGGGGAAGGGTGGTCTGCAATCAATTGCAACAGGCCTTCACGCGTCAAAGGTTTGGTCAGCACATCATTCATGCCGTCTTTCAAAAAGGCTTCCTGCTCCTCGGCCATCGCGTTTGCGGTCACGGCAATAATCGGCGCGCGCGCTGACGCGCCGCTGCCAGTCCGGATCGCCCGCGCGGCGCTGCGCCCGTCCATGACCGGCATGCTGATATCCATCAAGATCAGGTCAAAGCCCGTTTCTTCTGCCATCTCGATCGCTTCCCGGCCGTTGTGCGCTTCGGTCACAAAATGCCCCTGTGCTGTCAGCATTTCCCGGGCGACATGGCGATTGATCTCGTTGTCTTCCACCAGCAGGACATTTGCCCGCTTCCTGGCGGGCGCAGTAAACCGGGCCTCTCCCTTCGGCTCAGGCGCCGCAATGGCCTGAACAGGGAAGCTGACATCAAAGACACTGCCTTCTCCCGGAGTGCTTTCGACAGTGATGCGGCCACCCAGCGCTTTCACAAACCGCTGGGCAATCCCCAGACCCAGCCCGGTTCCCCCGACTTCCCGGTCATAGGAGCTGTCTCCGGTCGCGAAATCATCGAAGATATGCGGCAGCAGGCCCGGGTCGATACCTATACCTGAATCCCGTACCGAAATGCACAGGATGGTCTTTCCCTCCTCAGCGGCACTGGCCTGAGCGGTGATGGAGATCCGCCCGTTTTTCGTGAACTTGACTGCATTGCCGACGATGTTCATCAGAATGTGCTGAATGCGGTCCCGATCCGCGTGAACCCAGTTGAGCGGTGCCCCTGTCCAGCCCCACTCCAAAGTGCTGCCGTTGCCCGCCGCTGCACCGCTTAGACTGTCCACGATGTCCTTCAGCAGAGTGCTGATATTCATGTCCACCATGTGCAGCCGCAGTTTGCCCGCGTCGAATTTGGTAATGTCCAGAACATCCGAAATATGGCTCATCAGCAGTTTGCCGGACGTCTGCATGTTTCTTATGTAGCGGGACTGCTTGGCACTGAGCCGGGTTTCCTCGAGAAGGGTCAGATTACCCAGCAGCCCATTCAACGGGGTTCGGATCTCATGGCTCATGGTGGCCAGGAAATCGGTTTTGGCTTTCTCGCCGGCCATGGCACGGTCGCGGGCCAGAACAAGCTCGGCCTCTGCTTGCACCTGACTGGAAATATCACGCAGGAACGCGATGAAGATTTCCCCGTCCTTGGTGTCCGCCGCCTGTATGGCAAGCTCCACGGGGAAAACTTCGCCGTTCGCCCGCTTCGCTTCAAGCTTGAAGCGCCCACTTCCAACAACACGCTTTTCGCCTGTTTCACGCAGGCGGGCCATACCGGCCTGATGCGCAGCCCTGTGATGTTCGGGCACAATCAGCTCGCCCAGATCGCATCCTACTGCATCTTTCGCGGAATAGCCGAAAATCTGTTCGGCAGCGGCGTTGAAATCCGTGATGCGCCCTGACGTATCCGCCACGACCACCGCGTCAAGAGACGTGCTTGTCACGATGTTCATGCGCTCACTGGCTTCGATGACTTGTGTCCTGCGCCGCACGTTCTGAGCGTTCAGCACAGCCAGGTAACAGGCAAGCACGGCGAGCGCTGCCACCAGCGCGGCAATGGCAATCGCCAAATGCATCAGGGTGCCCGAAAAGGCCTCGCGCCGGAAGTCGGACTCCTCAGCGAAATAGTTGAGGCCGGATACGGACAGCCGCCGCACATCCGGGCGGACAGCCCCGGTTTTCTGTTCCAGCGCAGGCAATAGGGCGGGCAAGGCACCTTCATCGCTGTCAATCACAGGGACGGCGCGGTCGAGGAAGGCTGCAACTGTCGCCAGATTGGCCGCGAACGTTGGAACTGCGCGCAATTCGCTGTAGATGGATGCCTGCTGCAGCGTGCGTATTCGGCTGAAAAAGACGTCGAACTTGCGCCGGAGTCTGCGAATGTCCGGGCTGTCGCCCTGCAGCGCCCGCGCCAGTTCAAGTTCGAACTGGAGAAACTCCACCTCGGTCTGAGACAGGTTCCATTGAATGTTGTCGGAACTGGCAGAGTTCAGCCGCGTGATGTCGCGGGACACATTCAACGCCAGAAATGCAATGGCTGCGAGGCCCAAAAGGGCGGGCAGCAAAAAAGCAGCCAACCGTAGCCACATCTTTCTGCGTTTTGTGCCGGCCATTGCCATCATCCTCAAATGCAGGCAGCCAAGCCAAAAGCGCCGGGTTCAGCGCTCGCTACTCAATCACTTCGATGCGGTCGAGCTGCCAAATGCTGCGGGAATAAACCACCTCTGATTGATATTCGGTTTTGCTGTCATAAGGGTAAACAATCCAGAGCGGCCCCTTGTCACGCACGGACATTTCCTCGCCGTTGTGCTTGTAGGCAATGATCGGGCCCCCTTCGACAGCATCCGCCAGCGGGATGTCCACCGAATAGTCGTTGATGGCGGTGGCCCGCAGCGTGGTTCCGGTGATGCCCAGATGGTCAACCAGCTGATTCAGCGGCACGCCTTCAAAATGCTGCACGCCCTGCGTCCAGATTGTCGACGTTTCAAACTCCACGGCACCCAGTCCTTCCAGCATGGCCAGATCGAATTGCGCTGCTTCCCCTGCGTTTTCCGCTTTCGGCGTGCCAGATACCTTCAGCACCACCTCTCCGGCTGGCTGGTCCAGATTTCCCGCTGCCAGCGGCTGCGCGGCGAACACGGAAATTGCAACTATCTTGAGCGCTTTAAAAAGCATTGCGCGGCCTCCTTTGATGATTGACCCAGATATGGCACGACGTGGCGCGGGCGCCAAAAGGTTAGACGGATACCCGCCTATCCTTTCGAATAGGTCCGGCAATCATGCCGCCTGCAGAACCGGGGCGACACGCCCGGCAAGAAAGCCGGACAATTCATGAGCCAGTTCCGGCCGGTCCAGAGCAAAGGCCGCCGTCGCCTGCACAAATCCTTGCACACTGCCGCAGTCGAACCGTTCGCCGTCAAACCGGAACCCGGTTACACCTGCTGAGGGAAGATCCGCGTTGATGGCGTCCGTCAGTTGCAGCTCTCCGCCAGCGCCCGGGCAAATGGCGCCGAGAGCCTCAAAAATCGAAGGTTCCAGAATGTACCGGCCAACAACGGCATGTGTTGACGGTGCCAGCGCAGGATCCGGTTTTTCCACCATCCCGCGGGCGTGAGCGAGTTTTCCGGCCTCCCTTGCGACATCCAGGATGCCGTAGGAAGAGGTCTGCTCGCGCGCAACTTTCATGGTTGCTACCATGTGGCCGCGGCTTACGGCATGCGCCTCCACCATCTGGCGCAGCGCCCCGCGCGGCGCGCGGATGACATCATCGGGCAACAGCACGGCAAAGGGTTCGTCTCCTACCAGGCGTGCGGCCAATCCCACAGCGTGGCCAAGGCCCAGCGGCTTGCTTTGGCGAACAAAGGACAAAGCCCCCTCCGGCATCCGCGTCAGAGCAATGGCATCCAGAGCAGCAGTCTTACCGCGCGCTTCCAATGTGTTTTCCAGCGCGGCGGCTGTGTCGAAGTAATCCTCCAACGCGCCCTTGCCTGCGGCAGTGACAAAGATGAACTCCTCAATCCCTGCCTCCCGCGCTTCGTCCACCGCGTATTGGATCAGTGGTCGGTCCACCAGCGGCAGCATTTCCTTGGGGATGGATTTGGTGGCAGGCAGAAAACGGGTTCCCATGCCGGCAACGGGGAAAACGGCTTTGCGGATATGTGTCATGGCTTGTCTCCTAAATTAATGGGTCAGTAGGCGCCGCGGCCAGAAACAACCGCGCCAAAGGTTCTGAGGATGAGCTGGAGGTTCAGTTTGAGCGAGCGGGCCTTAATGTAGCTGAGGTCCATCTCGATCATTTCCTTGAAGCCGACAGAGGCCCTGCCTGACACCTGCCAGACACCGGTGATGCCCGGTTTGACCTGCAGACGGCCAAGCGCACGGGGCGGGTAATCTGCAACCTCGCACGGCAGTGCCGGGCGGGGGCCGACGATAGACATATCCCCGCGCAGCACGTTGAACAGTTGCGGCAGCTCATCGATGGAGCTCCTGCGCAGCCAGCGGCCGACACGGGTGACCCGCGGATCCTGGCGCGACTTGAAGCAGAGGCCGTCCCGGTCCGAGTCGTGCAGGATCTCCGCGCGCCGGGTTTCCGCATTTGCCGTCATCGAGCGGAACTTGAACATGGTGAAGGTCTTGCCGTTCAGCCCGACCCGGGTCTGTTTGAAGAGTGCGGGTCCTCCGCTGTCCGCCCTGACCGCCAGAGCCGCCGCAAGCAGCAGCGGCGACAGCATCAGCAGGGCCAGAACCGCAACTGTGATGTCCAGACCGCGCTGCTGGACGTCGGCGAGGCGCTTCTGCCGCAGTGCAGCCAGTCCGGCATGAGCCAGGAAGCTGACGTTACCGGTCAGGTAGCGGCGTGCCATCCGGCGTGGCTCCATCGCCAGCCGCCAGCCCCACTCCATCCTTGCAGCCCTGACCGGTTCCGGCGCCCGTGCAACCGAGCCCGACAGAAAGTCGAACAGCGCGCCGACCCCTAAAGTGAGATTGGCTGTCAGGTCATTCGCATTGCGGTGCAGCCACAGCTCCTGCATCGGCACGCCAAGCGCAACCAGAACGATGTCGGCGCCGCTTTCGTTGATGTCCGCAACAACCGCCCTAGTGTCCTGCGCTCCGGAAAACCCATCGCGGGTGCCAGCAATACGCAGGCCGGGAATGTCGTAGACCAGCCGCGCCGCGGCTGCATCCGCAACGCCCGGCCGCCCGCCGAACAGGTAGACCGATTTGCCCATGCTGGCCGCACGCTGCAACAGCTGCGGCACAAAGTCGGTGCCGTTCAAATTGGTCGTCAGAGAATGACCGGTGAACTTTGCCGCCAGTTCAACTCCGATGCCATCAGGCAGAAGGATATCCGCCCCGGCGACAGCCTCGGCATAGTGCGGGTCGCGGCGGCGGATATTGCAGCAATGCGCGTTCATGAAGAAAGCGCGCCGGCGGCCAGGCGACAGCAGCTTGGCAGCAGCCTGATCAGCGCTGCTGTCAACCAGATGGAGGTCCAGCGCAGGCAGGTAAGCCGTGTTCAGACGGTCGGTTTTGACTGCTGGGGCAGCACCGAAACTGGAAGAGGAATATGCAAGTGTCATCTGCTAAGTCCTTGAGCTGTCATTGGTTGCTCTCAGGCTGTTGCAGGCGGCCGTTCTTCTCAACGGAGCGGGAGGACAGGTCGCAGGTCCGTTGGCATCCCCGGCTTACCTTGCGGCGTGCGAACCTATCCGCCCGGATCAGAAACTATCCAAATGCTTTCCAAGCTGCGGCGAATACGCACGACTTTTGCCGTGCAAGCGCCGCATTCACGCGTTACGTGTAGATGTAGGGATCTAGGAGCATGTTATGAGAGTACTGATAGCCGACGACCACGACCTGCTGCGCGATACGCTTGTTTTGTTCCTGGAAGGCCAAGGTTCCATCAAGACCAGTACCGCGGCGGATCTGGATCAGGCATGCAAGCTGATCGAGACCGAAGATCCCTTTGATCTGATCCTGCTGGATCTGAATATGCCCGGCATGAACGGGCTGGCCGGCCTCAAGCGGGCGATGGCCATGAGAAACGGGCAGCGGGTTGCCCTGATGTCCGGTGCGGCCACCCGTCAGATCGCTGAACAGGCGCTGGAGGCCGGCGCCGCCGGGTTTGTGCCAAAGACCCTGCCGGCAAAATCAATGATCAATGCAGTCAAGTTCATGGCGATGGGGGAGCAATATGCACCCATTGATTTCATGACTGCCGCAGATCCGGAAACAGACCACCCGCTGGCGGAGAAGCTCTCGCCGCGGGAGCTTCAGGTTCTGAAAGGCCTGACCGAGGGCAAGTCCAACAAGGAAATCGCCCGCGATCTGGACATTACCGAACCGACCGTGAAGCTGCACATGAAAACGCTGTACCGCAAGCTGGAAGTGGCAAACCGCACCCAGGCAGCACTGGCCGCGCGTGAGGCGGGGCTTTTCTGACTGCCTGCGGGAGGCGCAGCCCTAAAACCTACTCCAACGGATAGCCGCGAATACGGATGCGCACCGGGATAGCCTTGCGCGCAAGCGCGGCGGGTAAGGTAGCGGGATAGTCTCTGGTTGAAGGAGACTGACATGCTGCAGAAACTTGCCGGAAAATTTGATGCTCCGCGGCGGCTTTGGCACCGGATATCCCTCCGCCGCATCATCGTCGGCGGGCGTTTGGGCGACACCAGCCGCATCCGCCGCTACCTGGCATTCTTGCTGCTTGGGCTGGCACTCGTCTGGGCGCCGATCAACGGTTATCTGCAAACCGCACCGCTTGCCTTCAAATCGCATGCGTCGCTCATCCTGCCAGGGTCCGGGGCGTCAGCCTCAATGAACCTCAATGGTATTGGGCAGGCGTCTTCCTATGCCAATTCCGCATTTGCCAGCAACTCCGTCAGCCCGACCGAAACATACAAGCGCCTGATTGGTGCTGACCGTATCCTCGCCGCGGCTGCCAGCGCGATGGGGCTGACACGCCGTGAATTCGGCAAGCCGCGGATCCGGCTGGTGGATCAAACCAGCCTGATCCACGTTGAAATGACAGGCCCCAGCGCAGAAAACGCCCAGCAGCGCGGCAATGCCCTGCTGCAGGCTTTCTTCGAAGAACTGGACGCGCTGCGAAAGGATGAGCAAGCCACCCGCGAGGACAGCGGTCTGGCCGCCATTGGTGATTACCAGAATTCAGTTGCTGCCACACGCTCTGACATCGGCAAACTTCAGAAATCCTCCGGGCTGCTGTCTGGCGAGGAGTTCGATGCAATGGTCGAAGACACCCGCGAACTGGAAGGCCGGGTTGAGGACATTGCCGGTATTCTTGAGGAAAAGACACAAAGCGTTGCCGCGCTTGAGCAAACCTTGGGCATCCAGGCCTCCGCCGCGGCCGCAACCCTGAAACTCTTTGCCGATGCAGACTTCCTCGCTCTGGAAGACGAAAGCGCCATCCATGCTGCAAAACTGGCCGAAGCCCGTGCGTCCTACGGTGAAGGGCACCCGAAGGTGCAAGCCGCACGTGCAGCCCAGGCTGCGGCGGAACACAGTGCAAGCCAACAGGCAGCGGCAGTGACAGGTATCCAAATTGATGAGCTGAAAAGGCTTGATTTGGCCCCGGACGGGGCGCGGGCAGAGTTGTTGGCTCAGCTTGTGCGGATGGATGCAGAGCGCATGGGCACAGCCCGGCAGTATGAAGCTTTGGCTCAGCGTCTGGTGTTCGAGCAGACCCGGCTGCAACAACTGGCGGCTAGCGCAGCACGGCTGAAGGATTTGCAGCGAGATTTCTCTGTGGCTGAAGCAGTGTTTGCTTCTGCCATCGCCCGAACCCAGTCGACGAAATCGGATGTTTATGCCTCATACCCGCTGGTTCAGATACTCGAAAACCCGTCCCTTCCCGAGCGCCCCTCGTCGCCTGACCGTAAGCTCGCCATTGCCGCCGGGGCAGCGGCCACCTTCATGCTTGTGATCGCGCTGCTGCTGGGCTGGATCAGATCCGCTGTCATCGGCCGTCTTCTGGCCGCGCCCAAGGCAGCCGAAGCATGACCCTGCAAAACCCGGCAGAGCGGATGATCTACCGCTCCATGGTCCTGACTTGGCCCTTCTACGCCGTTGGTGCGCTATACGTCGTGGGCCCGGTTCTGGCCTGGGTTCTCGGCGCTCTGGCGGTGCTGGCACTCTACCTTGGCCCAGCGTTCCGGCCCGACTTGCGTGCTACCGGTCCGGTTCCGGTGCTGATCTGGGCCTGGATCATCGGCATGGCCATTTTGCTGATTGCGCTGTGGATCGGGCACCTCGACTGGGGGCTCGGCCTCAAGAAGACAATCAAGTCCTCGATCGGCTGGGCCAAAGGCTGGGCTCTGCTGGCGCTGTTCCCGCTGGTTGGTGCGGCGCTGCCGATCCGCCGCGAGGTCCTGATCCGCGGTCAGTGCGTGATCGGGGCCTGGACGCTGGCGCTGGCACCGGTTCTGCTGGCAGCGCCCTACCTTGGCCTGCCGGAACAGATCTTCACGTCGCCGTTGAAGGCAGTTGGCGGGCCGGGTCCGGAGTATTTCAGTGTCTACCTGTTCACCTATGATCCGGCCAGCTGGACACCGCGCTGGCAATTCTACGCCCCCTGGTCTCCCTTCGCGGCCCTCTTGGGCGTCATCATGGTGCTGTTTGCGCTGGAAGAAAAAAACCGAAAGTGGATGCTGGCCGGTGTGGTTGCCGGGGTCCTGATGATTTTGGCGTCAAAATCTCGAATGGGGCTGGTGGGGCTGGTGGCCTGCACCGTTGCGCCGCGCATGATGCCCCTGATCCTGCGCGGCTGGGCCTGGCATGTAACGGCAGGGCTGACCGCCTCATTGGCCATCACCGGCGGAACCTTGGCGGCGCTGGTCGCGGATGCGGTGGCCGCGTTCAAGGGGGCCCGGGCAGACAGCACCCGGGTCCGCGAAACACTGCAGCGGATCGCCAGCGAGCGCTGGCAGACCGAAGCCTTCTGGTTTGGCCACGGCACAGTTCAACCCGGGTCCCATGCCGTGGAATACATGCCCATCGGCAGCCATCACACCTGGTACGGGCTGCTGTTCGTTAAGGGGGCTGCCGGTTTTGCCGCACTGCTCATTCCGCTGGTTTGGCACATCGGCTTTGTCATGGCGGATGCAGCAAAACACGCGCGCGGCCGCCTGCCGCTGGGAATACTGATGACAATGGTGCTGCTCTCTTTCGGGGAGAATATTGAAATCGAAGCCTATATGCTTTGGCCGGGCCTGATCTTGCTTGGCGTTCATCTTCGCGAAGCCGGGGCGGCTTAGGCCAGTAGCGGTTTCCTGCTGGAAGAATTCGCCCGGGTCGCTGATACCGCTGCAGCTTGCTTGAACGGCTGATCTCCGAGACAGCGGCCGTTCGCCTGGTCGGGCTTGGACTAGCAGTGAGCGGGACGAAGCCGCCGTCGACAGTTCTGAAATTAATGCCTGCTTGTCTGCATTTTGCAGTTGAACAGATGCTTCGCATTAGGGTCAGGGTTCATAGCCAATAGCTGACCATTGCTGCGAGGGCGATTGCTGATGGGAATACCTTCGGGCACGTATCGTATCGGGTCGCCACGCGCTGCCAATCCTTCAACCTGCCAAACATGATCTCTATCCGATTGCGGCGGTTGTAACGGCGCTTGTCGTGTTTCACCGGTTTCTTCCGCTGTTTCCGGTCGGGGATGCAGGCGCGTATCCCTTTGTCTTTCAACGCTTCTCGGAACCAATCAGCATCATGGCCTCGATCTCCCAGCGGCCTTTCCACCCTTGGCAAGCCGCCCACCAAAGCGCGGGCGCCGATGTAGTCGCTGACTTGCCCAGCTGTAACGAACAGGTCCAGCGGGCGTCCCTGGCTGTCGCAGATGGCGTGCAGCTTGGTATTCATGCCGCCTTTGGTTCGACCAATCAGGCGGCCACGCCCCCGTTCAGCAGGGAATTGATCCCCCGGATCAATTCCTGGCCCGCTTCACTTGACGCCCAAACTGGCCGCTGTGCGGTGTGCCTTCAGATAGGTCGCGTCGATCATCACAGTCTTCTCTTCGCCGTGTTCCGCGGCCAGACCGGCCATCATCCGGGCGAAGATACCCTTGTCGCTCCACCGTTTCCACCGGTTGTACAACGTCTTGAGCGGGCCATAGGCCGCCGGAGCATTACGCCACCGCAAGCCATTGCGAATAATAAATAATGCCGCTCAATACCCGCCGGTCATCAACACGCGGCTTGCCGTGGGACTTGGGAAAGAAGGGTTCAAGACGCGCCATCTGCGTGTCGCTCGACCAGAAAAGATCAGACATGTCACCGCTCGTCTTTGGAACCGTGAAACACGCAGACAACCGGAAATCAATGGGTCCTGACCCTACCGGGCGAATTGAGTGGCTTCGGTTCCTATACTGGCGCTGGCGATTTTGAATGACCTCTACTGGATCGAAGCCAGTGAACTCTATCACGAAGACCCTTACTTCTATGTACGCCCCAACTTAGTGGTCAGCCGACTGCTGGGGCAAGAACAAGCTCTACTTCACTCGGGCACTGTGTGCCCGGACCTGAGAACCGTTGGGCCAGACCCTGATGTATCTGAACAAGTACCCCGCTTGCGCTGATCCGGATTTAATGCTGATCATCAAGGACCACTGGCGGGCTCTGTAAATATCAGGGCTTAACCTCGGTGTGCCGCTGGCGATCACCAATTTACCGAGCACGGATTAGGAACCGAAGGTGTTCCCGCCGCTTCGTAGGAAACGAAGCATGCGGCGCAGCTAGTGCGGTAACCGAACCGATGCTCTCAGTCTGCTTGGTACCGCTGCACTCAGATCGGCAATGCCATCCCGACTTTGGTACGCTCCATCGCCACAGAGGTCCGGAACCGGCGCACATTGGAATTCTCAAAGAACAGCCGGTGTGTCAGCGCCTCGAAATCCTGCATGTCCTGGGCGGTACAGATCAGGATGAAATCGGCGTCGCCCGTCACATAATAGCATTGCTGCACTTGGGGATCAGCCTTGGCGCGCTTTCGAAAGTGATCCAGCTGATCCAGCGATTCCCGGTCCAGTTCAACCAGTACCACAAAAGTCATCTTGTAGCTGAAGCGCGCAGGGTTGAGGATAGCGACTTCCTGCTGGATCAGGTCCGACTCCCGCAGCTTCTTCAGCCGCCGCTGCACGGAGGGGACGGATAGAGAACACTCCTGCGCCAGTTGCTCCAGGCCGATTCGGCAGTCTTTCTGCAACAGGCGCAGAATGGTCAGGTCGGCTTCATCCAGATTGGTTGTCATGAGTCAAACCCGCCACTGCAGCCATTCAGGCAGAGAAATTTTATCGACCATACCGCCGATGATGAAAAATTCAAGCAATCGGCCTGTGGTAATTTCCTGACCATGGAACATTCAGACACTCTCAGCTTCAGCCCGGCTTTCGAACGCGCCCTAGACTTCTTCCAGGCGCAAGAAAATTACGAGGCCTCACCGCTGCGCACTCTGCGCGGCCCGAATGATGTAACCGTTCTGGCCAAAGACGAAACCGGCCGGATGGGGCTTGGCGCCTTCAAGGCGCTGGGAGCGCCTTACGCGGTCGCACGGATCCTGGCCCAGGCCTGGCAGCAGCAGACCGGCGAGACGTTGCCGCTGGAGCGCCTGAAGGACGGCGATGTCCGCGCCTTTGCCGCAGACTATACCTTTGTTTGCGCCAGTGCCGGCAATCACGGGATGGGTGTTGCGGCCGGTGCCCGTGCGACGGGCGCCAAGGCGCGTATCCATCTGGCAAAAACTGTACCGGAAAGCTTTGCCGGGCGCCTGCGGGAGCTGGGTGCAGAAGTGGTACGCTCCGGTGATGTTTATGACGAAAGCGTTGCTGCGGCGATTGCTGACGCCGGGGAGAGCGGTGCGGTGCTGCTGGCTGACGGAACCTGGGAAGGCTACACCGAGATCCCGAAATGGGTGATGGAAGGCTATTGCGTCATCGCCGAGGAAATGCGGGCAGAGTTTGAAGCCTCCGGTAATTGGCCCACCCATGTTTATCTGCAGGCGGGTGTCGGCGGCCTGGCGGCGGCGATGGCCTATATGATCCGCCACAACTGGGCCCAGCAGCCCGAGCTGATCGTGGTTGAACCTGACGCGGCGGCTTGTCTGCAAACCAGCCACAAAGCCGGCGCGCCCACCCGCGCTGATGGCCCTGACTCCAGCATGGGCCGGCTCGACTGCAAGGAACCCTCGGTCGTGGCCTGGCACGCGCTGGAAAAAGCCGGCGTGTCCTACGTGACACTGTCGGAAGAAGAAGGCGAGGCCGCCGCCAGCGCGGTCGCTGCCCTCGGCATCGAAACCACCCCTTCGGGCGCAGCCGGATACGGCGCGCTTTGCAAAGGGGCACCAGTTTCTGATCAAGGCAAGGCATTCCGCCCCCTAGTGATCATTTCGGAAGGCGCCGCTTAGGCGGCGAAGGAGAGGACTATCCACATGACTAACTTCACCCGCAAGCTGCTGTCATCGGCAGTGCTGGTTGCCGGCCTGGCAACATCAGCTGTCGCGGACACCTGGAAATTCGCGTCTGAGGAAGACAAGGGCGACGTCCAGGACATCTTTGCCCAAGCCTTTGCCGACAGCATCAAAGAGCAGTCGGACGGCGACATCAAGGTGCGTATCTACTACTACGGCCAACTGGGCACCGAGAATGACATTGTCGAGCTGACCTCCAAGGGCACCGTGCAATTCGTGTCCGTGGGTACCGGCCACCTTGGTTCCTATGTTCCCGAGGCGCAGGTTCTGGATCTGCCCTATGTGCTGGGCGGCGACACCGATGTGATCCGCAAGGTGCTGACCACCAGCCCGACCATCTATGAGGGGCTGAGCGAGAAGTTCGAGAAAGTGAACCTCAAGCTGCTGACCATGATCTCCGAAGGCGAAATGGCCTGGGGCGCCAACAAGCCGATCCGCTCGCCGGAAGATTTCGATGGTCAGAAGATCCGCACCTTCACTTCGACCATCCCGGTGGAAACATACAAGGCATTCGGCGCCAACCCAACGCCGCTGTCCTGGGGCGAGGTCTATGGCGCGCTGCAGCTGAAAACTGTCGATGGCATGGTGAACCCTGTCTACTTCATATACAACGCCAAGTGGCATGAAGTGCAGGACTACCTGATCTTCCCGGGCCAGCAGCCTTATGTTGGTACAGTGTCGACCAACAGCGAATGGTTCAGCGGTCTGCCGGCCGAGCAGCAGGAGATGGTCCGCACCGCGATCGCAGCAGCGGAACAGGCGGCGCATGACTACCAGATCTCGATCAACGCCGAGAACATGGAAAAGATCAAGGCAGAGCGCCCGGAGCTGGAAGTTGTGGTGCTGACCGAGGAAGAACGCGCCGTGTTCGAAGAGCTGAGCACCACGCTGCATGAAACCTTCTATACCGTTGTCGAAAATGCTTACGGCGACGCAGAGAAAGCCGACGCCCGCGATGGCGCCAAGGCGATCCTGGAAGGTGTTCTCGCAGATGTCGCGGCTGCCAACTAATCCGGCTTACTGAATCTGGAGGGCGCGGCTTCCCGATGAGGGAGGACCGCGCCTTTCCTTGGAGCGCGCGCCGCGCAGGCGCGCGGGGGAGAAAGAGATGAAGACCCTGCTGCTTGCTCTGAGCAAAGGCACCGAGCTCATCGAGAAGACCGTCATCATCCTGGCGATCCTTCTGATGATGCTGAATTCCACCGCCAACGCAATCGGTCGCTACGGCTTTGGCAAGAGCCTGTTCTTCTCGGAAGAGCTGAACCAGTTTCTGATCGTTGCGGTGACTTTCGTCGGATTTGCCTATGCGGTCCGAAAGGGGCGCAACATTCGGATGACGGCTGCTTATGACACTCTGCCGCCGCGCGGGCGCAAGGTGCTGATGATGTTGATCACCTTCACTACCAGCGCGCTGTTGATATTCCTGGCCTATCAGGCGGTGTTCTATGTGCTGGAGATTAAGGCTGTGAACCGGCTGAGCCCGGCGCTGCAGTTTCCGGTCTATATCATCTATGCCGTGATCCCCGTCGGCCTGGCGATGGCCGGGCTGCAGTATCTGATCGCCTTTCTGATGAACCTCACTCACGAAGGAACCTGGCTGTCCTATGAGGTTGAGGAAAGCGAAGCTGAAGAGATCGGGGTCTGAGATGGATTTTCTGAACGATATCCTTGCCGGTGAGCTGGATACCTATGTCATCACCGCGGCACTGGTGGTGCCGATGGTTCTGCTGCTGTTTCTCAGCTACCCGATGGTGGTGCCGCTGGTGGTGGCGACGCTGATCGGCCTGGTCCATTTCTCGCAAAGCGACACCGGCGTGGTGATCCAGCAGATGGTGACCGGGATTTCCCCCAATGCGCTGATTGCGGTGCCGATGTTCATCCTGGCCGCTGACATCATGGCCCGCGGCCACACTGCCAACAACCTGCTGGGGCTGATCCAGGCCTATGTTGGCCATCGCCGCGCCGGTCTGCCGATCACCGCCTGTATCGCCTGCACGCTGTTCGGCTCGGTCTCCGGCTCGACCCAGGCGACGGTGGTGTCGATTGGTCAGATCATGCGGCCGCGGCTGCTCAAGGCCGGTTACAAGGACAGCTTTGTCATGGCGCTGATTATCAACGCCAGCGACATTGCCTTTCTGATCCCGCCCAGCATCGGCATGATCCTTTATGGCACGCTGGCCAATACCAGCGTCGGCGAGCTGTTCATCGCGGGCATCGGCCCGGGCATCGTGCTGGCGCTGCTGTTCTCGGTCTACTGCTACTTCTACAGCGTCTGGCAGGGCGATCTGATCTCGCTGGTGCCCAAAGCCACGGGCGCGGAGCGGCGGGCGGCGATCAGGAAGGCGATCCTGCCGCTGGGCTTCCCTGTGCTGATCGTTGGCGGCATCTATTCCGGTGCGGTGACACCAACCGAGGCGGCGTCCTTCTCGGTGCTTTATGCGCTGATCGTGGAATGCGTGATCTACCGCGAGCTGAAGCTGGACGACGTGCTGGATTCCGCGCTCAGCACCGGGCTGATCACCGCGGTTGTCTTCATCCTGGTCGGGGCAGGGCAGGCGTTCTCCTGGTACATCTCCTTTGAGCAGGTGCCGCAGGGGCTGCTGGAGCCGCTCAACCTCGAAGGCGCCTCGCACGAGTACATCCTGTTCATCATCGCGCTGTGCTTCTTTGTCGGCTGCATGTTTGTGGACTCTCTGGTTGTGCTGGTGATCCTGACGCCGATCTTCGTGCCAATCATCGACGCCTCCGGCCTGGACCCGGTGCTGGTGGGGGTCATGATCACGCTGCAGATGGCGATCGGTTCGGCAACGCCGCCGTTCGGCTGCGACATCTTCACGGCCATTGCGATCTTCAACAAACCCTATCTGCAGGTGATCCGCGGCACGCTGCCGTTCTTCCTGATCCTGGCGCTGATGACGGCACTGCTGATCTTTGTCCCGGGGATTGCCCTGTTCCTGAGAGACCTTGCAGCGCTGTAAAGCGGTATGCACCACAATGAGGCGGAGCGTTTGCTTCGCCTCATTGTGGCGGCCGCAACCGGAGGAAATAGCATCCTTCAAGTACCCAGCCGGCGCTCAAAAAAAGCTCCTGCCTCAGCTGCTACTACGGAACTGCGGTTATGCCGACCGGCTCACGGGTGTCAGGACGGAACGTCTGTTTGCGGTCCTGAACTGGTGTGATTCCGTAGAACTTTCGGTAATGCAGAGTCAGCGTTGATGAACTGGCATAGCCGACGGCATGGGCGATGTCTGAGATGCTGTCCCAGGAATGACGCACCATTTGCCGGGCGGCCTTCAGGCGTTGGCGGCGGTAGTATTCGCCAGGACTGAGGCCGGTGGCAGTGCGGAAGCTGCGCTCCAGCTGCCGGGGGGAGATGCCGGCCATGCGGGCGACATCGCGGATGCCGACAGGGGACTCAACGTTTTCCAAAAAGATAGACATCGCCTGTTTGACCGCTGGCGGCATTTCGTCAACCGTCCGGCCGCTTTGCAGCACCGGAACTTTCTGCCGACTGTTTGCGCTGCGGATGATGGGGTGCTGCAAAATGCAGGCAACCTCGTTCATTGCAGCCTCACCCAAAGCGTGGCAGACTAACTCCAGGCATACCTCGAACATGGCCGACGCTCCGGAAACTGTGAGCACCGAACCGTCACGCACAGCCAGCCTGTCTACAACCGTGCAATCCGGAAAGGCGGTTTCAAAGGCGGTCCGGTAGCTCCAATGCACGGCACAGCGCCGCCCGGACAGAACACCGCTTCGGGCAAGCGGGAAGACACCGCCTGCGACCGCACCAAGGGCGACGCCGTGACGGGCCAGGAAACGCAATCGGCCTGAGCTTGAGACCGGATCCTCTAAAACCGCTTCCGGCCCGGACAGCAGGAACAGGCAGTCAAGTCCCTCAATCTCTGCCAGGCTGAAATCCGCAGAAAACTCCATACCGGCAGAAGCTGTCGCAGGAGCGCAGGTCTCGGTTATCAGGCTCCAGGTGAAGACCTGACGTCCTGCAATCTCATTAGCGCTCCGCAATGGTTCAACGGCTGAACTCAGGCAGGCCAAGGGAAAGCCCGGCAACAACAGGAAGCCGATGCGGCGGTGCGGTGCAGGTCCGAAGTCGCTGGAATGCAAGGTCATGACATTACTCCAATCCCAGGGCTTCTTTCTTGGACCGCGCCCAAGTGGTGACCAAATGGTCCACCATCAGTCCCATGAAAGCGACGGCCAGGCCCAGCACCAGCCCCTTGCCCACATCTGTGGAAGACAGTGCCCGCTGCATTTCTTGGCCGAGATCCTGGGTGCCGATAAAGGCGGCGATGATCACCATGAACAACGAGAACATCACCGACTGGTTGACCCCGACCATGATCGTCGGCAGCGCCATCGGCAGCCGCACCTTCCACAGGGTCTGCATACGGGTAGCTCCGGACATGTCGGCCGCCTCGATCAGGGTTTCCGGCACCTGGCGCAGCCCTTCGATTGTGTAGCGCACCAGCGGTACCGCTGCGAACAGGACGACTGCGCCAACCACAGCCACGTCATTGACGCCGAACAGCATAACCACCGGGATCAGGTAGATGAAGCTGGGGAATGTTTGCAGGGTGTCACAGATTAGCAGGGCGACGCTGGCGCGCTTTTCATTGAAAGAGCCCCATATCCCCAGCGGGAAGCCCATTGCTGCGGCAATACAGACAGCGACGACGACTGTATAGACGGTGATCATGGCACGGTCCCACCAGCCGGAGATGGCGATAAGGCCGAAGAACGCCAGACACACCAGTGCAGAGCGCAAGCCACCGATGGCCCAGCCTACCGCTGCCAGCAGAGCCAGTACCGCGGCATACGGCATCCACAGGAAAGCATCGCGGATTGGAATAAGAACCCAGGTAATCAGGAACCAGCGCAACCATTGGGTGACCGGGTCGATCAGAACGATGAACCAGTCCGCCACAGCGTCAATCGGCTTGGAAATCGTGAAGGCGTCTCGGCGGCCGACCTGATCCATCAGCGGAAAAAATTGTGCGAGCACCAGACAGGCCAGTGACAGGCCGATGCCAAGCAGCAAGAACTTATGGCGGACAGCAAAGGATGTGCCTTTTTCAAAGTGCTCAGGCTGTTTGGTGGCCCAGGCCTTGGTGCAGCGGTCCAACATTACGGCCAGCAGAACGATAGTGATGCCAATTTCAACTGAACGGCCGATCTTCAGCGCCTGCAGCAGCTGCAGCAGCTTCTGACCCAGGCCCGGCATGCCGATAAAGCTGGCCAGCACCACCATCGCCAAGCATTGCATGATCACTTGGTTCACGCCGACCAGAATCTCGGTCCGCGCTGTTGGAATACGTACATAGCGCAATAGCTGCCAGCGGGTTGAGCCGCACATATGGCCGCTTTCGATCACCTCGTGCGGAACCTTTCGCAGCCCCAGCAGCGACATGCGGATCATAGGCGGAACTGAGAAGATGATGGTGACAATGGCGCCTGCCTTGGGTCCGACACCGATGAAGACCACCACCGGGATCATGTAGGCGAAATGCGGCAGGCTTTGCGCAACGTTAAGAACGGGATTCAGGATCCGTTCAAACGTCTTGGAACGCCAGGCGAGAATGCCCATCACAAGGCCGAACAGGATAGAGAAAGGGGCTGCAACGACGATCACGGAAAGGGTCTCCATCGCCCATTTCCACTGGCCCATGACGGCGATCCAAACAAAAGTGCCTCCGGTCAGAAGTGACAGCCGCCAGCCCTGCAGGGCATAGCCTATGACAAAGCCGATGCTAGCGATCACGGTCCATGGAATGGGGCCGACGCGGGGCCAGCGGTTTTTGCCGTACAGCAGGTTGGCAGTCACATCGAGCAGCCATTCGACCCCATCGGCAAAGGCTCGGGTCAGATAGAGCAGACCCAGATCGTCGCGCAGAAAAACAAAGATCGCGTTGATCCAGTCAGCGAAGGGTAGGATCAGCCACTCCGGCGGCCGCACCAAGCCGGCAGGCAGGACATAATTTCCGGCGGCCAGAACACAGGCCAGCGCGAACAGTGCCCAGCCGGTTCTGGCCCGTGTCCAGGTCTGTGGTTTTCCAGTCAGTATTATGGCTTGATCCGTCATGATGCCTCTCCCAGAAGCACATCCAGTGCTTCCTGGCGGTTCATTGCGCCGATCAAACTGCCTGCATTGTTGGCTACCGGCAGGAAGTCGCGGCTGTCATTGACCAGCAGCCGTGCGAGTTCCAAGATGGTCTGTTTTTCTCCGACTGGTGCGCCTGTCAGGCTGTGACCGTTCACATCGCGCGCCAGAACACCAGCGTGGACAACGCGTGATTTCTCGATCTCTTCGGTGAACTTGGCGACATATTCGGTGGCCGGATTCAGCACGATCTGATCGGGGGTGTCGCATTGCTCGACCACGCCGTCCTTCATGATGGCGATGCGGTCAGCCAGGCGCAGCGCCTCGTCGAAATCATGGGTGATAAAGACAATGGTCTTGCCCAGCATTTCCTGCAGGCGCAGGAACTCGTCTTGCATTTCGCGGCGGATCAGAGGGTCCAGTGCAGAAAACGGCTCGTCCAGGAACCAGATATCGGGTTCGATCGCCAGGCTTCGTGCGATGCCGACGCGCTGCTGCTGGCCACCTGAGAGTTCCCTTGGAAAATAGTCTTCGCGGCCTGAGAGGCCCACCAGTTCGATCACTTCCAGCGCGCGGGCGCGCCGCGCATGGCGGTCCTGGCCGCGCATCTCCAACGGAAAAGCGACATTGTCCAGCACGGTGCGGTGCGGCAGCAGTCCGAAGCTTTGGAACACCATGCCCATCTTGTTGCGGCGCAGGTCAATCAGCTCTTTCTCGGACATTTCGCCAATGTTCCGCCCTTCGACCTGAACTTCGCCGCCGGTGATGTCGATCAGCCGCGAAAGGCAGCGCACAAAGGTCGATTTGCCAGAGCCGGACAACCCCATGATCACCAGCATCTCTCCCTGGGCAATGTCCAGCGACACATCCCGCACCGCAGCGATGTAGCCAGCCTGACGGATTTCATCAAAGCCGGGGTTGCCGGTCAGCGATTTCAGGTACTGTTCCGGATTGGCGCCAAACAGCTTCCAGACGTTCTTGCAGGAAATGACGGGGGAGGCGGCGGTCATGGGTCTACTTTCGTTAGTAAGAAATCCGGGGCAGTGAACCGCCCCGGTGAGTTGGAGAGAAAAGCGGACGTCAGGAACCGGTCCAGGGTTTCCAGAGATCCTCATTGGCCTCCAGCCACTCGGCGGCGGCGTCTTCAGGTTCCATCTCGTCAATGTCGACCAACTTGGCCATCTCGGCGATCTGCGGATTGGTGAAACTTATCTGGGTCAGCGTTTCGTAGGCCGCTGGCCATTTGTCCTTCATGCCGTCCCAGGCGGCCTTCTTGAGATAGCCGTTTGCCGGGTTGCCGCAATCGTAAGTGGCATCCGGGTTCGGCCCGACCGCTGGGTCCTTGTCGCAGCCGTTTTCCCAGGCTGGGAACTCGACAAACTCGCCCGGCCAGACAGCTTCGGCGAAGTTCGGGGTCCAGTTGAAGATAACAACCGGTTTCTTGGTTTTCTCAGCGGCTGCCACTTCGGCCCACAGGGCGGATGCAGAGCCTGCGTTTACCACGGTGAAGTTCATGTCCAGCGCTTCCACGCGCTCGGCATCATGTTTGAGCCAGTCAACAGGTCCGCCCAAGAAGCGGCCCTTGTCACCGGTTTCCGGAGTAGCGAAGACCGCTGCGCAGTCGTTCAGAGCCTCCCAGCTCGGCAATCCCGGGCAGGCTTCCTTGGTCCAGGCCGGATACCACCAGTCCTCGCGGGTGACCGCGTTGTGGTCACCTGCGTCGTGCAGGCCGCCCTTGGCCAGTGCTTCGTTGAATGATTTGCCGAATGCTCCTTCCCAAACTTCCAATTCCAGTGTCACGTCACCCAGGCGCACAGATTCATAGACTGCCTGGCTATCGGTCGAGACGTATTCGACATTGTTGCCCATCGACTCGAAGATCTGGCCGACAACGTGACTCATCACAATCTGGCTGGACCAGTTGTGAATTGGAATGATGATGGGATCGGAGGAGTCTTCGGCCATCGCCATCGGAGCTGCCATCGCCAAGGCCGCAGCACTGGCCATAAGGTGGTTCCGGAATTTCATGTGTGTCTCCCTGTTGTCGCAGCCCCGGTCCTGATGGCCTGAGCGTTGTTGCTGAGTGAAAGCCCTGCTTTCGGAGACGGAGGCTAGGCCGCAGATGTGAACAGGTCAGCCTGAAGGGATGAACGGGCTGGCTATTTGTGTTAAAATTTGTTAACTGGCGGGAATATTGATGGGGTGAGACCTGTATGGCGCATATTTTGATCATTGAGGACGAACCGGTTACCCGGAGCACCCTCGCCAATTACCTGGATGCGCAAGGCTATACGGTTTCCCAAGCCGAAACCGCCGAGGAGGCCGAACGGATATTGCAGGCAAGGGACGTTGACTTGCTACTGGTCGACATCAACTTGCCCGGCAAAGACGGGTTGCAGATCACTCGGGAGCAGCGGGCGAAATCTGAGATTGGAATTATCCTGGTGACGGGCCGGGATGACGAGGTCGACAGAATTGTTGGACTGGAACTTGGTGCGGATGACTATGTCTGCAAGCCATTCAACCGGCGTGAGCTTTTGGCCCGATTGAAGAACCTGCTGCGCCGTACGAAAGAGGCACGGCGCCTGGCACGGCGGGTTTACAATTTTGGAAATTTCCGGTTCGACGTAGCAGCCCGGCATCTGCAAACCGTTGAAGGCGATAGCATTCCGCTGACCCGGGCGGAGTTTGAAGTGCTGGATATGCTGATCAGCCGGGCGGGCGAGGTCGCGTCCCGCGATGCGTTGATGAGCAGGGTTACCCACCGGCAGTATGGTGCAAACCCTCGCACCGTCGATGTGCTGATCCGGCGTCTGCGCGGCAAGCTGGAGGAAGAGCCTGCCAATCCCCGGGTCATCACCACCGTGCACGGTGAAGGCTATGTTTTCACTGCACCCTTGGGCTGATTTCTGTAGTCGCGTAATACGCTGTCTAGCGACTCCAGAATTTTGGGAGTTAGAGCGCTCAGTTCCCTCATGTGCTTTGCAGCCACTGACTGGTGCCCGTTGGCAGCCGCTTCTTCCAGTTCAGCAAACAGGCCAGCCAAGTCTTGTTGGCCAAAGCTGGCTGCGGCGCCCCTGGCACGGTGGGCTTCTTTTGCAAGCTGGGCAAGATCCTGCGCGGTATGGGCCGCGTCCATTCTCTCAAGGCCCCGGGGCAGTTCCTCCTGGAAGAGTGCGGCGATTTCCAAGGCCTTCTCGGCTCCAAGATCCTGTGTGTTTTCCTGCATCTGCCTATGTAAACTGGTATGCCTGTCCCTCTCAGGTGAATGCTGGCGGGCTGACAGGTAGACCGCGCCTTCGCGGCCTTGGATGACGCTCTCCAGTGCTTTTGCAAGTCGTTCCGGAGAGACTGGCTTGGCCACAAACCCATTCATTCCAGCCTGCAAGTGGGTTTCGATCTGCTCCTCCTGCACATGTGCTGAAATACCGATGACAGGAAGATTGGACAGCCGAGGGTCCGGCATCGCACGCAGGCGGCGGGTAGCTTCAGTTCCGCTGATGCCTGGAAGGTTCACGTCCATTAGAACAAGGTCAAAACGGGATGCAGGCAGCAAGGCCAGCGCGTCTTCTGCGGCAGTCACACATTGGCAGTTGTGGCCCATACGCTCAAGGTAGCCCTGCGCGACCATCTGGTTGATTTCATTGTCCTCCACCACCAGTATCGAAAGCGCAATCCCGGCATGGTTGATTTGAACCGGCGGCTCCTCGGGTTCCAAGGCCGCAGGATCGCCTGGCGCCAGCTCTACTGCCAAGGTGAAAACTGAGCCGACATTTTTTGTGCTTTCCATAGACAAACGTGCGCCGATGGCTTGGGCGAAATGCTTGCTGATCGCCAGCCCCAGCCCTGTGCCGCCGAACTTGCGGGCGGTGTCTGTGTCCTCTTGCTCAAATGCTTCGAAGATGCGCGCCTTGGCCTCTTTTGAGATACCTTTGCCGGTATCGCTGACCTCGAATGTGACCCGGTGCATCCCGGCTGTCCTGCCAGTGGTGCGGGCCCGCAGAATGACTTCTCCCTCATCAGTGAACTTGAGTGCGTTGGAGAGCAGATTGAACAGGATTTGCCGCAGCTTGGCAGCATCACCTTTCACCACATCAGGCAGTTCCTCCGGTGCATCGAGCCAGAGGTGCACTCCCTTGTCGTCCGCCCCCGGGCGCAGAAGGACGACGATGTCATCCACTAGGCTGCGAAGGGAAAATGTGACATCATCCCGTTTCAGCGCGCCGCTTTCGATCTTGGAGTAGTCCAGGATGTCGTTCAGAATTTTAAGCAGGTTCTGGCCGGAGACAAGCGCTGCCCGCAGGCGTTCCATTTGCCGGGGCGGCAGACCGTCGTCAGAGAGGCTGCGCAGCATACCCAGCACACCGTTCATTGGAGTGCGGATTTCGTGGCTCATCATTGCCAGGAATTCAGATTTGGCCTGATCGGCAGCTTCTGCCTTCTGCCGGGCCTTATCATGGGCTTCGACTTCTTCCCGCAGACGCTCGGTTTGATCATCCACCAGCGACTGGAGATTGTTGCGATGCTCCCGCAACTCTTGCTCGTTACGGTCGCGGACCTTTTCCAGTTCCATCTTGTCGAGCGCTTGCTGGCGGAACACCTCCACTGCCGCCTCCATACGGGCAATTTCATCCTGCCCGCGGGGGCGGACCGGGTGGTCCAGTTGGCCGCGCATAAGCGCGGCCATGGTGCCCGCCAGATTGTTGAGGCGGTGGGTGATGCTGCCTCGAACATAGAACCACAAGACAGCCAGCGACAGAAGGAAGCCGGTGATGGCGGCAAAACCATTGCGCAGCTGTGCCCGCTGAATGTCGGCGGCGGCGGCATTGCCCGAACTGATCGCCCGCGCTTGCGCCTGATCAGCGACGGCCGATGCCTCATCACCCAGCTGCAGCGCGGTGTTCTGCAGTTCCTGCTTCAGAGCGGTGATGCGGGTTTCGGTCGTCAGTATCCGGGCACGCAGGACGAATAGGCCTGCGTTGCTTTCTGGCAAGGTCTGCAACTGCGCTGCATACTTTTCTGCCTGCTGCCGTCGGCCGGGATCGCGAATTGCCTGGATCCGTCTGGATACGATCTCCAGGCGGCTGGTCAACGCGTTTTCAATTTTCTCCAATTCCTCCACAGTTCCGGCTTCCTCGATCCGGTTTATCAACAGTCCGATTTCTGCAGTTTGGGATCTGAGTTCGAACATCAGGCCAAGCTGAAACAGGTCCACCTCAATCAGCTTGTCCAGCAAATCGGTGCGGGCCTGCTCCTCCACTGGAGAGCTGCCCGGCCCGTAGAGGCTCGAAATGACGGCTGTTGTGCCCATTTCGGCATTTGCAACCAGCGTGTCGGCCATGCTCAGCAGGTTATTCGCGGCGGTCAGGTTGCGGGTGGTCAACTGCTTGAGCCCGCTGTGCAGCGCGATGCGGGTTTCCACCAGTTCATCAAGCAGCGCCAGTACCCTTGCAGCATCTGTAACGGTTTCCCGCAGCGGGCTGGATCCGGCAATACCGCCACGCTCCAGGGCGTCCAGCCGCCGGGTGAGCGCCCCGATCTGAGCGGACAGAAACTGCGCCCGGTTTGCCCGCTCCGCCTGAGTTGCGACACCTGCCAGTTCCGGGGCAATGGCTATGATCCGGGTGCTTTCCTCAGCCATGCCGCGGACCTCGGCGATGGCGGGAATGGTCTGGCTGATCACTTCTGCCTGTCGCCGTGCAAGCACACGCAATTCGATCAGCCCAAGAATCCCGGCAAGGGTTGGCAGTCCCGCAATCACGATGAATGCGAGGCTCAGTTTTCCGCCAAGGCCGAGCTTTCCTAACATTCAGGAACTTTCGCCTGCATTTGCCGTTTTCGCAAATTTGAATTTCCCTTTTCGGTTCCGCTGCCTATCCTCCAACCTTGGAGAAGGGGACCTCATGCGCGCAGTGTGGCTATTGCTTTTCACGTGTTTCAGCACAATGGCGACTGCGGACAGCTGGCGGCTGCAGGTGCCGCGGACCGCTTTTGACTACGGCAGCGGGCTGGAGGCCATGGACTATACGCCGCTCGAACGGGCGGAGCAGGAATGGCGCCTGTGTATTGCCTATCCGCACTTAAAAGATGCCTATTGGCTTAGTGTTAACTACGGCATGGTGGCGGAAGCCGCCCGGCTGGGGGTGTCTTTCAAGCTGGTCGAAGCAGGAGGTTATCCCAACCTCAGGCGGCAAATACAGCAGACTGAGGCTTGTGTCGCAGATGGTGCTGATGCGCTGATTCTTGGCACTGTATCTTTCGCAGGCCTTACCAGCACGGTTGAGCGGATTTCGGCTTCTGTTCCGGTAATTGCTGCTGTCAATGACATTGCCGATGCCGGGATCACGGCCAAAGTAGGGGTGTCGTGGACGGAAATGGGGGCCGAAGCAGGCAGGCTCATTGCCGCGCGCCATCCAAAGGGGGCACCTGAAGTCAAGGTTGCCTGGTTTCCAGGGCCGGTAAAGGCGGGTTGGGTGACCTTTGTCGAGGAGGGTTTCCGCGCCGCACTTGCTGGCAGTTCAGCCAAGATCGCGGTTACAAAATATGGTGATACCGGGCGCGAAATTCAGGTGCGGCTAGTTGAGGAAGCATTAGATGCGGTTCCGGACCTAGACTACATTGCCGGTTCCGCGCCTGCTGCAGAAGCCGCAGTGTCAGTGTTGCGTGCCCGTGGTATGCAGGGGCAAGTTCAAGTTGTGTCGGACTACATGACTCATGCGGTCTACCGCGGGGTCCTTCGCGACCGCATTATTGCTGCGCCGACGGATTTTCCCGTGCTTCAAGGGCGGCTGGCAGTCGAAATGGCAGTGCGCGCAATCGAAGGCCGATTGAATATCAAACACGCCGGGCCTGCCATCAGGATCTTTGACCGCAGCACAGAGTCAGGGGACTTGCTGGACCAGACCCTGGCTCCCGCTAGTTTCGTGCCTGTTTTCGATTTTAAGCCGCATCAGTAGGGCAAGGGTGTCAGGGCTACGCACATCCGGCTGCCCTGTTGTTGACCGCTAGCCTGCGGCCGGCCATCCTTCGGCTGTGGCCGCCAGCTGCTGTTTCGGACAGCACAGATTTATCGCGGCTGTCATGACTGCGAGACCTGACAGATGCCCGAGGCGCAGCAGAAAGGCTATTTGCATGACACCCACCGGCTGTGTGATCCTGCGCAGACGCTCGCAAGAGTGCGTCCGCATCTGACTGATATGGGGATTACCCGGATTGCCAATCTGACCGGGCTGGACAGAGTGGGCCTGCCCACGGTTATGGTTACGCGGCCGAACTCCCGGTCAGTTGCAGTGTCGCTGGGCAAGGGGCTGACGCTGGAGGCGGCGAAGGCCTCCGGTGTGATGGAGGCTATTGAGGCCTGGCACGCGGAGCGGATTAACCTGCCGCTGCGTTCAGCCAGCTTTCATGAATTGCAAAAAGAGGCCATGGTTGCGGATGTGGCGCGGCTGCCGCGTGTGACCGGTGCCAGCTTTGACCCGCAACGGCGGATGTTGTGGATTGAAGGCACCGACCTGGCAACTGGAACCCGGTTTTGGCTTCCCTACGAAATGGTGGATACTGACTATACTGGTCCTCCAAGCGGCGGGCAGGGGGCGTTCCCGCGCACCACAAACGGGCTGGCGTCGGGCAATAGCCTTGCGGAAGCTTCCTGCCATGCGATTTGCGAGCTGATTGAACGCGATGCGATAACACTGTGGCACCATGCGGCACCAGGCCCTCGTATTGATCCGGACACAATAGATGACGCACGCTGTCAAGAAGCGATCGGCCGGTTTGCCGCGGCGGGGCTGGACGCCGGTATTTGGAACATCACTTCTGACATTGGGGTTCCGGCTTTTCATTGCATGATCTGCGAGGCTGGCAGCCGGGTCGGACATATCGGCATTGGCAGCGGCTGTCACCCAGACAGGGCTATTGCTGCGTTAAGGGCGCTTACAGAGGCGGCGCAGACCCGGCTGACTTATATTTCCGGCGCACGTGATGACCTGAACCCTGAGGAGTTTACGCCAGCGGCTTCCGCTGAGCGAGCATCATATGTGCGCCGGTTGTTCTCCCAGTCCAAGGCCGTGGTCCGGTTTCAAGACTGCCCGGCGTTTTCCTCCTCTTCCTTCGAAAAGGATCAGTCATGGTTGCTCGTCAGGCTGGCAGCAGCTGGAATGAAGCAAGTGCTGACAGTGGATCTGTCGCGTCCTGGGTTGGGAGTATCCGTGGTGCGTGCAGTGATCCCTGGGCTGGAAGCGCCGCACGACGATCCTGACTTCATCGCTGGTACGCGGGCGCTACAAGCAGCGGAGGCAAGCCAGTGACTGCAGTGGTGTTCGCCGGACCGACTATCGGTGCGGAGGAGGCGCAAGCTCTGCTGCCAGGCTCCATCGTGCTTCCCCCTGCCGGTCAGGGGGATATCTACAGAGCAGCGCGCCAGGGTGCCGAAGCAATTGGGCTGATTGACGGTTATTTCGAAGGGGTTCCCTCGGTCTGGCACAAGGAGATCCTGTGGGCGATGGAGCAGGGCATTACCGTGTTCGGAAGCGCCAGCATGGGAGCCTTGCGGGCGGCAGAGCTTTCGGCCTTTGGTATGATTGGAGTTGGCAGAATCTATGCGGCTTATGCCTCAGGCGCGATCGCCGACGATGACGAGGTTGCGGTCCTGCACAGCCCTGCCGAGCTGGGTTTTGCACCGCTGAGTGAGCCAATGGTCTCGATCCGTGCGACGGTGGACCGCGCGGTCAGCGGCATGGTTTTGGATGCGGCACAGGCGGCAACGGTCCTTGAGACAGCTAAGGCGCGTTTCTACCAGCAGCGGACTTGGAAACAGATTTTGGCAGATCTTCCGGTGTCGCCCTGGCGGGACCGGTTTTCCTCTTGGCTGGAGACTGGCGCGATTGATGCCAAGCGCAATGACGCGCAGGAGATGCTGGCGCAGATGGCGGTGTTTTCTGGCGCTGGGGCGCCGGGAAATCGCCAAATGAGTGAACAAATGGAGGAGACTCTCGCCTGGCAAGGGCTGGTGCGCCGCGCGGAGGCGCAGGAACAAACATTGCAGGATGCAGAGCGGTGGGTACTGGACGAACTGCGGCTGAAACCCGAGCGCTTTGCCGAGTTCAGGAACCGGGCTGCGCTACGCTGCTTGGCACTGCAAAAGGTGCGCAAGGCAGGAGTGCCGCCTGAGCGCAAGGCTTTGTTGGCGCAGCTGAACAGTCACCGGCAGGAGCACAGCCTATTGCGCAGCAAGGATCTGCAGGCGTGGCTGGTAGCTAATGGGCTAACGGCTATGCAATATGAGGCAAAACTTGGGGAAACGGCTCAAATCTCCGAGGCTGTCAGTGCTTTGCAGAAAGAGCTGGAGCCCTGCTTGCTGGCGGAACTGCAGTTGGCAGGCGCTTTCGCCGGATTAAAAGCGCGGGCCGAGGCCAAGGAAAAGCTGATAGCGGAGCAGGCGCAGCCAGACAGTCACAAACAGCAGAGCGAGCGGTTACATATGACGGCATGGTATTTCGAATACGTCCTCCAGCGAGACATCCCGGAGGATCTTGAGGCGCACGCGTTGTCGGTCGGGCTTGGCACCGAGGAATTCTTTGAGCTGATCCGGCGTGAATTCATGTATCATCAGGGTGTCAACACAAGGCCTGCGCCGGACAGCAGGGACGAGGCAGGACAAGCCGGGTGATACCTCCGCAGGATTGGAGGATGTATGGACGATCCTTTTGAGACGGCAGAAGAAGCGCCGGGAACGCGGTTTCTGCTGTTTCCGCAATCACCGTTCCGAACGGACGAGCCGGTGCTGGAGCTGGTCGAGATTTCAGCCCCGCCGGGCACCATTGGTCCGGGGCCTTCGGGGCCGCGGATGTATACAGTTAACGCGCAGGGCAAGACGATCCCTTATGGAGCGATCGTGCAGGGGCCTGAAGGGCCAGGCATGTATCTGCCGCCCTGGCACGGTGAGCTGCATGCACCGCCTGAACCGGATGAGGACGGGCACTTCTTTCATATTGAGCCTTCCGACCCGAGGTTCGAAGCAGCACATCTTTTTGCCGCGGCGCATTTCACCTTGGATGTGTGGGAGGCCTATTTCGGCCATAAAATCCCCTGGCACTTCGCCCGCGATTACGACCGGCTGGAATTGTCGCTGCTGCCAAGCCTGGATAACGCGCACATCGGTTGGGGTTTTCTGGAAACAGGGGGTACCAGCGAACACGGCGATGAGTACCGCGCCTACAGCCTGAATTTTGACGTGGTTGCCCATGAGATCGGACATGCCATCATTTACAGCGTCACCGGGATGCCGGTTTCCGAGGATGTTCCGGGTGAATACTATGGATTTCACGAATCCGCGGCAGACATGGTTGCATTGATTGCATCGCTGCATTTCGGATCGGTGGTTGAGGAGTTGCTGGAAAGCACCCGGGGCAACCTATACACTTTCAACCAGCTAAACCGTTTCGCAGAGCTTGCCGGAAACGCGCAAATCCGGATGGCCGCAAACACACGGTTGCTGGATGATTTTGTTTGCGGCTGGAACAGCGAGCACGCGCTGTCCGAACCCTTGACCGGGGCAATGTTCGATATCCTAGTGGATATCTTCCATGAGCGGTTGCTGGTTCATGAACTCATTACACCGGAAATGGAGGATTTGTCCGACCAACTGGAAGACAGTCCCTATTACGGCGAGGTTATGCAGGCCCTATTTGATGACCGTTATGCTGCTGATCCGGAAGGGTTCCGTCTGGCGCTGCTGGAAGCTCGGGATATTCTAGGCTCCTATCTGGCGGCGGCGTGGAGCATGCTGGATGCGGAGACTCTGACCTATGCCGCGGTAGAGCAGGCATTGCTGCTGGTCGACGGAAATTCGACGGGCGGTGCTTTTCATTCGATCATCGAGGGCAACTTCCGCATGCGCGGAATCGGCCTGGTCGAGGCCGGTCCGCGCCTGGGCGAAGCGGGCGACGACAGCCACGCACATTCCGTGCGGACACGGGTTCCGGATGGATTGTAGCCGTTACTTCTGTAATTTTTTTCCTGTTTGTGATACTTTCATCCTGAGGGAGAGTTTTGCGGAAGCGGGGCAGGCGAGGTTTGCAGCCGGCACCTTGCGGAAGGATCTTCTGGTGTTGTTGTCATAGCCACGGGAGTATGTACGGTGGCCGAGTCTTTGCTGAGTTTCTCTGAAGTGCTGTTATTTGGACGCCTCCTGAAAGATCTGCAGATCGTCAGATCGGACGTCAAAAAGACGGTGCGCGTGGCGACTGTCGAGAAGGTGAACCTGAACAACATCGACACAGAACTGGACGGCGTGGAAATTGCCGAGAACGATTTGGTTCTGGTACGGCGAAACAACGCAAACGAGAATGGTGTCTACAAAGTTACCTCAGGTGCTGGCAACACTCTGAAGCTGGTCTCGGAGATGAAGGTCTCTGCCGAGGAGCGGGTTGCAGTTCTGGAGGGAACTGAGTTCGGCGATACCGTCTGGATCCAAACCAAAGACATTCCAAAGCAAATTTACAAGCAGGCCGGGCTTCGCGGCCGTGGCCGGAACAATCTGCTGGATGCCCAGCTCAGCCTGCACGCAAAGTTTGCACGGATATATGGGTTTGCTTACGAAGGCACCTATTTTGAACTGCCTGAGCCGACGCTGTTTCTGGTGCATGGAGAGGGCAGAAGCGCGACAGATAACTTGCCAGCCAATCAAGGCGCCCGTGCGCCTTTGGATCCGTCAGTGACAGGTGTTGCGTCAGCCGAGTACCAGTTCGCAAACGACATCATGGTCTGGGAGTATGACAAGGCAGATTACTCGATCCGCATGGATGTGATGACCGGTATGCTGGAGCAGGTGCTTCTGGATGTCTACTTTGGAGGCGGCCCAGACATTAGTGGAGCGAAGGTGAGCGGTGCCAAGGTCAGTGGCGCAAAAGTAAGCGGTGCTAAAGTAAGTGGTGCCAAAGTCAGCGGTGCCAAGGTCAGTGGTGCAAAAGCGCGTGGCTCAGGTGATTGAACCGGCACGCGCGGGCCACGCGAACTGCGGAACCTGCTGGTTCGAGGACCCGAGTTAAAAACCTGCCTTCTTCAGGCCCTCCACGAAATGCAGGGTGTCTTCCTCCAGGCGGTCAGGTTGAACCTTCGTCCAGCGGTCCAGCGAAAAATTCGGATGGGCCTCGCGGTGACGGGCAGCCATGTCACGCGCCATTTCCATCTTGCCGAGTTGGGCATAGCTGGCAGCCAGCATCCGCTGGCCCTCTGTCGGGTTATTCATCTTAGTCAGCGTGTCAATCACTGCATCGTATTCCTTGAGATTGTAGTAAGCCCCGCCCAAGTGCCACAGGTACTGATCCGGGAAGTAAGGATTGAGCCGCATGGCCTGTTTCAGGTTGCTGATCGCGGTTTCATTGTCACCGGAATGTGCCAGCGCGTCAGCGTAATCCGACAGCAGATCGGCATCATTCGGGTTGAGTGAGAGGGCGCGCCTGTAAGCGCCAAGAGCGGCATCATGCTCCTTACGGTAAAGGTGAACAAAGCCCAATTCGCCAAAGCCGCGGGCGTCGGTCGGGTCCAGTTCCACAGCTCTTTGCGCAAAGGCCAGGGCTGTGTCCAGCGCGTGGTCCGCATCCTTGGCCCAGGAATACCGCCAATCGATATTCATCGTGCGGGAAATGGCTGCCGATGCCCTGGCATAGTCCTGGTCCCGGGCCAGAGCCCTTTCATACAGCGTTTGCGCTTCGTGATTGTCTTGCCGTGTGTAACGGAAGATATACTGCTGGCCACGCAGCACATAGCCGTAGGCGGCAAGGTCAGCAGGGGCGGCTTGCGACATACGCTTGCGCTCGTGCGCTTCGATCAAAACCGCGGTGGCTGCAACGATGGCGTCTGTGACCTCATCCTGAATTGCAAAGATATCATCAATATCCCGGTCATAGCGTTCACCCCAGATGGTCCTGCCGGAATCTGCATCAATCAGTTCTATTGCTATGCGGATCCGGGACGCTGCCCGCCGGACACTGCCCCGTGCCACATAGCGCACCCCCAGTTCGCGCGCCGCGTCCTGAGGCGGCATTGAGCGCGCCTTGAAGAAGAATGCGGAATTGCGGGCAATGACAAAGAGGTTTTTGAACTTGGACAGGTTCAGGATGATGTCCTCTGTCAGCCCATCGGCAAACCAGCTGTCGGTTTCCTCGTCGCCCAAGCTAGTAAAGGGCAGCACCGCAACCGATGGAATGCCCGGCAGTTGCGGATGCGCAGGCGGGCGGTCCGGGCGTAAAGTCGCGGCCATCGCGGCGCCCTCGATTTCGCTGCGAACACAATAGGAAGGAACTGGGTCTGCAATGTTCTTGAGCTGTTGGGGGCCCAGGAATTCAAAGCCAAAGCGCAACCGGTTTCGGATCTGCTCGTACACAGCTGCACTGACATACACCCGGCCCGGTTCGGCGATTTCTTGCAGGCGGGCAGCAATATTGACGTTGTCGCCGTGAATACCGCGGTCGTCGACAAGGATTTCACCCATATGCACCCCCGCCCGGAATCGCAGCTGCTGATCTTCCGGACGCGAGTTGTTGTTCTGCTCGGCAATACGGTGCAGCTCGACCCCGAACTTCACCGCATCCGTGGCCGTTTCAAACAAGGCAAGTACACCGTCGCCCCGAACAGCAACAACCTGCCCGTCATGTGCCTGACAGGCGGCTTCAAGTTGCTCCAAGAGGGATTTGAGGGCACTGTAAGTATCGATTTCGTCGTTGCCCATAAGCCGGGCATAACCAACCACATCGGCAAACAGTACCGCCCCAAGTTGACGCCGGACTGTAGAAGTCTTGTCTTTGCCGCTCACAAGCTGACCTCCTCCTGCGAGAATGGCTGAGACCGGCCGCAAGCCGGATCCGCTGCCGTGCGGTACCAGGGCGGGCTAATGCTGTTCATCCGTCTGGCGGATCTTGCGGGCCTGGCGGCCAAGCCCAGCCAGAATCAGCTCCGCCGCGGAAGCCGACGCTGCAGGAGGCGTCTAGTTCCCGTGCCAGTACCTGGCGGCGGTCGTTCCAATCGCCGAGCAAAAGTCCGACACTGACCATGTCGAAATGCCGGCCTTCGGCGAACCAAGCTTCGCGCATCCTGCCTTCTGTTGCAAAGCCGGCGCGTGATGTCATTTGCTGGCTGTGCTTATTGTCGGCCCGGTAGTAGGATGTAACGCGATTTAGCCCGATCTGGCGGAAGGCAAAGTCCAAAACCAGTGCCATTGACCGGATGCCAATTCCTTGCCGGCGCCATTGCTCTTCTACGAACAGCGCTATGACGGCATCACGGTTCACGGCTGAAATGCTTTCTAAGCCTGAAATCCCGCAAAGTTCCCCGGATTCTGCAGTAATAGCAAACCAGCATTTTGCGGGGTTTCTTTCTGTTTCTTCAGCCGGACCCCAGGAAGTCTCCATTGCAGCAGTATTGCAGGGTGCCCTGGCAGAGCGGTCAAAGCGGGCCAGATCAGACACATTTTCGAACCAGACAGCCATTGTGGCGAAATCATCCGGTTCCAGCGGCCGGAGCCGGAAAACTGCAGACTCGCTCTCTGGCATCGGCGGCCTCCTTTGCCTTGCCGTATCTGTATCCCGGTGACAGAGCAGCCGGAAAATGAGTGGGTGCCTGACACTAGCACAATCTTTAGCAGATTTATGCACCCTTGGTCAGGCCTCTGTTAAGGAGCACGCATGCGGGGGCTGCAGCCGGACGGGGCGAATGCAAGCACCGGAGGAACTGCTGCTGGAAGCGCCAGAGCATATCTTGATGGCCAGAATCTTTGAACGCAGTATTTTTTGGGGTTGCGGCCTTGGGTTGGTGTGGTTAAACCCCGCCGCAGTGGACCGATAGCTCAGCTGGATAGAGTACTTGACTACGAATCAAGGGGTCGGGGGTTCGAATCCTCCTCGGTCCGCCACTTCCCAAATGTCAAATGCCAAGCAAAACTGACCTTTCTGTCAGATTGTTGACCCAATTCCCGTTATCTGCTCGCGGGATCTGTTAGGTTTGATCTGACTTCCTTCAGGAAAACTAGGGCTGATTTGCAGGTTCAATCGGCGAAGCTGCCTGTTCCTGCTGTGCCACCAGCTGCTATGAGCACCAGGCCAAATTGCTGCGGGCGCAGTCGGTCACTAGCAGCCCTAAGCGAACCTCCGGCCTGCCTCGCAGCTGGGACTGGTACTCATGCAAGTCGGGCGGTAAGCGGCCATTTGCTGCGACAGCGAGGACAGTTCGTGAGACCAAAAAAGAGGACAATCCCAACTGGGAAGTTTTAGGGTCCAAGCCGTTTGATTTCCAAGGTCGGCAAAGCCCTGTTTCCGGATTTGCAGTGCCGACAGGGTGCGCGGAACTCGGCTCGCTCACCGTACTTCGTTTGCCTGCCGGGTCGTGCAAACAGCCTTGATGCCTCAATTCAAATCTCGCGCGATTGAACGGGCAATCACCGGTGCTTTCTTTGAGATCGCCCGCAGCGATCCGCCAAGGGGCGGCGGCATCAGCGCGAACCGAAGCCCTGGCCGAACGGCCGTCTCGTAGCATCGCGGCCGTCCGGCTTCGTCCAGCACTCCAAGATGCCCGGCAATGCTTTCCAGCCCGCTGCGGTAGCCTGTCGCTGCAATAACAAAATCAGGCCGCAGTGTTCGGCCGTCATCAAAATGCACTTGATCGGATGCGAACCTGGCGATCTGCGGAAACACCGGGATCTTGCCGCGTTTCAGCTCTGCAACGAAGCCGCGGTCCACTGCTGGTGCCACATGCTCGTTTTTCAGGCGGGACGCCGCTCCCGCGCGGTATCGGTTCAGCCCGAGCTTGGATAGATCGCCAAAAGCAACCCGTTCCACCCCTGACAGTACTCCATCAGCCAAACGGGCGGGGAGATGTTCCAGGAGAGGCGCAGTCAACTGTAAAGGAAAGCCAAATAGTTCCGCGGGCACCGTCGTGCCGCCAGTACGCACCGAAACACTTAGATCAGCGGTTTCAGCCCGCGCCAGTACGTTCAGGCAGTCTACGGCTGAGTTTCCGGCGCCCGCGACCAGCATTGACTTGTTTCGGTATCTTCTTGCATCACCCATGTCCCGGGAATGCAAAATCGAACCGGAAAAGCCGCTGGACCCAGGCCAGTCGGGAAGAACTGGAGTGTGATCGAAGCCGGTTGCAAGAACGGCTTGATCCGCACGTATCTTGCCCTTGCCGGTTTTCAGTAACCATGTGCCTGCGTCGTGTTCCAGTTTTTGCACCGTGCAATTCACTTCGATCCGGCACCGGGATTGCCTGGCAATGCGGTCGAGGTAGGCGACATATTCTGGTAGCGCTGGCCAGGTGCCTGCGGTGCGTGGTATCGGCTGGCCCCTCAGGCCTGAGTTCACACGGTGCGTATTCAACTGCAGTTGCGGATGGCGGGACCGCCAGGCGGAGGCCACTGCGCTGCCGCGTTCCAGAATGAGCGGGTCAAACCCCAGCCTGCGGAGTTCACGCCCCAGCGCCAGCCCGAACGGGCCGGCGCCGACGACAACAATACGTTCATGCCTCATACCGGCGCCTCTTTCCGGCTGACAAACCAGACGTTCATCGGGTCATGCGGCAGAACACTGCGCACCGGTCTCTGGAAACCTGCCTGGCGCAGCATCGTTTCAGCCGTCTCCCAGCCCCACATGGTGCCGAGGCCCTTGCCCCCCTGCGCCAGAGACACTGGAGTGCAGTGGCTGCAGGAAATGGCATAGAGAAAGGCGGCGAAGGGAAAATCGAGGTTGTTTTCGAGCCGCACCGACCCGCCGATGTCCTGCATGAGGTGAACGCCGCCAGGACGCAATGCCCGGTGATAGGATTTCAAAAGCTCCTCGGGGTCCTTGGTGTCATGCACCGCATCGAAAGAGGTGATCAGATCGTAGGCTGAGGCTTCATCGAAACCGGACAGGTCCCGCACCTCAAACCCAACATTGCTCACGCCGCGTGACGCTGCGGTGCCCTGGGCCATCTCGATAGCATCCGGACAAAGATCAATCCCTTTGAACCGGCTGTTTGGGTGCAGTTCAGCCAGCCGGATCACCGCAAGCCCGGCACCGCAACCGGCGTCCAGAACGTCGATGCCCTGATCCAGCCGTTCGGCGAAATCGGAGGCCAGTGTTTGAATGATCTCGCCAATGCCAGCGACAACGGTCTGTTCACTGTCCTCGGACATGATTTGGTGAAAGCAGGGGTAATCGCTGTACGGAATTCCTTCGCCGTCTCGGAAGGCTTGCATCAAGCGGTCCTCGACCTTGCCGAAAAGCGCAACCGACTGAGCATAGACAGCCAGGTTCCCGAACGGTGCGCCGGCAGTCAGGCACGCGGCGTGTTCGGACGGCAGGCTGTAGGTTCCTTCTTGCGGCACATAGTCAACGATCTGCCCCGTCACCATTACCGCAAGCCATTCCCGCACGTAACGCTCGGCCAGCCCTGCGGTTTTGGCAATTGTGGCGCTTTGGCTGGGCGGCAGTGAGGTAAGCGTGTCAAACAGACCCAGGCGGTGGCCGACTGAAATCATAGCGGCCACGGCACCGTTGTTCAGGGTTGCTGCAACTGTGTCAAGAAATGCTTCGGCCCTGGTTTGGTCGAACACAGGAGGGAGGGCAGCGTGGTGGGTCATTGGTGGTTCCTTTCGAAATTTCTACCCCTGCCTACCCCCGGCCCGCGCATGCCGTCAGATCGGCTATGGACAGAAACGGCCCTTTTCGGACAAAATCCCACATGGAAGGTAAGACCCGGGACACAAAGTTTGCGCTTTTGGCGCTGCCCCAAGCGACGCCGCTGGCCTTGTACGGGCTTTACGAAGTGTTCCAATCGGTCGGCCGGGCATGGTCGGATATGACCGGAGAAGCAAACACACCTGTCCGCTTCTCACCGGCAATCGTAGCGCGGTCCCTTGCCTCAATTCCGACCGCGGTCGGCATTGAGATCACGCCTCAGGCAAAACTTGGCCCGGCCGATGTTGTGATTGTGCCCGACATCGCTGTCGGCGCTTCATTTGATCCGCGCGGCAGCTGGCCGGAAGAATGCGCCTGGTTGCGCGAATGCTTCGACCAAGGAGCCATCATCTGTTCGGTCTGCACAGGCTCGCTGGTTCTCGCTGAGGCTGGGCTTATCAACGGGCAGCAAGCTACCTGCCATTGGGCAAGTGTTGAACAGTTCAAAAAATTCTATCCGTCTGTAAATCTGGCGCCGGAGCGCATCCTGAGCACAGCCGGCGAGGCGGACCGCATCGTGACCAGTGGCGGGGCGTCGTCCTGGGAAGATCTCGCGTTGTATCTTGTCGCGCGGTTTGCCGGCGGACAAGAAGCGGTCCGGATCGCAAAGATATTCCTGTTTGGCGAGCGGGCAGAGGGGCAGTTGATGTATGCCGGCGCGCGGACCGCCCACCGGCACGCGGACTCCGTGATCGCGGATGCCCAGAGCTGGATCGCTGAAAACTACCACGAGAGTAACATCGTTGGCAGGCTTGCGCGCCGCTCTAACCTCAATGAGCGAACATTTAACCGGCGTTTCCGCGCGGCGACCGGTTATACACCTATCGACTACGTTCAAACTTTGCGCATCGAAGAAGCAAAGCAATTGCTGGAAACGACCGGCCTGCAGATCGATGAGATCAGTGAAGAAGTGGGTTATGCAAATCCCTCCTATTTTCGCAAGCTGTTCCGGCGGCGGACAGGTGTGCCGCCGGCCCGCTACCGGCAAAGGTTTTCCCCGATTGCCTTGGCAGGAAATTTACCGAAGCATAACGAAACGTCCTGAAGCCGAAGATCGGCAATTTACTGGTTTCGTCATATTTTGCTTTCGTCCGGAATTTCTATTGCTTGACGGCGGCCATATGAACATTCGCTTCTTCCATCAGGGCAATTCGACCCGATGGCGGCTTCGGGCTGAGCTGCTGTCATCCAGATGGTCTGACGACCTCGAGACGGGAAGGAAATGGAGCTGCGGTACCACAAGGCAGCTTTGAGCTGTGTCGCCTATATCGAAGGCGTTAAAACCGTTACGCTTGTTCGGGCACACGGACCGACGCCAACTCCACAACCCAAACACTGGAGGGGTGAATGATAGAGTTAGAACCACCGCTGCGACTGGCCAGGGAATCGGATGCATCTCAGCTCGCCGATCTCGTGAACTATGCCGGAGAAGGGCTGCCTTACTACATCTGGACCGGCCTTGCGGAAGATGGCCAAGACCCTTGGAAGATCGGCCGTGCAAGACAGGCCGAAAAGGCGCGTGACGGACAGATTGTCGTGGTGGATTTCGGAAGCGGTGCGGTGGCGAGCCTGACCGGCTACAAGATCGGGGCGGAACCGGTGGAGATAGGCGAGGATTTCCCGGCCCTGTTTCGGCCATTGCAGGAATTGGAGAACCAGGCACTCGAAAGCTGGTATGTGAACGTTCTGGCTTGCTATCCCGAGCACCGCGGTAAGGGTTATGGATCACGCTTGCTGGATCTGGCAGACGAAATTGCTTTGGCCGAGGGTTTAACCAGGATGAGCGTCATCGTGGCCGGAGACAACATTGGCGCGCGTCGTCTGTACGAACGAAAGGGATACAAAGAGGCCGCTCAAGCCCCGTGTCAGAAAGAGGATTGGGAAACAGACACCGAGTGCTGGGTGCTTCTGATGAAATCACTATCGTGATCACGATCCTTATGGGGCCGCGCTGCCGGAATTCCCGGGCTCCGTGTTTAAGCAAGCGCAGCGAAAAGGCAGCTATGAGGGGCCGCACTGAGGCATTAAGGTGCTAGGTCGAGCTTCCGGTGCGGGACGGTCGTGACAAGCTGGCTTGGGTCAAGGCGGATGCTGCGCCGCATCCGAGGTCGACTGCGAGCCAATTTTGCAAATGCTTAATATTTCACGAAAGACCGCTTTCCTGAGAAACTGGTTTCGCGGCATCCTTTTTTAGAGGCCGCCAATCTGAGTACGCGTAGGAATTGCAGCAGCACCGGCCTTGCTTGCGGCATCGCGCCCAACCTATTTATTCCCGGCCCCTTTCGCAGGTGGAATATCGGCAAAGTAATTGCGGCCCAGCCAGGTTGCGATGTCCCGTTTCAATCTGCCGGAACCGGACAGCCTGATACGATAATCGCGCAGGGCCTGTCCCAAGGCTGTGTCCCCCATCCAGACGCCGGTCAGCGTGCGGATGTCGGTCGTAATCGACATATCAATATCATGCCCGGGGTCCTTCATGCAGACGTCGACCTCGCCACTCTCGACAACCAGCCACCAGCGGCGGGACTTGGCGGTGAAGTCGCTGAACTCGACATAGATCGTTGTCCTGCCGTCACCAAAATAGTCGACATTCATGGTTCTGTGGATGTCCCACATGAGCATGGAAGGATCCAGCTCGTCCGGCGTAAGGTTGCTCCGGGCCCAACGATGCCCCCAGATCCCCATCTGCACGATGATTGGCTTCAGCTCGCGCCCTGCCTCCGTCAGCCTATACCTGACGCCTCTGCCGACTTCGATGCGCGAGACCACGCCAGCGTGTTCCAGAGATTTCAATCTCGCTGACAGTGTCGAGGGCGGGATCAGCGGCATCCCGCGCCGTAAGTCATTGAAGGTCTCACTGCCGGCACCCAGCTCGCGGATCACGAGATTGGTCCAGCGCTCTCCGAGGATTTCGGAGGTTTTGGCGATCGGGCAGAACTGTCCATAGGTACTCATGCCCGAAAGCCTAAAGGAAAAATCAAATCCATTCAGTACAAATTTCGTATCAAACTTTCCCCCGGTAAAACTAACTCGCCAATCGTCGAACCGGTATTACTCAACAATAACAATAAGTAAAACTTGCATCGACATAATTCCAGCGCCATCGAAGATGAACTAATACAATCTTCATACTGGAAATTTTAGGAGCCAGTTTCGATCCTCTAACCGTGAAGACTTCCAAAGGAGGGAACGAAATGCTGCCTGCAATACTCAGATATTGGCTGTTCGATACGATGTCGGTGAAAACTATGCGCTATGTCCGCGCTGTACCTGCCCGCAAGGCCACGGGCTTGACGAAAACGGTCTACGACATGATCCGCGAGGACTTTTTCAAAAACGGCTCTCTGACAAGCCGGTCGAAAGTGCCCGAATTGATGGCCGCTATCTGGACCGGCGGGCGTGAATCCATGCTTGTTGCAGACCGGGTTGACCGAACCACAAAGGACGCCATCAGCGCCGTGCTGTCACAGCTGAACGATTGCCCCTATTGCGAGGACATGCTTGTCAGCCTCGTGCATGCCGCCGGCGACCACGAAGCTGCCGGAGACATCTTCGCCCGCAACGAACTGAGAGCAACGGATGCAAAGCTGCGCGCCCGCCTGGACTGGGTCCGGCAGGTCGCGACACCGGGAAATACCGGGGTCTCCAAGCCGCCCTTTACCCCGGAGCAGATGCCAGAAGTTTTGGGAACGATCATGGGCATGGGCGATATCAACCGCTTCAGCCATGTGGTGATGGAAGATTCACCCGTAAGTTCCCCGTTCGGACTACAGGCGGCCAAAGCCATTCTGCTGCGGCTGTTTGGATCCGAGCTGGAAGTGACACGAAGACTCCCGCTGAAGCCCGGCCGTGCGCTACCACTATTGCCAGAGGCAGAACTGCCGGAAGACATGAATTGGGCGAAGCCCAATCCCCGCGTCGCAGATGCCTTGGCACGCTGGACCTCCGCCGTGGAACGCGAAGCCAATCAGGCAGTGTCACCGCGCGTGAAGCAAGTCGTTTCTCAGTCGCTGTCGGTCTGGCAGGGCGAACAGATGCCGCTCAGCCGGTCTTGGGCTGCGCACGAAGTGCAGGGCCTTTCAGGACAGGAACGGGCGATCGCAGAGCTTGCCATCGTTCTCGCCAAGGCTCCTTATCAGGTGGATGAAAAGATGGCCGAAGCAATTTTGGATTTCGACCCCGACGAGGCCCGCTTTATCCGGATCCTTGCCTGGGCATCGTTCTCCGGCTCGCGCCGGGTCACACAGCTTATCGCAGAGCGAGCGCAGCAAGCGATGCCTGCGCCTGCGGTACCGGTGGAGCGCAACCTGCAATCTGAGGCGCGACTGGTGGCATGAACCCACGATCTGCGTTGGGTAATGAGCGTCAGATGCAAGCCCCTAAAAAAACCGGCTCCCGCAAAAGGGAGCCGGCTACCGCTTTTTGCTGTTTGTCCGGGATCAGCGCCTGCAAGCTTGATTAATAAAGAGCAGCACGCATCAAAGATAGCGGGCCTACTTAAACAGGAAGCAAACTTTGGTTTTGCAAGGCCTGACGGCTGCAAAAGTCCGGCACACTGTGAGTTCGCCGGTCATCAGATTTTTCTCTTGCAGTGAATGGCGGCAATGCGGGCTGCGGCTGCAGCATCGAGATCAGCTGCTGGATGTCGGCTCAGGGCCGACCTCGCCCACCAAGGCCTTCAGGACGCGCCTAGGGCCGCCGCGGCGCGGAGATCGGCCGGTTTGAGCCCTGAGCGGAAGTGTCAAAATTTCGCTGCGCGCGCTCGCAGCGAGAGAATTACTGCGACCGCATCGTTTTCGGAGCGGCTGCGCGGCGTGAAAACCAGCCGTTCATGCATGTCGCCGCGAGGAAGAGAACTTGGATCTACAGGTTGCCGGACAAAGCCGCCGCTCCCGTCGCCGGAAGCAATGACGGCAGGCAGCCCAAAACAGACGTGACCGGAACCGCTGTTTGGCCCTTCTCACTCCTGGAGGGTGGGCGGTCTCCGGAAGTTCGCCGCACATGCGTGTGCATGCTTGAGCGACTGCAGAAGCGGCCCTTCATCATGAGCCTCAGTCCGGAACCTGACTGGCCGACACTCCACACGGTTGACAGTGAGTGCGTGCGTGTTCGCGTTATATGCCGCGTCCTGTGCGACCTTGTAGATGAGCAGCTGTTTCGCTGGACGTTAAATTCTGCATAAAGGAATCTAATTTTACATATTGAAATTAGAGATCGGATTAGGTAGCAAAACTAAAGCAAGAGATTCTGAGAGCAACGTGCGGGGTGAAATGGTGAACCTGGTCAATCTGGCAATGGATGACGGCATTGCTGTTGTGACGGTGGAGAACCCGCCGGTGAATGCTCTTTCGCACGCGGTGCGCGCTGGCTTGCAGGACTGTTTGCGGAGGGCGCAGAACAGCGCGCAGACCAAGGCGGTGGTTATCTGTTGCGCGGGCCGCAGCTTCTTTTCCGGAGCGGATATACGGGAATTCGGCAAGCCGCCCCAGGCGCCGGTTCTGCCGGATCTCATTAATGAAATCGAAGCGGCGCCTGTGCCGGTCATTGCCGCGATGCACGGAAACGCGCTTGGCGGCGGGCTGGAGATTGCCCTGGGGGCGCACTACCGCGTTGCAGTGAAGGATACCCGGTTCGGCCTGCCGGAGGTGTCGTTGGGGCTGCTGCCCGGCGCAGGCGGCACTCAGCGCCTGCCCCGGTTGATCCCGGCGGCAGATGCAGCCCGGATGATCACCGGCGGCAAACCGGTTGATGCCGATGCGGCGCTCTCGATGGGATTGATTGACCGGATTGCGGACAGCAGCGATGCCTGCGCCGAAGGCGTTGCCTTCGCACGGGGCCTGATCGCGACTGGCAAGGGGCCGCGCCCGTCCGGCAGCCTGCCGTGCAATACACTGGAGCCGGCGGATATGGCGGCCTTCCGGGCCAAAACAGCCCAGGCCGCACGCGGGGCTGTTGCGCCAATGGCCTGCCTGGATGCGGTGGAGGCGGCAATGTCGTTGCCGTTCGCCGAGGGGCTGAAGAAAGAGCGCGCACTGTTTCAGGACCTGATGGCTTCCGATCAGAGTAAGGCTCTGATCCATGCCTTCTTTGCCGAGCGGCAGGCTGGAAAGCTGCCGGATGCCGAAAGAGTTGAACCGCGTGAAATCTACCGGATGGGTGTAGTCGGCGGCGGCACAATGGGGACCGGGATAGCCGTCAGCGCTTTGCTTAGCGGCCTTGACGTGACCCTGGTTGAGCGCGATGAGGCGGCAGCGTCAATGGCAGCGGCCAGTGTCGGAAAGATGCTGGACAGTGCAGTGAAACGCGGCAAGCTGTCCGGGCCGCAGCGCGATGCCATGCTTGCCGGAGCCTTCCGCTGCACCACTGCGTACGAGGACTTCGCACAGGCGGATCTGGTGATCGAAGCCGTGTTTGAAAGCATGGACGTCAAGAAGGACGTGTTCACCCGGCTTGACAAGGTCTGCAAGCCAGGAGCCATTCTGGCGTCGAACACCTCGTACCTGGACCTGAACCGGATTGCGGCAATGACCAGCCGCCCGCAGGATGTGATTGGTCTGCATTTCTTTTCGCCGGCGCATCTTATGCGGCTGCTGGAAGTTGTGGTGGGGGCTGATACTGCCCCGGACGCAGTGGCGACGGGCTTTGCACTGGCCAAGCGGCTGAAAAAAGTGGCGGTGCGCGCGGGGGTCTGCGACGGCTTTATCGGCAACCGGATCCTGTCGCACTACAGCAAGGCGGTCTACGGCATGGTGCTGGCAGGGGCGAGCCCCTATTCGGTCGACAGGGCGCTGACGGGCTTTGGCCTGGCGATGGGGCCGTTTGCAGTGGGCGATCTGGCCGGGCTGGATATCGGCTGGGCGAACCGCAAACGTTTGGCTCCGGCGCGTGACCCAGGGGAGACCTATCCCGAATTTGCCGACCGGCTTTGCGAATTGGGCCGGTTCGGGCGCAAGACCGGGCGCGGTTTCTATATCTACGAGGAGGGCGCCAGCAGCCCTCGTCCTGACCCTGAGGTGGAAGAGATCATCGCGGCGGAACGGGCTGCCAAGGGCATCACGCCCCGCAGCATCGGCGAAGCGGAAATCATCCGCCGCTACATGGCTGCAATGGTGAACGAGGCTGCGCGCGTGGTCGGGGATGGCATCGCTCTGAGACCGCTGGATGTGGATGTGACCCTGCTGAACGGTTACGGGTTTCCGCGCTGGCGCGGCGGGCCGATGCACTATGCCGATACCATCGGGCTGGACAGGATCCTGCAGGATATCTGCAGCTTCCACGAGGAAGATCCCCTGCTCTGGCAGCCTGCGCCGCTGCTGGAACGTCTGGCCGCCGAAGGCCGGACCTTTGCCAGCCTCAACACCTGAAGGAGTTTTCAATGAAACAGGCGGTCATCGTCTCCACCGCGCGCACCGGTCTGGCCAAATCCTACCGCGGGGCATTCAATGAAACCCATGGAGCCACTATGGCGGGCCATGCCATCAGCCATGCGGTGCAGCGTGCCGGCATTGCGCCGGACCTGATCGAGGACGCGCTGGTCGGCTGCGGCTACCCCGAAGGCTGGACCGGGTCCAACATTGCCCGCCAGTCGGTGATCCGCGCAGGGCTGCCGGTGTCCGTTTCCGCGGCCACCGTGAACCGCTTCTGCTCTTCCGGGCTGCAGGCGGTCGCCATGGCGGCGCATTCGATTGTGATGGAGGGCGCGCCGGCCGCGATCGGGGGAGGGGTGGAAAGCATAAGCCAGATGCCGCCCGCACGCCCGCCGCAGGCGCGGGAAAGCTGGATCCTGGAAAACAAGCCGGAACTGTATCTCCCGATGATCCAGACCGCTGACATCGTCGCCGAACGCTATGGCATCAGCCGCGAAGCGCAGGACGAATTGGCGCTGTCCAGCCAGCAGCGCACGGCTGCGGCGCAGGCAGCGGGCCGTCTGGATGATGAAATTGTGCCTATCACCGTGACTCAGGCCTTCAAGGACAAGGAAAGCGGCGAGATCACCCGCAAGGAAGTGACATTTGCCATGGACGACTGCAACCGGCCCAATACCACGCTCGAAGGACTCGCGGGGCTCGCGCCGGTGCAGGGCGATGGCCATTTCGTGACCGCGGGCAATGCCTCGCAGCTCAGCGACGGCGCTGCGGCTCTGGTGCTGATGGACAGCGCGGTGGCCGTGCGCGAAGGCGCTGAACCGCTGGGCGCTTTCAAGGGCTTTGCCGTGGCGGGCTGCGAGCCGGACGAAATGGGCATCGGCCCGGTCTATGCGGTGCCGCGCCTGCTGCAGCGGCACGGGCTGACGGTCAGCGACATTGATCTGTGGGAGCTGAACGAGGCCTTCGCCTCCCAGGCGCTCTACTGCCGCGACCGGCTGGGGATCGACCCGGAGATTTGCAACGTCAACGGCGGTTCGATTTCGATCGGCCATCCGTTCGGCATGACCGGCGCGCGGATGACCGGGCACCTGATGCTGGAAGGACGGCGGCGCGGCGCCAGGCTGGGCGTTGTCACCATGTGCATCGGTGGCGGCATGGGCGCGGCCGGCTTGTTTGAAATCTTCTGAGGGGCACCACGCGATGGATCTGAACTACACCAAGGAAGAACAGGCGTTCCGGACAGAGGTCCGCCAGTGGCTTAAAGAAACCCTGCCGCGTGAGCTGCGCGAAAAGGTGCGGCTGGGCAAGCGGCTGGCCAAGGCGGACATGGAACTGTGGCACAGCCTGCTGAATGCGCGCGGCTGGCTGGCGCCGAACTGGCCGCAGGCCTATGGCGGCTGCGAGTGGAATGCGGTGCAGCGCCATATCTTCGAGGAGGAAGCCTGTCTCGTCCATGCCCCGCGCAGCCTGCCGTTTGGCCTGTCGATGCTGGCGCCGGTCCTGCTGGCCTTTGGGTCCGAAGACCAGCGCCAGCGCTTTCTGCCGCGCATTCTGAACGGCCAGCACTGGTGGTGCCAGGGCTATTCCGAGCCGGGCGCGGGCTCCGACCTCGCCGCGGTCAAGACACGCGCGGTGCGCGAGGGCGATCACTATGTGGTCAACGGCCAGAAGACCTGGACCACGCTGGGCCAGCACGCCAACTGGATCTTCTGCCTGGTGCGGACGGATCCGGATGCCAAGAAACAGGAAGGTATCTCCTTCCTGCTGATCGACATGCAGACGCCCGGTGTCACCGTGCGCCCCATCGTGCTTATTGACGGCGAGCCGGAGGTGAACGAGGTGTTCTTTGAAAACGTCCGGGTGCCTGCGGAAAACCTGGTGGGTGAGGAGAACAAGGGCTGGACCTATGCCAAGTACCTGCTGACCCATGAGCGCACCAATATTGCCGGGGTTGGTTTTTCGAATGCGCTGCTGACCACGCTGAAACATGTTGCCGGGCGGGTGAAATCCGGCGGGCAGCTGCTGGCGGAGAACCCGCATTTCGCGGCCCGGATGGCGCAGGCAGAGATCGACCTGATGGCGATGGCGACTACCAACCTGCGGGTTGTCTCGGCAGCGGCCAAGGGGCAGGCGCCCGGCGCCGAAAGCTCGATGCTGAAGGTCAAGGGCACGGTGATCCGGCAGGAGCTAACATCGCTGCTGCGTCGGGCGATGGGGCCGGACGCGCTGCCGTTCCAGCCTGATTTTCTGGACGGCGGCAGCAATGCAGCCGCGTTAGGGCCGGACCACGCGGCGGCGGCGGCGCCAACCTATTTCAACATGCGCAAGCTGTCGATCTTCGGCGGATCGAACGAGGTGCAGCGCACCATCATCACCAAGGCCATTCTGGGGCTGTAACGGGGGCAGGCGACATGGATTTCAATCTAACCGAAGAACGGGCGATGCTGCGCGATACGCTGCGGCGGTTTCTGGCGGACAAGTATTCACACGAAAACCGGCGGGCGCTGATTGCCTCAAGCGAACCTTATGATGCTGAGATTTATGCCGAGCTGGCCGAATTGGGCGTACTGGGTGCCATGTTCCGCGAGGATCAGGACGGTTTCGGGGGCGAAGGCTTTGACCTGATGGTGGTGTTTGAAGAGGTTGGCCGCGCCGGAGTGATTGAACCGGTGCTGCCGGCAGTGCTGGCTGGCGGGCTGATTGCCGCACTGGGCAACGACCGCCAGCGCGAGCTGGTGGATGAGATTATCGCCGGAACCCATGTGGCGGCGCTGGCGCAGGGCGAGGCAGGCGCGCGTTATGACCTGAACCATGTGGAAACCACGGCGGTTGCCGACGGCGATGCCATCGTGCTGAACGGTATCAAGACCCATGTGCTGTATGGCGCCGGGGCGCAGACCCTGGTGGCTTCGGCGCGGGAGACCGGCGCTGCGGCGGATATGGCAGGCATTTCCCTGTTTCTGGTGCCGGTAAACACGCCGGGCGTGACCGTCAATGGCCATCGCAACATGGACGGGATCCCTTCTGCGACGGTTACCTTGGACGGGGTGCGGCTGACGGATGCGGCCCGGCTGGGTGCTGCCGGAGAAGGGCTGGACGCGCTGGAAGCCGCTGTTGCCCGTGGCCTGACAGCCATCTGCGCAGAGGCGTTGGGGGCGATGGAGGCCGCCAAGGACCTGACCATCAGCTACCTGAAGGAGCGCAAGCAGTTCGGTATGCCGATCGGCAAGTTTCAGGCGCTGCAGCACCGTATGGCGGACATGTTGATCGAGGTGGAGCAGGCGCGCTCAGCCGTGATCAACCTGGCAGGCAACCTGGATCAGCCGCGTGATGTGCGCAAAATCCACGCCAGCGCCGCCAAGAACCTGATTGGCCGGGCCGGGGCGCTGGTGGCCGAGGAATGCATCCAGATGCATGGCGGCATCGGCATGACTGATGAATATGCGCTGTCCCATTTCGCCCGTCGGCTGACGATGATCGACCATCTGTTTGGCGACTCCGATTACCATTTGGAGCGCTTCATCGCGCTTAAGGCAGGATAAGCTATGCCGTTGGTCCGCCCTGACAGACCCCTGCTCCCGCTGTTTGAAGCGATGGGTTATGGCGTCGAATTTGACCCGGACGCGATTGAGGCGCATTGCGCGCTGGAGATTTCTAGCCTGCACCTAAATCGCCAGGGCGGCTTGCATGGCGGAGTTGCAGCGACGCTGCTGGACACTGCCAGTGGTATAACTGCCAGCCTGTCGTGCGATCCGCGGGGCACCACCCCTTTCCTCACCCTGTCGCTGAACGTCAATTACATGGCAGTGGCTCGGCATGGTCGCGTGCGGGCGACCGGACGGATCACTGGGGGCGGGGGCACAACCAAATTTGTCTCTTGCGACCTGCGGGACGAAACGGGGCGGCTGATCGCAGCCTCCACCGGTGTTTTTAAACGCGTGCGCGGAACAGCATTAGAGGATGCGGCATGAGTACGCTCTATCGGCATGAGGTCCGCGACAGGACCCTGGTTATCTGGAACTGCAACTCAGCAATGCGCAATGCCCTGTCTTATGAATATTACCAAGGCTTGCTGGACGGATTGGCGCGTGCGGCAGGGGACCCTGCGATTGCGGCAGTGATCTTGGCGGGCGAGGGCGGGTTCTTTTGCTCCGGCGGCAACTTGAACATGCTGAAAGAGCGCCGCGCGATGTCCTTTGAAGAACGGCAGGTGCAAATCGGGAAGCTGAACGCCTTGATCCGTGCGGTCCGGAACTGCCCCAAGCCAGTGATTGCAGCAGTCGAAGGCGGCGCGGCTGGGGCCGGGCTGTCCCTGGCGATGGCGGCTGACATGATCGTCGCGGAAGACGGGGCCAAGTTCACTCTGGCTTATGTCAAAGCGGGCCTGGTGCCAGATGGCGGCGCCACCTATGCCCTGACACAGGCACTGCCGCGGGCAACTGTGGCGCGAATGGCTATGCTGGCGGAACCGCTCAGCGCTGAGCGGATGCATCAGCTGGGTGCGGTGACGGAGCTGGCTCCCAAGGGGCGCACCTTGGCGCAGGCCGAAGCCTTGACTGATGCGGTGGCCCGTGGCCCTGAGATTGCGATTGCGGACATCAAGAAGCTTCTCAATCAGGCCGAAACCGCCAGTTTCGAGGACCAGCTCGACCATGAACGCGATGCCATGGCCAAGGCCCTTGGCGGTGACGAGGCCCAGGCGGGCATCGGCGCCTTTCTCAGCAAAACTTCCCCAGTATTCCGGTAAGGAGACCGACATGATGCATACTTCTGCTCTTCCTGCGATTTTCGACACGCCTGTGACCCGGACCTATGGCACCCGGCTGCCGGTTGTGGCGGGCGGCCTGCAATGGCTGGCCAATGCCGAATATGTATCGGCTGCGGCACGGGCGGGGATAATCTCTTTCATCACTGCGGCCAGTTTCCCTGAGATGGACGATCTGCGTACCGAGATCCGCCGCTGCCGCGAGATGTGCGAAGGCAAGCCATTCGGCGTCAATGTCTCGATGATCCCCAAGTTGGTGCCGGGGGAGAAGACCGAGGAGGTGTTCAGGTTGATCGCGGACGAAGGCGTGCAGTTTGTTGAAACCTCCGGGCGCAGTCCCGAGGCGTTTATACCCATCCTAAAGGATGCCGGGATCACCGTGCTGCATAAGGCGCCCAGCCTGCGCTATGCGGTGAAGGCCGAACAGGTGGGAGTCGATATGGTGTCGATTGTCGGCGCCGAATGTGGCGGCCATCCCGGAATGGATATGGTTGGCAGCATGGTCAATGCAGGCCTGGCTGAGGACCGGCTGACCATCCCCTGGCTGATCGGCGGCGGCATCGGGCACGGCAAGCAGATCATGGCCGCGCTGGTGATGGGTGCGGCGGGCGTGGTGATGGGCACAAGGTTCCTGGTTGCCAGCGAGCTGACCGCGCATCCGGATTACAAGCAGGCGATGGTGAATGCGAGCGAGCTGGACACGCAGCTGACCATGCACTCGGTGCGCAACACTGTGCGCAGCCTGCGCAACCAAACCACCGAGACAGTTGCCAAGCTGGAGCGCGACAATCCGGAGATAGGCATTCAGGAACTGCTGAAGCATGTGTCCGGCAAGATAGGGCGCCAAGCCTATGCCACTGGCGACGTCTCCCAGGGGCTGCTGTCGGCGGGCCATGCGCTGGGGTTTGTGGACAAGGTGGAGCCTTTTGTCGAAATCACCGCCCGGCTCGAGGCTGAGGCGCTGGCGACTTTTGGGCGGCTGGGCCTGGCGGCGTGACTGCGCAAGGGAGGAGGAAAGACATGCATAACCGCGTACACGGGCTGCTGCAGGCCGCTGCTGAAACCCGCCCCGATGCTTTGGCGCTGATGGATCAGGATGGCCGCCGCCTCACCTGGCAGGAGATGTCCCAAGCGGCACATGCCGCGGCGGAGCAGCTGAAGTCCGCAGGCGTGCGGCCCGGCGACCGGGTGGTTCTGGTGTTTGAGAACTGCGTCGAGGTGATCGCATTCTTCTATGGCGCCAGCCTGTTGGACGCATCCGCGGTTGCCATCAATGCCCGGCTCACCACGGCTGAGCTGGACCGAATCTTTGAACATTCCGATCCCAGTGCCGTCCTGTTCACGGCTGCCGCATCCGCGGCGGCCCGGGCCCATGCGGATCACTACGGCGCCCGGGACGTGCAGGGTGTCTTTGGCGCGGCGGCCCTGATGCCGCGCGCTGGCGCCGTGCCGGAACCGGTGTCAGAGGACGGGCGCGAACAAACCGCCCTTCTGCTTTATACCTCGGGCACAACCGGCACCCCAAAGGCCGCGATGCTGACTCATGCCAATCTTCTTGCAGGGGCGGCGGCCTCAGCCGAGGTGAGGGGCATTCAAACGTCGGATGTGACCTATCTGGCGCTGCCGCTCAGCCATATTTTCGGGCTGGTCACCATGCTGTCCGTCACCTTGGCGCAATCGGCGATGCGGATGGAGGCGCAATTCTCGGCAGAGCGTCTGTACCAGGCATTGCAGGAGAATGTGACCCTGCTGCCCGCGGTGCCGCAGATGCATGCGCATCTGTTCAACTATGCCCGCGCGCACGGAAAGCCGCGCTATGATGCGGGCAAACTGCGGTTTGTCTCCTCGGGCGGTGCGCCCCTGGATCCGGCCTGGAAACGCGAGGCGGAGGCCTTCTATGGCCTGCCGCTGCAAAACGGCTACGGGCTAACTGAAGGCACAGCCGGTGTTTGTGCAACCCGCAACGCATTCGGCGACCCTGACATCAGCGTCGGACTGCCGATGGGCGATTGCATCCTTGAGCTGGATCTGGACGCGCCGGGCGCCACCCGGGAAGCAGGTATCGGCGAGATCCTTGTGGGTGGTCCGCAGATCATGAAGGGCTATTTCCGTGATCCGGTGCAAACAGCTGCAGCGCTGACAGAGGACGGGTTTTTCCGCACCGGCGACCTTGGCCGTTTTGACGATGAAGGGCGGCTGCATATTGCCGGACGCACCAAGGAACTGATCATCAGGTCCGGCTTCAATGTCTATCCGGTGGAGATCGAGGCGGCGCTGACCGAGCATCCCGATGTGATGGTGGCAAGCGTGGTGGGCCGTGCCGTTGAAGGCAACGAGGAGGTTCTGGCCTTTGTCAGCGCCGCCACCGGCAGCAGCGTGAAAGAAGCGGAGCTGAAATCCTTTCTGCATGACCGGCTTGCGCCCTACAAACGGCCGGCACGCATTATCGTGGCCGCGGCCCTGCCTGCCGCGCCGACAGGCAAAATCCTGAAAGCGAAACTGATCGAAACCTTTGCAAGCGAGCTGGCTGAAAGCGTGTGATCTGTTGCGTCAACTGCTTGGCCTGCACAAGGGCAGAAGAGGTTTTCTTGTTCTGCTGCGAGCCAAATGCAGACCGCATCAAGAAATTCCAGTATGTGAAATATAATTCTGGACAGCGCCTTAAAATTCCACATAGTAAAACTAACGAATGGCTTTCGAGGAGGAGATGCCAGTCATGGGAATGATCAAGAATATTCTGGGAGGGCTGACCATTGCGGCCGGTCTTGGTGCAACGGCAGTATCTGCGGAGACCGTGATTTACTACGGCCACAGCGGCCCCGACCGGGGCACGGTTCCTGCCGCGCTGAAATGGTACAACAGCCGTATCGGCGAGCTGTCGGAAGGCGATCTGCGGCTGGACGTCCAATGGGGCGGCGCGCTGTTCAAGGCAAGCGCTGCGGTACAGGGGATCAGTGACGGGGTGGCGGATGCCGGTTCGATCATTGCGGCCTATTTCCAGAAGGAAATGGCGGCCTACTCGCTGGCTGACTTCCCCATCGGCGGTCCGAATGCCTGGGTCGCCATGCGTGCAGCCGACCATCTGATGCGCTCAGAACCCCAGATCACCGAGCATCTGGCCCGCCAGAACCTGATCTATATCGGCACGTTCACGGCCTCGGCTGTCAATGTTGCCTGCGCCGGAGAGCCGATCCGTTCGGTTGAGGACATCAAGGGCAAGAAGGTCCGCGGCGCGGGCGTCTACGGCAAGGTTTTCGGCGAAATGGGCGCAACCCGTGTGAACCTGTCGGTCTATGAGGCCTACCAGGGTCTGGATACCGGGCTGATCGACTGCAGCCAGGGCTATGACTACATCGTTCCCTCGCTGAAATGGGACGAGGTGATCGATAGCTATACTGTCCTGAATTGGGGGCAGATCGGCGGCTATGGCATGTTCATGAACAAGCAGGTCTTTGACAGCCTGGAGGCTGGCCAGCAAGAAGTTCTGATGCAAGCGGGCGAGGAACTGGCGGATCAGTTCGCCAAGATCGTGAACAGTGCCAACAGCAAGGCGATGAAGGCGATGACCGCAGGCGAGACCACCCGCAAGATTGAGGTCATCGAGCTGAGCGAGGCTGACAAGGCTGCGCTGAATGCTGCCGCGGAACCCTTTATTGCCGACTGGATGGAAAATGCCCGCAGCGTCGGTTTGGATGCCGACCAGCTGATGGCAACCTACACCGCCGCGGTGGCTGAATTCACGGCCGAGTTCGAAGCCGAAGGGTACCCCTGGACGCGAAGCAACTGATCAGGGCGAAGCAGAGACCGGGCGGCGGCTGTAGGGCCGCCTGGCAATTCCGAGGGAGGACGTGATGCTGCACAGGCTTGAGCGGGTATTTGTTGATGTATCGGCTGCGGCCATCATCCTGCTGGCGCTGCTGATATTTGCCGATGTCGTGGCGCTGAATCTGTTCAACAGCTCAGTGCCGGACACCATTGTCATCGTGCGCGAGCTGATGGTTCTGGCGATTGTGATGCCCTTGGCCGCCGCAACCGCGCAGCGGGCGCATATCGCGGTGGAGTTTCTGACCAATCTGCTGCCGCCGCGCGTGTCGGGATGGCTGGCAGTGTTCGGCACCCTGTTCGGCCTGCTGGCGCTGACGCCGATCCTGTATTCGGGTGGCCGCGAATTCCTGCATCAGTGGCAGACCGGTAGCGTGTTTTACGGCGATCTGAACCTGCCGCAATGGCCGGGACGGCTGGCCTTTACCATCGGGATTGCGCTGGGATGGCTGCGGCTTGCGGCGATGGCTGCTGGCGATGCGCTGACCTTGCTGCGCGGCGGCGAGATCGCGCTGCGCAAAACCTGACACCCATCTGACATTCAACAGACCTGCCGAGGAGACTGTCCGTGGATCCTGCCCTGATCGGCCTTGTGGCCTTTGCCGTTATGCTTGTGCTTCTGGCCATTCGTGTGCCGATTGCCTTTGCCCTGATCGGCGTGGCGACGCTGGCGGCCTTTACAATCTTTGCGTTCCGCACTGGCACCTTCATGCCGGAACGTGCATTCCGGGCGACCTCGTCGCTAGTCTTCAACAACTCGTTCGATCTGCTGCACTCCTTCGATCTGTCGATGATCCCGCTGTTCATCGCGCTGGGAAACATTGCCTATCGCGCCGGGATCACCACAGCGGTTTATGACGCAGCCAAGGTCTGGCTGCTGCGCCTGCGCGGCGGCATTGCGGTGGCATCGGTGATGGGCTGCGGCGGGTTTTCCGCCATTACCGGCTCCAGCCTGGCCTGTGCGTCGACCATGGGCAAAATCTGCACGCCTGAAATGCTGCGCCTTGGCTATGACCCAAGGCTGGCAACCGCCAGCGTCGCTGCCGGAGGTACACTCGGCTCTCTGATCCCCCCGAGCATTCTGTTCATCATCTATGCGATCTTCACCGAGACCTCGGTGAACAAACTGTTCATTGCCGGCATTCTGCCGGGGCTGCTGACGCTGGCGGGTTTTGTCCTGGTCATTGCGATGTGGATCAGGGCGGACCCGGCGGCGGTACCAGCCCGCGGCGAAGCTGCCAGCTTTGCCGACAAGCTGACAGCGTTCCGAAGAGCATGGCCCGCAGCCGTGATCTTTGCGGTGATCGTGATCGGGATTTACGGCGGGTACTTTACCGCCACCGCGGCGGCGGCAGTGAGCGTTGTGCTGACTGTGCTGATCGGCCTGGTGCAGCGGCAGCTTGATCTTGCTGGCATCTGGCAGGCGGTCCGGGAAACCTGTGTTCAAACTGCCGCGATCTTCTTTGTAGCGGCGGGTGCCAAGATATTCGTTGCGGCCATCGCGCTGACGGGCATGGCCCCGGCGCTGGTGGATTGGGTTTCGCAGGCTGAATTCTCGACCGCGACGCTGCTGTTTGCCATCTGCGTGGTCTATCTGGTGCTGGGCATGTTTCTGGATCCGATCGGGATCATGGTTCTGACCTTGCCGCTGGTGGTGCCGCTGGTGGAATCCTACGGGCTGAACTTGATCTGGTTCGGTGTCGTCGTAGTGAAATTGCTGGAGATCGGCCTGATTACGCCGCCGGTGGGGCTGAACGTTTTTGTCCTTTCAAATGTCGTCGGGAGAGAGGCTCCTGTCGGCATGGTTTTTTCCGGCATCTGGCGGTTCCTCAGCATCGACGTGATTGTGCTGCTTTTGCTGGTGGCTTTCCCGTCAATCTCTCTGGTGCTGTCAAATGCGGTTCAGTAGTATTGAGGATGAGCGAACAGTGAATACCCCGTGCAGGCCTGACGCCCGCATAGATACAGGAAACACCATGCCAGCCGATTCCTCGGACAAGAGATTTGCAAACACACTGGCGCGGGGTCTTACAATTCTGCGGGCATTCCGCCCGACGGATGACGGCCTGGGCAATCTCGAAATCTCAGAGCGCACCGGCATTCCGCGGCCGACGGTGTCCAGGCTTACCTTCACCTTGTGCGCGCTTGGATACCTGACCCATGGGCGGCGGCACGACAAATACCGCCTCGGCCCGGCGGCGCTTGCATTGGGGAACATCGCGGCCGCTTCCTTTGCCTTTGTCGAGATTGCTTCACCGGTGATGCAGCGGCTGGCAGATGCAACCGGCACTTTGACAGCGATCAGCATCAAAGATGACCAGCGGATGCTGCTGACCAGGGCCTGGCGGCCAGTGAATTCATCTGCGATCTGGCTGGATGTCGGCTACCGGATGCCGCTGCATACGTCTTCCAGCGGCAAAGCGTATCTCGGGGCGCTCAACGATGAGGAATTTGCCCGTTTTCTTGAAAGCCAAGGCGATGAGCCAGAAGAGTTGCTGGCGGAATTCGCGGCAATCAGACTTGCCGCGCACGACGAGATCCTGGCTGACGGCTACACTCAAGTGCGGGGGGGAAACCGGTTTTCCGAGACCATCAACGCCGCCGCTGTGCCATACCGTCCGTCTGACTTGGGGGAGCCGGTGGCTTTTCTGGCAAGCTCGACCTCAAAGCAGCTTACTGATAAGCGCATCTCTGACGAGGTTGGCCCGGCACTTGCCGAGGCTGTGTCTGAGGTCCGCAGGATGACAGGTCAGCAATCGGCGCTGGTAATGAATGAATAGGGAATCCCGGTCGCTACCGCCCCTGCCGGCGAATTTTCGGTGTTCTGTCATCCCTCGCGGCGCGTCAGGAGCCATCGTTTGATGGCAGCTTCTCAGGTCGTTTAAGACAATTGTGCGTTTTGCAGCATTCGCCTGGTTGGGCTCGCAGATTTCCTTGGATGGACAAGCCTGGCTAGTCGCCTTCAAAGCACGGTATTTCTTTCGCCCGCCGGTATCCTGACCGCGGTTCGGCGTTGATGCTGTAACCGCCCCAGCGCACCTGAAGACGGATAGATCGTTTACTGATCTCCTAACCGGCTCAATCCCGCGGCGGGTCACAGTATGCCGCCCGCTGCTGAACGATAACCGGGATATTGCCAGTTCACTCAAGCTACAGCTTTCAGAACACAGCGCCCTGCAGTGAGCAAGGCCCTGTTCTCTCGACAATGCGCCGGAAAGCGACAATAGTCCAATACCGCCCACACAGAAAAGCGGCAGGTATGACAAATACAGATATGGCAAGGCTGGCCGACCCGCTCGGGCAAGCAAGTATTCTCATCGTGGACGATGAGCCAGGAATGCGTAATTTCCTAGCGAAAACACTGCGCCCTCTATGCCAGTTGGTGGATGAAGCCGAAGACACCGGAGCCGCAACCGCCCTGCTCAATACCCGGCAATATGATGTGATGATCCTCGACAACATCATGCCTGGCCAGAAAGGCCTGGACTGGCTGGAGGAGCAGCGGCGTGAAGGCGGCTTCACCGATACCATCCTGATTACCGCCTATGCCGATCTGCAGACGGCAATCGACGCGCTGCGGGCCGGGGCGTCGGATTTCGTTCTGAAGCCTTTCCGCTCCAACCAGATCCTAAATGCCCTGCGCCGCTGCATCGAGACGGCGCGGCTGAAGCGCGAGAACATGCTGCTGCGGCGGGAGCTGGAAACCGCTGGCCCTGGCCGCCGCCGCCGCCGCGAGCTGGTCGGGGCGTCGCCTGCAGTTGGCCAGGTGCGCGCCTTGCTGGACCGGGTGGCCCAGGTCTCGACTCCGGTGCTGATCACCGGCGCCTCCGGCACCGGCAAGGAGGTTGCCGCACGCCACCTGCACGCGCGCTCCAGCCGCGCCGGAGCGCCTTTCGTGCCGGTGCAATGCGGCGCCATTCCGGCGGACGTGATTGAATACGAGCTGTTCGGCCATGCGCCCGGCGCCTTCCCCGGTGCGCCGGCCGGGCGCGAAGGCCTATTGGCCTCGGCGCAGGGAGGCTCCGTATTCCTCGATGAAATCGGCGAACTCAGCCCTTCGGCACAAACCGCGCTGCTGAGGGTGCTGGAGGATGGACGCATCCGGCCAATCGGCACCGAGCGGACGGTGCAGCTCGATGTCCGCTTCGTGATGAGTTCCAGCCGCGCGCTGGACGAAGCGGTGGCGGCGGGCACTTTCCGCGAGGACCTGCTGTTCCGCATCAATGTGATCGAAGTGGTAATGCCGCCTTTGCGGGAACGCGGCACCGATATCGTTGAGCTTGCCGGGCTATTCCTGTCCGAAATCGCTGCCCAGCTGCAGCTGCCGCCGCTGGAGCTGTCCGCCAGCGTCAAATCCGCCCTGCTGCGCCATGACTGGCCGGGCAACATTCGCGAGCTGCGGAACTTCGTTGAACGCTCCTTGATCTTCGGCTGCTTTTCCCTGGACACGCTGGCCCCGGCCCGTCCCGCTGCCGACATCCTGCCGCTGGAGGAGGTCGAGCGCCGCGAAATCCTGCACGCGCTGGAAGCGGCCGGCGGCAACCGCAGCGAAGCGGCGCGGCGGCTGGGTGTCTCGCGCAAGACCATTGACCGCAAATGCGCGGCCTGGGGGCTCTGAGCCGTGCGCAGGCTGCGTTCGCTCATGCGGTCGGTCCGGGTCCGGCTGCTGCTGATCGCACTGCTGCCGATGCTGGTGCTGATGCCGCTGCTGCTGGGCATTGCCACCTGGCGCTGGTCGGAAAAGACCGACGGCCTTTTGATCAGCAAGGTGAACGGTGACCTGACCATCGCCGACCAGTATCTGGCCAGGCTGACCGCCACCTCGGGCGAGCTGCTGGATGCGGTGGCGCAATCGGTCCGGTTCCGCAGCGCGCTTGCGGCGGGCCGTTCCGCCGGTTTCCTGGCCCAGGAACAGGCCCGGCTCGGTCTCGATTTCCTCTATCTCGCAGGACCCGATGGCCGGGCCGGTTTTACGCCCGCTGACTGGCCTGTCATCCGCGGCGCGCTGCAGGGGCAGTGGCAGAGCGCAGTCGACATTCTGCACGCTGCCCAGCTTGACACGCTGGCCCCCGGTCTTGCCGCCCGCGCGGCCATCCCGCTGGTGGAGACCGAAGCGGCTGTGCCCACGGACCGTACCGCCGAGACCCGCGGCATGATCATCCACTCCGCGGCCCCGGTGGTCCTGCCGGACGGCCAGAAGGCGGTTCTGGTGGGCGGGCGCCTGCTGAACCGCAACCTGGACTTCATCGACACCATCAACGCGCTGGTCTACCGCGAGCAAAGCCTGCCGGAGGGCAGCCAGGGCACCGCCACGCTGTTTCTGGAGGACGTGCGGATCTCCACCAATGTGCGGCTGTTCGAAAACGTGCGTGCGCTCGGCACCCGGGTCTCGGCCGAGGTGCGCGGCCAGGTGCTGGGGCGCGGTGATGTCTGGCTGGATCGGGCTTTCGTTGTGAACGACTGGTACATCTCCGCCTATGAGCCGATCCTGGACAGCCGCGGCAACCGGGCCGGAATGCTTTATGTCGGCTTTCTGGAAACCCCGTTCCGCCAGGCCAAGCGCAGCACGGTGCTGACGCTCGGCGGGGCCTTCCTGCTGATCGCGGCGATGTCGGTGCCGATTTTCCTGCGTTGGGCCGGCCGCATCTTCCGCCCGCTTGAGGGCATGACCCAGACCATCGCCCGGGTCGAACAGGGGGATCTGGCCGCCCGCAACCAGCCGCAGCAGGACGGCGGCGAGATTGCCCGCGTGGCGGCGCATCTGGACAGCCTGCTGGACCAGGTGCAGGAGCGCGACCGGCAATTACGCGGCTGGGGGGAAAGCCTGGAGGCCAAGGTCGAGGAGCGCACCGCGGATCTGCGCGAGGCAAACCGGCGGCTGGAGCGGACCACCGAACGGCTGATCGTCTCGGAGAAACTCGCGGCGGTCGGCGAAATCACCGCCTCCGTCGCGCATGAGATCAACAACCCGGTGGCGGTGATCCAGGGCAACCTGGACCTGGCCCGGACGGTGCTGGGCAGCCATGCGGAGCCGGTCGAGGAGGAATTCCGGCTGATCGACGATCAGGTCTACCGCATCGGCGTGATCGTCTCCAAGCTGCTTCAATTCGCCCGGCCCGAGGAATACTCCGGCGCTTCCGGGCTGATTTCCCCGGCCGAGGTGGTGGCCGACTGCCTGGTTCTGACCCGCCATCAGATCGAGGCCACCGGGATCGAAGCAGAGGCGCATCTGGCCAGTACCGGCCAGGTCCGGATGTCGCGCACGGAATTGCAGCAGGTGATCGTCAATCTCGTCCTGAATGCGGTGCAGGCGATGCCCGGCGGCGGCCGGCTCACCCTGACCGCCGAGGATGCCGCCGGTGGGGTGCTGCTGACCGCAGAGGATACCGGGACCGGCATCCCGGCGGACCTGCTGAACCGCATCTTCGACCCGTTCTTCACCACCAAGCAGGCGCAGGGAACCGGGCTGGGATTGTCGATCAGCCATCAGCTGGTGAGTCGCGCCGGCGGCCGCATCACCGTGCAGTCAGAACCCGGGCAGGGCAGCCGGTTCGAAATTTTTCTGCCCTCGCCCGCTGCCGCCTGATCCGGACAAATTGGCGCGAAATCGCAGGCCCCGGCTCCCCGGTGCGGACAGAATGTCCCGCAACCGTCTGCAGAGGCCTGGCAGGGTAGACAAAATGTCACGATAAGCCATTGTTATTGCTAAATTATTTATTTGACAGCTGGGTCATCTCTCCGCCTTTGTCAAGCTACGGCACATTGCCGCGGGCCATTCGGGGCGGCCGCAATAGGAGGTTGCAGCCGCCGGAACAGCACTAGGGAGGACACCACATGAGTACGCCATCATCCGGCGGGCTGAGCTTTCTGCACAAGGACCACATCACCGCCAAACCCGGCTTCAACCGCTGGCGGGTTCCGCCAGCATCCATCGCCATCCACCTCTGCATCGGCTCGGTTTATGCCTGGTCGGTGTTCAACCCGCCGCTCACACGCGAGCTGGGGGTGGTGGCCTCCAGCGCCGATGACTGGAGCCTCGGCTCTGTTGTCTGGATCTTTTCGGTCGCCATCGTCTTCCTCGGGCTGGCCGCCGCATTTGCCGGCAAATGGCTGGAGGAAGTCGGCCCGCGCATGGTGGGCGTTGTGGCAGCGCTGCTGTGGGGCGGCGGCTTCATTGTCGGCTCGTTCGGCATTTCCAGTCATCAGCTGTGGCTGGTCTATCTCGGTTACGGCGTGCTTGGCGGCTGCGGGCTGGGACTGGGCTATGTCTCGCCGGTTTCAACGCTGATCCGCTGGTTTCCCGACCGGCGCGGCATGGCAACGGGCATGGCCATCATGGGTTTCGGCGGCGGAGCGATGATCGCCGCACCGGTTAAGGGCTGGCTGCTGGATTTCTATGAAACCGCGCCCACCTATCTGGGCGCCAGGGATGCGGTGCAGACCGTGGTCGAAAACGGCCGGGTCTTTGCCGAAACCGCACAGGGCAAAATCGAGGTGGTGATCGCCAGCGCGGCGCAGGCTGCCGAGTTCGGCGGCGAGGCCGGCGCCTATGCGGTGGGCACCGGCAATACCGGCGCAGCGCAGACATTCATGACCCTGGGCGTCGTATACTTCGTCGTGATGATCCTGGCCGCCTTCCAGTACCGGGTTCCGGCCAAGGACTGGAAGCCTGAGGGCTGGGAGCCGAAGCCTGCCGCCTCGGGGCTGGTGACGCAGAACGACGTGCATATCGACCAGGCGCTGAAGACGCCGCAGTTCTGGCAGCTGTGGGTGATGCTGTGCTTCAACGTCACCGCAGGCATCGGCGTGATCGGTGTCGCCAAGACGATGATGTCCGAGATTTTCGGCTCGGTGATGCCGCTGGTGGCAACCGCCGCTTTCGCCTCGACCTATGTGCTGATGATTTCGGTCTTCAACATGGTCGGGCGGTTCTTCTGGGCGTCTGCCTCGGACTACATCGGGCGCAAGGCAACCTACATGTGCTTCTTCGTGCTGGGCACTGCGCTCTACCTGTCGATCCCCTATTTCGCCTCTGCCACCGCGGCCAATCCGTCTCTGGTCTACCTGATGGGCTTCTACCTGGCCACGATGCTGATCTTCTCGATGTACGGCGGCGGCTTTGCCACGATCCCGGCCTATCTGGCCGACATGTTCGGCACCATGCATGTCGGCGGCATCCACGGCCGCCTGCTGACTGCCTGGTCAACCGCGGGCGTGCTCGGGCCGCTGGCTATCACCTCGCTGCGGCAAATGTCGGTAACTAATGCGGTGCAGGACCTGGCCGCCAAGGTGGACCCAGCCGCCTTTGCCGCGAAATTCGGCGCGCCCGTTGCGCAGCTTGACCAGCTGGTGGCAGCCAAGACCGTGACCATCGCCAAGCTGATGGAAGTCGCACCGGCCGGCACCGTGGATCCGACGCCGAGCCTCTACAATACAACCATGTATTGCATGGCGGCGTTGTTGGCGGTGGCCTTCTTTGCCAACCTCTTCATGCGTCCGGTGAAAGAGCACCACCACCATGACGAACCCGAGCTGCAAGCTGTCCCGGGTGAATAACAATGCCAGCCGGGGCGTCTTCTGCGCTCCGGCTTGTGACCCGCATTCAAGACAGCAAATTTCAAAGCAGAACTTCAAATTACTGCCGACGTAACCGGAAATGCGGCAAACTTTGTGCGGGTACCATTCCTGCGCCTGGCTATCCACAACGCGGCATCCGTTACGAACTGCAGCGTGTAACTATCTCCGAATGGCCGCTTGCCGATTCTCAGGACAGAAATAGGGCTATTGCAGAAGGCACTGTCTGACGTCAGCGCCAATGGGACAGTTTAGGGTGATTTGATAAGAGAGAGTTTCTGACACATCGTAACCACCAAGGAGTGGAGATGAGACAGAAACCCGGAACCAAGCAGAGCCACGGCGAGAAGGTCGTCAAGGACATCCGTCGCGCCACCCGCAAGCAGTACTCAGCTGAGGAGAAGGTCAGGATCGTCTTGGACGGCCTGAAGGGCGAAGACAGCATTGCAGAGCTGTGTCGCCGCGAGGGCATTGCGCAGAGCTTGTATTACAGCTGGTCCAAGGAATTCCTCGAAGCCGGGAAGAAACGCTTGGCGGGCGATACGGCGCGTGCGGCGACGTCGAGCGAGGTCAAAGACCTTCGCCGTGAAGCCCGAGATCTAAAGGAGGTTGTCGCTGAGCAGGCCCTGGAGTTGCGGCTGCTCAAAAAAAGCATGATCGCAGATGGGGGCGACGGCGAATGAGGTATCCCGCATCTGAGAAGCTGGAGATCATCCGGCTGGTGGAAGGATCGCACCTGCCGACCAGGCGCACGCTGGACAAGCTCGGCATCCCCAGAACGACCTTCTACCGCTGGTATGATCGGTATTTGTCCGGCGGCCCTGAGGCGCTGAAAGATCGCAGTCCCAGGCCGTCGCGGGTCTGGAACCGCATCCCTGAGCCGGTGCGCGAGAAGATCAAGGACCTGGCCCTGCAGGAAAGCGATCTGTCGCCGCGCGAGTTGGCCGTGCAATTCACTGACACGGAAAAGTATTTTGTGTCAGAGGCTTCGGTCTATCGCATCCTCAAGTCCTACGACCTGATCACCAGCCCGGCCTATGTGGTTCTGTCCGCCTCTGACGAGTTCCGTGACAAGACGACCCGACCGAACCAGCTTTGGCAGACCGACTTTACCTACCTGAAGGTCATCGGCTGGGGCTGGTTCTACCTGTCCACGATCCTCGACGATTACAGCCGCTACATCATCGCCTGGAAACTTTGCACGACGATGAAGTCAGGCGATGTGACCGACACGCTCGACCTGGCGCTGCAGGCTTCGGGTTGTGATCAGGCGAAGGTCCTGCACAAGCCCCGCCTGCTCAGTGATCGAGCCATTGGAACGCCATTGGTCCGAGAGACAATGGCGAGGGGGTCGAGTTACATCTCGGGCGAGTTGGCCGATTGGCTGGAAGATCGGCACATGGATCATGTCCGCGGTGCCCCATATCACCCGCAAACCCAAGGCAAGATCGAGCGCTGGCACCAGACCCTGAAGAACCGCATCCTGCTGGAGAACTACTTCCTGCCCGGCGATCTCAGGCAGAAGATCGACGCCTTCGTCGAGCATTACAACCACCGACGATACCACGAGAGCCTGCAGAACCTCACCCCGGCCGATGTCTACTTCGGGCGCGGCCAGACCATCCTGAAACAACGAGAAAGGATCAAACGAAAGACTATCGAAACCCGGCGCTTGCTTCACCGAAGATCCGCCGCATAATCAAACCAACCAGATGAGCCAGACCCTCTCTTCGCTCAGGCAGCCAAATGGCCCAAAATCTCTGACGACGGACACCGGTGGGATAGGGAGAGCGCTGGCGGCGCATCCCCTCCACATTGATGCGGCCCCCTTCGTCATGTTCGGCGCATCGCTCCCAATGGCCCAGAATGGCGGATTTGGCTTTTTCCGCAGAACCGAAGGCAGCGGCCAGCTTGGCGGGCGAGTCTTGCAGGACAAAGGTGCGGTGGCGCACCCGGATTGGAAATTCAGCGGCCAGTTTGCGCAGCTTTGGAGACATCACAAAGCACCAGCCGCAGACCGCGTCGTGGAAGAAGTCGATGGTAAGAACGGGGGATTTCATCAGGTCACCGGGATGAGAGAGGAAGGGACTGCCGGCGGCTCGGCCGCCGGCAGCCGCGTAAGTGTCAGTTGCCGGTCAGCGGCGGATCCAGAAGCAAAGGCTTGTCCCCGGACATGTCGATCCAAGCGTTGGTGCCGTTCAGGCGGGAACCGGCGATATTGTCCGCGTCAAAGTGGATCTCGAACTGCTCCGGCCCGTGCGCATAGGCAACAACCAGGCCATACTCCGGGTCCAGGAAGCCGCCGTGCGGGCGGATGCCTGGGTAGCTGATGCGCCAGGCTTCACCCTCCGGGCCGACATGGCCAAGGGTCAGCTTGCCGATGACATCCCCGGGCAGTTCGAAGAACCAGACCCAGGGGCCGCCGGAGACGATGGTCATCACCTCATCAATGCCGGTGCCGTCTTCGGCGTGGTTGATGTGCAGCGGGCCGAATTTCTTGTGGACCCAGATCCGGGTCTCGGCGTCCATCTTGTTCATATCATAAACCTTGGGATAAGGCGCGACGCCTGGCTCGGAGGTGGTGAGGGAGCCGCCGTTTTCGACTGTGGGCTTCCGTCCCGCGGCGGCGATCTCTGCCAGCAGGTCTTCGCGGCTGAGTGCGAAGCCGGAGATCAGCTGCGCCTCTTCCTCCGCAGTAATGGCGCGGCTGCGGGAGGCTTCCAGCACGGGCAGCGCCTGATCAGGGATCGCAATGGTGCTGACGCGGACCCCGACGCCGTGCAGAACCGTGTTCACGTCCTCCACGCCGATCGAAGCCGGGCGGCCGTCGGTGTATTCCAGTTTCAGGAGGCCGGCAGTGTCCTCTGCGCCGGCAAGACCCTGGGAGGGCAGCCACAGCACGGTGGCGGCCACGGCAAATTTTGAAAGCAGTTTCATGGTGGAATTCTCCAGTTCAGTGCCCGGGGAAGCGGCCCCGGTCCGGTTGCGGCGTGAGAGGTTCAGGCGCACAGGGCTGTGCTGTCCCGCCCGTGCGGGCGGCTCAGATCCTGTTCCGGACCAGCGGAGATGATCCCGTGCGGGTTGATGTGCCGGTGGCTCAGGAAATAGTGCTGTCGGATCGCTTCCATATTGATCGTGCCGGCCACGCCGGGCACCTGATAAAGGTCGCGCAGATAGGGGCCGAGGTTGCGGTATTCGGCGATCCGCTTGCGGTCGGTCTTGAAATGGGTTGCATAGACCGGATCAAAGCGGACAAGGGTGGTGAACAGGCGCCAGTCCGCCTCGGTGATCTGCTCCCCGGTCAGGTAGCGGCGGGTGCCGAGCAGGGCGTCCAGCTCGTCCAGCTTGCCAAACAGGGCAGCAATGGCCTCGTCATAGGCTGCCTGGGTGGTGGCAAAGCCAGCGCGGTAGACGCCATTGTTAACCGGCGCGTAGATTTCGGCGCTGATCCGGTCGATGTCCTGCTGCAGCTCCGGCGGGTAGAAATCCTGGGCGGCGCCTGTCAGCCCGTCGAAGGCCGAACTCAGCATCCGCATGATCTCGCCGGAGTCGTTACTGACAATGCGGCCGGTTTGTTTGTCGAGCAGCACCGGCACCGTGACCGGTCCCGTGTGGCCGGGATCTGCCTGTTGATAGACCTGATAGAGGTACTCATCCCGCGGCACCCCGGCTGCGGGGTCATGGGCCGTGGTGTCGATCTGCCAGCCGTCGGGGCCTGCCAGCGGCAGCATTTGGGTAACGGTGATGATCTCCTCCAGCCCCTTCAGCGCGCGCAGGATCGTGGTGCGATGGCTCCAGGGGCAAGCCATGGAAACATAGAGGTGGTAGCGTCCGGATTCAGCCGGGAATTCCGCATCCGCCCGCGGCTCGATCCATCCGCGGATACCGCTGCTCATGCGGCGGAAAACGCCGTCTCCCGGTTTCGGCTTTTCGGTGAGCACACCGTCGATCAGCATCTTTGCCATAGGTCGTCTCCTTGATGACCCGGCAAAGGTATGCGGTTTCAATACGGACGATAATCCGGCTAAAGTGAAACCCCATGTTGAGAAAAACTCACCCTTATCGGAGATTGCCAATGGAAGGAATGGGAGACATCCCGGTGGTCGTGGCGGTTGCCGAAACGCAGGGGTTTGCCGCGGCCGCGCGGCGGCTGGGGGTGACCAAGTCCGCAGTCAGCAAGCGGATCACCCAGATCGAGAAGCGGCTGGGGGCGCAGCTGTTTCACCGCTCCACCCGCAATGTCAGCCTGACCGAGGCAGGAGAGCATTTCTATGCCCATGCGGTCCGGGCGCAGGAGGCGGCACAGGAGGCCGAGGACAGCGTGCTGGCGCTGCAAGAGGCCCCCAAGGGGCGCCTCAGGGTGAATGTGCCGATGGCTTTCGGGCGCTTGCACGTGGCGCCGCTGATCTCTGCCTTTCTGGCGCGCTATCCCGGCGTGACTGTGGACATGGTGATGGATGACCGGCTGACGGACTTGTTTGCGGACGGGTTCGACCTGGCGCTGCGCGGCGGCACGCTGGCAGATTCCGCGCTGGTGGCACGCAAGATTGCGCCATTGCACAATGTCCTGGTTGCCGCCCCGGCGTATCTGGAGCGCCGCGGTGTGCCGGAAACGGTCAGCGATCTGCGCAGCCATAATTGCCTCCAGTATTCCTACAGCAGGGATTTTCAGGAATGGGTCTTTAACTGTGGCGGCGAATTGGAGACCTTCCGGCCCGGCGGAAGCTACAGCGTCAACAACGGCGAAGCGCTGCGGGAGGCGATCCTGGGCGGCACTGGCATCGGCCGGCTGCCGACCTTCACCGCCGGTCCGGATCTGGCGGCGGGTCGGCTGGTGCGAGTGCTGCCGCACTGCCTGCTGCCGTCGCAGACCCTTTATGCCATCTACCCGGAGCGCCGCTATCTGCCTGCCAAGGTTCGGGTTTTCATTGATTTCATCCTGGAACACCTCGGCGGTGAGGAGCCACCCTGGGACCGGGACGGCGGTGTGTGAATTCAGCCACCGCGCTGTCCGCTGTACTGAGGATGTTGTGCCCAATCAAAATTACGCGACGGTCAATGTCCGCCTCCGTGCAAGTAAATCAAAGTGGAGTTCGTCCCGATTTCCGGACAGTTTGATTATTGACCCTATGCAGCGTTTTTCCAATCCATGTTTTCATACGCTTGCGCGGGTGTTTGGTAGCCGATGGCTGAATGCCGCCTCTGACGGTTGTAGAAGACCTCAATGTATTCGAAGATCGCAGCCTTTGCCTGGGCGCGCGTTTTGAAGCGCTCCCGATGAACCAGTTCCTTTTTCAGTGATGCGAAGAAACTTTCCATTGGTGCGTTATCCAGGCATTCGCCGGTTCGGCTCATTGATTGGATGATCTTCGCGGACCCGAGCAGCGCGCGGTATTCGCTGCCTGCATATTGCACGCCGCGATCCGAATGATGAATGAGCCCAGGAACGGGGCCACGGCGTCCCAGGGCCATGTTCAGGGCATCACAGCACAGTTCGGATCGCAGATGATCGCCCATGGCCCAACCCACGATTTCACGCGTGGCCATGTCCTTGATGGCGGCAACGTAGAGCCATCCTTCGTTCGTATCGACGTAAGTAATGTCAGCGAGCCAAACCCGGTTCGGAACGGTACTGACGTGCTCCCCGCAGAGTCCGCGGTTATTAGTTCGCCCTGTTCTGGGTTTGGTCCTCTACTGACCGTTGGTGATACTCCCACGGGGTGAGCCCGTCGAGGCTCGTATGCGGGCGATGGTGATTGTAATCGTCACGCCAGGCCGCGATCAGCTCTCGGGCGTGGCGCAGGTTGGCGAACAAGTGCTCGTTCAGGCACTCGTCCCGGAGGCGGCCGTTGAAGCTTTCGACAAAGCCGTTCTGCATGGGCTTGCCTGGCGCGATGTAGTGCCACTCGACCTTCCGGTCTTCCTGCCATTTCAGAATGGCATTCGACGTCAGTTCGGTCCCATTATCGCTGACCACCATGCAGGGATAGCCACGCGTTCGGGCGATATTATCGAGCTCACGGGCAACCCGCTGGCCGGAGAGTGAGGTGTCCACGACCGCGGCCAGGCATTCCCGGCTGAAGTCGTCTATGACGCAGAGCACCCGGAATCGGCGGCCATCGGACAGGCTGTCCGAGACGAAGTCCAGCGACCATCTCTGGTTCGGCCCTTGCGGGAACGCCATGGGCGCACGCGTCCCAATGGCGCGTTTCCGCCCGCCGCGCTTGCGCACGCTCAGCCCCTCTTCGCGGTAGATCCGGTAGAGCTTCTTCCAGTTCACCTTCCAGCCCTCGCGGCCGAGCAGCAGGTGCAGCCGACGATAGCCAAAGCGCCGCCGTTCGCTGGACAGCTCCTTCAGCCTCTCTCGCAACTCGGCGTCCGCAGGCCTGGTTGATCTACGCCGATAGACGCGCGGATCAATCCCGGCCAGGGCACAGGCCCGCCGCTGGTTGTAGTTCTTCTCTGTCATGGCCCAGTCCACGGCTCTCCGCCTTGCACCGGGCTTCAAAAGTTTTTTCCCAGCATCTCTTTCAGCGTTGCCACATCAAGCATGTGCTCGGCCAACATCTTCTTGAGCTTGGCGTTCTCGATCTCCAGAGCCTTCAGCCTCTTGGCCTCGGACACATCCATGCCGCCATACTTCGAACGCCATTTGTAGAAAGTGCCATCGCTGATGCCGTGCTTCCGGCACAGTTCCTTCGCCCCCATTCCGGCTTGGTGCTCCTTCAGGATGCCAATGATCTGCTCTTCGCTGAAACGGCTTTTCCGCATCGTCTGTCTCCTCGCTTGGAGAACAGGCTAACTTCAAATCGCGGACTTTTCAGGGGAGCACGTCATGGGGTGCAAACTTCATCGCAATCAAAGAGCTGATTGGCTTTACGGGGCCAATTTCAATTCTGGCGGTTCAGTTTCTAGCCTGCTGGCTGTTCTTGCCCTTTGTAAAGCGTCCAAAGAACCTTCACCTCGTGGCCCTTTGGGGCGTGGCTGCTGGCGGGTGCCAATATGGGTTCCAGAATATCGGACTGGATTTGGGAGCCTCTCCGGGGATTGCGTCGGTGCTGCTTCAGCTGCAGGCGTTCTTCACTCCAGTTCTCCTATCTGTTCTCTATCGCAAACCCTTCGCCCTCTCCACAATTGGCGTGCTGCTGCTGGGCCTTTTCGGCGTCTATTTGGTTGCTGCCGCGGGTCGTGGGGCAACAGCGACAGGTACAGTTGCCGTTCTGTTTTTGGTCATGGCGGCGTTTTCATGGTCGGTAGGCAATGTCACCATTTCCCGGATTGAACAAAAGACCCCTGACGTCGCCATGTTCCCGGTTCTAATCTATGCCAGCGTTTTCATCAGCATCCCTGTGACGATCTGGGCGAACGCAACTGAAGGGATGATTCATCACAATCTCGTTGGCCTTACCGCCACTGAGCTGGTCTATGCTGCGGTTCTTATCGGCTGGATTTTGATTGCATACCTCGGCGGATACGGGATCTGGAATTACTTGATCAGCCGGTATGGCGGTGAAAAGATTGTGCGCTTTAGCTTGCTTGTCCCCGTATTCGGATTGATCCTCTCCTACCTTGTGTATCAAACACAGGTTACAGCTCTGCAGAAGGCAGGTATTGCCTTGATCCTGTCTGCGCTCATAGCCAATCGATACTTCGATTTGCGATCTGCAAAGGCTGCTCAGCAAGCATGTGTGGTGCCCGCTGAGTAATGCGGACGGGCCAAGGCACAAACACAAGCCCCATATTCACGCATCGTTTCCTTGCCTTCGCACTCAGATCCAAGCTGCCTCCTTGACCTGTACAGGCAGATTAAATCTCCTCACCTGTGCGTGAATTTTTTCAACGTTGCAGATTCCCGGAGTGTCCAAGAGTTTGAAGTTGCCTCTTAAATCCTGTCCACCCTCTCAATGGCCACCCGGAGGAACCGATGAGCTTTACTTTTGAAACTGTTGTCGAAGACGTACGCACAGCAGCGGCAAGCAGCATGCCGAATGAAGAAATTCGCTTGGTACTGGAGCGCTATGTAGCTGATCCTGAGCCTGTCATCGCGGCAACAGAAGTTGATGGTGAAGACGAAATCATGCTTTATCAGGACGAACAGGTCTCAATCTGGCGCTGCCGGTTTCAGCCCCACGTCACCATGCCGCCTCATGAGCATAGGCTGAAGGTTCACATCGCGGCTTACTCTGGGGGGGAGAAGAATATTCTCTTCAAGCGCGACGGGGGGCAGTTGCAGCACGAAAGAACTCATATAGTGAAAGCCGGAGAGGTTTTCACTCTGGAAGACGATGGAATTCATGCAGTTGTTGGTGATGGCGAAAAACCGTCCCTGGCCTTGCACGTCTACATGGGGCCACTTACGACCCTCAAACGCGACCTGTTTGATTGGGAAACTGGGGAACCGGTAGAGTTTTCAATGGACAATTTTGACAAGATGAAGCGCCACTCAGCAGAATTGCCAGAGTACTGACGTCTTCAATTGAACTCCTTTTGCGGTGTTGCGAAGTCGCCAGTTGCAAACCAAAGGATTGCGGTCAGGTGTTTGGCTCGGTCACCTGGAATGCCCACCTGCCGTTTGACATGCGGTGTGGCCACGCCTCTCCCGAAAGACCGTACCTTCCTGTTTCTAAATGAGCAGTATGTCAGCTTCGGGTTATAGTGCAGCCCTTTGCGTTTGCAGCAATCAAGCTTGGTAGAAGCGGCCGCTTAGGGCTCGAACCGTAACACTGCAGCGGTGCGACCGTAGGTCTGGTCTGGATTGGCGAACGGCAAGTGCCGCCCGCCAAGGTGGTTCAAATGTCGATTTGCTCGGCGATGCTCAACGCATCTTCAAGTTCGATACCAAGATATCTGACAGTGCTGTCAACCTTTGTGTGCCCGAGCAACAGTTGAACTGCTCTGAGATTTCCGGTTTTGCGGTAGATCTCCGCCGCCTTGGTCCGGCGCAGCGAATGGGTGCCGTAGCCGCTGGGTTCCAACCCAATCGCAGCCACCCAATCCCGCACAAGTCGGCCATATTGGCGGGTTGAGATATGTAGGCGGTCATGAAACCGGCTAGGAAACATGAAACGGCAGCCGATCATTTCCGGCGACTTGATCCATGCAGTAATGGTATCCCGCGTGTTTTCAGAGAGTTCGAACTGAACGGGTCGCCGGGTTTTGCTCTGGATCACAGATACCCTCTCGCGAACGCGGTCATCTCTGACCAAATCGCTGACGGACAGTTTCACTAAATCGCATCCGCGAAGCTTGCTATCAATCGCCACGTTGAACAGCGTGAGATCACGCAGATTCCTGGCCAATTCGAGCCGCGCGCGGATTGCCCACACTTGTTTCGGCAACAGCGGCCTTTTCTGGCCGACGACCCGGCCCTTGTTCCAGGCTTTTCGTTTCGGGGTGACTGCGGGAAGTTGGACCCTTGGCATATTGGGCCCTCCAATCCTCCCGCCAAGCCCAGACATCAGCACCGCGCTGACACCTGAATTTTACTGTTGGTTTGAATGACCGTTGTCCGATTGCTTGTTCTTCGGGAAACGTTACGGGTGCATTGGGTGCTCTGAACCCATCGCGACAGATGCTGCAGAAAAGACGAACGGCAGCATCACGGGTTTGCAGATCTTTGAATACCTGCAAATCCGGAACTTGAGACCGGAGGCCTGCAGAGCTCCAAAAACCGGTCAGTCAGGCCTGATTGAACTGCTAGGCGTGGGCGGGCAATCACCACCCTGTAGTGCCCGATGCTTTCCTTGAGCGGTCGCGCAACGATTGAGTCGCCTTCAGTCGTGCAGTCCTGTTTGGGCGGGAAGCCTGCAAGCGTGAAACCGAACCCCTTGCCGACGTAAGCCTGAACAAGCTCGCGGGATTGGGATTGGAACGGCACTTCGGGGTGGACGCCCGCGGCCTGCAGCAGTTGCAGGTAACTGGGGCCGGGGCCAGCGGGCGAGACGGAGATATAGGGCAGACCGGTCAGGTCGGACAGGCTGATCCGGGATTTCGCAGCCAGAGGGTGTGCGCCTGACAACAGAACCAGAGGCGGCAGCTCCAAAAGAACTTCAACCTCATGCCGACCGGGGTCGAACCCCTGGTCAAAGACCACCAGCGCATCCACCTCGCCAGTGTCCAGCGCGGCCACCAATGCCGGGTATTCCGCTTCCTTCACCTCGATACGGACACCCGGATGGCTTTCGCGGAAAGCAAGCACCGCAGGCAGGACGATCTGCTGCGCCAGTGCGTGATGGGTGCCGATGTGGATCCTGCCGGTGCGGCCAAACGCCAGATCCGCGGCCTGCCGGTCCAGTGCAGCGGCCTGCTTCAGCAGCGCCTCGGCCTGGGTGGCGAACGTCCCGCCAGCGCGGGTCAGCCGCATGCCTTGTGCCGGAAACCGGTCGAACAGGGTCAGGCCGGTGGCGGCCTCCAGCTTGTCCAGTGCCGAGGCGATAGCCGCGGCAGAGACATTCAGGTGCCGCGCCGCCTGGGCAATACCACCCTGCCGCGCGGTTTCCGTCAGGTAGGTGAGCTGGCGAAGGGTGAAGCGAACCACTGGGAAAATCTTTCTTTGAAGCAGATTAAATCAGTTTTTCCCGTTTTGGGACAGACCCTATGCTGCCTGCAGGCGACAGCGGAGGATATCATGGAAATATTGCCAATGACCGGCGGTTTGGGCGCGGAAATCCTGGGGGCGGATATCCGCCGCAGCGAGGATTTCAGTGCCATCCGGGACGCATTTGCGGAATATTCGGTGATCGTTCTGCGGGGGCAGACCGCAGGGCCAGAAGATCACCTGGCCTTTGCCCGCCGTTTCGGGCCAGTGAATGTCAACCGGTTCTTCAAGCCGGTCGAGGGCCACCCGGAAATCGCCACTGTCCTGAAAGAGAAGGACCAGACAGAGGCCGTTGGTGAGGGGTGGCATACCGATCATTCCTATGATCAGGAACCGGCGATGGGCTCAATTCTTCACGCCATCGAGATGCCGCCCTATGGCGGCGACACGCTGTTTGTGTCCATGGGCGCCGCCTATGAGGCGCTCTCAGCGCCGATGCGCCGTTTTCTTGATGGTCTCACGGCCGTGCATTCCTCGCGCCATGTGTTCGGCGCCGCCGCGATGGGCAGCGAGGCGGTGAATTCGGGCCGTCTGGGCAATGCAGAGGCCGCCACCCAGGACGCCCGGCATCCGGTGGTCATCACCCATCCGCTGAGCGGGCGGCGCGGCCTTTTTGTGAACCCGGTTTTCACCACCCGCATTGAAGGGCTGAATCCGGACGAATCCTCGGCGCTTCTGGTCATGCTCTATGCCCATTGCCAGCAGCCGGAGTTTCAATGCCGCGTGCGCTGGCGGGCCGGTGACATTACCATGTGGGACAACCGTGCCACCTGGCACAAGGCGATCAACGACTACCACGGTTTCCGCCGCCTGATGCACCGGGTCACCGTCGAGGGCGGCCCGCTTGCCTCCGCCCGCGCATCCTGACCGCTGATGAAAGCTCAGCCATGACCAGCCACAGCTCCAAGACAGACACCGGCCAGCCCAATGTCATCCTGATCCTGGCGGACGACATGGGGTTTGCCGACCTCGGCTGCACCGGGTCTGAAATCCAGACACCCAACATCGACGCACTTGCGCGGGGCGGCGTGATGCTGTCTGCGATGTACAACTGTGCCCGCTGCTGCCCGACGCGGGCGTCGCTTCTGACCGGGCTCTACCCGCATAACGCCGGCGTCGGGCATATGGGCGCGAATTTGGGCACGCCTGCCTATCAGGGGTTCCTGCGCAACGACAGCGCCACCATAGCCGAGCATCTGCGCGCCAGCGGCTATGCCACGCTGATGTCCGGCAAATGGCATGTGGCCGGCGATTTCGAGCCGCGAAGTGTGGACAGCTGGCGGATCGGCGACGTCGAGCATCCGACACCGCGCCAGCGCGGCTTTGACCGTTTTTACGGGATCATGGACGGCGCCACGCATTTCTTCTCGCCGCATTACATGCTGGAGGATGACAGCCGGGTCGAAACCTTCCCGGATGATTTCTACTTCACCGACGCCATCACCCATAAGGCCATCGGCATGATCGAAGGCGCGGTCGCGGACGAAAAGCCATTCTTCCTCTACCTCGCCCATACTGCGCCGCACTGGCCGCTGCATGCCCATCCTGAGGACATCGCAAAATACGATGGCGTCTATTCGAAAGGCTGGGACCATATCCGCACCGCACGCCATGAAACGATGAACGGCCAAGGCGTTTTCCAGCGCAGCTGGGACATCTCCCCGCGCGACAGCACCGTGCATGGCTGGGAACAGGAAAAGAACCAGGACTGGGAGGCCAGCAAGATGGCAACCTATGCGGCAATGGTGGACCGCATGGACCAGTCGGTCGGCACACTGATTTCGGCCCTGAAACGGCTCGGGCAGTTCGACAACACGCTGATCCTTTTCCTCAGCGACAACGGCGGCTGCGCCGAGTTCATGGCCGAGGACGGCTGGGCGAAGTTCTACCCGGACAAAACGCACGACGGCAGGCAGATCACCATGGGCAATGTGACCGGCCTGCGCCCGGGCGATGCCCAGACATTTCAAAGCTATGACAAGCCCTGGGCCAATGTCTCCAATGCGCCGTTCCGCCTGTACAAGCATTATGTGCATGAAGGCGGCATCTCGACCCCTCTGGTCGCCCATTGGCCAAAGGGGTTCAAACCGCGCAGTGCTGCCCATGCAGCCTGCCATGTGGTCGATATCCTGCCGACCATTCTGGAAGCCGCCGGCACCGCCTATCAGACCGAGGTCGGCGGCCATGAGATCCAGCCGCTGCAAGGAGAGTCGCTGCTGGGCCTCTTTCAGGGCAAGGACTGGCAGCGCGCGCAGCCGATCTTCTGGGAGCACGAGGGCAACGCCGCGATCCGGCTGGGCCGGTTCAAGCTGGTGCGGCTGCATGATTGTCCCTGGGAGCTCTACGACATCGAGGCCGACCGCACTGAACTGACCGATCTTGCAGGCCGCAGCCCCGCCTTGGAGAAAGACCTGATCCGACAGTATCAGGTCTGGGCCCAAGCCGCCGGTGTGCTGGACTGGAACGAAGCGCTGCCGAAACTTCTGGCGGCGTGGAATATGGAGAGCGCCAGCGGTTGAAACTGATGGCTAAGCGGCTACTGAGGGTCCCCTGGTAAAGGACGGGTTTGTCCCGCATTGTGCAGTTTCACGGTTTGAACTTCGTCCCTGTTCCCGGACAGCGGGGTAAATTACCCCTGTCCACGAAAGGAGCATGGAATGGGACAATCGAGACGGACGTTCACAGATGAGTTCAAAGCCGCAGCTGTTGGTCGGCTTTATAAGCCTGGTGCCACACAAGGCGGTGTTGCCAAGGAGCTTGGAGTGACGAGCTCGAAGTTCCCGGCAGATTTGCTTGATCGGCTTGTTCGGCATTGGCCTCGGACCAATGGCGGCTCAATTCCTCAATCCTGAAAATCCGCCCGCCGGATCTTTGCTATCGTCTCCACGACCAACATCCCACTCTGTGCTCCCCGATAACCTCGGGGGCATGATTCACATCAGTGTAAGGGGGTCATCTTTGGACGCCGATTTCCCCGCTACGGGGTCAAAATTGCATGCCTGTTCACAGTTGACCTGCCAGCCTGCCCCTCTCAGCAATGCTGCGATCCGCCGATAGCCGTAGCGGCCATACTGGCGGGCAAGCACGATAATGTCCGCAACCAGGCGTGTTTTGTCCGCCCGGCTCTTGGGCGGCTTGCGCTGCGTGGATCTGTGTTGCTTCAGGACGCGGCAGGCGCGCCGCTCAGACACCCTGAACAGGCTGCGCACATGGTCAATGCAGGCCCGGCGGCGGGCGGGGCTCAGAAGTTTCCCTTCGCAGCTTCCGTCAGGATGAGCTTGTCCAGGGTCAGGTCCGATACGGCGCGACGCAGCCGTTCGTTTTCTTTATGCAATCGTTTGAGTTCCCTGAGTTGGTCGGTTCCCATCCCGCCATACTGTTTGCGCCAGCGGTAATAGGTCTGCTCGGTGATGCGCACTTCGCGGATCGCATCCACCCGCGCCATCCCTTGCCCGACAAGCACCTCAACCTGCCGCAGCTTCGTGACAATTTCTTCGGGTTTGTGCCGCTTCGTTCCCATTCTGATCCTCCGTTTTCCTAAACATAACGGCGGACCACTTCACTGGGGGAGGATCAAAAGGCCAGTCATGCACTAACAATCAAACCGGACCACTCAGGTGGGGCTGATCATCCGAACGTCCCAGTTTTCAGGGAGCAGAGCACCTTCTCAAGGGGCGGAGGACTGCGGCCCTTCTCATTGAGTGCGAAGGTGTCTTGCCGTGAGTTTTCATTTCCTTCTTGGCGGCTCTTCATGGAGATTTCTTGTACTTTGTGAACTTGTTCACAGGCAAAAAAAGCCAAAGAGACTATGCCGCACCGATCCCGGCATCTTGTCTTGCACCAGTGGATGCGCCACCTGAAATTGCCATACGATGCGAACAGCCAGAAAACTGCCCCGAAGGAGTGATACGCATGCGCTGGACAACCTCATTTGCCGTTGCTTTGATTACCGGGTTTGCAACCTTGCCTGCGGTTGTGCTGGCTCAAGGGGCGCTGAAGCCGGTCAAGCTGCTGCAAACCTCCTCGGAAGCATTGGTTCTGGAACGGCAGTTTTTTGGCCAAGTGGCAGCTAAGCAGACAGTGGACCTTGCGTTTCAGGTTTCCGGGCAAATACTGAAATTTCCGGTTGCCGAAGGCCGTACGGTGGCCAATGGCGGGTTGATTGCCGAGCTTGACCTGGAACCGTTCGAGCTACAGTTGGAGCAGGCGCAGCTGCGCAAGGAACAGGCCGACCGGACTGTTGCGCGCCTAAAAAATCTGACCGGCACTGTCAGTCAGGTCTCGATCGACGACGCTGAGACCGAGGCAGGGCTGGCACGCGTGGCGCTGCGCGATGCAGAGTATGAATTTGAGCATGCTACCCTGAACGCTCCTTTTGATGCGCTGGTGTCCAGCCGTGAAGTGGAGCAGTTCACCACCGTCAGTTCGGGGACCCCCATCGTGCGGCTGCACGACATGTCTGAATTGCATATCAAAGTCGATGTGCCTGAAGTCCTGTTCCAAAGGGCTGAGGAAAGCGACGTGCTGACGATTTCCGCGAATTTTCCCGGCCAGGACGCAGAGTATCCGCTGGAGATCCTGGAATATGATGCAGAGGCCAGCAGCGTCGGTCAGACCTATCAGGTGACACTCCGCCTGACCCCGCCTGAAAACCGCCAGATCCTTCCGGGCGCATCTGCAACTGTGAAAGTGCGGGTGAACACCGGCGAAGCAGGCATCAGAGTGCCCGCAACGGCCCTGGTAACCGCAACCGACGGCAGCACCGGCGTCATGGTTTATTCCCCTGTAGGCGCTAAGGAAGGCACCATTGCATGGACCAAAGTGAAGGTTGAAGCCACTCAGAACGGTGATTTCCGTGTGGCGGAGGGCCTGGCCGGAGACGAAGAAGTGGTGCTGACCGGGGGCGGCGCGCTGAAAGACGGCCAGAAGGTCAGGCGCTTTACCGGTTTCGGAAACTGAGGGCAGGCAGATGGACATTGCACGCGGGTCGATCAACCGGCCGCTCTATACTTGGATCATCATGCTGGCGGCCCTGCTTGGCGGCATCTGGGGATTTCTGAACCTGGGACGCCTTGAAGATCCGGCCTTCACCATCAAGTCCGCGGTGATCGCCACGCAGTATCCGGGCGCCAACAGTGAGCAGGTTGCGCGCGAAGTCTCCGAGCCTCTGGAATCAGCGATCCAGAAAATGGGCGAGGTCAAGCTGATCACTTCGGTGAACCAGCCCGGCTTCTCCCTGATCGAAGTGGAGATGCAGGATACGTACGATGGCACCGAATTGCCTGCCATCTGGACCAAACTGCGTGCGGAAGTACGCGATGCCGCCCGCGCTTTGCCGGAGGGTGTCAGCCAGCCGGTTGTGAACGACGGCTTCGGCGATGTGTTCGGCCTATTTTATGCGGTAACGGCGGAGGGCTACACGGACGCCGAAAAGCATGATCTGGCAACCTACTTGCGGCGCGAGCTGCTGACGGTGGACGGGGTGGCCGATGTTGAAATCGCGGGGTTGCCGCAGGAGGCGATCTTTGTTGAACCCACGCTCGCGGTTTCGGTCAATCAGAATGTTCCGATTGACGCGATCAGCAACGCGCTGGCCACGTCCAACTCGGTCCGCTCTGCAGGCAGTCTGGACGCCGGGCCAGCCGAAACTCTGATGCGCGCGCCTGAAGGCTCGGACTCGGTTTCCGAAATCCAGGGCCTAGCGATCGGCTGGCAGGGTGAGGTGGTTAACGTGATCGACATGGCCGACGTGCATCGTGGCCGCATCGACAATCCGGATCTGATCATCCGCTTTGATGGGGTTGAAGCCTTCACTCTCGGGATTGCCGGCCTTGCCACCGAAAACATCGTCGAAGTGGGCAAGAACGTTGACGCCAAGCTCGCCGCACTGGACAGCCAGATCCCCTATGGTGTCGATCTGAAACCAATCTATCAGCAGCATGTGGTGGTCGAGCAGGCCTCCAACGACTTTCTGGTAAACCTTGCCATGTCGGTTTCCATCGTGGTGGTCGTGCTGGCGCTGTTCATGGGTTGGCGCGCCGCTGTTGTGGTGGGCACAACCCTGCTGCTGACAGTGGTGGGCACACTGTTCTTCATGAACATGTTCTCGATCGAGATGGAGCGGATTTCGCTTGGTGCGCTAATCATTGCCATGGGGATGCTGGTCGACAATGCCATTGTTGTGGCGGAGGGGATGCAAATTTCCATGCTGCGCGGCAAGACTTCCCGCGAGGCGGCACACGATGCGGCGTCAAAAACCCAAATCCCGCTGCTTGGCGCTACGGTGATCGGCATCATGGCCTTTGCCGGTATCGGTCTCAGCCCGGATGCGACTGGTGAGTTCCTGTTCTCGCTGTTTGCGGTGATTGCCATTTCGTTGCTCCTTAGCTGGTTCCTGGCTCTGACGGCCACCCCGCTGCTGGGCCACTACTTCTTCAAGCAGGGCAAGGAGGGGGACAGTGATGCCTATGATGGTGTTCTGTTCCGCACCTACGGCGCAATTCTGCGGGCATCTCTGAAGCTGCGCTGGATGGTCGTCGCTGGGCTGATTACCGTCACCGTGGTCTGCTTTTTCGGTTTCGGGCAAGTGCGGCAGCAGTTCTTCCCGGACTCCAACACCCCGCTGTTCTTTGTTCATTACAAGCTGCCTCAGGGCACATCGATACACACCACTTCCGAGCATCTGCAGGTGTTCGAGGACTGGCTGGGCGCCCGCGATGATGTGGTTTCGGTGGCCTCCTTCACGGGACAGGGGGCAACCCGTTTCATGCTGACCTATTCTGCCGAAAAGCCGAACCCCAGCTACGGCCACCTGATCATCCGTACCGCAAACCTGGACGCCATCCCGCCGCTGCAGGCTGAGCTGGAGGCTTTTGGCCAATCCCGCTTCCCTGAGGGTGAGTTCCGTACCAAGCGGCTGGTGTTCGGCCCGGGTGGCGGTGATCCGATCCAGGTGCGCTTCTCCGGTCCCGACCCGCGCGTCCTGCGCCGCCTGGGCGAAGAAGCGATCCGGCGGCTGGAAGCGGCTTCCCCCAATATCCTGCTCCCGCGTCAAAACTGGCGTGAGCAGGAGCCGGTGCTGAAACCTGTCTATGCTACCGACCGGGCACAGACTGCCGGCGTCACCCGGGAAAACATCGCCGACGCGCTGCAGTTCTCCACCGATGGTGTGCAGATGGGCGTCTTCCGGGAACATGACCGGCTGATCCCCATCGTGGTACGCCGAGCGCAGGAGGACTCCTACAACATCTATGATCAGGTTGTTTTCTCTTCTTCTGCCGAAAAGTTCCTGCCGCTGGAGCAGATGATTGATGGCATCGATGTCGAGGTGGAAAACACGTTGGTGCATCGCCGGGACCGACTGCCGACGCTCACTGTTGGCGCCGACATCCCGCCGGACATGACTGCGGCCACCGTTTTTGCCCAAGTGCAGGAAACCATCGAGGCGATGGACATCCCGCCCGGCTACATGATGGAATGGGGCGGCGAGCATGAAAGCTCTGGCGACGCTAACGAAAGCCTTGGCAAGCAGCTGCCGGTGACGTTGCTGATAATGGTGCTGATTTCGGTACTGCTGTTCAACGCAATCCGCCAGCCGGTGATCATCTGGCTCTTGGTGCCGATGTCGGTGAACGGCGTGGTAATCGGGCTGCTGGGCACCGGTTTCCCCTTCACTTTCACGGCACTATTGGGTCTGCTCAGCCTGTCCGGTATGCTGATCAAGAATGGCATCGTGCTGGTCGAGGAGATCGACCTGGTGCGCGAAACCGGCAAGCCTCTGCGCGAAGCCATTGTCGAAGCCTCGGTCTCACGCCTGCGCCCGGTGATGCTGGCAGCAGTGACCACCATTCTTGGCATGGCGCCATTGCTGACCGATGCGTTTTTCGTGTCGATGGCAATCACCATCATGGGCGGGCTGGCCTTTGCGACCGTGCTGACGCTGGTGGCCGCGCCGGTTTTCTACCTGATCTTCTTCAGGGACGTGGAAAAACGCGAGATGGCGGGTGTCTGATAACCGCCTGGCCTCTCAAAAATCAGGGCCCTGGCGGAGTGCGCCAGGGCTTCTTTCCTGCCGGGGTCTGTTCGGAGGGCCAATTTCCGACTTAATTGGGTTTCAAAAGCAGCGGTCCGTTTTGTCCGGCAGCCCAGCCTTTGACAAACTGAAAAAGGCTGTACGGCACACGAATGGCGGGCCGGGCAAATCTGCGCTGCAGCACATGACACCGTGATGAAAGCCGGGCAGGAGCCGGCCACGTCGCCCTTGGAAAGCTTTCGCTTTAATATGATAGCGTTCTGCTTCAGCTGCAGAAGGTTAGCAGTCCTAGGGGTTTCCTGATTTAGTCCGGCTTGGCAGTACCGATTTTGCTCCAAAGTTCATTGGCAACGACTCCTACTGTTTGGTCCCTGCGTCTCATCTTGTAGAGCATGGTCCGGCGAAGAGGAAACCCTTCCAGGTTCAGGGACAGCAACGCTCCGGAGCGTCGCTCAGCATCTGTCATATGGTCGGGCAAACCACCCCAGCCGAGCCCGGCGAGGATCACTTTCTTCTTGGCCGTGAGATCGGAAACGGTCCACTTCAGCCCGCCAGACAGCAGGTCGCGGCTCTGTTCATGCGCCGCGCCGCCGGTGCCGGCGGCAACCACCTGCACGTGGCCTTGCATTTCGGATGCGGACAATGCGCGGGAACCGGACGGCAGGCCAAGATCAGGGCTGGCCACGGGCCGGATCGTGACCTCGGCAACCGGTTCAGCCTCAACTTCGTCCAATGGCACCCCATCAAGGGACGCGAGCGCGATATCTGCCTTGCCCTCCATCAGCCGGGCGATCGGGCCGCCCATCATCTCCATCCGCAGCCGCAGATGTGTTGCGGGGTGGCGCCGCCCGGTTTCTGCAAGGGCCGGCAGCAAAGGGTCCAAATCCATTGTTGCGCTGACGGCGACGGTCAGCTCCGGCTCTTCGCGGGCGCGCAGCCGGGCCGCGGTGGATCTCAGCCCCTGCATCTGGCGCAGAACCCGCGACGCCTCGCGGTAGAAGATTTCGCCTGCTGGGGTGAGTGCGGGGCGGTAGGCTTCGCGGCTGAGCAGCTCCAATTCCAGCTCCTCTTCCAACTGACGGATTGTGTGGCTGATGGCGGATTGCGATTTGTGCAGGCGCTCCGCCGCGCCGCGGAATGTGCCGGTTATGACAATGGCGTCCAGGGCAATGAGCTGGTCATGTTTCATGAGTTTCCAACATGTTCGATTTTTTCGATCATAGTGCTGAAAACACAATATTATCAATCAATCATATTCGGAGGTAGTCAGAGGGCATCACCAACACAGGAGACTGTTATGAAACTCTACTACAAGCCCGGTGCTTGCCCGCTGGCAAGCCATATCGCCCTGCATGAAACCGGCCGCCCGTTTGAAATTGAAGCCGTCGATACCGCCGCGGGCAGGACTGAAACGGGTGCGGACTACCGCGCGATCAACCCCAAGGGCTATGTTCCGGCCCTGGGCCTGGACGATGGCAGCATTTTGACTGAAGGGGCAGCGGTTCTGCAGTATATCGCGGACAGCCACCCGGAGGCAGGCTTGGCGCCGGAGGCTGGCACCCTGGCCCGGGCCCGGATGCAGGAACAGCTCAACTGGATCGGGAGTGAGCTGCACAAGGCCTTTGGCCCGCTGTTCCGCGAGGGCACATCCGAGGCCGGCAAGGACGCTGCGCGTACCGCTGTTGCGGGCAAGTTCGATTTCATTGAAACCCAGCTGGCGGAAGGCCGAGAGTGGCTGATTGAAGACCAGTTCTCGGTGGCGGATGCCTACCTGTTCGTTGTCTCGAACTGGGCAAATTTCACCGGTATCGACCTGGCCCGCTGGCCCAATCTTGCCGCCTTTGTGAACCGCAGTGCAGCCCGTCCATCGGCACAGGCAGCGATGCGCGCCGAAGGGTTGATCCAATGACGCCCGCCGATCACAAAGCGGTCGGCGAACTGATGGGGGCCTATTTTGAGGGCCTCCACCAGGCCGACAGCACCATGCTGCGCGAGATCTTCCACCCGCAGCTGGCCTATGTCTGCGCCACTGAAGGCGATGAGCTTTACTTGGATCTTGAGACCTACATGACCCGCGTCGACGGGCGTGAGCCGCCCGCCAAACGCGGCGACCCGCGCGAGGAGGAGATCCTGGAGATTGCCTTTGCCAGCAACCGTCTGGCCCATGTCAGCGCCCGGATGACCATGATGGGCCGGGACTTCCACGACCTGCTGACCCTGGTTCGCCACGGCACCGAATGGCGCATCGTTGCGAAAGTGTTTTCCTATGCTCCACGAAAGGACTGACTCATGCCTTATGTGAATATCAAGGTGACCCGCGAAGGCGGCCCTGATGGCAACGGCCCAAGCGCAGATCAAAAGGCGCAGCTGATTACCGGGGTCACTGGTCTTCTGCAGGACATTCTGGGCAAGAACCCAGCGACGACCTTTGTCGTGATTGACGAGGTCCCGCTGGAGGATTGGGGCGTCGGTGGCCTGCCGGTGCAGGAATACCGGAAGAAAGCTCAATGAAGACGCGGCTGACAGAGGCGCTGGGGATCACCTGTCCGGTGATCCAGGCGCCGATGGCCTTTGCTGCGGGCGGCGCGCTGGCCCGCGCCGTCACCCAAGCCGGCGGGCTGGGCATGATCGGGGGGGCTTATGGTGATGTCGGCTGGATTGAACAGCAGTTCACCGCCGCCGCGGGGGCCCGCACGGGCTGCGGGCTGATCACCTGGAAGCTGGCGGAACAGCCGCATCTGCTTGATCTGGTACTTGCGCAGGATCCCGCGGCGGTGTTCCTGTCCTTCGGCAACCCGGCGCCATTTGCGCCTGCGATCCGGGATGCCGGCGTGCCGCTGATCTGCCAGGTCCAAACCCTGCGCGATGCCCGACAGGCGCTGGACTGCGGCGCGGACATTCTTGTCGCTCAGGGGGCGGACGCCGGCGGCCATGGCGAAGCGCGCGGCACCTTTGCTTTGGTTCCCGAGATAGCGGACGAAATCGCGTGCCGGAACAGCACGGCGCTGCTCTGTGCCGCAGGCGGCATCACCGACGGGCGCGGTCTGGCTGCGGCCCTGATGCTGGGTGCAGATGGTGCGGTGGTCGGCACCCGGTTCTGGGCCTCGCACGAGGCGCTGGTGCATCCCCGCATCCTGGATCGCGCGCTTGCTGCGACCGGTGACGATACGATCCGCACCAAGGTGGTCGACGTGGTCCGCGGCTATGATTGGCCTGCGCGCTACAATGGCCGTGTGCTGCGCAATTCCTTCATTCAGAAATGGCACGGCTCCGAAGATGCCTTGAGGATGGAAGCAGGCGCTGAAGCCGCTAAATGGTTGGCAGCTCAGGATGCAGGCGATCCGGATGTGGCAACCGCCATTGCCGGCGAAGGCATCGGCCTGATCCGCTCGGCCGCGCCTGCAGGCCGCATTCTCGCAGACCTCATGGATGACGCGCAGCAGTGTCTGGCCCGGGCGGCTGCTGCAATGGGCGTGCCCGCGCCCGCGTAGCAATCCGGGACCCTTCGGCAGCACGAAAAACCGGCACAGGCGGGGGCGGCCCTGCCTGTGCCTTTCGCTGCAGGTGTCAGCAGGTATGGTCCAGAACAAACTTGCCGGTACGTCCGGGCGCCTCCAGCCTCCGGTGCGCCTCTGCGATCCGGTGAAGCGGCATGATCTCCTCGATCCCCGGATCCAGGACGCCCTGGGCCAGCCAATCCGACAATGGCAGCAGAACCTGCTGATTGGCGGGATTTTGAACTGTCACTGGGGTGATGCCCCGCGCTGCGGTAAAGACCCCGCCCGGCTTCCACCACTCCGGAACAATGGTTGCATAGGCCCCGCTGTCCTTCACCGCAGCAAAAGCCTGATGCGCATGTTCACCGCCGCGCACGTCAATGGCGCCATCTACGTCTTGTGCATCAGAGGCCGCGAGTTCGAACCCCAGCAAAGGCGCGATCGCTGCAGCCATTGCGCCAACCGCCCCTTTGGGATTGTTGACCAGAACACGGGCGCCCGGCGGCAGATCCAGCGCTTGATATGCCGCCAGTGCGGTGCTGCCGATCAAAGGCATTGCAGCGGCTGTGATGAAAGAAACCGCATCGGCAATCTTCACAATCTGGCTGGCAGGCAGGGTGGTAAATTCCGCATGGGTGCCTACCAGCGATCCTGGTTGCGGTGAGAGCCCCATCACCCGGTCTCCGGGGGCAAACCCTTCCGTTTCAGGGCCAAGCGTCTCGACAGTGCCTGCCGCATCCCAGCCTAGGATCATCGGAAATTGGGCTGGGTCATAGGGTAGGATCCGTCCAGACCGGACCCCCGCATCCACAGGGTTCACACTGGACGCATGGACCCGGATCAGCACCTCCCCCGGCTTGGGTTCGGGGTGCGGCTGTTCCGCTATCCGGAACACTTCCACCCCGCCAAAACTCTCGATAACTGCTGCTTTCATCCTAGCCTCCACCTATTCTGTAGTGATTGATAAACAATGGGCGGCTTGCCGGGTCAAGCACATTTGTGTAGTGATCGGTAAATAATAATGGAGGCAGCCATGGGGCGGCAGCGGTCCTTTGACACCGATCACGTGATTGAGCAGGCGATGCTGCTGTTTTGGGAACGAGGATATGAGGCTGCGTCCATGGCAGAACTCAGTGCTGCCATGGGATTGAACCCGCCCAGTATTTACGCGGCTTTTGGCAACAAACAGGCGCTGTTTGAACGCTGCACCGCCCATTATGTCAAGCATGTTGCGGCTTACGCCCCTCGCGCCCTTGATGAAGAAGCAACTGCCGCCAAGGCTCTACGCCGCCTTGTGTCCGAGGCGATTGAGGCCTTTTGCACGGAACAAAGGCCCAAGGGCTGTCTCCTGATCAGTGCCGCAACCAATTGCGGCAAAGGCAGCGAATGCGCGCAGGAACTGCTTGCCGGCTACAGGCAAGCCAGCGAGTCGATGATCGCAGACCGGATCCGGCGCGGTATCGCCGACGGGGACATGGCTGTATCCGTCAAGCCGGACTTGCTGGCAAAATTTGTCTCGGTGCTGATCCAGGGGTTTGCAGCGCAAGCCCGTGACGGTGCAACAGCAGACGCATTGCACGGGGTGGCAAACCTTGCGCTCAGACAGGTTGAGGTTTCGCTTTGATGGCACAGGCCGGTAAATCCTGGTTTTCTTACACGATGAGAAAATTCAGTTCGGAAGTTCTGCTCTGCACCGAAAACTCAACCGCCCCCGGTGGTACCGGAAGTGTTCCACGCGCAGCGAGTCTGTTCAGTCGAGTCAGCGCGGAAGTTCCTAATGCAGGTCTTTCATGCCGTAATATGTGTACGCTAGAGGTAGGAGGTGGCGGCGGAAACTCAGCAATGGGAACGTTGAAGGCTGCACCTTCATGAGCTCGGGTAAAGGGGAAACGCATGGCTTTCCGGCGGCAATTCCAGCAATCAGCCGCCCGGTATATGTCGCCATTGCAACGCCGCCGCCGTGGTAGCCAAATCCGGTCCAGGCGCGCCGCCAGTCTCCGATCTGCCCGGCATAGGGGGTGAGACCGCGGGTCAGGCAGACCAGGCCGCTCCAATGGTATTCTGTTTCAGCCTTGGCAAGGGCCGGGAACATCATCTCGAAATCACGGCGGATCCGGCGTCGCATCTGCTGTGTGGAGCCGGGGGTGATGTTGCTGGTGCCGCGCATCCCGAACAGCACCCGGTTGTCCGGCAGCAGGCGGAAGTAATGCAGCAGGTTGCGGGTGTCATAGGCGATGCGCCGGGTGGTCCAGCCCTGCGCCTGTTTCTCGCCTTCAGTCAGGGGCCGCGTCACCATTATATGCGAGACCACCGGCAAATAGCGCCCGCGCAGCCAGTCCGGCAGGTTGTCGCTGCTGTAGCCGTTGCTGGCGATGATCAGCCGGTCGGCGATGATGCGGCCCGAAGGCGTTTCGACGGCGTAGGTGCCGCAGCGCTCCTGCTGCACCGAGAGCGCCGGGGTGCCGCCGTGGATCACGGCGCCCGCCTGCTGCGCAAGGCGGGCCAGGCCGGCCGCGTATTTGCCCGGGTTCAGGCCAAAGCCCAGGGGCAGCAGAAATCCGCCGTAGAAGCCGTCGCCGTGCAGGCCCTCCTGCCGCATTTCTGAGGCTGACAGCACCGGGCAGTCCACCCCGGCGTAATGGCGCAGGCCTGCGGCCATTTCCGGCAGGGCGCGAGCCGCGCGGGGGCTGTGGGCCAGGCAGTATTCGCCGTCCTCCTGCACATCGGCCTCGATGCCGCCAGGCGAGGTGAGATCGCGGACCAGCGCAACCGCCTCCTTCTGGGCGCTGTAGAAGGCGCGCAGATCGTCCTCGCCGAAGCGGCGGATAATGGCGCTGCCGCCCAGCTTGGCACCGCCGAAGCCGCAGAAGCCGGCATTGCGCCCCGAGGCACCCCAGCCGGGCCGGGCGGCGTCGATTACCAGCGGCGCCTCGCCGTGCTCGCGGGCCAGATGCAGCGCGGTGCTGAGGCCGGTGTAGCCCGCGCCGATAATGGCCACGCCCGTGCGCCGGTCGCCGTCCAGCGGCGGATAGGCAGGGGCGGCGGGCAGCGTGGCCTCCCAGTAGCTGCCGGCAGGGGCCTGGGTGTCATAGGCGTGAGCGCTGTAGATGCGGCGGAGGGTTTTCATGGCACTGGTCCGTTTTTGCAGCTCCCGTCAGGGTGCTGCAATCACCTTGGTTTCGAGGAATTCGAGAATGCCTTCGCGGCCGCCCTCGCGCCCGACACCCGACATTTTGACCCCGCCGAAGGGGGAGCCTGCACCCAGGAAGGCGCCGTTCACATTGACCATGCCGGACTGCAGCGCCCGGGCAACGCGGCCTGCGCGGGCGCTGTCGCCGGTCTGCACATAGGCCGAAAGGCCGTAAGGCGTGTCATTGGCGATGGCGATGGCTTCTTTCTCGCCGTCAAAGGGGATCATCACCAGCACCGGGCCGAAGATTTCCTCCTGCGCCACGCGCATGTCGTTGGTCACATCGGCGAAGATTGTGGGGCAGGCATAATAACCGGCCTCAAAGCCTTCCGGCTTGCCCGGCCCGCCGGCCACCAGCCGCGCGCCTTCGGCGATGCCTGCCTCGATCATCTCCTGCACGCGGGCGTATTGCTGCGCGCTGGACAGCGGCCCCATGTGATCGCCCGGTTCCGCCGGATTGCCCACGGTCATTTGCGCGCATTTCGCCTGCGCCAGCTCCACCGCGCGGCCGTAAACGCTGCGCTCCACCAGCATCCGGGTGGCGGCGTCGCAGCTTTGGCCGGTGTTGACGAAACAGGCTTCCACCCCTTCGGCGATGGCGGTTTCCAGATCGCAGTCGGCAAACACCAGGTTTGGGGATTTGCCGCCAAGCTCCAGCGCCACCTTCTTGACGGTTTCCGCGGCTTCGCGGGTCACTGCGACGCCGCCGCGGGTGGAGCCGGTGAAGGACATCAGGGCGACATCCGGGTGGCGCGACAGCGCGGCGCCAACCACCTGGCCTTCGCCGTGGACGAGGTTTAAGACGCCCGCGGGCACGCCGGCCTCGTGCAGCACTTCGGCATAGAGGATCGCCGACAGCGGTGTCAGCTCGGAGGGCTTCAGCACCATAGTGCAGCCCGCAGCTAGAGCAGGGCCGACCTTCAGCACGATCTGGTTGATCGGCCAGTTCCAGGGCGTGATCAGCCCGCAGACGCCAGCCGGCATCCGCACCAGCGTGTCGCCGTTGGGCAGGGTTTCTTCGAAATCGAGCGCCTTCAGATCGGCAATGATGGCCTCCAGGTGGTCGATGCCCACCTGCGCCTGCATTTCGCGCGACATGGTGATCGGGGCACCCATCTCCAGCGAGATGGCTTTTGCGAAATCATCAATACGGGAGGTGTAGACCTCCAGAACCCTTTCAAGGAGCGCAATGCGGTCCTCGCGGCTGGTGGCGGCAAATCCGGGCAGCGCCGCCTTCGCCGCGGCGACAGCGGCATTAATGTCAGCTTCGCTGCCAAGCGCGAGCGGGCCCATGGATTGTTCTGTCGCGGGGTTAATCACCTCCGCCGAGCTGCTGCCGAGGGGACCTGTCCAGGTGCCGCCGATATAGAACTGGGACATGTTGTACTGCATTGCCGTATCCAAATTTGTTTGATTGCGTTTCACGCGGCGGCGGCCGCCGCGCGGTTTTCCTGTTTCTGGCGCCGCTCCTGCCGCCGGTTGATCAGCGACGCGGCGATGACGCCAAAGGTAACGATACCGATCAGCATCGTGGACAGCGCGTTGATTTCTGGCGAAACACCCAGCCGGACCGAGGAATAAAGCTTCATCGGCAGGGTGGTGGAGCCGGGGCCGGAGGTGAAGGTGGCGATCACCAAATCATCAAGCGACAGGGTGAATGAAAGCAGCCAGGCCGAGATCACTGCAGGCGCGATCACCGGCAGGGTCACCTGGCGAAAGGCCGAAAGCGGTGTGCACCCCAGATCCAGCGCGGCATCTTCAAGGGAGCGGTCGAAGCTGGCCAGCCGGGAGGAGATCACTACCGATGCATAGCACATGGAAAAGGTCGCGTGCGCAATGGTGATGGTCCAGAATCCGCGGTCGAGGCCGATAGCGACGAACAGCAAAAGGAGCGACAGGCCGGTCACCACCTCTGGCATCACCAGAGGCGCAAAGATCATGCCGGAGAACAGGGTGCGGCCCGGAAAGGAGCCCGCCCGCACCATGACAACCGCGCTGAGCGTGCCCAGCACTGTCGCCAGCGTGGCCGAGACAAAGGCGATGCGCAGGGTGATCCAGGCGGCCTCCAGATAGGCGTCGTTGTTCAGCACGATGCCGTACCATTTGGTGCTGAAACCGCCCCAGACGGTGACCAGGCGGGAGTCGTTGAAAGAGTAGATCACCACCAGCAAGAGCGGCAGGTAGAGGAAGGCCAGGCCGAAGGTCAGCGAGGTCAGGTTGAACATGTTGAAACGGCGGATCATCCCAGCTCCTCCTGATGTTTCTGCTGGTGGCGCTGGAACAGCACGATGGGCACGATCAGGATGGTCAGCAGTACGATGGCCACCGCCGCCGCCACGCCCCAGTCGCGGTTGGAGAAGAACTCGAGCCACAGGGTCTTGCCGATCATCAGCGTGCCGGAGCCGCCCAGGAGGTCGGGTATCACAAACTCGCCGATCGCCGGGATGAAGACCAGGAAGCAGCCCGCAACCACCCCCGGCAGTGACAGCGGCAGGGTGATCTGGCGGAAGGCGGCAAGGGCGCCGCAGCCGAGATCCTCGGCGGCTTCCAGCAGCCGGCCGTCGATCCGTTCCAGCGAGGCATACAGCGGCAGGATCATGAACGGCAGGTAGGAATAGACGATGCCGACATAGACCGCGATCTCCGTGTGCATGATCGCCAGCGGCTGTTCAATGATGCCAAGTTTCATCAGCGCGAGGTTCAGGAAGCCCTCGTTCTTGAGTATGCCGATCCAAGCGTAGATGCGGATCAGGAAGCTGGTCCAGAACGGCAGGATCACCAGCAGGAGGAGGGTTTTGCGCCAGTCCTGCGGCGCCTTGGCCATGGCATAGGCCACCGGGTAGCCGATCAGCAGGGTGAGCAGGGTTGCGATGGCGGCGACCTTCACGCTGTTGAGATAGGCCTTGAGATAGATGCCGTCCTCGGCCAGCCAGAGGAAGTTCTCGAAATCGAACTGCGCGAAGGAGGCGCGCAGGCCTGCAAGCCCCTCATCGAGGCTGAATGTCGGGGCATAGGGCGGGCTGGCGGTGACGGAATCGGACAGCGCGATCTTGATGACGATCAGGAAGGGCACCAGGAAGAACAGCCCCAGCCAGAGATAGGGCAGCAGGATCAGCAGGCGGCGTGATGTCCTCATGGTCCGGCCCTCACGCGTCGACCAGCACGCAGGCGCCTGCGCGCCAGCTGAGCCAGACCCGGTCGTTCCAGTCGATTTCGCGGCGCGAGGTCAGGAGGCGGTTGGCCTCCTGAGCGCGGATCAGCATGCCGCCGTCGAGCCGCACCAGGAAGGTGGAAGCGCTGCCGGTGTAGGAGATCTCCTCAACCGTGCCCTCCACCATGTTCACGTTGTGGGCGTCTGCGGGCCGGTCCTTGGTGACGTGGATCTTCTCGGGACGCAGCACCAGTGTCTTGCGGGCGCCGGGGGTCATCACATCCTCGGGCTGCGGGCGGATCGCCAGCCGGGTTCCGCCATCCCAGCGGGCCAGCGCCAGATCGCCCTCCATGCCCGCGAGCTCAACATTGATCAGGTTCACGTTGCCTATGAAATCAGCGACATAGCTGGACGCCGGATGCTCGTAGATCCGCGCAGGCGTGTCGGTTTGCAGCAGCTTGCCTGCCTTCATCACTGCGATGCGGGAGGAGACGGTCATCGCCTCGTCCTGGTCGTGGGTGACAATAATGAAGGTGAGGCCCAGCCGGTCCTGCACGTCCATCAGCTGGAACTGGGTCTCTTCACGCAGCTTCTTATCGAGCGCGCCCAGCGGCTCGTCCAGCAGCAGCACCTTGGGTTTCTTGGCCAAAGAGCGCGCCAGCGCCACCCGCTGCATCTGGCCGCCGGACAGCTGGTGCGGCTTGCGGTCCGCGAAGCCTTCGAGCTGCACCAGCGCCAGCATTTCGTCGACCCGGTCCTGGATGTCGCGCTTCTTCCAGCGCTCCTGTTTGAGCCCGAAGCCGATGTTTTTCGCCACCGTCATATGCGGAAACAGCGCGTAGGACTGGAACATCATGTTGATCGGGCGCCGGTTGGCGGGGATGCCGGTCAGGTCCTGGCCGTCCAGCAGGATGCGGCCTGAGGTCACCTCCTCAAACCCGGCCAGCAGCCGCATCATCGTGGTCTTGCCGCAGCCGGAGGGGCCGAGGAGCGAGAAGAACTCGCGTTCCTGGATATCCAGGTTCAGATCCGAGATCGCAGTGAAGCTGCCAAAGGTCTTGGTCACATTCTCGAAGCGGATCAAGGGCGGGCGGGCTGGTTTCAGCGGACTGGCGGGTTCGGCCCGGGCGGCGGCGGCACTGGCCGGATCATGGAAGTTCATTGGTGCAGGTTCCCCTGTTGCAAGTCCCTGCCGCGATGTGAGCGGGCGCCGCGGCAGGGCAATTGATGCGCGGCCCGCAGGCCGCAGCAGGGCAGGATTGGCGCGGCCCGGAAGCCGCGCCGGGGTTCACTGGCCGGTGCGGACCTTGGACCAGGTGCGGGTGTACAGGCGCTCGGTCTTGCGGTCCTGAAGCACCGGGGTGGTCAGCATCTCCATCGTCGCCTCGGTCGGATAGACGGCGGGGTTGCTGGTCAGCTCTGGATCGATCTCAGCCTGGGCGGTGAGATTGGCGCTGCCGTAGCGGATGAAGTTGGCGTTCTGGGCTGAGACCGAAGGCTGCAGCAGGTAGTTCAGGAAGGCATGGGCCTCATCCACGTTTTTGGCATCAGCCAGGATAGCGAGGCCGTCAAAGTCCAGCAGCGTGCCCTCTTCCGGGATGATGTATTCCAAGTTGACACCATTGCCGGCTTCCTTGGCCCCATCGGCGGCCCAATAGGCGTCACCGCTCCAGGTCAGGCCGAGGCAGGCATCGCCGTCGGACAGGGCGCCGATCATGGCATCGGTGGAGATCTGGGCGATATTGTCCCGGATCGCGCCGATATGCGCCCCGGCGGCGGTGATCTGATCCTTGTCGCTGGTGTTCGGGTCCTGGCCCATGTCGATCAGCGCGGCGCCGATCACGTCGATCGGGGAGTCTACGATCATCACGCTGCAGTCAGCCAGCTTGCCGGAGATCTCCGGATCAAACAGCAGGTCCCAGGACTTGGGGTGGCCTTCGCCCAGCCGCTCAGCAAGTTTGCCGGTGTTGTAAGCGATGCCGAAGGTCCACCAGTTGTAGGGCACCAGGTATTCGTTGCCCGGGTCAAAGGTCTCGATCAGCCCGGCGATCTTGGGCCAGACGTGCTGCAGGTTGGGGATCTTGGATTTGTCGATCTTCTGCAGCACCCCGGCCGAGATCAGCCGCGCGGTGCCGGTGGAGGAGGGAACGATGATGTCATAGCCGGAGCTGCCCGCCAGCACCTTGGTTTCCAGCATCGCGTTGGAATCATAGGTGTCATAGGTGACCTCGATGCCGGTTTCTGCCTCGAAGGCCTCGATGATCGCGGGGTCCAGGTAGTCGCTCCAGTTGTAGATCACCAGTTCGCCTTCTGCCGCAGCGGCGGCGCCCCAGATGGCAGCCGATCCGGCCAGCAGGCTGGTTGTCAGCTTGGTTTTCATGGTTCCCTCCCGTGTTGGGTTTGTTTTGGTTCTTCTAAGGGATGCGGGCCTCAGGCCCGCATTGCCTCCAGTTCAAGGCCCTGGCCCAGCAGTTCCCGGGTTGCGCGCTGGACGCCTTCGGTCAGAATGTCGAACATGTCGTCGATCTGGGCTTTGGTGATCACCAGCGGCGGCGAGAAGATCGCCATGCTGCCGTAGGGGCGGACCATCAGCCCCAGTTCCTGGCAGCGGGCGTCGATCACGGCGCCGATGGTGGCGTCAATCTCGGCGCTGGCCTGGCCGTCGCGGGTCAGCGAGCATTCGATGCAGCCCACCAGCCCCATGCCGCGCACATCCGCGATCAGCGGCAGCTCCAGCATCTGATGCAGGCGCTTCTGGAAATGCGGCGTCACCTTACGGACATGCTCCAAAATGCCGTCACGCTCGAAGATCTCGATGTTCTTGAGGCCCGCGGCGGCACAGACCGGATGGCCGGAATAGGTGTAGCCACTGGTGAAATAGACGTCCTTGGAGATATCGCCCTCGATGTCCTGAAACAGCCGGTCGGAGAAGATCGCGGCACCCATCGGCGCATAGCCCGAGGTCAGCCCTTTGGCGCAGGTGATGATGTCGGGGGTAATGCCGAACAGCTCCTCGGAGGCGAACCAGTGGCCGAGGCGGCCGAAGCCGGTGACGACCTCATCCGAGATGTAGAGAACGTCATGCTTGCGGCAGACCTCCAGGCAGCGGCTGTGGTAGCCCGCGGGCGGCACGATCACGCCGCCGGAGCCCAGCACCGGCTCTGCGATGAAGGCGGCGACATTGTCCGCGCCCAATTCCAAAATGGCGTTTTCCAGATCCGCCACCTTTTCATCCAGGAATGTGTCGATGCTCATGCCCTGGGGGCGGCGGAAGGCGTTCACGTCCGGTAGGAAATGGGGGATGGACTGGTCAGTGTCGAACCACTGGCGCTCGCTTGGCTTGCCGCTGAGCGAGGCGGTCAGATAGGTGCCGCCGTGGTAGGCATGCGCCCGGGTGATGATCCTTTTCTTGGACGGCTTGCCCAGCAGGTTGTTGCGGAAGTGGACAAAGCGGATGGCGGTGTCCACCGCGGTGGAGCCGCCGGTGGTGAAGTAGACCCGGTTGAGGTCGCCCGGTGCGCGTTCGGCGATGGCATGGGCGAATTCCGCGCTGACGGATGTGGCCTCGCTGAAGGGCGAGCAATAGGCCATCTTGCGGGCCTGCGCCGCCATCACATCGGCGATTTCCGTGTTGCCGTAGCCCAGCTGCATGCACCACATGCCGCCGGGGCCGTCGATCATCTTGTTGCCGTGTTCGTCGTAGACATAGATGCCTTCGGCGTACTCGCTGAACGTCCTGTCGGCTTTTCCGGCACCCTGGACTTCCAGCCCTTCCCACGGATGGAAGTAATTCTCCTTGTCCCAGGTTTTGAAGTTTTCGAAGTCGTTTCCAAGTTTGGTCATCTCGGCCCTCTGTCCGGAGTGTTGCTATCATGAATGAACGTTCATACATTATGCTTAAGTGAATGATCGTTCATTGTCGATGGAAATCTGTTGCAAACGCGGGCATGGTGCTGGAAAGGCAGCGGACCGGTGGCAAGAAAAAGAGGGGCGGGCAGATGGCAAGTGCCGAAGAAGCCAAGAAAAAGCGGAAGGTAGACAAGGATCTGCACCGGGAGGTCCTGTTGGAGGCTACTGCCAGCGTAATCCTCCGGCACGGCGTGAGCGGCGCCACGATCAGCCGTATTCAGGAGGAATCCGGGCTGTCGCGCGGCATGATCAACCTGCATTTCCAGTCCAAGGACAATCTGATTCGCGAACTCGCCATCCACATGACGCGGCAGTACAATGACGCCTGGCAGAGCTTCACCAGCCAGGCCGCCGCAGGGGTCAGCACGCCGGAAGATGCCGCCGCCCGCCTGCAGGCGCTGTTCGAAACGGATTTCTCAGAAGCGGTGCTCAACAAGCGCAGCGCCCGGCTGACTTTTGCCTTCCGCGCCGAGCCAGATCTGCAGGCGCTGGGACCCGGTTATATTGAAACCCGCGGAACCGCCCTGCATGACCATGTGCGCAGCTGCTGCCGAGTGCTGTGCGAAGCCAGCGGCACCCGCGGCGATCCAGAAAAAGTGGCCATGGCAATCATGTCTTTACTGGAAGGTTTGTGGACCGATTTTCACGCCCATCCAGATGAGTTCAGCAGAATAGGCGCAGTAGAAATCTGCCGGACTACCACCCGAGCATTTTTTCCCGACTATTTCTGAGTGGGAAAAACAGGCAGGCCTGAGACGCCCTGTTTAGTAGGCCGATTAAGAAAGAGCTTCTTAGGTGCAAGGCTGGCAGTGTTGCCTTCGCAGAATTGGAACGGTTTGGTTCCAGGCGGGCTGGCGAGTTCAGGTGCAGCCAAATCACGCAACACAGTGTTCCGGAAACTGCCGTAGGTCTGTGCGCCTCTGTTAGAGGCTGTTGTTCAGTTCAGCCTGCATGTTTTCGATGGCGTTGCATAGCTGCTCTGTGAACGCCTTGGATGTCAGCGACTGGGTGGCGTAGCCCGGCGTCAGGATCGACACGCCTGTTCCGATTCGCGGTCGGAACCGGCGAAACACCAGATCTTCTTTGGTCTGGCGCTGCTGCAGGCAGCTATAGGCGGTGATCATGTCACAGATCATGTAGCACATACCTGCCGCAACGAATTGCAGGCCAGGCGCCCAAGTCCGCAATTCCAGTCGCTTATGGAAGCAGCAGCCGCTCCGGTGAAAGGCGGCCTCAGTCCGCACTGTCAGCGGGTGCTGATCGAACAGCACCGCCATCGGTTTGCCGTCCAGATCCTGCGGGGTGATCTCTGCGGCTGCCGCAAGCGGGTCGCTGGCAGGAACGACGCAGACGCACTCCAGATCGAAATCCATCTGCCGGACAGAGGGGCGCGGGGCAGGGGTCTCGGCAAAGCCGATGTCGAACTGCTGCGAGGCGATCAGATCCTCGATCACGTCTGAGGAGCGCATGATCAGGGCGACCTCAAGCTCATCCTTGCCCTGCAGAAAATCCGTTAGAATCCGCGGCATGAACATCCCGGAGGCCGCCGGGTGGCACGCGACGCGCAGCTTGCCGGCCTCGTGGCTGCGGATTTTGCTGACCGTGCGTTCGATCCGCTCGATGCGCTCCAGAACGGTTTCGCACTCCTCGAGAAAAAACTGCGCTTCCGGCGTCGGGATCAGCTTGCCCTGTTCTCGGACGAACAGGCTGAAGCCCAGCTCGCCCTCCAGCGTGGAGATCATCGTGCTGACGGCGGGCTGGGTGCGCCCGACGGTGCGCGCGGCCTGGGAGATGGAGCCGCTGCGCATGACCTCGCGGAAGGTGAAGATCTGGCGGATCGAGAAGTTCATGGCTGGGGTATCAAGTCAGTTTATGGAGTCACAGATATTTTGAAATTGATCTTATGACGCTTGTCCAGCCAAATCCACCAAACCCGGTGAGGGGACACCGGAAGGAGGACAGATGGACACATTTTCAAAATATCTGCTGACCGGGCTGATCTGCCTGGTGGCCCTTGGCCAGTTCGTCCAGGTGGTCACCCGCTATCTGCTGCAGATCCCGGTGATGGGGCTGGAGGAGACCATGCTCTACCCGACCATCTGGCTCTACATTCTGGGTGCCGTGAACGCTTCGCGCGAGGATACCCACATCCGCGCCAACGTGCTGGAAATCGCCATCAAGACAGAGCGCGGCCATACCGTGCTGGCGATCATCGGGGAAATCATCAGCCTGACCGTCGGCGTGTGGCTGCTGAGCTGGGCCTGGGAGTACACCCAGTACGCCTGGCGCGTCTGGAAGGAGAGCCCGACGCTCTACCTGCCGACATTCTATTCCGAAGTGGCGCTCGTGGCCGGTCTGGCTCTGATGATGCTCTACACCGCGGTGCACCTGTTCCGCCATATCAACGCCCTGCGCGCCGGAGCCGCAAAATGATTGAAATCGCACTCCTTGCCATCGCCGTTCTGGTGCTGACCCTGACCCTGGGCGTGCCGCTGCCCTACTGTTTCGGCGCCGCCCTGATGATTATGTATTTCCTGGGCGATGTGACCATGAAAGGCATGATGCTGTGGGGTTCCCAGCAGCTGGGCAACCCGGTTCTGCTGGCCATTCCGCTGTTTGTTCTGGCAGGAACCATTATGTCAGCCAGCGGCATCGCCGCCTCCCTGCTGAATTTCGTCAATGCCTTCATCGGCCATATCCGCGGCGGCCTGGGCGTTGTGGCGGCGGTCAGCTGCGCCATCATCGGCGCGATCTCCGGCTCCGGCCTGACCGGCATCGCCGCCATCGGCCCGCTGCTGATCCCCGAGATGGAAAAGCGCGGCTACCCGCGGGAATACGCTACTGCGCTGATTGCCAACTCGTCGATCCTGGGGCTGCTGATCCCGCCGTCTGTGACCATGATCGTCTATGGCTGGGTGACCGATACCTCGATCCTCGCCTGTTTCCTGGCGACCCTGGGGCCGGGCCTGCTGATCATGTTCAACTTCTCGGCCATGAACCTGTGGATGAGCCGCAAGTTCGACCTGGTGCTGGATGATGCGCCCACCTTCTCCCAGCTGGCAGGCGATGTGGCCAAGAAAGGCTTTAACGCGACCCCGGCACTGCTGATGCCGGTGATCATCCTGGGCGGCATCTACGGCGGCATCATGACCCCGACGGAAGCCGCCGCGCTGTCGGTGATCTATGCGCTGCCGGTCGGCTTCTTCATCTACAAGGGCCTGAAATGGGACAGCTTCCTGGAGGCCGGCAAAGAAGCCGCCACGGCGGTGGGCGCGATCATGGTGATGATCCTGTTCTCGATGATCCTGAGCCAGATGTTCGTCTATGAAGCGATCCCGCAAAAGATGGTCAGCGCAATCTTCGAGATCACCGACAACAAGGTGCTGCTGCTGATCTTCATCAACATCCTGCTGTTCCTGGTCGGTATGGTCGTGAACGACGTCACCGCCATCATCCTGATTGCGCCGCTGCTGCTGCCGCTGATGCAGGCGATCGGCGTCACCCCGGTGCAGTTTGCCGCGATCATGGGCGTCAACACCGCGATGGGCGGCGTAACCCCGCCCTATGCCTCGATCCTCTACCTTGGCGCGCGGATCGGCAATGTGAAGGTCACCAAGGTGATCCCGCCCGCAATGATCCTGATCCTGACAGGCTATGTGCCGGTGGTCTTCCTGACCTCGCTGTGGCCCGACCTGTCGCTCTTTCTGCCGCGTTTCTTCGGCTATTGACCCCACCCCTGACAAACACCTGACACCCTACGGAGGAGACTACCCATGAAACACTTTCTGACCGGCACCGCTGCTGCTGCCCTGATGTCGCTGGCAGGCCTCGCCTCGGCCGCCGACCTCAAGATGAGCCACGTGCGCCCCCAGGACACCACCATCGACAAGGAGCTGCGCGCTTTTGCAGCCCAGGTGGACGAAGCCACCGGTGGCGATGTGTCGATCAACATCTTCCCGGCCTCTGCGCTCGGCGATTACACCACCGTGCAGGAGCGCATCAGCGTTGGCGCCATCGACATGGCAACCCAGCCGGCCGCAGCCGCGGCTGACCGCCGGATGCAGATCAGCTCCTTCCCCTATCTGGCCAACAACTGGGATGAGGCACGCAAGATCTACGGCCCCGGCGGTGCGGTGCGCGACGTGATGGCAGAGCTTTATGCCAAGCAGGACATCACCATGCTGGCGGCCTACCCGGTGTATTTCGGCGGCATTGCGCTGAATACCGATGCGGTCAGCCCGGGCGACCCGTCGCAGTCCAACGGCATCAAGGTGCGGGTGCCCGGCATCAAGAGTTTCCAGCTGACCGGCGAAGCTCTGGGCTACATCCCGTCGCCGATCCCGTTCTCCGAGGCGTTCACCGCGATCCAGACCGGCGTAGTTGACGGCGTCATCGGTTCCGGCGCCGAAGGCTATTACGCTTCGTTCCGCGACGTGACCAAGGCCTATGTGCCTGCCAACACTCACTTTGAGGTCTGGTACATGATCATCTCCAACGGTTCGCTGGCTGAGCTGGATGCCGATGACCAGGAGGCGCTGAAAGCCGCCGCAGCGGAGTTTGAAGCGCAGCGCTGGACCGTCGCCGAAGAGGATCAGGGCAAATGGGAGCAGCGCCTGGCCGATGAACTGGGGGCCAAGGTGGTCGATCTGAGCGGCGACGAACTGGCTGCGATGGCCGCCAAGGTGCGCCAAGACGTCTGGCCGGTGGTTCTGGAAGACGTTGGCGCCGACTGGGGCCAGGGCATTCTTGACCAGATCGGCAAGTAATCCCGTATCAAGGACAGGGGCGGCCGCGCGCCGCCCCGCAACCGCAGCCAACCTTTGGGATACGGCAGGATGGAAGCAGATTATGCAGTGATCGGCGGCGGCGTTGTTGGCCTGTCCGTGGCCTGGGGGCTGCTCCGGCGCGGCAAGCGCGTCACGGTGCTGGACGGCGATGACGGCGCGTTCCGGGCCAGCCGCGGCAACTTCGGCCTGGTCTGGGTGCAGTCCAAGGGCATGAAGCAGCCGCGTTATGCCAGCTGGAGCCAGCAGTCCGCTGCAGCTTGGGCCGGGTTTGCGGCAGAACTGGAAGACGGCACCGGCCGCTCTGTCGGGTTGCAGCAGAACGGCGGCTATGACCTGCATTTCTCCGAGGAAACGCTTTATGCCACCGTGGCGCAGTACGATGCGCTGAAGGACAGGCTGAGCGGCAACTACCCTTACGAGGTTCTGGGCCGCAACGCGCTGAGCCGCGAGGAGCCGCATATCGGCCCCAAGGTGGCGGGCGCGATCCTGCATCATCAGGATGGCCACGCAAACCCGCTGCGCCTGCTGGTCTCTCTGGCGGAGGACGTGCGGCGGCTGGGCGGCACAGTTCTGAACGGTAAGACCGTTACCAGGGTTTCCAAGCCCGATGCCTTCAAGGTCCAGTGCAGCGACGGCACCGTGGTTACGGCAGGCAAGGTTGTGCTCTCCGCCGGGCTCGGCGCGATGGAGCTGGGCCCCAAGCTGGGTTTCAAGGCACCAGTGCGGCCGCAGCGCGGCCAGGTGCTGATCACCGAGAAGATGCCGAAACTGATCAACCGCCCCTCGCTGATTGCCCGCCAGGTGGACGAGGGCGGCATCCAGATCGGCGCCACCAACGAAGAGGTCGGGCTGGATGACGGGGTGACGCAGCCGGGCCTGTCCGCTTTGGCCGCCGAGGCGATCGCGGCCTATCCGGCGCTGGCCCGCGCGCAGCTGGTGCGCAGCTGGGGCGCTTTGCGCATCCTGTCGCCCGACGGGTTGCCGATCTACCAGGAAAGCCCCGAACTGCCGGGCGCTTACCTTGTCACCTGCCACAGCGGCATCACCCTGGCCGCGGCCCATGCGCTCTTCCTGCCCGACTGGCTGGAAGGCACCGAAGCCGCCCCTGATCTGGAGGTGTTCAGTGAAGACCGATTCCCCGTTTCTTGAGCTGGCAGGCGATGCCCCCCGTGTGCGGGTCTGGTTTGACGGTTTGGCGCTGGACCTGCCCGCAGGCGCCAACCTGGCCGCCGCGCTGCTGGCCGTTGGCGTGCAGGTGTTCCGCCACACGCCGGTGTCGGGCGCGCCGCGGGCGCCGTTTTGCATGATGGGCGCCTGTTTCGAATGCCTAGTGGAAACCGGCGGCCGCGTGCAGCAGGCCTGCATGCTGGAAGTGGAAGAGGGTATGCAGATTGCCCGCCCGCATGAAGCGGAGGCCAATGATGCAATGCTGTGACCTGGCCATCATCGGCGCCGGCCCGGCCGGCATGGCCGCCGCTGCCGAGGCAGCCCAACAGGGTCTGAGCGTTATCCTGCTGGACGAACAGAACCGCCCCGGCGGGCAGATCTATCGCGATGTGGACCGCGCCGCGGGCACGCGCGGCGCCATTCTGGGGCAAGAGTATCTGTGTGGGGCGACCCTGACGGCGGGTCTTGGCGGGGCCGGGATCACGCATCTGTCCGGTGCCGTTGTCTGGGCCATCGAGGACGGGTTCCGCATCTCCTTTACCCGGCATGGCCGGGCCGGGCAGGTGGAGGCGGAACGGATAATCCTGGCTACCGGCGCGCTGGAACGCCCGATGCCCGCCCCCGGCTGGACCCTGCCGGGCGTGATGACCGCAGGCGCTGCACAGATTCTCCTGAAGCAATCCGGCGTCCTGCCGCGCTGTGCCGTACTGACCGGCAGCGGGCCGCTGCTCTATCTGATTGCAGCGCAGATGGTGCGTGCCGGCACGCCTCCGCTGGCCCTGGTGGAGACCCAGACCGCGGCCAGCCTGATGGCATCCGCCCGCCACCTGCCGGGTGCGCTGCGTGGCTGGCGCTATCTGGCCAAGGGCCTGAAAATGCTGGCGGAGATCAAACGCGCCGGCGTGCCGCGCTATACCGGTGCGGCAAACATCGCGGTAACGGGCAGCACCCGGGCCGAAGCCGTGTCCTTCCGCAGCAAGGGGCAGGAGCACAGCATCGCGTGCGATACCGTCCTGCTGCATCACGGGGTGGTGCCGAACACCCAGGCTGCGCGCTCCATCGGGGTGCCGCATGCCTGGTCCGAAGCGCAGCAGTGCTTTGTACCGGAAACCGGCACCTGGGGCGAGACCGGCAAGGACGGTGTTCTGATCGCCGGTGACGGTGCCGGCATCGGCGGCGCCATGGCCGCCGAATTTGCCGGGCGGATCGCGGCGCTGAAAGCGGCGGAAGAGCTGGGCCGGATCACCGCGCAGGAGCGCGACCGCCGGGCTGCCCCGCTGTTCAGCCAGCGCAGCCGGGAAACCGCAGTCCGGCCGTTTCTGGATGCGGCCTACCCGCCCTATGCAGGCGCCCTGCGGCCTGCGGACAGCACCATTGTCTGTCGCTGCGAGGAAGTCACTGCAGGCGATATCCGCAGCTATGCCAAGCTGGGCTGCCTGGGTCCGAACCAGGCCAAGGCCTTTGGCCGCGCGGGCATGGGGCCGTGCCAGGGCCGCTACTGCGGGCTGACGGTTACCGCGCTGCTGGCCGAGGCCAGCGGGCAGACCCCGGATGAGACGGGTTACTACCGGATCCGTCCGCCGATAAAACCCGTGACACTGGGCGAACTGGCAGCGATGGACGACCCTGCTGCCACCGCCGCTGAATAGGAGAACAAGATGATCGAACGGATCGAAACCGGCCCCCGGATGAGCAAGATCGTGAAGCACAACGGTGTGGCCTATCTCTGCGGCCAGGTCGGTGATGGCGCCGATGTGGTTGAACAGACCCGCGACTGCCTGTCCCGGGTCGAAGCGCTGCTGGAAAAGGCCGACTCATCGCCGCAGCAGATCCTGCAGGCAATTGTCTGGCTGGCCGACATGAAGGATTTTGCCGAGATGAACGCGGTCTGGGACGCCTGGGTGCCCCAGGGCCATGCCCCGGCCCGGGCCTGCGGGGAGGCAAAGCTGGCCCGGCCGGAGCTCAAGGTGGAAATCATTGTGACTGCTGCTTGCTGACCCTGAACGCATTCTTGCAGGCAAGCTGGAAGGCTTGGCTGACCGTAGCCATTAGAATTGAGAAATGTGCGATAGCCTGTTGAGCCCAAGGCTATTGTCTTGCCAAGGAACCCAAATTCTTTTTCGTGCGTCATTGGCAAGCTCTAACCGTCAAGACTGTCAACTGCCTGTACCGGAAATTTGCCGCTACGTTCGTCCGATCTAGGGAAAGAAAAGAAATGACCGTGACCGCCAAAGAGCGCTGGTGCTGACCCTGCACTGTATGCTTCGTGCTCATTGCAATTGGAAATGGTGGGCTTAGATAAATGGAGGCCAACCAAGTGAGCGTGCTGTACTAGCCGTTGTGGTGCTTGGCCTCGGTGGATTCAACGCGCTGTTTGAGCTGATGTCATCGGTATGTGTAGAAGAATGGACAGCAGACTGACCGGCTGCTTGATCCGGACGCCGCGGCGTCCGGTCCAGGATCAGGTATTTACTGCGGCCAATTGGGTCCTATTCGGTAAACACACTGGTAGACGCGCTTGGCAGAAGAAAAGCGCGCTCAACTTGGCTGAGCCATTCAAGAGCCGCCGGCTTGCGCGCTTGCTATAGGTGGCGCCCATTTTCTTGAGCTGTGCCGTTGAGAGGCTGGTCTCTGCGTAGACAAGCACAAAGTTAACCGAAGGCAGTGCGTCGGACACGCTAGTTTTGATCACCTCCAGATGCATGGCCAGAGAGGTTTTTTCTACTGACCCTGTGTGCAAATTTGGCACTAGAATCGTCATTTTTCATGTCTGTGAGGGCAAGAAAGCCAGTTATGCTATGAGCTGATCCGGCTAGGCCTTCCGCCCGTCACACGTTACAAAATATCTGTGGTTGATCTCAAACTGGGCGCACGGACAGTGCTTTGCGGTAACAGGGGTTCCGGAACCGCTGAATTCTAATGTGAATTCCGCCGGCGCAATAAACTATTTTACCTGCCGCATTCCCGACCCAAAGCAGGTAGAACTTGTTCTAATTCTGGGTGCCTGCTTGAGACAGTTGATTGATTGCTTCGGCAAGATTGGCGTTTGCCACCTTCGGCTAGACTTGCAGGGCCGATAATCACATTTCCTGCAGTTGTGTCTAAAGGCAGGTTCATATCCCGCGTCCCGGTCTTGGATACGATGGATCGGTTGCATGCGGAACAAGAATGCTTGGTCTTGATTCCAGCACGGTTGCAAATGCGATTGCTTGTCAGCTTCAAAAGGTCCAGCGAAGTTAGCGGTCGTGCCTCCTGTCTGCTTCCAGGCAGGAGGTGATGTTATGTAATGGTTCAGGCATCCTGGCTGGCACGGTCGCCCAGGATCACGTTCAAGGTGACTTCTTTGCCCTTGCGCAAGACTTGGATCCGGGTCTCTGCACCAGGGGGATTCATGGCCACGGCGGAGGTCAGATCACGCACTTCAACGGTTTCCGTTTTACCGAACCGCAACACAACGTCGCCGGGTTTCAGCCCTGCCTCCGCCGCAGGGCTGCCGGGCTCGACGCCTTCGATCACCACACCCTTGCCGGCCTCGCGGCCCAGCACATTTGCGGCGTCTTCAGAGAGCGGCTTGATCTGCACGCCCAGCCAGCCGCGGGTGATCTCGCCGTCGTCTTCGAGGTCGGCAACGATCTTCTGAACCATATCGGATGGCACAGCAAAGCCGATGCCGACGGAGCCGCCGCCCGGCGAGTAGATCATCGTGTTGACGCCGACGACCTCGCCTTCGGCATTGAACAGCGGGCCGCCGGAGTTGCCCTTGTTGATGGCTGCATCGGTTTGGATGAAGTCGTCAAACGGGCCGGAGTTGATGTTGCGAGAGGTGGCCGAGACGATGCCGGAGGTCACGGTGCCTGCAAGGCCGAAGGGGCTGCCCATGGCGAGCACCTCATCCCCGACGCGCAGGTCGCCGGAAGAGCCGAACTCCACCGCGGTCAGCGGCGCACCTGTTTCGACCTTCAGCAGCGCGATGTCGGTCAGCGGGTCGGCGCCAATCATCATGGCGTCATGCTTGCTGCCGTCAGAGAGGGTGACGGAGACGGTCTGGGCGTTGTTGATCACATGGTGATTGGTGACGATCAGCCCGTCTTCAGAAATCACGAAACCGGAGCCTGCGCCCTTGACCTGGCGGCTGTTGCCGAAATCCGGCGCGCGCCCGCCGAAGCGGCGCATGAAGTCTTCCATGAACTTGTCATTGTACATTCCCTGCTGGTCCGTGGTGGGTTCCGCCTTGGCGGTGACTTCGACAAAGACGACGGCCGGGGAAATGGTTTCAACCAGATCGGCATAGCCGCCTGCAGGCACGGCCAGGGCGGGGGCGGGCGCCGGAGCCATCATTGCGGCGGCAGAGGCGGCGGCGGTCAGGGCAAAGGCGAACCGTTTGGGAGCGTTGGTTTGGGGCATCTTCAATTCCTTGCTTCACTAGGGATGCAAGGCAGATGGCAGGCCGTCATTTCAATCGCCTGACGCATTCTATACAGATCTGTAATGTGCGCTGAACCCGGATCCGGTTTAAGACCCGGGAGGCGCAGCGAAGCGGGGGATGGCTTGAAGATCCTGGTGATAGAAGACGATGCCACGACCGGCCCCTACGTTGCTTCGGGCTTGCGTGAAGAGGGGCATATTGCTGATCTTGTGACCGACGGCCGCGAAGGGCTTCTGCAGGCCGCTGCGGCGGAGTACGATGTGCTGATCATCGACCGGATGCTGCCGTCGCTGGACGGGCTGAGCCTGATCAAGACCCTGCGCGGCGCTGGTGTTCGCACACCAGCCATCATGCTGACCGCGCTGAGCGGGGTAAACGACCGGATTGACGGGCTGGAGGCTGGGGCGGATGATTACCTGGTCAAACCTTTTGCCTTTGGCGAGCTGGCAGCCCGTGTCGCGGCACTGGCCCGGCGCCCGGGCCTGCAAGTGCAGGAGACCTTTCTGCGGGCAGGGGATCTGGAGATGGACCTGGTCCGCCGCAGAGTTACCCGCGCAGGCCAAGAGATCGAGCTGCTGCCGCGCGAGTTCCGCCTGTTGGAGCACCTATTGCGCCGCAAGGGGCGGGTGCAAACCCGCACCATGCTGCTGGAAGCGGTCTGGGAAATCAGTTTCGACCCGCAGACCAATGTTGTGGAGACCCATATTTCGCGCCTGCGGTCCAAGGTCGACAGGCCTTTTGACACCGGCCTGATCGAAACCGTGCGCGGCGCGGGGTACCGCATTGCCGAATGATGCCCTGACCCGTGCGCGCGTTCTGCTGCGCTCCTCACCAGTGCGGCAGTCGCTGTGGCTGTCGCTCTTGTTTGTTGCGGCCAGTGCACTGAGTCTTGGGGTCACGTACTATGTGGCGCATGGCACGCAGGACCGGGCCATCCGGGAAAGCCTGATGCAGGACATGGCGGGATTCCGCGCAACGCCCTCTGCCGCGGCGCTGGCGGCGCTCGTCAATGCCGAAACGGCAGAGACCGACCCGCAGCGCCGCCTGCTCAGCTACCGTCGGCCCGGCGGGCGGATCGTGGCCGGCAATGCCGCCATCACGCAGCAGCAGGAGGGGTTCCGGGTGGTGGCGCTCGGCCCGGCGCCGGTGGCGATCGAAGGCCGCTTTATTTCACTCAGCGCCTATGTGCATGGCGGCCTGTTGACGATTGCGCAAAGCGCCAAGCCGCTGGACGACTTGCGCCAGACCTATCTTCGGGTGGTTCTGTTCAGCCTGCTTCCTGCCATCGCCGCTGCGGTATTGGGCGGGGTGTTTCTTGCGCGGCGCGCCGCCCGGTCTTTGGCGGGTATCGAAACCACGCTGTCGGCGCTGACCTCAGGTGATCTGTGCGCCCGGGTGCCGCAAATGCCAGATCGTCAGGGGGATATCGCCCGCATCGGCCGCAGCGTGAACCGCATGGCCGACGCGCAGCAGCAGTCCACCGAGGCGCTGCGGCAAGTGTCGGCGGATATTGCCCATGACCTGAAGACACCTGTCCAGCGGTTGGAATTGCAGCTTCAGCGCCTGCAGGAAACTCCGGAACTGCCGGAAGAGGCACAGTTACTAGCGGATAAGGCGCTGGAGCAAACCAAGGGCATCATAAGCACGTTCCAGGCTTTGTTGCAGATCGCCCAACTGGAAGAAGGAACGCCACGGTCCCGGTTCGGGACGGTAAATCTATGCGAGATCGCCAGTACTTTTGCCGACATCTACGAACCTGCAGCAGAGGAGCAGGGCCGCAATTTGGTGCTTGATCTACCGGGAGCACCGGTGATGATTACCGGTGACAAGGCGCTTATCGACCAGATGCTTGCCAACCTTATCGAAAATGCACTGCGTCATACACCTGAGGGAACGGATGTTGCGGTATCTCTGCAACAGGAAGCGGCAAAGGCAACTCTGATGGTCCGCGACCACGGGCCTGGTATCCCAGAAACCGAACACCAAAACGTGCTGCGCCGCTTGTACCGCTTGGAACAGAGCCGTACCACACCAGGCAGCGGCCTTGGCCTCAGTCTCGTGGCGGCCATCGCCGATCTGCATGGTGCAGAGTTGTCTCTTTCCAACGCAAGCCCAGGCTTGCGGGTGAGCGTGGGTTTCAGCAGTTGAAAAGTCCTGTGCCAGTTTTTTCAGTACGTTTTCCTGGCACTTGATAAACCGTGGGATGATCTGCTCCTCTACACCTCAGAAGCCCGGCCATTCATCATCGACAGGACTGGTAAAACATCGACGCCAGTGAAAAGCATGACGTTTTGCACGTGATTTGGTCAGGGTTGTCTTGAAAAACGGTATCAGCCTTTTAGGGTCAGGACACATAGCCAATATATGACCATTGCTGCGAGGGCGATTGCTGATAGGTATACCTTCGGTCACCTATCGTATCGGGTCGCCAGGCGCCGCCAATCCTTCAATCTGCCAAACATGATCTCTATCCGATTGCGGCATTTGTAACGTCGCTTGTCGTGTTTCACCGGTTTCTTCCGCTGTTTCCGGCCGGGGATGCAGGCGCGTATCCCTTTGTCTTTCAACGCTTCTCGGAACCAATCAGCATCATGGCCTCGATCACCCAGCGGCCTTTCCACCCTTGGCAAGCCGCCCACCAAAGCGCGGGCGCCGATGTAGTCGCTGACTTGCCCAGCTGTAACGAATAGGTCCAGCGGGCGTCCCTGGCTGTCGCAGATGGCGTGCAGCTTGGTATTCATGCCGCCTTTGGTTCGACCAATCAGGCGGCCACGCCCCCGTTCAGCGAGGAATTGATCCCCCGGATCAATTCCGGGCCCGCTTCACTTGACGCCCAAAAGGCGTGAGGGGCATATATCCTATGCCATCATCACGAAAGACAAAAAGACGAGCGGCCCGTGAATCGCCTTGGCCAGCGCGTCCCAGCGGTGGCGGCCGATGCCCTGTGCCGAGCCGATGGCGCGGATCAGATCGGTGCCGATTGCCTCGTCAATGGCGATTGAGACGGAGGATTTGGTGACGGCCAGCACCTCGACGACCTGCGACTAGTTGCCAAAACTATTTTCGACCAGCTCCTGCGCGAACAGCGCCTTGTAGCCGTACATGGTACGCAGGAAGGCAACGATGCGGTTCCGCGGCGCATCCGACGGTTCATAGCGGTTCAAGAGGTAGCGCATCCAGTCGTGGCTCATGTCAGCGCAGGACTAGGCAATCACGTCCATCTGGTCGGCGGTCATGCGCAGGAATTGCGACATCGACATCACGTCGAGCATTTCCGGGTGGATGGTGACCAGCACGCCGGTTGCGGTGGAGAGCGCCGACATGGTGAGGAAGCCGAGCTGCGGCGGGCAGTCGATCACCACCACGTCATAGTCGGAATCGACATGTGTTAGAGCCTCTTTGACCCGGAAAAAGAACAATCCGGCGCTGCCCTGCGCGAGCGCACGGGGGGTGTCGTGCTCGAACTCCATCAGTTCGAGGTTGCCGGGGATCAGGTCGAGGTTCGGGATATAGGTCTTGCGGATCACCGAGGAGATCGGCGCCGGGTCGTCATAGCGGATGGCGTCGTAAAGCGTGCCGCCGTCCTTGAGGTCGAACTCCGGCTGGACGCCGTGCAGGGCAAGGTGGGACGCCTGCGGGTCAAGGTCGATCGCCAGCACACTGTAGCCCTTGAGCGCGAGGCGCTGCGTCAGATGGGCGGAGGTGGTGATTTTGCCGGGGCCGCCCTTGAAATTCATCACGCCGATGAACTGCATGTGATCACCATCGTGCCGACGGAGCAGGTAGTCGCCTGGTTTGCAATCGGTTTTTCAAGAACTCGTGCTGCACGTGGAGCTGGGCCGCAATACATTCTGAATGCAGAAGGATCACCGCATTCAGATCCTCAGGTGTGTATGCACGACCCATCTTCCCTTGTGCCTGCCATCTGCGCCGCTCTGCATTTTACCCGTGTGTTTGCTGCCTGGCGCGTTCACGGAATTTGGCGTTTGCCGCCTCTTTTCCGGGACTGTTGGCCAAAGAGCGGGATTTCGTGCAAGCGTTTTCTATAGTTGGCGGCTGCCGGGCGGGCAGGGGCGCGGTGTCAGCGGCTGGGAAACAGGCCGGGCATCCAGTCTCCGGCCAGGGTGGCCGGGAAGTTCAGCTGCAAAGGTGCGCGCTGGGTTGGCGATGCCAAGGCGCCGGCCGCCAGCAATCCGGCGGTCACCTTGCGGGCCTGGCGGTCGCTGACGCCAAGCAGGCCGTGCACGCTTCCGCGCTCCAGTTTGCCCAGTGTCAGAGCCTCGCGCATGACGGTTTCGGCGCCGGTCAGCAGGTGGCCTGCGCGGATTTCTCCCTGGCACCAGGCCTCAACCCGGGCGCGCAGGGCCTGCGGCTGCATCAGCTGTTCCATGAAGCGGACCTGATCCAGCGCGGTTTCCAGGAAGAAGGCGGCAAACTCTGCCAGCCGCTGCTCCGACAGGTTGCCGCGGCCGTCGGCGCCGCCGTGGCGGGGCTCATCTGCGGCCATCAGGCGCTGCTTGTACTCGGCCTCCTTGCGGGCGAGGCCGCGGGAGGCGGACCACAGGCCCTCGGAATTCACGTTCTGGCGCAGCATGGCGTGGGCCACCATGCGCGACACCCGCCCGTTCAGGTCGATGAAGGGGTGCACCCAGACCAGCCGGTGGTGGGCGCAGGCGGTGGCGATGATGGCGCCGCTGCGGCCCTGGGTGCCGTACATCCTGCGCATATGGGCCAGCAGCCGCGCCACCGCGCCGGGGCTGGGGGCGACGTGTTTTCCCACCTGCACATAGTCGGTACGGAAGGCGCCGGGGATGATCCGGGTCTCCGTGCCGTCGGGGCTGCGGGTGACCAGCAGGCTGCCGGGCAGGTTCTCGCAGAACCGGCGGTGGATCACCTGCAGCACGGCGGGGTCGAGCGGGTGGCCGGGCAGCCCGCCCTCATCAATCCATTTCTGCACCGCGATATGGGCGACCGCCTCCAGCTGCAGATCGCGCTTGGCCTGGTCCTGGCTGAAATCCTGATTGAGCGCGCGTTCGATATCGACCGGGTGGGTGTTGTGGCCCTCAATCAGGTTCGAGTAGTAGCAGTTCATCGACCGCACCAGGCCGGCCAGCGGGGTGCGGACCGCCTCTGGCAGCGCGGCGCGCAGGGCTGAGGAGGCCATCGCCAGTTCCACCGCCAGATCGTTGAGGGCAGGGCGGTGCCGGGAGGCTTCTTCGGGGATCAGCGGCTCGACGATGGTGATCGGCTCGCCATCATCCGCCAGGTTGGTTGGCCTGTCCGCCGCCATGCATTGCCTCTGTTCCGGTTTCGGGGTGTGACGCCCGTTTGTTCCTGTTCAAGTTCCGTTTTATAGTCCGTTTCCGGCCGCCAGGAAACAGGATAAAATAACATTACTATCATTGTGTTATAAATGTTTTGCGGGTGCTTTCTGCTGATTCTGTTCCGCTTTCAGTTCCGGTTTATTTTCCGGTTCGCCTTCGGAAGGCCCCCTGCGGCGTTGGTGCAGTTGCCGGAAGGGCCAAAGTTGCGGCAGGCTGGAAACGGCGGCCGGAGGCGGCTGCGGAGGGCAAAGCGCATGGCAAACCCGGTTCAGGACAGCAGTGGCGGGCGGCGCAGCGGGCTGACGCGGCAGCAGGCGGAGGCGGCGCGGCGGACCTATGGCTGGAACGAGCTGCCGCGGGGCAGGCGGACCGGGCCGTTGAAAGTGTTTCTGCGCCAGTTCAGCAATTTCCTGGTGCTGATCCTGATCGCCGCCGGGATCATTGCCTTCACGCTGGGCGAATATGCCGACACGCTGGCGATCGGGCTGGTAATCGGGCTGAACGGGATCCTGGGCTTTTTGCAGGAATGGCGGGCGGAGACCGCGCTGGAAAGCCTGCGCAGCATGCTGTCGCCGCAGGCGCTGGCGGTGCGGGACGGGCGCGAGCAGGTGATCGAGGCGCGCGAGCTGGTGCCGGGCGATCTGATCATCCTGGAGGCGGGCGCCCGGGTGCCTGCTGACGCGCGCCTGCACGAAGCCGCCGGGCTGCGGCTGGATGAAAGCGCGCTGACTGGGGAATCGGTTCCGGTGGACAAGGCGCCCGGCACAGACACAGCAGAGGTGTTTGCCGGCACGGTGGTGGCAGCGGGCCGCGCGCTGGCGGTGGTCACCGCGACCGGCGCGCGCACCGCCTTTGGCGAGATTGCGGCGCTGACCGGGGCGGTGGGCCTGAAGAAGACCAATCTGCAGGTGCAGCTGGGCCGTCTGGCGCGGCAGCTGGGGTTTGCGGCGCTGGCGGTGGCGGCGGCGATCCTGGCGCTGGGGCTGTATATGGGGCGGGACGCGGCGGAGATGTTCATGACCGGCCTGTCGCTGTCGGTGGCGATGGTGCCGGAGGGGCTGCCTGCGGTGGTCACCATCACCCTGGCGCTGGGGGCGGCGGCAATGGTGCGCCAAAGGGCGCTGGCGCGGCGTCTGCAGGCGGTGGAAACGCTGGGCGCGGCCTCGGTCATCTGCACCGACAAGACCGGCACCCTGACTGAAAACAAGATGACCGTGACGCGGGTCTGGACGCTGGACCGCAGCTATCAGGTGACCGGCACCGGCTATGATCCGGCGGGCCATATTGCCTGTGAGGGGGCCGTTACCGGTGCGCGGGAGGATGCGGTGCTGGCAGAGCTGCTGGAAGCGGGGCTGACCTGCACCCACGCCAGCCTGCACCAGGAGGGCGACCACTGGCAGATGACCGGCGCCCCGACCGAGGGGGCGCTGGTCACATTGGGCTACAAGGGCTGGGCAGCGCTGCCGCCGCCAGATGCGGTGCTGGCGGAAATCCCCTTCAGCAGCGAGCGCAAGCGGATGAGCGTGCTGGCGCGCAGCGGCGGCGGCGAAAAGGTCCTGACCAAGGGCGCACCGGAGCAGGTTCTGGGCCTCTGCACAGAAGTTTTGACGCAGGATGGCCCGCGGAAGCTGGGCGCAGGGGAGGGGGCCGCCATCACCGAAGCCTATGAGGTGATGGCAGCGGAGGGGCTGCGGGTGATCGGCCTGGCGGCTGGCGCGGCGCACGGCGGGGAGATCCGCGAGCAGGACATGACCTTCCTCGGGCTGGCGGGGCTGATCGACCCGCCGCGGCCGGAGGTGCGGGACGCCATCGGCGCGGCCCAGTCGGCAGGCATCCGGTTGATCATGATCACCGGCGACAGCCCGCTGACTGCCAAGGCGATCGCAACCCGGCTGGGCCTGCCTGCCGGAAAGACCCTGACCGGCGACGCGCTGGAGGCGCTGGAGGATGCGGAGCTGGACCGGATCCTGCAGCAGGATGTGCTGTTTGCCCGTACAAGGCCCGCCCACAAGATGCGGATCGTCTCTGCCCTGCAAGGGCAGCATCAGATCGTGGCGATGACCGGTGACGGGGTGAACGATGCGCCGGCTCTGAAGCAGGCCGACATCGGGATTTCAATGGGGGTGCGGGGCACGGATGTGGCCAAGGATGCCTCTGACCTGGTGCTGCTGGACGATAACTTTGCCACCATCGTGCGGGCCATCGGCGAGGGGCGGCGGCAGTTCACCAATGTGCGCAAGTTCGTGCGCTACCTTCTGTCCTCCAACGCGGGGGAGGTGATTGCGCTCTTGATCAATATCCTGATCGGCGGGCCGCTGATCTTTCTGGCGACCCAGATCCTGTGGATGAACCTGGTCACGGACGGGGTGACGGCGGTGGCGTTGGGGCTGGAGAAGGGCGAGCCGGACCAGATGGAGCATCCGCCCCGCAGGAAGGACGCGCCGATTGTGGGAAAGGCCGGTCTGCTGACCATTCTGGCGCTGGGGCTTTATACCGGACTCGCCAGCTTGTGGCTGTTCCTGCATCTCTTGGACGGCAACGAAGATCTGGCCCGCACCGCCGCCTTTACTGCCATGGTGGTCTTTGAGAAGGCCAGCGTCTTTGCCTTCCGCTCCCTGCATCTGCCGTGCTGGCGGATCGGGGTGTTCAGCAATCCGCTGCTTCTGGCGGCGCTGGCGGTGACCATCGGGGCGCAGGTGGCGGCGGTGTACTGGCCGCCGCTGCAGGTGCTGCTGCATACGGTGCCGCTGCAGGTGGAGCAGTGGGGGCTGATCGCGCTGCTGGTGCTGCCGGTCCTGGTGGTGCCGGAGGTGCTGAAAACCCTGCGCTATCTCGCCAGCCGCCGGACCAGCCGGGCAGCTGCGGCGGCTTGACCTCCCTCAATGCGGGTTTTGCCGTTTCGGGTCATCCTGCGGGCATGAAGGGCGATCACGGGCACAGCAAGGAGGACATCGCGCGGCGGCTTGCGGGCAGCAACGGCACCGGGCGGCTGCGGGATGCGGTTTACGGCGGCATTGACGGCGCGGTCACCACCTTTGCGATTGCTGCAGGTGTTGAGGGGGCCGGGTTTTCGCAAGGTGTGATCATCGCCCTGGGCATTGCCAACGTGCTGGCGGACGGGTTTTCGATGGCGGCGGCCAATTACCTGGGCACCAAGGCGGATCTGGACGACCGGCGGCGGCTTTACAAGGTGGAGAAGCGCCATATCCGCCAGTACCCGGAGGGCGAGCGCGAGGAGCTGCGCCAGATCTTCCAGGAGCTGGGGCTGAGCGGCGAGGTGCTGGAAGGGGCGGTGCGGTCGGTTGCCGCCAAGCCGGAAAAATGGATCTCGCTGATGCTGACCAGCGAATACGGGCTGGCCCCGGCCGAGCCCAACCCGGTAGCGGCGGCGCTGACCACCTTTGCCGCCTTTATGGCCGCGGGCATCGTGCCGCTCTTGCCGTTCATGCTGGGGCTGCCGGATCCGTTTCTGACGGCGGCGCTGGCCACCGGGGCGGTGTTTTTCGGCATCGGCGCCAGCAAGAGCGTCTGGTCGCTGGCGCCCTGGTGGAAATCGGGACTGGAGACGCTGGCAATCGGCTCCTGCGCTGCCGCGGTGGCCTATCTGGCCGGCAGCCTGTTCCGGGTTTGAGCCGGATCAAGGGGGCGGGGCCGGTTTGGCCCTAAGCTGGGGACCGGAGGGGGAGCCGATGTTTTCAAATGCCATCAAGATTGCCACCCTGCAGGGGTTTGACATCCGCATCGATCCGAGCTGGGCGCTGATTGCCGCGCTGATCACCTGGAGCCTGTCGGCGCAGTACTTCCCGATGGTCTATCCCGGTGCCGGCGGCAGCGTCTATCTCACACTGGCGCTGCTGGCGATGCTGGGCTTCTTTGCCTCTCTGATCCTGCACGAGATGTCCCATTCGGTGGTGGCCCGGCGCTACGGGGTTGAGATCAAGGGGATCACGCTGTTCATCTTCGGCGGGGTTGCCGAGCTGGGATCGGAGCCGAAGACTGCCGCCAGCGAGTTCTGGATTGCCATAGCCGGCCCGCTGATGAGCCTGGCGCTGGCCCTTGGCTTCTGGCTGCTGGCGCAGATGGGCGGGTGGCTTGCGCCGGGGATGGCGCTGAACCCTGTGCTGGATTACTTGGCGCTGATCAACTTGGTGCTGGCGGTGTTCAATCTGCTGCCGGCCTTTCCCTTGGATGGCGGGCGGATCTTCCGCGCCTTCCTGTGGAGCCGCAGCCGCGATCTGCTGCAGGCGACCGCCACCGCCACAAGGATCGGCAGCTATTTTGCCTATGCGCTAATCCTCTTTGGTGTCATCGGGCTGTTTTCCGGCAATCCGGTCGCTTCGCTGTGGCAAGTGCTGATCGGGGTGTTTGTGCTGGCGGCGGCCAAGGGCACCTATGCCAGCCAGCTGCAGGAGGCTGCGTTCAAGGGCAAGGCGGTTGCCGTGCTGATGACACGTGATGTGATTTCGGTGCAGCCGGAGGTCAGCCTGAAATACCTTGCGGATGACGTGATGCTGAGCGGGCGCAAAAGTTTTGTACCGGTGGTTTTGGGCGATGTGCTGCTGGGCTATGCCGACACCGGGCTGCTGGCACAGACCCCGCGCGCGGACTGGGCGGCAACCCATGTCGGCGACGTCTATGTGGCGGCGGATGCGGACAATACGGTAGGCCCTGACATGCCGGCTGCGGAGTTGATGGCAAAGATCTCCTCCACCGGGCGGCGCAAATTCCTGGTGGCGGAAGACCGCCAGCTGCTGGGGGTGGTCACGCTGTCTGACCTGACGGGCTATCTGGCGGTGCTGCAGGAGATCCGGCTTCCTGACCGCAAGACAGAGTAAGTTGGCGGTGTCAGCGGCTTTGCTCGGGTGAGCGTTCAGGCTGGCGCTGCGCAGAGCCGCCCAGGAAGGCAAACCAGTAGGCCAGGGCGACCCCGCCCGCGCCGCCCGCGATGTTGCCGAGGGTGACCCAGAACAGGTTGGCGGCTGCCGCGGAAAGGGAAAGGTCCGCTCCGGCGCCCCAAGCCTGCGGAAAGAAATACATGTTGGCGATGGAGTGCTCCAGCCCCAGCAGCACGAAGGCGGTGATCGGCCAGAGGATGGCCAGAACCTTGCCGGCCGCTGTGCGTGCGGCGAAAGACAGCCAGACGGCGAGGCAGACCAGGGCGTTGCACAGCGCGCCGCGCATGAAGGCCTCAAGCGGGGCGAGGCCGGCCTTGGCCTCTGCGATCCCGGCGGCGGTTGCGCCCATCGAGCCGTTCAGCAGTCCAGTCAGCGCAAAGGCGGCGGCCAGTCCGGCAGCGCCAGCCAGATTGCCGGCATAGACCACGCCCCAGCTGCGCAGCAGCAGGCGCAGCGGGATCTTGCGGTCCACCGCGGCGATCACCATCAGAACATTGCCGGTGAACAGCTCTGCCCCGGCGATCACCACCAGGATCAGGCCGAGCGAGAACACCGCCCCGCCCAGCACCCGGACCGCGCCTGTGACGGGCACCGTGCCGGTGAGGGTCATGGTATAGGCCGCCGCGCCGAACCCGATGAAGGCGCCCGCCAGCATCGCCAGCACGAACATCTGCGGCAGCGGCAGCCGGGCCTTGGCGGTTCCGGCGGTCTCTACCAGTCTTGCGATTTCGGCAGGCTTGTAGGCGTCAAAGGGGGCCTGGCTGGTCATAAGGCGGCTCCTGAATTTTTGAGCGTAAGCGATCAGTGGGCAAACAGGACCGGCAGGTCCGTCTGCTCGATCATCGTGCGGGTGGTGCCGCCGAAAACGGCCTCGCGCAGGCGGGAATGGCCATAAGCCCCCATCACCACCAGCCCGGCCCCGGCCTCGCGCGCGCGCTGCTGGATGCCGTGGCCGACGTCCTGGCCGCCGCCGGGGAATTGCGACACGGTCACCTTGCAGCCCTGGTGGCTGAGCCAGACGGCGGCATCGGTGCCCGGATCCTCGCCGTCGCGCTGATCGGAGACGCTGGTTTCAAAGCAGCCGATCACAACCTCCTCGGCGTGGCGCAGATAGGGCAGGGCCGCGTGGGCCGCGCGGGAGGCGGCAAGGCTGCTGTCCCAGGCCAGGAAAACGCGGCTGTAGCTGGCAAAGGGCGCGCCGTTCACAATGACCGGAACCGGCGATTGGAAGAGGAGGCCGTGCAGCGCCTCGCGGAAGACAGCCTCGTGGTCCCTGAGGCCATCGGCAAACTGCGCGGTGTCGCAGGTCTTGGCCCGCTGGGCGCAAAGCATCCGGATGTCCGAGCCGGCGCAGACCGCATAGTGCACATCGCCAGAGCAGGTGTTGCGGGTGAGGAGATCGTTCACCTCTGCCGCGCGGGTTTCTGCCGCCTGGCGGGCGTCCCGCAGATGATCAACCCAGTTCGCGGGCATCGCAGCCGAGCCGAAGGCTGTTGTGCCGGAGACAAAGTAGGGTCTGCCGGGCGGATTATCGAGCAGCAGGCAGGCCAGGTAGGTGTTTTGGCCCTGCGCTGCCTCGGCGGCGGCAGTGATGGTTGCGTCGCTGGTGTCAGTGGCAAGAACGAAGAGAGAGGTTTTGCGTTGCATGGCGGGCCTCCGGGCTGGATCGCGGCAGGCGGGTGCGCACCGCATTGATCAGTAGAACAGGTTTGCCGGCAGGTGCCATGATCCGGATCAATCGGCGGCCTTGGGGCGGCTAACCTCCGTCAATGCGGGGCGGCGGCGGGCGGCGTACACTCGGGCGGCATCAAAGGAGGATCACGATGTACAAGCATATTCTGGTTCCCGTCGCACCGGATCACGGTGCCAATACGGCCCGCTCGCTGGAGGCTGCCCGCCTGCTGGCGGACAGCGATGCAAGGATCACCGCGCTGACCGTTGCTGACGAGATCCCCGGCTATGTGGTGCAGCAGCTGCCGGAGGGGCTGCTGGAAGGCACCCGCGCAGAAATGCTGGCGTCGCTCAAGGCAGACCTGGGCGGGGTGACGGACGTCAAGGCGGATGTGGTGACCGGCCATGCCGGGCGCACGATCACCGATTATGCGGACGCGCATGGCGCGGATTGCATTGTCATCGCCTCGCACCGGCCGGGCCTGCAGGACTATTTCCTGGGCTCGACGGCGGCGCGGGTGGTGCGCCATGCCAAATGCACCGTGGTGGTGATCCGCTAGCCGTCCTGCGCCACGGAGCGGCGGAACAGCACCAGGCTGGCCGCCAGCAGGGCCGCGCCCAGCAGCGCCATCCACAGGAATTCCGGCCAGACGGTTTCGGCTCCTGCACCCTTGAAGACAATGGCCTGGCTGGCGGACATGTAATGGCGCGAGGGCAGCAGGGTGGTGGCGGCCTGCAGCCAGGCGGGCTGGCTTTCCACCGGGGTTTCGCCGCCTGACAGCATCAGCATCGGCAGGATGGTCAGCATCACCAGCAGCGCAAACTGCGCCATGGAGCGGGCGACCGTTGCCAGGAACACCCCCAGCGCGGTGGCGGTGAACAGGAACAGGGCGGTGCCGCCGAGAAACAGTGCCGTGGAGCCTGCAATGGTGATGTCCAGCACCCCCTGCATCACAAAGACCAGAGACAGAGCTGCCGCCGCCAGCACTACCGCGGCGTTGGCCCAGATCTTGGCCGCGGCGATGTCGAAGGGCGACAGCGGCATCGCCAGCAGGTGCTCGATGGTGCCGTGCTCGCGCTCGCGGATCATCGCGGCGCCGGTCAGGATCGTGGTCAGCCACATGATCTGGCCGATCAGCGCGTTGATGCCGGCAAAGCGCACGGTGTCGCGGTTCGGGTTGAAGGCGCTGCGGATGATGATCTCCAGGCTCTGCGGCGCGGCGAGGCCGGCGCCCACCGCGAAGCGGCGGATCTCGGCGCTGAGGATGCTGGTAATGTAATTGGCACCGATGCCTGCCTGTTCCATCGCGGTGGCGTCGATCAGCACCTGGATCTCCGGCACCCGGCCCGCGCGGACGTCCTTTTCGAACCCCGGCGGCACGGCAACCACGAACAGGAAGTGGCCGGCGTCCATCCGGGCGGCACCGGTACCGGGTTCAATCTGCACCACCGGCTGGAACTCCGGCGGGAAAAACGCGGCGGCCAGGGTGCGGGACAGGGGCGAGTTGTCCTCATCCGCAAAGGCGATCGAGGCGTTGTTGACCGAGGTTGCGACCCCGGTTGCCTCCATCACCGGCGCCAGGGTGAAGGACCAGACCAGAAGCGCCATCATCACCCAGTCGCGGCGCAGGCTCATCATCTCCTTGAGGCCGAGCCAGAATATGCAGGAGAGCCGCCGCATCTACTTCTCCTGCGCGCGCAGCGCCAGCGCGGCCAGCAGGGTCAGGGCCGGTCCGAAGCAGGCCAGCGCCAGGATATCGGGCAGCAGCGCCTCCCAGCCCAGCCCCTTGGTGAAGGCGCCGACGTTCAGATGCAGGAAATAGGATGACGGCCAGAGCGCGCCGATGGTCTGGGCGCCGGGTTCCAGTGTCGAGACCGGCTGCAGCAGGCCGGAGAACTGGATCGTCGGCACCACCGAGGCGATGGTGGTGGCAAAGGTCGCCGCCACCTGGCTGGAGGTCATGGTGGCAATCAGCAGCCCATAGGATGTGGCGGCCCAGACATAGAGCAGCGCGCCAAGTGCCAGGGGCAGCGGGTCGCCCTTGAGCGGCACCCCGAAGACCGCGATGGTCATCACCGTCAGCAGCAGGAAGTTCAAATAGGCGATCACGATATAGGGGATCTGCTTGCCGATCAGGAATTCGAGCCGGGTGGTGGGCGTGACGTAGAAATTGGTGACCGAGCCCAGTTCCTTTTCCCGCGCGACGCTGACCGCCATCAGCACCGCGGGCAGCATGATCAGCAGGATGGCGGGCATTGCGGGCGCCATGGCGGCGATGCTCTCGAAGCTCTGATTGTAGCGGAACCGCGGCTCTATGCGGGCGGTTTCACCCTGCCGGATGCCGCTGGCGGCGGCCTCGGCGCTCAGGAAGGTCTGATGCAGACCGGCGGCGTAACCCTCCACCGTTTCACCCTTGAAGGGGATGGCGCCATCGACAATCGCCAGCACCTCTGCCGGTTCATTTGCGCGCAGCTTGCGACCGAAATCGGGCGGCAGCTCCACCACCAGCGAGACCTCGCCCGAGACCAGCCGTTTGCGCCCGTCGGCGGCGCTGGCCAGGGGCGGTGCGGGGCGGAAGTAGCGGGAGCCGGAAATCTCCGCGAGGTAGGCGCGGCTTTCGGGGCTTTGCGACAGGTCGAGGGCGGCATAGTCCAGCTCGTCGATGTCCAGCGAAATACCGAAGCAGAACACCAGCATCAGGATCACCGAGCCGAGGAAGGCAAAGGCAAGCCGCACCGGGTCGCGCAGCACCTCCACCGTTTCGCGCCGCGCATAGGCCAGCGCACGGGTGAGGCCGCCCGCTGCGCGGCCTTTTGTCTGAACCGTTGTTTCGGGTGCGGAGACCGGGGCAGGGGGGTCGGCGGCCCTGAGGATGGAGACAAAGGCCTGTTCCAGCGTGTCCGCAACCTGCGATGCCATCAGCGCCTTGGGCGTGCCCTCGGCCAGAACCTTGCCCGCGTGCATGAAGGAAACCCGGTCGCAGCGTTCGGCCTCGCCCATGAAATGGGTAGAGACGAATATCGTCACACCGTCGTTGCGCGACAGCTCAAGCAGCAGCGCCCAGAACATATCCCGCGCCCCCGGGTCGACGCCGGAGGTCGGTTCGTCCAGGATCAGCACCCGCGGACGGTGGATCACCGCTACCGCCAGCGACAGGCGCTGCTTGATACCCAGGGGCAGGGCGGCGGCAAGGGAGGTGCTGTGCGCCTCCAGGCCGAAGCGCCGGGTCAGTTCGGCGACCCGGGCCGCGCGGTCCTTGATCCCGAAAATGCGGGCGTGTAGCTGCAGGTTCTGCTCAACGGTCAGTTCGCCATAAAGCGAGAACGCCTGGCTCATATAGCCGATTTCGCGGCGCAGGGCGCGGTTCCTGGCATCCACCGGCTTGCCGAACAGCTGCGCCTCGCCGGAGCTGATGGGCAAGAGGCCGGTCAGCATCTTCATGGTTGTCGACTTGCCGCAGCCATTGGAGCCAAGAAAGCCGAAGATTTCCCCGCGGGCAATGCTGAAATCGACGTGGTCAACGGCGGTGAAATCGCCAAAGCGGCGGGTCAGGCCGCGGGCGGTGATGACCGGCTCGCCGCTGTGCGCCGCTGGGGCAGGGTGCTGAACCGGCGGCGGGCTGCCGTTTGCCCGCAGCTGGCGGTATGCGGTTTCCAGATCGCCGGTCTGGCGCTTCAGGTCATCCGGCGGTCCCTGGTACAGCACCCGGCCTGCATCCATGGCGACGATCCAGTCGAAACTTTGCGCCTCCTCCATATAGGCGGTGGAAACCAGCACGGTGAGGCCGGGGCTGGTTTTCCGGATGGCGCCGATCAGCGCCCAGAACTGGCGGCGCGACAGCGGGTCAACGCCGGTGGTCGGTTCATCCAGCACCAGCAGCTTGGGGTCGTGGATCAGGGCACAGCAGAGGCCCAGCTTCTGCTTCATGCCGCCCGACAGCCTGCCCATCAGCCGGTCTTCAAACGGCGCCAGCCCGGTGGCTGTGAGGAGCGATGCGATGCGGGCCTCGCGCTCTGCCGCGCCCTGGCCGAACAGCCGCGAGAAGAACTCCAGGTTTTCGCGTACGGAAAGCTCAGGATAGAGGTTGCGGCCCAGACCCTGCGGCATGAAGGCAATGGCAGGGCAGATGCGGCGCCGGTGCGCGGCGTCGCCGATGGGGCCGCCAAGGACATCTATGGTGCCGGCCTGCAGCTTCTTGGCGCCGGTGACCAGGCCCAGAAGGGTCGACTTGCCGACCCCGTCCGGGCCGATGAAACCGACCAGCCGGCCCGGTGGAAGGTCCAGGGAGACCGTGTCCAGCGCAGTATGCTTGCGGTAGCGGTGGCTGACCTCCGCGATGCGTATCCCGGGACTGTCTGCCCGGGCAGTCATTCGAACAGCTCAGGCGGGATGCGCCGCTCCAGCGCTTCGGGCCATTCCTTGGCGGTGTCGAGCCGGATCACCGCAATGCCGCGCAGGCCGGTTTTCACATGTTCGATCCGCGCCGCCACCAGATCCTGCGGGATGCGGACGCGGACGCGGAACACCAGCTGCTCGCGTTCGCTGAGGGTCTCGACCTGCTTGGGGGTGAACTGGGCCTCTGGCGAGACGAAGGTGACTGTGGCGGGAATGGCGTAATCGGGCAGGGCGTCCAGCACGATGCGCGCCTCGGCGCCGATTGGCAGAAGACCGGCCTCGCGGGCGGGCAGGAACACCTCCATATAGATGTTTTCAAGGCTCAGAAGCGTCAGGATCGGGCCGCCGGCGCCGACCACCTCACCCGGTTCCGCCAGCCGGTACAAGACGCGGCCCGGCACCGGTGCGGTGAGGGTGCTGTCCTCGATTTGCGCGGCGATCCGGCGGACCTCTGCTTCAGCGGCCGCAATCCCTGCCTCCGCTGTGGCGACTCGCGCCTTGGCCGCGCCCAGCACCGCCTCGGCGACCTGGTGGGCGGTTTCGCGTTCTTCAAACACCGTTTCTGAAATGTTGTGCCCGGCCAGCAGGGCGGTGGCGCGGTCCAGCTCATGCTCTGCGCGGCGCTGCTCGCTCTGGCGCTGGACCACCAGCGCCTCGGCCTCGGCCCTGGTCTGGCGCGCAAGCGCGGCTTCGGCAGTGGCCCGGTCATGCGCCGCCGCCAGCTCATCCGTGTTCATTTCCACCAGGATGCTGCCCGCCGCCACCAGGCTGCCCTCGGCGGCCAGCACCTTGGCCACCCGGCCGGCCCGGGCGGCGGCGATCTCAACCTGTTCGGCCTCGATCCGGCCGTTGCCCTGGACGAAACCATCGGGCAGGCCCGCGCCGTTTTCAGAAACGAACAGATAGACGGCAGCGGCCGAGAGCAGAACAGCCGCCGCGGCAAGAAGTGCACCGGCAGTTTTGGTCATGGCAAAGCACCCCGTCCCGTTGCAGCAGTTGCGGAGCCTAGCCGGGTTCCGCTCATCCTGCCTTGCTCTGAGTCAATCCTGCGCTGCCGGATTGCCGCTATCATCACATCATGTGCGGTAGATACCGGGTTCGGGCCGGGCGGCACGGAGGTTCCGGAGCAAAGGGGAACAGCAATGCTGATGCGGCTGGCGACAACACTTGCAATTGCGGCAGGGCCGGGCTGGGCGCAAAGCCACGGCGTGGAAGAGGGGCGGGACCTGTTCCTGTATTTCTGCGCTGAATGCCACGGCAAGGACGCGGCAAGCCTGGGACCGATGGCGGAGATGATGGCCTTGCAGCCGCCGGACCTGACCCACTTGGCCGCGCGCAATTACGGTGAATTCCCGATGGCAGCTGTTGCCAAGCAAATAGATGGCCGCCAGCCGGTTGCCGCCCACGGTGATATGCCAATGTTTGGCCCGACCCTGGATGAGGATCAATTTGTGACTTTGGCCCTGCCAAGCGGTCAGCCTATGATGGTATCCCGCTCCCTGGGCAGCGTCATCACATACCTTCAGTCGGTGCAAAGTCTGGCTGAAGGGACGGACTGACTGGTCCGCATCAGGCAGTTAGCGCGGTTAAATTAATTAACATAAGTATGATTATTGGAATTCATTTTTGCCCGGGTACACGCTACCCCAAACTGCGTCTCCTATAAGGCTCAGGACCTATTGATATCCGATTGGCGGCATGATTCACGGTTGAAAAACGAATGGTGTGTGTCTGATCATTTCTGGATGACGGACGCCCAAGATGTAGGTTAAAAAATGTTTAAAGACAAAATGATACGTGCCCGTATCCACGGCCGACAGCAGCGCAAGAAAGCCATCAGATACGACAAACGCCGATATAAGCGGCGTAACCGCATTGAGATTATGTTCGGCAGGCAGAAGGACTGGCGGCGGGCCGCCACACGGTACAGCAATGCTCAAAAGTCTTCCTGTCAGCTATAACTCTTACCGCCCTCGCCATCTGCTGGCGTTGAAATTCAATGAGACCAGAGCCTGATCTTCTGCAATGCTCAAAAACTCGCGCCGCATGGCAGAAGGAATTTCGCGCGTTCCGGCAGCCCGCCTAAGGCCGTGCTATTTGCCGGCAAGACTTAGTTTTTGGGAGAGAAACCTGCCCGGACCCGAGTTTTGGAAATGTGATGATAATTGCTGCACAACCGGAGATTTCATGAAGTTTCAGGGTGTCCGGAAGCACGCTGAGGCCACAAGAGACGGTCCGTGCACTTGGCTTGGAAACATCCGCAGCTATCGTGACCGGAGTGGAGGCTGACAAGCCTTGGCCGAGCAGACCGTCGCGCACCCGCGGTGCCTGCTCCACCGACATGTAGTAGGCAATTGTGGTTCCCGGCATTTCATGCCGGACGTAATCGGGCAGAGAGTCGCCGGCTTTGCATCTGGCAGTGGTCAGCACAAGCGTGTCAGACAGGCCGCGTTCGGTCAGTGGCGTACCGGATTGCGCAGCGGCGGCGCAGGCAGTGGTGATCCCGGGAACGATCTCCGCATCGATGTCTGCTGCAAGCGCGGCGGCCAGTTCTGCCGCAGCACACCCGAAGATACTGGGATCTCCCGATTTCAGGCGCACGACCCGGCGGCCCTTCAAGGCCTCCCCCACAACGGCCGCGTTGATCCTGTCCTGCGGCCAGCTGTGGGCCCCGACGTGTTTCCTGGCAAAGACCCGTTTGGCTGCAGGCCGAGCAAGGCTCAGAACCTCTTTCTCGACAAGGCGATCGAAAAACCGTATCAGCCTGCTGCAGCCCTTGCACAGCGCGCAGAGTGAGCAGATCGCGGACACCTTTGCTGGAGGAACCGGCATCTGAAACCCTCCTATTCCGCGGCCTGCCTGAACGGGCGCCGTGCCAGCAGGTCTGCAATGTCAGGGCGGCAGGAGCCGCAATTTGTGCCCGCGTGCAAGGCAGCGCCGACCTCGTCCACGCTCAACAGCCCGCCGCTTTCGATGGCCTGCAAGATGGTGTTGGCACCGACGCCAAAACAGGCACAGACCACAGGACCGGGATCAGGCCGCCCCGCCGCCGGAACGCCGGTCAGCACTTCTGCCGTGCAGCTGCCCGGCAGACCCGCCAGGTAGTCACGGCTGACCGCTATCGGCTCCGGCGCAGTGAACAGCGCGGCCATGACCCTGCCGTCTTGAAACAGGGCCAGCCGGGCGATGCCCTTGCGGCGGTCGGTCATCACCTGAACGCCGACGTCCGGCAAGCCGAAGAGCCCCCGCGCAACGGCTTCAAGATCCACAAGCGGAGCCAGCCCCGCTAGTTCCGCCCGGTATCCGGATCCGGTGCGTGCCGCGGCCCAGTATTCTGCCTGGGGGGTCATCGGACTGCAGGATACGGCAAAGCCGTACCAGGCGGGCTGCCAGCGTTCCGCCGCAACAACGGCAGCTTTGCTTTCGGGCTGGCCCGAAACCGGATCAACAGCGGCGGCGACAAGGGTATCGATGCGCGCAGAAGGGGCGGTTTCTCCAGTCCAGTGGATCGGCACAAACAGGTCGCCGGGCTGCACATCCGCAGTGATCCGGGCGCGCAGGATGGCCTGCCCGTGCGGGCTGCTGAGCTGCAGCAGGTCGGCGGGCTGCACGCCCAGCCGCCGGGCGTCCTCCGGGTGGATATCGGCGAAAGGCTCGGCCAGATGTCCGGACAGGCGCGGCGCCATGCCGGTGCGGGTCATCGTGTGCCACTGGTCGCGGATGCGGCCGGTGTTCAGGCGGAACGGGTACTGGCGGTCCGGGGCGGCCGCCGGGGGCCTGTGCCGGACCGCCAGCATCCGGGCCTTGCCGTCGGGGTGAAAGAACCGCCCGTCCGCAAAGAACCGCCCGCCCTGCCTGTCGCGGTTGACCGGCCAGCGCACCGGGGCCAGCCCGTCATAGCCAGCATCGGACAGGGAGCTGAGGCCGGAGATATCGAAGTCCAGCCCGAAGCCGCCTGCCAGCCCGGACAAGGCCGCATGTTCGCGGAAGACCTGCGCCGGAGACTGGTAATCAAACGCCGCGCCCCAGCCCATGCGCCGGCCCGCACCGGCCAGAATGTCCCAATCGGCGCGGGCCTCACCCGGCGGCGGCAGGGCGGCGCGCTGGCGGCTGATGGTGCGGTCCGAATTGGTGACGGTGCCGTCCTTTTCCGCCCAGGCGGCAGCGGGCAGTAGCACATCCGCCAGACGGGCGGTGTCGGTTGCGGCGGTAATGTCGCTGACCACGGTGAAATCGCAGGCCTTTATCGCGGCGGAGACGGCATCGGCCTCCGGCATGGTGACGGCGGGGTTGGTGTGGATGATCCACAGCGCCTTGAGCCGCCCGTCGCCTGCAGCGCAGAACAGGTCGACCGCCTTCAGGCCCGCGCGGTCAGGCATCGCGGGCGCGTCCCAGAACGCCTGCACCGCATCGCGGTGGCGGCTGTTGTCCAGATCCATGTGGCAGGCCAGCATATTGGACAGCCCGCCCACCTCGCGCCCGCCCATGGCATTGGGCTGGCCGGTGACGGAAAACGGCCCGCAGCCGGGCTTGCCGATGCGCCCCGCGGCCAGATGGCAATTCAGGATCGCATTCACCTTGTCCGCGCCGGAGGTGGACTGGTTCACCCCCTGGCTAAAGATCGTCACCACCTTCTCGGTGCGAATCCACAGATCGCAGAAAGCCTTGATTTCTCCCTCGGACAACCCGGTCACAGAGGCATCCTCCGCGGCGGCGGCGTCCAGCGCCGCGCCCAGCCCATTCACATGCCGTAGATAGTCCGCATCCAGCGCGCCGCCTGCGCGGAGCGCCGCCAGCAGGTGGTTGAACAGCGCCACGTCGCTGCCTGCCCGCAGTTTCAGGTGCATGTCCGCCTGGTCGCAACTGGCGGTGCGGCGCGGGTCGATCACCACCAGCCTGGTGCCGCGGCTTCCGCGCGCCGCCAGAATTCGCTGATACAGAACCGGGTGGCACCAGGCCAGGTTGGAACCCACCAGCACAATCAGATCCGCCTCGTCCAGATCCTCATAGGTGCCGGGCACCGTGTCGGTGCCAAAGGCGCGTTTGTGGCCCGCAACGGTGGAGGCCATGCACAGGCGCGAGTTGGTGTCGATATTGGCGGAGCCGAGAAAGCCCTTCATCAGCTTGTTGGCGACATAGTAATCCTCGGTCAGCATCTGGCCCGACAGGTAGAAACCGACGCTGTCCGGGCCGTGCTGCTCCACCGCCTGCCGGAAACTGGCGGCCACCAGGTCCAGGGCGCTGTCCCAATCGGTTTCCTGCCCGTGCACCCGCGGTGCCAGCAGGCGGCCCTCCAGCCCCAGGGTTTCCCCCAGCGCCAGCCCCTTGGAGCAGAGCTGCCCGCGGTTGGCCGGATGGTCCGGATCACCGCGCACCGCCAGCCCGCCCTGCCCGTCCGGGCGCAGCAGCACGCCGCAGCCGGTGCCGCAATAGGGACAGGTGGAGCGGACTTCCTGGCAGGCGGCCCCCGGCATCACGCCGCGCTCCGCTTTCCAATAGCATCACCGTCAATCAGCAGGCGGCCACTGTCCACCCGCACCGGATAGGTGCCGATCCGCCCCTCATCCGCCCCCTGCGCTGCACCGGTGTTCAGATCAAACACCCAGTTGTGCAGCGGGCAGGTGACGCTCTGGCCATGCACGATCCCCTCGGACAGCGGCCCGCCCTTGTGCGGGCAACGGTCGTCGGCGGCAAAGACCTCTGCCGCGCCGGTGCGGAACAAGGCAACGCAGCCCACCGGGGTTTTCACCACCCGCGCGCCATGCGGCGGGATGTCGTCGATATGGCCGATGTCGATCCAGTTCATTCCGCAGCCTTCAGGGTGAGATTGGCAAGCGGCGCGTATCGCGCCCGGGTGGCGCTGTCCTGCGCGTGCTCCGCCCAAGGGTCCTTGCGGTAGACGGATTGCGACAGCTGAAACCGCTCCGCCAGCGCCCTGCGGTTCTCCACGTCGTCCACGATCTGCACCTTGACCCAATCAAGCCCGACCCTGGCCAGCCATTTGTAGATCCGGTCCAGATACCGGGCGTTCTCGCGGTAGATCTGGGTCATCGCCGAGATCACTTCGATCGCCTCGTCCTCACTCGCCACCTTGCACAGCAGCTCGGTCCCCTTGATCTCCATCCCCGCGGCGCCGCCGACGTGGATTTCATAGCCGCTGTCGACGCTGACCACGCCGATGTCCTTGCAGGTCGCCTCGGCGCAGTTGCGCGGACAGCCGGAGACCGCCAGCTTCAGCTTGTGCGGCGTCCAGGACCCCCACAGGTGTTTCTCCAGCTTGATGCCCAGCCCGGTCGAGTCCTGAGTGCCGAACCGGCAATGGTCGGTGCCGACACAGGTTTTTACCGTGCGCAGCCCCTTGGAATAGGCATGGCCCGACACCAGCCCGGCGCGGTTCAGGTCGGACCAGATCGCGGGCAGGTCCTCGCCCCTGACCCCCAGCAGGTCGATACGCTGGCCGCCAGTCACCTTGACCTTCGGCACATCATATTTGTCAGCGGCATCGGCAATCGCACGCAGTTCGTCCGGGGTGGTGATGCCGCCCCACATCCGCGGCACCACGGAGAACGTGCCGTCCTTCTGGATGTTGGCGTGCTTGCGCTCGTTGACGAAACGGCTTTGCGGATCGTCGCAGTATTCCAGCGGCCAGTCCGCCAGCAGGTAGTAGTTCACCGCCGGGCGGCAGACATGGCAGCCGTTGGGGGTGGTCCAGCCCAGTTCCTGCCAGACCGCGGCCTGGCTTTTCAGTTCCTGCGACTTGATCAGGCGGCGCACGTCCTCGTGGGTGTGATGGGTGCAGCCGCAGACTGGCTGCGCCTGCGGGGCGGCATAGCCATCGCCCAGCGTCACCGCCAGCAGCTGTTCCACCAGCCCGGTGCAGGTGCCGCAGGAGGCGCTGGCCTTGGTCGTGGCGCGGATCGCGCCAAGGTCGGTTGCGCCGCCTTCGATGGCGCTGGTGATCTGTCCCTTGCAGACGCCGTTGCAGCCGCAGATCTCCGCCTCAGGCGGCAAGGCTGCAACGGCTGACAGAGGGTCCGCGGAGGCGCCCCCCTGAAAGGCCGGGCCGAAGATCAGCGTCTCGCGCATCTCCTCAATATCCGTGCTGTCCTTGATCAGCCCGAAGAACCAGCTGCCGTCGGCGGTGTCGCCATACATCACCGCACCGATCAAACGGTCGTCCTCGATGACCAGCCGCTTGTAAATGCCGCGGGCCGGGTCGCGGAAAACAATGTCCTCGCGCCCCTCCCCCTCGGCAAAATCCCCGGCGCTAAACAGGTCGCAGCCAGTGACCTTGAGCTTGGTCGCCAGTTCCTTGACGGCAAAGGCATTGGGCCGGTTCAGCAGGCTGTCCGCCAGCACCTTGGCCTGATCGTAGAGCGGCGCCACCAGGCCAAACAGATGACCGCCGAACTCCACGCATTCCCCCACCGCATAGACATCCGGGGCGGAAGTCTGCATCTGCGCGTTCACCTCGATGCCGCGCACCACATCCAGATGCGCGTCCGTGGCCAGCCGGGTTTCCGGGCGAATGCCCACTGCCATCACAACCAGATCGGCCCCCAGCGTCTCGCCACTTTCCAAGAGCACCGCCTGGGCGCGGTCCTCGCCCAAAATCGCCTTGGTCGAGGCCTGGGTTTTCACGGTGATGCCGCGCGCCTCCAGATCCTTGCGCAGCAGATACCCTGCGGCCTCATCCAGCTGGCGCTCCATCAGGTGGCCCATCAGGTGCAGCACGGACACATCCATGCCGCGCTCCTTGAGCCCCGCCGCGGCCTCCAGCCCGAGGAGGCCGCCGCCGATCACCACCGCCTTGCCGCCCTTGGTGGCGGCCTCGATCATCGCGTTGGTGTCATCCAGATCGCGGTAAGAAATCACCCCAGGCAAGTCGTGGCCCGGCACCGGGATGATGAAGGGGGCGGAGCCGGTGGCGATCACCAGCTTGTCGTAAGGCACATGGCCGTTCTCACCCTCGACCACTTTCATCTCGCGGTCGATCTTCACCACATGCTCGCCGAACCGGCAGGTGATGCCGCGCTCCGCGTACCACGCGTCCGAATGGGTGACGATCTCCTCATAGGTCTTCTCGCCCGACAGCACCGGGCTCAGCATGATGCGGTTGTAATTGCCGCGCGGCTCGGCGTTGAACAGGGTGATGTCATAGGCGCCGGGATCGGCATCAAGCAGATGCTCAATCACCCGGCCAGAGGCCATGCCGGCCCCGATGATGACGAGTTTCTGGGTCATGGTCTTACTCCGCTGCGATCTGTTTTGCGGCTGGTTTGGGAGCGGGTTTCGCCCCGTGCTCGTATTCCTCCAGGAAATCGAGCACCTCCTGCCGGTAGGTGTAGTAATCCGGGTGCTCCAGCAGCGCCTTGCGGGTGCGCGGGCGCGGCAGGTCCACGTCGGTGATCTTGCCGATGGTGGCTTGGGGTCCGGTGGTCATCATCACCACCCGGTCGGCCAGCAGGATCGCCTCATCCACGTCGTGGGTGACACAGATGGCGGTCACCTTGGTGCGGCTCCAGACCTCCATCAGCACCTCCTGCAGCTCCCAGCGGGTCAGGCTGTCGAGCATGCCGAAGGGTTCATCCAGCAGCAGGAGTTTCGGGGAAAGCGCAAAGGCGCGGGCGATGCCGACCCGCTGTTGCATGCCGTTCGACATCGCATGTGCGGGCTTGTCCATCGCATCCGCCAGGCCGACGCGCTCCAGGTAGTATTCGACCACGTCCTGCCGCTCGGCCTGCGACGCCTTGGGATAGACCTTGTCGACCCCGATGGCACAGTTCTCCCGCGCGGTCAGCCAGGGAAACAGGTTGGGCGACTGGAACACCACGGCGCGTTCCGGGTCGGCACCCTCGACGTGGCGGCGGTCCAGCTTGATCGCCCCCTTGGAGATCGGGTTCAGCCCCGCGGCCATGGTCAGCACCGTGGACTTGCCGCAGCCGGAATGGCCGATCAGCGAGATGAACTCGCCCTTATTGATCTTGAGATTGAAATCCTCGACCACGGTCAGCGGCCCCTTGGGTGTCGGGTAGATCTTGTGCAGCTGCGAGAAATCCAGAAACCGCTCCTCGGTGATCGACTTTGCAGCCTCCGCCACAGCCGTCGGCAGCCCGTGGATCGGGGTCACGTCCGGCAGGGTCTTCGTGCCTTCGGCCCTCGCTTGGATGCCCACATCCATCAAGCGGGAGGTGACCGACGCCCGCAGGCGCTTGAAGCTCTCGTCCGTGTTCATCGCGGAGCGGTCGCGCGGGCGGGGAATGGCGACGGTGAACGCCTCCCCCAGGCTGCCGTCCGGGTTCAGGGCGAGGATGCGGTCGGCCAGCAGAATGGCCTCATCCACGTCGTTGGTGATCAGCACGCAGGTCTTCTTGTCCGCCTCCCAGATCGCCTCGATCTCATCCGCCAGATTGGCGCGGGTCAGCGCGTCCAGCGCCGACAGCGGCTCATCCAGCAAGAGCATCTCCGGATCCATCGCCAGCGCCCGCGCCACGTTGACCCGCTGGCGCATACCCCCCGACAGCTCCGCCGGGCGGCGGTGCGCAGCGTGGCTGAGGCCGACCATTTCCACATAATGGTCCACTTTCGCCTGTTTCTCCGCCTTCGGGAGGCCGGGAAAGACCGTGTCAACCGCAAGCGCAACATTGCCGTTCACCGTCAGCCACGGCATCAGCGAATAGCTCTGGAAGATCACCCCGCGCTCGGGACCGGGGCCGGTGACCTCCCTGCCCCGGTACTTGACCGACCCCTCCGCCGGTCTCTCCAGCCCGGCCATCAGGTTGATTAGGGTTGTCTTGCCGGTGCCGGAAAAGCCCAAGAGCACAAGAAACTCGCCCTCCTGCACCTGCAGGCTGATGTTGTTCAGAACGTCGGTGCGGCTGTTGCCCTCGCCAAAGCTCTTGGAGACGTTTTTGAACTCAAGAATGCTCATGACGGCTCACCGGTTGTTCGTGAAGGTAAAGAGCGACTGCAGCGCGTACATCACCCGGTCCAAGAGGAAGCCGATGATACCGATGGTCAGCACCGCAACAATGATCCGGGCCAGCGACTGGCTGGAGCCGTTCTGGAATTCGTCCCAGACGAATTTGCCAAGGCCCGGGTTCTGCGCCAGCATCTCCGCCGCGATCAGCACCATCCAGCCGACCCCCAGCGACAGCCGCAGCCCGGTGAAGATCAGCGGCAGTGCCGAGGGCAGCACCAGCTTGGTGATCTTGGTCCAGGTGTTCATTTTCAGGACCTTGGAGACATTCACCAGGTCCTTGTCGATGGAGGCCACCCCCAGCGCGGTATTGATCAGCGTCGGCCACAGCGAGCACAGGGTCACGGTGACTGCGGAAACGAGGAATGACTTGGAGAACAGCCCGTCGTTGCTGGCATAAAGCGCCGAAACCACCATGGTCACGATCGGCAGCCAGGCCAGCGGCGACACCGGTTTGAAAATCTGCACCAGCGGATTGATGGCCGCGTTTGCAGCCGGTGAAAGCCCGGCCAGGATGCCCAGCGGGATCGCCACGGCGGCAGCAATCAGGAACCCGAAGAAAACGGTCAGGATCGAGGTCCCGATCTGCCGGTAATAAGACGGCGCGCCGGTAAAGGGGATGTCTTTCACCCGCTCCGGCTGGCCGCGGTCGATGAAGCGCTGGTTGCGGGCCTCCACCTTCTCGTAATGGGCGCGCTCCTTGGCGGCCTTGGCCTGCGCATCCTGATGCAGGTTCACCGCTTCGCTCCACACAGCAGCGGGCCCGGGGATGGCGCCCAGTGAGGTCTGCACCTTGGGCGCCAGCACGGCCCACAGCATCAGGAAGGCGGCAATGGCGATGACGGGAACCGCCAGCAAGCGCCAGATTTCCCTGATCTGCGCCCTGGGATTGTCCCCGGAGGCGGCTTTCAGCACCGGCGTCACCCAGGCCAGGCCAAAAACCTGGAACCAGGCGTCCATCTTGCTGATGCGGGTGAACAGCCGGGCGCGGCGGGCCTCCTTTTGTTCACTGGCGGGGTTCAGAGTGTCGGGGTCGGCGATCGTCATGGTGTCGTCCTCTGGGAAATGCTGAGGGAGGGGAAGGCCGCCCGCTCTTGCGGGCGCACCGCCCCCCTGCCCTCCTGTCCGGGGTCAGCCCTGAATGGCGCTGCCAACGACGGTCTGGCCGGACTTCAGTCCGAGCGGCAGGCTGTCGATATAGGCGTTGGGTGTTTTGCCATCGAAGGGAATGCCGTCGATGATGTCCTCTGCGGGCGTCGGGGCCTTGTAGCCGTCACTGTCCCAGGGGAAATCCTCCGGGCTGGCAAGCCCTTCATCCACCAGCATTTTCGCGGCTTCCAGATAGATCTCCGGCTTGTAGACAGAGCGGGCAACCTCGTCATACCAGCTGTCCGGCTTGGGTTCGGCAATCTGCCCCCAGCGGCGCATCTGGGTCAGGTACCAGACCGCGTCCGAATAAAACGGGTAGGTGGCGTTGTAGCGGAAGAACACGTTGAAATCCGGGACGTCGCGCTTGTCGCCCTTCTCGTATTCAAAGGTACCGGTCATCGAATTGGCAATCACCTCGTAATCGGCGCCGACGTACTCGGGGCGCGACAGGATCTCCACCGCTTCCGGGCGGTTGGCGTTTTCGTTTTCATCCAGCCACTGGGCCGCGCGGATCAGCGCCTTGACCACCGCCAGCATGGTGTTCGGGTTTTCCTCGGCAAATTCCGCGGTGATGCCGAACACCTTTTCCGGGTTGTTCTTCCACAGCTCGTAATCGGTGATCACCGGCACCCCAATGCCCTTGAACACCGCCTGCTGGTTCCACGGCTCGCCGACGCAGTAGCCGGAGATCGTGCCGGCCTCCAGCGTCGCGGGCATCTGCGGCGGCGGGGTCACCGACAGGAACGCCTCTGCCCCGATCTGCCCGGTCACGTTCTCGGGCGAGTAATAGCCGGGGTTGATGCCGCCCGCCGCCAGCCAATAGCGCAGCTCATAATTATGGGTGGAAACCGGGAACACCATGCCCATGTTGAACGGCTTGCCCTTGGCGTTGAAATCCTCAATCACCGGCTTCAGGTAGGAGGCGGAGACCGGATGCGCGATCCTGCCGTCTGCGTCCGTGGGCAGGTTCGGCTTCATCATCTCCCACACTTCGTTGGACAGCGTGATGCCGTTGCCGTTCAGGTCCATGGAAAACGGCGTGACGATATGCGCCTCGGTGCCATAGCCGATGGTCGCGGCCAGCGGCTGGCCTGCCAGCATATGGGCGCCGTCCAGCGTGCCGCTGATTACGCCATCCAGCAGAACCTTCCAGTTCGCCTGCGCTTCCAGCGTGACAAACAGCCCCTCGTCATCAAAGAAGCCCTGTTCATAGGCCACCGCCAGCGGCGCCATATCGGTCAGCTTGATGAAGCCGAAGGTCAGCACGTCCTTTTCCAAATCCAGGGTGGCGGCCAAAGCCGGTCCGGTCAGTGCAGTTGAGGCCGCAAGCGCCATGATGAGTGTCTTCATCGGGTTGGTTCCTTTTCCTAGCTGCGTCCGGCGGCAGGCGCCGGAACAGAAAAAGCCGCTGACACGCACCGCCGGAAGGAGTGGCGGTGGGTCGAGCGGCTTTGCTCAGTGAACCCCGGTCTTCGGGAAAATTCTCAGTCAGGCTCCGTTGCCTGCCTGACCTCAGATTGCCGCAAGGCCCGGCCTGCGCCAAAGGTTTCTTTGCTCTCGCAGCAAGAAATTCTGCATTGCAGCGCTGCGGCGCGGCAAGCTGCCTGTATTTTCATCAGTCCGCGATCAGGGGATCAAAAACGCGGCCATCAAAAAACCGGTTCTGCAGCAGGCCGGCAGGTTCCGATTCTCTGCCAGCCGTCCGCGGCGCGCCAAAATCGCCCTCCGGTTTCGAGGCGGCGCCCGGCAATTCCGCGCCAGTGCCCCGCAGGGCGGCACGGTACAGATCGCTGCGGAAAACGGCTCCCGCGGTTTCCAGCGCCGTCTGCTGGTCCAATCCGTTCCGCTGGGCCAGTTGCAGGGCAATCCACTGTGCCTGGGTGCGCCAGGGAAACCCCGCCGCACCCTCGTGAAAACCGATAAAACCGGGCGCTTCGCGCTGCAGCCCCTGCGGCGTCACCGTGAACATCCCAGACAGCGCGCGCTCGATGATTTCAGCGGGCAGATCCAGGTATCGCCGCGCGGACAGGATTTCCGCCGCCAGCCCGCGCGAGGCCGGATCGGCCAGCCAGCGCCCTGCCCGCCACAGCGCCCGGATCAGGCGGTTGGCCAGGCCGGGCTCCGCGTCTGCCCAGGCACTGCGCACGGCCAGCACCTTCTCCGGAGCAAAAGACCAGATCGCCCGGCCCGGCAGCAGCAGCGCGCCGGCCCCCTGCTCCACCGCCATCGACCCCCAGGGCTCGCCAACGCAGAAAGCGTCGATTTCGCCGCGGCGGATGGCCTCCACCATCTGCGGCGGCGGCACCGTGCGGATGCCGATGTCCGGGGGCGTGTCCGCCCCCAGCCCCTTCAGCCAATAGTTCAGCAGTTCAGCGTGCATGGAAAATGGAAACGGGACGCCGATCCGCAACTCCGGGCCGCCCGCAACGATCAGCGCCTGTCCAGCAGACAGGGCATCGTCAAAGGAAAACCCATGCCCAGTATCAGCCAGTCTGCGGGCCAGGCTGCTGCTGACCCCGATCACCGTGCCGTTGACGGACAGCACCGACAGCACCGACAAAGGCGCGCTGGCGCCGCCCAGGCCAAGCGCCGCCGCAACCGGCACCGGCGCCAGCATCTGGGCCGCGTCCACCTGTCCAAAGGCCAGCATGTCCCGCAGCGACGACCAGGAGGGCGCGCGGTGCAGGTCCAGCGCAAGTTTCTCTTCGGCGGCAAACCCCATTTCCTGCGCCGCAATCAGCGGCGCCGCATCGGTCAGCGGGACATAACCGGCGGGGATCCGCGTCACGCTCATGCCAGCAGCCCCGCCGCCGTGACCAGCGCCTGCGCCACCTCGGCCACACGCTTGTTCTGATCCATCGCCGCCTTGCGCAGCAGCGCATAGGCTTCATCCTCGCCAACGCCCCGAGCTTTCATTACCATCCCCTTGGCGCGGTCGATCACCTTGCGCTCTTCCAGCGCCCGCTTGGTCTCGGCAAGCTCCGTGCGCATCCGCTGAAACAGCCGGAAGCGGGCAATTGCAGCATCCAGAACCGGTTTCAGCCGGGCGGGCTGCAAACCGTCAACCACATAGGCCGAAACCCCCGCCTCCACCGCAGCAGCAGACAGCCCGTCCGCGCTGCGGTCGGCGAAAATCGCCACTGGCCGGTCCTTGGGGCCGGAGGCCAGCGTCAGTTCCTCGAGCGCGTCTCGCGAGGGATCTGCAATATCTATCAGCACGACATCCGGGTCACGCATCTGAATCTGACGGGCCAGGCCCGAAGGGCTCGAAATGACCTCAATGTCGAATTCCCCGGCAACCCGCAGCCCCTCTACAATCAGGAAGGCGCGTTCGCGGTCGGCTTCGACGACAACAATGGACAGGGCATCGGGCATGCGGCAGAGCGTGATGAGAATGCCGGAGGGCTGTAAAGACCGCGGAGCCGGGCTGATTTTCAGACAACGTGGTTGCGCCGCATTTTTGAGCGGGCTGCCAGAACATTTGGCATGGAGAAAACACGCTGGCGACTTCCCTGAAGCGGGCTGCTTGGAGGCTGTCCGAAGTTTGCAATGTGTGACATGTGCCTGCAGCAGACATGTGCAGGCTTCCCGTCTGCAAGTTCTGCGAATATCTGGAAGGACCCGATCTTGCCCATCAAGCCCCGGTTCCGTTCCGGGCCAGGCTGGACCTCACCGCGCTGAAGGCGCTGAGGGGCTTCTGACGCGGCATTCCGCCAGCGGCCTTCCCAGCTGACATGTGGTCCCGGACCACGCGATTGGCGCCTGGTGAACGTCGTGACGGCAGCGCCTCCTATGATCTGGCAAGATCAAATCCCCTGGCAATCTGTCTCAGTGGCGTTTGGCTTGCCCGAACCCCAGAACAGGCTAGGAAAGCAGGCTTCACAGAAGCCTGGCAAGGCCAATGAGGATCTTGAGATGAAGGCTCAGAGCCTTGTTTGCGCCAAGCAACGCAATAATACACTGCCTCAAACAGACAGCGGGCCGGCGGCGTTCAGCCGCCGCGCATCCTCTTGACTACCACTGTGCTGCCAAAAAACCGGACACAAGGCCCAGCCCCTGCTTCAGGACTTCCGGCCCATTGGCATAGCCGATGCGCACATAGCCCTCCATGCCCAGGGCCGACCCCGGCGTGAACATCACCCCTTTCTCCTTCAGCAGTGCCACGCAGAACTCCCGCGAAGTCATCGGAAGATCGAACCTCAGCAGCGCGGTGGTACCCGAGCGCGGCTTCACCCAGGAGATCTTCGGCTCCTGATCCACCCAGTCGGACAGGATCTCCAGATTGCCGCGGGTGATCCGCTGGCTGCGCGCCAGCACCTGTTCGCGGTTTTCCAGCGCCAGCGCGGCAAAGTGATCGTCGATCATGCCCACCGAGATGGTGTCGTAATCGCGGTGAATGGCCACCGCCTCAATCACCTCCCTCGGCCCGGCGATCCAGCCCAGCCGCAACCCGGCCAGTGAATAGGCCTTGGACATGCCGGCGGTGGAAATCCCCTTTTCATAGATATCCGCGATCGAGGCAGTCATCCCGTCCCCTTCCTGATCGGTGCCGCGGTAAACCTCGTCGCACAGGATCCAGGCACCCGCCTCGCGGGCAATGGCGGCGATCTCCTCCAGCATCGCCCGGTCCATCAGCGCGCCGGTCGGGTTGTTGGGATTGTTGATGGCAATCAGCTTCGTCCCCGGCGTCACCTGTGCCCGCAGCTCGTCCAAGTCAGGCAGAAACCCGTTCTCCTCCCGCAGGCGCAGCTGATGCACATCCGCACCAATGCTGGCCGGGATCGAGTAATGCTGCTGATAGGTTGGCACCACCGCCACCACGCGGTCGCCACGCTCGACCAGCGCTTTGTGCACCAGCATGTTGGCGCCGATGGTGCCATGGGTGACGATCACATTTTCCGGGCCTTGTCCCTGATACAAAGCCGCAATGGCATTGCGCAGCCGGTCCGAGCCCTCGATCGCGCCATAAGTCATCTTCATCGCCAGAAGCTCTGACAGATCGGCAGAGTTTTTCCCGGCCAGCTGCAGCAGCTCCTCGATGGTCAGGCTCTCAACACAGGTCTCAGCGAGGTTCCATTCGCATTTGGTCTCCCACTCGTTCATCCAGATTTCGACACCGAAAGGTTCGATATGCATGTCTCTCTCCTGTCTCTCAAGCGCTGGCGGCGCGGTAGATAGCGTTGGCCACGGCGATATCCTCCAGCCCCAGCCCGATGGAGCGGAAGAATACCAACCGGCCGGCTTCAGGCCCTTCGCAGGTTCCGGCAGCAAGCCCCGCGAGATCACCCCGAAGCTGATCCGCGCTCCAGCCATGATCCCGCGCGGCCAGTACCATCTCCCCGGCGCTAGCCGGCGTGGTCTCGCGATAGTCGCAATAGACCTGCGCCGAGGCCAGGAAGGCGGGCGCAATTTCATGCGCCTCTGCCGCATTGGTGCTGATCGAGGTGACCAGCGCGCCGGGCGCCACCACGGTTGCATCCAGAACCGGTGTCCCCGAAGAGGTGCAGAGCATCACCACATCCGCCCCCCGCGCGGCCTCTTCCGCACTGGCGGCAAACTCTGCCTCCGGGCAGATCCCGCGCCACGCGGCCTGCTTGCCCGCATCCGCACCCAGGCCGGGCGAATAGACCCGCACCTCCTGCCAATCGCGCAGACCCTGCACATGCCGCCAATGCGCCTGCGCCACCGCGCCGGAGCCGATCACGGCCACCCGCGCAGCCCCCTCGCCTGCCAGCAGATCCACCGCCAGCGCCGTGGTGGCCGCGGTGCGTTCGGTGGTCAAACGGCCGGCGTCGCACAGCATCAGCGGCTGGCCCGTCTCCATCGACATCAGCACGGTCCAGGCGGTGATAACCGGCCCGCCCGCGCGCGGCAGATAAGGCGACAGCTTGGCGCCAAAGGTGCCTGCCCCGGCAGCCGCCCCCAGATAGGTGATGAAATCCCCCTGCCCTTCCGGAAACAGCGTCAATGTCTGTGCAGGCTGCACCGCCTGACCAAGGCCCAGGTCTGCAAAAAGCGCGCGCATTTCCTGCAGCACATCGACCTGCGGCAGCAGCTGCGCCACGGCTTCGGCATCCAACACAATCGGGGTTTTCATCATCGGCATATTCCTTCTTTGCCCGAAGGGTAGCGCGCGCGCCTGCCCCGCCGCCATCATCCCCAAGGATGATGCACGCCCCCCTGCCGCGTGCTATGGCGGATCAACCGGGAGGATCATGTGGAATTTCAAGGCACTGACATTGCGGCTGCGAACAGCGCGCTGGCCAGCGTCATCAGCGGCCAGCGCGGCGCGGCCGGGCTGATCGCCGCCGCCCGCCCGCTTTTGCCCTTCACTGCTGCCTTTTGTGTTGTGAACCGCCCCGGCCAGCGCCCGCACTACCTGGATGACAGCTACCCGCAAGGCGCCGCCAAGGACGCAGTGCAGCTCTATGTGAACAGCACCTACTTGCTGAACCCGGTCTATAACGCGCTGCTCGACGGGCTGCAGCCGGGGCTTTACAGGATGGCGGACCTGGCACCCGACAATTGGAACCCGGCGCCGGAGACCCCGGGCATTCTGGTCGAGGACGCCGAGGAAATCGGCTACCGCACCCCCGGCTGGCCCGCAGGGCTGGTGGAACTCACCCTGCTGACAGAACTGCCCGGCGGAGCCATGGGCGAAGTCAGCTTTGCCCGTCCTGCGGCAGACGGCGGTTTTCCCGATGATCTGCTGGACCGGCTGCGCCCCTTCCTGCCGCTGTTCGGGGCAGCATTCGCCCGGCTCTGGTCCCGGCAGGCCCCGGATCTCAGCGCAGCCAAACCAGAGCGGACGCTGCAGGACTTTGCCCGCACCATCCTCTCCCCGCGGGAGGCGGAGATCGTGCAGATGATCCTCAAGGGCCATTCCAGCCTGTCGATCAGCCTGACCCTCGGGATTGCCCTGCCGACGGTCAAGACCCACCGCAAGAACGCCTATGCCAAACTGGGCATCAGCACACAGCAGCAGCTGTTCAATGCCTTCCTGCAATGGCAGAGCAAGGCGCGTTAGCAGCGGCATTCTTCCCAAGTTCTGAGACACCAGCTTACACCGCGGCGGCAATGACGATGATTTTGAGTGTCTTGCCTAACAGTCTTACGCTACGCGCGATCTCTTCAGGCCAGGCAAAATGGCAAACGGATACGTGCTGCATCCCCGGCCTAAAACAGCGCAAGGGAGCCATCAGATACGACAAGCGACCCGACAAACGTCGCAACCGCATAGAGATTATGCACGCAGGGCTGAAGGGCTGGCAGCGGGTCGCAACGCATTACGGCAGCTGCCCAAAAGCCTTACTGTCAGCTATCGCTCTTGCCGTCCTCGCCCTCTGCTGGCTTTGAAATTCAATGAGACCAGGGCCTCACGCGCTTCCAGGCGGCTGGGTCACGATGAATATTCTGCTTCTTACAAAACTTCTTCCAGCCTTGTTTCGCCCCTGCCCCGCGGAGCGGCAAGCCTCTCCACCTTTTTGAATTCATAGCGGAAACCACCAAGATTCCCCTCAATCCGTTGCTTTTTCTCTAAAATTTACCGCACCGGCCCCAAAATTGAGGCTTTTCAACCAACCGGTTTTGCTAAGCTGGAAAGACAGGCTGCGCGCCTGAAAACAAACCGCGCGCCGCCTGAACACGCCCAGACAAGAAGGAAACCGCATGAGTGATGACTTCCCGCCGCTATCGCTGAATGTGCCGGAACCAGGCTGCAGGCCGGGCAGCACGCCTGATTTCTCGGACTTCGAAATTCCGCGCGCCGGGGCAGTCAAACGCCCGCCAACGGATGTGGATCCTGATGCGATCCGCGATATGGCGTTTTCCATCGTCCGCGTGCTCAACAAGGACGGCGAGGCGGTGGGCGACTGGGCCGGCGCGCTCAGCCCGGAAGAGCTGCGCGAGGGCCTGCGCCACATGCTGACCCTGCGCGCCTTCGATGCGCGGATGCTGAACGCGCAGCGCCAGGGCAAGACCAGCTTTTACATGCAGCACCTGGGCGAAGAGGCGGTCAGCTGCGCCTTTTCCCGCGCCCTCCGCCCGGGCGACATGAACTTCCCGACCTACCGCCAGGCCGGGCTGCTGATTGCGGGCGGCTATCCGATGCTGACCATGATGAACCAGATCTATTCCAACGCCGACGACCCGCTGCACGGGCGCCAGCTGCCGATCATGTATTCCTCCAAGGAACACGGGTTCTTCTCGATCTCCGGCAACCTCGGCACCCAGTTTGTGCAGTCGGTCGGCTGGGCGATGGCCTCGGCGATTTCCGGCGATACCAAGATCGCCACCGGCTGGATCGGCGACGGCTCCACGGCGGAGAGCGATTTTCACTCCGCCATGGTCTTTGCTTCGACCTATGACGCGCCGGTGGTCCTGAACATCGTCAACAACCAATGGGCCATTTCCACCTTCCAGGGCATTGCCCGCGGCGGCGTCGGCACCTTTGCCGCCCGCGGCCACGGCTTTGGCATCGCCTCGATCCGGGTGGACGGCAACGATTACCTGGCCGTGCACGCGGTGGCGAAATGGGCCTGTGAAAGGGCGCGCCAGGGGCATGGCCCCACCCTGATCGAACATGTCACCTACCGCGCCGGCGGCCATTCCACCAGCGACGACCCCTCCGCCTACCGCTCCAAGCGCGAGGCCGCCGCCTGGCCCCTGGGCGACCCGATAGAGCGGCTGAAGAAGCACCTCATCACCATCGGCGAGTGGAGCGAGGACCGCCACAAACAGGCCGAGGCGGAAATCCTGGACGGCGTCATCGCCACCCAGAAACAGGCTGAGGCCGTCGGCACATTGGGCGGCGGCAAGGCCCCCAGCCCGCGCGACATGTTCGAGGGCGTTTATGAAACCATGCCGCCGCATCTGATCCGGCAGCGCCAGGAGGCGGGGTACTGAGATGGCCAGCATGACCATGATCGAGGCCATCCGCGAGGCCCATGATGTTGCCATGGCGGCAGACGACCGCGTCGTCGTCTTCGGCGAGGATGTGGGTTTTTTCGGCGGTGTGTTCCGCTGCACCGCGGGCCTGCAGCAGAAATACGGCAAATCCCGCTGCTTTGACGCGCCGATCAACGAATCCGGCATCGTTGGCACCGCCATCGGCATGGCGGCCTACGGGCTGAAGCCGGTAATCGAGATCCAGTTCGCCGACTACGTCTATCCCGCCTATGACCAGATCGTGTCTGAGGCAGCGCGGCTGCGGCACCGCTCCAACGCCGATTTCACCTGTCCGCTGGTGATCCGCATGCCCACCGGCGGCGGTATCTTCGGCGGCCAGACCCACAGCCAGAGCCCGGAAGCCCTGTTTACCCATGTGTCGGGGCTGAAGGTGGTGGTGCCCTCCAACCCGTACGACGCCAAGGGGCTGCTGCTGGCCGCCATCGAAGATCCCGATCCGGTGATCTTCCTGGAGCCAAAGCGGCTCTATAACGGGCCGTTTGACGGCTATCATGACCGCCCGGTCACTAGCTGGAAGAACCACCCCAAGGGCGAGGTGCCGGAGGGTGCGGAGATCGTGCCGCTGGGCAAGGCCAGCATCACCCGCGAAGGCGCGGATGTCACCGTTCTAGCCTATGGCACCATGGTCTATGTGGCCGAAGCCGCGGCAGAGGCTTCTGGCATCGACGCCGAGGTGATCGACCTGCGCACCCTGCTGCCGCTGGACCTGGAAACGATCCAGGCCTCCGTCGAAAAGACCGGCCGCTGCGTGATCGTGCATGAGGCAACCCGCACGTCGGGCTTCGGCGCCGAGCTGATGAGCCTGGTGCAGGAGAGCTGTTTTTACCATCTGGAGGCGCCGATTATCCGCGTCACCGGCTGGGACACGCCCTACCCGCACGCGCAGGAGTGGGAGTATTTCCCCGGCCCTGCCCGCGTCGGCGAGGCATTGAAAAAAGTGATGGAGGGCTGACCGGATGGGTGTGTTTGCGATGCGCCTTCCCGATGTCGGGGAAGGCATTGCCGAGGCGGAACTGACAGAATGGCACGTCAAGCCCGGCGATATCGTGCGCGAGGACGATATCCTGGCGGCGGTGATGACGGACAAGGCCGCGGTCGAGGTGCCCTCAGCGGTTTCCGGCAAGGTACTGGAACTGGGCGGCGAGATCGGCCAGATGATGGCGATCGGCTCCGTGCTGATCCGGATCGAGGTCGAGGGAGAGGGCAACGAGACGCCCGGCTCTGCCTCTGTCTCTGACACAGCCAAACCCGCCGCCCCGGCGCCGCAGCCTACGCCGGACCCGGAGGAAGCGGCGCAGCCGGCGGCTGAGGAAGCACCGCAGCCGGCGCCTGCAAAGGCCCCTGCCCCGGCTGCCGCCAAGAAACCCGGCCACCGCTTGCCCCGGCCCGAGGGTGCCAAGCCGCTGGCCGCACCGTCCGTGCGGGCGCGGGCGCGCTCCGAAGGCGTCGACCTGCGCCATGTGCCCGGCACCGGCCCAGGCGGGCGGATCAGCCAAGAGGATCTGGACAGCTGGATCGAATCCGGCGGCATCCGCCAGGGCAGCGTCACCCGCGGCCGCAACACCGGCGTCGAGGAGCAGCGCGTCATCGGCATGCGCCGCAAGATCGCCGAGAAGATGGCACTGTCCAAACGCAACATCCCGCATATCACCATCGTCGAAGAGGTGGAGATGGGCGCGCTGGAGGATCTGCGCGCGGCGCTCAACAAGAAGCACGAGGGCAGCCGCCCCAAGCTGACCCTCCTGCCCTTCCTGATGCGCGCCATCGTCGAGGCGGTGCGTGAACAGCCCGGCCTCAACGCGCGTTTTGATGATGAGGACGGCGTGATCTACCGCCACGGCGGCGTCCACATCGGTATCGCCACCCAGACGCCTCAGGGCCTCAACGTGCCGGTGCTGCACCATGCCGAGGCAAACAGCCTGTGGGACAACGCAGGCGAGCTTGCCCGGCTGGCCGAGGCCGCCCGCGACGGCTCGATCAAGCGCGAGGAGCTGACCGGCGGCACCATCACCATCACTTCGCTGGGGCCGCTCGGCGCAATTGCCACCACTCCGATCATCAACCACCCGGAGGTGGCAATTGTCGGCGTCAACAAGATGCAGATCCGCCCGGTCTGGGACGGCCAGCAATTCCGCCCCCGCAAGATGATGAACATCTCCTGCTCCTTCGATCACCGGGTGGTCGACGGCTGGGACGCGGCGGTGTTCGTGCAGAAACTGAAATCCCTGCTGGAAACTCCGGCCATGCTGTTTGTCGAGGGCTAAATGACTGACCTTAAATGCAAATTGATGATCATCGGCGCAGGCCCCGGCGGCTATGTCTGCGCAATCCGCGCGGGCCAGCTGGGCGTCGACACCATTGTGGTGGACGAGGCCAACCCCGGCGGCACCTGCCTCAACGTGGGTTGCATCCCCTCCAAGGCGCTGATCCACGCCGCGGATGAGTTCCACAAGATGGCGCACGCGGCCGATGGGCCGCTTGGCATTTCCGCAGGCACGCCGGAGATCGACCTGAGCCGGACAATGGTCTGGAAGGACGGCATCGTGAAGCGGCTGACCGGCGGCGTCAGCGGCCTGATGCGCAAGGCGGGCGTGCGCGTGGTCGAAGGCCGCGCGCGTTTCCTCGACGGCAAGACCGTCGCGGTGAAAAACGGTGACGAAACCACCCAGATCCGCGCCGAGCGCATCGTGATCGCCTCCGGCTCTGCGCCGGTGGAACTGCCCGCCCTGCCCTTCGGCGGCGATATCCTGTCCTCGACCGGGGCGCTGTCGCTGCAGGCGGTGCCGGAAACCCTCGCCGTCGTTGGCGCGGGCTATATCGGGCTGGAGCTGGGCACAGCCTTTGCCAAGCTCGGCACCAAGGTCACCGTGGTCGAGGCCGAGGACCGCATTCTGCCGCTTTACGATGCGGCCCTGACCCGGCCCGTCGCCAAACGGCTGGAGGCCCTGGGCGTCAAGGTGATGACCGGCGCCCGCGCCGAAGGCTATGTCGGCGGCGTTCTGGCCTCCAGCCAGGGCGGGATCGAGGCCGGCAAGGTCCTTGTGACCATCGGCCGCCGCCCCCGCACCGAGGGCATCGGCATCGATGAGCTGGCGCTGACCCTGAACGGCCCCTTCATCCGCATCGACAAGACCTGCCAGACCTCGATGCGCGGCATCTACGCCATCGGCGACGTCACCGGCGAGCCGATGCTGGCGCACCGCGCCATGGCCCAGGGTGAAATGGTGGCCGAACATGCCGCGGGCCACGCCGTGGAATGGGACAAGCGCGCCATTCCCGCCGTCTGCTTCACCGACCCCGAGATTGTCACCTGCGGCGCCCTGCCGGGCGAAGTGGAGGGCAGCAGCAGCACCGAGTTCCCCTTTGCCGCCAATGGCCGGGCGATGACGACAGAGCGCGAGGATGGCTTCATCCGCGTTGTCTGGCGCGACGCCGACCGCGCGGTGCTGGGGCTGCAGGCGGTTGGCGCCGGTGTCTCAGAGCTGTCGGCCGCCTTTTCGCTGGCCATCGAAATGGGCGCCTGCCTGGAAGACATCGCCGCAACCATCCACGCCCACCCGACCCAGTCGGAAGGCCTGCAGGAGGCCTGCCTGCGCGCGCTGGGGCACGCGCTGCACATCTGAGACCCGCGGGGGCGCAGACGCCGCGCCCTCGCCCCCAGGACCGCCCCGTCCCGTCGACAGAATCGCTTTGCGGGCGTAACGTCGCTGTTGCACTGTGACACCGGGCCCGCCCCAGCACGCCGCAGCCCACCGCCTGCGCGCAGCGGCCTCCGGACCGGAACCCGTACTGCATTTGCGACAGGAAACGTTTCTGTGACCAAGGAAGGCCCGATCCCGCCCCGGAACGCCGATGTCACCTGCCTGCGCATCGGTGCCATGGATTTTGACGGCAGCGACCCCGCGCTGCACAGCTTCCGCAAGAACATCCAGACCGTGCCGGCCAACCGGCTGCTGCTGCAGGACGGCGAAGACAGCGGCAAGATCATCATCGTAATCGACGGCTGGCTGGCGACCTCGAAATCCTCAATGAACGGCGAGGTGCAGCTGATCGATTTCCTGTTGCCGGGGGATGCAGCGGATCCAACCTCCGCGGACGGGAAAACAGCCGGCCTCAGCATCGAGGCGGTGACGGACGCTCTGGTCTGCGTCATCCCCCTGCCCGCCTGGCACGCGATGCTGGCGGCCTCGCCGCGGCTGGCGCGGGCAAATGAAATTGTCCAGGCCGCCGAACGCACCCGGCTGTCCGAACGCATGCTGCGCCTGGGCCGCGGCAGCGCCCAAAGCCGTATCGCCTATGCTTTGATTGAACTGTGCCTGCGGCTGAAACCGCTGGGCTTGTCCGAGAATTGCGCGTTCCACCTGCCGCTGACCCAGCAGCACATCGGCGACTTTACCGGCCTGACGGCGGTGCATGTCTGCCGCACCCTGCGCCGCTTTGTCAGAAACGGGCTTGTTGATACCGCCGATCACATGGACATCCGGATCAATGATCTCTCCGTCCTGGCAGAGGTTGCAGGCACCGACCCTGACCGGCTGGCGACCGAGATCACCCCGGTTCTGGGCTAAGCCCCCGCGCCTAGCGGTATTCGGCAATTTCCCCCAGCGCTTCGCCCGCCAGCTGTTCCGAGGCATGCACGGCAATGTCGGTGATCGACAGCAGCCCTGCCAGCCGCCCCTCCTCATCCAGCACCGGCAGCCGCCGGATCTGGTGGTCCCCCATCAGGGCCGCCGCTGCCTCGACGGTGTCCTCGGCCTGGCAGCAGACCACCCCGGGGGTCATGACAGCCGCAACCGGCAGCCCCTCCAGCGCGCTGTCTTGGCCCGCCAGCGCCAGAACCAGATCCCGGTCCGTGAGTATGCCCACAACCCGGCCCTCCTCGACCACCGGCAGCACCCCTATGCCAAGGTTTTGCATCTGCTGTACCGCGCTGCCGACACTGTCCTGCGGCGCCGCAAAGCGCGCGGGCACGGTCATGATCTCATGTACAAGCATGGGCCTATCCTTTCTGGACCGCCCCCGGCCTGCTCCTGTCTTGCCGCCTGCCGGCTGAATGCGCCAAGGGCCGCCTTCAGTTTCCTCCGAAACCGGGTGAGTCGCTACCCTTCCAGCCTCGGCCAGCGCCGCCGCCGGTGCATTAACCGGGGTAAACGCCCCCTGCCCCGTGCGTCAGCCCTTGACCGCGGTCAAGGGAGCTGGCGGCTGAACCTGCTATAAGCCACTGGCGGCCCCGGGCACGCACATACCGCGCCCTGGCCGCCACACCGGGAGGAGATGCCATGAGCTACAAGACCATTCTGGCCTGCCTGACATCGGAGTTTGCCGCCAGACGGCTGCTGCCCGCGGCCTGCGGCCTGGCCGTGCGGTTCGATGCCCATCTGACCGGGCTGCACACGCGGGAGGCTTTTGTGCCCTACTCCGGCATTGCCATCGCCGCAGACGAAATCACCATCGGGGATTTCAGCAGTCGGGTGTCAGAAGAAGACCGCAAGATCGAAAAGCTGTTCAAGGCCGCAGCGGATCAAACCGGCTGCATTTCGGAATGGCGCTCGCAGGCCGCCCGCTCACCGGATGCCGCGGATGAGCTGCGGGAGTCCGCCATCCGCTCCGATCTGACCGTGGCCCTTTTCCCGGACGCGGAGCGGGAACGGTTCGACCAAAGAGGGTTCCAGAAGGATCTAGTTGCCAACAGCGGCCGCCCGCTGCTGCTGCTGCCGAATGACTGGGGCGATCAACCCATCGGCACCCGGGTTCTGGCAGCCTGGAAACCCTCCCGCGAAGCGGCCCGCGCCCTGCACGACGGGCTGCCGTTCCTGAAGGACGCGGCCTTTGCAGAGGTCGTCACAATCGAGGAGCACCCGCACACCTACGCCGATACCTCCACCGAAGGGCACGAGATCGCGCGTGTGCTGTCCCGCCACGGGGTGACGGCAGAAGTACGGGACATTCCGGACGGTGAACACCCCGCAGGACTCTGCCTGCTGATGGAGGCGGCCAGCCAGCAATGCGACCTCTTGATCATGGGCGGCTACGGCCATTCCAGGCTGCACCGGCTGATCTTCGGCGATGCCTCCGAGCACGTGCTGCAAGAGGCACGGATCCCGGTGCTGATGTCCAGCTGAACACGGCCGCAATGACCGCACAGGACACCCGGCGCCAACTGGCAGCGCCGGGCCAGTTTCAGCGGCCTTGTCAGCTAGCTGATGTCAGGCTGAGTTTACCGGTGATGGCGAAGTTCACCTCTGGTACTGTCGGGCCGTGTCCATACGTTCAGCGTCCATTCGCACAACCTGAGCCAGCAGTCCCGTCCGGGGCGAAATCGAGCCCTTTCAGCTCACCAAATTGCATACCAGTCACTGCCGCTGCCTGTTGGCTCGCACTGAGATGAAGAAAGTTGGAAGTGTGGTTCGTAAACGATTGAAAAAAATGTGACCAATGGTTGGAGAGATTTTGCATAAGATTTTGATTTATTGTGAAAAATGGCAACTCTCAAGGGCTCGTCAATTTTCTTTGAAGTCAGTATGCCGCGCCTTTGCAGCTGACTTGACGCCGCTCGGCTATGCCCTTTGGCGGCACAGGCTAGAAACCTACCTCGTCAGCTGCCGCCGCTTTGCGGCGCGGATCTCGCGGGCTTGCTGCTCCTGGCCGGCACGGAAGGATTCCTCAACGAAATCCATATGCCGCCGTGCAGCGGTCTCGGCGCGGTCCGGGTTGCCGTCGATGATCGCCTGGGCAATCTCTTTGTGCTGTTTCAGCAGCTCCGCGCCGGTGCCATCCATCGTGCGCAGGAATTCCCGGTTGTAGAACACCCCCTGCCGGGTCAGGTCGTAGACCGAGGCCATCATGTGGATCAGCGTGGTGTTCTGGCTGGCGTCGACCACTGCGGTGTGCAATCGGAAGTCGGCCTCCTGGCTGGCGTCCTGATCGTCCTGCTCCCAGGCGGTCTGCATATCGGCGACGATCTCGGCGAGTCGTGCCTTGTCAGAGTCTGTGGCACGGGTGGCGGCCAGGCGGCTGGCGAAGGCCTCCTGCTCGCGGCGGTATTCGAGGTAGTCGTAAAAGGCGCCGCCGTGGCGGGTGTAGAGCGACAGGAGCGCGGGGGACATGGCCCGCCCGGTGAGCGGCGCGATGAAGGTGCCCTCGCCATGGCGGACATTGACCAGGCCGCGGCTTTCCAGCGTTTGCAGTGCCTCGCGCAGCTTGGGGCGCGACACCCCCATGGCCTCTGCCAGCTCCCGCTCGGAGGGCAATTTGCGGCCTTCCTTGAGGATGCCGTCGACGATCATCGCCTCAATCTGCTCGACCACGGCATCGGCAATTGATTCGTGTCCAACGGGGTCAAACGGGCGGATGTCGGTCATGGCGTCCACTTAGATGCTGGGAAACCTCGAAACAGAGGTCATTCTGAAACTTTACCACTGCCCCGAAAAACTGCAAGCTGATGTACCCAGAAATACGGATATCCGGGGTTGATACAATAGCATGAAAGAAAACAATCTTTTCTGAACCTGCCTTCAAAGTGCGGAAAAAACATGCGGTTTTGTACGCTTCACGTTCCCGCGGACAGTCACCTCAGTGGTAAATAAAGTTGTTGACTGAATTGTTTGGTCAACAATATTTACCAGTCATACCGCATCAGCGGTTGGAATTGCGGCCGGAGGAGCGGCCGGACTGAACCCGGAGGAGACCCCATGAAAAAGACCCTGACTTCGCTGGCCGTGGCCGCATCGCTGCTGGCAGCCCCTGCCGCGCAGGCCGCTGACAAGCTGCTGCTCAAGACCCCGATTGCCTTTTCGACCGCGCTGCCGGGCCTCGGCACGCCGATCCCGCGGGTGGCAGAGCAGCTGGACCTGATGTCCGGCGGCAGCCTGAAGATGAAAGTCTATGAGCCCGGCAAACTGGTGCCGCCGTTCGAGATCCTGGATGCGGTGTCCTCGGGCAAGATCAACTCCGGCTACACCACCGCCGGCTACTGGGCGGGCAAGATCCCGGCTGCGCCGCTGTTCTCTGCCGTGCCGTTCGGGCCGGAGGCGGGCGAATACATGGCCTGGCTCTACTATGGCAACGGCATGACCCTGTATCAGGAGATGTACGATCAGGCGGGATACAATGTGAAGGTGCTGCCCTGCGCGGTGATCGCGCCGGAGACCTCCGGCTGGTTCGCCAAGGAGATCAACAGCGCCGAGGACCTGAACGGCCTGAAGATGCGTTTCTTTGGCCTCGGCGGCAAGGTGATGCAAAAGCTGGGCGTGGCGACATCGCTGCTGCCCGGCGGCGAGATCTTCCCGGCGCTGGAGAAGGGCGCCATCGACGCAACCGAGTTCTCGATGCCTGCGATCGACGCCCGTTTGGGCTTCCACAAGCTGGTAAAATACAACTACTTCCCCGGCTGGCACCAGCAGGCCACCGTGTTTGAACTGCTGGTCAACAAGGATGTCTGGAACGAGGCCAGCGCCCAGCACAAGGCCATCATCGAAAATGCCTGCAAGGCCTCGATGGCCGACAGCTTTGCCGAAGGCGAGGCGATCCAGCACGCGGCGCTGATCGACAACGTCGAAAACAACGGCGTCCACATCAAGCAGTGGGACGCGCAGATGCTGGAGCTGTTCCGCGCCACCTGGGATGAGGTTGCCGCGGAAGAGGCCACCAACGACCAGTTCTTCGGCCGGGTGCTGCTGGACATGCAAACCTTCCGCGAAGGCTATGCGGTCTGGAAGGAAAACGCATTCCTCCCGCGCAAGTAAGCCGCTTGCGCAACCTCGGGGCGGCCATATTCCCGCCGCCCCGCTTTCCCTGATTTTCGTCATTTCCCTGACTGACACGGGCGCATTCACGTCCGCGCACGCCACGTTCCGGAGGAGGAAACCATGGCTGAGAATCTGCACCTGCAGGACGACCCGATCGAACGCTACGAAGAGATCCTTGAGCATGGCGACGAGGACCGGCAGCAGCTGGCGGTGTGGATCGACAACGCGGTCAAGGGCACCGGAAATCTAGTGATGTGGGCCAACCTGCTGCTGGTGCTGGCCGTCGTCTCGCAGGTCGCCTTGCGCTACATGCTGAACCAGAACTATCCCAAGCTGGACGAGATCCAGTGGCATTTCTACGGGCTGGTGACGATGATCGGCATTTCCTATGCGCTGGTCACCGACAGCCACGTGCGGGTCGATGTTCTGCATATGCAGCTGAGCCGCCGCGCCCGGCGGATCATCGAGGTGATCGGCATCCTGACCCTGCTGGTGCCGTTCATCTATCTGATGATCGATCAGGGCTATGATTATTTTTACGAAAGCTGGCGGGTGAGCGAACGTTCCGACAGCCCCACCGGCCTGCCGGCCCGCTGGGCGCTGAAGGCGGTAATCCCCTTGAGCTTTGTCCTTCTGGCGGCGGCGGCGCTGGCGCGGCTGATCCATGACGGACACGCGCTGCTGGCAGGCCCGGCAGAGGAGCGCGCTGGCAAAAGCCTGCGTCTGGTGATCTGGGCGCTTGTCGGTTTTGCCATTGTGGCCACCGCGCTGACCTTTCTGGTGGAGACCACCGAGGAAAAGCTGGTCATCGCCATGTTCCTCACCTTCATTGCGCTGTTGTTCACCGGCTTTCCGGTGGCCTGGACGCTGGCTGGTGTGGGCGTGGCCTATTGCGGGCTGGCCTATCTGTTCGACAACGGAATGATGAATTGGACCGGGCTGGAGGAAACCCTGACCGGGCTGGACTATCTGACGCTGGGTGCGGTGGTGAACCGGGTCTATGCCACCATGTCGAACGCGGTGCTGGTGGCGCTGCCGATGTTCATCTTCATGGGTCTGATGCTGGATGAAAGCGGCGTGGCGGAACGGCTGATGACCGCAATGCAGCGGCTGTTCGGCACCGTGCGCGGCGGGCTGGCGATCACCGTCACTATGATCGGCATCATCCTGGCGGCCTCCACCGGCATTATCGGCGCCTCGGTGGTGCTGCTGGGCGTCTTGTCGCTGCCGTCGATGATGGAGCAGAAGTATTCGCCGGCGCTGGCGGCCGGCGTGGTCTCGGCCTCCGGCACGCTGGGCATTCTGATCCCGCCCTCGATCATGCTGGTGATCATGGCCGACCAGATGGCGCTGAGCGTGGGGGACCTGTTCATGGCGGCGGTGTTTCCGGGCGTGATCATCGGCGCGCTCTACCTCACCTATATCTTCGTGATTGCGCTGATCAAACGCGACGTCGCGCCGGTGCCTGCGGGGGCCAAGCGCCCGGACTGGGCGGCGGTCAAGGACGTGCTGATTGCGGTGCTGCCGACGCTGGGGCTGATTCTGGCCGTGTTAGGCTCTATCTTTGCGGGCCTCACCACGCCGACCGAGGCGTCGGGCGTCGGTGCCCTGGGGGCGACGCTGCTGGCGCTTGGCTACCGCAAGCTGACCCTGGCGAAGCTGGTCAATGTGCTCAAGGCGACCTTCAACACCACCGCCTATATCTTTGCGATCTTCCTCGGCGCCACGGTGTTTTCCTATGTGCTGCGGGAGCTGGGCGGTGATGCGCTGATCGAGGAGATGATCCAGGGCACCGGCTTTGGCCCCGAGGGCACCGTCTTCATGATCCTGTTCATCGTGTTCCTCTTGGGGTTTGTGCTGGACTGGATCGAGATCACCCTGATCGTGCTGCCGCTGATGCGCCCGATCGTGAACGGCCTTGGCCTCGACATCCCCGGTTTTGGTGCCATTGATGAGCCGGCGCTGGTGTGGTTCGTGATCCTGGTGGCGGTGACGCTGCAGACCTCCTTCCTGACGCCGCCGGTTGGCTTTGCGCTGTTCTACCTCAAGGGCGTCTGCCCGCCGGAGATCCGCCTAGGCCATATCTACAAGGGCATCATTCCCTTCGTGCTGCTGCAGCTGACCGGGCTGATGTTTGTCTACCTGTGGCCGGCGCTGGCAACCTGGCTGCCATCTGTGGCTTACTGAGCAGGGGAGGGCGGATGTCATGAGTGTTGCAGAGCTGATCCGTGAACTGAAATCCATCTGCGGGCGCCGCCATGTGCTGACCGGCGACCGCGCCACACGGCGGTTCCGCAAGGGGTTCCGCTCCGGCGAAGGGGAGGCGCTGGCGGTTGTCCGGCCTGCAACCCTGCTGGAGCAATGGAAGGTGCTGCAGGCCTGTGTCGCTGCGGACAAGATCGTCATCATGCAGGCGGCCAACACCGGGCTGACCGAAGGCTCCACCCCCAAAGGCAGCTATGACCGCGATGTGGTGCTGATCAACACCCGGCGGATGGACCAGCTGCAGCTGCTGGAGGGCGGCAAACAGGTGGTGAGCTTCCCGGGCAGCACCCTGTTTGCGCTGGAAAAGCTGCTGGCGCCGCTGGGCCGCCAGCCGCATTCGGTGATCGGCTCCTCCTGCATCGGGGCGTCGATTGTGGGCGGGGTCTGCAACAACTCCGGCGGGTCGCTGGTAGAGCGGGGGCCGTCCTATACCGAGCTGTCGCTGTTTGCTCGCATTACCGGGGACGGCCAGCTGGAGCTGGTTAACCACCTGGGCATAAATCTGGGCGCCAGCCCGGAGGAGATCCTGACCCGACTGCAACGCGGCGATTACCGCCCTGAGGATGTTGAGACCGGCAACCGGAAAGCCTCCGACACCTCCTATGCGCGCAGGGTTAGAGACATCGACGCGCCGACCCCGGCGCGGTTCAATGCCGACAAGTCGCGGCTTTACGAGGCTGCGGGCTGTGCGGGCAAGCTGGCGGTCTTTGCGGTGCGGCTGGATACCTACGCCAAGAATGCTGAGGAGCTGACTTTCTATGTCGGCAGCCAAACCACCGCGGCGCTGACCGCCCTGCGCCGCCGCATCCTGGCGGAGTTTGCCACCCTGCCGGTGAGCGCCGAATACATGCACAGGGATGTCTTTGACTTGTCGGACCGCTATGGCAAGGACACCATGGTGATGATCGACAAGTTGGGCACAGACCGGCTGCCGGTGTTCTTTGCCCTGAAGGGCGCGGTGGATGCGCGGCTGGCGGGCATTCCCGGCCTGGGCAATCTGACCGACCGGGTGATGCAGATGCTGTTGCGCCTGTGGCCGGACATCCTGCCGCGGCGGATGCGGGCGTTCCGCCAGTCCCACCCGCATCACCTGATCCTCAAAATGCGCGATGGCGGCATCGCCGAGGCCCGCGCGCTGCTGGATAAAATGGCGGGGGACGGCGACCTCAGCTACTTCGAATGCACCCCGCGCGAGGCCAAGATGGCAGGGCTGCACCGCTTTGCCGCGGCCGGCGCCGCGGTGCGCTATATGGCCGTGCACCGGGCAGAGGTGGAGGACATCATCGCCCTGGACATCGCCCTGCGCCGCAACGATCAGGACTGGTTCGAGGAGCTGCCGCCGGAGATCGGGGATCAGCTGGTCAGCAGGCTCTATTACGGGCATTTCATGTGCCACGTGCTGCATCAGGATTACATCGTGAAGAAGGGGGCAGACGTGAAAGCGCTGAAGGACGCGATGCTGGCACTGCTGGACAAACGCGGGGTGGAATACCCGGCTGAGCACAACGTCGGCCATCTGTACCCGGCCAAACCGGACCTGGCGGCGTTCTACAAAACGGTAGATCCCACAAACAGCATGAATCCCGGAATCGGCAAAATGTCCCGGAACAAACACTACGCCTGAAACGGTGCTGTTGTTGCAGGTAAACGGAGCGCTCGCTTGTTGGCAAGAGGCCTGATGCACAGATGCCGACACGCCCCGGCTGACACCGGGGCTGAATTTGCAGGCGCCTCGGGAGGGGCTTATGCCTTGTTGTGGAAGATAAAGCCGATGAAGTTCAGCAAAAGCTGGGCCGCCAGGATCTGGGTGCTTTCGGAGGGGTCATAGGCCGGGGCCACTTCAACAAGGTCGATTCCGACAACTTCGCCGCGTTTGCTGAGTCCCTGCAAGATTTCCAGCACGTCGTAGTATTGGAAGCCTCCGTGACTGGGGGTACCAGTTCCGGGTGCGATCGACGGACAGAAGGCGTCGATGTCGATGGTCACGTAGTAGCGTGCACCTGCGGGGATGCGATCCAGCACGGCGTCCGTCCCCAGCTTGCGCACCTGGCGCACCGAGAGGATGTCCGAGCCGCGTTCACGCGCGTCGATATAGCCTTCCTTGGCAGTTGATGACACATTGCGGATGCCCAGCTGAGTCATGCCGGAGACGTATTCCTTTTCGATCGCGCGGCGCATCGGGTTGCCGTGGCCATCGGTGACGCCCTTGCGCTCGTCGACAAAGTCCAGATGGGCGTCGATTTGGACCAAATGGAGAGAGCCGTTCCTGGCGCAGTCCTCGGCAAAGGCGTTGATACATGGGATGTTGACGGAATGGTCGCCACCGATAGTGACGGGCAGTGCGCCTGCATCCAAGATTTTCCTTACGGCGTATTCGATGTTGGCGTGGCTTTCCTCGGTCTTAGTGTGAATAATGTCGGCATCACCCAGGTCGACGATGCGCACGTCCTCACCCAGGTACGTGGCATCATCTTCGTGATCATAGGCGCCGGCATGACCGAAACTGAACAACGTCGAAGCTTCGCGCACAGCCCGTGGGCCGAACCGCGCGCCTGAGCGGAACTGGCAGCCGAAATCAAACGGGGCGCCCAGGATTGCCACATCGGCGTCGATGCTGTCCCAATCCTCGACATAGGGTTTCTTGCCGAAGGTGGCGATGCCGACAAAGGGCAGGTTCAGGCGGCCGGATTCGTAACCGTGTCCAGACATATGATTCTCCGAATTTCTCAATGATAGACCGGCTCCGGAAGGAGCAGGACGATTTGCGGAAAGGCGTCCGTCCGCTGCCTGCTGAATGGTCTCCGCCATGGAGACGAGCTTACCCATCGGGCAGACCTCCAAGGAAACGCAGCCGGCGGCGCGTTCGTGAAGCGCCATTGAACTCCTGCTCGTGGGTGTTCGTGATTAAGTCCGGAAGCTTCACTATGGCGAATTCCAGTCCACAAAAAAGCAAGGGCGGGGGCCGGGCATAGCAAAGGTGAAGCTGCCAGTTTTAAGTCATTGTTCATGTGAGTGCCCTTACCCTTTACGTTTTTGACGGGGTCTTGAGAGACATCACCACAGTGTGCAGTGTGGCAAAATATTATGTTGCATATCTTCACATGAGAATTTTTTATGTAATTAGCGCGCTTCACAGGGACCACACTGACTATGAAACTGCTGCGCAACACTTTGCTGGAAACCTTTGTCACTGTAGTTGAGTGCGGCGGGTTCTCCGATGCGCAATATGCCCTTGGGATCACACAGTCCGCGATCAGTGTTCGTATCCGCGACCTGGAAACCTCTCTCGGTTACCGGGTTTGCGAACGCGGCCGTGGCGGGTTCCGGCTGACGGAACGCGGCGCGATCGCTTATCAGAAGGCACGTGATATGCTGCGCAGTGCCCGCGATTTCGATGCAGAGCTTCTGGAGCTGCGTAATACTCTTGCCGGGGACCTGCGAGTCGGGATGGTGGATGCAATCGACAGCTTGCCAGACCTTGATCTGGTCAAGGCATTGCAGCGGTTCTTATCTCGGCCGAATGAAGTCAGAATTAAGATGGTGGTTGCCTCCCCCACGGATCTGACGCAGCAGCTGATTATGGGTGAGCTTGATGCGGCCTTCGCGCCGTTCCGTCATCAGGTGCCAGAGCTTACTTATGTGCCGCTATGCGCTGAAGAGCACCGTCTGTATTGCGCACCGGGGCATCCCCTCTTTGAGCAACAGGACAAGGAGGCCAGCCTAGAAACCATCTTTCAGTACCAGTTGTGCCAGCGCTCTTACGATATGCTGGTATCGCCCGACCTAGGAACACCGGAACCAAAGGCCGTCGTCGCCAATATGGAAGCGATGGCAATGCTGATCGAAACCGGTCATTTTCTGGGGCCGCTGCCAAAACACTTTGCTGATAGCCGGGTAGCAGAAGGCAAACTCAAAGAGGTCAGGAACAAGCAGCTGCGTTGGAATTCGACCTTCTATTTGGCAACACGCCGCGGTCAGATCCCGCGATATGCAGTAGAGCTATTTGTTCAAGATATTTTGCACGTCTGCCGTGACGCCGGCAATCCGCCGGTTTGAAGCACGTTTTTTCTGCAGCGGAAGCTTTGCATAGTTCTGTCCTTGATCAGGCCTTTTTCAAATTCGGCGGCCCAGCGGACTCGGCGACTTGCAACTGGGTCAAAGAGCGAAAATATCCAGCGCTTCTGAGAACCCCTTGAACTCCACTTGCTCAATCTTCTCAGCTTTGGCGGAGTCCGGCAGGCCGTTCCGGGTTTGCTCGTCAATCAGTATTCTGCGGCAGGCAATCTTGGTATGCGCCTCCAGACGGGCCGCCAGATTGACGGTTTTCCCAACGCATGTGTAGGCGGCCCGGTCGTCCGTGCCGGCATAACCCGCCACCACTTCGCCGGTGGCAATGCCGGCCCCCAGCCGGATTTCCGGCGCGCCCGCCGCGCGCTGCTCCTGGTTCAGAACCGTGATCATGCCGAACATTTCCCCGGCCGCTGCCACCGCGCTTTGCGCCGGGTTTGCCAGAGGCTGCGGCGCGCCGAAAAGCGCCATCAGCCCGTCGCCAATCATCAGGTTCACGATGCCGCCGTTGCTGCTGACGGCGTCGAACATCAGCGTGTAATAGGTGTTCAGCAGCTCGATGGTGGCCTCCGGCGGCAGATCTTCGGACAAAGCCGTGAAATCGCGTATGTCGCAGAACAGGACCGATGCGGTGAGCCGCTTGCCCCCAATGGAAAAACCGGAGTTCTGCAGGTCCAGCGCCACCTCGTGGGTTGCAAACCGGTCCAGCAGCCGCTTTTGCTCATCCCGCAGGCGCTTCTTTTCCAGGCTCGAGCTGAGCCGGGCGCCCAGCAGAACCTGGTTCACGGGTTTTGGGAGGTAGTCTTCCGCGCCCAATTCGATGCAGCGCACGATATTTTCCAGCCCTTCCAGCGAAGAGGTGACAATCACTGGCATATCGCGCAGATCCGGTGCCGCCTTGATTGCCGCCAGCACTTCGAAGCCGTCCATCTCGGGCATTTCAATGTCCAGCAGGATCAGGTCAAAGGTTTCGGCCCTGAGCCGCTCCATCGCGACCTTGCCGTTTTCCGCGGCCTCGGAGCGGTGCCCCAGCAGCTCGACATTGCGCGCCAGCAGCAGCCGGTTGACCTTGTTGTCGTCCACAATCAGCACATGCCCCAGCGCCTCAGCCATCCAGCAGCCCCCGCAGCGCGGCATCCGCGCGGGTGTATACCCTATCCAGCGCGGCAAGATCCGGTGCCGGGCCGCCAAGCCCGGACAGTTCCATCTGCCGTGCCAGTGCCGCAAGCGCAGTGGCGCCGAAGGTGTTTGCGTTGGACTTGAGCGAATGCGCGGCGCGGCGGAAAGCGTCGCCATCGCCGGCCGCCGCCGCCTGTTTCAGCTGTGCGATCATGCCCGGCGCCTCTTCCAGAAAGGTGGCGGCCAGTTCTGCCGCGAAATCCGCGCCGGTGGCGGCCTGCAGCTCTGCAAAGACAGCGGGGTCCAGGGGGCTGGCGCTCATGGCGTCTCCTTTCCGCGCGGTTGAATGCCTTCCAGCGCCTCGATCAGCCGTTCGACGCGGATGGGTTTAGCAATGTAGCCGTCCATACCCGCTTCGAGGCACATCTCCCGGTCGCCTTGCATCGCATTTGCGGTCATCGCGATGATCGCGGGCCTGCCGTCCTGCGGATATGCGCCGGTGATCCGCCGCGAGGCTTCCAGCCCGTCCATTTCAGGCATCTGCACATCCATCAGCACCACATCGTAGACCTGGCGTGCCACGCTTTCCAGCGCCTCGATCCCGTTGCTGGCAAGGTCGGCGCGGTAGCCCATCTGCTCCAGCAGCCGGACCGCCAGCTTCTGGTTAACCAGATTGTCCTCTGCCAGCAGGATCCGCAGCGGGTGGCGCGCGGCCATTTCCGGATCGGCTGCCGGTTTGCCGCCCGTGCCGGCCCTTGCCGCAGGCACAGCCGACGGCGCAAACAGCCCGGCCAGCGTATCGAACAGTTGCGACTGGCGCAGCGGCTTGGCCAGACAGGCCGCAAACAGCCCCTCTTCCGCACCGGTGCCGCGATCCCCAAGGCTACTGAACAGCACCAGCGGCAGGTCCTTGTTCGTCGCCCTGATCCGGCGCGCCAGTGCCACCCCGTCCATTCCGGGCATGTGCATGTCCAGGATCGCCAGGTCGAATTCAGCATCCTTCGCCAGCACCTCCAGCGCCGCACCGGCTGAGGCCACGGCGGTTGTCTGCGTCCCCCATTTGCGGGTCTGCGCCGTCAGGATTCTCCGGTTGGTTTCGTTGTCATCCACCATCAGGATGCGCTTGCCAGCCAATTCCGGCTGTTGGCCCAGCAAGCTGCGGGCCGCCGGTTTCGGCATCCCTGCCGGTTCCACCAGGATGGTGAAGCTGAACACCGATCCCCTGCCCGGCCCCTCGCTGGCCGCCTGCATCGTGCCGCCCATCAGTTCTGCCAGCCGTTTCGAAATCGCCAGCCCCAGCCCGGTGCCGCCGTATTTGCGCGTGGTTGAGGAATCCGCCTGGCTGAAGGACTGGAACAGGCGGCTCATCCCCTCCGCGGAAAGGCCGATGCCGGTATCGCGGACATCGAAATGCAGCTTTACCCGGCCATCTGCAGGCGGGTCCGACGTTACCGACAGCACCACCTCGCCGGTGTCGGTGAACTTAACCGCGTTGGACAGGAGGTTGAGCAGAATCTGCCGCAGCCGGGTCAGGTCGGCGCTGATGGCAGGCGGCACGCTGTCGTCCATGACATAGGCAACATCCAGCTGCTTTTTCGCAGCTCGCCCGCTGATCAGGTCCAAGGAGGTTTCGATGCAGTCGCGCAGATCGAAAGGGTGCGCCTCGATGGCCATCTGGCCCGCCTCGATCTTGGAAAAATCGAGGATTTCGTTGATGATCCCCAGCAGCGCGTCGCCGCTGTCGCGGATGGTGCGGGCATAGTCGGCCTGCTCAACGTTCAGTTCGGTGTCCATCAGCAGCCCGCTCATGCCGATCACCGCGTTCATCGGGGTGCGGATTTCGTGGCTCATCGTGGCCAGGAACGCGCTTTTGGCCTCATTCGCTTTCTCTGCCGCGGCGCGGGCCTCCTGCACCTCCTGGAACAGGCGGACGTTGCCGATGGCGATCACCGCCTGGTCGGCAAAGGATTCTGCCATTGCAATTTCATCCCGGGAGAACGCCCGCGCTGCCTTGCGGATGAATCCCAGGCCGCCGATGCACACCCCGTCCCGCAGCAAGGGCAGCATCAAGGAGGAGCGGAAGCCGCTGGCGTGATAGATCCGCCAGTCCATCGGGGGAAGCTCCACCTTTGACCAGTCGGGAATGTGCAGGATCTTCTTGCCTGTATAGGACTGCGACGGAAAGTTCTGTGCTGGGTCGACGGGATGCCGGGTCTGGCTGATTTCAGTTTCCACACCGGCAGGCGTTGCGACCGCAGTCTGCCAGAACGCCTTGCCATCGCATTCGGTCACAATCGCCAGATCGCAGGAAATCAATGAGATCGCCAGGCGCACGATCTCGTCGAACACCGGCTTGGTGTCGGTCGGTGATTTGCTGATCACCCGCAGCACATCAGCACTGGCCGTCTGGCGCGCCAGGGCCGACTGGGTCTCGTTGAACATGCGCGTATTCTGAATGGCGATGACCGCCTGGTCGCAGAAGCTCTCTGCCAGCCGGACCTGCTCGCCGGTGAAGGCGCGTTTGCTGTCCGCACGCGAAAACGCCAGCACCCCGACGCAATCGCCGTCGCGGAGCAACGGCAGGTACAGGCAGGACTGCAGGCCGAATTTTTCCACCGTTGCGACTTCATGCGGGGGCAGGTCCGTTTCGGCGAAGTCCGGAACATGCACCATCTTTCCAGTCACAAAGACCTGGCTAGGAAAATTGAGCTTGGGGTCAATCAGCACCGGATCGGGATTCAAAGTGTCCATCGGCCCGTCTCTGCGCATTCCCGCGGCCGGGGAGAAATGATCCCCATTCCGGATCAGCACTGCGGCCCCGTCGCAGTCTAGCAGCCGCACCCCTGCCGCTGCGATCGCCAGAAAAACCGGTTTTGCATCCTCCTGCGCACTGCTGATCACTCGCAGGATATCGGCGCTGGCAGTTTGGCGGACCAGCGCATTCTGCAAGTCCGTGAACAGCCGCGCATTGCTCAACGCAATCACTGCCTGCGCCGCAAAGGTTTCAAACAGGGCGATCTGCTTGGTGCTGAAGGCATTCCTGCGGACATGGGCCAGTGTGATCACGCCGATGGTTTTGCCGTTCTTGATCAGCGGCACACCGAGGCTGGACAGGAAGCCGCCCTTGCGCGCCTGCTCCCGCCAGCCGTAGTCAGGATCGGCCTCGATGTCGGGTATGTAGATTGTTCGGCCTGTCAATGCGGCCCTGCCGGTTGTCGTCGCCATCCCCGGCACGAATTCCTGCTGAGCCAGAATCTCCTCAAAGATGTCATTCGCATTGTGGGTGACGGCCACGTCATAGGCGCCGCTCTCTTCGTTCAGCAGCGCCACATAGGCCACCTCAGGGCTGCAAATCCGCACAGCGACTTTGAGCACCGCTTCAAGAACCGGCTCCAGCTCATTCGGCGAACGCGAGATAACGCTGAGCACTTCTGATGTCGCGGTCTGATACTCTAGCGCCTCGCTCAGCTCTGCGGTGCGCGCCCGCACCTCTTCGAATAGCCGGGTGTTACTGATTGCAATTACCGCTTGAGAGGCAAAGGTCTCCAACAGGCCCAGTTGTTTTTTGGAAAAGGCCCGCTGCTGGCTGTGCGCCATCACGATCACCCCGAGGACCACACCGTCCTTGATCAGAGGCACCCCCAGCGTGCTTCTGAAATTGCCAATTCCCGCCGCTTCCTTCCAAGTGTAGCTGTCGTCATTTAGCGTATCCGCAATATACACTGTCCTGGCAGTCAAAGCCGTCCGGCCGATACAGCTGCCTTCCCCCGGTGCAATCGGGTTGTCTTCAAGATAGCGAAGAAACCGAGGCCGTACGTTGTGGGACCGGCTGATCCTGTACAGCCCGTCTGTTGCGTCCAGCATTGCAAAAAACGCATATTCAGGATCGCACAGCCGGGAGGCCACCTGGAGGATAGAGTCCAGCACTGGCTCCAGTTCGCTCGGCGACCGTGAGATCACACTCAGCACTTCCGATGTCGCGGTCTGATACTCTAGCGCTTCGCTCAGCTCAGCCGTGCGCATTTGTACTTCCTCGAACAGCTGCGTGTTGCTGATCGCTATCACCGCCTGCGCCGCAAAGGTTTCTAAAAGGCTGATTTGCTTCTCCGTGAAAGCTCCGGTCTGTTCGTGGCCAAGGGTTATGACACCCGCCACGACACCTTCCTTGATCAGCGGCACCCCCAGCGCCGACCGGAAATTTCCCTGCTTGGCGGCGGCTTTCCATTTGAACTCCGCGTCGGCTTCGGTGTCCCTGATATACACTGTTTTCTGCAGCAGCGCCGTTCTCCCCGTGCAACTGCCGGCCTCTGGCTCAAACGCCTGCTCCGCAAGGAACCCGCGGAATTCCGGCGTCATGCCATGCGCCGCTGCGATCCTGTATTTGCCGTCGGGATCCAGCAGTGTCGCATAGGCCGTCTGCGGTTTGCAGATGTCAGAGGCTACTTTCAGAATGACGTCAAGCACCGGCCGGATCTCATTGGGCGAGCGGGAGATCACACCCAGCACCTCAGATGTCGCGGTTTGATGCGTCAGCGCTTCCTTAGTGTCTCTGAATAGCCGCGCATTGCTGATGGCGATGCTGGCCTGTTCGGCAAAGGTTTCCAGCAAGCTGATGTCAGTTGCCAGAGCAGCCTTTCCTGTTGGCCACCCCAGAACAAGAACGCCCCATATGCCTGGCCCAGCCTTGACCGGAATAGCGGCCATCTCCTTGTAGCCGAACTGACGCGCGGTCTTGTGATCGTAATAGTCCGGCGCCTGGGCATCGGTCAGATGAACCGTGCGGCCCGTTCGGATAGCCGGCCCGGAAATGGAACCGGCAGCTGGCGGTGCCGGATAATTGGCCAGGTAACCGTCCATGAACGCCTGCGTGAAGCCGTGGCTTGCGCAGTAGTGGATCATGCCGTCGCTGCAGCGCCACAGCATGCAGAACCGTGCGCCGCACAACTCGGTGGCGCTTTTTACAATGATGTCGAAAACCGGCTGAATGTCTTCCCGCGACTGTCCGATGACCTTTAGGATTGCGGCGGTGGCGGCAAACCGTGCCTTTTCCTGCGCCAGCTGCTTCTCAAGTGCTTTGATAGCATCTGCAGGAGTGATCTGCGGCTCTGACTGCGTTCTGCGGTATCCCATCAAAAAGCAAAATCCGGTTGCCGGCAGCCTGGTGCCAATTCAGGATTCTGCCTAGGGCTGATACTAAAAACATAGCGGATCCCCCGCAGTTATCACAGATTTTGTTTAAGCCCTCACTTGCCGCGTTTTCGGCATGCTTATCATTTTGCCAGATGCCGGGCAGGCAATCGGCCAAAATTCGACCGCACCGTCGGACATCTGCGGCGTGCAAGGGGACATGGTGCAAAGTAGAGAACCCAACGCAAATAGCATGCGTGGCCAATGAAATGGCTGTCTAAGGGGAAGGAGATGCGGGAACGGACACCGTTTACTTGCAGCGGTTTCAGGCAGTGCCCGGAATGGATTGCCCATCCGAATCTGAACCATCCCTATTGCCAGTGCCAGGCTTGGCAGCTGCCGATAAGAACGCTGTCGAATCCCTGACCACCAGTTTTGATTTCAACAAGCTGGGCGTGGGCGCCTGTTGGGTTTCTACCCATGAGGCTATTGCGTCTGCCGCCGCTGTGCCCATCCGCGACACCGGCAAGTGGACGGTGGTCAGCGCGGGAAACAAATGGGCTGACGCGGCCAAGTCGTCGAGCCCCATCACCGATTTTTCCTGTGGTACAGCCACACCCTCGCGCTGAAGCTCAAACAGCACGCCCGACGCCAGCACGTCCGACAGGCACAGAACAGCGCTTGGCTGCTCCTCCGCCTGCAGGATGCCGCGGCCCGCTTCGCAGCCGCCAGCAATGGACAAAGGGACTTCATGGAAACTCAGGTCAGGCTTCGGGCTGTGACCCTCGAGCCCGGCAATGCGCGATCGCGTCCGGTCGTTGCTGGAACTTGGTCCATGCACCACCGCGATCCGGCGGTGGCCCAGATCCGTCAGATGGGTGAGAGCGGTACGGGCCGCTGCTGCGTTATCATATCCGATAGTGGGCAGACGGTAGCCCGGATCATAGAACGATGTGGAAACCGTCGCCAGCTGACAGCGTTCGATCAGGCTGTAGAACTGCGGCGCGTGGGTAATACCGGACACGATCAGCCCCTCCGCGCCGATATCGACCAGTCCCTTGGCTTTCTCCGCCTCCTGGGCAGGGTCATTGTCGGTTGTCGCCACCACCAGCGACAGCCGGTGCGCCGCCAGTCGGCTTTCCATGCTGGCCAGCACCCGGGCAAAGATGGCGTTGTCCAGCGTCGGCACAAGCGCCCCGACAAACCGTGTGCGCCCGGTATTGATCGCGCGGGCGGCAGCGCTCGGCACCCAGTGCAGGCTATTCATCGCCTCTTCCACCCGCTTCCGGGTCGCCTCGGCCACGGTTTCCGGTGCGTTCATGACGCGGGAAACGGTGGCGACTGAGACGCCCGCCGCCGCCGCAACATCCCGCAAATTGGCGCGTTTCCGGTTGGTGCTCCGCTGCATTCCGCCTGCCTTCCTTTGCCGGTTCCGGTTCGTCCTTAATGAAATTCTTGACACATGTAACTGGTTTCATCAACCATGTAACCAGTTACATAACCAGATTCGGCATGAAAATGACCCGCTACGCAGTCCTGCGCGACTTCGACAACATGGGGTTCAGTACCCCCGCCCGCTCCTTCCCCGGCTTCCCCAAGCCCCGCGAAGGCGTGACGCACCGCCTCGCCCCCCGCCAAGGCCTGATGCAGGAGATGCGGCCGGGGAATCTGCTGTCGCTGACCGGGTCGGGATGCCAGATCGCTGCCTTTGGCGCCGGGGGCTGCCCGGCTTTGCATGCGCTGGGGCTGAACGCAGATGGCACGCTGCACCTGGCGGAATGCGATCCCGGCGCGCTTCTGGGCTGGATCAACGCCCGCGGCGGCGACAGCGCCGACGCAATCCCCGCCTGCACCCTCACCGCCGCGGAGGAGCCGCTGATCCTGAAAGCCGCGGCCAGGGCCACGGTCTGGATCTTCCGCACCGCACTGCCGCACGACCTGGTGCACGGCACCGTTTCAGGCGGGTTGGAGATCACTTGGCAGCCCGGACCGGGCTCCGCTCCGCTACTGCCGCCACTGCTGGGCGACACCCGCGACGAATTCACCGTCAGCCGCGGCACCGGCTGCGCCTACGAGGTGAAGAAAGGCGAGATCATCCAGATCATCGACGTGGAGGGGCAGCAGTGTTCTGACTTCACCGCCTTCCGCGCCACCGGGCTGGAGCGCGGCGAGGAGCTGATGATTGACAGCACCGCCACCCGCTCGATGGTGCGCCGCGCCTACCCGGGGCCGGGATTGCTGGACAAGTTCTTCGATCCCGGCATGCACCCGATGCTGAACGTGATCCAGGACACCTGCGGCCGCCATGACACATTCGGCCTCGCCTGCACCGCGCGCGGGTACGAGGAGCGCGGCTTCCCCGGCCATGTGAACTGCTCTGACAACATGTCCCGCGCGCTGGCGCCTTACGGCGTGGCGCCGCGCGCGGCCTGGCCTGCGATCAATTTCTTCTGGAACACCTGGGTCGATCCCAATTCGCACCACATCCTGACCGAGGAATCCCACTCCCGTCCCGGCGACTACGTGGCGATGCGAGCGCTGGAAGACCTGGTCTGCGTCTCAACCGCCTGCCCGGACGACATTGACCCGATTAACGGCTGGAACCCGACGGACGTGCACGTCCGCATCTACCGCCCCGAAACACCTCTGCGCCGCGCTGTTGCCTACCGCGAGAAGGAAGACGCCCCGATGTCGATCAGCCAGAATTCCGCCTTTCACGAGCGGCTGGAGCCGCTGACCCAGCATTTTGCCCCCGCGCGTGATCTCTGGGCGCCGGTGAGTTTCCCGTCGCATGGCACCACAGGCGAATACTGGGCCTGCCGCAATGCAGTGACGCTGCAGGACATGAGCGGGCTGCGCAAATACGACATCGCCGGCCCCGACGCCGAAGTGCTGCTGCAGCAGGCCACGACCCGCAACGTCGCCAAACTGGCGGTGTGGCGCGGCTCCTATACGCTGATGTGCGACCAGGCTGGAACGGTGATCGACGACGGCACCCTGTTCCGGCTCGCCCCCGACCTGTTCCGCTGGTGCTGCGGCTCCGAGGAAAGCGGCCGGGTGCTGGAGACGCTGGCGCAGCAGATGGGCCTGCAGGTCCGCATCCACGACATGCGCGGCGCGATGCCGAACCTGGCGATCCAAGGCCCCAGGTCGCGCGACCTCCTACGCAAGATCGCCTTCACCCAGCCGCATGTGCCGCAGCTGGACCAGCTCAAATGGTTCGGCGTCACCGTGGCGCGGCTGCACGACCGCGAGGGTGCGCCCTTCATGCTGTCCCGTTCCGGCTACACCGGCGAGCTGGGCTATGAGATCTTCTGCTCCCAGGCGCATGCGCTGGAAATCTGGGACGCGGTGATGGAGGCAGGCGGGGAATTCGGGATCACCCCGATGGGCTCCGCCGCGTTGGAGGTCATCCGCATTGAGGCCGGGCTGGCCGCCGCCAACGCCGAATTCGCACCGGGCGTGGATGCGTTTGAGGCAGGCCTCGGTTTTGCCGTCGACCTGACCAAAGCCGATTTCACCGGCAAGGCGGCGCTGGAGCGCAACGCGCGCGAGCCGCGCCGGCTGCTCAAGGGCCTGCTGCTGGGCTGCAATGACGTGCCGCTGCACGGCAGCCCGGTCTATGCCGGCGAACGGCAGGTCGGCTCCGTCACCTCCGCTACCCGCTCACCCTCTCTGGAACACGCCATCGCCATCGCCCGGCTGGGTGTCGAGCACGCGGAAAACGGCACCCGGCTGGAAATCGGCCAGCTCGACGGCCGGATGAAACGCCTCGGTGCCACCGTCACGGATATTCCTTTCATAGACCCGCAGCGCAAGCGGGCGCGCGCCTGAGGCGCTTGAAACAAACACCAACAGGAGAGAGAAAACGATGAAAAATATCATCTTCGTCACCGCCGTTACCGCCCTGGGCGCAGCTGCGGCCACTAGTGCCACGGCACAGGAGAAAGTCATGGTGGGTGAGCCCAGCTGGCCCGGCGCCAAGATCATGAGCCGGATCATCGGCCAGGTGATCGAAAGCCGCCTCGGCAGCGAGGCCGGCTATGCCCCCGGCGCCAACGCGGTGATCTTCGCCTCGATGGACGGCGGCCGCGGCGATATCGACGTGCACCCGGATGTCTGGCTGCCGAACCAGGCCTCCTTCACCGATGAATATGTCGATCAGAAAGGCTCCGTGGCCCTCTCTTCTGGCAGCTACGAGGGCCGCGCAGGCATCTGTGTGCCCAACTACATGGTGGAGAAACACAACATCAAATCGATCTTCGACCTTGCCACTCCCGAAGCACAGGCGCTGTTTGACAGCGACGGTGACGGCATGGGCGAGGTCTGGGTCGGCGCCTCCGGCTGGGCCTCGACCAACACCTTCAAGGTGCGGGTGCGCGACTACGGCATCGAAACCTTCCTGACCCCGACCACCGAAGACGAAACCGTGTTCTACTCCCGCCTCAAGGATCTGGTCGACCAGGAGAAAGGCGCCGCCTTCTACTGCTACGCGCCGCACTATGTGCACGCGCTCTATGACGTGACCATCCTGGAAGAGCCGGAGCATGACGCAGCCACCTACAAGATGGTGCAGCCGGATCAGGATGCCGATTGGTACAACAACTCGCACATCTCCACCGGCGAGCCGGTCAAGACCGTGACCGTGGCCTATTCCAGCTCCTTGAAGGACCGCAACCCGGCCGCTGCCTCCTTCCTGTCCAGCATCGACATGAGCGCCGAAGCCCTGTCCGAACTCACCTACGAGGTGGTGGTCAAAGGCAATGAGATCGACGCGGTTGTTGCAGACTGGATCGCCGACAATGGCGGTACCGTCGATACCTGGCTTGGCCTGAAATAACACGCCCTCCCACACGCGCGCTCCGGCGGCGGCCTGCCGCCGGGGCACCTTCATTAAGTTAGACGGGGGTCCGGATGGAAAAGGACATTGCAATCGACGCACGCGGCGTCTGGAAGATCTTCGGCGCACGCTCCGCCGAGGCGCTGAAGGCCATTCACGCCGAACGGCTGACCAAGCCGCAGGTGCTGGAGCGGTTCAACTGCGTGGTCGGCGTCGCCGATGCCAGCTTCCAGATCGAACGCGGCGAGCTGTTCTGCGTGATGGGCCTGTCTGGCTCCGGCAAATCGACGCTTGTGCGCCATGTGAACCGGCTCTTGGAGCCGACCGACGGCCATATCTACATCAACGGCGACGATGTGATGGGGCTGAACGCCGAAGGCCTGCGCGACCTGCGCAACCGCCGGGTTGCCATGGTGTTCCAGAACTTCGGCCTGATGCCGCACCGCACGGTGCGCGACAACGTGGCGATGCCGCTGGAAATCCGCGGCACCGGCAAGGCCCGCCGCTGGGAGGAAGCCGACCGGGTGCTGGAACTGGTGGAGCTTTCGGGCTGGGAGGACAAATACGCCCATGAGCTGTCGGGCGGCATGCAGCAGCGCGTCGGGCTGGCCCGCGCCATCGCCTCCGACCCCGAGATCCTGCTGATGGACGAGCCGTTTTCAGCGCTGGATCCGCTGATCCGCAAGCAGCTGCAGGACCAGTTCATGGAGCTTTCCCGCAAGCTGGGCAAGACCACCATGTTCATCACCCATGACCTGGACGAGGCGATCCGCATCGGCCACCGCATCGCCATCATGAAGGACGGCCGCATCGTGCAGATCGGCACGCCGGAGGAGATCATCCTCAACCCGGCTGATGACTACGTGGCGGATTTCGTGGCTGGCATCTCCAAGCTCAACATGATCTTCGCCCATTCGGTGATGAAGCCAGTGGCGGAGTTCGAAGCCACCCACGGCGCCCTGCCCGCCGACGCCAGGGAGGCGCGGCCCGACATGGACCTAAGCGACCTGATGGAACTGGCAGTGGACGGCCACGGCATCGTCAAAGTGGCGGATGATGGCACCACCGTCGGGGTGATCAACCGCGCGGGCCTGATCCGCGCCATTCAGGACAGCCAGGCGTGAGGAGAAGGGTGATGCAACACATCGACCAATCACAGATCAAACCGGAGACCGCCGGACGCCTGAATGCGCTGGTGGCGGAATTCACCGGTCAGTCGCAGGCCTATTACCAGCGCGTTTTCTCCTACATGATGGAGGCGCCCGGTTACCGCTTCACCCTGAACCGCGCCGCCGCGCTGCTGGGGCCAGTCTGGTTCGGCGCCCGGGGCCTGTGGTCCTGGTTCCTGGGCTTTCTGCTGCTGGAAACGCTGGCCTATATCCAGATCGCGATGGGGCTGTTCGGTGACCTCGGCCGGGACTCCCGCCTGCGCGCGGAACAGATTGCCCAGACGCTGGACCTGCGGCACCAGCAGATCGCTGCAGCCGAGGCCTCGGGCGCGTCCTCGCTCGAGTCCCTGAAACGCGCGGCAGAGTCGCTGGAGGCGGCGTTGACCGGCGCACAGCAGGCCGCGGCAGCCGCCAATGCCAGCGGCACCATCTACCTGATCGCCGGCGCGGCGCTGTTGCTGGCGGTCAAGTTCCTGGCGGCGTCGCTGGCGAACTGGACGCTGGAGGGGCAGTTTGCCCGCTGGCGCTCCGACCGCCGCGTCGCCAGCGGCTGGTCACTGCCGCGGCTAATCGTCTCCTCCGTGCTGGCCGCCGCCGTGGTTGTGCTGTCGGCGCTGAAATTCGCGATGCCCGATGCCTTCTCGCTGCTGAACGCCTTCCCCACCAACCGCGACTGGCGGCTGAACGTCGGCGACGGGGTGCAGGCGGCGTTCGACTGGACCAAGACCTCCGGGCGCGGTTTCTTTGACGGGCTGACCGCCGGCATGCGCACGCTTCTGGACTGGATCGAGGTGGTGCTGGTCGATACCCCCTGGCCGGTGGTGGCGCTGGTCATTGTGATGCTGGCCTACCTGTCGGCAGGCGCCCGGGTGGCGATCTTCACCGGCGCGGCGCTGGCCTACCTGGGCCTCTTGGACTTCTGGGAAAAGGCGATGACCACCATTGCCCTGCTGGGAGCCGCAGCGCTGATCTCGATCACCCTGGGTATCCCGCTCGGCATCTACTGCGCCCGCCGCCCCAAGGTTTTTGCGGTGGTGCGCCCGGTCTTGGACTTCATGCAGTCGATGCCCTCCTTCGTCTACCTGATCCCGGTGGTAGCCTTCATCGGCTCCGGCAAGCCCGCGGGCGTGGTCGCCACCATGATCTTCGGCAGCCCGCCGGTGATCCGCTTCACCGTGCTGGGCCTGCAGCAGGTGCCGGAAACCGTGCGTGAGGCCGCGCTCGCCTTCGGCGCCACCCCGCGTTACCTCCTGTGGCGGGTGGACCTGCCGCTAGCGCGCAAGACGATCATGGCCGGCGTCAACCAGACCATCCTCTTGTCACTGGCGATGGTGGTCGTGGCCTCGCTGATCGGCGCCAAGGGGCTGGGAGAGGACGTGCTGGAAGCGCTGCAATATGCCGCCGCCGGCCAAGGCATCCTGGCGGGCCTAGCGATCCTGTTCTGCGCCCTGATCCTCGACCGGATTGTCGCAGGCAAACGATGACCTGAAAAACCGTATCTGGCTTCCGCCGGGTGCGGCTTTCTTGACTGTCCAAAAACTTCTTCAGCTGTAACCTGCTATCGAAGCTGGAGAGTGCCTCTTCTGATGCTGACAGGAGAGGACGTTTAATTAATAGAGCCTTTAAAAAAACAGTCTGAAACGGGGTGCGGTTGAATTGGCTGGGTCATTCCCTCACATCAAATACGTGGTCGCTGACGATTTCGATGCCGATCGAGGCCAGGTGCGGAATATGCATGGCCTTGTAGGCTTCCAGGTGCTCTAGGGCTTTGATCAGATAGGTGGAGCCAAAGTGTTCGGTACCGGCCTCTTGGGTCCAGATATTCCGGACAACAACTAGGTTCTGGGCCATGCTCTCGGCAAGATTTTTGGTGCCTTGGAGGAAGTCTTCGGTGACGGGCCATCATAGGTCAGCTGGATGGGTAATCCCCCATTTTTTCGGAGCGCTTACTCCATCAGGTCCTGAAGATCAGGTTTTCCGGTTCAAATGCAGCAGGCTTCTGTATGAAAAGCTGTTGCTTGTGGCAGTGCGGGCTTGTCCAACTGGCGCTGTTGGTTTTAAACAGCACCGGTTGTTCCGCGTAAAACGTGCTCCAGTTTACAGCAGATTCTGAAAGGCTCCGGCGTTTCAGAGGTTATGAAGGCTGTGAACTGCTCGCCGGCGAGCGTCCCGATGGTGCCAGCAGGGATGCGAACCGTTGTCAGCCCCGGTTCGACTTCGGCGGATCCTTTGAAATCGCCGATGCCGATGACCGACAGCTGCTCCGGCACCCGCAGCCCACAGCGCTGCGCTGCATAAAGCGCGCCCTGGGCAATCACGTCATTGCCGCATAGCAGCGCGCTCGGTCGGGACGGTGCCGACAACAGCGCAAGGGCCGCCTGCTTGGCCTGCGAAACACTGTATGGCGCTTCCGACTTGCGCCCCTCCGGCACCGCCACGCCAGCGGCTTCAAGTGTTTCCAGAACCGCCTCCAGCCGGTGCCGTGCCCGGTCGTTGCCGCGGGTGTCGGGAAAGATTAGGCCGATGTCCCTGTGCCCCAGGGCTACCAAGTGCTCTGCGGCCATCCGCCCGGCCAGTTTGTTGTCGGCGCCGACGCAGGGCAGCTCGGCATCCTCTGCATAATTCCAAATCGCCATTGCCGGCGTTTCCTGCTGCGCAATCAGCCGCGAGGTTGCTTCGGAATGCTCCAGCCCGATCAGCGCCACACCATCCACCCGGTGCTCCATCAGCTTGCGCACCATCTCGTATTCCCGCTCCAGATCATAGCCGTGCGAGGCCAGAAGCAGGGTAAAGCCGGCCCGGTCGATCGCATCCGAGAACGCCTGGATCACCTCGGCAAAGATCGCGTGGTTGATGGTCGGCACCACCAGCCCGATGGTGCCCGACCGCTTGCCGTGCATCATCTGCGCCGCGCGGTTTCTGACATATCCCAGTTTCTGCACCGCACGGGTGATCTTCTTGCGAGTCGCCGGGCTTACCAGATCGGGGTGATTGAAGGTGCGCGACACCGTTGAGGGCGACACTTTTGCAGCCTTTGCCACCGCAACGATATCCACGTTACCCTTCTGTTTCGGCGCCATAATCTCCCCTCCCCCCGGCAAGATTTATGAAAACGTTTGCAATACTATTTTCATAGCCTAACCTGTTTTGTCAACAAAAGTAAAAGCGCGATCAGCCGGGTTGGGAGGCCCCGAATGGACTTCATATTTTACTTCGGAGATGTGTTCTCGCCGCTGTCATTCCTGCTGCTGCTGGGCGGCACAATCGGCGGGCTTATCCTGGGGGCAACACCGGGGCTTTCGCCGACAATGGCGGTGGCGCTGCTGATCCCCTTCACCTTCCATCTGGAGGCCGTTCAGGGCCTGATTCTGCTGGGCGCCGCCTATACCTCCACCGTGGCCGGCGGCGCAGTCAGCGCGATCCTTCTGAAGATCCCCGGCGCACCCGCAAACATCGCCACCACGCTGGACGGCCACAAGATGGCCAAGCAGGGCCAGGGCGCCAAGGCGCTGCAGCTGTCGTTCCTGGCCTCCGCCGTCGGCGGCATCTTCGGCGTGCTGCTGCTGATCTTCCTGACCCCGCTGCTAGCCCAGTGGGCGCTGGCCTTCGGCCCCTCGCATCTGTTCTGGCTGGCGATCCTGGGCGTCACGGTGATCGGCTCGCTGGACTCGGCCTCCGTGGTCAAGGGGCTGCTCTCGGGCTGCATCGGCTTGTGGCTGGCCACCATCGGGTTCGACGACATCATGGGCGCCCAGCGGTTCATCTTCCATCCGTCGCTTGGCGGCGGTATCAACATCATCGCGGCGCTGATCGGCCTCTTTGCCATCCCGCAGGTGCTTACCATGTTCGCCAAGGGCCGCCGTGCGGACGGCGCCGAGGTGATCGAGGTGCAGAAGCATTCCGTGCTTGACGCCACCCGCGAACTGCTGCGCCGCCCGCGCGCCCTTAGCATCGGCACCATCACCGGCTCCATCATCGGGCTGATACCCGGCGTCGGCGGCCAGATCGCCGGGCTGGTGGCCTATGACCAGACCAAGAAGTTCTCCTCCGAGAAGGAGAAGTTCGGCAAGGGCCACAGCGAAGGCGTGATCGCCGCAGAGGCCGCCAACAACGCCATGGTCGGCCCGTCGCTGGTACCACTCTTGACGTTGTCGATCCCCGGCAGCCCTACCGCCGCGGTGCTGCTGGGCGGGTTGCTGATCCACGGCATTTTCCCCGGCTCTGATCTGTTCGACAATCACCCGGATGTGGCCTGGACCTTCATCAACTCGATGCTGGTCGGCCAGGTCCTGATGTGCCTGTTCGGTCTCTATGTGGCGGGCCTCGCCGCCCGCGTTGCCCAGGTGCCGCAATCGGTGATGGCCGCCATCGTGCTCGCCCTCTCCGCCTTCGGCGCCTACTCGGTGCAAAGCTCGATGGGCGACGTCTACGTGATGGCCTGCCTCGGCATCGGCATGTACTTTCTGGAACGTTTCGGCTTTTCCGCCGCGCCGCTGGTGCTGGGCCTGATCCTTGGTCCAATCGCTGAGGCGAACTTCATCCAAGGCGGCATGATCGCGGACGCCACCGTCGGCAAGGCCAGTTACTTCCTGTCGGGCGGGCTGAACATCTTACTGATCGCCGTGGTCGTCGCCTCCATCGCCTACTCGGCCTGGATGGAACTGCGCAGCCGCCGCTACACCACCAAAGAGGAGGCGCAAGCATGAACCGGTCTCAGCACATCCTTGGCTCCGGTCTGGTCTTTGCCGTCGGCATCTGGGTCGCCTGGGTCAGTTACACCCAGCAGCCTGCCGAGGCCTTCCTGTTTCCGCGCCTGATCGCATCCGTCTTTGTGGTGCTGGCGGGCTGGACCTTCGGCAAGGCTGCCCTCGGCCTCAGCAAGGTCGGCTCCGGCGTGTCCCGGACGATGTTCCTGAACATGGTTCCGGGTCTGGCGGTGATGCTGATCTATGTCTTTTGGGCAGCCAAGGCGCTGGGGTTCTACACCGCCACCGCCATCGGATTTTTCATCCTGCTGTCGCTCTACGACCCGGCGCCGCATTCCGAAGGCAAAACCTGGGTAAAACGCATGCTGGTCACCGCCGTCTTCGTGGCGGTGATGTACGGCCTCTTTGCAAAACTGCTGAGTGTCTACACGCCGCGGGAAATTCTGTTCTGACCGCGGGAACGCGGTCAGAAACCAATAGGGAGGAGAAGAAAATGAAGAAACTGATTGCAGGCGCTGCCATCGCGCTGATGGGCCTGGCAGGCGCTGCCATGGCCGAAGAGTACCCGGAACGCCCGATCATGATGATGGTCTCCTACGGGGCCGGCGGGGCAACTGATTTTCAGGCCCGGATCGTCACCATGACCGCCGGCAACGAGGATGCGCTGGGAATGCCCATCGCCATCATCAACAAGCCCGGCGCGGGCGGCCGTGTCGGCTGGAACTGGTTTGCGACCCAGGCCGATGCCGACGGCTACACGCTCGCGGCCTACAACGTGCCACACTTCATTGCGCAGTCGATCAAGGGCGGCGTGTCCTATTCCGCAGACAGCTTTGAACCCATCGCCAACTGGGGCGCAGACCCGGCGGTCTTTGTGGTCGGTGCTGACAGTCCCTTCAATTCGATGGCGGATGTGGTTGCCTATGCCACGGAAAACCCGGGCAAGCTGACCTTTTCCGGCGCCGGCCTGTTTGTTGGCCACCACATCGCGGCGCTGCAGATCGAAAAGGCCGCAGGCGTGAAAATGGCCTACATCCCGACCAAGGGCGGCGGTGCCGCTGCGATGAAGGCAGTGATCGCCGGTGAGGTAATGGGCGGCATCAACAACCTGTCGGATGCCTACCGTGCGCAGGAGGCCGGCAACGTCAGGATCCTGGGGGTTGCCGACCTGCAGCGCTCCGATTTCCTGCCCGACGTGCCCACCATGCAAGAGCAAGGTCTGGAGGTCGACAATTCCTCCGTCAATTTCCGCGGCGTGATGGTGCCCAAGGGCACGCCGCAAGAGGTGATCGACAAGCTCGCTGCAACCGTGCCTGCGATGTTCGCCAATGACCGGGTCTCCAAGAAGATGGCGGCCGGCGGCTCACCCATGCACATCATGACCCGCGACGAGGTCAAGGAGATGTGGGCCGCCCGCGAACAGACACTGAAAGAGCTTCTGGCAGGGCTCTGATCCCAGCCGGAACTCCTCCGGGGCGCGCACAGCCGCAGCGCGCCCCGGCCTAGAAATCGAGGTAAGACATGAACGCTCAGGACGCACTCGCCTCCGGCGCCGCCGAGGTGGAACAGATCGTGGTGCGCGCCCGCACCGCCCAACAGGACTTTGAAGCCAAGGGAAGCCAGGCTCTCTATGACAAAGCTGCCCTGGCGGCCGGATGGGCCATCATGGAGCCCGCCCGCAACCGCGCCCTGGCCGAGCTGGCGGTGGAAAGCACCGGCCTCGGCAATGTGCCGGACAAGATCACCAAGAACCACCGCAAGACGCTGGGACTGCTGCGCGACATCGCGGACGTCCAGACCCATGGCATCATCAGCGACGACCCTGAAACTGGCATCACCGAGATCATGCGCCCCATCGGCGTGATCGGCGCCGTTGTTCCCTCGACCAACCCGGCGGCGACGCCTGCCAACAACATCATCAACGCGCTGAAGGGCGGCAATGCCATCGTCGTGGCCCCCTCCCCCAAGGGCGTCGCTTCCTGCGAGTTGCTGCTGGCCTATATCCACGCCGAGTTTGCCAAGCTGGGCCTTAATCCTGATCTGGTGCAGATGATCCCTGCACCCGGTTCCAAAGCCAAAACCCAGGCGTTGATGGAGGCCGCCGACCGGGTGATCTGCACCGGCAGCCAGAACAACGTCCACCGCGCCCAGTCCTGCGGCACGCCTGCCGTGGCCGTGGGGGCCGGCAATGTGACCGTGATCGTGGAAGAAACCGCGGATCTGGCCGATGCCGCGGCCAAGATCACCGCTTCCAAGTGTTTCGACAACGCCACCTCCTGTTCCTCGGAAAATTCCGTCGTGGTGGTGGATTCCATCTATGACCAGTTCATTGCAGCGCTCGCCCAGGAAGGCGGCGCGCTGGTGCCGGAGGCTGAGGCAGATGGCATCATCGCCAGACTCTGGCCGGACGGCCATCTGAACCGCGCGGTCATCGCCCAGGATGCCAGCAAGATGCTGGGCGCATTGGGCATGGCCGGCAAAGTCCCCTCAGACACCAAATTCCTGGCGGTGGAAACCAGGGGCATCGGCCCGGATCACCCGCTGTCCGGAGAGAAGCTGAGCCGCATCCTCGCCGTCTACCGGGCCGCGGATTACGCAGATGCCAAGGCCATCGCTACCCGCATCCTCACCCATCAGGGCGCCGGCCACTCCATCGGCATCCACACCGCCCTGGACGGGCGCGCCGTCGAACTTGGCCGCGAACTGCCCACCTGCCGGGTGATCGTCAACCAGGCGCATACTTTCGCCACCGGCGGCGCCTTTACCAATGGCATGCCGTTCTCCCTGTCGATGGGCTGCGGCAGCTGGGGCGGCAATTCCATCGACACCAACCTCAACTGGCGCCACTTCGTCCAGTCCACCAAGATTGTACGCGAGATTCCCGCCCGCGAACCGGCGCTGGACGACATCTTTGCCACCTACTGGGCGGAGGTGGGCCAATGATGGAACCGCCCAAGGGAACCACCCGTGACTGGCTCGACACACGCGCAGCAGAAGGCGGCACCGGCTTTGTCTTTCCGGACGGCGGCCCAGATCTGAGCTGGCAGGAGCTGCGCAAGACGGCAGAGGCAATCGCCCGCTACCTGACCGCCAAGGGAATCGCCAAGGGCGAAAGCATCGCCATCCTGCACCCCAACGGGCGCGAAGCGCTTGAATGCCTTTTCGGCGTGCTCTACGGCGGCTTCCGCGCCACCATGATCAACCTTGTTGCCGGCAACAGCGCGGTGTCTTACGCCCTGCAGCACAGCGGCGCTCGCTTTGCCTTTGTCCACCCCAGCCAAACGGACCTGTTTCAAGAGACTGCCAGCCTGCCCTTTCTCTCCCCTTTGGACCAGGCGGCAGCAACCGGCGGGTCACCGGCAGAGCTGCACCCGCTTTCTGCCGGTGACCACGCTTTGCTGATGTACACCTCAGGCACAACCGGCCAGCCCAAGGGGGTGGTGCATACGCACGCCAGCCTGCTGGCGGGCGGCTGGACCACCGCCGTGGCGCATGAGCTGACACCGCAGGACCGCGGCCTCTGCGTGCTGCCCATCTACCATATCAACGGGCTCTGCGTGACGGTGATGGGCGCGCTGACCTCTGGCGGCTCGCTGGCCATGTGCGAACGCTTTTCCGCCAGCCGCTTCTGGGCCCATGCCGGCTGGTCGCAGGCCACCTGGTTCTCTGTGGTCCCCACCATCATCTCGCATTTGCTGCACTCGGATCTGGACCCCGTTGACAGCACTAAGGCGCGGCTGCGCTTCGGCCGTTCCGCCTCTTCCGCACTGGCTCCCGACGTTCAGCGCGCGTTTGAGGATCGCTTTGGAGTCCCGATCATCGAGACCATGGGCCTGACTGAGACCGCGGCCCAGATCCTGTCCAACCCCCTGCCCCCGGGCATCCGCAAGATTGGTTCGCCCGGTTTTGCCTACGGCAACGAGGTGACAATCCTCGATGCCCGGCTGCAGCCCGTCAGTGATGGCAGCGAGGGCGAACTGGCGGTGCGCGGCCCCAACGTCATGCTGGAATACCTGAACAACCCGGAAGCCACGGCCGCGACCTTCACCCCAGACGGCTGGCTGCGCACCGGCGATCTGGGCCGTATCGACGGCGATGGCTACGTCTATGTCACTGGGCGGCTCAAGGAACTGATCATCAAGGGCGGCGAAAACATCGCCCCGCGCGAGATCGACGAGGCGCTTTATTCTCATCCTGACGTGATTGAGGCCGCCGCCTACGGACGCCCCTGCAATACCTACGGTGAAACAGTGGAAGCGGCGGTGAAAATCCGCGACGGCTCCAGTCTTACCACGCTGGAGCTTATTGAAATCTGCCGGTCCCAGCTCGGTAATTTCAAGTCTCCTGACGAGGTCCACATTCTGGACGACCTCCCCAAAGGCCCATCCGGTAAGATCCAGCGGAACAGGATCCTTGAGGAGATCACGGATCGCGTGGCCGGGAAGAGCAGCTGAGAGAAGCGTCAGGCAGGACTTGCTAGTTGGATACAGCGCGACGACGGACCAATACCAGAATAGGATCTGAAACGGTAACGTCGCCGCCAGATGATAAGGTTTCCTCGCGTCGCAATTTGGAAGGAGTGGCAATGGGTCCTAACTGGCTGTAATTCGTGAAGGTAACGGGGCCCGGCACCCGCATGTCAGCAGTGCAAAGCCAGTCGGGGAGATACTGCTTCCTACAGTTCTTCCAGTTGGAAACTATTTTATTGGCTCGTTCCTGAGCGACCAGACATAACTAAGAAAGGGAGTGTATTCGCCATGACCGTGTCGGCCGCGGCATTCCGGATGCCTGGGAATTTGGTATCTGAGCGAACTTGAGGGTCAGCCGTGCCACGCTCTGTTCTGTGGCGTCAGACACCAGCTTCGAAATACGCTTACAGCAATTCGGTGGATGAACTGGGTGCTGCTATAAATTTTCTGCGAGCATATCCGCCTCCAGCTACATGCATTTTCTTGAAAGCTCAGAATCGCTGTAGCGCACGTCTGGTTCACTGTGGTCGGCAGCACAAGGAAATAGTCCCATTCTCTATTCTCCCATCAGCCCCTCAATCAGAACCGGACAGTCTAAGAGGATTGCAAATGCCGCTTGTACGTTGCTGAGGCTGTGTTTGGAGGAAAACCTTGTGCATCCTTGGGTTGACGTCAGGAAGGTAAGTCGCACTCTTGGTTCTAGGTGAACCGAAACTACTGCAATATCAGTTCACTGGCCTTTTCCCCGATCATGATCGCGGGCGCGTTGGTGTTGCCCGACACGATCTCCGGCATGATTGAGCAGTCCGCCACCCGCAGGCCCCGAATGCCATGCACGCGGAGTTCCGCATCAACCACCGCGTCGCCGCCCTGTCCCATCTTGCATGTGCCGGTGGGGTGATAAATCGACGCGGTGTTGCTGCGTGCCCAGTCCAGCGTCGCCTCGTAATCGTTCATCGGCAGATCCGCACTTGGGCGGAACTCCTCAGAGATCTTCGAGGTCAGCGGCGCGTGGCGGGCGATCTTGCGGGCAATGTTCACCCCGGCCACGATGGTCTGGCAGTCGGTTTCGGCCGACAAGTATTTCGGTATGATTTTGGGATAGGTGTTCGGATCGGCGGACACGATCCGGATCTCGCCTTTGCTTTCAGGGCGCAGCTGGCAGACCGACATGGTGAAGGCCGAGAAGGGATCTGCCCCCTTGCCCGGGTTCTCGGCCGACAGCGGCTGCACGTGGAATTGGACGTCCGGGGTCTCCAAGTCGTCGCGGGTCTTCATGAATCCGGTGGCCAAGCTCGCGGCCATTGTCATCGGACCGGCCCGGAATAGCGCATATTTCAGGCCTATCTTGGCCTGGCCGAACAGGGTGCGGACCTCGTCGTTCAGCGTCGGCTCATTGCATTTGTAAACCAGCCGCGCCTGCAAATGGTCCTGCATGTTTTTGCCGACGCCATAGAGGTCCTTTTTGACCTCAATGCCGTGTTCGGCAAGCTGTGCCGCCTCGCCGATGCCCGACATCATCAGGATCTGGGGCGAGTTGATGGCGCCGCCCGACAGTACGATCTCGCGCCGCGCGGTGATGCGCTGCATTTGCCCCGACCTGTCCTTGTACAGAACCGCCACGGCGCGGCCGTCCTGGATGTCGACCTTCTGCACCATCGCTCGGGTGATGATCTGCAGGTTCTCGCGTTTCTTCACCGGATTCAGGAAGGCCACGGCGGCGCTGCAGCGGCGGCCTTTCTTGGACGTGAGCTGGAAGAAACCGACGCCCTCCTGGGTGGCGCCGTTGTAATCCGGGTTGAACGGGTATCCCGCCGCCTGCGCAGCCGCGACCCAGGCATCCGTTATGGGGCGCTGGATGCGCATGTTGGAAACCGACAGCGGACCGCCGGTGCCATGGAATTCATCTTCGCCGCGCTCATTGTTCTCGGAGCGTTTGAACAGCGGCAGGACATCCTCCCAGCCCCAGCCGGCATTACCCATCTGTAGCCAGCGGTCATAGTCCTGCGGCTGTCCGCGCACATACAGAAGCCCGTTCAGAGAAGATGAGCCACCTAGAACTTTGCCGCGGGGCCATTCGATCGAACGGCCGTTCAGGCCCGGATCCGGTTCGGTCTTGTAGCACCAGTCGACCGAGGGGTTGTGGATCGTCTTGAAGTAGCCAACAGGGATGTGGATCCAGGGATTGATATCCCGCCCGCCTGCCTCCAGCAGCACCACCTTGTTGCTTGGGTTGGCGCTCAGCCGGTTGGCGATGACGCACCCCGATGACCCCGCTCCGATAACAATGAAATCTGCTTCCACGACCTTCTCTCCGCCCTGTGTGGAAAAAACTTCTATACAGATCACATGAAATAATCTAGGCTTTTTTGATACGAAACGTCTCAATAATTGATCTTAGGGAGGAGAATTATGGGGCTTACTAACAAACTGAGCCGTATTTCGCGGCGGGATCTGTTCCGCGTTGCAGGCACTTACGGGATGAGCTCGACGCTGCTGGCAGCAGGTGGTTTCGGCAGCGCGATGAGCCTGGCGAATCTCGCCTCGGCTGCGGAATCGACCTATGAGAAGCGCTACGCTAAGCCCGCCAAGCACACGCTGAAGTTCGGCGCTTCCGGCTTCAACGCGCGCAATCTGCTGATCGAGCGGGCCGGTGCTCTGGAGTTCGCCCGTGACCTTGAGGCCCGCACCGACGGCGAAATCCGGATCGAGTTCATCGGCGACAACCAGATCTGCGGCCAGCTGAGCTGCGTCGAGAAAACCCAGCAGGGCATTGTCGACATCTACGCCGCTTCGACCCAGAATTCGGCCGGCGGCGCACCTTACCTGAACGTGCTGGACTATGCCTTCATGTTCCCCGGCCGCGCGTCCCAGTACCACTTCCTCTATCACCCCAAGAGCCAGGAAATCCTGCGCGACCCGCTGGAGAAGCGCCACGGGCTGAAGTTCCTGTTCAGCCATTGCGAGCTGCGCGGCATCCAGCTGGGCTTGAAATACAAGGACCAGCCGACCATCACCAAGCTGGAGCAGCTGTTCGGGACCAAGAACCGCGTTACCGGCACCCAGCTGGGCCGGATTGCGATGAATGCCCTGAACCTGAACCCGGTGCCAGTGGCATGGGAAGAGACCCTCGACGGGCTGAAGCAGGGCCTGATCGACGGCGCCGAAACCTGGGCTTCCGCAGTGGCCTATGCCAACATGGCGCCAGTGGTCTCGCAGTCCGTCGATCTCAAGTTCTTCTGCGGCACCGAGCATACCTCGATGTCGGCGAAGGTCTTCGACGGCCTCGAGGGCTATCTGCAGGACGCGGTGATGGAGAGCGCCTATTGGGCACAGGCCCATGTGCAGGCTGCAAACGAGGCGGCGCTGGTGAAGACCGTCGGCTTCTCCGACCCGCAGCTGCCGGGCACGGTGTTTGCGGAACACGGCGTCCGCCCGGCCTTCCTGCCAGACAGCGAAATCCGCATGGCCGAGGAAATGTGCTCGCCCGAGTTCCAGCCGCAGCTGTGGGAGCAGTGGCGCGACCGCCTGAACAAATGGGCTGGCGGCATCGACACCTACCAGGAAATCTACACCATCGCGCGCGAAGTCGACAAAGACATGAAGCCCGAAAACGTAGAACCGCGCCGCTGGTGGAAGGGCTGACAAAGGCCTGAACAATGAGCATAGGGCCGGTGCCAGATTGCGTCGGCCTTGTTTGCCCGACAGGATCCGGCAGGATCACAGGGGAAATGAGGGGAGGAACACATGCAGCTTTGGCCGGATATCGCTGCCATTTTCAGCGCCTTCGCGTCCCAGGATAGCTGGGAAATCCGCAATGCCCTAGAAAGCAATGCCGCTTGGGTGCTGGGCACCGCCGCCGCCGCGCTCGGCGGCCTTCTGGTGATGCTGGTCTACCGGCTGGTGCCGCTGATGGACCGGCACCTGGAGCGCACCATCATGGTGTGGAGCTACCTGGCGATTGCCTTCATCATTTTCTGGGGTGTGATTGACCGCTTCGTGTTCAAGAACCAGCAGCCCTGGTCCACCACCATTCCGCCGCTGCTGTTCATGATCATGGCTTGGTTCGGGGCCGCCTTCAACGTGCGGCTGCGGACCCATCTCAGCTTCTCGGAATTCCGCACCGTCATGCCCCGCTGGGCGCAGATGGGCTGCCTGACGTTGGATGCGGTCCTGTGGTTCGGCTTTGCGGTGATCGTCTTTGTCACCACCACCCGGCTGACGGCGCTGTCGGCCTCGAACTTCCAGATCGTGCTGGGCACCGACAGCGTGCTGCAGTGGTGGTTCCTGATCACCGCGCCCCTGTCCTTTGTCCTGATGATCGCCCGGGTGTTTGAAAACCTGGCCGACGACATCCGCAACTACCGCAGCGGCGCGCCGCTGATCAAACAGGCTGTGATCGGAGGAGACGTGTAATGGATACGGGAACCTGGGTCACGCTGATCTCGATTGGGGTCACCTTCCTGTTCATGCTGGGCGTGCCGGTGCTGCTGGTGATCGGCTATTGGGTGATCGGTTGCTCCTTCGTGCTGGGGCTGACGCTCGACAACATGGGGGCGGAGCTTCTGAATGTGTTCAACAAGGGCTTTGCGCTCCTGGCGATGCCGCTGTTCATCCTGACCGGCGACCTGATCAACCAGTCCGGCATCGCCCGGCGCCTTTCGGATTTTGCCTATGCCTGCCTTGGCTGGATGCGCGGCGGGCTGGCGATGGCCTCGCTCGGCGCCTGCGGGCTGTTTGCCGCCATTTCAGGCTCTAACTCGGCGACAACGGCCACCATCGGCTCGATGCTGCACCCGGAAATGGTCAAGGGCGGCTATGACGAGCGTTTCTCGGCGGCCACCGCCGCCGCGGGCGGCACCGTGGGCATCATCATCCCGCCGTCGATCATCTTTATCGTCTACGGGTTCCTGATGAACCTGCCGATTTCCGACCTGTTCGTCGCGGGCATCCTGCCTGGCGCGATGATGGTCATCGGCATGCAGCTGGCCTGCTGGATCATCTGCCGCAAGAACGGCTGGGGCTTCCTGATCCCCTTGCAGCTGAACCGGGTCCTGAAAACAGCCTTCGGCGCCTGGCTTGGCTTCTTTGCCATCGGGCTGGTGCTGTGGGGCATCTACACCGGCAAGTTCTCCCCTACTGAGGCGGCGGGCGTTACCGTTGGTTTCTGCGTGATTGCGGGCGTGCTGTCTTGGGTGGTGACCAAAATCACCGGTGCCCGCAGTGACAAAACGTGGGAAGAAAAATCCTATGCTGAAATGCTGGTGGTTGAGGGTTTCACCATCCCGCAGATCCCCGGCATCGTGGTGCGCTCGGCCCAGATCACTGGCATTCTGGCGCCGCTGATCGCGATTTCCGTGGTGATGCAGCAGATCCTGTCGCTCCTCGGGGCGCAGCAGGCGATCGGCGGGTTTGTCACTTCAATGGGTGGCTACCATGCGGTGCTGTTCACCTCGATGGTCATCGTGTTCTTCTCCGGCATGGTGCTGGAAAGCCTGCCGGTGACCATCATCCTGGCGCCGATCCTGGCCCCCATCGCGGCCTCTGTTGGGGTCGACCCGATCCATTTCTCAGTGATCTTCCTAGTCGGCGCCTCCATCGGCTTCATCACCCCGCCCTACGGGCTGAACCTCTACGTCGCATCCGGTGTGACCGGTGTTCCGTATTTCCGCCTGCTCCGCTATACGGTTCCTTACCTTGCAGCCCTGATCGGGGTCTGGGTACTGGTCTCACTGGTTCCTGATTTCGCGCTGGTGCTGCTGCCCAACAAGTAGCGATGAGGCGGCGATGGCAGCAGATGCGCCGGAAAAGAAAGAGGGGCAGATCCCCACCAACCTGCGCCTTCTGGTGCTGCTGGAGGAGGTCGCCCGCCGCGGCGTCGCGGTGAAGCCGGCCGAGATGATCGAGGCGATGGGCCTGCCCAAGCCCACCGTGCACCGGCTGATGCAAACAGCCGAGGCCGAGGGTTTCCTGCAGCGCGACCTCGACGGGCGGGCCTACGGGCCCGGGCCGAGGCTGCGCAAGCTGGCACTTGCTACTATGTCGTCGGAACATTTGAGCACAGCGCGTTTGATCATTCTCAAAGGCGTTGCTGAAGAATTGGGAGAAACATGCAATCTGGCAATCCCGGACCGTGAGGGGATGCTTTATTTGGACCGGGTGGAAACCAAATGGCCACTGCGTATTCAACTGCCAATAGGCACTCAGGTTCCCTTCCATTGCACAGCAAGTGGCAAGATGTATCTATCTACTCTAAAACCAAGCACACGGGTAGCTGTCTTGCGTGCGCGTACTCTCGAAGCGTTAACCGGGCAGACCTGTACGGATCCTGATGCGCTCAGCGCAGAGCTTGAGACGATCGAAAGCCGCGATTATTCCACTGATGATGAGGAATTCATAGCTGGAATGGCCGCCGTTGCTGTTCCAGTCAGGGATGCCCGCAACCGGCTGCTAGCCACACTCTCGGTTCATGCCCCAGTGCAGCGCCGCAGTTTGTCTGAGTTGATGGAGTTTCTGCCGTCCTTGCAAAAAGGAGCCAGAGCTCTTGGGAAATTGATCTGACACGTTTTGGTGCAAAACTCATTAGCCAGTCCGAAACCTGATGTTTCTTGAAGCGGAAGTGAGGTAATTTTCCGGCTTGGCAATTCACCGTGTCATGTTTGGAGGAAAATGCTCCAATCAGACTGTCCTCATTTGGGGCGACAGGGAGCGGTGGTGCCGGAAATGAAACGATCAGGTGAGCCTCGGGCGGACCATTTGGAATTTGCTATTCCGTAAGTGTCAGGTGCACTAACCTATTTTGCGAGTCTTTCTTTATGAAAGAAAAGGCGGCATTGCCAAAGAGTCGCGGGTAACAAGCCTTGTACTGATGCAGATTGTTCTGCCTTCCGACTTGCCTTCAACCATTGCTGTCAGTTCGCACGCTGCCTTGCGTCCCATTTCTCGGTGCGGAACGTGAACGGTGGTCAGGGCTGGGCTAACGATCTCCGCCAGCTCGATATCATCAAAGCCCGTGACGGATACCTGCTCTGGTACCTTAATCCCCAACTTTCGTGCTTCGTGCACGGCCCCTGCAGCCAGTACATCGTTGCCGCATATAACCACTGTTGGGCGAGGCGTCAGGTCCATTAACTGGGCAAAGGCCTCAGCCCCCTTGTCAATTTCATATGCTGTTTCGATCACTTTTAAGTCGCTGGTGTCCAGTCCACCCTCCTCCATTGCCTGCCTGACGCCCTGCAAACGGCCCTGCGCCCGGTCGTTGCCCTGTGTCATGCCCGAGATCATGGCAATCCGCCGGTGGCCGGCCGAAATCACGCTCCGCGCCAGTTCGCACATTGCGTCTGTGTTTCTGAAACCGACAGAGGGCCGCTGTGCCTCGGGATCGTAGGACCAGGCGACCAGTGACGGGATCTGGTGGCGCTCCAGATACTCGTAGATTTCTGCGTCGCGCGCGTGCCCGATCAGCAGCAGCCCGTCGGCGCCGCGGGCCACCAGGGTGCGGATCTGCTCGCGTTCCGCCTCAGGGTCGTAGGCCGAACTGGACACCAGGAGCGTATAGCCGTTCTCGTGCAGCTGGTCCTGAAAGGCCTGCAGGCCGCGGGCAAAAATGGCGTTGTCCATGGTCGGAATGATGGCGCCGATGGTGAAGCTGCGTTTGGCTGCCATCACGCGCGCCGCGAAATTCGGCGTGTAGCCCAGTGATTCGACCGCCTGCATCACCCTCTGGCGGGTTGCTTCGATCACCCGATCCGGAGAATTCAGGCAGCGCGACACCGTGGCGGTGGAAACGCCCGCGGCCTTTGCAACATCGTTAAGTGTCGGAGCTGAGCGGGTTTTTCCCATGTGACGTCTGCCATTTCCTTTGCCCCTCGTCATACCACAAAATGCAGCGCTTGCCAGCTATCAATGTAAGCGCTTGCATTATTAATGTAAGCGCTTACAAATGGGATTGGGATAACAAACCGGGAATTTGCGATGTTTCTCTGGGCTGCCGCTGCCGTCTTTGCCGTGTTCTTTGCCAATGTCGCCATGGGTGCGTTTGGCGGCGGCGGCTTCCTGGGCGATGTCGGAGAGATGCTGGTTCTGTTCGCTGCCTCGATCCTGTTCGTGGCGGCCATTCTCAAGCGCGAGGCTGACCACAAGAACAAGAACGGCAGCTGACGGATCTTTAGGGAGGAAGACAATGACGAATGGCAAGGATGGCCTCAAATCTGCTGAGCGCCGCAATTTTCTGAAACTGGCCTCGACCGGCTCTTTCACCGCGGCGCTGGTGGCCGGTGCCGGCGGGGTTCTTTGGTCGTCCGAAGCCGCCGCGCAAACCGCCAAGGAAGAGAAAGAGCGGGAACGTGCAGCGGAGCATATCATGACCGTTGCCACGGCCTATGTGCTGGGCGCGTCGCGCAGCTATCCGATCATGCAGCTGGATCTCAAGGAGAACATCCAAAACGCCACCAATGGCAAGATCTATGTCAAGCTGGCCCCTGGCGGCCAGCTGGGTGCGGGCGGCGCATTGGTGCAGAAGGTGCAGGGCGGAACCATTCAGGCAGCGCAGCATTCGCTGTCGAATTTTGCGCCTTTCGCCTCCACTGTTGACTTGATCAACATGCCCTATCTCTGCGGCTCCAACCAGCGTTTCACCAATCTGGTGACCTCCGATTTCTGGAACGCGGAAGTGCACCCAAAAGTGGAGGTCGCAGGCTTCAAGGCGCTGTTCTATGTCAATATCGACCCCCGCGTCGTGGCGGTGCGCAAGGGCGGCAACGCGGTGATGTCGCCGGGCGACATGGCCGGAGTGAAATTCCGGGTGCCGGGATCCAAGATGCTGCAGCAGTATTACCGCATGGTCGGTGCCAACCCGACGCCGGTGGCCTGGGGCGAGACGCCCTCCGCCATCAAGCAGGGGGTGGCGGATGCGCTCGATCCCTCCGTCGGGGCACTCTATGTCTTTGGCTTCAAGGATATCCTGAGCCATGTGACCTTCACCCAGGCGGTACCAGACAGTCAGGTCTATTCCTGCAATCTGGAATGGTTCAATTCACTGCCTGCCGACGTGCAGGACGGCGTGATGTGGGGATCGGAAATGACCGCGCATCAGAACCTGTCCAAAGTGCCCTCCGCCCGCGCCTATGCGATGGCGGAACTGACCAAGGCCGGTGTCGAATTCCATGCACTGAGCGACGATCAGCTGGGCGAGTGGCAGGAAGCCGGCGGCTATCAGCGCAGCGAGTGGGATTCCTTCAAGACCGAGCTGGCAGGCTCGATGGACAACTTCGCCAAGCTGGAAGAGGCCGCAGGCACCCAGGGCAAATACTACGTCCACGACGCCTGAGCCTAAGAGGGCGGGAGCGCCTTCATCCGGCCCCCGCATTTTTCAACAGCAGCCTTCGCAACAGCCCGCCGGGCTGGCTGTGGGGGTGTGCCTGAACCCCGGGAATGGCAATGCACATCCTGCGAAACATCGACAAGAACGCAGAACGCTGGCTGCTCCTGGTGTTCTATGTGATGCTGGTCATCACCATGGCGATCGAGGTGATCCGGCGCGAGCTGTTTGCCTTTTCCTCGATCTGGGGCGAGGAAATCGTCCGCTATTCCTTTATCTACCTGGCCTGGATCGGCGCCGCGGCGGCGGTCAAGGAGCGCGCCCACATCCGTATCGACGTGATCCTGCATTACCTGGGGCCTCGCACCAAAGCGCTGGTCTACATCTTCGGCGACCTGGTGATGTTCATCGTGGCCTTGGTCGCGCTTTACTGGTCGTTCGAGACGGTGCTGGTCTCCGCCAAATTCGGATCGGTCAGCCACGGGCTGCGCATCTCGATGGTGTGGTTCCTGATGGCGGTGCCCGCGGGCTTTGCCCTGATGATCTGGCGCCTGCTGCAATCCTTCCTGCGCGATTACCGCAGCCTTCGCGACGGCACCCCCGTCTTTGAAGGCGACAAGCTGTTTGATTGAGGGGCCTTAAGCGATGCTGTGGAATTCACTCAACCAAACAGTCGAGCTGGGCTGGGACTTCTACCTGCCAGTGATCATGTTCGTGGCGCTGATAGCGCTGGCAGTGCCGGTCTGGGCCGCCATTGGCGCGGCGGCGATCACCATGCTGGTGATGTCTGGCGACCTGCCGCTCAGCGCCATCGGCGAAAGCCTGTTCACCGGCATCGACGCTTTTGCGCTGACCGCGGTGCCCTTGTTCATCCTGACCGGCGATGTGCTGGTTCGGACCGGGCTCAGCAAGAAGTTCCTGGATGTGGCCGAGGCGCTGACCTGCTGGACACGGGGCGGCTTCGGCTCTGCCACGGTGCTGGTCTGCGGCATGTTCGCGGCGATCTCCGGCTCTGACGCCGCCGGTGCTGCCGCCGTGGGCCGGATGACCATCGCGCGGCTGGTCGAAAGCGGCTATCCGCGGCCTTATGCTTGCGCGCTGGTGGCGGCGGGCGCCTGCACCGGCATCCTGATCCCGCCCTCCATCGCCTATATCATCATCGGTCTGGTACTCGGCATTTCCGCATCCACCCTGTTTCTGGCCGCGCTGATCCCGGGTCTGGCGATCCTGGTGTCGATCCTGGTCACCAACATCATCATGAACCGGCTCTATACCTATGAGACCGGCGGCAATATGGGACTGGGCGAGTGGCTGGGCAACCTGGGCCATGCGCTAAAATCCGGCTGGTATGCCTTCATCGTGCCGGGGATCATCTTCTACGGCATCTTCTCAGGCCGCCTGACCCCGACCGAGGCCGGCGCCACCGCGGTCGTCGTCACCATCCTGATGGGCTTCCTGCTCGGCACCCTGAAGCTGTCGGACTTCCCGGCGATGCTGGTCAGCTCTGCCAAGGTGAACGGGGTGATCTTGCCGATCATCGCCTTCTCCGCCCCGCTGGCCGAGGCGCTGGCCATCATGGGCGTGCCGCAGGGTTTCGTGACCGCGGTGACCGGGCTGACCGATGATCCCTCGCTGCTGATTCTCCTGATGATCTGCATCCTGATTGCCGCCGGCTGCGTGATGGAGACGACCCCCAACATCGTGATCCTGGCACCGATCCTGAAGCCCTTGGCGGACAATATCGGAATGAACGAAATCCAGTTCTGCATCATGATGATCACTGCTTTGGGTGTGGGCTTCATCACCCCGCCGCTGGGGCTGAACCTGTTCGTTGTCTCCGGCATCACCGGCGAATCCATCCTCAAGATCGCCGCCCGCGCCGTGCCCTTCGTGCTGACCATGCTGATCGTGGTGCTGCTGATCGCCTATTTCCCGCCGATCTCGACCACGCTGCTTCCTGATATCTACAAGTAGGACCCCCGGAAATGACCCGTGAATACCTGAAAAAAGCCGCCTTGACCCCCAAGTCGGATGCCTCCGAGACTCATAAGATCGTGCAGGGCATCCTGGATGATATTGAGGTCGGCGGCGATGCCAAGGCTCTGGAATATGCCGCCAAATTCGACCGGTACGAAGGCAATGTGCTGCTGACGGCCGAGGAGATCGAGGCCGCCTGTGCGCAAGTGCCGGAGAAGCTGAAGGCCGACATCCGGTTCGCCCACGACAATGTGCGCCGCTTTGCTGAGCTGCAGAAAAGCACGATGCAGAATGTGGAAACCGAAATCTCTCCCGGGTTTGTCACCGGACAAAAGGTGATCCCGGTGGACGCGGCAGGCTGCTATGTGCCTGGCGGGCGCTACAGCCATATCGCCAGCGCCATCATGACCGTGACCACCGCCAAGGTGGCCGGCTGCAAGCACATCGCCGCCTGCTCGCCGCCGCGTCCCGGGGTGGGCGTGGCCCCCGCCATCGTCTATGCCGCCCACATCTGCGGCGCGGACCAGATCATGGCGATGGGCGGCGTGCAGGGCGTCGCGGCGATGACCTTCGGACTGTTCGGTTTGCCCAAGGCCAATATCCTGGTCGGCCCCGGCAACCAGTTCGTGGCGGAGGCCAAGCGCATCCTGTTCGGCCGTGTCGGCATCGACATGATCGCAGGCCCCACCGACAGCCTGATCCTGGCCGACAGCACCGCGGATGCCCATATCGTCGCCACCGATCTGGTGAGCCAGGCAGAGCATGGCTACAACTCTCCGGTCTGGCTGGTGACGGACAACCGCGCCCTGGCGGAAGAAGTAATGCGGCTAGTGCCCGGCTACATCGACGATCTGCCCGAGGTGAACCGCGAGAACGCCACCGCGGCCTGGCGCGACTATGCCGAGGTGATCCTTTGTGCGGACCGCGAGGATATGGCCGCCTGTTCCGACGAATACGCGCCCGAGCACCTGACCGTGCAGGCAGAGGACCTGGACTGGTGGCTGGAGCAACTGACCTGCTACGGTTCGCTGTTCCTGGGCGAGGAGACCACGGTCTCTTACGGAGACAAGGCGGCGGGCACCAACCACGTGCTGCCGACCTCGCGCGCGGCCAGCTATACCGGCGGTCTCAGTGTCCACAAATACATGAAAATCGTCACCTGGCAGCGCGCTACCCGCGAGGGCTCCAAGCCGGTGGCAGAGGCCACGGCCCGGATTGCCCGGCTGGAGGGGATGGAGGGCCACGCCCGCGCGGCCGACGTGCGGCTGGCCAAGTATTTCCCGGATGAAACCTTTGACCTGACCGCCAATGGCTGACCCGCGAACCCTGTTCGATCTGGCAGGCCGGAGCGCTTGCATCACCGGCGCCAGCTCTGGTCTGGGCCGGCGGGCAGCGGTCGCGCTGGCCGCAGCCGGGGCGCAGGTGGTGGCGGTGGCGCGGCGGGCGGAGGCTTTGGAGAGCCTCTGCACGGAGATCGGGCCAGCGGCCGCATATGCGGCCGCGGATGTGGCGGACCGCAGCAAGCTGGGAGCGCTGCGGCAAGCGGTCTCCGCCCCCTTCGGGGCGCCGGACATCCTGGTGCATGCGGCGGGTGTCAACCCGCGGCAGACCGCGGATGAGGTGACAGCGGGGGGCTGGGATCAGACCCTGGCGCTGAACCTCTCGGCGCCCTTCTTCCTGAGCCAGGCGCTGGTGCCGGCGATGAAGGAGCGGGGCTGGGGACGGATCGTCAATTTCGCCTCGCTCCAGACAACCCGCGCCTTTCCCGGCGGCATTGCCTATGGCGCCAGCAAGGGCGGGATTGGCCAGCTAACTCGCGCCATGGCGGAAGCCTGGTCGTCTCATGGCATCACCGCCAACGCGATCGGGCCGGGGTTCTTCCCGACTGAGCTGACCCAGGCGGTATTCGAGGATGACGCCCGCGCCGCCCGCAATGCGGCGCAGACCTGCATCGGCCGCAACGGCCGGATGGAGGATATCGACGGGCCGCTGCTGTTCCTGTGCTCGGAGGCGTCGGCCTATGTCACCGGACAAATCCTGATGGTTGACGGGGGGTTCACGGCGAAATGAAAGCCTTGGTTTATGAAGGGGTTGAAACGCTTGCGCTGCGCGATGTGCCAATGGCAGCGGGCCGGGACGGCGAACATCTGATCCGCATCCGCGCCTCCGGCATTTGCGGGTCGGACATGCACGCCTATCTGGGCCATGACAACCGCAGGCCCGCGCCACTGATCCTGGGGCATGAAGCCGCGGGGGTGATCGAAAACGGACCGCAAGCAGGCCGCCGGGTGACGATCAATCCGCTGGTGACCTGCGGCAGCTGCGCTGCCTGCGCATCGGGGCGCGAAAACCTCTGCGCCAGCCGCCAGATCATCTCCATGCCCCCGCGCGAGGGTGCCTTTGCCCAGTTCGTGGCGATGCCGGAGCGCAACCTTGTGACCGTGCCGGAGGCGGTGCCGCTGGAAAAGGCCGCGCTGGCCGAACCGCTGGCGGTCAGCTGGCACGCCGCCCGGCTGGCACTGGAGGCGCTGCACCCAAGCACGGAGCCCGGCGCGCTGGTGATCGGCGGCGGCGCCATCGGCCTGGCTGCGGCATTGGCGCTCAGGGCGATGGGGGTGGCGGAGGTGACCATCCAGGAGCCGAACGAAGCGCGCCGGGCCTTCCTGACGGACCGCTGCGGGCAAAAGGTGGTGGCGGAGTTTCAGGGCATGGCGACGCTGGTGGTGGACGCCGTGGGCTATGCCGCCACCCGCGCCGCGGCCTCAGCAACTGCCGCGCCCGGCGGGGTGATTGCCCATGTCGGACTGGGCGAGGACGCGGGCGGCCTGGAAATCCGCCGCATGACGCTGCAGGAAATCACGTTCATCGGCACCTACACCTATACCGCGCAGGATTTCCGCGACACTGCGCAGGCAATCTTCGACGGCCGTCTCGGCCCGCTAGACTGGACTGAGCAGCGGCCACTGTCGGACGGCGCAGCTGCCTTCCGCGACCTGCGGTCCGGCGCGGTGGCGGCACCCAAGATCATCCTCGACCCCTGGGCATGAGCCCGCGCACGGAGCAAACGGAGAGCAACCATGTATGACAAAATCCTGGTTCCCATGGCCCTGGATCACGGGGTCTCTGAGACCACGCTGAAGGCCGCCGCCACCCTGTGCAATCCGGGCGGGCAGATCACCGCGCTGCATGTCTATGAGGCGGTGCACAGTTCGGTCACCGCCTACCTGGATGAAGACACCGTGCGCGAAGGCTTCGACAAGGCCCGCCAGTTGCTCGCGGCCAAGACCGCAGGCCTGGACAATGTGACGGCGGAAATCGTCAAAGGCCGGTCCTACCGCGCCATTGTCGAATACGCAGAGCAGCACGGCATGGACTGCATCGTGGTCGGCTCCCACAAACCGGGGCTTAGCGACTTTTTCCTCGGCTCGACAGCCGCCCGCGTGGTTCGCCACGCACCTTGCGCGGTGCATGTCTGCCGCACTTCCTGACTCAGAAACACGACCTCCGAAGCAAAGGCTACCCACCATGAACATAGACAAGAGGATCGCTGACGATCTGGCCGCCAACGGCGTCTCCTTCGTCACGACCGTGCCCTGCAAGCAACTGGCCGGCGTGATCGAGGAGATCGACCAGCGCGACGACATCTTTCACATCCCCTCCAACAAGGAGGACGAGGGCATGGGGCTCTGCGCCGGCGCCTGGATGGGCGGCAAGCGTCCCGCCATCATCATGCAGAACACCGCCATCGGGGTCACCATCAACACGCTGGCAACGCTGATCCAATACTACCGGATGCCGTTGCCGATGCTGATTTCCTACCGCGGCGAGCTGCGCGAGCCGGTGGCCTGCCAGGTTGAAATGGCGGTGCATACCAAGGCGCTGCTGGCCCAGCTCAATATCCCGGCCTACCACTTCCACTGGCAGAAAGATGTCGAGGAGCTGGACAACATCCTGAAATACACCTTCATGTGCAACAAGCCCGTTGCCATCCTGACCGACGCCAACTTCTGGGGAGGCTATGGCGACCAATGATCCGTTCCGAAATCCTGAAAGAGATCGCGCCCATCCTGCGGGACCAGCTGGTGGTCTGTAACATCGGCATTCCCAGCCAGGAGCTGCACGCGATCGACGACCAGCCGACAAATTTCTATATGCTGGGCACCATGGGGCTGGCTTCCTCCATCGGGTTGGGGCTGGCGCTGGCGCAGCCGAAACCGGTGATCGTGATCGACGGTGACGGCTCGATCCTCACCAATCTCGGCACCCTGCCCACCATCGGCAACAATGCCCCCGGCAATTACATCCTGATGATCATCGACAACGGCTCCTATGGCTCCACCGGTGATCAGCCAACCTATACCAGCCAGCGCACCGATCTGGCGGGCATGGCCCGCGCCGCTGGCTGCGCCCGGGTGGTGGAGGTGCAGGACAAGGACACCGGGCCGGCGCTGGAGGAAGCGCTCGCCAGCGGTGAAGCCACCGTGCTGGTGGTCAAATGCGACAGCGGCAACGCCAAGATGCCGGTGATCACGATGGACCCAGTGGTGATCCGCGACCGCTTCATGAAGGCCGTGGCCGGCTGATGGGCGCAGGCGCCATCCATTCCGCCGAGGATGCCCGGCGCCTGGCCCGGCGGCGGCTGCCCTGGATGGTGTTTGACTATATCGACGGCGCCGCCGGACAGGAAACCGGGGCGGCGCGCAACCGCGCTGCCCTGGACGCCATCACCCTGCGGCCCCGTATCCTGCGCGATGTCAGCCAGCGCTCGCTGGCCACCCGGGTTTTCGGTGCCGAGGCGGACCGGCCCTTCGGCATTGCCCCCATGGGCATGTGCAACCTGTCGGCCCCCGGGGCCGACCTGATGCTGGCCCGGCTGGCGGCGCGCTACCGTGTGCCGCATGGGGTTTCCACCGTCGCCTCGACTCCTTTGGAGACCATCCTGGCGGCGTCAGAGGGCTATGCCTGGTTCCAGCTCTATTTCAGCGGCGACGGCACTGGCACCTTCAAGCTGGCCGAGCGCGCCCGCGCGGCCGGCTATCAGACGCTGGTGCTCACGGTCGATGTGCCCGAGGTCGGCCGCCGCCCGCGCGAGCTGCGCCACGGCTTCAAGATGCCGTTCCGCATCGGCCCGCGGCAGTTCATTGATTTTGCCCTGCATCCGCGCTGGTCTCTGACCACTTTGATGAAAGGTAAGCCAGTGATGGCGAATTTCGAGATGGAGGGCTACGAATTCGACCGAACCGAAAGCCGGGCGCGCGCCACTTGGGACACACTGGCGCGGCTGCGCGATCTCTGGCCCGGCAAGCTGGTGGTGAAGGGCGTGCTCGACGTAGAAGATGCCCGCACGCTGGTCGCTGCAGGCGTTGATGCCATCCAGGTTTCCAGCCATGGCGCGCGCCAATTGGAAGCAACTCCGGCACCGATAGAGATGCTCAGGAAAATACGTGCGGCGGTGGGTCCGGAGGCCCCAGTTTTCTATGACAGCGGCCTCCGGTCAGGCGAGGATGTTCTCAAAGCTCTTACAGTGGGTGCGGACTTCGTCTTTATCGGCCGGATTCTGCAATACGCGATAGCGGCTGCTGGTGAGCCGGGGCTGGAACAACTTTGGAATGCCCTTAGCGAAGAATTGAGCATTGCCATGGCGCAAACCGGAAGAACTTCAATCGTTGGTGACGGTCTGCGAAAGTAAGAGGGGTACTGCTCATTCCAAACTCCGCTGCACTTCTAGAGATAACAACTAGCTTGATGTGCAGGACATTTCCGCGGTTTCAGCCCTGATCGGCTGGAAGGAGCTCTTGACCGCCGCCGGGAAAATACCGGCCACAGGAGGCGGTTACAAACAGCTGCTGGTGCATGCGGGCCCTTTCGCGGCCTTCTGTCAACACACGATATGAAACTCATGGATAAGCAAAACTAATGGGGCATTTGCTGCTTCGGCGACTGAATTTGGAAAAAGAGCACAAATTACGTTAGCGCTTGCAGCAACCAAATTTTGCGAGTCTGCCGGTTCCACCAAGTCAGAGCCGGATTGCCACACTGGCGTGAACCCCCACTCATCCGCGCGCGGTATCTGGCTTAAACTGGTATGAAAGGTGCCCAAACTGTCAATCTGTGTTTTAGCTGGCGCTGAAGACTAGTCTTCATTGCGCCAGCAGAATCCAAGACAGCGAAGCAGCAGCAAACAGATTGCTTTAAACGTCTAGAATACAACGTTGTTTGCAGCACCTGCCCAATGGACTTAGCTTGTGCATGACTAACGGAGCATTTATTGCTCCGTTGCCAATACGGACCTGGACTGAGCACCTCTCTCCACTAAGCTTAATCAGGCCTTCAGCGTTTCGGTGGACGAAAAGAACATCGCCTGGCTCACTGCCGAATGCACCTGCTCCTCAGTATAAGGTTTTGAAATCAAGAACGCCGGTTCCGGCCCCTCACCTGTCAGCAGGCGTTCAGGATAGGCCGTGATGAAAATCACTGGCCGTTCGCCATGAGTTGCCAGGATCCCATTCACCGCGTCGATGCCGCTGGAGTTGTCTGCCAGCTGGATGTCAGACAGGATGAGGTCCGCCGAAACCTGTGCGGCCACCTCCTTCGCGCGGGTTTCTGTGCGGGCGATACCCGTCACGCTATGGCCCATTCCGGTCACGATCGCTTCGAGATCCATTGCAATAACCGCCTCATCTTCGATGATCATAACCTGGCCAGAGGTGGCGCGAGCCATTTCCTCGTAAGCAATTGAAATCAGTTCAGAGGCTTCTTTTTCACTCACGCCCATGATTCTGCCGGTATCTTTTGCGCTGAACTCTTCGATGGTGTGAAGCAGAAGCGCTTCTCGGGTGTTCGGTGTAAGCCGCCGCAAGTGTTTCTGTGCCTTGGCTGCCAGACTGGGCTCGTCTTCATTTTCCGCGGCGGGAGCTCCTGAAGAGGACCAGATAGCATGAAAGACGCGGAACAACGCTAATTTGGGAGACAGCGTGCTGTCATAATCTTCTTCGCCAGCAAGAATGCCTTCGAGCGTCGCCAGCGCATACTTGTCACCGGTGTCCTGACTGCCGGTCAGCGCCCTGGCATAGCGGCGCAAATAGGGCAGGTTAGCGCCGATCTGACTGGCGATCAGTTCTCCCGATTGAGCGGTCATTTTGCGTAGTCCCTTTTTTTACAATAGATATGGAACCAAACGCGCCTCAAAGCGTTTAGTTCCAAAAGCTGCGCAGAAAACTGTTGGATTGCATGAAACGACCACAACACGCCCGGCCGCGCAACGAACAGGCCGACCGCGAAATTGATGAGAACCTTAAGCGAGCCTTTGATCAGATCGCAAGTGAGCCTGTGCCCGACAGGTTTACTGATCTTTTGAAGAAACTGAAGGAAAAGGAAGCGCTCGAGGCGCACAATCCACATCAGCTGGAAGAGAAATCTTCCGATGACTGAGGCCGCGCCAGATCCCAGAGATGAGTTGGTCAACCACTTGGGTGCACTGCGCGCCTTTGCCATCAGTCTTGCCCGCAATAGCGCCACTGCCGATGACCTGGTGCAAGACACTGTCGTCAAGGCCTGGGCTAATATCGAGAAGTTTAATCCCGGCTCGAACATGCGGGCCTGGCTATTCACCATTTTGCGCAATACTTATTATTCTTTTAACCGCAAACGCAAATCCGAAGTGGAGGACGCTGATGGTGTGCTCACTGGTGCCCTTGCCCAGAAACCCGATCATGACGGGCGGCTCCACATGCAGGACTTCAACGCGGCATTTGAGCACTTAAGTGACGAGCAGCGTGAAGCCTTGGTTCTGGTTGGCGCGGGAGGTTTTTCCTATGACGAAGCCGCAGAGATGTGCGGCGTGAAGACAGGAACGATCAAGAGCCGTGTGAACCGTGCGCGTGCCCGTCTAACGGAGCTGATGGGTCTGGAAGGCGAAGACAAAATGGAACTGACTGATACTGTCACAGCTGGGATCGTTGCCCAGCAAAGCGCCGCATGATCGCAGGGTCACGGCTTCAAGGGAGCCTTCTTACACGGCTGGCCGCGCTGATGACGTTTGCGCTGCTGCCGCTGGGCCTGATTGCGCTGTACCAGACCAACGCCGTGGTCGAGGAAGCCAACCGGTTATCCCATGCGTCTTTGCTGGCACATACCCAGCAAGCCGCAGCCAAGGAACGCGAACTGCTGCAGCGGGCTGGCGGCGCCACTGAGGGGTTGGCTGCCGCGATCCTGCCTATTTACGGCGAGGGCGACCGCTGCACAGACTTGATGACGGCATTTGTTCAAGGCCAGAATCCCTTCACCTTTGCAGCTTTCATCACCCCTGGGGGGAAAATGGAATGCTCATCAGATGGCAGCACGGCGGATGTGTCCGAGAAGTGGATGTTTCTCAAGAGCCAGCAAGCCGCGCGCCTCTCGTTTGCAGTGGGAGACGGGATACTCGGCGCTGGTGGCCCCCAACTGGTAGCAACCAGCCCGGTGCAACGCGCCGACACCCTTCTAGGATATATCTCCATCGCAATTCCGCACCAGTTGACCAAATCGCTGGCTGGCACCAGATGGGCCGAGCAGGGCATCCGGTTTGTAACCCTGGACGCGCAAGGGGAGATCCTGTCCGCAAGCGTACCGGAGCAGGAGGCCGCACAGGCGTTGCCGGTTTCGGTCCCGCGACGGGAACTGCTGCAGCGCGCCGGCAGCACATTCTTTGAAGATTCGCGTTCCGGCCAGGAGCGTTTTTTTGCCGTGAGCCAAATCCTTCCCGGCCAAGTAGCAGTTGTCGGCAGCTGGCCAGTGGAGAATGCCTTGTCCGTGAGCACCAGCCCGACCTCCTGGATGACCCTGGCCTTCCCGGTGCTGATGTGGATTGCTGGGATATCAGTCGCTGTCCTAGGCTTGCAGCAGATGGTGATCCGCCATCTTAACGCATTGCGAAGAGCAATGCGCCGCTATGCGCTGGGGGAGCGAGAGAACACAACCCTTGAACTCAATTCGCCCCCACGGGAGTTTGGGGAGGCGCAGCAATCCTTCAATCGCATGGTGGCGATCCTGAGTGAAGCAGAAAGGCGGCGCGAGCTTGATCTGGAAGAAAAAACAATGTTGCTGCGCGAGGTGCATCATCGTGTGAAGAACAACCTGCAGCTGGTGGCATCCATCATGAACATGCAAGGCCGGAACGCCCAAACACCGGAGGCCCGGCGGATGCTGTCACAGCTGCAGAGGCGGGTGCGCGGTTTGGCCACCATCCATCGCAGTCTTAACACCAATCCGGACGTTTCCACCGTAGACAGCCGCGAACTTATCAACGAGCTGATAGAAGAGATCGGCACCATGAGTTCTGGCACCGGACAGGATGTAGCAATCGAGACCGACGTTGCGCAAAGACCGCTCAGCCAGGATCAGGCGGTAACCCTTTCGATGCTCGTCTCGGAGGCAATGACCAATGCTGTGAAATACACCGGCGTACCGGAGGGCGGACGGCCGGCAATCAGTGTCAGCCTGCGCGAAACGGCAGAAAACTGGCTGGAGCTTGAGGTGACCAATACCAAGGGGCAACCGATGCTGGACCCTGACGAGGAAATCGGGGGCACCGGTATCGGCGCACGCCTGATGGCAGCCTTTGCCACACAGCTTGATGGTGATGCCACCACCCATGAAACAGAGAGCAGGTATACATACCGTCTGGGGTTCCCCGCCGTTGCAGGGGCATCACCGCCAGAGGCCTCAATGACGGAGCAGGAGCAAGATGCAAAAGAACCCGCCGCATGAACACCGCCGCGGGGATTTTGAGGTACTGATCACCGCCGAGCAGGCCTGGCCCGCCTTCGAACGGGCAGTACTGAAAGCCCGCAAGGAGATCATTGCCAGCTTCCGCTTGTTCGATTTTGCCACGCCTCTTCTTTCTCCGGAAACATTGCAATTCGGGGAAACCTGGGCAGATCTCATTTCCGATGCGCTTCGGCGCGGTGTCCGTGTCAGGCTGGTGGTAAGCGATTTTGATCCGGTCATGGCCACTCCGCTGCATGCAGCTGCACAGAAGACATTGAAGCAAGCACAGCAAATTGCTGACTCTCTCGGGCCTGAGCAGGCGGCCCTGCTCTCGGTCTCCGCCGCGATGCATCCCGCGCGAGCAGGGCTGTTGCCGCGGATAGCCTTTTCACCTTTCGTTTTGCAAAAACTGCGCAACCTGCCCAAACGATTGCGGCCCCAAGCGGCCAGCCGTCAGGGGTTGCCGCAGCTTCACCCGGTTTCTCAACACCAAAAAATTGCGGTGATCGACCGTAAAATCCTTTACATCGGCGGCTTGGATTTGAACCGGCGCCGGTTCGACACTCAGAAGCACGACCAACCAGCGCACGAAACATGGGCTGATGTGCAGCTGATGGTGCGTGGGCCAGAAGCCGCTGAGGCAGCAAACCATCTTGAGCAGTTCCAGGAGGAAATCGCCCTGCGCAAGCGCCCCTCCGAAGGCAAACACATCCGTCGAACGCTTTCTGTGCCGCGCCGCGGCGGGTTTTGGGCGTTGTCGCCACGGACGGTCCTGAAAGAAATTGAGGACGATCACTTAGAGGCCTTCGCACAGGCCCGGCATCTGGTCTACCTGGAAACCCAATACCTGCGCTCCAGCGTAATTGCCCGCGGGCTGGCCGATGCGGCGCGCCGCAACCCGGATTTGTCCTTGATCCTGATTCTGCCTGCGCTGCCCGAGGAGGTTGCTTTTGAGGGCAGCCGTGAATTGGATGCGCGTTATGGCATGGCATTGCAGGCCGAAGCACTGCAGGAGATCAGCACAGCCTTTGGCACACGCGCCTGTATTGCCAGCCCGGTTCAGCCGCGCATGGCGGCCCGCGATGCGCCCTCTGTATTGACGGGATCCCCCATGATCTATCTCCACAGCAAGGTATTAATCACTGACGGGTGCTTTGCTATGGTTGGTTCAGCCAATTTGAATGGGCGCTCAATGCGATGGGATACCGAAGCGGCTCTGCGGATACCGCAGAAGGACAGGGTCAGACAGCTGTGGCATGCGCTGGCGCGGCACTGGTGGCAAGAGGATCTGCCGCTTGAAGCGCTGAACCCGGCAACAGCAGCTCCATGGTGGCAAAATGAGATCCGCCGCAACAACGTGCGGCGCCCGGAAGCGCGCCGCGGTCTACTAGTGTTGCATGATCAGGACAGGATGTCGGATTTGCAGCAACCTTTGCCCGGGGCGACCGAAGACATCGTTTGAACCGCCAGCAGTCAGGATGGCCCGCAGGTGCTTTGCTGCGGACGAAAAAATGGCCCGGCACCCAAATGAGCCGAGCCATTCAGTTTTGGAAGAGCAAGTAAGGCTTTACTGCGCTTCCTGAGATTCTTCGGTGATCTCATTGCCGAGGTTCGAAACATCCCTGCCGAAGCCCTCGGCAGTTTCACATGCGGCCAGACCGACCAGCGCAAAGAACGCGAGAATGATGCGCATAACGTTTTCCTTATTTCAGTTTGGATGCCACGTTACCGGCAAAGGCACCGATGATGGCGGAATAGAACGCTTCGCTGTCAACGGTAACAGTCGCAGGATCGGTGCCCTCAGGGTAGTAGGCATCAAGCTGATCCGCGGAGACCGTGAGATCGTATCGCATGTCCTTGGATGCATCAGGCATGTCGATATCCACATCGCCCTTCAGCACCCATTCGCCGACACCAAGCGCCTGTTCGAAGTTGCTGGCCAGCAGAACCGAGTCAATCTCGACATGAATTTCCGCGCCCTCAGTATCAGCATCCGCGATCTGTCCGATCAGACGCTCAGCGAGCGCCGTCTCCAGGTCGGTTTCCAGGCTGGTCCAAACTGCGGCGGCTGAGTGGTTTTCGATCGCGCTCAGATCTGCTGTTACGTCGATTTCGGAGACTTTGGGGCCGGCCACAGCTGCCGTCGCCATGGCCGAAACGAGGGCGGCGGTTCGGATCAGTTGAGTCATCTTATTGCTCCTTACATTTCTGCCCCGAATGGGGATGCAACGGAGAAACGCACGAGCTTCTTGAACGGTTCCTAAATTGATTGGCTAAAGTTGGAAACGCTCAGGTTCGCTCCTGATTACCACTGAAGAACAAGTGTTGAAATTTGGAAGACGAAGCATGGATGCGCGATTGCGGTCTGTGGAAAAGCCCCCGAATTGTTTCCTGGCAGCTCACCCGAAGATATGCCAGGCTAGGGAACTCTTTGCCGGTTCAAGTGTTTGTCGTGCAGAACCCTGCAGCCGCGCAGGGAAAAGCAGTGGTGCCGGGAGGGTAGGCAGAGTGGACTTTTTCGCGAGCGCAGCAAGCCATTCAACACAGCTGGACTGGGCATTGCGATTGACCGTTGCCCTGGCCGGCGGCGCACTGCTGGGACTGGACAGGGAATTGCGCCACCGCAGGGTAGGCATCCGCACTTACATGATGGTTTCACTTGGTGCAGCGGCTTTCATCATCGTAGGTCTGGAATTTGGCCGTCAGATGCAGGCCGAGGGCCTGTCTTCAGATCCGACCCGCGTGACCCAGGGCTTGATGGGTGCGATAGGCTTCATTGGCGCAGGGGCGATCATCAAGGGCGACAAACGTGTCGGCGGTATCACCACGGCTGCCAGCATCTGGGTTTCTGGGGCGGTTGGAATGGCAGCAGGGCTCGGCTTCACAGTGATGGCCTTTCTTACTGCAGGGTTGGCAGCACTGCTTTTGTCCGTCAGCCGCTTGATGGCACACCGTGGCGCAGATGACCGGCCCGACATGAACTAACTTTCCGGGTCAGATGATGACAGCGACGCGCCAACTGATTTCTGCATGAGGTGAGCAATTGTCCGGGCTAATCCTCTTTTCAGCATCGCAGGAACCATTTCGCTGCTTGACGCGTTGAGAACCTGTGAGCGTCGAGCAGAGGGAACAATGGCGAAGCAAAAGAACATCCACCGCGTCCCCCGTGAAGCGGACCATATCGACCGCAGCCTAAAGCATGCCTTTGACGAGCTGGCGGCGGAACCGTTGCCGGAGCGGTTCACTGATCTGCTTGAGCAGCTGCGCAAAGCTGAACTTCACAAGAAGGACATCCAATGACAGCTGATCCGCGAGATGAGTTGACTGAGCATCTGGGCGCGCTGCGTGCCTTTGCGCTCAGTCTCACCAGGAACTCGGCAACTGCAGATGATCTTGTGCAGGACACTCTGATCAAAGCTTGGAGTAATATCGAGAAGTTCAATGCCGGCTCGAACATGCGGGCCTGGTTGTTTACCATTCTGCGTAACACTTTCTATTCGCTGCGCCGCAAGCGCAAGCGCGAGGTTGAGGATGCTGACGGATCGCTGGCCTTGGCGTTGGCTTCAAAACCCGATCACGATGGCCGCCTTAACATGCGGGATTTCATGCAGGCATTCGAAAAACTTCCGGACACTCAGCGCGAGGCGTTGATCTTGGTCGGTGCAGGCGGGTTTTCCTATGAAGAAGCTGCTGAAACCTGCGGTGTCGCTGTCGGGACGATTAAAAGCCGGGTTGGACGCGCGCGTGCATCGCTTGCTGATTTGCTTAGCCTTCAAGATGACGAGGCGCTGGAACTCACAGACAGTGTAACTGCGGGAATTCTGTCCAATGGCCCAGTCAACTGAGGACTCTGCCGGTTTCTGACCCGATTAGTTTGCGGGCCACGCAATCGTGGCCCGCGCCTGTTTTCGTTTCTGGCATTACCAAATGGGGACAACGCTACGCTCCCCATCCATGCCCTGAAGAAATTGAATGAGTTTTCAGCCGATGCACATGTTTTCGAGAGCGGGGGCTGGTCAATGCCTTTTTTGCTGGGCTAGTCGATAAGGAAATATGTTTGCGTTCAAGGACTTTTTCGGAACCGAACCCGGCATTGTGCGTCTTACAACTGCTGGCAGCCTTAAAGCGCTGCACGACTTGTCCCCAACTTGGTCGTTCCACTGGGCTCCCGACATTGCTGCGGCGGGGGTCATTTTCTCTTGTGTCACCCAGTTTTGCCTAACCGAGACAAGCAGGTCTCCACCGTATTTGGCCGCTGTTCAGGTCCCCTTCCGTCCGCGGCCGCATTGAATGAGGCTTGCAGCCTAAAAAACTGTGTCATGAACCCTCCTGCTTCAATTGCCTTCGATGCGGGCATCCCTTTGCTGGTATTCGGCATCTGCACGAGCGGCATCGGCCAGAGTCTAAGAAACCCGCCTTCCAGACATCGTCGCCTTGGACGAAGGCGGCCAGCTTCTCGAATTTGACGCCGGAGTTGAAAGCATCGAATTCGGCATAGAGGGTGTGTCGGTTACCTTTCCCCGAAATCAAGTTCCAAAAACCTGAAAAAGAGATCCGCAGCGGCAGCTGATCAGGTGCTGGAATACCTGAAACGCAGCTTGGCAGCCGCGCTTTCTCTTGATCCAGCGGAGCTATTACAGCACCGGCGGCAAGGAAATCCGGAACCAATCGCCCGCAAAGCCGTTGATGTTAAAGATGGCGCACAGCAGCGCGTAAATATTGAAGGAGAAGAGTCATGCTTGGCTGGGCAATCACATTTCTAGTAATCGCGCTTGTGGCCGCAATTCTTGGTTTCAGCGGCATCGCCGGAGCCTCCGCCGGGATCGCTCAGATCCTGTTTGTGATCTTCCTGGTGCTCTTCGCTCTCTCGATCATTGTTCGTTTTATCAAGCGCTGACGCGGCAGAGCTCCCGCGGACTGCAGAACGGCAGCTAATAAAAGGATATCGACACATGACCAACACAGCCGAAGCAAAAAAGCATTCACCTGAGGGCACCGGAGCCACAGCAGAAGCGGCAAACGGCAGCCTTACCGGCCGCGTGAAAGAACAGGCCGCAGAGACTGTCCAGCAGGCGCAAGAGCAAATTGGTGCCGGGCTGCAGTACAGTTCTGGTGAACTTCAGCGTGTGGCTTCACAGGGGCGGGCATTTGTAAAAGAAAATCCTGGCCTTGCCATCGCTGGTGCTCTGGGGGCCGGCGTATTGCTTGGTTTGGCCATGCGCAGCCGTTTCTAAGGCAACGGTTCAAAACAGTAAATGAAAGCCGCGCTTTTTGGCGCGGCTTTTGGTTTTTCCAAGCGGTCTGAAAACGGCATCGCCGGTAGCGCGACAAGGAAAATTACCCGGTGTCAGGGAACCATTTTTCTTCCCTGTGCGTTTTCTGATCAGAACAGGAAACTGAAGGGAGACTATCATGGAATATGGGCTGATTGGCCTGCTTGTGCTGGCCGCAGATATCTACGCAATCATTCAAATCTTGTCCTCCGGCGCCTCCACCGCAGCCAAAATCCTCTGGACCCTGGTGATTCTCATTCTGCCCGTCGTGGGCTTTATCATCTGGCTTATTGCAGGCCCGAAATCCTCTGCCGCAAAGATTTGACCAGCCGGCATTGGCCTGAAGCGGTCCGGCAATTACAGGCCGGGCCCCGTTTGTTCCAAGAGAACAAACAACGCCAGCGCACGCGTCCTCTTTGTATCCCCGATACCGGAAAGGCTGATGATATGACCGATACTTCTGAATTGGAAAGACAGGCTCGCGCGCAGGCCGCGGATCTGGGCCGCAAGGCAAAGGATGCAGTTGCAGACACCGTCCGCAACACCGCCGGCGCCGCAAAAGAGCACGCTGCGCGAAAGGTGCAGTCGACTGCAGATGCCGCGGATGCCGCCGCAGATGCATTTGAACCGGGCAGCGTTCAGGCGCAGGCGGCGCAGATGGTTGCGGGCCATCTGGAGGATGCCGCGCAACGTGTCCGCTCAATGGACTTCGAACAGACGGTACGGGATATCGGTTCATTTGCTCGCAAAAACCCACTGCTGTTTCTCAGTGCCGCATCCCTTGCCGGGTTCGCGGCCACCCGCTTTCTGAAGGCGCGTGCACCGGCGGATGCCGCCTCATTTGCTCAGGAAGGAATGCTGAGTCCGGCGCGTGAAGGGAGTGGCCATGACGCATCCTGATTTACGCGCGGCCCCAGAGCTGTTCCTTGGCACTCTCCGTAACTTCGTTGCCCTGTTGCGCAGCGAATCGGAGCTAGCCAAAGGTGAATTAAAGGAGAAGGCCGCGCAGGCTGGAACCGGGCTCGCCTTCATGACTGCCGCTGCCATTGCCGCTCTGGCAGGTTTGCACGTCCTTGCTGCGGCACTTGTCGCTTGGATTGCCGCCGCCGGGCTATCCCCAGGCCTTGCCGCCCTTGTAGTAGGCGGTGCTCTTCTGACCGCGGCTGTGTGCTTGCTTCTGGCGGGCAAGTTCCGCCTCAGCAGCAAGGCGCTTCTGCCGTCGCGCACCATTCGCAGTATCAAGCAGGACGCTGCCAGTATCAGGGAGGCTGGAAATGCCGGAAATTGACAACCTCGAAAAAAAGGTGGATGCAGACCGCCGCAAACTGGCTGCCTCGCTGTCGGGAGTGACAGATATGCTCGCTCCGCAATCGGTGACCAAGCAGCTCAAGGCCACGGCTCACGGGTACGGCGGCCAGCTTAGTCAGCAGGCAGTGGCCGCAGCCAAACGCAACCCAGCGGCACTGGTGCTGACCGGCGCGGGGCTTGCCCTGATGTTTGCGGGGACCGGCCGCCGTCCGACTAGCCCCGTCGCCAATCCAACAGCAGTTCCGCTGGAGGACTCCTTTGCCGGTTTTGATAACCGCGTCGCCGCCGCGGATGCTGCTATGAAAAAGGAGATGACCGGGATGAGTAAAGAAAGCTTCCGCTCGACCAATATGCGCGAGACTTTGAACGCAGGACTGGACGGCTTGCCTGAGGCCGCCCGGAAACGTGTGCTCAACGCCCGCAGGGCAGCTCTGCAGGCGCAGGAGAAGCTTGAGGCACACGCATCCAAAGCCGCGGCCAGAGGCCAGACCTTTTTTGAAGAGAACCCACTTGCTGCCGGCGCGATTGCGCTTGGCCTTGGTGCGCTGATCGGCGCCCTGCTGCCTTCCACTCGCCGGGAGGATGAAGTTCTAGGAGCGCATCGAGATGCGCTGGCGGCAAAAGCTGAAAAGGCTTTGCGCGACGAGATGGACAAACTGTATCAAACAGCCAACGCCAAGCTGGATCCATCTGCCAGCAAAAAATCACTGCACACCGCTGCCAGCTAATAATGTCCGGAATTCTAGAAAATGTCCTCAGCGGCCGGGGGGTTCGTGTGATGCTGATGATTCTGACAATCATCGGCATCACTGCAGCCCTGCACCTGGCACAGCAAGTCCTCGCGCCGATGAGCTTTGCGCTAGTCTTGGGTGTAGTGGTTTCGCCGCTCGCCGACAAACTGGCCCGGTATGGAGTGCCACGGCTGGCGATCGCCCTGTCGCTTTTAATCCTTTCTACGCTGTTCGTAGCAGTCATTCTTTTGCTGATTGAGCCGCTGATCAATGTCCTCATCGAAGAGCTACCCCGCATCAAGTCCGTGATGGGAGCTTTGATCGACCAAGCATCGTCTCTGCTGCGCGGAATCGAGACAATCAGCCAGGAAATTGAGGAAAGCGTAGGCGCCGAAGCCGTGGAACCACAAACTGCGATCCCTTCGGTAGGGGATGCACTCTGGCTGGCCCCCAGCTTCGTCTCCCAAGTGTTCATATTTGTTGGAACGTTGTTTTTTTTCACTCTGACACGCAATGACCTGTACCGCCTGACAGGGCCACTGGAAATCCGATTGAAACACGCCGACACCGTCGTCGCCAAGTATTTCGCTGCCATCACTTTGGTGAATACCGGACTGGGTGCCGTCACCGCGGCTGCACTAATTGCGCTCGGCGTTGAATATGCTTTGATCTGGGGGCTGGCGGCAGCTTTGCTGAATTACGTCCTGTACCTTGGCCCTTTACTGATTGCAGTCAGTCTGGCAATCGCCGGACTGCTTCAGTTCCATGGGTTGTTTGCTGTTTTGCCACCACTGGCGTTTTTGCTGATCAACCTGACAGAGGCTAATATTGTGACACCTCTTGTTGTTGGGCAGCGCATGGCAATAAACCCGCTGCTGATATTCCTGGCAATTGTATTTGGCCTGTGGCTTTGGGGACCGGTCGGAGCATTTGTCACACTGCCGCTTTTGCTTTGGCTGGGGGTTCTGCTAGCCCCGCAGCCCGGGGCCGCGGACGAACCTGCGCAGGACCCCTTAAACAAGGTGATTTGACCGCTGTCCGGCACCGCAGGGGTGCAAAAACTCTTCACTCCGCTTGTTGTTGATCGTCTAAAAGGTTTTCCCCGCCATCCAGCACTTCACGCTCCCGCTCCGCGGCATCCGCGATTGCCGGCTCTGCCCGCGCTGGATCGGCAGCCTCGGGCAATGCTGCCAATTCAGGTTTAGGAGCCCGCTCTTCTTCAACGGAGTCTCGCTTTGCCGCCGCAGTGGCGCTCGCCCCATCCAGCCGCACCCGGTAAATCGGCTCCGGCAGACCAAATCCTGCGCTTTCCAGCGCCATCTTGGCAGCCCGGATCGCCTCACCGCGCGCCTTGGCGAAATTCACTTCCGTCTGGTTCACCCAGCCGGTGAAAGTCAGGATCACATTGGAGTCTCCGACTTCATTGATCCAGGCGCCGACCTCCGGCTCCTTCAGCACGAATTTCTGAGCCTCCAGCGCAGCAACGGCGGTGGCCAGCGCAGCGGCCAAGTCGGCATCTGCATCTACCCCTAGGTCAAAACAGAACCGGCGATGGGGATCACGGGTAAAATTCACGATACGCCCCTTGTACACTGTGGCATTGGGAATGCGGATATGGTTGCCATCGGGTGAGATCAGGATGGTCGCCCGCGACGTCAACCGCGCCACCGTTCCTTGATCCCCTTGGATGTCGACGAAATCATTTGGCCGGAATGGTTGGCGAAGACTGAGAAGAATGGAGGCAATGAAATTCTCAACCGTGTCGCGCACTGCAAAGCCAAGCGCGAGGCCAACCACGCCTGCCGCACCCAGAACTGCCCCGATCAGCGCTGTTGCGTTCATGATATCCAGAGCCAGAACCAGTCCGGTCAGGATGAAAAGGATGCGTGCAACCGCCCTGTAGACATCCGCAATGAAAGCGTTGGGTGCCAGCCGGGTCCAGATGCCTATCCGCGTCGTCAGCAGCCACCCGCCCGCAGCCACCAGCAGAAAGGCCGCCATTGCGACCAGGAAGATCGGACCGTTTGCCAGCAGATTGCGTGTGCGGGCAGCAATCCGCTCCATGGCCGGAGCCAGCCGTTCTTCAAGGGTGCCGCTGATTTCGGTTTCATTCTCAATAGCCACAACACCGGCCACGCGGTTGATGATCTGCGTAAGCCGGTCTTGCGCCGCATTGTCGATTACTTGACCCGAAACACGAACAACACCTTCGGAAACTGACACTTTCACGCTTCCATAGCCGTTGATTTCAGCCAGCAGGTTTTCAATTCTGCTCAGAATCTCACCATCCCGTACGGCCGCATCACCAACTTCGATCAGGCTGTCGGTCTGCACCGGTTCACGAGCTATCTCCGCTTGACCGGCCACAGTTCCCAAGAACAGCACTGCCGATACAGCCACGCAATGCAAGAACAACCGCAGTTTGCTTAGCGGGGCAACGGTGCTTTCCCTGCTTGGTTCAGCAAAACACTCTACGAGTTCCAATTTTTGCATTCTCCCGATCAAATTCGCACCCGCTGCAAAAGACAGGTCCGCGTTGCGCGGATAAAGGCAGTTCACCCGCCATGACGATGCGTTGTCTACCCCCAGTTTCTGCAAGTGTTCAGCAGGAAAGCAGAGGAACACCTCCCGCTGGGTTGCGTTTGGCCCCCACCAATCCGGGATGCCCGCTTCAAATACGCCTGGTTTCCGCCATGTCGTAGGGCCGAGACTGCGTTACCATTGCTGCCAACGGCCGTTTCGCACTTCGCTAGGCCTTCGGATCCAAAGCTGAAAGGAGCGGCTGCAAGATCGGATTGTCACACGACAAGTGACTTCTCAGGGCGATCGGACTGAAATTTGCTTCGGATTTTCTCCATCACTGGGCGCGGCTCCCCGGAGAAACAGCAAATTATTTATATATATCAAATATCTGGCTAGTTTTTGTCTAGCTATTTTTTGTTTTCTCCTTTTGGAGGGGGCTTTGGAAATAAAACGTTTCAATGGCATGGTTTGCCCAGAACTATGTCACAGTTTAATGCATGACGCCTGGCACGGTGCCAAAGTTCCTCCAAAAAATGGAGGCCATATGGGCAGCGAAACTCAAGGTGCGGAAGCACCCGTACTGATCCTTACCAACAACGCGTTTGAAGCAGTTGATATCAGCGATTACCTGACACGCCGTGGTTTGAACGCCATCTTGACCGAAAGTAAAGTCGAGCATTGCACTGGCTTTCTGGAAGACGGATTGCCGCCGCCACGACTGGTGTTCTTTGCCTTCCCGCTCAGCAACCCTGCTGCTCGGGACTGGCTTACCGACGCGCTATCTAAGAAGTGGCGGGTCATCTTGGTCAATGGGGATACGGCCGAGCCAGAATTGAAGGCATTGCCCATGCTTACCCGCCCGTTCAAAACCGCCCATCTTGATGCTGTTATGGAGATGGTCGGCGAATAAGGGCTCCTCAGCGCAACGCAAGGCGGGCGTTCCCGGACTATGATCCCGATCACCAGTTTACCGAGAACACCTATGTGCTGCTGTCGGCGGCTTAGCGGGTATCCGCAGCCGCCGGAGTGCGATGGTCGGGCTGAGAGAGGTTCTGGACTGCAAGGAATCCCGCAGCATTGCGGTGCTGTCCGCCCTGAAACTGGGGCTGTCTCTGTTCGCAATCATGCTGCTGATCGTGGCGGGCACGGTGACGCGCCCTGCCAGCCTTTGCCCGCTGGACCTGCAGATTCTTGCTTGAGCAATTGTTCGGGCTGGCCCGCTTGCCGGTACTGATGCTGACCGGTGCGTTCGGGATATAAGTTCTGTGCGGCTACGGCCAAAACCGCCCGGCTGCCGACCAGCCTTGGATCACCAAGGGGAGCCGCTGCCGCTTGCCTTCTGTGGTTCACCGCCAGCGCAGGGATCACGGTTCATACTGAAACCTTCGACTCCTACAATCAGGTCTTCGGCGTATCGTGCGGCGTCAATATCCGGCTAACCTGGTTGTCGCTTTCGGCTTTTGCCATGCTTCTAGGTGCCGCCTCCGACACGGACACGGACACGGACACGGCGTGATACCGGAACCAAGCAGCCGCTGGCGCGTTTTCTGTCCAAGGGCGCCGCACCGCGACTGACCCGGATTCCAAATGATTTTCAAAGGAGAACGACTCATGGATGACGACCGGTTCACCGGCAAATGGACCGAACTCAAAGGCCGACTTCGCGAGGCCTATGGCGACCTGACTGATGACGAGCTGGAGCAGGCGAAGGGCGAACGCGAGCAGCTGGAAGGGCTGCTGCAGCAGAAACTGGGCAAGACCAAGGATGAAGTCCGCCAGACTGTCGACCGGATCCTGGACAGCATCTGACCAGGCAGGAAAGCCCGGGAGCGAGAGCAATGGGGGCGCAGACTAGATAAGAAATGGGCTTTTCCAACTGGTCTGGTTCAGCATTAAATAAAAAAGGAGGTGCAAGAAACGCGGCAGGCAACCGAAGCCCGAAGACCTGATCCGAAAATTTTGACAGGTTGACGTAGTGGCGGGCCAGGCCGCACGCTCCTCGGCATGTTAACGGCTGGCCCGTTTATTTTGCTGCACTCAGCAGCGCCAAAGGCCGTATACTCTGCTCGATGGTGCTCATGGATCAATCTGAATTCTTCGGTTTAGCCCCCTATCACCTCATGCTTGCGGCGGTGGGTGTAGTGATCATTCTCGCCCATTGGTCGCCGCGCCTTTTTTCCACAAGGGAACCCGCCGCCGCGCCGCTTCTCATGCTGTTGGGCATGGCGGCATACTGGCTGGTCCCGGGCCTGCCTGAGCTTCCTGATCCGCGCGTTCACCCGAAGCCTTGGGAAGTCGTCAGCGAGCTGACCGTGATAGTGGCGCTTTTTGCTGCCGGCCTCCGCTTGGACAGCTTGAGGTCGTGGAAAGATTGGGCTCCGACAGCCAGACTCCTCCTCATCGCGATGCCGCTCACAATTCTGGCGGTTGCCTTACTGGGGTGGGGATTGGGCGGCATGACGGCTGCGGGGGCAATTCTTCTGGGGGCCGTGCTGGCCCCGACAGACCCGGTGCTTGCGGGTGACGTGCAGGTTGGTCCGCCTATGGAAGGCAACGAGCATCCGGTGCGCTTTACGCTGACAACGGAAGCGGCGCTCAATGACGGGCTTGCTTTTCCTTTTGTCTATCTCGGTCTCATCGTTGCCGTTCAGGGGCTGAACCCTCAGGCCTGGCTGGCCGATTGGCTGATGATTGACGTCGCCTACCGGATCTCAGCTGGTGTTGTGATGGGCGCCTGCGGCGGATGGGCACTGGGGCAGGTGCTGTTTTTGTTTCCCCGTTCGGCAGTTCTGGCCGACACGGGTTCAGGTGTGGTAGCGATAGCAGGTGTATTGCTGTGCTACGGTTCAACCGAACTGGTCGAAGGCTATGGGTTCATAGCCGTCACCGTTATGGGCCTGGCACTGCGCCGGATCGAAAATGAACACCGGTTTCACCGTAGGCTGCACGACTTCTGCGAAACTATCGAACACGCTTTGACAGCGCTGCTGCTGGTCGCGCTTGGTCACGTCCTTCCAGTTGTTCTGGAGGACTTCACATGGACGCACCTGCTGCTGGCATTTCTGCTCATCCTTGTGATACGCCCTCTAGCAGGCTGGATCTCTTTAGCCGGGTCGCGTCTGCGTAAGCGTGACCGTCTGGTGGTATCCGTATTTGGTGTCCGGGGGATCGGCTCAGTCTACTATCTTTGTTATGCCGGTGCGCATCTGGAGTTTGTCAATGAACCTGAGCTATGGGCTCTAATCGGTTTGACCATCCTGCTGTCGACTATGCTTCACGGCTTCACGGTCGGCCGCGCCATGGATGAGCTGGCAAAGTAAAACAGCCCAGCTGGACCCACACGCGCAGCCAGTCCAACCCCTATCTCAGGCCTGCAAAACACCGTTTACTTCGAATACTGTGCTGCGGCAGCGCCAGCTGTTTCAGTATCATCCGGGTGGAAACTGGCCGGGCAAGCACCGGCCACCTCAAGCGCGGGGAATGCCCGTCCAGTTCATCTTCGGCCGCATTTCCCATCAAGACAAGCCGGCCGCCGCGGCCCTGAACAGCCTGATCTATCTTGAGCTTAGTCACCTGTTCGGACCCCGCCTCCACGAAAGCTACTGCAATCCGCCGCAAAGGCATGATCGTAACAAGAGCGTGTTCATGCCCCTCTTGCACGCTGATTTCAGCCACCGGATCGAAATCCGAGATGGTATCGCAGATATCGCAAGTAATCAGGTAATTTCTGGACACCACAAGATAAATGTGTGCTCGGTCTTGACTGGGCTCTTCCATTGCTTTCGCCCCCCTACAATGGGACATACTGGAACTTTTTCGGCGCAGGCGCATTTAACTATGACATAGGTACGAAGGGAGAGGGCCATGCCGCCAACAACCTGCCAGAACTGCCCGTTGCGAAAGCGGCCCGTGTTCACACCAATGTCGCGTGAGGAAGTCGCCTTTACCCAAGAGTTCAAAACCGGCGAGCTGACAGTGGATGCAGGCACGACTATCCTTCTGGAAGGCTCGAACAGCCCGCAACTCTACACGGTGCTCAAAGGCATGGGTACGCGCTACACAACGCTAGAAAATGGCCGCCGTCAGGTCATCAATTTTCTTTTTCCCGGCGATTTTGCCGGGCTGCAGGCCAGCCTGATGGGAGAAATGAAGCATTCAGTCGAAGCGTCTACCTCTATGACGTTGTGCGTGTTCCGCCGGGCCGCGCTGTACGAGCTTTTCCAGCACCATCCGGAGCGCGCGTATGATCTGACCTGGATTGCCGCAGTGGAGGAGCATTTTCTGGGTGAAACCATTGCGTCTCTGGGTCAGCGTGATGCCTCACAGCGCATTGCCTGGGCACTAGTGAGGATATTTGAACGGCTCAGATCAGTCGGCATGGATGTTAAGGACACGGTACCGCTGCCCTATCGCCAGCAGGACCTCGCAGATGCACTTGGCCTGTCTCTGGTGCATACCAATAAGATGCTGAAAACACTGCGGGAGAGCAAACTGGCAAAATGGCAAAATGGAATGCTGAAAGTCAGAAACCTGCCTGCGCTGGCGGAAATGGCAATGATCGAATTGGCCGCGCCAGAACGGCGGCCGCTGATCTAATGCAGCCTCCTTGAAGATCGGACGCCAGTTCGATCCATTCTCAGATTTGAATCTCTGCGGCAGCCCAAGGCTTCGTGAAGCCGCTATCGGAACAACGCCACGAAACACGCCCTGAATGTCGTACTTGCATTATGGGCAATCGACCGCACTGACTGTTGTTCTGACTTACTGCGGCATGCAAGCGGCCATTTACGCGATTTCCTGACGCTGGCGTGGAACTTTTGGCGGCGTCAATAGTTTTCTCAACAGCAACTCGCAACTGAAAGGACACGGCATGCTCTATTGGGCCCTCGTCTTCTTGGTCGTGGCCATCGTTGCCGGCATTTTTGGATTTGGCGGCATCGCAACGGCCTCCGCTGGGATCGCACAGATCCTATTCTTCATTTTTCTGGTGCTCTTCGCACTGGCGCTTATCTTGCGCATCCTCCGCGGTGCCTCTCGCTGACGATCAAGCTGAGCGGCGGCTCAGGTCGTCTTTGGCGATCGCATGCTGCAAGAGACTCGCATACGTCACAATCCGATCCAGTCAACTTCATCACAAGCGTCTAGTAGTGCAATCGCTTCGGCAGTTTTGCTCCCGACGATCGAAAAAACACTAGATTACCAGAGTTAGGTCCGACTCAGCGCAGTGAATACGGAAACAGCTTAGCTTTGTGGCCGCGTATTTGCCCTAGTGGAACTGGCTTTCCGGCAATCGCCTGCTCAGCCTCACGCGGGAGCGCCAACCCGATGGTGAGAGGCTGCTGTTCTAAGGTCATAAGTAGCAGCGTTCGATAATGGGGCGAGAGGCCGCCGCTCTGGAAGAGGGAAATGCCGAACTGACCTTGCCCGTTTTCCGTGTGCAAGACGGTCGCGTTCGTGAAGGCTACGTCGCCTTATTTCCATATTCTGACAAAGCGTTTGCTGCGTGCTGGAAAGCTGAATTGGTCAATTCCAAGTCGCCGGAATTCAAGGCCAGAGACGGATAAAGTTTCCCAGGCGACTTAAAGACGCCGTTGGCGCGCAATGTGCTGTTCCAGTGCGCATTAAGCCCCGGATCGCTATGCTTTGCGCTTCGGTAATCGATCGGCTCCGCATTTGTGAAGAAGATGTCGAACAATGCCGGATCACCGCAAATGCGGTGGGCGATACCCTGCTCGTTGAGTGCGGCGGATTGCATGTCCATCAGGGTTTGCCCCAGTTCGCGCAGCCGTTCATACTGTCCCGGACGCCGCAGGATCTCCATCGTTTTGAGGCCAGCGGCAGAAGCCACCGGATTGCCCGACAGCGTGCCAAGCTGCATGAGCCACCGTTCTGCCCCCACGGCCGCCTTGTCAAAGTGCGACATGATTTCGGTGTTGGCACCGAGCGCCGCCAAAGGAAAGCCGCCCCCGATGATCTTGCCGAGCGTGCAGATATCCGGTGTCACGCCGTAACGTTCCTGGGCGCCGCCATAGGCAAGGCGGAAACCGGTGACAATCTCGTCGAAAATCAGCAGCACGCCGTGCCTGTCGCACAAATCGCGCAAGCCTTGCAGGAAGCCGGGCTGGGCAGGGATGATACGCTGCAAGGGTTCTGCGATGATGGCGGCGATATCCTGATGTTCGGCCAAAAGCGACCCGACCGCCTCCAAATCGTTAAACGGCGCGATCAGCATGTCGTCGGCCACGCCTTGCGGGATACCTGCGCTGTCTGGCACGGGCGAGGGGAAGTTGACCTCGCGGGCCGGGGCCAGGCTCATCTGCGCCTCAGCGGACATGCCATGATAGCCGCCCTCGAATTTGAGGATCTTCGGCTTGCCGGTATAAGCGCGGGCGAGGCGGATGGCATACATGTCCGCCTCGCTGCCAGACGTGACAAAACGGACCTGTTCACAGCAGGGCACTGCTTCGACGATAGCCTCGGCCAGTTCGATGCCTTTTGCATTGTTGGCAAAAAAGGTCATGCCCTGGGGCAGCTGTTCCAGCACCGCTTCCATGACTTCCGGATGGCCATGGCCCAAAAGCATCGGGCCGGAGCCGATCAGGTAATCCACGTATTCGCGGCCATCCTCGTCCCAGACACGGCTCCCCTCGCCCCTCGCAATCACGGTGGAAGCGTCGAAGTTGCCGAAACCGGCGGCGGGAAGAACCTCGCGCGCACGGGTGATCCAATCTGCTTGGGAGTGAAGGCGGTTCATGTGGTCAATCCAGTATCAGGTCGGGCGTGCCGAGACGGTCTTGGTCGATAGCGATGCCCAAACCGGGGCCATCGGGCGGAGTTATGCGGCCATCGGCGCGCGTTGGCGCGCCGGGGGCGAGGCGCGGGCTGACATAGCCCGACAGGTCGCAAACGTTCAGAACACGGCTGGGCGGGGTTGCAGCCCCAATGTGCAGTGCTGCCGCAGTGACGATATCGCTGCCCCAGGTGCACTCGATGCACATCTTTGCCCCAAGATGAAGGCACAGGTCGCGCGCGCGGCGCGCAGCCGAAAGCCCGCCGAACTTTGACAGCTTCAGCGCAACTGCGTCCATGATGCCCAGCCGGTGCCCCTGCAGAAGCGTGGCAGTATCATGTGCCAGTTCATCCAGTTTCATCGGCAGACCTGTGGCCGATTGCACCCGCGCGCACTCTTCCAGCGTGGCGCAGGGCTGTTCCAGCATTACGTCCAGATGCGCCACCCCGCGGCCCGTGCGGATCGCGTCCAGCGTGGTCGCGCCGCAGTTCCAATCACCGTAAACCAGCGGGCCGGGCCCAACCGCCTCACGTACCTTTGTCAGCCGTTCGACGTCCGTTTGCCAATCGCCCGATGCACCGAGCTTGACCTGGAACTGGCTAAGCCCCGTCGCCTGCGCCTCACGAGCGATGCGGGCCATTTCTTCCGGATCGACACAGGTGATGGAATGATACAGCGGCAGAGTGTCCTGCCGGCGCCCCCCCATCAGGGCATGGATCGGCAATCCCGCAGCTTGCCCGGTAATATCCCATAGCGCGATGTCCAGCGCGGATTTCGCATAAACATGCCCTGGCAAATAGGCATCGGCCTTGGCCATGAGCGCCTCGGCACCGATAGGATCACCCCCAAGGATTACCGGCGCCAGCTCCTGCAGGGCTGGTGCCACGCCGCGGGCATAGGCAGGCAAGTAATGCGGGATCGGGCAAACCTCACCCCAGCCGGTCAGACCGGCATCGGTGTCGGCTGCGATCACAACAGTTTCGACCGTGTCGCACGTCTTGCCATCGGCCATGTAGTAGGCCGTGTGGCTGGTCAGCGGCATATGCCACAGACGCAACCGCGTGATGCGCGGCCCAGTACCGGCAGGCGCGAGCGCTGGAGAGGCAAGCGGGTTCATTCGGCGGGCTCCTGAACAGCATTCGCGCGGGGGAGCAAGCCTTGCGGATCATAAGCCGGTTCGCCCAGTACACGAGCAGCGCGCGGCCGGCCGTGGATGATCACCTCCAATGCGGTGCCGGGTTCGGCGGCATGGGGCTTGATATAGGCAAAGGCGAGGATCTTTCCGGCCGTGTGGCCATAAACAACCGATGCGGTTGAGCCGACGACTTTGCCGCCATGCAGAACGGCCTCGCCGCCATGCCCGTCGATCTCGCCGTCGGGGTCTATCTCCAGATAGGCGCAAATCCATGGCAGGCCGGTGTTCAGCGTCTTGTCCTTGCCAAGAAAATCTTTATCCGCCTGGACAAAGCGCAAGACGCCTGCCTCGGCCAAGGTGACCTCATTGGTCAGCTCACCCGCGCCTTTGAAGCCTTTCTCCATGCGCATCACATTCATGGTAAAGCTGCCATAGTCAGCGATGCCATGCGCCTGGCCCGCTTGCCAGAGCGCGTCATAAACGTCCGCCATCGCGTCGAAGGGCATGTGGAGCTCCCAGCCCAGCTCTCCCGCGTAGGACATGCGGAAGGCCCAGACAGTGTGCCCGGCAACCGTAATCTGTTGCGCCGAGAGCCAGCGGAAGGATGTATTGTCCAGCGGCGTATCAGTGCAAGCGCCCAAAACATCGCGGGAATTTGGCCCGTTCAGCGAAAGCGCACCCCAGCTGTCCGAGAGGGCCGTAATGGTCACATCCGCCCCATCGCGATGCGCGGCCAGATGATCCAGGAGGCGCTGTTCAAAGAACGCAGCGCAGACGAGATAGAACCGGTCCTCAGCCATGCGCACAATCGTTGTTTCCAACTCGATCCGCCCGCGCCGGTTCAGCATGTGCGTGAGCGTGATCGACCCTGTCTTCTGCGGCATCCGGTTTGCGGTCAGCCGGTCCAGCAGCGCATAGGCTTCCGGCCCCTCGATCAGCACCTTGGTGAAAGCCGTGACATCCATGATCCCAACGCGCTCGCGCACCGCCTTGACCTCTGCGGCGACCATGCCGTCTGCAGGCGTGCGTCGGAAGGAATAGTAATCGCGCTGTTCGATGCCTTTGGCAAACCAGCGCGGCCGCTCAAAACCGTAGACTTCTTCAAACACTGCCCCCTTCGCCTTCAGCGTCTCGTGCAGCGGTGACGGCTTGACCGGCCGCCCGGCAAGACGGTTGAAATGCGGGAAAGGGACTTCGTGGCGCAGGCAGTAGTCCTCCTTGGCCTTAATGACCTGCCAGTCCTTGTCAGCATAAGAACCAAACCGGCGCGGGTCATAGTCGCGCATCGAGATATCCGCCGCGCCATGCACCATCCAGCGCGCCAGTTCGCGTGTCAGGCCCGGGCCCCAGCCGATGCCGATCTGGGTGCCGCAACAGCACCAGTAATTGCGCACGCCCGGCGCGGGGCCAATCAGCGGATTGCCGTCGGGCGGATGGCTGATGGCGCCATGGACGTCGCGGCTGATACCAAGTTTAGCGAAAATCGGCATCCGGTTCAGGCTTTCCTCAAGCCAGGGCATGACACGATCATAGTCCGGCGCGAAAAGTTCGTTCTCTGCCTCCCAAGGGCAGTGATCCTCCCATACCGTGTTGGGGTTGGCCTTTTCATAGATGCCGATCAGGCCCTTCTTCTGTTCCATCCGGATGTAGCCCGAGACCTTTCGATCATCGCGGATCACAGGCAATTCCTGCTCCAGATCGCGGAATTCCGGCACTTCGTCGGTAACGAAATAATGGTGCGTCATCGACGTCATCGGCAGTTGCAGGCCCGACCATTCGCCCATCTGCCGCGCATAAGTGCCGCCTGCGTTGACAACGTGTTCGCAGGTGATCGTGCCCTGCTCGGTCTCAACCACCCACTCGCCGTTTGCCGCCTGAGTGATATTCGTGGCCCGGCAGCGGCGGATGATGCGCGCGCCTTTTGCGCGGGCGCCGGCTGCCATGGCCATTGTCACATTGGTAGGGTCCACATGGCCATCATCGGGCGTGTGCAACGCTCCCAGAACGCCGTCGAGGTTATAATACGGGTGCAGCTGCGCCACGCGGTCGGGGCCGGTGAGCTCGATGTTGAACCCCAAAGACCGGCCGACCGATAGCGTGTGGCGCAGCCAGTCCATCTCATCCTCGGTATAGGCCAGCCGGAACGACCCGCACCCATGCCATGTCACAGCCTGACCGGTTTCCGCTTCCAGCACGCCGGAATAGAGCCCGATATTGTAATCGACGCATTTCCCCAGCCCGAAACTGCTGGTGGAATGTGTGATCTGCCCCGCTGCGTGCCAGGTGCTGCCCGAGGTCAGTTCAGCCTTTTCCAGCAAGACTACCTCTGGCCCCCAACCCTCATGCGCGAGGTGGTAGGCAAGCCCGACCCCCATCACACCACCGCCTACGATGACCACGCGGGCGTGGCTGGGAAACTGCTTTTCCGACATGGTCGCTTCCTTTGTCCGGGAGTCGCAAAACATGTGGACAGGCTAAGAGTACATATGTATCACTGTCAATCATGAATGACACAAATGTATCACGCCGTGTATTGGACCGCCTCGCCGAAGTGTGGGACGCGCTGACGCCCGAAGCGCAGAAAGCCGCGCGCTATGTATTGGAAAACCCCAATGATGTGGGGGTTTCAACCGTTCGGGAGATCGCCGAGGCAGCCAACGTCAAACCCAACACCTTCGTGCGCATGGCCCGGCAGGTGGGTTTTGAGGGCTACGAGGATTTCCGCGCGCCCTTCCGTGAGGCGATCCGCAATGGGGCCGTCAGCTTTCCTGACCGGGCGCGCTGGCTGCAGGACATCCGCAAATCAGGCGATCTGGGCGGGCTCTATGCCGACATGGCCGAAGGTGCGATCCGCAACCTGGAAGACACATTCGCAAGCATCGGCGCCGAGGCCCTGAAATCCGCGGCGGAGGCGATTTGGGCCAGCCGGCAGGTCTTTACGCTGGGTGTCGGTGTGAACAATGCGAACGCGCGCAACTTCACCTACCTCGCCTCTACCGGCATGGTGCAGTTCCACGCCATCCCGCGCCCCGGCTCCACCCCCACAGATGATCTGGCCTGGGCCGACAGCCGCGACGTGTTGATTGCAATGTCCATGCGCCCTTACCGCAGCGAGGTCATGGCCGCCATCAAGGTGGCTCGCGAACAGGGCATGACCATCATCGGCCTCAGCGACAGCCCGGCCAGCCCGATCATCAGGGCCGCAGACCATGGCTTTGCCGTCGCCGTGGACACGCCGCAATTCTTCCCGTCATCCGTCTCAACCATCGCATTTCTTGAAACGCTTTTGAGTTTCGTGATTGCCGTAGCCAGCGACGAGATCGTTGACCGGGTCGAGACATTTCACAGCCGCCGGCATCAGCTTGGCATTTACATGGAGGAGCCGGAATGAAGGACGAAACACCACCAGTCCGGTCACTGGACGCGCGTTACTACACCGACCCGCAGGTTTTTGAGATCGAAAAGGCCGGGCTGCTGGCGCGCACTTGGCAATTCGCCTGCCACGCCAGCCAGCTGGAAAACCCCGGCGACTACGTGGCCTTTGAGATGGGTGATGAAAGCCTCTTTGCGATCAGGGGCCGCGATGGCGAAATCCGCACCTTCTACAATGTCTGCCAGCATCGCGCGCATCAGCTTGTCAGCGGGATCGGCAGCACCCGCGTCGTAGTTTGCCCCTACCATGCATGGACCTATGAGCTGACCGGCAAGCTGCGCGCCGCACCCAACGCGAAATCCGTGCCGGGCTTCGACGCGTCGGAAATTTGCCTGACGGAGGTTCGGACAGAGGTCTTCCTCGGCTTTGTTTTCGTCAACCTTGATCCCGATGCCGAACCGATGGACGCCTGGTTTCCGGACGCGCGGGCCGAGATCGAGGCATTTGTGCCCAACTGGGCCGATCTGAAGCCATTGGAATGGGTTGAAATCCCGGAGAACTGCAACTGGAAAGTCTCGGTCGAGAATTACTCGGAGTGCTACCATTGCTCGCTGAACCATCCGACTTTCGCCACTGGAGTGATCCGGCCGGAAACCTACGATATCCAACCGCAGGGCTTTTGCCTGCGCCACACGACGGAATGCAATGACCTGAGCCAGATGACCTACGGCATCGACAGCGGGTTCCCTAACAACGACAAGTATTCCAGCTGGTTCCTGTGGCCGATGTTCAGCTTTCAGGTCTATCCCGGCAACCTGCTGAACACCTACCATTGGCGGGCTGTCGATGCAGATCACGTCGTGGTCTGGCGCGGCTGGTACTCTGCCGGCGGCTATGACGACGAAACCGTCCGCCGCATGGCGCAGCAGGACCGCGCCACCACGGTCGAGGAAGATATTCACCTTGTTGAAAGTGTGCAGCGCGGCCTGAAATCGCGCGGTTACGTGCCCGGACCGCTGGTGGTTGATCCCGCCTGCGGTGTCAATTCGGAACACTCTGTGATGCACCTTCAACGCTGGATGCGGGAGGCCGTTGATGACTGACGTGAAACCCTATTGGCAGAACTATATAGACGGCGCATGGGCCGACGGCGGCGCGGGCCGTATCAGCGTGACCGACCCTGCGACCGGCGAACGGATCGCTGAGCACGCCCTCGCTGATGCGGGTGACGTGGACCGCGCTGTGCAAGCGGCGCGCCAGGTTCATCTGTCCGGCGCATTGACCGCCATGCGCCCGATCGAAAGGGGCCGGATGGTTCAGGCGATGGGCCGTTACCTGCTCGACCACAAGGACGAAATCGCGCGCATTCTGACACTCGAGCAGGGCAAGCCCCTTTGGGAAAGCCACGTCGAGGTCGAGGGTGCTGCGCTCTATTTTGAGTATTACGGCAATCAGGCCAGCACGGTCGAAGGCCGCTCCATCCCCCTTGGCGCCGGCTATATGGACTGGACAGAATACGAACCGTTCGGAGTGTCCGCGCAGATCATTCCATGGAATTATCCGGTCGAGATGACGGCCCGGTCGCTCTCGGCCGCGCTGGCTACCGGCAATGCCTGCGTCATCAAATCACCCGAAATGACACCGCTCACCAATGCCTATCTGGCCCAGGCAGCTGAGGCGGCGGGTTTCCCGCCCGGCGCCGTGAACGTTGTCTGCGGGCTGGGGCGCGACGTGGGTGCGGCGCTGGCCGGGCACCCTGACGTGAACCAGATCGTGTTTACCGGCTCGGTGCCGACGGGCATTGCCATTGCATCCGCAGCCGCCCGGAACGTGGTGCCCTGCGTGCTGGAACTGGGCGGCAAGTCAGCAGCCATCGTGCATGAAGATGCCGATCTGGACGCCTTCGAGAATGACATCCGCTGGGGAATTTATTTCAACGCCGGCCAGGTTTGTTCGGCCATGTCCCGTGTGATCGTTCACGAAAGCCGCCATGACGAACTGGTCGAGCGGGCGGCGGCAGTCGCCAAATCCCTTTCAGTTGGTCCTGGCATCGACCGCCCCGGGTTCGGCGCGAACATGGGTGCGATGGTGAGCGACGGTCAGCGTGACCGCGCCGTCTCGATGATTGCGCGCGCCGAAGCACAAGGCGCACAAGTTGCCGCGGGCGGGCGCAAGCCCAACCGCCCCGGCGCATTCCTAGAACCCACAGTGCTGTCGGGCGTGACACGAGACATGGAGATCGCCAGCCAAGAGGTGTTTGGCCCGGTCCTGTCTGTCCTGTCCTTCCGCGACGAGGCGCAGGCCATCGAGATCGCCAATAGCACCGACTATGGCTTGGTGGCCGGCGTCTTCACTGCCGATCTTGCCCGCGCAACCCGCGCGGCACGGCAACTGCGCGCAGGTCAAGTTTTTGTCAACGAATGGTACGCAGGCGGCGTTGAGACCCCCTTTGGCGGTTACGGCAAATCCGGCTATGGCCGCGAAAAGGGCCGCGAGGCGCTTTGGAACTACGTGCAGACCAAGAATATCGCGATCCGGTTGAAAGGATAAGAGATGAGCACATTTGACGAAGATCTGTTCCTGAAGGGACTCGCGCAGCGCAAGGCTACGCTTGGGGCCGGGTATGTCGAAAAAAACCTCGCCGCCGCCGATGACTTCACCCGCCCCTTTCAGGAAGCGATGACGGCCTGGTGCTGGGGTTTTGGCTGGGGCGATGATGTGATCGACGCCAAGACGCGCTCAATGATGAACCTGTCGATGATAGGCGCCCTGGGCAAGATGCACGAATGGGAAATCCATTGCCGCGGAGCGCTTAACAATGGCGTCACTCAGGATGAAATCCGAGCGATCATCCACGTGATCGGCATCTATTGCGGCGTGCCGCAGGCACTGGAGTGTTTCCGCGTGGCGCGACGGGTTCTGGAGGAAGACCCGGCACCTAAGTCACTCTGAGCAAGCCCGCGAATGCACGAGGGCACCCCGGTCAGATGAATACAGTCCATTCAGCAGCACTGCCGGAACGATGGCCGAATGACCGCTTTATAATGCGACTAAGACATTTGTCCGTTCCACGGCATCAGCCGCTATGGGCTCACACAACGCCTTGTCTGACGTCAGCGCCAATGGGACAGTTTAGGGTGATTTGATAAGAGAGAGTTTCTGACACATCGTAACCACCAAGGAGTGGAGATGAGACAGAAACCCGGAACCAAGCAGAGCCACGGCGAGAAGGTCGTCAAGGACATCCGTCGCGCCACCCGCAAGCAGTACTCAGCTGAGGAGAAGGTCAGGATCGTCTTGGACGGCCTGAAGGGCGAAGACAGCATTGCAGAGCTGTGTCGCCGCGAGGGCATTGCGCAGAGCTTGTATTACAGCTGGTCCAAGGAATTCCTCGAAGCCGGGAAGAAACGCTTGGCGGGCGATACGGCGCGTGCGGCGACGTCGAGCGAGGTCAAAGACCTTCGCCGTGAAGCCCGAGATCTAAAGGAGGTTGTCGCTGAGCAGGCCCTGGAGTTGCGGCTGCTCAAAAAAAGCATGATCGCAGATGGGGGCGACGGCGAATGAGGTATCCCGCATCTGAGAAGCTGGAGATCATCCGGCTGGTGGAAGGATCGCACCTGCCGACCAGGCGCACGCTGGACAAGCTCGGCATCCCCAGAACGACCTTCTACCGCTGGTATGATCGGTATTTGTCCGGCGGCCCTGAGACGCTGAAAGATCGCAGTCCCAGGCCGTCGCGGGTCTGGAACCGCATCCCTGAGCCGGTGCGCGAGAAGATCAAGGACCTGGCCCTGCAGGAAAGCGATCTGTCGCCGCGCGAGTTGGCCGTGCAATTCACTGACACGGAAAAGTATTTTGTGTCAGAGGCTTCGGTCTATCGCATCCTCAAGTCCTACGACCTGATCACCAGCCCGGCCTATGTGGTTCTGTCCGCCTCTGACGAGTTCCGTGACAAGACGACCCGACCGAACCAGCTTTGGCAGACCGACTTTACCTACCTGAAGGTCATCGGCTGGGGCTGGTTCTACCTGTCCACGATCCTCGACGATTACAGCCGCTACATCATCGCCTGGAAACTTTGCACGACGATGAAGTCAGGCGATGTGACCGACACGCTCGACCTGGCGCTGCAGGCTTCGGGTTGTGATCAGGCGAAGGTCCTGCACAAGCCCCGCCTGCTCAGTGATCGAGCCATTGGAACGCCATTGGTCCGAGAGACAATGGCGAGGGGGTCGAGTTACATCTCGGGCGAGTTGGCCGATTGGCTGGAAGATCGGCACATGGATCATGTCCGCGGTGCCCCATATCACCCGCAAACCCAAGGCAAGATCGAGCGCTGGCACCAGACCCTGAAGAACCGCATCCTGCTGGAGAACTACTTCCTGCCCGGCGATCTCAGGCAGAAGATCGACGCCTTCGTCGAGCATTACAACCACCGACGATACCACGAGAGCCTGCAGAACCTCACCCCGGCCGATGTCTACTTCGGGCGCGGCCAGACCATCCTGAAACAACGAGAAAGGATCAAACGAAAGACTATCGAAACCCGGCGCTTGCTTCACCGAAGATCCGCCGCATAATCAAACCAACCAGATGAGCCAGACCCTCTCTTCGCTCAGGCAGCCAAATGGCCCAAAATCTCTGACGACGGACAGGGGAACAAGCCTGTTCGCACAAAAGTTCAAAGAAGAAATTCAGCAAGATTTGCCAATCTATTGGGTTTGCAACCATCTTGAAAACGCTGCGGCGCAGTCTTGGGAAGCAGCTTTGCGCGGACGCACCAGAAAGTAGCCGTAGTCCTGTAGCACATGTGGTGACAGGCGGAACAGCTTCTCCTCTTCCAGTTCCTGCTCGATCAGCGTGTCCATCAGGGCGACCCCCTGACCATCAACAACCGCCTGGACCCGCACATTGGGGTCAGGGATGATCAGTGTGTCCCGCCGCGTCCGGTGCGGCAGCCCCGCGGCATTCAGCCAGTCTGTCCAGGCATCGCTGTCATCATGATCACGCAACAGCGTAAAGGTTGAAACAGCTTGTTCCCAGCCGAGCCGCTTCACTGTTTCCAGTGCTGCAGCGTTGCCTGCGGGAAAAGCCGGGCACGGCAGGAACGGCGTAACGTCGCCATCCCCCCATTGCCCGTTTCCCCAACGGATTGCGATATCAACACCTTGGGCTTCCAGATCGAAAAGCCGGATCATCGGTTGCAGCCGGAGCTGGATATCCGGATGCGCCTGCATGAAGGACATCAGCCGCGGCGACAGCCAGCGGGCGGCGAAATAGGTGGAGACACCCACCGTCAGGGTTTTAGCAGAGACCCCTTTGAGGGCCAGAATACCAGCCTCGATCTCTTCATAGTGGCTTTGGCAGGCAGCCAGCAGCTTGAGCCCGTCCGGCGTCATCTCGACCCCGCGGGCATTGCGCTGAAACAGCGCAATGCCCAGATCCGCCTCCAGCGTTTTCACCTGATAGCTGACCGCGCCCTTGGTCATGTTCAGCGTCCCGGCGGCATCGGAAAAGCTGCGGTAGCGGGCGATCTCAGCAAACAGGCGCAGGCTATCGTGATGGCGGAATTCTACGGGCATAACGAAAAGCGTATAAATTTCCTGAACACTTAGGGCAAATAAAATCGATTGTTGGCTGGCCAGTTTCCTAAAATATGGACCGCGGAACATTTCTCAGGAGTCACAGCGTTGGGAAATATGTACGCCAACACCCATATCACCCAGCGCGGCAAGTCGCGCCGGGGGCGGCTGACCCGGCACAATGCACCCCAGGCGGCACCGGCGTATAGGCGCCGCCAGATCCCTGCATATGATCTGCTGGACGAGACCGCACTTCGGCGCATCGAAGCCCAGGCGGACTGGATCCTGGAGCATATCGGCGTCGAATTCCGCGGCGATGACACGGCGCTTGCGCTGTTTGCCGCTGCCGGAGCGCGCGTTGACGGTGCCCGGGTCCGCTTCGAACCGGGCCATGTGCGCCAGCTATGCAAAACCGCTCCCGCCGAATTCCAGCTGCATGGCCGTGATCCCGCCCGCACGGTGACCTTGGGTGGCGACAACCTGGTGCTGATGCCCGGCTACGGCTCGCCCTTTGTCACCGACCTGGAGCAAGGCCGCCGCTATGCCGCGCTGGAGGATTTCGAAAACTTCGTGAAGCTTTCGCATATTTCGTCCGCTCTGCACCATACCGGCGGCACCGTGGTTGAACCAACTGATGTGCCGGTAAACAAGCGGCATCTGGACATGATGCTGGCCCATCTCATCCTGTCGGACAAACCCTTCATGGGCGGAGTGACATCCGCGCAGGGCGCACAGGACAGTATAGAAATGGCCCGGCTGGCCTTCGATTCGGAGTTCCTGGACCGAAATGCGGTGATGCAGGCCAATATCAACGTCAATTCACCGCTGATCTATGACGGGGTGATGTCCGCCTCCCTGCGTATCTATGCGGAGGCGAACCAATGCGTCTGCATCTCGCCTGCCATCTTTGCCGGCGCCATGGGGCCGCTCTCACCGGCAGCCGTCGCCGCCCAGACACTGGCCGAGGCAATGGCGGGTATCGCCCTCAGCCAGCTGGTGCGCCCCGGTTGCCCGGTGGTCTTTGGTAGCTTCCACTCCTCGATGAACCTGCGCAGCGGAGCGCTGACCTTTGGCTCCCCGGAGGCGAACCTGACCACCATGGCGCTGAGCCAGCTGGGCCGCAGGCTGGGGGTGCCGGTGCGTTCCGGCGGCGGTCAGGTCACTGCCTCCAACGCCGCCGACGGTCAGGCAATGCAGGACAGTGCCGGGGCGATGTGGGCCACCCTTCTGTCCGGCGGCCATCAGGTCTGGCACGCGGCGGGCTGGCTCGAAGGCGGTCTGGTGATGTCCTACGAGAAGTTCGTGATGGACCTCGACCATTGCGGCGCGATGCTGAAGATGCTGCAGGGGTTTGGCACGGACGACGAGGCCTTCGGCCGTGATGCCTACGCCGAGGCGGGTCCGGGCGAGAACTTCCTGTCTACCAGCCACACCCTGCGCCACTACACCATCGCCAATTTTGAACCGCAGGTGCCCGAAGGCGGCCCCTTCGAAACATGGAACGAGAATGGCCGCCAGACCGCTGACCAGCGCGCTGCCCCCCGCTGGCGGCAGATGCTGACGGAGTATCAGCCGCCGGAAATGCCAGCAGCCATCCGCACAGCCCTGAATGACTTCGTGGCGGGGCGCAAAGCCGCCATGCCCGACGAATGGTATTGAGAAAGGACACTGAAACATGACCGAAGAATTGAGCCGCGCCTCGGCGCTTGCTTCCCGCCACATTGCCCTCGGATCGGGGCTGGAGGACTGGAACGGCATGGGCACGGCCTGGACCTACAGCACCGACCCGAATGACGAACACGACGCGGTGCGGGAGCGCGCCGGCATGTTCGACATGTCGCCGCTGAAGAAGGTGTTTGTCCGCGGCAAGGATGCGCAGGCGGTGCTGGATTTCCTGACCACCCGCGACCTATCCAAACTGGCGCCGGGCAAATCCGCCTACCTCTGCGTTTTGACCGAAGCGGGTGGTATTGCCGACGACGCCATTGTCTCAAACAACGGCGGCGATGAATGGATGATTGTGCATGGCTCGGGCGACACTATGGCGCTGCTGGAAGCCTCGGCAGAGGGCCGTGACGTCTGGCTGGAGTTCACCGACGACCTGCACGACGTCTCGGTCCAAGGTCCGGCATCGCTGGATATCCTGAATACCCATTGCGATATCGATCTTGCCGGGCTGGGTTATTTTGAACACGCTCCTGCTACCCTGTTCGGGCATCCCTGCCGGATCTCGCGCACCGGTTATTCGGGCGAACGCGGCTATGAGATATTTGCCAGCGCCGCGGTGATTGCTGATATCTGGGACCAACTGGCAGAGGCTGGTGTCATGCCTTGCTCTTTCACCGCGCTCGACAAGGTGCGGATTGAAGCTGGGTTGCTGTTTTACGGCTATGACATGACTGAGGAACACACCCCATGGGAGGTCGGCCTGGGGTTCACTGTCAGCGCCGCTAAGGGCGATTTCCGCGGCAAGGCGGCGGTGATGGCGTCGAAGGGCGGCGAGAAGATTTCCAATGTCTGCCTCGACATTGATCATCCGGACATGGTGGAAGGCGGTGAGGCCCTGCTGCTGGACGGTGAAGAAGTCGGGGCGGTCAACAGCCCCTGCTATTCGCACCGGATGGGGAAATCGCTGGCGCTGGCACATGTCCGTCCTGGGATCGCAGCAGGAACGGTTCTGCGGCTTAAAAGCGAGACTCTTCAAACCGCCGCAACAGTGGTTGGCAGCCCGGTCTACGACCCGCAAAAGACACGGACGCATCAATAACCTGGTGAAATATATACAGCGGGCGGGCGTGAGAGACATTGGGCCTATAGACACTCACGTCCGCCTTTCGGCATTTTGGCTCACCAAAGGCGGTTACAAGAGTTTCCATATCCTCCTTAAAAGGCCGAAACGACCAGCCAGGGTCTTTCAGTGGACGATTGGTGCGGCTAGCACCTTACTGGCTCAGTCAGCCCATAGCCTCATTTCGCATTATCTCTCACCGCCGCAGCGCAGCTTCACCAAACGGCCATTAAAGCATGGTGCAGCATCAACCACGTTTCATTGTCGGCTTGCAGGCACCGGGTAAGAGGCAAACAGCCATCTGCCGTCACATCTTGGGTAAGCCTCCCTGTCGCGTGATTGCATCACCGTCCCAGATTTTGAGATCAAGGACTTCCGGGAGCGGCATCTGCGGCTTATCCATTCCCAACTTTTCATCCGCAACAGACAGGAGGGTAAGCCATGACCGTAACCATCAACATTTCCCTTCCGCAGGATCTGACGCGGTTCTGATCCCCAATTCGGGGTTTCCCAACATCGTGCCGATCCATCCGCGACCCTCTCGGGCCGCTTCTATTGCTATGAAAAGATGAACGATGGGCAATCCCATTTCCGGGGAACGGAGCGCCGCGTGCGCCCGTATCTCCAAATTCTACAATCGTGCGGCCTGGATCGACGGGCGTGCAGAAGAGCAACTTGAACAGGTGGCTGGCTGGCCGGGCATGACGGCCGTCGCCGGATTTCCGGATCTGCATCCAGGCCGCTTCGGCCCCGTTGGTGCAGCTTTTCTGGCCGACCGGATCTGGCCCCAGCTTGTCGGGCCGGATATCGGCTGCGGTATGGCTTTGTTTCGCCTCGATCTGCCTCGGCGCCGGCTCAAACTCGACAAGGCCGCCCGGCGGCTGGCTGTACTGGAAGACGGGGCTGATCTTCATCAGGCGCTTGCAGCACTGGATGCAGCTGGCCTGACGGGACTGATCGGTCCAGAGGCACTCGGCACCATCGGCGGCGGCAACCATTTCTGCGAAGTGCAGGTGGTCGGCGAAGTCATGGATCACACCCGTACTGACCTGCAAAAAGATGATCTGTGCCTGCTGGTGCATTCCGGTTCGCGCGGGCGCGGCGCCGGGATTTTTCAGGGGCTGGACGACAGCTGGAAACAGGGCTTCGCGGCGGGAAGCGATGCGGCGGCGCGCTATCTCGCCCTTCATGATGCGGCTACCCGCTGGGCGCGCGTGAACCGGGCGCTGATTGCCTCTTCCGCGTCTGAAGCGCTTGGCAGTGAGGCCCGGCTGATCTGCGACACGGTGCATAATCATGCCGTGCCGCGTTCAGATGGCTGGCTGCACCGCAAAGGGGCGGCTTGCCCGGAGGGCGGCCTCGTCCCGCTCGCGGGATCGCGCGAAGCGCCAAGCTACCTCCTGGAGGTGCCGGATGCCGTACCCGGGGCGCTTGGCTCCGTCTCTCATGGGGCAGGCAGGAAGTATGACCGGTCCTCCATGCATGGACGGATCCGCAAGACCCGTTTGGATCTGGCAGCCCTGACCCGCACCCGTTTCGGCGGGCGCGTCATTTGCGGGGACCGCGATCTTCTGCTGGAAGAAGCCGGCCAGGCCTACAAAGACCCGGAACAGGTACTGCAGAACCTGGCGGACTTTGGGATCGCAAACGCGGTCGCGCGTCTTCTGCCGCTTGTCACCTACAAGACGACGAGAGGTGCGGCATGAGCAGCAGGGAAGCCCTTCTCTTGTCCAGCGGCAATGGTCCGGGTGAATGCCGTCAGGCTGTGGGCCATCTGTTGTCCTGGCTGGGAGCAAAGGCCACGCAATACGGTGTCGAACTCGATGTCGCGACAAGGGACGCCACGCACGGCCCCGCCTCAGCGGTGGTGATCCTGAGCGGCGCTCGCGCTGCAGAATTGGCGTGCGCTGTCGAAGGTACCGTCCTTTGGCGGTGCCAGAGCGAGCTGCGCCCCAGGCACAAACGGAAGAACTGGTTTGTGCAGATTTTCCGTCTGCCTGCGGCCACTGACGCGGTGCGGATTGATCCGGCATCCGTTGAAATGCAGGCCATTCGCGCGGGAGGCCCTGGCGGCCAGCACCAGAACAAAACGTCGAGCGCGATCAGGGCGCGCTGGACCAGCGCCGATGGGCAAGTCTACGCCGTCGTCGTGCGCGACACCCGCTCGCAGCACCAGAACCGCCGTCTGGCGATGGAACGGCTTGCCGCGCTAGCTGCTGCCGAAAAAGCAGAAGCCGACGCTGCCCGCCAGGACGAAACCTGGGCGCTCCACGGACAGCTTCAACGTGGTGAGCCGCGCTGGACCTTTGAAGGGAGACAATTCAAAGAGGTGAAATGACAGGAGGGGCAGCGTTTTGCCGCCCCTCCATCTGCTGATTGCACTGTATTCGGCCCATACCTGCCGTTGAAAGGGGTTACTAGTCACCGCAGAGCTGCCTCCCCAAACCAGCCATTCAAGATGACCGAAAACACTCTAGTCTGAAAATCCCGGCGGCTCGGACATGGAAGAAGCCGATGTCATTTTCAGTATGCCAATGCGGCATTCCCGGAGAGCTCTAGTCGGCTGCCGGTATGGAAGGCAATTTCTCGTGTCGCGGTGGAACCCCGAATTTCCGCACATATTCACGGCTGAACTGAGTCGGACTTTCATAACCGACATCATAGGCCGCCGAAGCCACCGACTTGCCGCCACCCAGCAGCAGGCGGCGCGCCTCCATCAGCCGCAGCTCCTTTTGGTATTGCAGCGGCGTGGTGGAAGTCAGCGCCTTGAAATGCTCGTGAAACGTGGATTGGCTCATGCCTGCCTCCGCGGCCAGATCTGCCACCGGCAGCGGGGACTTGTACTGTTCACGGATCAGGGCAATCGCCTTGGTGATCCGGCTTGCCGGACTTTCGTGCAGCAGCAATTGGCGCAGCATCCCGCCGTGCTGGGCGCGCAGCAGGCGGAAATGGATCTCCTTCAGCACCAGGGGCGCCAGCGCCTGTACCTCCACCGGGTCCTGCGCCAGCCGGAACAGCCGCCCGACGGCATCGAACAAAGCGGCATCGCCGTCCGCTACGCTCATCGAATGAGAGGTCCGCCGTGCATCCGGCAAGGTGCCGATCTCGTCATAGAGGCTGCGCACCATCGCCAGATCCAGCTGCAACGCCAGCGAGACATAGGGTTTGTACTGCGAAGCATCGATCACCCCGGCCGACACCGGCAAGGCATGGCTGACGATCAGCGATTTGCCTGCGCCGTAGCGGACCGTGCGGTCCTCCAGGTGCGCCTCCTTGGCGCCTTGCAGGACCAGGCACATCACCGGCTCATAGATCATCGCCTGAAATTCAGTGCGCTTCTCGCTGCAAAAGGCAAAAAGCCCGCCCACGCCGGTTTCGCAGCCGGTGTCCAGCGCGCCTTGCTCCCGGACAAATGCCGCAACATCGGAAATCAGGTCCTGCGGTACCATCGGCGCTCCTCCTCTTTGATCAGACTATAGGCGGGCAGGGGCAGGGGAAGAACTGCAAATCCCGGCATCCCGGAGGATCAGGCAGATCCTCCGGAGGATCGGGCACAGGAACCGGCCCGGCGGGCACTAGGTTAAGGTCCAGCAGCATAGCCAAATCCCGGCAGTTGACCGGCAGCACGGCATTTCTGGGAGGACACATCCATGTATAAAGACGCACTTGCAGCAGGCGGCCTAGCGGTTGTGACCGGCGGCGCCAGCGGGGTTGGCTTTGCCGCCGCGGAACGCTTTGCCCGGGCCGGGCTGGACGTGGTTCTGGCCGATCTGCCGGGCGAGGCGCTGGATCAGGCGGCTGAGAAGCTGCGCAGCCAGGTTCGGCCGGGTGCGCAGGTTCTGGCCGTTCCCACCGATGTCAGCGACGCAAGGGCCGTTCAGGCCCTGGCGGATGCTGCCTTCGCCGCGGGTGAGGTGGCGGTGCTGATGAACAACGCAGGCATCGGCCGCCCCTCCGGCAGCTGGGAAGAACCCGAGGCCTGGCGCGCGATGATCGAGGTGAACCTGTTCGGAGTGCTGAACGGCGTGCAGACCTTTTTGCCGCGGATGATCGCCGCCGCACGCCCGGCGGTTGTCATCAACACCGGCTCGAAACAGGGCATCACCATGCCGCCGGGCAACCCGGGCTACAATGTCTCCAAGGCCGGCGTGAAGGTGCTGACAGAGATGCTAACCCATGACCTGCGGCAGTCCGGGGCGCCCATCACCGCGCATCTGTTTGTCCCCGGCTTCACCTATACCGGCATGATCGCCCGCCACATTCTGGAGAAACCCGCCTCTGCCTGGACCTCGGAGCAGACCGTGGATCACCTGCTGACCCGCATGGCAGCGGGCGATTTCTACATTCTTTGCCCGGACAACGACGTGACGCCGGCCCGCGACCGGCGCCGAGTTGCCTGGGCCCTGGGCGATATCCTGGAGAACCGCCCGGCCTTGTCGCGCTGGCATCCCGACTATGCCGGTGCCTTTGCAGACTTCGAAAAATCCTGAACCAGAAATTCCAGCCAAGGGGAGGCCCCATAGCCATGGCACTATCACTGAAACTCAACGGCCGGACGCATCAGGTCGAGGCCGAGCCCGGAACCCCGCTGTTGTGGGTGATCCGGGATGAACTGAAGCTGACCGGCACCAAATTCGGCTGCGGCGTCGCCGCCTGCGGCGCCTGCACCGTGCATCTGGACGGTCAGCCGGTGCGCTCCTGCCAGACCTATGTCGAGGACGCCGAAGGCGCCGAGATCACCACCATCGAAGGGCTGGACTCCAAGGTGTCCAAAGCCGTGCAGGACGCCTGGGTGGAGCTGGACGTGGTGCAGTGCGGCTACTGCCAGTCCGGCCAGATCATGTCCGCTGTGGGGCTGCTGAGCGAAAACCCCAAGCCGACGGTGGAAGAGATCGACGATTACATGAACAGCAACGCCTGCCGCTGCGCCACCTACCAGCGCATCCGCGCCGCGATCCAGCGCGCATCTGAAATGATGGAGGCCTGAAATGACCCTCAATACCTCCCGCCGCGGCTTCCTGGAATCCGCTGCTGCCGCTGCTGCGGTCCTTTATGTCGGCGTCCGTCCAGACGGCGCTTTGGCGGCGGGCGCCGCACCGGCGCAGCTGAACCCGTTTGTGAAGATCGATGCAGACGGCACCGTCACTGCCATCGTCAAGCACTTCGAGAAGGGGCAGGGCCCGGCCACCGGCCTCACCACGCTGATCGCCGAGGAGCTGGGTGTTTCGATGGAGGACATCCAGTACGAATTCGCGCCCTCCGACCCCTCGCGCTATGCCAACCTGGCGTTCGGCCAGATGCAGGGCACCGGCGGCTCCACCGCGATGGCCAATTCCTTTATGCAGTACCGCCAGGCCGGGGCCGCCGCGCGCGAGATGCTCATCAAGGCCGCGGCTGAGGCATGGGGCGCAGACGCCACAGAGCTGACTCTTGAGGACGGCGTCATCAAGGGCGCAGGCCAAGAGGCGCCGCTGGCAGAGTTTGTCGCTGCCACCGCCCAGATGGAAGCCCCGGCAGAGCCGCGGCTGAAGGACCCCAGCGAATTCCGCCTGATCGGCAACGCCTCGGTCAAACGCAAGGACTCCCTGCCCAAGACCAACGGCACCGCAATGTATGCGATGGACCTGCATCTGCCGAACCAGATGGTTGCCGTCATCATCCGCACCCCGCGGATGGGCGGGCTGGCCAGCGGGTTTGACGATGCCGGCGCCAAGGCGGTCAAAGGCTACATCCGCGCCGCCGTGCTGCCCAACCAGGCGGGCGTCGCGGTCTATGCCGAGGACACTTGGGCCGCGTTCCAGGCCCGCGATGCGATCACGGTGGACTGGGATTTCTCAAACGCCGAAAGCCGCAGCTCGGACCAGATCCGCGAGGAGCTGCTGGCCGCGGTAAACGCGGAGCCGGAGTATAACGTGACCGGCGCCGACCACGCCGCCACCACAGAGCAGATCGAAGGGGCGGCACAGGTGGTCGAGCAGACTTTCTACTTCCCGCTGCTGGCGCATGCGCCGATGGAACCGCTCACCTGCACCATCGAGGCCGACGCGGACGGCGGCGTCACCCTGCACGACGGCTGCCAGTTCCCCACCGGCCCGCACATGGCGCTGGCGCAGATCTTCCAGCTGCCGATGGAGAAGGTCCGCATCAACACGATGTTTGCCGGCGGCTCCTTCGGCCGCCGCGCCACGCCGACGGCGGATTACCAGGTGGAGGCGGCGCTGGCCTTTGCCCTGACTGACCGCACCCGCCCGGTGAAACTGGTCTGGTCGCGCGAGGATGACATCACCGGCGGCTATTACCGCCCCGCGGTGGCGCACCGTGTGCGGGTGGGTCTGGACGCGGCGGGCAATATCACCGGCTGGGACCACCGCATCGCCGCGCAGTCGATCCTCAAGGGCACCGCGTTTGAGAGCATGATGGTGCACGGCGGCGTCGATCACAGCTCGGTCGAGGGCGTGGCAGACACCCCCTACAGGATCCCGGGGCAGTTCACCGGGCTCACCGACGTGGCCAAGGCAACTTCCGTCCTGTGGTGGCGCTCGGTCGGGCACACCCACACGGCCTATGTGATGGAGGTGATGATGGACGAGGCCGCCCGCGCTGCAGGCCGCGATCCCGTGGATTTCCGCCTCACCCTGCTGGAGGGCGGCGGCGACGACCAGCAGCGGCTGGCGGGGGTATTGATATTGGCCGCCGACAAAGGCGGCTGGGGCAGCGCGCCGGAGGGCCGCAGCCAGGGCATCGCCGTCCACAAGAGCTTTGGCAGCTATGTGGCCGAGCTGGTAGAGATCTCCGGCAATGCCGATGGCGGCGTGAAGATCGAGAAGGTCACCTGCGCGGTGGATTGCGGCATCGCGGTCAACCCGGATGTGATCAAAGCGCAGATGGAGGGCGGTATCGGCTATGGCCTAGGCCACGCGATGCGCAACGTGATCACTCTGACCGGGGGCGAAGTGGACCAGTTCAACTTCCCCGACTATGAGCCGCTTCGGATCGGCGACATCGGCGCCATCGAAGTGCATATCGTGCCCTCTGCAGAGATGCCCACGGGGGTCGGTGAGCCCGGCACGCCTCCCTCGGCGCCGGCGCTGGCCAATGCCATTGCAGTCAACGGCCCGCGGGTGACGGCGCTGCCAATGAACCTGAATGGCGTCAGCTTCGCCTGAACCGCAGCCTGCACCGGACGGTATTCAGCCCGGTGCAGGTAATTCGGCCCAGGGCGGCATTCAACTTTATGCGTGCAAACAGTTCGTCTGGCACCGCCATTTACTTGCCCGACGTCCAGTTTAGGAAAGTACCGCAAACGTTGTTTCAGGTGCTGAATACGCTTTGTAGGCCTCATTGCAGACTGTTGTTTAGCAGGCCCTGCCGTGTAGGCATAAGGTCCGCATTGCCGAGCTCGTCTTCAGAGCCCATTCTTGGGTCAGAAAATCCCGCACTTTTCAGCTCGTGACCGGGCTCTATCCGGATACCGACTGCATCGGCATCTGGACGGATATTGGATAGCTCAATCTCCCTGCGGCCGGGAGCGGCGGAAAGCGTCTCGTTCCGAGCCACTTTTCACCGCGGACACAAGTCGTTTGCACTACCCAGTTTCCGTCCCGGAGGGTGACGATCCTTTTTGCGGGACAAGGCTGAGCTGATTGGCAGCTGGGCAACTGCGGCCTTCAGAAAGAAACAGTAGTAGTCCTCGCGGCACGCGCGGATTGCATGTTCCAGGGGTCGCGGCAGGGCATCGACGGGCTGCGCCCGCTCCCCCCTGCCCCGGCATTTTCATTTGATTGGTCCGCATGCCCTCCGGAAGACACGAGGTCTTCCGAAGTGAAAATCAGGGAAGGCTTCGCCACTGGCGGAACAGGAGGCGCGAGCGGGGATGTTGGAGACACGAAAAAGGCAAGGTTCTGTCGCTAATGCCAAAACTTTGTGTCGCCCGACAATTAAGTGTCAAACGTCAGACAAAACTGACCCGATGCGGACTGTTTTTAAGAAAAAATTGCCTGCACCTGCCAAGCATTTCTGATCCAAGCCGGGCCGTTTTTGGTTGCAAACGCAGCCAAGGCGCCATCCTGTGTCCTGTTTACGCAGGCAGCTAACGTTACTGATTCATGCAGTGGACGGCAGGTTCGAGCCCAACCCGGTCATTGGAAAGTCCGCCGCCCAAGCGATTAGACTGGGCGGCGATAGGATCAGATTTTGCGCGCCGAAACCTGCAGCATCATAGGCCGCTCCAGTTCTTCGGCCAGGTCCGGCAACTCCGCAGTCTGTTCAGGTGTGGACGCAAACTCTTCCACCCGGCGCAGGTCGAACCCCGCGCTGATCAGCGTGTTGATCATTGTCGCCAGGGTCCGATGGTGCTTCAGCACGCCCTTGGCAAACCAGTCAGTGCGGCGCTCGCCCTCAAGAGAATAGCCGTTAACCGGCAGGTCTTTCGGCCGTCTTCATCTTGCGTCCACTGGGGGCGGGCGGCTGCCATGAAGATCGGATGCTCGATGGTGAAGACCAGATCCCCGCCAGGCGCCAACGCCGCATGGATCATGCGGATCAGCCGTTCAAAATCTTGCACGTAGTGGGAGGTCAAAGCGCTGTAGACCAGATCAAATGCCGCCTAGGGCAATTCAAGCGTTTCCAAGTCAACAATCCGGTATTCGATTGCGGAATCCTCGGTGTCGGCCCTCGCACATTCGATCATGTTCTGAGACAGGTCAAACCCAAGAACTGAAGCAGCCCCCTGACCGAAGAACCACCGTGCTGCCCAGCCGAAGCTGTAGCCCAGGTCCGCCACGCGCTTGCCTGACAGTCGGGGCAACAGCGCCCGAATTGCCGGTCATTCCGGCGCACCTTCCAGCCCGTGAACCTGCCGGGGAAGCTGGCTGTAGCCAGCAAAAAAATCGGGATTGTCGTAGATATTCTGTGCCATGTTTGCCTCCAGACAAAGAGGAGGACGAGGCACGTTTCCACGCCTAACAACCTCGTCCAAAAGGGCGAGGCCGAGGCTGGCAATCAGCGTGGTCAGTTCGCGTGATTGGCATCCCGGCATCCCGCCAAGGGGGTACCGGCCAACCGGGCGACAATGTGGATGTCCTTCTCAACCATGCAGGCTATACCGGTCTGGATGCAGAAAATGTCATATTCCTCGCTCATCTGGCGGCGCACTGACAGCGCAGCGATAGACGAAGCAGCCTGGACCGACCATTTGCCCTGACAGCAGCGAACTCACCCTCAGAGCCCAACCCGGTCATTGTGATTTTTTGCTGCGCGCGCTTGCTGCGGAAGAAATGCTTCATGCGCTCAAATCTGGCGCTGTGTCGCGGCGATGAAACCCGCCATTGATGCAGCGCGCAGCGAGGCTGGAACGAGCCACTCACAAGGAGCCGGACACAGTGAGTATTCGCTGCGTCTGCGCCAAAGGCTGCTAGGGGTCCTGATCTGCGTTCCTTGTTGCACTCGCCTTTTCAGCGCTGAGTAAGTTTTGCCGAACTTATTTGTCATTGGCGGCCCCAGTCAGAGTTTTCAACCAAAAAAGCCCGGGCAATTGATGCCCGGGACAGCTTGCCTATTGGGGAAATCAGGTAAGGTTCTTACTTCTTAAGGTTGGTCCAAATCTGGTCATAGACCGCTTGGGCCTCCTGATTGCAGACCTCGATAAACACCCCATCGCCCGCATCCGCATGAGGGTTCTTTTCCGGCTGCGCGGCCAGTGCAGGATCCAGGAAGCCGGCTACCCCAGTCACCCCGGCATTGTACTGGGCATAGTTGGTGACTGCCGCGATGTTTTCAGGTTCCAGCAAAAAGTCCATGAATTTCAGCGCGTTTTCCCGGTTCGGCGCGTCCTTCAGCAGCACCACATTGTCCATCCAGGCAACATAGCCCTGGGTCGGATATGCGTATTCCACATTGGCGCCTTCCTCCCGCGCCTTGGCGGCGAAACCATCGTAGATTTGTCCGACAGCCGCATCCCCTGACACCAGCACTTCCTTGGCAGTATCCGAGTTGAAGGATGCCCAATGCTGCTTGGCGTCCTGCAGCATGGCATTCAGCGCTTTCAGCTGCTCGCGGTCGGTGGAGCATTGCGGAATGCCCAGATGCAGCGAGGCCATCGCCATCACTTCGCCCTGGCTGTCCAGCATGTTGATCTTGCCCGACAGCTCTGCCGGGGGCTCAAACAGAATGGCAGTGGTCTGGATGTCGCCGCTGTAGGCGTCGCGGTTCACCGCAAAGGAGGTGGAGCCCCACTGGTAGGGGATCGAGGACGCGCGGCCCGGGTCAAAGCTGGGGTCGGCCCATTCCGGCGCGATGTTGCCTTTGTTCGCCAGTTCGCCATTGGCAATGGTGTCCAGAAGCCCCTCGCCCGCCATGATGCTGACCATATAGTCGCCCGGCACTGCCAGGTCATAAGTGCCCATACCGCCCGCCTTCAGCGTCGCCAGCATGGATTCATTGGAATCGTAGGTGTCCATAGTCACCTCGATGCCGGTCTCGGCGGTGAACTTGTCGAGCACCTCCTGCGGCATGTATTCGAACCAATGGTAGAGGACCAGTTTGCCCTCGGCGGCGGCGGCAGTGGCAGCAACACTCAGAGCAAGAGCTGCGGCGCTGGATTTCAGCAGATTTTTCATGTGTTTCCCTCCAGGTTGGATCATTTTGTATTGTCGGATTTGCTGACGAAGTAGCTGATGGTGACCATTACGATTGAGACGCTCAGCAGCATGGTCGAGATCGCCATGATGTTGGGTTTGATGCCCTGTTTGACGGAGCCGAAGATCGCGGTAGGCAGGGTCTCAACGCCTGCACCCTTGACGAAGTTGGTGATGATGAAGTCGTCGAGCGAGACGATGAAGGCCAAGAGGAAGCCCGAGATGATGCCCGGCGCCATCAGCGGCATTAGGATCTTGGTGAAGGCCTGACGCTTGGTCGCGTAAAGGTCCATCGCCGCCTGCTCAAAGCTGTCCTCGATCCCCTGCATCCGGGCCGAGATCGGCAGGTAGGCAAAGGGGATGCAGAAGGCGATATGGGCGACCAGAATGGTCATGTAGCCGCGGGTGAAGCCGATCGCGTTGAAGAAGATCAGCGTCGCAACCGCCGTTACAATCTCCGGCACCATCAGGGGCAGCGAGATCAGGCCGAAGGACACCGTGCGCAGCTTGAAGTTGCCGCCGCGGACCATTGCGGTTGCCGCCAGGGTGGCAATTGTTGTGCTGGCCGTCGCCGCGATGATGGCGATGGTGAAGCTGTTGAAGGCCGCGACCTTGAACTTCTCGCTTTCCGGCCCGGTGAACACATCGGCGTACCAGCGCAAGGAGATCCCCTCCCAGTTGGTGATCGATTGGGAGGCGTTGAAGCTGTAGATGGTGACGATCAGCAGCGGCGCATAAAGGACCGCCAGACACATGAGAGTGATGGAGCGGAAACCCTTGTAGGCTTTGATATTGTCATTCACATGCGCCATGGCTCAGCCCCCTGCCTTGTCTGTTTTGGCCTGCTGGCGGGCGGAGAACATCAGGATGATCAGCACCATGGTCAGCAGGATCATCGACGCGGCAGCGCCGAACGGCCAGTTGCCCGCGTTGCCCTTGAACTGCTCCTCGATGAGGGAGCCGATCATGAAGTTCTTGGCACCGCCCAGCAGATCAGGCGCCAGGAAGGAGCCCATCGAGGGAACGAATACCAGGATGCAGCCCGCTACCACGCCCGGTTTCACCGCAGGCAGCACGATCCGTCGCAGGGTGGTCCACTTGCTGGCATAGAGATCCGCCGCCGCCTCAGAGAGCGAGAAGTTGTAGCGTTCCACCGCCGCATAGACCGGCAGCACCATGAACGGCAGGTAGGAGTAGAACAGACCCAACTGCACCGCAAAGTTCGTGTTGACGATGTGAATGGGGCTGTCGATCAGCCCGGTGCCGATCAGGAAGTCATTCAGCGGGCCCTGATCGCGCAGCAGGAATTTCATGCTGACGGTGCGGATCAGCAGATTCACCCAATAGGGGATGGTGATCAGGAACACCCAGACGGGCCGCACGTTTTCCGGCCGCGTAGCGATGAAATAGGCGGTGGGGAAGCCGATCAGAAGGCTGAGGAGCGTCGCCGCCCCGGCCTGCCAGATCGAGCGCCAGAAGATGGTGATATAGGTCCACTCGAGCTTGGGCGGCTCATCTCCGAACAGCCCGCGGTCAAAGAAGAACTGATCGTAAGCCGCAAGTGAAGGTTCCCAGATCACCCCGCCTCGGAATTCCTTGGTCAGGAAGGAATAGATCAGCATCATGCAGACGGGACCCAGCACAAAGATGCCGAGCACCGCCCAGGACGGCAGCAGCAGCCAGCCGCGGGCGTCCTTGTATGTGTCTGCGCGGGCTGAGCCGCCGCTTGCTGCGCCTGCTGCCATCAGTCCATCAGGAGGCGCCCGGCCCCCAGCTCCATGTTGACGAAAATCTCGCTGCCCGGCTCAAAGATCCGCTTGTTGCCGCGGTCGGAATTGGAAGTGCGCACGATGAATTGCGGCCCCTCGGCCAGATCGACCAGCGTGCTGATGTCGGTGCCGACAAAGATGTTCTCGGCAACCCGGCCCTTGAGGCTTTCGGCCTCCACCGGTGCATCGGACATGAACAGCCGTTCGGGCCGCACCGACATATGCACCTTGGCGCCTTCGCCGATGCCGTCCACCGAATTGCAGGTCAGCGCGTGGCCGCCGCCCAGGTGGCAAGTAGCGCGGCCGTTCATCACCTGATCCACCGAAACCTCCAACAAGTTGGTTTCGCCGATGAAATCCGCCACGAACATGTTGCGCGGCTGTTCGTAAATCTCGGTCGGCGTGCCCAGCTGCTGCATCTCGCCCGCCGACATCACCGCGATGCGGTCGGACATGGTCAGCGCTTCCTCCTGATCGTGGGTCACAAAGATGAAGGTGATCCCGGTTTCCCGCTGCAGGTGCTTCAGCTCCAGCTGCATGGCCTTCCTGAGCTTCAGGTCCAGCGCCGACAGCGGCTCATCCAGCAGCAGGACTTTTGGCTGTGGCGCCAGCGCACGCGCCAGCGCCACACGCTGCTGCTGGCCGCCTGAGAGCTGAGACGGTTTGCGTGCAGCGAATTGCGACAGCTGGACCAGCTCCAGCATCTCACCCGCGCGCTTGCGGGCGTCGGCTTTGGATTTGCCGCGCATCTCCAGGCCAAAGGCCACGTTGTCCAGGATCGTCATATGCGGGAACAGCGCATAGTTCTGGAACACGGTGTTCACCGGCCGCTGATGCGGCGGCAGCTTTTCGATTTCGTCGCCATAAAGCAGGATCTCACCCTCGGTCACATCCTCGAAGCCGGCGATCATCCGCAATAGCGTAGTCTTGCCGCAGCCGGAGGGGCCAAGCAGGGTAAAAAATTCATTGTCCTTGATGGTCAGCGAAATCCGCTTGAGGGCAGTGAAGTCCCCATAGCGTTTGACCGCGTTACGCACATCAATCGCATCTGTCTTGTTGCTGGGCACTTGCGCCTCCCCTCTGCCGCGTGTCGTTTGATCCAGCATAGGAAGGCCGGGAGGCTTGCTTAAGAATTGACTCCCTCAGCAAATGTTAGCCTTTACCTAATCTTTGAAAGTCACTCCAAAACAATGCCTTAGAGCATACACTGGAGAGTTGATCACCTGCTTCGCCTGACCCTAAGCCTTGCAACGGAAACTGCATCTTCGGCTCGCCTGCGGATCTGGCTATGGCCTTGGAAAATACTTCCAGCGGCAGGACAGACGGCAATGCATAATACGCGCACGGAATGGGACTCCATCGGCCAAATGAAGCTGCCCGCAGATTGCCTACATGGCATCCAGACAGAACGGGCCCGGCAAAACTTCCCAATCACTGGGGTGCCGCTGTCGCATTTCCCGGCGCTGGTGCGAGCGCTGGCGATGGTAAAATCCGCGGCAGCCAGTGCAAACGCGGAAACCGGCGGCTTGGTGCCGGACAAAGCAAAGGTGATTGTGGACGCATGCAATGAGATTGCGCGCGGCCGCCATCACCGGCACTTCTGCGTCGACATGATCCAGGGCGGGGCCGGCACCTCCACCAACATGAACGCCAATGAGGTTATTGCCAATCTGGCGCTGCTGAGGATGGGACACCTACCCGGCGACTACGCGCACTTGCATCCGAATGACGACGTGAACCATGGCCAGTCCACCAATGACGTCTACCCGACAGCGATCCGGCTGGCGGTTCTGGCCAGCACCGGACCGCTGTGCAAGGCGCTGCACCGGCTGCAGCAGGCATTCGGCGAGCGAGCAGAGGCCTTTTGCTGCATCGCCAAGGTCGGCCGCACCCAGTTGCAGGACGCTGTACCGATGTCATTGGGCATGGAATTCGCCTCCTTTGCCACCACCGTTGGCGAGGACATCGACCGGCTGCGCGACATCAGCCAACTGCTGACCGAAGTGAACCTTGGCGGCACTGCCATCGGCACCGGGGTAAACGCAGAACCCGGCTATGCCCCGCTGGCGCTGCAATACCTTTCGCATCTTTCCGGATTTGAACTGAAGCAGGCAGGCAACTTGATCGAGGCATCTTCTGACCTTGGCGCCTTTGTCGCCTATTCCGGTATCCTGAAACGGGTCTCGGTGAAGCTCTCGAAGATCTGCAACGATCTGCGGCTGTTGTCCTCCGGCCCCCGCGCCGGTTTTGGTGAGATCAATCTGCCCGCGGTGCAAGCGGGGTCGTCGATCATGCCGGGCAAGGTGAACCCGGTGATCCCTGAGGTTGTCAATCAGGTTTGCTTCCAGGTAATCGGCAATGATCTTACCGTCACCATGGCCGCGGAAGCAGGGCAGCTGCAACTCAATGCGATGGAGCCGGTGGTGGCCTATAACCTGCTGGAATCCATCCGTATCCTAAAAAATGCCGTTGACGTGCTGACTGTGAAATGCGTTTCGGGGATCACCGCCAATGAGGGCCGCTGCGCCGCCCTTCTGGACAACAGCCTGGTGCTGGCCACCGCTCTGGCACCGCATCTGGGTTATGATGCCGCTGCCAGGATCGCCAAGGAGGCATTGGCCTCGGGCCGCAGCATCCGTGCGGTGCTGAAGGAGCAGGGCAGCTTGCCTGCCGCCAGCATTGAGGGAATCCTTTCACCCGCTGCCATGCTAAATGAGCCGGAACGATAAACTCTGGCCTGCAGATAGGCGATTGTCGCCGTGCCGTGTTTCTCAAGTTGTCAGATCGTTCAGGATCCGGTCCATCATCGCGTCGCAGGCGGCAACCTGACTCAGCTCCAGATATTCGTCAGGTTTGTGACCCTGCCCCTCCATCGAGCCCGGGCCGCAGACCACAGTGGGCACACCCAACTGGTCAAAGAACCCGGCCTCAGTGCCAAAGGCGACCTTGGTGGTGCCATCGCTCTGGGCAAGCTTCTGCGCAAAAGGGACTACTGGGCTATCTGCAGGCACGTCCAGGCCGGGGTAAGCGTTGTACTGCTCCACCTCGATACAGGCCTCAGCCGGGTAGCGGTTGCTGACCCGTTCGGCGGCGGCCTGAATGCGGGCCAGAATGTCTTCCCCGTTGTCCGCCGCCAAAAGTCTGTATTCAAAGGTCAGCTCTGACCGGTCCGGCACGATGTTGAGCGCGGTGCCGCCATTCATTTTACCAACATGCACCGTGGAATAGGGCACTGCATAGGCTGCGTCCCGCGCGCCAACGGCGGCAAAATCTTCTTGCAATGCCCGCAGCTCCGCCAGGAAATCCCCCGCGAGGTGCAAAGCGTTGGTGAAATTGGGGGCCAGCGCTGAATGGCCGCTTTGGCCTTGGCACACCGCGCGCAGGGCAGCTTTTCCCTTGTGGCCGATGGCGACTCTCATCTCCGTCGGTTCCCCCACAAAACAGGCCCGCGGTTTGCCGATCAGCGGAGCCAGGCGCTCCAGCATCTCCTGAATGCCGACGCAGCCGACCTCCTCGTCATAGGACAGCGCGATTTTCAGCGGCTCCTTTAGATCCACCTTTGCGGCACGATCCGCCAGCGCCAGTGCGCTGGCGACATAGCCCTTCATGTCGGTTGTGCCGCGGCCATAGACCCGGCCTCCATCCCGGGTCAGCCGGAACGGATCGCGGGTCCACTTCTGCCCGTCCACCGGCACCACATCCGTATGCGCAGACAGCAGAACCCCCTGCCCAGCGGGGCCTTTCTCGGCATACAGCCCGGTCTTGGAGCCATCCGGCGACGGCAGCCGCACCACTGCGAAACCGCGCTCAACCAGGAAGCCCTCCACATAGGCAGCCAGCTCCAGATTGGAGTTGCGGCTGACCGTGTCGAACCCGGTCAGCCGCTCCAGTATGTCCAGCGTTGCTGTCATCGTCAGTCCACGGCCAGCTCGGTAATCTCGCGGCGGAAGGGCAGCGCATCGCCGATATCCGGGCCATCAAGCTCGCGCGCATAACGGTGGCCTGCATAGGTCGCCCAGGCAATCGGCCCCGGCGCGCTGGCGTCGCCTATGATCTTGACCGACTTGATGCCGGCATCCGCCCATTCCGCCTCACGGGCGCGCAGTTCCTCGAAGAGGCTGTCGTTACCGGTGCGCGAGGCGACCATGACCACGGCATCCGCCTCGATGTTCCAGGTGCGGTCCGTGTAGGTGCAGTTGCTGACCACATGGCCCGCGTGGATTTCTGTCAAGCCGCGGTTCAGCACAATCTCCACCCCGGCCTCCACCAGGCGTGGATGGATCGCCACCTGCTCCAGCGTGTTGTTGGTCCAATCGCTGACAAAGGCTGAGGGCGTGACCAGCGTCACCTGCGCACCCTTGGAGGCCAGCAGTTCCGCCAGAACCCCGCCCATGTAGTAGTGGTCGTCGTCATAGACCACCACGCGGCCTTCGGGGATGGTGCCGTCCATCAGGTCGTCGGGCGTATAGACCTTGGCACCTTCGGCGATCGGCATCGGCACCACATGCTGGCGCGAGACCCCGTCCCGGCGCCAGGTGGAGCCGGTGGCGATACAGATGTTCTCAAAGCCGAACTCCAGAATGCTGTCCGCATCCAGCGGGCTTTCACGGTAGATCTCCACGTTCGGGCGCTGGCTCAGCTGGTAGTCGCGGTAGTCGACCACACGGCCCCAGGCATTGAGACCCGGCAGAGTGCGTTCGCGGGTCACGCGGCCACCGATCACGTCCTTGGCCTCGGCCACTGCCACGTCATAGCCGCGGCGGCACAGCGCCCAGGCGGCTTCCAGGCCTGCCGGGCCGGAGCCGACGACCAGCACGTTGGAGCTATCGCCCTTGGTGTTCATCTTCTCCGGATGCCAGCCCTTGCGCCATTCCTCCATAAATGTCGGGTTCTGGGTGCAGCGGCTGATCGACATGGTCATGTCGCCGGTGATGCAGATATTGCAGCCGATGCATTCACGGATGTCCTCGATCCGGCCCTCCTCAATCTTCTTCGGCAGGAACGGATCGGCAATCGACGGCCGCGCGCAGCCGATGAAATCGAGCGTGCCGGATTTCACCATCTTGGCCATCACATCCGGGCTGGTGAAGCGGCCAACCCCCACGATGGGCTTGTCCGTCAGCTCATGAATGCCGCGCACCAATTGTTCCTGCGCAGCCTCTTCCTTGAAGCGGCTTGGGCCGGAGCAATCCTCCCACGTGCCCTGCGCCAGATCCCACAGGTCCGGCAGGTCCTTGTTCATCTCGATATAGTCGCGCACCTCTGCATTGGAGAAACCGAGTTCGCCGATGGTTTCGTCCAGCGACACCCGCAGGGTGATCGCCATCGTATCGCCAACCGCATCGCGCATATCGGCGATGACTTCCTGGCTGAAACGCGCCCGGTTCTCCAGGGATCCGCCGTATTCATCCGACCGCTGATTGGTCGCCCGGCTCAGGAAGTGCTGAAAGATGCCAAAGCCATGCGCGCCGTAAAGGCAAATCAGGTCAAATCCGGCCTCTTTCGACCGTTTCGCCGCATTCACGAACCAGCGGCGCAGGTCCTTGATGTCCTGCTTGTCCAGCGCGCGGGCCTGCACCGGATCATTGGTGAAGGTGCGGATCGGCAGCGCTGACGGCGCCAGCGGCACCTCCTTGGAATAAAGGTTCGGGCCGTTGATGCCGGAATAGGCCAGCTGGATCCCGGCCAGTGCACCGTGGGTCTTCATCCGCTCCGACATCTTCCTGAGCTGCGGGATGTCCTTGTCCTCCCACAGGCGCAATTCGATGAAGGGGGTGATTTCAGAGGTGTGATGCATCTCGCACTGTTCGGTGAAGATCACGCCCCAGCCACCCTCGGCCTTGATGCCCCGCATCGCAGCCGCCGCAGAGGGGTCCCGGTAGCCGCCGCCGTTGCAGTGGGGCACCTGGTAAAAGCGGTTCTTGGCGGTGAGCGGACCGATCTTCATCGGCTCGAACAGAATATCATAGCGGGGATCGCGCAATTTCCATCTCCTTCGGTGCAAGAGCACCTCAAAGGTACAGGACCGGCCAAAAGGCGAAAGTTGCGCTTACGGAAGCATTGATTAGCCGCCGCCTAAGCGCCGCCGCCGTCCCCGATGCGGATGCCCGGCACGGTTCCGTCAGTGATCCGTTCCTGGCAATAGTGGATGAAAGTCTTGACGGTCAGAACGTTCTCGGCGCCCTCAGCCGTCAGCAGCCCCATCCGCATAGGACGCAGCTTGCCTGCAATTGGCACGAAGCTCAGCTTGCGCCCGTCCGGCGACATGTCTGTCACTGGACGGATATTGGCAATGGAATAGCCAAAGCCGTTTGCCACCAGCCCGCGCATCACCGCCATGTCGCGGGTGCGCTCGGCAATCTGCGGCGTAACTCCGGCATCCTCGAAGAACGACAGGAAATACTCAGCGCTCAGCGGCAGATCCAGCAGCACCATCGGATGCGCGGCCAGATCTTCCACCGTGACGCTGTCGCGGTCCGCCAGCGGGTGATTTTCGCTCAGCAGCGCATAGGGCGGAAGCTCCGCAAGCGCGTTGAATGTCAGGTCCGCCGGGATGTTCAGGTCATAGGTCAGCGCAACGTCGATCCGCGCCTGCCGGATCAGGTTGATTAGCCCGGCCTGATCGCGCTCCGTCTGGCTGATGGTCACCGCCGGATAAAGCGCCTCGAACTGGCGGCGCAGGCCCGGCACGATGAGCTGGGCAAAGGTCAGCAGGCACCCCACCGACAAAGGCCCCTGCACGAAACCCGAGATATTGTCCGCCAGTCGGCTGAGCGCCCCGGCCTCATACAGAACCGCGCGCGCCTGATCCATGAACTGATGCCCGGCCTGGGTCAGCGACAGCCCTTGTGCGTGCTTACGCACAAACAGCTGCAGGCCGAACTCATTTTCCAGCTGCGACACCGCCGCCGAGATCGACGGCGAGGAGACATTCACCTTCTCCGAGGCCAGGGCAATAGACCCGGCCTCGCCCACGGCGACGAAATACTCCAGCTGGCGCAGTGTGAAACGCAAAGGCATGTCAGCGACTATGCCGGAGCAGGACCGGGCCGATCAAGCCCGGTATTTGATCCAAGTGGTTTTCAGCGCGGTATATTTTTCCAGGCTATGCAGCGACAGATCGCGTCCGAAGCCTGACTGCTTCATACCGCCAAAGGGCGTCTGCGCCGACAACGCGTCCACCGTGTTAACCGAGACCGTGCCCACCTGCAGCTTGTCCGACACCCGGCAGGCGCGGCTGAGGTTGGCCGTCCAGACCGAAGCCGCCAAACCATAGATCGAGTCATTGGCCATGGCGACGGCCTCCTCCTCGCTATCAAACGGAATGACCGACAGCACCGGGCCAAAAATTTCATCCCGCGCCAGCGGGTTGTCGTGGCTCACGTCGTCAAAGATCGTCGGCTGCACAAAACAGCCCTGGCCACCGACGGTCACGCGCTCACCGCCCGCCACCAGATTGGCCGAGGATTTGCCCGCCTCAACGAAACGCATGATGCCCTCGGTCTGCTTCTCATCCACGATGGCGCCCATTTTCGAGGCCGGATCCAGCGGATCCCCCGGCTGGGCCGCCTCGGCGCGGGCAATCAGCTTCTCGACAAAGGCATCCTTGACCGAACGCTCGACATAAAGCCGCGAGTTGGCCGAACAGACCTCACCCTGGTTGAAGAAGATGCCAAAGGCAGCCATGTCGGCAGCTGCATCCAGGTCCTCGCAGTCGGCGAATACCAGATTTGGGCTTTTGCCGCCGGTTTCAGGCCAAACCTGTTTCAGGTTCGACTGCCCGGAATACTGCATGAACATCTTGCCAATGGCGGTGGAGCCAGTGAAGGCGAGGCAGTCCACATCCATATGCAGCCCCAGCGCCTTACCCGCAGTGGCACCATAGCCCGGCACCACGTTGAATACCCCGTCCGGCACCCCGGCCTCTGCCGCCAGCTCGGCCAGCCGCAGTGCAGACAGCGGCGACTGCTCCGCCGGTTTCAGTACCACGGAGTTCCCGGCCGCCAGCGCCGCCGCCGCTTTCCAGGTCGCCATGTCCAGCGGGAAGTTCCAGGGTGTTACCGCGCCCACAATACCTAACGGCACGCGCGACACCAATGCCAGATCACCCGGCCCGGTCGGCGCCACCTCGTCATAGACCTTGTCGATGGCCTCGGCATACCACTGAAAAAAATGCGCCGACCCGGGCGCGTCGATGGTGGCCGCATCGGTCACCAGCTTGCCCATGTCCAGGCTGTCCAGCAGCGCCATCTCCTCCAGATTTTCCCGGATCAGATCCGCCAGCTTCAGCATCACCGCCTTGCGGTCACCCGGCGCCATCCGCGACCAGCGTCCGTCCTCAAACGCGCGGCGGCCGACAGCCACCGCACGGTCCACATCCTCTGCATCACATTCGGCTACTTGCGCCAGCACTTCGCCCGTCGCCGGGTTCACACTTGCAAAAGTCTTACCCGACACAGCGTCGGTAAATTTGCCATCAATGAAAGCCTGGCTGCGGAATGAGAGAGCCGCTGCACGGGATTTCCAGTCGTCAAATGTATAGTCCAGCATAGTCCCACTCCTGTTTATTCGTCGCCCGGCACGCCGTAAGACGGCGCCTCGCGCGGGTCGAGCGCGCGCTGGACATAGGCATCCAGCTGCGGCTTGTAGATATCCCAGGCCGCAGCAATGTTTTCGATCGGGCAATCCCCGGTCCAATCACAGCGCAGGTCGGCCACCGGCCAGCTCACCTTGTCGACCAGTTTCATGCCCGCAGAATGCACCGGCCCGGCCTCGCCGCCAGCTGCCAGCCCGGCCCGCATCGCGGCAATCAGCCGGTCGCCAAGATGGCCGGTTGAAGCCGCGAACCCGTCCACAATGGCCTGGCATACGCCATCGTTGGCCAGCAGGTTGCCACCCGAGGCCACATCCTGGCCTTCTGCTTGCGTCCAGATGCCCAGGGAGTTCGGCCCGGAGTGAATGGCCGTGTCGCCGCTTTTGTCTACGGCCAGCACTTGCCGGTATTCAATGAACCTGCCGCGCCGCTGAACTTCCGCAACCGCTTCAGCGGCGCTCATGCCCTGCTCCATCAGGTCCAGTGCCAGCGGACCGAGGCTTGGATCGGTTACATTCTGGCTTGCGGCAGCGCCAACACCCGCCCGCGCAAATGAACAGCGTGCTGCCACCGCCGGAGAGGAGGACGAAATCGCCACCCCGAACATGCCCGTTTCCGCGCAGCGCGCCACAAGCGAAAATGTCATCGTCTTTCCTCCTCACCAGCCACTGGAAACGGATCCATTCTTCATCTGGCCGGAAATATCCTCGGGGGTGAATTGAGCCGCAGGCTCAAGAGGGGCAGACAGCCCCCTTCCCGCTTCCGGATCAGTCCGGAATAACCGCGGTGCCGTCGATCTCCACCAGCCACTCGGGCCGCGCCAGCGCCTGCACAACCAGGCCGGTCGACACCGGATGCACCCCTTTAATGTATTCGCCCATGGTGCGGTAAACCGCCTCGCGGTGGCGCACATCGGTGATGTAGACGACGACCTTCACCAGATGCTCCATTGTGCCACCGCACTCTTCAATCAGCTGCTGGATGTTCTGCATCACCTTGTGGGTCTGCTCCACCGGGTCGTGGCTTTCAATGTTCTTCGCATCGTCCAGGTTCTGCGGGCACTGGCCGCGCAGGTAAACGGTTTTGCCGCCGTGTGTCACCACCGCCTGGCACAGATCATTGTCCAGGTTCTGTTCCGGATAAGTGTCCGATGTGTTGAACTTGCGGATACGGGTATGGGCCATGATGTCCTCCTGGCATGGCGGGATTACGTGTGCGGCCAGCGTTGTTTTTCTAGTGACTGTCGCACACACGTCGGGGCAGCAAAACTACCGTCTGGCTACCCCTTGCTTAGGCTGCTGCTAAGCGCCGCGCTCAGAGCACGTCGGCGCGGCGTTCGCTGGGGCCACGATAGCCCTCGTAGTGGCGCTGGATAGCGATCTGGTCAGCCACATGCTTGGCATCATGCCAGACCCCCCAGATAAAGGTCGAGCCGCGCCGAGACTGCCAGGGTAAGCCCAAGAAGTAGACCCCCGGCTCTGCCGAAACTCCGCGCTGATGCAGCGGGCGGCCGCGTTCGTCGAAGGCATCCACTTTCATCCAGGTGAAATCCTGGCGGAAGCCGGTGGCCCAAAGGATGGTAGTGATGCCTTCTGCCGCAAGATCCAGCTCGCGTACCGGGTTGGTCAGGCTGTCCGGGTCAGGGAAGGCCTTGCGCGCCTCCGGCTCCTCTGGCAGATCAACACCAGTGCGTTCGACATAAGCATCTGCCAAGTCCAACATCTTCAAATAGTCGGCATCACCATTGGCAATGTTTTCCGGAAGATCGCCGGCAAACTTCATGGTTCCATTGTCATAGGACTCGGTCAGGCCCAGCAGCGTCACCCCCTCGCCTGCCAGGCGGCGGAAATCCATGGTCTGACCGCCATAGGCGCCGCTGACGGAAATCGTCACATGCTCCTTGCCCGGCTCCAGCGCAGCCTGATCCCACAGGCCCAGCACCCCCAGCCACCAGACAAAGTCGCGGCCCCGGTACATCCGCGGCGGGCGGTCATGCGGCCCCACCGAAAGATAAACCTTGCGGCCTGCCCGGTTCAGCTCATCGGCGATCTGCGCACCGGATGACCCCGCCCCGACCACCAGCACTGCACCTTCGGGCAGCTGATCCGGATTGCGGTAGTGGAAAGAGTGAAGCTGGTTCACCCCTGCGCCCTCGGGCACCACAGGCGGGATCACAGGATGCTGGAATGCGCCGGTTGCCGCCACAATCCGCTTTGTCTCGATCACACCATCCGAGGTTTCGACCCGGAAACCGCCGGTGCCGTCAATACGCCCGGCCCTGGTCACTTCAACTCCGGTGCGGATCGGCGCATTGAACCGTTCCGCATATTCAACCATGTAGTCCGCAACCCTCTCTTTGGCCGGAAAGGCCTCAGGGTCAGTTCCTTCGTACTCCAGGTTCGGGAAACGGTCATGCCAAGCGGGGCCGTTGGCAACCAGCGAGTCCCAGCGCCCGGTCCGCCAGGCCTCTGCAATCCGGTTTTTTTCCAGCACCAGATGCGGTACGCCGTGGCTGGTCAGATGCTCGCTCATGGCCACACCGGCCTGCCCGGCACCAACAACTAGCGTGTCTACCTTTTCTACAGCCATTTCCAAACCCTCTTCTGACACTCCGGCGCGGGCTGCTGCCCTACCGGTCTTCCCCATCAGAATGCTCACAACAACAAGTTCGGAAAAAGAATTCTGTGACTTACCCCTGCTTCGGTTGCAGCTAACCAGCAGCTGAAATCAAAATAGACAACTCACGGGGCTTTCGCGGCAAAGCCCTGAAGAAAAACCCTGATCGACGCGGTTTCGCCTGTGCAAACCTGTGGCAACATACAGTATTGTTTGCACTGCTAGTCATTCGGGACATTCCCAAACTGTCTGGGCATGAAAAGCCCTTGAGGATTGGATACACTGTGGGGCACTCGACAGCTGCCCTCAAACTAAAGCACCAATGATTCGTTCAGATGGTCCAGGCTGAACTAGACTTTTTAGTCAGCTCAACGCCTTTGCCGACCCGTTCAACCGCTGTGTGCGCGGTCATTGCCCTTGAACCAGTGGCGGGCAATTCCCACTGTCATTAATCCCGCGCTGGGGCACGCCGCCGGAGACCCGGAGCGCATACTAGTGCGCGTCGAACAGCATCTCATGGGATTGCAGAAGGTAGGCTCAGACCAGGAAGGCCCGGCTGTGCGACAGCTTGATATGGGCAATCTGGAGCTTGGTGCGCTCTCCACCGAGAATCGCCCAGTCTTCGCTCCAGTCGAATTGGGAGGCTTCGCCCGGCTGAAACGCCAGCGGAACAAACGTGCCGCGGCCTGACGACTGCTGAACGCGCTGGCGTACCGCGCGCCATGCCCGCATGAAGGCCGCCACCCGCCCGTACGAGCCGGTAAAGCCGAGAGCCGCCAGGTCCACATGCAGCTGCTTAACCGTGCGCCGCTGCTTGCGGGGCTTGCGCGATTGCGCGGCAAGCCAAGCAGACAGCTTGTCCGCGAATGGATCCAGCTTGCTCGGACGCTGCGGGACCTGAAACCGGGGCACAACAGCACCCGAACGTGTGAACAGGCATGCAATTTTGACCCCGTAGCGGGGAAATCGGCGTCCAAAGATGACCCCCTTACACTGATGTGAATCATGCCCTCGAGGTTATCGGGGAGCACAGAGTGGGATGTTGGTCGTGGAGACGATAGCAAAGATCCGGCGGGCGTATTTTCAGGATTGAGGCATTGAGCCGCCATTGGTCCGAGGCCAATGCCGAACAAGCCGATCAAGCAAATCTGCCGGGAACTGCGGGTATCGCGGAATACGGTGCGGAAGGTGATCCGGTCTGGTGTGACGGAAGCAACCTACGAACGCCGCGTTCAGCCTCTGCCAAAGATCGGGCCATGGAAAGACAAGCTCGAAGAGATGTTGGCGGCGAATGCGAGGAAGCCAAAGCGCGAGCGGTTAACCCGCATCCGGATCTTCGAAGAACTGAGAGCCCTTGGATATGACGGCGGCTATGACGCTGTCCGGCGTTACGCGGCCACGTGGTCCAAGGAAGAACAAGAGGCCACCGCGGCCGCCTATGTCCCGCTGATTTTCGATCCGGGCGAGGCCTACCAATTTGACTGGAGCCACGAGATTGTTGTGATCGAAGGTGCGACCACCACTGTGAATGTAGCGCATGTCCGGCTCTGCCACAGCCGCATGCTGTTTGTCCGGGCCTATCCGCGCGAGACGCAGGAGCCTCGCCATTGCCGCTTGGACCAATGGCGCTCCCAATGGCTCGATGTTCGATGCCCATGACAAGGCCTTCGCCTTCTTCGGCGGGGCCTGCACGCGCGGGATCTACGACAGCGGAAATTGTCCGCCACTGGTCCGAGGACAATGGACGCGAAGACGGCGGCAGACACGATCTTCGTTGGCCGCGACCGGGCCTGCAATCGGCGCTTCCAGCAGATGTGCGGGCATTATCTTGTCGATCCCGTTGCCTGCACACCAGCATCGGGCTGGGAACGAGCCATTGAGGCGCCATTGGTTCGAGCCCAATGGCGAGTGGACAGGTCGAGAACCAGGCAGGCGTTGTCCGGCGTCGCTTCTTCGTGCCCAGGCCCAAGTTTAAGAGTTACGCCGAACTAAACGCCTGGCTCGAGGATCGCTGCGCCGCCTGGGCCAAATCTCATCCGCACCAAGAGCTTCGAGACCGCACGATCTGGGAGGTCTTCGAGGATGAGCGGGCGAGTCTGGTGCCATACGTCAGCCCCTTTGATGGTTTCCACGCTGTTCCGGCATCAGTCTCGAAGACCTGTCTCGTCCGGTTCGACAAGAACCGCTACTCGGTGGATGGCCGCGCCGTCGGCCGGCCAGTCGAGATCCGCGCCTATGCCAAGCGGGTCGAGTTCTGGCAGGACGGCAAGATCGTAGGGCGGCATGAACGAGCCTTCGGGCGCGACAAGGCCATCTACGATCCGCTGCACTACATCCCGGTGCTGGCCCGCAAGCCCCCTCTCGCGCATGCACGCATGCGCTGCCGGGCAGCGGGACGCCCTCAGGAATGGGGCTCCCTTCAAGGACAGGGAGCTGCCATCAGCGATCAGGCGCATTCAGCGCAAACTGGGCAAGGTGCCCAATGGCGACCAGCCCCCTCTCGGGACATTGCTGCGCAATGCCCTGCCGGGCAGTGGATGGTCCAGATCCTGAGCATGATCCCCACCGATGGGCTGGATGCAGTGGATGCTGCCTGTGCCGAAGCGCTGAACGAAGGGGCCTCCGCGGCCTCGGTCGTCACCAACATTCTGGCCCGGCATCGTGAGCCGCCGCTGACCATCGATACGCCGGACGCGTCACGCTGAATTCGTGCCTCTGGCACGACGCGACTGACCTGCGAGCCCGTGGCCGACTGCAAACGCTATGACCGCCTAAGGAGACACATCCGTGGAAAGATCACAGGTGCTGGACGCGTCACGCCGTAGGCGTGCCTCCGGCACGACGAGCCAGCTGAAGCTCTACGGCATGAAGGCCGCCTACGATGAGACCATCGCCACGGCGGTGAAGCGTCAGCACGAACCGCAACAGATCATCCATTGCCCGGCAGGCGCATGCGCAGCATACTGCCGAGAGGGGGCGATCTGCTGAACGCCGAGATCAGTGAGAAGCAGGCGCGCTCGATCAAATACCAGATGACGATTGCCAAGCTGCCCCTGGCGAAAGAGGTCGATGAGTTCAGCTTCGAAGGCACGCCGGTCAACGAGGCGCTGGTCCGTGATCTGGCGACCGGAGAGTTTCTGGCGCAGCAACGCAATGTCGTGCTGATCGGCGGCACAGGGACCGGTAAATCCCACCTTGCCGTCAGCATCGCTCGGGCGTGCATCCGCCGCGGCAGACGGGGGCGCTTCTTCAACGTTGTGGACCTGGTGAACAAACTCGATGCGGAAGCCCGCGCCGACCGACAGGGGCGCACGGCAGATCTGCTGTGCCGTCTCGACTTCCTGATCCTCGACGAGCTTGGCTATCTCCCCTTCGCACAAACCGGTGGTCAGCTATTGTTCCATCTCATCAGCCGCCTCTACGAGCGCACATCGATCATCGTGAAGACCAACCTCGACTTCGGCGAATGGCCCTCGGTCTTCGGCGACGCCAAGATGACTACCGCGCTGCTCGACCGCCTTACCCACCATTGCGACATCGTCGAAACGGGCAACGAGAGCTGGCGCTTCAAAACCCGAGAATAGTCGAGCCGACGCTGGCACGATACGGCTTCGCTTGGTGGAGGCTACACCGCATCGGGCCAGCTAACCGCACGTCAAACAGGGGGTCAATTTTGGATGCCTATAGGGGGTCAAAGTTCCATGCCGATTGAAACCACTGGCGGAACAGGAGGCGCGAGCGGGGATGTTGGAGACACGAAAAAGGAAAGGTTCTGTCGCAAATGGCAAAACTATGTGTCGCCCGACAATTTGTGTCAAACGTCAGGCAAAGCTGACCCGATGCTGACTGTTTTTAAGGAAAAATTGCCTGCACCTGCCAGGCATTTCCACCCCAATTGTCAAGCATTTCTGACCCAAGACAGGCCGGTTTTCGCTGCAAACGCAGCCAAGGCGCCATCCTGTGCCCTCTTTACGCAGGCAGCTGACGTCGCAGCTTCATGCAGTGGACGGCAGGTTCGAGCCCAACTTGTACCTTGGATTTCTTCGCTGCGCGTGCTCGCCGCAACAAAATCGTCGCAACTGCATCATTTTGGGCGCCGCTGAGCGGCGTAAAAAACAGCCGTTCAAGCATGCTGCAGAGAGATCTGTCACCCGAATCCACAGGTCGCCGGACGGAGCTGACTTCCGCCCCAATTGCAGCTAGGGGTGCCCCGAGTGTCGGCTTCGCGCAGGGAAGCCAACTTAATAGAGGCACTGCCTGACAGGCCGGTTCATTACAATACAGGCTACTGAGGCAATTTGGCTGAACCATTAGCTGCAAAGGTCATTTCCATTGAAACTGACCCTCTTGAAACTTGCAGCTTTTGGCCCACCTCGAGCCCTTACCTATTGGTTCGGGGCAATTGACAATTCTGTCAGCGTTCGCCTACCTGCTTTCGATGGTTCCTCAAGGCAAAATGCTGAGAGGATGAAAAGGGAACACGGTGAGGTGTAGCCAACAGGCGCTAAATCCGTGACTGCCCCCGCAACTGTAAGCGGATAGCGACGCCAAGCACCCACTGGCCGTATGGCTGGGAAGGATGGCGCAGCCAAGACCCGCAAGTCAGGAGACCTGCCATCGCGATTTCAACCACACCGGGACGGGGCGTCCTGGAAGGAGGCCTCATGGCACGCATCCTGCGTATCTCGGAAACTTGCTCCCACTGTTTGGGCTTGCTTGGACGTAGCCGCAGGTGCGGTTGCCGTCCCTGACATCATCTTGTCCATGCAGGTTCCGCAGCTGCCTGCCTAACACCTGAGCTGACGCAGCTGTCCACTGAATCAGCGCTTGTTATATTATCACATAACTTGTACACCTCACCCCAAAATTCCCTTGTCAGAAACCTAAGGACCAAGGACATGCCGAATTATTCACGCGCTTTCTGGACCAAAACCCTCGCCGCAACCTGCCTCGCCGCTGCGGCGCTTTTGAGCCCTGCAGCCGCAGAAACCAAATTGGAAATGGTGATTGCCGCGCCGTTTGGCCCCAAAAGCAGCATTCCTGATCCCCGTGCCCGCCAGAATGGCTGGCTCAGCAACCGGGCAGGCGTGTCGGAAACGCTGATTGGTATCGGCTATGACATGACCCTTCAGCCGCGCCTTGCCACCGGTTTTGAAAACCTGTCTGAACGGGAATGGAAAATCACCCTGCGCGAGGGTGTAAAATTCCATGATGGCTCTGCGGTCACCGCCCAGGCTGTCAAAGAGTCGTTTGAAAAGCTGAGCGAAGAGGGCCACCCCGGGAATAACCCGCGCCTGGTCAAGCTTCTGAACATCGAATCCATCGAGCTGGTTGACGATAAAACGCTGGTCTTCCGCACCAGTGCACCGAACTCAGCTTTCCTGTGGTCGCTGACCGAACCGTCGGCGGCTGTCATGAAAGACGGCACCGATGCAATGCCGCTGGTGGGCACTGGTCCGTTTGTCTTTGAAAATGCGGAAACGGACAAAACTTATGTGACCACTGGGTTTGCCGATTACTGGGGCGGCGCGCCGAAACTTGACCGTCTGGTGATCGACGCGATCAGCGACCCTTCGGTTGCGGCACTGGCACTGCAGGCGGGTGATGTTGATCTGGTCACCAACTACCCGGAACCGGATTTCGCCAAGCTGCTTGAAGAAGGCAAAGGCCAGCTGTTCTCGGAGGCAACCGCGCGACTGTTCTTCTTGCAGCCACGGGTGAATGACGGTCCACTGTCCAACCAGACGCTTCTGAATGCCGTTTCGCTGGGCCTGGACCGTGACACCATCGTTGCGGCGACCCTGGCAGGTGTCGGTGGGCAGTCGGCCAATGGCATCTTCCCAGCCAGCATGAAATCCTGGGTAAACGGCGATATCAGCCTGTCCTATGACCCGGCCAAAGCGCTGGCCATGCTGGATGAGGCGGGAATTACCGACAGTGACGGCAATGGCATCCGGGAGCTGAACGGCGAAGACATCGTGCTGAAGATCCGTAGCTACGAAGGCCGGGCTGCGCTGCGGCCGACACTGGAAATCTCGCAGATCATGCTGCAGCAGATCGGTCTGGGCGCGGAAATCGCAATGGGTGAATTCGGCGCAAACAACGAGGCACTTAAAGCTGGCGAAATCGACCTGCACCTACAGGCCTGGGGCACCGCCCCGCAAGGCGATCCGGATTACTTCCCCAGCACATTGGTGGCGACGGATGGCAGCTATAATGTTTCCGGCTACTCCAACCCTGAGCTGGACGCACTGCTTAAAAAGGGCCGTAGCCTGTTTTCAAGCGAAGAGCGCAAACCGGTCTATGCCGAGGTTCAAGCCATTATCAACCGTGACCTTCCGGTGATCCCGCTGTTCCACAAGACACAGGTTTCGGTCGGCAATGGCAAGGTTGAGGGCTACCGCATCCACCCGGCAGAAACCTATCTGGCGAGCCCGGAGCTGGCGATTGCCGAGTAAACAGGCACCTTTGATGAAAATCGAGGCCCTGTCCGCCGAAATTGGCGGGCAGGGTATTCTGCATGATGTCAGTCTTGAGATGGCGCCGACAGAATGGCTGGCGGTTGTGGGCGGCTCCGGTGCGGGCAAATCTACTCTTTTGCGGGCCGTGATGGGCCTGACCCGCCCTGCGCGTCCGACCAGCGGGCACATTCTGTTCAACGGCGCGCAGCGTGCTTTTGCCTCGCCCGCAAAAACCACTCTGGATGGCATTGCATATGTGCCGCAAAGCCCGGCCCATGGCTTTGATCCGCTGCGCCGCCTGCGCTGGCAATGGGACCAGCTGGCCCGCCGCAAAAGGGTAAAACACACCTCACATCAGCGGGACATTCTATCGGCCCTTGGCCTGCCGGATCCGGGCGGTAGCTACCCGCATCAGTGGAGTCGAGGTATGCAGCAGCGTCTGTTGCTGGCGATGGCCCTGATGGATGCTCCGAAACTTTTGATCCTGGACGAGCCGACCTCAGCGCTGGATCCGCTGATTGCATCGCAGGTGCTGCAGGAAACCCGGCGCATCGCCGCGGAACATGAGATCGCGGTGATGATGGTGACCCACGACCTGGCGCTGGCCGCACGATTTGCAGGACGGATTGCAATTATGCAGCGCGGCCGGATTGTTGAGAGCGGAGTTTCTGACATCCTTTTGTCCAACCCGCAGCATACCTATTCCCGCGAGCTAGTGGCGCACCGCTGCTGGGACAAAGCCAAGCCAGAGATCAGCCATGCCGCCGAATGACCCGGTCTTTCAACTCGAAGGCCTGACAGTCAGGGCCGGAGACAAAGTGCTGTTGCAAGATGTTTCCTGTGACATCCAGCAGGGTGGAATGCTATGTGTCATCGGAGAAAGCGGCGCAGGTAAGTCTACCTTGCTGAAAGCCGTGCAGGGGTTTCTGCCCGCAACTTGCCGCAGGCTAGTGTTCACGCCCTCTGGCACGGATATCACCGGGGCTGTGCCAACGCACCCTGGCCTGCCGCAGACCCGCTGGGTAATGCAGGATCCATTGGCTGCTCTGAACCCGCGGCTGACACTTGGCGCCTCTATACAGGAAAGCCTTTACCGCCAAAACCTGACCGTCCAGGAGCGCAAGAGTGCCGTTCTTGCCGCACTGGAAGATGTCCAGCTGGGATCGGAGTTTTACAGCAGGTTCCCTGGTCAGGTCTCTCTGGGTCAGGCACAGCGGGCCTGTCTGGCGCGGGCCTTGATCGCCCGGCCCAAGCTCATCTTTTTTGATGAGCCGCTGAGCGCGCTGGATGCTCTGGTGCAAAAGAAGATCGCCCGCCAAATGGAAGTGCTGCGGCGCAAGACGCAGACCGCATATCTTGTGGTCACCCATGATCTGGGGTTCGCCGCGGCCTATGCTGATAAGGTTCTGGTTCTGCGCATGGGGCAGGTCGAAGCCTATCAGCCATGCGATGAGTTCATTGCCGCACCGGCCAGCCCCTATGCGGAAAACCTGATCGAGGCCGCCCGCAGCCTCGGCACATTGAGCCACGCCAGTGAGGCCGCATGAAGTATTTTCTGTCGCGCCTGCCGGGCCTTGCCTTTGTTCTGTTGGGGATCAGCCTGATTACCTTCACGCTCAGCTATTTCTCCCCCGGCGACCGAGCTGAGGCTATTGCCCATGCGCGCTACCCCGAAGAAATTGCCTTCCCACCAGAACTGCTCCAGGCCATTCGCGCCGAGTTCCACTTAGAGGAGCCGTTCTGGCTCCAGTACCTCTATTGGTTTGGCAATGTGCTGCGCGGTGATTTTGGCCTGTCGTATGCCTCGCAAACGTCGGTCTGGGACATTTTCATTGGCAATCTTGGTGAAACAGTGACCCTGTCGCTAACGTCTCTGGGGCTGGGGCTGGCTGTTGCGTTTCTGTTGGCCAGTCTTGCGGTGCGCCACCCGGGGACATGGCTGGACCGGGCTGCCGTGATGCTCTCCTCAGTCGGCGCAGCCATGCCGAGCTACTGGCTGGGCTTGCTGCTGATCCTGGGCTTTGCCGTGCATCTGGGGTGGTTCCCGTCATATGGCACCGGCACGCCCGCGCATCTGGTGCTGCCAGCGCTGACGCTGGCGTTCTGGGTGATGGCCTCGCAGACCCGTCTGCTTCGCAGCTTCATGCTGGAGGCGGCCAATCAGCCATTTGTCGAAACCCTGCGCCTGCGCGGCATTTCCGAGAGCGAGATCTTCTTTCGGCACGTGCTGCGCCACGCGATGGTGCCCGCTGTGACCATGATTGCGATCGACTTTGCTAGCCTGCTGGAAGGCGCGATCATCGTCGAGCTGACCTTTGCCCGGTCTGGGCTGGGGTCTTTGCTGGCTGGCTCCGTGCTGTCGCGCGACCTGCCTATGGTGATGTTTCTGGTGATGTTCTTTGCCGTTGCTTATGTCGTGATCAATTCACTGGCTGAGGCACTGCAGGCCGCCAGTGACCCGGCGACCCGCACGCAGGAGCAGAGGGTATGAGTGAGGTTCTCCTACAAAAAGGCGCCAAGCTGCCGGACAGCCCGCTGTCCCGGTTCAAGCGCAGAACAGGTCTGGTACTGGCGGTGCTGGCACTGGGGCTGTGCATCGGATTGTGGTTGACACCCTACCAGCCGGCACAGGCGGATTTTCTCAACCGACTGGCGCCGCCTGAACCTGCACACTGGTTCGGCACAGACCATCTGGGCCGCGATATTGGCACCCGGCTGCTTTATGGTGCGTTCTGGTCTCTGGGGCTGGCGCTTGTGGTGTCATTGGCGGGGCTGATCGCAGGGACGCTCGTCGGGCTGCTGGCTGCCCGTTCCGGTTCCTTCCCCGACGCCCTGCTGATGCGAGTGACAGACAGTTTCTTTGCCTTTCCGGAGCTTATCGCAGCGGTTGCCTTTGCCGGGCTGTTCGGCCCCAGCACTGTCAACCTAGTGGTTGCCCTGTCTCTGGTCAGTTGGATGAAATTCGCGCGGCTTGCCCGCAGTCTGGGGTTGACCATCGGAGAACGGGATTTTGTTATTCAGGCCCGCCTGAACGGCCTGACTGACTGGCTGATCCTGTGGCGCCACATTCTGCCGAATGTGCTGCCATCACTGCTGGTTCTTTGGACCAGCAGCTGGTCACGCACGATCCTTGCAGTGTCTGGGCTCAGCTTTCTGGGGTTCGGAGTGCAGCCGCCCACCGCCGAATGGGGGGCCATGCTGCTGGATGGCAAACCCTATATGCAGACCGCTCCTCACATTATGATTTTTCCGGGTCTGGCCGTGCTGGTTTCCGTGCTGGCAATCAATCTGGCTGGAGACAGGCTCCGAGACGTACTGGCACAGACCAGATAACCCACCAAGAGGCAAAACAATGGAAGCCACAGGTATCGCACTGCGCATCGGCGCAACCTTGTTTTTCACAGTCATGGTCGTGTTTGTGAAGCTGCTTGCCGACGAGGTCCCGTTAGGCCAGGTGGTGTTTTTTCGAAGCGCCGTCGCCCTGATACCACTGGTTCTGTTCCTGATGTGGACACGGGACTTTCCTAGCGGTTTGCGGACTAAACGACCCCTGTCCCATATTGCCCGCTGCCTACTGGGCTGCACTGCGCTGTTCGCCTCATTTGCTTCGCTAAAATACCTGCCGCTCGCCCATGCGTCGATCATAGGCTATCTGGCCCCGGTCCTGGCAGTGGTTCTGGCGCGATTCTTATTGGGTGAACAAGTGAACGGGATGCGCTGGTTTGCCGTTGTCCTGGGGTTCCTGGGAATGCTCGTTCTAGTGCTGCCTGGCTTGACTGCTGCGACACCGGATCAACCCTATTTGATCGGAGCAGGCCTGGCCTTCGCCATGGCGATCTTCACGGCCGGTGCCAAAATTCAGATCCGCAGCCTTGCTCAAACGGAAAACGCCGGAGCCATAGCCTTCTACTTTGCACTGACCTGTGCAGTGGCTGGGGGAGTTTCTGTGTTTTGGGGCTGGGTCCAGCCTGACTTTCTGCAGCTGGTCTACCTCTGCGGTGCAGGAATTGCAGGTGGCATTGCCCATATCATGATGACCCTTGCTCTGCAGCACAGCGAAATCTCAAAACTCGCACCATTCGAGTATCTGTCGCTGATTTTTGCCGTTTTAGCGGATTTCATGCTGTTCCGGCTTGTCCCAGACGGTGCTTTCTACCTTTCGACGCTGATGATCCTGGCCGCGATGTGGGCGATTACATTCAAAGACCGTGCAAAAGGAAGATCACCTGGACGGGAGCCAAGCAAACAAATGTAGGCTAGTTGCCTCACAACATAGTCTTTCATTGGAAATACCATAAACGACGGCTTTTTGCTGATCACGAAGTATGAAAATGGCGCAGGCGGCGAGCCAACTTTTGACCGCAAAGGGGCTCTCTTTTGCTGACTGCTCACGCGGCGAATCCGATGGCTCTGAGGCAACAGAAGCGGCCACCCAGAGTTACGGCCAAGTCCTTGAAATCGTGCGACCTGGAACGGTGACCAGACGTTCCCGTATCGGCAGCAGATGTTCGTGTGGCAGACGGCGAAATTTGACTGTGAGCCCAACTTGCTCATTGGCATTTCTAGCTGCGCGCGCTTGCTGCACACTGGATATCGCAGATGCAGAAAATTGCGCGCTGCCCCGCGGCGTTCAACGCGGCCATTGATCGGCGTTGCAGCATAGGTTGATCAGAGACGGATCAGGGACCGGACTTTGCGGATATTGGCCGCATTCGCAGCATGGCTAACCAGGAGCGGCGGTTTTTTAGCAGGAAGCGTGTGTGCTAAAGCCCTGTTCAGCCAAAAAACCGCTATACCCTTGTAAGTGTCCGCTCCATCAGGTGATACCCTGTTGGAGCAATCTGTTCACGGAACTCAGGATCATGGCTGACCAGCAGAACCGCCTGGTCAAGCTCTTTCAGAATCTCAGCCAGCCGTGCATAATTTTCTGGATCCAGCGCGTTGGTCGGCTCATCGAGTATGAGCACTTCCGGTTCCATTGCCAGAACCGTGGCCAGCGTCACCAGCCGTTTCTCACCGCCCGACAGCTTGTGGGTGACCCGGTCACGCAGGTGCATCAGCCGCAGGCGTGACAGTATTGCATCAACCACCGCCAGAGCTTCCTGCTTGGACTTGCCTAGGTTCAGCGGGCCGAAGGCGACATCTTCGGCCACAGTCGGGCAGAACAGCTGGTCATCGGCGTCCTGGAAAACGAACCCCACACGGCGGCGCACTTCGTGAAAGTCCGGTTCGCTGTTGCAAGGTTTTCCGAATGCTGTGACAGAACCGCTATCGGGTGCAATCAATCCCATGATGATTTTTAGGAGCGTGGATTTCCCTGCTCCATTTGGTCCGACAATCGACAGCCGTTCTCCCGCATTGAGCTTCATCGAGGCGCCTTCCAGCACCGGATCAAGCCCAGGGTAGGCAAAATGAATATCATTCAGATCAAGAAGCGGCATAAAAGGCCTCTGCCCAGATCAGGGCGGCAAGGGCGGCGGTAAGTGCCGCGGCAAACAACAGGTCCGCCCTGCGCAGGCGGAAGTCTTCCAGGAGGATGATACGGCCGGAGAAGCCCCGGCATTTCATCGCCGCCAGAATGCGTTCCGACCGTTCAATGGCGCGCACCAGCATCATCCCCACCAGATAGCCGTAGCTGCGGTAGGTGTGCCAGTTGGTGCCGGGGCGGAAGCCGCGCAGCTTCATCGAGGTGCTCAGGCGCTGGTATTCCTCGCGCAGGACATCGATGTAGCGGATAGTGAACATCATCAGATGCACCAGCCGCTCCGGCGTCTTGAGGGCAAAGAGAGCATGTCCCATCGTCACGGGCTCCATGGACCCGACCAGCGTCATGACCGCCAGGATGACGGCATTTGCGGTCAGGGCAATCTCGGCCGCGCGCCGCAGGCCTTCCCAGCTCGCCTCCAGCCCCCAAACAGAAAGGACTGGGGTGCCCGGAACAGTGAACGGCAGCAGCACCAGCATGAAGATGATGAAACTGTCCATCATCGCCATCCGCTTCAGCGTCTTCCGGGGCGGCAGCCCGGAGAAAGCCAGTAGCCACATCGACAGGCCAAGCGCAGCTGACAGCACCCAAAGGTTGCTAAGGGAGACCACCACAACGGCATAGACCGCGGTCATTACGATGCGCATCCGCGGGTCAAGCGCGGTGACCTTGGCGCGGAAGGCACCGATGCCACTGAGCGGCCTTTCGGCGCCTGTCAGGACATAGGTCATGCTTTGCCACCGATTCTGCGCCGCGCAGCGATGTAAAAGCCCAGACCAAAAAGACCAAAGATGTAGCCGATGCCGCCAAGAACAGACTGAAAATCGGACTTGTTCTTAAACGCGGTAAGCTCCTGCCGAAGCGGGCGCAATTCATTGCGCATCATGGTGGCAAGCTCAGCGCGGGCCTGATCGGACAAACCGGCAGACCTGGAGGCCGAAGTGACGTCTGCGGTGCTAGTCGCCGCAAGCGCTGCCATGCTTGGGCTTTGGCCCATGATCTGTGCGACCTCTGCGGCGTCCATGATCACTTCGGCAACATGGCCGGCACCAAGGTCGCCGCGGAAGATATGCGTCACCGGTTCTGACGGGGTGAACAGGAAGAAGCCGTCAGCGTCGGTCCTGGTTTCACCCAGTTTGCCGCCAGCCTCGTCAAAGACCTCGATCAGCAAGTCCGCAGCCATATCACCATTGGAAAAGCCGACCTCGCCCTCAATGTCCGATCCAGATGGAAACACCGAGGAAATCACATTGTGCGCCAATGCCGGCAGCGGTGCCAGCAGGGCAAGGATCAGCACGCAGGAGCGGATCATGCCAGGCTTCCTTTCGTGTCAACAAACAGTTCGGGCTTCACCCGCCGGGCCAGGAAAATGGCGGCGCCGGACAACAGCGCCTCGATCAGCATCACTGGGATATGGGAAAAGAACACAAGCTTGGCGGCAAGGATGAACTCATCACCGGACAGCATCAGCGATACTGCGACTGCGAGGGTTGTGAAGGCAATTGCTGCACCGCCGCCAATGCCGCCCCAGATAGCCCCCTGCAGCGGCGAGCCGCGCGCCACCAGCGGCCGGAACATCAGGCCGACCAGAACAGCGGGCAGGGCAATATTCACGGCGTTCACGCCCAACACGGTCAGCCCGCCGAAGCCGAAGAAGACCGCCTGCAGGAGAAGCCCGACAAACAAAGCCGGGAACGCGGCCCAGCCCAGCACCAGCCCGGCAAGGCCATTTAGGATCAGGTGAACCGAACTGGGCCCGATCGGGACATGGATCAGGGAGGCCACAAAGAAACTGGCCGACAGAACACCCGCCGCGGGAATCCGCTCCAGCGGCAGGTTGCGCAGACCCATGGCAATACCGCCGACGGCGGAAACCGCGCCGCCGATCACAACCGGGTTCGACAGTGCGCCGTCTACGATATGCATCGGTCTACTTTCACTTCAGCTCTTCTGCGTGGATCCACAGAACAGCATCCTGGCTGAGTTCCTTGCCGTCGTGCTCGGTCGCCGGACCGGACCCGAGTGCCGCAAAGCCCCAGTAGCCTGCTTTCGGAATGCCAAAGGAAAAAACGCCGTTCTGGTCGGCGATGGCAACAATTGCGCCGCCCGGCATCTCACCCACGGTGGGATCAGTGGTTGAGAATTTTTCCAGATCCGGCTCCGACGCCATGAACTCGACTTCGATCTCGGCACCCGGAACCGGCTTGCCGTCCGCCAGAACCTGACCGGAAAAGGTGGAGCCTACGATGACGTTATAGGGCTTGTTCAGCGGCAGGATCTCGGTCGCCAGGCCAGCCGGCTGGTCCCAGTCTGTGGGCAGCGTGTTGCGGTTCAGCACGACCTTGGAGATCTGCTGGATATAGATGTCTTCACTTTCCTCGTAGTAAGGCGAAGGGACCGTCACCACGACATAGTCGCCGGACCGCTTGACCGGGACCGAGGCCTTGTAAGCCGAAGCTTCGTTTTCAGCCCCTTTGAAGGTGGCGGGTTCCAGGCGGTCCGACAGGTCGGTCTTTTCACCTTTGTGGATCATGAAAAACTCTTCCGGCTTGCCCATGTCCATCGCATGGCCGTTGGCCATCGGGTGCCAGAACACCAGGCCCATCGGCACGTCGCCGGGCTTTTCGATCAGCGCTTGTTCAGTGTAGTTCAGCTGGAAATGCGCCGAAGCGGTAACCGGCAGGGAAACGGCCAGAGCAGCGGCCAGGTAGTTCAGTTTCATTTCGTCCTCATTCGACGATACAGGCGCACCTGCAATCAGGAATGAACAACGGGGAGTAGCGGCACGGAAACGCCTGAACGGCACACGCGCCAGACGCGCACCCCGGCGTCCGGTGGAAAAGGGCAGTAACCCCGCAAGCGGAGCCTCAGTCCCCGTGTCCGGCAGGTCTCCTGACTCGCGGGTCCTGGCTCGGCTGGCCTTCCCGGGGATGTTCCCAGTGGCGTATTCAGCGTCACTCACCGCTCACAGTTGCGGGGGCAGTCACGGATTTGGTCCCTTTTGGGTACGCCGCACCGTGTTCCCTATTTCTTCCGCTGCGCATTGAAACACTCGCGGAACCGGTCACCTTGGCTGAATGGCAAACCGAAATTTCTGAGTCAAGAGAATCATGTTCTGTTCACTTGGCCGTCCGGTGCCGATGGTTTTTCTCCTGCAGTGCTGCAGGGATCAATAGGCAGGCATGTTCCTATCAGAGGAACGGGGAAACACCGCTGCCTTTCGAAGTTTTTTGTATGCGTAATCAATCATCGTCACTTGAAAAATTGGAAAGGCAAATTCGGCGATATGGATGCCAGCCCAAGGCCATTTCTACTCAGGTTGCGAATTCTCCCGCTTGACAGAATAAGTTCAGTTTGCCTAAGCCCCGACCATTCTGGTCCGGCTGGGAGACCACCCGGTTAAAAGGGAACACGGTGAGGTGTAGCCAACAGGCGCCGAATCCGTGACTGCCCCCGCAACTGTGAGCGGAGAGCAATGCTGCGGTATGCCACTGCCCCAAGGGGCGGGAAGGCGCAGCAAAGCCTCGACCCGCAAGTCAGGAGACCTGCCAGGATGATCACCCTATCGCGGTGCGGGGCGCGCCGAAGATAACGGACCTTCCGTAGTGGTGGCAGTTTTCACCGTCTGCGGGGGCATTGCCTTCCAAAGACCAAAATTATGAACATGCTGCCCGGTATGGGCAGCCGCTTGGCCTGTGCTTGCTGCGTGGGCCGGGAGGAATGGAATATGCGCAAGGCAAGCCTGTCCCTGGCCGCCGCCCTGGCCGCCGCCCCTGTAATCGCAACCGCTCAGGATGAAGAAGTCACCGATCTGGGGGAGATCATCGTCTCCGGCGGCTTCACGCCGGTCGAGGCCCAGAAGTACGGCCGCTCCGTCTCGGTCCTGACCAGCGAGGAGATCGATGATCGCGGCATCACCACCGTCCAGGACGCGCTGCGTTCGGTACCCGGCCTGATGGTGAGCGGCTCCGGCGACAGCTTTACTCAGGTCCGCATCCGCGGCGCAGAAGCCAATCACACACTGATCCTGATCGACGGCGTCGAAGCCTCGGGCGGTGACAGCGAGTACATTCTGGCCGGCCTGGACACTGCCAATATCGAGCGGATCGAAGTCCTGCGCGGCCCGCAATCGGTGTTCTACGGCTCCAACGCCTCGGCCGGTGTGATCAACATCATCACCAAGTCCGGCGGCATCGGCACGGAATACGGCGGCAGCGCGGAAGCGGGGTCCGACGGCTACCGGGCCTCGGCCCGGGTTTCGTCGCGGACCGAGCGCGGCGGTATCGCCTTCAGCTTCGCCCATGACAATGACGACGGCTATGACACCTCGGGCGATGGCGGTGAAGAAGACGGCATCCGCCGCAATACACTGCAATTGAAAGGCGACTACCTGGTCACCGACCGGCTGAAACTTGGCTTCAACTTCCGCACGTCGGATGAACGCTATGACAGCGACCGCACCTCCTTCACCGCAACGGATGCGGCTAGCTATGTCGTGGATGATCCGACGCAATTCAGTGACCGGGATGAGCAACTGGCGCAAGTCTATGCTGAACTGGACACATTGGGCGGCCGCCTGAAACACCGCCTGTCAATCGAACGCACTGACTTTGACCGGTCCTTCAATGGCGGCACCCCGACCGAGACCAAAACGGAAGCAGCAAAGTACCTGCTGAGCTTCGGCCTGGACGGGCAGTTAGCGGATCAAGCAGACCACCTTCTTAACGCGATGCTGGAATGGGAAATGGACTCCAGCAGTTCCAACCCGGCCTTTGCGCGCGAAACCAATTCGATTGCCCTGGAATACCGCGGCAGCTTTGCCAACGGCCTGGACCTGCAGCTCGGGGTGCGCCACGACAACAACAGCGTATTCGAAGACGCCACCAGCTGGACCGCCAGTGCTTCTTACACTTTTGCAGACAGCGGTGTGCGCCTGCACAGCTCGGCTGGAACCGGTGTTGTGAACCCCTCTTACTTTGAGCTGTTTGCCAACAGCACATTCGGCTCCACCACCTATCTCGGCAATCCGAACTTGCAGCCGGAGGAAAATCGCAGCTTCGATTTCGGGATTGAGGTGCCGTTCCTTCAAGGGCGCGGCCTGGTTGATGTGACCTATTTCGACGAGACGCTGAAAGGCGAGATCGAGAGCTACATGGTGAACGCAACCACGTTCTCCTACCGCAACCAAGCCGGTGACAGTGATCGCAAGGGTGTTGAGCTGGCAGCAAGCCTGGAAGCCAGCGAATACCTCGATCTGCGTCTGTCCTACACCTATCTGGACGCCACCAACCCCGATGGCTCGGTCGAGATCCGCCGCCCGGAGCACGAGCTTCTGCTGAGTGCCACACTGGATACTTTCAATGGCCGCGGCTCTGTCACCGCGGACATCCGGCATGTGGCAGGCAATTGGGACAGCCAGTTCTTTGGCTCGTTTGCCACCGCTGAGCTGCCGGATTACACAACCTTTGATGTGGCTGCTCAGTATGAGCTGACGGATAACGTGGTGCTGACTGGGCGCGTCACCAACCTGTTCGACGAGGACTACGCCGACGTCTGGGGCTACGCCAAGCGCGGCCGCGCCGCCTATATCGGCGTGCGGGCCTCGTTCTGACCCATGCGCAGGCTCCCCGGCATAGCCCTGGCCCTTTTGTGGGCCGCCACCGGTACTTTTGCCGGGCCATCGCGCGTGGTGTCGATGAACCTCTGCACTGACCAGCTGGCGATGCTGCTTGCGGCGCCCGGCCAGCTGGCCTCGGTCTCCTACATCGCGCAGGACACACGCGCCTCGGCCATGGCGGACGCGGCCATGGCCTATCCCGCCAACCACGGGCTGGCCGAAGAGATCTATCTGCTGCAGCCCGACCTGGTGATTGCCGGCGCCTATTCGACACCTGCCACCACGGATATGCTGCGCCGTCTTGGCGTGCCGGTGGTGGTGTTCGAGCCCGCCAGCTCGCTGCAGGATGTGCGCGCACGTATCTTGCAGATGGGTCAGGTTCTGGGCCGCGAAGAAGCGGCCCACGCACTGCTGGCAGACTTCGACAAGCGACTGGCAACGCTTGAGCAAGCCGGACCGGAGGCGGCACGCGCCGCGCTTTATGCCGCCAACGGGTTCACTTCCGGCAGTATGACCCTCGCGGGCCGGATCCTGCGCGCGGCGGGGCTGCGCAATATCGCGGATGAACTGGGCTATGCGCACTCCGGTCATATGCCGCTGGAACTGCTGGCGTTGGCCGCGCCGGATCTGCTGATCGGCACGTCGCCCTATCCGCGCGCCTCGCGCAGTGAGGACAATCTGGCGCATCCGGTGGTGCGGCAGCTGGCCGCCCGCAGCGGCGCCGGGCAGATGCGCGATGCGGATTGGGTCTGCGGCACCCCGCATGTGCTGCGCGCGGTGGAAACCCTGGCCGCAGAGCGCCGTCTGTTCATGGAGAAGGAGAGCCGGGAATGACCCGTCTGATGCTGGTTCTGGCCGCAGCGGTGCTGGCGCTGTTCCTGCTGTCGCTCACGGTGGGGCCGGCCGATGTGGGCGCCGGCGAAAGCCTGGCCGCTCTGTTTGACGAGGGTTACGGGCCGCTCACCCTGGTGATGCGGGAAATCCGGCTGCCGCGGGCGCTGCTGGCAGTGATTATCGGCGGCGGGCTGGGGCTGGCGGGTGCCGAGATGCAGGGCTACCTGCGCAACCCGCTGGCTGAGCCAGGGCTGATCGGTGTGTCCTCCTCGGCGGCGCTGGGGGCGGTGCTGGCGATCAACACCGGGCTGGCGGCCAGCCTCACCTTGGGCCTGCCGCTGGCGGCGCTGGCCGGTGCTCTGGCAGGTGTGTTTCTGGTGATGGCGCTGGCCGGGCCGCAGGGCGGCTCGCTGACGCTGATCCTGGCGGGCATTGCGATTTCAGCGATGGCGGCGGCGCTGACCTCGCTGGTGCTGAACTTGTCGCCCAACCCCTTTGCCGCCAATGAGATCGTGTTCTGGATGATGGGCTCGCTGGCGGACCGCTCGATGCTGCATGTCTGGCTGGTGCTGCCCTTTGCGCTATCGGGGGGCGCGATCCTGCTGACACTGGCGCGGGGTCTGGATGCGCTGACCCTTGGCGAGGATGCGGCGCAGACCATGGGGATGAACTTGAACCGGCTGCGGCTGCTGTTGGTTGTCGGGACTGCCGCCATTGTCGGCGGCGCCACTGCTGTGGCGGGCGCTATCGGCTTCATCGGCTTGGTGGTGCCGCATATCCTGCGCCCGCTGGTTGGCGGCCTGCCGTCGCGGCTGCTGTGGGCCTCGGCACTTGGCGGCGCCATCATGCTGCAACTGGCTGACATTGCGGTGCGGGTAATCCTGCCGTCGCGGGACCTCAAGCTGGGAGTGGTCACCGCCCTGGTCGGCGCGCCGCTGTTCCTGCACCTGATCTATAAGACGCGGAAGGGGCTGGCATGAGCGTGCTTTCGGTCCGGAACCTCTCCGTCACCTTGCGGAACCGCCCGGTGCTCCGCGATGTGTCCTTTGAAATCCAAACAGGTGAATTCGTCGGCCTGCTGGGGCCAAACGGCGCTGGCAAAAGCAGCCTGATGCGCGCCGCCCTGGGGCTGATCCCGGCGAAGGGGCACAGCTCGCTGGCGGAGATGAGTGCCGCGGAACGCGCCCGCGCGGCGGCCTGGATGCCGCAATCGCGCGAAATCGCTTGGCCGATCCCGGTAGAGCGGCTGGTGGCGCTTGGCCGCCTGCCGCATCTGCCTCAGGGGCTGCGGCTGCCGCCCGGCGATCAGGCGCTGGTCGACCAGTCGATTGAGCGCATGGGGCTCAGCCCGTTCCGTCAGCGCGCCGCCTCCCGCCTGTCCGGCGGCGAGCAGGCCCGCGCGCTGATTGCCCGTGCATTGGCGCAGGACACGCCGCTCTTGATGGCCGATGAACCTGCCGCCGGGCTGGACCCGGCGCATCAGATCTCCACTATGGAGGTCTTTGCCAGCCTCGCTGCCGAAGGCCGCGCCGCGCTGGTCTCGCTGCATGACTTGGGACTGGCGGCGCGCCATTGCACAAGGCTGATCCTGCTGGCCGAAGGCAGCATCCTCGCCGACGGGCCGCCCGCCGAAGTGCTGACACCGAACTTGATGGCGCGCGCCTTTGGCATCTCGGTCTGGCATGAGACAACGGCGCAAGGGCCGGTGTTCCAGCCGCTGGAGGTTCTGTAATGGGCGCGGTCACCCTGGAACGCCCCTGGATCGAGTTTGACCTCGGCGCAGAGATGCAAGTGCTGAGCTGGGCTGTGAACCGCCCCGGCCTTGTTACCGCCCGCCGCATCCTGTGGCGCGAAGTCCGCAACAGCGACCTGCCGCGTGATCTGGATGTCACCGAGTGGTTCGCGGGTGAACTGGCGCAGAGGGGCTGCGAGGATGCCGTGGCCTTCCTGACCTCGCGGGATGTGCGCCGCTATTGCGAGGCCTCAGCCACTGTAGAAGGCATCAGCGCTCATGCGGTGGCCACTGTCGGCTTGTCCAATGCCGAACGGGTCGGCAGCCGGATGGACTACGCCAGCCGCAACTGGGGGACCATCAATGTCGCACTGCGCCTCTCCGAAGGGCTGACCCACGCCGGACTGATCGAAGCGATGAGCATCGCGGTCCAGGCCCGCACCGCAGCAGTGATGGACGCTGACATCATTTTGCCAAGCGGAACGGCGACCGGCACCGGAACCGACTGCGTCGCACTAGCTGCTCCCGCTGGCGCAAACCCCTATGCCGGGCTGCACACTGCCACCGGCGAAGCCATCTGCAAAGCCGTTTACCAGGCCGTCCACACAGGCGCCCTGGAATGGAAATCAACCAACAGGAGGGCAGCACATGCCTGAGCTTCAACAGGTGCTGAAAGATGCGCTGATGCAAGAAGATTGCGGCTGGAACATGGGGTCCTTTGGCGCCATTGCCGAGTTCCACCATGTCTATGGCGACTCGGCCCCGCAGGAGCATGCCGGGCTTATGCAGGTACCCCCCCGCGGCGGCGTGCGCATCGACACCCTGGAAGGCGTGCGCCCGGTCGCCTATGAGACACTCAGTCCAAAGCCGCACCGCTGGACGCAAGCCGTGTCGCTGTGCTTGCCGCACGATGACGCCGCGATGAACCAGCGCGGTGCGCTGACCGCGCTTGGCCCCGACGAAGATGCGCTGCGCGGCGAAGACCGCGGCGCCCAGTTGTTCGACATGGGGTTGGGCCAGTACCAGGCGGATTTCTGCATCCGCACCGCCGACCCTGAGCTGCTGGAGGTGCTGAACGAAAACGCCGGCCGCTCGCTGTTTGAGCACGGCAACCCAGCGATGGGGGCAATCCTGAAGCACCATCCGCACCGGGTGCTGCTGACCCGCCTTGGCCGGGTCGAAGTTTATCAAATGATCGGCGATCCCGACACCGGCGGCAAGTCTCCCGAAGGCCCGCACACCCATGTGCTGCCCAAACTGCTGCGTGCCGAGCGCACTCATTCCGCCAACACGCCCATCCCCGAAGGCTGGGTGCCCTGCTGCGGCGTCCATCCTGAGAACCCGGTGATAGGCCGCCTGGGCGAGGACAAGGTCTTCAACCGCGCCGCCTTTGACGCGTTCCGGAAACTGCTGAGCACTTGGGGCGCCGAAGCATACTGCCAGGGCAAGCAGGCGGTCTGGGAGCTGCTGGAGACGGAAATTCCGGCTGAGGATGCCGTAGAGCCCGACACCCGCGAAGGCCGGGCCGGCTGGCGCAATGGCATCCGGCAATGGCGGGTGCTGCATGGTCCGAACCGGTTGACCGAGGCTTACGCCGAACGCTTTGACCGCGGTGCTGAGCAAACCGACCCGGAAAATCCGGGCCACTGACGGAGGCTGCGATGTCCCTTGCCCCTCTCCTCGAATTCATGGCCCGCGGCGGCCCCGCCCTGTGGGTGATCGCGGCGCTGTCGGTGCTGACCTTGGCGCTGTTCTTCTGGCAGGTGATCGGGCTTGCACAGGCGGGCGTCTGGCGCAAGCCACGGGCTGAAGTCTGGCTCGATCAATGGAGTGCAGGGGACACCCCGCCTATCAGCGCGGGCCGCACGCCGCTGGATCGGCTAACGCAGTCCGCGATGCGGGCACGTCTGACACCTGAGTTCAGCTCGGTGACCGCGGAAAAGGAGACCACCCGCATTGCCAAGGCAGAGCTGGCGGGCCTCCGCCGCGGCCTGCGCCCGCTGGAGCTGATTGCCGCCATAGCACCTCTGGTCGGGCTCCTTGGCACCGTTCTGGGAATGATCGGCGCGTTCCAGGCCCTGCAGGAAAGCGGCAGCGGCGCTGACCCTTCGGTGCTGGCCGGCGGCATTTGGGAGGCGCTGCTGACCACGGCGGCGGGCATGGCGGTGGCAATCCCGGCCTCGGCTCTTGCCTCCTGGATCGAGGGGCTGGCTGAGCGTGAGCAAGCCGCAATGGAGGACGCCGCCACCCGTGTGTTCACTGCGGCAGCCGCCCGTCCGGCACTGCGGCACGCCGCAGAATGACACTTGCCTTTGGAACACCGCGCGCGAAAAGGCGCCTCAGCCTCGCACCAATGATCGACGTGGTGTTTCTTCTGCTGGTGTTCTTCATGCTCGCCTCGCAATTCGGCCGCGACCGGGTGGTGCCATTGGCCATGGGCGGCGCGGGCAGCACCTATCAGGGGCCGCCGCGGCTGGTTCTGGTGACTGCTGAAGGGCTGCGGCTGAACGGGGTTCCAGTGGAGGAAGAAGCCCTGGCGGAGAGGTTGACTGCGCTGACCCACAAGAAATCGGATGCGATCATCCTGCAACCGGACGCCAACGCCTCGCTGCAGCAGCTGATGGATGCGGCTGGTCTGCTGTCCGGAGCCGGCTTCACCGGCCTGGTGGTGATGGAGTGAGCGGCATGAATTTCTCGACCCCCCAAAAGCGGCAAGCAGGCGAGCCAATCCTGCCGATGATCAATGTGGTGTTCCTGCTGCTGATCTTCTTCCTTCTGTCCTCACAAATCGCGCCACGCGCGCCCTTTGCGGTGACCCCGCCGGAGCTGGAAAGCGGTGAACCTCCGATGCGGGAGGCGGTGCTGTTCATGGCCGCAGACGGCCAGCTGCATTTCTCCGGGGCTGAAGGCGGGGACGCCCTGGCCGCTGTTGCGGCGCAGGCAGCAGAACTTGAGGTCCTAACTCTGCGCGCCGATGCCGAGGTGCCTGCCCGCGAGGTTGCGGCGCTGATCTCCCGGCTGCGCGACGCAGGCATCAAGGCTGTCAGCCTGACAGGCACAGGCTCTTGACCCGGCGCGCCTTGTTCCCCGCCTGCCTTGCCGCCGCCGCTGTGCTGCACGCCTTGCCATTTCTGACAATGCGCGAGGGCGGCACAAGGGCAGCCGGCTTCGGCAGCAGCGGCAGCGGGCAAGTGACACTGGCGGCCGCCTCTGAGGCGCTGACGCAGCAGGTCTCTGACTGGAACCGTCCGCCGGAGATCCACACGCCAGCGCCTGCCAAGGCTCCGGCCGACCCACCGCAGCAGCCTGTGCAGGCTGCCGCTCCGGCTGCGCCTTATGCCCCGCACGCTCCGGCAGCTGTCAGTTCGCCTGTGCTTGCCGCTGCACTCGCCGCGGACACAGCACCTGCGCGGCAAGTATCACCGCCGCCTCCACCACCTCCGCCCGCTGCAGCGGCACCCGGCCCATCCCCCGCACCTTCAACGGAAAGTATGCAAGAGCAAGCTGCCGGCAGCAGCCGCCAACAGGCCAAGGGCGACGGCGGCGCAGATGCGGCCACCACCGGAGATACAAAGCGCACTGCCAGTCTCAAGAACCGCTGGGGCGCAGCAATCATCTCACGGATCGAGCGGCAGAAACGCCCGCCCCGCGGCGGCGGGGAGGGGACAGTGCGGCTGCACCTGACGGTCTCAAACCAGGGGCGTTTGATGACCGTTACTGTTACCCGAAGCTCCGGCAACGCCAAGTTAGATCAAGCGGCAGTAGCCGCGGTAAAAAGAGCCCGTATGCCGCGTGCTCCCAAAGCCCTGGCACCCGGCGGCTACAGCTTTACATTCCGGACGACCTTTACCGGCTGACTGCAGCTTTCTCCGGCCTCTTCACATAGTGAAACATTAGGTAGCCTGCGAAGGGCATGGAAAGAGACAAGCCTTATACTGCCCCAAAAACCGCCATTCCAGCCCGCTGGCAACGTTCAAAGGGTCGATGTCTCGTTTTCAATAGATCGCCAGACCTCCCATTTGAACGTCCGATTTAATGGCGCAAAATTTGTGGAAGGCTGGCTGCCGCGAACTTTTGCCTTCCGCCCGGCGAGCATGAACGACCCCGGTGATCTGCTATAAGGACGAAGGTTCGCAATACGGCGGCCTGCAGCCATTGTCCCCGGCGACGGGAGCGACGGCTTTGTCCGGCGCCTCGATCCTTCCCTGGTCAATTTTTGCTGCAACTTCGACCCATGGCGGCTTTGAACGCGGCGAGGCAGCGCGTACTTTTCTGGATCTGCGGTATCCGGCGTGCTGCGAGCGCACGCAGCGAGAAAATCCAAGGTACAGTGAACTTCGTCCCTGTTCCCGGACAGCGGGGTAAATTACCCCTGTCCACGAATGGAGCATGGAATGGGACAATCGAGACGGACGTTCACAGATGAGTTCAAAGCCGCAGCTGTTGGTCGGCTTTATAAGCCTGGGGCCACACAAGGCGGTGTTGCCAAGGAGCTTGGAGTGACGAGCTCGCAGTTGAAGACGTGGCGCTTGGAGATCGAAGCGGCAGGATCAATGGCGGCGCTGCGCAGGCAGCAGGCGGATGCGGCGGAACTGGATCGTCTGCGGAAGGAAAACAAACGTTTGAAGCTGGAAAATGAAATCCTCGAGAAAGCTTCCGCTTTTTTCGCCTCAAGGGCAGCGAAAACATGACCGCGAAACATGCATTTGTCGTTGCCCATAAGACCCTTTATCCCATTTCCCTGCTGTGCTGCATTCTGGGGATCGGTCGCAGTTGGTTTTATGGTTCTACTCAGTCGCAACCAGCCCGAAATCAGCGGCAAAAGTTGCGCGACGACCGGGACGCAGACCTGCTGGCCAAGATCAAAGCGGCTTTCTCTCGAAGTAAGAAGCGATATGGCTCAAAGCGCATACACCGCGATCTGATCGCCGATGGGATCCATGTCTCCGAGCGGCGTGTGGCCAGAATAATGCGGGAAAACCGGGTCTCTCCGCGCCTGCACAAGCGTCGAAAGCCGCGCACCACAGACAGCAATCACAGCCTCAAACCCTCACCAAATCTGTTGGAGCAACAGTTCAATTGTACCGTTCCGAACCGGGTTTGGCTCGACCCTTCTCGTGACATTCGCGATGCGAATGCACTGTCAGGCAGTGGACATTACTTACGTCGATACGAACGAAGGATGGCTCTACGTTGCCGCCATCAAGGACATGGCCACGCGTGAAATCGTGGGTTGGGCCATGGACGATCATCTGCGATCCGAACTGTGCTATGATGCCTTGAACATGGCCCTGGGACGCAGTGGCCCCGTTCCTGGGCTCATTCATCATTCGGATCGCGGCGTGCAATATGCAGGCAGCGAATACCGCGCGCTGCTCGGGTCCGCGAAGATCATCCAATCAATGAGCCGAACCGGCGAATGCCTGGATAACGCACCAATGGAAAGTTTCTTCGCATCACTGAAAAAGGAACTGGTTCATCGGGAGCGCTTCAAAACGCGCGCCCAGGCAAAGGCTGCGATCTTCGAATACATTGAGGTCTTCTACAACCGTCAGAGGCGGCATTCAGCCATCGGCTATCAAACACCCGCGCAAGCGTATGAAAACATGGATTGGAAAAACGCTGCATAGGGTCAATAATCAAACTGTCCGGAAATCGGGACGAACTCCACTTTGCAGACGTCATCCACACAGGACAAACCGGACGTTCGCGGGGCAGTTGGAAAGGACAGCTCCCAGCTCAAAGCCGTCCTGCGGCAGCATGCCCGTTAAAGTGGAAGGAGCCATTTCACGAGCGGCGGTTAGATGGCAGGCTTGCGGAATAGCGCCGTTCTTTCGGGTCCGCAGTTCGAAGTGTCTAGCGTGAGCCAGGAGTTTAAACGTTGGACGGGATGCCTCTGAAGGAAAGGCGTTCCGGCGTTTAATAATTGCCAACCCGGCAAAGTATGTTGTTGGCCAGACCGGGGGGGGCGCCGACCGGCAACTGCCGCTTCTGAATGCGCCGCACTCAAGTCCGGCAATGCTGAATTGTCCGAACCTAAAACCGGTCCGGGCTGAAGGCGCTGATTTCCTCGCCTAGCCGCCGCCCTGCAATGACGTCCGCAATGATCCGTCCGGTGGTGGCTCCTAACGTCAACCCGAGCTGACCGTGACCGGCAGCAAGTGTCACATTGGCCAGTTTGCCGGTTCTCCCGATGATGGGGCGGGTGTCGGGAGTGAAGGGGCGGCGGCCCATGCGGCGGCTGCGGTGGCTATCCTGCAGCCCTGGCAGTACCCGGTGGGCGCGTTTGACCAACACATCGGCCCGGCGCCATTTGGGGGCGGCAGAGAGGCTGGCAAATTCCACCGTGCCGGCAACCGCCAGCTCGCTCTCGTAAGGTGTGATGCCGAACCCGCCCGCCGGGTAGAAAACCGTGTGCTTCAGATTCACGCCTGGATCCTGCAAACCGGTTGAGTAACCCATGACGCCTTCCAGGCGAAGCGGGATGCCCAGCTGCCTGGAGAGACCCTTGGACTGGGTGCCAGCCGCAATCACTACCTCATCGGCGGGCAGCAGCTGGCCATCAGCTGTTTGGACACCGGAAACCCAGGCGCCGTCGCGCTGAAAGCCTGCACAGGCCAGCGGCAGCACCGTGCCGCCGCGCTGCAGAAAGGTTTGCATCAGCTTTTCCACCAGCCGCTTGGGGCAGGTGACAAAGCTCCAGTCCCGCAGCACCGAGGCATATTTGAAATCGGCGGCGATGGCCGGATCCATCTCATGGGCTTCCTGCCCGGAGATGTCGTCAATGATGCAGCCAAGTTCGCGCGCCAGATCAAAGGCCGCGCCCATAGTAGCCTTGTCGCGCTCATCATCGAACAGCTTGATCACCGGGCGCTCCACCAGCAATTCCGGAGCGCCGATGTCCGCCAGTTGCGCCTTGAAGTCGGCTGTTGCAGCAAAGGTCAGCCGCGACAGGTCGGCAGCGATCGTCCGCATGCGGAAGGGCATTGAATTGGCGGTGAAGCGGGCAAACCACGGCAGCAGCCCCAGTGCAGATGCCGGGCGCAGGGACAGAGGCGCCTCGGGGTCCCGCAGCCAGCCCGGCACTTTCATCAGCATGCCCGGCTGCGACAGCGGCACAATTTCCCCTACGGCAATACAGCCGCAGGAGGCCCAGCTGGCGCCTTCGCCCACCGGTCCCGGCTCCAGCACGGTAACGCGGTGGCCCTCGGCCTGCAGCGCCAGCGCGCAGGAGATGCCGACAACGCCGCCGCCTGCGATCACCACCCGCTTCATCAGGCGCCTGCCAGCTGGTTTAGCTGCGCCAGCAATTCGGTGCTGACTTCAACGCCGTCTGCTTCTGCCGCCGCGCGTTTTTTCAGCCGCCCGTCGCCGGGCACCCGGGCGGCGCCATTGCCTTCAATTTCGGCGCAGATACGGGTGATGTAGTCGCCAAAGGCGGCATTTCCGAAACGGGACGGATCAATGGCAATCAGGGTGGCGCCGCCCTTGATGTTGAGGGCCCCGAAGGATTCACGCTCCTGATTGTCAACGGACAGGGTCCCGCCTGCCAAAGCCGCGCCCAGCACTTCGATCATAAAAGCAATCGCGGCGCCCTTGTGCTCACCAAAGGGCAACAGGCTGCGGGTTTCCAGGATGGCATTCGGGTCGGTGCTTGCATTGCCCTCGGGGTCCAGCCCAGCCGGCCGCGGCAGCTCGTGGCCCTCAGCCGCGGCCATTCGGATATCCATCAGCGCCACCATCGAGGCCGCCTGATCCCAGACCACCGGTTCACCGCCCTCGCGCGGGCAGGCAAAGGACATCGGGTTGGTGCCAAATACCGGCTTAACGCCCCCCTGCGGCACCACCATCGACAGCGAGTTGATTACCGCCAGCGCCACCAGCCCGGCCTCGGCCAGCGGTTCGGTGTCAAAACGCAGCCCCCCCAGGTGGTGGCAATTGGAACAGGTAAAGGCGGCAATGCCGTTTTCCCGCGCCAGGGCAATCAGCTCATCACGCGCGGCCGCCGCAGCGATCTGGTAATACCCGTTGTCCGCATCGCCGCGCAGCACGCCCGGCGCTATCTTTTCAACCGACGGCGCCGCGGCGCCATTGGCATAGCCTGAGGTGAAGCTCTGCGCATAGACCGGCAGCATCCGCAGCCCGTGGCTGCGCGGGCCGTCGCGCTCAGAGCAGGTGACGATATCGGCAATCACATCGCTGCCCGCCGCGTCCATCCCCGCGGCCACAAGGACAGATTTGGCCAAACCCCGCACTTCGGCGAGTGAGAGCGTTTTTGTCGAAGATGCGGTCATGGGCTCAAATCCTGTCCTTGTGTCGGGTCAAAGGGGCGCCTTGGCGCCCGCTCGTGTCAGGCTTGGTACAGCGCGCGCTTTTTGGCAACAAATTCATCCAGCTTGCTGCGCTGGTCGTCCGGCATCGGCGGCTGCACGTAGCTGTCCAGCATCCGCTGCGCCTCTTCGCGGCCCACCAGTTCCGCGGTTTTGGCGCCTTCTGCCTCCCACTGCTCGAAACTGTCGTTGTTCTGCAGCGGGTTCATATGCATCGGGTTTTCGCGGGTGTGGTCGGTACCCAGGAAATGGCCGCCGGGGCCGATCGCTTCGATATCACCCAGCAGCGCATCCAGGTTTTCCTCCTGCAGGCCGCTGAAGAACCGGTGAAAGTTCTCAAGCTGCAGCGTGTCCTGCACCCATTTCGAGTAACTGACCCCCAGCGCTCCCTCCAGGAAACCGGCCGAATGCACGATGTAGTTCGCACCGCCCAGCAGAACCGGCCACATGGTGTTGGCGGTGTCAAACCCGGCCTGCATGTCCGGCGATTTTGAACCGGTCCACATGGTGCAGGTCCGCCAGGGCACGTCGTAAAACCGCGCCATCTGGCCCACTAGCAGATTCATCAGCCCCGGCTCGGGCGAACCCATCATCGGGGCGCCGGTCTTCATCGAAACGCCCATGATCGCCACCCCCAGCACCATCGGCGCACCGCGGCGGATGATCTGGCTGTAGGCCATACCCGCCAGGCTTTCGGCAATCAGCAGCGCCACACCGCCCTGCAGGCTGGCAGGGGCCGAGGCGCCTGCCAAGACAAAAGGCGACAACAGGCAGGGCTGGTTGGCACCGGCATAGACCCGCAAAGACTGCAGCATGGTCTCATCCCAAACCAGCGGCGTGTTGCAGTTCAAAAGTGCTGCCAGCACCACGTTGCTGTCGACAAATTCCTCGCCAAAGACGATGCGCACCATCTCCACCGTGTCGCGCGCCGCCTGCTCCGACAGCACCGAGCCCTTGATCGGCTTGTCAGTCAGCGTCAGGGCCGCATGCACCAGCTCCAGATGGCGCTCGGGCACCGGCACGTCCTGCGGCTCCACCGGCAGGATGCCCGGAACCATCATCGACTGGCTCATCTGGCTCAGCTTGAAGAAGTTATGCGCATCCTCCAGCACCGAGGGGCGACGCACACCGTCCAAGTCATAGACAAAAGGCGCGCCATAGGCATTGGCAAAGACCGAGTGCCGGTTGCCCACCCGCAGCGAGCGCTCCGGGTTGCGGGCGGCATAGCCCCATTCCGATGGCACCGAGGAAATCAGCTCCATCAGCATATCGCGGCCGATGCGCACCCGCTCGCCCTGCACATCGGCGCCGGCGCGTTTCCAGTCGGCCAGCGCCACCGGGTCGCGGAACTCGATGCCGGTGGTTTCCAGGATCGTCATCGCCGCATTGTGGATCTTCTCCACCCCTTCCGGACCCAAAAGATCAATGGGGCCGACCCGGCGGTTCAGCGCGGGCAGATAGACCGGGGCCGGGTTGGTGCGGGCTTTGACGCGCGCAGCCCGTCCGCCCCGGGCGCCGCGCGGCGCCCGTGTGTTCAGTTCCGTCATGTCATGCTCCTGTGGCTAGGCCGGGATCAGGCCCGGGCGCGTGCGCTGGTTGGGTCGACCGCGCAGATGCCGATCACCTCAGCCTCGCGCAGCTCGTTGTGGACCATCACCTGCAGGCGCGTGCCCTCAGCGGTGAGTTCCTGCGGCACCAGCGCCATCGCGATGTCATGGTTGCAGTAATAGGAGAACCCGCCCGAGGTCACGCGGCCGACAAGCGTGCCGTCCTTATAGACGCTCTCATCTGCCATCACCGAAGTGTCGCAGAACGGCAGCTTCAGGGTGACAAGCGTGTTGTAACCGCCCGCCTCCTTCTGCCGGACCAGCGCATCACGGCCGATGAACTCACGCCCTTCCAGCGCCACAAAGCGGTCCAGCCCGGCCTCAAACGGGGTCATGTCCTTGCAGATCTCCCGGTTGATCGCGCGGTAGGACTTCTCCAGCCGCATCGATTCCAGCGCCTCCAGGCCAAAAGGTTTCACACCTGCCTTCAGCAGCTGATCCACCAGATGCCGGTTGTATCCGACCGGGTGATGCAGCTCCCAGCCCAGCTCGCCGGTGTAGCTGACGCGCAGCAGGTGGACGCCCTTGGCATAGCCCACCTCGCCCATCTGGGCGCTGAGCCAGGGGAAGGCTTCGTTCGACAGATCGTTGTCGGTCAGCTGCTGCAGGATCTCGCGCGACTTCGGCCCTGCCAGGGCAATCACGCCCAGCTGTTCCGAAATATCCTCCATCACAACCGAGCCGTCATCCGGCAGCAAGCGCGAGAGATAATCCCAGTTGTAGACCTGCCCGTTCGGGGTCGAGACCAGGTAGAAGTCGTTCTCGCCATAACGGACGATGGTGTATTCGCCCTCCATGCCGCCCTGCAGGTTCAGCGCCACGGCCAGGGTCATGCGGCCAACCTTGGGCAGCTTGTTGGCCATGATCCCGTCCAGCCATTTGGCGGCACCGCGGCCGCGGACGGTGAACTTGGTCATTGGCGACATCTCGATGAACGCAGCCTCCTCCCGGGTCAGCCGCACCTCTTCCTGCACCAGCTCCATGTGGTTGGTGCGGCGGAAGCTGTGCTCTGGGACGGCCTCGGCGGGCGATTTGGCAAACCAGCGCGGGAACTCAAAGCCGTTGAAGGTGGTCCAGACCGCGCCATGCGCCGTCAGCAGATCGTAGGACGGCATCGTCTTCATCGGCCGCGCGTTGGGGAAATCCTCGCCCGGAACATGGGCATCCATATGGGTGCCCCAGGTCTCACGCACCTTGTCCATGGTCCAGCGCTTGGAGGCATAGTCGCCAAAGCGGCGCGGGTCGATCTCCGACATGTCCATACCGGGATGGCCATTGACGATCCAGCGCGCCAGCCGCTCGCCCATGGTGCCGCCCCACAGGATGCCGCCGGGCACGCCCTCGGCCAGCCACAGGTTTTCATGGCCCGGCGCCGGGCCGCACAGCGGCAGCTCGTCCGGGGTCATCTGGAACGGCCCGCGGGTGTTGGCCTTGATGCCGACCTCGCCCAGGGCAGGCACCCGCTCCAGCGCGCGCTCCCACTGGGTTTCCACCGCCTCGAAATCCTCCGGCAGCAGGTCGGCGCCGAACTCGGGCGGCACGCGGTCCTCTGCAAACAGCTTGAGGTCCTTTTCGAACTCATAAGGCCCGAACTGGAAGCCGCCGACATCCTCGCGCAGGTAGGCGCCGTAGTCCTCGTCGCGCAGGATCGGGAACTCCGGCAGCCCTTCGGCGCGGCGCTCCTTCAAGAGCGGCACGGTCTCCGTCGTCCAGTACTGGTGCACGATCGGGATGCAGGGCAGGTCCAGCCCCACCCGGCGGGCGTTCTCGCGGGCATAATTGCCGGTGGCAAAGATCAGATGCTCGCAGGTGATCTCGCCCTTGCTGGTGGTCACCTTCCAATGGCCGTTGTCCAGCTTCTCATAGGCCTGCGCCTCGGTGTTCTGATAGACGGTTGCGCCCTGGTCGCGGGCCAGCTTGGCCAGCCCCATGGTGATGTCCGCCGGGTTCACATAGCCGTCCTGGTCATGCAGGATGCCGCCGCGGATGTTCTCGTGCTGCGCCAGCAGCGGGTGGATCTCCTTGATCTCCTCCGGGCTCACCAGGCGGCAGGGCACGCCCGCGGCTTCGGCGATGGAGATATAGGACTGGAATTCATCCCAGCGCTTCTGGCTGTTGGCGACCCGCAGCTGGCCGACCTGGCGCAGCCCGACAGAGGTGCCCAGCTTCTGCTCCACCTCGCCATAGATGCGGATGGTTTCCATCGTCATCTTGGAGATGTTGTGCGAGCGCACGAAGGTCACCAGGAGGCCCGCCGCGTGCCAGGTCGACCCCGAAGTCAGCGTGGTGCGCTCTAGCATCACCGCATCGCTGCAGCCATGCTGGGTCAGCCCGTAAAGGATCGAGGCCCCGACACAGCCGCCGCCGACGACCACCACTTTTGCATGCGACTTCATTGTCCAACTCCTGTTTGCGGGTTTCCGGCAGCCTTGGCTGCAGCGGCAGAATTCCTGACTGTCTCGCCCGGCTGGTGTTGATCCTGAGCCGGAGGATGATGCTGCATTCTGGCGTCATTCCCTCATTCGGCAATTGTAAAAATTTTCATCTTGGCTTAGTTTAATTTGCCCAAATGCGAGAAAAGATGCAGCCAGAAAGCAGCATTTTTGTCAGTAGGATAAAACCGCCTTGCCCAACCGCCCCTATGATTTGCCCCGGATGAGCTCCCTGGTCAGCTTCGAAGCCGCCGCCCGGAACACCAGCTTTAAACTGGCCGCGGCAGAGCTGAACGTCACCCCCGCGGCGGTCAGCCATCAGATCAAGACGCTCGAGCGCGAGTTACAGTGCAGCCTGTTCAACCGGTTTCACCGCGGCGTCGAACTGACGGAAAGCGGTGCTTACTTACTGGTCGCTTTGCAAAGGGGGTTTGAGGGGATCAATGATGCATTTGAACAGCTGCGGGCCCAGCACGGTCGAAGCTCGGTAACGATCCGCTCCAGCACCGCTGTCAGTTCCCTGTGGCTGACGCCGCGGCTGGCGCATTTCTGGCGCAGCTACGAGCATATCTCGGTGGCCCAGATCGTCAGTGATACGGAAAAGGCGGGTGGCGACTGCGACCTCAGCCTGCATTACAGCGATATGTCCCGCGACAGCGGCCACTGCAGAGCATTGTTCCGGGACCGGATCATGGCGCTGTGCAGCCCGCGGTTTGCCGATCAGCACCCGATAGGCAGCGTGGCAGGCATCGCGGAGGTTCCGCTGATCCATCTCGATTCGCTGGAAACCGGCGGCACCGACTGGCAGGGGTGGGCCCAGGCCTTGGGCTATTCAGGACCGCTGAAGTCTACCCACCGCGTCAACAATTATGTCATCGCACTGCAAGCCGCGCAGGACGACATGGGGGCCGTGCTCGGCTGGGAGGGCTTGACTGCAGATCTGGTCGCATCCGGCAAGCTGGTCAAGCTGCTGCCTGACACCATTACGGCACCGCTGGAGTTCTATGTCAAACTGCACAATCAGTCATCAGACCGGGCGCGGTTGGTTTTTGACTGGCTGGCTGGAGGCCACCAGGAGATGCGCTAGTTCTGCGGCAATACTCCCACATCGCAGTTGTGTCGCCGAGCGCATTCCGTCAGCCGTTTTTCCTTAGCTGAACTTGCAAGGGCCGCTTAGCGCCGTTCGCGATGCGCTGCACATGCGAGGGAGAGCCTGGCGGCCGGCGGCAGCAATGGGCTCAAAGATGACCAAGTGGGCCACTCCGATCATTATGTGTTCGGCCTAAGACTATTCAAAACCGATTGCGTGACAGCGGCTGTATGTGGCGACCCACCCAGGTCCGGCGGCAGCAAATGGACCACGTGGCCGCGTAACGCCGGACAGCATCATAGCCGCCGTTATAGACGAGGTTGGAGACCGTCGGCTGCGACATGCCAAGCTCTCTTGCCGCTAGGGTGAAGCTGCCATGCCTGGCCACGGCTTCCAGGGCCTGCAGCTGCTTGAAGCTGATCTTTGCTTTCATGACTTCCTCCACCTGCCGCATGGCTTTCCTAGGGACAATGGCAAACGCAATCCAAGTGACACACGACCCGCAGCGACCGGGTTCGTCGGCCAGCTCAGTTCAGCTTTTGGTTTCTCCGCGCCCCTGCAATGCCGCCCAGCCAGGCCAAGGCCTCCGGCCTTGCACACCGCAGTTACCCCGTCACCAAATCTTCAGCGGTTGCAAGGGCGCATGTGAAGGTGAACGTGGACCCCTTCCCGAGCACGGACTGGACCTCAATACCGCCCCCCATCAGATGCGCGAGACGGGAAGCGATCGCCAGACCCAGCCCGGTGCCGCCGAAATCCCGGGAAGCGGTGCCGTTAACTTGGGAAAACGCAGTGAAGATCTTCTCGAGACTGTCTTCGGGAATGCCCACCCCGGTGTCTGCCACGGCGATCCGCAGCTTCGCCATGCCGCCAGCAGTCCGGCCGGTGACTCTTATGGTCACCGACCCAACCTCGGTGAATTTCAGCGCATTGCCGACAAGGTTCACAATGATCTGCCGGATCCGCCCTTCATCCCCCAGGATGTCCTTCGGCACCTCAGGATCATATTCCAGCCGCAGCGAGACCCGGCTTTCCGCCGGATTGGGGGCCAGCATACGGACCACCCCGCTCAGAAGCTCCTCCAGATCAAGCGGCGCAGTCCGCAACTCCAGTTTCCCGGCCTCTACCTTGGAGAAATCGAGTAGCCCGTTGATGATGTCCAGCAGCGCTTCGCCGGATTCAGAGATCGTCCTGGCATACAGCGCCTGCTCCTCGTCCAGGCTGGTTTCCTCCAGCAGCGAGGCCATGCCCAGCACCGCGTTCATCGGGGTCCTGATTTCATGGCTCATTGTCGCCAGAAACTCGGACTTCGCCTTGTTGCCCGCTTCCGCCGCTTGTGTCCTTTCTTTTACCTTTTGCTCAAGCGAATTTGCCAGCTCTTTGAGCTCGGCATTGCTATGATCCAAGTGGCTCAGAACGTCGGTGAAAGCATCTGCCAAGCGGCCGACTTCATCGTGGCCGCACTCAGGGATTTTCCGCATGGCACTGCCCAGGCGGATACTGGTGGCAAAGTCCGTCAGCCGCTTGATCGGCCGGGTTATCCAGCTCGCCATGATAACAGCTGCTATTGAGGCAAGTCCGGCACAGACACCGGCCAATAGCAGGGTCAGCCGGATGTGCTTCATCCATTCGGCATCAAGCTGCGCGGTGGAATATTCCAGCACCACATACCCCAGCCGCCGGTCCGCCGTTGCCTGCACCGGTCCGGCAACCCGGATCACGCCGTCCTGCAGCGAGGTGACCCATTCAGCGCGTTCCCTGGCCTGCCGCAGATAGGGTTCGTTGAACTCCCTTCCCCGCAGCGGGTTTTCATCGGTTCCATCGGTCAGAACACGCGTGCCCGCATCCAGGATCATCACCCGCAAGGCACTCTCGCCGACCAGGACCGAGCTCACCTGCTGGCGCATCAGTTTGACATTCAGCTCATACAACGGTTCCAGAACCGCCTCGCCCAGTGTCTTTGCCAGCACCTTTGCATGGCGTTCGAACGCAGCAACTGATGCTTGGTGGGCCAAAGTTATCGAAATGGCCGAAACCGCCCCTGTAACCGCAAAGACGATCAAAACCGTGTAGACAACCAGTTTTGTCCTGAGGCCCGACATGCGAAACTCAATAGTCGCCAATCAGGGCTGTCACCGGCGTCTCAAACTCTTCCAGCATGTCCAGCGTTTGATCCGGTATGGCATCGAATTTCGTCGTTCTTTCAAAATTTTCCAGAATCCCGCGGCCTTCATCGCTTTGATCCATGTCGATCAGCACGGCCTGCACCGCCGCGGTGAACTCTGTGGATGCCCCAGGAGACAAACTGACCACATGCCGCGGGATACTTTCCGTCTGGACAAGCACGTCAAGGCTGCCGAAATCATCTCCGGCGCGTTTTTTCAGCCCATTCAGCGACATGGCGCCGGCATCAACCAGCCCGCGCAGCACCCATTCGATGGTGTTTTCGTCATCACCGGAAAACACATAGCCCGTGGCCTCCGCAGGCCGCGCCGCCCGCGGGCCGCTCATCGCGGTGAGCTGAACACCTTGCGTTGCAATCGTGTGCCGGGGCAGGATGTAACCGCTGGAGGAGAAGGCCTCTTCAAAGGCGATGACCCTGCCCTTGAGATCTTCCAGCGACTGGATGCCGCTGTCCCGGCGGACAAAGACTACAGACCGGTATTCGGCGACACCCTTTTTCCATCTTCGCGCCACCAAGCGGCTACCGCATTTTGCCCTGACCGCGAGCGAGACAAGCGGGCTGTCGACAAAGACATCGACCTCGCCGCTGCGCAGCAATTCCGCCATATGCGCAATGTTCCGGGCAATTCTGACTTCTCCTGCTGTGATACTCTCATCCTGCAGTTGCGCTGCAAGATATTCGGCAAAAGGCAGGAAAACCCGGGCTTCCTTTACAGGCTCGTCGCTGATCGTGCCAATGACCAGGTTGCGGGCTGCCGCAACATGACCAAACAGCAGGCTGAGACAAAAGCAGGTTAATGAAACTGCATTCTTGAAGCTCACAGGGCTATTCCTCTCTTTTTCTGCAGACAGCGCGGAGCAAGGAACTGAATACCGCAAACTGCGCAGCCAGGAAGGCAAAAAAACTCAATTTGTCTCATGGGGACACCCAAGCACAGAGGTTACACGGCACAGGCAAAGCATTCCTTAATTTTTTCCCACTGGCGGATTTTTCCTGCAACACTGGCCGGAAAACATCGCCTTCCCGTCAGAGCGGGGGGCGTCAGAGGTAGCTGGGAATACTGCGCCCTGACCGCTCCAGCAGCCAGCGAGCCACTCGCTTGGCAAGCCCCCAGCTTCAGCTCCTCGCCTGTCCCCACCTGCACCCCGCGCAGATCGTTGTTGGAACCGAACTCGATATTGCTTTCGGAGAAAAGGTAGACGTTGTTTCCAAGCGGCTGGAGGTCCCGGCAAATTCGATCAGCAAACGGTAGAAGATTAGCTTGGCGTAGCGCCGTGCTGAAAGAAGCCGCGACCGTAGGTCCGCTTCTTTCAAAGCGCAGCAGGTCCGGAACGGTGCCGCCTTCGTTCAAAACACCCATGATCTGTTCCCAGAGCCGGAACTGGCGGTAGACACTTAACCTCTTGCCGAACTCCTTAGTCAAATCGCGCCAAGAGACGCCGGTGCGGGCGATCCAGAAAATTCCATCGAGAACAAGGCGGTGTTTGGTGGGCTTGCGTTCGTACGGGGCTCAGACAGATAGGATTAACCGTTCAAAGAACACCCACTCCTCGTCCGGCATCAAATTTCGTGCCGAGCTGGTCTCCATCGCAGATACCAGCTTGAATTACGCTCAGCGGGTAGTGTGAATCCCTTTTGTCAACATGTCCTACGTAACGTGCGGTCTTCCGCAGCTGAGGGGTCAACTCGTCCAAATCTGACGAAAGCGACCTCAAAACAGAGATTGGTACATTTGTGTAATGGGTAATTCATGCTCATCCAAAGCATGTACATATGTGCCATTTGATGGTAACTTTGGTACATACGTAGCAGCAGGGCGCCTATCGAACCCCATGTCTCTCGAACAGGAAAATTGCGATGTCCAAAAAAAGAACCGCCAAGGTCGTCATTGTCGGCGGTGGCGTTTTGGGCTGCGGCCAGGCCAATCATTGGGTCATGAAGCCTGGGGCGAAAAAACGGTGCTGCTGGAACAGGCGGAGCTCACCTCAGGCTCCACGTCGCACGCTTGTGGCTCTTTCCGTCTGGCTTACACAGAAGACGAAATGGACTGGCTGCGACACACCTTGTCTGTTGGCCGCTCGCTTGGCTTCAATATCGAACTGGTCGGTCTGGAATTCATCGCCGAGAAACACCCTTACTATAACCTCGAAGGTGTCATTGGCGCTCTGTACACTCCAGACGACGGCCTCGTTGCCCCCTCCAACGTGACAATGGCGATGGCCACTGGCGCCCGACAAAAGGGAGTGAAACTCTTCCGCCAATTCCGCGCGACGAACATCACCCAGAACGACGCCGGTGAGTGGGTTGTTGAAACCGAGCAAGGCTCCGTCATCTGCGAGCACGTCGTCAACGCCGGCGGCACCTATGCACGCCAGATGGTCAAATGGTCCGATCTGCAACTGCCGATGACGTCGATGACCCACCACTATTTCGTCACCGAGGACGTGCCCGGATTCAAGGATCTAGACACTGAACTGCCGGTGATCCGCGACGACAAGTTGGCCTCGGGCTACATCCGCATGGTGCAAAAGAAGGGGCGGATCGGGATCTACGAGAAAGAGAACTCGAACTCCGTCTGGCACAATGAATGTCCCTGGGAATATGAAAACTGGCTGTTCGAGGCTGATTACGACCGCGTCATGCCCTGGCTAGAAAACTCCTTCGAACGCATGCCGATCTTGCCGACTGTGCAACCGCGTCGGTCGCCTACGGTCACTCCGTCGGCAAGATCCTCGCATTTGCCTTCGTGAAACTGCACGTGAATGTGCTGGGTAAGGAGGTTGAGATCATCGCCGCAGGTGAGCCGCGCAAGGGCCGTATCCTGAGTGGGCCGGCCTATGATCCGAAATCGGGGCGCCCACCAACCGACGCCGTTCACCAGCCGGCATGATCCGCAAGAAGGAGCGGCGAAGCTGCCGCTCCTTAACGCCGATAGAAAGACATATCAAAGAAAACCAGGGAGGCCGGGATGATCCCGAAAACGATGAAAGCAGTTGTGTTGACCGGCCACGGCGGGCTCGACAAGCTGGTGTACACAGATGTGCCGACGCCCCAGCCCGGTAAGGGCGAAGTGCTGGTCAAGGTCGGCGCATGCGGGCTGAACAACACCGATATCAACACGCGTACCGCCTGGTATTCCAAATCCGTCGATGCAGAATTGGGCAGCGGCAGCACCGATGGCTTCGAGGAAGCGGATGCCGGTGACGGCACCTGGGGCAGCGGCTCTTTGAACTTTCCGGTCATTCAGGGCGCGGATGTTGCTGGTGAAATCGTTGGCGTCGGGGAAGGCGTAGACGCAACGCGGATCGGTGAGCGGGTCATGATCGACCCTTGGCTGCTTGGCCATGGTGACTGGCTCAACACGGAAAACTCCGGCTACTTCGGATCCGAAGCCGATGGCGGCTTTGCCGAATATACCATAGTGCGTGCGGCCAACGCGGTTCCTGTCAACAGCACACTCAGCGATGCGGAACTGGCCACCTTCCCCTGCGCCTACACCACCGCCGAGAACCTTGTGCAGCGCACCGCGCCGCGCCCTGGCGAGACCGTGGTGATCACTGGCGCATCGGGCGGCGTCGGCTCCGCCGCCATTCAGCTGTGTCGGCTGCGGGGCTGCAAGGTGATCGCGGTGGCCAGCCCAGCCAAGGCGGCACTGCTTCTGGAACTGGGTGCTGCCATCGTCATCGACCGCAACACGCCCGATTTGGAAGCTGCAATCCGCAAGGCTGCCGTTGGGCTGGTGGATATCGCTCTCGATGTGGTGGGTGCGCCAATGTTCATGCCGCTGATCAACGCACTGCGCCAGGGCGGCCGCTATTCGACCTCCGGCTGCATTGCCGGGCAAATGGCGGAATTCGACCTGCGCCAGCTGGTTTACAAGGACCTGCAGCTGACCGGCGCGACGATTTGCCCGCCCGGCACCATGCAGCGCGTCGTCGGCATGATCGAGACCGGCGCCCTGAAGCCGCTTCTGGCTGAAACATATCCGCTGCGCGATCTGGCCGCTGCGCAACAGGCCTTCATGACCAAATCGCACGTCGGAAACATCGTGGTGACACCATGAAAATAACACGCATTCGAGTATTCAAGACCCCGCTGCCCTATGTCGGCGGCTCCTATGGCTGGGGGGCGGGCAACGCCATAACCACCTCGATGTCGTCGGTGGTTGTGGTTGATACTGACGCAGGGCTGCAAGGCTGCGGCGAGTTTGCTCCTTGCGGTGAAAACTACATGGTTGCCCATTCTGAAGGGGTGGAGGCGTTTGCCCGCCTAGCCGCGCCGCGCCTGCTCGGGGAAGACCCGCGCCAGCTGCGCCGGATCGAGCGGCTGATGGATAAATTCGTGCAGGGCCATGGCTATGCCAAGGCTCCTTTTGATGCGGCCTGCTGGGACATTCTTGGGCAATCCACCAACCAGCCGGTGTGGATGCTGATGGGGGGCAAGCTCACCGATGGCGCGCCGATGTACCGGGTTGTGCCGCAAAAACCTGTGCTGGAAGAAACCATTGCCGAGATGGAGCTGCATCGCGCAGCGGGCTACCGGCAGTTTCAGATCAAGGTGGGCGGCGACTGGGTCACCGACATCGACCGCATCCGCGACGGCGTGCCGCTGCTGAAACCGGGTGAGAAGGCAATGGCCGATGCGAACCAGGGCTGGCGTGTCGACAATGCCATCCGTGTGGCACGCGCGACCCGCGATCTGGACTTTATCCTGGAGCAACCCTGTCACAGCTATGACGAATGCCAACAGGTGCGCCGTGTGGCAGAGCAGCCGATGAAGCTGGATGAATGCGTGACGGGCATCGAAATGGCCCGCCGCATCGTGAATGACCGCGGGGCTGAGATCTGCTGTCTGAAGATCTCCAACCTTGGCGGCCTGTCCAAAGCCCGCCGGGTGCGTGATTTCCTGATTGACCATGGCATACCGGTGGTTTCCGAAGATTCTTGGGGAGGTCAGATCACGACCTCGGCGGTGGCGCATTTCGCCGCCTCCATGCCAGAGGAAATGCTGGTCAACTCGACGGATCTGATGAATTACAACACGCGCAGCACCGGGATCGGCGGACCGGCAGCGCGTGATGGCAAGCTCTATGCCTCTGACACCCCGGGGCTGGGCGTGACGCCGGACTTTTACAATCTCGGGGCGCCGGTTTTCGAGCTTGCGGGGCAGGCGGCATGACTGTCAGCAAATCAGAAGCCGCAGAATTCACACCGCCGCTTCCGGCCTGCAGCACAGCGTTAGCAGCCCACCTCTCTGAAATGACGCTGAGCAAAGTGCAATCCCATGAGGGGCGGTCGGTAGAAAACGCCGCCGCGGACAATCCTCAAATGCCCGCAGAGGAGACAGCAACATGAAAATCTCGCGCATTACAGTCTACCAGCTCGATTTGCCACTCACCAAGCCCTACTGGCTGTCCGGCGGGCGGCTGAAATTCGAAAAGCTCGATTCCACCTTCGTGCGCGTCGACACCGATGAAGGAATTACCGGCTGGGGCGAAGGCTGCCCGTGGGGCCATACCTATCTGCCGGCGCATGGGCCCGGCATCCGTGCGGGCCTGGAAACGCTGGCCCCGTTTCTGATCGGCGAAGACCCCCGCAGCCTTGGGCACATAAACCGGCTGATGGACGTACAACTGCCCGGCCACCCTTACGTGAAATCCCCGGTCGACATGGCCTGCTGGGACATTCTGGGGCAGGCCAGCGGAATGCCGCTGTGGCAGCTGATGGGCGGAGCCCAAGCCGCGCCGGTTCATGTCAATAGCTCTATCTCCACCGGCACACCCGATGAAATGATCGCTCTTATCCTCGAAGCGCGCGCCGCCGGGTACCGCACCCATTCTGCAAAGCTAGGCGGGTCCGACCCGCAAACCGATATCGAACGGATCGAGGCGATAACTTCGGCTCTGCTGCCTTCTGAATTCGTGACTTATGACATCAACCGGACCTGGCTGCCGGGCGTGGCATTGCAAGTTCTGAACACCGTGTCGGATGCCCGCAGCTGGATCGAACAGCCCTGCGAAACGCTGGAACAATGCGCCTATGTCGCCCAAAATGTGCGCCAACCTGTTCTGCTGGACGAATGTCTGCACACATTCGACGATCATCTGCGCGCCTGGAAAACAGATGCCTGCGCGGGGCTGAAGGTCAAACCCAACCGGCTTGGCGGGCTGACCAAATCCCTGCAGGTGCGCGATTTCGCCGTATCCGTCGGCTGGAAGATGCATATCGAGGATCTAGGCGGATCCGCCCTGGCTGACACCGCGGCGGTCCACCTGGCCAGCAGCACCCCGCCTGAGCATCACATGGACAGCTGGCTATGCCACTATCATCTGGGGGTCGATCCGGTCCCGGGCCAGGGCGCACGCAACATCGGGGGCAAAGCCACGCCACCCGATACGCCTGGGCTGGGCGTTACTCCCGACACCGGCATCTTCGGAAAGCCCGTCGCCTCATATGAAATCCGCGCCAGATAGGAACTGCGCACAGCACCAGAAGAAGCCACCGATGAAGATCGTACGCATCACTGCCTGGGAAGTCCCGCTGAACGATCAGTTCGGACCAAGGCGGACCTTAACACAAGCTGCTGTGCGGCGTACGCCAGTTTCATCGCAGGTCAAATCCTTTGGGCTGGACCCTGCTACGGAAGTTCTTCATGGAACTTGCCACAGCGGACACGCTGCAGGGTTCCCATCTCCTCCTGGGCATCGTGGGTGTCGAGAGCTTCCAGCCTTAGACCTTCATGTTCATATACCGGGGAGCCTGCGGCAGCCATGCCCCTGAGCCGAGCGGACAAGGCGTGTTTCTTGCGGACCTGATGCGGCTGAAAGGAGTCGAACTGGCGGGGGGTGATGTCTGCGCCGGCGGTCAGGCTCCCTGCTTCGCTCGCGGCACGGAAGAGCTGCTCGCCGGCCGCTGTCCGTGTGATCACCCCGTTGAAGCCTTCGTCATCGCCATCAGGGCTGGCATCCGGCCATATATCCGCGGCTGCTACATCCGCGGCTTCCCCCAAGGCATCGGGACAAATCTTGCAGCGGGTCTGGATGCGCCAGCCGCTTTCGTCTGCCCACATCTCGCCATAGGTTTTCTGAAAGGCCCGGCCATCGCTTGTTTCGATCCGGGTCAGCCCTGGGTTGCCATAACCGCGGTAGCGGAACAGAGCGATGTCATCCTCGGACAGATCGTACTCATCCAGCACGGCCTGCGACTTGCCCAGGTCCGAGGCCCCGCCGCAGACCATAACCAGCACCGCCACAAGGTTGCGGGTAAGCCGCTGATCGGTTTTGGCAAGCTCGCGCAGCGCACCGGCGTCGCAGGGTTTTGCGACCACAGCAAAGGGCGCATCCCAGTCAAGCGCAGCGGCCAGACCTGCCAGCGTGTCGCTCGGCCCATAGCGCGACCCGGCCCGATCCAGCACCTGCCCCGGCGTATCGCTGAGACACCACTTAGAACGCATCGGCGCCTGCGGGTCAGCCTCGCAATGCAGGATAAATTCCACCTCGCCGGTTCGCAGAAGATGCGCAGCCAGCGCAGTCAGGACACCGCCAGATGCCGCCCGGAACCTGGTGTCCGGATCAACCGCCCAGGCTTCCTGCATCCGGTGATAGCCGCCCCAAACCGTGTCCGTCCGCGGTGCGGCCTCGCTGATGGGGCGGGCGATCACCCCTGGACAGGCCTGCAGGATCTCCGCATCAGATCCCGCGCCTATCCTGGACGGGCGCAGGCGGCCCTTCGGCGTAAAGGCCATTTTCCAGCGTTCAGGCGCCAGCGCCTCGCACAGTCCGCAGCCGATGCATAGACCGGCTTCGACGACTTCTTTCACTGAACCGGGCTGCTGCATCCTCTAAATACTCCTGCTTTAATCTGCGGGTTGCAGCACACGTATGCGGTGCTTGTACAGGTGATCATAGTGCGGCTTCATCCGGCGATGCACCCGTTGGACCCATTCCGGCGTGTCCTCAAGATCGATGTACTTGCGCCTCTGCGGCGTCAGGCCGGTGGATTGGGCCAGGTTTGCATGAAACGACCCGCCGTCCCACCAACTGTGGGCAGAGGGGTCGCCACCCGCTTCCCATGTCAGCGCCTCTTGAATGAAGGGGATGCCAACTGCATCGCAGAAGGCCCGTGTCATCTCCTCCGGGTATTCCAGCAGATCGTCGCTGTCGACGACCGGCGGAGGTGTGCCATTCAGCGCCGTCAGCAGATCGAACAGGGCCCGCTGCTCGGGAAATCCCACTTCCAGCTCATCAAAGTCGGGCCACTTGTGGTGCATCGATGTGATGGTTTTGGCCGGATCGCGGATCAGGAAAGCATGGGTAAATTGCGACAGGAACTTCGCGTCCCACATGTGATTGATGTAGTGCGGAAAGTCCTTAAGGAAGACCGGACCCTTGCGCGCCCGTTCCCGGATATCATCCCACACACTGTCCAGTGTCAGACCGGGCGTTGTTTTTTCCCCCTCCCTGAACCGCGGCCACAGAGGGTCTTCGCCCTGATACCAAGCCTCACCAAAAGGCTCGTGCAGGCAATCCAGATCACCGCGCTGCCGCATCATCCACTCAAACGCGGTGGAGGTAGAACGGGGAATGGCCCAAAGGGCAACAATCTTATGCATGATCAGTCCTTCAAAGATGAAAGCAGGCTGCCGAGCGGGGTTTCCGGCGCAATGCCGAGAGTTTTGAAAATCTGCCAGTAAAGCGCGATGTCATGGCCGATGACCGGCTTGCCCAAACGCTCCTCCAGCGCGGCGGCATAATGGACCGGGCGCTGCGCAATCCCGTCCGATGGGCGGCGGTAATTGCTCATTCCGTTGATCAGGTAAGCATCGGCATCGGGGGCTTGCTCTGCGGTAAACTCAAATGACTTCCAGATCAGTTCTTCGTCGAAACACCAGATGCAGTCGTCGACCTCCTGCTGAGAAGCAAACCAGCCCTGATCAAAGAAGTTCCCGGCCCAAAGCACGTCGAACCCGGCCTCCTTCAGAAAACCCGCGGTGCCCTGATACCAGCTGGCAGGATGGTAGCAGGCATTCAGCGCCACCTTCTCGACATTGCTTGCACGCAGAGCTTCAACCATGGCGTAGCCGGCCATGTGAAACGGGGTCTCGTATTTATCGCTCAGCATTTCGCAGTGCTGGCGGATCCCTTCGACCCCAAGGCCGGAGGCATGCACCCAGTTCGACCCCACCTGGCCGCAAACATCGGCACCATTGTTCGCCATGCATTCCAGAAAATCCTCAAGCATGCCGAAGTTCTTTTTTCGCTGGTCCAGCCGGTGCGCATAATCTGGCACATGCAGCATCCAGCCGTGGGCTCCGACACTGCGCGGCGCCATGCGGAGGAAGTCCGAAGGGGCTGCATCGAAATCATGCGGCGGGCAGGTAAAGCCCACCTGGTGCGGGAAGAGCTTTACCTTGGGATCCGCCCATTTACGTGGTTTTTCGTAGTCGTCCATGCTGCAATCTGCCGGTCGGTTAGGGTGTCTTTCACACAGGAGCTTCCCTGGGATCCCCGCGGATTTCCATTGCTTTTGCGTCTATGGCGACATATCGAAACTGATATGCCGGAACGGAAATACTCTCTCCCCTCCTTCAACGCGCTGACTGCATTCGAAGCGGTGGCCCGCCTTCAGGGGTTTGCCCGCGCGGCGGAGGAGTTGAACACGTCACAGCCCGCCATAAGCCGCCATATCCGCAATCTCGAAATCCGCTTCGGCACACTGCTGTTTGACCGGGGAAGCTCACCCATCCGCCTGACAAGAAAGGGGCAGCAATTCTATGCTGGGACGGTACAGGGCCTCGACATGCTGCAGGATTCGGTCCGCGGCCTGGCGCGGACCGGGAATCTGGTCACCCTGGTCTGTTCGCATTCGGTTTCACATCTTTTGCTGATGCCGCGCCATGGTCAGCTGCGTAAAGCTCTGGGCCCGGAGGTTGAGCTGCGCCTGCTGACCGCAGAATACAACCTCACCCGGTCGGCAATAGATACTGGAGCTGATATCGTATTCGAGTACTCATCACTCCCTCCGACGGAAGAGCACGTCGTGGTTTGCGAGGAGGAAATCAAACCGGTCGGCACGCCTGAACTGATCGAGCAGGCGAAAGCAGCGCTCGAAAGTTCCTGTGCCCCTCCGCCGCTGCTGGAATTGAGCAAGGACAATTTCGGCTGGATGACTTGGCGGGACTGGCAACGGGCACATCCTGACTTTTCTGGCTGGCAGGTCAGAGAGAAGTTCGACAGCTACGTCTATTTGCTGGAGGCCGCTGCGGCCGGCGCCGGCTTGGGACTGGGTTGGCGCAGCTTTGCCGATTCCTATCTTGCCAGGGGTTCCTTGGTTGAAATGCCCGTGGATTGGCACTCAAGATGCACCCGGCTCTATGCAAAGCTTACCCGGTTCGGTCGGGGCAACCCGTCCGCTCAACGCTGCCTCGAGCTGCTTGAATACATGGCCGCTGGCATAGGCCCGAAGAAATGAAGGAAAACATTGCTGCGGGCAGTCCCAGGCCTTTTACACCCCCGGCGGCGTACCGGTTTTCTTCTGATAGCGCCCGTACGAAGTCCGCCAAGGATTAATTGCGCGCTCTGGGCGCCATCTACTTGTTCCGGGATGGTCCGCTGGCGCCGGTCGCACCGGTGGGTGATTCAGTGACTGTCCTGCTGCTTTGTCTGCTGGCGATCGGTTCCTATGTTCGGGATTTTCGCGTTGGGCTGGGCGACTGGCCGGTGCCAGCGCTAGCCCTGAGAGTATCGCTGCAGCCCGGCAAAGCCTGCGTTCTGCAATCGCCGAGGATGGCGGCGCGCTGCAGGACATGTCGGTCACCAAACTTGGGCGTACTTTCTTGGTGACGGTCTATTACAATCCCGGCCGCCCGGTCTCGGCGGCAGAAATCAACAGTCTGAATTTGCGAATGATCCAGGATGCGCGCAAGGCGCTGACCGGGGCGGATGTGTTGCTGGTGATTACTGAACATCCCAGGCGCTGGCCCGAAGCGCTAAACCCATTTTGAATGGTTCGATTCCGGTAAATTGGCCTCACAGCTAACCTCGTTACCACGCAACATCTGCGCAATGGCGGCAAAATCCACCGAAAAGACGGCCCACAACTGCCATTCAGCATTAAGCCGCATGTTGCCGCGCGGCCTGTCTTACTGGCCATTCGCTGCAGGCGCGAAATTCTGATAACGCCAAATTCACCCTGTGCGGACATCATGGCACTACAGCGCGGACTGTGGCAGCATCCTGGCATGATCGAATTCCGCACTCTCGCCGATGACCATCCCGACCTCGCGCATTCTCCGCTGCTTCGGGGCGCTCTGCTTACTCTGCAATATGCGCAGAAGCACGGATCAATCGGTTTGACCAAAACCAAGGCCTTCAAGCGCGTCTTCGTCCATTGGGCCGTCGAGCATTTCGACTGGCCGGGGAGAAGTGCAGAAGAGATGTTCCGCTACAACAAGGTGATCAATGAGTATGAGTTTCCCCCGCTCGAGGTTTTGCATTTCCTGCTGATTTCCCTGCGCCTGGGACGTCACTTCAAGGGGGAATTTCGGCTGACCAAGAGTGGTACACAACTGGCACAAGCCCCTGGCCACTTGTTTTCCAAGCTGATCCCCTACTTTGTGTTCCGGATTGATCACGCTGCCTATGCGCGCTTCGACGACCGCCCCATAGGAGAATGGGACGTCTGGATGAACGTGATAAACGTAGAGGCTGATCAGGGCACGACCGAGGCTGCTTTGTTCGAAGCCTTCTATGGTGAGCCACAAGATTGGCACACCGAGGGGTGGCGAGAGATGGCCGCGTTCTCATCTTGCGTGCTACGACCGCTCGAATGGGCGGGGTTGCTACTCGAGACCCGCGAAGACGGCCCTGCCAAGCAGGTGTGTCATGTGTTTAAAAGCCCGCTCTGGCGCAGCGCACTTAACCTTGACACCGATGACATGCTGCGACCGATGTTCGTTCAGTGACGTGTTTTTCACTGCTCCGAAGATCCAAGGCTGATTGCGTATGATCCGGCCCATTCCCGACCTTGGCAACAGCATCCTGATTCTGTGGTGCAGCCCGCCGTTTCTGCCGTTCGCCGCGACTGCGAGGACTTGGGGCCGGTAAACTCACATAGTGCCGGACGGAGCCAAAATTTGTTACCGATTTTGCAATGACTGCTTGAGTGGAACGCGGCTATAGAACTTGCCCGAGTTTCTCCAGGTCTCCTTTGGACCGATCTTTTCCTGAATGTCCCAGTGCTCGACGATCTTGCCCCCTTTGAGGCGAAACAGATCGAAGAAGGCCCAGTCATCACCGCCTTGTTTCACATGGCTGTAGATCACCACGAAGTTGCCCTCGCTCAGCAAACGGTGACTTTTCACATATTGCGCGGCCTAGCCACTCCTCATCATCTCTTTCAGGTGCTTGGCCAAGCCTTCCAGCCCGTCGCCTGTTTCGGGGTTGTGCTGGTCGTATTGGCCGGCGGAGATGTAGTTGGGTGCCAGATCGGTGCGCCCGTCTATCAGCACCTTTTCGGCAAAGTCCTGCACTAAGGCCTTATTCGCCTTTTTCTGGTCTAGGTCCTCAATCCCGGTGGGGCCGTCCACCATGGTGCGCCCGGAAACAGTCGGCCATTTGTATTCGGCGATGACGTCCCAATGCTCAACGATACGGCCTTCATCATCGGTGTCGAATATGTCGCCGGTGACCCACTGCACCTCGCCGTTGTTGAGGCTTTGGTAGACGTGGCAAAAAAGGAAACGCCCGTCCTCGATGGTTCGCACTACCTGAATGTCACGGACAGGATTGCGTTCCAGAAAGGGTGTGAAGAATTCAATAACCCCTCCTTGCCGTCTCGCACGCCAGTGGAGTGCTGGGTATATCTATCGCCTGTATACTTTTCGAGGGCCTCGGCCATTTTGCCGTCGCGAATGCCTTCCAGATACAGACCCTTTGCAATTGAAACGCGGATGCTCTCTGTCATGTTTTTTCTCCAACTGCGCGAACTAGAAAAGTCCGAGGAGGCCCAAGAGCGCCGGAATTCACGACCACACGACAACGGCAGAAAGTATGCCTGTGATCATCGCAGGAACGCCTTCTTTCCATGTGTCCCAGATCAGGTGGCACCCGACGGCGCCGATTGAGGTGCCGAGGAGCGCCAGTGCCCCCAAGGTTCCAAACACTGAGCCCTGAAACCAGATTGCAACTGCTCCGAACAACTCGGCAAGACCGACAAGCATCATGATCTGCCGGTTCAGGCCGTATTTTATGAACATCGTTAATTGGGTGTCGAAGATAAACTTTTGCCAGCCGAAAATCTTGATCGAACTGGCAAACAGAAAAAAGGCCGAGAGAAGCCCAACAAAGATGCTGATGAGTGTCATGTTCAAGGTCCTCTTCTGGCAACAAGCTAGCGGTTGCAGCGCTTTTCAAAAATATGGATCATGTTGAAATCATTATTCAGTCAGGATGAAAGATGATCGATGACCTTCGCGCCATGGCCATTTTCGCTACTGTCGCTGAAACCGGCAGTTTCTCGGCTGCGGGCCGACGGCTGCGGCTGGCCACTTCGGGGATCAGCCAACATGTGACCAAGCTGGAGGACCGGCTCGGTGTCACGCTGTTCTACCGGTCTACCCGCTCGCTTTCGCTGACCAGTGAGGGCAAGAGGCTTCTTGAGCACACGCAGCGCATGGTTGCAGCTGCTGAAGACGGGTTGAACAGCGTCGTTGACATCAGCAATGAGCCAGCCGGAGCACTTACTATAACCCTGCCTGCCTTTATGGCAGGCAGCAGTTACGAACGGGCCATCTGGGATTTCGCGTTTCAGCACCGGGCGGTGGCACTTACCGTCCGCTACCTTGACCGCAATTTTGACCTGGTGGCCGAAGGGATTGATCTGGCCTTGCGTGTGGGGGACTTGCCCGATTCCAATCTGCGCTCGCACCGTTTGGGCAGCGCAGGCAGAAAGCTCGTTTGCGCACCGTCCTATCTGGCAACCCTTTCGGGCGTGACAACGCCGGATGATCTGAAAACCGCAGATTTTGTAGCCATGGAAGGTCTGATTGATCAGGTTGTCCTCACAAAGGGCGAAGACCAAAGAACATTGCACACCAATCGGGGCCGCGTGGTTGTCGATAGCTTTGCCGCCTTGCGGTCTGCGCTTTGCGCAGGTTTGGGGATCCAAAGACTGCCTGCCTTGGTGGCAGATCCAGAGCTGGAAAACGGAACCCTTGCTGAAGTGCTCCCTGACTGGTCAATTCCGGATCTAGGCACCTATGGCGTCTGGCCCGGCACCAGCCGGCGACGTTCTCTTTCGCGCCTCTTGATCGACCACATTGTTGCATGGACCTAGAAAAATTGTGGAGGCGCTCCTGCAGCAAGGATAGCAAACCTGCCATTGATGCAGCGCGCGAGATCTTGCAAAATGGGCTCTCAGCCGACCTCGGATGCGGCGCAGCATCCGCCTTGAACCAAGCCAGCGGTTCGTAAAGGACGGCCCTAACCTGCCATTTGCCGGAGTTCCTTGCGCCGCTGTGCAGCGTCTCCAAAACGGACTTTTCTGCTGCTTGCCGAGAGACCCGGGTCAGTGCCCAAACTTACCGATGCGCGTGAGGCAAACACCAAGTCAAGTTGGCCCCGTACGAGGCCAACTTTCACTAATTTTGCCCTGCAGCGCCTAATGGAGCAGCCAAAGCACCGGCAGGCTGCTGCTGTGTGATGCAGCCGATACCGCCGCCATCGAGCGCAATGAAGGTGCTGTCAACGCCCACGATTCTGCGGCCGGGGAACAGCCCTTCCAATTCGGCGCGGGCCTGATCATCATCTGCCCCTCCCAGCATCGGGGTGATCAGCGCATTATTGACGGCGTAGGCATTCACATAGGGCACCGGCATGGGCTCCCCATGGGCCGGATCGGTGTAGGGCAAGCGCGGCATCTCGATCACTTCGAGCTTGCGCCCTTTTGCGTCCGTGGCGTCTTTGAGGCGGCGCAGGTTTTCCTGGCACAGCTGATAGTTCGGGTTCGACGGATCTGTCACCGTTTGAGCCAGCACAACACCCGGCGCGAGGTATTCCACCACGTTGTCGGCATGGCCGTCGGTGCCGGCGTCCTCGACCAGCCCCAGCCCCAGCCAGATGACCTCCTCAATGCCAAGGTAATCCCGCAGCAACCCTTCGAGATCGTCCCGCGACACACCGTTATACCGGTTGGCATTGCGCATCACCTGTTCGGTGGTGATCAGCGTGCCTTCGCCGTCGACAGTGATGCCGCCGCCCTCGCAAATGAACGGCGCATGATAGAGCCTGATGCCGAGATGGTCGGCAAGATGTTCAGCAACGCGCATGTCCTTGTCGCAGGCGTATTTTCCGCCCCAGCCGTTAAACTGGAATTGGACCAGTGCGACTTCGCCGTCATCGTTCTTGACGAAGATCCAGCCGCTGTCGCGCAGCCAGGCGTCGTTGATCGGGATTTCCAGAATCTCGGAATTGCCGCAATCGGCAAGCGCGGCCCGCGCGTCGGCCGCGTCGCCGGGGTCGGCGATCACGGTCACCGGCTCAAATTCCGCCACCGCACGGACAACACCGGCATATTCCGCCCGGGACCGCGCCAAGTCACTTCGGTAGTTCAGCTCGGTCGGCCAGCCGATGTAGGTGCGGGCGTGGGGTGCAAACCGGGCAGGCATACGGAAACCGTCAGCGTAGGGTGTTTTTACCATGGATCTCTCATGTGGTGGCAGGGTTGCGGCGGCGCTGGCGCCGCCATTGGGTGATCTGCGGCCGGATCAGAAACCGGCCTTGATCCGCTCGAATTCCTTCAGCATTTTCGCAGCCATCTCGTTGGGCACGCGGAAACCGAACAGGCTTTCAGCCATGAAGCCTTCGGGATCGGAATAGCCGTAAGCTCTCACAGCCTCCTGATCGGCGATCCTATAGGAACCAGCGTTGGCGTGTGCATAGCCCCAAGCCTCGATCAGGTATTTACCGCTCTCGGCATCCGACAGCGCGTTTAGGAAGTCATACACGTCCTCATCGCTGCCTTCGCCGTCCTTGAGATGCACATAGCCGCAAGCCCAGCTGGCAACGCCCACTTCAAGGTCACGCACCAGTTTCACCGGAACATTATCGAAGATCAGCGCCAGTTCGGTCGCATTCCAGGCCCAGGCGGCGTGGATCTCTCCTGACTTGATGGCCGCATCCAACTGCCCTTGATCGCTCCAGTAGAAACGCACGTTTTTATGGACAGCCCGCAGGAAGTCCGACGCCTCCTGGAATTTCTCATCCGTCATTTCGCTCCAGTCGTTGACGCCAACAGCCAGCGCTGCAAACCCGTAGGCATCTTCGACGACGTCCGGCAGTGAAACCTTGCCGGCCAGCGCCGGGTCCGCCAGCATCTTCAGGTCGATATCGCCTTCGACGAGATCTGTCCGGTAGACGAGACCGGTATTTCCCCAATCAAAAGGCACCATCCAGACTTGGCCGTCCGACGACACTTCCGGCAGTTGAGCCAATGTGGGAAGCAGTTCGCCCCAGGCATCCAAGCGCGCGGTGTCAATCGGCTTGATCAGGTCGGCAGCGCGCATCTTACCGATCAACCCACTGCAGGGATGGGCCAGATCGGCCTTGAAACCGGAACGCAGCTTGTTGAAGCCCTCGTGGTCATCCGCAAAAAACGAGAAGTCGGGGGCGCTTCCATGTTTTTCGACATAGGCGTTAAAGAAGCCTGGATCGTCGTAGCCTGACCAGTCAAACACGGTGATCTGGCCCGCACTGGCGCCAAAGGCGGCCAGCGTTCCCAGGGCCAGACCGGCCGAAAGAGATTTGATCTTCATGGGTAGTCCTCCTCTCAGGTTATTCGATTATTTCGGGGGCAGGGCCACGGCGGCGCCACCGCGGAAGCCCGACCACACGGAATCGCCGATTTCAAAATGATCGGCCCGTTCGAAATTGGTGACCGAAGCGACCAGGGGGTCAGCCCGGCCCTCCAACTCCAGGTAATAGTGGATCGTTTCGCCATAGAAGGCCCGGTCGATTACCCGTGCCGGAACCGCCACATCGGCCCCTTCAGGACGGTTGCTGCCGACATGAACGCGCTCCGGCCGCAAGCCGATCGTGACTGCGGCTCCAACGCCATCCGAAACGCCATGCGCGTCCATCGAAAGCTGTCCGAACCGGGGCAGTTCGACCTCGAGCTTTTCACCGCCATTGGCCTTGATGCTGGCATCGAAGAAGTTCATCCCGCCGATGAAATCGGCAACCTGCTTGGTATTGGGCTTCTGATAGAGTTCGTGCGGTGTAGCCACCTGGGCGAGCCTGCCCTCGAACATCACGCCGCAGCGGTCCGAGATCGTCATCGCCTCATTCTGGTCATGGGTTACCATCAGGAAGGTGATCCCAACCGAGCGCTGTAATGCCCGCAGCTCCATCTGCATCTGTTCGCGCAGCTTCTTGTCGAGCGCCGACATCGGCTCGTCCAGCAGCAGGACCTTGGGTTCCAGTACCAGGGCCCGGGCCAGGGCCACCCGCTGGCGCTGGCCGCCGGACAGCTCATGCGCGCCGCGCCGGCCCAGCCCCTCCAGGCCGACCTTGGCCAGCATGTCTTCCGCCCTGGCCCGCTTTTCTGATCGACTCAGACCGGAGCGCGCCAGGCCGAAGATGATGTTCTCCTCGACGTTCAAATGCGGAAAGATGGCGTAGCTCTGAAACACCATATTCGTTGGCCGGTGGTTGGCATCAATCCCGGCCATAGGCAGACCGCCGATGGAGATGGTGCCTTCCGACGGTTCCTCAAAGCCTGCGATCATTCTGAGCAGCGTGGACTTGCCGCAGCCCGACGGTCCGAGCAGCGAGAAGAACTCCCCTTCCTTAAGCTGCAGCTTCACGTTCCTGACAGCCTGGAAGCTGCCGAAGGACTTGCTGACATTGGCGATATTGACGGCGATTTGTTGATCCATGCCGGGCGGTCCTACTCGGGTTGCTGGGTGAAACGTTCGCTGCGGTGGCGGAAGCGTTCGGCCACCAGCAGGAACAGGATGGAAACAAGGATGAGGAGCGAGCCGAGCGCGATCACGTTCGGCAGCTTCGCGGGGAAACGCACCTGGCTCCAGATATAGACCGGCAGCGTCGGGCTGTTGCCGGACAGGAAGAAGGCCAGGATGAACTCATCGAAGGAGACCGTGAAGCTGATCAGCAGGCAGGAAATGATCCCCGGCGAGACAACCGGCAGCGTCACCCGCCGCAGTGCGCCCCAGGAGGTTTCCCCGAGGTCAACGGCGGCCTCTTCCAGCGCATCATCGAACTGACCGAAGGCTGATGTCATGATCGACACGCAGAACGGAATGGTCAGCAGCGAATGGGCCAGGATCACGGTGAAAAGCGTGGTGCCGATGCCGATGCCGAGGAACACGATCAGCAGCGAAATGGCGATGATGATTTCGGGCATCACCAGCGGTGCCATGACGATGGTCTGGCTGGTCCGGCGCAGCGGGTAGCGGTGCTTGGTGATCGCGCGTGAGATCAGCGTGCCCAGGCTGGTGGCCACCACCGCCGAAACAACGGCCACGATCAGACTGTTTTTCAAAGCCTCAAACAGGGCCGTCTGTTCAGCCAGGCTCGCGTACCATTTTGTCGTGAAGCCTGTCAGCGGGAAACCGAGTACTTTGGAGTCATTGAAGGAAAACAGCGGCAGCAGCAGGATCGGCAGGTACAAGAACCCGATATAGAGCACCGCATAGGCGGGCAGCAGCCTGCCAATCCGCGACAGCACGGCAACAACGCGGTTCATTTCAGGCTCCTTTCAATCAGTTTCAGGCAAAGCACCAGCAGGCAGGCAGCACCAGTCACGCAGACCACGGCCGACAGCGCCAGCGCCGCCCCCAAAGGCCAGTTGTTGGCCTTGCCGAACTGGACCTGGATCATGTTGGCGACCATTGCGCCGTCCGACCCGCCAACCAGCGCCGGGGTGACGTAATCGCCAACAGTGGGAATGAAGATGATCATGCTGGCACCGATGATGCCGGGGATCGACAGCGGAAGGGTCACCCGCAGGAAGCTGCGCACCGGCCCCTCCCCCAGATCTTTTGCCGCCTCCAAATAGCTGCGGTCGATCTTTTCCAGTGACACAAAGATCGGCAGGATCGCAAAGGGAGCCCAGGCGTGTGCCAGGGTCACCACCACGGCTTCGGAGTTGTAAAGCAGAGTGTCGATGGGGGTGTCGATGACACCGAGCCACAGCAGCGCGGAATTGACCACCCCGTTCTGTGCAAGGATGAGCTTCCAAGAGAACACCCGCAGCAAGTAGCTTGTCCAGAAGGGGATGGTCACCAGAAACAGCCACATCGCCTTGTTTTTCTTGACATTTAACGCGATGTGGTAGGCCACAGGGTAAGCCAGCAGAACGGTCAGCAGCGTCACCATCGCAGCGATCCGGACCGAGCGGAAGATCAGCGTGCGGTACAATGGGTCTGTAAAGACTTCCCGGTAGTTGGCCCAGGTGAAGTCGCGCGTCACATCCACGAATTCCTGGGTCCAGAAGGAGTAAGCAATCGTCATCCCCACAGGCGCTGCAATCAGCAACAGAACATAGAGCGTCGTCGGCGTGGCCAGCAGCAGACCCAGTCTGGCATTCTTGTCCAAAGTCACCTTGCTTCTCCCTCCGGCCGTCAGCCCGTGCGTCCATCAAAGGTGCTGATCGCGCCATAGAGGTCCGGCCGGCGGTCCCGGAAGACCCCCCAGTAGCGGCGCGTTTCGGCCACCGCATCCAGGTCGAACTCCGCGGTCAGAACCACACCGTCCTCGCGCTCGGCCTCGGCTACTTTCTGGCCAAATTGGTCGGCGATGAAGGAGCCGCCGAAGAAGGCCATGCGCAGTTTATCGTCCTCCGTGGCGACTTCCTCGCCCACCCTGTTGCTGGCAACGACCGGCACCAGGTTGGCACCGGCATGGCCGCACATCACGGTCTGCCAATGGGGAATGCAATCGGCATCCGGGCGGGTCGGTTCGGAGCCGATGGCGGTGGGAAAAAGCAGCATTTCCGCACCCTGCAACACCATGCAGCGGGCGGCTTCAGGGAACCACTGGTCCCAGCAGATCGCCGCGCCCACGCGCCCGAAGGCTGTATCCCAGACCTTGAAGCCGGTATCGCCGGGGCTGAAGAACTGTTTCTCCTGGTAAGCGACGTCATTGGGGATATGCGACTTACGATAAATCCCCATTACCGTTCCGTCTGCGTCAATCATTGCCAACGAATTGAAGTAGCTCTGCCCGGCACGTTCAAAGAAGGATACCGGCAGGACCACCCCCAACTCCCTGGCTACGGAGGAAAAATGCCGGATTGCCGTGTTTTCTTCCACAGTGCTGGCCAGCGCGAAATGTTTGTGCGCCTGTTCGATGCAGAAATAGGGCGTCTCAAACAGTTCCTGGATCAGGATCACATTGGCACCGCGGCCGGCTGCGTCGCGCACGAGCTCCTCAGCCTTGGCAATATTGTTTTCCTTGTCCCAGGAACAGCTCATCTGGGTGGCAGCGAGGGTTACATTACGCATGGACGGGGGCTCCGGCTTTGGGTTGCTGCTGGGTGATGCAATGGATGTTGCCGCCGCCATCGGCGATCGCGTTGGTCAGAACGCCGACGACAATGCGGTCCGGGAACAGGCTGGACAGGACGTCCAGCGCCTCCTGGTCGTGCTCGGGGAAACCGTATTGCGGGACGATCACGCCGCCGTTCACCAGATAGAAGTTGATGTACGACAGAAAGCGGCGGCTGCCGTCCGGTTTGCGGTCTACAGGCGGCGACGTCACCTGGAAAATGGTCAGCGGCTGGCCTGCCGCATCAGTCTCCGCTTCCAGAATGGCGCGGTTGTCCAGCAGGTTCTGATAGTCGGAATCCTCCGGATCGGCGCTGACCTGGCATAGGACGCCGCCGGGCACAAAAGCCGCAACGACATCGACGTGGCCATTGGTCGAATCATTCTCCAGCGTGCGGTTCAGCCAAATGACCTTGGACAGGCCCAGTTGTCTGCACAGCTCTGCTTCGAACTCTTCCGGGGTTGGCCCGCCATTGCGGGTGCGGTGTTCATAGCATTGCCGCGTGACAACGCAGGTGCCTTTGCCATCAATATTGAGCGCACCTCCCTCGTAGACCATGGCGGACGGGTTCCGCTTTGCGCCCGCCAGCTCAATTATCCGGGCTGCAACATTGGCATCTTTCTTGTGAGGCCACTCGCCGCCCCAACCATCAAAGGTCCAGTCCACACCAGCAAGCGAGCCATCGTCGCCCAGCACGAAGGTCGGCCCGTTGTCGCGCAGCCAACTGTCATCCAGCGGGCAAGCGACCAGCTCAATATTGGTTTCGCCTTCAAGCTCTCCGAGCCCATCGCAGTTCTCCGGGTCATAGAGCATGGTCAGAGGTTCGAACTGTGCGATGGCCTTGGCGACATCAGCATATTCGCGCCGCACTTGCGGCAGGCTGTCGCCAAAGGTTCCTTCGGCACAAGGCCAGGCCATCCAGGTGCGCTCATGCGGGACCCACTCGGGAGGCATGCGGTACTGTGTCATGCGAGGTTCACCCCCTGTTTGATGAGATCGTCGGTTGTCTTGCGGATACCGTCCTCCAGGATGTCAAACATTTGGTCGATTTGACCGTCCGTGATCACCAGCGGCGGTGAGAACACGCACATGTTGATGATCGGGCGCAGGATGAGGCCGTTTTCCTGGCAATGGGCGTCGATCATCGCACCCACGGTCTTGTCGAGTGCGAGCACATCGTCGGCCGACGCATCTGCCACGCACTCGACACAGCCGACCAGCCCCTTGCCGCGCGCATCGCCGACAAGTGGGAGGTCCGCGAGGGCTCCGAGCCGTGCTTCGAAATGGGGAGTGACATTTCGAACATGCTCAAGGATGCCTTCGCGTTCGATGATCTCGATATTCTTGAGCGCAGCGGCTGCGCTGACCGGATGGCCCGAGTAAGTGAACCCGTTAGAGAATGTCGCGCCCTGCGACTTGTCCCCGGATACCTCGGCGACCAAGCGGTCGGAGATGATACAGGCACCCATCGGCACATAGCCTGAGGTCATGCCCTTGGCGCAGGTGATGATATCGGGAACGATATCGAACACCTCTTCCGAGGCGAACCAGTGGCCCAGGCGGCCGAAACCGGTGACCACCTCATCCGAGATGTAAAGCACGTCATGCCGACGGCACACCTCGAGGCAGCGTTTGTGGTAGCCCGCCGGCGGGACAATCACCCCGCCGGAACACAGTATCGGCTCAGCAATGAATGCCGCCACCTTATGAGCGCCGATCTGCAGAATGGCGTTCTCCAGATCCGCCACCTTTTCATCCAGAAAGGCCTCGATGCTCTGGCCTTCGGCGCGGACATAAGGGTTCACGTTGGGCAAGAAATGAGCCAGATGCTCCGCCTGATCCAGCCAGCCCTTGTCGCGCTCCTTGCCGCTCACCGAGGCCGACAGATAGGTCGAGCCGTGATAAGCCTTCTGGCGCGAGATGACGATTTTCTTTTCCGGCCGTCCCAGAATGTTGTTACGGAACTGGATGAACCGCAGCGCGCTGTCCACGGCGGTCGAACCACCGGTGGTGAAGAACACGTGGTTCAGATCCCCCGGCGTACGTTTGGCTATTTCGTGGGCCAGGCGTGCGGAGGTGGAGTTCGCGTTGTTGAATGGCGAGAAATAAGCCAGCTCGCGCGCCTGTTCCGCCATCGCATCGACGATCTCAGTGTTTCCGTAACCGATCTGCACGCACCACATGCCTGCCGGTCCATCGATCAGGCGCTCGCCCGTTTCCGTCGTGACATAGATGCCTTCACCGCCTTCGGTGAAGGTGCGGTCATTCTGGCCGATATAGGCCATCCCCTCCCACGGGTGAACAAAATGCCCGTTGTCCCAATCGCGGACGGTTTCGAAATCGGTATTCAGCAGCGTCATGACCTTACCCGTGTTGTAACATTTATCACAATCTGAACATACATACATTCAAAGTCAACAAAAGCTTTTGCCTTTAGGCTTTGGCTGTGGGAAGTCATTGGAAACTCAAGGTCATTCACTCAATGCAGAGAGGTCCAGAGGAGACGTGAGCGATACCGGCCAGCATGAGGAAGGGCTGAATGCCAGGGAATTCAGCAAGTCGAAGAATCGGCGCCACCTGTTGGATTCCGCCGCGGAAGCCATTTTCAAACACGGCTTCCGGGGCGCAACCATTGCCGCAATCCAGGAGATTTCAGGCCTGTCTCGGGGCATGATCAACCTGCACTTCAAGACCAAGGAAAACCTTCTGCTGGCTGTCGCCGAAGACTTGTCGAACAGTTACTCCGAACGCTGGAACAAGGTGGCCCTGGACCCGGACTTGCCCGCTGCAGAAAAGTTGAGGAGGATCATCCAGCTGGATCTTTCCCCGGACTTTCTGAACCGGCGTGACGTCGCTGTTTGGTTCGCCTTCCGCTCCGAGGTTTACTCGAACCCGGAATACCGCAAGTCTATCGATTCCAGGGATGCGAGCCTGCGGGATGTAATGATTGAGCTCTGCCAAACTCTTATTGACGAGGGGAATTACCTTGATGCCGACGCAGAACTCGCAACTGACGGCCTGATAGCGCTCCTTGAGGGAACGTGGACTGACTTCCACCTGCATGCAGAAGAATTCGACCGCAGCAAGGCAGAGCGCACCTGCCTTTACATTGCAAAGAGCTTATTCCCAGATCATTTTTGATCTCATTCAAGTATGACTGCCACGATCACTTTCCGGTTGCCGAAGTGCTGAAGGAAAACTCAAACGAATTGGCTGACACGGTCCGATTGGAGACTCTCCCATTCAGTACGCCAGTTCAGCCATTTCGAAGTCAGTGAACCTCTTTTGTTGCACAAATGGCCAATCGCCAGGTTCCATTCATCTTTTCAGTTGATCAGATCGGGGAGTTTTAGCCGGTCGGTCAGGTATGGCAATCGGGATTGGGCCATTGGAACCGCGCCTTTTCCCATGCGTGCCTTCAACAATTCTTCGCCCGTCCCTGCTCTGGCCAAGTCCTGCCCATTGGGCGCGACGACACAGCTGCCCCCGAAATAGTCCATACCATTTTCATGCCCGCAGGAATTTGCGTAGCAAACGAACACCCCGTTTTCGAACGCGCGCGCAGGGATGACGGTGTTTGCCACCACACCCCATTGCGCGCCCAAAGCGGTGGGAACCAGAACCAGCTCTGCCCCGGCTTGAGCAACCGCCCGGAAGGTTTCAGGGAACTCGGCGTCATAGCAGATCAGTGTGGCAGCTTTGAACCCTTCCAGCTCGAACAGCGTGTAGGTTTCGCCAGGGCTGAAATGGTCCCCTTCAAAGCCAGGAGGCAGCAGCAGTTTGCGGTGGCTTGCCAGCAGGTTTCCATCCTTGCCGATGCACGAGGCTGAGTTAAACAGGTCACCGCCAGATTGCTCCGCAAATCCGTAGTGGATCGCCACCTGGTGCTCCCGGGCGAGTTCCGCGACCACCTGCGCCGATGGACCGTCTGCTGGTTCCGCCCAGTCCGAAACCCGGCTGCCGATGTTATATCCGGTCAGAAACAGCTCAGGCAGCACCAGCAGATCGGTGTGCTGCCCTTGCAGCCGGGTCAGACAGCTGCCAAGCCACGCCAGCCGCGCCTGCGGACCGTCAAGGTCCGCAGGGCTTTGGGCAACTGCGATATTCAGGTTGCCTGTCATGGCTCAGCCCTTGCTCAGCAGGATTTCGCGGGGATAGCTGGTGATGTATTCAATGCCGGTTTCAGTCACCACAACCGAGTCGCCGATCCGGCCCGCGGTCAGACCGTCCACCGAAATGCCGCCATCGACCGCAAAGGTCATGCCCGGCTGCAGAACAGTCTTGTCGCCTTCCTTCAGCTCCGGTGCCTCCAGATAGGCGACACCGATGGAACGGCCGGTGCGGTAGCCGGTCTCATATCCGCGCGCGCGGTAGACCTCATTGGCCGCGGCGGCGACATCCTCGGCCAAAACGCCCGGGCGCATGGCAGCAATCGCGGCTTGCTGCGCTTCAATGGCAGCCTCCTGCACATCACGTGCCTGGTCGGTCACATCGCCGATGTGGAACATGCGGTCGAAGCCCAGCTTGTACTGCTTGAACTGCGCCATGTTGCAGAAACAGAAATAGACCGGATCGAATTTTTCATAGGCTTTGACGCTGGCGCGGCGGTGCACCATGGAGGCATCGGTGCCGCTCTGCAGGATCTGCAGGTTGTGGATCATCGGCGAGACGAAGCGGTCCCAGCCCTTGTCCGTCAAGAAGGAGGCCGCCTTGCGTGAGCCTGCTTCGATCACGGCGAGCGCGGATTCATACTCCTGTGCGCCTTCCCGCAAGCTGTCATGCGCCGCTGCCATCATTGCGCCGGCGATCTGCCCGGCTTCTTTCATGACGCCGATTTCAAACGGTGTCTTGATGGTGCGCATGGCACCAAGCACCGGCGAGATATCCCGCAGCGGCACGCCGGGATAGGTGTCATCCAAGTGGTTGCGCACGATCGCGGGGATGGTGCCGCGTTCGATCCAGATCTCCTTGGGGCTCTCACCCAGGGCATTGGCCAGGGCGCGGCCCCAGCTGCGCGGGCCGATGTCTTCCCAGGTCTGCACATCCTCGACCCAGGTCATTTCTGCCACCATCTCGGATTCCATCAGCGGGGTGATGACAACCGGCGCGTCCTGCGCATCGACCACCAGCATTGAGGGACGGCCGAATTCGATCCCGAGATAGCCCCAGAAGCCCGCCAGGTAGGCGATCGAGCTTTCATCGGTGAACACGGCTTTGCCGATACCTGCCTGGCGCATGCGGTCCTGCAGGATGAGGGTGCGTTTCTTGGCTTCTTCCAGCATGTGCTGACTTCCTTCTGTTAGGTGGATTGAGGGGTGGACTGTGGACGGATCAGTCCAGCAGCCCCGGCAGATACAGGGCTACTGGCGGCACGAAGGTCACGATCAGGACCATCGGAAAATGCCCCAGAAGCAGGAACTTCATCGTCGGGCCGACATAAACCGACAGCGGTTGGCGGGTGACGCCGCCGGCCATGTAGAGCAGCGGGGCGCAGGGCGGGGAGATATTGCCCAGCCCCAGGTTGGTGCCGACGATGGCAGCAAAGTGGATCGGGTCCAGGCCGATTTTCTGGGTGACGGGCAGAAGGATGATGGCTGCCAGCACGCCGCCGGAGACATCGTCGATGATCATCCCCATGATCAGCAGCAGCAGGTTGATCAGCAGCAGGATCACGATCTTGTTGTCTGAAATCGTCAGCAGCAGGTCGGCAAACTGGGTCGGCACCTTGGCTAGCACCATGCCGCGGCTCATCACGAACAGAAAGAACAGCACCATCAGGATCGCACCGGTCAGCCGCGCCGCCTCGACGGTGGAGTTAAACAGCATCTGCATCGGCAGCGAGCGGTAGATCGCAATGCCCACGATCAGCGTGTAGACCAGTGCCACCGCGCCTGCCTCGGTCGGGGTGGCGATGCCGCTGTAGATGCCGCCCAGAACGATCACCGGCATGATGATGGCCAGGCTGGCTTTCTTGCCTGTATGTGCAGCCTCGGCCAGGGTTTCACGCATCGGCAGTTTGGGTGCCGTTGTGATGGTTGTGTTATTGCGCAGGAAAAAGAAGTTCAGCCCGCAGTAGATCAGCGCCAGCAGCACGCCCGGCCCCATCGTGGCGAGGAAGCACTTGGCGACAGACTCCCTGATTGCAATGGCGAAAACGATCATCGGGATCGAAGGCGGGATCATCAGCGCCAGCACCGAGGACACAGCAACAAGCGCGGTGGCATGGCCGGGCGGGTAGCCCTCCTTGATCATCCGCGGCACCATGATCTTGCCAATGGCGGCGATGGCGGCCGAAGCACTGCCCGAAATTGCTCCGAACAGGGCGCAGGTCAGCACGGTCACCGCGCCCAAGCCCCCCTTGGTGCGGCCGACAAAGGAATTGACGAAGTTCAACAGCCGCTCGGAGATGCCGGAGGCGCCCATCAGCGTGCCGGACAGGATGAACAGCGGGATTGCCAGCAGCGAGAAAGCGCTGACCTGAGAATAGCCGTAGCCGGCATGGAAGGAGATATTGGTGCCGGACATCAGCCCGTAGCCAAGCGCCCCGGCGCCGAAGGCGAACCCGACCGGAACCTCAATCAGCAACAGGAAGATGATGGCCAGGAAGGCAATGAGGAAGAAGGTCATGAGGTCAGTCTCCGCCCTGTCCGGTCACAAGCGCGCGCGCTTCGAGAAAAAATTGCAGAACCAGGTAGAGGATCATCAGCGCAAAGCCGGAGACCATGCTGAAATCCCAGATGTATTTGGGCAGCCGCATGTAGGTGCTCTTGCGGTTCAGGGAGAGGTTGTAGGCTGCGAAATCCCAGGCAAACCAGGCGAAGACCAGAACCGTCACCAGACAGCATAGGGTGCCGAACAGGCGGACAGACAGCAGGGTCTTGCGGTTCTGCGTCAGCAGGGTCAGCACGCCGCCCTCGATATGGTCACGCTCGCGGGTGCAATAGGCCATGCCGATGAAGTAGATCCACAGGGCCAGCATCGGCGCCAGCTCCTCGATCCCTAGGAAGGGCGAGGCGATCACGTAGCGCATGAACACCTGAGCCGCCATCAAAAGCCCCAGCGCGATCATGGCGGCGAACAGGATTACCCGCATCAAGAGTGCTGCCTTGTCCTCGATGGCATAAAGCCCGCCAAGGCCGCGGTAGACCGGCGCTGCAGCGTCGCCGCCTGCCGGCATGATCGGTTCCGGGGTCAGGACATTGTCCAGACTGTCCGTATGCAGAAGCTCTTTGGTCATGCGCTCTCCTCCCTGGTCAGTGCATGAAAGGGGTCTGCGCCCGCGGGAGAGGCGGGCGCAGAGGGGGATGGATCAGTTGCTGCCAGCGGCAGCCTTGATCTGGCCCATCACTTCGGCGCCGATGATCTGCTCCATGTAGGGGTATTCCACCGCGGTCACCTGCTGGCGGTAAGCGTCCAGCTGCTCGGGCGTCAGCTCGACAACCTCGATGCCGGCCTCTGTCATCTGGGCAAACCACTTGGGGCTTTCGGCTTCGGCGTTTTCCCAGGCCCAGGTCACGGCCTCATCCGCGGCGGTGCGGATCCAGCCCTGCTGTTCTTCGCTCAGGCCATCGAACCAGCGCTTGTTGGCGGTCCAGAAAGTATGCTCGAAGTTTTCGCGGGTGAAGACGTAAGCGCTGACCACATCCTTGAACAGCAGCACTTCGGACGGCGGCGAATAGGCGCGGCCGTCGATGGCGCCGGTCTGCAGCGCTGTATGCACCTCGCTGAAGGCCATCGGGACGGGTGCAAAGCCGGTGGCCTTGTAGCGCTCGATCGCCATCGGCATGCCCGGCACCCGCATCTTGAAGCCCTGGGCCTCGTCTGGGAAATTGGTCGGCACGTCGACGCCCTTGCGCACTACGAATCCAGTGAAATCGGTTGGAATGGTTCCCAAGAGCACCATACCCAGATCGTTCATGATGCCGTCATAGACACCGTTCATCACCGAACCCGGGCCATAGATCTCGCGCCCGGTTTCCCAGTCGCTGGCGACATAGCCCAGGACAGAGACGTCCCAGCGCGGGTCCAGTTCCGAATGGTTCCAGGACATGGTCATCTGCACCGCGCCCTGCGACACCTGCTCGACAATCGAGGTCCAGTCACCCAGATCGCCGCCCGGGTGGTAGTCGACGTTCAGCTCACCGCCGGACAGCTCATCCAGCCGCGCCGAGAAACGCTCGGAGACTTGGTGAAAAATGTGCTGGGTGTCCATCACATGGCCCAGAATGATGTCTTCGGCATGCGCGGCCGGCAGCGTCGCGGCCAGCATTCCTGCGGCAGCGGCACCCGCTTTGAAAAATGTTGCGATCCCCACGAAGGTTTCCTCCCTGTTCGTGTTTCAGTCGCGGCTCGAATCGAAATATCGGCCTGATCAATTTGCTAAGCTGCATACAGCTGTTGCGTCAATACCTGATTTTTCGCAATAATTCGTCCAATTTTGATTTTGCTGCATGCATCACATCGAATTCAAGGAGAGAAAAATGTTTGATAAAGGCCGCCATCACCGAGCGAAAATCGGCTTTGTGCTGCTCGCCACCGAGCAGACAATCGAGAGGGATATGTTCCAGCTTTGCCCTGACGGGATCGGGCTGCATTTCACCCGTGCCTGGATCGAAGACAGCATCACGGCCGCCAGTCTCAGCCGCCACGCCGGGGATCTGGCTCGTGCCTCTGCGACGCTGCTGCCGGACGGCAGTCTTGATGTGATCTGCTATGGCTGCACCTCTGGAAGCCTAGTGATTGGTGAGGACCGCGTCGCCGCCGAACTGTCCAAGGGGGCGCCGAATGCCAAGCCCACCAGCCTGATCACAGCGGTGATTGCGGCATTGCGGGCGATAGCTGCAAGACGTATTGCCGTGGCAACGCCCTATCTGGAAGAGATTAACCGCCAGGAGGTCCAATACCTTGAAAACGCGGGGTTCCAGGTGACGCAGATCCAGGGGCTGCAACTCGAGAAAGACAGCGATATGGTTCGGGTCAGCCCGGAGTATCTGGCAGAATTCGCCCGGCAGGCGGACACGCCGGACAGCGACGCGCTGTTCATCAGCTGCGGCGCGCTGCGGTCGCTGGAGATCGTTGACCGGCTGGAGCAGCGTCTAGGCAAGCCGGTGATCTGCTCCAACCAGGCGATGATGTGGCACGTTCTGCGCCTGGCCGGCCTTCCGGACCGTATCGAGGGATACGGGCGGCTGCTCCGGGATCACTGAAATCGCCTCTTCTTTGCTGCAAACAGCCTTGCTAGTACTGCAGGACCCGAAGCCGCTCAGGAAAGGGAGCCGCCTTGTCTGCAGATGCCACATTACTGACACCGCCCGGTTGGGGCGACCGCAAGCCTGGTGTCGAGGACATTCAGCGCCTGATCCTCAAGCGGATCTGCTTCCTTGAATACACCCCCGGCGACCGGTTGAAGGAGGCGGAACTGGCCAAGGAGTTCGGCGTCAGTCGAACGCCGGTGCGCGATGCCATCAGCCGGATCAACCACCTCGGGCTGGTGGAAACGATCAACGGCGTCGGCAATGTGGTGATGGAGCTGCCGCCGCAGAAGATTGCGCAAGTCTACGAAATGCGGCTGCATCTGGCCGCCTTGATCGGCGCAACAACACCCGCGCAGATCGAAGAGAGCCACCAGGACCGCGCCCGGGACTTGCTGCAGCAGGCCCATCTACTCGGCGACCAAGTCGACTCCCGGCAATATGTCATCGTCAATGATCAGCTGAACACGCTGATCAGCGATCTGATCGGAAACTCGGTCCTGCGTTCCTTCTGGACCCAGGCCTATTATCAGGCCGCCAGCACCTGGCACAGGGTTGTCGACCGCGCTGGTGCTGAAGTGGCCGATGCTTTGGTTGCCGAGCTTGTGGATCTCGAAAACGCGCTGGCAGAGAATGACATCCTGGCCGTCGGATACATCCAGCGCATTCACATCGGTTATGGCTATGCCCGCATCAAGAAGTTCATGTTCAGAGAAACAGACCTTTGACTATCAAAGGCAGTTGTCCGACAAGCACATCAACCTGCCGCAGCTTTTGAACTATTTCCTCTGGCTTGTGTCGCTAGTTCGCCATTCTCAGTCCTCCGTTTTCTAAACCTTGCGGTGGACCAGTTCAGATGGGGCAATCCAGCGAAAAGACGGTTTGAGAATTCGGCATCGACGAAGCTTTGAATAACCACTCTGACTTCATTGGCTGCAACGCAGCGATGAGCGGGCCGCATCTGCGAGCAGATGCGGCGTCGGCAAACATCCGAAAAGGCAACGGCAGCAAAGTCCCGCTCAATGCTAGTCCAAGCCCGACCAGGCGAACGGCCTCTGTCCCGGAGGACAGCCATTCGCGCCCGGCGCGGTGAATTTGCGGCATCAGCCCAATTTGCTCCCTGGAAGCAACGCGGATCTCTGACCATCTGGTTTGATCCGAGGATGACCTGGACGCCGCCGCCGGCCGGCAAGCGCGGCCGCCGGTGCCAGTTCAGCGGCGCCGCGATCCAAACCTGTCTAACCCTGAAAGTACTGTTCGGGATGCCACTGAGGCAGACGGCGGGCTTCGTACAAAACCTGCTGCGGCTGGCCGGTCTGGGCTGGGCCGTGCCGGACTTCAGTACACTGTGTCGCCGCCACGAAAGTTGAACGTGGCTGTCCCGTTCCGTGGCGGCGCGGGTCCGCTGAATCTGCTGATCCCCTCTCGGGACATCACTGCGTGATACACTGCCGGGCAGCGGGTGGCCCCAAGCCGCGCATTTGGCGCAAGAAACACAGCCCCTGCCCGGCAGGCGAAGAGATTGGTTCCGTGATCGCCGACGGGGCCTATGATGCCACGAGACGATTGCCGCCCGTGGTTCCGACGCTGTTATCCCGCCCCGCAAAAATGCCACTCCCAGGAAGCCAACGAGCCCGGGCGCGGAGGCACGAAACGAAGTCCTGCGCGCATCAAAGTATCCCGGCCGCGCCATCTTGGCGGCGTGGAGCGGATTTCACCGCCCGAGCCGGGTCGAGTCAAAGATGAACTGCATCAAGCTGCTCGGCCAATCCCTGATGGCAAAAGGCTTCGAACGCCAGGTCGCCGAGCTTTAAGTTCGCATCGCCGTTCTGAACGGCTGCACCGCTCTCGGTATACCTGTCACAGGGCCCGTAGAGTAAATCCGTCCGGGGAAAGTGGGGCTGCCCTCAGACCCGGATTTGCGCAACAGCGCCGGGGCTGCAGTTCCGCAATCGGGCATGGTGAGTTAGCGGCAATTCCACATCCCGAATTTTTCCTTCCGGGTTTACTCGACCTCTTTCACGCTTGCCAAAGCCACTTGCATTTTTACAATCTTCAGGTCTCGGAGTGCTGCCAGTCTTTCCATTGACGTATCGCCATTTGCGCTGGCTAAACCCTCTGCGAGCATTTCTGATATTTCAGAGGTCAGCTTAGGCTTGCCGAGGTCATCCCACCAGCCGTTGAACGTATCAGCGAAATGATCGCAGAATGCCGGCAGCCCGCCGGATCCTGCGCCAAGGCTGAACAGGGTTGTCGGCCCCATCGCCGCCCACCGCAGACCAGGCCCTGCCGACATCGCCTTGTCGACATCGCCCACACTGGCCACGCCAGTCTGCACCAGATGGATCGCCTCGCGCCAGACTGCTGCCTGCAACCGGTTGGCGACGTGGCCGGGTACTTCCTTTTTCACCCGGATGGTGACCTTGCCGATATCCTTGTAAAACCGCACAGCTGCCGGCACTGCGTCCGGATCAGTCAGGCCGTTTCCCATCACCTCAACCAGGGGGATCAGATGCGGAGGATTGAAGGGGTGGCCCAGAATGAACCGGCCGGGGTTTTGCCAGCCGGCCTGCATCTGGCCAAGCGTCAAACCGGAGGCAGAACTTGCCACAATAGCATCCGGAGCAATTACCGGCTCGATTTCGGCAAAGAGCGCATGTTTGACCGGCAGCCGTTCGGGCACGTTTTCCTGAATGAAACCAGCGTCTTCAACCGCCTCTCGCGCTGAACGCGCAAAGGTGATCCGGTCCCGGTTTCCCCGCGCGGTCAGCCCCAGTTCGCTCATGGCCTCCCAAGCCTGATCGATGTAGGCTTGCACGGCGCCCTGAGTGCCTTCGGCAGGGTCGTAGACCGCAACCGACCGGCCAGAGGCCAGGAACAGCGCCGCCCAGCTGGCGCCGATGGTGCCGGCGCCCAGCACCGCTGTGTGTGTAATATCCGCCATCTGAACAGCTCCGCTTCGACTAAAACAACCCGGTGTTGATTGGTGATGCAGCGGTCATGCCGCCGTCTATGGTGAACAGCTGCCCGGTGGCAAATCCCGCTTCGTCCGAGGCCAGCCAGACCGCCATTGCGGCGATATCAGAAGGCTGGCCGAAACGGCGGGCAGCGTGCCGGGCCAGAGCGTCCTGACGCGCCGCCTGCGGATCCCCCGACAGGTCGAAGCCGGCCTCCAGCATGCCGGTTTCGATCCAGCCCGGGCAGATCGCATTGCAGCGCACATCGGGCCCATGGTCCACGGCGATGGAGCGTGTCAGCCCATGCACAAAGGCCTTGGATGCGTTATAAAGCGCCATCGAGGGATCCGCAGTGTTGCCTGAGATGGAGCCGATATTGATGATCGACGCCCCCTTGGACATGACCGGAATGAATGCCCGGCACATGTTGAACACGCCCCGGCAGTTCACGCCCATGACCAGCTCCCAATCGGCGTCGGTGCTGTCCGCAACGGTCTTTTCGACCTGGACACCGGCGTTGTTGACCAGAACCTCCAACCCTCCCAGATCCTCGGCAAGCTCGTTCACGGCTTTGACGTCTGTCACATCCAAGGTGAACCATGCGATATTTGCATCCAGATCATCGGGGCGTTCTCCACGCCCGCCAACCATCACCGCTGCTCCTTCCTTGCGGAAAGCCTCAGCAATTCCCCGGCCGATCCCCTGACGTCCGCCGGTGATCAGCGCTCTTTTCCCTGCAAGCCGCATCAGTGCGCCACCATCACATGCCGGACCGAGGTATAGGCATCGAGCGCATAGACGCTCATGTCGCAGCCGGTGCCGGACCCTTTCATCGCCGCCCAGGGCATCTCCGGTGTGCCGACGCCGTGGGTGTTGACCCAAGTGAAACCATAGCGCAGGCGGCTGGTCATCTCCATCGCGCGTCCGACATTGGCAGTCCAGACCGACGACGCCAGTCCGTAGCGCCCGCTGTTAGCGATGCGCAGGGCATCTTCGGCCTCGCTGAAGCGGGAGATGGAAACGACGGGTCCGAAGACCTCGCTGGTTGCGACCTCGGCATCGTTGCTGACATTGGCCAGTACCGTCGGGCTGTAGAAGAACCCATCTCCTTCCCCTGATGAGCCGCCTGCCACAACCTCACAAGCCGCGCGAGCGCGATCGACAAATCCAGCTACCCGGTCGCGCTGAGCCGCTGAGATTACCGGACCCATTTCCGTGCCTTCGGCCTTTTGCGCGCCGGTACGGATCTGGCTGACCTGAGCGCCGATTGCCGCGACCAGCTTGTCATAGATGCCATCCTGCGCCAGCACCCGGCAGGGCTGGGCGCAGTCCTGGCCCGCATTGAAGAAACTGCCGTAGCGGATGGTTTCGGCAACCGCCCCGATATCCGCATCGTCAAAGACGATCACCGGCGCCTTGCCGCCCAGCTCCAAATGCACATGGCGGATTTGATTGCCCGCCGCGCGCATCGCCGCCATGCCGGTGGCCGGGCTGCCAGTGACGGTGATGGCCTCCATCTGCGGGCTGTTGATCAGCTGATCGCCGATACCCGGCCCGGTGCCGTGGATCACATTCAGCACGCCCTTCGGCAGGACCCCGTTCAACAGCTCCGCCAGGCGCAGCGTCGATAAAGGCGTCAGCTCAGAGGGTTTCAGCACCACGGTGCAGCCCGCCGCTATCGGCGCCGCCAGTTTCCAGGCCGCCATCATCAGCGGATAATTCCAGGGCGCGATGGCGGCCACCGGACCCACCGGATCGCGGCGGATCATGCTGGTGTGGCCTGCCACATATTCCCCGGCGGCAGAACCGGTCATGGTGCGTGCCGCGCCTGCAAAGAAGCGGAACGTGTCAATGGTCAGCGGCATCTCGTCGTCGCGGGCAGAGGGCCAGGGCTTGCCGGCATTCAGGCTTTCAAGCCCGGCCAGCTCATCCTGATGTGCCTCCAGGCAGTCCGCAATTGCCAGCAGCAGGGCCGACCGCTCCGCCGGGGTGCTGCGCGAAAAGCTGTCAAATGCCTCCTCGGAGTACCACACCGCGGCCTCCACCTGTTCCGGGCTGGCTTCCCGCACTTGGGTGATCTCAGTCCCCGTGGCCGGGTCGGTGACCGGCAGCGCCGCCCCGTCACCGGCAACCAGTTCGCCGTTGATCAGCATCTTGGTCTGCATGGTCTCTCCCCCTTAGAATGCGACCTGATCGCCGCCCTTCAGGCCAAGACGCGCGCGCGCCTCTGCCGGGGTGGCAACCTTGTGGCCCAGATTTTCGATGATACTGCGGATTTTCTTGACCTGCTGCGCGCTGGACACGGCTTTTTCGCCCGGCCCGATGTACAGGCTGTCCTCCATCCCGACGCGGACATTGCCGCCCAGCAGGGCGCTTTGGGTGGTGAAGGGCATCTGGTGGCGCCCGGCCGCCAGAACCGACCATTCGTAGTCGTCGCCGAAAAGCTTGTTGGCGATGGTGTGCATGTGCATCAGGTTGTCCAGATCGGCCCCGGCACCACCCAGGATGCCAAACACCATCTGCACAAAGATCGGGCCGTCGATCCAGCCCTGGTCGCGGATCCACGCAAGGTTATACAGATGGCCCAGGTCATAGCATTCAAACTCGAACCTGGTGCCGTGGCCCTGGCCCAGTTCTTTCAGGCAATACTCGATATCCGCAAATGTGTTGCGGAAGATGAAGTCGCGGGTCATCTCCAGGAATTCCGGCTCCCACGCGTGTTTCCAGTTTGAATATTTGTCCTTCATCGGGAATATGCCGAAGTTCATCGACCCGATATTCATGCTGGCCATCTCGGGTGAGGCGCGGGTGGCGGCGCGCAGCCGTTCCTCGCGGGTCATCCCCAGCCCGCCGCCGGTGGAGACATTCATCACCGCATCTGTCGCCTGTTTGATCCGCGGCAGGAAGTCCATGAACAGATCCGGGTCCGGATCGGGCTTGCCGGTTTCCGGGTCGCGCGCATGCAGGTGGATGATCGAGGCCCCAGCCTCTGCTGCCTCGATCGAGGCGGCGGCGATCTCGCTGGGCGTGATGGGCAGATGCTCGGACATGGTCGGGGTATGTATCCCGCCGGTCGGGGCGCAGGTGATGATGACAGATTTCTGCTTGACCATGGTTGCGTCCTCAGAGCTTCATCTGCTGCACCTGGGCAGACAATCCGCCGTCCAGCACCCACAGCTGGCCCGAGGCATAACGCGCCTCGTCCGAGGCCAGCCAGTTGACCAGATTGGCGATATCCTCCGGGGTGCCATAGGTGCGCATCGGATGGACATCGCGCACTGCCTGTTGCAGCTGATCAATGGTCTTGCCGCCCCCGCCGGACCCGTCGCCGGTGAAGAAGCTTTGCAGCATCGGCGTGTCGATATAGCCGGGGCAGATGGCGTTTACACGGATGCCCTCGGGGCCGTGATCGCAGGCCATCGCCCGGGTCAACGCATGCACCGCGCCCTTGGTGGCGCAATATGCAGCCAGGCCGGGATCGGCGATGAACCCGTCATAGGAGCCGAAGTTGATGATGCTGGCGCTGCTGCCCGATTTGGCCGCGGCGCGCAGCAATGGCAGCGCGTATTTCGACGCCAGGAAGGTGCCGGTGCAGTTCACCGCAAAGCTGCGGTTCCACTCCTCCAGCGTGGTGTCCTCGATGGTCTTTTCAATCTCGATCCCGGCGGCGTTGACCAGAATGTCCAGCCTCCCGGCATCGGACGCCACCTGTTCCATCGCGGCGATGGCATCGGCCTCTTGGGTGACATCCAGTTTGACAAAGGTGCTGCCGTCCTCGTCATGCGCCGCCAATGTTCCCTGCGGGGTCAGGTCTGCCGCATAGACCCGCGCGCCTTCGCGCAGAAACCGTGCAACAATGGCGCGCCCGATCCCGCCGCGGCCGCCAGTGACCAACGCGGTTTTGCCTTCAAGTTTTCCTGTCATCTGTGTTCCCCGGGTTCAAACGGTAATGCTCAGCAGCCACGGTCCAGTCCATGTGGTTGCGCACATACTGCTGGCTGGCGTCGGAGGGCGGATTGTAATCCCAATGCTCTCCGGCGCCTGCTTCCATTGCGGCATGAAGCGCACGGCGGGACTTCTGGGTGGCGATGATGTTGCAGCGCAGCTTCTCGCTGTTCCAGCGTTCAGCGACTTCGGCGGCAAAGGTGCGCGCGGCTTGCGCATAAGCCGGATCCTGGGCCAGATTGCGGGTCTCCAGCGGGTCCTGCGCAAGGTCATAGAGTTGCGGCGGGTCCGGATCGCAGTGAATGTATTTGAGCGGTCCGCGACGGATCATGAAGACCGGGTAGGGCGTCATCTCGGCGCAATACTCTCCGATGGCCTCGTCCACGGGGTCCGTTTCTCCCTGCGCCAGCGGCAGCAGCGACCGGCCATCCACCGGCTCGCCAAGGATCGTCTCATCACCACCCGCAATTTCCACGAAAGTCGGCAGCAGGTCGAGCAAGGAGCAGGCATTGGCTGCCGTGCCGTGCGCAATGCCCGGCCCCGCCATCACCAGCGGCACCCGGGCGGAATGCTCAAAGAAGTTCATCTTGTACCACAGCCCGCGTTCGCCCAGCATGTCGCCATGGTCGGCGGTGACGATGATGATTGTGTCTTCGGCTGCACCAATGTCTTCAATGGCTTTGACGATTTCACCGACCTTGCTGTCGAAATAACTGACATTGGCCAGATAGGCGCGCCGCGCGCGGCGCACCTCCACTTCACTTAAAGGGATGATGCTGGCCTCGATCCCATCCATCACCCGGCGCGAGAATGGATCCTGATCTTCGAGCGCTGGGGTAAACTCAGGCATCGGGATCTCCACGCCGGCGTAGAGGTCCCACCATTCGGGTTTCGCGACATAAGGATCATGCGGATGAATGAAACTCGCCACCAGGCAGAAAGGAGCGGCCTCTCCCACTGCCCGTTCCCGCCCCCGGTCGATCAGCCAGCGGCGCGCGGCAAACCCGACCTCGTCATCGTAGTCGGTCTGATAGGTGGCGACAGCTACACCGCTTTCCTTGACCGTCTGCATATTGTGATACCACTTGCCGATACGCTCATCCGGGGCCTCCCAATCCGGGGTCCAGGCAAAATCGGCCGGGTAGATGTCAGTGGTCACCCGGTCCTGAAACCCGTGTTTTTGATCCGGGCCTACAAAATGCATTTTGCCGGACAGGCAGGTCCGGTACCCCAGCGCCTTCAGGTAGTGGGCAAATGTCGGGACCGAGGCGCGGAACTCGCTGGCGTTGTCATAGGCGGCAATCCGGCTGATCAGCTGTCCGGACATGAAGGCAAACCGTGACGGTGCGCACAGCGGCGAGTTGCAGTAGGCCGCATCAAACCGCATGCCGCGAGACGCCAGCGCATCGATATGCGGGGTCTTCGCCGCAGGGTGGCCATAGGCCCCGGTCCACTGCGGCGCCAGCTGGTCGGCCATGATGACAACGATGTTGGGCTGGGTCATCCCGCAGCCCCGGCATAGGCCTCCAGCACCAGCCCGTGAAAATGATGGACCGCGTGCTCCGACTTCCCTGACCCCGTGGGGTCGTTGACGATGCGCCCCTGGGTGAACGCGGGCGTATTCATGCCGCGCTGGACGCTTTCCACCAGATTGATGTCCTCGACCTGCAGCACCTCGTCCAGATAGCGGATAGCATCCAGCTCGCCCGCGTCGGGTTCCGGCGTTTCCAGGAAGAAGTCATAGGTCTCCAGCGTCCGGTCCGGCCCCACCGGAATGATGTTCAGAACAATCATGCTGGAGCGCCCTGGATAGCGCATCAGGCAAGTGGTCGGCCACAGCCACCAGACCGCATGGGTGCGCACGGTGGCATTGGAAACATCATAGGCAGTGTTCGCGGATTTCCCCGCATCCGCCATGTGGCTGGAGTAAATCCCGTGCGTGGTCACCTTGTAGGTGTCCATGTCCACCAGATCGCAGAAATCCTTGTGCGCGGTCGGGCAGTGGTAGCATTCCAGAAAATTGTCGACCACGTTCTTCCAGTTTGACTTGATATCGTAGGTCAAGCGGTGGCCGAAAGTCAGCTGGTCGATATCCGGTGCCCAATGGCGGATTTCGGTTTCCAGATTGCCGGACTGTTCTTTCAGCGACGCAGCCGTTGGATCCAGGTTGACGTAGACAAAGCCCGCGAACTCCTCGGCCTGCACCTGGTCCAGGCAGATGTCACCGGTGCCGAAATTCTCCAGATGTTCGGTTTCCGGCGCCCGCACCAGCTGGCCGTCCAGTTTGTAGACCCAGGCGTGGTAAGGGCACATGATGCGGGTAGTGCTGCCCTCACCCTTCAGCAGCTCATGCGCACGGTGCTTGCAGACGTTGTAGAAGGCGCGCAGCACACCCGCGCGGTCCCGGACCACGGCCACCGGCTGGCCCGCGATTTCCACGGCGACGTAGGAACCCGGCTCGCGCAGCTTTTCTACATGGCAGACCCATTGCCATGACTTGGCGATGATTTCCCGCTGATCAGCGGCAAACCATTCCCGCTGAACGTATGCATCCGCCTTGAGTGACTGCGAATTGCCTGCATCCGCGGAATAGCCTTCAGCGATAGATGCGAACTGTGCCTTGGTCGGTAGGTCTGTCACGGTGAACACTCCTTTGCCTGCCTCGTGAAGGCGTCAAAGATATGATCCGCGAAAAAGACACCTATTACCGCACCCTAATTGCCTTTTACTGAACCTCATTCGACATTTTGTGATACCATAGACGGGCGGTACATGGGCCAGGCCCGGAACTCAAAGGGCACCCTGCCTTCGATCCGGTCCTGCCGCGGCGGCAACCCGAAACGTTGCTTGTAGGCGCGCGCGAAATGCACATGACTGGGAAAGCCGCAGGCTTGGGCAATCTCTGAAATCGGCAGCTCGGTCTGGGTGACCAGCCCGCGCGACCGGTCCAGCCGGATATCCCGGTAGTACAGCTGCGGACTGGTTCGCACATATTCCTGGAACAGCCGGTTCAACTGGCGCTGCGACACCCCGGCCAGCCTGCACAGCTCGGGAATACTGATCAGCGTTTCCAGGTGGCGCTCCATGATCGCGATGGCTTTGCGGACCTTAGGCGGCGCCGCCAGCCCCATCGGCTCCAGCTGACCATCGGTCTGATGTGCGCCCAGCCCCCGCAAGTTCCGGTAAAACAGGTACTTCGCGCAGTCGTTTGTCAGCGCATCGCCAACGATCCCGTGCAGCAGGAACAGCGCAAACTCTCCGGTTGCCGCGCCGCCGCAGCAGGTTCCGGTGCTGCCCTCGTGAACGAACAGGTCCTCGCATACATCAACTTCGGGGTATTTCTCCCTAAGGGCGTCGATATGCTCGTAGTGAACCGTCGCGCGCTTCCCCCGCAGCAGGCCCGCCTCGGCCAGGATAAAGGCCGCGGTGTCGAGCCCGGCGGTATAGCTGCCCGCCCGCGCGTGTTTCCGGATCAGGGACAGCAGCGGCTCGCCAGCGAAAGCTTCAGGCGTCCAGCTACTGGAAACAACAACGATATCAGGCTGCATCTGTTTCGGCCGATCCAGCGGGCTGACGGCAATTTCCAGGCCATTGCTGGCCCGGCACAGCGTCCCGGCCTCGCTGGCGATTTGCCATTGAAAAAGCTGCTTTCCGGCCAGATAGTTTGCTGCCCGGAACGGGTCCAGAAACGCCATTGTCGCCGCAAGATTGAAATGCGGCGTGACCAGGATCAGAATCTCGGTGGTATCATTTCTCTTTAACATGGCCTGACCGCAGCGGTTTACGGGATGCTCGAGCACGACCTAAGGAAACCATTCCCTTTACAGAAAAACCAGTCTTCGAAGGACAGGGAAGCGGTTGCAAACCTTCCGTGTCTTTCGAAGAACAGCCCTGCCGTTTCTGAGGAAATTCTCAACAACGTCTCTTTGCCCGAACGAACAGGTCAATCGAATGTGAGCCTTGGATTTCCCGCCGAAACAACTTCCCTGCCAGCCTCTTCGCAAACCCACTTTGAAAACTTGCCTACCATTGGCCTGTCGCCGGCATTGCTGATCATTGAATAACCACGGCTAGAGCGGACTGTTTGCGGGCTTGCCGGGACGAGCCGGCCCTGTTCAAAGAACTTTCTGATGAAGGGGAGAAAGCCTATCGCAATCCCCCGGCCATAGGCCGCTGCCTCGAGGACAATATGCGGCTCCTCCAGAACCTCTCCGCGGTCTGCAAACTCGGCCGGTGCCCCAGCAGCCGCGAGCCAGTGCCGCCATGTGCTGCGATCCCTATAGTGAATGGGCGGCAGGTGCCCGTTCCAAAACGCATCGGGCAACTGCACCCCGGGGGCAGCAACCGGGACAGCTTTGGTATCAAACAGCAGTTCTGCGTCGGATGCAGGGCTATCCAGTTCGGCCCAAATGATTGAGACGTCCGCCAGACCCGCATCCGGCGGTCCGATCGTGTGGATCAGATCCACTCTCAGACCAGGATGCTGCGCTTCGAATGCGCCGATACGGGGCAGCAGCCATTGCGATGAGAGATAGGGCCCGACCGAGACCCGCAGCACTTCCTGGGCCGTCAGCTTCCCGGTGATCTCTTTGAGCTCGTTCCAGATCACTTCTGTTGCGCGTGCCAGTTCAGCACCATCCTGCGTGAGCCGGACTTCGCGCACGCGGCGTTCGAACAACCGTATTCCAAGAGCGTTTTCAAGCGCCGTAATGCGGTGGCTGACTGCCGAAGGTGTTACATTCAGGACCTGGGCCGCGCGGGAAAAGCTCAGGCTTTCAGCGGCATGATGAAAATAGACCAGGGCACCCAGGTAGGAAGGATCTTTGGCGTTGGGCAGCATGTGCGTTCCATGTGTGAGCTTGGCTCAACCATCATGTGTTGAATTGGAATTTGTCAATTGTATTCGCTGAGGACCTTATGGCGGTCAGGTAACCCGCGAGGAACAGTCCAATGCTATCTGCACGCCACAGCATCCGGTCCGTTGCTATCGAAAACGGCCTCTTGGTTTTAACCTGGGAGGATAGCCACGAAAGCCGGTTTCATCCCATCTGGCTGAGGCACCAATGCTGGTGTCCGGACTGCGGCACCCCGGAGACCGGTGTTCGCGGCATCCGACTGCACCATATCGACGAAGGGATCTCCATCGAGAGTGCGGTGGTGGAGGGAAACGGCGTTCAGGTGACTTGGCCGGATGGGCATCGTTCCGAATATGCTGCTCGCTGGCTGCGCAATCACTGCTATTCGGATGCAGAGCGTGCCCGCAGGCAAGTGCAGCCTGTTCTGTGGGACAGAACTCTCAGCTCGGATATTCCGGTCGGATCGCTGATTGAGGCCGAGGCGGACCCGGCAGCCCGTTTGAAAATTCTTGAAATGGTGCGTGACTACGGGTTCTGCAAAATCGTGGATGCGCCGGCCAACCGTGAGGAAAGCCAGCGCATGATCCGGCTGGCCGGCGCCCAGCGGCAGACACATTTCGGCACCTATACGCTGAAGAAGAAGACGACCGTGACCAATGTGGGCGATACCACCGGTCCGCTGGATCCGCATGTGGACGAACCCTACCGTTATGCGGCCATCGGGATCACCGTGTTTCAGGTTCTGCGGCCCAGCTCGAACGGAGGCGCCTCGACCCTGGTGGACGGGTTCGAAGCCGCGCGGCACCTGAAAGAGCAATGGCCGGAGGATTTCGAACTTCTGTGCAAAACGCCGATCACCTGTCAGCGCTTCGACCCTGGCGACAACAGCCATGGCAACATGCGCTGGTACAAGTCCCGCCTGCCGGTCATCCGGCTGGATGACCGGGGCAAGGTCTGCGGGGTGCGGATGAACGAGCGGCAAATCTCACCACTGGATGTGCCTGCCGATCAAGTGGTGCCGGTCTACCGCGCGCTGAAACGGCTGTTTGAGATTCTCTATAGTGAGGATCTGCGCCTGACCTTGAATCTGAAGGCGGGTGAGGGCCTGCTGTTCGACAATCAGCGGCTGCTGCACGGCCGGACCGGGTTCACGCCCGAAACTCCGCCACGCGCTGTGCTGACGTCTTCGGTTGATCTGGATGACTTCCATTCCAGCATGCGCTTGCTGCAACGTGATCTGGACCCGGATGCCATGCATCTGGAGCTGCAGCAGGGGATGGCGGGATGAGCGGCCCGTTCAAAGTGCTGGCCCTCGGCGGCGACCACGTCGGCCCTGAGGTCGTGGCCAGCGGGCTGGCGGTGCTTCGTCAAGCCGCGGATCAATTCGGAGTGGCGGTCGAGATTGAGGAAGATCTGCTTGGCGGCGCATCCTGGGACGTGCATGGCACATTCTGCACGGATGCAGTTGCGGCCAAAGCACGATCCGCAGACGCCATTCTGGTCGGTGCGGTCGGCGGGCCGGAATGGGACGGTATCAGGATCGACGGGCCGGTCACGGAAACGGACGGCCTGACCCGCCTTCGGATTGAGCTGGATGTCTACAACGCGTTGCGCCCCGCGCGTGCATGGTCCGCGCTTCTTCCGCACACACCCTACCGGCAGGAGGTCGCGGAAGGTGCTGACCTGATGGTCGTGCGGGAAAATTCGGGTGGCATCTACTATGGTGAGCCCCGCGGGCGCGAGGTCCTGAGTGACGGCCAGATCCGGGCCTTCGAAATCAGCGAATACCGTACCCATGAAATCGAGCGCATCGCCCGCTGCGCGTTTGAGGCGGCACGCGGGCGGCGCGGGCATGTTACCTCGCTGGACAAGTCCAATGTGATGGAGAGCGGCAAGCTTTGGCGTCAAACGGTGGAACGGATCGGGCGCGACGAGTACCCCGATGTCAAACTCAGCCATCTGCTGATGGATTATGCGCTCTTCGCCGTGGCCCGCGCGCCGCGGAACTTTGACGTGCTGCTGGCGGACAACCTGTTCGGCGATCTCATCTCGGATCTGATCGCGGTGGTCTCCGGGTCGCTAGGCATGCTGCCTTCCGCAACCCTGCCCACCGCTGCGAGCGCAGGGCACCCGGTGAAAGGCGGCCTTTACGAGCCGACTCATGGCAGCGCTCCGGATATCTCCGGCCAAGGCATAGCCAACCCGATCGGCGCGATCCTGTCGGTTGCGATGATGTTCGAGCATGGTTTTGGTTTGCCTCAGGCCGCGCGTGCCATCGAACGGGCTGTGGAGAAAGCTCTGAATTCCGGTCATCTCACACCCGATTTGGGCGGGCATGCCGGCACAGCCCAAGTCACGCAGGCCGTTTTGATCAACTTACTCTCAAAAAACGCCTAGGTGCCGCGCCAACCTGAGTTCAGGACATTTATTGAGTTCTCGGCAAACACGGTGCGAGCTAAGGCTCCCTGTGAACCCACAAAACTGGAAAAGACCGGTTTATGCTTCAAATGTGTTTCTGCATTTACAGCTGTTAAATCAGGCGGCGATGCCAGCTTGCCCCGCGAAACCGCATCCTTACAGGTGTTCGGAGCTGTGCAATTTTGTCACCAGATTTGCTTGTGTTTGCGGGTTGATCCAATACTGACCCCGAACTGGCGTGAGAATGCTTTGGAAAGCGACTGTGCGGAAGAATAACCGCTCCGCAGCGCGACTTCGTTCAGCGTCAGATCCGTGTGTGCCACAAGATCGCGGGCGCGCGTCAGACGCATCAGCTGATAGTAGCGCTGTGGAGGCATGCCCAGCTCCCTGACGAAAATCCGCGACATGGACCGGACCGAAAGGTTGGCCTGTTTGGAAATGGTTTCAGTGGACAAGGGGACCTCGATGTTCTTGGCCATGATGGCTGTGCAGCGCCGCAGGTTATGCGAGCCCTTGGGTTGCATGGATCCCGCACCTTGGCCTTCAAAGCGAGAGCCGTCGTGCAGGAACATGCTGGCGGCATCATGGGCCAGCGCGTCGCCATAGAGTTCTGAAATGAGGGCGATCATTAGATCCATCGCCGTTGAAGCACCGCCGCAGGTCCAGATTTGATCATCCCGCACGAAACGGTCAGGCAGAACTTCAACATTCGGAAAAACCTCGGAAAATTCTGCGAGTGTCTGCCAGTGCAAAGTGGCCTTGCGGCCTTCAAGCAGCCCCCAGGAGGCAAGGATCCAGGCACCGGTGTCAGCCCCAATGACCGTCTTGGCTCGTTTGGTGAGTGTGACGCACTTCCTGCTGACGGGATCAGCAGCGTCCTGCCGGAAGTCATCGCCGCCAACGACCATAAGCAGATCGCACCTTTCCGCGTCAGCGCGCGGTATGTCTGGAGAAAGACGCAGGCCGCTTGAACTGCGGACCGAAGTATCTTTGGGAGTGAGGATGGACCAGGAAATATTGGCTCCAGTCTGGTCACGCACTACCCGCAGAGGCTCCAGCAAACAAGCCAAGAGCATGTTTGAGAACTTCTCGAAGAGAAGGATGTTGACCTTAAGAGACATCAATTCGTCCGAAATGGATTAAATTTTGGCATTTTTGGACAAATTTGATGCGAGTATCAAGGCTAACCTTCCCGGAAGTTCGACCGATTCACCGTCCAAACAAGCGGGAGACTTTGACCATATGTACGACCGTCCCTTGTCGAATGTCCGGGTTCTCGATTTTGGCCAGTACCTGGCTGGGCCGCTTGTTGGCATGATGCTTGCCGACATGGGAGCTGAAGTGATCCGCATTGATCCGCCCGGCGGGCCGCGGCTCAAATCCCCCGCGGCAGACATGCTGTCGCGGGGCAAATCCTTTCTTGAGCTGAACCTGAAGACGGCAGAGGGGCTGGAGACCGCTCTTCGCCTCGTTGAACGCTCTGATGTTGTAATCGACAATTTCCGCCCAGGTGTAATGAGCCGCCTGGGGCTTGGACCGGAGGCGATGCGCTCCATCAATCCGGCGGTCATCTCCCTGTCGATGCCGGGCTTTGCGTCTGCGGACCCGGAACTTGCGGATGTCGCCGCCTGGGAGGCGGTAATTGCTGCGCGGACCGGCCAATTCACGGATATGGGGCTGAACCGGCGGCTGATGGGGATCAATCCCTCCTTCACGCCGCTGGCGCTCGCCTCGGCCTACGGGTCGACCTTTGGCGCGATGTCGGTCCTGTTTGCGCTTCATTCCCGCGGCCGCAACGGCGGGGAGCACATCGAGGTGCCGCTGGCGTCAGCCCTGCTGGAAGGCCTTGTCTACAATTGCGAACAGATTGAGGACTACCCGGAGCGTTATAAATCCCCGCGCGAAGTAGAGCTGGAGCGGCGCGCGGCGGCAGGGTTGCCGATGAATCTGGAGTTCGAGGAACTGTCTGAGTTCCTTGACCCGTTCTACCGCACCTATCCCTGCGCCGACGGTCGCGGATTTTATGTTGTGGCCTGCAGTATCAAGGGCCACCCCGAACGGGCGCTGGAGACGCTCGGGCTGGGCGAACTGGTGAGTGAGCTGCCGGACTTCGATGCTTACTTGGATCAATCCGATTGGCCGGCGGACTGGTCGATGCGCAGCTACCCGGTCGGCGTGTCCGATCGAGCGCGCGTGTCCAGCGCCATGAAAGAAGCTTTTCTGACCCGTCCGGCACATGAATGGGAAGCGCGGTTTGGGGCGGCCAAAGCACCCGCCACGGCACAGCGGACCACCAAGGAGTGGCTGGACGATCCGCATGCGCTGGCTTCCGGCCTGGTGCTGAAGGTTGACGACCCCAAGCATGGCGAAATGCGCCAGATGGGCAACATCGCCTGGCTGGCGGATGACCGTGGTGCGGCCGTCAAGCAGCCAGCCCGCCCCGCGGATCTGGATATGCTGCTGGCGGAAGAGCCGCGCTCCACCGCGGTTGGTGAAACTGGCAATCAAGGGTGGCTTGAAGGGATCAAGGTGCTTGACCTCACCAATGTCATCGCCGGTCCAACCATCGGCTCGACCCTGGCCCGGTTCGGGGCCGAGGTTACGCTGGTTCAGCCTGTTTCCCCGTCGGTGGATCCGTGGAACGCTGTGGTCTTTGGCCTGCATGCGCACCGCGGCAAGGAGAGCATCCTGCTCAACCTGCGCAGCGGCGAGGGACAGGACGTTCTGGCCCGGCTGATTGCCGAAGCTGATGTGGTCACCATGAACGGCACAGATGCGCAGCGCGATGCGCTCGGCCTGTCGCCGGAGCGGATGAAGGAGATTAATCCGCAGCTGATCCTGGTCCAGCTTGACGCCTTCGGCGGGCCGCTGCAGGGGCCGAAGTCGAACCACCTTGGCTATGACGACCTGGCGCAGGCCGCCACTGGTGTGATGCTGCGGTTCGGGGGCGGTATGGACACGCCGGAGGAGCACGCGCATTTCGGCACCATCGACGTGCTAACCGGGTATTGCGCCTGCGTTGCGCTTGGCGGCGCCTTGATCAAGCTGCGGCGCACCGGAGAAGGCAGCATCGCACGGGCTGCCCTGGCGGGGGCTGGCAATCTGATCCAGGCCGAGTTCATGTATGATTTCAACGGGCGTGCGCCCTTCGACGAGCCCGCGGGGCGTGAAGCGCTTGGCTGGGATGCGTTTTATCATTGCTATAAGGCTGCCGACGGCTGGATGTTCTTTGCCGCCCCGAAGGAGCGCCAAACCGCCCTTGCCGCTGTTGCGGAACTAAGCGATCTGGCTGATCTGCGAGAGACAGAACTGCAACCGGCATTGGCCGAGCGTTTTGCAACCCAGCCCGCAGCCTTCTGGAGTGCAGCCTTGTCCGGCACTTCCAGCGCAGCGGTTCCGCTAGGATCCCTGCATGCGACCCGCGATGCCTCTTTGCAGCTGGAGAGCGGGGGGGCGATTGATCTGTCGAAGGACACCTTTCGGGTGATCCGCCATGACCAGCACCCGATGGGGCGCTGGTGCGATCTGGTGGCTCCGAATGCCGTCCGGCCCGAGCGAAGCCGCATCGCCATCCCGTTGTATCTGCCAAAATACGGGCAGCACACGCGGGAAATCCTGACCCGCCTTGGACTGGATGAAGAGGCCATCGAGAAATTAATCGCCTCGGGGGCCGCCGCCACGCAATGGGCGGACAAATATCTCCCCGAGTGAGTGAAGAAGGCGGCCGGATCTGCCCGGTGTTCAACGAATTCGTGGAAGGCGTCTGCGGCGAAGTGCAGGGCCGGCAGGCCAACGGGCACTGGGAGGCCCTAAAAGGCCTCCCGCTCTATAAACACTGCCTTGCCTGAACGAGCATCTTAGGTTCCGTCTGGATCTTGCCGCAGCCATTTCTCAAGCCGCATAGTGTGCCTGAACGCAGTGTGCAAAATGCGGTGCGCCAGGCACATATGGCCTCCGGGTTTTGTCAGCGCCGGTGCGCCTGGCCATGGCACAGAACAACAAGGATTGGAATTGTGATTCAGCCGGAACAGGAAAGCGCAGGCCCCGCTATCACACCGCGCACCCGAGCGCGGGCACGCCATATTCTGGATCACTATTACATCGGTCCTGCCCGAGATGAACGGGTGCTTGAAATCTGGGGCTACACCGGCCGCTACAGCTTCCGGCCCGGCGAAACTGTGGGTTTGCGGGTGTCGACATCTGCCGAAACCTGGTCTCTGGAGGTGGGACGGGACGGGGCGGATTATGTCCCTGTGCTGCGGGCGGAAAACCTGCCGGGCCGGCATCAGGACACGCCCCTGGACTGCTCGGTCAATGGCTGCGGCTGGGATATCAGTCATTCGTTTGTTATTCCGGATGACTGGGCGGCAGGCGCCTATCTGATCACCCTGCGGGCAGACCACGCAGACGATTCTGTCGAAGAACACCATGTGATCTTTGTCCGGCGGGCTGCAAATGCCGAACCAGCCCCTATGGTACTGATCTGCGCAACGGGAACCTGGCTTGCCTATAACTGCTGGGGTGGATCCAGCGCCTATGAAGGCATTACGGGGCCGAGACGCAATGCCTTTTCCCCTGTGCTGTCGAATCAGCGGCCCTGGACCCGCGGGTTCTGCAAGCTGCCCCAAGGTGCTCCCCGCGCCTTGACCGAGAGGCCGGCCGATCCCGGCGGCATGGTGCGTTACCCTTATATGGAGTGGGCTTACGCCTACGGGTATTCAAAGAAATACGCCTCGGCTGGCTGGGCCAGCTATGAACGCCACTTTGGCCGCTGGGCGGAGGCCGAAGGCTACAATTTCGAAATCGTCACGCAGCACGACCTGGAACTGGAGCCGGACCTTCTGGCGGGCCACCGGTGTGCGGTCTTCGTCGGCCATGACGAATACTGGACAGCGGCTATGCGCGAACGGGTAGAGCGTTTTACCGAAAACGGGGGCCGGGTCGCGCGCTTCGCCGGTAACTTTTTGTGGCAGACGCGGCTCGAAAACAACGCGCAAACACAGGTCTGCTACAAATACACGGCCAAGGAAGCCGACCCCCTTATGGGAAGCGATCAGGAACACCTTCTGACCGGTGCCTGGGATGCCCCGCCAGTCAACCGGCCCGGCGCGCAGACCTTCGGCGTGAATGGCCTGAAAGGTGTTTATGCAGGTCTCGGGAATTGCGTCGGCCAAGGCAGCGGCGGGTTCACGGTCTACCGCCCGGACCATTGGTCGCTGGACGGCGCGCGGCTTGGCTACGGCGACCAGTTAGGCGCGGCATCGCGGATTTTCGGCTACGAGGTGGATGGGGTGGATTTCACCTTTGACGACGGGCTGCCTTATCCGACTGGCCGGGACGGCACCGCCGGATCAGTCGAGATCATTGCTTTAGGCATGGCGACGAATGTCGAGGCGAATTTCGCCCACTGGGGCGAGACCCTCTACATCGGAACCGCCGATGCTGAATTTAAAGCACTGACGATGCACGGTGAACTGACGGCAGAGACGCTGGACAAATCCAGCCGCGGCAACGGGGCAGTCATCTACTGGGAAAAGGGCAATGGCGAAGTGTTTTGCGCCGGAACCTGCGAATGGGTCGCCGGGCTGACGCGCCGTGACAGTCAGGTAGAGATCATCACCCGCAATGTCCTGGACCGGTTCTGCCGATAAAGGGGCGAAGCGAGGAAGTCTCTCGAAGCCTTGAACCGCGGCCTGCTCCGTTGCCGCTCTTCACCGGTGCTCCTCCGGCTGCAACACTGCACACGTGTGGCCCCATTTCGTAGTTCAGAGGGTTAGCTTTCGCAGGCGCAGCGAATTCGAACTTGCCGCCTTTCCCGGGGGCAGAAGGTGGAAAGGAAGCAAAGGTCGTGTCCGCTCCGGGCGCCATGCTGCCATGCGGTGCCGCAGTTTCAGGTCGCTCAACGAAATTGAAAGTCGGCATTGTCCTTCCCTGTCTTGGTTCCGTCACCGCGCGGCGAAAGTACGGTTTCAACTTACGATCTCACCCCCGGCTGAACGGCTGCTTCGCTGACACCTGCTGATTCACAGCGAAACCACGCCGCAGTTGCAAGCGAATGCTGTGTCAGCAAACACCCGGAAGGGCAACGGCAGCAAAGTCCGGCACAGCAAACCTTGGCTTGTCACGCAGCAAAAGTCAGCAGTCCGCCGTTCACCTGACGGACCCGGCAAAGTGCTGCGCCCTGGACGAAGGTCCGCACCGGGCTTGATCGGTCAGAATGGAGGCCGCCTGCGGTCCACTCTACGCCTGAAGGGCGGCGACTGGATCAGGGCTATCTTCATCTTACCGAACAGGATGATTACGGCTGGTTAAATATTTTCACATCTTATGGTCAGGACCCGTTTACCTCAGCCGTTTTAATACCTTATTATGTTCGTCAGACGAGTTGCCACCACCATAGCGAGTGTGGGCTCGTTTTGAAGCTGCTTTCCTGCGGCTGTTTGATTTGCCGTCGTCGACGGCGACAGAAACACGTAGCTGACTTTGCGCTGCTGGCGCGGAGAGCATTCTGCTCTCGAGCCAGAGTGTCATGATTGGCGTTTCTGAAGATCAAGACAGCCATGAAAGGAAAAGGAATGGCTCGCTCTTCTCAGGTGACCAATGTCGAAGCCAAAGAGCTTATCGATTCTCTTGAAACGGAAGCTCTGGTAACCTTTAATCTCGACCAAGAAAGGGTTCTTCCGCGTATCGATTTCTTCCGTTCGCCGCATATCTACAGGGTTTTTCAAGAGCCGCCCACCCTCCAGTTTCGCCGTTCGATTTTCAACTATGGAGCTCAGGTTGGGTTTGTTGTCGACATCAATGCCGTGGAAGCATTTGCTAAGCAAATGTTGCCTTTGTGCCGTAAAATCAACAACAACAGCGTGTTCACCTATGATCATTCCAACAACGTATTCGTGCGCATTATGAACGGCGCAGCTGAAGAAGCCGCAGAGGAATTGGAAATGGAGTTCGGGAACTTCGTGGCAGAAGATTCTTGGTCCGATCAAGACGTGGATATCGTCGATTGCGAAGACCACTGGGCTCTCGAAGAAATGACCAAACTGTACTCGTCTGGCATGAGTTACAACGACTTCGAGCGGGCGGTGGCGGCCGCTCAAGAGGCGGAAGAAACCGACAATTTCAAAATTTTGGGGGTTCCGTACGGAATGATTCAGGAGGCGTTTGACGCCGCTGAAAATTAATCTCCCCAAAGTGTGAAGGTTGCCCGGCGAACGTGTCGGGCAACTGTGATGTGACTTCTTGGCATGGGGCTCTGAGTGTTTTCCGCCCTCTGTTTTCTCTGGTTGCGGCTCTGTCATTTAAGCATGTAATTCACGTGTCTGCTTACACCTAGCCATTGCCCGGCTCCCCACGCGAGATCCGCTTCAGCCGCGCATCATCTTCCGGCTCCCATTCCTGACGCAAACCGCGAACATAATCCGCGTCATTCTTCAGCTTTTGCCGCTCCTTGGCGAGGACACGCTTAACGGTCCGCGCCACCATTTGCGCAATGCGTGTGACCATCCGCAGTGCTGGGCGGATTTCTCTCAGCGTTTCATCCCGCGCACCCTTGGTATCCGGAGCGGTAGCGCCCCAAGCCAAGCCTGCCTGCTGATCCGCAGACGCCTCCCGCCAGAAGACCGCCCCATCAGCAACCAGATCCAATCCGGTCTCGATGGCATCCGTGATGACCTCTGCCTCCGTTGCCTTCAACCGGACCTTTTCTTCTGCCTCCTGCAGCCTCTTCTCCTCAGTCAGCCGGGCAGCCCGGGCCTCAGCAGCCGCTTTCTCTGCCTGACGGCGGTGCTGAACCATCTGCCGCAGCCGAGCGGCCAGATCAGATTTTTCCGCCTTCGCGGCGTTCAGCACCTGCTCGGCCTGTTGCCTTTCTTGCATAACCCGCGCGCGTTTTTCCTCTTCGGCCTTCCGCGCTGCCGTTTCGGCCCGGTACTTTTCTGCAGCTTCTTCTGCCCTTGCCTCATACCCTTTCACTCTCGGCTCCAATGCCCCGACCTCAGCCACAATTTTCTTTTTCAGAGCATTCGCGGCGTCAGCCGCTTTTTCCTTCTGCACAGCCTCTGCCTCCGCCATATCGCGGCGGCGGATCATCTTTGCAGTTTCCCGCGCGGTCCGCTGTTTGCGGACCCGTGCCTCTTTCACCGCGCGTTTGCGCGATTTCTTGACCGTGGCCTTGGCCAGGTCCCGGCCGTTTTCAACGGCCGCCTTTGCTTCTTCCTGGGCATCGCCCAGGATGCGTTTCTTCTCTGCTTGCGCCTTTTGGCGCTCCTCAGCACGCCATTTTGATGGCGGCACATGCTGCCGCTTCTCGGGCAGAGGTTTTCCCTCTGCCCGCGCCTGGCGCCGGGCTTCGGCACGACGCTCCCCCCTGGTGATCCCGATTGTCTCGAAGGCCTCTCCGGCAAGATCCTGGGCATGCTCATAGCTCTTGATGAGCGGGTTCTCAGATGCCTGCAGCAGGATCTGATGCCCCCGGTTGGCGGATGGCTTCTCGGTCCAAACGGCCACGACAAAATGGATGTGATAAGCCTCTTCATCAACGTGGGCACTGGCATAGCGCAGCTGACCATTTGGAAAGTTTTCACGGAGGAACGACATGGCGGTTTTGCGGAAAGCAGAGACACGTTCCGGATCCCATTCAGAGAGCCCTGCCCCGCCCAGCCAATCTTTGTTGACTGTGATGATGCCTTCCCGAAGCGGACCCCTGCTGCAGGACCGCCAGGGGTCTGCAGGCCCTTCCGCCTCCAGCTTCCTGGCGTCCTTCATGCGTGACTTGGCCTTCAGCGCGCGCAAATGCTCCTCATGATTGTGACGGCGCATCTCAGCAATTTCATCACGTATCTGCTGCTGCCAGCCCGGTTCGCCGGCCAGCACCTGGTTCAGCCGGGACAGCTCCTGGTCGACATGATCCAGGTCGCCGCCGCCGCGCTCGTCATGTATCTTGAACTTGCCGAGGCCCTGCGGGAACAAGCCTGCAAAGCGCAGCACAACCGGTGCTTCATCAATAATTACGGGCTGGGCTTGAATAAACTTGGGCTGTACGGTCAGGGCGAACTGAAGACCGCGGGCACCAATGTGCCGGTCTGGGACCGGCGCCGCCCGAAGACGCTGTTCTCCGGCCTGATGGCCTGCGGCTGCTGCGGCGGCGGCTTTGCCAAGATTTCCAAGGACAGCTTCGGCTGTTCCCCGGCACGGAACAAAGGGGCCGCGGTCTGCAGCAACAAGCGCACGATCAAACAGGCCGACCTGGAAGCCCGGGTTTTGGATGCACTGGCGAACCACCTGATGGATCCGGACGCGGTGCAGGTCTTCTGCGAAGAATACACTGCCGAGCGCAACCGGCTGAAGGCGGCAGCCGCCGGGAACCGCAAGGAAAAGGAACAAGCGCTCGCCCGTGCCAAGCGCGACCACCAGAAGCTAGTGGATGCGATCATTGCGGGCATTCCCGCAGACCAGGTGAAGGACCGGATGATCGAGCTCGACGCACGGCGCCAGCAGCTGGAACGGGAGCTGGAGCAGACCCCTGCCCCGGACACGGTGGTGTTTCACCCGTCAATGGCGGAAGCCTACCGCGAACGGGTGTCACGGCTGATCGACGATCTTGCAGACGCTCTGAATGCGCCGGAGGTACGGCGGGAGGCGACGGCGGCGCTGCGGGCGCTGATTTCGGAGGCTCGGATGGTTCCGGACGGTGCTGCGCCGGGCGGTCATCAGCTTGAACTTGTTGGGGAATTGGCTGGGCTGATGGCTTTGGGCAGCCGGAATCGAAAAAGCCCCCGCTGTTTGCGGAGGCTTGGTCGGAAACGGTGGTTGCGGGAGCAGGATTTGGACACTGTTTCATTCAAGCCCGATAACTTACGACTGCGTCGCCAACCGCCATCCGTTGCAAGCGTAGTCTAGTTTTCTCGTACGTCCGCTGTGCGCAGTTTTCTGCCTTTGCGAGGCAAAGGCGGCTGGGCATTGCGGATCGGCGCGACCGGCCCATAAGGGACACTCGTTACCATCCATTCGCCGCATTGCAGCGGTCACCAAAGCGGCCCTTCGCACTCGGCTGCAGCATTTCAAACTGGCTAGTGCCCTATGGGCAGGAAAATTCAGCAATTTGTTGCAGAGGCGATCTGGGCTGTACCGCATGATTGCTAAACACAGCCCAGATCGCCTTAACCTCGGTGCTTCAGAAAAGTCATTGGCCCTTATCAGGCCATACCGACTATCCGAAGCGGACTCCGGTCCGCTCGAAGAAAGTGACAATAGCCAAATGGAAAGATTATGCCATCTGCTGGCGCGCGATAATCCCCATCGTTGCAGCGACGAGCCGCGATACCGTGATACCGCCAATGCCATCCACATCCACTTCTGGCATGATCTCGGTAAAATCGATTGCCGCGATGGATCCGCGCTCTGACGCCCCCCGGATAAGATCCAGCACCTGATAATAACTCAGGCCGCCCGGCGCCCGCCCGATTGTATTGGGCGCAATGCTGGGATCCATAGCGTCGATGTCGAGACAGACAATCACATTTGCACCGGATTCAATTTCTGCCAGTGCAGGTTCGATCCCATTGCGGTGTACATCAGGGCCAGTAAAGAATTTCACCCCCCAAGTCAGCGCATCCTTGTAGTCATCCGTATGGGCCGAGCCGATGCTGCGCGCTCCGACCTGGATGATTTTGCAGATGTGATCCATTTCGGAGGCACGGCGCATGGTTGACGACAGCCCCTGGGTTTCCCCCATATGCTCATGCCGCCAGTCGATATGGGCATCGATCTGCAGAACGGTGTAGGTCTTGCCCGTCTCTGCGAGCGCCTCCAGCATGGGGACGGGTACGGAATCGTCGCCGCCGACCAGGACCGGGACCACACCGCGGCCGGCAACCGCCGAGATCGCCTCACGGATTGCGGCGCGGTTGGCGGCGAAATCGGTCTCGCTCCAGGGCAGATCCCCGCAGTCCACCGCCGGTTTGGTGCCGGGCGGGAAGGTGGGGCCGCCCAGATCGAAATTGTGGCGTTCAATGTTTGCGGTCAGGGAGGCAATGGCGCGGCGCAGCGAGTCCGGCCCGTTGCGGCAGTAGGCGCCGACCGAGCCGTAGGGCGTCGCGCAGGGTGCGCCGATGAAAACGGAGGAGGCGTCGATCCGGGTCAGATCGCTGCAAGCCTTCAGGCCGAGGAATGTCTCTGCGGAGGTTGCTCCAAACAGTGCTGCGAGATCGGGTTTATCTGTCATGTTCCTATGTCCCTTGGCTTCCTCCAGATCCAGGCCTGCCCCTCCGCGTTGCAAATACGTGGCCCTGCCACCGCAGCGACAGGGCCAGGAGACGGCAGCGCCCTGGACTGCTCATTTCCGGATCAGACTAGGCAATGAGACCGTTCCGAAACATCTGTGATCGGCAAAGTGTACTTGCTGGGTTGGGGCTGCAACGGGTGTTTGGCAGCCGCGGCGGCCGGATGTGTCGCCTTTGGGCGAAGTGAACATCGCACGCGCGGAATTTAACTTGTCGCTCTGGAACAGGACTTTTGGCCGACCCCTTTGACCGGCGAGGCGGCGCACATGCGCCTGCCGGGCAGACGGGACAACACAGCTCGAATGGTGCGGGTCCGACCGCCCGCGCCGATCACTGCAGGATAGGGAGTGAACACATGAAGTGGTGGAAAGCAGAACCCCGGAAACTGGCGGCAAGCGCCATTGCAGCCGCGGTAGCGGCAACCATCGGCCTGGCCGCCTCCGGCGCGCGTGCGGATACATGGAAATTTGCCTTTGAGGAGGCGATTGACGAGGTCCAGGGCAAATTTGCGCAGCGCCTCAAGGCGGAAATCGAACAGAATTCGGATCACACACTTCAACTGTTTCCCTATGGCACGCTGGGCGAGTCCGACGATGTGATGGAACAGGGCCAGGCGGGCATTCTGGAATTCATCATTCAATCCCCCGGCTTCACTGGCGCCCTGATCCCCGAGGCCCAGGTTTTCTTTGTTCCATATCTGCTGCCCAACAGTCCGGAGCATCTGGCCAATTTTTTCCGCGACAGCGTGGCGATCAACGAAACCTTCAAGGGGATCTATGCAGAACAGGGTCTGGAACTGTTGCAAATGTTCCCGACCGGCGAAGTTGTAATGACCACCAAGAGCGAAGTTCACAGTCCGGCCGACCTCAACGAGGTCAAGTTTCGCGTGATGACCAACCCGCTGCTGGTGGAGGCCTACAAAGCGTTCGGCGCGGTGCCGACACCGCTGCCTTGGGGCGAGGTCTACGGCGGGCTGCAGACCAATATCGTGCAGGGGCAGGAAAACCCGACATCCTTTGTCTGGTCTACCAAGCTGTACGAGGTGACCGACGTGATCACCTTTACTGGCCACAGCAACTTCACCACCGCCTTCATGGCCAACAAAGAGTTCTTTGACGAGCTCAGCGAGGCGGACAAGGAAGTTGTGCGCAATGCCGTTTCGGCAGCCTTCGAGTATATCGTCGCGTACCAGAAAGGCCTGGAAGAGGAGTCCCTGAAGAAGATCCTTGAGGCCAAGCCGGACATGCAGGTTGTCGTGCTGAGCGAAGAGGAACGGGCGCCGTTCCGCACGGCTGCCAAGGCGGTGGAAGCAAAGTTCGTCGAGATGACCGGCGACCGCGGTGCTGCGATCCTGGAACAGATGAAGGCGGATATCTCCGCCGCGATGCAATAACGCAGACCGACGTTCCGGAACAGGGGCTGACCGCCGGTCTGTGGTCAGCCCCGCCAGGTGCAGGGGAGACGTTCGATGGCGCAGGACACATCCAAATCTTCGAAATACAGCTCGGCCCTGCCGGGCATACCGGGGGCAGTCGACACATGGGTCAGCCGGATCGAAGCCTTTCTGCTGGCCGCGGCGGTCATGCTGATGGCGGTGAACACCGTGTCTAATGTGGTAGGCCGTTACTTCTTTCAGCAGAGCCTCTTCTTCTCCGAGGAGTTGAACAGGATCCTGATCATCCTCGTCACCTTTTCCGGGATCGGCTATGCGGCGCGCCATGGCCGCCACATCCGCATGTCGGCGGTCTTTGATGCGCTGCCCTCCGCGCTGCGCAAGAAGATGATGATCGTGATCGCGCTGGTCACCGCGGCGGTGATGTATGTGCTGTTCTGGTTTTCCATCGACTACGTGTTTTTTAACGTCGCCCCCAAGGGCCGGGTGCTGCCTGCCTTGGGCATACCTGTCTACTGGTCCTATCTCCTGGTGCCGCTGGGGTTTTTCATCGCCGGAACGCAATACGCGCTGACCGCGCTGAAGAACCTGTCCGGCACCGGAACCTATCTGTCGACCCATGTGCGCGAGGGGTACGACCAGGACGAAATCGAGCTGTAGGACCCGCCGATGGCACTCAAGATTACCTCCATAATGATCGTCCTGCTGCTGGCAGGTTTTCCGATGATGGTCCCTTTGCTGCTGGGCTCGGGCTACGGGTTCTACGAGACCTTCGGGGGCTTCGGAAAAATGGATTTCATGGTGCAGCAGATGCTTGCCGGGATCCGCCCCGCCTCGCTGGTGGCGGTGCCGATCTTCATTCTCGCGGCGGAGATCATGACACGCGGGCAATCGGCGTCGCGGCTGATCGACCTGGTGATGACCTTCATCGGCCATATCCGCGGCGGCCTTGCCGTATCCACCGCCGTTGCCTGCACCCTGTTCGGCGCGGTGTCGGGGTCGACGCAAGCCACCGTTGTCGCCGTTGGCTCGCCGCTGCGGCCGCGTATGCTGCAATCTGGCTACAAGGATTCCTTCACCCTGGCGCTGATCATCAATGCCAGCGATATCGCCTTCCTGATCCCACCCAGCATTGGCATGATCATCTACGGCGTGATCTCGGGCACCTCGATTGCCGAGCTCTTCATTGCCGGCATCGGGCCTGGCCTTCTGATCATGGTGCTGTTTTCGGTCTATTGCGTCATCCATGCCAGCAGGAACAACGTGCCGAAAGAGCCTAAAAGCAGCTGGCGCGCGCGCCTGGCCGCGTTGCGGGCAGCCTTCTGGCCGATGGGCTTCCCCGTCATCATTGTCGGCGGCATCTATGGCGGGGTGTTCAGCCCGACCGAAGCGGCCGGGGCCTGCGTGCTTTACGCCATCGTTCTGGAATTCGTCATCTTCAAGACGCTCAGGCTGGCGGATCTCTACAAGATCGCAAAATCCACCGGATTGATCACATCGGTGGTGTTTGTCCTCATCGCCGCGGGCGCCGCCTTTTCCTGGGTCATCTCCTTCGCCCAGGTGCCGCAGACAATTCTCGGGTCGATCGGCATCGACGGGATGAGTCCGAAGATGGTGCTGGCGGTGATCTCGCTGTCGTTCTTTGTGGGCTGCATGTTCGTTGATCCGATCGTGGTGATCCTGATCCTTGTGCCGATTTTTGCGCCGGTCGTTGAAGCCAACGCGCTGGATCCGGTCCTGGTCGGGACAATCATCACCCTGCAGGTGGCAATCGGCTCCGCCACACCGCCGTTCGGCTGCGATATCTTCACGGCGATTGCGATCTTCAAACGGCCCTACGCAGACGTCATCCGCGGAATATTCCCGTTCACTTTCATCCTCCTGAGCGTGGCGGCGGCGCTGATCTTCTTTCCGCAGATCGCATTGTTCCTCCGCGATGTGGCGTTCCGGTAGGCAAGCAGCAGGAGTAGCACCATGTACCAGAAAATCCTATGCCCGGTGGACGGCTCCGATGGGTCCGGCAAAGCCCTGGACGATGCGGCAAAGCTCGCAAGGCTGACGCAGGCCCAGCTGCTGATACTGACCGTGTTCCGTCATCACAGCCTGCTCGACGCGTCTCTGTCCATGGTCGACGTGGATGATCCGGACACGGTGGAGGATGTGCTGCGGACCCATGCGGTGAGCATCTGTGACAAGGCAAAGTCGGCAGCTTTGCAAAGCGGTGCAAACAATGTCCGCGCGGTGGTGAAACGCGGCCCGCCTGCGCGGACGATCCTTGGCTTTGCAGAACAGAACGGCGCCGACCTCATCGTTCTGGGCGGGCGCGGGTCCGGGGATTCGGAAAACTACCTGCTCGGCAGCGTCTCGCACAAGGTCACCAGCCTCGCGAAATGTTCGGTGCTGGTCACCTGAGCGGCCGCCGGAGCGGCACGGCCTGACGGCCGTGCCCAAGGCTGCTTGCTACACTGCGGGTAGTTCGACGCCGAGCTTGCGGGCAGCGGATGCCGCCAGCTGCCATTCTTCATCCCGCACAAAAATGCCATGGGCTAGGTTGTCACGCATTGCCTCCGCCGCCTTGCCGCCATGCAGGCGCACGCGGTCGAACCCATTGGCCGCACGCGAAGAATTGAGGGTTTCAACCATCCGCTCCGCCGAGCCTGCGAACTCCGCCGGATCCTGGAACTTGGCGATATCGATGGCGATGAAGGTCTGGCCATAGAACGCCTGCCGGTTCACCCCGTCCGAAGGATGCTCATCCTGCCAGCTGCGTTCGCCGCTCAGGAGCGAGGCGAGCAGTTCGACGATCAGCACCATGCCGAATCCCTTGGGCCCGTCCGGGAGCAGCGCCCCGGCCATGGGCGACTCCCGGTCCATCGGGTTCAGAATGACCTGCGTCGGGTCGTCGGTGTAATTCCCTTGCGTATCAACCAGTTGCCTCCCAGACAGTTTGTGACCATCGCGGGCCGCCAGCACGGTCCGACCCATCGAATTGGCGCTGGTGGCCATGTCGATCACGATGGGATCCCGGCTGCCGGCAGGCACCGCGAGCGAGATCGGGTTGGTGCAGAACCAGGCATCGCGGCCACCCCATGGCGCGACCAGTACCGGCCCGGTGCTCATCGACATGCCGATCAGTCCCTGTTCCATCGCCTGGATCGCGTAGTTGGAGGCCATGCCGTAGTCCGCGCCGCCGCGCAGACTGACAAATCCGATGCCGCAGGCGCAGGCCTTTTCAATGGCCAAATCCATCGCGAATGTGCCGCTGATCTGCCCCATGCCCCGTTTGCCATCGACAAGCGCCGAGGCGGGATTGTCCCGGATGATTTCCGGCGCCCGGCCAAAGGCCATTGCCCCTGCGTCGAACAGTTCAACCAGATAGGGCAGCAGCCCCATCCCTTGCGTCGTGTGCCCGCGGATGTCCGCACGCAGAAGGCAGGTGGCAAAGGTCGCTGCCTCGCGGCCGTCCGCCCCCAGTTTGCGGGCAAAGCCCGTGTAGAGTGATTTCAGCTTATCTTCTTCAATCCGCATGACATTCTCCAAAGGCCAGATATGCCCCGCCTGTAGGGGGCCCGCCGGACGGTAGAGAGAGACACCTGTCGAACAATAGCCGGGCAGCGATGTTCACTTCGCGGCTTTGCGGTTTCAGCGCGGCGGCGCGGATGCCAGCCTGTCCCTGTCAACGCTACAGGTGAGAAATGACTGTCTATCGATTGCTTCCCCAGGCGCAGGGCTATGGCTATGAGATCGGCCTGCTGCTGCTGAACCTCGTCGAAACGCATGTACCTGGCGACACCGCCCATGCGGGCACCTACGAATACCCGGTGCTTATGAAGGTGGTGGAGACGGCCGATGCCGGGCGGGTGACCCGCGGCGACAAATCCATCGAACAGGAAATCGTTGCCGCCGCGGTTGAGCTGGAGCGCATGGGGGTGAAGGCGATTTCCAGCAATTGCGGCTTCATGCTGCATTATCAGGATGCAGTCCGGGAGGCCGTCAACGTGCCGGTTTTCCTCTCCAGCCTGCTGCAATTGCCGCTGATTGCCAGGTCGATCCGACCGCGGCAGAACATCGCGATCCTGACGGCCTTTGCGGACAGGCTGACGCCGGATGTGCTGCGCCTGGCGGGCCTGCCAGATGATGCCGGGTTGGTTGTGTCAAGTATCGAGACCACGCCTGAATTCCGCAGCATGCAGCATCAGGACCTGGATACGGAAGCTTTCGGGCACCGATTGGAGCAGGCCGTGCGCGCACTGTGCAACGGCCCGGAGGATGTCGGCGCGCTGCTGCTGGAATGCGCGGTCTTTACCCCTTATGCGGCCCGGCTGCAGCAGGCAATCGACGTTCCGGTCTTTGATTTCGTATCGCTCATCGATCACGCCCGGCAGGTCACCCACCGAAAGGCGTATTTCTAGCTCTCGCTTTGCAGCACGTTCCCCGTCAAACCCGAGGCAAGGCTGGTGAATATCTGCGTTGCCGAGCTTTCATCATCAGCTCGCACCGCGAGGCACATGCGTGAATCATAGTCCATTTCCGGGTGGGACAGCGGCCACAGGTCGCCTGAGGCCACATAGCTACTGACATGGCGTGCAGGCAGGTAGCCGATGAACTTGCCCGACAGGATCAACAGCAGCTGGCATTCGACATCCACGGTTGTCGCCGCCACGTTCAACGCCCGCGAGGAATAGGGTGCCCACCCTTCCATATGCGCCCTGTCGGCAAAGGGGGCGGCGCGCAGCTCCTCCTCGGCTGGTGACTTACCGTAGAGAGGGTGGTTGCGCGCGCAGAACAGGATCTGAGGGTTCCTGGCTTCCAGCTCCAGCACCTTCAGACCAGCCAAAGGTCTGAAAACAGGCAGAATGATCACGCTGAAGCGTTTGGCGGTCAACTCCCGCACCAGCGCTTGCGGGGAGGCCAGCCGCAAGTCTAGGTGAAGGTTCGGGGCTTTCTCGGCAAAAGCGCCAAGCAGTTTCGGAATGACGCTGTCCTTGACCTGCACAACGCTGTCCACCGTCCCGGCATAGAAGTTGCCAGTCAGATCGTCGCGCACCTCTCCGACCTTCAGGCGGAACCTGTCGAGATCTTCAAACAGTTCGATCGCCGCATCATAGAGCTTTTCACCCGCGTCGGTGAGGCGGAACCCGGACCGGCCGCGCAGACAGAGCTTAACCCCGAGGCGGTCTTCGAGCTTGGTGATGTACCCGCTGATCGTGGATTGCCCGATATTCAATTCGGTCTGTGCCGCCGAAAATCCGCGATTTCGTGCAACGCTCACAAACACTCGCAATAGCCGGAGGTCAATGTCTTGAAGGTTTGGAATCGGGCGTGATCTTAAGCTGGGCATTCATCGATCGCTCTGAATGAATCGGGGCTAAAAGTTCCCTTTTGCCAATGTAAAAGTCAAACGCTTGAGAGCAAAATGCTGGTCTCGCTGTTCATGACACCATCGATCAGCCGGACTTCGCGCAAGACACGGTCGAACTCCTGCAAGCTGGCAACTGTTATTTCTGCGATCAGATCCCACTTTCCACTCGTGGTATGCATCAGCGTCAGTTCCGGCAGGCCGCGCATCTTGCGGATCACCTGCGAAGTGTTCTTGCCCATCACCTCAATCATCATGATGGCGCGGATCTGGTCGGCTTCATAATCATCACGCACACGGGCGGTGAACCCCAGCAGCGCACCGCTCTCCAGCAGCCGGTCGAGGCGGGTCTGCACGGTGCCGCGCGACACGCCCATAATCTCGGCCAGTTTCGATACCGGCGCGCGCCCGTCCTTGCGCAACAGGCTGATCAGCAGCCGGTCGTGATCGTCGAAGATATGTTTGGCGCTGCTTCGCTGCATCGTCCCCGTCCCGCAAATTGCTCAATCACCTCCAGCATATTGCTCTATAGAGGTGCCTCAAACTTAGCAAAGTTTGGATTTTCTCTGCAATCTGCATGACGGATGCTGACGGCAAGTCAAAACGAAAAACAGGATGACGCCATGTCCGCACCCGCCCCATCGGAACGCGCCTACGTTCCCTTTGTCAGCGTCGACAACATGATGCAGCTGATCCACCGGATCGGCATCGAACCCATGCTGGCCGGTATCGCCACCTATGTCGAAGAGGACTTCCGCCGCTGGGAGCTATTTGACAAAACCCCGCGCGTGGCGGCGCACTCAAAGGAAGGTGTGATCGAGCTGATGCCGACATCGGACGGCACCACCTACGGGTTCAAATACGTGAATGGCCATCCCAAGAACACCAAGGAGGGCCTGCAGACGGTTACCGCCTTTGGGCTGCTGGCCGATGTTTACACCGGCTACCCGCTGCTGCTGACAGAAATGACCGTGCTGACCGCCCTGCGCACCGCTGCCACCTCAGCCGTGGTGGCAAAACACCTGGCGCCCAAGGGGGCCCGCACCATGGCGATGATCGGCAACGGCGCGCAATCAGAATTCCAGGCACTAGCAATGAAGGAAATCTGCGGCGTCGACAGCCTGCGCCTTTATGACATTGATCCGCAGGCCACTAAGAAACTGATGCGCAACCTTGAGGGACGCGGTCTCTCCATTGCATCCTGCACCAGCGCTGAAGAGGCGGTTCAAGGTGCCGAAATCATCACCACCTGCACCGCCGACAAGCAGAACGCCACTGTTCTCAACGACAACATGGTCGGCGCCGGCGTGCATATCAACGCAATCGGCGGCGACTGCCCCGGCAAGACCGAGCTGGCCAGCGCGATCCTGAGCCGCGCCGATGTGTTCGTCGAATACCCGCCGCAAACCCGGATCGAAGGTGAGATCCAGCAGATGCCCGAGGATTTCCCGGTTACCGAAATGTGGAAGGTCATCACCGGCCAGGCTGCAGGGCGCACCGATGACCGCCAAATTACCCTGTTTGACGGAGTGGGCTTTGCCACCGAGGATTTCTCGGCCCTGCGCTATGTCCGTGATCAGCTGGAGGGAACAGGCCTCTATCAAAAACTCGATATGCTGGCCGACCCGGATGATCCGCGCGATCTGTTCGGCATGGTGCTGCGCGCTGCTCCGGTTGCGGAGGGGCCGGCATGATCCGTTCTTCAGTACAGGCCCCCGGCGCCGTGGTGATGGTGCGTCCCCACCACTTTACGGTGAACACCGAAACCGCGGCTGACAACGCGTTCCAGGCGGTTGCGAACGCCAATGGCCGGGATGAAGCGGACACCGCCCGGCGCGCCTATGATGAACACTCCCGCGCGGTGGAGGTTCTGCGCGAGCATGGTGTGCGCGTGCATGTGTTCGAAGGCGAAGACCCGGCCACACCCGATTGCGTCTTTCCCAACAACTGGTTCTCAACTCACGCAGGCGGTCATGTGGCCGTCTATCCGATGAAGGCTCAAAACCGGCGGCTGGAACGGCGCCAGGACATTCTGGAGATGCTCAAGGCCGAGTACCGGGTGCAGGACATCATCGACTATTCCGGGCTGGAGCCGGACGGGCTGTTTCTGGAAGGCACCGGCGCGATGGTGCTCGACCACATCAACCGGGTGGCTTACGCGGTGGCCAGCGACCGCACCAACCCGGTGGCGCTGGAACGGTTCTGCACCCATTTCAACTTTGAGCCGATGGTGTTCGAGGCCCAGGACAGCCGGGGCACGCCGGTCTATCACACCAATGTCCTGATGTGCATCGGCACCGGCTTTGCCCTGATCGGCACTGGCATGATCACCGATCCCGCCCGGCGGGCCGAAGTCGTCGCAAGGCTGGGTGAAACCGGCCGGGATGTGATCGAGCTCAGCGCAGCCCAGATCGCCGGTTTTGCCGGCAATGCCATCGAGCTGATGGGCTGGAACGGCCCGGTGCTGGCGCTGTCCCAAGCGGCCTATGACGTGCTGACACCCGGGCAGCGCAGCCGCATCGAAGTCCATGCCATACTGGCGCCGCTGGAGATCCCGACCATCGAAATGGCAGGCGGGTCGGTGCGCTGCACCATTGCGGGCATCCACCTGGCCAGCCGCGGCTAGAGAGAGCAGCAAAACACCCGCTCAGAACTTGAGCGGGTCTACCATTGTTTCCTATATCTGGCCGGTCACAGCCCCTTGCCGCTTCCCAAGGGACTGTCGAGTAAAGATCGGTACGGAGCGGCCCCTTCCGGACCTTCGCCCTAGCTTCAGCATATTGGGGCGACCTCGCAAAGAGGCGGCGCGGTTTGCTGGACAGACTTTTCCATTTGTTTCCATTGAGCGTCGCCAAGAGTTTCAAAAAACTTCGACTGATAACCAATCTTGTCGCCGTTATTTAGTAACCAGATAGCCTCAACACCGCCATCGCCGCCCCGCCCATCATTGGGCTGAAATTCATGAGCGTTTTCTGGTGGCTCTCTTCGCGCGAGAACTTTTACCAAAGCTTCAAACGAGTCCCGTCGTCCGGTTTCGAAACCATTAATCTCTTGAAGGTTGATCATTTAAATTAATGCCGATTCCGCTGATTAGAAACTCAATGTGAGGGTGGGTTCCCAAATGATCCAGCTAGAAGCGCCAAATCCCAGCCCCAGTCCATCTTTCATTAGAACAGTATCGGTCTAACCGCCAAGAGGCTTCTTGGATATCTTTTTGGTGCATTCGATGTAGACTGCCCGAGGCTTTGGAATGTCCGCTCTGCCCGATGTGCATGATAGCTTTGCGAACGCAGCTAAAGTCTGGTTTCCGCCCGACCTGCATGTGCTGGCCCGTCAGGCTGGTCGCCAGGCATGGGGCCGCTTCGGGCTGGCTTGAGCCGATCAAAACTGGCCTGGGGCAGGCTGGTGCTGGATTCTCGGTGCTGTGCCGCCGCATGGCGGCAGAGAGCCCACACCGGACCTCTCAAATTCGTGCTGCGTGCGCTCATGGCGCCGATCTTGCCGCAACAGCGTAAAATTTCGCGCCGCCTCACAAGGATAACAGCAGCCGTTCATGCATGCCGCAGCAAGATCGAGGAGGGCAATTACAGGGTCCTGGACTTTCCGGCCACTCGTCGCAGGCGCGGCAAAGAATGGCTGTCTCAGGCTAGAGGGCCGGGAAGCGGACTTTCTACTGCCCACTTTACGTTGCCAGCTTTAAGTCGAAACCAGTCTTCTGAGCCCGGAGGCATGCGTGGATAGCTCTCATACCATGTTCGCTAGAATTGCTTCGATGGCTAGATCTTCACGGCAAAACGTCGGTTTGTACGGAGCAGGGGAACAGTTGCCGCCTTGCATTTCCAACCTTCGCGAGTGGCAGAGACTATGTGATCTGCCACTCACTTATCTGCCTATTCAGGCATCATCGCGCCGATCTCGTACATTCCGTTGTCGCTCTTGACCAGCATCAGAGTTACTGAAGCACCCTCTGATATGCCACCCATCATCTGAACATTTGGGGCCAAGTTGAGATCCATTGTCATTGCAGGCCAACCGATTTCAGGGATTGGCTCGTGACTGACGTTTGCAGAGTTTTCGTCAATCGAATTGATGATCGCCTTTGTATGAACAGCACCTTCCATTTGGGCATCACTCATCTCCATGTTGGAATGGTCCATTGTGCTATGGCTCGTCTGAGCGGACGCGATTGGTGCAGCCAAAAGCGAGGCAACTAGGGTTACAGCAAGTTTTTTCATTGGATTGTCCTCTTAGGGTGATTTCACAATTCGGGCTATTCTGCCGGTACCGGTGATGCCTCTCGGCCGGGTTCCTGCAGCAGGGTTCGGTTGACCCGTGCAAGAGCCAACCGCTTCCAGATCACAAAGATTGAAGGAATGACGAAAAGAGTTAGCAGCGTGGCAGTCGCCATCCCGCCTACCATAGGGGCTGCAATGCGCTGCATGATCTCCGAACCGGTGCCTTGGCCATACATGATCGGAATTAGGCCGGCGAAGATTGTCGCCACTGTCATAACCTTGGGGCGTACTCGTAGAAGTGCTCCTTCGAATACCACCTCTTCGACATCATCGGTTGTCAATTTGCGCTGTGCCTCAGCCGCGAGGTTTTTTCGCTTTTCCCAAGCTAGATTGAGATACAGCAGCATAACAATCGCGGTTTCAACCGCGACACCGGCAAGCGCAATGAATCCCACCAGAACAGCGACAGAGATGTCGAAGCTCAAGTACCACAGGAACCAGACGCCTCCTGCGAGGGCAACCGGCAACGCGGCAAGGATGATCCCAACCTCGATTACTCGATTGAAGGCCAGAAAGAGCATCAGTGTGATGATAAGCAGCGTTGCCGGTGCAACCAGCTTCAGTCGCTCCTGCATGCGCTCAATGTACTCGTACTGACCGGACCATGTGATCGAGTAGCCAGGCGGCAATTCCACCTCAGCCGCAACCAGTTGACGGGCTTCGGTTACGTAGCCTCCCAGGTCCCGGCCCGCGATGTCGATGAAGACAAAACCAGTGCGGCGTGCGTTTTCGGATCGGATCATACCGGGTCCGTCCACCACTTTGATCTCTGCCAGGTTGCCAAGGGGGATATGCGCGCCGGACGGTGTGACCACCGGAAGGTCGCGCAGGCGTTCGGGGCTGTTCCGCCATTCCTGGGGGTAGCGCAGGTTTATTGGAAACCGCTCAAGACCTTCCACGGATTCCGACACCTGCATCCCGCCGATTGCGGTCTGAACAACATCCTGCACTTCACGTACGCTCATCATATAGCGCGCAGCGGCATCTCGGTTGACGTCGATCTCCACAAACCGCCCTCCTACAGGCCGCTCTGCATAGGCTGATGCCGTGCCGTCGATACCTGCAACCACGCGTTCGATATCGACACCAATCTGCTCGATGACGCTCAAATCAGCGCCGGAGATTTTGACACCGACGGGTGTCTTGATCCCTGTGGCAAGCATGTCGATGCGGTTCTTAATCGGCTGAATCCAGACATTGGTCACACCAGGAATTTGCACGGCGCGGTCAAGCTCGTCGCGTATGCCTTCCATCGTCATGCCTGCGCGCCATTCGGATTCAGGTTTCAGCTGAATCGTCGTCTCGATCATTGTGAGCGGGGCGGGATCCGTGGCGGTATCGGCGCGTCCAAGCTTACCATGCACCGTCGCGACCTCAGGGACCGTAGCAATCAGCCGGTCAGATTGCTGCAGCACTTCGCGTGCCTTGCCGATGGAGACACCGGGATACAGTGTCGGCATGTAGAGGAAATCCCCCTCGTTCAGCTCTGGCATGAACTCGGTCCCGATACGCTGCAGCGGCCACCACATGGAAGCGACAAGCACACCGGCGAGCAACGTCGTGGCCCAGGGCCACGCGACAGCAGCATCCAGAAAGGGCCGGTAGATCCAGATCACGATACGGTTCAGAGGGTTCTTGTGCTCCGAAAGAATCCGGCCGCGCACAAAGTATCCCATCAGAACCGGCACCAGCGTGATGGAAAGGATCGCCGCCGCTGCCATTGCGTAGGTCTTTGTGAAGGCCAGCGGCTTGAAAAGCCGCCCTTCCTGGCTTTCCAGAACAAATACCGGCAAAAAGCTCACGGTGATGATTGCCAGGGAGAAGAAAAGTGCTGGCCCCACTTCGGTTGCGCATTCGGTGACGAGGCGCCAGCGGTTCTGATTGGTCAGCTTTTCCTTCTCTAGCCTTCGGTGCATGGCTTCGATCATGACGATGGCCGCGTCCACCATCGCGCCGATGGCGATGGCAATCCCGCCCAAACTCATGATGTTGGCATTCACCCCCTGCAGCTTCATGATGATGAAGGCTGCAAAGATGCCGAGAGGCAGTGACAGAAGGATCACTAGGGACGAGCGGATGTGCAGCAGGAAGGCTGCACAGACCAAAACGACAACGATAAATTCTTCGGTCAGCTTTGTTTCGAGGTTCTCGATTGCACGCTCGATAACACCCGCGCGGTTGTAGGTTGTGACAAGCTCAACGCCTTCAGGCAGGTTTTCCCGCAACTCTTCGATACGCGCCTCTACAGCCTTGATCGTGGCCAGGGCGTTCCCGCCCCAGCGCAGGATGACGACACCGCCAACGGCATCGCCTTCGCCGTTAAACTCCCCGACGCCGCGTCGCATTTCCGGCCCCAGGCGGATGTCTGCCACGTCGCCAACTGTCAGTGCTGCACCGCGTTCGTTGACCATGAGGGGTGCTTTGGCCAGGTCCGCCAGTTCATCAACATAGCCTGTAGAGCGGATCATGAATTCCGCTTCGCCCATTTCGATCACGGAACCGCCGGTCTCGCGGTTGGCGTTTTGAATGGCACTGCGGATTTGCGGCAGGGTGACGTCAAAGGCGCGCAGTTTGTTCGGGTCCACAACGACCTGATACTGTTTGACCATCCCGCCTATGGTTGCGACCTCGGACACACCGTCGACGGTTTGCAGCTCATACTTCAAAAACCAGTCTTGGAGTGTCCGCAGCTGGGCCAGGTCGTGCCCGCCAGTCCTGTCAATAAGTGTATATTGGTAGATCCAGCCGACACCGGTTGCATCCGGCCCGAGCTGGGGCGAAACCCCTTCTGGAAGGTTCGCAGTAATCTGACCCAGATATTCGAGAACGCGGGTGCGAGCCCAGTAAAGGTCCGTGCCGTCCTCAAAAACGACATAGACGTAGCTGTCGCCGAAAAAGGAAAACCCCCTCACGTCACTGGCTCCGGGCACAGCAAGCATTGCAGTGGCAATGGGGTAAGTGACCTGATCTTCAACGACCTGGGGGGCTTGCCCGGCATAAGGCGTGCGGACAATGACCTGAACATCCGACAAGTCGGGAATAGCATCTACGGGAGTATCGCGGACCGCCCAGACACCGATCACGCCCATCATGACTGCAAGTGCTAGAACGACGAAGCGATTTGCAACAGAAGCCCGTATTACAGAAGCGATCATTGCGTCACCTCAACCGGCTTTGTGCCTACCAGGGTCATTGAGAAGTCTGCATTCTGGGTGAAAAGCAGAGTCACTTCTTGTCCATCCGACAATCCAGTTAAGTCGAGGGCTGGATCAATCGAGAAGTCCATGGTCATACCGGGCATGCCAATCTGCGTCACTGGACCGTGGGTGATGTTCACCGTCCGCTTTGCGGAGTCGACACTATTGATCTTGCCCAACACCTCCATCGGCGGAGAGGCGGTTTCTACCCCGGTGAGCACCATGGTCATGCCGTCCGGCCGCGCAAAGGTCAGCGCCACTTCTTTGCCGACCGGAAGGCTGGTAATTTCCAGCTCTTCACCCACTTGGAAATTCATGGTCATGCCTGGCATACCAATTTCCATGATAGGGCCGTGAGTTATCGTCACCATGCGGGTTTCCGCGTCGACCTGGTCAATGGTTCCTGAAACGAGAACCTCTGAAGCTCCCTCGGAGGTGTTTGGCTCATTGGTCTCTGGAGGTGTGTCTGCAATGGGCTGGGAGCCTGCAGCCCGGACAGCGGTAATTGTGAACATCCCGTCATCACTTTTTGAGAGATCGAACTCGACTGGCACATTCATGGGTACTTCGGCAGTGTCTAGGCCTGCCACTGGCATATCCATTTGCATTGCAGGCCAGCCGAGTTCCGGAATAGGTTCATGTGAGAGCGACAGCTTTCCGTCCGTTGTCACGCCACTCACAATGCCGGTGCCTGTGGCAGCAACACCGTCGTCTGGACCAAGCTCAATGAGCCCGAGCAGGCCATCTGCTCCACGAGACAGCCGAAACGACACCTGTTGACCTTCAGCCAAACGCGAAAGAGAAACATCAGCCCGGATCGGGAAACTAGACATCATTTCCGGCCAGTCGAGGCTGTCCAGGGCTCCGTGCCGGATCTGTGCGGTCCGGGCCTCAGGATCCAGCGCAACCAGCTCGCCTGACCCACGTGCAGGGGCCTCATCAGTCGGCGCCATGCGCATGAGCCCGGCGCTCAGTGCGCTTTCGCTGTCGATCAGGAATTGGGCCGAGGCAACAACCTCTTCCCCCGGCGCCAGCCCCTGTGCGACTTCTGTCCGCCCGCCGCCGCCGAAATTGTCACGCAGCCCCGCGGTGATGAGGCGGGGTTTGAAAGTGCCGTCGCCGGTTTTCAGTATCACCCGTTCTGCGGCGCCGGTTCGGATAACAGCCTCGGTCGGGACCGTGAGCGCCATGCGGTTTTCTGACGGGATCAGGCTGACCGTGCCGAACATGTTCGGGCGTAGCAGCATGTCGGAGTTGTCAAATTGCAAGCGAACGGGAAGAGTCCGGGTCACTGCGTCAAGTTCAGGATAGATGTAGTCAACTGAACCTTTGAAGACACGGCCGGGCAAATGTTCAAACCGCGCTTCAGCACGCATATTGTCAGTCAGCTTTGCAATGTCGCGCTCAAAAACATCGACAATTAGCCACACGGTAGAAAGTTCTGTTAGCGATGCAGCGCGTGTGCCGGGCTGCAGAAACATACCGTCCGCAGCCTCAAGTGAAATCACAACGCCGTCCTGAGGAGCCTCGACTTCAATATTACGCTCGGGAATGCCGCTGGTTTCAATACGCTTGATTTGCCTGTCAGACATGCCGTGACTGCGCAGTTTGTTACGCGCGGCATCAATGATCTGCGATTTGCCTGCTTCAATAGCGCGAACCAGGTCACCAGCTGATGAGCCGATCTGAGGGGAGAACATCTCAAATAAGACGTCGCCCTTTTGAACGGGGTCTCCGACAGCGCGTACATTCAGCTTTTCAATCCAACCGTCCACGCGAGTGTGAACATGGCTTGTCCGGTGCTCGTCATAGCCAACAAAGCCAACGGTTTCGATCTTGCCGGAAACCTCGGACATCCGTGAAATCGCGGTACGGACGCCAATGGCGTTAATCTCTGCCGCAGATAGCTGCACTTCTGCAGGATCCCCGGAAGGCTCTTGGCCTGCATATACAGGAACAAGATCCATGCCCATGGGGGATTTACCCGGCCCTGGTTGCCGGAAGTTCGGATCCATCGGTGCAACCCAATACAAGATCTCAGCCTCGTTCGCCCCAGTCATTGATGCCGGGTTGAGGATAAGTCTTTCGAGAGAGATGCCTCCCGTAGTCCCTGCAGCAAGCGCAAGAAGACCGAGAGCAAAATAGCGTCCACGCATGGAAAACCTCGTTTTGGCTTGCGGCATGCAAGCCTTGTCTGATCAGAAACAGATGGCGCACTCGATTGAGCGCCAAGCGAATTCAATCAGATTGAACGGGGAGGACGATCATGCGGGAGTTCTGACCTGGAAATTACTCCGGCCGAGCTCGCTATCACAAGTTGAACAGTTACCAGGCGGCGCTCAACAGACATAATTGGTGCTGCATTGAACTCGTGAAAACAGCAAGCGGCTACCGAACAAGTGGCATGCCGCTCTTCATCAGGGATTTCGCAGGTGCCACTTTGATGATGCCTGTGCGGCATTCTTTTTTCCGCTTTGTGCAAAGTGCATGTCTTGTGCTGTACGTCAGAAACAGCGGTGACTTCATTTGCGGGAGGCGATGCATGAGCGGAAATTGCCGCAAGTGTGTTCAGGAAAACCACAACAACAAGGATGGTTGACGCAACGGTGCGTATCAACCGACCAAAGTCACTCCTGAACACAGTAACTGCCATAGTGTGGCACATAATGAAATTTTTCTTCGGCACAACCCCTTTCGGTGCGAAATGAAGACCATCAGGTTTCCTGCTCCTGAGCCAGTAACACCAGAGCGATGCAAAGGTTAGCTTTTTGGGCGCATTGCTTCCCAAGTCTTGGGTGCAGTTTACTCTGCCAGTTAGGCCGTGATGCCAGTAACTGAAGGATATGCTCTGTTGCAAATTACTGACCGCGCAGGCGTTGACTTTCCTGCGCTGGAAGGCGGCAATGCTGTTGGCCGTAAGGATGGCTTCGGCCGCAGCATTGGAATTGGATGGAGAAAATATGAACAAAACCAGCCGTGTGCTTGCTATAGCAGTGATTGCAGTAGGTGGACTGGCCATGTGGCTTGTTTCTCGTCCAAGGGAGCAGAAACCGGATGCATCGGAAGCCGTTTTGGAGCGCGCAGCTATTGTGGAGGTGAAACTGCCCGAAGCCCTGTCTGAGAACGCGCTGATCGGAAAACGTATCTTCGATGCCAAATGCGCGTCCTGCCATGGAGAAAGCGCCGCTGGTCAGGAAGGGGTTGCCCCACCACTGGTCCACCAGATCTATGAACCAAGCCACCACTCCGATACCGCATTCCTACTTGCTTCGAAAAACGGTGTGCGAGCTCATCATTGGCGGTTCGGAAACATGCCGCCAGTGCCCGGCATGACTGATGGCGAAGTGGGTCTTGTGACACGTTATGTGCGCGAACTGCAGCGCGCAAACGGGATCAACTGAACCTGAGCGGGCTTGGCTGAATGGATCCGCCTGCGAATATGCTCGAACTGCTGCAGAGAGGCGGCGGTTATTCGCACAGTAAGGAAAATACTCAGCAGAGAACGGGTAGAGTGAGGTTGTCTACCCTGCAGGAGAGCATTTCGGCCTATCTTCGAGCGTATTGAGTGAAGCCCCCACATGAATGAGCCGCGTGGTCCGGTAGAGTGAATTGCGACGGTCGGCCGCTTGACCCGGATGGGTGGGAAAGGCATCGTTGTCTGTGTCCGTGAACTTAGCCACAAAAACAGGGTAAACTGAGCAGTGCGCCTCTTTGGCAGACTTGAAATCGGGTATTTGCTGCTGGCGGCGGGTTTCCTCGTCGCAGTTGTCTTCCTGTCTGCAAATCAGGCAAATGCACACGAGGCTACCGGGAGAGCGCATACCGCTGTCACCGATCAGGACATTGATCAAGAACAGGCGGGCAGTAGCCATACTGAACACTGCCATGGCAGTCCACTCTGTGGCGGTTTTGCTGTTCTCATAGGCAATTGCCTTTCAACGAGGCCAAGCAAGCAAATCTCTCGTGATGATATGCCGATAGCCCTATTGAAGCCGTTTACGATCACTGGCTTTGATCCGCCGCCTCCCCGTTATCTTTCCTGAACACTGATCCTGCGCCTTCAAAGCGCAATCTCAAACTATTTCAGGAAAACAAGATGACACTTTCTAAACTGGTTTCCGGCGCCGCATTGGCGTCGCTCATTGCTTTAGCTGCTCATGCCCATAGCGGTGCAACAGGAATCGTAAAGGAACGGATGGATGGCATGGGAGTTATGAAAGACAGCATGAAAGTGCTGGCTCCGATGATGCAGGGAAAAACAGCCTATGATGCAGCAGCAGTTCGAAGAGAAGCAAAAAAAATCAGAGCCCATGCGGGTGATGTCCTGACGACGCTCTTTCCAGAGGGATCAAATGGGCATCCATCTGAAGCCAAGGCTGAAATATGGAGCGATTGGGAAGGTTTCGTCGATCTCGCGGAAAGATTGCAGACCTATTCTGATGGTCTGGCCTCGGCGGCGGAGAACGGGTTGATGATGTCAGAAGCCCAAGGGACGGGCATGATGTCCAACGGCACAATGATGGGATCATCCCATATGGGTTCCGGAAGCATGATGGGCGGCAGCATGATGGGCGGCGGCGCAATGATGGGGGCGCGTCCAAGTTCTGAGGCCCTGTCCCAGATGCCTGCCGACGGTGTGTTCATGATGCTGAGCCAAACCTGTTCAGCCTGCCATACCCGTTTCCGTGAGGAGTGAGGCTGGCACATGATGCGCATGTTACGTTTTGCCCTTGGCACCGCAGTTGCTGCGTCGGCAGCTCTCGCCGCAGTGGTCGCTTGGCCTATCGGCGTGCCGCTGAGCGAGCTTAACCTCGAGGGAGATGTGAACCGCGGAGCCTATCTGGCTAGAGCATCTGGCTGTATCGCTTGCCACACCGACTTTTCTAATGGCGGAGCACCTTTGGCGGGTGGTGTAAAGCTAGAAACTCCATTCGGTACTCTGTACTCGCCTAACATCACATCGGACAGCGAACATGGACTCGGCAGCTGGACGGTTGAAGAGTTTGCGCAGGCTGTCCGCCAGGGCGTTTCCCCTGACGGACAGCCCTATTATCCGGCCTTCACCTACCCGTTCTACGGGAACTTCACTGATCAGGATATTGCTGATCTTTGGGCTGCCTTTCAGACGGTTCCGGCTGTGGCTCAGCCGTCCAGGCAGCAAGAGATGGCTTTTCCGTTCAACCAGCGATGGGGGCTGAAGCTCTGGCGCGCGGCGTTTCTTGAACCTCCAAGAACGGAACCTGTCCCTGGGAGCGGTGATGTTTGGAACCGAGGGCGGCTTCTGGTTGAGGGAGCCGCGCATTGTGCGGCGTGCCACACCGGGCGCAATTTGGCCGGAGCCCGGAAAACAGACACAGAGCACTTAAAGGGTAGTGATGCCCTGCCTGGCGGCGGGAAAGCTCCGGCCATCGACTACTTGTCGCTTCAAAAACGCGGCTGGACCGTCGACAGCCTGGCTTACGCACTGCGTACTGGCGTGATGCCGGATGGTGACGCATTTGGCGGAACGATGGGGGAGGTTGTTCTATATGGAACTGCCTTTCTGACAGAGAACGACCGTAAGGCTATGGCGACCTATCTTCTGGGTGATCATTCCGGTGGTTGAAGCTTTTGCGGAAAAGTAAGTCCGGCACAGAAAAGAAGGATGGCATAACCTCAATCGCCGGCAGGCCGCAGTGTCTTAGGTTAAATTAGAAATGCTATAGTTGTAAAACTTTAGACTTGATCTGACGGACAGCTCAGATTTCTGTGCTGAGAACGAGTTGTTGGCTGTCCGATGTCCCGCTCCTGAATGATCGGCTTTCAATAACCGCTCTGGCAACATCGGCTGCATCGCAGCGATGAGCGTGCCGCATCTGCAATAGAATGCTGCGTCCGCAAACAACTGGAAGGGCAATGGCAGCAAAGTCCCGCACTGTGTAATTTCACCGGTTCCAGAACCTCGCGGCCGCAGCGAACGGCAGAAACGGCGGGCTGCGCCGCAGCATAAAACCTCGGTCGGTTGCGTCAAACGGTCGAGTTTGCAAAGGGCGCTTCCTGCGCATCGCGTCACCTGGTGTGGAGCGCAGCTGCAGCCGGGGCCGCCGCCACCTGCTGGATGGCCGCTTTCGGGAAAATAACCCAAATGCTTCGCACCCGCAGCGGAGCTGGCACTGCGCCTGATACGAAGGTCGCGTTTGGGCTGCCTGCCGTCGTTCACACTTGGTGCGGCGAATGCCCAGTCAGAGCCCAAGTCGGCCAATGCTGCAGTACGCTTGAATAAGTGTGAACGGCGCAAAAGAGACATTCACAGGAAGGATGACACCTCCCACAGGTTCTCGCCAGCAGTCGTACCGGTGCTCATATTCGCCAAATTTGGAACGAGATTACCTGTGCATAAGTTCGGCTCCAATCCGGCACCGGTTACTGATTGTACATGATCCAAAAATCTTTTCAGTTCTTCGAACGCGGGCCTGCCGATACATATTGCCATTACAAATAAGGCATAACCTTGGCTTGGACTTTGTTTCACCCCAGGCGTGCCAACGACAATGGGAAGTAAGCGTTCATGATTCCAGAAGCCCTTCCGGCTCTGGTCGCGGCGTTTGCCTCCTGCCAACCCGGGAGGAAATCATGAAACTTTACAAGTCCGGCTGTGACATACTGCCCACAACCCTCGAAGATTCTGCTCACAATGCAAAGCGTCGAAATGACGAAGTCAGCCGGCGTGAATTCCTTGCCATGGCGACAACGTTCGGGGCAACTACCGCAACAGCCTACGCCATGCTGGGCATGAATGCGCCGGCGTTCGCGTCAGAAACACCAAAGACCGGCGGAACGCTGCGGATCGGGATGGTTGTTCGGGAAGGCAAGGATCCGCGGTCTTATGATGACAGCCCGCAAGCCAACATCAGCCGGGGCTGGCTTGAGTATCTGGTGCGCTACACGCATCAGTTCACCTTTGAGCCGATGCTTCTGGAAAGCTGGGAAATCAGCGAAGATGCAAAGACCTACATTCTGAATGTGCGCCCCGGGGTGACCTGGCACAACGGCGATCCACTTACCGCGGAGCATGTCGCATACAATATTGAACGGTGGTGCGATAAGGGGGCCGAAGGCAATTCCATGGCGGGCCGGTTCGGGACATTGATTGATCCCGATACGTCAAAGGCGGCTGAGGGAACCATCGAAGTGGTCGACGCCTCGACCGTACGGCTGAACCTGCCGAACCCGGATATTACACTGATCGCCGGCATGGCGGACTATCCCGCAGCTATCGTGCATCCAGACGCCGGCAGTGCAGATCCTTTCAAGGCGCCACTGGGGACAGGTCCCTACACCCTGGAAAGCCATGAAGTCGGCGTTAAAGCCGTGCTGGTCCGCAAAGACGGCCACACGTGGTGGAACGAGGGCCAGGGGGCCTATTTGGACCGGATCGAATATCATGACGTTGGCACCGACCCGACCACCATCCTATCTTCCTATGAAGCGGAAGAAATCGACGCCAACTACGAATCCAGCGGTGATTTTGTTGCGGTGCTGACCGGGCTGGGCCTGCAGCAAAACGAAGCCGTGACGGCAGCGACCATTGTTATCCGCCCCAATCAGGTCACCGAAGTGAACGGGCAAGCACCTTATGCCGACGCACGTGTGCGCCGCGCCCTGTCAATGGCGGTCGACAATTCCGTATTGCTCGAATTGGGGGTCAACGGGCTGGGGATACCGGCACAGAACCATCATGTCTGTCCGATTCATCCCGAATATGCCGAAGTCGACCGGATACCTCACGATCCTACCGGGGCCATGGAGCTTCTCAAGGAAGCAGGGATGGAAGACTATGAGCACGAGCTGATTTCGATCGACGATGACTGGCGCCGCAACACAACCGACGCCATGGCTGCACAATTGCGGGAAGCCGGGATCAAGGTGAAGCGAACAGTTGTTCCTGGGGCGTCTTTCTGGAATGACTGGGCGAAATTTCCCTTCAGCTCGACCAATTGGAACATGCGCCCGCTTGGCGTGCAAATTCTGGCATTGGCCTACCGGTCCGGCGAAGCCTGGAACGAGACAGGATTCAACAATGCTGAATTCGATCAATTGCTGGCAGACGCGCTGGCAACCCCTGATGCTGACAAACGCAAAGGGATCATGGCCAAACTGGAAAGGATCATGCTGGACGAAGGTGTGATCACGCAGCCCTATTGGCGTTCCCTTTACAATCACAGCCGCCCAAATGTGAAAGGGATGGGCATGCACCCCACTTTTGAAATTCACATGGATAAGATCTGGCTGGACGCATAGGGGGCGCCCATGTCGGCCACTGAAAAGCACCTGAAAGCTGGCGCAAGCAAAGAATGGAACTGGCATCCAGACCTGCCTGTCGCCGTAACGCCACTTTTCTCGTGGCCGCCAAGGCCTATCGCCACACTCCGGTGGTTTGCGACTAACTGGCTGCCGATCACCGAATACCTGATCTACGCCCTGATGGCCTGGGCCATTTGGGCGTGGCTGGTGCCACCGTTGGAGCAGATGCAGCATTTGAGCTGGGGATGGGTATTGCAGCTTTGGGCACGCAACCTGATCCTGATGACCTTCTTTGCCCAAGGGCTGCATCTGTGGCTTTACGGATGGAAGAAGCAAGGCGAGGACTACAAGTTCGACCGGCGCGGACCAGCCAGGAATGCACGCATCTTCCTGTGGAACGATCAGTATTGGGACAATGTCACCTACGCGCTCCTATCTGGCGTGACCGTTTGGACGTTCTATGATGCCATCGTTTGGATGGCTTACGCCAATGGATGGGCACCGATGATCACGGCCGGGAGCAATCCGGTCTGGTTCTTTGCCCTGTTTCTTTTGTTGCCTGTTGTACAATCCTTCCATTTCTACTGGCTGCACCGCGCACTGCACATCCCATGGATCTATAAACGCGTGCATTCGGTGCATCATCGCAGTGTTTCAGTCGCACCGTGGTCTGGCTTTTCCATGCATCCGATTGAGCATGTTGGCTACATGAGCCTGTTGCTGATCTTCTTGGTTGTGCCCGCGCATCCGATCCACTTCCTCTTCATCGGATTTTCGTTGGCGCTTGCTTCAGCCACGTCGCATGCCGGGTTTGAAAACCTGGTGTTGGGGGACAAGGCCCACCTGAAGATCGGGTCGTTCCATCACCAACTGCATCATCGGTATTTCGAATGCAATTATGGTGGCCCGGAAATGCCCTGGGACAACTGGTTCGGCAGCTTTCATGATGGCAGCCCGGAGGCAACGGAACGTGTGCGCGAAACCAAAAAACGCATGCACGCAAAATGAGTGGCCTGGTGACACCCCAGGACGGTCAGCGTTGATCTGGAACGCGCTGACCGGTGGTTCCTGAATGACGGCGCCTAAACATTGGCTGGAATGCGTCTCATCGTCGGGTCAGCTTCGATTTTCTCTTCAAGCCACTTGGTGAACAAAGCCAGTTTCGGGTTCGCTGCACGGTTTCTTGGCGTTGCAAGGTACCATTGACTCGGCTCTGGTACGGAGAGACCGAACGGTCGTACCAAGCGCCCTCTCTCAAGGTCACGAGCGCAGAACGGCGCTCTCGCCATTCCAATCCCATGGTTTTTCAGGACTGCCTCACGAACAAGCGGATAATTGTCAAAAACGGATCCGAATTTCATGTCGTCGCGGCTGAGGCCTGCCGCCTCCAGCCAGCAGGTCCAGTCATCCACATCTGACGGCGTGGTTGGGACGCTCAGCAGCAAGAATCTCTCTAATTCATCAAGTGTCATGCCCATGTCCGGATCACGCAAAGCCTCAGGAGCGCACACCGGGTAAATGTCGGTTTCAAACAACGGGCTGTAGTTAAATCTCTTGTCAAAAGGCGGAGCATTGAAGATACCCGCGTCAAATCTGTGCGCATCATAGTCACCGTCTTCAAAGGTTGAGATTATGCGCACGCGGGTGTTCGGATTGTCCTGAAGGAAATCGGCAAGCCTGGGCTGCAGCCACATTGTATTGAAACTCGCATAAGACTGGACGAGCAGCACATCGGGCTCGTCCGGCGCCTGTATGCGCCGGGTGGCCTTGATTATCCCCTGAATGTGTTCACGGATTGGCGGATAATACTGTTCGCCGGCTGGCGTCAGTTCGACGGACCGGCTTGAGCGTTCAAGCAGTTGAACCCCGATTGAATTTTCCAGTGCCTTGATCTGATGGCTGACGGCCGCGTGCGTCACACAGATCTCGTCAGCTGCCTTGCGAAAGCTTTTGTGACGCGCCACGGCTTCAAAGGCGCGCAGAGATACCAATGTTGGCATATGGGTCGTCACCGGCGAGCCTCCTTGATGAATGCAGCCTGTCATCCTTTAGCTTGCCTAACTGGCGGCAAAATTTATGGCGGCGGGTGGAATTGAATATTTGCCCAACTTTACATGCCGTCAAACGGTATTTTCACATTCAACGCACCGGTTAGGAATCCTTGATGAATGCAAAAATCTTTCAATTCTTCGGCTCGTTGAGAGATGGCAGATTGGCAAGTGAAGAAAGCCAAGGATTCCTTCTGTATGTCCGTCACGTCACCTTCGCTGAATGCATATGGCTACCCGTTGCTGATCAAGCAGCTGCTGACGCGTTCCAGGCTGGTCTCCGCCAGGCAAGAGATCGTCAGCGGCTCCAATATGCGGTTGACCTATGCTCAGCTCAACGAACGCATCGGCCAGCTTGCCAATGCCCTCAAGACCAGCGGTATTGGCGAGGGCATGCGTGTTGGTGTCATGGACTGGGATACGCACCGCTATCTTGAGTGTTTCTTTGCGGTTCCGATGATGGGCGCTGTGCTGCACACGATCAACGTGCGTTTGTCGCCTGCGCAGGTCCTTTACACAATCAACCATGGGCAGCCGGACCTGATCATAGTGCATCAGGATTTCATGCCGCTTATTGATGAGATCAAATCGGATTTTGACCGGGACATCACCATTGTCCCCATCGGAAACGGAGACGGTTACGAAGACTGGATCGGGGGCGCTCCAACCGGGTTTGAATTTCCTGATTTTGACGAAAGCCGAACCGCAACACTGTTCTATACGACTGGAACCACTGGCAACCCCAAAGGGGTGAGCTATTCCCATCGCCAGCTGGTGCTTCACACTTTGGGCCTGATCGCTGGTTTTGGCGCATTTCCCGGAAACGCCGGGTTTCACCGCGGCGACGTCTACATGCCGCTGACACCTCTGTTTCACGTCCATGGATGGGGGTTTCCATATGCTGCGACGATGATGGGCGTGCGCCAAGTCTATCCCGGCCGCTACACGCCAGACGAAGTTCTGCGGCTGATTGCTGATGAAGGCGTCACTTTTTCCCATTGCGTGCCCACCATTCTGTCCATGGTGCTCGACCATCCCGGCTGCCCGCAGACAGACCTGAGCCAGTGGAAAGTAATCATTGGCGGGGCCGCCTTGCCGCGCGGCCTGCAGGACCGCGCTGCTGCGGCTGGCATATCATTGCATGCGGCTTATGGAATGTCCGAAACCTGTCCGTTTCTGACGGTGGCAGATCTGTCCAGCGATGATCCGGAGAGACAGGCGCAAACCGGCTTTCCCGGCCCGCTTGTCGACCTTCGTGTTGTGACGCCAGATATGAAGGACGTCCCGCTTGACGGTGAAACAACCGGCGAAGTTGTTGCCCGGGCACCCTGGCTGACCCAGGGTTATTTCGGCAACGAGCAAGCCTCTGACGAACTGTGGGCCGGGGGGTATCTGCACACCGGGGATGTTGGCTACATCCGTGAAAATGGATCGTTGCAGATCACTGACCGGCTCAAGGATGTGATCAAAACCGGCGGCGAATGGATTTCGTCACTGGCATTGGAAAACATAGCCTCCGCTTGTGCCGGCGTCGAAGACGTGGCCGCGATTGGCCTGCCACATGCCAAGTGGGGCGAAAGGCCGGTGCTGGTTGCTCAGCTTGCAAAGAATGCCGAACCGGATCAGGTGCGCCAAGTCATCCTGGAAGAATTCCAGTCGCGCGCTGACATGGGGGACCTGTCGAAGTGGGCGGTGCCAGACCGAATATTCTTTGTCGAACGGCTTCCCAGGACCAGTGTTGGCAAGCTCGACAAGAAGCTCTTACGGCAAGAGATTTATACAGGCGCGGATGTGAAACCATGACAGACAAGCAGCACCGAATTCAGGCCCTCATCCGAGCCATTGTCGCGTATCTGGAGACCCACCGCAGCGATGCGCCCGGTGTTGATCTGACGCTGGACAAGCTTGCAGCCATGGATCTTTCCTGCAGGCGGCAGCGTGATGTCCCTCCCCAGGGTACCCGTCATGATCAGGTGCTGACACAAGCCATCGCCGGCATCACCGAGCCCAAACTACTTGAAATCGCAAAATGCCTGTCTGCGGCTAAGGATGACCTGGTCTGGCGCGAGGACAACGCGCAGTTCTATCCGCCCGGCGCCGACCTGGGAGAGGGTTATATCAAGTGCAACTTGCATTCCTTGCTGATTGGCGCCGACGCCTGCGGGCATCACCACTCGGACTTTAGCCTGGGTATCTTCATGCTGGGTCCGCGGACGTTGTACCGCGACCATAACCACGACGCGCCTGAGCTTTATCTGAACATGTCCGAGAGATCCGGCTGGCGGTTCAGATCCGGCGAATGGCAGGACTATCCTGCTGGATCGCTTATCTGGAACGCCGCGGGCGAGCCCCATGCCACCCGGGTCTATGATCAACCGTTCCTCTCGGTCTTTGTCTGGCTTGAGAACGTGAGTTCACGCTGCAATGTCATCCACTTCGACGATTGGGCCGAGATCGAACAAGGTCTTGCCCAAAAGTCCATCTGAGGTTTCCCAAAATGTTTTCTATAGAACGCAGCGGCAGCGTTGCAGTCATCGAGCTGAACGCCCCGCCAGTGAACGCACTTGGCCTGAAGATGCGGCAAGCGCTCTCTTCGGCCGTTCATGAGTTGGAAGCTGACGAGCAGGTCAAAGCTATTGTTTTATGTTCTGCACTGCCGCTTTTTTGCGGCGGCGCCGATATCGCCGAGTTCCGCACAGGGGCAGTCTGGGACAAACCGGATCTGCCAGACCTGTGCGTAACGATTGAAACCAGCAGGAAGCCTGTTGTCGCGGCTATTGCAGGCCCTGCGATGGGTGGCGCACTGGAGATCGCACTTGCCTGTGACTACCGTGTTGCCGCGCCGGAGGCATTGATGGGCCTGCCCGAAATCAAACTGGGGCTGCTGCCCGGTGCAGGCGGGACCCAACGACTGCCACGGATTGCCGGGCTGGAAGCGGCGACACGGATGATCCTTTCCGGTGACCCTGTGAAAGGCGATTTTGCTCTGTCCTGCGGGCTGGTCGACGCACTGTTCGAAAGCGGCCAGGATTTTCGCGCACATGCTATAGAGTTCGCCACCAGGATTGCGCGTGAGGGGGATCCGAAGCGCAGTTGCGCGGATATGACCGTCGCACACCCTGATCCGAAGGGTTTTCTCGCGGGTTTCCGGACCGAGATCGCGCCAAGATCCAAAAACCTTGTCGCCCCTGAACGATGCCTGAAATCGCTTCAAGCCGCCTGCGAATTGCCGCTGCCCCAGGGGCTGGCGCAGGAAAAGGCAGGATTTGCCGAATTGCTCGACACATCCCAATCACGCGCGGGCCGTCACCTGTTCTTTGCAGAGCGTGAATGCACCAAAGTTCCCGGCGTTTCGCGCGGGCAGCGACCACGTGACATTGCATCGGTCGCCGTGATCGGCGCGGGAACAATGGGGCGCGGCATCGCCATCGCCTTTCTTCAGGTGGGGTTTCCGGTAACGCTTTTGGAAACCACACAGGGGGCGCTGGAACAGGGGCTGAATCAGGTTTCAAAGCACTTCCAGCGTGCAGCTGACAAGGGACGGCTCAGTCCCGATCAGGCAGAGGCTATTGCATCCAACGCCACAGGGACGCTCAGCTATGCAGACCTCGCAGATGCCGACCTGATCATCGAAGCAGCGTTTGAAAGCATGAATGTCAAACGCCAGATTTTCGAAGCGTTAGACCGGCACGCAAAACCTGGCGCGATACTGGCCTCGAACACTTCGACCTTGGATCTCGATGAAATCGCCGCGTTCACGTCCCGTCCGGAGGATGTGATTGGTCTCCATTTCTTCAGCCCGGCCAATGTCATGCGCTTGCTGGAGGTGGTGCGCGGTGCCAAGACCGCACCCGATGTCATTGCGACGGCAATCACAGTCGCAAAGAAGATCCGAAAGCTCCCTGTCACGGTGGGCGTATGCTACGGCTTTGTCGGGAACCGGATGCTGGAGCCATACTTTCGCGAAGGGTCCCGGCTGCTGCTTGAGGGAGCGACGCCGAAACACGTGGACGATGTCCTTGAGACCTTCGGTATGGCGATGGGCATTCACGCGATGGCAGATCTGGCAGGGATCGATGTGGGTGCCCGCGTGCGTCAGGAGCGGCGAAGTGAAATTGCGCATGATCCGGCATACCAGGCAGTCCAGGACAGGCTTTTTGAATTGGGACGACTGGGTCAGAAGACCGGGCGAGGCAGCTATATCTACGAGGGCCGGACACGGGTTGAAGATCCCGAGGTTGTTCAAATCAGCGAAGAACTGGCCACACGGCATGGTGTAGCGCACCGACATATCGACGATCAGGAAATCCTTGAGCGGTGTCTGTACCCCTTGATCAACGAAGGCTTTCTGATCCTGGAAGAAGGCATCGCAACGCGCTCCGGCGACTGCGACCTGATCTGGGTCAACGGCTATGGCTTTCCCAACTGGCGCGGTGGCCCGATGCAGTATGCGGATGAAGTCGGATTGCCCCGCATTCTGGACCGCATGAACCACTACCGGCAATCGCTGGGCGCCTATGGCGAGATGTGGTTCACACCCGCGCCTTTGCTGGAGGAACTCGCAAACACGGGCGTGACACTTGCAGAGCACTTTGAGGCCAAAAAGGGAACATCATGAGAGAAGCCGTTATCGTCTCTACCGCACGAACCCCTATTGGGGTTGCCTTCAAGGGTGCGCTGAACAACATCAAATCACCAACGCTGATGGGCCATGCCATTCGCCATGCGGTCGAACGCGCGGCTGTGGACCCAGGATTGATCGAAGATGTTGTGATCGGGTCGGTCCTGACTGCCGGAACAGGAGGGCTGAATGTCGGCCGCTTATCCGTGCTGGCAGCTGGTCTTCCAGTCACTGTGTCAGGTCAAACGATCGACAGGCAATGTTCATCAGGATTGATGGCCATTGCGGCGGCCGCAAAGCAGATCATCGTGGATGGGCAGAACGTTGCGGTTGCAGGCGGGCAGGAGAATATTTCCGCCGTGCAGAATGCGTATCTGAAGTGGGCAGGTGATGAGAAGGACCCAAGCGTTACCGCCCAGTGCGAACACGCCTATATGCCGATGCTGATGACGGCGGAGAATGTGGCCCGGGTATATGGGATAAGCCGCGACGCTCAGGATGAATACGCAGCGCTTTCCCAGAAGCGGACTGCACGGGCACAAGCCGCTGGCGCCTTTGACGACGAGATTGTCCCGATCACCGCCAACAAGCGGGTCAGGAACCGCGAATCCGGGGAGGAAACCCTGGAAGAGGTGACCTTGTCAAAAGACGAAGGCAACCGGCCGGGCTCGACGGTCGAAACACTTAGCCAATTGAACCCGGTCATTGATGGAGGCGTTATCACCGCCGGCAACGCAAGCCAGCTCTCAGATGGCGCTTCGGCTTGTGTGCTCATGGAAGGCAAAATGGCTGACCAGCATGGCCATACACCCCTTGGCATCTACCGCGGCATGGCAGTCGCGGGCAATGCACCGGAAGAGATGGGCATCGGCCCGATCTATGCAATACCCAAACTGTTAAAGAATGCAGGTCTCGGTATCGATGACATCGGGCTTTGGGAGTTGAACGAGGCATTCGCTTGCCAGGCGCTCTATTGCCGCGATCATCTTGGCATTGATCCCGAACTCTACAACGTGAACGGCGGTGCTATATCGATTGGCCACCCCTACGGCATGACAGGCGCGAGACAAGTCGGGCATGCTTTGCTTGAGGGCAAGCGTCGTGGCGTAAAATACGTGGTTACGTCCATGTGTGTCGGCGGAGGCATGGGGGCCGCAGCGTTGTTCGAAGTCGCCTGACGCCACTGAAGTAAATTTAAGCGGAGCGTTATCTGACCGAGACATCGACGACCTGTCATCTGCGACGGTCGCCTTCCGCAGATGACACGTCCCATCTCGGACGCAATGTGCAAATAGCAGCCATTTGAGAACTCGCAGCGAAAGTCTGAAAAGTCCCGCACAGCCAACCTTAGCTTGTCACCCAACGAAAGGAAGCAATCGGTCTTATTTCGGTCCGCTATCTATCCCACCAAGCGTGATCCGCTTCAGTCGCGCTGCATCTTCCGGTTCCCATTTTTGACGCAAGCCGCGGACATAATCCGCGTCCTGCTTCAGCTTTTGCCGTTCGTTGGCGAGCGCGCGTTTCACGGTCCGGGCCACCAGTTGAGCAATGCGCGTGACCATCCGCATTGCCGGGCGGATTTCTTTCAGCTTTTCATCCCGCGCACCCTTGGTATCCGGAGCGGCCGCGCCCCATGACAGGCCGGCCTGCTGATCCGCAGACGCCTCCCGCCAGCAAATCGCCCCATCAGCAACCAAATCCAACCCGGTCCCGATGGCATCCGTGATGACCTCTGCCTCCGTTGCCTTCAACCGGACCTTTTCTTCTGCCTCCTGCAGCCTCTTCTCCTCAGCCAGCCGGGCAGCCCGGGCCTCAGCAACTGCTTTCTCTTCCTGACCGCGGTGCTGAACCATCTGCAGCAGCTGAGCCGCCAGATTAGATTTCTCAGCCTTCTTGGCGTTCAGCATCTGCTCGGCCTGTTGCCTTTCTTGCATAACCCGCGCGCGTTTTTCCTCTTCGGACTTCCGCGCTGCCGTCTCGGCCCGGTACTTTTCTGCAGCTTCTTCGGCCCTTGCCTCATACCCTTTCACTCTCGGCTCCAATGCCCCGACCTCGGCCACAATTTTCTTTTTCAGAGCATTCGCGGCGTCAGCCGCTTTTTTATTCTGCACAGCCTCTGCCTCCGCCGTATCGCGGCGGCGGATCATCTTTGCAGTTTCCCGCGCGGTCCGCTGTTTGCGGGCCCGCGCCTCTTTCACCGCGCGCTTGCGCGATTTCTTGACCGTGGC
>NZ_AFCF02000003.1:0-6932 GCF_000203975.2 Leisingera sp. ANG1 | reverse complement strand
GCAATTTCGCCGCGTATCTGCTGTTGCCAGCCCGGTTCGCCGGCCAGCACCTGGTTCAGCCGGGACAGCTCCTGGTCGACATGATCCAGGTCGCCGCCACAGCGCTCGTCATGCATCTTGAACTTGCCGAGATTCTGCGGAAACAAGCCTGCAAAGCGCAGCACAACCGGTGCTTCATCAAGAATTACGGGCTGGGCTTGAGTAAACTTGGGCTGTACGGTCATCTTGCTGCTCGGATCTGCTTCTCTGATCCGAGTCTCCGCGAAGACGAAGAAAATCCCGATAGACTTTTTTTGTTTTTGTGAGGCTTGTACTCACTAGGCAAGTTGCAATCCCGGGCTGGACCCCGGAATTTCAACTTGCCAGTTCGCGAGGGGGATACCCCCTTCGATCCCCTCCTCGTCAGCCTATCCGGGCGTCACCCGGATAAACTTCCTGCGGCCAGCAGCCTGCTGGACCCGCCCTGCCGGGGGCCGTGGATGACTTATTCATTTTCGATAATCTTGAATGGCAGCAAGCCGATGGAACCAGACACCTGGGTCATTTCCTCCAGGCGCCCGCACTTACTTTTGCAGATACCCTTGTTCTTTAAGGTGCGCGATCAGAAGCCGTTCCACATAAGAGGCTACAGACCGGTCATCCTGCGCCGCTGCCTTTTCTACGGCTTTCTTGGTTTCTTCAGTCACTCGTACAGATATCGCTGATGTTCTGGCCATGTGTTCACTTGTGTGCAGTTGACATTCAGATTCAATGGGTGCATATTGCATCTAGTTGCACACATTTGCAACAGGCCGAGGGGAAGGTGGAAGCTCCCCGCCCGGCCCTAACCAAAACCGATCTCGTGGAAGGAGACCGACTATGGCTGATACTTGCCGTATCACGCGCGAATGCGCGCTGAAAGCCCTGTGGCCCGCATCTGTCGCAGATGACAGCCCCACCTTCATCACCCGCACCTTCGACACGCTGACCAAAGCAGTGGACGAAGCCCTCGAATTGGAGCGCGATCTGTCGCACGCGCTGTCCTGGGATACCGCATCCACCGGTATCCAAGAGGCCGCCGAAGCCAAGTGGCAGGATTGCCTTCAACTCAGCGGCGACATCCTGACGGCACAGGTGGTCAGTGCCGAAGATTTGCCAATGCAGCGCATGAGCATGCTGCTGCACTTTCTGATCGAATCTGAGAGCCTGGACGAGGCACTTCGATTCCAGCAGCTGATGCATGAGCACCGGGACCTTTTCACTACCGATGATCCCGGTGTCCGCGAAGCGCTGAACCGCGCGGCGCGGCAAGTCGACACCGTGGTGGAGATGGCAGTGACAGCTCCGGAATTCGCGCCGGTCTGATCCCCCCAATCCCCCGTGACATAACCTGACCCGGCCCGCAGCGGATCTCTCCGCCTGCGCCCGGCCGCGTCATGCCCAAATCCAGATTATCCCGGCAGGTGCCCCATATCCGGCGCCTGCCCTCTCTCCCGCTTTGCGCAAACGGAGTTCTCAATGACCCATACATCAACCGCCACGTCCGCCGCCTTCCCGCTCACCATTCACCCCCACTGGCGCGCCGCCGCCGAAGCCAAGGGCTTCGGCATCCTGCAGCGCATCAAGGACCGCTATCACCTGCTCCTATCCTGCCACACCTGCCGACGGGCACATGCCAGCAAGATCTTTGTTCTCATGAACAGCCAGCCGCAGTGCCCGCACTGCATTCAAGACCGGTGGCAGGCCGACGCTGTGGCCGCAGGTTTGAAGTGGGCAGGCCGCGATCCGGAAGACCGTCACTATGCCCACTATATCGCCCCCTGCGGCCATAACTTGCGCCGGCAATTTGAGATGGTGAAGCGTGCCGCCGAAGGCGTCTGCGACGTACGCTGCGAACTCTGCCAGCAGCATAAGGAGCAAGAAGAAGCCTCCGCGCAGGGTTGGGAGCTGATTGGACCGGATCCGAACAGGAACCAGAACTACCGCCTGTACCAGCACCAGGCCTGCGGCCATGTTCAGCGGATCGCCCGTGCCAACATGCAGACTGGCCGGTTTCAATGCAGCAACTGCGGCGAGGGCTGGAGCAGTGCGCCAAGCTTTCTCTACGTCATGCAGCTCAAACTCGCCAATGGAGCTAAGCTGATCAAGCTGGGCTACAGCAGGGATCCCATTTCCCGCCTTTACCACCAACTACTGAAGACCAAGGAGACGGAGGCGCAGGTCCTGCGGACAGTTCCCATCAGCTCCGGCCACACAGCTGTGCAAATTGAGAAAGGCCTGCATGCGCGGCTGAAGGCAGAGCACCCCGACAGCGTCGCGCCGCCAGACCTCTACGCAGAAGAGCTGAGCGTCAAAAGCGAGGTCTACTTCGCCGATGCGACCCAGGTGATCTTCGCGATGCTCGACGCCATCCGAGCGGAAGAAGACACCTAAGCGCCCCCTCTTCAATTTCCAACATCTCCAGCCCGGTTCCACCGGGCGCCCGATCCCTTTTGCCTTTTTGAAGGAGGCTTTCCATGAGCCAGCTTGATCTCTCCAAGCCCGCGCGTCCCGATTGGTGGCAGTTCGCCGAAGACTGCGCCCGCCGCTATCATCTCTATTACAGAGAGCTGCAGCAGACACGCCGCAAGACACTCAAAGAAGACGCGCCAGACGGCAGGGCTGGCGCCGAGGAGCCGCCTGTGCCCCCTGCACCGGATCACCCCCATTCTTTGCTGCAGCATCTGAGCAAGCACCCCAACGCGCGGAATCTGCCTCCGGATCTTTGGGAAGCGCTGGAGCAGGAAGGCGCCGACCCATACGCATGCGATGACAAAGGCCGCTGGCTGCCGGCCACAGATCTGCCGGCAGACCAGCTGTTGCTTCTGCTGCGGATCGCCGCGGCCTTTGGCTCCCCGGCTGCGGTGGACACGCAGCTAATCCGCGGCACTGTGCTGATCCTGCGCAACATTCCTCCCTGCGGCTTTTCGAGCCTGGAAAATCTCCTTAACAACGCCCTGCTGCCGCCGGGCTGGCAAGCCTATGGCGCCCGGCGCCAGGTGCAGCTGCCTCAGCGCGTGACCCTCGCTGTCCCCAGCGTCCGCGATGGCGCGATTGAGCAGGGTCACTTTGATGACCTGCAGGAGCTGATCATTAAAGGCCTGGCGCACAGCCAGCCTTTGTGGATCTGCTTGCCGGATGAGATGGTGCTGCCGGCGCCGTTGGTGGCGGAGCACTGTTACGAGCTGACGCTGCCGCAGGTGGACGCGGATTTTCTGATCGCCCTGCTGCGCCAGACGCACAGCCGCACGGGCCGCATTGATGAAGCCGCCACCCGCGCCGCGCTGCCCCCGAACGGCCAGCTGCAAGAGCTCTCCACCGCCGCACTCTCTTTTGCCCTGCGTGCGCCCACAGCGAAGAAGATGGCTCAGCGCCTGTCCCAGGCGCTTGCAGCCGCTGCCGCTTCACCGCCCGAAGCCCACGCGCCAAGGGAGGAAATCACAGGCATTGGCCCGGCCTATAACACCGCCCGCTGTCTGGTCGCAGACCTGCGCCTGTGGGCCGAAGGCAGCGTTGCATGGGACCAGATCCCCCATTCTTTGCTGTTGCACGGCGTACCCGGCACCGGCAAGAGCCACCTCGCCCGCGCAATGGGCCGGAGCGCCGGGGTCAATTGCGTCGAGACCAGTTGCGCCGAGTGGCAAAGCGCGGGGCACCTTGGCAACCTCCTGCTCGCGATGCGCAAAAGCTTCGATGAAGCACGGCAGAATGCGCCCTGTATCCTCTTCATCGACGAGATCGACGCGATCAGCTCGCGCACCAGCGGCGACACCCACGGCAGCAGATATGGATCGCAGGTGATCGCTGGTCTCCTGGAGCAGATGGACCGCATCGGCCTGGAGGAAGGGATCATGGTGGTTGGTGCCTGCAACCACCCGCAGCACATCGACCCCGCGGTGCTGAGAGCCGGGCGGTTTGACATCAAGATCGAGATGCCGTTGCCAAGCATGGCGATGCTGCAGCACCTCCTTGCTGAGCGGCTGCAGGACGCATTCCCCGAGGATGCGATGTTGGAGCTGGCGCGGGACAGCATTGGCAAAACCGCCGCCGACGTGGACGCGGCGGTGCGCTCTGCCCGCAGTGAAGCCCGGCACAGCGGCTGCCCGCTCGATCTGCAGCTTCTGCGCCGCCATCTGCAAGTCATGGCACAGGAGGAGAACCACGACCTGCTTTACCGCATCGCCATTCATGAAGCCGGTCACGCCATCACCTCGTGGAGCTACGGCGAGACGATCACGCGGATCAGCCTGTCTCCATCTGGCGGCACAATTGAGCGGGATGTTCCCCCGAACGCGGGTCTGTCGGCAGACTTTGAATGCCAGCTGTATATCCACCTCGCAGGGCGGGCGGCGGAGCGGCTCATCTTTGGGACTGTGTCCGCTGGCGCTGGCGGCAGCGCCACCTCCGACCTCGGAAAAGCAGCTCGGATGGTCCTGGCGATGGATTTTGAACTGGGTTTAGGGGCCTTCGGCAACGGCTGGTTTGGACCGCAGGATCCCTCCCGCCTGACGGCCTGCGAACGCCAGCGCCTGCAGGAGCGGCTCGACTACGCCGAGGACCACGCGCGCGCGCTGCTGTACCCCCATCAACAACTGCTTAAGGACATGGCTGCAGACCTGGTGCAGAAACGAGAGTTCGACGCCAAGGCGGTCCGGTCCTGGCTGCGTGACGTGCCGCGGCATGTAGATCCAGAGCCGGTCCTGGACCAGTAGATGCGCCCGCCAACCAAGCCGCACCGCCGCGAGGTTTGCACAAGTCTTATGTGCAAACTTCCGCGGTGCAGGCTCCGGTTGGTCCAAAATCCGGATAATTCCCTTCCGGAAATACTTTGTCCCAAAGCCCCGCCGGAGCGGTCTATGCCCCGCATCCCTGCCCAGCTCCCTCTGCAGAGGGAAAGTTCCGTATTTCTAGTCCCTTATCCACAATTTCCGTCTCCGCAGAGTTACAACCTGGGTCGATCCAACCCAGTCCGGCGCATTAAACTGTCTCCATCAGCACACGCGGGCGGCCACCGCCCACCGGAGACAGGAGACCTCGGCCTATGGCACGGGACCGGAAGAGACATGCCGAATGCCCGCAGGCGCCGGAAACACCCGGCCGCCCGCAAAACGGCTCCTGCCGGCAGGACGCCGGTTCCCGCGCGTCACTTCACGAACTCCTGCGCGCCCTCGCCCGCGAGGCAGCCCGCACCGACCACCGGGACGGCAATTCTCCCGGTTAACATCAAACCACCGGAGAACACCGCCATGTCCCAGCCCAGGCTCAGAGCAGCCATCTACGCCCGCTACTCGACAGACCTGCAACGCGACGCCTCTGTCGAGGACCAGATCCGCGACTGCACCGATTACGCCAAGGCCCAGGGGCTGGAGGTCGTGGCCACCTATTCCGACCGCGCCATCTCCGGCGCCAGCCTTATGCGCAGCGGCATGCAGGCCCTGCTCCGCGATGCGCGCGGCGGCACCTTCGATGTGGTTATCTCGGAAGCCCTCGACCGTCTAAGCCGCAACCAGGCCGACATTGCCCACATCTACCAGGAATTTTGCTTCAACGGCCTCCCGATCGAGACCGTGGCGGACGGGCTGATTTCGGAGATCCATATCGGGCTGAAGGGGACGATGAATGCGCTCCAGCTCAAGGACATCGCGATGAAGACTCACCGCGGTCTCAAAGGGCGCGCACTGGAGGGCAAATCCGCAGGCGGCAAAGCTTACGGATACCGCATGAAGCCGCAACTCACGAGCAATGGCGACGTGATCCGCGGCGAGCGCGAGATCCATCCGGAAGAGGCAGATGTCGTGCGCCGGATCTTCGCGAACTACGCCCGCGGGCTTTCGCCGAAGAAGATCGCCGAAGCGCTCAACAAGGAGCGCGTGCCTGCCCCGTCCGGCCGCCACTGGGGTGCCTCCACCATTCACGGCAACCGCCAGCGCGGCTCCGGCATCCTGAACAATGAGCTCTACATCGGGCGGCAGGTCTGGAACCGGCTGCGCTACGTGAAGGATCCGCAAACGGGCAAGCGCATCTCGCGGCTGAACCCGGAAAGCGAGTGGACGATCACCGACGTTCCGCAGTTGCGGATCGTCGAACAGGATCTCTGGGATGCGGTCCGGGCCCGCCAGGGCGAACTGAAGACCGCGGGCACCAATGTGCCGGTCTGGGACCGGCGCCGCCCCAAGACCTTGTTTTCCGGCCTGATGGCCTGCGGCTGCTGCGGCGGCGGCTTTGCCAAGATCTCCAGGGACAGCTTCGGCTGCTCCCCGGCCCGCAACAAGGGGGCCGCGGTCTGCAGCAACAAGCGCACGATCAAGCAGGCCGACCTGGAAGCCCGGGTGCTGGATGCGCTTGCGAACCACCTGATGGATCCGGACGCGGTGCAGGTCTTCTGCGAAGAATACACAGCCGAGCGCAACCGGCTGAAGGCGGCAGCCGCCGGGAACCGCAAGGAAAAGGAACAGGCACTGGCCCGCGCAAAACGCGACCACCAGAAGCTGGTGGATGCGATCATCGCGGGCGTGCCCGCGGAGCAGGTCAAAGACCGGATGATCGAGCTCGACACGCGGCGCCAGCAGCTGGAACGGGAGCTGGAGCATACCCCAGCCCCGGACCCGGTGGTGTTTCACCCGTCGATGGCGGAGGCCTACCGCGAACGGGTATCGCGGCTGATCCGGACCCTTGGGTCCGCCGAAGGCATGGAAGACGCCAAGGAGGCGCTGCGCGCATTGGTGGAGCGGATCGTGCTGACGCCTGCGGCGGAGGGCGCTGGCCTGGATCTGACGCTGGAGGGCGATCTGGCCGGGCTGCTGCGGCTTGCTGCGGGCGCGGAAGGCGCAAATACGAAGAAGGCCCCGGATTGCAGATCCGAAGCCTTTGATATGTCTGGCGAATTAGTGTTGGTTGCGGGAGCAGGATTTGAA
>NZ_AFCF02000020.1 GCF_000203975.2 Leisingera sp. ANG1 | reverse complement strand
TTGCGCGATTTCTTGACCGTGGCCTTGGCCAGGTCCCGGCCGTTTTCAACGGCCGCCTTTGCTTCTTCCTGGGCATCGCCCAGGATGCGTTTCTTCTCTGCTTGCGCCTTTTGGCGCTCCTCAGCACGCCATTTTGATGGCGGCACATGCTGCCGCTTCTCGGGCAGAGGTTTTCCCTCTGCCCGCGCCTGGCGCCGGGCTTCGGCACGACGCTCCCCCCTGGTGATCCCGATTGTCTCGAAGGCCTCTCCGGCAAGATCCTGGGCATGCTCATAGCTCTTGATGAGCGGGTTCTCAGATGCCTGCAGCAGGATCTGATGCCCCCGGTTGGCGGATGGCTTCTCGGTCCAAACGGCCACGACAAAATGGATGTGATAAGCCTCTTCATCAACGTGGGCACTGGCATAGCGCAGCTGACCATTTGGAAAGTTTTCACGGAGGAACGACATGGCGGTTTTGCGGAAAGCAGAGACACGTTCCGGATCCCATTCCAACAGGCCTGCGCCACCGAACCAGTCTTTGTTGACAGTGAATATGCCTTCCCGCAGCGGGCCCCTGCTGCAGGATCGCCAGGGATCCGCAGGCCCTTCCGCCTCCAGCTTCCTGGCGTCCTTCATGCGTGACTTGGCCTTCAGCGCGCGCAAATGCTCCTGGTGATTGTGACGGCGCATCTCAGCAATTTCGCCGCGTATCTGCTG
>NZ_AFCF02000019.1:4122-5618 GCF_000203975.2 Leisingera sp. ANG1 | reverse complement strand
ACATTTGGTCCGAAGCGGACCTATTGTGTGTCTTGTTTCCCGGCCGCCTAAAAAACCGGTTCCTGCCCTGTGCAACGGCGTATATCCTTCTAATCTCAGAACAAGGGCGGCAGCCAAGCCGCTGCAGAGCGATTGGGGAAAGGGCAGTTCATGCGCATTGCGATGATTGGCACCGGCTATGTCGGACTGGTGTCCGGCGTCTGTTTTTCGGATTTCGGCCATGACGTGATCTGCGTCGACAAGGACGCGGGTAAAATCACCCGGCTGAACCGGGGCGAGGTGCCGATCTACGAGCCGGGCCTGGATCAGCTGATGGAGAAAAACGTGGCGGCCGGCCGTCTCAGCTTCACCGATGATCTGGCGGCGGCGGTCGACGGGGCGGAGGCGGTGTTCATCGCCGTGGGCACCCCGACCCGGCGCGGCGACGGCCATGCCGACCTCACCTATGTGATGGCGGCGGCAGAAGAGATCGCCGGGGCGCTGACGGATTACGCGGTGGTGGTGACCAAATCCACGGTGCCGGTGGGCACCAACCGGCAAGTGAAACAGGTGATCGCCAAGGCCAATCCGCAGGCCGATTTCGACGTCGCCTCCAACCCCGAGTTCCTGCGCGAAGGCGCCGCGATCGAGGATTTCATGAAACCCGACCGGGTGGTGGTCGGCGTCCAGAACGAGCGCGCCGCCGAGGTGATGGCGGAGATTTACAGACCCCTCTATCTGCGCGACTTCCCGATCCTGACCACCGATCTGGAATCGGCCGAGCTGATCAAATACGCGGCCAATGCGTTTCTGGCCGCCAAGATCACCTTCATCAATGAAATCGCCGGCCTCTGCGAGCGGGTGGGGGCGGACGTCAAGGAAGTCTCCCGCGGCATCGGCTTTGACGGGCGGATCGGCAACAAGTTCCTGCATGCAGGGCCGGGCTATGGCGGCTCGTGCTTCCCGAAGGACACCGCGGCATTGGCGCGGATCGGCCAGGACCATGCCTTCCCCCTGCGCATCACCGAGACCGTGATGCGGGTCAATGACGAGGTGAAGCTGCGGATGGTGGAGAAGCTGCGCGATGCCTGCGAGGGGTCGTTCAACGGCAAGACCATCGCGGTGCTCGGCGTCACCTTCAAGCCCAACACCGACGACATGCGCGAGGCGCCGAGCCTCACCATCGTGCCCGCGCTGGTGGGCGGCGGCGCCAAGGTGCGGGTGGTGGACCCGCAAGGAAGGTCCGAGGGCGAGGGGCTCTTGCCCGGGGTCAAATGGGAGGAGGATCCCTACAAGGCGGCACAGAACGCCGACCTGGTGGTGCTCCTGACCGAGTGGAACGAGTTCCGCGCCCTGGATCTGAAGAAACTGGCCCGCAAGATGCAGACCCCGCGGATGGCGGACCTGCGCAATATCTACTCTGCCAAATCCGCCAAACGGGCGGGTTTCGAGACCTATACCTCGGTGGGGCGGGGGGATGTAAAATAGGTCCGGTTCGGACCAAATGTTTCGCGCGC
>NZ_AFCF02000019.1:2864-4041 GCF_000203975.2 Leisingera sp. ANG1 | reverse complement strand
CCGGGGATGCCGGGGGCAGGGAGTTTTCCGCATCCCGGCCTGCATTCCGCTCCTTAACCTGGGCCGCCAGTTGCTCCAGGGTCGGCGGGGCAGGGGGTGTATCAGGCTCTAACCTGGGCATTTCAGCCGCCTCTCCCTCCACCAGACGGGTCAGCACCGCCAGTTCTGCCTCCGGGGTGCTGCGGTCGGCGGCCTGCAGCGCGGCGGTGGCGCGTTCCGCAAAACCCTCATCCGCCTCGATCGCCCGCACCAGCGCCAGGCCCAGCTTCTCGCTGATCGCAGTGGGGTAGAACAGCACCGCATCCAAGGCTTCCACCAGGGTGACAAAGCTGCCGATCTTGGAGCGCTTGGCGCGGGTCGCATTGCCGAACAGAGCCTGCAGCGCATATTTGCGGCGGGTGAAGACGCCTTCCTTACAGGCGCGCACCGCGATCCGGGCGCGCTCGTAATGGGACAGGTTCACCCGGATCTCGTTTTCCTCGACCATCGCCACATAAGCGCCTTCGGCGCTGTCCGGGTGGATCACCAGCGCCTTCAAGGTGGCGAATTGCGGGTCTGAAGTCTCTTCATAGAGCCTGCGAAGCGCGGTCAGGCGGCGCCAGCCGGAGATGAGGCCATGGGTGCGGCCACCGAAGGTATCCTCCAGCGGCACCACTTCTGCCGGGGTCTGCTGGCCGCGGGCGCGGATCGAGTCCATGAGCGATTGCAGCTCTTCCTCGTCCTGCTCGATGCGGTCGCGCACCAGGTGGTTCTCGTCGATTGCCGCCAGCGGCAGCTCCTCGATCATCAGCCCCTTGGCGCGGGCGTTTTCCAGGACGCCGCTGAGTTCCTGCAGCGCCGCCTGGGCGGACGCATCCGAGGCCACCTGGGCAATCGGCGCGGCGCCGACGCTGGACGGGGTNNGGCGCCGCTGACAGGTAATCACTTTGCGCCGGGGAGAGCCGTTTGCGTTTTGCCATGATCCTCGTGCCTCTTTCCGGTTGGGGTGCTCACTCTACCCCAAATCTCTTGTTAGGGCCTTAGCCCGCCGCGCGCTGTTCGGCCTCTTGATGCAACACCTCGCGCCGCCAGACGCCGATCAGCAGCTTCTTGAAGGCGGCATAGGTCTCGTCAAAGGTCTCGCGCCCTCTCGCATAGGTCTCGCGGTTGAAATCGCGGTAGTCGGCCTCGTAGATGC
>NZ_AFCF02000019.1:0-1770 GCF_000203975.2 Leisingera sp. ANG1 | reverse complement strand
GGGTGATCTCCCAGGTGGAGAACAGGCGCAGCTCCTTGCGGCCCTCCTCATTGAGGCCCCGGCTGGCGAGGTCGGCGCGGCCTTGCGCACAGGCGCTTGCAATCTCGGCAAAACCTGCGGTGCTGGTGGGGGCATCAAGCTCTGCCAATGCGGCGTCCGGGTCGATGCTGAAATAGGGGGGGAGGCTGCTGCCTGCCTTGTGGATATCTCTGGCCATGAGGATCTGCCTGCTGTCCTTGGACCTCTGCGGCCCAGCTCATGTGAAGTGCTTATGGTTCTGCTCTGCAGCCCCTATGTGCTGCCTTTTGACCAGAATACCCAAAAACACGGCACATGGAAGAAAAATGCGCATCCCCCTTGGTTTTTCTAAGCAAATCCAGCGGTTGCGGCAGGGGAAAGCGGGGGTGTTTCAGGGCGTGCAAAAAATTCTGCCCTGTTAAATATGGGTTATTTATTAGTTACAGGGGAAGCGTGACTCGCGCAAAGCCCTTTTTTCATGGGGGATCGGGGCAGATTCCGGGGGAGGGATGACTCTGAAACCCCGTTGAAATGACTCCGAACCCCCGATCAGACGATTCCGAACCCCCGTTGCGGGGGCATGTGGATAACCCTAGGGTGAGTGTAATCAAAACCACGATAAACGAGTCGCACGGGATCGGCAGAATTCCGGCGGCGTGCAGAGCAGATACGGGCAGGCAGATGGCAGCAGAGCTGACAGCGGAAGGGATTCCGCCAGAGGGGCAGGGGGACTTTTTCCTCTGCGATATCTTCGGGGCGATCCCCAAGAACGACCTGGCGTCGATGGAGCATCCGCTGTTCAGTTTGGGCACCCGGCCGGACCGGCGCATTCTGAACTACCAGCACAACGGCGCCGAGATCACTGTGACCCCTTCGGTCAAGGGGCTGGCGACGATCCATGACAAGGACATCCTGATCTTCTGCATCAGCCAGCTGATGGCGGCGCTGAATGCCGGGCGGCAGGTGAGCCGGGTGCTGCATCTGAAGGCGCATGACCTGCTGGTGGCCTGCAACCGCGAAACTTCCGGCGATGCCTACCGGCGCCTGCGCGAGGCGTTCGAGCGCCTCGCAGGCACCCGCATCACCACCAATATCGTGACCGGCGGCAAGGAGGTCACCACCGGCTTTGGCCTCATTGAGAAATGGGAGATCGTGCGCAAGGCGCCTGCCGGCAAGAAGGGTGCCGGCAAGATGGTCAGCGTCGCGGTGACGCTTTCGGACTGGCTGTACCGCGCGGTGTTGTCGAAGTCGGTGCTGACGCTCAGCCGCGATTACTTCCGCCTGCGCAAACCCCTGGAGCGGCGGATCTACGAACTGGCGCGCAAACACTGCGGGCGGCAGAACAGCTGGCAGGTCTCGGTGGAGACCTTGCTGAAGAAATCCGGCTCCGCCAGCCCGCGCCGGGTGTTCCGCAAGATGATCCGCGACATGATCGAAGCGCAGCCCTTGCCCGATTACGCGCTGGAGGAGCTGGAGGGTGATATCATCCGCTTCAGCCAGAAGACGGCAGTGACCGAGGCGGTGCTGAATGCGCCCAGCCTGAAACCGCAGACGCTGGAGGAGGCGCGCGCGCTGATCCCGGGTGCCGATGCCTATGCGCTGGAGGCGGAATGGCGCGCCATGTGGGTGCGGTCCGGCAGCCCGCGGCTCAGGATGCCCGATGCGGCGTTTCTGGGCTGGGTCCGCAAACGCGCCGCGGAATAGGCGGCGGCCGCCCCCCGGGACTCACCGGGGAATTGGGTATTTAAGACC
>NZ_AFCF02000018.1 GCF_000203975.2 Leisingera sp. ANG1 | reverse complement strand
TGTCCGTCGTCAGAGATTTTGGGCCATTTGGCTGCCTGAGCGAAGAGAGGGTCTGGCTCATCTGGTTGGTTTGATTATGCGGCGGATCTTCGGTGAAGCAAGCGCCGGGTTTCGATAGTCTTTCGTTTGATCCTTTCTCGTTGTTTCAGGATGGTCTGGCCGCGCCCGAAGTAGACATCGGCCGGGGTGAGGTTCTGCAGGCTCTCGTGGTATCGTCGGTGGTTGTAATGCTCGACGAAGGCGTCGATCTTCTGCCTGAGATCGCCGGGCAGGAAGTAGTTCTCCAGCAGGATGCGGTTCTTCAGGGTCTGGTGCCAGCGCTCGATCTTGCCTTGGGTTTGCGGGTGATATGGGGCACCGCGGACATGATCCATGTGCCGATCTTCCAGCCAATCGGCCAACTCGCCCGAGATGTAACTCGACCCCCTCGCCATTGTCTCTCGGACCAATGGCGTTCCAATGGCTCGATCACTGAGCAGGCGGGGCTTGTGCAGGACCTTCGCCTGATCACAACCCGAAGCCTGCAGCGCCAGGTCGAGCGTGTCGGTCACATCGCCTGACTTCATCGTCGTGCAAAGTTTCCAGGCGATGATGTAGCGGCTGTAATCGTCGAGGATCGTGGACAGGTAGAACCAGCCCCAGCCGATGACCTTCAGGTAGGTAAAGTCGGTCTGCCAAAGCTGGTTCGGTCGGGTCGTCTTGTCACGGAACTCGTCAGAGGCGGACAGAACCACATAGGCCGGGCTGGTGATCAGGTCGTAGGACTTGAGGATGCGATAGACCGAAGCCTCTGACACAAAATACTTTTCCGTGTCAGTGAATTGCACGGCCAACTCGCGCGGCGACAGATCGCTTTCCTGCAGGGCCAGGTCCTTGATCTTCTCGCGCACCGGCTCAGGGATGCGGTTCCAGACCCGCGACGGCCTGGGACTGCGATCTTTCAGCGCCTCAGGGCCGCCGGACAAATACCGATCATACCAGCGGTAGAAGGTCGTTCTGGGGATGCCGAGCTTGTCCAGCGTGCGCCTGGTCGGCAGGTGCGATCCTTCCACCAGCCGGATGATCTCCAGCTTCTCAGATGCGGGATACCTCATTCGCCGTCGCCCCCATCTGCGATCATGCTTTTTTTGAGCAGCCGCAACTCCAGGGCCTGCTCAGCGACAACCTCCTTTAGATCTCGGGCTTCACGGCGAAGGTCTTTGACCTCGCTCGACGTCGCCGCACGCGCCGTATCGCCCGCCAAGCGTTTCTTCCCGGCTTCGAGGAATTCCTTGGACCAGCTGTAATACAAGCTCTGCGCAATGCCCTCGCGGCGACACAGCTCTGCAATGCTGTCTTCGCCCTTCAGGCCGTCCAAGACGATCCTGACCTTCTCCTCAGCTGAGTACTGCTTGCGGGTGGCGCGACGGATGTCCTTGACGACCTTCTCGCCGTGGCTCTGCTTGGTTCCGGGTTTCTGTCTCATCTCCACTCCTTGGTGGTTACGATGTGTCAGAAACTCTCTCTTATCAAATCACCCTAAACTGTCCCATTGGCGCTGACGTCAGACA
>NZ_AFCF02000002.1 GCF_000203975.2 Leisingera sp. ANG1 | reverse complement strand
CTGTTCCGTTAACAGCCCTTACCGGGGCGCTGATGGCGCCCCGGTCTTCCCCTCTCAGAGAACCTGAAGAATAATACGTTAGGAAAACACGTGAATGCCCTTCTGAAGGCGAAGAGTGCCTATTCGGCGGCAAAGACCCCGACCCGGACAGCAAAGAATTTCGAATATGAAGTGATTGCCCGCATTACCCGCAGGATGATCACGGCGACGCAAAAGGGCCGTGGCGGCTTCAATGAACTCGCAACAGCCTTGAATGACAACCGGAAGCTTTGGTCCATTTTCACTGTCGACATCGCTTCGAAAGGCAATCCTCTGCCCGATGATCTCAAGCAGAACTTGTTCGAGCTGGGAGAATTCACAAGACAACACACCACCAAAGTGCTTCAGCGCAAGGCCGATGTCCGGCCGCTGGTGGAAATCAATACGGCCATCATGCGTGGCCTCCGCAGCGGAGCATCCTGAAAATGAGCGGACTTGTCCTGAAACTTGCCCCCAAGGAGCGTGTCCTTGTGAATGGCGCGGTAATTGAAAACGGCGACCGCCGCAGCCGCCTGTCCATTGTAACACCGGATGCCAACATCCTGCGTTTGCGCGACGCAATTCATCCGGAAGAAGCCAACACTCCGGTGCGCCGCGTATGCTATGCAGCACAACTGATCCTGTCAGGTGATGCGGATCCCGAAGAGGAACGCCTGCCGATGTTGCGCCGGATCGAGGAACTGAGTCAGGTTTTTACCGACCCGGACAGCCGGTCATCAATTGCTGAGGCAACCGATGCCCTGATCAGCAACAACCACTACCGCTGTCTGAAAGCTTTGCGCACATTGCTGCCGCGGGAAGACCGGTTGTTTGCGGTCCGGCCATCATAATCGTCCGCCCGCCTGGCCTATCGAGGCAAAGGCGGGCTGAACTTGCCTAATGAACGCCATGACTGCTTTCCTGCCGTCGTTCGGGTTTAGGCTGTGCCGAAAGCGCCTGCTCGAGCTTCCGGTATCCTCACACCCCGCTGAACATCCTCGTTTTCACGACAAAGCCGGTAAAAACCCGCGTGAAACAGAGTATTCAGAAAGTTCTTTTCTCTGCCGAAACACTTGCTGTGGCCAGGTTGCAAGTTATCCCATTCGCAAGAGAGACTTCTTGATAAGAATAAGGCGCAAAACTTAACTCCTGAAGTTAAGTATCAGCTTGAAAACAAGTGATTGCCAGCCGAGTGACCGTCTGCTGCGGCGGCCTACTGTCATCAAGCGACAACGGCCAAACTTACCGGAAATGATGGAAACATTCTCCTTCAGCAGTACAAAATCGCAATCTATTGATGCTCCAGAGACACCTCCGGTGTTTACAAACCGGCGCACCGCAGCTTGACTGCATACTCGTTGAGGCCAGCAACCTGTCCTCGTCAACCTTGCCCAGAAGATCCGCAGACGGCAATAAACAGACAGCGGGTTATGTCTCCTGCTTACGGAAACCTTTGTCCTTAATCCACGGGCAGCGGACTAGCTGGATGGCACTGCCCTTTTGCAGAAAGGAGCCCCGCACAGCCAAGCGGCTTAATGAGTTTTGCTGAAGCAACCCTGTTAGGCAGCCGAACACGGGCAGAACAGCGCGGCTAAGGCATCAGCTTGCTACCTTTGCGGATTCCACCTCATCGTATCTTCGTAATTGGTTTCAACGCCCAGCCTTGGCCCGGCGCAACATCAGGAGCAGGCGATTGAAACTGCTGGTAATGCCCTCCGGGTCCTCACGTCCGAAGAACGCATCCAGTTCTGGCCACAATTTTACTGCCTGATCCAGCACTGCGTCATTGCCTTCGGCGTACAGCCCAGCCCTGATCATCACCTCTGACTGCTCATAAGCGCCCAGGTATTTTCGCACATCTTTGATCGCCTCGTTTTCATCAGCAGAGGCAGCCGCAGGCAGACTGCGTGACACCGAACGTGAAACGTCGATCGCGGGAAACCGGCCGCGTTCGGCGATTTCGCGGTTCAGGACAATGTGCCCATCCAGAACACCGCGCAGAATATCCGCAATCGGTTCATCCATATCGGATCCGGCGACAAGAACACTGAAAACGGCTGTGATATCGCCCTGCCCTTCGCCCCCAGGCCCGGCCCGTTCGCACAGCCCGGTAATCAGAGGTGTCACTGAAGGCGGGTATCCGCGCAACGCAGGTGCCTCGCCGGAGGCCGCGGAGATTTCCCGGTGCGCCTCAGCAAAACGGGTGACGGAGTCAGCCAGGAAAAGCACGTTTTTGCCTTGATCGCGGAAGTGTTCTGCCACCGTCATGGCCGCCCAGGCACACCGGCGGCGTACCAGTGCGGACTGGTCGGACGTCGCAGCCACCACAACGGCCCGGCGCATGCCCTCAGGCCCCAGCACCTGTTCGACAAAGTGATTCACCTCTCGCCCGCGCTCGCCAATCAGTGCCATTACCACCACATCGGCTTCCATGCTTTGCGCCAGTTTTGCCAGAAGCGAAGACTTCCCGACCCCGGAGCCGGCAAAAAGACCAACCCTCTGCCCGCGCACAATCGGGAGAATCGTGTTCAGGACTGCCTGCCCGGTGGCCAGCCGCTCACCCATGGACCGGCGGCCTGCAGCCTTGGGGGGCGGTGCCATCAGATCGCGCGGTGTGCTGCCCGGCAGCATTGGGCGGCCATCCAGCGGCTCGCCAAACGGATCAATAACGCGGCCGATCCAATGGTCGCTGGGGGAAAACTCCGGTGACGGGTGCAGCAAAACCGGATCCCCGATCGCAGCACCATCCGGAGACCGGTCAGGCAACATACTGATATTGCTACCATTAATCTTCAGGACTTCGCCATGCAACGCGTCCTGCGGCCCACGGCGCAGCACCAGCCGATCACCGATTCGCGCCGCTGCAGCCAGGCCGCTGATTTCGATTTCCCCGCCCGAGATCCCTGTCACCCGGCCGACTTGGGTTACCAGGCGTTTTCCGGCAATTTGACGGGTCAGTGCTTGCAGCTCTGCTTTCATCGCAGCGGCCTCCCTTGGTGTCCTGAAAACAATTTCTAAAGGAATCGGGGTTAAGCCTTGATTGAAATAGATCAAGGGAGAAGCCCTGGTGTTCACAGAATTGAACGTATTCAAAATCGCCTATTCCATGGCGACCCATGCCGGCAAACGCCAGGCTCTGGTTTCCCAGAATATCGCCAATGCCGATACACCGGGTTACCACGCCAAGGATATCAAACCCTTCAAAGAAGTCTTCGCTGCCGGTGCCCGCCCGGCCAGCATGATCGCGTCCCGCGGCAGCCATCTGAATGGCACCGCTGGCAGCGGCATGGACTGGGCTGTCACCTCAACTGATGCCGGCAGCGATCCCAATGACAATTCCGTTTCTGTCGAAACCGAACTCCTGAAAGGGGTGGAGGTCGCCCGCCAGCACAAGCGCGCCATGGCGATCTACAAATCCTCCATGAACATCCTGCGCGCCAGCCTGGGCAAGAACTGAGGAGGATAAGCGATGAGTGAGTTTTCCAGAGCCCTTTCCGTCACTGCCAGCGGCCTCAAGGCCCAGGCTTCGCGGCTGCGGCACGTGTCCGAGAACATTTCCAACGCCGACACCCCGGGCTACCGCCGCAAAACCGTACCATTTGAAGCCGTGCGCGAGCTGCAAACGGACGTGGAGCATGTGCGCACCGGCAAGGTCACCCTGGACCGGCGGGACCTGGAGGAGGTCTATGACCCCTCCCATCCGCTGGCGGATGAAAGCGGGCATTATGAGGGCTCGAATGTCGATCTGATGATCGAGATCGCCGATGCCCGCGAAGCACAGCGCAGCTACGAGGCCAACCTGAAAATGTTCGAGCAGACCCGCTCGATGTCGGCCTCCTTGATGGACCTTTTGAGACGATAACTGAAATTTTTGGAGATCCAGAATGGATATTCGCAGTCTTTCCGCCGCCAGCGGCTATGCCGCCGCCCGGCCCGCCACCAAAGTCGACCCCAATCATGACGCCGCTGGCGCGGGGGCAGGCGCACGTCTGAAAGAAAGCTTCGAGAGCTTCGCAGCAACCCTTCAGAGCAGCGAGCAGGTTTCCGTGCAAGCAATGACCTCTCAGGCTGACCCGCATGCACTGGTGCAGGCACTCGCCCAAACCGAGCTGGCGGTCGAGACCGCCGTCACCGTGCGCAACAAGGTTGTAGAGGCCTACCAGGAAATCCTGAGGATGCCGGTCTGAGCCATGATGAGCGAGAGCCTCTTCTATGACACCCTGCGCCAGGCCATGTGGGCGGCTGTCACCATGTCGACTCCGATTCTGGTTGTCGCCCTGGTTGTCGGCCTGTCCATCGGCCTGTTCCAGGCGCTGACCTCGGTGCAGGAGATGACCCTGACATTCGTGCCCAAGCTGACAGCAATCATAGTCGTGTTCTGGATGACCATGGGCTTCATGACACAAACACTGGTGGCCTTTTTTAATGGCCACGTCATTCCGATGATTGCGGGAGGCTCGTAATGGAAACTGCAGGCTACGCTACACTTTCCCGCCAGTCGGGGCTGATGCGCGAAATGCGTGTCATTGCAAACAACATCGCCAACTCAGCGACAACAGGTTACCGGCAGGAAGGGCTGATCTTCTCAGAATTCGTGCAGTCCTCTCAGGGGCAGCAATCACTGTCGATGTCGCGTGCGAACATTTTCAACACTTCCATGGAGCAGGGTCAGCTCACAGAAACCGGCGGAAACTTTGATTTCGCAGTTGAGGGTGACGGCTTCTTCATGGTCGAAACACCCCAGGGTGAGCGGTTGACCCGCTCCGGTGCATTCTCTCCTAATGCCGCAGGCGATCTTGTGACCATGGATGGTTTCCGGGTCCTGGATGCTGGCCGCGCGCCAGTCTTTGTCCCGCCGGACGCAGGCAAGATTGAAGTGGGTGCTGATGGCTCCATCAGCGCAAACGGACGGTTGCTAGGGCAGCTGGGGCTTTTCAAGCCTGTGGAGAGCCACACGCTGGTGCGTGAGGACGGGGTAATGTTCCGCGTCGATGGGGAAATTGAAGAAACATTGGACGCAAAAGTCCTGCAAGGCTTCCTCGAAGGCTCCAACGTGAACGCGATATCCGAGGTGACCCGGATGATCGAAGTGCAGCGCGCCTATGAAATGGGCCAGAGCTTCCTCCAATCGGAAGACGAGCGCATCCGCAACGCCATCAAGAACTTGATCAAGACCTAGGAGAATCCAGATGCGTGCCCTGAAGATCGCCGCGACCGGCATGAGCGCCCAGCAGCTGCGGGTGGAGACCATCTCCAACAACCTCGCCAACATGAACACCACCGCCTACAACGCACGGCGCGCCGAATTTGCCGACCTGCATTATCAGCAGATTTCGCGGGCTGGTACCGTGAATGCTTCCGACGGCACGGTGCTGCCAACCGGCGTCCAGGTGGGGCTCGGTGTGCGTGCGGCTGCCGTCTCGGTGCATCTGGCACAGGGCGCGCTGCAACAGACCAACAACGACCTGGATGTCGCCATCGACGGCAAAGGGTACCTGGAGGTGACCCTGCCGTCCGGCCAAAGCGCCTATACACGCGATGGCGCGCTGAAACGCACGGCAGAAGGGCTGATTGTGACTTCGGACGGGTTTGCGGTTTCGCCTGAAATCACCATCCCCGACGACGCCACCAGCATCTCGATTAATGCCGAGGGCGAAGTCTACGGGTATTTCAACGAAACCACCGAAGGCCAGCTTTTGGGCCAGCTGTCCCTGGCCAGTTTCACCAATCCCAAAGGGCTTGAGGCAATCGGCAGCAACCTGTTCACCGAGACAGAGGCTTCCGGAAATGCGGCGGTTTCCACGGCGGGCGAGGACGGACTGGGCACTTTCCGCCAGGGTTACCTGGAAGCCAGCTCGGTTGATGCGGTGCGTGAAGTCACCGAGCTGATCGAAGCCCAGCGCGGCTACGAAATGAATGCCAAGGTCATCTCGGCTGTCGACCAGATGATGGGTGCAACCACACAGGTGCGCTGATGAAACTTGCCCTTGCCTGCCTGACTGCCGCTGCGCTTTGTACCCCGCCTGCTTGGGCGGAGTACTTGGTTCCGCTGCGCACAATCCGGGCAAAAGCTATCGTGAACGCAGAGGATCTGGCTCTGAAAAAGGGCGAAATTCTTGGCGCGCTATCAGATCCTTCAGACGTGATCGGCATGGAAGCACGCGTGGCGCTTTATGCAGGCAGGCCTATGCGGCCGGGCGATATCGGCCCGCCTGCCATTGTCGAACGTAATGACCTTGTGACTTTGATATTCCGCCAGGGCGGTCTGACCATCGCAGCCGAGGGCCGTGCCTTAGGCCGCGGCGCTGCAGGCGAAGCTCTCCGGGTCATGAACCTTTCTTCCCGCACAACCGTCACCGGGCGGATCACCAACGACGGCTCCGTAGAGGTAAACTGATGTCTAAGAAATTCTCCCCCGTAAAACCGCTTCTCTTTGGACTGGCCCTTCTTGGGGCCTGCGGCCGGATGGATCATCTGGGCAAGGCGCCGTCCTTCACCCCAGCCAATGAATCGCCTGAGCATGTTGCTATGCTTTACCAAGGCCTGCCGACGCAAACCCAGACACGGCGCACCGTCGATGGCTCCTCGCTTTGGAGCGGCTCTCAGCAGTCGCTGCTCGGCGACCGCCGCGCCATCAAGCGCGGCGACATCCTGACGGTGGTGATCGAAATCGACGAAGAGGCGGAAATTTCAAACGACACCCAGAGGTCGCGCTCGGGTTCCGAGACCCTGAACATGCCGCAGCTTCTGGGTCTGCCGCAACGGCTTGACCGGAAACTGCCGGAAGGCGCCTCCTCCGCTGACGCAGTAGAACTTGGCAGCTCCAGCGCCTCCGGCGGTAAGGGATCTGTCAAGCGCAGTGAGAAGCTGGAGTTGCGGGTCGCAGCAACAGTTGTCGACGTGCTGCCCAACGGGGTGCTGGCAATCAGCGGCACCCAGGAACTGCGCGTGAATTTCGAACTGCGCGAGCTTCTGGTTACGGGTTATGTCCGGCCTCAGGATATCAGCCGCCAAAACGAAATTACGTATGACAAGATCGCTTCTGCCCGTGTGTCCTATGGCGGCCGCGGTCAAATCACCGATGTGCAGCAGCCACGCTACGGCCAGCAGCTGCTTGATGTTGTCCTGCCGTTCTGAGGATTGCCATGCTTTCGAAACTCCTGCCAGTCATTCTGCTGATCCTGGGAACCGGGGGCGGCATCGGCGCCGGCATCATGCTGGCGCCAGCACCTGAGGAAAACCACGCCGCGTCCGGAACGGACCCAAGCCATGTCCCCGCAGCGGTTGCCGAGGATTCCTCTGAAGAAAGCGAAGAGGACCTGCGCGAATACATCAAGATCAACAACCAGTTCGTGGTGCCGGTTGTTGATCGCGACCAGCTGACTTCACTGGTGGTCATTTCCCTAAGCCTGGAAACTGCAAAGGGAACCAGCGAGAAGGTGCGTGCCTATGAGCCCAAGCTGCGCGATGTCTTCCTGCAAGTATTGTTCGATCATGCGAATATGGGCGGCTTCCGTGGCGCCTTCACCCGTTCGGACGTGCTGGAGCCGCTGCGCACCGCCCTGCGCGAAGCCGCACAGAAGCATGTCGGTAAGGGAATTTATGATGTGCTGATCATGGAGATATCCCGTCAGGACGTCTGACCAGGCAGGAACGTGTTAAGCACGAAGGCCGGTCCATAGGGACCGGCCTTTTCCGTCTGCCCGAAACCGCACGCTTCAACCTTCCAGAAGTTTGTCCATAAAGGCCTTGTTCTGCGCGGTCTTTTGGCGTTTACGCTCTGCGGCGGCCATAGTTTCAACAGCATGCTTCCGCCCGAATGCCTTGCGCAACTGATCCATCATCCGCAGTTTTTGCGCGGTAGCCTTAGCAAGATCCATGTTCAGCTGGCGCCGTGTGCGTGTATGCCAACCCTGCCAAAGAAGATCCGCACCCATAGCTTTCATAGCGTGGTCGCCATCTGCTTGTTCCCGGGTGGCCTGCACTTGTTCATTGAGCTTGGCCAGCTGGCCGCGCAGTTCTGCTTCACGCGCAAGTGCCGGCTGGATTTTGGCATGCTCCTGCATGTACTGCGCAGCAGTCACTGCCGCCATTTGGTCGAGCATCTTTTGCTTCATGTGATTTTTCCTTTGGCGCGCTTACGCATTTCCTCGGCAAAACGGATTGCCGCAGCCACTGGCGCATAGTGTTCTTCCAGGATTTCGTCGCCAATTTCGATTGTGGCATGCAACGCACGGGCGGTTGGCGGGTCGCTGTGGATCGGGACGGCATTTTCATTGGCCACGCGCCGGATTGCTGCGGCAACTTCATCAACCCCTTTGGCTATACAAACCGGCGCGGCACCCTTCTCTCTGCTCCATTTCAGGGCAACTGCGTAATGGGTTGGGTTGACGATCACCACATCCGCATTCGGCACCTCGGCCATCATCTGGCCCAACGCGATCTCCTGGCCACGCTGACGCCGCTTGCCTTTCATATGGGGATCCCCTTCGGCATCCTTCATTTCGTCCTGGATTTCCTTGCGCGACATCATGTTTTTACGGCGGTGTTCAGCATGCTGGAAGACAGCATCCACAACTCCGATCGCCAAAGAGATCACCAGTGCAAGGAACAGAAACTCCAACGCCAGTTGCGACAGCATCAGCACGACCGATTGCGGCCCGGTGCCAGACGACGAAATCATGTCAGGCAGCCGATGGCTTAAATAGACACCCAAGCATATCGAATAGAGCATCAGCTTCAGAAAGCTTTTCAGGAATTCGAACAGGCCCGACCTGCCGAATTTGTTCTTGGCATTGGAAATAATTGAGACACGCGACAGTTTCGGCTCCAGCTTACTGGGCGCAAAAACCAAGGCGCGCTGACCGACGATCGACAGAAGAACAAGAGCAAATGGCACTAGGAACCACGGCAGAATTGGCCGCAGCACGCTGCTGGCAAAGCCCCCCACTGGTGCCGCCGCGGACCCGCCATCAAAGAACAGCGGCGCCAGTCTGTCGGGCTGGTCCAGAAAAGCCATCAGAGCGGTACCGGTCCCTTCAACACTACTGCTTCCGGCCGCATAAAATGCTACGATTAGCCCAAGGTAAGCCGCGGCCACAGACAGGTCGGTGGATTTGGCAACTTCGCCCTTCTCCCGGGCCTTCCGGAGCTTCTGCTCCGTCGGCTCGAATGACTTGTCAGAATCGTCGTCCTGGCCGCTCATGGCATTCCTGCTGCTGGATTTGCCAGAAAAGTCATCAAGGCCCGGGACCAGACATCCAGAATCATCGGACTGCCGACCATCAGGATGAACAATCCAAAGAAGGTGATGACCGGTGCGCCGACCATGGCGACCATCAGCTGCGGCATTGCCCGGTTAATCACCCCAAGCGCCAAGTTGTAGATGACCGCGGTGATGACGAACGGAGCTGCCAGCGTGAAGGCCATCGAAAAGCTCTCCGACACCCGAAACACGCCCCATTCCGTCAGTCCAGCTGCGGCAGGAAACTGGCCGGCGGGAAACATCCGGTAGGATCCGATCAGCAACTCTGCCACCCGGACATGCAGTCCCAGCATCACTGCCAGGGTCACGCCGGAGATCATTAGAACAGCCCCAAGCGCCGGCATCGGTTCAGCTCCGATTCCTCCCAAAACCTGCGACAAGGAGGTACTTTGCGCCGCCATAGTCCCAGCGGTTTGCAGGGCCAGAACAAAAATCCGAGCGCCGATGCCAAGAGCCAGGCCGATGATCGCTTCGGTTACCGCAAACCGGGCATATCCCATGACCCCATCCGGTTCGGGGAAGGGCGGCAATGCCGGGGCAACCACAAATGTAAAGGCAACCGCGATCGCCAGTTTCACGCGGGTGGGAACATAAAGTTCCCCCATCGCAGGCAATACCGAAACCATAGCAGAAACCCGTAGGAAGACTATGGCAGCATGCCAGAATCCTGCCCCCAGCAGCAGTACCAGCTCTGGTGGCAGAAAGTTCATGTTCATGCCTGGACCATCCCAACCAAAGCCGGCCGCGCCTCGAGACCGATTTCCTCGAACGACAGAACTGGGTTGGTGATTCCACGCGATTTCAGAATCGTCTTCAGGTACCGGCGGCGGCGTGTAGAAGTCACAACCGCAGCAAAAATCCCCTGATCGGTGATTGAGCCCAGCTTGTCGCTCAGCCCATCGGCAAGCAGGTTGAACAAGTCAGGCGGCAAGGCGATATCCAGCCCCGCACCCTGCGCGTCCACTTGGTAAGTCGAAAACTTGTCTTCCCACTCCGGCGCCAGCTGGATCAATGGAATGGTGCCGTCCTCGCGCTTCATTTCTGCAACCAGCTGGAACCCCAGACGCTGGCGCACATGCTCGCAGATCAGTTCCGGCTGTGTGGTGTGCATCCGCGCCTCGGCAATCGATTCAAGGATCAACGGCATATTGCGGATCGAAACCCGCTCCTCGAGCAGCAGCCGCAACACCGCATGCAGTGTATCCATCGGCACCTTTTCCGGCACCAGAGCATCCAGAAGTTTGCGGTTCGCCTCTGCCCGGAAGCCATCGGACAACTGCGTCATCTCGTCGAGCAGGCGGCGCAGTGACTTGAGCGTCAACAGGCGGGAGAAGTTCTGCTTGATAATCTCCAGCAGATGAGTGGCCAGGATTTCCGGCGGGGTGACAACTGTGGCGCCGGCCAGCGCCGCCTGTTCCTGCGACTTAGAAGAGATCCAACGGGCCGGCGCGCCGTAAACCGGCTCAGTCACGTCAGTTCCGGGCGGCAGTGCTTCGTGGTTGTCTGGCATCAGTGCCAGAACCATGTCTGGATGCAGCGTGCCGCGCACCTGTTCAACACCCTGAACTTTGATCACATATGTGCCCCTTTCCAGTTCATGCTGATCCGTAAGCCGGATTTCTGGAAGGATAAGGCCAAAAGTTGTGGCGATATGGGACCGCATATTGGCGATCCGTGCGTCCAGCCCAGTGCCTGCATCCAAAACCATGCTCACAAGATCAGGCGAGAACTCCAGGTGAAGGTCGTCCAGGTCCAGAATATCACCGAGCGGCCGCGATGCCGCAGGATCAGAGGCTTCTTCGATCTTCTCCTCGATCTCAGCCTCGGCATCATTCATCTTTTTCTTGGCCATTCGGAACGCGATGAAACCCAATACGCCACCGCCTGTCACGAAAGGCAGAAACGGCAAACCGGGAACCAGTGCAAACAGACCCATCAAAACCGCAACAGTGGTCAGCGCGGCTGGGTGGCGGCCGAACTGATCGAAAAGTGCGATGTCGGTGGCGCCGGTTGTGCCGCCGCGAGCCAACAGAAGGGCAGCGGCGATGGAGATGATCACTGACGGGATCTGCGACACCAAACCGTCGCCCACGGTCAGAATGGCGTAAGTCTCAAACGCGCTGCCGACCGGCATGCCATGGACCAGAACGCCCATGATCAACCCCATCACAAGGTTCAGCAGAGTGATCAGCAGACCGGCAACTGCATCACCCTTGACGAACTTCGAGGCACCGTCCAGCGAGCCGAAGAACGTGGTTTCCTGCTGATCGCGCTCTCGGCGCTCCTTGGCAGTCTGGTGGTCGATTGCCCCCGCCGACATGTCAGCATCAATCGCCAATTGCTTACCCGGCATCCCGTCCAGAGCAAAGCGGGCGCCCACTTCGGCCATCCGCGCCGCACCCTTGGTGATCACCATGAAGTTAACGATCAGCAATACGCCAAACACCACAAGACCGAGGAAAACACTTCCGCCCATGACAAACTGTGCGAAGCCTTCGATAACGTTGCCTGCCGCATCAGTCCCCGAGTGCCCCTGGCCAATGATCAGCTTGGTTGAAGACACATTCAACGACAACCGAAGCATCAGAGAAGCCAGCAGGATCGTCGGAAACGAAGAAAAATCCAAAGGCCGCTCGATGAACAGTGTGATGGTGAAAATCAAAATTGCCAGTGCAAAGGATGCCGCCAGACCCACGTCCAGCACCCAGGCCGGCATAGGGAGGATCATCATCACAATGATCGCCATCAGCGCCAGCGCCAGGAGGACCGTTGGGCTGAAAAGTTGTTCTGTAGTCAATTTAGGCAATGGTCACGCCCCGCAATTTTGTCCTACTGGATCGGGTGAAGGCGTGGTTTCGCGTTCTGGCCGGCCGGACGGACGGCGTATCGTCAAAACCTCCCAGAAACGCTCTCAGCACAAGCACAGGAAAAATGCTGTTGGCTGACTGCGGCAATAGGCGAGCGGCAAATACAGCCCAGGCAGCCAACCAGGAGTTCTGCAGAATTGCTGTGTAGAGAGTTTGCACATGCGTGCACGCTAAGCCGGTGGCTGCGCCTGCTGCGCGCGGAATCGGCCCATGCGGGCAACTAATATTTTTGTTGTCTGGCATTCTGCCCGTTCCAAGTCAGGATTCACCCGCTTGTGACGTTACCGGCCACCAGTTGACAAAGTGTTAGCAGAATTGTCAGCGGCCGCCCCTGGGTGAGACGGCCGCCGAAATCCATCAAATCTGCTCAGATCACTGATTGTCAGTTGGTTTCTCCAGACCTGTACCGACTTGGTCCAGCAGGTCCGCAATGCCCCCGCGCGTGCCTTCGCTGCTTTCTACCAGTGCCCTAGCGTGAGCCAGCGGCGTCAAACCGACAGGATCCTGTGCAGTCTCTCCGATCTGTGTTGTGACAGATGCAACGGCCCCAAACGGCACAGCAGATTCTTCTTCGATGGTTTCAATGGCGCTCAGGTTTTCTGAATGCCAGAAACCGCGGGCAGCCGCGTCGGCTTCCTCTTCGGCCAGCAGGTACTCACCGGCTCGGCCGTATTCACCGTTCCGCCACAAGGCTTGAGCCCGCATATGATTGGCGGCCGACCCTTCCAACCCCATCAGTTCAACAAGCGCCCGATGCGGTTTTTCCAGCACCAATGCGGCCTCCGCCATCAGCAGGCGGCGGGTTTCATTTTCCGGCTCCAGAGCAAGCTTCGTAAGAAGCTCCTGTGCCTGTTGCGCAAAGCCAAGATCAAGAAGCCGGCGTGACACCTGAGCAGCCACTGGCGCAGCCTCAGCTGGTGTTGCCTGCTTAGCAAAAACCAGAGAGTACTGCAGGAATGTCACATCATCCGCACGTTCAGCCAGCAACAGCATCAACGGCTCTAGCGCCGCTGCGCGCGCATTTGGCCCGTCCCTCTCGGACACCCCTTGCAGTTCCTGGAAGGCTTCGTGGAACTGCCCCATCAATGCCAGGGAGGATACCAGAGAGCGGCGCAGTTCCGCACCAAGCTCCGTTTCGCGGTGTTCGAGCTCATAAGAGGCGATCAGGTCCGGTACATCGGGTGAAAGAGCTTTCCGCTCCTTTACGCTCAGCGCCACCAAGTCAATGAGAGCTTCCGGGGCGTTGCCTGTCCTCTCGGCCACTTCGCTGGTCAGTTCCTCAGCCATCTTCTCGCTGTCGCCTTCCAGCTCTGCAATCGCCGCTTCAGCCAGATTGATCTCCGGAACCTCTTCAACACCTGTCCGGTCAACCGCCCGCAGCACTGCTTCAGCGATGTGGTGGTTCCCAGCTTCGGCAAACATCTTGCTGAGCCGCGGCCCCAGATGCACACGAAGATGGATCGGCAGTTTGGAGAACGCTTGCTGAATGGCGTCGGTATTGGCGCTTTTCTTGACCGCGCCGTCAGCCAAGGCCCCCCACAAGGCGCTGTCCCCTTCACAACCCTGCTGGCCGGAAAACACATGATTAACCGGCAACGCGATGCCATCCATCAGCTTCGCCATGGTGTTCAGTACAGACACTTCAGAGCTTTCCTGCTGTTCAGGGGGCAGGATGGTCATGATCAAACGGGCCTCGGCCCCGAAGCTGAAAAACAGATAGAGCCTGGCAAGTGCATGAACGCTTGCCGGATTTACATCATCGAATTCCTGGACAAGAGCACTGCGCAACGGCGAGAGTTGGTCCGCAAAGGGACTTTCATTACCCCAAGTCTGGATGGCAACATCCTGATTCTTGAGGCAGTGTGACGCCTCGTTGCTGGCATCAGACAGAGCTGCGATCAGTCCGGTTTCTCGGTCAATTGCCGAGGTTACGGAAATGTGGTCAAGCGGATTGAGCGGCCGGTCAGCACCGCTGAGCGGGTCTAGCCCGGAAGACGTGACCGCAACCGAAAGCTCATCTACCGCTACTGTCAGCAGACCTTGATTGGCCGCCCGGCCAATCTGTTGCAACAAGCGTTGTTCGGATTTGCCCACAACAGCGGCGCGTTCCGACTCCTCCATGTCCAGCAGCAAGGCGGTTTCGGGGAGACCGGCAGGAACCGTTTCAGCCTCAACTACGGCATCTGATTCTGCATCTGCTTCTTCTACGGGTGCTTGACCGCCGTACAAAGGCAGTTCCACATCCATTTGCCCGGCACCGGGCGCCAGTGCAGTGGTAGAGGCCGACCCCGAAACTTCCGGAGCAGATCCATTTTGCGGCGGAGCCAATTGTACTCCGTCCTGTTTCCTGGCTACCGCCGCCGCTAGTTCCAGCGCCAGACGTGCATCCGCAGCAGCCGATTGGGTAAACCCAAACCGGTAGCCGGACCGCGGTGCCGGAGTGGTGAGCGGCAAAACACCTGCGGCAGAACGAAACTGCGGCGTTCGCGCCGGTTTGCCGCCGTCGCGGATATCTACCACCAGATAACCGTCTTTTTGAACGTATGACGTAACAGAGCAATCGCAACCCAACTGCAACCGCAGTGGCTTGCCTGGACCATTTTGAGCTAAAGATTGCAATCTTGTGCGGGGAATAAGATTGAACACTCGAGAGGTGTCAAAAACAGCCTCTGGAGCATCAATATTCACCGTGGCCGTCATGCCGCTTTGCGTCAGCGACCAGTCCGCGCCGTTCGGCAGCCGCATCACCAGGCGCGTGAACCCCTTGTGCTCGCCTGAGCGGGTTACGATTGTTTGCGCTTGGGCAGTGCCTGCCGTCAGAAGAACGGCTGCAATGGCAAATGCTCGCCAGATCATGCTGCGTCCTGTTTCACCGATTTGAGAGCTTCTTCAAGTTCCGAGAAGCCGGGCCGGAAATGCGAGGGCGTATTCTGACGGCCGACCTCAATGCAGATCGCCGCTGCGTGGTTGTGAAGATTGGCAACCAGAACCTCTCGGATCAGCTGATAAAAGTGTGAGTCTTCCTCGACCACGGCCTTCACTTTACCTGCGAAAGGGGCAACAAGGCCGTAAGACAGGAAAACCCCAAGGAACGTGCCAACCAGAGCACCGCCGATCAGCTTACCCAGCACCTCGGGCGGCTGGTCAATTGACCCCATGGTCTTGATCACACCCAAAACCGCCGCAACAATTCCAAGCGCCGGCAGGCCGTCAGCCATAGTTTGCAAGGCGTGGCTTGAGTGCAGCGCATGATGCAGATTTGCTTCCATCCGCTTTTCCAGCACCTCTTCGACCTGATGCGGATCGTCGTAATTCATCGAGGCCGAACGCATTGTGTCGCAGATCAGGTTCACGGCCTCCTTGTCGGCCAGGATCTTGGGGTACTTGTTGAAGACTGAGGAATTCTCCGGGTCCTCGATATGCTGTTCCACTTCAACCGGATTTGCCCGGGCGATGCGGATCAGAGCAAACAGCAGGCACAGCAGGTCGCGGTAGTCATCCGGCTTCCATTTGGGGCCTTTGAACACCTTGCCGATGTCCTTGAGAGTGTGTTTGACGCCCCCCATGTCATTGGCAATCAGGAACGCCCCGACCGCGGCACCGCCAATCATCATCATCTCAAACGGCAGCGACTTCAGAATGATCGCCATCTTGCCGCCGGCCAGAAGGTATCCGCCGAACACCATGGCAAAGATCACCACAATGCCTACAATCCCGATCATAGGTCCACTCCGAATTTCGTTGGTTTTTATTAGTTTAGGTGAGTCTTCCTAAGGAAAGACTAAGCCGTCGCGCCCAAGTTACTCCTTGGGCACGGAACCGTTGCGGCCGGCCAGCACCACGCTGATAGTATAGGCGGCTTCAGGGCTGAGACCGGCCATGATTCCAGCTGCGGCCTCAGGTTGCATCCGGGCCAGGAAACCAGCCGCAAAGGCCGGGTCCATTTCCTCAAACAACGCGGATGCTTCTTTAGGCTTCATTTGCTCGTAGACCGTGGTCAACCGGGTTACATCCGCCTCTGTCGCACCATCCGCAAGCGCCAAGGTGGCGCGCAGGTTTTCTTCTGCCTGCTCCAGAGCGGCCAGTTTCTTCTCGATTGCCTGATCGGCTATTTCCAGCGCTTTCATCCGGTCCTGGATTTCCGCCTCCCGGGCGGCCAAGACCTCTTCCCTCTGCTGAAACGCAGCCAGCATGGTCTGCAGTTCTGCAGAGGTAGGCATTGCATCACGATGCGGCTCACCTTTGTGCGCGGCCTCTTTCTGGCCACTTTCGTTCAGGCTCGCCACCTCTCGAGCGATAGCCGGTCCTGCTTCAAGCCCCAACCGCACAACAGCAGAGCCCATCAGCAGCAGTGCCAGCATCATCAGCGTTCCGCTGCGCCTGAAGCGTTTGGTCTTCTTTACCGCCTTCGCCATCACGCCACCCGGTTCTGGCTGCGGTTGTGACGCACAAACATCAAGCCGGAAGATTTGGGTTCTTCCTGCGTCTCGGCAGCGGGCTGCGGGTCAGCTTCATAGGCAGTTGCCATCGCCTCGTCCTCCGCTGCAGTTGCGGCCGCAGCCGGTGCAGCGCCTGTGTCTGGAATGTCATGCATGGAAGCCATCATAAGCTCCAACCGCTGGGCCACCGATTCGGCTCGGCCCGTCAGCTGCTGCAGCGCCTTGCTGGATCCGTCCGACACCTGCTGGGCCGATTGCAGCGATTTGTTCAGGTCATCAACCTGCGCAGACAGAACGGCAACCGCACCGCCCACACCTTTTTCCAGGTCATTGAACCGCTTCAGCCGGCGCGACAGCACCAGACAGTAGAATCCGGCACCCAGCGCTCCGGCTGCAAGCAGGATATCAGCAATAATGTCCATCCTGTCCTCCTAGTTCAGTACGAAATCCATGATCAGCAGATCACGCACCCGGCCCTGGCCGGTGGCAATATTGATCCGCCGCAGCATCTGTGCCCGCAGTTTCGGCAGCGCCATCGGATCAGAAAGATCCTCTAGCTCCAGTGCTCTCAGGTAGCTGTTCAGGACATCGACAACCCGCGGGAGGACTCTTTCGACCTCAGCCTGGTGCGCCAGGCCGACCTCAAGTTGCGCACGGAACCTCAAATGCCTCAAACCGCTGGCTTTGCGCAGGGTAATCACAATCGGGTCCATTTCGATAAAGGCGAGATTGGCGATATCCTCCGCCGTCTCGCCCGTGTCCACGCCTTCTGGCGCCACTTCGGCCGCGTGCACCGGTTCTGGTGCCGCTTTCTGACCAAAGGGAAGAAGGCCTGACTGAACGGCAAAGAATCCGCCGCCCGCGCCCGCCAAAGCCAGCACCGCCCCAATGATGAGGGGCAATTTGCCTTTCTTGGCCGGGGCATCTGCTTCGATATCTACTGCAGCATCTGTCATGGCTATCCCTAAAACGTCGTGCAGCCTCTTCATAACCTGCGAGGAACTAACCGAATGTTAAGGCCGATCCGTCAAAACGGTTGCATGCCGGAGAGAACGCCGGTGCGACGGAGGTTAATGTGCAGCAGATCAAGAATGTCTGGGCAGAAATGGACATGCGGAAGCGTCTGATTGCCGTGGGGGCCACGGTAATCATGATTCTTAGCGTCATCGCCATGTCCCATGTGGCAAGCAAGCCAACAATGACACTGCTCTACGCCGGGCTGGAAAGCGGCTCGGCCGGAGATGTGGTGCGGTCGCTCGAGCAGCGCGGCACTCAATTTGAGGTGCGCGGCGGCTCTATTTACGTGCCGTCCACGCAACGCGACGAACTTCGCATGACACTGGCCAGTGAAGGACTGCCGGCCAACGGTGGCAAAGGTTACGAACTGCTTGATTCGCTTAGCGGGTTCGGCACAACCTCTCAGATGTTCGATGCAGCATATTGGCGCGCGAAAGAAGGCGAACTGGCCCGTACCATTGTTGCCAGCCCGCATGTCAGCCAGGCTCGGGTGCATATTGCCAATACCGGATCGAACCCCTTTCAGCGCACTGTTGAACCCACGGCATCCGTATCAATTGTGCCCTTGGGGTCGCCGATCACACCAGCTCAGGCCAATGCAATTCGTTTCCTGGTTTCGTCTGCCGTTACCGGCCTGGCCGTGGACAATGTGGCCGTGATCGACGCCAATGGCGCTCTGATCGGTTCGACGGACGCGACGGCAGCGGCGGGCGCCGGAACGGATGACCGCTCGCAGACGATTCGCGAGCGGGTTTTGAGGCTGGTTGAAGCCCGCGTTGGCCAGGGCAATGCCGTTGTCGAGGTGAGCGTGGAAACCGTCACCGATACCGAATCGATCCGTGAAAAGCTGGTGGACCCCAAAAGCCGTGTCGCGGTCAGCACCGATGTCGAAGAACGCGCAGATTCCTCTACCAACCAGTCCGGGGAAGTCACGGTTGCTTCAAATATTCCCGATGGCGACGCCGCGTCGGGCCAGGGATCCAAAGCCAACACCAGCGCGACCCGGGAGCGAATCAACTACGAGATCTCGGAAACTGAAAAAGAAATTCTGCGCGGCCCCGGCGCGATTAAGCGCCTGACCGTTGCCGTTCTGATCAATGGCACCGCCGCCACTAACGACGCAGGGGAAACAGTATTCCAGCCGCGCCCGGAAGAAGAACTCGCAGCAATGCGGGAGCTGATTTCAGCAGCCGTCGGTTTCGATGAAAACCGGGGCGACGTAATCACCCTCAAGTCGATGGAACTGCCTGCCGTGGAACCGCAGGGTGTTGTGGCGACCTCTTCTTTCCTGGACACGCTCAACTTTGACGCCATGTCTCTGGTTCAAATCGCAGCGCTGGCCATCGTTAGCCTGATCCTAGGCCTTTTTGTTGTTCGGCCGATCCTGTCGAACCAGGGAGCATCGGCAGCAGCACTTCCTGCCCCTGGTGCGGGTCCCGATGCCCTGCCTGGCCTTCCCGGAATGGGCGGAGATGGCTTCATGACCGCGCCAGACTTGGGTGCCGGCTTGGCCTTGGATGGCGAAATTGAGAATAACGAAACCGGCCAGTTTGAGCCTCTCGGCGGACTGCCGGCAATGGGTACTGGTGACATGATGGGGGCCGTCGGCCTGCCGGCTCTGGGCGGCAGCACGGATGATCCCGTCGATCGCCTGCGCAGCCTAATCGGTGAACGGCAGGAAGAAACGGTTCAGATTCTGCGCGGATGGCTGGAAGAAAATAAGGAGCAGGCCTGATGACAATTGCACACTTGCTTGAAGATTTCGGAATGAAAACATTGGTGGAGCCAGCTGCACCTGCAATTTCCGAGGAACTCATCGAGGAACAGCGACTCGCGTCTTTCGAGAATGGCTACAGCGCTGGCTGGGATGACGCGGTGACGGCCAAGGATCAGGAGAACACGAGAATTTCTGCCGAACTGGCCAGCTCGCTGGAAGACCTCAATTTCACTTATCAAGAAGCGCAAAACCAGCTGCTCGATTCGCTGGATCCGATGTTTAAGGTGCTAACCAGCGCGGTACTGCCTGACACGATGGCGGCCTCTTTCGGGCACCACATTGTCGACCAGCTTGCAGGCATGGCCAAGGGCCAGACAGACCAGCCGATGCAGATCGTGGTAGCTCCTGGCGAGAGCGCTGCGGTGCGCAGCCTACTACCGGAAAATTTCTCGGTGCCGGTGACTGTAAAGGAGGACGGCGTGCTGTCTGCAGGCCAAGCCTATCTGAGAGTCGGAAGCGCTGAGTGCGAAATCAACTGCGATGCCCTTCTCGAATCGATCCAGGACTCGATTGAGGCCTTTACCTATCACGCAAATGAGGACAGCCACTATGGATGATGCTGCCGATCTCAACATGAAATCCGCTGACGCAAGCAACCCTTTCGTTTCAGTTCCGGTCGAAGTGGTCGTCTCGGTCGGCAAGGCCCGGCCGCTGATCCGCGACCTGGTCAGCCTCGGCGAAAATGCCATCCTGACCTTGGACAAACGCGTCGAAGACCCGGTGGATCTATATGTCGGTGACCGGTTGGTTGCCCGCGGCCAGTTGGAAGAGCTGGAAGGTGACCAAGCAGGCCAGTTGGCCGTGCGCCTGACGGAAATTGCCGATCTGCAAAGCGGTTTGGGATGACACATACGACATTTGTGCGGGCGGCTCTGGTCTCAGTGCTTCTGCTGGCCTTGCCGCACACCGCCCTGGCTCAAGAATTGAGCCTCTCGCTGGCAGACGGGCAGTCAATCTCCGCCCGCTCAATCCAGCTGATCCTTCTGATTACGGTGCTCAGTCTGGCCCCTGGCCTTCTGATCATGATCACTTGCTTCCCGTTCCTGGTGACAGTTCTGTCGATCCTTCGCCAAGGCATCGGCCTGCAGCAGGCGCCCCCCAACATGCTGATTATCAGCTTGGCTCTTTTTCTGACCTATTTCGTGATGGAGCCGGTCTTCACTGAAGCCTGGACCACCGGAATCAACCCGCTTCTGGAAGAGCGGCTGGAACCAGGTGAGGCCATTACCCGCAGTCTGGAGCCGTTCCGGGCATTCATGGCCAACCGGCTGGATCCGGATACTTTCTATGCAATTGCGGATCTCAGGCCGGAAACCCAGGGCCTTGACCCGGTACCGGAAGCGCCACTTTCGGCGCTGGTGCCGAGTTTCCTGCTGTCTGAGATCGCCCGCGCTTTTCAGATCGGTTTTCTGGTTTTTCTGCCTTTCCTCGTCATCGATCTCGTCGTTGCCGCGATCCTGATGTCGATGGGCATGATGATGGTTCCTCCTGCCATCGTCTCCCTGCCCTTCAAACTGGCGTTCTTCGTTGTCGCAGATGGCTGGAGCCTGATCGCCACGGCACTGGTGCGCAGCTATTACCCCTAAGACTTAATAAAATACGACTGGAAATGCCGGGCACCTGCAGTGCCCGGCGATTTTTACGGCCGGAGCAGCAGCACCTGCGGCTTTCTATTACGCCCGTAAACACTCTGCTTGCCAGGGACACTGCTTCCAAGCCAGTAGCCTTCGGGCAAGTTTACCACAGCAGTTCCAGCATGTTGCAGACGTGCGAACCCGGATTCGTCACTCAGTCTCCAACGTCCTTTGGGATAAACCCTGCATTGCACTCTGTCTGCGACATGCCCGAAGTCCCGGTGAGCAATACAGTTCAACTAGCCATTTCCAGCCGGTCTCCTCACCAACTACGGCTGCGTGCGACAGCAGCTGACAAAAAAAATCCGGCCCTTTTTGTAAGGGGCCGGGCCAGTTTTCACCTTCAGTACTTTGGGTCAGCGAACCACGAATTCCGCATGCAGGGCTCCGGCCGCCTTCAGGCTCTTGAGAATATCGATCATGTCCCGTGGCGAAACGCCCAAGGCGTTCAATCCTGCAACAACTTCAGACAGTGAAGTAGTCTCCGGAACTTCCGCCAATTGAATGCCTTCCTCTTCCTCAATTGCCGCGCCAGTGCGCGGCACGACTACAGTCTCGCCGTCAGAGAACGGATTTGGCTGCACAACCAGCGGAGTTTCCTCGATCCGCAAGGTCAGATTCCCCTGGGCTACGGCCACACGAGAGATCCGCACATCACTGCCCATCACGATCGTGCCGGAACGCTGATCCACAACGACGCGCGCTTTGCGCTGCGGCTCGACAAGGATGTTTTCGATCCGCCCCACTGCGTGGGCAGTTGAGCGGGTATTAGTGCGGCGGATATCTACCTCAACCGTGCCGGAATCACGCATAAGTGCAACGTTACCGCCAAATTCGGCATTGATTGCCCGCTCGATCCGCCCAGCGGTCGTAAAATCCGGTTCGCGCAGTGCCAGCCTCATTGAGCTGAGCGAAGCCAAATCGAAATCAATCTCCCGCTCAACCCGGGCGCCTGAAGGAATTACACCGGCTGTCGGCACCCCTTGGGTCACACTAGCCGCATCACCTTCGGCAACTGCCCCGCCCGCCAGGATCGTGCCCTGGGAAACCGCGTAAATTTGCCCGTCAGCCGCATTCAGCGGGGTCATGATCAGTGTTCCGCCAAGCAAGCTCTTGGAATCGCCGATAGCGGATACCGTGACATCAATGGTGCTTCCGACACGGGCAAAGGGCGGCAAAGTTGCAGTCACAAACACCGCGGCAACATTTTTTGGCCGGAATTGCTCGCCAGTCACGTTGACGCCGAGGCGCTCCAGAATGTTGGACATGATTTCTTCGGTAAAGGGCGAATTGCGCAAACCGTCACCGGTACCGTCCAAACCGACAACCAAGCCATAGCCGACCAAATCGTTACCACGGACACCGTCAAATTCCACCAAGTCCTTGAGGCGTATGGTGTTTGCCTGTGCCACTGCCGGCAGCAGGAACAGGCAAGCAATAAGGAGACGCAGAATTCCGATCATGAGATATACTTCAGCAGGGAAAGTTGGGAACTGCGCGAGGTTACTGTGTAGAGCCCCTCAAGCTGTGTTTGCGCTTCCTGCAGCCGGGTATATGTCTCATACGGGTCAGCAGAAACCAGGTTGTTCTTGACGATGCTCAGGCTGGTCTTCGAAGCCTCGTTCCGGGTGTTGATCGCATCCAGCCGCCCTTCGATAAAGCCGACATCGGCCTGTACCTTGATCAGCCGGTCTTCGCTTTCAGTCAGCTCGCTGCTGGCCTCGATGACCAGATCGATTTTCACGTCCTCGCTCAGGCCGAGGCTGGGTTCGTCAGCCAGTGCCGTGATGACATAACTTTGCAGCGCGTGCTTAAGGCTGGGATCTGTGGCCTGGATACCCAGCGAGACCTGCTCTCCTTCACCCACCGTTACCGGCTGCAAAGGAGTTGCCGAACCATTGTACATCACCGCGTCAAAACCAGCCGGGTCGTCAAACCAATCCTTGACTGCCTGAATGATGTCATTGGCTGTTGTCAGCCCCGACACTTCCGTCAGCACTGCGCCCATCAGGGTTCCGGAATTGTTGAGCGGTTTGGTATCCGTTGCCGTACCAGCAAAAATGGTACGGCCACCCACAGAAGTGTTCATCAGATTGATGGCGCTGGATATCCTTTGCTTGGCCTGGCTGCCGAACTGTTCGGCGTTATACTCATCCATAGCTGGCGACAGCGTCAGGATATCATTGCGCATGGCCTGAACTTGGCTTTGCACCTTTTCAAGGCTGCCCTGGATAGTGGTGGCAAACAGCTGCACTTCGCTGTTGGTAACCATGTAGCTGTCAAGCCGGTTCAGATTGCTTTCCAGGTCCGCCAGGTAAGTGAAGTCTCCCCCCAGCCGTTCGGTCAAGTTGGAAGTTTTACCTGTGGCAAATTCCTCGGAAAGCGTTGTGACGTTTTCCTTCAGATCAGCGTTGCGGCTGCGGAGAAAGAGGTGCTGCGCCATATCGCCGTAAGAATTAATAATCATGCGTCAGATCCTCAGAAGTGTTTCCATAAGCTCATCGACAACGGAGATCACCCGTGCGTTGGCAGCGTAGTACTTTTCCACCAGCAGCAGATTCTGAAGTTCGGCGTCAGTATCAACCCCGAGTGCGAGTTCCGCCTGGCTCAACTCGTTGAAGCTGGTGGCCGCAAAAGCGGAGCCTCGGGCGGCAGTTTCGTTGTCCTGCGCAAAACGCGATAACAGATTTGCGCTCAATGTACTTGCCGTCAGATCCGACGTTCCGAGACCAACCGATGACACCGTACGGGTGGTGTTGAGCGCATCGGAATAGGCCTGCAGCAGGCTAGAGTCGCCGGGGTCGCCAGGCGCCGCCGCATAAAGCCCATCACGAAAACGCCATGTCTCCGCGCTGCCGGTCAGGGACACCAGATCATTCAATTCGATCCGGTTGGAAATACCGACGGTATTGGAAGCATCAAAGACGCCGCCGTCGTCAGTAAAGATGCCGGCATCGGTCACGCCGATTGTGCCATCCAAAGCCGGGTCCTGAAACCGTTCGATCAGGTCTCGGGCCATCGCATCCAGATCTTCCTGGGCCTCCACGGCGGTCACATCGCGGATCTCGAACTGCGCGGTCAGCGTGCCGCCACGCAGCGACCCCTCCGGGCTGGTATCGATCAGCCTGCCATTGACCTCAAGACCGGACAGCATACCGTTGCCAAGCGTCATATGCGGCATGATATCCCGCGAAGGATTAAAGCTCAGCTCGGACGCTTTGCCATCCAAGAGCATCACCCCACCGGTAGAGTAGAGCGTCACTTGCCCGTTATCGCGCCGGACAACATTAACTGGAATGATCTTGTTCACTTGGTCGATCAGCTGGTCCCGCTGGTCGTGCATTGAGACAGCATCCATGCCACCAGCTTCCACGACCATGATGCGGGCATTCAGCTTTTCAATTTCCTTTAACGCCTGGTTCACCGTGTCAACCTGGCTGTTGATCGCACTATCAGCGTTTATCCTCAGGCCGCGCAGCCCTTCAGCCGTGCGGGAAATCGAATCCGCCAATGTCTCCGCCTTTACCGAAAGATCGTTCAGCCGAGGCTGTGAATCCGGACGCGATACGACTTCAATCAAGGAAGACTCAAACTCAGATAGCTGGGATGCAAGAGACATCTCGTCATCCACGGTACCAACCAGATCGGACATCCGTTCAAAAAAATCAGCCTGAACCTTGGCCGCGCCAAAGTCCGCTTCGGCAACCCTGCGGTTTGAAATCACTACCGGGTCGTTTAGACGCTGGACGTCACCAATCCGGACTCCGGGAACACCGGAACCGGGACTATTAAGATCCAGAACGCGGCGCGTGTACCCCGGTGTCAAGGCATTGGCGAGGTTCTCTGAAACGATCTGCGAAGAGCGGCTGGCCGCAGACAGGCCGCTCATCGCACTGTTTAGGGCGGAGTAAATTGACATTTTTCAGCCTGCTTTCATGAAGCCAGTGTCAGAGGGCCATCAAGCGCGTTAGCGCTTGATGTTGGTGGTTTCCTGCAGCATCTCGTCAACGGTTTGAATAACCTTGGCGTTGGACGAATAGGCCCGCTGGGTCTGGATCATGTCGGTCAGCTCGGTCGCTACGTCGACAGCAGATTCCTCTTGGGCATAGCCCAGGATTTCACCAGTTGGGCCATCGCCAGCATCCCACAGGTAGAACGCCCCGGAGTCATCGGTCGGCTTGTAGGTCTGGGAGTCCAGAGACTGCATGCCGTTCAGGTTCGACACATCTGCCAGCGGAACCTGGTAGATAACTCGGGTGTCACCGGAATCATACTTGGCAATGACTTCCCCGGATTCGTTGATTTCAACGGACACAAAGGAGCCAACCGCGGTGCCGTCCTTCACGGTCGTGCCTGGAACAAACTCGTCGCCCAGCTGGCTCATCCCGTTTTGTTCGCCAATGACGCCGATGTTGATCTCAACCGGGCCGCTGGCAGTGGTGATGGTGACTGAGCCGGCCGTAGCGTCATAGGCGCCGCCGGTCGTGGTGGCCACGCTTTGCAGCGTGCCGGCAGAGGCTGCGCTGTCATCAAATGTCAGTGTGTATTCGCCGATCACTGTTGCACCGGTTGCCGAATCGACGATCTGCATCGTCCATTCATTGGTGCCGGTCGTTGCAGGCGCCACTGCGACCGTTGGCGTGTAAGTAATCGCCAGTTCCTCCGACCGGCCCATATTGTCAAAGTACTGGACAACATGCTCCACCGGGTCGCCGCTTGCACCCGGATCAGTTTCGGAGGCAGGCAGGTTTGCGGTCAGGCTGATCTCAGTTGTTGGCTCCGCCGACAGGCGGTTCAGGTCGATGTGGACAGGCTCCAGAGAGTTACTGGTGTCGCGCGCAACATCAGGGATAGTGCCGTCCGCCAGCGCCGGGAACCCCATCAGAACCAGGCCGGATTCCGTCGAGAGATACCCGTTCGAGTCGGTGCGGAAGGACCCCGTCGAGGTTAGCAGCATAGAAGGGCTGCCGCCGGCTTCCACCTCAGTGATCGAGGCTACAGGCAGCATACCGCGGCCGCGAACCGCCAAGTCGGTGGCATTATTGGTCGAGACCAGCGGGCCGCGCTCATCAATCAGGCGGACATTAGTGGTGCGAACACCGCCCGCCGAGTAGGTGCCGCCGGACCCGGACAAGACCATGGAGTGGAAGTCAGTTTCAACCCGCTTGTAGCCGCGGGTCGAGGAGTTGGCGATGTTGTCGGAAATGGAAGCCAACCGGCTGGCGTTGGCGCTCAATCCTGAAACGCCCGCGTTCAGCGACGAAGAAATGGTCATAGCACGCCTTTCTGCTGCATCTAATCATTCTGGATGCAACAGCTAGCGCAGGAGCCATTAACGGGCGGCTAACAGATAAAAAATGACTCATCTGCCAGCCGCCGGTTCCCCTGTTTTCAGCGGTTTATTCGCGTAAAAGGATGATTTCTATCCGGTCGTTACGTGCCGCCATCGGGTTTCTGACGGCCAGCTTACGGTCGGCATGGCCAGTCACCCGGTCAATACGTGCCGCCGCCAGCCCACCCGATTCGAGAAGCTGACGGGTCTCATCAGCCCGGTCATGGGACAATTCCCAGACCGGGTTCTTTGCCAGAACCACCGGATGCGAACGGATGTGGCCGCCAACAGCGATATTGTTGGTCACACCTTCGGATACACGCGCAATCATTCTGACCAGATCGCGGAACAAGGCAGTGGGAACAGCCTGGCCTTCTTCGAACAGCGGTGCATTTTCTGCGGCGAACAGCTCAATGATCAGCCCTTCGTCGGTGACGCGGGTGACAATGTGGCGGGCCATCGCAGTCGACACCATGCTTTCACCGCCGCGGCCGGAAAGCTGTTCCTCTATCGCGCGGAACTTGTCGTCGTCCTGCTCCCGCTTATAGTCGGATTCAACTCCGGTATCGCCCTGTGCTTTTTGGGCGTCTGCCGGATTGATGTCCGTTGCCCCAGTGCCGGATTTCGGCTGGATATCCTCGGTGAACATGCTGTCCCCCTGGAAGGCACCATTGCCGCCGCCTGAAATCCGGCTCAGCGGAATCGACGGCGAGAAATAATCCGCCAGCCCTTTGCGTTGTTTCTCTGTCGTCGCGTTCAGCAGCCACATCAGCATAAAGAAGGCCATCATCGCGGTCACGAAGTCGGCATAGGCCACCTTCCATGCGCCGCCGTGATGGCCATCGCCACCACTGACTTTTTTCCTCTTGATGATAATGGGCGCCACATTGCTCTGTGCGCTCATGTCCACCACCACTATTTTCACCCATCCCCGGAATAGCAGGCGGCGCGTTAAACTGACCTTAACAGTTAAATTTGCCGGCAGTTCCCCTGCGGAGTACGTGCGCCTTCACCCGGATTTCATGCGCTTGCCAGCAATGTCTGGAAATCCCCGCAGCAGTGTTAAAACCTGCATCTTAAAAGCCCCTTATCTCGACATCGAGAAACCTTATTGAAGGTTGATCAAGAGCAATATCCGCCAGCGGCCGCGGGTCTAAAGTCCGGGCAGCACAGCATATGAGACACCGAAAGGAGAATATCATGCTGACCCGCAGAGCCGCACTGATGGGGGCAGCCGGCGTAGCAGCGCTGCCTGTACTTGCCAAAGCCGCCAAGGCCGAAAGCACAACAGTTCACGAGGCCGCCGCGCCTGTGGACCTGTCCAGCCTGCAGCGTATCAAGCGCGAGCTGGTCGCACCGCCCTTCGTTCATGAGCACGAGCAGGTTGCACCGGGCGAACCCCGGATCGTCGAATTCGAGATGAAAATCGTCGAAAAAGAGATCGAGGTCGACCAGGGCGCCTACTTGCAGGGCATGACCTTTGACGGCTCCATCCCGGGTCCGATGATGGTGGTGCATGAGGGCGACTATGTCGAACTGACGCTGATCAACCCGCCGGAAAACATGCTGCAGCACAATATCGACTTCCACGCTGCAACCGGTGCCCTGGGCGGCGGCGCACTGACCTTGGTGAACCCGGGCGAAAAAACCGTGCTGCGCTTCAAGGCCACCCGCCCAGGCACCTTTGTCTACCACTGCGCCCCGGGCGGCCCCATGATCCCGTGGCACGTCGCCTCCGGCATGGCGGGCACCATCATGGTGCTGCCGCGCGAAGGGCTGTCGGACCACAATGGCGATCCGGTGAAATACGACCGCGTCTACTACATCGGCGAAAACGAGTTCTACATTCCAAAGGACGAAAACGGCGACTACATCCGCTATGAGGACGTCGGAGAAAGCTATCCGGATACATTGGAAGTCATGAACGGGCTGATCCCCAGCCATGTGGTCTTCAACGGCGCAGTGGGCGCGCTGACCGGTGAAAACGCCATGAAGGCAAAGCAAGGCGAGAAAGTGCTGTTTGTGCACAGCCAGGCCAACCGCGACAGCCGTCCGCACCTGATCGGCGGACACGGCGACCTCGTCTGGGAAGCCGGCAAATTCAACAACGTGCCGGACCGCGATCTGGAAACTTGGTTCATCCGCGGCGGCTCTGCCGGGGCAGCGCTCTACGAGTTCCTGCAACCGGGTGTCTACGCCTATGTGAACCACAACCTGATCGAGGCGGTAAACCTTGGCGCAACCGCACATGTGGTGGTCGAAGGCGAATGGAACAACGACCTTATGGAACAGGTGGTCGCCCCGACCGAATACTCCGGCTCCTAAATTTAGGCTGGACGTGAAACTGGACCGGGCGGCTGCGCAATGCGGCCGCCCGTTTTTGCTTGAAGGGACGCTGACATGAAATTTGAGCTGATTGCCGCCGGATTGGCCGCCGCCATTGGCGTTCCGGGCCTTTGGTTTTCGACGGTCAAGGATCCAGCCCCGCTGGCCGAAACTGTGTTCATCGAGGCAGACACAATCGCCTACCGTCCAATCGGGAACTTTCACAGAAACGGCAAAAGTGTGGTGCCACCGGAACAGCAGCGCCAGGTGGCGGCTTTTGAGATCATGAAAGACCAGGTCTCCGGCAGTGAATACGCCGCTTGCGTGACTGCGGGCGCCTGCAAGAAGGCAGACAGAGCACCGGCGGACGGCGGACAGGCGCAGACACACGTCAGCTGGCACGACGCAACCGCCTATGCCCAGTGGTATTCAAAGCAGACCGGCCAGCGCTGGCGTCTGCCGGACGAGGCCGAATGGCAACTCGCCTCAGCCGAAATTTTTGGTGATGAAGCTGTTGAAACAGAAAACGGAGACCCCGCCCAGCGCTGGCTGCGCCAATATGCGCGCGGCGTGACCCTGCGCGGACTGCCAGGGCCTGCGCAGGATCCGAAAAGCGAACCCGGTGCCAATAGCAACGGCCTCACTGGTCTTGGCGGCAACATCTGGGAATGGACGGACGGCTGCATGCAAAATGGCGAAGTGAACAAGGATGGCAGCCTAGTGCTTGGCGATCCTTATTGCAGCGCCCGCATCACCGGCGGCCGCCACCGGGCGGTGGTTATCGACTTCATCCGGGACGCCAGCGTCGGCGGCTGCGCGGTTGGCCTGCCACCGGATTATCTGGGGTTCCGGCTGGTGAAAGACGGCTGACATCAACGCTGCCGGAGATCTCCCCCGCCAGCAGGTGCACCGGCTGCGCCCGCCCCCTTGGCAACCTTGGGCCTTGCAGCTGCGCTGCGCCTTCTAACGAATATCTCATAGAACCGGGTCTGCCGTGACCAGCCGTTCTTACCGTGATGCAGCCCCACTCCCTAGTGCAATTGGCACCTTCGCCGGGCTGCAAGCCATACTCTCAGCCCTGCGCTAAAAAGCTCCATGCCTGTCCGAGCTGTGCGCCAGCGCAGCGCTAAGCCCAACTTCGAAGAGCCTCCGGCAAGAGGCCCAGGAACAGGCGGGAGCGGCTCGCCTTCAGATTAGGAGGCCCTGCTGTAACGCACGCCTTCGGGCACATGGGCATCGAAGCTGCTGGCAATAATCCGGGTCAGCGGGCGGCCCTCGGGAACGATCTCCAGCGCGTCCTCATCCAGGTTCACCAGATCACCAAACCGGGCTGCAACCTGAGCCAGATCCGCATCGAGACTTCCCGCCAGATCTCCGAACCGCTGCCGCAGCTCTACCCGGTCCAGCCGGAACTCGCACATCAGCATCTCGATGGCACGGCCCCGAAGCAGGTCGTCCTGGCTCATCACATGGCCGCGCGCGCCGGTCAGAAGCCCGGCCTCGACCCGCTGCACATAAGCAGGCGTCGCCGCTGCATTTTGGATGAAGCCGCCGGCAAAACGGGAGATCGAGGACGCACCGAACCCGATCAGCGTCGGGCAGGTATCGTCCGTATAGCCCTGGAAGTTCCGGCGCAGGTGGCCGGTGCGGGCCGCAACCTCCAGCCCGTCGCCAGGTTTGGCGAAATGGTCGATGCCGATTGCCGCAAACCCGGCCTCAGCAAATTTCTCCGCTGCCATCCCGGCCAGATGATAGCGCGCCAGATCGTCGGGCAGCGTCTCCTCCTTGATCAGCTTCTGCCGTTTGGCCACCCAAGGCACGTGCGCATAGCCGAACAGCGCCAGCCGGTCAGGGCTGAGGCTCAGCACCTTCTCCACCGTATCCGCCATCCGCGCCTGCGTCTGATGCGGCAGCCCATAGACCAGATCAGCGTTCAGCGAATTGATCCCTGCCGCGCGCAGATCTTCGACACAGGCCTTGGTCACCTCGAACGGCTGCGCCCGGCCGATTGCCTGCTGCACCAGCGGGTCGAAGTCCTGGATGCCGATACTGGCGCGGTTCATGCCTTCCGCGGCCAGCGCTTCAATTTTGTCGCGGTCCACCATGGTGGGGTCAATCTCAACAGAGAATTCCCAATCCTCAGTATGCGGAAAAACCGCCTTCACCGCCTGCGCCAGCCGGTGGATCAGGTGGGGCGGCAAAATGGTCGGTGTCCCACCCCCCCAATGCATCCGCCCCATTCGAAGCCCCTTAGGCAAAAACGGGGCTACCAGTTTTAGCTCCTGTTCCAGCGTACCGATGTAGCTCTCGACCGGGCTCAGCGTCTGGGTGCCTTGAGTGCGGCAGGCGCAGAACCAGCACAACCGCTCGCAGAACGGGATATGCAAATAGACCGAGACCGGCACATCTGGATTCAATGCCTGCAGTTCGAGGGCCTGCTCCGCAGCACCAACGGCTGCAGAAAACACCGGCGCGGTCGGGTATGATGTGTAGCGGGGCACCCGGCTGTCGAACAGCCCAAGGGCTTGGAGGCGGTCAATCTGTTTCATGACTTTCCTATGCCTCTTTTGCAGATCCGCCACTTTGCGCAGGATCAAACCGGCACACGGAAATACGGATCGGAGAAATTCCGGCTGAGTTCTCCAATGCACTGGATTTAAATGGGAAAACGGAACTCTTCGCGTTTTCCGGAAAAATTTCCCAAGAGGCAGAATTTCCGTTTGACGCTGCCCGCGACTCCGCTTATACGCCCTCCTCACGACACCTGCCCAGGTGGCGGAATTGGTAGACGCGCTAGCTTCAGGTGCTAGTGTCCGTATGGACGTGGAGGTTCGAGTCCTCTCCTGGGCACCATCCCCCCTCACTCGAATAGCAGCGCATCGCAGCAGTAACTGCGTGACCGCTAAAGCATGTGCGCCCGCCGTTTCCGGCAGGCACAGGGGCGGGCCTCAGGCCGCCTGATATTGCGGCGCCGTCGCCAGAAAGCGGCCATAGGCGCTGGCGTCAGGCGGCGCAAATTGCTCGGCCAGCGGATTCGACCGTTTCCATTGCGTCGCGCCCATATCCATCAGCAGCTCGTCGAAATGCTTGAAATGGAACGGGGCCGAGCACAGCCCTCCATAGATCTGCGCCGCCGGGCGCTCCTTACGGCGCCATTCGAGCATCATCTGGATGTTTTCCTCCATGTCTGCCCGCGACGGCTGCCGTGCCAGCTTGCCGTCGGCATAACGCACCAGCCAGTTCGCCACCATCTCTGCAGACAGAATCGTGCAGAAGCTGGAGTTAAACCCGACAAAACCCATTTCCGGCAGATCCGGGTTCACCGCCAGCCGGTAGGTCCGGTACTGGCCGTCCGCCTCGATCAGCTTATCTAGGTGCTGCTGCGCCAGATAGGGAATACCTAGCTTCCAGCCGACGGCAGAAATCACCAAGTCCGCGCCGATTCGCACGCCATTTTCCAGCACGATTTCATCGCGTTCATACCGCGAGAAGGTAGTGCGGTGCGGGAGGATCGAGCCGTCCTTGAAACCCTCGAACAGGCCGGGCGTCACGATCGGCACCGAACACGAGACATCCTTTTCAATCGGAATATCCGGCACCATATCCCATTTTTTCAAGCCCAGCTGCAGCTTCAATAGCGTCTCTAACCCACGGAAGTTCGCCCATATCAGCGGCTTGGCAAGCCCGTAAAATGCCTTATGCAGCCAGCTGCGCCCCCAGCCGTTGAACTGCACTTCTTGCGCCCGCATATAGAGCAGCTTCTTGAAGTTAATGCCGCCGACGAAATACGGCACCCGCCAGACATTCTGCCGGTAGACCAGATGCACCTGCCTGGCGCCGTTCTGCGCCGCATTCACCGCCACGTCGGTCGCGGATTTGGAGCCGCCCAGCACCACCACCCGCTTGCCGCGCGCGTGTTCGGGATCCAGGTACTCCGAGGAGTGCATCACCTCCCCGCCCTGCGCGGTGAAGGCCTCCTGCCCAGGATGGGTCAGGATGTTCTTCTCGGAAAACTGCCCGGTGCAGATCACCGCGAAATCGACGTCCTGCACCCGGGTCTCGCCGCCTGTCTCGATCACCAGCCGCCAGCCCGGCTGACCGTCCGGGCGCCGGTCCATCTCCAGCACGTTGGTGTTCAGCTGGAACAGGCGGTGCAGATCGTGCTTGTCCGCATAGGAATGCAGATAGGCATGCACCTGCGGCCCCTTGGGCCATTCCGGATACTCCTCCGGCATCGGATGGTCAGTATAGCAATACAGGTCCTTGGGCGATTGCGTTTGCACCCCTGGGTAGGATCGCGAAGGCTCCCACACCCCGCCCAAGTCGTGACTGCGCTCAAACCCCAGAACCTGATGCCCCTTTTCCGCAAAGGCCTTGGCCGCGGCCAGCCCGCTTACCCCGCCGCCGATCACGGCGATCGTTTTTTGCTTCACCATGTCCGCCTCCCTTATTCCGCCGGCGGCGGCAGGAAGTCGACCTCATGCAGAGCCGACAATCGCACCAGTTCTTCCGGGTCGGTCACGCCGTCCAGGGCGCAGAAGAGGTCATATAGCTTGCGTGAAGGCGCTACGCCGAAAACACAGGACGCAGTAATGCCGGAGCGGTTGAAGATCCCATGCGCAACGCCCATCGGCATCCGCACGGTGTCACCCGGCCCCGCCTGGTAAACATCGCCGCCAAATTCCACGTCCAGCGTGCCCTCCAGCATGGTTATCCATTCATCCTGTGTTGGATGCACATGCGGCGGCACGAAGGTGCCGTCTGGAATTACTGCGTGCCAGATAAAGGCGTTCTCACTGTGCAGCTTGGGCGTATAGGTGTGACCAACCACATTCCAGGACGTACCGCCCAATCCGTCGGCGGCCTTGGTGATTCCCTGATCCAGAGCCATTTGTTCCTCCCTTATCAGTTCGTCCCCAAAGCCTATGGGCAGTGCTGGAAAAGGATTATCCAAAATGCGCAAATAAGCGCAGCTCGGCGTGATTGCCTGAGTTGCAAACCGTGCTAGGCTGCGGAAATGACAGCACCGCAGTCTTCAGGAGCACGCGAGCCGCTGCGCGCATGGCGGCAGTTCCACAGCCGCGACATCGACGAAGTGCGCACGCTGGTGGCGCAAAAGTTCTGCGACCACAGTCTGCAGCCAGCAGGCCCTTCCCGAGGAACCGGTGCCCGCCACAACTATGTGCGCGGTCAGGCCCTGTCACTCAATTACCTCAGCTACGGATCCACGGTGCAGATCGACCCGGGCGAGTTGCAGGATTTTTACCTGGTGCAGATGCCGCTCAGCGGCCGGGCTCTGGTGGCCAATGGCTCCACACCGGTGGCATCTGACCGCCACACCGCCACCGTGCTCAACCCGACCCGGGATTCCCGGATGACGTGGCACGCCGATTGCCGGATGCTGCTGCTGCAAATCAGGCGGAGCGACCTGCATTCACTTGCCGAACAGGCTGCCGGCTTGTCCCTGCGCGAGGCTGTTGTCTTTGACACCGCGCTCCCCGTGTCCGGCGGCGCCTTGCAGGGCTGGGCACGCCAGTTCGCAGCCTGTGTCAACGCCACGGAAAACCAGGCCGGCTTTGGCAGCTGGAGCGCAATACAGCAGCAAGTGATCGAAGAGCAGCTGATCCTTGGCCTGTTAACCCATCAGCAAAGCAATATTCGCCACCTGCTGGCATCCCGCTCATCCGGGAGCAGCAGCCAGATCCGGCGCGCCCGCGATTACATCCACGCCAATATCGGCGAGCCGCTTTCCGTCCCGGCCATAGCTGCTGCCGCAGACTGCAGCATCCGGTCACTGCAGGCCGGGTTCCGCAAGCATTTTGGCCTTACACCGATGGAATACGTGCGCGACTTGCGGCTCGACCTGGCACGCTACCTAATGCTGTCGCGGAGCCCGCAAACACCGGTCTGCAGCATTGCCTATGACTGCGGGTTCTCCCACCTTGGCCGGTTTTCCCAGCTTTACCGCGCCCGCTTTGGTGAGCTGCCCAGCGCCACGACGGGCCTTCCAGTTTTTTCGGTGTGATCCACACTTGCGCGGCAAATGCGCAAAGTTTAAATGAGCATCACTTGCCACGCTTCGAGCGCAAGGCCGGTGCCGCTGTAGCTCAGCTGGTAGAGCACGTCATTCGTAATGATGGGGTCGGGGGTTCGAGTCCCTTCAGCGGCACCACCGTATACCACAAATATGCCTAGTAAAAATCTATCCGGATGCGGCCGGATAGCATCCCCTTAACTAGCATCCATGCCCTCCTGCCTCGCACGATCCAGCCAGCGCAAAAATGATCCGATAAAGTACGAAAAAACGGAACGCGCAGCCTGTTTCCTCGCCAGAACTCTGGCGACCCCGGCAGGATTCGAACCTGCAACCTGCCCCTTAGGAGGGGGCTGCTCTATCCAGTTGAGCCACGGGGCCGTGTCTTTCCGCGATAGCAAATCCCACCTGCGATCACAATGGGATGGGGACAGGCCAAAGCCGATTTGCCGCGCGCAGTTTCCATTGTGCAGCAAGTCATGTCTGCGCTAACTTTAGGGGCAGACAAAACAAGAGGCTCAGGAACGTGACCACGGACAGCAAGCGCCCGCTCACCCTTCGCGATGTATCCGAAGCAACCGGTGTTTCCGAAATGACTGTGAGCCGGGTTCTGCGCAACCGCGGCGACGTCTCGGAGAAGACCCGCACCAAGGTGCTGACTGCCGCCAAGGAACTGGGCTATGTTCCCAACAAGATTGCCGGCGCGCTGGCCTCGAACCGGGTGAACCTGGTGGCAGTGATCATTCCCTCGCTTTCGAACATGGTGTTCCCCGAGGTGCTGACCGGCATCAACAAGGTGCTGGAAAACACTGAGCTTCAGCCCGTCGTCGGCGTGACTGACTATCAGCCTGAGAAGGAGGAAAAAGTCCTCTACGAGATGCTCTCCTGGCGCCCTTCGGGAGTAATCATCGCAGGCCTGGAACATACGGACGCCGCCCGCGCCATGCTGAGCAGCGCCGGGATACCGGTGGTGGAGATCATGGATACTGATGGCAAGCCGGTGGACGCTATGGTCGGTATCTCCCACCGCCGCGCTGGCCGCGAAATGGCCAAGGCTATCCTCAAGGCCGGGTACCGACACATCGGCTTCATGGGCACCAAGATGCCGCTGGACCACCGCGCGCGCAAACGCTTCGAGGGTTTCACCGAGGTGCTGGCCAAAGAAGGTGTGGAGATCGAGGACCGGGAGTTTTATTCCGGCGGCTCGGCGCTTGCCAAGGGGCGTGAGATGACCCAGGTCATGCTGGATCGTTCCCCTGAGCTGGATTTTCTCTATTACTCCAATGATATGATCGGCGCAGGCGGCTTGCTGTACCTTCAGGAGCAGGGCATCAGCGTTCCCGGCCAGATTGGTTTGGCCGGCTTCAATGGTGTAGAACTGTTGCAGGGTTTGCCCCGGCAGCTCGCTACTATGGACGCGTGCCGGCTGGAAATCGGACGCAAAGCTGCAGAGATTATCGCGGCCCAGTTGGAAGATCCGGACACTGAGATCGAAAAACATGTCACGCTGACCCCGACCATTTCCTATGGCGATACTCTGAAACGGCGCTGATGGCGCTTCAGCGGCTTGGCAATCAAAAGGCGCGGCGGTTGTTCCTGAACCGCCACGCCCTGCTGGAGAAGCCCGCAGGCCCTGCCAAGGGTAGCGATCTTCTAGCGCTGATCCAACGACTTGGATTTGTGCAGCTTGACAGCATCAACACCGTGGCGCGAGCCCATGATGTGATCCTGTTCTCGCGTCGGCCAGGCTACAGGGCGCAAAACCTCAAACAGCTTTACGAGCGCGACCGGGAGCTGTTTGAACACTGGACCCATGATGCCGCCGTTATTCCGATGGCATTTTATCCGCACTGGCACCTGCGTTTTGAGCGCGACAAGGACCTGCTGCGCAAACGCTGGCGCAATTGGCGCCGGGACGGGTTCGAGGCGCGGTTCGAAGCCGTACTAAAACATGTCCGCGATCACGGGCCGGTCAGCTCCTCCGATGTCGGCAAGGATGAGAAGAAAGGCTCTGGCGGCTGGTGGGACTGGCACCCGTCCAAGACCGCACTGGAATACCTATGGCGCTCCGGCGCGCTGACTGTGATCGGGCGCGAAGGATTTCAGAAACGCTATGATCTGACGGACCGGGTGATAGAGGAACATCTGCGCTCCAGTTCCTCCTACGATGAAGCTGCATCTCTCAATTGGCTGTGTTCCGCCGCGCTGGACAGGTTGGGCTTTGCCACGTCTGGAGAAATCGCCGCTTTCTGGGACACGGCCTCACCAACAGAAGCCAAGGCCTGGTGCGCCGGGCAGATGCGGCTCGGTGATCTGGAAGAAATCGAATTCGAACAGGCGGATGGCAAGCTGCGCAAGGTGTTCGCCCGTCCAGGGACAGTTGACACTGCAGCGGAACTAGGACCTGCGCCAGGACGGATACGCGTGCTCAGCCCCTTCGACCCTGCCCTGCGTGACCGCAAGCGGGCGGAAAGGCTATTCGGGTTCCACTACCGGATCGAGGTCTTCACCCCCGCTCCCAAACGGCAATACGGATACTACGTCTTTCCGCTGATGGAAGGCACGCGGCTGGTAGGCCGCATTGACATGAAGGCGGACCGCGACGCGGATCTCCTGCGCGTTACTGCAGTCTGGCCGGAGCAGGATATTAAGTGGTCAGCAGCCCGCACCAAACGGCTGGAGGCTGAGCTGGTCAGGGTGGCGAGGTTTGCAGGCGTTGGCGGCGTGTTTTTTGCTGACGGCTGGCTGCGATGATTCGCTTCACTCCGGCCTCAGCTGCGCCTCGATCACCCGACGGTAATCGTCCGGCGCGGGCCTTGCAGTAAAGGTTTCCGGAGCAATGAAGACGCAGACAAACTTACCCTCGAAACACAGGGTACCGGCCTGCCGTGCGTTCACCCTGAAGGTGACCGACTTGCTGCCCAGCGCCGAGGGCCAAACCTCGCACAGCAACCGGTGCCGCGGGGTGACCGGCGAGCGGAAGTCAATGCTCATGTGCACAAAGGGAGTGCCGGTGCCGCGGTCCAGCTCCATCTGATACCAGCCATCGCCGTCCAGGTGATGCTCCCACCAGGCGTCGATTGCCTCCAGCGCAAAGGCCGGCAGCCGCCCGGTATAGGCAATCCGTGCCGGGTCGCAATCGCCCCAGCCCACGCGGATTTCATGGGTGAATGTGTCCTGCTCTGCCATTTTCACTGCCTCGCATACCTCTGCAGGAGCACCCTACCGGCGCCTGTCCGAGGTATCAAACCGCAATGGCAGGCAAGTCCGCCTTACGAACTGCCGCGCTTCCGGGACAGAATCAGATCCGGCAGCACTAGCGCATCTATCAGCGCGTCACACAGCCCGACACAATTGGTGCAGCCGACACAAGGTCCCTGCAGCGCGGAAACTTCCGTTGCCAGCGCCTGAACCTTCGGCGCGGCGGCTTTGCTTCTGCTGATTTGCATGGCGGGTCTCCCCATCTGGTGCATCATATTCCCGCAAGCGGAACCCGGAAACGTGATTCAGGTCAATCCAAACCTGCGTCACATAATATTTCCATTTCCTGCACAAGCTTTGGCACGCCCCTCCCCGGACAACCGGAAAGGGGCCGTTATGTTTACTGCATAAGCATCAGCGGCAGCAGAGTAATCACCGGGAACGCCACCAGGATGATCACCCGGATGATGTCGGAAGCGACGAAGAACATCACCGCCTTGTAGGTGTCGATCATCCGGGTCTTGCGGTCCATCGCGTTGATGATGAACAGGTTCATACCAACTGGCGGAGTGATCAGGCCCACTTCAACAACGATCAGCACCAGCACGCCAAACCAGATGGCGACATACTCCGCCTCGATCCGGTTTACCCGGCCTTCTGTGACGCGGATGCCCAGTTCCTTCATCTGCTCGCGGGTCAGTTCGGCACCAGTGGCGATGGCATCCTGTATAGAGGCCAGCATCTCAGCCCCCATCCCTTCAGGAACTCCCGCCCTCAGGACCTCCATGGCTGCATCCGCCTGCATCGCGGGCAGCGACAGCAGGCCAAAGTCCATCGCGGAAATCACCGGGAAGAAGATCGGGATAGTCAGCAGGATCATCGACAGCGAATCCATCAGGCAGCCAAACACCAAGTAGAAGGCGAGGATCAGCGTCAGCACCATCCAGGGGCTAAGGCCCTGACTTACCACGAAGTCGGCCAGTTCCTGAGGCACCTTGGTCAGCGCCAGAAAGCCGTTGTAGAAACCTGCGCCCAGCACAATGAAGAAGATCATCGCGGTGGAGCGCGCGGTCACTAGGAAACTATCTGCCAGGGTTTCGCGGTTCAGACCGCCATTGAGCCAAGCAATCAGGCCGGTGCCAAACGCCCCTACCGCTGCACCTTCCGTCGGGGTGAACCAGCCCAGGTAGATACCGCCAACCACAAGGCCAAACACCAGAAGCACCGGCCATACATGGAACAGCGCGGCAAAGCGCTCGCCCCAGGGAACTGGCGGGCGGGTGCCTGCGCTTTCCGGGAAAAGGCGGACATAGATGGAAATCGCAATCACATAGCCAAGCGCTGCCAGCAGGCCGGGGATGAAGGCCGACAAGAACAGCTTGGCAATGTTTTGCTCAGTCAGAATTGCATAGATCACCAGCACCACGGATGGCGGGATTAGAATGCCCAGCGTGCCGCCTGCAGCCAGTGTCGCCGTCGAAAACCCGCCGGCATAGCCGTATTGCTTCAGTTCCGGCAGTGCGACCCGGCCCATAGTGGCAGCTGTCGCAAGTGAGGACCCGCAAATTGCACCAAAACCTGCGCAAGCACCAATTGCCGCCATGGCGACACCGCCCTTGCGGTGGCCCAGGAACCCTTCGGCCGCCTTGAACAACGCGGTGGACATGCCGCCCAGCGTTGCGAAATGCCCCATCAGCAGGAACATCGGCACGATGGTCAGCGAGTAGGAGGAAAAGGTAGTATAGGTCTCGCTTTTCAAGCGGCCAAAGGCAACCTGAGTCCCGTCTGTCACCCAGATAAGTCCGCCGAGGCCAACAAGAAACATCGAAAGCCCGATAGGCACCCGCAAAAAAATCAGAAGCATCAGAACCGGGAAGGAGGCGATGCCAATTTCAAGAGCTGTCACTGTTCACCCTCCACGCCGTCCCAGATCAGGATCCGGCCGGTAAAGAATTCAATGGTGCGGATTGCACCCATATAGATGCCAACGATGGCGGCTACGACCGCTGCAAGCAGGCTGATGGCATAGGCCCACCAGATCGGGAACTCGAGCAGGAAGGAGGTCTCGCCATTGGAAAACTTGCCTGCAAGGCCTTCAGCCAACCGCCAGGCGATCAGCACCAGAACAGCAGCAAAAACAACTTCGGTCACCATCCGAAGGAACCGTTTGACACCGCGCGGAAACGCATTGGCCACCACATCGACCGAGGCATGACCAGCAGTGATCTGGCACAACGGCAGGAAGGCGAAGATTGCAAAGGCCACCCCTGCCTCGACCAGCTCAAAGTCGCCGTTCACTGGCCCGACCCAGCCTGTCATCCATTTCGAAAACCCGGGCGCAATCCGCTCCATCAAATCGCCATGGAAGAAACCGTTGAGCAGGCGCCCAGCGATTGAAACACATGTCAGAATGATTAGAAGAGTGAGGACCGCACCGCCCAGGTAGGCCATTGATTTGGCCAGCCGCATCATGAGCTTGTGCATGGTTCAGTTGCCTTGTTCCGGTATGCAAAGGGCCGCAGTGCCAATGCCGCGCGGCCCTTCACTTTTATCAATTCAAACGCCTTACTGGTACTGCGGCGTGTATTTCTCGATCAGCCCGCTGGCTTCTTCGATCAGCGCGGCACCGTCGATGCCTTTTTCCTTCATGTCAGCGATCCACTGGTCGTAAATCGGCTGCGCACGCTCTCGCCAGATAGCGGTCTGCTCTTCGTCCAGGGTGATCACGTTGTTACCCAAGTCCAGCGCCATTTCGCGCGACGGGCCATCGGAATCCGCCTGTGTGCCGCCGGCAAAGACCGAGAACTCCAGGCCGGAGTTGTCGTCGATGGCCTTCTTCAGATCATCCGGCAGGCTTTTATACTTATCTTTGTTCATCGCCAAAACAAAGGTCAGGGTGTAAAGGGCTTTGCCAGTGAACTCGGTGTGGTTCTCCACCAGTTCCGGAACCTTCAGCGCCGCGGTCACTTCCCACGGAATGGTGGTGCCGTCGATCACGCCTTTGGACAGGCCTTCCGGAATCGCCGGAACCGGCATACCCACCGGAGTTGCGCCCAGTTCGGTCAGCAGTGCGTTGACCGAGCGGCCGCCGCCGCGGATTTTCATGCCTTCCAGATCTTCGGGCGTTTCCACCGGATCAGAGGTGTGGATCATGCCGGGGCCATGCACCCAGGTGCCCAGGATGTGCACATCCTTGAACTCAGTGTCCTTCATGTGCTTGTCGAACATTTCCCAATAGGCATGTGAAACAGCGCGCGCATTGGTCATCATGAACGGCAGTTCGAACACTTCGGTCGAGGGATAGCGTCCAGGCGTGTATCCCACCACGGTCCAGACGATGTCGGCCACGCCGTCAATGGCCTGATCCATCAGCTCCGGCGGCTTGCCGCCCAGCTGCATCGAAGGGAAGCGGTCGATCTTGATCCGCCCGCCCGAGGCTTCCTCGACATTGTCCGCCCAGACATCCAGGATCAGTTTCGGCACGTTTGCCTGCGCCGGCAGGAACTGGTGCAGTTTCAAGGTCACTTCCTGGGCAAATGCCGGCATCGCGCCAAACACCGCCAGGGCCGCTGCGCCCGCTGCCCCCAAAAGCTTTCTGCGAGTGGTCATGTGTGTCCTCCCTTTGACCAAATCATTTACCGGACCTCCACCGTCGCAAGATTGCTGCGGCGCCCGGCGATTTTCTTTCCGTTTCTGCCGTCAGAACCCTCATTCGGGTTCGTTTAACGAACCGACTGCTTCCCTGCTATTAGGTGCGTTTGTAACCATCAACAGCAGATTATGCATTTTTTACTCATGAAATCTGTCCGCTCGCCCCATTGTCAGCGGGATTCACCATTCAATACGTTACGAAACGGCCATAAATCACATCCAAATTGATACATATGGAAACCGCCGCATGGCAACAACTATCGCGGCACGGGACATCCTGCGTCATTCCGCAGCAGCCAATGTCAGCTCAACCGGCGCAAGCCCGTCCACCCCTCCACGAATCCGATCGCCAGTCTGAACCGCTCCGACACCGGCAGGTGTGCCAGTCAGGATTATGTCGCCCGGCCGCAAATGATAGAACCCCGATAGGTGACCAATGATGTCAGTCACAGACCAGATCATCTCCGCCAGCGTAGCGTCCTGCCTGATCTCCCCATTCACCTCCAGCCAGATCTGCTGGCCGGCCGGACCCTCCCAATCGCCCGCCCTGCTCATCGGGGCCAACACGGTGCCATTCTCCAGATCTTTCCCCAGATCCCATGGACGCTGTTTCCTTCGCTCCCGAATTTGCAGGTCACGCCGGGTCATATCCAATGCACAGCCATAGCCAAATACGGAAGCCGCTGCTTCTGCCGGCCCGGCCCGGAAAACCGGTGCCCCGATTGCCACCGCAAGCTCCATTTCATAGTGAAAGTCATCTGTACCCGGAGGATAAGGCACAACTTCATCCGTCAGAACAGCATTGGCAGCCGCCTTGGTGAAATAGAACGGCGCTTCCCGGTCCACTTCGTTACCCATCTCGGCGGCATGTGCTGCATAGTTGCGTCCAACACAAAAGATCCGCCCCACCTGGTAGCCAGCCTCCTCTCCCATCACTGGAACGACCGGTGTCTCTGGAAGTGGAAACAGAACTTTATTCATCGGAAATTCCTCTTGCTTTGCGGCCTGTAGCCAGCCCCTCAAAACAGAACTACAAAACCATCGGCTATAAACCTTTGATTGTCTTCAACATGACCAAGGTCACTCGCGTCAACGGCTTCCTTCCAAATCACACAGCCAGCATAGTCGTCAGGCATTGCTCCGATAACGGCACCAACTGCCTTACTGGGCCTGCCCTTTCCCGTGGTGCCGGACAGACCGCTTTAGCTGCCGTCTATTGCAGGGAATGGAGCGTCATAATACTCCCGGTACCAGTTGACGAAATGCTCTACGCCCTCAGCCACGGCAGTTTGAGGATTGTATCCCGTGAGCCTGTGAAGCAGCGAAGCATCCGCCCAAGTCGCCGGAACATCACCGGCTTGGATCGGCATCAGGTTCTGTTCTGCCTTACGCCCGGTAGCCGCCTCGATCGCCTCGATAAAGGCGGTCAGCCGCACGGATTCAGAATTGCCGATGTTGACCACACGATGCGGTGCTACAGGCGACAGGCTGTCGCCCTCCGGCACAACACCGTCCGGCCGGCGTTGCGGAACGGCATCCAGCAGCAGCCGGATCGCTTCGACCAAATCGGTGACATAGGTGAAATCCCGCTTCATGTCGCCGTAATTGTAAACATCAATCGGCTTCCCTTCGAGGATCGCCTTGGTGAATTTGAACAGCGCCATGTCCGGCCGTCCCCAGGGACCATAGACTGTAAAAAACCGGAACATGGTGACCGGAAGTTCAAACAGATGCGCATAGGAATGCGCCATGTTCTCCGTCGCCTTCTTGGTTGCGGCATAGAAGGACATCTGGTGATCGGCCTTTTGGGTCTCCTTGTAGGGCATCTCGGTGTTGGCGCCAAAAGCCGAGGAAGTGGAGGCCAGCAGCATGTGCCGCGGCGGATAGGCGCGAGCGGCCTCCAGGATCTCAAAGGTGCCGGTTATGTTGCTATCCAGATAAGAACGCGGGTTTTCGATCGAATAACGTACCCCAGCCTGGGCCGCGAGATGCACCACAAAGTCAGGCCTGTGCGCCGAGAAAAGTTCCATCATGACACCGCGCTCTTCGATGCTGCGGTTGATGACGCTGAAAGCCGGATGCCGTTCCAGCATCTCCTGGCGGTCCCGCTTGAGCTGGACACTGTAGTAGTCAGACAGGTTGTCGATACCAACGACGCGATATCCGTCTGCTAACAGCCGCTGGCACAGATGGTAGCCGATAAAGCCGGAAGACCCGGTAACAAGAACAGTTTGCTGGCTCATTGGTCTGCTTCCGGGATTACCTGGACTGCCGGGTTCCGGTACCCGGTCAAGGCTTGATTTCTGCGCAGACGCCGGACCGTCCAGCCGGCATTATTGCAGACCGCACCAGTGCATGCCATCCCCGAAGGTTTCTCCCATGAGCAAAGCTGCAGGCCTTGCCAGAAGACCTGTTCTGCAGGAACGTCTGGCTGCCCTTAGCTGAAACCTATTTACTGCAAAACTGACCTGAACTCGTGACGCTTGCCTGGTCAGACAGAACTAGATCACTCTGCCTGGCGCCCTTCGCCCATGTACAGCTTCTGCATGTCCACGAAATAACCGTTGTCCAGCCGCCCGCGGACGGCGGCCCAGCCCTCCGGGTTGCCCTGGATGGCACGGTAGAGCTCTGCCGGGACGGTCATGTATTCAAGGTATTGCTCTGACGCCGTTTCCAGCCAGGCGAACACATAGCTGTCTTCCTCTTCATCCGCTTCGGTCAGACGCAGTTCGATGCCTTCTGCCAGCGGAACCGTTTCCACGCTGCGTAGGATGTGCAGCTTCATCATTTCGACGATCACGTCATCAAGTCCCAGCTGCTTAATCAGCAGCTTCTCCCGCACTGCAGGCCAGCCGAAAGTGAGGCGCGCCGCCAGGCCGCTGCCGACGTCGCGGGCCGCCGCCGGGGCGCTGGCACCATAGCTGGCGCCGAACAGCTCCCTGGCCTCATCCTCCAGTTCCAGATGGTCGCGCAGGCGGCTGGCAGGCATCGCGGCAATCCACTGGCCGCGGCCTGCATCCAGATAGTTGAACTGAGGCTGCAGCCGGAAGCTTTCGCCGCAGGCATCGCAGGCGCAGTCCTGAAACCGGTCTTGCAGGATATCGTCGCGCAGGTCAGGCCGCCGGTCGGCGTTTACGCTGCCCACGGCCATCATGGTCACCGGCGCCTCGCACTGCGGGCAGACCAGATTGACGGGGTGAAATAGGGACATCGGTCAGAAGCCTTTCAATAGGTCAGAGTTTTTCCAGCCAGCCAACGGCAGGGTGGTTCGGCTTCAGCTTGCCGGAATGAAAGGCGGCATACAGCTCCGAGAACCACTCCCCCGGCGCCCGGAATTGGTAGCCGGTGATCCCCTTGGCGCGCTCGCTGAGCAGATAGGAGTTCCAGCTGTTGGGGTAGCTTTCCTGATAGACCACCCCGCCGATTGCCAGCTTCTTGGCGGTGGCCATGCTGGACCAGGGTTTGGCCGGTTCCGAGGCCATATCGACAAAGGCCTCCATCTTGATCCGGCGGCTTTCCCAGTCCTCATCCGAGCAGGTTTCATCCTCCGGCCTGGGCGGCACATGGGCGCTTTTGTTATGGGCCATGTATTCAGTGACATAGGCCGTATCATAGCTGAATTTCTTGGCAATCTTGTCTGCGATGCCAGAAATATCCATGCCGTGTTCGGTCCAGCCGCCAAAGTCCTTCTTCTTGCCGTTGTTCTTCATGAAGCTCTGCTTGTCGTCGACCGCATGGCCGACCTCATGCAGGGTGTTCCAATTGAAGAAGGTGACCGGTTCCTCGTTGGCGGGTTTGCATTTCTCCAGCTCGGCGCGCTCTTCCGGGGTGGCGGCATCGTCCAGGCTGCCGACCGCATCGTCGCTACCAAAGGCGTAATTGGGCGAGGCCCCGGCATCGCCTTCGTGCATCACGATCCGCTTCTTGTCGCTTTGGTACTTGGAACCGCCCTTGGCAGCCTCGTTCACCGCAAAGCTTTGCAGCGAGTCGTTGTTCAGCGTGTGATCCAGCGGCAGGTCCTGCATCGCCTTGTAGAAGGCGACGATGTTCGGCCCTTTCAGGTTGTTGTCGGCAATTTCCGAGGCCGGGGCCAGGTTCTCGTTGCTGAAGTTCTTGATATCGCATCCAAAACGCGCCTTGAACGCGACCTTGACCACGGCACGCTGAGCTTCCGGCTCCAGGTTGTCGATCATTGCGTCCAGTTCAGCCGTGCCATTGGGGCGCGACAGGATTTCCTTGATGTCGTCTTCCTTGGGCGGAGTGTTGGCGCGCATTTCCGCCATCACAAAGGCGCTGGTGCCAATGGCGCGGGCCTCCTCCAGAAGCTTGACGCCCTCGCCCGGCTTCTTGCCGGCCACAGCTGCCGCAGCATCACCCAGCTTCTTGCGCATAGTGTCGATACTGGGCTTGATAGCGTAGCGGTGCTCGTGTTTTTCCAGCACTGCCAGGCGCGGCTCGACCTCCGGTTTGGCGCGCAGCTCCTTGTATTGCTTGTGCTGCCCCGCCATTTCCAGCGCGATCTTGGTCTGGGCAATGGCCGCCTCGATATCGCTGCTGACCTTGGCATAGTTCTGGCCGCCCTTGGCCGCGGTTTCGGCTCCATCCAGCAGTTTTTCAACCGCGTCCGTCTCATCCTTCACATAGGCCGCCTCAGCGTGGCCGGTAACCGGCGGCAGGGTGGCGCGGGCGCGGACGATTTCCTGCGCGATGAAGGCATATTGCGAGATTACCTCATTGGCAGTGTTGCAGGCCTCCAGCGCTGCCTTGAGATGGCCCTTGGCGATCTTGGCGTCCAGCCCGTCCTTCTGGCAGTTCTCAATCTCGGTATTGGCGGTGTCCAGATGGGTCTTGGCGACGCCGGCGTTCTCGCGGCTGCCCACTGCCTTGATCGACAGTTTCGCCGCCTGCACCTGCGGCCACCAGGGGGCGCTGTCCTCGTCGCCGCCGATGGCGGAGTTCACCGCTTCCAGGATACCGTGGGTATTGGCGGAGCTGATTGCCTCCTCGGCGGATTTCGTGACTTCCTCGGCCATAGTCTTGGCGGTGGCGTAATCGCTGGGGGCCAGCTTGACCAGGTTGTCGTATTTCGCCGTCAGCCGGGTCAACTGGGCCTGGATCGCGTCTGCGTGCTTGTGGCCCCTGGCTTCGGCCAGCTTGGCCTCGGCAGCGGCGCGGGCGGGTTCATAATCGGAAGACCCCTTGATGGATTGCAGCAGCGCCTTGGCGTCTTCGGTGATTTGCTTCAAGAGCTTGATCGCCTGGGTATAGTCGTTGCTGTCCAGATCGGTCCGTGCGAGGTCCAGTTTGGCGGCCGTGAGCCGGTCCGCCATCGCCTTGATCCGGTCTTTGGTGGCATCGTTGTTTTCCGGTGCCAGCGCATCCACCGCCGCTTGGGCATCTGTCACGCTCTGATTATAGGGGGCCGCTGCCGCGATCAGCAGCTTGCAGGCCTCAATCTTCTGATACGCCTTTTCGAACATCCGCAGCGCGGCAGAATAGGTATGCGCAGCCTTCATCGCCTCATACTTGGCGAAATCCGCATCGGCACGGGCGATCTGATGCACTCCGGCCTCCTTGCCGGGGCCGATCAGGGTAGCGCGGGGCGTCTTGAAGAAGGGGGTTTCCCAGCCCAGCACGGTTTTCAGGTTTTTCAGATCCTCGTCTGTTGCTTTCTCCCAGCCCGCCGCCGCCTTGGCCTTCTCCGCGGCACCCTTGAAATCGCGGGCGGTCTGCTTGGAGGTGCTTTCGTCGAGCAGGTCCTGAACTTCGGTCTTGCGGTGGGTCAGCTGGGCTTCGACATCGCCGCCTTCGGTGGTGATCTTGGCGATGATAGCAGCGGCCTTGGTGCGGTCCGCCTTGATGGTTTTGAACAGCTCGCCATCGGCGCGGGCTTCCTCTACAATCTTGCGCGCGGCGGCGATCTTTGCCTCACCACCCTTATAATCATAGCCTTCCGGCTTGATCAGATCGTCCGCTTCGCCGCTCAGTTTGTTAGCGTCGTCGATATGCGGCTGCAGGCAATTGGCATCGTTCAGCGGTGCCAGCGCCGCAATCTGCGCCGCCAGCGAGGCCTTCAATTCGCCGTAGGCGCGGTGCTGGTGGATCAGCACCATTGCCATCTTGAGATTGGAGATGGCGCTGTCCAGGTGCGCCCGGGCATCATCGAACTTCTTGGCCGTCTTGGCTTTTTCGGCCTCCGCCGCGGGCAATTGAGCCTTGGCGATCAGCGCGGTGAAGTCATTGCCGGTATCGGCTGCTACCACCTTATCGCGGACATCAGTGAATACCTTGAATGCCGGATCCCAATTCTTTTTCAGATCGTCGAGCGCGGCGGTGTCTGTCATCCCGTCCAGCTCCACAGCGGCCTCTGCCGCGGCCTTGGCGCTGTCGGCGCGTTTCTCGGCATCTGCCACACAGTTGCTGGCGGTGGTGAAGTCCAGCTTCAGCGCCGCTGCTGCCGCCTCGGCCATCAGGGCCTTGGCATCTTCCAGCATGGTTGCAGCCTGCGGCACGTTCTTGAGCGGGTCGATCTTGCCCTGAACTGCCACGCGTTTTTCCTTGTAGGCCTTACAGGCGTCCGCTTGGGCGGTCGCAGCGGGCCAATCGCCCTGGGTGGCGTCCAGCAGGGTCAGGGCGGTGGAGTACTTGTGCAGCACCGCTTCGGCCTTTGCCGAGGCGAGGTCCGCCTCCATCTTGAGGATGATCACCTGAATGCCCGAAGCACCATCGTGGTCTTTGAACTCTTTCAGCTTGGCCTCAAAGGCCGTCAGCTTCGGAGCATACTGCTGAACAACCGGGATTTCCTTTTTGAGGAAGGGCAGGAGGCCCCAGAACTTGCTGAGTAGCTTGATCGACTCGGTGTAATCCTTGCTCGTGGCAACATCTGAATCGGTGTAATAACCCTTGGCCTCGTCCAACTTATCCTTGAGCAGGTTCTTGATCGCCGCTGTGAGGCCCGCCCAGTGGTCGATCCACTGTTTGACCTTGGGGCGCCAGTCCTCATACAGCTTGCGCTGTTTGCGCACCTTGGCGGTTCGTTCATAGACCTTGGCGACTTCGTCCAGCTTCTGGATGCCATCCTTGAATTTCTTGGCGGCCTTGTCCTGCTGCGCGGCATCATAAAGCCGCTCCATCTCGCGCGCGGCGTCATCCACTGCCGGATCGCCGACTGTTACGCCGCGGGCCGCGTCGGCCAGCGCCTTGCGGTCGGGATCGAGCGCCATGAAATGGGCGAACTCATCGGCCAGGATTTCGGCCTTGGCAATCTCCGCTTCGGCCGCAGTCAAGTCGGCGGTGGCCGTTTTCAGATCATGCGCTTTGGCCTTGTCCGCCGCGGCGGTGCGCAGTCCGGTAATGCGGGTGATTTCAGGTGCGATTTCGGGCGCCGTGGCCTTGGGGTGGCTGGTCAGAGGCACCATGCGCAGATCGAAGATTTCCAGAGCCTTTTGGAACGCGGTCTTGGCCTGAGTGTCGGCGGCAACCGCCTTTTCCAGAGCGTCCAGCGCCTTTTCGCCGGCATCCAGCTTGGCGTCGCTGGCATCCTCGGGCTTGGCCTTGGCCTGCGCGGCCAGCGCCGCAACCTTGTCGAGCGCGGCTTTCCACTTGTCAGGGGTCTGGCTGACCGCTTCCGGCACCATGGTGTTGTAGGTCTTGACCGGCCCGTCCTTTAGTGCTTTGAGCGCGGCCTCGATCCGGGCGATCTGTTCGTCGACGGTGGCGTCCCCGGTCTCGCTGCCGGTGTCGCCGGAGGGTGGTGCGGCCTGTTCCGGCGCCTTGGCCGGGGCTTCGGGTTTGGTTGCGGTCGCGGTATCACCGCCTGCTGCTGCCTCGGTGCTGGCAGGAGCCGCCTCCCCGCCGCCTGCATCGGTGGCGGTCTGGCGGGCCTTGGAAATCGCCTGCGCCAGCGGGCCGACTGCCTTGAGCGCGCCCTCATAATCCGGCGGGCTGGCGGCCACGCGGGCCTTGATTTGGGTCCAGACGGTTTCAATCTTCTCCGACTGCGCAGTCTTCAGTGCCAGCACCTCATCGATCAGCGGCTCCAGCTTGGCTGCCGCCTGCTGCCACTTGCCTTCCAGCAGGCTCTGCCGCTTGGCGCGGGCGGCGGCATCCTGAGCGGCGGTCTTCATCTCGGCGGAGAGCTTGGCGATATGCTCCAGCGCGGCGGTAAAGCCGCTGCCCTCGGCCTTGGCCTGGATCGCCTTCCACAGCGTCTCTGCCTTGGAGAGGTCGATGCCGGCGATGTCGCGGAGCTTCGCCATGTTGGTCTCGACCTTGGCAGCGGTGGTTTTCCACTTGGCCTCTGCCGGATCCGGTTCGGCGGAGGGGGCGGCCGGCGCCTCAGCCGACGCTTCGGTGGCGGTGTCGCCGCTGGCGGCCGGGGCGGCCTGGGGGACGTCCTCTGCCGTTTCATCCTCATCATCGGCCTCCGACTCGACGACATTGCCGGAGGGGTCGAGAATAAGGATCTTGTACTTGAGCCCGACCACCATGAACATCTTCTTGGCCTTGCGGGCCATGCCAGGCACGATCTTGCCCTCGACCGACATCGACAGTTCCTTGCCGTCCAGCTTCAGGGTGCCGAAGCTGAACTGCGGGGTTTCGCCATCGGATTTCGCTTGCTTGCCCAGCACCTTGGCAGCCTTGGTCTTGTGAGTGAGGAACACCGAATTCTCGATCTTCTTGCCAAAGCACAACCCGAAGGACAACGCGCGTTTGCGGGCGAGTGTCATCTGCTGTTTGATTTCTTTTGCGGCGGATGCGTCAAGTGGCATGGGGACACTCCCAGGACTAAAAACTATTTTAAAACAGTAGGTTATCTCTGCCACCATCAAGCGTTGCATAGAAGCCGGATTCCAGCAAGATTTTTTCTTGTCAATTCTGGCTGGCTGCGCAGACTAAAGGTCCATGTGCATTAAAGAGAGGCATAAATGATTATCCGACCGACTGGTTGTGGCACGTGAGGGGTTCGCGCTTAGCCGGCGCCGTGTTTCTTACGGCGTTTTCAGGGGTTTGCGTCGGGTTGGCCGTTTTCTCATTTGCCTCTGATGGCGGGAGCGGACAAAGCGGAGGAATACCCATGGTCACAACCACGGCAGCAGATCTCGACGGTGCCTGGATCATCCAGAAGGTTAAGGACGTCGATCTGGACCCATCTGAAAATCTGCGATTTGATTTCGAAGATGGCACACTCTACGGCTCCAGCCCTTGCCGGAGCTTCACCACAACTTTCGGCCCTGACCTCGAGAACTTTATGTTCTCACCGTTCCAAATCGGTGGAGGGCTGTGCGATGAAGCAATCATGATTACCGAACGGGAGTTCATGCAACAGATCAGCCTAACCAACCGTGTGGAGGTCACCGGGGATGGAAAACTTGTAATGTATAACTTCGACCAGCCGCTGCTGTGGGCCACTCGGTTAGCTAGCTAGTTGAGTGAATCGGTTTAAACTGCTGCAGACAGTTCTTCGCGACTACCGCTATCTTCTCGGAACAACAACAGCCTAGCCAGCGGCAAACTGTTGACCAATTTCTTAAATACTCTTTTCTAGCGCACCCAGACCTCTACCCTGCGATTGATCTGGCGGCCCCAATCGCTGTCATCACAGGCCATTGGCAAAACTTCACCAAATCCTTCAGCTCGGATTTTGACACGGCCAGTGTCTGCTGTTTCCGCGGCCTTGATCACCGCATCACGTACCGCTCCAGCCCGCTTCAACGCAATTTGCCGGTTGCCTGCCGCGGGCCCAACACTATCTGAAAATCCTGCAAAGATAACTTCCTTTGAGTCAAACTCCCCTGCTTCCAGCGCCCTGGCCAGTTGCTCAATGTTGGAGCGGGACTGAGCGTCCGGGCGCGAGGAGCCAGGTTCGAAACGGAAAGAGACGGTCAGCCGCCGCATTCCACCCAACTCAGTCACCAAACGCTGCAATTCCGCCAGGCCGCCGTTTTCTTCCGCTGCTTGAATGGCATTAGCAAGCCGGTTGCCTTGACGGCTGACCGGGATCAGTTCTGGAGCCTGATCCACAAATCCGGCACGGCGGATCACTGCCTGCGCTGCCGGTCCGCGCACATAGGCGAGAAAGTCCCGCGCCACTTTGGGAAGACGCCGGGCCGGCAGGTACAGGAACATCGGAACTGTCAGCGGGTAGTCCTCAGTTTTCACTGCCCGACGGCCGGCTTGCAGGAAAAATCCGCAGGGCCCAGTCAGCGTCAGAACCCGGGCTGCGCCTTTCTCAGCATAGCTAGAGATACCTATGGCAAAGGGGTCAATCATCACCCTACGGACCAGCAAGCTGCTGCGGTCATGTCTCTGGATGGCAGAAGTAAACGCAGTCCCGGATGGGTTCATCAGCTTGTCTTCGACCGCCTGAGACAAACCGGAAGCGGACACCGGCATATGGATCGAAACGGGAGCATCGGGGCCGCCAAGCTCCCGCCAATTGGTGATTTGTCCTGACAAGATGCCAGCCAGCTGCGGCAGAGTGATTTCGCGCACCGGATTGCTCGGCGCCACCACTGGCACAAAGGCATCCAGCGCCAGCACACGGCTGCGTCCCACCCCTGTTAGATCCCCTAAACCTGCCGCCCGTGCAGCCTTGCGTTCAAGGGGACGTATTTCCCGAAGCGCCATAGCAATATCCGCCTCATCCGCGATGAGAGCCGCAAATCCTGCGTCAGTATTGCTGGCAGCAAAAGTGAACCGCGCAGCAGGCTTCTGCCCGCGCAAAAGCACATGGCTGAAGTTCCCTGCAGGAAGAGCTTCCCTGCGCGTCTGATACCCATTGCGCAGTGCAAATCCCTCGATCAGCGCAGGCAGCAGAACTTCCGACATCGCAGAGGAACCGGCGAAAGTGATCTCCGCAACAAATCCAGACAGGCTTGGACACCCCGGCCCGTCACAGGAAACACCTGACCCATCAACAGTCAGTTCGCCGAATTGAGTCTGCACCCGGTAGAACTCACCATCAAAACCCAGCAGAGTGCCTGTGATTTCAACGGCGCCGTCCGGGGAAGACAATGTGACGTCCTGGGCCGCGAGTGCGCGCGCAAGAGCTGCCAGAAAAAGTGCGGCGCAAACGGCCGCACGGAAGAAGGTCATGTTGATACCTGAATTACCGCAAATCAGTTGGCGGCAATCTTCAGGTCTTCCATCAGATTATTCAACACCAGAAAACTGCCTTGTGCATCGCAATCCGGCATTGCCATAACCAGATCACGGCTGCTGAGTCTGCCGCTATGCAACTGCAGCGCCTGAGCATAGATATCCCGCCCGCAATTTCTGGTGGTAATTTCGGCCTCGGCGGTCAAGGAAACTCTCCCGTCCTGTCCGGGCAAACTGGACGGCAAGCTGTACATCTCGGCAATGCGCGGTGCTAACTGGCTTTCATCGCCGAGCCGCATAACCCGGCCAATCCCGGCTTGGTCGCCGGCACCGTGCCAGACATGACCCGCACTGCCGTAAGCAGCTCCAAACTCCCGCGCGTGCAGTTCAATCCCACTGTGGCCACTCCATTGTACGACCACACGTTCCACAGCCCCAATATCGGGAACTTCGACGACAGCAACCGCACCTGTGCCACCGGAAATTTCAGCGATAAAGACTGCAGTCTGAGTTAAGGCCGGCACAAGCCCTTCATAGCGCCCGGCTTCGTCCAGAGAGACAGTAAAACTCATACCACTGTGGTGCACTGTAAGGCGTTCGTTTGCGCGGCATGCAGCATCAACCGAGAAAGCAACCATCGCCAGCGGAGCTGCCTTGGCTGCGGCTGTCATACGGCAAGAGCTCTCAGGCTCCGGCTCTGAACTCTGGTGGTCCGCAGATTCCCGGGCAGATGCTGGATTAGCAGAGGTCAAAGCAATTTTTTCGATTTGCAGTTCCGCCCCGCTAGGTTCCGATGGCAATTCAGCACCGGCAGCTTTAAGGGCAGAACCAGCTTCACGGTCTGTTCCGAATGCCTGCATATAGACCCCGATCCCCAAGGCGCATGCCAGCGTCAGCGCACTTGTCAGCATCACCTGTTTCGTCAGCATGGGCACCTCCTGAACCAGCTTGGTGGAGGAAGCCTGCCCGGAAAAGACGGCCAGTTTGTGGCCGCATACAGGAGAGAATCCGGCAATTCCCCCATCTTCGTTGCTCGCTAGGAAACAATACAGACGCACTTAGCTGCGCTGCGGGCGTTCCGGCTCGACCTTGTCTCTCCTTTTAAAGACAGCTATGGCGCTGCACGCAAATGCAGCGCCACTTCAAGCCAAGGCCGTAAGTTGAGAAAACCTGTAGGGGCACTCCCCCCCTTTTGCTTCTAAGCGTGCCTCCGATAATTGATACTAGGCGACTTAAGTGTATCAGTTAGGCTAGGCTGCCGTGGCAGTGCTTGAACTTCTTGCCGGATCCGCAAGGGCACTTGTCGTTGCGCGAAGGATTTCCCCAAGTCGAAGGATCATCTTCAACAAAACCGGGAGCCGCAGCCTCCGCCGGGGCCTCTGCCCCCGAAGCCTGTGCAGCCATCTGCTGCATGGCTGCCTGGCGCGCAGCCATCTCCATCAGCATCTGCTGCTGCTCTTCCTCAGTCATCGGACGCACCCGGCTGAGCTGCTGGGAGACTTCCTCCCGCAAACTGTCAAGCATGCTCTCAAACAGCTGGAAGCTTTCGTTCTTGTACTCGTTCAAGGGATCGCGCTGCGCATAGCCGCGGAAACCTACGACCGAACGCAGATGCTCCAGCGTCAGCAAGTGCTCGCGCCATTTCTTGTCGATGGTCTGCAGCAGCACCTGCTTCTCGATGTTCCGCATGTTCTCCGGACCAAAGGCCTCAGCCTTCTCCGCCATCATCTTGTCTGACGCATCTACCAGCCGCTCGCGGATTTGCTCGTCGTCGACACCTTCCTCCGCGGCCCAATCGGCTACCGGAGCATCAATGGACAGCATTTCGCGGACCTGTTCCTGCAAACCCTGTGTATCCCACTGGTCAGCATAGGTCTTGGGCGGCATGTGAACATCCAGCAGATCGTCGATCACCTCATGGCGCATGTCATTGGTGATTTCAGACAAGTCTTCTGCCGCCATGATCTCGCGGCGCTGCTTGAAAATCACCTTACGCTGATCGTTCATCACGTCGTCGAATTTCAACACGTTTTTGCGCATGTCGAAATTGCGGCCCTCGACTTTGGCCTGAGCGCGTTCCAGCGACTTGTTCACCCAGGGGTGGATGATCGCTTCACCCTCTTTCATGCCCAGAGACGACAGCAGCTTGTCCAGACGCTCGGAACCGAAGATGCGCATCAGGTCGTCTTCGAGGCTGAGATAGAAGCGCGTGCGACCCGGGTCGCCCTGACGGCCGGAGCGGCCGCGCAGCTGATTGTCGATGCGGCGGCTTTCGTGCCGCTCAGACGCCATTACGAACAGACCGCCAGCATCCAGCACCTTTTGCTTCTCTTCCGCGTGTTTGGCTTCTTCAGCCGCACGCAGTTCTGCTGGATCGGCTTCTGGGTTTGCCGCCAGCGCCTCCAGTACCTTCATCTCCACGTTGCCGCCGAGCTGAATGTCGGTGCCACGGCCAGCCATGTTGGTGGCGATAGTCACCGCGCCAAAGCGGCCGGCATCGGCGACAATTTGCGCTTCCTGCTCGTGGTGGCGGGCGTTCAAAACGTTATGCGGAATACCTTCTTGCTGCAGCATCTGGCTCAGCAGTTCAGATTTCTCGATCGAGGTGGTGCCCAAAAGGACCGGCTGGCCCTTTTCATGCGCCTTCGTGGCTTCCTTGATCATCGCTTCGTATTTTTCACGGGCGGTGCGGTAGACTTGATCGTCCTCGTCTGCCCGGGCAATCGGTCGGTTGGTCGGCACTTCTACCACACCAAGACCATAAATTTCGGCAAATTCCTCAGCCTCGGTCATCGCCGTGCCGGTCATACCGGACAGCTTTTCATAGAGACGGAAGTAGTTCTGGAAGGTGACGGAGGCCAACGTGGTGTTCTCCGGCTGGATCTGAACGTCTTCCTTGGCTTCGATGGCCTGATGCAGGCCTTCGGACAATCGGCGGCCCGGCATCATCCGGCCGGTGAATTCGTCGATCAGAACCACCTGGCCGTCGCGGACGATATAGTCCTTGTCCCTTTGGAACAGCTTGTGTGCACGCAGCGCCTGATTCACGTGGTGCACCACTGTGGTGCTTTCGGGGTCGTATAGCGACGCCTCAGACTCCAGCAGCCCATGCTCACGCAGGACCTGTTCCAGATATTCGTTGCCATCCTCCGTGAAGGTCACGCCGCGTGTCTTCTCGTCGATCTCATAGTGGTCTTCCGCCAGCAGCGGAATCACTTTGTCGATGGTAGAGTACAGCTCCGAACGGTCCTCTGCCGGACCGGAGATGATCAGCGGGGTGCGGGCCTCGTCGATCAGAATTGAATCCACCTCGTCGACGATCGCAAAGTTGTGCTGCTTTTGGAACACCTGATCCAGCGAAGGTTTCATGTTATCGCGCAGGTAGTCGAAACCCAGCTCGTTGTTCGTCGCATAGGTGACGTCGCTTTGATAGGCGGCCATCTTCTCAGCATCGGGCTGGCCCGACCAGATCACGCCGGTGGTCATACCCAACTGAGCAAACACCTTGCCCATCCATTCGCTGTCGCGCTTGGCCAGGTATTCGTTCACAGTAACCACGTGCACGCCCTTGCCGGTCAGCGCGTTCAGGTAAGCCGGGAAGGTCGCCACTAGTGTCTTACCCTCGCCCGTCTTCATCTCGGAAATGTTACCCTGATGGAGAAAGACTCCGCCCATCAGCTGGGTGTCAAAGGCACGCAGGCCCAGGGCCCGCTTTGCGGCCTCACGCACATTGGCAAAGGCTTCGGGCAGCAGCGCGTCCAGGCTTTCACCGTCCAGCGCCCGTTTGCGAAGTTCTTCGGTCTTAGCAATCAGCCCATCATCGCTGAGCTTCGCGAACTCATCTTCCAGCCCGTTGATCTGCGCAATCAGCGGCCGTGTCGCCTTGACTTTACGGTCGTTCGGCGTGCCGAAAACCTTTTTGGCGAGTGTTCCGAAACCCAGCATATCTTCTCCAGCGATCCTATGTCCGGCCTTTGCATCGGGCAGGCTTGCCCGCCGTGTCCGCAACCCATAAACAATGGTGCAAAGACGGTCCTGCCAATGGCCTCAAGGCGATGTAAGCGGCAGGGTATAGAGTGTCAACGGCACGGCCCCTTGCGGCCGGGGAATAGGAAGGTTTCAATGCGTAAAGGTCTCACATTTCTGCGCGGTATGGCGGTTGCCGCCAGTGCTGCGCTGCCGCTAGCCGTATCAGCAGCGCCGCACGCCAATACAGTGGTTGCCTCCGTCAACGGTGAAGAAATCACCATCGGCCACATGGTCATGGCGCGCGAAAATTTGCCGGAGCAGTACAAACAACTGCCCGACGAGGTGCTCTACAACGCTATTCTCGACCAGCTTGTCCAGCAGACCGCGCTTAAACAGCAACTACGTGGCGAAGTGCCCCACTACGTCGAGCTTGCAGTTGAAAACGAGGAACGCGCGATGCTGGCAGCGGATGTGATCGAAACGGTCATGGACAGAGCCAGCGGCGAGGACCAGCTGCGGGCAGCCTATGACGAGAAATACTCCACCGGTGAAGGCGGTGACGAGTTTCATGCGGCCCATATCCTGGTCGAAAGTGAAGAGGACGCACTGGACGTAAAGGCTGAGCTGGACGCAGGCGCTGATTTTGCCACCCTGGCCAAGGAACGCTCCACCGGACCTTCCGGCCCCAATGGAGGCGATCTAGGTTGGTTCACCACCGGCCGCATGGTGCCGGAGTTCGAACAGGCTGTCCTGAAACTGCGTTCGGGCGAGGTCTCCGGTCCGGTCCAGACACAGTTCGGCTGGCATATTATCCTGCTCAACCAGCGCCGCAAAACGGAAGCGCCCGAGTTCGAAGAAGTGCGTGCCGAACTGGCCGGTGAACTGCGCCAGAAAGCGGTTGAGGACCGGGTGAACGAACTGACAGCTGCCGCAGAAATCGAACGGCCTGAGATCGAGGATTTGGACCCGGCCATTCTCAAAGACCTTAGCCTGGTTAGGAATTGATCATGGCCAAATCCATGCCCGTTTCGCCGCTGGCGCCTGCCAGCTTTCCCGACCTTCCCGTGATCAAGGGTGTGCGATTTGCGTCCGCAGCTGCCGGAGTCAAATACCAAGGCCGTACAGACGTGATGCTAGCAGTCATGGAGCCAGGGACATCCGTCGCTGGTGTCTTTACACGGTCCAAGACCCGTTCTGCGCCAGTGTTGGATTGCCAGGCCAAGCTGGGTGGCGCAACAAACGCAGGCGCGGCAATTTTGGTGAACTCGGGCAACTCCAACGCCTTCACAGGCCATTACGGCCAAACTTCGGTTGCGGAGATAACTTCGGCTGTGGCTGCTCGAACAGGCATTCCGGCAGAAAGGGTCTTTACCGCCTCCACCGGTGTGATTGGCGAACCACTGCCCCATGACAGGATCGTTGCCAAGATCAGCGAATTGCACAACTCCGTTGATGAAACCGCACTGGAAGGTGCCGCCAAAGCCATTATGACCACTGACACCTTTGCCAAGGGCTCCTGCGCCACCGTTGGCATAGACGGTAAAACGGTCAAAATAGCCGGTATTGCCAAGGGCTCCGGCATGATTGCACCGGACATGGCGACAATGCTGGTCTACATCTTCACTGACGCAAAGGTTGAACAGGCAGCGCTGCAAGCTCAGCTGGCCGCGATTTGCGACCGGAGCTTCAATTGCATCACAGTGGACAGCGACACCTCCACTTCAGACAGCCTGATGCTCTGTGCTACTGGCGCTTCTGGCGTGGACGCAACCGGCAATGCCGAGTTTGCGGCTGGACTGGAACGGGTCATGCTAGACCTGTCGCACCAGGTCGTACGAGACGGTGAAGGCGCCACAAAGTTCGTGGAAATTCAGGTCACAGGCGCGGCTTCGGATCCGGATGCCAAAGTACATGGAATGGCAATTGCCAACTCGCCCTTGGTAAAAACCGCTATAGCCGGAGAGGATCCCAACTGGGGCCGAGTAGTGATGGCAATCGGTAAATCCGGCGCTGCCGCAGACCGCGATCTTCTGTCGATTCGCTTTGGCGATGTTCTAGTTGCTGAAAAGGGCTGGGTCTCGCCGGGCTACAATGAGGAGCTAGGCGCGGCGGAGATGAAGAAGCAGGAAATCACCATAAAGGTCGATCTTGGCCTCGGCAGCGGCTCAGCAACCGTTTGGACTTGCGATCTCACCCATCAGTACATCTCAATCAACGCGGATTACCGGTCATGAAAACAGTTCTGGTTTCCGCGGTTGCGCTCATCGATGCGGATGGACGCGTGCTTCTTGCGCAGCGGCCGGAAGGCAAGTCCATGGCTGGCCTTTGGGAGTTTCCTGGCGGCAAGATCGAGCCGGGTGAAACACCGGAGGCCGCACTGATCCGCGAGTTGCACGAGGAGCTGGGCATTGATACCTGGGCCTCCTGCCTGGCTCCGCTTACCTTTGCCAGCCATTCCTATGCGGATTTCCACTTGCTGATGCCGCTGTTTGCTTGCCGAAAATGGGAGGGCATTCCACAGGCAAAGGAAGGTCAAACCTTAAAGTGGGTCCGCCCGCAGGACCTTCGCGATTTTGCGATGCCGCCAGCTGATATTCCGCTTATCCCAATCCTGCGCGACTGGCTCTAAAGCGAAAGACGCTACGGCACAGTGGTAACACCAGAGCCGTCACACGCCACGCTTTCGATGGCAAATCCCACATTTTTGCCGGGTGTTTAACTGCGCCTCGGCAATACGTGTGAACTTTTTGTTAACCATTCTGGTCAAACCTGAAAAAGCAAACCAACTCAGTAGGCTGTACTACAGCGGATTATGAGGCGATCATGCTAAGAACTATCGCGGTTGGAAGTTTTTCACTGGTTCAGGGCATATTCATACGGGCATTCCCAGATGGGAAAATAGCGGTGCAGGTCGGTAGCAAAACATACAAGGGCCACCCGGTAACCCCCTCTGCCTGAGCCGCCACTCACACATGCCAGGCAACGCCGCAAAGGGCAGCTGCAAGGCTGCCCTTTTATTCCTGCGAACACCTTAGTGACCCGAGTAAGAAAATAAGGGCCCCGGTTACTAACCAGAGCCCTCATTTATTCCGTTTTCCGCAGCTATCAATCCAACGTACGCGTGACTTCTTCGCGTTCGAAGATCTCGATCACATCGTTCGGGCGGATATCGTCGTAGTTTTCGAACGCCATACCGCATTCCTGGCCGGACTGAACCTCGGACACTTCGTCCTTGAAGCGCTTCAGGGTCTTCAGCGTGCCTTCGTGGATCACCACGTTGTCGCGCAGCAGACGCACGCCAGCCGAACGGCGGGCGACACCTTCGGTAACCAGACAGCCGGCAACCTTGCCAACACCGGTAACCTTGAAGACTTCCTTGATCTGAGCGTAACCGATAAAGTTCTCGCGGATTTCGGCAGACAGCAGGCCGGAAGCCGCCGCTTTCACATCGTCCACCAGGTCATAGATCACCGAGTAATAGCGGATCTCCACACCCTTCTGGTTTGCAGTGTTGCGGGCCGAAGCATTGGCACGGACGTTGAAGCCCATAATCGGCGCACCAGAGGCTTCGGCCAGGCCCACATCGGTTTCAGTGATCGCACCAACACCAGAATGCAACACGCGCACACGTACCTCGTCGTTGCCGATCTTCTCCATCGCTTGCACGATGGCTTCGGCGGAACCTTGCACGTCGGCCTTGACCAGGATTGGCAGTTCGGAGACGTTTTCGTCTTCCTTTGCCTTGGCCATCAGCTGCTCCAGCGTGGTCGCAGCACCAGCTGCGGCGCGCTTGTCCTTGGCGGCCTGCTCGCGGTAGGCGGCGATCTCGCGCGCCTGCGCTTCGGTCTCCGTCACGTTCAGAACGTCACCCGCTTCCGGGGTGCCGTTGAGGCCAAGGACCTCGACCGGGACCGAAGGACCGGCTTCCTGCACGCGCTCACCCTTGTCGTTGATCAGCGCACGGACCTTGCCGTACTGCTCACCCACAACAAAGATGTCGCCCTGGCGCAGGGTGCCGTTCTGAACCAGAACGGTGGCAACCGGGCCACGGCCCACGTCCAGCTGCGCCTCGATCACGGCGCCTTGGGCAGCGCGGTCGGGGTTGGCTTTCAGTTCCAGGATTTCCGCTTGCAGCGCAATGGCTTCCAGCAGTTCATCCAAGCCCTGTCCGGTAACGGCGGAAACTTCGACGTCCTGCACTTCACCTGACATCTGCTCCACGATCACCTCGTGCTGCAGCAGGTCGGTGCGGACCCTCGTCGGATCGGCTGCCGGCTTGTCGATCTTGTTGATCGCCACGATCATCGGAACCTGCGCAGCCTTGGCGTGGTTGATGGCTTCGACGGTCTGCGGCATCACCGCGTCATCCGCAGCCACAACCAGAACCACGATATCCGTCACCTGCGCGCCGCGGGAGCGCATCGAAGTAAAGGCCGCGTGGCCAGGGGTGTCCAGGAAGCTCAGCACCGTGCCGCTTTCGGTGGTCACCTGATAGGCGCCAATGTGCTGGGTAATACCGCCCGCCTCGCCTGCCACAACACGCGCATCTCGGATAGCGTCCAGCAGCGATGTCTTGCCATGGTCGACGTGACCCATGATGGTGATGACCGGAGGACGCGGCTTCAGGTCGTCTTCCTTGTCCTCGACTTCCTTGATCACGTCCTCGACGTCAGCATCGGAAACACGGGTTACCTTGTGGCCGAATTCCTCGATGATCAGCTCCGCGGTATCGGCGTCGATCGACTGGTTCTGGGTGACCATCATACCCATCTGCATGAGCGATTTCACCACATCTGCAACGCGTTCAGCCATACGGTTCGCCAGCTCGGACACCACAATGGTTTCCGGCAGCTGCACGTCACGCACAACCTTTTCACGCTCGACCGAGCCTCCCATGGCCTTCTGCCGCGCACGTTCCTGCTTACGCTTCATGGCTGCCATCGAGCGCTGGCGGTTACCTTCACCGCCAGTTGCCTGGCCCAGAGTCAGCTTGCCGGAGCGGCGGTTGTCGTCACGGCCCTTGCCGCGGGACGGGCGTTGCTCGCGCTCGCGTTCGGATTTGCGCGGTGTTGCAGCAGGGGCAGGCTTGTTCGGCGCAGCACGCTCAGCTTTCGCGGCTTCCGGTGCCGGCGCGGCTGCAGCACGCTTCGCGGCTTCTTCGGCTGCAATACGCTGACGCTCTTCTTCTTCGGCTTTAGCACGCGCGCGTTCTTCCGCTTCGCGCTGCTCGCGTTCCTTGGCTTCAGCCTCGGCCCGGCGGCGCTCACGCTCTTCAGCGCGGGCCTTTTCTTCGGCTTCGCGCTGCGCGGCTTCCTCAGCTTCGCGGGCTTTTGCAGCCTGCAGTGCCTTCAGGCGGCGCTCCATTTCCGCGTCGCTGATGCCGGCTGGCCGGCGCGATCCGGATGTGGAAGGTGCAGCGCCGCTGCCCCCCTTGGCCGCACCCGGCTTGGGAACCACAACGCGTTTGCGCTTGGTTTCCACCACGACATTCTTGGTCCGTCCATGGCTGAAACTTTGTTTCACGTTCCCCGGACGGGAACCCCCACGCAGACCCAGTGTCTTTTTGCCGTCACTATCGCTCATAAAGCTACTTATCCTTCCGTGCGGCCGTTGCCGCCCACCATTTCGCGCAAACCTTGCAGTCGTTGCGCCTCATCTACAACACGTTTGCTGAGTCCGCCAGAGGCGAGGGCGGCATGGATCGCAGTTTGGCGCCCAAATGCCATTCCCAGCTCGTCCGCCGTGAGGCAGCCGATGAATTTGCCCTTGTAGGGCGTGCTCAGCTTCGACTTCCCGCGCCCGGATCCGTCAGAAGCCTGGATCAGCACCCGGGCCTCTTCCTTGGCCAGCCAATCCTTGACCCGCTCAAACCCGGACACTGCGTCGCCCGATTTGCGCGCCAGGCTGATCAGTTCGATCAGGCGGCGGACTACCTGCCGCTCGACTTCCTGTACCAGCTCATCCGGCACCTGCACCTGCGCCTTGAAACCGCGGGCAAACAGCTTTTTTTTGACTGCTGCAGCCAGAGCCTCCCGGCTGGAGGCGACATAGACACCGCGGCCGGGCAGCTTGCCCATCACATCTGGCACAACCTGCCCGTCAGGCCCCATCACAAATCGGATGAGGCCCTGTTTAGGCTGGGACTCGCCGGTCGCGATGCATTTGCGTTCGCTTTCGCCGGTCCGGTCTTTTGTTGTGCCGCCGCGTGTCATGCAGGTCTCCTGTGCAAGGCCCGAAATCAGGCCTCGCCTTCCTCTTCACCAGCTTCTTCGCCTTCAGCTGCTTCCGCTTCCAGCTCTTCAGGATCAACCCAGCCCAGCATGATGCGCGCGGTCATCACCAGATCCTGTGCTTCCTCAAGCGACATGCCGAAGGGTTCCAGGATGCCGTCGTCCTTGACCCGCTCACCGCCGTCATTGGTCCAGCCGCCGGCCAGTTCCCAATCGGCACAGGTGGCGAAGTCTTCCAGCGATTTCACGTCGTCCTTCGCCAGCGCCTCGACCATCTGCGGGGTCAGGCCTTCAAACTGGATAAGGCTGTCTTCGGCACCCAGAGCGCGCGCCGCGTCCAGCGCCGCCTTGGCCTGGGCTTCCAGGAAGTCGCGGGCACGGGCCTGCAGCTCTTCGGCGGTGCCTTCATCGACACCGTCGATCACCAGCAGTTCGTCCAGTTCGACATAGGCAACTTCTTCCAGATTGGTGAAGCCTTCGGACACCAGAAGCTGGGCAAAGAATTCGTCAAGGTCCAGGGTTTCCATGAACAACTTGGTACGCGCTTCGAATTCCTTCTGTCGGCGGGCCGATTCCTCTTCCTCGGTCATGATGTCGATGTCGAGGTTGGTCAGCTGCGACGCCAGGCGCACGTTCTGGCCGCGGCGGCCGATGGCCAGGCTCAGCTGCTCTTCCGGCACCACAACTTCGATCTTGCCAGCTTCTTCGTCCAGAACAACCTTGGACACTTCGGCCGGCTGCAGCGCGTTCACCAGGAAGGTCGGCTGATCCTCATTCCACGGAATGATGTCGATCTTTTCGCCCTGAAGCTCGTTCACAACGGCCTGCACGCGGGAACCGCGCATACCGACACAGGCACCAACCGGGTCGATCGAGCCGTCATAGGAAATAACCGCAATCTTGGCGCGCGACCCAGGGTCACGAGCAACGGCCTTGATCTCGATAATGCCATCATAGATTTCGGGCACTTCCATCTTGAACAGCTCGGCCATGAATTCCGGCGCGGTGCGCGACAGGAAAATCTGCGGGCCGCGCGGCTCGCGGCGCACGTCCTTGATGTAGCAGCGTACGCGGTCGTTCGGGCGGTAGCTTTCACGGCCGATCTTCTCATTGCGGCGCAGGATCGCTTCGCCAGCGCCGACATCTACGATAACGTTGCCGTATTCCTCGCGCTTGACTAGGCCGTTGATGATAGTGCCGGCGCGGTCTTTAAACTCTTCATACTGGCGGTCACGCTCAGCTTCGCGAACTTTCTGCAGGATCACCTGCTTGGCCGACTGGGCGGCAATCCGGCCCATTTCCACCGGCGGCACTTCCTCGACGTAGGTCTGGCCGACCTCGGGCTCCGCCATGTATTGACGCGCCTGCTCGACGGTCATTTCGGCCTGGTAGTTTTCCAGATCCTCATCCGCCACAACGGTACGTACACGGGTAAAGGTGGCGCGGCCGGTCTTGCGGTCGATCGAGACGCGGATGTCCATCTCGGCGCCATAGCGGCTCTTGGCCGCGCGGGCGAGACTCTCTTCCATCGCCTCGATCACCAGACCCGGGTCGATCATCTTTTCGCGCGCCACGGCCTCGGCGGTTTGCAACAGCTCCAGCTGGTTTGCAGAGGTGATAGCCATTACTTGTTCTCCTCGTCAGACTCTTCGGTCTCGATTTCGTCGAATGCGTCTTCGTTCAGCGTGCCGGCCTCTTTGCGCTGCCGCAGCATTTCCTTGATCAGATCATCAGTCAGAACCAGCTTGGCGTCGCTCAGCCAGTCGAATTTCAGACCAATGGTCACAGTCTCGCCCTGATCGTTAATATTGATCAGAACCTCATCTTCTTCAGTGCCTGCCAGCTCACCCTTGAAACGGCGGCGGCCACCGACCAGCTCTTCGGTCTCCAGCTTGGCCTCGTAGCCTTCGAACATGTCAAAGTCCTTCAGCCGGGTCAGCGGCCGGTCGATACCCGGGCTCGAAACTTCCAGTGCATAGGCGTCAATGATCGGATCTTCGACGTCCAACGTCGCACTGACCGCGTTCGAGATCGCAGCACAATCGTCCACTTCAATGCCGCCATCAGGCTTATCGGCCATGATCTGCAGCGTCGTCGCCTTACCAGACATCAGCCGGATTCGCACCAGCTCGTAACCCAGATCCTCGATCACCGGGGTGACGATCTCGGCCAGGCGCCTGTCGATGGCAGCTTTGGCAATCAGGTCGTTGGTCATAAGACCTCCACTTGGAGCGTGCAGACAAAGGCCTGCAAACACAAAAAAACGGGCGCGCGGCCCGTCGAAATTCCCGGTGGAGCCTTGAGCCAGAGGTTCAACGCGCCGCTGTTGTCAAAGGCATATAGGCGGGATTGGGGAAAACTGCAAGGCTTGTGTTGTGCAGAGCCTCCCGGTGGCCTTACAGCCGCCACCACCGTTCTGCAATGCGGCCATCGTCCAGTGGTGCGCGCTGGCCCACCTTTCGTGGAATACCGACATCGTGTCGTGCCGCCAAAGCCATGTCTTTGGAGGACGGATGATACAGAAACTCACCGCGCTTCAGCAGGCCGCGCGGTTCCGGCAGGGCCGCCACATCGACATAACCGTCGCGCAGAGCCTCAGCACGGACCAAAGCATCCGGAATCACGATGATTTCCACCGTGTCTGCCCAGCCCGCTGTGCTGGCTTTATAATGCCCTGCCACTTTGGACGCGCGGAAGTGGCGGTCTTCTTGAGCACGTTCAACGCGGTAGCAGCCGGTTCCAACCGCTTCATCAAGCGCGGCAGGCAGTTCCCCCCGAGGGGCGATATAGTGATCAGCACTGGCCAGCAAATAAGGCAGATGCGGATTGGGCTGTGCCAGTTCCAGCAGCAACTGATGACTGCCTAACGCGGTAACAGCCCGTAGGTCTGCACCGGTTACGCCCAGCGCATCAAGCGAGGCCGCGGCATCTTCCGCTGTCAACTGTATGCCATCGTGAAAAGTGACATCTTCACGCAGATCAAGGGTCCAGGCGCGTGCATCCGGCGCGGATTGCCAGCTGGTTGCAAGCTCGCCGCGCAGGAGCCCGTCAGGCGCGATTTCAGTCAGCGTTTCATAGACCGCGCCGCGGGCGGCCTGCTCCAGCATGCCGCCCTCACGCGGAACCGCCAGGCGCAGCACGCCGCCAGCCTTGGGTGACGCATGAACCGAACCGCCAGCCGCCGCCAGCAAGGCAGCAGCAGCACCAGAGGTGAACAGCGCGCGGCGGTCGATGCGCGTCATGGCACAAGCTCTCCTGCAATCCGGTCCATCGCCCGGACCAGTTCTGCGCTGATTCCCGGCTCGGACAGAGCATGGCCGGCATTGCGCACCATCTTCAACTCCGCATTTGGCCACAGCTCGTTCAGGCGCCAGGCGGAGGACGGCGGGCAGATCATGTCATAACGTCCCTGTACGATCACACCGGGAATATGTGAAATCCGCCCCATGCTGGCGAGAATTTGGCCGTCGTAGTCAAGGAAACCGCCGTTGCTGAAATAGTGGTTTTCCAGCCGGGCAAACGCGCGCGCATAATCGCCGGGGCTTTCACCGCACTGACCGTTTGAATGGACGGAGGCCAAGGCGTTTTCCCAGGCGGACCAGGCTCGGCCATAGCGCACTTCTTCCTCCAGATTGCCCGAGAATAAGCGCTTTTTGTATGCCGCAATCATGTCGCCGCGCTCTGCGTCCGGAATCAGCGAGACAAACTTAGCCCAGGTCTCTGGCCAGAATTTTCCCGCTCCGCCGCCATAGAACCAGTCCAGCTCCGCCTTGGTCATCAGAAAGACACCGCGCAGGATGACTTGCTGCACCCGGTCCGGATGGGTCTGGGCATAGATCAGCGCAAGGGTTGCCCCCCAACTGCCGCCGAACAGGATCCAAGCGTCAATTCCCAGCTGGGTTCGAATCAACTCCATATCGGCAACCAGATGCCATGTGGTGTTGTTCTCGCAGGAAGCATAGGGGCGCGAGCGGCCGCATCCGCGCTGGTCGAACAGGATGATTCGAAAGACATGCGGATCAAAATAGCGCCGCATCGCCGGGCTGCTGCCCCCGCCGGGCCCGCCATGACAAACGATCACCGGAATTCCATTCGGATTGCCGCTTTGTTCCGCATAAATGCGGTGGCCCTGGCCTGCGTCGATCATACGCTGGTCAAAAGGCTCAACCGGCGGGTAAAGATAATGCACAGCGCGCTTTTGATCCGGGTATCTATCCATTACTGACCTTAGTGAAACGTCAGACTACAAAAGAGCACACGGAGACAGGAATGCAAGCGCCTCAATCCACGGTCGACCCTGCGGAAATCGCCAAATTCGAGGCGATGGCGGCAGAGTGGTGGGATCCGAACGGCAAGTTCAAGCCACTGCATATGCTGAACCCGTGCAGACTCGACTATATAACCAGCCAGATCGCCGGCGAGTTTGGCCGCGACCTGACGTCACAGCGCCCTTTCGAAGGGCTGCGGCTATTGGACATTGGCTGCGGTGGCGGGCTGCTGAGCGAACCCATGGCAAGGCTGGGAGCAACAGTGGTTGGCGCAGATGCCGCTGAAGGCAACCTGCCAGTCGCCCGCATTCATGCAGAGCAATCCGGACTGGAAATCGATTACCTCCACACCACCGCCGAAGCGCTAGCCGAAGCCGGCGAGCAATTCGACGTGGTACTGAATATGGAAGTTGTCGAGCATGTTGCCGATCCGCTCAGCTACCTGACCGCCACGCAGAAACTTCTGAAACCTGGCGGTTTGGAAATCTGCTCGACCATCAACCGAAACCCCAAGAGTTTCGCCATGGCAATTGTCGGAGCCGAAGTAATCATGCGCTGGCTGCCGCGCGGCACCCATGAATGGTCCAAATTCATCACTCCCGACGAACTGTTCGAATTGTTGCACAAGGCCGGGCTGAAGCCGGTAGACCGCAAGGGGTTCGTATTCAACCCAATAACCTGGAATTGGTCAATTTCTGAGCGGGACTTGTCGGTGAACTATGTAACCGCCAGCGTAAAGCCTGATTGAAGAATCAGCCTGAATTTCCGTTGATACTGCCATCTATCCGAAAGGATAGGTGGTAATCCCTATGCGCACTTTTGCGCTTATCCACTGCTTGTTATCGTCAGATTGCGGAATTGGAATATTTCGCTTCGCTACAGGGGTGCAAGCTCCTGAATCGAGTGAATGCTTGCCACTGCAATGATGGTGGGTCCGCCCAAAGGTTACCGGAACCGCCACTCACGGACTGATGGGGACTGATGGGGAGGAAAGGCGCCTGCTAGCGGGCGTCTTTCTTTTTACTTTAAGGTCAAAATGTTTAGGAGGACGGCTATTTCGCTCAGCCGCTCTCTTCCAGTTTACCGCGAAGCTCACGCAGAATTGGCAGCGTGGCGCGGACCCGGTCGCTGCCCAGCTCCCCCACCACTTCCGATATCACAGGAATGATACCCGCCAGGGCTGCATCCCGGGCTTGTTTTCCTGCTGGGCTGATAGCAACCATCTTTCGCCGCGCGTCATCCCAGTCGGGGCGGACGTGGATATAGCCTGCCACTTCCAGCTTGTTCAAGGTGTTGGTCATTGCGCCGCGTGTCACGTGAAACGCTTTGGCCAGCTGTGCAGGCGACCGTTCCAGCCCGGCTCGGGCCAGATGGTTCAACACAGAGAAATGCGACAGCTCCATCCCCTTGGGCAGCACTTTGCTGAGGCGTGACCGGGCCAGCTGGTCAGCCATCAAAATTTCGCTGAACAGCGATACTGCCAGGGAATGGGTTTCGTCCATCAGGGTCCGTCGAACTCCCGGTCATGAGTTAAAGAAGGCACACGCTTGCGCGCTTCTGCCACTTTTTCCATGTCGAGATCAACGTAAGTCACGCCTGGTTCCTGACCTGCATCCGCCAGAATTTCACCCCATGGAGCAACTGCCAGTGAATGGCCAAAGGTCTTGCGGCTCGGCCCCCTGGAGGCCGGGTGCTTGCCGGTTTGTGCGGGCGCCAACACAAAACAGCCGGTTTCTATGGCACGGGCGCGCAACAGAGAATGCCAATGCGCAGCTCCAGTCACATAGGAAAAGGCGGCGGGAGCAGTGACAATCTGTGCTCCTCCCTTGGCCAAAGCGCGATGCAGATGCGGGAAGCGCACATCATAACAGATGGTCATGCCAATTTTGGCAAAAGGCGTTTCCGCCACCACTGCCTTGGTTCCAGGACGGTATCCATCTGACTCGCGATACGTTTCTTCTGGGGTGACCTCCACATCGAACATGTGAATCTTATCGTAACGCCCCTTGATTTCGCCCTCCGGCGAAATCAGGAACTGGCGGTTGGCAAAACGGCCGTCATCGTCATGTGTCTTGATTCCCAGCGATCCGAGCAGCAACCACACGCCATGCCTAGCCGCTTCTTCCTGCAAGGCCGCCAGAGTTGGATCATCCTCCTCGTGGCACAGCACACCATTCTGATGCGTCCGGCTGCCTGACAGGCAGTTAGTAACTTCTGGCGTCAGTACAAAGCCCGCCCCGCCGCGCACAGCTTCCGCCATCAATGCCTTCACCGTTTCCAGATTTTCAGCCGGAATATCAGTAGATGTCATCTGAAGCAGAGCAGCGCGCATATTGTTTCTCCGGTTTTAAGCCGCCAGCAACGGGTCAAGTTTACCCGCTTGCTCAAGAGCATAAAGGTCGTCACAACCGCCGACGTGCGTGTCGCCGATAAAGATCTGCGGCACGGTGCGGCCGCCATTGGCACGCTGGATCATCTCTGCCTTGCGTCCCGGCTGCGCCAGCACATTGATTTCCGAAAAGGTAACACCTTTCTGGTTCAGCAGCCGCTTGGCCGCATGGCAGAAGCCGCAGAGCGGAGAGGTGTAGATTTCAACCGGTTTCATTCAGGACCCCATGTTCAGGTTTCGAAGGTTGTGGAGGAATTGGGCATTCATTGCAACAATTGCCAGTGGCCAACCCATGGCCTCACGCTTGCGTGACCCGGGCCAGCACCGCCACCCGCACCTCTGCCGCCCCCGCCTGCAAACAGGCCTCGCTGCACGCGCTGAGAGTGGCTCCAGAGGTCATCACATCGTCTACAATCAGCACAATCCGTCCTTTGACCCTTTCTTTCCGGTCTTGCGGTACACCCACGGCTGATCCTAAGAGCCGGTAACGCTGGTCCCGGGTTTTCCCCTCCAGTGCAGGTGTACGCCGGATGCGCCGCAACAAATCAGGACAGTGGTGCAAGTTCTTTCTGCGCGCCAATGCATCAGCCAGCAGGGCGGATTGGTTGTACTTTCGCTTCAGCAGCCGGGTCCAATGCAGTGGCACCGGGCAAATCAATGGATCCCCCTCCAGCAAAGGTTCTGCCGCCCGTTGCAGCCAGTTAGCGGCCGGAACGGCAATTTCCGTGCGGTCACCATGTTTTAGGGCTAACACCAGTTTGCGTCCCTGCCCCTCATAGAGCAAAGCAGACCGCCCTTGGCTCCAGGGCCGCGGATGGCGCAGGCAACTGTCGCACTCCAGGCGGAACCCATCCGCTTCGCCTGGCAGCGGAGCGCCGCAGCCTTCACAAACCGTTCCACTGATGAAGTACATATCTGCCCAGCAATTTGCACACAGCCCGAAGTCACTGCCAACCAACCCGCCGCAACCCAGGCACTGGGACGGATAAATCAGCGAAACAGCAGTTTGAATCCAAGCCGGCAGCATCTAAATAGCCCCCATGACACAAGCACCCATGCAGCTTTTCGACCGCCGCGCCCTGAACGCCCGCCGATCACGACGGCGGCCGGACGCCCTGTTCCTGCACCAGATGGCACGGGACGAAGCTGAGGATCGCCTGGGCTTGGTTAACAGAACCTTTACAGCACCGGCAGTGGTTTGCCCTTTCCCCGAAGTCTGGGAAGGTTTTCATCCACAAGCAAAGGTCGTTGCAGACGAGGATGTCCTCGACCTGAAGGAAGGCACGCATGATGTGGTGATCCACGCCATGTGCCTTCATTGGTCCAATGATCCTGTCGGGCAACTAATCCAATGCCGCCGCGCTTTGAAGGAAGACGGGCTGCTTCTGGTCATCCTGCTGGGCGGGCAGACCCTGCACGAACTGCGTGTTGCTATGGCCGAAGCCGAGACCGTTGTTCTGGGCGGTCTTTCGCCACGCATTGCGCCGATGGGCGAGATCCGCGATCTGGGCGGCCTGCTGCAACGTGCGGGTTTCGCCCTGCCGGTTGCTGATTTGGTGCCGCTGACAGCCGAATACCGCGACCTGACCCACCTGGTCCACGACCTGCGCGGTATGGGAGAGACCAACACGCTCGCCCAACGCTTGAAACGTACTCCTCCGCGCGGCCTCTTCCACCTCGCCGATCACATCTACCGGGAGCATTTCGCCAACGCCGAAGGCCGCCTGCCCGCGACGTTCGAACTTGTCTGCCTGACCGGCTGGTCGCCATCGGACAACCAGCAGAAACCCCTGCGCCCTGGTTCAGCCCAGATGCGTCTGGCCGACGCGCTCAAGGTGCCTGAATCAAAGCTCTAGCCTTGATTGGACAAAGCTATTGCTGCGCCAATGTGATCCAATTGGCCTTCCGCGCGTAAACACAGTAGTTATCCGCCAACAAAAATCTCAGCCGCACAGGACCTGCCCATGCTGGACGCCGCCCGGACCGCCAAATGCCCTGCCCACGCCCCAGCCGATCACCCCAGGATCCCGGCAGAAAAAGTCGGCATCCTGCTGGCCAACCTCGGCACTCCGGATGATTACTCCTACTGGCCAATGCGCCGGTATCTGAGTGAGTTCCTGTCTGACAAGCGGGTCATCGACTATCCGTCATGGAAATGGCAGCCGCTTTTGCAGCTAATCATCCTGACCAAACGTCCGTTTTCGTCGGGAGCGGCCTATAAATCGATCTGGAATCACGACACGGGCGAAAGCCCTCTGATGACCATCACCAAGGACCAGACCACCAAGATGGCGGAGGTGATGAAGGCGCGTTACGGCGATCAGGTTATGGTCGATTTCTGCATGCGCTACGGCAATCCCTCCACCAAGTCCAAGGTGCGGCAGATGGTTGAGGCAGGCTGTCAGAAGATTCTGTTTGTCCCGCTCTATCCGCAATATGCTGGCGCGACCTCCGGCACCGCAAACGATCAGTTTTTCCGTGCTCTGATGGAGGAACCTTGGCAGCCTGCCGCGCGCACGATCGCTCCCTATTTCGATCAGCCCGCCTATATCCATGCTTTGGCGCGCTCGGTGGAAGAAGCATATGCCAAAGCCGGGAAACGCCCGGATATTCTGGTGGTTTCCTATCACGGGATGCCAAAGCGGTATCTGATGCAGGGGGACCCGTATCACTGCCAGTGCCAGAAAACGACTCGGTTGCTGAAGGAGCGGCTTGGGTGGGACGACACCCAAATCACCAGCACTTTCCAGTCCGTTTTCGGACCCGAGGAATGGCTTAAACCCTACACAGTGGACCACGTCGCCACGCTTGCCAAGGAAGGCAAGAAGAGCATCGCAGTAATTGCACCGGCCTTCTCTGCGGACTGCATCGAGACACTGGAAGAAATCAACGAAGAAATCCGCGAGAGCTTTGAACACGCTGGCGGGCAAGACTTCCTCTATATTCCGTGCCTCAATGACGATGACGGTCACGTTGCGGCGCTGGCCGGTGTTATCGAGGAAAACCTGAAAGGCTGGCTGGACTAACCGGCCGCCTGAGTCCAAAAAGTATCCAATATTCAATTTCCGGTCCGGCCGGAAAACGGGGAGATATTGGATGACGCTTGCGCATTGGGCCAAAGCCCTCCGGGAGCACTGGGGCATTGAGGCGGAACTGACCCGCCTGGACGGGGAATACGACCTGAACTTCCTGGCCACGGGGCAGGATGGCCAAGGCTATATCCTCAAGGCCATGCGCCCCGGCTGCGAAGAATGGCTGGTTGATATGCAAGTGAAGGCGCTTGAGCATATCCAGGAATGCCAGCCAGACCTGCCCTGCCCGCGGGTCATTGCCTCTCTTTCCCGGCGATCCCTGCTAACCCTTCCGGATGAAGATGGGCAGAACCGGCTGGTCTGGCTGCTGAACAAGTTGCCGGGGCGCTGCTATGCCAAGGCGGAGCCCAAAAGCGATATGCTGATCCATGAAATCGGCCAGACGCTGGGCGGCACTGCAAAAGCTTTGACGGACTTCCACCATGAAGGCTTGGAACGCAACTTCAAGTGGGACCTGATGCGCGCCGGCTGGATTACAGCTCAGTTCTCCTGCATCAAAGACCCCGCGCGCCATGCAATTCTTGAAGAAATATCCGCAGAATTTTCAAAGTTAGAGCCTGCTTTGGCAGAGTTATCCAAGCAAGCCATCCACAATGACGCCAATGACTACAACATCATGGTAGCAGGCGAATTGAACGAACCGCGGCGGGTATCCGGCCTGATCGACCTTGGCGACATGTGCGCGGCGCCGCGCATCTGCGATCTGGCAATTGCCGCGGCCTACATCGTATTGGATCACCCGGCACCGGAGGCCGCTCTTGCGTCACTGGTCGCGGGTTACCACGAGGCCTATCCGCTGACCACCGCCGAGGTCGACATGGTCTGGAAGCTGCTTCGGATGCGGCTGGCGGTAAGCGTGGTGAACTCCACTCTCATGGCCGCGGAAAACCCGGATGATCCTTATGTGACAGTTTCCCAAGCGCCAGCCTGGCGGTTTCTGGAGAGCAATACGCTACATGGCGGGTTGCTGAATGCCCGGCTGCGCGCTGCCTGCGGCCTGCCGGTGGTTGAGGGTGCGGACCGTGTGGTGGCCTGGCTCAAGCAGGAAAACGGAAGTTTCGCCCCGCTGATGGGGGAAGACTTGGCAGATGCGCCGATGGGGACGCTGTCAGTTGAAGAGTCTACCTGGCCGCAAAACCCTTTCCACTTGCCCTTCGAAGAGGCCGCCAAGGTCGGCGAAGAGTTTGAGGATAATGGACGCATCTGGCTAGGCTACTACCACGAGCCGCGGCTTATTTATACGGACCCAGCCTTCCGCAAAGGTCCGTGGAAAGCCAGCAACCGCCGGACGGTGCATCTGGCGGTGGACGCTTTTGCTCCGGCAGGCAAGGCGATGTTCGCGCCGTTACGCGGCACAGTGTTTGTTGCTGAGTACCGCAAGGGGCATCTGGATTATGGTGGGGTGATCATCCTGAGGCATGAAACGCCCGACGGCGATTCGTTCTATACCCTTTATGGCCATCTGGACCCCGAATTCTTGACTCGTTTGAAATCTGGCGATGTCGTCGAGAAAGGTGAAGAATTTTGCCGCCTTGGCGACCCCAGCCAAAACGGCGGCTGGGCGCCGCATGTCCATTTCCAACTGGCCTTGACCACTGAAGGAATCGAAGCCGACTGGCCCGGTGTCGGTGATCCGGACGAAATGTACCTGTGGCGCGCGCTTTGCCCGAACCCGGCTGCGCTGCTTAATCTGCCGGAAGAAAAGGTTCTTTTTCAGCCTACCAGCAAGGAAGAAGTTCTATCAGAACGCCGCTCACATTTCGGCGGCAACCTGAGCCTGACATACAAAGACCCCGTCATGCTAGTGCGCGGCTGGAAGCACCATCTGTTTGACGAATGGGGGCGACCGTATCTGGATGCTTACAACAACGTGCCGCATGTAGGCCACGCCCATCCCCGCATCCAGGCAGTTGCCGCCGACCAGTTGAAGCGGATGAACTCAAACACACGCTATCTGCACCCCGCCCAGACGGCCTTTGCCAAAAAAGTTCTGTCCAAGCTGCCGGATCAATTCGAGGTCTGTTTCTTCGTAAACTCCGGGACAGAGGCGAACGAGCTAGCCCTGCGCTTGGCCCGCGCGCATACCGGCGCCAAGGGTATGGTGACGCCGGATCACGGCTATCATGGCAACACCACCGGTGCGATCAGCATTTCAGCCTACAAATTCAACAAACCCGGGGGAACCGGTCAGGCAGACTGGGTAGAACTTGTTGAAGTTGCCGATGACTACCGCGGCTCCTTCCGCCGGGATGACCTGGACCGGGCGAAAAAATACGCCGGCCTCATAGATCCAGCGATCGCACGCCTCCAGGAGAGAGGGCACGGCGTTGCCGGCTTCATCGCAGAGACCTTTCCGTCAGTCGGTGGCCAAATCATTCCTCCCAAGGGGTATTTGGGTGCGGTTTATCAGAAGATTCGCGCTGCAGGCGGTGTCTGCATTGCCGATGAGGTGCAAACCGGATTGGGCAGACTCGGCGACTTCTACTTCGGGTTTGAACATCAAGGTGCCCTGCCTGATATCGTTGTGTTGGGCAAACCAATCGGCAACGGCCATCCCTTGGGCGTGCTTGTCACCACAAAAGAAGTTGCCGAAAGCTTCGACAACGGGATCGAGTTTTTCTCTACTTTTGGCGGTTCCACACTCTCTTGCCGGATTGGCAAAGAAGTTCTGGATATCGTTGATGACGAGGGACTTCAGGAAAACGCCCGTATCCAAGGCAAGCGGCTGTTTGAAGGCCTGAAGGAACTGGAACAGAAATATGCCTGCGTAGGTGACGTCCGTGGTATGGGGTTGTTTCTTGGGCTGGAACTTATCAATCTGGATGGCTCACAAGCCACAGAGATCTGCTCCTACGTTAAAAACCGGATGCGGGATCACCGCATCCTTATCGGCAGTGAAGGCCCCAAGGACAATACTCTGAAGATCCGGCCGCCGATGACTATTGATTCCGACGATACAGACATGATCGTCAAAATCTTGGATAACATTTTGCAGGAGGTGGAAGCGGTCTGACAGTCCCTCCGGCAATTCCTTCGGGCAACGAAAAAAGGCGGCGGGTTGCCCCACCGCCTTTTCTGTAACTGTGTATCGAAATTAGCTCGATGCAACAGCTGCGCCGACCAGAACCAGCAGCAGCAGCGGCAGCAGGATGCCGCTGGAAGAACCCTGAGCTTCTTCCACGATGACCGGCGGTTCAACAACCGGCTCGGACAGGTTGCCAGCGGTGGCAGTGGAAGCAGCAGCGGTCAGCGCAGCAGCGATAACGAGTTTTTTCATGTTAACCTCCAGAATTTGCGCGGATCAAACATCTGAACCGCGCACCCAAGACTTACCTCGTATTTTTTTCTAACCAGCAAAAACGCGGGATTGCAATTGCTTGTTATAGTTAACAGCTTAGCGCCCCGCTGCGTGTCGTCAAATTAGCAACACCTGAGTGCCGACTTTCGCCAAGCCGAACAGTTCGGCGATATGCTCATTGTAAAGGCCAATGCATCCGTTCGACGATTTGCGTCCGATTTTGCGCGTATCGTGGGTTCCGTGGATCCGGTAGTATTTCCAGCCCAGGTACAAAGCATGAGTGCCCAGCGGGTTATCCGGCCCCGGTGGAATATAGGCCGGCCATTCCGGGTTGCGCTTGCGCATATTGGGTGTTGGTGCCCAGCTAGGCCCCTCCACCTTGCGCACAACCTGCGTGCGGCCGCGGCGGGTCAGATCGTCTGACAGCGGCACGGAAGACGGGAACAGCTTGTAGGTGCCTTCATCTGGTGACCAATAGTGCAGCGCACGGCTGTCTATATCGACAAGTATCGCCCCATTGCGCAGGTTATCAAAATAGGGCCGCCAGGATTTAGCACGGAAAGCTGAGATATTGCGCTGAACCGGCGGCTCTGGCTCTGGCGGCGGGCGCAGGGGATCAAATGCCTGCTCCGCGGTATCGCCAGCCTCCTGCGCAAGCGCGGAGGAGGATATCAAAGCAGCACTGCCAGCAAGAAACTGCCTTCGGCTGAATATTTCAAAAGGTTTTCGGGGCATCACTTCTACCAACTTGCGCATTGAGGATCCAAGATTGAAACATTTTATGGCCGGAAAGCCGCAGTCGCAAATCAATCCGGAAGCTTAGTCTGCATAATTCTGCCGGCCCGTTTGCACAGCTGCCACAGGAAGGATACATGCTTCAGCAACTGATGGAGCGAGAGAGCATTATGAATCGCGTTTTTCTGCTGATGGCAGCTGCAATTCTCACGGTGGCAGCCGCCTGTACCCCGTCATCGGAATCCGGCGGATCCTACCGCATCAGGAATGCGGACAAAGTGCAACTGCGGATGCTCGACTCGGTGAATGCACTGCGCCAGGCTTCAGGCGCTCAAAACGTGCAACTGAACGCTGAACTGACTGCCGCCGCAGCCACCCATTCCCGTGACATGTCGGTGCAGAACCGTCCTTGGCATTTCGGTTCAGACGGATCGTCGCCGCTGGACCGGGTTGCCCGTGCTGGCTACACGGGCACACTGCTGGGTGAAAACATATCCGAAACCTACGAGAATGAGCAGCAGACCCTGACTGCCTGGCTGGAAAGACCGGCCACTCGTGCAGTGATACTGGATCCCAAGGCCGTGAACATGGGCTTTTCTTGGTTCCAGGAGCCGAACGGCAAGATCTGGTGGACATTGGTTATGGCGAACTAAGCCACTACGCCGTGCTTTAGCGCAGCGTTTCGCTTGAAAACTGCACGAAAGGGAAAGGTCCGGCGCAACCGCAGCGGACCTTCACTTCTCATCATTGGCTCCGATCAGGGCCGCAGTGCGATAGTGGTGCCATCCTGTACCATCGCGTAAATCTCTTCGATTTCTTCATTGGTTACAGCGATGCAGCCAGCAGTCCAGTCGTCAACCCTGGCCGCTCGCTTGCGTTCCTTCGGGTTGTTCGGCTGCCCATGGATGAATATCTCTCCGCCAGGCCGCTTGCCATTGGCCTGCGCATGAGCGCGGTCTTGGTTGTTGGGATATGAGATGCCAACCGACAGATGGTACCGGCTGTTCGGGTTGCGCCGGTTGATCAAATAAGTGCCTTCCGGCGTCTTGCCATCACCCTCAAACTGCTTCGGCCCAAGCGGTGCAAAACCCAAATCGACCTTATATTCCCGCAGGATTTCGTCGTTGTTCATCAAGTACAGCTTGCGCGCACCTTTATTGATCACGATCGATGTGACTTGTGGACCGTTATAAGTCTTGAATCTGCTTACTGCTCCGCCTGTGGTGCTGCAGCCAGCCAGCGCAAGGCTTGCGGCGGCACCAATGCCAAATGCCCTTCTGTTCATTGTCCCAGCCTGTATTTTTCTTTTGCCTCTATTCAGGCTTTAGCGCGAAATTGCTGTTAAGGAAATTCACAATTTCCTGTCCTGGACCGTCTGACTGGACAGTTTTTGCTCGATCGCTTCCAGCCGGCTCAGCACCTCGTCCCGGTAAGCATCTGTGCGCTCACCTTCTTCTTCGCCGTGGGCATCCTGCATAGAGTTCACGATCAGGCCAACCAACAGGTTCACCACGGCAAAGGTCGTCACCATGATGAAAGGCACAAAGAATGCCCAGGCATGCGGATGCACTTCCATAACCGGACGCACAATGCCCATGGACCAGCTTTCAAGTGTCATGATCTGGAACAGCGAGTAGGCGCTGAGGCCAAGGTTCCCGAACCATTCCGGGAAGTCCTGGCCGAACAGCTTGGTCGCAATAACTGAGCCGATATAGAAGATGATCGCCATCAGCAAAAAGACCGAGCCCATCCCCGGCAGGGCGGTGATGAACCCTTCGACCACTCGGCGCAGCCGCGGCGCGACGGAGATCACCCTCAGCACACGCAGGATACGTAAAGCCCGCAGTACCGACAGGCCTTGTGTACCTGGCGCCAACGCAATGCCGACAATTGCGAAGTCAAACACATTCCATCCGCTCAGGAAGAACCGTAGCCGGCGCACCAAAAGCTTTGCCAGAATTTCAACGACAAAGATTGTCAGGCAAACTTTGTCGATCAGATGAATCAGCCCGCCAGCCTTTTCCATAACCGACGGAGCGGTTTCCAACCCAAGAGTAACGGCATTGACCAAAATGACAGCGGTTATGAAGCGGCCAAAGCGGCTGCTGTCCAGAATGGCTTCCATGCGTCGGGTCGGTGTCATCACTTGAATATCCGTCATTTCAGTCTTTCAGGGTAAACCTTGCGGCCAGCTCGGTATGGGCTGACCAGCGAAACTGGTCAACAACTTGAACCCAGTTCAAATCGTAGCCTGCTGAAACCAGTGTCTTGGCATCACGGGCAAAGCTAACCGGATTGCAGGATACATAAGCAATCAACGGCGTGCGCGCCTTAGTCAGTTGCGCTACCTGCGCTTCGGCACCGGCTCGAGGCGGATCAATCACCGCGGCGTCAAATACGGCACCAAAGGGGTTGAGGTCCTCTGGCAGCAAGGGATTACGAAACAGGTCGCGAGCTTCAGTACTGATTTTCTTCAGCCCTTTCCCCGCCCGCCAGCCCGCATCCAAGGCCTTTACCATATCCCGCTCGCCCTCAACCGCATGAACTTCTGCCGTTTGCGCAATCGGGAGAGAGAAGGTCCCGCAGCCGGCAAACAGGTCCACAACCCGCTTGGCGTCCTTGATGATTTCCAGAACCGCTGCCAGCAAAGCAGCTTCCCCTTCACGCGTTGCCTGCAGGAATGCGCCCGGCGGCGGGCAGACCAGTGCCGGGCCAAAGGGCTGCACGGGCGGCTGCTCCATCGCCACCGGCTCGTCATCCCAGGTCAGTCGCGCAATCCGGTGCTTTTCAGCCAGCTGCGCCAGTTCGATCCGCAGTGGGCCATCCAGCGGCTTGCCATTGCGAACCAGCATGTCGAGTCCCGCATCAGACGTAGTAACTGTCACAGCCAGCGGCGTCTTGCGGCTGGCTCCTGCAAGTGCCAATGCTTCTGCTACAGGAATGGCGGCCAGCAATTCAGGCTCCAGCAGCTGGCAATCCGGAATTTCCGTGATCACGTCTGATGCCTGGCCATAAAAACCGGCCATCGCCCCTTTTTTGGTCCGCCGTACCGACAAGGTGGCTCGACGGCGGGATCTGGGCGGTGATGTGTGTATAGGCCGGAAATCCGTCTCCAGACCTTGTGCTGACAGTGCATTGCGCACCACATCCGTTTTCCACTCTGCCACAAACGCATCGCTGGCGTGCTGCAGCTGGCATCCGCCGCAGGCCTTGTAATGTCGGCAGGGCGGTTGCACACGGTGTTCGGAAGGCGTTTCGATGCGGATATGTGTCAAACGGCTGCCATCGGCAATACCGCTGACTACCTCGCCCGGCAGTGTCCGAGGGGCAAACAATGGACCATCGGCCACACCATCACCCTGATGGCCCAGCCGGCTGATCATTGCTTTGGTTCTGGCTGTGTCAGTCATGCGCGCTCATTACCCCGGCAATCCAGCCAGCAAAAGCAAAATGCGCTGGGAAGTTTATTCAGCTGCCGCTGTCCGCTCATCATCGGTGCAGATAAACCCGCCGGACTGGTGTGCCCAGAACGAGGCATAAAGACCACCCTTGGCCAGCAACTCTTGATGGCTGCCGCTTTCGGCGATCCGGCCCTTGTCCATCACGACAATCCGGTCCATTTCGCTCAGCGTTGACAACCGGTGCGCAATGGCCAGAACCGTCTTGCCCTCCATGACCCGGTGCAGCGCAGCCTGTATCGAAGCTTCAACCTCGGAATCCAGGGCCGAGGTCGCCTCATCCAGGACCAGGATCGGTGCGTCCTTGAGGATGGCGCGGGCCAGGGCAATCCGCTGCCGCTGCCCGCCAGAGAGTTTCACCCCGCGTTCGCCAAGATATGCATCATAGCCCGTACGGCCCTGACCATCTTCCAGTTCCGTGATGAACTCATGCGCTTCAGCCTTCTTGGCCGCGGCAATCAGATCTTCCTCAGACGCATCCGGCCGCCCATACAGGATATTTTCACGCGCAGACCGGTTGAACATTGCAGTCTCCTGCGTGACCATGCCGATCTGACTGCGCAAGGAATTTTGGGTAACCTCCGAGATCTCTTGCCCGTCGACAAAAATACGCCCGTTTTCTTCCTCATAGAGCCTGAGAAGAAGCGAAACGAGTGTCGACTTCCCAGCACCGGAAGCCCCGACAATGCCTAGTTTCTCCCCCGGATGAATGTGCAGGCTGATCCCCTGCACCCCGCCCACATCGCGGCCATAGGCGAATTCCACCTGATCAAAAACAATCCCGCCCTCTCGCACTTCCAGCGGTTTGGCTCCGGGCGCATCTTCCACCCTGTCGCGGACGGACAAAGTCTTCATGCCGTTTTCGATCTCTCCAATGTTGGAGTAGATCGCCATCAGCGTGAAGCTCACCCAGCCAGTCATCTGTGCAATCCGTATCGAAACCGCACCCGCAGCCACAATGTCGCCCTCGGTCGCGTTCCCCGACTGCCACAGGTGCAAGGTTGCTCCGATCAGCAGCACCGGCAGAATGCCTGCAAGGCACATCAGAAAGAACCGGAAGCTGGCAGAGAGATAGCCGAAGTGCAGCGATTTTTTACGAAACTCGACCATTGCATCCTGTGCAGTCCGTTCCTCATGGTCAGCATGGGCAAACAGCTTCACCGTCTTGATGTTGGTGATCGAATCGACGACCTGGCCGGTTACCATCGCCCGCGCCCCGGCCCGCTTTCCTGACCTCTTGCGGATTCTTGGCAGGAACCAGCGGATCAATGCGAAGTATCCCACCAGCCAAATCAGAAACACCCCAGTGATGCGCCAATCAATAGACCCTAACAAGGCCAAAGAGCCCGCAAGAGAGGCCAGCGCAAAGGCCACAACATTGATCACCTCAGTGGTCACGGAGGTCACGGCATTTGCCGTTTGCATCTGTTTCTGCGCTATCCGGCCTGCAAAATCATCGTCAAAGAACCGCACCGACTGGCCCAATGTCCATCGATTCAGCCGCGACAGAACCAGCGGGTTCACGTTCGGCTGCACCACAATGGCGTTGGAGGCTGCGGACAGGCCGAACAGCACCGGACGCACAAGCAGGAAAAAGCCCAGCGCCAATGCGATCACTGCCACATTACCAGCCGAAAAGAACTGTTCCGGCCCGCTGGCGATGGCGGTGTCGATGACCATGCCCAGGATAAAGGCGGTGCCCGCCTCCATCCCGCCTGCCAGTGCTGAAAAGGCCGCAGCCAGCAGCAGCATCGGCCAAGCGCCGGCCAGGCACCAGCGCAAGAAAGCTCCCAGCCGCTGCGGTGGCGGACCGTCTGCCGGGCGGAAGGCGTCGATCAGGTTGCCTATGGTCATTCTGCTGCCTCGATGTTCAGGAAGCCGCCGGACTGGCGCGCCCAAAGCTGTGCATAAAGCCCCTGCGCCTGCAATAGCGCCTCATGAGACCCTTCTTCAACTATACGGCCCTGATCCATCACCAGGATACGGTCCATCTGCGCGATGGTGGACAGCCGGTGTGCGATGGCGATCACCGTTTTGCCCTGCATCATGCCATACAGTGTCTCCTGAATTGCCGCTTCGACCTCTGAATCCAGTGCTGAGGTCGCCTCATCCAGAACCAGGATCGGCGCGTCCTTCAGGATCACCCGGGCCAGTGTCACCCGCTGACGCTGCCCACCGGACAGTTTGACGCCACGCTCGCCCACGTGGGCGTCATACCCCTTGCGCCCCTGCGGGTCCTCCAGATCCAGAATGAACTCATGCGCCTGCGCCTGTTTGGCAGCAGCTATCATCTGCTCCTCAGTGGCCTCCGGACGTCCGTACAGCAGGTTGTCCCGAACCGAGCGGTGCATCAGAGAGCTGTCCTGCTGCACCATGCCGATATGGCTGCGCAAGCTGTCCTGTGTCACACAGCGGATGTCCTGACCGTCGATCAGAATCTGTCCACTTTCGGCGTCATAGAACCGCAAGAGCAGTTTGACCAGGGTCGATTTCCCGGCGCCGGAACGCCCGATCAGGCCTACCTTCTCCCCCGGCTGAATGATCAGGCTGATCCTGTCCAGCCCGCCAGCCTCACGCCCGTAGTGGTGCGAGAGGTTGCGCAACTCTATCCCCCCCTTTACCAGCCGCAACGGCTCCGCATTGGCCGCATCCACCAGGTCGATCGGCTGCGCAATGGTCTCCATTCCCTCAGCCACAACACCCAGCTGCCGGAAAAAGGACGTCAGCGCCCACATGATCCAGCCGGTCATCGCATTCAGGCGCAGTGTCAGCGCCGTCGCTGCAGCAACCAGCCCAACCGAAGCAGAGCCTTGCATCCACAGCATCACGGCCCAGCCCACCACTCCGACAATCAGCAGCCCGTTCAGCGTAACCAGCGTGGCGTCCATGATGGTGAATATCCGCATCTCCGTCTGGAACGTTTTGCGGGTGTTCTCAATCGCATCGCGGGCATAGGTCAGTTCGCGGTTGTGATGGGCAAACATCTTGACCGAGTGGATGTTGGAATAGCTGTCGACCACCCGCCCTGTCACGGTCGAGCGCGCGTCGGAAGACGCTTGACTGGCCGGCCCGACCCGCTTGACCGTCCACAGTACCAAAACTGCGTAGAGGGCGAACCAAAGCGCCAGCGGCAGCATCAGCCGTATATCCGCGACCCACAGCAGAACTGCCGCGCCTACGAGATAGGCCAGCGAAAACGTGATGGCGTCAAATACCTGAAAGATCACCTCCCCCGCGGCAGGCGGGGTCTGCATGATCCGGTTGGCAATCCTCCCGGCAAAATCGTTCTCGAACCAGCCGACCGACTGGCGCAAAACATGCTTGTGCGCCCGCCAGCGGATCAGAGTGCCAAAATTCGGCAGAATCGCGTTGTTCAGCAGCGCGACATCCAGCAGCTGGATCAGCGGCCGCAGCAGCAGTATGAACAAGGCAACCAGGATAAGTTCAGTGCCATGCTCTTCCCACACTTCGGCCGGCGTGCCCGACATCAGGTCGACAATCCGGCCCATGTAGTAGATCAGCCCGACCTCAATCCCTGCGACCACAACCGACATCAGCGCAGTCAGGACAAAGATGGTTTTGAATGGCTTGGAATAGTCGCGCAAGAAAGGCCACAGCCGTGTCGGTGGCGTGTTGACTTCCGGGTAGGCGCAATAGGGGTCAATGAGATTTTCAAAATAGCGAAACATGCGGGTGCTCCAGGTGTTCGAGCAAATCGGAAAACAGATGCAGACTGCGGGCCGCCCAAGGCTCCCACGTCAAACGGGGCAAGGTCTCAGGCGTTAAAGAAACCAGATCCCGTAATACATCAGCATTCCTCCGTCATGTGGTGGCTGCCTCATGCGTACGCAAGATTTGCGGTTTTGTCACCCCCCCAAGGTTGTGACGCTGCTGACATCCCTTGTCAGCGGAAGGAATTCAGCAGTTCCTCTCGGCTGAGGGAGAACCCCGACGCAATCCAATCCGCTTGCAGTTTTTTCAACGCTTTTCCCAGTGCCGGCCCCTTCAGTTCCGGCAGCAGATCCCGGGCCTTAACTGGAAACTCCGCGTCCACGCCTTGCGCGATATCAGTCTCTAAATTGGATGAAAGCGGCTGTTCCAGCAGCGCAGCACGCAACAGCAATGCGTCCAGCGCCATTTCTGCACCCAGCCGGAATCCCAGTTCCCCTGCCCCGGCAGTTCCAGCCGCTGCCGCACGGATTGCCACCAGATGCGAGGCCTGAGCCTTGCTCAGCCGAAGGGTCTCCTGCAAGCCATCGCCGCCCAGCGCGGCAAGGCGCCGGATGCCCGAGGCCGCCCTTCCGGCTTCCAGGTGAATCAGCGGCGCCAGCGCACGGTCATCGGCGCCAGGCAGAATCTGCGCCAGCACGCCTGCCTGCCGCATCGCCGCAACCGAAGGAGCAGGATCGGGAGCCGCCAGCAGCTTCAGCAGTTCCGCCCCAACCCGCTCCTTAGACAGCGAACCCAGTCCGTCCAAGTTGGCTGCAATCGCCGCTAGCGCGTCCGGATCGAAGCCCAAGGCATGATCGCCATACCAGGCGTGAAAGCGGAAGTAGCGCAGGCTGCGCAAGTAATCCTCCCGGATACGGTTTTCCGCGGTGCCGATAAAACGCACCCGGCGCCCAGCGATATCCGTCAGCCCGCCTAGAGGGTCGACGACTTCACCATCCGGGCGCGCATAAATCGCGTTCATTGTGAAATCGCGGCGGCGGGCATCCTCGGCAATATCGGTGGAAAATGCCACCACTGCCCGGCGGCCATCGGTCGCCACATCCTTGCGGAAAGTGGTGATTTCATGCGGGATGCCGTTCTTTACCAATGTCACTGTGCCATGGTCGATCCCGGTCGGCACTGCCTTGATCCCGGCACGAGCAGCCAGCTCCATCACCTGCTCCGGCTGCGAATCGGTGGCAATGTCCAGATCAGAAACCGGTTCACCCAGCAAGGCATTGCGCACGCAGCCGCCAACAAACAATACCTCCGCACCGTCTGCCGAAACAGCTTCGCAAACCGCCTGCGTAGCCGGGTCCTCCAGCCATGGCTGATCTAGCCGCATTCTCCCTCCATCCGTGCCGCGAGCCCGCGCAACATACGGGCGGTAGCGCCCCAAATGTAATAGGGACCATAGGGCACGGTATAGTACCGGCGGCGCGTGCCGCGCCAACGGCGGGATTCGATGATGTAGTTTTGCGGTTCCAAAACATGCGCCAGAGGAACTGAAAACACCTCTGCCACCTCGCCCGCCTCGGGACATTCGTCAAAACGGTCACGGATCAGCGCTACAACTGGTGTCACGGAGAAGCCAGTTACGGTTTCATGCTCCGGCAGGCAGCCGATGATCCGGGGCACGTCCTGCGGTAAGCCTATCTCTTCCCACGCCTCGCGCAGCGCCGCCGCACAGGCGTCCTTGTCGCCCGGATCCACTTTGCCGCCAGGAAAGGCGATCTGCCCCGGATGATGCTTCAGCGCCGAGGACCGTTTGGTCAGGATCAGCCGCGGAGCGCCCGAAGCAATGGAAACCGGAACCAGCACACCAGCCGGGCGCAGCTTGCGCCCCTCCGGCAGCACAGTGCCAGGGTTCAGGTCAAAATCGGAGGAGCCGCCGCCCTCACGGTTCAGGGCGACGGCAATCCTGTCCGTCAGATCCTGGGCAGGGTCACTCACTGGGCGGGTTTTCCGCGTCGAAACCCACACTCAACGGGTCCAGATCGTAGTGCGCTCCGCAGAATTGGCAGTCTGCAGTCACACGGCCATCATCCGTGGTCATCTTCTCGATGTCCTTGGCAGAGTAGATCGACAGGCTTTGACGTACCCGGTCCTCGGAACAGGTGCAGCCAAAGCGCACAGGCTGGGTGTCATAGACCCGCGGTTGTTCCTCGTGAAACAATCGGATCAGCAGATCGGTAGGGGTGACAGACGGGCCGATCAGTTCGAGCTCTTCCACCGTGCTCAGCAGTGTGGTGGCCCGGTTCCAGTTCTCTTCCTCGTCCCCGGACACCAGGTCGCCGGCCTGCAGGACTTCGCCGGAACCTTCGCCTTGCGCCGCAAATGGAGAAGCCTTGGGCATGCTCTGCAGCATCACACCTCCCGCACGCCAATGCTCGGCAACGCCCGGTTCCGCCGACTTTCCAAAGCTCAGTTTGAACATGGTCGGCAATTGTTCGGACTGCGCGAAATAGGCCTCTGCACAGGCGCTCAGCGATTCGCCGGACAGCGGTGTGATCCCTTGGTAGGGCTGGGTGCCATTGCCCTGGTCAATCAGAATGGCAAAATAGCCTTCGCCCACTTGGTCAAAGGGGTTGCTGTCGGTAAGGCGGTCGCGGTCAAAGCTCGCATAAGCACGGATCTGGCCGATCTCACCTTCCTTTTGAGGCGCATAGTAATCGGTTGCAATCATCCGCACCGCACCCTTGGACTGCACCTGCAGCGACAGCTTCCAGCGCAGAGAGATTGTTTGCCCGATCAGTGCTGTCAGCAACGCCATCTCGGCAACCAGCGCCTCGACAACCGGCGGGTAGTCATGCTGTTTCAGAATACCATCCAGCACGCCATCCAGCCGCGCCACACGGCCGCGCATGTCGGATGCATCAAGCTGGAAAGGCAGGACGGTGTCGTCCCACGCGATTTTAGAACCAAGTGTCATGGGGTTTCCTTACGCGCCGGGGATTGGCATACCGGGGCTATATAGGAGAAACGACACAAGAGTGAAGAGGCCGGCCTGTGATCAGACGTTTTGGCGACACACCTCAGAAGGGCCGGAATTACCGGATACGTCCCGGGGTCTATGCTCTGCTGCCACGAGACGGAAAGCTGCTGGTTACTCGCCAGTATGATCCGCACCCCGATCTGCAGCTTCCGGGTGGCGGTATTGATCCCGGCGAATCACCAATCCCTGCCCTGCACCGCGAGGTGTACGAGGAAACCGGCTGGAAGATCTCCCCCCCGCGCAAGTTGGGTGCTTTCCGGCGGTTTGCCTATATGCCGGAATACGATCTGTGGGCAGAAAAGCTGTGCCACATCTATGTGGCCCGCCCCCTTCGCAGGCTCGGTCCGCCGGCAGAACAAGGGCATGAAGCGCTTTGGATGGCTCCTGCAGAGGCGGCCGTCTGCCTGGGCAACGCCGGCGACCGCCATTTTGCCTCCCAACTGGCGGCCCGCATGTAGTCAGATCAGCCTATTCTGCAAAACGCAAACAATCCCGGCAAAGGCCAGGACACATCGGACAGAATAAAAGCTTGTTTAGGGGCCTTGGTATTCGAACAGGGTGGCGGAAACGTCATCCTCCAGCCCATGCTCCTTGCTCATCATCTGGGTCAAGTGCCAGTAAAGATCGTCAAGGAACTCCTTGCCGTTCTGCTGCGGTCCGCATTTCTGAACCAAGTCGAGCAAGCCTTCAGGCTCCAGCATTGCCCCGTTCTCCAGCCGTGCTTCGGTAAACCCGTCAGAAAACAGCAGCAGGCGATCGCCCCGCTCCATTGTGAACTCTTCCTGGCTGTAGCCGATGTCCGGGACCAAGCCTACTGGGACACCGCCTTTGCCGATGAACTCCAGCTCGCCGTTCTTTCGCAATAACAGCGGATGCGGGTGGCCTGCCTGCACCATCTTGACGACACCACTGCGCAGATCCGCAATGCAATAGGCCATGGTGAAATACTCTTCGATCCCCGTATCAGCAATCAACCGGGCATTCAGCAGGCTGGCAACTTCCTCTGGCTGGCGCAATGCATAGAAGCGATTGAACCGTTTCTCCATCCCTACGTTCTGGTCGAAGTAGTTTGACGACAGGTAACCACCCAACCGCGCCGTCATCATTGCAGAGGTGATGCCATGGCCGGACACGTCAATAGAATAGAAGCCGATTCGGTTCACACCGGGGGAAAACATCCCAACCAGGTCCCCGCCAATATGTCCGCATGGCTTTAACAGCAGGCTGACTGTGGAAGAGCCGAAATCCTTGGACAATTCCGGCACCAGTGATTCCTGGATTTTACGAGCCTGGATCAAGTCCTTGTCGATTGCGTCGTACACCCGCTGCAGCTCACCCAGGGTCTCTGACACGATACGGTTCTTCTCATACAGTTCCCGTTGCATCCGCAAAATGCGCTCACCCGCTGAAATCCTAGCCCGCAGCTCATCAGAGCTGACAGGTTTAGTCAGGAAGTCATCAGCGCCAGCATCAAGGCCCTCGGCCACCTCGTTTTTTTCGCTCTTTGAGGTCAGCAGGATAAAATAAGCGTAGTCCTCAGTGGCGCGCGCGCGGAACGCGCGGCAGAACTCCAGCCCGTTCATGCCGGGCATCATCCAATCGCTGAGAATCAGGTCGGGGGGGTCCGCTTGGCAAATTTCCATTGCTGCCTCGCCGCTGTCAGCCTCGACAACTTCAAATCCCCACTTCTTGAGAGAGGCCACAAGGATGCGTCTTTGCAGGCGGCTGTCGTCTACAACCAGCACACGGCGTATTGATCCGGCCACTGTCTGGTCCTCGTCGTCCATCGAACTTTCTGGCAGCACCGAAGGCACCTCACAAATGGCAAAATCAGAAGATCTTGTGATACTATCGGTCCAGAGATTTAACAGGCGGTGAAGCCTAAAATTTGAGCTTCCTCCTTTATTTCACCATATTTTTACTGCAATCAACTTAAGATGTGCTCTCAGCGAAAGATCGTAAGGACGTACCACATGATTGACTGGCCACGCGTGACCGAGCTGCGTGAAGAAGTCGGCGCCGAGGACTTCGGTGAAGTTGTTGAAATCTTTCTGGAAGAGGTCGAAGAAGTTATCGGCAAGCTGGAGGGTGGCGACCGTGGCCAGCTTGAGCAGGATCTGCATTTCCTGAAAGGCAGTGCACTCAACCTTGGATTTGATGAGTTTTCTTCCATGTGCCTGGATGGCGAGCGGCGCTCTGCACAAGGCGGGGCGGACGGTGTGGATGTTCCGGCCATCATCGCCAACTTTCAAGCGTCCAAATCCGTTTTCCTGACCGGCCTTTCGGAGAAGTTCTGACTCAGCCGCCGTCAGATCACGAACTGCGCCAGTGTCTCATCCCGGGTGATATCCGTGTAAGTCATTCCGGCAGCGTCCAGACGTGCAAACAGCTGCTCAAAATTCTCCGGCCGTTTGGTTTCGATCCCGATCAGAACCGAACCGAAGTTGCGGGCCGACTTCTTCATATATTCAAAGCGGGCGATGTCGTCCTCCGGCCCCAGGATCCCGAGAAACTCCTTCAGTGCGCCCGGGCGCTGCGGCAACCGCAAAATGAAGTACTTTTTCACACCAGAGTAGCGCTGAGCCCGTTCCTTGACCTCGGGCAGCCGTTCGAAATCAAAATTTCCGCCGGATGTAACGCAAACAACGGTTTTGCCCCGAATCCATGAGCGCACATCCTGCAGAGCCTCAACTGACAGCGCACCGGCAGGCTCCAGCACGATTCCTTCTACATTCAGCATCTCGATGATTGTGGCGCAGATCCTGTCTTCGGAAATTGCCAGCACATCAGGCAAAGGCACGTCCTTCAAAATATCATAAGGCAGTTCGCCGATCCGTCCTACCGCGGCGCCATCGACAAAGGTATCGACCGTGTCCAGCGGCACCGGCTTGCCCGCCGACAGCGCCGCTCGCAGACAGGCACCGCCATCCGGTTCGACAAACAGGCTGTGCACTTCATCGCCAAACCACGATGACACGCCTGCCGACATGCCGCCGCCGCCAACCGGCAACAGAACGTGATCGGGTGCATTGCCCAGCTGCTCCTCGATCTCCACCGCGATGGAGGCCTGACCTTCGATCACATCGGCGTCGTCAAACGGTGACAGGAAATGCCCGCCCTCCTGGGCGCACCATTCCTGTGCGGCAGCCAGGCACACATCGAAGTAGTCGCCTACCAGATGGATTTCGATATTGTCGCCGCCGAACATCCGGGTCTTCTGGATCTTCTGCTGAGGTGTGGTGACCGGCATGAAAATGACGCCGCGCTTGCCCATATGGCGGCACATAAACGCGACACCCTGCGCGTGATTGCCAGCGGAAGCACAGACAAACAGCTCCTGATCCGGTTGCTTGCGCATGGCGTTCATTGCACCGCGGATCTTGTAGGAGCGGACCGGGCTTAAGTCCTCCCGCTTCAGGTAGATATCAGCACCGAACCTTTCGGACAGGTGCACATTGCGCTGCAAGGGTGTTGCAGGAAAAACGTCGCGCATCGCCTGCTCGGCGGCGCGGGCCTGGGACTTGAAATCGCTCATGCATCCTTCAGTGGCGCAAGCCCGCCCCCAAGGCAAGAGGCGGGCTTCAAAGCATACATAAGAATACCGGACGTCAGACCGGACGGCCCTCAACATAGTGGCCATAAAGAGTGGTCAGCAGGCTAATGTTCAACAGCGCCAGCGCAGCAGAAACTATTATTGAAACCCCGACGGCCACGAGGGAGGATGCATCCAGGGATTCGGCAATGAATTGGCCAGCATACTGTGCCGCAACCATTATGGCCGCCAGTCCCAACAGATCTCCAAATGCATTTGAAGTGGAGTTCCAAGCGTCACGCAGGCCCATGTCCTCCCCAAGAGCTGCCGCGGGCAAGATCACCGAAAGCCTAAGAACCAGATAGGTGATGAAGATCGCAATCGGAAGGTTGATCAAGTGTAGGCTAGCAGACCCTGCTCCGCTGAGTGCAATTGTGAGGAACAGAATAACCAAGAGCACGGGAAGCATCATGCAGAACAGAACTAATGCAATCTGCAAAGACCGGCCGAAGTAGGCCATTACCCTATCGGTTCGCAGTTGCGGTACCCAGCCTTGCGGCAATTCCTCAAGTAGTACAAATCTATGCCAAGCAACAACGCTCCACATCCCAATCAGTAGTGAGAGTATAACTACAATAAACAGTGGGCCGCCCAAGCCTGAATCTTCTTGTAAGGGAGTCATGACTCCCCACTGCAAGACATCCAAAAGACCTGTCACTTTCAAAAACACCCCACAGACCACCACGATCAGCAGCGTTGGGACCAAAAACACGCGCAGCATATCACCGAAATTCCGAGTCAGCATTCCGACCGAATGGCTGAACAGCGCCCAAGGTTTCATGAAAATCCGCTCCAGTTTGAAAATCGCGTCAGGCGCGGACCTTAGTTGCCGCCGCCGCGCTGCGAAACCCCGGAAAACCTTGCCCTTGCGGTCAAAACCCGCTACGCCGCAGGCGTTCTGACCTGAGAGGGAATTCCATGTCCGCGCCCAAGAAAGTTGTGCTCGCCTATTCCGGCGGCCTCGACACCTCGATCATCCTGAAATGGCTGCAGACCGAATACGGCTGCGAAGTTGTCACCTTCACCGCCGATCTCGGCCAGGGTGAGGAACTGGAGCCCGCCCGCAAGAAAGCGGAAATGCTGGGCATCAAGCCGGAAAACATCTTCATCGAAGATGTGCGCGAGGAATTCGTCCGCGACTTCGTCTTCCCGATGTTCCGCGCCAATGCGGTTTACGAGGGTCTATACCTGCTGGGCACCTCCATTGCGCGCCCGCTGATCTCCAAGCGCCTGGTTGAGATCGCCGAAGCCACTGGTGCAGATGCCGTTGCCCACGGCGCCACCGGCAAAGGCAACGACCAGGTCCGTTTCGAACTGGCGGCCTATGCGCTGAACCCGGACATCAAAGTGATCGCACCCTGGCGTGAATGGGACCTGTCCTCGCGCACCAAACTGCTGGAGTTTGCCGAGGCGCACCAGATCCCGATCGCCAAGGACAAGCGTGGTGAGGCTCCCTTCTCCGTCGACGCCAACCTGCTGCACACCTCGTCTGAGGGTAAAGTGCTGGAGGATCCGGCGGAAATGGCGCCCGATTACGTCTACCAGCGCACTGTTCACCCCGAAGAGGCGCCGGACACCCCGGAATTCATCGAGATCACCTTTGAAAAGGGTGACCCGGTTGCCATCAATGGCGAAGCAATGAGCCCGGCAACCATCCTGACCGCGCTAAATGAGTACGGCCGCAAGCACGGCATCGGCCGCCTTGACCTGGTCGAAGGACGGTTCGTCGGCATGAAGTCCCGCGGCATCTACGAAACCCCGGGCGGCACCATCATGCTGGAAGCCCACCGCGGTATCGAATCCATCACCATGGACCGCGGCGCGATGCACCTTAAGGACCAGCTGATGCCGCAGTACGCAGAGCTGATCTACAATGGCTTCTGGTACAGCCCCGAGCGCGAAATGCTGCAAGCAGCCATCGACGCCAGCCAGAAACATGTCTCCGGCACCGTGCGCGTGAAGCTCTACAAAGGTTCGGTGAACACCGTCGGCCGCTGGTCCGAAAACTCGCTCTACTCCGAGGCGCATGTGACCTTTGAGGAAGACGCCGGCGCCTATGACCAGAAAGACGCCGCAGGCTTCATCCAGCTGAACGCGCTGCGTCTCAAACTGCTGGCCGCCCGCGAGCGCCGGATCAAAAAGTGAGCGAATACGACGACATAGACGGCGAATTCGAGGACGATTTCGCGGAAGAGCTGGATATGTTCGTCGAAGCTCAGGACACCGTATGGGCTGATGTCCTGAGTGAACTCTCCGCAGGACAGAAGACGAGCCACTGGATGTGGTTCGTCTTTCCCCAGCTTGCCGAACTTGGCCGCTCCCACTTGGCCCAGCTCTACGGGATCGAAGATAAGGCTGAAGCCACGGCCTATTTGAAGCATGAGATACTGCGCGCGCGCCTGGTCGAGGTCAGCCAACTGATGCTGTCTCATCAGGACAAGGATGCCGAGCAGATCCTCGGTGGAATTGATGCCAAGAAACTGCGCTCCTCAATGACGCTGTTTGCCGCGGTCCCCGGCGCACCGGTGGAATTCCAGCAGGTTCTGGATGCTTTCTACGGCGGCCAGCCCTGCCCGCTGACCAAGGCCGCACTTGCCGCGGCGTAATCCTTCCGCCTCTCCCGCGGTCAATCTTGCCCGGATTTATCCCTCTGCCTAACCCTCTCGCTAAGCGAGGGAGAAGAAGATGGCATTGGACGATATTGCGGCAGGAATCCGGGACGGTCTGGCCGGGAAGAGTTTCGACGGGTCGCTGAAGTTCGATTGCGGACCGGACGGTGTGATTGTTCTGTCGGAGGGAAGCGCCGGCACAGACGACCGTGAAACAGATTGCACGCTGCGGCTGTCGGCTGAAAACCTGAAAAAGCTGTTGAACGGAAACCTCAATCCGATGACCGCTGTCATGATGGGCAAGATCAAGGTTTCCGGAGATATTGGCGTTGCCATGAAACTGAGCAAGCTGATCAGTTGATCAGCTGATCAGCTTTGCTGGCCGCAAGTTTCCCGGGCTGCGCGCCGCAGGGGCGCCGGGCACCCCTCTCGGCAAGTCAGATCTTTGCAGCCTTCATTTGTTCATAGTAGGGTATCGCCGCCTGCAGGACCGGCTGCAATTCCTCCGGCACCTCCGGCAGGGGGCCTTCAAGGCCGGCGAATCCGGTGGAAGTCCAGACAGCGCCGTACCAATGCGCCGCCCAGACACCGTCATCCCTGTGGCCGCCTTTGGGCCAGCTCAGCATCTTTGGTGAATAGGGCATCCCGATCATCTCACACAGTTGTTCCAGCTTGGCGGCCGGATCCTCGCGGATGTCATGGCTGTCCACCACAACCGGCAACTGCCCCCAGCTTCGCACCAAATCAAACAGCTCCGCCTGCTGGCGAAAGCCGATGTCTTCCAGAACCGGGTTTTCCCTCTTGGCGGCATATGAGGCGATCACCCGTGCCGGGTGGCGGATCAGGAAGACGTTGGTGACCTCCCGCATCCATTCCCTCGGAACCCCAGGAATCATGTGCTGCGTCATGTGCTTCTGGTAGTAAAACGGCTTGGCCGCCGGCACCGCTCCCAGCAATGCCTGCGCCACGGTTTCAGGGTCCTGCGGCTGGCTTTCCAGAATTTCCGCACGCATAGGGTGATCGAGTCCGGTCATCGCCAGATAGGCTGCATAAAACGGCTCATCCACCACGGCGCAGTCGCCGCGGTTGCCAAAGGCATACATCATCGCCGTCGACAGGTTCCTTGGCCCGGACCACATGGCAATCCGCATCAGGCGCACTCCTTCTCGATCAGCGCCTTGTAAAGGCCGCGAATACGTTCAGTCATCGGTCCCATCTGGCCGCTGCCGATTTGCCTGCCATCTATGCTGCCGACCGGGGTTTGGGCACCAAAAGTCCCTGTGAGAAAGGCCTCGTCTGCGCCATAAGTATCCACCAAAGAGTAGTTCCGCTCGTAGACCGGAATGCTGTTTGCACGGCAGAGATCAATCACCTTTTGCCGGGTGATGCCGTTCATGCAGTAGTCACCAGTGGAAGTCCAAACCTCCCCCTTGCGCACGATGAAGAAGTTGCAGGCGTTGGTGGTGTTCACAAAGCCATTCACATCCAGCATCAGCGCCTCATCCGCGCCGGCCTTCTCTGCCGCGATACAGGCGAGGATGCAGTTCAGCTTGGAGTGGGAGTTAAGCTTGGGATCCTGGGTCATCGGCAGCCCGCGGAGATGCGGCACCGTCGCCAGTTTGATCGGGCGCGGAAGATTGGGGCGGGAGTGCTCCATGATAATGGTCATCGTCGGCCCCTGGCGCGACAGTGAAGGATGCTGGAACGGCCGGGTTTTCACGCCGCGCGTCACCATCAGCCGGGCGTGAGCATTGGTCGTCATTCCATTGGCTTTTTGAGTCTCCAACACAGCATTTTTGACACCATTTCGGTCCAGGCCAATGTCCAGATCAATGGCCTTGGCCGCCTCGAACAGCCGGTCCATATGCTCATCCATGAAGGCCCAGGTGCCGTTATAAAGGCGCAACCCTTCCCACACGCCGTCACCCAGCATGAAACCGCTGTCATATACACTGACCTTGGCCTCGGCCTTGGGCACAATTTCACCGTTCAGATAAATCAGGATCTCTTCGTTGCGCTGATCTTCTTCGGCCTGGTGGGTGCTCATCTTTTCGGTCATAGGGTCCTCCTTGGCCGGCACGTTATTGATACTGGATCCGGAATCCAAACGATAACGTGCTGTCACCAGTCCGTGAAATCCTGACTTGCCGGGTTGAGAGAACCCACTGCAGCCGGCAGTCTGGCCCCAAGCTATTCAAGGAGTCGGGAATGCGAGTTCTGGAGAAGATTAAACCCCTGGTTCTGAGCGGTCTGATTGCTGCCGGGTTCGCCGCGCATGGTATTCCGGTTCAAGCGCAGTCCACAGAAACTCTGACCGTTGCCGGCGGATGCTTCTGGTGCGTGGAAAGCGATTTCGAAAGCGTGCCGGGTGTGGTTGAAGCCATATCCGGCTATACTGGTGGCACTACGGTAAGCCCCACCTATAAAGATGTCACCAAAGGCGGCACCGGCCATTATGAGGCGGTGCAAATCGTCTTCGATCCCGCAAAAGTCTCTCGCGGGCACCTAATAAACTTGTTCTTCCGCTCAGTAGACCCCACCGACCCTGGAGGCCAGTTCTGCGACCGTGGCGACAGCTACCGCACCGCAGTATTTGTTTCTAACGGCGAAGAAAGGTCCCTAGCCGAACAAACAAAGGCACAGGCTCAGCAGGCGTTGGGGCAGAAGATTGTGACCCCAATACTCTCATCCAAGACCTTTTTTCAGGCTGAAGATTACCATCAGGACTACTACAAGGGCGACAGTCTGGTATTCACCCGGTTTGGTCCCAAGCGTCAGGCGGAGGCTTACAAACGCTACCGCCAGGCCTGCGGCCGCGACGCAAGAGTAATCCAGCTGTGGGGTGATACTGCGCCCTTTGCCAAAGGGCATTGAGCCGGAGCCGTCCGGTTTCAGAACCGGGCGGCTTGTAGTTCCGCCAAGGTAGGGATGACATCAGCCGTACCGTGCCGTGTGACCATAAGAGCCCCCGCGCGGCTGGCTTGCGCCGTTGCCTCTGCCACTGTCAGCCCCAGATCCAGACCAGACAGAACGTAGCCGGTAAAGGTATCGCCGGCGCCGGTTGTATCAACCGGCGTGACCGGCAAGGCTGGCACGTCACTGACAGCGCCCGTCTCCCCGTTAATATGCCGCGCACCCTTGGCACCCAGGGTAATGATCACATCCGTGATGCCCAACGCCCCAGGTTCCTTTCCCGTGGCTTGCTGAAGCTGCTGCGCTTCGACCTCATTCAAAATCAGGAAATCCAAGTATGGAAGGACCGACTGCACAGCGTCTGCATCAAACGGAGCGGCAGCGTAGCAGACGCGCAACCCTTTGAGGCGGCCCAGCTGCGCCGCCTCTGCCTGCATGCTGGTTTCGTTCTGCATGACAAGAATGTCACCGGACTTCGCTAAGGACAGAGCCTTCTCTACCTGCTTTAGACTCAGCGCCCGGTTGGCACCGGGGAACAGGATGATCTGGTTTTCTCCCTCAGGTTCCACCGCAATGATGGCATGCCCGGTTGGAGTGTCCGTCTGGACAATGTGGCCGATGCCGACCCCATACTCCTTAAGACGCTCCACCGCCCATTCACCGTCAGGCCCCACAGCACCGATATGGTACACGTCACTGCCGGCGCGAGTGGCAGCAACAGACATGTTGGCACCTTTACCGCCAAGGAAACGGTCAAGGCCGCGGGCGGCAAGGGTTTCCCCCGCCGCCGGCAGATGCGGCATTCTATAAACCATGTCCGCATTGATAGAGCCGAGATTCCAGATCGCCATGTCAGATCACCCGATATTGCAGGCCGCCAGCACCGCCATGTTCAGAATGTCATTGGTCGTGGAGGTGGTCGAGCAGATCTGGATCGGCTTGTCGATACCGGACAGAATCGGACCGATCACGGTGGCACCGCCCATCTCCTGCATCAGCTTGACCGAGATCGAAGCCGAGTGTCGGGCCGGAACGATCAGGATATTGGCAGGACCGGTCAGGCGCTGGAACGGGTAATACCGCTGCGCGCGCTCATTCAATGCCACGTCCACGGTCATCTCGCCTTCATACTCGAAATCCACCCCGCGCTGGTCCAGAACAGTCGGCGCGACATGCATCTTTTCAGCACGCTCCGAAACCGGATAGCCGAAGGTGGAAAAGCTGACAAAGGCCACCCGCGGCTCAAGCCCCATGTGACGGGCAACCACGGCGGCGCGCTCTGCGATGTTGGCCAGGTGGTTTTCATCCGGCCATTCGTGCACCAGCGTGTCGCCGATCAGCACGATCCGGCCCTTGTGCAGCAGCGCGGTCACACCAGCCACACCGTGGTCGGCATCGGCATCAAACACATGGTTGATCCGGTCCAGAACATGCGCCGACTTGCGAGTTGCGCCGGTAACCAGGCCATCACCATGCCCGTGCGCCAGCATCAAGCTGGAGAACACATGCCGGTCGCGGCCAACCAGGCGGTGGATATCCTTACGGTCAAACCCTTTGCGTTGCAGGCGGTTATACAGGAAATCCTTGTATGCCTCGAAATGCGGCGTGTTGGCAGCGTTGATAATCTCCAGTTCACGCACCGCATCGCCAAGTCCGGCTTTTTCCAGCTTGACGCGCACGTCTTCCTGGCGGCCCACAACCAGCGATTTACCGAAACCGGAGCGCTGGTACATAACCGCGGCCCGCAGCGCCCGGGGATCGTCACCCTCAGCAAAGATCATTCGCGACTGGGCGGAGCGCGCACGGGCGTTCAGGCCGCGCAGGATCGACGCCGTCGGATCCATGCGAGATTTCAGGCCAACCTCATAGGCATCCATGTCCACGATGGGGCGCCGCGCCGCGCCGGTATCCATACCTGCCTTGGCCACAGCCGGCGGAATCCGGTGGATCAGCCGCGGATCAAACGGAGTCGGAATGATGTAATCGCGGCCAAAGGTCAGCGACTTGCCATAGGCCAGCGCCACCTCGTCCGGCACATCCTCACGCGCCAGCGCCGCAAGCGCATGGGCGCAGGCAATCTTCATCTCATCATTGATGGCGCGGGCATGAATATCCAGTGCGCCGCGGAACAGATACGGGAAGCCAAGAACGTTGTTGACCTGGTTCGGGTAATCCGAGCGGCCAGTGGCAACGATGGCATCCACCCGCACTTCATGCGCCTCTTCCGGTGTAATCTCCGGATCCGGGTTTGCCATGGCGAAAATCACCGGGTTGTCGGCCATGGAGGCCACCATCTCCTGGGTCACCGCGCCTTTGACCGAAACGCCAAGGAACACATCGGCTCCGCGCATCGCTTCCTCCAGGCTGCGCAGATCAGTGCTGATCGCATGCGCCGATTTCCACTGGTTCATACCCTCGGTGCGGCCTTGGTAGATTACACCCTTGGTGTCGCAGACGATGCAATTTTCATGCCGCGCACCCATCGCTTTCAGCAGTTCGATACAGGCAATGCCCGCCGCGCCGGCGCCATTGAGGACGATCTTCACATCCTCGATCTTTTTCCCCGACAGATGCAAAGCGTTGATCAGACCCGCTGCGCAGATCACCGCGGTGCCATGCTGGTCGTCGTGGAACACCGGAATGTCCATCTCTTCCTTGAGCTTCTGCTCAATGATGAAACATTCGGGTGCCTTGATATCTTCCAGATTGATGCCGCCAAACGTCGGGCCCATCAGCTTGACCGCTTCGATGAACTTGTTCGGGTCCTCGGTGTCCAGCTCGATGTCGATTGAGTTGACGTCAGCGAACCGTTTGAACAGGACGGATTTGCCTTCCATCACCGGCTTGGAGCCCAGTGCGCCGAGGTTGCCCAGACCCAAAACAGCCGTGCCGTTGGAGATCACCGCAACCAGGTTACCTTTGTTGGTATAATCATAGGCTGTCTCTGGATTTTCGGCGATCGCTTCACAAGGCACCGCAACGCCCGGAGAGTATGCCAGCGACAGATCCCGCTGTGTGGTCATCGGGACGGTGGCATTGATCTCCCACTTACCCGGAGACGGCTCCAGGTGGAACGCCAGGGCTTCTTCATCGGTGATCTTGTTCTTGGGCATTTAATTACGTGTCCTCTCCTCGTCGCGGACCGTCTTAGCCCAGCCCACGGCGCCCCTCAATCCGCGGTTTCAAGAATCTGTATCGCCAGATTTTAGAAAAAAGCGGCTAAAAGACGATAGATTCCGTCAGGTTTTCGCCTCAAAGCAGACCGCGGAATGCTGTAATTTCTTAATAGGTATTAACGCGCACCTGTCTCCCAGGTGGCGCTATGGCCTGAAATTCAGAGGCCTGCAAGCAAGGGCCAGAACGGCGTTTGTCCGCCCGCAAAGGGCATAGGATCAAAGGAAAAGTGAGGAATGATAAGCTTCCACAACAATTCCGGTGCGATGGTGGCCTTGCAGACATTGGGCGGAGTCAATTCTCAGCTCAATCAAACGCAAGACAGCATTTCCACCGGTCAGACCATTAACTCAGCGCAAGATAACGCGGCCCTCTGGGCAATTTCCGAGCTGATGAACTCGGATATTTCCGGCTTACGCTCGGTGTCGGACTCATTGTCGCTGGGCGAAGCTACCGTGGCGGTTGCCTCAGCCGGGGCAGAGCAGATCACCGAAACCCTGACTGAAATGCGGTCACTTGCAATCATGGCCAGCAGCGGAATGGGCGACTTCAGCAAATATGAAGCGGCCATGGCAAAGAAGACCGAGCAGATCAATTCGATCATCTCGTCTTCCGGCTTCAATGGGGTGAACCTGCTGAAAACCGATGTCGACGGGGCCGGCGGCGCTGGACTGACAGTACCGTCAGCGATTTCCAGCGACGGCACCCTCAGCACCCTCAGCGTGGACGGTGTGGACTTTGAAGGCAGCCCGCTGTTCGATCTCGGTGGCCGAACCGCAATCACAGACAGCGCAAGTGCTCTAACTGCATTGGGCGAAATCGAAGGCTTTCTTGCCTACGCAATCGAAGGCTCGGCGGCTTTGGGGTCGAGTGCCAATCAGCTGGCTGGCCAGGGCGACTATGTCAGCAAGCAATCTGATGCGCTCACCCGCGGTGTCAGCTCCATGATCGACACCAACATGGAGGAAGCTGCAACCAAAATGCTGGCGTTGCAAGCACAGCAACAGCTGAGCACCCTCTCGCTCTCCATCGTCAACACGATGCCTGACACTCTGCGCAATCTCTACTGACAGCAGGCTGCCGCCGGCGCGCTGGCGGCAGCCATATCCGGGTTTTCCTCGCTCCGCCCCCATTGTAGATGTCTTGCAAAGACGACCCCGGGGGACCTCCAATGACCGTAACGCCCATGATGGCGCAATATCTCGAGATCAAGGAAGCGCATGCGGATGCGCTGCTTTTCTACCGGATGGGCGACTTCTACGAAATGTTCTTTGAGGACGCCGTCAACGCAGCCGAAGCGTTGGACATCGCACTGACCAAACGCGGCAAGCACAACGGTGAAGACATCCCGATGTGCGGTGTGCCGGTGCATGCAGCCGAAGGGTATCTACTGACTCTGATCCGCAAGGGATTCCGCGTTGCGGTAGGTGAACAGCTGGAAAGCCCAGCCGAAGCCAAAAAACGCGGCTCCAAATCTGTTGTGAAGCGAGATGTGGTGCGACTGGTGACCCCAGGTACCCTGACCGAGGATTCCCTGCTGGAAGCCCGCCGTCACAACTTCCTGGTTTCCTACTCCGAACTGCGCGATGAGGCTGCGCTGGCCTGGGCCGATATCTCCACCGGCGCATTTCACGTGATGCCGGTTGCACGGGTGCGCCTGTCTCCAGAGCTGGCCCGCCTCGCGCCCTCAGAGCTGATTGTTGCAGATGGCCCAGCCTACGAGGCCGCCCGCCCGCTGGCCGATGAATACAAGATCCCGCTGACCCCGCTGGGCAAATCAAGCTTTGACAGCACCGCTGCGGAAAAGCGCATCTGCACCCTGTTCAGCGTCAGCGCTCTGGACGGCTTTGGCACCTTCACCCGCGCTGAAGTTTCCGCAATGGGCGCACTGATCGACTATCTGGAGATCACCCAGAAGGGCAAACTGCCGCTGCTGCAGCCCCCCCAGCAAGAGGCACAGGACCGGGTGGTTCAAATCGACGCCGCCACTCGCCGCAATCTGGAACTGACCCGGTCCTTATCCGGCGGCCGGGCCGGTTCTCTTCTGTCTGTCGTAGACCGGACCGTCACCCCCGGCGGCGCCCGCTTGCTGGAACAGCGGCTGTCCAGCCCATCGCGCAATCTGGACACCATTCATCAGCGGCTGACCGCCCTCGACTTTGCTGTTGAAAATACGCGCAAAGCCGAAGACCTGCGCGCTGCACTGCGCAAGACACCGGACCTTGACCGTGCGCTCTCGCGTCTCGCGCTGGAACGCGGCGGCCCTCGCGATCTGGCCGCCATCCGAAACGGTTTGTCACAGGCAGAAGTAATCGCGGACCTCTGCACCAGTTTGGATCTGCCGGACCTGATATCCGGCGCCATATCCAATCTGCAAGGGTTCGATGATCTGGTATCACTGCTTGACGCTGCACTTGTAGCAGAACCACCGCTGCTGGCCCGCGATGGCGGCTTCATTGCAGCCGGCTATGACCCTGAGCTGGACGAGGCCCGCACTCTGCGCGACGAGGGCCGATCGGTAATCGCGTCAATGCAAAAGCAATACGCAGAGCACACCGGCGTCGCCTCGCTGAAGATCAAGCACAACAACGTGCTGGGCTACTTCATTGAAACCACCGCAACCCACGCCGACAAGATGATGTCGCCCCCCCTCAACGAGACCTACATCCACCGCCAGACCACAGCAAACCAGGTCCGGTTCACCACGGTAGAGCTGAGTGAGATCGAAACCCGTATTCTCAACGCGGGCAACCTGGCGCTAGAGATCGAAAAAAGGCTCTACGCAAGGCTTTCTGGCGCCATTCTGGACAATGCCGCGCGCCTCAACACTGCTGCGCGGGGACTGGCAGAACTGGACTTGCTGACGGCACTGGCCGATCTGGCACGCGGCGAAAACTGGATCCGCCCCAAGGTCGACAACAGCCGTGCGTTTAACGTGGAAGGCGGCCGTCACCCGGTTGTGGAACAGGCCCTGCGCCAGCAAGGCGGAGAAGCTTTCGTCGCCAACGACTGCGATCTGACCGCGCAGGGCGGCGCCGCAGTCTGGCTGCTGACCGGTCCCAACATGGCTGGTAAATCGACCTTCCTGCGTCAGAACGCATTGATAGCCCTGCTCGCCCAAATGGGCAGCTATGTCCCGGCCGAGGCCGCACATATCGGCCTTGTCAGCCAGCTGTTCAGCCGCGTCGGTGCCTCTGATGATCTGGCCCGCGGCCGCTCCACATTCATGGTGGAAATGGTCGAGACCGCCGCGATTCTGAACCAGGCAGATGACCGCGCTCTGGTCATTCTCGATGAAATCGGCCGCGGCACTGCCACCTATGACGGCCTGTCCATCGCCTGGGCGACACTGGAGCATCTGCACGAGGTGAACCGCTCCCGTGCACTCTTTGCCACCCACTACCACGAGCTGACCCAGCTTGCCGCCAAACTGGAAGGTGTTGAGAACGCCACCGTAGCAGTCAAGGAATGGGAGGGCGAAGTGATCTTCCTGCATGAGGTGCGCAAGGGCGCCGCTGACCGTTCTTATGGCGTTCAAGTGGCCCAGCTCGCCGGCCTGCCTGCAACTGTTGTCGCCCGCGCCCGCGACGTCCTCGACATGCTGGAGCAAGGCAGCCGCGAAGGCGGGTCCAAGATCCAGATCGACGACCTGCCGTTGTTCGCAGCCGCCCCGCCACCACAGCCCAAGGCACCGGCGGGCCCCTCGCCGACCGAAGAGCTCCTCGCCAGCATTCACCCGGACGAGCTTTCTCCCAGGGAAGCACTTGAAGTGCTCTACAAGCTCAAGGAAGCTGCGAACTAAAGCAAAGGGCGGGTCCAAACGGACCCGCCCTTTCATCTTTCAAAAATACTCCCGCCGGAGGCGCAGGCCCGCCAGGGTCTGCTCATCAGCTGGCCGGGGTCGAGGACACACCCACCTGCGCCGCGCGCAGCAGACGGTCGTGCAGCATGAATCCTTCCGCTGAGACCTGAATGATGTCACCCGCCTTGGTGCCCGGTACAGGCGCTTCGAACATTGCCTCATGTACTTGCGGATCGAACTTGTCGCCAACCTCGGGCGACACAATCCGGATTCCGTGCTTCTCAAACACGCCAAGCAGCGAACGCATTGTCAGTTCCACGCCCTCAATCAGGGCGGCGGACACCTCGCGCTGCTCGTCGGTGGCCGCTTCAATCGCGCGCTTCATGTTGTCATAGACCGGCAGCATGTCACGGGCCAGTTTCGACCCGCCATAGTTCTCTGCTTCGCGGCGCGCCTTATCGCCGCGCTTGCGGGCGTTTTCCGCATCCGCCAGCGCCCGCATGAAGCGGTCCTTCAGCTCATCCCGTTCCGCCCGGAGCGCATCAAGTTCCAGCGAGGCATCATCAAATTCCTCGGTTTGCGCAGCCAGCTCTTCAGCTTCGGCGGCGGCGATGTCATCCAGAAAGTCTTCGTCCTTGAGCTCTGCCATGTTTCACCTCTAACTCCGGTCGGACAACAGTTTGCCGACCAGCTGTGCCGTGTAGTCCACGATCGGCACAATCCGTCCGTAATTCAGGCGCGTTGGGCCAATCACCCCAACCGCACCGATGATCTTTCGATCCGCGTTCATATAGGGAGACACCACCAAAGAGGAACCCGAAAGTGAGAAAAGTTTGTTCTCCGACCCGATAAAAATGCGCACACCCTCGCCTTCTTCGGTCAGTTCCAGAAATTCGGCAATGTCCCGCTTGCGTTCCAGATCATCGAACAGCGTGCGGATCCGCTCCAACTCCTCGGCTGCTCCAGTCTCGGCCAAAAGATTCGCGCGGCCTCGCACTATCAGTCGTGCCTGTTCGCTGCCTTCCTCTTCCCAGACAGCCAGTCCGCTTTCGATCATCGCATGTGCAAGACTGTCGATTTCCTGACGCCGGGCGGAAATCTCTCTCTGGATCTGCCGTTGCACCTCGCTCAGTGTCTTGCCTTCGATCAGTGCATTCAGGAAATTTGCGGCTTCACGCATCGAACTGGGCGTCTGCCCTGGCGGCGGTGTGAATAGCCGGTTCTCCACATGACCGTCAGAAAATACCAGAACCACCAGTGCGCGGTCATGCGCCAAAGAGACAAACTCAATGTGCCGGATCTCCGCTTCATGCTTGGGTGTCAGCACTAGGGAAGCGCCTTGCGTGACACCAGACAGTGCAGCGCCAACCCGGTCGAGCATCCCGCCAACGTCACCTGCATTCCGGCCTAGAGTCGCATCAATCTTCTCACGGTCTTTTACGTTGAGATCGCCAACTTCCAAAAGACCATCAACAAACATCCTGAGGCCCATCTGCGTGGGTACCCTGCCGGCGCTGACGTGCGGGCTGTCCAGCAGGCCAAGGTATTCAAGATCTTGCATAACGTTACGCACGGTAGCTGCGCTGACCTTTTCACTCAGCGAACGGGTCAGCGTGCGGCTGCCAACCGGATCGCCGCTCTCTAGATAGCTTTCCACCACTGCGCGGAACACGTCCCGGGAGCGGTCATTCAAGTCCTTCAGAATGTTGTTCGGATCGCTCATCAGCCTGCCAGCATTTCTTCCGGTCTAAACATAGGAACCCGGCTCCAAAATGTCATTAAAGAGCACTTCGGGAAAAGGTCAATCGGGCTTGCATAGCCCCGCGTCCGGGGGATATCCCCAAGCCAACAGCAAAAGGAAGTGCCATGCGACCCTCAGGACGAGAACTGAATGAAATGCGCCCTGTCTCGATCGAGACCGGCTTCACCAAACACGCCGAGGGCTCCTGCCTGATCAAGGCCGGCGACACCCATGTCCTGTGCACCGCCACCATCGAAGACCGCGTGCCGCCCTTCATAAAGGGTACCGGCCTGGGCTGGGTTACCGCCGAATACGGCATGCTGCCCCGTGCCACAAACACCCGGATGCGCCGCGAAGCAGCCTCTGGCAAGCAGGGCGGGCGCACAGTGGAAATCCAGCGCCTGATCGGCCGCGCGCTTCGGGCCGGCGTCGACCGCGTTGCCCTGGGCGAGCGCCAGATCACCATCGACTGCGACGTCCTGCAGGCCGACGGCGGCACCCGCTGCGCCTCGATCACAGGCGGCTGGGTTGCCCTGCGTCTGGCCGTCAACAAATTGATGAAAGCTGGTGATGTGCATATCGATCCGCTGGTGGATCCTGTGTCGGCCGTTTCCTGTGGCATCTATGCCGGCCAGCCGGTGCTGGATCTGGATTACCCCGAGGATTCCGAGGCCGGCGTGGACGGCAACTTCATCATGACCGGATCCGGTAAGCTGATCGAAGTACAGATGTCTGCCGAGGGCTCCGTCTTTTCCCGCGACCAGATGAACCAGCTGATGGACCTGGCCGCTAAAGGCACCTCCGAGCTGGCAGAAATGCAGAAGGCCGCCTGCAAATGACCCGCAAACTGGAAGGCGGCAAGCTGCTTGTCGCCACCCATAACAAGGGCAAGCTGAACGAGATCTCCGAAATCCTCGCCCCCTTCGGCGTGCAGGTTGTTGGCGCCGGCGAGATGAATTTGCCGGAACCCGAGGAAACCGAGGACACATTTGTCGGCAATGCCCGCATCAAGGCCCACGCTGCCGCCACGGCAACCGGCCTGCCGGCCCTGTCCGATGATTCCGGCATCACCATCGACGCACTCAACGGAGCGCCCGGCGTCTACACTGCCGACTGGGCCGAAACACCGAACGGCCGCGACTTCAAGCTGGCAATGACCCGCGCCAATGATGAGCTAACCGCTGCCGGAGCCAGCGCGCCGCGCACTGCCCAGTTCCGCTGCACCCTGGTGATTGCGTGGCCCGACGGACATGACGAAGTGTTCGAGGGCGTGATGCCAGGTCAGCTGGTCTGGCCGATCCGCGGCGAACACGGCTTTGGCTACGACCCGATGTTCCAGCCTGACGGCTTTGACATCACCTGCGCCGAAATGGACCCGGCGGAGAAGAACAAGATCAGCCACCGCGGCAAGGCGGTGGCCCAGTTCGTCCAGGGCTGTTTCGGTGGATGACTGGCGCAATGGGGGCTTTGGCCTTTACGTGCATTGGCCTTTTTGCCAGGCCAAATGCCCCTATTGCGATTTCAACAGCCATGTTTCGGCAAGCATAGACCAAAAGCTATGGGTTAGAGCCTATCTGAGCGAACTTGACAGACTCTCAGAGCAGCTTTCCGGTCGTGTTCTGAACTCGATTTTCTTTGGCGGCGGCACCCCTTCCCTCATGCGGCCGGACACTGTGGCCGCTGTTATTGAGCGCGCACGTGAAATTTGGCCTTTCGCCAATGACATAGAGATATCTCTTGAAGCAAACCCTGGATCTGTTGAAGCCGGCCGTTTTGCGGGCTACCGCGACGCAGGCGTAAACAGGGTCTCCATGGGCATACAGGCCCTGAACGACGAAGACCTGCGCCGGCTTGGTCGTATTCACAGCGTTGCAGAGGCCAAAACAGCTTTCGACATAGCCCGTAAATGTTTCGATCGCGTGAGCTTTGACCTCATCTACGCGCGTCAGGGGCAAACATTAAAATCTTGGCAGGCGGAACTGCGCGAAGCGCTCTCCATGGCCATCGACCACCTGTCGCTCTATCAGCTTACCATCGAAGAAGGCACTGCCTTTGGCGACCGGTATGCCCGCGGCAAGTTGCGCGGGTTGCCGGAAGACGACACGGCAGCAGATATGTACCAGGCTACCCAGGAGGTCTGCGCCGGCTTCGGTATGGCTGGCTATGAAATCTCGAACCACGCCAAGCCCGGAGCAGAATCACGCCACAACCTGATCTACTGGCGCTATGGCGACTATGCCGGCATCGGCCCCGGGGCCCACGGACGTCTGACCTTGAACGGCCTGCGTCATGCCACTGAAACCCATCTGGCGCCCGGGGCCTGGTTGAATGCTGTGAGTAGTGGCAACGGGGAATCCCTGCGAGAGAAACTAAACCGGGAAGATGCTGCGGCTGAATACCTCATGATGGGGATGCGCCTGTCTGAAGGTCTGGATATGGGGCGATACAGCCAGCTTTCGGGGTGCAAATTTCCAGAAGACCGGCTGCATGATCTTGCACAAATGGGTATGGTGACTATCTCTGGCCAGAGGCTTCGCGCGACTGACCAGGGCCGCGCGGTATTGAATGCGGTACTCCGCGAACTGTTGATGGATTGAAGCAATGCGTTTCCTCTACGCCGGCCTGGGATTATTCTGCGTCGCCTTGGCCGTCATTGGCATTGTTCTCCCCCTGCTTCCCACCGTTCCATTCTTACTTCTTGCAGCGTTCTTCTTCGCAAATTCCTCTGAGCGCCTGCACAACTGGATCGTTGATCACAACGTCTTTGGTCCTATGATCATGGACTGGCGCGATCATGGCGCTATCCGGCCGGGTGCAAAAAAGGCGGCAACCCTGTCGATTGCCGCCGTCTTTGGCCTGTCTCTGCTGTTGGGCGTCCCCGGTCACGTGCTGGGGATTCAAACAGTAGTTCTGTCAACCGTGCTTCTCTTCATCTGGACCAGGCCTAACGGCTGAGCAGATTGCACAGTTCGTCCAACTGATCCAGGCTCTCATAGCTGATCGTCACCGCACCCGCCTCACCGCCAGGCTTGTGATCGATCGAGACCTTCATTTTCAGCATCGCTGACAAGTCGCCCTCCAGTGCCCGGGTATCGGCGTCCTTTTCTGGAGCTTTACGAGGTTTCTTGGCACCGGCCGCCTGAATGCCAGCCGCGTCTTTTTTCACCAATGCTTCAGTAGCACGAACGGACAAACCACCCTTCACGATCTTTGCCGCTAATTCTGAGGCATGATCCGAAGTGATCAGAGCGCGGGCATGGCCCGCGGACAGTTTGCGTTCCTGAACCAGGATTTGGACATCTTCCGGAAGGTGCAGAAGGCGCACAAGATTGGCGATGTGGCTACGGCTTTTCCCCAGCGCCTCTGCCATTTTTTCCTGCGTATGCCCGAATTTTTCCATCAGTTGCTTGTAGCTCTGCGCCTCTTCCATCGCGTTCAGATCCGAGCGCTGGATGTTTTCGATGATGGCAACTTCCATCATCTCCAGGTCGGAATAATCGCGGATCAGAACCGGAACTTCGTGCAACTGGGCTGCCTGCGACGCGCGCCAGCGGCGCTCACCAGCAACAATCTCATACTTCCCGCCAGGACGGGGCCGAACGATCAGTGGCTGAAGAACCCCCTTCTCCTTGATGGAAGCCGTCAGGTCATCCAGGTCTTCCTGCAGGAATTGGCGCCTCGGCTGGTTCGGGTTGGCAATGACATTTTCGATTGGCACCAGTATTTCCGCATTTCGTGGTGCTTCAGCCTGCGTGCTGACTGGCGCAGGGTTCACATCTGCCATCAACGCCGACAACCCCCGGCCAAGTCCGCGTGGTTTTGTCTTTTTGTCTGCCATGGTTGCCTCCGGTCCGTATTCTGCATTTACGCCGCTATCTTGTGATGTTTATTCAGGATTTCTTCTGCCAGTGCGCGATAAGCCTGTGCACCCTGGGAGTTGCTGTCATAGTTCAATACGGGCTGTGCGTAAGACGGTGCCTCACTCACACGCACGTTGCGCGGGATCTTCGTTTGGAACACAAGATCACCCAAATTATCCCGTGCGTCCTGCTCAACCTGTTGCGACAGGTTATTGCGCCGGTCGAACATGGTCAGAACGATTCCCTCAATCCGCAGATTCGGATTCGCCGACTGCCGGACTTCCCGGATCGTCAGCATCAACTGTGTCACGCCTTCCAGCGCAAAGAACTCACTTTGCAATGGCACTAGGACTGAATGCGCAGCAACCATCGCATTAACTGTCAGCAAATTCAGGGATGGCGGACAATCAATCAGAACATAATCCCAATCATATTCATCCATAGCCGTTTGCCGAAGAGCATCGTGCAATAGGAAACTGCGCTTCTCATTGGTGAATAGTTCGATATCGGCAGAACTGAGATCAACAGTCGCTGGAATAATGCAAAGATCCTCAATCTCCGTTTGCCGGATAACATCCGACAAAGATGCGTCCTCAACAAGGAGATCATAAGTCGTCAGGTCCCGATCCGACGGTTCAATACCCAATCCTGTGGAGGCATTGCCTTGCGGATCCAGGTCGACAACCAGTACCCGCAGCCCGCATTCCACCAACGCTGCTGCAAGATTTATGGCTGTTGTTGTCTTCCCTACCCCGCCTTTCTGATTTGCGACCGCGATGATCCGAGGCCCCTCCGGGCGGGAAAAATCAGACACGTTCTACTCCCCTGATTTTCAGGATTACTGCTTCTGGCTCAGTCAAACTTTTAGTCGTTTCCAACTCGAATCGCCATTGCTGCCGAGCGTTATCCACTTCTTTTTTCCAGTTCTCACCTTTGGGGAACACACAAACGCCATCGGCCGCGAGATGACGCTCTGCGAAACCCAAGAGATCACTCAATCCGGCAAGTGCCCTGGCAGACAATACATCTGCGCTCTGCGGTTCAACCTGTTCAATCCGGCTGCTCAGGACTGTAATCGATGCGCCGCACTCTCTGGCCGCTGTTCGAAGGAAGGCAGACTTGCGTTGATCACTCTCGATCAACGTTATCTTGGTTTCCGGAGTTTCATCCGCGGCGAGCAACGCAACCACAACTCCAGGAAATCCTCCGCCGCTGCCGATGTCGACCCAATGCTTCGGCGCGTCGACACTGCGGAAAACTTGAACAGAATCCGCTATATGACGCGTCCAGAGTTCGTCAAGACTGGAACGGGAGACCAAGTTGATCTTCGGATTCCACTTGCGAATAACTCTTTCAAAGATCTCGAGGCGTTCAAATGTTTCACGTGAAACACTGAGGTCATCTAGGAGCTTCTTGCTGCTCATCCAGTCTTCTCCTGCCCCGATTTCCCCTTGCGAAGACGGGCAAGGATCAGCGCAAGGGCAGCGGGAGTCATTCCGTCGATCCGAGCGGCTTGGGCCAGGGTTTCCGGACGCACTCGCGCTAGCTTCTGTTGAAGCTCTTTGGAAAGACCGTCGACATCTTCAAAAACAAAGCCCTTCGGGATCACATGACCTTCATCACGCTTCATTGCGGAGATTTCCCGCTCCTGACGCGCAATATAATTTGCATAGAGGGCGTCCCGCTCCATCTGCCGGCGAATCTCCGGATCCACTTCATCCAAGTCAGGCATCAGTTGGATCACATTTTCAAAAGTGACATCAGGAAAAGCCAGAACATCCAAACCAGTCCGCCTATTGCCATCCTGATTGATCCGGATACCCGCAGTTGCCACCTGTTTGGGTGTAAAAGTCTCGGACTCAAGTCTCTTTCGAGCTGAGACTAGTTGTTCATTCTTCTTCTCAAAGGCCCGCCGACGTTCTTCTCCGGCACACCCCAGATCAATCGCCATCGGTGTCAGCCTCTGATCCGCATTATCAGCCCGAAGGGACAATCTGAACTCCGCCCTTGAGGTGAACATCCGGTAAGGCTCAGTAACGCCGTTGGTCGTAAGATCATCGATCATCACACCGATGTAGCTGTTCGACCGGCTGAAGGTGATAGGCGCTCTTTCCCTGGCCCGGTGCGCCGCGTTGAGCCCCGCGACCAGTCCCTGCGCAGCGGCTTCCTCATAGCCAGTCGTTCCGTTGATTTGTCCTGCAAGATAAAGGCCAGGAACATCCTTTAGCGATAGATCTAACTGGAGCGCTCTTGGATCGACATAGTCATACTCAATCGCATACCCCGGCTGCAGGATGTCTGCGTGCTCAAGACCTGAAATCGACCGGACATATTCCTCCTGCACCTCCACAGGCAGGCTGGTGGAGATGCCATTGGGATACACGGTGTGATCCGTCACCCCTTCTGGCTCCAGAAAGATCTGATGGCTTTCCTTGTCCGAGAACCTCACAATTTTGTCTTCAATCGAGGGGCAATACCGCGGTCCGACCCCTTCGATATGTCCGCCATACATCGCGGATCGTTCCAAGTTCCGGCGGATTATGTCGTGGGTTTTGGCATTGGTATGCGTAATGCCGCAAGACACCTGCTGCGCATTCAGGGTTTTAGACAGAAAGGAAAAGAAGACAGGATCATCATCTCCCGGCTGGGCGTCCAAACTCTCCCAGTTAATGGTCCGCCCATCCAAGCGTGGCGGCGTGCCAGTTTTAAGTCGACCGAGCGGAAGTTCAAAACTATCAAGGCGCTCAGCCAATTTGACAGACGGTTTATCTCCCATCCGGCCGCCTGGCTTCGACACATCTCCAATGTGAATAACGCCGCGAAGAAACGTGCCTGAGGTCAGCACAACCGACTTAGCTGGGATTTCGCTGCCGTCAGCCAGCACAACGCCGGCAACAGTTTCTCCGGACATCAGAAAGTCTGTTACTTCGCCTTCCACGATGTCCAGGTTCTGTTGAGTTTCCGTCAGCCGAAGCATTTCCAGGCGATAGATAGCTCTATCCGATTGGGCCCGCGGCCCTTGTACGGCAGGTCCCTTTCTGCGGTTCAGCAACCGGAACTGAATTCCTGCCAAATCAGCAACACGGCCCATGACGCCATCCATTGCGTCAATTTCCCGGACCAAGTGCCCTTTGCCCAAGCCACCAATTGCCGGGTTGCATGACATTACTCCGATGCCGTCACGGTTCAAGGTCACCAGTGCAGTTGCGGCGCCCATTCTCGCCGAAGCATGGGCAGCTTCGGTACCGGCGTGGCCGCCGCCAACTACAATCACGTCATACGATGAATGTTTCACGTGAAACACTCCTTCACTTTCCGAGACAGAAACTAGAGAAAATCTCATCAAGAAGATTTTCAACCCCGATCCGGCCAACAAGCATCTCCAAGGATCGGATTGCCGAACGCATTTCTTCGGCAGCTATATCATAATACTCCGGTCCGCGCCGCAGAATGTCTTGGGCTTCAGTCAAGCTGAGCAGAGCCGACAACATCGCATCCCGGTGACGGGCACGCGTTGCAATTCCCGCCTGTGCTGAACGGCTCTTGAGGACAGAGGACACATGATCAACAAGCTGATCGACACCCTGCCCCGACCGGCCCGAGATTGCATTTCCTTGTTCTGCACGCAAATCAGCCTTTGGCCGCAAGCGAATGTCGCCGGCGCGCATCTCGACGTCCAGAACTTCACTGTCTTCCGCAAGAAACACACGCAGATCGGCTTCCTCAGCCCTCCTTCGGGCCAGGGCAATGCCGATGCCCTCGACATGGTCATCCGTGTCGCGAAGGCCGGCAGTATCCAAAAGCGTGACCGGCAGGCCGGCTAGATCCATCCGCACTTCGATTATATCGCGCGTCGTGCCGGCATACTCTGACGTGATCGCGGCTTCCCGGCCGGCCAGCGCGTTCAGCAGCGTGGACTTTCCCACATTCGGAGCACCAACAATAGCAACTTCAAACCCGCTGCGAATCCGCTCTGCTATTCTAACGCCGGCGGTCTCCTTTTCGAGGCCGGCTTGAACATGTGCCAGCAGCTCAGAGACTTCCGGGGTCACGTCAACCGGCACCTCTTCATCAGCAAAATCGATTGTGACTTCGATCAAGGATGCGGCACGGATCAGGCTTGTACGCCAGGATTCGGCCAATCGCCCCAGCCCGCCGGCAAGAACGACCTGTGCTTGTCTGCGTTGCGCTTCGGTTTCAGCATCTATCAGATCGGCGAGCCCTTCGACCTGCGCCAGGTCCAAGTTGCCGTTTTCCAAAGCGCGGCGGGTGAACTCCCCCGGTTCAGCCATGCGAAGCCCGTTGATTCGCCCCAGGGAATCCAACACCGCAGAGACCACCGCCGTACTTCCATGTGTTTGAAATTCAACGGTATTTTCACCCGTAAAGCTTTTTGGAGCTGAGAAGCTTAGAACCAGAGCTTCGTCCAGGCGTTCACCTGATTCGTCTTGCAAGATTCGCAGACTGGTGCCCCGCGCCGGCAGTTCACCGCCGCAAATCTGCGCGCCAGCGTCAAGCGCCAATGGGCCGGAAATGCGGATTACCGCGACCCCGGCCTTCCCTTGTGCGGAGGCCAGCGCAAAGATCGTGTCCATGGGATGGCCCTTCTTTCTTGCCGGCCCGGATCAGGTGTTCATAGAGTCGAAGAATTCGGAGTTCGACTTTGTCTGCTTCAGCTTCGACAGCAGGAACTCGATAGCATCGGTAGTGCCCATCGGGTTCAGGATCCGGCGCAGCACAAAGGTCTTGGCCAGATCGCCCTTGTCGACCAGCAGATCCTCTTTCCGGGTGCCGGATTTGAGAATGTCGATTGCCGGGAACACGCGTTTGTCGGCAATCTTGCGGTCCAGCACGATCTCCGAGTTACCGGTGCCTTTGAATTCTTCAAAGATCACCTCGTCCATGCGCGAGCCGGTGTCGATCAGCGCGGTGGCGATGATGGTCAGCGAACCGCCTTCCTCGATATTCCGCGCGGCACCAAAGAAGCGCTTGGGCCGCTGCAGCGCGTTTGCGTCAACGCCACCGGTCAGAACTTTACCTGAAGACGGAACCACCGTGTTAAACGCCCTACCAAGTCTTGTGATCGAGTCGAGAAGAATCACAACATCTCGTTTATGCTCCACCAGGCGCTTGGCCTTTTCGATGACCATTTCGGACACTGCAACATGGCGGGTTGCCGGCTCGTCAAAGGTGGAGGACACAACCTCACCCTTCACCGAGCGCTGCATGTCGGTCACCTCTTCCGGACGTTCGTCAATCAGCAGAACGATCAGGTAGCACTCCGGATGGTTCTTTTCGATCGAGTGCGCGATGTTCTGCAGGATCACCGTCTTACCGGTGCGCGGCGGCGCCACGATAAGCGAGCGCTGACCCTTGCCGATGGGGGCCACCAGGTCGATCACCCGGGCAGAGCGGTCCTTGATGGTGGGATCCTCGATCTCCATCTTCAGGCGCTCATCCGGATAGAGCGGTGTCAGGTTGTCAAAAGCGATCTTGTGACGGGCCTTTTCAGGCTCCTCGAAGTTGATCTTGGTGACATTGGTCAGTGCAAAATAGCGCTCCGACTCCAGCGGCGCCTTGATCTGGCCTTCGACCGTGTCGCCAGTGCGCAAAGAATACTGGCGGATCATGTCGGGAGAGACATAGATGTCGTCCGGACCCGGTAGATAGTTTGCCTCAGGAGAGCGCAGAAAGCCAAAGCCGTCCTGCAGCACTTCCAGCACACCGTCGCCGCCGATGTCCCAGCCCTCATCCGCGCGTTCCCGCAGGATCTGGAACATCATCTCGCCCTTGCGCATGGTCGAGGCGTTTTCGATCTCCAGCTCCTCAGCCATCGCCAGCAGGGCTTTAGGGCTCTTGGCTTTGAGATCGGACAGATTCAGGGATTGCACGGTCATATAGATACGGCCTCTACTCCCCGCTTACCCGGGGGTCGGTCACACGACAGGTTAGGAAAACACGGTTGCCCGGACGGGCCCGCTGAGAGCCATACATAGGGACTCGTTTCAGATGAGTCAAACGCCGGCTGAAAACGTTTCGCAGCCACAGCCCCCACCCCAGCGCCGCTGCGTCAGAATTTGAAGATGACCGAGATCACAATCACCGCCATCAGCACCGTCGGCACCTCGTTCATCATCCTGAACTGCCGCCCCGTCAGCGTATTGCGCCCGCCTTTGAAATCCCGGTGGCGGAACAGCAGCCAGTGGTGGAACCATGTCATGGCGATGACGGATAGACCCTTGGTCCAAGGCCAGAGGTAGCTCCAGTCGACAATGCCGGGTGTCAGTACGATGAACAGACCTGCAGCCCATGAAACATACATTGCAGGGCGCATGATGATCCTGAGAAGCTTCTCTTCCATAGTCAGGAAAATCGGTACTGCTTCCTGAACCTTCTCTGCCTGCTCCACGTGATACACGAACAGACGGGGGAGGTAGAAGAGACCGGCCATCCAGCTGAGTACTGCCATGATGTGAAGTGACTTGGCATATGGGTAGAGCGCGAACATCAGATCGCTCAAGTCCATGGGCAGTTCTCCCCGTTCAGATCTGACCACCCTAATAAATAAAGAAATATTAGAAGGATGATGTTTTTGTAGTGTGCGTGGATTCCAGTGGATAAGTGAATCTTCCTTCGCTTATCCCCAGCAGGGATAAGATTCCAGCGTGCATGGGACAGGAGTCGTGGAAATTTGGTTAACGCTCTTAAAACAAGGGTTGTTAAGGATCAGTTTACCTATCTGAACTTGGGGATAACCACGGGATGATCCGGGGAGAGCCGGCATATCCACGATTTCAAAGTTATCCTGACTCACAAAGGACGACTCAGCCGGCAGAATCCCGAGATTTGCGTCAACCCCTGGAGTCTTTACTTAACCGCGGAAAACCATACAAAACGTCCTGAAACGATCTGCGTCTTTCCCACGGGGTTTTCCACATGACTGCCCACATTGTGCTGGCTTCCGGTTCCGAAATCCGGGCGCATCTGCTGCGTCAGGCGGGTATTGATTTCGAATGCGATGTACCGCGCTTGGATGAGGATGCGATTAAGTCAGCCCTATTGGCCGAACAGGCTCCGCCGCGGGACATCGCGGATGCGCTGGCAGAGGCAAAGGCGCGCAAAATCAGCGGGAAGCATTCTGGAAAGCTGGTTCTAGGCTGTGATCAGGTGCTTGATTTTGAGGGGAGCCTTCTTTCCAAGCCAGTCAGTCCTGAGGAGGCACTGCACCAGCTCAAGGAGATGCGCGGCAAACGTCATATGCTATTGTCAGCTGCCGTGATCTACCGGGATGGTGAACCGATCTGGCGGCATGTGGGCCAGGTCCGGCTGGTAATGCGTAAATGTTCGGACAGTTACCTTGAGGACTATGTCGCCCGCAATTGGGATAGCATTCGCCATGCGGTCGGGGCTTACAAACTGGAAGAAGAAGGTGTGCGGCTGTTTGCCAGCATCGACGGCAGCTACTTTAATGTCTTGGGATTGCCGCTGATGGAGCTTATCAGTTACCTGGGTTTGCAAGGGGTGATCAAGCAATGACAGAAGCAAAAATCCCGCTCGCCGGCGTGATCGGCTGCCCGGTGGCGCATTCCAAATCCCCGCAGCTGCATGGCCATTGGCTGAAGACTCACGGCATCGCCGGTTACTATGTTCCCATGCATGTAGAGCCGGAAGATCTTGCCGAAACCATCCGGACGATGCCGAAGATGGGGTTTGTCGGGGCGAATGTCACCATTCCGCACAAGGAAGCGGTGATGGAGATTGCTGACAAAGTGACGGACCGGGCGCGGCTGATCGGTGCGGCTAATACGCTGATCTTCCGCAAGGATGGAACGATCATGGCCGATAATACGGACGGTTACGGTTTTATCACCAACCTGCATCAGGGCGCGCCGGATTGGGATCCGCAGTCCGGGCCGGCTGTAGTTTTGGGGGCTGGCGGGGCATGCCGGGCAGTGGTCGCTTCCTTGATGGAGGCTGGTGTGCCGGAAATCCTGCTGACCAACCGCACGCGTGAGCGGGCGGACCAGCTGCAGAAGGACTTTGGCAACCGTGTCAAAGTGGTGGAATGGGTTCAGGCCGGCAATATCGTGGAAGAAGGCGCGCTGATCGTGAACACAACCTCACTCGGCATGGTGGGCAAGCCGCGTCTGCGGGTTCCGCTGGACGGGCTGCGGTCAAATGCTGTTGTGACCGATTTGATCTATGCGCCGCTGAAAACCGACTTGCTGCAAACTGCCGAGGATGCGGGCTGCACTGTGGTTGACGGTCTGGGTATGCTGCTGCATCAGGCGGTTCCGGGCTTTGAACGCTGGTTTGGACACCGGCCTGAGGTTGACGCTGCCACGCGCGCGGCGGCACTCAGATGAGTTTCAGCCTTGGCCTCACCGGCTCTATCGGTATGGGAAAAAGCACCACTGCCAAACTGTTTGCGGCCCAGGGCTGCGCTGTTTGGGATGCCGATGCGGCCGTTCACCGGCTTTACGGCCGAGGCGGTGCCGCGGTGGCGCCGATGGGTGCTGCCTTCCCGGAGGCAATCGAGGATGGCGCAGTCAGCCGTATTGCCCTGAAACAGATCATCGGCCAATCCCCGGACGCTCTGAAACGGATCGAAAGTATCGTGCATCCGCTGGTGGCTCAGGACCGGGCCGCTTTCCGGGCGCAGGCAATCAGTGACGTCCTGGTTTTCGACATCCCCCTGTTGTTCGAAACCGGCGGCGATGCAGAAATGGACGCAGTGGCCTGTGTGACCGTGGATGCGGGCACTCAGCAAAAGCGTGTTCTGGCCCGCGGCACGATGACGGTTGAGCAATTCCGGCATATCCTGCAAAAACAGATGCCGATTGAGGAAAAAAAAGCTCGGGCTGACTATGTGATCGAGACAGACACGCTCGACCACGCAGAGGCACAGGTGGCAGAGGTCCTCGCAGATATCAGGAGTAAGCTGGGCCATGCGTGAAATCGTCCTCGATACTGAAACCACTGGTTTTGATCCGTTTTCCGGCGACCGGATTGTCGAGATCGGTGCAGTGGAGCTGTTCAATCACATGCCCACCGGGGAAACGTTTCACGTTTACATAAACCCGGAACGCTCAATGCCGGCAGAAGCATTCTCGGTTCATGGCATTGGCCCGGACCTGCTGGAGCCGCCCCAGAAACCGGAACCCGGTGCGGTTACTCTGCGCGACAAACCGGTTTTTGCCAAAGTTGGCCAGAAGTTCCTGGATTTTGTGAAAGACTCCAAGATGGTCATTCACAACGCCAGTTTTGATATGAAGTTCCTGAACGCGGAACTTGACTGGATGGGGCTGCCAAAGCTGCCGATGGACCAGGCAATCGATACTCTGGCAATGGCGCGCCAGCGGTTTCCCGGCTCGCCGGCGACGCTTGATGCGCTCTGCCGCCGGTTCAATATCGACAACTCCAACCGGACCCTGCATGGCGCGCTGCTCGACTCCGAAATCCTGGCAGATGTGTATCTTGAGCTGATTGGCGGTCGGCAGCCGGATTTTGGCCTGTCCACGCAAGCCGCCTCGTCAGGCTCCGTACAGGTTGAGGATGACTGGCGCCCTGCCCCGCGGCAATCTCCGCTTCCACCGCGGATCACGGCCGACGAACTGGCGGCACATGAGGCCTTTGTCGGCAAAATGGGAGAAGATGCCTTGTGGAAGGCCACCTGACTCCAAATTGGCTGGAAACGAAATAACGCCGCTGAGACCAGCGGCGTTTTCTGCTTCAGAGACCGAAGACTTTACTGTGTGGGTTCGGCTGCAGCCGCTTCTTGCTGGCGGCGCGCCAGTTCGTTGCGGTAGATCCCGACAAAGTCGATGTTGTCCAGGTTCAGCGGCGGGAAGCCGCCGTCGCGTGTCACATCGGACACGATGCGGCGCAGGAACGGGAAGGTCATGCGCGGGCATTCGATCAGCAGGAACGGGTGCAGCTGGTCTTCCGGCACGCCGACGATGTTGAAGACGCCGACATATTCCAGCTCAAGCACGAACAGGACGTTGCCGCCTTCCTTGTTCTTGGACTCGACGGTCAGCTTGGTGATCACCTCGTACTGGTTCTCAGTCGAACGCTTTTTCGCATCCAGGTTAACCTGCACGCTGACGTCGGGCTGAACCTCGCCACCAGTGCCTTTTTGCGCCATCACGTTCTCGAACGACATGTCGCGGATGAACTGTGCCAGAACGTTCATCTGGACTTGCGGCTGCTGCTGGGCTTCGCCGTTTTCGGCCATCGGGATACTCCTGAAATATGCTTTGGACCGTGCTTAACAGCTTGGCCCGGACACCTCAACGGGGCCCGTCAACCCAGCCGGACGGGCTGCTTGGGCGCTGCCCGGGAGTCACATCTTCGTAGTCTCCGTCGATGATGTCATCCGGTTTTCCAGCGCTTCCCGGATAGTGGCGGCCCTGCATGCTGCCTGGTCCCATCTGGAATTGCGCCACGGTGATGCGGGCACGCAGATAGCGATAGACCGCCAGCCGGACCGGCGGCATCAAAAGCGCAAAGCCAACAGCATCAGTGAAGAAACCGGGGGTCAGCAGCAAAGCGCCTGCAAACAGGATCATCGCACCATGCGCCAATGGTTCTGCCGGATCGGACAATTGCTGAAAAGACGACCGCAGCTGTCCCATCGCCATGCGTCCCTGTGTTTTCACCAGCCAGGTGCCCAGTACTGCGGTTAGAACCACGATGGCCAGGGTCGGCCACAGGCCGATGGCGCCGCCGACCTGAATAAACAAAGCAATTTCAATGATGGGAACCATCAGAAAGGCCAAGAGGAGATACATGGGGGTTTCCTTGCGATCATACACCCGGGCGGTAGACTTGCCCCCGCCCGTCACCTACATAAGGTCTGACCGCTTTGGTTTCAAACAAAGCACGAACGCCTAGCATGAGGTATCCATGGAGTCGCCTGTGATTCAGCTTTTGGTTCTGGCCGGTATTGCCGTGTTTCTGATCCTGCGCTTGAAAAGCGTTCTGGGAACACGCGAAGGCTTTGAAAAGCCGCCGCTGCCGAAGTCCGAAACCAAGAGCCGCCGCCCGGATCTGGAAGTGATCGAAGGCGGCCCGGACCGCGACATCACCGATTATGTTGCTGAAGGCAGCCCGCAGGCTCAGGCCCTGGCTGCGATGAAACGGGCTGAACCCTCGTTCCAAGTGCAGGATTTCGTTCAGGGCGCCCGCGGTGCGTACGAGATGATCTTGATGGGATTCGAGCACGGCAATCTGGATGACATCCAGCCGTTCCTGGCGGAGGATGTTTTTGATAGCTTCGTGGAAGCCGTCGCGCACCGCGAGGACCAGGGGCTGAAGATCGAAGCCGAATTCATTGGAGTGCGTGAAACGACGCTGGCCGATGCGCAATTTGATGCGCAGTCTGGCCGGGCTGAGATTACCATGCGCTTCGTGGGTGAGCTTACCTCCGTCGTGCGCGACCGCGGCGGCGATATTGTCGAGGGCGACCCCAAGGCGGTGAAACGCCAGAAAGACACTTGGGTCTTTGCTCGCAACATGGGCAGCGATGATCCCAACTGGCAGCTTGTTGCGACGGACGCATGATTGCGGCGCTTCGGGGGGCACTTGGGGCAGCTGCAATTGCAGGTGCCGCGATGACCGCCTCCGGGGCGCACTCCGAAACTGTGTCCAGCATTCTGGACTTTGCTCAGCTTGACGGCTGGGCACATGATGACCACGCAGCCGCGCTGGAGGTTTTTCTGGGAACCTGCCGGGACCTCAAGGATCCGGATTGGACCGCATTGTGCAAGGCGGCTCGCTCCCAGTCACCTGATGGCGCCCGTGCGTTTTTTGAGCTGTTTTTCCGTCCGGTTCTGATCGAGGACGGCAACCCTGCCCTGTTTACCGGATATTTTGAGCCGGAACTGACAGGGTCACGCTACCCCACGGGCCGGTTCCGCTATCCGGTCTACAAGATGCCCCCAGAGGCGCGTGCAACAGATCAGTGGCTGCCGCGCCGGGATATCCTGAGCAGTGACGTGATGCAGGGCCGCGGGCTGGAAATCGCCTGGGTCGATGATCCGGTAGAGCTGTTCTTTCTTCAGATTCAGGGATCAGGGCGCATCCGCCTGCCGGATGGCTCGACCATCCGCGTCGGATACGGAGGCGCCAACGGCCATCCGTACAAGTCGATCGGCAAGGAACTGGTGCGCCGCGGCGTCTACAATGCCCATCAGGTCAGCGCGCAGGTGATCAAGTCCTGGGTGCGGCGAAATCCGGCGGACGGCAAGGAGCTGCTGTTTCACAATCCGTCCTACGTGTTTTTCCGGGAGGTTCGCAAGGTCGCAGCCTCCAAAGGGCCGCTTGGCGCCATGAACCGCTCCGTCACCCCGATGCGGACCATTGCCGCCGATCCAGCCTATACACCTCTGGGTGCCCCGGTCTGGGTGGAAAAGGACGGCCACATGCCTTTGCGGAGACTGATGATTGCACAGGACACCGGTTCTGCCATCAAAGGTGCCCAGCGGGCCGACATCTTTGTGGGCACTGGGGACGCGGCGGGTGAAACCGCGGGCACCATGAAAGACCCGGGCCGGATGGTGGTTCTGCTGCCGATCCAGCGGGCCTATGCGATGCTGCCGGAAGACATCTAAATGACACGGCGCAAACTGACAGGAGATGAGATCGACCTTTGGCACAAGGTCGTGAAGCACACAGAGCGGTTGCACCCGGGTACCCACTCCACGCCGCCAGCTGCGCCGATGCCGAAACCCAAACCGGTCAAGCAACCGGAACCGCGCCTGGCGCCGTTCAAGGTTGGCAGCAATGCCAAACCCAAGCCGGTGAAACATGATCTGAAGCCGTCGATTGCCCGTAGCCTGGCCAGTGATCCGCTGCAGATGGACGAAAAGGCCTTCCGCCGGATGAAACGCGGCAAGATCAGGCCGGAAGGCAAGCTGGACCTGCATGGCATGCGGATCGACACCGCGCACCCTGCCCTGACGCGCTTTATCCTTTCGGCTCAGGCATCGGGCAAGCGGCTGGTGCTGGTGGTAACCGGCAAGGGAAAGGACCGGGACGAGCCGGGCCCGATGCCGGTGCCGCGCGGGGTGCTGCGCCACAAGGTGCCGCAATGGCTTGCCCTGCCGCCGTTGTCGCAGGCGGTTCTGCAGGTCACGCCGGCTCACATCAGCCATGGCGGAGAAGGTGCATATTACGTCTATCTCCGGCGGGGCCGCTGACGGCTGTCACCGGTTATTGGATGGGGGGCCTTCCAGCGCGATTTCTATGGCACTGTCCCGGATAACGATCTGGCCCGGTAAAATCCTGCGCAGACGGTCCTGATCACGTTCGAATGTCTGCGCCGTTTGCCGGGCGCCTTTCAGCAGCGCCAGCAGCGCCGGTGAGCTGGCAGCAACAAAATGCTGCGATTCCGCTTCGTCGGCAAAGGCCGTCGTATCAATGACTTCTACCGGAAGGTCGCTGATTTCCTCAATATTGTTGAGATTGCCCAGCCTTGCCCGCCCGTTCAATCCGCGCAGCCGTTGCGACAGGGTCAGGATACTATCCTTTTGCGAAACGAAGATGGCAAACGGCTGCGGGACTTCGGCAAAGCGCTGCATCTGCGATTTGAACACATCAACGTCCAGGTCCGGAGACATCAGAACCACGCCGCCCAGGTTGCGGGCGGTCCATCCCGGTGACTTGATTTCGATCTGGCGCAGCGCCTCCATGGTCAGCAGCCCGCCCATGGAATGCGCCACCACCACAACCCGGCCGGTGCCTGGCGAACGCAGCTTGCGCAGCAGCATCTCCAGCCCGTCGCGGGCAAACAGGACACTATCTGCATCATATGCATAGCCAAGCGCCTTGCCCTTGCTGGGCCAGGAATAAATGACAGTTGCCCCGGGAACATTGATGTCATGGGTGAGTTGCGCCGCGCGGAACGCGGTTTCGGCCTGGGTGGAATTGAAGCCGTGCACAAATACAGTGACGTCCCGCTCCTGCGGCGGAAACTTGGCCAGTTCTTGGTTCAGGCGTGAAGAAAAGGCAGCTTCGCTCTCGAATTTCCGGCGTCCGGCCATGGTGAACTCAGTGGCTGGATCTGGATCCTGGTATCCGAATTCCAAGGATCCAGGCTGCCGGTTGGGCGGAATTGACACAGTAAGTTCAAGCAGGCTGAATCCTTCGGTCCGGTCAGAACCAAAAGTGCCATCCGGCAGGGGATCGCGGTTGGTCGCTGCAAATACGGTCTTGGCAGTGCCAAGCTGCAAAGCTCCAGGAACTGTGGGCGAGTAGGACCTGTCCGTGCAGCCTGCGAGGACGGTCACGAACAATACGCAAACTGCGCGCAGAACCTGCATGATATTTGCCCCCAAACTCAAACAGCGGCAGGCTATCCGACCTGCCGCCATTGTCCAGTGGCTCAGCGCGGCTTGGGTAGTTTACAGCACGTAACGGCTGACATCCGCAGAGCGGCCAAGCTCTCCCAGGTTCTTTTTCACAAAAGCCGCGTCTACCGTGACCGCCTCGCCCGAGCGGTCAGGCGCTGTGAAGGAGAGTTCTTCGAACACGCGTTCCATTACGGTGTAAAGCCGCCGCGCGCCGATGTTTTCGACAGTCTGGTTCACCTCAGCCGCGATTTTGGCCAGCGCGGCAATCCCGTCTTCCGTGAAGGTCACTTCAACTTCCTCGGTGCCCATCAGCGCGGTGTACTGCCGTGTCAGCGCATTGTCGGTCTCCGTGAGGATGCGGACAAAGTCCTTTTCGGTCAGCGCCCGCAGGTTGACGCGGATCGGCAGGCGGCCCTGCAGTTCTGGCAGCAGATCCGACGGCTTGGCGATATGGAACGCGCCGGAGGCGATGAACAGGATATGGTCGGTCTTCACAGGCCCGTGTTTGGTGCTGACGGTGGTGCCTTCGATAAGCGGCAGCAGGTCGCGCTGCACGCCTTCCCGGCTGACGTCGCCGCCGCGGGTTTCCTGACGGGCGCAGACCTTGTCGATCTCATCCAGAAAGACGATGCCGTTCTGCTCCACCGACTCCAGCGCGGTGCGGGTGACGGTTTCGTCATCCAGCAGCTTGTCAGCTTCCTCGCTGATCAGCACCTCATAGCTTTCGGCAACGGTCATCTTCTTGCGCGTGGTGCGCCCGCCCATCGCCTTGCCGAACAGGTCGCCCAGGTTCAGCATTCCCATGTTGCCGCCACCGGGCTGGCCGGGGATTTCGAACATGCCCATCGGATTGGAGGTGTCGGCCACATCCAGTTCGATCACCGTGTCGTCCAGCTCCCCCGCCTTCAGTTTTTTGCGGAACATCTCGCGGGTGGCCTCACGGGCATCGCTGCCGGCGATGGCTTCCACAACCCGGTCCTCTGCGGCCTTATGGGCGTTGGCCTTCACGTCTTCGCGCATGTACTCGCGGGTCTGGGCAATGGCGCTGTCCACCAGATCGCGGATGATCTGTTCCACATCCCGGCCGACATAGCCGACCTCGGTGAACTTGGTGGCCTCAACCTTGATGAAAGGCGCGCGCGCGAGCTTCGCCAGACGGCGGGAAATCTCGGTTTTGCCGACGCCGGTGGGGCCGATCATCAGGATGTTCTTGGGGTACACTTCATCGCGCAGGTCGTCGGCCAGCTGCTTGCGCCGCCAGCGGCTGCGCAGCGCCACGGCGACGGCGCGCTTGGCTTCCTTCTGGCCGATGATGAAGCGGTCCAGTTCCGAGACGATTTCGCGGGGGGTCAGATCAGTCATGGGTCTTTCCGTTTCAGTGTGAGGGCGGCAGCCGGTCAAGTGGCAGCACACCGGACAAGGGGGTAAGCAGGACCGCTCGGATGCGGCTCCAGAAGGCGCCGAGGGCAACCAGAAACACACCAAGCGCCAGTATGGTGATGGCGGTGCCTTCGCCGCTGAACACGGTGCCGGCCAGGGTGACGCTGTAGCCGATGGCGGCAATCAGGAAGGACCGGCGGTCGATGATGATTGCGATGAGGGCAAACAGCACAAGGACGGCAAATAAGAGAAAATTTGAACTGGAGGTGCCACTGTCCAGAAGGCTGAGAGCAATGGTGTTGACCAGGGCCGGTGCGGCAACGACATGCAGCCAGAACCCCTGCGCGGACCGCCGCGTCACCCGGTGCGGGTCGCTGAGATCGAAAATCATCGCAACCGCAAAAACGCAACACCCGACGGCCAGAGTGATCCAGGCAAAGGGGCCACTGGCTGACAGCAGGAACAGATCGCTTATTCCTGCTGGGGTGCCGGCCCGTATGGCGCCCGACAGAAGTGCAACCGCAAAGACCCCCAAAGCAATCAATGCCATGGCAAAGGGGACCCGGAAGCGCATCCAGAACACCGCGATTGTAGCGGTTGCGGCTGCAACAGGCAGCGGCAGGCTGGAGAAGTCGTTCTGCGCAATCATGAAAGGTTGCGAGAAATATGCTGTAAACCCGGTGCCTGCATTGCCGGCCCACAGCAGCGACAGGGCGATGGCAGGTGCAACCATGCGGCGGCGGCGGATGAAGTATTCGGACAGCAGCCAAAGAACCGCGGCCCCTGCGATGGCGGAATAGACCGCCTTCTGCTGATAGCCGCCCAGCGAGCCTGCCAGATCGACGGCTGTAAAAGCCATCCAGCCGGAGGCCAGGATCAACAGGCCGATGACGATGAATATCTCGTTGAACCCTTTAAACAGTTCAAAGGGTTCATCGCCCGGAGCCAGGTTTTCCCTGACGCCCCGGCGGCTGTCGGCCAATGCCAGCAGCGAGGCGGCCTGAGCCTCGCTCAGCAGGCCTGAGCCAACGGCGGCGCGCAGATCGTCCTGGTTGACCCTGCCCACCTCAGCCTTCCCGTCCAATGGATTCGACGGTCAGGTTTCCATTCGTGTAGACGCAGATATCGGCGGCAATGGCCATGGCGTCGCGGGCAACGGATTCCGCGGATTTATCGCTGTCCATCATGCCGCGGGCTGCGGCCAGGGCAAAATTGCCGCCGGATCCGATGGCCGCCACATCATGTTCGGGCTCCAGCACATCGCCGGCGCCGGTGATTACAAACATATCGGTGCCGTCGGTGACGATCAGCATCGCTTCCAGCTTCTGCAGGTATTTGTCGGTGCGCCAGTCCTTGGCCAGTTCCACACTGGCGCGGGCCAGCTGGCCCGGGGTTGCTTCCAGCTTGGCTTCCAGCCGTTCCAGCAGGGTGAATGCATCGGCGGTCGAGCCGGCAAAGCCTGCCACCACATCAAAACCGCCGGGCGACAGGCGCCGCACTTTGCGGGCGGTGCCCTTGATCACCGTCTGACCCAGCGACACCTGGCCGTCGCCGGCGATGACCACCTGACCGTCCTTCTTGACGCCGATGATGGTGGTGCCGTGCCAGCCGGGGAATTGATCGTCTGCCATAAATGCCTCCGTTTAGTTGCCCCCTATATGGAACCATCCCCCCGCCGGCACAAGAGAGCGGGCCGGATCACAGGCTTTGCACGGACTGCAAGGGGTTTCGCCGCTATGCAGAAAGCGCAAGGCGGGGCTGTCGAACCGGCAATTGCGGGACTCAGCTACGCATCCTACATGGGGCTCACAACCGGCACAGGGTCGGCTGTTTCTTAGAAGGATATGCGCAAATGACGACCGCAAACATTCATGCGCCGCTCGGAGCAGTCACCGTTCTCCGCGTGGTCGACGCTATGACCAATGTGAAAACCTCCATCGTGGAGTGGTATGAAGCCCGCGAGACCCGCAAGGCTCTGGCCCGGCTGACTGACGCACAGCTGGACGACATTGGCATGAGCCGCGCCGACATCGCCAAGATCTGAGACTAAAATGGTCGAAGACATTGAATGAGCCGCCCAGAAACGGGCGGCTTTGTTCATTTCGGGGCTGTGATTTTGTATTTTCCGGCCTGATCCGGCAGCCAGGCCTCGATTGCTGCGGTGGCCACCACATGGCAGCTGCCGGCTTCTGCATCCTCCACATCCAGCCCGCCGTTGACCGCCCGCACACTGGCCCTGCCCCGCGGCAAGTCCTGCGCTACCAGATCGCAATCCACCGCCTCCGGCCGCTGCACCCCGATGGTCACGTCAACACGCATTTCGCTGTGATCGATGCCAAGCTTGGAAAACAGGGTGATCGACGAATGATGCAGTGCGTCCTGCACCGCGCGCCGCGCCGCCTTGGTGTAATCCTGGCCGTAAAGGTCGTTGCCGGTGCCCATTTCCAGGATGATGCGTTTCTCGCTCATTCCACCGTCTCCATGTCAAAGGAAACCACCACAGCCGCATTGGCTATCACCGTGCATCCGCCCTGCGGTTTTTCAATGTCGAGCCCGCCTTCCAAAACCCGGATGCTGGGCTGGCCGTAGGGAAAAATCTCCAGCAGTGCGTCCCTGTCTACCGCTTCTGGTTTCTGCACACCGATCTCCGCGTCGATGATCATGTCTTCCTTACGGAAATCAAACAGTTCCGCCATATTGACGGAGTTGTGCCACAGCGCGTCCTTGATCGCCCGGCGAGCGGCTTCAGTATAGTCCTCGCGCCTCAGCGACGTGCCCATGCCGAATTCCACCAGTACCCGTGTCTTGGCCATTTTGCCTCCTTTACCTGTCTCAAGGCGAACCGTCGCAGGGTATCAGCTCAAAGGACAGTGCCAGTTTGCCGCCAGCCGGTACGCCAGCGCTTAAAACAAAAAAGGGCCGTCCCCGTGGGGACAGCCCTAAGAAATCCGGTTTGGATCCGGCTCAGATCGACTCTTCGATCCAGCTCTGCAGCGCGGCCTTGGGGGCGGCGCCGGCACGGTTGGAGATCACCTGGCCGTCCTTGAAGATGAACAACGCCGGAATGCCGCGCACGCCCATGGCAGCGGCGGAGTTCGGGTTGCTGTCAACGTCGACCTTGGCGATTTTCACCTTGCCGCCGAATTCTGCGGCAAGCTCTTCGAGAGCCGGGCCAATCTGTTTGCAGGGACCGCACCACTCGGCCCAGAAATCCACCACAACGGGGATATCGGAGTTCTTGACTTCGGCGTCAAAGGTGGCGTCGGTGACGGCTACGGTGGACATATGCATGTCTCCATGAGTGTGTGGCAACTGGAGTTGGAACCTATGTACGGCTTAACGGATCGTCAAGGTTCCAGACGCCGCATCAGCGCCGCTGTCACAAGTTCGTGCGGCAGCGGCATCAGCGTGGCCGTTCGGGTCCAAAGAAGCGCGGTTTCGATAGTGCGGCCCGGGTAAATCTGTGCCAGCGCATGGGCATAGGCACCCATCTGGCGCAGCAAACCTTCGGGGCATTGTTCCGGCACTTCCGGTACGGTGGCATTGGATTTGAAGTCCACCGCCAGAACCCTGTCAGGTGTGACGATCAGGCGGTCAATGATGCCATGCAGACGGCCCTCGTTCAGGTCGGCGGTGATGGGCACTTCTGCCAGGGTTTCAGGGGCGAAAATATGGGACAAGCCGGCGTTTTGCAGAACACCGGACGCCTCGGCGAGCAGCTCTGCAGTATCCTCGGCATCCTGCAGAAGGTTGCCGGCAAGCTGCGGCCAGTGGTCTTCAGGCCGGCCCGGCAGGTGCTCCAGCAGCAGGTGCAGCCGGCTGCCGCGAGCCTTGGCGGCTTCCTCATCCAGGCCCAGGTCACCTGGCAAGGCCTTCGCCCCGCCCAGGTCAGAGGGGCTGAGCGCCGGCGCCGGCGCCGCATAGGCTCTGGCTGGCCGGTTGAAAACCTCGGGCAGGCTGTGTTGCACAACTTCCTCGACCGGCGTTGCAACCAAAGGCAGCCCGTCCCAATCCCCGTGCTGCAGGCGTAATCCTGCCCCGCCGGGACAGTCGAATTCCTTTGCGCCACCCTCGCGCAAGGCGCCCTCTGTCATGCGGTACCAGCTGTCGCCCTGTTCGCCCGCGTCGCCCGCGGCAGCGACAATCAGCCACTTTTCCGCCCGGGTCAGAGCCACATAGAGCAGCCGCAGGCGTTCATTCTGCAGCTTTTCCTGGGCAGCTTCACGGGCCGCCAGCATAGCAGCGGGCATCTGGTCCTTGGGCAGCTTCCAGACAGGTGTGCCTTCGGCCAGCATGATCTCCGCGTCCCGCGGGGCCTGGCGTTTGGCGGTGTCCGGCAGGATCACGATCGGCGCCTCCAGACCTTTGGATCCATGCACCGACATCACCCGGATCATATTGCCGGCCGCGCCCATCTGGCGTTTGATCTCCAGATCATCGGTCTGCATCCAGACCAGAAACCCGGTGAGGCTGGGCACATCGGTGCGCTCATACGCCAGAGCCTGCGACAGCAGCGCGTTGATGCCGTCTTCCGCTTCCGGCCCCAGCCTGCCCAGCAGTTTCTGGCGGCCGCCGTGGCGGGTCAGGATACGCTCAATCAGATCAAAGGGCCGCAGGAAATCCGCATTGGCGCGCAGGTCATCCAGCACCGCCATGGTCTCCGGGAACTCCTGTGCCCGCTCCCGCAGCGCGGGCCACAGGTACATCGCCTCCCGCCGGTGTGCGAGATCAAACAACGCCTGCTCGGTCCATCCGAACAGCGGCGATTTCAGTGCCTCTGCCAATGACAAGGAGTCCTCGGGCAGCGCCAGGAACCGCAGCAGCGCGGCAATGTCCTTGACCGCCAGCTCCGCACCGACCTTCAGCCGGTCAGCGCCGGCGATAGGCAGTTCAGCCTTCTTGCAGGCGCGGATGATTTCCGAGAACAGATCGGAGCGGCGCTGCACCAGGATCAGGAAATCGCCGGCCTGCACCGGACGGCGCTGAAAGGTGCCGCGTTCGGGCCCATCCTCCGGAATGGTGACGCCGGTTTCAATCATCTGCTTGATCGACCCGGCAATCCGTTCTGCCAGGATCACCGTGTGATGGCGGCTGCTGGGACGGTCGACGGGGCTGGTCCAATCGGGATCCTCGTCATCCTCCACCTTTTCTACCACCGGCCACAGGTCCACCCGGCCTGGCAGGTCCGACTTGAAGGCCCTATGCAGCGCGTCCTTGCGGAAGCCGGCCCGCGGGCTGTCCTTGAACACCAGATCGACCAGCTTCAGGATAGCCGCAGAGGAGCGGAAGGAGAAATCGAGCGAGGCATCCTGCAGCCCTGCCCCTGTTTCCGCCAGCCGGTTGCCGAACTCCTGCTGCATCCGGTCAAACGCATCCGGGTCAGCGCCCTGGAAGGAATAGATCGACTGCTTCTTGTCACCGACCACAAAGATGGTGCGCTCCACATCCGAGCGCGCGCCTTCGCCGGCGGTGAATTCCTGCGCGAGTTTTTCGATCACGTCCCATTGCACTGGGCTGGTGTCCTGTGCCTCGTCCACCAGAATGTGGTCAATGCCGCCGTCCAGCCGGTACAGCACCCAGGCAGCTACGCCGGGATCGTTCAGCAGTTGCCGGGCTTTCAGGATAAGGTCGTCAAAGTCGAGCCAGCCGCGCAGTTGCTTGCGCCGTTCATATTCCGGCAGGAAGGCGGCCGCGAAGCGGTGCAGGTCGTGGCTCTTGCGCGCGGCAGTCAGCGCCAGACGTTTGGCGCGCGCGTCCTCAACCCGCAGCATCAGCGGTTCCAGCTGGTCCATCAGCGACAGGTGGGATTCGCGCAGTTTCTTGGTTGGGAACTTGTCTATTTTGGCGGTGAAAGGCTCCTTGGCGCCGGCGCCGGTCAGGAACACGCTTTCGAGCGCGCCAAGATCGGCGATTGCCGGCTTGGTGATCCCGGCCAGTTTCTTCGCCGCCTTCTGGTCGGTTGAACCGCCCTGCCCCAGCATCTCCCGGGTACGCTGCAGCAGCTCTTCCTCGCCGCCCAGAAACACCAGTGATTCAAGCGCTGTTTCATCGAAACCTTTGGGCAGGCCAAACAGGTCCAGCAGCCCGTCCCAGTCCAGCGTCTCTCCGAAGTCGGCCCGGCGATTGCAAATTGAGGAAGTGAGTGTTTCGAAGTCGCTGTCGCTCACATGCCGCGCCAGGGCATCGACCAGCGGGGCATCAGCGCCTTGCGCAAAATCCTCCATGATCTCCGCCCGCAAAAGCTGGCCCGCACGGTCGTCCATTTCGGAAAACTGCGGGCTGACGCCGGCCTCCAGCGGGAAGCGGCGCAGCAGAGACGAACAGAAGGAGTGGATGGTCTGGATCTTCAGCCCGCCCGGCGTCTCAATCGCGCGGGCAAACAGGGTGCGCGCCTTGGCCAGATCCTCAGCCGCAGTGTTGACCTCTCCCAATTCGGTCAGCGCTGCGATCAGCGCCGGATCTTCCAGCATCGCCCATTCGCCCAACCGCTTGAACAGCCGGTTCTGCATCTCGCTGGCGGCGGCCTTGGTATAGGTGAGGCACAGGATGTGCTGCGGCTGCACGCCCTTCAGCAGCAGCCGGGCCACCCGGTCGGTCAGCACCTTGGTCTTGCCGGAGCCGGCATTTGCCGCCAGCCAGGTGGAGGCATCGGGCCGGGCGGCGCGGAACTGCGCCTCAGAGGCGGCGTCGCGGATGGTCATGCCAGATCCTCCGGCTGCGGTTCGGCGCTGCGGTCCCATTCGCCGTAGCGCGCCAGGTGGTCGTAGTCGCCGGCGATGTCATCCCGATACACCATGCGGCGGCTCGAATAGCCCTGTTCAGGCTCGAAATAGGCCCCGATCAGGGTACGCAGCTCATCCCAGACCTTGGCGGGCGGCTCGTCCTCGAGCGGTGCGCGAACCTCTTTCATGCTGGAGCCAAGGCCAATGAACAGGGCGCGGGCAACCTCCGCCGGGCCAAGATCGTCAAAGGCGCCCTCTTCGGCCATGGCGGCTTCGATCAGCAGCTGCTTTTCAAACTTCTTCTGCTGGGACTCGCTGGGCGGCGCGCCGGTCTTGTAGTCATACAGATGCAGGAAACCGCGCTCATCCATGTCGATCCGGTCCGCACGGCAGGCGATGGTGAAATCCAGCGGATCCAGCCGGGCGCTGCCTTTGGCTTCAAACGCAACCGGCTTGGCACGGGCCTGGCGCTCCTGCTCGGCCTGGACGAAGTCTCCGGCAATCTTGCGGATGCGGCTGTGCCACAGGATACGGGCAACGGGCCAAGGCACATGGGCATCCAGCAGCTCCCGGGTCTTTTCGATCAGCTGGCTGGCAGTCAGCAGGCTTCGATCCACCTGGGCTTCCTTGATGAAATGCTCAAACACCTCATGCACCACAATGCCGCGCAGCAGGGCGTCGGGTTCCTGCACCAGCGGGTTCAGCGGCTTCAGCCGCAGCACATGTTTGGCGTAAATCGCATAAGGGTCGCGGATCAGCCGCGGAATTTCCGTAATGGTCAGGCGCCGCGGGCGGGCCGCAACCGGCGGACGCGGCGAGGGACGCGGCATCTGCGGAATGGGCGTAGGCTCCTCCAGCGCGTCTGCCCAGCCCAGCCATTGCCGGCCTTTGGCTCGCATCGCGTCCAGCGCATCCCGGCCGCCCTGGTCCGGCAGGCCGGACAGCAGGTTGGACAGGCGGTTCAGCCAGCGTGACGGTACGGTGTCGGCTTCCTCTGACCGTTCGGCGCGGGTCAGCCAGACCTCAGTTGCGGCAATTGCCTGCTGGAAGTCATGCGCCGACAGGCCGATGCGGCGTTCGGGCAGCAACAGACCTGCCTGATTGCGCAACTGGCGGTTCAGCCAGGGATCGGGACTGGCGGCCTCAGGCCAGCTGCCTTCGTTCAGGCCGCCCAGAATGACCAGATCGGCGCCCTGCACACGCGCCTCCAGCGTGCCCCAGATCATGATAGAGCCATATGGCGCATCGCGGTCGCGCACTTCACCCTGGCTCAGCAGCGCGCCCAGCAGGTCGGCAAAATCGCGGGCGGTCATCTCGCCGCCATAGGGGGCCTCACTCTCCAGATTTTCGATACAGGCGAGGGCGGCTTGGCCCGCCTTCTTGTCCCACAGCGTGCCGGCGCCGTCCGTTTGGCTGCCGGCAGCGATACGCTCGGCCAGATCGCGCAGCCGTTCGACCCAATCGGCAAGGGGCAGGGTGCCGGCGATCTCCTGATCCGCGAAACAGGCGCTCAACCAGCCGGTCCAGCCCTGTGTCAGCTGACGGCCCTTTTCAAAGCTGGCAAAGGCCGCGGCATCGGGGAAGGGCGGTCCGTTGCGGCGCAGAGACAGCTCCAGCTCGCGGGTTTGGCGCAGGTGGTTTCCACGGTCCGCACCGTCATGGGTCAGCGGGTGCTTCAGCAGCGTCAGCAGGCTATCGCAGGCCAGCGGCTTGCAGAACAGCCCTGCCACATGGCGCAGAAACCGGCCCGGCGGCGACAGCTGCAGCGGCAGGCCGGCGGAATCATCCGGCAGGATGTTCCAGCGGTCCAGCGCGGCGGAAACCTGACGTGTCAGCATCCGGTCAGGCGTGATCAGCGCAGCGGTCTGGCCGTTCTCTGCCGCCTGACGCAAGCGCAGCGCAATCGCCAGCGCCTCAGCACGGGGGCTGGGAGCCTCAACCAGGGTGACGTTTTCGGTGGCCTTGTCCAATCCGGTCAGCTTGGGGCCTTCGCTCATCCAGGCGTCGGTCACCGGGGCCGGGCGCAAGGCCAGCGAGACCAGCCGGTTCCGTTCGGGAGAGACCGGCCGCGTATCGGTCCAAGGCTGCACGTCGCCCGGGGCCAGTTCCAGGTCCTTCATCAGCTTGTGAAACCGGTACTGCGGGTGATCTTCCGAGATCATCGGGTCATCCAGCCCGCCCCAGACATGATCCGGCTGGTCGAAATCGAAACCGGGCAGCACCACGGCGCCCTGCGGCAGGCGGGCAATGGCCTGCATCAGCATCAAGGTGGTGCCGCGCGACCCGGTGGAGCCGGCCAGAATGACCGGGTGGGCAGGTGGGTTTTCCTGCCATTCCTCAATCAGGTTCAGCACCACCTGCCGCTGCCGTGCCTGTGCGTCCATCGCGCCCTCATGCAGGCCGGTGAACTCGTCCGCGATGCCGATGAAGGCCTGCGCCCGTGCCCAGTGGCCGGACATGTCCGAAACGTCCAGTTCCCGGATGGCATCCGTGCTGACACCTTCGCCCTGCATCTCGTCAATCAGTGCGGCAAGGCTGTCGGACAGATCATAGAGAGACGCGCGGGAGGCAAGGTCAGGCTGTGCATCCAGCAGCTTGGTAATCAGCTGCGACAGCTCCAGCCGGCGCCGCAGCGGGGGCAGGGCAGGCGGCAGCCCGTCCAATGCGGCCCGTTGTGCCAGATCACTCAGCATCAGCATCCGCGGCAGCAGCATCGCGGGGCCGTCGTCAAACAGGCTGCGGATACGCCGCGCCATGCGGGAGGTGTTGACGATCAGCTCTGCCCTGGCCAGTGCTTCCGGCGGCAGCTTCCGGGCGCGCTCACGCAGCCCCTCGACCAGCGCGCGCGGGAAATCCACGCCGCAGGGCACGGCAAAGACGCGCGGTTTGGCGGACGGTTCAAACATCATCTGCGGCTATCAGGTCCTCGGCCAGTTTGATCCCTTCGGGATGGCCCACATCGCACCAGCGGCCAGGATATTCCAGTGCAAACAGCCGCCCGGCTGCAGCCATCCGGTTCCACAGAACATTAAGCGAGAACACCTGCTCCTCAACGTCCTGCAGCCCTTGTGTTTTCAGGATCTGCACCCCGCCATAGACCAGATTTCCGCCGCGGCTGATACGGCCCTCGGCATCGGCTGAAAAGTCGCCCTGCCCACTGCGGCCGATGGCATTCGCAAGCGGCACACAGACCAAAAGCGCATCCATCCGGTCCGGGTCCCAGGCCTTTTGCGCCAATTGCAGCGGGTTCGGGCCTTTCCAGATGGCATCCGTGTTCATGGTGAAAACCGGGCCGCCGCCCAGCATGGGCAGGGCATGGCGCAACCCGCCGCCGGTATCGAGAATCTCAGGCATCTCATGGCTGATCAGCACGTTTTCAGGCTCTAAAAAGGCCTTCAGCGGTTCTGGCTTGTAATGCACATTGGCAGAAATCCGGACCGGCTGCACCGCTTGGGCCAGTTCCAATGCATGTGCAATCAGCGGCCGGCCGGAAACTTCGATCATCGGTTTTGGCTTGTCGCGGGTCAGCTCCCGCATCCGGGTGCCAAAGCCTGCGGCAAACAGCATGACGGCTTCGGGTGAACGCTGCATCACGGCCTCAGCCTGTCCAAGTTCTCCGGGGTCGGGGCTGGCAGGCTGTCACGCAGAAGCCCTGCCACCGGAGCCAATGCAGAGTGGTCCAGCCCGCGGAAAAAATGATCCCAAACCCGCGGGATCAGGTCCACGTAGTGCGGTTTTCCGTAGTCTAGGCTGAGCCGGGCAAAGACACCCAGAATGCGCAGGTTCCGCTGCACGCCCAGCACAGTGTAGGCAGTGCGAAAGCCGGATTCGTCCGCGCCGGCAGCCGTGATGTAGCGGCTGATCATCTGCATCTCGATACCGGCGGGCACGTCGCGTCGGGCGTCCTGCAGGAGCGACACAAGATCATAGGCCGGGTGGCCCGCGCGTGCGTCCTGAAAATCCAGCAGGCCGACACGGGCGACACCATCCCGGTCCGGCAGCCACAGCAGGTTTTCGGCGTGGTAGTCGCGCTGCACCAGGACCGGATCGCCCTTGACTGTTTCGCGCAGGATATCCTCGAACTGGTTTTCGAACCGGGCCTGCAGATCCGCGTCGCCTTCGCCAAGAATGCCGGCGCGGTATTTCGAAAAGGCCAGCCCGGCCATTTCCGCCATCAGCCGCGGCCCGTAGGACTCCAATTCCGGCATCGGCGCCTGATGAAGTGCAACCAGCGCGTCGGTCGCAGCTTCATAAAGCTCTCTTTCCAGCACCGGCTCGCGTTCGATGATGCGGGCATAAAGATCGTCGCCCAGATCCTCCAATAGCAGAAACCCGTTTTCGGAATCCTGCGCCAGAATTTCAGGAGCACTCAGGCCCTGGGCACGCAGGTAGTCTGCTATGCGGATAAAGGGCCGGATTTCCTCGCCTTTTTCCGGCGGCGCATCCATCAGCACAACAGTCTGGCCTTCAGCGCTAGTCAGCCGCTCATAACGCCGGTTGGAGGCATCGCCGGCAAGCGGGCCGCGCTGCCAGTTGGCATAGGGTGTTTGCGAAAGAAAACTCTCGCACAGGGAATTACGGTCGCTCATGCGCAAATGCGCTCCATAAGGGGCTGCCACTTTGCATCACTCCAGCGGAGCGTCAGGTGGCGGCGGTCTTCGTGTTCGGCATCCAGGGCCAGCGTCAGATGCAAGGCGTGCGGCGGAGTCAGTTCCTGCAGCCGGTCAGGCCACTCAACCAGGCAGATCGCACTGTCAAAGGCTTCGGTCAGGCCCAGTTCCTCCAGTTCGTCCAAAGAGGACAAACGGTAAAGGTCGGTGTGCCACAACTCGCCGGCGGGCACGTCATAAGTCTGCACCAATGTAAAAGTGGGCGAGGGCACATCCTCGGGAACGTCCATCAGCGACTGTATCAGATGGCGGGCAAAATGGGTCTTTCCGGCGCCGATAACACCCTCCAGCAACAGGCAATCGCCGGGGCGCAGTGCTCCGGCGATCTTGGCGGCCAGCTGGGCCGTTTCATCAGGTGAATTCAGCGTGCAGGACGCAGTTTCAAATGTCATGGCGCTAGAATGGCGCCGCCGCGGTGCTGCTGCAAGCGGGTTTCCCCGCTCAGCCCTTGCTTGAGGCGGGGAACCGTTCCTGGCCAGCCGGCAGAGCAGCGGTTTCCGGCTGGCGGAAGCTAACCATGGTGGCACCGTTCTGGATAGCGGACACTTTGCAGACCAACCCGGTGCCGTCGCGCAGCTGAACATGGGACCACCAGGCCTCGCGCCCTTCGCAGCCTGCCACGAAGTCACGGATCTCGCCCCAGACAGGGGTGGGTGAACAGGTGTCCTGCCAGATGCGGCTGGCATCCATGATAGACACTTTGGCAAAGCTGGAGTTCGGGTCCATCTGCCAAAGGGTGTCATACGCGCTGTTTGAAAAGCTCATGCTGCCGTCATTGGCGAACACCGCGATGGCTTCGTCCATCTGATCCAGGATTGATTGCCCCATTTCCAGCTCAGAGCGGAACTGGCGGGTAAGGGTGACTTCGGCGGTGATATCCTCGAACAGGAAGGCGATGGCGCCATCCGGATGCGGCCGGCCCGAGACCTTGTAGACAGACCCTGAAGGCAGCGACCAGGTTTCCTGGTAACGCCCCTCGGCGGCAGCCTCCAGCAGGTCCGCCATCTGGTGGCGCCAGCTGGAGTAGCTCTTGGGTTCCGGCATCATCCGCTGATCGCGCAGCCGGTCAAAGAAGGTCAGCAGGTTGGGCCGCGAGCTCAGGAAGTTTGCCGGCAGCGCGGTCAGGTCGATCAGCACCGGATTGAACAGAACCAGCTGGCGGTTGCGGTCAAAGATCGCCAGGCCAATGGACAGCTGGGCAAAGGTCTTGGCCAGCGTCTGCACAAAATTGCGCTGGGCAACCTCGGCGTCGACCACCGCGTTCACATCGACCGCGTGGCACAGCCAGCCGGCCTCGGTTTCGGTGGTTGAGACGTTGTACCACAGCTTCTTGGTGCTTTCCGGCAGCGGGATGGAAATCCGTTCCGGTTTGCCGCTGGTCATCGGATCATGGAGATCCACGAACAGAGGATCAGAAAAATCTGCGCTGCGGCCGCGAATCTTCTGGCCGAGATTGTCATAGGCCAGGTTGGACCAGGTAACATTGCCTTCTTCCGACTGAAGCCAGACCGGATAGGGCGCCTGATGCACCGCGGCCCGCAGGGTGGTCAGCTCTTGATCCAGGGATTTATTGTGTTCCTCCAAGGTGCTGCGGCGCAGCTGAACGCGGGTCACACCATCAATCCATTCGCAATGTGCTTCGCGGCTTTCAGCGGCGGCGGTGCCGGACAGCACCAGCGGCCCCACATCCTTGAGAAAACCAGGCGACTGCGGCAGGCCAGGATAGCTGCGGGCCAGCTGGTCGCGCAGCATGCTCCAATCAAAGTTCTCCGCTTGGTCGCCGATAAATTTGCGGGCCCCGGAAGACCAGCCGATCAAGCTGCTGTCATCGAAAAGGAACACGGCATCAGTCCGGCCATCGGCGGCCAGCAGATCGTGCTCCATGCCATTGCGGCGGGGGGAGGGGGACAGCCACCAAACTGCGGCGGCAGCCGTGGCAGCGCATAGCGCGGCCAGTACAAACCATTCGATCGACGCGAAATCCTGCATGTCTTCCTGCCTAGTTCAGCTCTCGTTTACCCGCATGGTTCCCTAAAAATGGTTAAATGAAGTTTAATTGGTTTCCCAAAAGTGAATAGTTAAATTTCTAAAGGTAAATTTTTGCCGGTGACAGGGCCTCCTGCTTCCATGGCGTCGATTTTCTCGCGTGGCCAGGCAACCTCGACAATGGCGCCCGTCTGTTCAATGCCGGGGGAAATGGTCTGGTGGGGGTCAGAGCCATTGGCGAATCTCAGCTGTGCGCCGGTGCGCTGCAGCAGCGTCTTGGCAATGAACAGGCCCAGCCCCATGCCCTCGTACTCCGGGCGCTGCTTCAGTTCGCTTTCGCCCCGGCGGCGGCGCACAAAAGGGTCGCCTATACGGCCCAGCAGATGCGGAGGGAAACCCGAACCGTCGTCGCTGATCTTCAGGACGATGCGGTCGTTGTCCCATGCCGCATCAATCCAGACAGTGGACTGCGAGAAATCGACGGCATTCTGAACCAGATTGCGCAGCCCGTGAATGATCTCCGGTTTGCGCAAAACCGTAGGCTGCTGGAAATCGCCGCCTTCCAACGGCTCCTCGTGGTAGAGGACTGCTTTGCCGCGGTGCATATGCGGCTCTGCCGCTTCTGTCACCAGTGTCGAGAAAGGGGCCTGGCGCAGGTGCAGGTCGTCTTTGCCGGCCCGGCCCATGCCGCGCAGGATGTCCCGGCAGCGGTCGGCCTGTTCGCGGATCAGCGCGGCGTCCTCGCGCAGGTCCGGGCGGTCGTCCAGCTCCTCGATCAGCTCGGCACTGGTCAGCTTGATGGTGGCCAGCGGCGTGCCCAGCTCATGCGCTGCCGCTGCCACCACGCCGCCCAGATCGGTCAGCTTCTGTTCGCGCGACAAGGCGAGCTGGGTGGCGCTCAGCGCGTCCGACATCAGCCGCATCTCGTTGCTGACCCGGAAGGAATAGGCACCGATGAAGAGGATGGCGATGACGATGGCGATCCAGTTGCCGAAGATGAACACATCCGGGATCCGCAGGATAAATCCCTGCTCGGTCCGCAGCGGCAGGTGAAACTCGGCCATCAGCGTGACCAGGATAATGGCCGTTGCCCCGATGATCAGGGTCGAGCGCAGGCCCATCACCGCGGCGGAAATCGTAACCGGCCCCAGCACCAGCAGGGCAAAGGGATTGTTCAGCCCGCCGGTCAGGTAAACAAGGAAAGCCAGCTGCAGCAGGTCGAACAGCACCATCAGGAAGTTCTCGAACTCGCTGAGCCGCTTGTTTTCCGGGAAGGCAAAGATGGCAATCAAATTGCCGGCGGCGGAGATGCCGATCGCCAGGTAGCACAACCCCAGTTCCAGCTGCAGGTTGAACCGGTGCTGCGCCACAGCAATGGCGGTGATCTGCCCGGCAATGGCGACCCAGCGCAGCAGGATCAGTGTCCGCAGCCGGACCCAATGACTGTGATCGTGGCTGCTTGCCAGCATGAAAAGTCGGTCGTTCATCCGGTTCCGGTGCTCCCGCAGATGTGACGCCGTGCGCCAGTTGCATCGGCTGTATTTCTTGATAGGTCTGGCGCCGCAAACGATCAACAACCCTTCCCTGACGAAAAGTGTGATCCCATGACCCGCGTCTATGCTCTTCTAGCTGCTGCTTTTGTCGCTGCCCTGGTGGGCGGTGCCTGGTTTCTGACCCGCGGAGGCAGCGGGGGTGACAAATTCGCGCAGTGCCGCAGCAGCCAGATCGCAGGCGGCACCGAAACCATTGGCGGGCCGTTCGAACTGATCAATGCCAAGGGCGAAACCGTCACTGACAAGGATGTGATCACCGAGCCGTCCATCGTCTATTTCGGCTACACCTTCTGTCCTGACGTCTGCCCGATGGACGCAGCACGCAACGCTGATGCTATCGACGTTCTGGCTGAGCGCGGCGTCAGCGTGACGCCGGTGTTCATCTCCATCGACCCGGACCGCGATACCCCTGAAGCCGTTGGCGATTTCGCCGCCAACCTGCATGAAAAGATGATCGGCCTGACCGGTTCGCTGGAACAGGTGAAGGCGGCCAGCATGGCCTACAAGACCTACTTCAAAAAGAACGAAGGGGATGAGGACTACTATCTCGTCGACCATTCCACCTTCTCCTACCTGGTGCTGCCCGAGGAAGGGTTTGTTGAGTTCTTCCGCCGCGATGAAACGGCAGAGCAGATGGCCGACAAGACCGCCTGCTTTGTCGGGAAAATCTGAAGCAGGATAGCTGTTTGACCTTTTCCCCTGCCCGGACATATTCTTGCGCCAATAGATAAAACCGCGCGGAGGACCGGGCATGGCCGAAACTGATCTGCAGGAAATCGGACCTGACAAGACACTGCTGCTCGTCGATGATGACGAGCCGTTTCTGCGGCGCCTGGCCAAGGCCATGGAAAAACGCGGGTTCGAGGTAGAGACTGCGGGATCCGTCGCCGCAGGCAGCGCCATCGCAACCGCTCGCCCGCCGGCCTATGCGGTGGTTGATCTGCGGCTGGAGGACGGCAACGGCCTGGATGTGGTCGAGGTGCTGCGCGAGAAACGCCCCGACAGCCGGGTTGTCGTGCTGACCGGCTACGGCGCCATCGCCACAGCGGTTGCGGCGGTCAAGATCGGCGCGACTGACTACCTGTCCAAGCCGGCCGATGCCACCGACATTATGAATGCGCTGCTGTCCACCGGTGATGAGCTGCCGCCGCCGCCGGAAAACCCGATGAGCGCCGACAGGGTGCGCTGGGAGCATATCCAGCGGATCTATGAGCTCTGCGACCGCAATGTCTCGGAAACCGCCCGCCGGCTGAACATGCACCGCCGCACCCTGCAGCGGATCCTGGCCAAGCGCAGCCCGCGCTGAGCCTTCCACTTCAAACATGGGGCTCTGCCCGTCAACGCAGGGTGTTGCGCACCCTGCGTACGCTGGTCTCACGGGATCTTAAGCGGCCTGCGGCAAAGTTCCAATTGATCGCGGTCACCGCCGGGCCTGACACCCCCGGCACTTTGGAACTGGGCCCATTGGCACGGGCACGCACAGACGACGTTTCGCGTGCGGGAGTAACCCTCCCGTCCCGCCTCCGCCCCTTGGCGGCGCCGCCATCCTTAACTTGCTTCCGCTCTTACGCAGGACAGCCAGCAGGATACCGATTTGACCCACCGGCAGGGCAGCGGCCCTGGCTGGGTAAAACCCGTTTCATTCACATCTGCTGCAACAGCGCCTGATGCCGGGCAATGAACTCCTGCCGCACCTCAACGGGCGGGCGCAGGCGGATCAGCAGGCCCTTGGCAATCTCTGCATTCGGACGGCCAAAGAACTTGCTGGCTTCGGCTTCTGAAAAACCCGCGATCTGCACCGCTTCCATCCAGGCGCTGACCTTGTCTGCCCGCTTGATCTGCGCCTTGACCGTCTTGGGCAGCGCCGCCGGCAGCCCGAACCGCAGGTGAATCGCCGCCGTCAGCCGCTGATCCAGATCGCCGTAGCCCGGTCCTACTGCGGCCTTCACAGGGGATATCATGTCACCGATCACATATTCCGGCGCATCGTGCAGCAGTGCCGCCAGCCGCCATTTAACCGGCGCCTTTGGCTGCATCCGGGTGAAGATGTCCTCAACCAGCAATGAATGCTCTGCGACTGAGTAGGCAAAATCCCCCATCGTCTGGCCGTTCCACCGCGCCACAAAGGCCAGCCCGTGGGCAATATCCTCGATCTCGATATCCACGGGCGTCGGATCCAGCAGGTCCAGACGGCGGCCGGACAGCATTCTCTGCCAGGCGCGGGCGGGTTTGGCGGGCATGGGGATTCCTGTCGTTTTATTTACCCTCTGACTACCTTCTGCGCGTTGCCCGGGCAATGCTTGCCATCGTTTGAGTGTTTGCGCGAACACGGATGAAAACGGGCAGTTTACGCCCTGTGAGTTTGAAAAAGGTGCGTCCCGAACCAATATTATAAGTACACAAGGGGCACCGCCCCCTCCCCGCGGCAAACCCCTTTGCGACGTGACACGCAACAGAAAGGAGTTTGTCATGTTCAAGCGTTTACTTGGTCTTTCCCTGTTGTTCGGCATGGCAGCGACAGCGCCGCCAGCCCTGGCCGCCAGCTGCGGCGACCGCGAGGTCATGACGCAGAAGCTGGAAAGCGGATATTCCGAACGGCTGACGGCCGGCGGACTGCAGAAAAGCCGCCCCGAAGCGACAGTGATTGAAGTATGGTCGTCAGATGAAACCGGCACCTTTACGGTTCTCGTTACACATGCAAACGGGATCAGCTGCGTTGTCGCAACCGGATCCTCCTTCTTCCACATCGCGGAAAAAGCGCCGGACCCGGGCACGCCAAGCTGAATTTGGCTGCCTGACGGGCTTCCCCTACAGCCTGACACTTGATGAAAAGCCTGAGCCATCCGGCTCCGGTTGCGGGTATCTTCGTTGAATATCAACAAATGCAGTGCTAGGCCCTGCACCAAGTGTACTCGTAACCGGAATGGAGCAGACTATGGCCGGGGATTATATCGTCAAGGACATCGCGCTGGCAGGCTTTGGCCGCAAAGAGCTGGACATCGCCGAAACTGAAATGCCGGGCCTGATGGCGCTGCGCGAAGAATACGGCGCAAGCAAGCCGCTGAAGGGCGCCCGCATCGTCGGTTCGCTGCATATGACCATTCAGACTGCGGTTCTGATTGAAACGCTGGTGGCGCTGGGCGCGGATGTGCGCTGGGCCTCCTGCAACATCTTCTCGACCCAGGATCATGCAGCGGCAGCCATCGCCGATGCCGGCATTCCGGTCTTTGCGATCAAGGGCCAGACCCTGGAAGAGCATTGGGACTACCTCGACAAATCCTTCATGTTCCCCGAAGGCGCGAACCTGATCCTGGACGACGGCGGCGACGCCACCCTTTATGTGCTTCTGGGCGCCCGCGCTGAGGCGGGCGAAGAGATCATCCCGGTGCCGCAGTCCGAGGAAGAAGCGGTCATCAAGGCGCAGATCCTGAAGCGCATGGAAGCCTCCCCCGGCTGGTTCACCAAGACCCGCGACGCCATCCTGGGCGTTTCCGAGGAAACCACCACCGGCGTCCACCGCCTGTATGAGCTGCAGAAAAACGGCCAGCTGCCGTTCCCGGCGATCAACGTGAACGACTCGGTCACCAAATCGAAGTTCGACAACAAATACGGCTGCAAGGAATCGCTGGTTGACGGTATCCGCCGCGCCACTGACACCATGATGGCCGGCAAGGTTGCCGTGGTCTGCGGTTATGGCGACGTCGGCAAAGGCTCCGCTGCCTCCCTGCGCGGCGCCGGCGCCCGTGTGAAAGTCACCGAAGCCGACCCGATCTGCGCCCTGCAGGCTGCGATGGACGGTTTCGAAGTGACCCTGCTGGAAGATGAAGTCGCCACCGCCGACATCTTCATCACCACCACCGGCAACAAGGACGTGATCCGCATCGAGCACATGCGCGAGATGAAGGACATGGCGATTGTCGGCAACATCGGCCACTTCGACAACGAGATTCAGGTTGCGGCGCTGAAGAACCACAAGTGGACCAACATCAAGGACCAGGTGGACATGATCGAAATGCCCTCGGGCAACCGCATGATCCTGCTGTCCGAAGGCCGCCTGCTGAACCTCGGCAACGCCACCGGCCACCCGTCGTTTGTGATGTCGGCGTCCTTCACCAACCAGGTGCTGGCGCAGATTGAGCTGTGGACCCGCGGCGACCACTACGAAAACGACGTCTACATCCTGCCCAAGCATCTGGACGAGAAAGTCGCCCGCCTGCACCTGGGCCGGATCGGCGTCAAGCTGACCCAGCTGAGCTCCGAACAGGCCGCCTATATCGGCGTCAAGCCCGAAGGCCCGTTCAAGCCGGAGCACTACCGCTACTAAGCGGACAATGCAGAACACAAAACAGCGCCGCCGGGGAAATCCGGCGGCGCTTTTCTTTACCTGACCCTAATTGCCGGTGGTGGGGTCGATAACAGTTTCGATTCTGGTGATTTTGCTGGCCGGAAAGCCGCTCAACTTTGAATGTTCGTGTATCGCGTCTTCGGAGTCGGCCAGGTAGATGCAGAAGGTCTTGTCGCCGGCAACATAGGAGTGCTGCCATTGGACCCGGGGGGCCAGTTTGGCCAGCGCGTCATTTGAGGTGCGCGCCGCGCCGCCAAGTTCTTCACCGCTCATGCTGCCGACCTTCGGGATGTCCCGTTCTATGAGAAACCTTTGCATAGGATAACCTCCTCCGTGTCACTGATACGCAGGCCTCGATATAGGTCCCTGGTCCGGAAAGGCATCCGCTCTGGCTGCGAAAGGCGGCGGGAACCCAATTGAGAGATTTGAATTTCTGGTCCCGGAGGATGGGATCGGCTCAGCGGGTAATACCTGAAGGTGAAAACCTCTGCCGGCATTCACGTCAGTTCTGATTTAGCTCGCATTGTCCGGGTTATTGCTTTGCGGAATCGGCGCAAGGCGGCCTATACCTAAGAAACCGGCCAGGACGGCCAGGAACCAGATTTTCATACGCGTGTGGTGGATAGTGGAGCACGCGGGGTGGAAGGGAAGGTCCTGATTGTCCTCAGGTCCTTCCCTTTTTCATTTCAGATGTGTGGCAGCTTAGAACAGCGTCAGCGCCAGACCAGCCGCCGCACAGGCCAGCGTCGCATAGCCGCCATCAATCAGCGTCAGCTTCACCGGCCGCATTCCATACATGTTGTTGAGCGCAATCCAGGGGCTGATGAAGAACAGGCCGATGCCGGCACCGCCGATCAGGCCGGCGCCCAGGGTTTCGATGCCTGACAGGCTGAACACATGGCGCATCATGCCGGCAACGATCAACTGCAGGACAAAGGCCATGGCAAAGATCATCGGGCTTTGCCCGCCCTTCGGCTTGCCGTCTTCATCACATTCAACGCCGGAAGCCTCAATCCAGGGCTTGGCCAATGCGCCGTAGTAGACGGCGCCCAGCACAAATGCCGCTGCCGCCGCAACAATCACACTCAGGAATTCCATGATGCTCTCCTCAATGGTTTCAGCCATTTGAGAGCAAAGTGGCAGATCAGGCGGGGTCTGTCTCCCCCAGCGCGCAGATGGCTTGCCATTCCGCCTCGCTCACCGGCTGCACCGACAGGCGGGAGTTTTTGACCAGCACCATGTTCTCCAACCGCGGGTCAGCTTTGATCTGATCCAGGCTGACCGGCTTGGCAAAGGGGCGCACCGCCTTGATGTCGACGCACTCCCAGCGGTCGTCTTCGGTGGTGCTGTCGGGATGCGCCTCCGCGCAAACCTCAACGATGCCGACCACGGATTTCTCTTTCTGCGAATGATAGAAAAAGCCGCGGTCGCCAATGTTCATCTCGCGCATGAAGTTGCGCGCCTGGTAGTTGCGCACGCCGTCCCATTCCTCGCCCGCGTCACCCTTGGCAATCTGGTCATCCCAACTCCAGGTGGAGGGTTCGGATTTGAACAGCCAATAGCGCATCAGCCGATGACCTTTTTCCAGGTGATCAATTCGACAGCTTCAAACAGGCCGGCCTTGTTGTAGGGGTCATTTGCCGCCCAGGCTTCACCCGCTGCCATGTCTTCGACGTCCAGAATAACCAGGGAACCGGCCATATTGCCATCCTGATCCAGCAGCGGACCTGCCTGCGCCACGGCGCCGGTGTCGTTGATATAGGCCAGATGGGCGTCACGGTTGTCCAGCCGGGTCTGCAGATGGCCGGGTTTGTCGCGGGCGATCAATGCGATGAGCATTTTATTCCTCTTTTAATGGTCTTTTAAGCAAATGTGCCGCAGCCTCGCTGATCGTCAAGCGCTGATCTACCAAATTGGTTACCGTGAGCGTGACCGGCATATCCAAGCCCATTCGCTGGGCCTGTGCCGCAACCGCCCGCGCGGTGGCTGCGCCTTCTACTGTGATGCTGGGGTCAAACTCCTCTCCGCGGCCGATGGACAGGCCCAGCCGGTAGTTCCTGGACAGCTCAGAGGTACAGGTCAGCGCCAGGTCGCCAAAACCGGATAATCCCGCCAAGGTTTCCGGCTTGGAGCCGCCGGCCAGCGCCATGCGCTGCATTTCGGCATAACCGCGGGTCATCAGCGCAGCGCGGGCGCTGTCGCCCAGCCCGGCGCCGATGACCGCACCGCAGGCAATCGCCATCACGTTCTTCAGGGCACCGCCGATTTCCGCGCCAATGGTGTCTGTGGTCCGGTACAGGCGCAAGTTGGCCGTGGTCAGCTGCTCCTGCAGTTTTTTGCACACCTCCGCATCGCCGCAGGCCAAAGTCAGTGCAGTTGGCAGGCCCCTTGCAATGTCCGCCGCAAAGCTCGGCCCGGTCAGCAGCGCGGCCTGCGCATCCGGTAAAACCTCGCGGATAACGGCCACCGGGCCAAGCCCGCTGTCCAGCTCAATCCCCTTGCAGCAGGCAACAAGCGTCTTTCCTGCCAGATGCGCGCCGTACTCCTCCAGCACACCGCGCAGCGTCTGCATTGGCACCGCCAGCAGCAAGACTTCGGACTGGCAGGCCTCAGCAATATCCGCGGTGACAGAGAGGTTTTCCGGCAGTTCCACACCGGGCAGGCGGGTGCCGTTGCGGCGGCTGTCCTGCATCGCCTGGGCTTTCATCGGGTTGCGCGCCCACAGGGTCACCGGCCCGTTGCCGGCCAGCGAAATTGCCAGGGCGGTGCCAAAGGCGCCCGATCCCAGTACCGAAATGCTCATGCTTTGGCTCCTTTGCGGCCGGATCCGATCAATGCCGGGCTGCTTTGATCCAGCGGCCAGCGGGGGCGGGCGGTCAGGTCCAGACCATCACGCGCACCGGACTTGAACCGCTCAAGGCCCGCATAGGCAATCATCGCGGCATTGTCCGTGCACAGCCGCAGCGGCGGGGCAGTAAAGGCGGCGCCTGCCTCTGCACACACGGTCTCCAACGCGGCCCGAATGGCTGTGTTTGCTGCCACCCCGCCAGCCACGGCGACGGTTGGCTGCGCTGGCTGCTCTTCCAGATACAGACGGATTGCGCGGCGGGTTTTCTCCGCCAATGTATCAACCACCGCAGCCTGAAACCCGGCACAGAGGTCGGCACGGTCCTGGCGGGTTAGTCCGCCTTTCTCGGCCACGATCTGATCCCGCATCCGCATCAGCGCGGTTTTCAGGCCGGAAAAGGACAGGTTGCAATCCGGCCGGTCGAGCAAGGGCCGGGGAAAGCGGAACCGCTTGGGATCACCCGTTTCCGCCTCAGCCTGCACCGACGGCCCGCCGGGCTGCGGCAGCCCCAGAAGGCGGGCGGTTTTGTCAAAGGCCTCGCCCGGTGCGTCGTCAATAGTGCCGCCCAGCCGGGTGAAATCCTCCGGCCCGCGCACCAGCAGGTACTGGCAGTGGCCGCCGGAAACCAGCAGCATCAGGTAGGGATAGATGATCCCGTCCGTCAACCGCGGCGTCAGCGCATGGCCCGCCAGATGGTTCACGCCAATCAGCGGCAGACCGGTTGCGGCAGCGATGCCCTTGGCGCACATCACGCCGGACATCACGCCGCCGATCAGCCCCGGTCCGGCCGTCACCGCCACCGCATCCATGTCCTTCAGGCACAGCCCCGCCTCTGCCAGCGCATCGCGGACGCAGATGTCCAGCTTTTCCGCGTGGGCGCGGGCGGCGATTTCCGGCACCACGCCGCCAAAGGCGCTGTGCAGTTCGGTCTGGCCGAACACAACCGAAGACAAAACCTCGGGATTCCCACCCTCAGCCTGCCGCACCACGGCGGCGGCGGTGTCGTCGCAGCTGCTCTCCAGCCCCAGGATTGTCAGGGTCTTTGTCATGGCCTTACCGTTGCATCAATCTGCTGCCGGGGCTACCACCGAAGCGGGGTGCAAACAATCCCGGGAGCCTTGCAATGGTGCCTTTGCTGATGACACGCCCGCTGGCCGCGGCAAAGCGGTTTGCTGACGGCCTGCCAGCCGGAGCGCTTGCGGGCCTGCACGTGGTCTACACTCCACTGATGGAAATCCAGGTGGTTCAGGCACCGGTAAACTTGCAGAGTGTGAAGGGCGTGGTTTTCACCTCCGCCAACGGGGTTGAGGCCGCTTCACGTGAAACGGCAGTTCGGCTGCCTGCCTATTGTGTCGGGGAGCGCACGGCGCAGACTGCCGCAGAACTGGGCTGGCAGGCGGAGTTTCTGGGCCAATGCGCCGAAGAGCTGACGGCTGCCCTGCTGCAAAAGCGCCCCGAGGCACCGCTTGTACATCTGCGCGGTGCCCATGCGCGGGGGGAAATTGCCCAGCTTCTGACGGATGGCGGCCTCCCCTGCGGGGAGCAAATCGTGTATGATCAGGTGCTTTTGCCGCTGACGGAGGAGGCGCAGGCTGCGCTTGCTGCGCAAAATGATGTGATCGTGCCGCTATTTTCACCCAGGACTGCGCGCCATTTTGCCAATCTGTGCGGGGACGCGCCGCATTTGCATCTGATTGCGCTTAGCCAGGCCGTTGCTGAACCGTTGAAAGGCTTGAATTGCAAGGTGTTGCGCGTAAGTAAGGCACCGGATGCACCGGCCATGGCTGCGGCTGTCCTTGATGCCGCAGCGCAGCTGTCCCGGCTTGAGGGCAAGGGGCGCGCGGAGTAGGGTCCAGCGTGTTCGCAAGAATGTATTTTAGGAATCGAGGGGGAGGCCGGCGTGGCTGACAAGAAAAATCCGGAAGACGTGATTGAGCCCGGCCCCGGTGAAAACAAACCGGCCGAGGACGCTGCAGAAACCTCTGAACAGGATGCGGCGCAGGAAACCGGTGCTGAGTCTGTTGACGCCCCTGATGATGTAGAGTCTGCGGTTTCCGAGACCGAGACCGAGACCG
>NZ_AFCF02000017.1 GCF_000203975.2 Leisingera sp. ANG1 | reverse complement strand
GAGCTTTCCTCGATCTCGGTCATTGCCGAGACCGCGCTCTGCACCACTTCGCCGCTGGTGCGGGCCTCTTCCTTGGCCTCGTCCATGGTCGCCTCGACGCTGCGGGCGCCGTCGGCGGCGGATTTGACGGACGCGGTCAGCTCATCCAGCGCCGCGGCGGTCTGTTCCAGGGTGGCCGCCTGGCTCTCGGTGCGGTGCGACAGGTCGTCGGAGGCCTGGCTGATCTCGGTGGCGCCGTTGCGGATGCTGGCGGCGGCGGCAATCACCTGCTCCACGGTGGAGCTGAGGTTCCGCGCGGTGGTGTTGAAGTCCTGGCGCAGCTGTTCGTAATCCTGCGGGAAGGTCTCGGTGATCTGCGCCGTCAGGTCGCCCTGCGACAGCGCCGACAGCTTGCTGCTGAGCGCCGCCACAACCTTGCTGCGCTTCTCGTTCAGCGCATGTTCGGCATCCTCCAGCTCCTGCTGCCGGATCAGCGCCTGGCGGAAGACATCGACGCTTTGGGCGATCTCCCCCAGTTCGCTGCGCGCATTTGCCGAAGGGATTTCGCTGCTGGTGTCGCCATCCGCCATTGTCTGCATCCGGTTTTTCAAACCGTTCAGCGGGCCGGTCACGCTGCGGGTGATGAAATAGGCGGCAACCATCAGCGCCACCAGGCTGATGCCCAGCACGATCAGCGCCTCATTGCGCATCATCGCAACATCGGCCTCGATATCGGACACATAGGCGCCGGTGCCGATGATCCAGCCCCAAGGCTTATAGGCCTGCACATAGCCGATCTTGGCTTCCATCACCTCCGAATCGGGCTTCTTGAAGTAATAGGTCAGCTCGCCTGCGCCTTTGGAGGCGGCGATCTTCTCCAGCTCCTGAAACACCTTGATGCCGGTCACATCCTCATAGGCGCCCTGATTGGTGCCTACCCAATCCGGCACGATGGGGTGCGCCTGAACCACCAGCTCGTGGTCAAAGACAAAGACATAACCAGAATCGCCAAAGCGCAGCGCGGTCAGCCGCTCGCGGCCGATGTCGCGGGCCTCCTCCGCGGTGAAACGTCCGGATTTGACGCCTTCCTCCAGGTCGCGCAGCAGGCTGACGGCCGTGTCGGTGACATTGTGCAGCTCGGTATGGCGCATCTCATAGGCGTTTTTGACGGACTGCGAGAGCAGCAGGAAGGTCAGCAACGCCATCAGCGACAGCGCAAGCGCCGAAAGCGCGTAGATACGGACAGGCAGACGGTAGAGAAAAGCGGGTATTCTGGACATATATTCAGAGCCTTCATTGCAGGTCTATTGCCTGTCTGTTTAGGCTGCAGTTTCTAACAAACCCCTACCCGGAAACGCCCCATCCGCGCTTTCACGCCGTATTTCGGGAGGTTTTTGCCGTATTTTGATTGAACTGCCTAAAACCCGCCAGCCAGCGGCGATCCCAACCCGCGTAAAATGAAAACGCCCGGGGACCGCTCCCCGGGCATCTTTGCCTGCAAGACGCTGTTTCGGATCAGAAATCCTGCCACAGGTCGCGGGCGGCGTTGCCGCTGACGGCCGCCGCGGCGGGCTGGGGCGCGGGCTGCATGTCCCAGTCATCGCCGCCATGGGCGGTCGGCGCCGGCGCTGCTGCCGGGGCGCTGGAGGCCTTGGCCGGGGCGG
>NZ_AFCF02000016.1 GCF_000203975.2 Leisingera sp. ANG1 | reverse complement strand
CCCGAGGGGTCCACATTGCCGCCGTCGGGTTCGAACATGATGCAGCGGATGTCGTCGAACTGGGCCAGCGGATGCAATTCCTTGGCCTGTTCACGGCTGACCTCGTAGAAGTTCAGGCCGTAGTATTTTGCCTTGGCCTCCTGCAGGCGCAGCTGGTGCTCGCGCTCTTCGGTCTTGGCAAGGTACAGGGAGCCGGGCTGGAACACGCCGCAGCCCTGGCCGGTTTCCTTCTCCAGCTCCTTATAGAGGTTCATCGTGTAGTGCTGGATGCGGGTCACATTGTTGTTGTCGTGCAACCCGTGAATGTTGGCCGCCGCGTGCCAGGTGGAGCCCGCGGTCAGCTCATCGCGTTCCAGCAGAACCACGTCTGTCCAGCCGAGTTTCGCCAGGTGGTAGAGGATCGAGCAGCCGACCAGTCCGCCGCCGATGACAACTGCCTGTGCATGGGTTTTCATGCGTCTATTCCCTTGCCTGCGTGCCTGAAACAGCGCGCCCTGCAGGCCGGGGCGGGCCGCCAATTCCTTCCGGCGACCCTAGCGGCGGCGGGGCTGGATGACCCGTGAAGAATTCAGACCCAATGGCCCCGGATTCGATGGGTCATCCGGCCATCACCCGGTGATCTCTTTCATCACGCCCAGGAACTTCGCCACTTCGCCGATGCTGTTGTAGTGGCACATAGAGACGCGCACGCAGCTGTCCATGCCCAAAGGCGACAGGATATTGCCGGAGTAATGGTCCGCCTTGCGCAGGTGGGTGCGGATGCCCTGTTCGTTCAGCCGTTTGACCACATCCACCGAGGGCACGCCGTCCACGGTCAGCGAAACCAACCCCTCGCGGGCCGGGTTGTCCGGGCCGCCCAGGATGGTGACGCCTTCCATTTCCGCCAATCCCGGCAGATTGCCGGTGCCAAGGATCATCGCGTCGGTCAGGGTTTTCTCGTGGGCATGGATCGCTTCTCCCGCGGCCACGAATTTCGCACGCCGCTCCGTTGCATCGCTCACCTCGCCGCCGAGCCACTCCAGGTAGTCTGCAACATCGGACAGCGTTGCATAGCTGCCGGTGTCGCGGGTGCCCATTTCCCAATTGTCCGCAGGCCCATTGATCAGGCTGTTATGCGGCAGCGCGGTTAGCCGGTCGGAGATCCAGGCCAGCCCGTAGCCGTGGCGCGAGAACATCTTGTAGGGCGAGATTACATAGCCATCGACGCCATAGGCGGTGAGGTCGATACGCCCATGGGCGGCGTGTTGGATGCCGTCCACGATGATGAAGCACTCCGGTGCAACCTCGCGGATGGCGGCAGCGCAGGCGGCGACATCCACGCCCATGCCTGTGACAGGAGACGTATGGACAATTGTGGCCACAACTGTGTCCGGCGAAACCGCCTGAGCATAGGCATCGGCCATAATCGTGCCGGTGGTATCATCATGCGGGATCAGCACGTGTTTCTGCCGCGCCACCCCGGCCCAGCGGGCGCAGGCGGAGCGGGTGGCGGGATGCTCCAGCGTCGAGCCCAGCACAGTCCTGCCTTCAGAGGTGCCGAGGCAGGCGTTCATGATCAGGCGGAACAAGAGCTCTGTGCCGCTTTCACCTGCGAAAAACTGGCCGCCGGGTGCGTTCATGAAAACGCGCATGTCGTCCTTGGCCTTGTTGATGACCCGCACCAGTTCGTGGCTGCCGGGGTTGTCACGGCCCTGGTTGTCGGGGATCGCGGCGTAGCGTGCGGATGTTTCCACCACCGAATTGAGCGCCAGCGCGCCGCCTGCATTTTCAAAGAAGATACGGGCACCTTGTTCGGGGCAGTTGTCCACCTGGGCAAAACGGGCGCGGATCTGGTCCAGCAAGGTGTCGGAGATATGGGGCATGGCACGTCCAGCAGCAAAGGTTTGTTCTGCGCCACATTAGGGGGATTACCCCAGCCGGAGATACAAAAATATCCAGGGCTGAGGGCTGGAAATCTCTGTGCCAGCCCTCAGCGCATTTTTCAGGTGATGAAACCGTGGAAAGGGGCGCGGAAGGCCGCCCTGTGCACCATCTCAGACAGGGTGATGATGTCGAAGACGGGCCGGTTCAGCGCTGCTTGCAGGGCGTGGGCATAGGGCGGCAGGTCGGTGCATTCCAGAACAATCGGGCCGATTTCCGGGTTGCGCGCGATCATGGCCCTGGCGGCGTCCAGCAGTTCAGCCTCAACCTTGGCCAGATCCATTGCGGTGCGTTCATTGCGCAGGATCACGGTGGAGAATTCTTCTGCGTCATCCAGCCCTTGCACAACCACGGGCGTGTTTTCTGCACCGACGCCGCGCAAATGCGCCTCGGTCAGGCTGGCGGCTGAGGCGGTGATCACCCCAACGGTGCGGCCTGTCATCTGATGCGCCAGCGGCACCTGGATCAGCGAGGAGACAAACACCGGCACATTCACCGCGGCTGCAATCTCCTTCTGGAAAATCGCCAGGAACCCGCAAGAGCCGGTGATCGCCCGCACGCCCTTGGCCTCCAGCCGCCGGGCGGCCTCGATCAGCCGGTCCTTCATTTCGCCGGTCGGGTTGGCCAGCAGTTTCGGCACGGTGATCCCGTCCAGCATTTCATAGAGCGTGGTGAAGGGCAGGCTGGAGGGGTTCTTGATATGGCCGGGCGGCTTGGGGAAGTAGCTTTCCAATGCCAGCACGCCAATGGAGACGCCGCAGATGTTCTGGCCGCCGGGGTGGATGGTCATGTCTTGGTCCTTTCATACCGCCGTGTGCGGAACGGCGAGAGGTCTTCGTTCACGGGCGTTCCGCTGACTATATCCGCCACCAGCCGCCCGGTTTTCGGAGCCATCATCAGACCGTAATGGCTGTGGCCAAAGGCGGCGATGAGGTCCGGGAAGCCCTCGACCTCACCGATGCAGGGCAGGCTGTCGGGCAGGCTGGGGCGCTGGCCGGACCAGGTTTCCATGCCATCCGCGCGCAGGTCCGGCAGCAGCGCCTTGGCCAGTTCCGCCAGCCCGTCCAGCCGTTTCCGGTTCAGCGGCTGATCAAGGCCCGCAAATTCGGCGGTGCCGGCCACCCTCAGCCCTTCCTCCATCGAGGAGGCCACGAATTTCATGTCCATATCCATGATCGAGTTATTGAGTGCGACGCCGGGGGCCGGGAACGACACGTGATAACCGCGCTCTGCTTCCATTGGGATCTTGATACCAAGCGGCTTCAGCAGTTCCCCGGACCAGACCCCCATTGCCAGCACCAGCTTAGGCGTCCAGTCCTGGCCCGCTTCGGTGGTATAGGTCCAGCCGCCGGTTTCAGACGGCAGGATGCCCCGCACGGTCCGGGTCTGAATCTCGCCACCCATGGATAGAAATTTCTCTGCGAGCACGGCCCCGATCTTGCCCGGGGAAAGCGCCCGGGCCTGACCCTTGATCAGGATCGCGGCTTGAAACTCTGTCGTCAGCGCCGGTTCCAGATCGCGCAAATCGGCGGCCCCGATCCGCTCCATGTCGGCGCCCTGCGCGGCCCGAAGACGGTTGCCGAGGCTGTTCAGGTCGGCCTCTTCCGGGTTGCGCGAGGCATGGACATAATAGCTGTCCCTGATCAGATCCTCATGGCCGGTGCCGGCCAGATGCAGCCGGAAACCCTCGACGCAATTGCGGCACAGAAAGCCCATGGCGTCGGAAATCTGATGTATCCGCCGGTCACGCCCCTCGGCCAGAAACCGCAGCCCCCAGGGGGCGACCTTGGGCAGGTAGCCGGGCTTCACCGCCACCGGCCCCAGCGGGTCCAGCAGCCAGCCGGGCACTTTTTTCCAAAGGCCCGGCATGGATTGCGGCACCACCGACCAGGGGGAGATGATGCCGGCATTGCCATAAGACGTCGCCTGGCCCGGGGCGTCCCGGTCGATGAGCCGGACCCGGAGGCCCCGCCCAGCCAGGGACAGGGCCGAGCAGATGCCGACGATCCCGGCGCCCAGGACCGTCACATCGGGCGAAGACGATGCGCTCATTGCGCCGCCTTTGCTTGCAGTTTGCGCTGCTGGCCCAGCTGCTGGATCAGCACCGGTGCCATCACAACCAGCGCTGCGATGTCAGAGCCGCCGGAAGGCGCCACCAGCAGCAGGCCGCCAATGGCCATTAGCAGCCGCCAGATGCCGCTGAGCGGTGCCAGGAAGTAGGCCGAGACAGCAGTGGCGATGGCAAAGACGCCTGCCGCGCATGTCAGGGTGACCTGAGTGAAGCTCAGCAGAGTGAAATATTCCGGCAGCACGATCAGCATGGTGGGCGCATAGACAAACACCATCGGCACCATCAGTTTGCCCAGCCCCAGGGTAAAGGCATTAAGCCCGGTGCGGAACGGGTTGGACCCCGCAATCCCTGCTGCCGCATAAGCCGAGGCGCAGACCGGCGGGGTGATTTCGGAAATCACACCGTAGTAGAGCACGAACATATGCGTGGCGAGCGGCGGCACGCCGAGCTGGCTGAGCGCAGGCGTCGCAACAGCAACCAGCATGATATAAAGCGCCGTGGTCGGCAGGCCGGCCCCCATCAGGATGCAGGCCATGGCGATCAGCACCAGCGACAGGAACTGCTGGATCGACGGCTGGCTGAACGCCTCGATGGAGGTCCAGTCGAGGAACGGCGCAATCGCTGCCGCCATGTCCGCCGCGCCGCCGGTGACCATGAAGCCGAGGCGGAAGCCGACGCCAGTGGTGTTGATCACACCCACCACGATGCCCACCGCGGCAGAGGCCGCGCCCACTGCCAGCGCGTATTGCACGCCGACGTGGAAGCTGTCGAACAAGTCGCGGAAGTTTTGCCGCTCATTCCTGTGCAGGCAGCCGATGATGGTGAGTGCGGCCAGCATCCCGGCCATCACCGGGGTGTACCCCTCGCCGGAGTAGGGCGAGGCCTTCCACAAGATAAAGCCGAGCAGGGCAAAGGGGATCAGCAGCGTGGCGGGTTTGTCAAAGGCGCAGAAACCGACAACGATGCACAGGCTGAGACCGATGAAAGCGGCCATGTTGGGCGAGTATCCGGAGAAAAGCACCAGCAGAAGCGCGATCAGCGGAATGATCGTGTACCAGCCGTCCTTCCAGACTTGCAGGAACTTGGGCAGCTGATCCTTGGGATAGGCGGTCAGGCCCAGTTTCTTGGCGGTGAAATGCACGATCGAGATCACCCCGATATAATGCATCAGCGCAGGCACAATCGCCGCAATCACGATGGTAGTGTAAGGCACCTCCAGATACTCTGCCATCAGGAAGGACGCAGCCCCCATGATCGGCGGGGTGATCTGGCCGCCGGCCGAGGCAGCCGCCTCAACCCCGCCTGCGAAATGGCCGGGGTAGCCCAGCTTCTTCATGTTGGGGATGGTCAGCGAGCCGGTGGAGACGGTGTTGGCAATGGAAGAGCCGGAAATCGTGCCGAAGAAGGCCGATGAGACAACGGACACCTTGGCCGGTCCGCCGGTGTAGCGGCCAGCGAGCAGCATGGCGTTGTCGACAAAGAACTGCCCCAGCCCCATCCGCTGCGCCACCACGCCGAACAGCACGAAGTGGAACACGACAGTGGACACCACCCAAAGCGTCACACCGAATATGCCTTCGGACGGGAAGTACATGTTGTTGACGAACTGCTGCCAGTTGACGCCTGGGTGCTTGAGGATCTGCGCGGGCATATATGGCCCGAACAGCGCGTAGACCATGAACACCAGGATGATCAGCGGCAGCACAAATCCGATGGTGCGGCGCGCGATCTCCAGCACCGTCAGGATCAGCACCGAGCCGAAGAACACATCCAGGCTGGACGGATTGCCCTGCCGCAGCGCCTGTTCGGCGATGTCGAAGCCGAACATGTCAAAGCCGCGCCAGCTGACCCAGAGGAACAGCGCCGCCGCCATGCTGAGCCCGGTCAGCGCCCAGTCATAGAGCGGTACATTGCCGGGGCGCAGCGGATGGGGTCCGCGCCACTCCAGGCTGCGGGCTGACTTGATCAGCGGAAAGCCCACAAAAATAAACAGGAACAGGCCCGCCAGGTGAATACCCATATGCACATGGTCCACCGGGGTGCCGAAACCGGCTGTCCACAGGTGATAGAGGGCAAAGGCGATGCTGGCCCAATAGATGACGCCAGTCAGCCTGGGTCCGTTGTCGCGCGTGTTCAGAGCAGAGTCATACTGCTTCTCCAGCTCCTCAAGCGCCTTGTTGTCGAGATGGGTGTCCATGGACATCGGAGTCTCCAGTCCGGGGGCCGTGCCGGCGCGCGCCGTTCACCCGCATTGCGGACAGGGGCGCCGGGAAACAAAAACGGCAGCAAGGCGCGCCCTGCTGCCGCAGTTCAGGGGAAGTTTAGTTGAGCATTCCGATTTCGCGGTAGAAACGCTCAGCGCCCGGGTGCAGCGGCACACCGATGCCCTCGACGCCGTCCAGCGCGGTTTCCAGGGTGATCGCCTTGCCCTTGGGGTGGCCGTTGTCCAAGAGCTTGCGGGCGGTATCGGACCACATCGCCTTGGTGATCTGATAGATCAGCTCTTCGTCCATATTGGCGTTGGTGACCAGCATGCCGGAGACCGCCACAGTGTTCACGTCATATCCCACACCCGGGTAGGTGCCCGCTGGAATGGTCGAGGGGATGTAGTAGGGCACGGTGGTATTGGCCTGCTTGATCTCTTCCTCGGACCAGTTGTGCAGTTCCATGCCCTTTGTGTTGTCGAGCTGGATCATCGCCGCAACAGGCGTGCCTGCGGCATAGAAATAGGCGTCCAGCTGGCCGTCGGCGATACGCTCGGCGGACTGGGCGTTGTTCAGTTCTGCCTCGTCGATGTTGTCGCGGTTGACGCCGTGGTCATTCAGGATCAGCTCCACCGCGATCTGGGTGCCGGACCCCGCCTGGGCAATGCCGACACGCTTGCCCTTCAGATCGGCGAGCCCGCCCAGCGAATGGCCCTTGGGCAGCACCAGATGCAGGTCTTCCGGGAACAGGTTGGCAATCACCCGCAGGTCGGGCTTGGCATTGCCTTCAAACTTGCCCTTGCCGTGATAGGCAAAATGCAGCGTCGCGGCACCGGACAGGCCTGCCTCCATCTGGCCCGCCTGAATGGCATTCACGTTATGCGCCGAGGCATTGGTCGACTGCGCCATCGCCACCAGGCCGGGCACGCCGCAGTTGCCGCCCTCGTCGCAGGCGCGCGAGCCGGGCGGGTTGGAAATGGCGTTGGCGATGATGCCGCCAATCGGGAAATAGGTGCCGCCCGCACCGCCGGTGCCGATACGGAAAAAGGTCATGTCCTGCGCCGCAGCGGCGCCGGTCAGCATGGTGCAGGCCAATGCAGCCCCGGTCAGTTTCTTGAAAAACCCCATAATGTCCTCCCTGGAGTATTGGCTGCGTCTCCTCTTGCGCAGCATTCACCTGTGATCTTTGCATCATGGAAAAGGCAAAGCATAAGTTCAAATTTAAAATTATACTGTTTATATAGATTGAATTTATGTTGGCTTTACGCCGGGAGCAGATCATGAACTCTCACCAGCTTGCGGTGTTCCGCGAAGTTATGAAAACCGGCTCAGTGAGCCAGGCGGCGCGCAACCTGCACCGTACCCAGCCCGCAGTCAGCGCTGCCATCAAGACGCTGGAGGAGGAACTGGGCCTGACACTGTTCTTGCGCGAGGGCCGCCGCCTGGTGCCGGTGCCGGAAGCGCATTACCTGATGGTCGAAGCGTCTGAAATCCTGAACCGGCTGGAGACGGCGCAGCAGAACCTAGTGAAGATGCGCGAACGGGTGCGCGGCGCAATCCGGGTTGTGGCGATGCCGGGGCCATCCGTCATCCTGCTGCCGGAGTTCGTCAGCCGGTTTGTTGCAGACAAGCCCGAGGTCAATGTCACGCTGGCCACCCGGTCTTCGCCGCAAGTCCGCAGCCTGATTGCGGCCAACAGCTTTGACATCGGGTTCTGTGACATGACGCGCTACCAAGGGGACCGGAAGCTTTACAAGACCGTGGAATTGCCCTGCAATTGCCTGTGTGCCGTGCCGGCCGGCCATCGGCTTGCCCGCAAGGACAGCATCTCAGTGCAGGACCTGAGCGGCGAGCCCATGGGTGCCTTGCAGCCCGATCACAGCACCCACCAGGCCACTGCCCAGGCCTTTGTGCAGGCGGATGCGGATTTCAACCTGCGCTATGACGCGGAATACTTCCTGCCGCTGTTCCACTTTGTCGCGGCCGGCCAGGCCTGCGCTGTCGTCGATGTGCTGAGCGCCGAGAGCTACCGCCGCAGCAATGCGGGCGACGAACGCATCCGCTTCCTGCCTTTTGAGCCGGCGATTCCCTTTGGCTATTCAATTCTGACACCCAGCGAGCGTCCGCTGTCCCAGCTTGCAGCCAGCTTTACCGCCGCCTGGCAAGAGCATGTGGCAGAAATCTTGGCGCGAACGTCCGGGTAAACATCTGATTTTTCAATTTATCCCCGTCCATTCCGAAGAACCGCAGCCGGGTGCAGAGTGTCTGACCTTTTGCCTTCACATTGGTCTACAATATTGTATACAGTTTGGAACGCAGATTCCGGGCTTGCCTCGGGACAGGTATCAATCAGGCTTTAGGAGGTCCCGATGAAGAACACGATGAACGGTGCCGAGGCGATGGTGCGCGCGCTTGAGGCACATGGGGTTACCCATATCTTCGGCCTCTGCGGCGATACCACGCTGCCCTTTTATGACGCGATGAACCGGCTGGAGCATGGCATCACCCATGTCCTCACCCGCGATGAGCGCAGTGCGGCCTATATGGCCGACGGGTTTTCCCGCGTGACCGGACGGGTGGGGGTTTGCGAGGGTCCCTCTGGCGGCGGTGCCACATATATTCTGCCGGGGCTGATCGAGGCCAACGAAAGCTCCTATGCGGTGCTGGCGATCACTACAGACATCTCGGTGGGGTCTTACGGGAAATACCCGCTGACCGAGGTCAACCAAGAGGTTCTGATGGGGCCGCTGACCAAGTTCAACACGGTGATCAAACGCGCCGACCACATCCCGCGCATGGTGCGCCAGGCGTTCCGGGCAATGACCACCGGCCGCTCCGGCTCGGCGCATCTGGGGCTGCCCTATGACATCCAGTATGACGATGTTCCGGCGGATGACGTCTGGGGCGATCCAAAACACCAAAGCTACCCCGCCTATCGTGCAGCTCCGGAACCGGGCGCGGCAGAGGCTGCGGTGGAAGCCATCCTCACTGCCAAATCGCCGCTGATCGTCTGCGGCGGCGGTGTGGTGATCTCGGGCGCTATGGAGGAACTGGATAGGCTCGCCTCCCGCCTCGACATTGCCGTGGGAACCTCGATCTCCGGCAAGGGATCGCTGGCCGATACGCATCCGCAATCGCTGGGCGTGGTCGGTTCCAACGGCGGCACGGATGAGACCTGGGAGATGATGGAAGGAGCCGATCTGGTGGTCTTCATGGGCTGCCGCGCCGGGTCCACCACCACCTCGCGCTGGGAGGCACCGAAGCCAGGGCAGCGGATCGTGCATTTTGACAACGACCCGATGACCATCGGGGCCAACTACCCGACCGAGGTTGGTGTGGTGGCCGACCTGAAGCTCAGCTTGCAGGCGGTGAACGCCTATCTGGATGGCCGGGAGGGCGAATTGCCCTCATTTGGTGGTGCCGCAAAAATTTCCGACATCAAGCAGCGCAAGTTTGCCAAGTTTGAGGAGCTGGCGCACAGCAAAACCGATCAGGTTCTTCCGGAGCAGATCATCCACACCCTCAATCAAAACCTGCCGGAGGATGCCATCGTGGTCTCCGACCCCGGCACCAGCTGCCCGTATTACAACGCCTATTCGCAGCAAAAGCACCCGGGCCGCCAGTACATCACCAACCGCGCCCATGGCGCCTTGGGGTATTCTTTGTCGGCGTCGCTGGGCGCATGGTTCGGGCGTCCCGAAGCCAAAGTCGTGGGGATGATGGGCGACGGCTCCTTCAACTTCACCTGCGGCGAGCTGGAAACGGTGGTGCGCTGCAACGCACCGATCTCCTATGTGGTGTTCTCCAATGCCAACTTCGGCTGGATCAAGGCCAGCCAGCGCGACGACTGCGGCAAACGCTACTACAATGTGGACTTCAACCGCACCAACCATGCGGCGGCGGCTGAAGCGTTCGGCGTCAAGACCTGGCGGGTGGAGAAGCCGGAAGACCTGGACGGAGCGATCAAGGAGGCCTTTGCCCACGACGGCCCGACCCTGATTGACGTGGTCTGCCAGGCGTTGGAGGACTCCGCCGCGCCTGTCCGGCGCTGGATGGGGTGAGCGGCCAAGAAAGCGGAAAGAACTGATGGCCGGGAGCAGTGCGTTTCCGGCCTTGTCTCTTTCGCCGGGCGCCCGTTATGAATTTGCGAAACCCGCAGTCAGGAAAGGCGCTCAAATGGACACCCCTACCGCTCCCAAATCCGGTGCCATGCTGCACCTGCGCGGCAATTCCCTGTCCGAGGGCGATCCGGTGGCGCTGCCGCTGACGCAAAGCTCGATGTACCACCTGCCGGGCGACTGGACCGGCGGCCCCAGTTATGGCCGGGTGGACAACGCCACCTGGGAGCATCTGGAGCATGTGCTTGCCTATCTGGAGGACGCGCCCGCGCTGGCATTTCCGTCGGGCATGGCGGCGATCTCGGCGGCGCTGTTTGCCACCGTCAAAGCAGGGTCGAAACTGCTGATCCCGTCGGATGGCTACTACGTCACCCGGCGCCTAAGCGAGCGCTTCTTGCAGAACCTCGGCGTTGAGGTGCACCTGCGGCCGACCACCGGTTTTGCCGACGGCGGGTTTGATGGCTTTGATGTTGTTTTTGCGGAAACACCTTCGAACCCTGGTCTGGACCTCTGCGATCTGCGCGCGATTGCGGAGACGGTGCACGCGGCGGGCGGGCTGCTGATCGTCGACAACACCACTATGACCCCGCTGGGCCAGCGCCCGCTGGAGCTGGGCGCGGATGTGGTTGTTGCCTCAGACACCAAGGCGCCGGGCGGGCATTCGGATGTGCTGATGGGGCATCTGGCGACCCGCAATGCGGATGTTTTGCAGGCCGCGCGCGAGTGGCGCCAGTTCGGCGGCGGCATCCCCGGCCCGCAAGAGGCCTGGCTGGCGCACCGGGGGCTGGAAACTTTGGACGTGCGTTTTGACCGGATGTGCAGCACCGCTGAGGTACTGGCCGAACGGCTCGCCGCGCATCCGCTGGTGCAGGCGATCCGCTTTCCGGGGCTGAAATCCGATCCCTCGCACAACCTGGCGAAACAGCAGATGGCGCGGTTTGGCTTTCTAATTTCCATCACCCTGGACAGCGCGGAACAGGCCGATGCTTTCATCAACAGCTGCCCGCTGATCCGCTCCGCAACGTCGTTCGGCGGGGTGCATACCTCGGCTGAGCGCCGCGCCCGCTGGGGCGATGCGGTGGCCCCGGGGTTTATCCGCATCTCGGTCGGCACCGAACCGGCAGAGGAGTTGTGGAACGCAATGGCTGCTGCGCTGGACACGCTTCAGGGGTAAGGGGCAGTGTTTTCCGTCTCTGTCCCCGCGGGGACCGGCGGGGAAACCCCCTCAGTTCAGCGACTGGTACAGCGCCATGAGCCAGCTGCAGAAGGCCTTGACCTCCTCCCGCTGGCCTGCCCGGTCGTTGATCACGATGTAATGCGAGCGACGCTTCGGCAGCTTGTACGCGGTCGGGACAACCACAAGCCCCTGTTCGATGTACTGTCTGGCAAAGCTTTCCAGCACCATCGTCACCCCGTGGCCGGCCGCCACGGTCTGCAGCGCCAGCAACGACGAGTCCGCCTTGAGCCAGTCCGCGGGTGTCTGCAGGTTCAGCCCGTGCAGCTCTGACAGGCGGCCCCAGTCAGTTTCCGAGCCGAAGATCTGCACCACGTCGGATCCTGCAAGGTCATGAATGGAGGGGCTGCCGCCCAGATCGTGCAGGTAGCCCGGACTGCAGACTGGCACAGCGTTTTCGTGGCCCAGATGCAGGACCTCGCTCTCCTGCCAGTCACCGCCATAGCGGATGTCGATGTCCAGGCCTTCCTCGTCAAACCGGTTGGCCCAGATGGAGGTGGTCAGCTCTACCAGAATATCCGGGTGCGCCGCCTGAAAGCGGCCAAGCTGGGGCGCGATAACCAAGGCGGCGCAGGAAATCGAGGCCCGCACCCGGACCACCCGCTTGCGCTTCTTGCCGAACAAACCGGCGGTGGCCTGCTGCATGTCGATGAAGGACTTGCGGATCGGCTGGGAATAGGCCTGGCCGGTGTCAGTAAGTGCCACCCCGCGGGGAAGACGTTTGAACAGCTGGGTGTTCAGATGCTTTTCCAGCAGGCGGATCTGCTGGCTGATGGCGGCAGGTGTCAGGCCCAGCTCCTCCGCCGCGGCAGAGAAACTGTTCAGCCGCGCGGCGGCTTCAAAGGCCTTGAGCCAGGTGACGTGGGGCAGGTCGGTCATGACTTAGCTTTAAGCACAGCTATGCCATAGGGGCAAAACACATTGTTTGATTTATGCCATTCGCGCGGCGCAATCTGATGGGAAACCAACGGACCCGGGCGTGCCATGGCGCAGACATTTGATTTCATCATCGTGGGCGCCGGTTCGGCGGGCTGTGTGCTGGCCGACCGGCTGACCGCTAATGGCCGCCACAAGGTGCTGCTGATAGAGGCCGGCGGCAGCGACCGGCGGTTCTGGATCAAGATCCCGGTGGGCTATGGCTTCACCTTCTCGGATCCTAAGGTGAACTGGCGCTATTCCGCCGCAGCGGATCCGGGGCTGAACGGGCGCGCGGCCTATTGGCCGCGGGGCAAGGTTCTGGGCGGCTCCAGCTCCATCAACGCAATGGCTTATGTGCGCGGTCTGCCGCATGACTACGACGATTGGGAGGCCGCAGGCGCCACCGGCTGGGGCTGGGAGAACGTGCGCCGCAGCTATGAGGCGCTGGAAACAAACGACGAATGGCACCAGGGCCGCCGACGGTTGCGCGGCAACGGTCCTGTGCGGGTAACCGACCTCAGCGAGCGGATGCATCCCTTTGCCAGGAACTTTCTGGCGGCTGGGCAGGACATGGGCTGGCCGTTCCTGCCGGACATGAATGCCGCGGCAGAGGAAGGCGCCAACACACTGCCCGGCGAGGGCATGGGCTATGTCCGCAGCACGGTGAAAGACGGGCGGCGCTGGTCCTCGGCGGATGCGTTCCTGCGGCCCGCGATGAGGCGCACCAACCTGACGGTGATCAGCGGTGCGCTGGTGGAGAAGGTGCTGACCAGCGGCGGGCGCGCCACCGGCGTCGCATTCCGGCTGAAGGGCCAGCCGCAAACCGCCATGGCGGCGCGCGAAGTGATCCTGAGCGCGGGTGCGGTGAACTCTCCGCAACTCTTGCAGCTTTCCGGCATCGGCCCGGCGGCGCTGCTGCAGCGGCACGGGATCGCGGTGGCGCATGACCTGCCGCAGGTGGGGCAGGGGCTGCAGGACCATTTGGCGGTCTCGCATTTCTACTGGGCCAACACCGCGACGCTGAACGACCGGCTGGGCAGTTTGGCCAAGCAGATGAAGGCCGGGCTGCACTATGTGCTGACCCGCAAGGGACCGCTGAGCGTGCCGGTCAATCAATGCAGCGGCTTTGTCCGCACCGCGGGCGCGGCGCTGCCGGATGTGCAGGTCTATTGCAACCCGGCGTCTTACTCGACACAGGCAAACGGAAAGCCGCAGATCGACAAGGACAACGGCTTCCTGCTGTGCGTTCAGCCGAGCCGCCCGGTCAGCCGCGGGCAGATCACTATCCAATCCGCCGACCCCGGCCAGGCACCGCTGATAGAGCCGAACTCGCTGTCGGCGGAGGAAGACAAGGCAACCGCCATCCGCGCCAGCCACTTGCTGCAGGCGCTGGCAGCAACCGCCGCCATGAAGCGGGTCACGCGGGAGCGGCGGGTGCCGGATATTGCCGGGATGGATGATGCAGCACTGCTGGAAAACTTCCGCGAACGCGCGGGCAGCGTGTTTCATGCAAGCTGCACGTGCCGGATGGGGCATACTGCAACCGACTCGGTGCTGGATGCGCGGCTCAGGGTGCATGGGGTTGCGGGTTTGCGGGTGATCGATGCCTCGTCGTTTCCGAATGTGACCTCCGGCAATACCAACGCGCCCACCATGATGCTGGCCGCCCGCGGTGCGCAGATGGTGCTGGACGATAATGAAAACAGGCCCTTGGCGGCGGAATGACAAGGAATTTCAGATGAAGCTCGATAAGATTGAAACCTTTGTTTTCGGCAACCCGCCGCCGCGCCACGGCGGGCGCTATTTCATCTTTGTGCGCCTGACCACCGCTTGCGGCATCACCGGGGTGGGGGAGATATACAACGCGACCTTCGGTCCGGAACTGTGCTGCGCGATGGCACAGGAGGTGTTTGCCCGGCAGTTCGAAGGCTGCGATCCGCACCATATCGAGAAGTTGTGGCGCAAGTCCTATGGCGCGGGCTATACGATGCGGCCCGATGTGACGGTGATGGGGGTTTTGAGCGGGCTGGAAATGGCCTGCTGGGACATCATCGGCAAGGCCGCGGGCAAGCCGGTTTACGAGCTGATAGGCGGCCAGGTGCATGAAAAACTGCGCAGCTATACCTACCTCTATCCGGCTGAGGGCGACGTCTACCCGGACCCGGACACGCCCAATGTCTACAACGACCCGGACATGGCGGCGGAAGTTGCGCTTCAGCGGGTGGAGCAGGGCTTTACCGCGGTGAAATTCGACCCCGCAGGCCCTTACACGATCTATGACGGGCATCAGCCGCGGCTTGAGGACCTGGAGCGCAGCGAGATGTTCGTGAAGCGCATCCGCGAGGCGGTCGGCACCCGTGCGGACCTGCTGTTCGGCACCCACGGGCAGTTCACCGTCTCCGGCGCCAAACGAATGGCGCGGCGGCTGGAACCCTATGAGCCCTTGTGGTTCGAGGAACCGGTGCCGCCGGAAAACCCCGCCGATATGGCGGAGGTGGCGCGGTTCACCTCGGTGCCGATTTCAACCGGCGAGCGGCTCTGCACCAAGCATGAGTTTGCCCGCGTGCTGGAGGCCGGGGCGGCCTCGATCCTGCAGATGGACCTAGGGCGGGTCGGCGGCCTGCTGGAAGCCAAGAAAATCGCATCCATGGCCGAAACCCGGCAGGCCCAGATCGCGCCGCATCTTTACTGCGGGCCGGTGGTGGCGGCGGCGAACATCCAGATCTCGGCCTGCAGCCCGAACTTCCTGATCCTCGAGTCGATCGGCACCTTTGAAGGCCCCTATATGTCCTGCCTCAAGTCCGCGATCACCTGGGAGGACGGCTATGTGATCCCCTCCAAGGAACCAGGACTGGGGGTGGAGCTGGACGACGAAGCCATCGCTGCCAGCCCCTATACCGGCAAAGAACTGCATCTGGAACTGGCGCAGGAACCGGTGGTTCAGTGAACGCGGCCCCCGGCATCAGCTGCCGGGGCGCATCGCCTCCGGCGGCAGTTTGACGGGGAACCTTGCGCGGACCTCAGCATCCAGCTTGCTGCCGAAGTAATTCGGGTAATGCTCACCCAGGATCCTGTCCGACACCTCGCGGGCGCGGTCGAACATGGTCTGCTTGCCCGCCTTCTCCCAGGTATCCGTCAGTTCCCGGTCCATCAGGTCGGGATAGACATATTCCGTCTCCATATACTGCAGCGTCTGGGTGTTGCCGAGGAAATGGCCCGGTCCGGTGGCGCAGTCGTGGATCACATCGACCGAGAGGGTGTCATCGCTGACCTCGATCCCGCGCAGGGTACGGGAGATCATGCCTGCGGCCTCGTTGTCGATCACCATCGACTCGAAGGAGCAGCCCATCAGCGAGCCGACCATGCCGCCGAACTCGCAAAGGCGGTTGGCGCCGGCGTGGGCGGCAAGGCTGAAGGTCAGCGCCTTTTCCAGCCCGTACTGGGCGTCGGGGATCTTGGAATCGGTCATGCCGCAGCCCACGGACGTGGGCAGGTTGTAGAAATTACCCATCTGGATCGCGGCCGCGCCGATCAGCGCCTGCTCACCGGAACCGCCGGTGAATGAACCGGTGCGCAGATCGGTGATGAAGGGCCAGGCGGCAAAGACAACCGGCGTGCCGGGATTGATCAGGTTGACGATGGCGACGCAGGAAAGGGTTTCGGCCACCGCCTGCGCCAGGGTGCCCGCCAGCGGGGCAGGGGAGGTCGCACCGGCCTGCGGCGGCACCGCCAGATCGCAGGTGAGGCCCAGCTTGGCGGTGTCGATCATGATCTCCAGATTCTCGCGCCCCAGCCGCAGCGGCGAGACAATCGGGCAGCCCCCGAAAATTACCGAGGGTTTTTGCAGGAATTTCCCCTCGCCGCCCGAAGCAATATCGAACATCTCGATCGCCGGCTTGATGTGGGAGCGGTCGCGGAAGGTGAGGCAGGACGGCTTCTCGCTGCCCGCCAGGATGGAATAGAGCATCGACATGTCGTGCTCGAAATCCTGCGGCACATCGGTGCCAAGCACGGTGTCGCCGGTCATGTGAATATTATCTAGCCGGTCCACCAGCCGGGTGAAGTCATAAACGTCGCGGATGATGGAGGGGCGGTAGCTACGGCTGGCGGCGTCAAAGGTCGTCACCGCAGTTCCGGAGTTGGCGTAATAGACCTTGTCCTTGGTGCAGTGCATGTCGTCCTTGCCGGCGCGGCTGCCCCGGGCGTGGACGTAGAATTCATTGGCCGCACCGGCCAGAAGGTCCTCCATCAGCGCCCGCGGAAAGCAGAGGCGGCCGTGTTCGCTAAGGATGGCGCCCTTGGGCAGCACCAGATCCAGCAGCTCCTCCGTCGGGTCGCCGATGCCGGTGCGTTCCAGAATGGTCAGCGCGGCATGGTGGATCTTCTGCATGTCCGCATCGGACAGAGGCCGGTAGCGGCCGCCGGAAAGTCCGGGCCAGATCGCCTGGCTGGCTGAGGGTTGGGTGCGGGCCGCGGCGCGGGCATCGCGGCCGCCGCTGCGGCGCCGGGTTCGGGTTTTGGTGACGTCAACCATATAGCGGTCTCCGGGATGGGGTCAGGGCAGGCCGCGGGCGCGGCCTGCAGTAGAGATTAGGGCCTTGATGGCTCAGATCATGTTGAAATAGCTGCGGTAAAAGCCGGGCAGGCTCCACTCCATCTCGGACAGCGGGCCGGGCGCGAAACGGTGCGAATTCACGCCCTCCTGATTGTGGCGGATGATCCGCTCATCATCGAGCGAGGTGACATGCCACAGCCAAGTAAGGACTTCCTTGTCATAATCGCGCCCTTCTTCGGCATCGCCGCGCACGTACCAGGCAATCTGAATGTCGGTTTCCTGCAACCCGCGGGGAACAAAGCGGTAGCCCACCAGATGGTCGGCATAGATCAGAAAGTAGTTCAGCGTGCCGATGGCCAGATCGGTGGCCCCGCCGTCATGGCCGCTGAGTGCCCCAAGCGGCGGCGCCAGCGGTTCGCCATCCTTGCTGCCGGTCTGGTAGCCGGGGAACAGCGGATAGCGGCGCCAATAGACGTCCGATCCCGGCGCCTGTGCATTGGGACCGGTCAGGTCCAGTTCCTCCACCGGCAGGCCGATGGAGGCGGAGCGTTCACGCAAATCCGCGCCGTATTTCTCCACGTCCGCCGGATCCTTCAGCGAGTGGCTGCGGGAATAGTCCTGATGCGAGGGGGCGCAGTGGTAGCATTCCAAGTAATTTTCCAGCGCCAGTTTCCAGTTGGCAGGCACCGGATAGGAGGCCTCATGCGCCAGTTTAAGGTTTTCCAGTCCCATCGGCGCCGACAGCGGTGCCAAACGGTCTAGGCTGTCCGCCAGTGGCGGCGGGTTTTCATCGGCGCAGATGAAGATCAGCCCCTGGAAAATCTGCACCTGCACCGGGAACAGCCCGTAATCCGAGGGGTCGAAATCCGGCCCCATGGCGCGGCCGCCGCGCAGTTTCCCGTCGAGGCCGAAGGTCCAGGCGTGATATGGGCAGGAGAACACCCGCGCGGTGCCCTGTTTTTCCAAACACACGCGAGAGCCGCGGTGGCGGCAGACATTCAGATGGGCGCGTACCTCGCCTTCGCGGTCGCGCACCACGATCACCGACTCCGGGCCGTAGTCGAACAGGAAGTAATTGCCGGGTTCCGGGACTTGGCTGACGTGGCCCACCCAGATCCAGTTGCGGTTCCAGAACATCTTGATGTCGTGGTCATAGACCGCTTCCGAGGTGTAGAAATGCCGGTCTAGCGCAAACCCCTCGCGGTGGTTTTCCATCAGCTCGCGCATCACTTGCAGGTCGTCTTTAGGCATCATGCGCCTCCCATGTCTTCGAGGGAAATCAGTTCGCGGCGGAACCAGTCGGCGTCTGCCGCCGCCGGGTCGCGTTCAAAGTTGCGGGCCGCCAGGTGGCCGGCAAAGACCGCATCGGCAATCAGACCGGGGGAGGCGGCATCGCCGAACAGCTCCAGTGTTGTGAAACTGTCCGCGTGGTTTGCTTTCAGCTCATCAAACAGCGCGGTGTCGCGCTGGCGGGAGGTGACCATCAGCAGGCTGGCGCAATCCACACGGCGGGTGCGGCTGGTGTAGACGCAGGACAGGTCTGCACCGGCAGCATCCGCTGATTGCAGGGAATGCAGCGGAATGATCTCTACGCCCGCTTCCAGCAGTTCCGCCTGCACCCGGTGCTGTTCCAGAGTCAGATCAGTGAAGGCCGAGGCGATGGCGCCAGGCGTCGCCAGCACCACCTTGCGGCCTGTCGCGGCCAGATGGCTGGCCAGCACCCCGCCGATGTAGCCCTGATCGTCGTCATACAGCAGCACCGGGCCATTGTCTGGCGGCAGGGTGCCTTCCATCACGTCGTCGGGGGTGAACACGGAGATGCCCTTGATCTCCAGGGGCAGCGGCGACGTGCGCCCGCGCCCGTCGCGGTGCCAGGTGCTGCCGGTGGCAAGGAAGACATTGGGGATGCCAAGTTCTGCAACATCAGCGGCGCCGAGTTTGCTGCCGGTGAACATCTGAACATTGCCGCGCTGCTGCAGGTCCCACAGGCGGTTGTCGGTAACCCGTTTCCAGGCGGACAAGCCTTTCAGCTTGCTTTCCTTCAGCACCCGCCCACCGAATTCCTCTGCCGCTTCTGCCAGTGTCACCTGATAGCCGCGCCTGGCGAGCTGCATGGCGCATTCCAGGCCAGCGGGGCCGGAGCCGACAACCAACGCGGCCTCTTCCTGCTGCTTAGGGGCGATCTGCTCGGGATGCCATTTGCGCCGCCATTCCTCGCCCATCGTGGGGTTCTGGGTGCAGCGGATCGGGACGCCCAGATTGTCGGCAGAGACACAGATATTGCAGCCAATGCATTCGCGGATTTCCTCGATCCGGCCTTCCTCGATCTTCTTGGGCAGGAAGGGGTCGGCGATCGAGGGGCGGGCGGCACCAATGAGGTCCAGCACGCCCTTGGAAACCAGCGAGGTCATCAAGTCAGGCGAGGTAAAGCGGCCAACGCCCACCACAGGTTTATTCGTCACCTGCTTCACGAAATCGGTGTAGGGAATCTGATAGCCATCCTCGGGCTGAAACCGGGTGGTCATACTGTCGTTGCTCCAGTCGGCAACGTTCACGTCCCAGAGGTCGGGCAGATCCGCCAGCATTTCCACCACCGCGCGGCCTTCCTCGCTGGCCTGCATGCCATCGGCGCCCATCATCTGGTCAACGGCAAAGCGGAAGGCGACAGCGCAGTGGCCATCCAGCACCTCGCGGGTGTCCTCCAGCAGTTCGCGGGTCAGGCGGACGCGGTTTTCGAGGCTGCCGCCGTATTCATCGCTGCGGGTGTTGTACTGGGGCAGCAGGAAGTGATGCGGCAGCGTCATCTGGTGGCCGGCGTAGACATAGACGATGTCAAAGCCTGCCTCCTTTGCGCGCAGCGCCGCTTCCCGGTGCCAGCGGCGCAGGTCGCGGATGTCCTGCTTGTCCATGGCGCGGGCCTGTTTCGGGTAGGCTAGGTCAATCGGCCGGTCCGTGACTCCCAGCGCCGGGGCGCGGGTCAGGTGGTTGGTGGCGTGGTGGCCGTTGTGGGCCAGCTGGATTGCCGCCAGCGCCCCCTTGGCGTGGACCTGTTCGGTCATCAGCCGCAGCGCAGGGATATCGTGCTTGTCCCACAGCCGGTGCTCTGCATATGGGCCAAGGTCCGAGGTCGGGTGGATCTCTGTCTCCTGGGTCGAGACCACGGACCAGCCGCCCTCGGCTTTCATCGCGCGTACCGCGGCCTCTGCCTGCGGGCGGACATGGCCCAGCCCGGTGCAATGCGGCACCTGGAAAAAGCGGTTGCGGGTCGTGACGGGGCCGATCTTCACCGGCTCGAACAGAATGGAATACCCATTTGCGCCTGGCATGCTGGCACATCCTTTTGTGTCTTGATTGTTTGGTTTTGGCGGGACGGCGGGCGTCAGCGCCCGCCGCTTGCGGGGATCAGAACCCGGCCTTTATGCGCTCGAATTCCTTCAGCATCCGGCCTTCCAGCTCCGGATTGACCGCATCAAAGAACAGGCTGCCCTCGAAGAACTTGTCGACATCGGCAAAGCCGTAGGTTTCGATCAGGCTCTGATCCGCGGATTTGAACGCCTCGGCATTGGCGTGGGCATAGCCCCAGTTCTCGATGATGTATTTGCCACTGGGCTCAGAACTCAGCGCGTTCAGCATGTCATAGACCTGCTCGTCGCTCTGGGTCGAGGCGTTCAGATGCACATAGCCGCAGACCCAGGTGGCGATGCCCTTGTCCACGTCGCGCATCATCCTGGCCGGCGTCTCGTTCCAGATCAGGTTCAGCTCCGACTGGTTCCAGCCCCATCCCATCAGAACCTCACCCGAGGCGATGGCCTGATCCAGCTGGCCCGCATCGGACCAGTAGAAGCGCACATTCGGGTGGATCTGGCGCAGGAAATCAGAGGCTTTCTGGAACTCCTCGTCCGACATGTCGGTATAGCTGGAGGCGCCGGTCGCCAGGGCCGCCATCGCATAGGCCGAGGATGCGGCGTCGGGGATGGCGATCTTGCCCTGATAGGCGGGGTCGGCCATCAGCTGCAGGGAGACCGCGCTTTCGTCGATCTGATCGGTGCGGTAGATCAGCCCGGTGTTGCCCCATTCAAACGGCACCATATAGGTCTGGCCGTCGATAGTGACGCCGTCCACATCCTTGATCTGCGGCAGCAGGCTGTCCCAGTTGCTGATTTTCGAGGTGTCGATGGGCTTCAGCAGCCCCGCTGCCACCCATTTGCGCAGCCCGTCGGTGCAGGGGTGGGCGAGATCGGCCGCAAATCCCGATTGCAGCTTGGTGAAGGCCTCCTCGACGCTGCCGAAATAGGTGTAGCTGGGGGCGCCGCCGTATTTGGCGACGTAATCGCCGTAGAACCCCTGATCCTCGTAGCCGGACCAGTCAAAGACCGACAGGCTGGCGGCGTCGGCGGATGCGATGCCCGCTGAGGCGGTCAAAGCCGTGGCCGCGGCCAGTGCCGTTTTGAAGTGTTTCATCATTCTTCCTCCCTTTATTCTCATGCTTCGCGGGCGCCGAGATCGATGACGGAGGCGTTCTGCACCCCCAGCCAGACCGGATCGCCCTGCTTGTGATCAACCGTGTGGAAGTAGTTCGGCACCGATACCGCGATGGGCTGCGGCAGGCCGTCGGCGGTGACGTGGTAGTGCACGTTCTCGCCGTAGAAGGCGGCATTGGTGACGGTGCCCTGCAGATAGCCGTCGTAGCCGTCCGGCTTTTGCGCCGAGATTTCCAGCTGTTCCGGGCGGATGCCTGCCAGCAGCTGCGGCCCGCGCCGCGCCACGTTGGGGTTCACGTCGATGGACAGCGGGCCGAAGCCCCGCACATCGGCGTGCAGTTTGCCATTGACCTCTCCGGTGACAGCCGCATCCAGGAAGTTCATGCCGCCGATAAAGGCCGCAACCTCCTGGCTGCAGGGGCGGGCATAAAGCACTTCAGGCTTGTCGACCTGCTTGAGCTGGCCCTTGAACATTACGCCGATGCGGTCGGACATGGTCATCGCCTCGTACTGGTCGTGGGTGACCATGACAAAGGTGATGCCCAGTTTCTGCTGCAGGCGCCGCATTTCGAACTGCATCGCCTCGCGCAGGTTCTTGTCGAGCGCCGACAGCGGCTCGTCCAGCAGCAAAACCTTGGGCCGCATCACCAGTGCGCGGGCCAAGGCCACCCGCTGGCGCTGGCCGCCGGACAGCTCCGTCGCCTTGCGCGATTGCAACCCGCCCAGCTCCACCATTTCCAGCGCCTCGGCGACGCGTTCTTCGGTCTCTGCTTTGCCCAGCTTCAGCTTGCGCAGGCCAAAGGCGACGTTATCGCCGACGTTCAGATGCGGGAAGATCGCATAGGACTGGAACACCATGTTGGTGGGCCGTTTGTTGGCCGGGATATGGGCCATGTCCTGGCCGCCGATGCGGATGGTGCCGGCGTCGTGGTCCTGGAAGCCCGCGATCATCCTGAGCGCGGTGGTCTTGCCGCAGCCGGAGGGTCCGAGCAGGGAAAAGAACTCGCCCTCCTTAAGCGTCAGGTTCAGGTCGCGCACTGCGGTGAACGTGCCGAACCGTTTCTCTACCCCGGAGATTTCGATGATGTTCTGAGTGGTCATCTGCGTATCCTTCATCAGGCGGACTTGGCGGAGCGGCGGCGGAAGTATTCGGCGGTCAGCAACAGCAGCACCGAGGCAAGCAGAAGCAGCGAGCCAAGTGCCAGCGTGTTTGGCAGCTTGGCCGGGAAGCGGATCTGGCTCCAGATATAGACCGGCAGGGTGGGCTGGTTGCCGGACAGGAAGAAGGCCAGCACAAACTCGTCAAACGAAACGGTGAAGGTGACCAGCAGGCTGGCAACAATCCCCGGCGCCACGATCGGCAGGGTCACCCGGCGGAAGGTGCCGATGACGCTCTCGCCAAGGTCAAAGGCGGCTTCCTCCAGCGACTGGTCAAAGTCGTCGAAAGCCGATTTCATGATCGAGACAGCAAAGGGCAGCGCTACAAACACATGGCCCAGGATCACCGTCGTCAGCGACGGCTTCAGCCCCAGCGAGATGAACAGCACCAGCATCGAGGACGCCACGATGATGCCCGGAATGACCAAGGGCAGCATCACCAGACCCTCCGACAGCTCACGCCCCTTGAAGCGGTAGCGGACAAAGGCGCGGGCCGCGAACAGTCCCAGCGAGGTGGCCACCAGCGCGGTCACCGCGCCGACAATCAGCGAGTTCACCATGGCCTGCAAGAGCGTGTCCTGCTCGCCCAGCTGGGCGTACCATTTCAGGGTGAAGCCCTTCATCGGGAAGGCCACGATGGTGCCGTCATTGAAGGAGAACAGCGGCAGCAGCAGCACCGGCAGATACAGGAAAATCAGGTAGCCGATGGCATAGGCCAGCAGCCAGGGGAAGCGGAGGGGTCTGCGCCGGGACTTGCTGGCAGCAGCGCTCAACGGCTTGTTCAGGGGTTCGCTTACCGGAGTGCTCAACGGATCCTCCTCCCCATGGCGGTGGCCAGGATGACAAACAGGATGGCGACAAAACCGACCGAGGCCATTGCCACCAGCGACAGCGTCGCGCCAAGCGGCCAGTTGTTGGCTGGGCCGAACTGCACCTGGATCAGGTTCGCCACCATCTTACCCTGCGAGCCGCCGACCAAAGACGGGGTGACGTAGTCGCCCACGGTCGGGATGAAGATAATCAGGCTGGCGGCGATGATGCCAGGCACCGTCAGGGGCAGGGTGACGCGGATGAACCGCTCCAGCTTGGTGAGGCCCAGGTCGGTGGCCGCCTCCAGCAGCGAGCGGTCGATCTTCTGCAGCGAGACATAAATCGGCAGGATCGCAAAAGGGGCCCAGGCATGCGCCAGAGTCAGCACCACGGCGAATTCATTGTACAGAAGGAAGGTCAGCGGCTCTGTGATCACCCCCATCGAGATCAGCGCCGAATTCATCACCCCGTTGAAGCCCAGGATCAGCTTCCAGCTGAACACCCGCAGCAAGTAGCTGGACCAGAAGGGGATGGTGATCAACAGCAGCCACAGGGTTTTCTTCTGGGTGCGGAAGGCGATGAAATAGGCAATCGGATAGGCCAGCGCCACCGTCGCCATGGTCACCGCCCCGGCAATCAGGATCGAGCGCAGCATCAGATGCCGCACCAGCGGATCGGTGGCGGCCTCCAGGTAGTTGGCCCAGGTCAGCGTCTTGTCGATCTCGACATAGGTCTGGGTCCAGAAGCTGTAGGCCACCAGGATCCCCAGCGGCGCAGCCACCAGAAGCCCCACATAAAGCGACGCCGGGGCGCTGAGCGCCAGGCCTTTTCCAGCCTCGGTTCTGAGAAATCCAGCCATGTCTCTCCGTTGCTTGCAGGGGTTGCGGCGGGGTGCTGCCATTAAAAATGGACAATCGTCCATCAAAATCTGACGGCTGGAAGGGTGTCCTGTCAACAGGATTTTGTAAAAAATGTACAAACGTCCATTTTTACTGGAGAAACCGTTTGGCCTGTGTCTAAACTGGACAGGCGGCACCGCTTGCCGCACAGGATTGAACCGCGTTACAGCAGTGGAAACGACCAGGACCCAAGGGAAAGATGGCCGGAAAACGGGAACAGAATCGCGAGCAGAACCGCCTCGCCCTGATAGGCGCGGTGCTGGATTCGGTGGCGGAAAAGGGGATTTCCGAAACCTCTGTCAGCGAAATCATCCAGCGCGCCGGCCTGTCGCGCGGCATGATCCACCTGCATTTCGGCGGCAAGGACAACCTGGTTCAGGCCGCGGCGCATCATTCCTCGGAAGAATATTACGACGGGCTGGAGGCGCTGCTGCAGACCGCTGGCGACAGCCCGCAGGAGCGGATCGAGATGATCGTGCGCGGCGACCTCAGCGAGCGGGTGCTGAACCGGCGCAACGTCAACATCTGGTACGCTTTCCGCGGTGAATCCCGCAACCGCACCGCCATTGCCGAGCATTCGGACACCCGTGACGGACGCCTGCGCGGCATGATCCACAACGCCTTTTCCCGGATTGTGCGCGAAGCTGAAACACCGGATGCCTCCGGTGCGGCGCGCGATGCCACCCATGGCACCCTGGCACTGCTCGAGGGCATGTGGACCGACTTCCTGCTACACCCTGACCGGTTCGACCGAGGGGAGGCCGCGCGGATCATATTCCGCTTTCTGGCCGCGATGTTCCCGGCGCATTTCTCGCTTGAAGGGGCGGTCCAGCCCCAGCAGAAGAAGGGGGCCGCACCCGCAGCCCCCGCGGTGTCAGATCCCTGACTTCACCTTGGTCCAGGCCCGGGTGCGCTGGCGCAACGCTTTGGCGCCCAGGCTCTTGTCCGGGAACAGGCGGGCGAGGGTGGCAGCATCCGGGTAGACCCCCGGATCGGACAGCACCTCCGTCAGCACATGGGCGTCCGCCGCCGCATTTGCATTGGCAAAGAACACGGCATTGGAAACCCCGGCAATCACCTCGGGCTGCAGCATGTAGTCGATAAAGGCATAAGCCGCGTCCAAATTGGGCGCATCTTCCGGGATCGCCATCAGGTCGATCCACATCAGGGTGCCCTCCTTCGGGATCGAATAAAGCACTTCGACGCCATTCCCCGCCTCCGCCGCGCGGGCCTGGGCGATGCCTGCGTCACCGGAATACATCACCGCCAGGCAGACATTGCCAGCGGGCAGGTCGGTGGAAGGTTTCTGATTGTTGAAATAGCTGACGTTTTCCGCTGCAGCGGCCAGCAGCTCCTGCGCCCTAGCGATGTCCGCCTTGTCCTCGGAATAGGGGTCGGCGCCAAGGTAATTCAGGGCCACCGACAGCATCTCCACCGGCGAATCCAGCACTCCGATGCCGCAGTCCTGCAGCCTGGCAGCATTGGCCGGGTCGAACAGCAGGTCCCAGCTGTCGACAGGGATGTCCCCCAGCCGCTCCACCACCAGCGCCGGGTTGTAGGCGATGCCGATGGTCCCCCAGGTATAGGGCACGCCCAGCTGCCGCCCGCCCGGCACCTGGTCAAGCGAAGCCAGGATTTCAGGGCGCAGGTTGCCGTAGTTTTTCAGCCGCGCGGTGTCGACCGGATGCAGTGCTCCCGCCTGCAGCTGCCGTTCGGCGTTGGAGGCGGCGGGAAACACCACGTCGTAACCCGAGCCGCCCGCCAGCATCTTGGTTTCCAGCACTTCGTTGCTGTCGAAGTAATCCAGCGTGACCCTGGTTCCGGTTGCCTCCTCGTAACCGGAAATGGTGGTTTCGCCGAAATAGTCCGCCCAATTGTAGATCGCCAGATCGCCGGCAGAGGCTGGCGCCGCCAGGGCGGCGGCCAGCAAGGTTGCAGTCATGGTATTGTTATTGATCATTATTTCCTCCCTGTTGTGCGCCGCCTCAGCGCTGGCCGGAAGGTCCGGCTGCGTAGAGGCAGAGCAGATCGTTGGCGATTGTGGCTGCCGCGATGGCGGTGATTTCAGAGATGTCATAGGCCGGGGCGACCTCGACCACGTCCATGCCCACCACGTCGGTGCCCGCCAGCCCGCGGATGATCTCCTGCGCCTGATAGGGCGACAGGCCGCCAATCACAGGCGTGCCGGTGCCGGGGGCAGAGGCAGGTTCCAGCGCGTCGATGTCAAAGGTTACATAGGTCTTGTGGTTGCCGACGATGCCACGGATCTTTTCCGCCACCGCTTCAGGCCCAGTCTTCTGCACCTCGATGGCGTCGATGATGTTCATGCCCAGCGGATCCGGGTTGTGGGTCCGGATGCCGACCTGAACAGACCGGGAAGGGTCCACCAGCCCCTCGCGGATCGCGTGCCACAGCATGGTGCCATGGTCGATGCGGCCTTCCTCATCCGCCCAAGTGTCGGAATGGGCATCGAACTGGATCAGGCTCAGCGGCCCATGCTTTTCCACATGCGCCTGCAGCAGCGGATAGGTGATGAAATGGTCGCCGCCGATCGACAAGAGCGCCGTATCGGTTTCGAGAATATCCCTTGCCGCCTGGGCAATTTCACCTGGGACCTTGTGCGGATAGCCATAGTCAAACTCGCAGTCGCCGTAATCGACCACCCGCAGCGCCTCATAAGGGTCAACCTTCCACGGCCAGGGTGCCGACCAGGCGATATGACTGGAGCCTGAGCGCACCGCCCGCGGCCCCAGCCGGGTGCCGGACCGGCTGGACACCGACAAGTCGAAGGGCACCCCCATCACCGCGACATCGGCGCTGCTGAGGTCACGCGAATAACGCCGCCGCATGAAGCTGAGCGCGCCGGCATAGCTGGCCTCGGCCACCACGCCGCGGTCGCTCTCGCGGGTAAAGGCCAGATCGCCCTGCACGGGGTTCACGCTGGAGGAATCGGTCATGTGGGTCTCCGTCATGTTGAAAATTCATTTGGACCCAGTTTGACTTTCGCGATTATGTCCGCAAACTTGGCCAAAGATATATATCTTTGGGTATAGGCATGAGTGGCACTACCTTCCCGCCGCTGCCCGCTGGCTGGGCCAAGGCGATGACGGCGCTGGCGGAATCCATCGCAACGGAGCGCTTTCCCGGCGCGCTGCGGCAGATCCTGTCGCAATGCTGCAGCTTTGATTCGATGGTCATCTCGCATTACGCGGGCGCGCAGCCGCCGGTGCCGCTGTATCAGGATCTAGATGAGCTGCAGGCAGCGATCACGGTGGAGTTCTACGCCAGTGGCCCCTATCTGCTGGACCCGCTTTACCAGGCCTGCCGCAATGGCTGCACCCCGGGCGCTTACCGGCTAATGGACCTGGCGCCAGAGGCATTCTACCGCTCCGAATACTACCGTGCCTTCTACCGCAAGATCAGCATCAGCGATGAAATCGGCATCCTGGTGCAGGACGGGAAAGAGCGCTGGTTCATCGTCTCCCTGGCCCGGTTTGCCCGCCAGCAGAGATTTGAGGCAGCAGACACGGAACGGCTGAATGCAGTTTTCACGCTGATTGCTGCAGCCATCCGGCGCCAGTGGGGTCAAAGCGAAGACACCACCGCGGCCCATCAGCCTGCGGATTGGGAGGACCGGATGCAGACCTTCGGCACCGGTGTGCTCAGCCCGCGTGAGCGGGAGGTCGTGCAGCTGATCCTGCAGGGCCATTCAACCCCCTCCGCCGCCGCCTATCTCGGCATTGCCGAAGGCACAGTGAAGGTCCACCGCCACCACGCCTATTCCAAACTGGGCATCGCTTCGCAGGCGGAGCTGTTTTCGATGGCCACAAGGCATCTGGCGGGTGCCGGGTAGCCCGATCCAGGCTCATCAAACCCGCAAAATCCCAAAAGCTGCGCAGAAAACGCACTTTCTCGGTGCGAAACTTTGGTTTTTCGGTCATTTTTTGGGATATTATGTTGACGAAACCCACATTTTTACAAATTCTGGCGGTGAATCCGGTCGCAGAGCCAACGTCTCCGGCCTCAGGAAGGAAAGCCGCAACGATGCTCACCACAGAAACCCATGCTGACCACGCCATGAGGATCGCTGGGATCGCCGCGGAGGCCGCGCGCGGCTACTTCCGCGGCCGCCTGGGGATTGAGTTCAAGGCAGATGAAAGCCCTGTCACCCAAGCCGACAAGGCGGTCGAGAGCGAGGTACGCGCCTATCTGGAGCAGCACTTCCCGGACCACGGCATCTTTGGCGAGGAGCACGGCTTTGCAGGCTCGGATCGCTCGGAGGTCTGGATCATCGACCCGATCGACGGCACCCGCTCGTTCCTGTCGGGGCATCCGCTGTTCGGTTTCCTGCTGGGTTTCCTGCAGGGCGGCGTGCCGCAGCTAGGGGTGATCGGCATGCCAGCGCTGGGAGAAACCTATCTCGGGGTGCGCGGCCAGGGTGCCACCTTGAACGGGCAGTCCATCCATGTGTCGGAACAGACCCGGCTGGACCAAGCGGTCCTCTATGTGAATGAAGGCGACAAGATCCACCGCGATCATCCAGAGCTGTTCAACCGGCTGATGCAGGCGGGCCAGACCCGGCGTTTCGCCTATGACTGCTACCCGCATGCACTGCTGGCGGCCGGGCATGTGGATGCGGTGATCGACTATGACCTTCAGCCTTATGACTATCTGCCCGTATCGGCAGTGGTCGAGGCCGCGGGAGGGATGATCACCGATTGGAACGGCCAGCCGCTGGATCTGGCATCTGATGGCAGGGTGGTTGCGGCAGCTACGCCTGCGCTGCACGCCGAGATGCTGGCGCTGATCAAAGGATAACCATATGGCAATACTGACTTTTCTGATCAGCCTTGCGGGTGCGACGATGCTGCTGCTTTATGCGGTTCGGATGGTGCGGACCGGGATTGAGCGCAGCTACGGTGCCTCGTTCCAGCGGCTGCTGACTGGGCGCCAAAGCCATTTGCAGGCGGGGCTGATGGGGCTGATCCTGGCGATTGTGCTGCAAAGCTCGGCCGCGGTGGCGCTCTTGACCTCCGGCTTTGCCGCCAGCGGCTATCTCGCCTTCCCCGCCGGGCTGGCGATTGTGCTGGGCGGCGATCTCGGCTCGGCGCTGATCATCCAGATCCTGTCGTTCAAGCTCGACTGGCTGGTGCCGGTGCTTTTGGCGGTCGGCGGCTACCTGTTCGTCAAGACCGAGGCCAAGAAGGCGCGCCAGCTGGGGCGGATCCTGATGGGTGTCGCCTTCATCCTGATTTCGCTGCGCTTTCTGCGCGAGGCAATGGACCCGATCCGCGACAGCGCCTTTCTGCCTGCGGTGGCGGGCTATCTGGCGCGCGACTATATCACCGCCTTCCTGGTTGGTGGCGCACTGGCCTTTGTGATGCATTCCTCCGTCGCGGCGATCCTGATGTGCGTCACCCTGGTGCAGATCGGCGCCATCCCCTTTGCCGCCGGGCTGTCGCTGGTGCTGGGGGCCAATTTCGGCTCTGCCTTCATTCCGGTCTGGCTCAGCCGCGGCATGGCGCTGAAGGCGCGGCGCATTCCCTATGCCAACCTGGCCTTGCGCGGCACCTGGGCGGTGATTTGCCTGTTCGGCGCCAATCTGGCGCTGCGCCAGGGCTGGCTGGGTGACCCGCAGGGCGGCCAGATGCTGGTCAATGCGCATCTCGCCTTCAACGCATCGCTCTTGCTGCTGGCGCTGCCGGTCTGCACCCCGCTGGAGGGGCTGTTCATGCGCAGTTTTCCCGAGCCCGCACAGGCCGGAACCGCAGCGCCGGGGCGGGCGGCCAGCGCGCTGGAGCAGGGCAGCTACGGCTCTCCGGCCCAGGCGGTGGCCAACCTCAAGCGCGAATTGCTGCGGATGGCCGATCAGGTCGGCGCCATGTTCCGCCCGGTGCTGGAGCTGTATCAGGGCGGCAGCAAGGAGCAGATCAGGGCGGTGCAGCGGATGGATGATGAGGTCAACGCCTGCCTCTCCGGCATCCGCCGCTATGTGGCCGCAATCCCGGAAGAGGCGTTCAGCAAGGCGGAGCTGAAGACCGCCCGCAGCCTGATGGAATACGCCATCCGGCTGGAGACCGCGGGCGACGTGGTGGCGCGGCGCCTGACGGTGCTGGCAGGCGAAATGAACAAGAAGGGCCTCAGCTTTTCAAAGGACGGCTGGCTGGAAATCACCCGCATGCATGAGGCGATCCAGGCCAATCTGCAGCTGGCCTCCAATGTGCTGATCTCCGACGATCTGGAAAGCGCCCGGCTCTTGAGCCTGGAGAAGACCGAGCTGAAACGGATGGAGCATGACAGCCGCAAGCGCCACCTGAGCCGATTGCAAAACGGCGGGCGGGAGAGTTTCGAGACCTCCGACATCCACCTGGAGACGCTGCGGGCCCTGCGCGAGTTCAACAGCCACATCGCCGCCGTCGCCACCCCCGTGCTCTACCGCAACGGACAGCTGCTGGAGACACGCCTGATCGAGGAAATGCCTGAGCAGGATGAGGACGCCCTGGAAGAGACAAACCGCTGAAATGACCCGGGCCAAATTCCCTGGCCAAGGAATTTGCCAAAACTTTTACATAAAAGTTTTGCCCGGCCCGCAGGGGCGTTTGCGGGGCAGAACTGCTCAGAGCAGCACGCTGCCGGACATCTCCGGGTAATCCTCCTTGTCCGGTGTCGCCAGATAGTTCCGCACTGTCGGGTCTATCCGGGTGCTCCGCACCGGATAGACGCCGCAGGCGGCAATCGCCTCGCGTGCCGAGACCCGTTCATCCAGCCGTTTCCAGATTGCCTTGGCCGCATAGGGCCGCGGGAAGGGGCGCCAGGCCAACCCCATTGTCATGCCGCGCAAGTATTTCAGCTGCTGCCGGTGGGCGGAAAACAGGATGGTCTGTGCCACGCTGCCTTCATGGGCGCGCTCATGCTCGGTGATGAACAGCCGGTTTCCACGCTGGGTCACCATGCCTTCGTAGCGCGAGATTTGCCGGATGCTCTGCTCCGGATCATGAGCGATTTCCAGGTTGCGCGACAGGATAAACCCATCCTTTTCGTAGAAACGGGTCAGGGAGCAGAAGATCCCCTCACCCCAGGAGGGCGTCCGGAAATAGGCATGATAAAAGCCCAGATAGCGCTTCAGATTGCGCTGCTGGCCGCGGAACGGCTCCAGGAAACTGTCGCTTGGACCCGGCGGTGACGAGCGCGCTGCATCGCTGAGCTGTGCCTCGAACTCCGCTTGCGGAGCAAACAGCCGCGCTTCCGGAATGTCGAAATAACGGGCAATCCGGCGCAAGTTGTGAGCCGCGGGCAGGCTGGAGCCGTTTAGGTAGCGGTTGAACTGCTGACGGTTGATTCCAACCTCGCGGCAGATCTGGGCAATGCTGCCGTGTTCGGCGCAGAGCGAACGCAGGTTTTCTGAAAAATTTTCGGACACCGCCCATTTCCCTTCGCAAAGTGACGCGGCTGTGATGCAAACCGCGCTGCTTCGCGCATGTTTGCACAATTCCACGTTCCGCGAAACAGGCGTCTTCTGGTGCCAAGCCGTCTGAGCCAGGGGAACCAGAATACCAGCAAAAAGGCCCGCCGGGGGCTGCCCCCGAGAGGTGCTTGCAGGCGGAGGAGCTCAGGCGGAGCTGATCTGATCCAAGGGAGGACACAATGAAGATCGAATGGACCAAGACGGCGCTGGGACGCCGCGGATTTCTGAAGGGCGCCACGGCGCTGGGGGCGGCGGCGGCGCTGCCGATGGGGCTGGGCGGCCGCGCCATGGCGGCAGAGGATGGCACCCTGCGGGTGCGCTCCTACGGCGACATGCAAAGCATCGACCCGGCGTTTTCCAAAGGCGTGATCGACGAGGAAATCCATGCCTCGATCTACAACAAGCTGATCCAGTACAAGCCGGGCCGCGAATGGGACTGGCAGATGGATGCCGCCGCGATGATCGAGCAGGGCGACGAGACCCACATCAAGTTCGCGCTGCGTGACGACATCGGATTCACCAACGGTTTTGGCGCGATGACCGCCGAGGACGTGAAATTCAGCTTTGAGCGAATCGTGGACGAGGCGACCGACAGCCCCAACAAACCCGACATGGGCCCGTTGAGTCACGTCGAAGTGACCGGCGAGCGGGAAGGCACCATCGTGCTGAAGGAACCCTTTGCGCCGCTGTGGTCCATTGCGCTGCCCTATATCACCGGCAACATCGTGTCGAAGAAGGCCTGGGAGGCCGCGGGCGGCAAGGCAACCACCGATCCGCTGGCGGAATCCGGCCCCTACCTGCGCGACAGCTGGTCGCCCAAGGAAAAGACCGTGCTGAAGCGCAACCCGAACTGGAAGGGCGAAGCTCCCGCTTGGGACACCATCGAGATTCTGCCGATCGACGACGAGAACACCGCCGAAATCGCGTTTGAAGCCGGGGAACTGGATTTCACCCGTGTCTCGCTGGGCTCTGTCGAACGTTACCGCGCTGGTGTGCCCAATGGCGGCACGCTGCTGGAGTACCCGTCGCTGTACTATGCATGGCTCGGCATGAACCTGGACCACCCCAAGCTGCAGAACAAGAAACTGCGTCAGGCGATCCAGCACGCGATTGATGTGCCCTCGGTCCTGGAAGCTGCCTATTTCGGTGCCGTCGAGCCCTCGACCGGCATCATCGCGCCGGGCCTGGCGGGCCACCGTCCGCAATCGCTGGTTCCACCGCAGGCCGATTTTGCCAAGGCGGCGGAGCTGCTGGCGGAATCCGGTGAGACCAACGTCACGCTGAAGCTCGACACGCTGAACAAGACCACCTTCACCACTGCCGCCCAGGTGATCCAGGCCACGCTGGCGCAGATCGGCATCACGGTTGAGGTCAACGTGCTGGAATCCGGGGCCTTCTGGGCCAGCGCCGACAACGAGGATCTGCAGCTGGTACTGAACCGCTACTCGATGACCCCTGATCCCTACTACGCGACCTCCTGGTTCACCACCGAACAGGTCGGCCACTGGAACTGGGAGCAGTTCAGCAACGACGAGTTCGACAAGATCCATGCCGAGGCCTCGCAGCTGACCGACCAGGCGAAACGAGACGAGATGTACCGGCGGGCACAGGATCTGATGGAGGAAAGCGGCGCCTACCGCTTCCTGACCCATGAGGCGACGCCGGTGATCCACTCGGCTGGCGTGGTGCCGGCGCTGCGGCCCGACGGGCTGGCACTGCTGCGCTACTTCGGCAAGGCCTGACACTCCCCGCAGGCCCGGTCCTCCCCCCGGGCCTGACCTGGCACGGCTGCAATATGCGGCGCAGCCGTGCCGTTTTCATCCGCACAGCGAAGACAAGGGAGCCATGCGGCCATGTTACTTTATGCAATCCGGCGGTTCGGGCTGGCACTGCTGATCCTGATCGTGGCGGTCACCGTCATGTTCCTGATGATCCGCGCCGTGCCCGGCGATCCGGTCCAGATCATGCTGGGCCCGCGCGCCACGCCAGAGCTGCAGGCGCGGCTGACGGCGGAACTGGCGCTGGACCAGCCTATCTGGAAACAGCTGCTGATCTTCTACGGCAACCTGATGCAGGGCGACCTGGGGATCGACGTGTTCTCGGGCCGCTCGGTGACGGCCATTGTCTTTGAACAGCTGCCGCACACCCTGTGGCTGATCCTGGGGTCAATCGCCTGGTCCGCCACTCTGGGCATCGCGCTTGGCGCCTATGCTGCCGCGCACCCCAATACGCTGATCGACAGGATTACCGCGGCCATTTCGGTGAGCTTCGTTGCCGCGCCCGCCTTTGTGGTCGCGCTGCTATCGCTGCTGATCTTTGCGGTGAACCTGCAATGGTTCCCGGCCATCGGCGCAGGCGAGGGTTTCTGGGGCCGCCTTGACCACCTGGTGCTGCCCGCCTTTGCCATCGGCCTCAGCTGGGTCGGCTATATCGCCCGGCTGGTGCGCGCCTCGATGCTGGAGGTAATGGGCGAGAGCCACATCCGCACCGCCCGCGCCTTTGGCATTCATGAACGCCGGGTTGTGATGGTCTATGCGCTGCGCATCGCCATCCTGCCGGTGGTCACGGTGATCGGCGTCGGCATGGGTTTCCTTTTGTCCTCTGCCGTCTTTGCCGAAATCGTCTTTGCCCGCCCCGGCCTTGGCAAGCTGGTTATCGACAGCATCACCACCCGCAACTACCCGATCGTGATGGGATCGGTGCTGATCTCGACCGGCCTGTTTGTGGTCTCCACCGCGCTGGCCGACCTGATTAACGCCTGGCTCGATCCCCGCGCCCGCACAGCAGCATAAGGAGGGCGTGAGATATGGCAAAATCCCGTTCCGAACTGGGCCAGATCATCCACGGCGTCGCCCGCGACCCGCTGGGGCTGATGGGGCTGATCATCGTCGGCACCATCGTGTTCTGCGCCATCTTTGCCTATTGGATCGTGCCCTTCGATCCGGTTGGCATGAACATCAAGGACCGGCTTCAGGGACCGTCATGGACCCATCTTCTGGGCACCGACCAGCTGGGCCGCGACACGTTTTCCCGCGTGATTGCGGGCGGCCAGGTGGCGCTGCAGGTTGCCCTGCCGGCTGTCTTCGGCGCCATGGCCATTGGCCTGACGCTGGGCATGATCGCCGGTTACGGGCCGAAATGGCTCGACAACCTCTTGATGCTGTTCTTTGACACCATCCGCTCCTTTCCCACCGTGATGTTTGCCCTGGCGGTGGTCGCGTTGGTGGGGCCAAGCCTGCAAACTGTGGTGTTTGTGGTGATGGCGACCTCGATCCCGACCTATGGCCGGGTGGCGCGGACCCAGACGCTGACCTTGCGCAATTCCGAGTTCATCCTGGCCGAACGCTCCATGGGTGCCAGCATGAAGCGTATTCTGGGCGTGCACATGCTGCCCAATATCGTCGGCGTTCTGGCGGTGCTGGCGGCGATGGACATTCCCACCGTGATCGCGCTGGAGGCGGGGCTGTCCTTCCTCGGCCTCGGGGTGAAACCGCCGACACCCAGCTGGGGCGCACTGCTGAAGGACGGCTATTCGCTGATCCGCCAAACCCCTTGGTTGGTGGTGGGCGGCGGGCTGCCGATCATCCTGGCAACCCTTGGCTTCACCTTCCTGGGCGAGTCCCTGCGCGACGTGGTTGACCCCAAATTGAGGAAACAGCGATGACTGAAAGCTTGTTGGAAATCGACCGCCTCAGCGTTGACTATGAGACCGCCCGCGGTGATCTGAAGGCCCTGCGCGATATCTCCTTTGATGTGCGCAAGGGCGAGATTGTCGGCATCGTCGGGGAATCGGGCTGCGGCAAGTCCACCCTGATCTCCTCGATTCTGCGATTGACCGCGCCGAACACCCGGTTCCGTCAGGGCGCGGTGCGGTTCAAGGGCGAAGACTTGCTGCAATTGCCCGAACGCAAGATGCGGAACTTGCGCGGCGCCGATATCTCCATCGTGTTTCAGGACCCGATGCAGACCCACAACCCGGTTCTGTCCATCGGCCAGCAGATGCTGGATATCCAGCACCGCTCCAAAGCGTCCAAGGCTGAAAAACGCGCCCGCGCAGCGCAGATGCTCGGCGCGGTGGGCATCCCTGACCCTGAGGCGCGGCTGGCGCAGTTTCCGCACGAATTCTCCGGCGGCATGCGCCAGCGCATCGCCATCGCCATGGCGCTGATGTCGGAACCGGACCTGCTGATCGCGGATGAGCCGACCACGGCGCTGGATGCCACGCTGGAGGTGCAGATCATCGAGCGCCTGCAGGAGCTGCAACAGGAATTCAACTGCGCCATCCTGTTCATTTCGCACCATCTGGGGGTGATTGCAGAGCTTTGCGACCGGGTGGTGGTGATGTATGCGGGCGCCGTGGTCGAAAGCGGCGAGGTGCGCGAGATCTTCCACGATCCCAAACACCCCTACACCCGCCGCCTGATCGACTGCGACCCGGGCCACATCAAGGAGCGCGCCCGCGTGCTGCCGACGATCCCCGGAGAGGTGCCGGACCTCGCCAACCTGCCCGGCGGCTGCATCTTCCGCGACCGCTGCGACCAGGCGATGCCGCGCTGCACAGCGGAAGTCCCACCGCTCGATCAGCTCAAGAACGGTCACCACGCTGCCTGCTGGCTGAACCACAAGGAGGCCGCAGAATGAGCCTGCTGGATGTAAAAGACCTCAAGACCAGCTATGGCCCGGTCAATGTGCTCGCCGGTGTCAGCTTCACCGTGGAGCAGGGCGAGACCTACGCGCTGGTGGGTGAGAGCGGCTCCGGCAAGACCACGGTGATCCGCGCAATTGCCGGTCTGGCGCCGGCGCAGGAGGGTTCCGTCACCTTCGAGGGGCGAGAGATACGCGGTGCCTCGGAACGCGAACTGCGCCCCTTGCGCAAGGACATCGCAATGATGTTCCAGGATCCGGTCGGCAGCCTGTCGCCGCGCCTGACGATCCGCAGCCTGATCACCGAACCCTATCGCATCCAGGGCATGAAGGACCGCGATCTGGACGCAGAGGCCAGGCGCCTGCTGGAGATGGTGAACCTGCCTGCGCATTTTGCCGACCGCTATCCCTATCAGCTGTCCGGAGGGCAGGCGCGCCGGGTCGGCGTCGCCCGCGCGCTGGCGCTGGAACCCAAGCTGATCCTGGCGGATGAACCCACCGCGGGCCTCGATGTGTCGGTGCAGGGAGAGCTTCTGAACCTGATGAACGACCTGCGCGAACGGCTGGGGCTGGCGATGGTGATCATCACCCACAATCTGAACGTCGTGCGCCATGTGGCCGACCGGATGGGCATCATGTACCTTGGCCGGCTGGTCGAGGAAGGCACCACCGAGGCCATCTTCAAGGAGCCGCGCCATCCCTATACCCGCTGCCTCTTGTCCGCGAACCCGGAACCCGACCCCGACGCCCGGCTGGAGCGCATCGCGCTGAAAGGCGAGCCGCCCAGCCTGCTGCGCCGCCCCAAAGGCTGCGAATTCCGCGAACGCTGCCCGTTTGCCCAGGAGATCTGCAGTCAAACCCCGCAATGGGAGGTCGAAAACGGCCACGGGTTGCGCTGCCTGGCACCCTTGGGCTGAAGGCCTTTCGCTCGAAACCTCTCAACATCTGAAAGACCATGACCAGCACATTGTATTTCAACGGCGCTGTCCTGACGATGGACGCGGCCGATTCCTGCACCCAGGCGGTGCTGACCGAAGGCGAAGTCATCCGCGCTGTTGGCGCTGAGGCGGACCTGCGCGCGCGGATGCCTGCGGGCACCGATGAGGTGGATTTGAGGGGCCAGACCCTGATCCCCGCCTTCATCGACCCGCACGGGCATTTTCCCGATCCCGGCTTCATCCGGCTGTTCCGGGTCAACCTGGCCTCTGCCCCCAGCGGCGACTGCCCGGATATCCCAACCGCGCTGGACCGGCTGCGGGCCAAGACAGCCGAAACCCCTGCCGGGGAATGGGTGATGGGGGTGCTGTTCGACAACACCGCGATTGCCGAAGGCCGGATGCCGACACGCGCCGAGCTGGACAGTGTCTCAACTGAGCATCCCGTCTGGGTCATTCATGCCTCCGGCCACAACGGCGCTGCCAATTCGCTGGCGCTGGAGCGCCGCGGCGTCAACCGGGACACGCCCGATCCCTTGGGCGGGCGTTTCGGGCGCGACCCGGACACCGGCGCGCTGACCGGGCTGATCGAAGGCCTGTCAGCGATGGGGGAGATGGGCGATACCGATTTCCTGATCGACCGCGACCGCTTCTGGGCCGGGTTCGACAGCTGCCGCGACGAGTACTTGGCGTATGGCGTCACCTACGCCCAGAACGCCTGGGCCACACGGCAGATGCTGGAGCATTTCGCCTCGCTGCCTGCTGATCAGGATCCCGGCTACGACCTGATGCTGCTGCCGATCGGAGAACTAGAGCCGGAGCTGAGCCGCGGCCCCGATGCGCTGGACTGGCCCGGAAATCCGCATTTCACACTTGGCCCGCGCAAGCTGTTCACCGATGGGGCGTTCCAGTTGCAGACCGCATTGCTCAGCGCGCCTTATCACAAGCCGGTGGACCCGGCGCACCCCTGCGGGATGTCATACGCGGATGCCGCCGAACACCGGGCGGAGGTCCAAAAGCTGCACGACCTGGGTTTTCAAATCCACTGCCACTGCAACGGCGACGCAGGCGCGCAGATGTTCATTGATGCAGTGGCCGCCGCGCTGGAGGCCAACCCCCGCGAAGATCACCGCCACACCATCATCCACGGGCAAGCCTTGCGCGACGACCAATTGCAGCAGATGGCAAAGCTTGGCATCACCGTCAGCTTCTTCCCGGCGCATGTACATTTCTGGGGCGACCGCCATTACGACACCTTCCTGGGGCCGGAGCGGGCAGAGCGGATTTCCCCCTGCGCCTCCGCTGAACGGTTTGGCGTGCGCTACACCATCCACAACGACGCCTCCGTAACGCCGACGCGACCCATCCACCTGGCCCATTGCGCGGTGAACCGGCTGACCGCCAGCGGGCGGCGGCTTGGTGAGGCGCAGCGGATCAGCGCCCTGTCGGCCCTGCGCGCCCAGACCATCGACGCCGCTTGGCAAGTCTTCCAGGAAAACACCCGTGGCTCCATCGAACCGGGCAAGCTGGCGGATTTCGCGGTTCTGAACCGCAATCCGCTGGACGACCCGGACCAGATCGAGACCACCACAGTCACCCGCACCATCCGCCGCGGGCAGACCGTCTGGACGCAGGAGCAGTGACAATGCAGGCCAAACCGCGGATTGCCATTGCAGGCTTTCAGCATGAAACCAATTGCTTCGGCACCACCAAGGCCGGGCTGGCAGAATTCGAGATGGCGGATTCTTGGCCAGCCATGCTGCAAGGTGAGCAAGTGATCCGCGAAACCCGCGGCATGAACCTGCCCATCGCAGGCTTTGCCGAGGCCGCAGCGGGGGCCGGGATGGACCTCGTCCCCATCCTGTGGTGCGCAGCGGAGCCGTCAGCGCATGTCACCGATGAGGCCTTTGAAACCGTCTGTGCCAAAATTCTGGAAGGCCTTAAGGCGGCAGGCCCGCTTGATGGCATTTTCCTGGAACTGCACGGTGCGATGGTGACCGAAAGCCACCCCGACGGCGAAGGGGAGCTGCTAGACCGGGTGCGCGCGTGGGCCGGGCCGGATCTGCCCATCGTGGTCAGCCTCGACCTGCACGCCAATATCTCTGCGGCGTCGGTGGAACGGGCCGATTACATCGCCATCTACCGCACCTATCCGCATCTCGACATGGCGGAAACCGGCGCCCGCTGTGTACCGGTGCTGCAGCACCTTCTGGCGGGCGACAGGCTGCACAAGGCTTTCCGGCAGATGGACTGCCTGATCCCGCTGCATGCGCAATACACCACCGCCACACCTGCGCGGGAGCTTTATGCCGCGCTGCCGCCTCTGGAGCAGGCGGGCGTGCTGGCGGACATCGCGCTGGGGTTCACCGCAGCGGATTTCCCGGATACGCGGCCCTCTTGCGTGGCCTATGCCCGTACTTCTGGCCCCGCGGCACAAGCCGCGGACCATATCGCCAGGCTGTTTACCGAGCTGGAACCGCACTTCAGCCACCCGATGCTGACGCCACAGCAAGCGGCGGAGATTGCCTGCCAGCCGCGCGCAGGCATGCCGATTGTGCTGGCGGATGTGCAGGACAATCCGGGCGCAGGCGGCACCTCTGACACCACCGGACTGCTGTCGGCACTGGCACAGGCAGGCGCAAAAGGCGTTCTGATGGGACTGTTCCATGACCCCGCAACCGCCGCCGCGGCGCATGAAGCCGGGCAGGGCGGCATCTTCCGCACAGCACTTGGCGGACGCTCAGGCGCAGAAGGCGACCAGCCGTTTGAAGCAAAGTTCGAGGTTCTGGCACTTGGCGATGGCCGCTGCCGCTATAGCGGTGAGATGTATGGCGGCGGAGTAGCGGAGCTGGGTCCCGCAGCGGCGCTGCGGCTGCATGGGACAAGCGCAGACATCACCCTGGTTGTTACCAGCATCCGCAACCAATGCCTCGACTTGGCGCATTTCACCCATATCGGGCTGGCCCCGGCGGCCTTCAGCACGGTCTGCGTGAAAAGCACTGCCCATTTCCGCGCTGACTTTGAGCCCATTGGCAGCGCCGTTTTTCCGGTAGCGGCCCCGGGCGTGTTTCCCTGTGATCTGGGCGGGTTCCCGTACAAGAACCTGCACCCGGACGTCAGAACCATCCCTGCAAAGGGCTGACACCTGTTGCAGGGATGGTCTTTGCAGGCGGCCAGGGGAAACCGCCTGCGGGGAGGATCAGTCCTCGTCCTCGCCGTTCTGGTAGGGCACCACCAGCGTCGGGATCTGCGAGCGGCGCAGCACCCGTTTGGCCACAGTGCCCAGAAACGTATGGGAGAACCCGTGGTCATGGGCCCCCAGCACGATCAGGTCGCACCCTAACTCGACCGAACGGCGCAGGATCACCTCTGCCGGGTGGCCGTCGGTCACCTCGACAGAGGTGACCTGATCGCGGATCTTGGCCTCGTCGCCTTCAAAAGATGCCCAGAACCGCGCCTGCCGCTCGGCCAGCATCTGCTTGACCATCTCATGCCGCCGTTTGGCCGCGGATTTGCGGGTTTCATCGTTCAGCACGAACATCTCAAACGTGATGCGCGCATCCTCTGAGATCGGCTCATTCACATGCAGCACGTGGATCTCCGCTCCTGTCGCATGCGCCAGGCTGGCCGCATGGCGCAGCGCCAAGGTAGAGTTGTGCGACAGGTCGGTGGCAAACAGGATGTTTGTGATCATCGGTTTCATGCCAGTCTCCTTTCAGATCAGTAGCCGAACAGCCGCGGCAGCCACAGCGAGATTTCCGGGAAGAAGGCGATGATGAAGATCGCAATCGTGTTCACAGCCGCAAAGGGCAGGGCCCGCAGCGAAATCGTCTCAATCGAGATGTTCGAGATGCCAGAGGCAATGAACAGGTTCTCCCCCAAAGGCGGCGTCTGGAAGCCGATGCCCAAGGTGCAGACCATCACCACGCCAAAGTGGATCGGGTCGATGCCCACAGAATAGGCCACCGGCAGCATCACCGGCACCAGGATCAGGATGGTTGCCAGCGTCTCCATGAACATGCCGACAAAAAGCAGGAAGAAGATGATCAGCGCCCAGATCACATAGAGATTCTGAGTAAAGCTCAGCATGCTGTCAGCAATCATTGCCGGGATCTGGTTTTCCACCAGCAGGCGGCCGAACACCGTCGCCGTGAACAGGATCAGCAGCACCCGCCCTGTCAGCCAGGTCGTGGCCTCCAGCGATTGGAACAGCGACGACCAGGTCAGTTCGCGGTAAATGAAGACACCAATCACAAGGGTATAGAAGATCGCCACGATGGCCGCTTCGGTCGGGGTGAAGAAGCCAGTGTAGATACCTCCCAGGATTACCAGCGGCGCCATCAGCGACCAGAACCCGCGGTACATCTCACAGCCGACATTGCGGATCGACCAGCCGTCGGCAGAACCCTTGTAGCCGCGCTTCTTCGACATGAAGAAGTTCAGGATCAAAAGGCTTGTGGCAATCAGGAAGGCTGGCACGAAACCTGCAATGAACAGTTTCGAGATCGACACTGACTGGAAGGTGCCGAATTTCTCAACCGCTTCCGGCGGCGGCGCCATGCCCAGGGCTGCGATACCAAAGATCACCATCGGGATCGACGGCGGGATGATGATGCCCAGACCGCCGGAGGACGCCGTGACCGCAGAAGCATAACCCTTCTCATAGCCCCGGTTGATCATTGCCGGGATCATCAGCATACCGACTGCCGCCGTGGTGGCCGGGCCGGAGCCGGAGATTGCACCAAAGAACAGGCAGGCCATCACGGTGGCCGCTGAAATGCCGCCGGTGAATGGCCCAGCCAGGCTTTCGGCCACGTTAATGAGCCGTTTGGATATCCCCGCAGCCTCCATCAGCGCGCCTGCCAGAATGAATGCAGGCAGCGCCATCAGTGGGAAGGAGCCGACAGATGTAAAGGCGATCTGCACAAATTTGATCGGGTTTTCATCCAGATAGAGGAATGACAGCAGCGACGACACCCCCAGCGCAACGGTGATCGGAGCGCCCAGAAGCAGCAGAAGAAGAAAGGATCCAAACAGGATCGTGACGATTTCGGTTTCCATAGTCCTGTCCCTTCCCGGTTACGTGCGCTTGTCCACGCCAGCGGCGGCCTTGATTTCATCAAGGTCGATCTGGTCTGGATCATGGATATCTTCGCCGCGGATCAGCTTGCGGTAATTCACCTGCAAAATGCGGATCGTCATCAGCGCAAAGGCAATGGGCAGCACCATGTAGATGTATTTCATCTCAATGCCCAAGGTCTGCGACTTCCAGAACTTGTTCATCTTGTTGAAGACGAAATCGGTGGCCAGCCACAGGAAATAGCAGTTGAAGAACAGCCAGAAGAGGTCGGCAAAGGCCTCAATGTACTTGATCCAGCCCGCAGGCAGGAACTTGAACTGGAAGGTGACCCGGTTATGCGCGCCTTTCAGCGCGGCATAGCTGGCACCAAAGTAGACGAACCAGACGAACATGTAGACCGACAGCTCTTCGATCCATGAAAACGAATGGCCGAACACCTCGCGCGAAACGATCTGCACAAACAGCAGAATGACAAAGCCGGACAGCAATATTCGGCAGATATAGCTTTCTATATTTTCCAGGAATTTCCAGAACATGATGCACTCCTCCCCTGTGCGAAGCAGCGCCGCGGCGCTGCTTCGTTATTTTTATAGGTCTGTCAGAGTCTTATTGAACCGGATCACGGCCAATGGTGGTCAGCACGGTGTTCAGCTTCTCGACACCGCCGATGGAGTCATAGAACTGCGGCCAGACTGCCTCGGTCGCCAGCTTGATAAACTCGGCTTCGTCGTTTGCCGGATCATCGATCTGCATGCCTTTGGCCAGCAGTTCTTCTTTGATCTGGGCCTCGATGTCGCGCAGGAACTGAGCCGACTTCACGGTCGCTTCCTTGCCCGCCTCGATCAGGATCTGCTGGTCTTCTTCGGACAGGTCCTGGAACACTGCCTCAGACACGATCAGCGGCTCGATCGAGAAGATGTAGCGCAGGTTGGTCACATATTCCTGCACTTCGTAGAACTTCATCGCGTTGATGGTGGTGTAGGGGTTGTCCTGGCCGTCAACAACCTTGGTCTGCAGGCCGGTGAAAGTCTCGGACCAGGCCATCGGAGTCGGGTTGATGCCCCAGGACTTGTAGGTCTCGATCATGATTTCGTTCTTGGGAACGCGGATGACCAGATCCTGCAGGTCAGCCACGGTGGTGACCGGCTTCTTGGAGTTGGTCAGACGGCGGAAGCCGGTGTAGGTCCAGGCCAGGATACGCACGCCGGCGTCCCGGATGGTGTTTTCGGTCAGCTCCTGGCCGATCGGGCCCTGGGTCAGCTTTTCCGCATCTTCCAGCGACAGGATCACATAAGGCAGGGTGAACACGCCGACGGTCGGCGAGAACGGCGTGACGTTGTTGATTGCCAGCAGCGACATGTCCAAGGTGCCGATTGCGGCCTCGTTCACGGTGTCCTGCTCAGAGCCCAACTGGCCGTTCAGGAACATGGTGCCGGTGTGCTTGCCGCCGGATTTTTCTTCCAGCGCCTCGATAAAGAACTTGCCGGTGCCTTCTTGCGAGCTGCCAGCGCCGTCACCCACGGCGATCTTGAAGTTCTTGGCGGAAACAGCGCCGGTGGTCAGCATTGCGGCAGCAGAAACGGCCGCAGTCAGCGTGCAGACCTTCTTGAGAAATGACATAACTTCCTCCCGTATTGTCATCTTGGGTCCCAAGGTCCGGGGCGGCGCGCCCTCCACAGCACATCTGCCAGCCGGTTCCAGCCTTGGTCTGCGGGAGGCTACATTGCGTTCTATGTTTCTAGAATGTAAACTATTGAGCTCAAGGTTTCACATTTATCGAACTTTAAAATGGCCCGCAAAACCCATCTCAAACATGTCGCAGACGCCGATCTGAAATTACTTCGCGTGTTCAAGGCAGTGGCCGAAAGTGGTGGTCTGGCTGCCGCCGAAAGCGAACTGAACATCGGCAAATCGACGATTTCCAAATACATTGCTGACCTTGAACTGCGGCTGGACCTGAAGCTTTGCAACCGGGGGCCTGCGGGGTTTTCCCTGACAGACGATGGCGCCAAGGTGCTGCGCTCCGCCGAAGGGCTGCTGATCTCTGTGGCGGATTTCCGCGCCGAGGTGAATGAAATCAAGCAGCAACTGGCCGGAACCATCCGGATTGCGCTGTTCGATCAATGCGCCTCAAATCCGGAAGCCTTCGTCCCGGGCGGCATCCGGGCCTTCAACAAAGCCGCCCCCGCGGTGGAAATCGATTTATCGTTGGAGCCGCCCAACGTGATCGAAACCAAGGTGATCAGCGGCCAGCTCGACATTGGCATTCTTGCGTTGCACCGGCCGTCCCCCAGCCTTGATTACATGCCGCTTTATGGTGAAAACATGTTCCTTTACTGCGGCAAGGGGCACCCGTTCATGGACCGCGACCTATCCGCTCTGAGCCTGTCGGATGTGCAGGCAATGAACTATGCGGGAATCCGGGTGAACTCCCCTAACTTGCATGTTGGTCAGACGTTGGGTTTCCGCCGCGCCGCGAAAGTGCAGAATGAACAGGCACTGGCGATCCTCATCATGTCCGGCAGCTATCTGGGGTTCCTCCCGGACCATATGGCCGAGGGTTATATCCGAAAAGGACTGATGAAAGCAGTGCTGCCCGAGGAGATCCGCTACCGCAGCCAATTTGCGGCTGTCACCCGCAGACGCCCTGCGGTGAACCGCATCACCAAGCTGTTTCTGGACACGCTGACCGCCGCGCACTCCCTCCCGGCGGCCGATGCGCTACTTGCCCGGACCTGAGCCGAAACTGTTCAAATGATGTCCAGCGACACCTTGACCCGGTCCATCACCACAGAAGATGTGAACCGGCTGACGTTGGACTCATCAAAAAAGTACTCCTGGGTGAAGGCTTCGTATTCCTTGATGTCTTTCACAATCACCATCAGAATAAAGTCCGCCTCTCCAGTGGTGTAGTAACACTGCTGCACCTGCGGCGCCTTGCGCATCTTGCGCTTGAAGGCGTCCAGATGCATCCGGCTTTCACGCTCCAGCACAACCTGCACGATCACCGTCATCTCCCGGCCCATCTTGGACGGCGACAGGATCGCGATTTCCCTTTCGATCACCCCGGTGTCACGCAGCTTCTTCAGCCGTTTCTGCACCGCGGGCGCTGACAGGCCGACCTCCTGGCTGATCGCTTCAGCGGTCAGCTGGGCATTGGCCTGTATCAGCCTCAGAATTTCACGGTCTTTTTTGTCCATGAGTGATTTTTGGTTTGGTTTAACATGAATGACAACTTGAAAACCCGCCACGGGCCTTGCCGGCGGCCGGCTAAAGCGAACGTCTTGCGGATGCAAAACTACGGAATGTGAATATGTTCAGACCTGACAGTTTGCGTCATTCCCGCAGCGCATTTCCTGACTCAACGCTCTAGCAGGGCCTTAAAAATAAGTGCTTCAGGCATCTTTCCGGCCGGATTGGCACACGATTCAAATTTGCGGCATCAAATACGCAAAGATTCCGGAAAACTTCATTTGCGGCCTATTTGCGGTACACACTTTATCAGGACTTTCCAGACTATGACTCCTTCAGGCCCCGGTGCGACCGGGCGCCGCAGACTGCAGGAGACCCTGGCCAATGCCCCGACTAACGAAACTGCCGCTGAAACTGAAACTGCCGCTGATCATGGTTGCGCTGACGGGTGTGTTTCTCGTCACCGTGTCCGTTCTGGTCTATTCCATGGCAGAGCGCAGCATCCGAGAAAACGCCTTTGCCGCCCAGAAGATCGAGGCCAAATCCGGCGCCCAGGCGCTTGGCTTCCTGATCAAGGCTGCGCGTTCCGACCTCTCCAGCCTGGCAGGGCAGCCTGCGGTGTTCCGCGCCATCAGCAATTTCGAGCGGGTGATCGGCATGGTCGAGGAAGACGACCCGGTTGCGTATCTCAAGCAGACCTACGCCGCCGGAAACCCCAACGCTGAGGACCGGCGGGAGGAGCTGACAGATGCGGGCGACGGTTCCTACTACAACCAGTCGCATGTCACCTATCACCCCACTTTCCTGCAAAGCCTGCGCCTCAACGGTTATCAGGACCTGTATCTGATCACCCCCGCCGGGCAGGTGGTCTATTCGGTGAAAAAACAGGACGATTTCATGACCGGTGTTCAGGAAGCGCCTGACAGCGGTCTGTCGCAGGTGTTCCAGGCAGCGCTGGAGGCAGAAGCAGGCACAATCGCGGTGGCAGATTTTTCCGCTTACAGCCACAGTCCGGACGCCGCAGCCTTTATGGCCGCACCAGTGTTTGCCAAGAATGGTAAGATCGCCGGGGTGATTGCCATCCAGCTCGGCACCGATGGCGTCGTCAAGGCGCTGACCAGCAACCTGTCCGGCGGCACCCATCAGAACATCTATGTGGTTAGCAGCGACGGTGTAGCCCGCAGCCCGTCCTCCGTTGTGGGCCTGTTTCCGGCACTGCAGAAACTTACGGGATCACCGCAGATCGAGGCCGCCAAGTCGCGCGAGGCAGGCCAGTTCGAAGGTGTCGCCTCCTCAATGGGCGGACGCGCCATTGCGCAGGTAATGCCGCTGGGCCTGCCCGGATTCGACTGGTCGCTGGTGCTGGAAACCGACGAACATACCGCCTTTGCCGTTGTCGAGCGTATCCGCCTGATTGCGGCTGCCATGATCGGCGCGGCGCTATTGGCCGCGATCGGTGTTTCCTGGCTGGCGGCGCGCAGCGTCACCCGTCCGATCCACGCTCTGCGCGAAGCCACCAATGCGCTGGCCGATGCAGATTACAATTCTGAAATCCAGGGCCTCGCCCGCGGTGATGAGCTTGGCGATCTGGCCCGCAGCCTCGACACCTTCCGCGGCAAGCTGAAGGACGCCGATGAGGCCGCAGCCCGCGAAGTAGAGGCTGCCCGCCATACCGCCGCCGTAGTCGAAAGCATGAGCGCGGCCCTGTCAGAACTGCAGCGCGGCAACCTGGCCTGCGACATCCAGGCGCCATTCGACGGGCATTACGAAACCCTGCGGGAAAACTTCAACCGCAGCCTGGAGCGCCTGCGCAGCTCTATGGGCGAGGTTGTCGATGCTGCAGAAAACGTCGGCCGTTTCTCAGAAGAACAGCGCGGCGCAGCAACTGAGATGGCGCATCGCACCGAGAGCCAGGCAGCGACACTGGAAGAAACCGCAGGCGCCATCCGCGAGCTGACCGGTGGCATCCGCAATACCGCCGACCGGGCAGGCCGGATGGACGAGACTATGCGCGGCGCCCGCAGCGAGGCAGAGCAAAGCACCGATGTAGTAACCTCGGCGGTGGCGGCAATGGATCAGATTCAGGAAGCCTCGGCGGAGATTTCCAAGATCATCAACATGATCGACGACATTGCCTTCCAGACCAACCTTCTGGCGCTGAACGCGGGCGTCGAAGCCGCCCGAGCGGGTCCCGCCGGGGCAGGCTTTGCCGTGGTCGCCTCTGAAGTGCGCGCACTGGCGCAACGCGCCTCCAATGCCGCAGGGCAGATCAAGGGGCTGACCTCCGCCAGTGAAGAACACGTTGCCAATGGCGTTGCCATGGTGGGCCGCGCAGGCGATGCGCTGACCAGCATCATCGAGCAGGTCTCAGCCGTTTCCGGGCTGGTGACTGAAATCGCTGACGGCGTCCGCATCCAGTCCGAAGGGTTGGAGAAAATCGACGGCGCCATGCATCAGCTGGACAATATGACCCAGCAGAACGCAGCCATGTCCGAAGAAGCCGCGGCAGCCAGCCAGCTCTTGCAGAATGAATCACAAAGCCTGACGGATGTTGTTGGCCGCTTTGACCTGGGCGGCAGCGGTTCAGCCCCGGCCCAAGAGTTCGCCAGAGAACCGCACCGAATGAGCGCTTGAACATAGTTCCCCCGGCATCAGCCGGGGGAAATTCACAATGCGGGGAAACGGATCAAACTTAACATAAGTATCATTACAGACCTCTCACCTAGACCCCCAGGAACCGGTCCGCAATATCCGCAGGCAGCTCGGCAATCCGGCCCACCCAGGCATTGCTGCCCTTGTTCAGGATCACCGCCCGGTCGGCGATGGCAGACAGCTCCTTCAGCGACTTGTCCACCACCAGGATCGACAGACCCGCCTCGCGCTTCAGCCGGGCAATGGCAGCCCAGATTTCCTGCCGCACCACCGGCGCCAAGCCTTCGGTTGCCTCGTCCAGGATCAGCAGCCGCGGATTGGTCATGAGAGCCCGGCCGATGGTCAGCATCTGCTGCTCCCCGCCCGAAAGCGATCCGGCAGCCTGCGTCCGGCGCTCCTCCAGCCGCGGAAACAGCTCTGCCACCTTGGCCATATCCCAAGGGCCGGGACAGGCCGCGGCAATCAGGTTCTCCTCCACCGTCAGCGGCGCGAAACAGCGCCGGCCTTCCGGCACTAGACCAACTCCCAGCCGGGCGACCTTGTGCGACGGCAGCTGGCGCAGGTCGTGGCCGTCGAACGTCAGCTCCCCCTTGGAGGCCGCCAGCATCCCGCAAATCGTCTTGATGGTGGTGGATTTGCCCATGCCGTTGCGGCCCATCAGCGCCACCACCTCGCCCTCGCCGATCTCCAGGCTGACGCCGAACAGCGCCTGCGCCGGGCCGTAGGAGGCCTCAACCCCTTGCAATGACAGCAGGCTCATGCGGCATCCTCCTCTCCCAGATAGGCGCGGCGCACCTCGGCATTGGCGCGGATCTCATCCGCGGTACCGGTGGCGATGATCTGGCCGTAGACCAGCACGCTGATCCGGTCCGCCAGGGCAAAGACCGCATCCATGTCGTGCTCCACCAGCAGAATCGGAGCCTCTTGCCGCAAGCCATCGAGGAACCCGGTCAGCGCCTTGGACCCCGCAGTGCCCAGACCCGCCATCGGCTCATCCATCAGAAACAACTTGGGCTTCAGCGTCAGCGCCACCGCCACCTCCAGCTGGCGGCGCTGGCCGTGCGACAGGTCGGCGGTGCGGCGGTTTGCGTCCTGCGTCAGCCCGACCCGCTCCAGCGCGTCGCGCGCCTGCTCCAGCAGTTCCGGGTCCTTCATCACATTGCGGAAAAAATGGAAGACCCGGCCCCGCCCGCCAAGCGCGCCCAGCACCGCGTTTTGCAGCACCGTGTATTCCATCGCCAGTGCGGAGATCTGGAACGTCCGCCCCAGCCCCATCCGCGCCCGCGCCACCGTATCCAGCGCGGTCACATCCTGCCCCAGCAGCTCGACCGTGCCGCTGTCCGGCACTAGGTTGCCCGCGATCTGCTTGATCAGAGTGGACTTGCCCGCCCCGTTCGGCCCGATCAGCGCGTGAATTTCTCCGGACCGCAGGTCCAGGGAAACATCGCTGCTTGCTTTCAGCGCGCCAAAGCACTTGTTGAGCCTATCGGTTTTCAGAACCACATCAGCCATGTGCCTTCTCCCGTCCAGCCAGCGCTCCAATCAACCCGCCGCGGGCAAAGAGCACGATGAGCAGCAGAAGCACGCCTAGGAAAATCTGCCAGTAATCGCTGATCCCGCCCAGAAGATGCTCCAGCAGAATATAAAGCGCGGCACCGGCAACCGGACCGTAAAGCCGCCCGACCCCGCCGAGGATCACAAAGATCATGATCTCGCCGCTGGTGTGCCAGCTGAGCATGGTCGGGCTGACGAACCGGTTCAAATCGGCAAACAGCGCCCCCGCCAGCCCGGTGATGGCGCCGGAAATCACAAAGGCCGTCAGCCGTAAGACGAACGGTGTGAGGCCCACCGCCTGCACCCGGTCCTCATTCTGCCGCGCCGCCGCCAAAGCCAGCCCGAAGGGTGAGCGCGCCAGCCGCGCCGCGAAAACCAGCGCCAGGCAGAGGATGACATAGGCAATGGCAAAGAACTGGATCGGATCCAGGGTGTTGAGACCTGGGAATTCATTCCGCACCCAGATCGACAGCCCGTCCTCGCCGCCATAGGCACTCCAGCTGATTGCGAAGTAATAGAGCATCTGCCCGAAGGCGAGGGTGATCATGATGAAATATACGCCCGAAGTGCGCAAAGACAGCGCGCCGATCACCAGCGCCGCAAGCGCGCTGAACACTACCGCCACCAGCCAGATCAGCGGCATCTGGTTGCTGCCCTCAAACAGGAAGGGCCATTCAAACAGCGGCTCATAGTTCTGGGCGTGGGCCGCAAGAATGCCCATGGCATAGCCGCCGATCCCGAAAAACGCTGCGTGGCCCAGGCTGATCAGCCCGCCAAGCCCTAGGGCAATGTTCAGCCCAACCCCGGCCAGCGCCAGGATCGCGGCCTTGGTCGCCAGCGTAATGATGAACGGCTCATCCAGGCTCCAGGCGGCCAGCGGCACGACCAGCAGCGCCGCAATCATCGCCCAATTGAGCAGGCTCTCGCGCGTCAGCATCATGCGCTCCCTCCATAAAGGCCAGAGGGGCGCACCAAGAGGATCGCCGCCATCAGGATATAGATCAGCATCGAGGCCAGCGACGCCCCGGCAGAGGCCGCACTGGCCGGGTCCATGAAGACTGCAAACAGCTGCGGCAGGAACACACCGCCCAGCGTATCGGTCATCCCCACCAGAAGCGCCCCGGCCAACGCGCCTTTGATGGAGCCGATGCCGCCGATCACGATCACCACAAAGGCCAGGATCAGCACCGGCTCGCCCATGCCGACCTGCACCGACTGGATCGCGCCGACCAGCGCGCCTGCCAGCCCGGCCAGCGCCGCGCCGAGCGCAAATACCAGCGTGTAGAGCTTGGAAATATCAACGCCAAGCGCGGCAATCATCTCCCGGTCGGCCTCGCCCGCCCGGATCTGGATGCCGATGCGCGTGCGCGCAATCAGCAGGAAAAGCCCGGCGGCAATGGCCAAGCCGATCAAGATGATCGTCAGCCGGTACAGCGGATATTGAATACCCCCCGGCAGGCTCACCGGCCCCGACAGGTAGGACGGCACGTCCAGGAACAGCGGGAAAGAACCGAACAGCCAGCGTGTGCCCTCAGAGAAAATCAGGATCAGCGCAAAGGTCGCCAGCACCTGGTCCAGATGGTCGCGCCGGTAGAGGCGCCGGATCACCACCAGCTCCATCAGCGCGCCCGCGGCGGCAGCGGCGGCCAGGCTTGCGATCAGCGCCAGCAGGAACGATCCGGTCCAGCCCGCCACCGCCGCGGCGGCAAAGGCGCCAACCATATAAAGCGAGCCATGGGCCAGGTTGATCAGCCCCATCACCCCGAACACCAGCGTCAGCCCGGCTGCCATTAGAAACAGCATCATCCCGAGCTGGAGCCCATTCAGGATCTGCTCCAGAACTAGAATATACGTCATTTGATTTTCCGAAGGGGAAGTCTTGCCGTGTGCGGGGGCACCTCAGGCGCCCCCGTCCGGGTCAGGTCTTACATCTTGCACTCGGCCGCGTAGGCGTCGGCGTGATCGCTCAGGCCGGTGGCGATGATCTTGTTGGTGAAGACGTCGCCTTCCTTGATCACCTCACGCACATAGATGTTCTGGATCGGGTGGTGGTTGTCACCGAATTTGAAATCACCGCGAACCGATGCGAACTCCGCCGCTTTCAGCGCCGCGCGGAAGCTGTCCTGATCAGACACCTCCGCCTTGTCCAGCGCGCTCAGGATCAGATTGGCAGTGTCGAACCCCTGGCTGGCATAGAGCGACGGCAGACGGCCGTATTTCTCCTGGAAGGAAGCGACAAATTCAGCGTTGGCCTCATTGTCGATATCCTTGTTCCACTGCGAAGTGTTCTTCACCCCCAGTGCGGCGTCACCCACCGCCTGCAGGATGCCCTGATCGAACGAGAACGCAGGTCCCACCACCGGCAGGTCCACACCGCTGCCCGCATATTGCTTGAGGAAGGAAATCCCCATGCCGCCGGGCAGGAAGAAATAGACCGAGTCGGCTCCGGACGCCCGGATCTGCGCGATTTCGGCGGCATAATCGGTCTGACCCAGCTTGGTGTAGATCTCACCCGCCAGTTCGCCGCCATACATCCGCTTGTAGCCGGTCAGAGCGTCCTGCCCCGCCGGGTAGTTCGGCGCCAGGATGAAGCTGTTCTTCAGCCCTGCCTCGTTGGCATAGGCGCCCGCGGCCTCGTGCAGGTTGTCGTTCTGCCAGGCGACGTTGAAATAGTTCTGGTGGCAGCGCTTGCCCGCCAGCGCCGAGGGGCCGGCGTTCGGCGACAGGTAGAACACGTTCTGCGCGGTTGCCGCAGGCACCACCGCCATCGCAAGGTTCGACCAGATGATGCCGGTTAGTATGTCCACCTTCTCGGACTGTATCATCCGGTCGGCGATCTGCACCGCCACGTCGGGCTTGCGCTGATCGTCCTCAATCACCACCTCGACACCCTCGCGGCCATCCTGTTCGATCGCCAGCATGAAACCGTCGCGCACATCCACGCCCAGCCCGGCGCCGCCGCCGGACAATGTGGTGATCATACCGATCTTGGTATCCGCCTGTGCTGCAACAGCCAGCGCCGGAATCGCAGCCGCCATTGCAAGCATCCGAATGGTCTTCATTACGTCTTTCCTCCCAGAATATGACCGGCCCTTGGGGGCCTGGGTTCTTGATCAAATGCTTGCGACTTTAACGCCGCCCCGGCAGAAGCCAAGACCCGCCGCAGCCGGCATCGTCGCGGCTGATCTTGCGCCAGCCCTCGGGATCAGCCTACGCAGGCTTGAATATATATTTCAAGCATAAAATATATAGGGCAATATTGTTGCCCGAATTGCTGCAGATGCATGATAATGGCCTTGCTGCAGATGCGAGGGGCCGGCCCCTCGCGCTCCCCGGGGTACTGGTCACCAGAAAGAAGCAGCAGGTTCTCAGGCTGAAAAGCCTTGTCCAAAGCAACCTGCCAGATGATCAATCAGTGCCCGGATCCGCGCCGTCAGGTGGCGGCTGGAGGGATAAACGGCGTAAAGCGTTGCCGGGTCAGTTTCCTGTTGTTCAAAAAGCACTTGCAGCCTGCCGTCGCGCAGGAACGGCAGCGCGGTGTAATGCGGGCAGCGGGCAATGCCGAGCCCGCTGGCGGCCATATGCGCCACCGCCCGGGGGGAGTTGGCGCGGAAGCTGCCTCTGACGGTGACGGTCCGTTGCGCAGCACCCTGGCCAAAGACCCAGGCATCGGGCTGCGGCGAGGTCATCTGCAGCAGGCAATTGTGGGTGGCCAGCGCCTCCGGCTCGGCCGGTTCGCCATGCGTGGCCAGATAGCCGGGCGAGGCCACCACCACCAGCCGCATGCCGCACAGCTTGCGGGCGACCAGCGTCGAATCCTTCAGGGCGCCAAAACGCACCGCCAAATCGACCCCCTCCTCCAGCATCGGCAGATGCCGGTCGGACAGCACCAGCTCCACCAACACCTTGGGGTGCGCCTGCTGGAACGGCTGCAGTGCCTCCACCAGTTCCCGGCTGCCGAAACCAGTAGGCGCGGTGATGCGGATCGGGCCTGCCAGCTCCTGCTGGCGCAGCTGCACCACGTCCTCCAGCTCGTCGAATTGCGCGAGCAGCGGCAGGCACCGCTCCAGATAGGCCCGCCCGGTATCGGTCAGCGTCACCTTGCGGGTGGTGCGATTGAGCAGCTGCGCGCCCAGCTGCTCCTCCAGCCGGGCGACATACTTGCTGGCCAGCTTGGTGCTGATCCCCAGCTGCCGTGCGCCGGAAGTAAAGGAGCTTTGCGCCGCCACGGCGGCAAAGGCGCGCATGCAGTCCAGCTTGTCCATCCCAGAGCCTCCGGCATCAGTTATGAACGACATATACACAATCATTCCATGAATTGGAATATTATCGCCATGCACGGCACAGTGTATCTACCGGGTGTCATCAGAAAACAGCGGCCCCTGCCGCAGCAAAGGACCCCAGACATGGCACATCAGATCCGCATCCACAGCTTCCCCCTTTCCGGCCACGCCCACCGGGTGGAGCTGTTCGCCAGCCTCACCGGCCTCGCCCATGAGGTTGTGAACGTCGACCTCGCCGCTGGCGAGCACAAACAGCCGCCCTTCCTGGCGCTGAACCCCGCAGGCCAGGTGCCGGTGATCGAGGACGGTGAAACCGTCATCAGCGATTCCAACGCCATCCTGGTCTACCTCGCCCGCAAATACGCGCCGTCCTGGCTGCCCTCCGATCCGGTCCAAGAGGCCGAGGTGCAGAAGTTTCTGACCCTTGCGGCAGGCGAGATTGCCTTTGGCCCGGCGGCGGCGCGGCTGATCAACGTCTTCAATGCGCCACTGGATGCAGACTTCTGCGCAACCGTTGCGGCCCGCGTGCTGGGCAAGATCGACGCCCATATGGCGGGCCGCCGGTTCCTGGTTGGCGACACCCCCACCATCGCAGACGTGGCCGTCTATTCCTACGTCGCCCACGCACCGGAGGGCGGCATCTCGCTGGAGCCCTACGCCAATGTCCGCGCCCTACTGGCCAATATCGAAGGCTTGAAAGGCTTCAAGCCGATGCCCGCAACCAAGGTTGGCCTCGCGGCCTGATCCTGCAGGCGGCGGCCTGACGGGCCGCCGCCGCATTTCTCCAGCCACAGGAGGTTCCCATGCCCCATGACCCAGAAAGCCCCTCGCCTTTCCACGCGGGCGAACAGGAAATGCAGCGCCGCGCAGGCAAGCGCGGCATGGCAGAGACCCTGGGCCGCCGGATGATCCGCCCCTTCATGCCTGAGGAGCACCGGGAGTTCTTCGCCCAGCTGCCGTTCCTGGCGGCCGGCGCCGTGGACGATGACGGCTGGCCCTGGGCCAACCTGCTCAGCGGTGCGCCCGGCTTTGCCGTCTCGCCCGACCCGGAACACCTGCAGGTCTCGCTGAACGGAACTGCCGGGGATCCGGTCCAAGCCGCCATCCGCGAGGGCGCACCGCTGGGGTTGTTAGGGATCGAGCTGCACAGCCGCCGCCGCAACCGGCTGAACGGGCGCGTGGTTTCGGCAAGCCGCGACGGCTTCACCTTGCGGGTCGACCAGTCCTTTGGCAATTGCCCGCAGTACATCCAGGAGCGCGATCTGACCCCTGCCAATGACGCGGCCCCCGCGCGCCCACAGGCCTTTACCACACTGCCGCCGGAGCACAGCACGCGGATCGCCCAGGCCGACACATTCTTTGTCGCCAGCCACATCCCCGCCGCCGCGAACCCGGATCGCGAGGGTGTCGATGTCTCCCACCGCGGCGGGCGGCCCGGCTTTGTCCGGGTGGCGGGCAAGACCCTCACCATCCCGGATTTTCGCGGCAACAACCACTTCAACACGCTGGGAAATTTCCTGCTGAACCCGCGCGCAGGCCTGGCCTTCCCGAACTTCGAGACCGGCAGCCTTCTGCTGCTGACCGGCACGGTGGAGCTGCTGGAAGAAGACCATCCGGACGTGACCGCCTTTGAACGCGCACAGCGCGGCTGGCGCTTTACCCTTCACAAGGGATTGTGGCTGGAAGCCGCCCTGCCCTGGCGAACCGGCCCGGGAAGGTTTGCCGCTCAAACCCTGCGCACCGGCACCTGGGCGGAAACCCAGGTCAGTAGCGGCACACCCGCCGAATAGCATCCTCGCGTGAGACCCTGAAATTTTCTCTGGACAAGACTGTCCAGGATCGTCGATGAATTGGACAGAAATGTCCAAAGGGCGGATTCGGGGGAGATCCCCGCCTGCCCGGTGACGGCAGACAGGGAGCAAAGCCATGAAGTCGCACTATCGTGCCGTTGTCATTGGGGGCGGTGTTGTCGGCACCTCCGTCCTCTACCACCTGGCGAAATTCGGCTGGACCGATGTCTGCCTGATCGAGCGCTCGGTGCTGACAGCAGGATCCAGCTGGCACGCGGCAGGCGGATTTCACGCATTGAACGCAGACCCCAACATCGCCAGCTTGCAGGCCTATACCATCGACCTCTTATCCGAGATCGAACAGGAATCCGGCCAGTCCGTCGGCATGCATATGACCGGCGGCATGACGCTGGCAGGCACCCCGGACCGCTGGGAATGGCTGCAATCGGCCTACCGCACTTTCCAGTCGATCGGCATCGACGACTGCCGCCTGATCACCCCCCAGGAGGCTGGCGAGCTATGCCCGATCATGTCCACCGAGGGCATCCTCGGCGGCATGTGGGCCGACCGCGAGGGCTATGTCGACACCACCGGCACCGTGCACGCCTATGCCGGGGCTGCCAAGAAACGCGGCGCCGAGGTGATCGAGCACAACCGGGTGCTGGAACTGCACCAGGTGGAGGGCGGCTGGCAGGTGGTGACCGAAAAGGGCACCATCCATGCCGAGCATGTGGTCAATGCCGCAGGTCTTTGGGCCAAGCAGGTGGGCCGGATGGCGGGGGTGGAACTGCCAGTCTCGCCGCTCAACCACCACTACCTGATCTCCGACACCATCCCCGAGCTGGAACAGCTCGACTTCGAGGTGCCGATGACCGTGGACCTCGAAGGCTTCACCTATATGCGGCAGGATCAGAAGGGCATCCTGCTGGGCATCTACGAGATCGACCATGAGCACTGGATGATGGACGGCGCGCCCTGGGAATACGGGTTCGAGCTGCAGCAGGAAGACCCCGACCGGATCGAAAGGGAGCTGACCCTCGGTTTCGAACGCTACCCGGCGCTGCAAACCACCGGGGTCAAAACCTGGGTCAACGGCGCCTTCACCTTTGCCCCCGACGGCAACCCGCTGGTGGGCCCGGTGCGCGGCAAGCCCGGCTACTGGTGCGCCTGCGGCGTGATGGCCGGTTTCCTGCAGGGCGGCGGCGTCGGCAAGTCGCTGGCCGAATGGATGATCCACGGCGAGCCGGAGGCGGATGTGTTCGGCATGGATGTGGCGCGTTTCGGCGACTATGCGCAGAACAAGCGTTTCATCAAGGAAACCACCGGCCAGTTCTACACCCGCCGCTTCGTGATGACCTACCCGAATGAGCAACTGCCCGCAGGCCGCCCGCTGAAAAAGGCACCCGCCTATGACGGTATGACCGCCGCTGGCTGCCGCTGGGGTGCAAGCTACGGGCTGGAGATCCCGCTCTATTTCGCCCCGTCGGAAGACTTTACCGAAACCCCGACCCTAAAGCGCTCCAACGCCTTTGGCATCGTCGCAGAGGAATGCAAGGCGGTGCGCGAGGCCGTGGGCCTCCTCGACATTTCCGCCTTCTCCCGGTTTGAGGTCTCAGGTGCAGGCGCCGTGGCCTGGCTCAACCGCCTCATGGCGTCGAAACTCCCCGCCCCTGGCCGCGCCAAACTGGCGCCGATGCTGTCGCCTGAGGGCCGCCTCAAGGGCGACCTCACCGTGTTCAACTGGGGGGACGGCAGCTGGTGGATCATGGGCAGCTACTACCTGCGCGAATGGCACATGCGCTGGTTCCAGGACCATATGGGAGAGGACGTCGGGGTGCGCGACGTGACCGATGCCGTCACCGGCTTCAGCCTCTCCGGCCCGAACAGCCGCAAGGTCTTGGAAAAGCTGACGGATGGCCCCATCGCAGACCTGCCCTTCATGGGCTGCGGCACCTTCGACATCGGCATGCTGCGCCTCAAGGTGGGCCGCCTCTCGGTCGCGGGGGAACTGGGCTACGAACTCCACTGCTCCGCTGCCGAGCACATCACCCTGCGCGAAACGCTGCTGGAGGCCGGTGCAGACCTTGGCCTCCGCGAAGTCGGCTTCAACGCGCTCCTGAGCCTGCGACTGGAAAAAAGCTTTGGCATCTGGAGCGCTGAATTCACCCAAGGCTACACCGCAGCGCAGACCGGCATGGACCGCTGGATTGACTGGAACAAGGACTTCATCGGCCGCGCCGCCACGATGAAGGAACGCGACGCGGGCGGCCCGGGTCAGGTTGTTGTGACCCTTGAGGTGGACGCCACGGATGCAGACGCCAGCGGCTATGAACCCGTCTGGCAGAGCGGAACCCGCGTCGGCTTTGTCACCTCCGGCGGCTATGGCCACACCACGGGCAAGTCGCTCGCCATGGCGATGGTGGACCGCAACGCAGCCGCCGAAGGAACGGAACTGACCGTGCATATCGTGGGGCAGGAACGCCCTGCGCGCGTGATTGCCCCCTCCCCCTACGACCCCTCCGGCAAAGCGATGAGAGGCTGATCCGATGACCTTTGAGAATGAAGGCAACCAACGCGGGCGCAGACGGCGGGGACGCGGGGGCGACACCGCCCCTGCCCCGCAACGCACCACAAACTACCGCCAGCTAAGAAACCCCTTCCCGCAAATAGAGGTCTTCCCGGCGCATCAGATCGCGGACATGCATGAAACCGCGCTGAAGATGCTCGAGGAACTGGGCATGAAGGTTTTGCTGCCGGAGGCGCGCAAAGTCTATGCCAAAGGCGGCGCCCGCGTCGATGAAGACAGCGAAATGGTCTATATCGGCCGCGACATGGTGGAGGCGGCGCTGGCCACTGCCCCCCGCTCAATCACCTGCCGGGCGGGCGCACGGGAGCGCGATATCACGCTGGAGCTGGGCAGCCTGGTGTTCCAGGCAGGGGCAGGCGCGCCAAATGCCACCGATCTGGAACGCGGCCGCCGCCCCGGCTCAGCCCGGGATTACCTGGAATACCTGCAGCTTACCCATCACTTCGACGTCTTCCACATGATCTCCCCCCAGGTGGAACCGCAGGACGTCCCCATCCATCTGCGCCATTACTTCACCACTGAGGCGCAGATGACCCGGACCGACAAGTTCCCCTTCATCTTCTCACGCGGCACGCCGCAGGTGATGGACTGCTTCGAGATGATCCGCGACTTCCGCGGGCTGTCTGACGCGGAGTTCCAGTCGGAGCCGCGATGCTACACCATCATCAACACCAACAGCCCGCGCACGCTGGACATTCCGATGGCGCAAGGCCTCATCGACTTTGCACACCACGGGCAGGTCTCGATCATCACGCCCTTCACCCTGATGGGTGCAATGGCACCGATCACCGTCGCGGGCGCGATCACCCTCAGCCATGCGGAGGTGCTGGCCGCGCTCACTCTCACCCAACTGGCTAATCCCGGCGCGCCGGTCTGTTATGGCACTTTCACCTCCAACGTGGACATGAAATCCGGCGCGCCTGCATTCGGCACGCCCGCGCATTTCCAAGCCTCCCTGGCCGCAGGCCAGCTGGCGCGGCACCTTGGTCTGCCCTGGCGCTCTGCCGCCGGGTCCGCGTCAAACTGCAACGACGTGCAGGCGGCCAATGAAAACCAGATGGGGCTCTGGGGTTGCCTGATGGCCGGCGCCACCGTGATCATTCACTCGGCCGGCTGGCTGGAGGGCGGGCTGTCCGTCTCCTACGAAAAACTGGTCACCGACGCCGAAGTCCTGAACATGATTGCCGAACTTTGCGCAGGCGCCCAGGCCGGGACAGACGAAATCGGCTACGCCAGCGCCCTGACACAGGTGGAGCCGCAGGGGCATTTCTTTGCCGCGCCCCAGACCATGGAGCGCTACAGTACGGAATTCTACGAACCCGTGGTGCATGATTATGCCAATTTCGGCACCTGGACCGAACGCGGCAGTCTGGACGCCAGCCAGCGTGCCACCCGGGTCTGGAAGGAGATCCTCGCCCATGATACCCGGCCTGTGACGGACGAAACCCGCGCTGAAGCGCTGCAAGCCTTCATCGCCAAGCGCACCGCAGAAGGCGGCGCCCCGCCGGAGAGCTGACATGGCCAGACGCGCCGCCCCGGTACTGCACCGGGACAACCCCGAGAAGGAACCCCTCAGCGGCCATGTGAAGGTCACGCCGGAGGACTGGCTGAACGTGGCCCGCGACCTGCTGGTCAGCGAAGGGGTGGCCGGGGTCAAGGTGCTGGCGATCGGCGAACGGCTCGGCGTATCGCGCTCCAGCTTCTACTGGTACTTCAAGAGCCGCAAACACCTTCTGGAGGCGCTGCTGGACGACTGGGAGGCACGCAACACCGCGCCCATCCTCGACCATTGCGACCTGCCCGCCGCCAATATCTCCTGGGCGGTCTGCAATTTCTTCCGCTGTTTTGTCGACCCGGACCTGTTCGACGCTTCCCTGGATTTTGCGGTGCGCGAATGGTCGCGCCGCGACGGCAAGGTGCGCAACCGGATCGACGCGGCGGATGCGCAGCGGCTGGCTGCGGTGACGGCGATGTTCGAACGCCACGACTACTCCGCCTATGAAGCTGAGGCCCGCGCCCGGATCCTTTACTTCATGCAATGCGGCTACCACGCACTGGAAGTGCGCGAGCCTATGCAGGCCCGCACCGCCCGGCTGGAAGGCTACCTGCTGGGCTTCACCGGGGCTGAACCGGACCAGCAGGCGGTGGCCGCGGCCCGGGCCTTTGCGGAACAAAAGATGGACCGCTGACTGCAGCACGTCTCGGCCTGCCGCGACGGCGCCGAGAAGGCGGCCCGCTGCACCCGCAGCCGAAAACTGCAGAGGCATACCCTGGGGAAGCCCGCGGAATCTCTCCCTTCAAAGGCAAGCAGCGGACACTTCATCCCTGCACGAAATCTGCACAAAAGCCCCCTGAAACCTGCGGAGACAGCACGCCAAAGCTGCAAGCGCGGGCCTCATCCTGCCTGGCAAAGAGATTTGAGAGCAGGAGACAGGACATGAGGCAGGAACTGGTTATTCACGGGGTGCCCGACAGCATCAGGCTGGATGGGTGGTGGCTGGAAACGGCGGACGGGCCGCCGCAGGCTCCGCACCGCCGCCCGCGGGACGGCGGGCCGCTCATCGCCGCTTTACGGATCCGCCATGCGATACCGCTTCTGGCGGCCCTGGTTGCAGTTGCCGACTGGCTGTTCTGGGAACAGCCCGCAGGCATCTCGGTTGCGGTTTTTGCGCTGATCCTCTCTGCTGCCGTCATGGCGATGAAACCGCGGCGGCCAACAGCCCGGGAATGGGCCGGTGCGGCAGGTTTTGCTGTGCTCAGCAATCTGCCCGCCGCCATTGAGCTGCAGTTCCTGTCGGTTCTGTTCAGCCTCGGCGGTCTGGTCTGCCTTGTGGTCTGGGCGGTCTACGGCCAGGCCGCCAGCGAACGTCTGGCGCTGCGCACCGCCCTGCGCCTGCCGACCATCGGCGCCACGCTGCTGCTGCGCGATGCATTCCGCGCCATGCCCGCCACGGACCTCAGCTCAGGCGCCCGCCGCCAGGCGGCAGCGATGGCGCTGCCGCTGCTCATGGGCGCGGTTTTTCTGATGCTTCTGGCCGCCGCCAACCCGGTGCTGGAGGAGGTTCTGGCAGAGCTGGACCCGGGCCGCCTGTTCGAGCTGGAATTCTGGCTGCGGCTCCTGTTCTGGACCGTGATGGCAGCGCTGCTGTGGCCCTGCCTCAACCTCAGCGGGACATGGCTGGGCAGTGCAGCACCGCCCGTTTCCGTGCAAAAGGCAGGCCCCAGCCGGGCCGCCTTTCTGATCAACCCGGTTTCGGTGCGCAATTCGCTGGTGCTGTTCAACCTGCTGTTTCTGGTCCAAACGGTGATGGATCTTGGCATTCTGACCGGCGGCGTCTCCCTGCCTGAAGGGATGAGCTATGCTTCTTACGCCCACCGTGGATCCTATCCGCTGGTGGTGACGGCACTGCTGGCCGGTGTGTTCACGCTGGTGACGCGCAGCATGACTGGCGCCGACAGAACCCTGCGCGCTCTGGTCTACCTCTGGCTGGCGCAGAACATGTTCCTGGTGCTGACCGCCGCCATCCGGCTGCATCATTATGTCGGAGCCTATGCGCTGACTTACCTGCGGATTGCTGCCTTCATCTGGATGGCGCTGGTGCTGGCAGGGCTGGTTCTGACCGTGATGCAAATCCGCCGCGGCCACGGCAATGCCTGGCTGCTGCGCCGCTGCTTTGCCGCCCTTGCAGGAACCCTCTACATCTGCGGTTTCGTGAACTTCGCCGAGGTCATCGCCCGCTACAACCTGACCCACGGCAGTACGCTGGTGAAACAGGACACATATTACATCTGCAGCCTCGGTGCCGGTGCCTACCCCGCTGTCCATGCCTTTGAAACCGAAACCGGACAGCAGGTCTGCGGCAGCGCAATGCACTATGACCTCTACAAGACCGCCATCACCAACTGGCGCGAATGGGGCTTTCGGAGGTGGCGGATCCAAGCCTATTATCAGCGGCAAAATTGAAGGACCCCATTTGATGCCAGCCCGCATTCTTGTTGTCGATGACGATCCCGATATCCTTGAGGTGACCGGCTTCGCGGTGGAAAAGGCAGGCTTTGAGACGCTTTTTGCCAGTGACGGCCTCGCCGCGCTGAACGCGAGCCGGGAGGAAAACCCCGACCTGATCGTGCTGGACATCGGCCTGCCGGAAATGGACGGGCTGGAAGTCTGCCGCGAGATCCGCAAATCCTCCGACGTGCCGATCCTGTTCCTCACCGCCCGTGATGACGAGATCGACCGCATCGTCGGGCTGGAGCTGGGCGCCGACGACTACCTGACCAAACCCTTCTCCCCGCGTGAACTGGTGGCCCGGATCAAGGCGATCCTGAAACGCAGCGCCCCCGCCGCCCCGGCACAGCCCGAAGCGGTGCTGGCGCAGGGCAGCCTGGAGTTGAATGCGGAGCGCCACCTCTGCCGTTTTGCCGCTGTGCCAGTGTCCCTGACCGGGTCGGAGTTCCGGCTGCTGGCAACCCTGATGGCCCGCCCGGACCGGGTGCTGTCGCGGGCGCAGCTGGTGGATGCGCTGTATGGCTACAACATCCATGTCTCCGACCGCACCATCGACAGCCACATCCGCAACATCCGCGCCAAGCTGGCGCAGGCGGGCTGCGCCGAGGGGATCGTGACCGTGCACGGCGTCGGCCTCAGGATGGGCGCATGCACCCCAGCCTGAATCGCAACACACTGGCCCGAAACGGGCTGACCCGCAAATGGCGGCCGCGGCTCTGGGCTGTGGTGCTTCTGGTGCTGGCGCTGGTCCTTTGCCTGCCCTTTGCCGGGTTGATCCTGTTCCGCTTCTACGACAGCCAGCTGGTGCAGCAGACCGAGGAAAGCCTGCTGACCCAGGCCGCGGTGATGTCGGCGGCCTATGCCGAGCTTTATGCAGGCGCAGCTGGCACCAAGCCGCCCCGCGGGCGCCCGGTCTCCGGCGAGCACGCGGTGTTTCCGTCGCTGTCCGTCAACAGCGAAACCGTCCTGCCGCCCCGCCCCGACGCAAAACCGCTCTCTGGTCCTGCGGGCGCCCCTTACCGGAAGATCGCAACCCCGCTGACCCGCATTGCCAATGCCGCACAGGCGCAGACGCTGGCCGGCTACCGGTTTCTTGACGCCCGCGGCAACGTCTTTGCAGGCACCGCTGAAACCGGCACCTTTCTGGGCCATGTGGAGGAGGTGCAGGGCGCGCTGGCAGGCGAAACCGTCTCTGTTGCGCGCACCCGCCTGCGCGAGGACGCGCCGCCCGCGCTTTACACTCTCAGCCGCGGCGCCCGCGTGCGCGTCTTTGTGGCGATGCCGGTCTATGCGGACCAGACCCTGATCGGCGCGGTCTACCTCAGCCGCACCCCGAACCACATCTTCCGCTTTCTCTATGGCGAGCGCTTCAATCTTGCCAAGGCCGCGGGTTTTATTGCCCTTTCCACCATACTGATCGGCTATGTGTTCTGGCGCTTCATCACCCGCCCGATCCAGTTGCTGATCCAGCGCAGCCAGCTGGCCGGCCACGGCAGCCAGATGTGGGAGCCGCCGGACCAGCTCGGCACCCGCGAAATCGAAGAGCTGAGCCGCAGCTTCCAGTCTCTGACCGGCCGCCTGCAAAGCAAGCAGGACGCACTGAAAACCTACACCGCCCATGTGACTCATGAGCTGAAATCGCCGCTTACGGCTCTGAAAGGCGCTGCAGAACTGCTGCGCGACGACGATCTGCCCCCGGCACAACGGCACCGGCTGCTCGACACCGTAGACAAGGGCGGCAAGAGGATGGAGGATTTGCTGGCCAACATGCGCGCCTTCAGCCTGGCAGATCAGAGCGCCATGGCAGGAAGCTGCTGCCTGAACGAACTCCAGGCCCAGTTTTCGCAAACCTTCCCGGCCCTTGCGGTCAAGCTGGAGAACGGCAGCCTGCCGCTGCCAGTGGCGCCGCGCACCCTGCAGATCATCCTCACCCATCTTCTGGAAAACGCACAGCAGCACGGCGCCAAACAGGCCGTGCTGTCCGCCTGTCAGGACGGCACCGCCACCTGTCTTCAGATCGCAGACGACGGCCCCGGCATCAGTGAAGGCAACGCAGACAAGATCCTGCAGCCCTTCTTCACCACCCGGCGGGACAGCGGCGGCACCGGCATGGGCCTCAACATCGTCAAGGCAACGGCAGAGGCCCTCGGCGGCACCCTGAGTGTCATCCCCTCCAGCAGCGGCGCCTGTTTCCGGCTGACCTTCCGCTGAAATCAGCCGGGCCGCCCAGCAGCAGGCGGCCCGGTTCAGCGCATCAAAGACGTGTCAGACCTGCCCCGGCAGCCACAGTACAATCGCCGGGAAGGCCACCAGCAGCGCAATGGTCACCGCATCGGCTATAAAGAAAGGTGTCACCCCCTTGAACACGTCCTGCACGCTCAGGTCATCGCGCACGCCCGCCACCACAAAGCAGTTGAGGCCGATGGGCGGGGTGATCAGGCAGAACTCGGCCATTTTCACCACCAGGATGCCGAACCAGATCGCGCACATCGGGCCGGACATGCCAAAGGCGCTGTCCGCGGCGGAAACCGCCTCGCCGCCATTGAGCGCCATCACCGCCGGGTAGACCACCGGCAGCGTCAGCAAGAGCATCCCGATTGCATCCATGAACATCCCCAGCACCGCATAGGCCAGCAGAATGCAGATCAGGATCAGCATCGGGCTCATGGTCAGCGAGGTGATCCAATCGGCAAAGGCACCGGGCAGATCGGCAAAGCCGAGGAACCGCACATAGATCAGCACCCCCCATATGATGGTGAAGATCATCACGCTCAGCTTGGCGGTCTCCAAGAGCGCATCCTTCAGTTCCCGCCAGCGCATGCCGTGGCGCAGGGCCATCAGGAACACCACAAACGCCCCGATTGCCCCGCCCTCGGTCGGGGTGCCCCAGGCGTCGCCGCCAAAGGGGTTGTAGACAAAGAAGATGATGGTCACGACGACAAACACGATCGGCAGCGCAGGCGGCAATGCCGCAAACCTCTGGCGCCAGGTGAAACCGGTGACGCGCGGCCCGAAGTCCTTGATCACCATCGCCATGCCAACGATCAAGAGACCATAGATCACTGCCGAAAACGCCCCGGGAATGAAGCCTGCCAGCAACAGCTTGCCCACATCCTGTTCAACGATGATCGCATAGATCACCAGAATGGCCGAGGGCGGGATCAGCGATGCCAGGGTGCCGCCCGCTGCCACCACACCGGCGGCAAAGCGCTTGTCATAGCCGATCTTGAGCATCTCCGGGATGGCGATGCGGGCAAAGACGGCGGAGGTGGCCACGCTTGCGCCGGACACGGCGGCAAACCCCGCGGTGGCAAAGACGGTGGAGACCGCCAGCCCGCCCGGAACCCAGGCCATCCAGCGCTTGGCGGCCTCGAACAATGCCTTGGTCAGGCCCGCGTAATAGGCGAGATAGCCAATCAGGATGAACGTCGGGATGAGGCTCAGCGCCTGGCTGGACACCTTGGAATGCGGCACCTGGCCTGCGGTCTTGACCGCGATGGTCAGCGCCTTGGTGAACCGCGCCGGGTCATAGCCGAACTTGGCCCAGAAAATCCAGATCAGGCCAATCATCCCGGCAGCAGCAGCGGCAAAGGCCACCCGCATGCCCAGGATCACCATCACCAGCAGCCCGGCTGAAACGATCAGCCCAATTTCAATCGGTTCCATGTCAGAAATTCCTCAGCTGTCGTGGCCGGAGACGTGATCCGCCTCCATCGCCGCCTGGGTGGCGGCATCGGCAATCATCGGGACGGCAACGGGCCTGTCCGTGCCGCTGCGCAAAGCACGGCCATAGGCCCAGAGCTGCAGTGAAAGGCGCAGGCACAGCACGCTGAACGCTACCGGCGCCAGCAGTTTCGCAGGCCAGAGCGGCAGCGAGATATCCATCGAGCTGTCGGCGCTCCACCACGGCGCAGCAAAGTCGAAACTGCGCTGAAAATGCGCCCAGCTGCCCCAGACCATCAGCAGCATCAGGATCAGCACAGCGGCGGTGGTCAGAAATTCGGCCAGATACAGCGCCCGCCCCCTCAGGGCGCCCACCAGCATATCCATGCGGATATGGCCGCCGTCGCGCTGGGTGAACGAAATACCCATGAAGGCAATCAGCGGCATCGCCTGCTCGATCCAGTCCACGTACCCCGGCAGCGGGCTGTTGAACAAATTGCGCCCGCCGACAGAGCCAACGGCCAGCAGCATCAGGGAAAACACCGCCAGGCCGCTGAGCAGGGCAAGGGGTTTTTCCAAGCGGTAGAGGTTCTGGTCAAGCGCGCTGAGACGGCTGCCGTCTGTCAGCACGAGGGATGAGCCGGCCATGGCGGGACTCCATCAGTTTTTCAGGAAAAAAGCAGTGGCCCCGCAACGCGCGGCTGCGGGGCGCGGCAGGGTCAGCTGCCGTCGGCGATCAGGCCTGTCACCAGATCGTAAAGTTCCTGCGCAGGCAGGCCGCGGGCGGCGTTTTCCTCGATCCAGGCCTTGGCAGCGGGTGCTGCGGCGGCCTCCTTGAAGGCGGCGATTTCCGCATCCGGGAAGGTCACCAGCTCAATCCGGGCGGCATCCAGCGCAGGTTCCCAGGTGTCCAGCGAGTTGAACTTGTAGAAATCAACGTAATGGGCCAGCGCCTCATCCACCGAGCCCAGCAGCGCTTCGCGGTGTTCATCGGACAGGCTGTCAAGCGCATCGGTGTTCACCACCACCGGGCAGTTCACCGTGCCGGGGTTCAGGTTGGTGGTCCACCAGGTGCCGTTTTCGATGGTGCCAAAGGACATATGCGCGTGCGGCGCAAAGGCCACCGCCTTGACGATGCCGCTGTCCATTGCCTGGCGCACCTCGGTGGCCGACATCGAGGTGGGCACCGCGCCGACCGCTTCCATCGCCTTGCCGATACCGCCGGTTGCGCGCACGGTCAGCCCTTCAAAGTCCTTCAGCGTGCCGGGCACATCGCCTGTGCCGACCAGATTGTATTGCGGCAGCGGCGAAGGCATCAGCAGGGTTGCGTTCCAGCGGGCCAGATCCTTTTGCACTGCCGGGTGCTGGTAGACCGCTTGCGAGACGGCGATTTCCTGCTCCAGCGATGTCACCCCCAGGAACGGCAGCTCCAGCACGGTGATGGTCGGGTTCTTATCGCGGTGGTAGCCGGCGCAGAACTGGGCCATTTCAAAGGCGCCGATGGAGATGCCATCGAGGTTTTCTTTGTTCTTCGAAAGCCCGCCATAGCTGATGTTCAGTGTGAATTCGCCCCCGGTCTTTTCGCTGACCAGATCGGCCAGTTTCTCGACGTGCTCGGTAAAGGCCCGGCGCTTGCCCCACAGCGAGACGTTCCATTCGGTGGCCAGGGCTTCGGTGCCAAAGGCGGCGGTGAGGGCGGCCAGCGCGGCCCCCTTGAGATAAGTGCGCATCAGTGCTCCTCCCAGAAACATGCGGATATGATTGGGGGAGTATCCGGGACGGCGGGCCACCTGCCTATGAAGGAAACCGCGCGGCATTTGCGGGCCGCCCTGCGGATTTCCGCAAGGTGCACGGGCTACAGAAGGGCGTCCTTGTCGAGGCCCAGTTTGACAATCTTTTCGTTCAGCGTGCGGCGGCCGATCCCCAGCGCCTCGGCGGCAGCATCCATGCGGCCCTCGTGGGCTTTCACCGCCTTGCCGATCAGTTCACGCTCAAACGCGGCTACCGCCTCGCGCAGGGTGTCCGGCACATCGTCCGGGGGCTGATCCATGCGGATGGCTTGCGCCATGCTGCCACCGCCGCGGCGCGCCGCCAGAACCCGGCGCTCGCAAACGCTGCGCAGCTCGCGCACATTCCCCGGCCAGCCGTGCGCCAGCAGCGCGGTCAGATCGTCCTGAGAGATATCGGGCACGGCGGTTTCGTAAAGCTGCGCAAACTGCGCCAGAAAATGCGCCGCCAGCAGCATCAGGTCATCGCGGCGCTGGCGCAGCGGCGGCAGGGTCAGCACCATGGTATTCAGGCGGAACAGCAGATCCTTGCGCAGGCGGTTCTCCTGCACGGCCAATTCAACGTCCTCATTGGTGGCAGATACCACGCGGAAGCTGACCGGCACCGGCAGATGGCCGCCTGCGGGTAGAATCTGCTTGTCTTCGATCAACCGCAGCAGCTTGGCCTGCACTTCGACCGGACAGGAGCAGACCTCATCCAGAAACAGCGTGCCGCCCGAGGCCGCCAGCAGCCGCCCGCCGGACCCGCCTTCGGTGCCGAACATTTCCGCTTCAAAGGTGGCGGGCGACAGCGCGGCGCAGTTCAGCGCCAGAAACGGCGCATCGGCGTTTGGCCCCAGATCATGCAGCGCGCGGGCAACCAGCTCCTTGCCGGTGCCGGTCTCGCCCTCGATCAAAACCGTGGTGCCGGTCTCCGCAAGGTCCAGGGTATCCTGCCGCAGCTGCACCACCGGCGCCGACTGTCCCAGCAGCACCCGGTCCAGCCCCGAAAGCGCAAACAGCCGCGCCTTCAGCCGCGCGTTGCTTTGCTGCATCCGGTGCTGTTCGGCCGCGTGGCGCAGGATCGCTAGCAGACGGCGCGGCTCATAGGGCTTTTCGACAAAGCTGTAGGCGCCGTCCTGCATCGCCTTCACGGCCATCGGAATGTCGCCATGGGCGGAAATCAGCACCAGCGGTGGCGCGGCGGGATCCAGCGCGGCCAGCAGATCCAGCCCAGACATGCCGGGCATCCGCACATCCGACAGGATGACATCGGGCTGAAACTCTGCCAGCCTCTCCTGCCCCGCCGCCGCCCGTGCCGCCGCAGTGACCTGCCAGCCCGCAGCCTCCAGCAGTTCCGCCACCGACTGGCGCATCGCCTTGTCGTCATCAATGACCAGAATGCTGAAGGGCCTGGCGCTGCTCATGGCTGTTCTTCCTCTGCTGGCCGGACCGGAAACGCGACCCGGAACACCGCACCGCCCGCGTCCCTGTTGCGGGCCGTCATCGTGCCGCCGTGATCCTGCACGATACCGGCAGAAATCGCCAAGCCCAAGCCCATGCCCCGGCCGCTTTCGCGGGTGGTGACAAAGGGTTCCTGCAGGTCGGCCAGCGTGGCTTCGCCCAGGCCATGGCCATTGTCCTTGATGTCAAACCAGGCCTCGCCCCCCTCGGCGCCGGTGCGGGCCACGATCAGCGGCGCCGCACTTTCATCGCTGGCATCAATGGCATTGCGCAGCAGGTTGGTCATCACCTGCTCGATCCGCAGGCGGCTGCCCTGCACGCTGACCGGGCCGGGACAGAGATCCAGCCGCAGCTCTGCCCCCGCCTCCTCAAGATTGGGGGCAACCAGGGCGGCAGAGGCACGCATCGCAGCGTTCAGGTCAACCGCGGTTTGGCTCTCGGCATCCGGAGTCGCAAAGAACTTTAGCTGCCGGGTGATCCCCTCCATCCGGTCTACCAGCGCTCCGATCCTGGCTGGCAGCGCCGCGGAATTGCCCGGAGCGATCTCCGCGGCAACCAGATGGTTCCGCATGGCGGCAATCGGCTGGCCCAGCTCATGCGTCACCGATGCGGCCAGCCTGCCCAGAGCTGCCAGGCGGCTGGCGCGCTCCAGTTCATCCTGGGTGCGCTTCAGCCGCCGTTCCGCGGTGCGGCGGTCCTCGATCTCGCCCGCCAGCAGTTCGTTGGCCCGGCGCAGCTGCGCCTCTTCCTGTTCGGACCGCGCCAGCGCGGCGCTGATCCGGCGCGCCCGCTGCACCTGGAACAGGATCAGTGCAAGGCCCGCGGCAAATCCAACCAGCGAGGTGACCAGCCAGCTGCGCGCCACCGCCCGGTCGCCGCTGGCAAAGTAATGCAGGGTCCAGCCGTGCGGCGGGATCGGTGCCGTCAGGTGGATCTGCTCCCGCCCGGAAATCACCGCGCGCGGCCCCTCGCCCGCCTGCCACTCCAGCGGTTCCAGCGCCTGGCCCGGAAACTGCCGCGCCGCCTTGATACGCTGCCGCTGCCCTGCCGTCAGCGGCGCCAGCACCCGGTACCGCCAGGCGGGGTCAGAGGCCAGCAGCACAACCCCGTCTTCATTGGCCATCAATACCTGCTCGCCAGATCCGCTCCAGCTCTGCTCCAGCGGCTGAAAGCCGATCTTGATCGCAATCACGCCCGCAAGCGTTCCATCCGGACCCCGCACTGCATCGGCGATGAAATACCCCGGCAGGCCGGTTGTGGTGCCAATGGCATAAAACCGCCCCTGCCCGCCTTGCAGCGCCTGCTGAAAGTAGGGCCGGAAGGCGTAGTTCTGGCCGACAAAACTGCCGGGCTGGCGGAAATTGGAGGCCGCGATGGCAACTCCGTTCGTGTCCATCAGGTAAATCGCATCCAGCCCCGCCTTGGCGGCGAAGTCTTCCAGCCGCAGGTTCAGCGTGCCGGTGTCATCACCGCCGGCGGCACCTATGACAGAGGCATCCCGCGCCAGCACATGCGTCAGATGGGAAAACCGCTCCAGCTCAGCGACAACGGAGCTTTGATAAAGCGACAGCGGCCCTTCGGCCTGCGAAACCTCTTCCGACTGGAAGTAAACGCTCGAAACCCTGAACACGCCGACCGCGACGGCAATCGTCACCACGAGGGATATCAGGAACGGGATCAGGCGCATTCCCGTCGATAGGCCGCAAAAACGCGCCATGGCAAGACATTAGTGGACCTCAGGCGCCAGCCGCTCTCAAGGCTGGACAACTTCTGCGCGCCTGCCGCACACTCCGGAAACAAGATCAATGCCAGGCGGAACCTTTCCGGGCGGCGGCACGTTGCGTCCCGGGACAGCATCCTGAACACTGCTGCTGCGGCTCCCGAGGATGTGACCGCCCCGCGGCTGCAATTTCAGCCGCGATGGCGCAGTCTGGAATAGCAAAAGCCGGGCCCAAGCCCGGCCTCAAAGGAGCGAAGGAAACCATGTCCCAGATATCCAGCACCGTCCTGGCGCTGCTCGAAATCCTGTCTTATGCCTTCATCTTCGCCCTGGGTGCAGGCCTGTTGTGGGTGATTGCAATCTACATCCACGACAAGACCCAGACCGCCAGCACCCTGCGCCGCAATTACCCGGTAATCGCCCGCTTCCGCTATTTGTTCGAGCATCTGGGCGAATTCTTCCGGCAGTATTTCTTTGCCCTCGACCGCGAGGAGATGCCGTTCAACCGCGCTGAACGCTCCTGGGTCTACCGCGCCGCCAAGAATGTGGATTCCACCGTCGCCTTCGGCTCCACCCGCGACCTGCGCCCGGCGGGAACCGTCTATTTCGCCAACGCGCCGTTTCCGGACCTGGAACACGGCACAACCCCGCCTGCCGAAGTCACCATCGGCCCCCACGCGCGCACGCCCTATACCACCTCGTCGATCTTCAACATCTCCGGCATGAGCTACGGCGCCATCTCGGTTCCGGCCGTCCGCGCCCTGTCGCGCGGCGCCAAGAAGGCCGGCATCTGGCTCAACACCGGCGAGGGCGGGCTGTCGCCCTACCATCTGGAGGGCGGCTGCGACATCGTCTTCCAAATCGGCACCGGCAAGTTCGGCGTCCGCAAGCCCGAAGGCGGCTTTGACGAGGAGAAACTCCGCGCCGTCGCCGCCCATGAAACCGTCCGCATGTTCGAATTGAAGCTCAGCCAGGGCGCCAAGCCCGGCAAGGGCGGCATCCTGCCCGGCGCCAAGGTGACTGAGGAAATCGCGGCCATCCGCGGGCTGACGCCGGGCGAGGACGCGATCAGCCCCAACCGCCACCCCGAAGCCTCCAACGTGGGCGAACTCCTCGACATGATCGCCTATGTGCGCGAGGTCACGGGCAAGCCCGTGGGGTTCAAGGCGGTGCTCGGCGCCCACGGCTTCCTCGACGGCCTCTGCCAGGAGATCCTCTCCCGCGGCGAGGCCAGCGCCCCCGATTTCATCACCATCGACAGCGCCGACGGCGGCACCGGCGCCGCCCCGATGAGCCTGATCGACAACATGGGCATGCCCCTGCGCGAAAGCCTGCCCAAGGCGGTGGATGTGCTGACCCGCTACGGCCTGCGACAGCGCATCAAGGTCTGCGCCAGCGGCAAGCTGATCAACCCGTCAGAGGTCGCCTGGGCCTTCTGCGCCGGCGCCGATTTCGTCAATTCGGCGCGCGGCTTCATGTTTGCGCTCGGCTGCATCCAGGCGCTGCAGTGCAACAAAAACACCTGCCCCACCGGCATCACCACCCATAATCCCAAGCTGCAGTTCGGCCTCGACCCCGCCGACAAGGCGGAACGGGTCGCCTCTTATGCCAAGAACATGCTCAAGGAGGTGACCATCCTCGCCCACAGCTGCGGCGTTACTGAACCGCGGCTCTTGCGCCGCTACCACGCGCGGATCGTGCATGACAGCGGCCGCTCGGTCTCGATGGCGGAGCTTTACCCGGAACAGGCCCAGCAGCACGCCGCGCAGTAACCCGCCCCGCCAGAAAAATTAAAGGAGACTCCATGCCAGATTCTGACCGCCCCGCCAAAGCTTCCGACCTTCTTGTGGCCGCGCTGGAGGCCGAAGGCGTCGAATACGTCTTTGGCGTCCCGGGTGAGGAAAACCTTGATCTGCTGGACTCCCTGCGCACCTCAAACATCAAGCTGGTGCTGACCCGGCATGAGCAGGGCGCCGGATTCATGGCGGCAACTTATGGCCGCCTCACCGGCAAACCGGGCGTCTGCATGGCAACGCTTGGCCCCGGCGCCACCAACCTCGCCACGCCGGCGGCCTATGCCCATCTGGGGGCGATGCCGCTGATCATGATCACCGGGCAGAAACCGATCAAGAAATCCAAGCAGGGCCGGTTCCAGATCATCGACGTGGTGAACCTGTTTGATCCGGTCTGCAAGATGTCGCGTCAGATCGTGCACGGCAACACCATCCCCGCGCTGATCCGCGAGGCCTTCCGCGTGGCCGAAGAAGAACGCCCCGGCGCGGTGCTGCTGGAACTGCCCGAGGATATCGCGGCGGAGGACACAGACGCCTCTGTCATCCCGCCCCACGTCCGCCATTACGCCGTGCCGGACGAGGCCGTTCTGACCGAAGCGGCTGACATGATCCGCGCCGCCAAAATGCCACTGGTGCTGATCGGCGCCGGCGCCAACCGCCGCAAGGCACGCTCGGCACTCTGTGATTTCATCGAACGGGTGCAAATCCCCTTCTTCAACACCCAGATGGGCAAGGGGGTGGTCGACGAAAGCTCGGACCTTTTCCTCGGCACCGCTGCGCTGTCAGACGGCGACTACCTCCACTGCGCCATCGAACGCGCCGATCTGATCATCAACGTGGGCCATGACGTGGTCGAAAAACCGCCCTTCTTCATGACCGAGGGCGGCACCAAAGTGATCCATGTGAACTACAAGGCGGCGCAGGTCGATCAGGTCTATTTCCCGCAAGCCGAGGTGGTGGGCGATCTGGAAGGATCCATCACCCGGTTGGGAGACATCCTCGGCGGACCGCTCGATTTCGACCGCAGCTTCTTCCAGCGCATGAAGGCGGAGACCGACAGCCATATCACTGAACTCGCCGATGATCCGCGCTTCCCGGTGATCCCGCAGCGGCTGGTCGCCGACACCCGTAAGGTGATGGCGGACTGCGATATCATCGCGCTCGACAATGGCATCTACAAGCTCTGGTATGCCCGCAATTACAAAGCCTTTCACCCCAACACCGTGCTGTTGGACAACGCGCTGGCAACCATGGGCGCAGGGCTTCCTTCGGCCATGATGGCCGCACTTCTGAACCCGGACCGCCGGGTGATGGCGATCTGCGGCGACGGCGGCTTTATGATGAACAGCCAGGAACTGGAAACTGCGGTGCGGCTTGGCCTCAACCTCGTGGTCACGGTGCTGAACGACAGTTCCTACGGCATGATCCGCTGGAAACAGGCGCATGTCGGCTTTGCCGACTGGGGGCTGGAATTCAACAACCCCGATTTCGTGCAATACGCCGCCAGCTATGGCGCCACCGGCCACCGGATTGAACGGACCGAAGACCTGGCGCCAACGTTCGCGGCCGCCTTTGCCGCGGGCGGCGTGCATCTGATCGACGTGCCGGTCGATTACAGCGAAAACCAGCGGGTGCTGATTGATGAGCTGGCCGCCAAGACCTGCCTGATCTGACGGGCCTGATCCAGGTGGCCTGATCTGCCCGCCCTTTCCCCCGGCTGCCGCGGCCGCTATGACCGCGGCAGCTTACCCAAGGAAAGGCAAATCCCATGACCATCACCCGCATCGGCACTACCGCCCGCTCCAGCAAAATCGTCAAGCACAACGGCGTTGTGTACCTCAGCGGCCAGGTGTCCGAGGCCGAAACCGCCGCCGAGCAGACCCGCGAGATCCTCGCCAAGGTCGACGCCCTGCTGGCCGAGGCAGGCAGCGACAAGACCCGCCTGCTGCAGACCGTGATCTGGCTCTCCGACATGTCCTATTTCGCAGAGCTGAACGAGGTCTGGAACGCCTGGGTCCCCGAAGGCCACGCCCCGGCCCGCGCCTGCGGCGAGGCCAAGCTGGCGCGCGAAATCCTGAAGGTGGAAATCATCGTCACCGCCGCCTGCGACTGACCCGCACCAGCACGAAAAAAACAGCGCCGGGCCTCTCCAGCCCGGCGCTTTCCTTTTGCGGAAACCTTACGTGCCTCAGGCGTGCAGGTCCTGCTTCATACGGGTTCCGTCCGCTGCCACCGTCTCAACCGAGATCGGCGACGCCGAAGGATCGTCGTGCAGCGACTTAAGCAAACCCCAGATCATTGCGATCAGCACAAAGGAAATCGGGAAGGCCGCCGCAATCGACGCGGTCTGAAGCGCGCCAAGCCCCCCGGCCAGCAGCAGCGCCGCCGCAACCACGCCTTCGCCCAGGCCCCAGATGATGCGGAACTTCTTCGGCGGGTTGTCGTCCCCCATCGAAAGCATGGTGGTGATCACCAGCGTGCCGGAGTCCGACGAGGTGATGAACCACGAGAACAACAGGAACGTCGCCAGCAGCGACATCGGCCAGCTGACCCAGCTCATGTCGCCCATCCAGCTGGTGGCGCCGATGTTGTCGATGGTCCCGAACAGCGCGCTCGGCAGGTTCCAGTCACGCACGGTCTGGATGATGCCCGCCCCGTCAGCCGAAGCAATGCCGGAGCCCATGTGCATTTCCTGCCAGATCGCATTGCCGCCGAACATGCACAGCCAGAAGAACGCGATGGTGGTGGGAACAAACATCACCCCGACCATGAATTCGCGGATCGTCCGGCCGCGCGAAATGCGGGCAATGAACACGCCGACAAACGGCGACCAGGAAATCCACCAGCCCCAGTAAAAGATCGTCCAGCCACCCTGCCAGGCCACATCCGGGCCTTCGGTTGCCGTCCAGAACCCCATCGGAACGAAGCTTGCAACATAGTCACCAAGAGTGGTCACAAACAGGCCCATCAGCCACTGGAACGGCCCAAAGATCACAAAGGCTGCCAGCAGCACGATCGACAGCCAGATGTTCCATTCCGACAGGATGCGGATGCCCTTGCCAACGCCGGACACCGCGGAAATAGTTGCGATGACCGACACAACCGCGATCAGAACCAGCTTGGTGCCGGTGCCGGGATCAACACCGAACAGATGGTTCAGACCCGCCGCCATCTGGCTGACGCCCAGACCGAGCGAGGTCGCGACGCCAAACACCGTGCCGAACACCGCCAGAAGGTCCACTGCGTGCCCCCAGGGGCCGTAAATGCGCTCGCCGATCAGCGGATAGAGCGCCGACCGCAGGGTCAGCGGCAGCTTCTTGCGGAACCCGAAATACGCCAGGCTCAGACCAACCAGTACGTAAAACGCCCAGCCGTGGAAGCCCCAGTGGAAGAAGGTCACGCGCATCGCGTCCACCGCGCGCTGCATGTCCATTTCCGTATGGCCCGCAAGGTCCGCATGCGGGTTGTTGGGATAGCCCCAGACTGCAGAGGTGTCGAAGTAGAAGATCGGCTCGGCAACACCAAAGAACAGGATGCCGATGCCGATGCCTGCGGAGAACAGCATCGAGAACCAGCTGAAGTTGCTGAATTCGGGACGCGAGTCGTCATCGCCCAGGCGGATCTTTCCGAAACGCGAGAACATCAGCCAGAAGCAGACAAAAAGCCCGATGGAAAACAGGGTGATGTAATAGAAGCTGAGCCCGTTTTCGATCCAGCTGCGGATCGACTTGTAAAGGCCTCCGGCGAACTCGACGTTCATGACCGTAAAGATCACAAAGGCGGCAATCATGCCCTTGGCTGCAATGCTCATCCCCGGATGCAGGCCGGTAAAGAAACCGGATTTTGCCACCAGGTGGCTGTTGGAGTTTTCTTCAGACATTTGGTCCTCCCGTAGATTTCAGGTGTCTCAGCGCCGGGACCCTCCTTGCCCGGCGGGCTGATCAGAACGCCCTGACGGGATGAAGCTTTCCCCGCCGCGCTCCGGCTTGATCCTCCCCCGGCCGCCGCATCCGCAGCAGACCGCCAATCAATAAAAAACGGGCCGGATCGGGGAGGAGACCCGGCCCGCAAAAAGAAACCCGGCAGCGCGCGAGCCGCCGGGTTTCCAAGTTATCCGCGCTGTCCGACGTGGCGCCCGGCACCTTCGGGCAGCGGCAGACCCGCGTGCGCCGCAGCGAAACCTGCCAGCTTGTCCGCAACCTCCGGCGACGGCAGCGAGGTGCCGCGCGCGTTCAGGTCCATGTGCAAAAGCAGCGTTTCCACGGTCGCCGCCAGCTTGCCCTCGGGGCCGAACAGGCGGTGGAACAGTTGCATTTTCTTGCCTTCGCCCTGCAGCACCTGGGTGGTCACGGTCAGCACATCGCCCTCGTGCAGCTCATCCAGGAAGCGCACATGGTTCTCGACGGTGAAGTAGCTGCCGCCCGCGGCGATGTAGTCTGCATCCGCGCCGATCATCTCCATGAACCGGTCGGTCGCCTGGGCCGAGGCCTCGGTGTAATGCGCCTCGTTCATGTGGCCGTTGTAGTCGGTCCAGCTCTGCGGCACCGGGCGGCTGACGGTGACCGGCAGCTCCACCGCGTCCGGCACGGGCAGCGTGGCCTCATGGGTGTTGATGACACCGCCGGCACCGCTGCCGGATTTCTTCAGCGCCCGCATCATGCCGACCAGGTTGTCGTCGCGCAGACGTTCCAGCGCGCGGATCGGCATATGGCCGGATTGCGCATCGGACTGGCCCGCGATCAGGTCGACCAGCTCCTCGGTGAACTCCGGAACATCCATCAGCTTGGTCCAGGGCCATTCCAGCGCCGGGCCGAACTGCGCCATGAAATGCTTCATACCCGCCTCGCCGCCGGCAATCCGGTAGGTCTCGAACAGACCCATCTGCGCCCACCGCAGGCCAAAGCCCATACGGATCGACTCGTCCAGCTCCTCAGTGGTGCAGATGCCGTCCTTGATCAGCCACAGCCCTTCGCGCCAGACCGCTTCCAGCAGACGGTCGGCGATATGCGCGTCGATCTCCTTGCGCACGGTCAGCGGGTACATCCCCACCTCGCGCAGCAGGTCTGCGGCCTGCGCGCAGGTGTCCGCATCGCCCACCAGCTCGACCAGCGGCAGCAGGTAAACCGGGTTGAACGGATGCGCCACCACGGCGCGGGCGCCTTCGGCATTCAGTTCCGAGGGCTTGAAGCCGGAGGTCGAGGAACCGATCACCGCAGATGCCGGTGCGTGCTCCTGCAGCTGAGCGTGGATCTTGTGCTTCAGGTCCAGCCGCTCCGGCACGCTCTCCTGGATCCAGGCGGTATCTGCCACCGCCTCCGCCATGTCGGCGTGGAAGGTCAGTTCACCTTCGGCCGGCAGCGCCTTGTCATACAGCGACGGCAGCGAGCGGCGGGCGTTGGCCAGCACTTCGCCGATCTTGCGCTCCGCTTCCGGGTCCGGGTCGAACACCCGCACGTTCCAGCCGTTCAAAAGGAACCGCGCGGCCCAGCCGCCGCCGATAACCCCGCCGCCGATGATTGCTGCTGTTTTCATGATCTATCCTCTGATCGCCTTCCCTGTGCGCCCGCCGGTGCACAGGGGGTGTACAGGGGGTGCACGCGTGGCACCCCCGCATTTCGGCTTATTTCGCCACCGGCGCGCGCTTGGTCAGGCCCAGCTTCTCGCGGACCGCCTCCGGGCCGATGATCCGGGCGCCCATGCCCTCGATCACGCCGACCGCGCGCTCCACAAGCTGTGCGTTGGTGGCCAGCACGCCCTTGTCCAGGAACAGGTTGTCCTCAAGGCCCACCCGCACGTTGCCGCCCGCCAGCACCGACTGCGCCGCATAGGGCATCTGGTCCCGGCCAAGGGAGAACGCCGACCAGGTCCAGTCGGACGGCACATTGTTGACCATCGCCATGAAGGTGTTGAGGTCGTTCGGCGCGCCCCACGGAACACCCATGCACAGCTGCACCAGCGCGTTCGGCTCCAGAATTCCTTCTTTTACCAATTGCTTGGCAAACCACAGGTGGCCGGTATCAAACGCCTCGATCTCCGGCTTCACGCCCAGATCGGTCATCATCTGACCCATCGCCCGCAGCATGCCCGGTGTGTTGGTCATGACGTAATCGGCCTCGGCAAAGTTCATGGTGCCGCAGTCGAGCGTGCAGATTTCCGGCAGGCATTCGGCGATATGGGCCATCCGCTCGGTGGCGCCGATCATGTCGGTTGCCGCCTCGTTGACCGGCAGCGGCGCTTCAGTCGAGCCGAACACGATGTCGCCGCCCATGCCTGCGGTCAGGTTCAGCACCACGTCAACTTCGGAATCGCGGATGCGGTCAGTAAGCTCCCGGTAATACTCAAGTTTCCGGGACGGTGCACCGGTTTCGGGGTCGCGCACATGGCAATGCACCACCGCCGCACCAGCCTTGGCCGCCGCGATCGCGGACTCCGCGATCTGCTTGGGCGAGCGCGGCACATGGGGGGATTTGTCCTGGGTGCCGCCAGAGCCGGTCACGGCGGCAGTGATGAAGACGTCTCGGTTCATGGTCAGGGGCATGGTCTCGCTCCTTTGGGGTTAAGCTTGCAATTCAGGGTGATCCGCAAACAGCTCCAGCACCTGCGGATTGGCGAGGCCGGAGAGGTTGCGGACGGGATGTTTGTTCACCACATCGCGCACCGCCAGCTCGGCAGTCTTGCCGGACTTGGTGCGCGGGATGTCTGCGACGGCGATGATTTTCGCGGGCACGTGGCGTGGCGAGGCATTTCTGCGGATTTCCGTTTTGATCCGGGCGGTTAGCGCGTCGTCTAGCGCAGCACTTTCGGCAGGAACCACAAACAGCACCACCCGCACGTCGTTATCGATGCTCTGGCCGACCACCACCGCATCCGCGACCTCGTCTATCTTGTCGAGCTGCCGGTAGATTTCCGCCGTGCCGATCCGCACGCCGCCGGGGTTCAGCGTCGCGTCCGAGCGGCCCAGCACCACATAGCCGCCATGTTCCGTGCGGATGGTGAAATCGCCCTGCCGCCAGATATTGGGATAGGCTTCGAAATAGCTGGCGCGGTAACGGGCATTGCCGGGGTCGTTCAGGAACCGCGTCGGCATCGACGGATGCGCATTGCGGCAGACCAGCTCGCCCGCCACACCTTCAACAGGTTCGCCCTGATCGTTCAGAGTCGCCACATCCAGCCCCAGCATCGGCGCCTGAATTTCGCCCTGATGCACCGGCAGCAGCGGGCAGCCGCCGATGAAACAGCCCAGAATATCGGTGCCGCCGCAGATCGAGGCCAGCTGCACATCCGCCTTCCAGTCGGCATAGACATGGGCAAAGCCCTCGGGCGACAGCGGCGAACCGGTGGACAGAACCACCCGCAGCGCAGCCAGGTCATGACTGTCCGCAGGCCGGTTGCGGCGCTTTTGCGAGGCATCGATGTATTTGGCGGAAATACCGAAATGCGTGACCTTCTCCGCCTCAGCCAGGTCGAACAGGCGGCGCATGCCCGGATACATCGGATTGCCGTCAAACAGCACGATCACGGCCTCGGAGGCCAGCGCCGCCACCTGCCAGTTCCACATCATCCAGTTGCAGGTGGTGTAATAGAACATCCGGTCGCCCGGTTGCAGGTCGCAGTGCAGCTGCTGCTCCACCAGCATCCGCAGCAGGGTGCCGCCGCCGGAATGCTCAATGCACTTGGGCTTGCCGGTGGTGCCGGAGGAAAACATCACATAGAGCGGATCGCGGAAGCCCATGGGACGGCAGTCCAGCGCCGGGGCATCTTCCTGCTTGAAACCCTCATAGGCGGCCATGCCTTTCGGCAGGTCCTGCGCCTCGCCGGCATAGGGCCAGACCACGATCTGCCGGACCGACGGCACCCGGGCGGCGACCTCGGCAATGGCGGCGCGGGTCTCAAACACCTTGCCGTTGTAGAAATAGCCATCTGCGGCAAACATCAGCTTGGGCTCGATCTGGCCAAACCGGTCGACCACCACATCCGGCCCGCTCTCCGGCGCGCAGGAGGACCAGACCGCCCCCAGAGAGGCCGTGGCCAGCATCGCCGCCACGGTCTGCGGCATGTTCGGCACATAGCCCGCGACGTGGTCGCCAGCGCCGATCCCGGCGTCCCGCAGGGCGGCAGCGAGCATTTCAACCTCGCGCTTCAGCTCTGCGCGGGTCCAGGCCATGCGGCGGCCATCCTCACCGATGAACACAATTGCCTCGCGCCCGTCAGCGTTCTTCAGGAATGTCTCCACGATGTTCAGCCGCGCTTCGGGGAAGAAGCGGACTTGCATCGGGTCCTGATGGGCCAGCAACGGAACCGTGCCCTGATCGCCCTCTAGCCCGCAAAAGTCCCAGGCCAGCGGCCAGAAGTCCTGCGGCTGCGCAACCGACCAGGCGTGCAGTGCGGCGAAGCTGTCCAGAGCTGTACCAGCGGCAGCAGAAGCCTGCGCCATGAAGCCGGACAGCAAAGGTTTGCGGCGCGCCGAAAGATCCGGCTGCCAGAGAAGAGGAGCGGTAGTCATGAAGGTATCAGCGGTTAGAGAGCAGGCGTCAGGTGGTCTTCGGCGGATCGTCAAGATGCTTGACTTCCTGCGTGATTAGCGCAGGAGTTGACGCAGCGCTTATACAATTTCGGTCAATTACTATACAGATGCAGACAAATCCGCCGCCAATATTCGAATTCCTGCTGTTCGAGGGGTTTTCCAACATGGTGCTGGCCAGCGCCATGGAACCGCTGCGCGATGTGCGGATGAATGCGGGCCAGGATGTTGCCGGATGGCGTGTCACCACGCTGAACGGGGCGCCGGTGCGCAGTTCCAGCGGGCTGCAGATCACACCGGACGGTGCCTTTGACGAAGGCCAGGGCAACCGCACCCTGGTTCTGGTTGCCGGCTACCATGTGCGCGAACAGGTGACGCCTGCCCTGCTGGCCAAGCTCCGGGCAGCCACGCGGGCTGCCCGGCTCGTACTGGCGCTCGATACCGCCGCCTGGCTGCTGGCTGCGGCCGGGGTGCTGGACGGGCACAGCGCGACGATCCACTGGCAGGAGCTGGACGCCTTTGCCGAGGCCTTCCCGAATGCCGAGGTTTCGACAGCCCGCTTTGTCCGCTCCGGCCCCTTCCTGACCTGCGGCGGCGCCAGCACCGCGCTCGACATGATGCTGAGCCTCATTCAGGATCTTTACGGTTCCGCCGCCGCCTTCGGTGCCTCAACGATGTTTGTCTATGACCCGTCGCGCCAGTCGGAACTGAACCGCGGCGCCGCGAGGCTGGAGCAGCGCGGCTCGCCCAAGATCCTGAAGGCCGCGAACCTGATGGCCGAGACCATCGAAACCCCGCTAAGCACGGCGGCCCTGGCCAAGCGGGTGTCGCTGTCCGAACGCACCCTGGCCCGGGCGTTCCAGCGCGAACTCGGCATGACGCCGGGAAAATACTACAAGATGCTGCGGCTCCAGCACGCCCGCTACCTGTCGGAGGAAACCCATCTCAGCCTGGAGCAGATTGCGATGCGCTGCGGGTTTTCCTCTGCCTCTTCGCTGGGGCGGTCGTTCAGCGGGCATTACGGGCGGACCATCCGCGAGGCACGAGTGCAGGAGAAGCCCTGGGTCAGGAACACCAGCGGCTGACAGGGCGGACGGGGGCAGGACCCCTTCGATCTACACCAGCCCCATCGCCACGGCGGAATGCGGCTTGATCCCCAGATCGGTGAACCCTGCAACACCTGCGCCCACGGTATTGTCGCGCCGCATCAGCGCAATCTGCGCCGGGGTGACCGGCGGTTTTGACAGCGGCGCCAGCAGCGCCGCCGCAAGCCGCCACAGCGCAAAGGGCACCGGCAGCAGCAGGCGGCGGCGGCCACTGCGGGCCGCCAGCCGCCGCAGGATGTCGCGGTAAGCAAACACATCCGGCCCGCCCAGCTCATAGACTTTCCGCTGCGCGCGCGGCCCTTCCAGCACACAGGCCACCGCTTCGGCCACATCCTCCACCCAAACCGGCTGCAGCCGGGTGCGTCCGGCCCCGAACAGCGGGATCACCGGCAGGCGGGCTGCGATCTTCTGCAGATCGCCAAAGAACACGCCGCCCTGGCAGAACATCACGCTGGGCCGCAGGATCACCGCATCGGGGCAGGCATTTCGCACGGCCACCTCGCCTTCTGCCCTGGCCCGCACATAGGCTGAGGGCGAATGCAGGCTGGCACCGATCCCGGAGACGTGGATCAGCCGCTGGCCAGGTGTCTCCTGCACCAGCCGGGCAACCCTGCGGGCGCCTGCCAGGTGCACGTCCTGAAAACTCTGCTGCCGTGTCTCCGTGTAAAATCCGATGCAGTTGACCACCCAGCCGGCGCCGCTGAGGGCGCGCGCCATGACACCCTGCTGCGCAAGATCGACCTGCACCTGCTGCACCCCGGTCTCCCATTCCTCCGGCGCTGGTGCGCCGGGGGTGCGGGTGCCTGCGCTGACGCGGCATCCCTGCTGCTGAAGACGCCGAACCACCCGGCGGCCGAGAAACCCCGTGCCGCCCAGCACAATCACGCTGCGGGGGCTGATCTGCATCTGGAAACGCTCCCCATCCGGGTCTGCGCCAACAGATAGCGCATCCGCGCCGCTGCGCCACTTGCGCCCGTCTCTGCCGGATCAGTCCAGCCGGAAGCCGATCTTCAGCCCCACCTGGTAATGGGCCACCTTGCCGTCCTCGACATGGCCGCGGATCTCTCCGACCTCGAACCAGCTGATATGGTCAATGGTCTTGGACGCGCGGGCAATCGCCCCGCTGATCGCGTCCTCGATGCTGGACTGCGAGCTGCCCACCACATCCACCGTCTTGTAAATTGCGTCACTCATCACACACCTCCTCACGCTGCATCCAAAGCGGCTGCAGTATTGATTAAGTGTGCCCCGATCAGCGCCCGCGTCCAGAGATTCCGCTGCCGCACGGCGCGGATCCCCTCTTCTCCTGGCTGAAAATATCCCCGGGGGAGCGCGAGGGGGCAGGCAGCCCCCTCGTTCCTGAGCGCCTCAGATCAGCGCATCACAAAGGGATCGGGGATTGGATCATCGCTGGTGCGAAGCCAGACGGCCTTCACCTTGGTGTAATCCAAGGCCGCCTGCAGCCCGCCCTCGCGCCCGTGGCCCGACAGCCCATGGCCCCCAAAGGGCGCAATCGGGCTCACCGCGCGGTAGGTGTTGACCCAGACGATGCCCGCCCGGATGCCCCGGATCATCCGGTGCGCGCGGGTGAGGTTTTGGGTGAACACGCCCGAGGCCAGGCCAAATGCGGTGTTGTTGGCGATTTCCATCGCCTCCGCCTCGGTCTCAAACTCCACCACCGACAACACCGGGCCGAAGAATTCAGTCGACAGGCAGGGTGCCTCCGGTGCACCGGAGCAATCCAGCACCGTGGGCGGAAAATAGAACCCCTCCCCTTCCGGCGCTGCGCCGCCAGTGACCAGTTTCGCCCCGGCGTCAACCGAGGCTCCGATCAGCCGCAGTGCGTGATCTCGCTGTTTCAGGGTGCAAAGCGGCCCGACCTCGGTTGCCATGTCATCCGGCGCGCCGATCACCACCGCTTCGGCTTTCTCCTTCAGCCGCGCAAGGAAAGCATCCTTGATGCCCTTCTGGATCACCAGCCGCGATCCCGCGACGCAGCTTTGCCCGGTGGCAGCGAAGATACCAGAGACCTGCGCATTCACTGCGCTTTCCAGATCCGCATCGTCGAACACGATAAAGGGCGACTTGCCGCCCAGCTCCAGCGAGGTGGAGGCAAGATTCTCTGCCGAGTTGCGCACGATATGGCGCGCGGTCTCCGGCCCGCCGGTGAAGGCCACATGGGCGACCGACGCGTGGCTGGTCAGCGCAGCACCCGCCTCCGGCCCGCCGGTGATCACGTTCAGCACGCCGGGCGGAAAGCCCGCCTGATCAAAGATGCGGGCAAATTCCAGCATCGGCGCCGGGCCTTCCTCGGACGCCTTCAAGACAACCGTGCAGCCCGCCGCCAGCGCCGGGCCAATTTTGACCGCAGACAGGAACAGCTGCGAATTCCACGGCACGATGGCCGCCACCACCCCCACCGGCTCGCGCCGCAGCCAGACCTCCATGTCCGGTTTATCAATCGGCAGATGCGCGCCTTCGATCTTGTCGGCGAGGCCGGCATAGTAGCGGTAGTATTCCGCCACATAGGCAATCTGGGCCGAAGTCTCGCGAATGATCTTGCCGGTGTCGCGGGTTTCAAGCTCCGCCAGTCGCGGCGCATTTTCCGCCACCAGATCAGCCAGCCGCATCAGCAGCTTGCCGCGCTGGGTGGCCGTCATCCCAGACCATTCAGGCGAGAAGAACGCAGCCTCCGCAGCCTTGACCGCCCGGTCCACATCCGCCGCCGAAGCGGCAGGCATCTGTGCCCAGGGTTTGCCGGTGGCCGGATCGAGGCTGTCAAAGGTCTCGCTCGCGTCCTCGAACGCACCGCCGATATACTGCTGGAATGTCTGCATTCTCAGGTTCCCTTACTGAAACGCGGGCATGACTTCGGTGATGAACCGCTCAAGCGAGGCTTTCTTGCGCTCGAAACTCATGCTGCTATCGATCCAGAACGAGTATTCATCATATCCCAGCGCCTCATACTTTTTCAGCCGCTCGATCACCGCCGCCGGTTCGCCAATCACCAGATCGCGCTCCATCGCTTCAGGGCTGTAGAAGGGATGCGCGGCAATCTCCTCGTCACTCAGGGGATCAATCAGGCCCTGGCTGACGTCCCGCTGGTTCATGAACCAGGCCCCGAAGTAGCAGTAGAAACGGTTCAGCTCCTCCGCCCCGCGTTTCACATCCTCGGCGCTGTCCGCGACATAGGTGTGCTGCAGCAGCATGATCTTGGGCCGCGGCACGTCGCTGTGTTTCGCACAGGCATCGTTGAACTTGCCCATCAGGTCGGTGATTTCCTCATCACCCTTCCACAGCGGCGTCACCTGCACATTGCAACCATTCTTCACCGCGAATTCATGACTGTTGGGATCGCGCGCCGCGACCCAGATCGGCGGCCCGTCCTGCTGCAGCGGCTTGGGCGAGGAGGTGGTTTTCGGGAAGGAGTGGAACTCCCCCTCCTGCGCATAGTCACCCTGCCACAACCCCTGCACTGCCGGGATCAGCTCCCGCATCCGCTGGCCCGCCTCCCAGGCGTCCATGCCGGGCATCATGCGTTCGTATTCAAACGAATAGGCCCCGCGGGCGATGCCCAGGTCCAGGCGGCCCTCGGTGATGATGTCGGTCATCGCCGCCTCACCCGCCAGCCGGATCGGATGCCAGAACGGCGCAATCACCGTGCCGGTGCCCAGCCGCACGTTCTTGGTGTGCCGCGCCACGTCGATGAGGTTCAGAAACGGGTTCGGCGAGATGGTGAAGTTCATCCCGTGATGCTCGCCGGTCCAAACCGCATGCATACCGCCGTCATCGGCGATTTTGCACAGCTGGATGAACTCGTCATAAAGCCTCTTCTGGTCGTCTGCCGCGGAAATCCGCTCCATATGCGCAAAGAGGGAAAATTTCATGCGCCCTTGCTCCCTGTCGCCACGGGGCGGACCTGCCCGGTGGTCTGATTGCCATAATACACCCCGAAATTGCCCATCCGGGATTCACTCGCGAACCGCTCCAGCATGGTGCACATCGCCGCGTCGGCAATGTCCATCAGCGTGGATTGGGTCAGCGGTGTGAAAACCCCCTTGGCCGGTGTGCCGCCGGCCGATTGGCACAGAAACGAGATGTGCTGATGTTCGCGCGCTTTGTCTTCGTAAACGGAATAGATGAACCCCGGCTCCGCCTCGACGCCGGTGTCCGCGATCAGCTTGGCCAGGGCGGCAGAGGCACCCTCCTTGCCGACCCGGATTTCCGGCAGCGTCAGCTTGCCCTGATCGTTGCCCATGAGCAGCACTTTGCCCTCATGCTCGATCAATGCCGAGACGATCAGCTTGGCTCCTTGAGTCAGGGCTTCGGCCTCCGCCGCCGCGGTCACATAGGCGCCGCGGGCGTATCCCAGCCCCGGCGCGGGCGAGGTTTCAAACGCCTCCACCCGTCCGATCAGGATCAGGTGGTCGCCCGCCTCAACCCGGTTGTGCATGGTGCAGTCGAACCAGGCGGAGACACCCTCGAACACCGGGCTGCCCTGCGGCCCGTTCTGCCAGCTGACGGCGGCAAAACGGTCCTCGACAGGCCGTGCGAAGGTGTTCGAGACGTCCTTCTGGTCCTCCGCCAGCACATTGACGGCAAACCCGCCCGCCTGCTCGAACGCGGCGTAGTTGCTGGAGGAATTGGCGATGCACACCAGCACCAGCGGCGGGTCCAGCGACACCGAGGTAAAGGAATTGGCGGTAAAACCGATGGGGTTTCCGTCCGCATCATGGGTTGTCACCACGGTAACGCCGGTCATGAAGGTCCCGAATGCGTTTCGCAGAGCGCGCGGGTCGATCTCGCTCATGACGTTGCTCCTTCCGTATCCAGCCAGCCCTGCAAGGCGGCATTGACCGCTGCGGGTGCAGTCAAGTTGACCATATGCCGGTGGCCTTCGATGACAACCGCCCTGCCCTGCGGCGCGGCATCCGCCATGGCTTGCGCCATCGCGGGTGTCGAGTTCGGATCGCCATCGCCGGTCAGCGCCAGCAGCGGGCAAGGGATGCCCGCAAAGCCGTCCGCATAGGTGCTGTCACCGCGGGCAAAGGCGGTATAGGCGGCTGCGTAGCCCGCCAGGTTCACAGCTGACAGCCATTCCCCGACCTGCGCCCGTGCCGCCTGGTCGGTCTCACTCTGCCCGAACCAGCGCGCCAGCGGTGTCTCCAGATCAAAGCTGCCCGCGCGGATTTCAGCCGCGCGCGCCTCAACCGCAGCCCGTGCGTCTGAGGAACGGCGGAACACCCCGTTCAGCAGCGCCACGCGGGCCGCGTTCTCCGGATGGCTGACAGCATAGCCGCCGGCAATCAGCGCGCCCATGGAGTGGCCAGCCAAGGAAACCGGCCCCAGATCCAGCGCCTGCAAAACCGCGTGCAGCCAGGCCACATAATCCGGCAGTTCCGCGCCCTCCGGCAGCGGCGCGCTGCCGCCATGGCCGGGCATGTCCAGCGCGATGACCTCATGGGTCTGCGCAAAAGCCTCAATCTGCGGCCCCCAGGCCGCCGATTGCATGCCGACCCCGTGGATCAGCACCAGCGGAGACCCCTCCCCTGCCCTATGGCAGGAGACGGCCCCGTAAGGCTCAGACAGCGGCAGGATTGTCGACGTCATGGCCCAGTTCCTTCAGGTCCTGATAGCGGTCGCCGATGCGGTGATGCGGACGGCCGCCTATCGAAGCACCCAGCGCGATCACGATCTCATCCGGGCCGGGCGCATCGGCAACCGACAGCTGGATGGTCAGGTAATGGCTGCGGCGCCCGCCGTCGTTCTTGTCCATCAGCGGGATCTGCAGCGAGGCATTGGCCGGCCCGCGGGTGTTGGTGAAGGCCAGATAGGATTTCGCCCCCACCGCCTCGCGGAAGTGATTGCCGAACCGCAGCGTGTGGATCAGGGCAGAGGCATGCTCGACCTCGCCATTCACACCGACGATGGCGGATTTGCCGTAGCCCTCCACCTTGTCGCCGCCGCCGGCCGCTTCCAGGATCATCGCGGTCAGCTTCTCGCCCAGACCGGGCGCGCAGTCATGGATCGCCGGGCGCAGGTCCTCGACAAATCCCTGCCCTGCCCAGGGGTTTTTGATCACCGCCACCGCGGCAATCATCTTGAGCGGGGTTTCCGCTGCCTTGCCGCCCTCGATCAGGGTTTCTTCGACATGCAGCAGCGTCTTGCGGATTTCGGCAGGCATGGGCGGGTCTTTCTTGTCTGATTCCAGTTGCCGTAATATGGTATACCATCATACAGTATGTCAATGCAGACTTGTTCCGCCCTGCCCTCGTTGTTATCGGAAGAACTATGACCAGCCCCATCATGAGCAAAATCGACCACCAGCCGCAGACCCTGCGCGACATCGTGCAGGAGCGGATGCGCGAGGCGATCATCTCCGGCCAGTTCACCCCCGGCGAACGGCTGGTGGAGCGGCCCCTGTGCGACCAGCTTGGCGTCAGCCGCACCGTGGTGCGGGAAACCATCCGCTATCTGGAGGCAGAGGGACTGGTGGAGATCCTGCCCGGCAAGGGCCCGATCGTGGCGCAGCTCACATGGGCCGACGCGCGGCAGATCTACGACATCCGCCAGATGCTGGAGACCGCCGCCGCCACCGAATGCGCCCGCAACATCACACCGCAGCTGGCAGAGCAGCTGAAGGCGGCACTGCAGAGCCTGCAAGAGGCCGTGGGCGCAGGCGTGCCCACCCCGATGCTGCGCGCCACGACAGAGTTCTACCGGATCATCTTTGACGGCGCCGGCCACAACGTCGCCTGGGAAATCGCCCAGCGTCTGAACGGCCGCATCAGCCGGCTGCGGGCGGTGACGCTGTCGACCGCGGAGCGCCAGAAACCCGGCCCCGCCCATATGCAGGACATTTGCGAGGCGATTGTGTCGGGGGATGCAAAGGCTGCGCAAGCCGCCATCGAACGGCACCTGAGCGACGCCAAAAACACCGCCGAACGGCTGCTGAACGAAAAATAGCCGTTTCCCTGCGAGGGAAACGGCCATGAAAAATCGATTTTTCATGGCAGAAATCCGCGCCGGATTTCTGCCTTTCTCTCGCTCGGACGTCAGCCCAGAATGCCGGGCAGGTTCAGCCCGTGCTCGCGCGCGCAATCCTTGGCGATGTCATAGCCCGCATCCGCATGGCGCATGACGCCTGTGGCCGGGTCATTCCACAGCACCCGCCCGATGCGGCGGTCGGCGTCCTCGGTGCCGTCGCAGCAAATCACCACGCCGGAATGCTGCGAGAAGCCCATGCCAACGCCGCCGCCGTGGTGCAGCGACACCCATGTGGCGCCGGAAGCGGTGTTCAGAAGCGCGTTCAGCAGCGGCCAGTCGGAGACAGCGTCAGAGCCGTCCATCATCGCCTCGGTCTCACGGTTCGGAGACGCGACAGAGCCCGAGTCCAAATGGTCGCGGCCAATCACAACCGGCGCCGACAGCTCGCCGTTTCGGACCATCTCGTTGAAGGCGAGGCCGGCCTTGTGGCGGTCACCCAGGCCGATCCAGCAGATCCGCGCGGGCAGGCCCTGGAAGGCGATGCGTTCCTGCGCCATGTCCAGCCAGCGGTGCAGGCCTTCATTCTCCGGGAACAGCTCCTTCATCTTGGCGTCGGTCTTGCGGATATCCTCCGGGTCGCCCGACAGCGCGCACCAGCGGAACGGGCCGATGCCCTTGCAGAACAGCGGGCGGATATAGGCGGGCACAAAGCCGGGGAAGTCAAAGGCGTTCTCCAGCCCTTCCTCCAGCGCCATCTGGCGGATGTTGTTGCCGTAATCCACCGTGGGCACGCCCATCGCGTGGAAGTCGCACATCGCCTTGACCTGTACCTTCATCGAGGCGCGGGCGGCCTTTTCCACCGCTTTCTTGTCCGTTTCCCGGCGCTCTTTCCATTCGCCCATGGTCCAGCCCAGCGGCAGGTAGCCGTTGACCGGGTCGTGGGCGGAGGTCTGGTCGGTCACGATATCGGGGCGGATTCCGCCTGCTTCGGCGCGCTTCACCAGCTCCGGGAAGATCTCTGCCGCGTTGCCCAAGAGGCCCACGGATTTCGCCTCGCCTGCGGCGGTCCAGCGCTCGATCATCTCCAGCGCTTCGTCGAGGGTCTCGGCCTTCTCGTCCAGGTATTTTGTACGCAGGCGGAAGTCGATGCTGTCGGGGTTGCACTCCACCGCCAGGCAGCAGGCACCGGCAAAGACAGCCGCCAAAGGCTGCGCGCCGCCCATGCCGCCCAGGCCGCCGGTCAGGATCCACTTGCCCTTGAGGTCGCCGCCGTAATGCTGGCGGCCCGCCTCGGCAAAGGTCTCATAGGTGCCCTGCACGATGCCCTGCGTGCCGATATAAATCCAGGAGCCGGCCGTCATCTGGCCGTACATCATCAAGCCCTTCTTATCGAGCTCGTTGAAGTGGTCCCAGTTGGCCCAATGCGGCACCAGGTTGGAGTTGGCGATCAGCACCCGCGGCGCGTCCTTGTGGGTCTGGAACACGCCGACCGGCTTGCCGGACTGCACCATCAGGGTCTGATCTTCTTCCAGGTTCTTCAGGGTCTCGACGATCAGGTCGAAATCCTTCCAGGTGCGCGCCGCGCGGCCGATGCCGCCGTAGACCACCAGCTCATGCGGGTTTTCGGCAACGTCGGGATGCAGGTTGTTCATCATCATCCGCATCGGTGCCTCGGTCAGCCAGGACTTGGCGGTGATTTCCGGGCCGGTGGGCGGGAAGATGTCGCGGGTGTTCTTGCGGGGATCGCTCATGCCGAGGGCCTCCAGTTTTTAAGATCAGTCAGAATGTTGGTGAGATGGGCGCGCAGTTCTTCCGCGCGCTCCGGCAGATAGGTCCAGGGCGGGCTTTCCTGGCAGTAGGTGGCCTGCGCCAGCTCCATCTGAATCGCGTGCAAGCCATCCGCAGGCCGCCCGTAGTGACGGGTGGTCCAGCCGCCCTTGAAGCGCCCGTTGAGGGTGGAGGTATAACCCTCCGCCGCCGCGCAATGGGCCACAGTCAGCGCCTCGATCGACGCGTCGCAGGTTTCACCCATGTTGGTGCCCACGTTGAAATCCGGCAGGCGGCCTTCGAACAGGAACGGAATGTCGCCGCGGATCGAGTGGCAGTCGTAGAGGATGGCAAAGCCGTGAATCGCCTTCACCCGCTCCAGCTCCGCCATCAGCGCCGCGTGATAGGGCGCATGATAGGCGTCGCGGCGGCGGGTGATCTCCGCCTCGTCCGGCTCCTTGCCCTCCTGCCAGATCGGCAGCCCGTCGAAATCCGTGAGCGGCACCAGAGTGGTGGTGTTTTTCCCTGGATAGAGACTGATACCTGCGGGGTCGCGGTTCACGTCGATCACATAGCGGTGGATCGGCGTGCGGACGGTCGTGATGTCCTCCACCAGCCCCGTGTAGAGGTCGTGAATGTGCCAGTCGGTATCGGCCAGCGCCCGGCCGGTCTCGTTCAGGCTGTCCCAGATTTCCGGCGGAACATCGGTGCCGGTGTGGGGCAGCCCCAGCACCAGCGGCGAGGTGCCTTGGGTCACTTCGATCATGCCGCCACCTTCACGCCAGCGGCATCCGCCACGCGGCCCGCACGGACCATGGCGCTTGCAGATTCGATATCCGGCGCCAGATAGCGGTCCTCAGCCAGCGAAGGGATATCGGCACGCAGCATTGCCAGCACATCCTGCAGGCGGGCCGAGGTTTGCAACGGCGCACGCGCCTCCACCCCTTGCGCGGCACACAGCATTTCGACGCCCAGGATCACCGACAGGTTCGCGTTCATCTTCGACAGCCGCAGCGCGCCATGGGCGGCCATCGACACGTGGTCCTCCTGGTTGGCCGAGGTCGGAGTCGAGTCGGTCACACAGGGGTTGGCCAGATGCTTGTTCTCGCTCATCAGCGCGGCGGTGGTCACCTCGGCGATCATGAAACCGGAGTTCAGCCCCGGATCGGGCGTCAGGAACGGCGGCAGGTCGTGGCTCAGCGTCGGGTCCACCATCAGCGCCACCCGGCGCTGCGCGATGGCGCCAATCTCGGCCACCGCCAGCGCGATCTGATCCGCGGCAAAGCCCACGTACTCGGCATGGAAGTTGCCGCCCGAGACGATCCGGCCTTCGTTCACCAGCACCAGCGGGTTGTCGGTGACGGCGTTGGCCTCGATCTCCAGCGTCTTGGCGGCCATCCGCAGCACGTCCAGCGCCGCGCCCACCACCTGCGGCTGGCAGCGGATGCAATAGGGATCCTGCACCCGGGTGTCGCCCTCGCGGTGGCTTTCGCGGATTTCCGATCCGTCCATGATGCCGCGCATTTCCCGCGCCACATCGATCTGCCCGGCATGGCCGCGCAAGCTATGGATGTCGGCAACCAGCGGCGCGGTGGAGCCCATGATCGCGTCTGTGGTAAGCGAGGCAATCACCATCGAGGCCTCAGCCATGCGCCAGGCGTCAAACAAGCCGGCCAGCGCGCAAGCGGTCGAGAACTGGGTGCCGTTGATCAGCCCCAGGCCTTCCTTTGGACCCAGAACAATAGGCTCTAATCCGGCCTTTTTCAGGGCATCCGCGCTGGACATGCGGGTGCCTTCAAAGGTGGCCTCCCCTGCCCCGATCATCGCCGCCGCCATATGCGCCAGCGGAGCCAGGTCGCCCGATGCACCAACGGAGCCTTGCGACGGGATCACCGGTACCACACCGCGCGCCAGCATCTGTTCGATCTGCTCAATCACCAGCCAGCGCACACCTGACGCGCCGCGGCCCATCGACAAGAGTTTCAGCGTCATCATCAGCCGGGTCTTGTCCTCCGGCAGCGCCTCCCCTACCCCGCAGCAATGGCTGAGGATCAGGTTGCGCTGCAGGGTGGCAGTGTCAGCCGGTGCGATCTTGGTCGAGGCCAATTTGCCGAAGCCGGTGTTGATGCCATAAACCGCTTCTTCTCCGGCAGCAGCATCCGCCACCATCTGCGCGGCGGCCTCCACCGGCTCACGCGCCGAGGCATCCAGCTTGGCCGGGGTCAGGTTGCGGTAGATATCTTCCAGCGTGGACAGCGTCACGGTGCCGGGGATCATCTCGATCATCGTTTTCCCTCATAGATACGGGTGTAAAGCGGGTTGAAGCCGATGCGGTAGGCGAGCTCTGCGGGCGTCTCCACGTCCCAGACCGCCAGATCGGCGCGCATGCCGGCGGCGATCTGGCCGCGGTCCGCCAGTCCCAGCGCGCGGGCGGCGTTGCGGGTGACACCTGCCAGCGCCTCCTCCGGCGTCATGCGGAACAGGGTGCAGCCCATGTTCATGGTCAGCAGCAAGGAGGTCAGCGGTGAGGAGCCGGGGTTGCAATCGGTCGCCAGCGCCATCGGCACGCCGTGGGCGCGGAAGTGCTCAATCGGCGGCGCTTGGGTTTCTCGGATGGTGTAGAACGCACCCGGCAGGATCACCGCAACAGAACCCGCCGCGGCCATCGCCCTGGCGTCGTCTTCGGTGGCGTATTCCACGTGATCAACTGACAATGCACCGTACTGCGCCGCCAATGCGGTGCCGCCCTGATGGCTCAGCTGCTCGGCGTGCAGTTTCACCGGCAGACCCAGCTCCCGCGCCACCTTGAACACCCGTTCGATCTGCGCCGGGGCAAAGGCGATGTTCTCGCAGAAGCCGTCGACCGCATCCACCAGCCCCTCCGCATGGGCGGCGCGCAGGGCGGGGATGCAGACCTCGTCGATGTAGTCGTCGTCCTGGCCCTTAAATTCGCCGGGCGTGGCATGGGCGCCAAGGAAGGTGGTTTTCACCGTCACCGGGCGCAGTTCACCCAGACGGCGGGCGGCGCGCAGCATGTTCAGTTCGGTCTTCAGGTCCAGCCCGTAGCCGGATTTCACCTCCACCACCGTTGCGCCCTCGGCGATCAGCGCATCCAGACGGGGCAGCGCATCCTGCACCAGCTGTTCAAGCGATGCCTCGCGGGTGGCGGACACGGTGGAGACAATTCCGCCCCCTGCCCTTGCGACTTCCTCATAAGACGCGCCATTCAGGCGCATCTCAAACTCCATCGCGCGGTTTCCGCCGAAAACAATATGGGTGTGGCAATCGATCAGCCCCGGTGTCACCAGCCGCCCGTCCAGATCAACATGCTTCCAGGGAAAATTGTCAGCTGACAATTCCTGCCGCGGCCCGGCCCAGACGATTTTCCCGTCCGACACCGCAACGGCCCCGTCCTCAATCAGCCCGTAAGGCGCGTCTGAGCCGACCATCGTGGCCAGCCGAGCGCCTGTCAGAACGTAGTTGCCAGTCACGCAAATCTCCCCGAGTCGCTTGGTTGCCGGTTTAGCAATAAGCTACTCATTTAGGACATTATGTCTAGTCATAAAATGAATAAGCGGCGCCTTTGCCCGGCGATGCTAGGGTCCCTCTTTCTGCGGTATCCGCGGGTGCAGATCGTCAATGATGATCGGATGCGCATGCGGGTGGCCGCCCTGCAGATGCGGATGATCGGGCGGCAGGTCCGGGTGCTCATGCGCAACCGGCGCTGCGCTGTCCGCAGGCCACAGGTGCTGCGCCGCGATCAGCCCGGCAGCGGCCAGCAGCGCCAGCACCAGCATTGCGGCCCCTGCCCCCCAGGACGCCATCAGCCAGGCCGACAGCGGATAGAACACCAGCCAGCAGGCATGCGACAGGGTGAACTGTGCGGCAAAGATCGCAGGCCGGTCCGCTGCATGGGCAGAACGTGCCAGCAGCCGCCCTGAAGGCGTCATCACGGCGGAATAGCCAAGGCCGATCACGAACCAGGCAATTGCCAGCCGTGCAAAATCCAGTGGCAGCGCCAGCAGGGTCAAAGCCAGCACCATCAGCGCAGCAGTCCCCAGCGCGCCGCCCGCCAGCATCACGCTGCGGTCGGGAACACGCTCCAGCAGCCGCGGCAGCAGCATTGCCGACAGCATCGAACCGCCGCCGAAACAGGCCAGTGCCAGCGCCACCGCGCTTTCCCCCTGCCCCAGCCAGGCGCGCACCAGCACCACGGTGTTGACCAGCACCATCGCGGCCATTGCCGAGACCACCCAGTTCATTGCCAGCAGCCCGCGCAGCCGCGGGGTGCGCAGATAGTTGCGAATGCCGCGGGTGGTGCGCTGCCAGATGGGCCGGGGCGCCTTGGGCGCTGGCGACGGCAGAACGATTGAAACGAGCAGCAAGGCTGAGGCCGCAAACCCCGCCGCGGTACCCCAGAACAGCGTCGAGGAACTGACCAGCACCAAGAGCGCCGCCGCCAGCATCGGACTGATGAGGCTTTCCAGTTCATAGGCCATCCGCGACAGCGACAGCGCCTGAGTATAGTCCTTCTCCTCCGGCAGCACATCGGGGATCGAGGCCTGGAAGGCGGGCGTGAACCCGGCTGAGGCAGACTGCAGCACAAAGATCAGCAGATAGACCTGCCAGACCTCGGTGACGAACGGCAGGCAAACGGCCACTGCCACCCGCACCATGTCCAGGCTGATCAGCATCCGGCGCCGGTCCACCTGTTCAGCCCAGGCGGCGGCAACCGGGGCCACGGTGACATAGGCCACCATCTTGATCGTCAATGCTGTGCCCAGCACCACACCCGCGCGCTCCCCGGCCAGATCATAGGCCAAAAGGCCAAGCGCCACGGTCGCAAGTCCGGTGCCGCTGAGCGCCACGATCTGGGCGAGGAACAGGTGCCGGTAGGTTCGGTTCTTCAGGATAGAGAGCATGCAGGCCTTGCCTTCTGGCTGGGAATATCCCCGCCACTGTGACCGCGGCCCGGCGCGGAAAGCAATGGTCCACTGCAGCCGGAGCGCCAAGCAAAAGTAGAAAATTGTCAGCTGACAATTTCAGTCAAAAGTAGCCGGTGCCGGGAGGCGCCGCCGGTGATTTTCAACCTCAAACTCTGCGCCGGTCCACATCCGTTCCCCGGTGGAAACCGGCTTCACGCGCAGGGCGGGCTTCGCGGCATTCCCAAAAGTTGTCAGCTGACAATTCACTTCTGGCTCCTGTACTGGAGAAGCCGAAATCCAGTGTTCACCGCGTCAAACCAGTCACTGAAGACCGGCGGCTTGTGAAAATTGTCAGCTGGCAATCTCCGCCCGATTCCCCGCCTGCAGCAGTGCGTTCAGCATCGGCGCTGTGGAAAACTGGCCTGCGCGCGCCTTCTGCGCCAAGCGTCTGAGGTAGGCGCCGGGGCTGCGGATGGTGCCGAGTTTCTCCAGCATGCACATCACTGCCGTTGCCGCGTCCTTGCGGCCCATGGCAGCGCGTGCGTCGCTTAGGACCGGCATCTCGATCCCCATCATGGGCGACAGGGTTTCTGCAATGCGGTCGGCATCCTGCCAGCTGCGCAATGCACCAGGGTAGTAGGTCTGAACCTCTGGGCAGGCACGCAGCACCTTGGCCAGATCACTGCTTTTCTCTGCTGTGCTGTCCTCTGCATCTGAATGCAATGGCGAAGGGCATGGCGCTGAGACCTGAGCCTCTTCAGAGTCAGAATCTTTTTTTACTGAATCCTGTATGTGCCGCTCATTTTGGCTGTCAGGGCCGCTCATTTGGCGTGCAGGAAGTTTGGTTTCCTGGGCAGGCTCTTCGGGTGTCCGGCTGGCAATTTCATCCTGCAGGGCGTTGGCCATTGCGGTCAATTCGGTGGCGCAAGGTTTGCGGCGCAGCAGTTTGCGGGCGGCTTCCAGCAGCACGTCAGCACCGCCCTCCGCCAGCTCCAGCAGTTCTTGCCGCAGCACGGCAACCCGGTCGCGCAGCAGGGCCAGGCGCTCGGCACGGGCCTTGGCGTCTAGCGCGGCATCAAAGATCTGGCTGGCATGGCGGGCGAGGGGGGAGAGATCGAAGCCAAAGGCAAGGGCCATGTCTTCGCCGCTGCGGCGCGCATACCGCTTACGGTTGGGGCTGTTCTTCCGGCTGACAATGCCAATCCGGGTGAGGGCAGCCAGGTGGCGGCGCAGGGTGCTTTCGGGCATCCCGTTGAGCCGCTCCATCAGCTTGCGGTTCGACGGGAACACGATGGCGCTGTCGGGCGCCGCAGGCAAGGCGCGCTCCGGGAAGAAAGTCAGCAGCGCCTTCAGGACGCCAAGGGTGCGGTGGCTCAGTTCAAATTCCGCGGCGGCGTGCGTCAGCGCAGCCAGAAGGTCCCACTTGTCGTGGGTACCCGCCAGCCGGCCGCACGGATCCTGCCGCCCAAATGCGATTTGGGACGCCTGTTCCATGATTTTTTCACGAAAGACAAAAAATACCCGCCCCTGTGCGGCGCACAGAGTTGACACTGACGAGTCTGAGAGGCTATTCCAAAGGTGCTAAATCTGAGAACGGCCTTCTGGGATGTAATGTCCTGGGGGGCTTTTCTTTTGCCTGCTACGTGCCTCCTGTCCTGTTTTCTCTGCTCTTGCTCAGTCTTCCGGCTGCTCGGGCTGGTCTTGCTGCCAGCGGCCGTGAAGCTCTGCCATGATCTCTTCCGCGTTTTCGTCGAACCAGGCGTCAAAGCCGGGCGCGTGCTTGCCGGAGATCGTCAGGGTGATGCCCTTGGCGGTTGTCTTGATGCCTGCGACCTCAGTCCCGTTGCTGCCGGGCAGGCCGCGGGTCTTTGGCGGGGCAGGGGGGGCTTTCACCTCCTGGCTCACGCCCTGGGCATGTGTCAGAACCGCCTCGAACCGCCCGTCGGAATCGAAAGTGGTGAAATCGGGCCGGTTAGTCCGGGTAATTGCCCGGGCCCGCGCTGCGGGATCGTCAAACAGCTTGACCATCTGCATCCAGCGGTCGCGGCCGATGCCGGGGGCGGAGCCGATGGCCCGCAGGAAGGGAAGCTCAAACGCGGTGCCGACCTTCAGCATCCGCGACACCATCGGCAGGTCGATCGACAGCGCCGCGGCAATTGTCGGCCGGTCATAGCCGTCGTTCTGCAGCTGCGCCGCAAAAGATGCCTTCTCGATGAAACTGAGGTCCAGGCGCGAGGTGTTTTCCTGCCCCTGCGCCATCACCAGCGCGTGGTCGTCCAGTTGGCGCACCATCGCCTTTACGGCCATGCCAAGTTCCCGCAGCGCCATTAGACGGCGGCGGCCATAGACGATCTCGAACCGCCCCGGCGCCTTGGGGTGCGGACGCAGCAGCACCGGCACCTGCTGGCCATAGGTCCGCAGGCTCTCCTTCAGCTGGTTAAGCGCGGCGCCGTCCAGGCCCAGCCGGTCCTCGTAGCCCGCGTCGTCGATCAGCGCGGCGTCGATCTCCTGCACCGCGCTTTCCTGCAGCTTGCTGAGCGAGGATTGCAGCGCCCCGACCGCGCCGCGGGGCATCATCTTGGGTTTCGGCCCCGGAGCGGATGCTGCGGGGCTGCTGAGTGCCGTGCTGAGAATGCCTTTGCGTGCCATCAACGCCTCCATGCTTGTTGAAGGAGCGATTCTATTTCATCGTTAACTTGATTTAGTGAATCGACCGCACGGTCGTAGGTTGACCTGTGAAACATGGACCTTTCGACCTCATAGACGGTTTGCTGGGTCAGGCCCGCATCGGAAATCGCGGTGGATTTCAGCATCGGCGCGACCATCACTTCCTCGCCGAACAATTGCCGCAGGAATGCAACCACCTGTTGCTGCGGGCCGTCGTTTGGCTCGTACCGGTTGATGAGAAAGCGCAGGAAATCGAACTCCAGCGTGGCGCCGGCGTTGGAAACCACGTCCAATAGTTCGGCCGACATCTGCAGGAACTGCGACATCGAGGCGATGTCGAGCATATTCGGCACCACGGTGATGATCACACCAGTGGAGGCGCAGAGCGCTGACATGGTCAGATAGCCCAGCTGCGGCGGGCAGTCGAAGATGATCACGTCGTAATCCTTCTCGACCTCCTGCAGCGCCGCGGCCATGCGCGAGAAGAACGCGGGCTGCACGTTATTGATCAGCGCTTGCGGGGTCTCGTGCTCAAACTCCTGCAGGATCAGCCCGCCGGGGGCCAGATCCAGATTGGCGAAATAGGTTTCCTGGATGATGTCGCGCAGGGGCAGGGGGTCTTCATAGCGGATTGCGTCATAAATCGTCCCTGTTTCGAGGAAATCGACCTCCGGCTGGTAGCCGAAAAGCGTCGTCAGCGACGCCTGCGGGTCGATGTCCACCGCCAGCACCCGGTAGCCCTTGAGTGCCAGCCGCTGCGCGGTGTGAATGGAGGATGTGGTCTTGCCCGAGCCGCCCTTGAAGTTCAGGAACGACAGCACCTGCACCTTGTCGCCTTCACGCCGCCCGCGCAGGTAGGTGCCCGGCGTCTTGGCCGCGGCATCCAGGATCTTGCGCATCTCCATCAGGTCGGCGGCGGAATAATGGCGGCGCCCGCCGGGCGTGGTGTGCACCTCGGGGAATTTGCCGTCAAAATGCAGCTTGCGCAGGAAGCTGGGAGAGATGCCCAGCATCTCAGCTGCCTCTCCCGCGCTGAACAGGCGCAATTCCTTCCTTGCATCCGGCGCAAAACTGGCCAGCATGTGGCTGTTGAGGGCCGCACTGAGGTTCTCCGCGTTCTCGCGGATACGCTGATTGATGTGGAGTGCTACTGCCACCTGCTGCCCTCTCGATAGTAACGCTGTTTTGCGTCAGCGCTTTATTTATCGTTTCTATACGCAATGCGAACGCAGTTGTGCAATAGATTCCTTCAGTTAGAGGTTGCAGCCGGGCGTTTTGGTTCTCCGCCATACACGGTGCATTTCGGGTGAATTTCCCGTAACTCATTGAAATTATGAAAATTGCCAAAGGTCAAATGAGCTCTCACGGCCTGTGGATAATTTTTCGCTGCGGTATGCATGATGCGCAAGACCGGCGCGGCTGGCGAGTTGCCAAGGCAGAGAGATTCCCGGAAAACAGCCGGTATAGGCTCTAAATGCACATTCTGAGCCTTGAGCGGAATAAACCGGATCTGACCCCAGGCCGGTTCCGCCGGACAGAGTGTCGGTTTCTGCAACCGGATTTCGCAATCCTGCAGGTGAAACCCGATTCATTTGGAGAAACTCACCGTCAAAGGAGACCCCTGCGATGACTGAGCAAGCCACTGCCACCCGCGCCCGCTCCGGCGGCCGCAACGCCCGCCGCGCCCTGCGCACCGCGCCCAAGTTCGACATGCTGCCGGGGCTGACCCGCAACATCCCGCTGTGCGAGGTGATGGACGGCGGCCAGGTCGAAAAGATCGACAACGCCTCGATGGACATTCTGGAGAATGTGGGCGTCCAGTTCCGCGACCCCATCGCGCTGGAGGACTGGAAGAGGGCAGGGGCCAAGGTCGTGGGAGAACTGGTTTACCTCGACCGCGGCCTGGTGCGGGAATTGATCAAGACCATTCCCAGCGATTTCACCTATCACGCGCGGGATCCGAAAAAGAACGTGCGCCTGGGCGGCAAGCATTCGATCTTTGTGCCGATGACCGGCGCGCCGTTCCTGCGCGACCTGGAGGATGTGCGCCGCAACCCGATGCTGGACGACCTGGCGATGTTCCATAAGCTGGCGCATATGATGCCGGCCCTGCACTCCTCGGCGCACCACATCGTGGAGCCGTATGACCATCCGATCAGCCAGCGCCATCTGCGCATCACCTATTCGTCGATGAAATACTCCGACAAGACGTTCATGGGCATGACCACCAGCCCCAAGAACGCCGAGGACGTGATGGATATGTGCGCCATCCTGTTCGGGGAAGAGTTCATCATGAATAACCCGGTCACCACCGGCAACTGCAACGGCAACTCGCCGCTGGTCTGGGATGAGACCATGCTGGGCGCCATGCGCGCCTTTGGCGCGCGCCGTCAGCCGGTGCTGTGCTCGCCGTTTGTTCTGGGCGGTGCCAACACCCCGGCCTCGGTCGCGGCCTCGGTTGCGCAGCTGAACGCAGAAGCGCTGTCGGCGCTGGCCTATACCCAGGTCTGCAACCCGGGCACCCCGGCGATCTACGGGCACTACCTGTCGACCGTCAGCATGAAATCCGGTGCGCCGATGGCGGGCACGCCGGAGATTTCGCTGATGAACTTCATGATCGGCCAGATGGCGCGCTACTACGATGTGCCGTGGCGGACCTCCAACACCCTGGGCGGGGCCAAGACGTTTGACGCGCAAGCGGGTTATGAATCCGCCACCACACTGTCGGCAGTGATGCACGCGGGCGCCAACTATATCTGGCATTCGGCAGGCTGGAACGAAGCCGGGATGCACTGCTCGGTTGCAAAATTCATCGTCGATGCGGAGCAATGCGCGATGGCCTACCGGATGGCGGAAGGCCCGAAATGGGACGATTTCGACCAGGCGATTGCCGCGGTTCCGGATGTCGGCCCCGGCGGCCACTATCTCGGCCACCCGCACACCCAGGAGAACTTCCAGGAGGCGTTCTTCATGCCGGAACTGTTCGACAATAACTCGATCGAGCAATGGCAGGCGGAGGGCAGCGTCGAGATTACCGAACGTGCCCTGACTCGCGCCAAGAAGTTGCTGGCGGAGTATCAGGAGCCGAAGCTGGACGAGGCAAAGAACGAAGAACTGCTGGATTACATCGCCCGGCGCGAGCGGGAGATCCCCGCGGCGGATGAGCTGAACCAAAGCTACTAGGCTTCCTCCCCGACTGGCCCGCCCTTCGATAGGGCGGGCTTTTTTTCTGACAGGAAAGGGAACGTAATGGAATTTCATGGAAAATGTGCGCTGGTCACCGGCGCGGCGGGCGGTATAGGCGCCTCCATCGTTCAGCGCCTGCGTGCCGCCGGCGCCACCGTGGCGGTTGCCGACCGCGATACCAGCGGCATTGAGGCCGAGGTGCATCTGCCCGGCAATCTGCTGGACGCAGCATATGCCAACACGCTGCCGCAAGCAGCGGCAGAGGCGCTTGGCGGGCTGGACATCGTCATCAACAACGCCGGCGTTATCACCCGCGGCCCGGTGACCGAGACCTCGGACGCCGATTGGGACCTGTCGATGGGTGTGAACGTGGAGGCGCCGTTCCGCATCTGCCGCGCAGCGATCCCGATCATGGCGCAAACTGGCGGCGGTGCCATCGTCAATACCTCCTCCTGCTGGGGTGGCAAAAACCCGGGACCGAACCACGCGCTCTACTGCATGACCAAGGCGGCGATTGCCTCGCTGACGCAATGCATGGGGATGGATCACGCCCACCAGGGCATCCGCATCAATGCGGTCTGCCCGAATGAGGTGAACACGCCGATGCTGCGGACCGGTTTTGCCAAGCGCGGCTTTGATCCGGACAGCGCCGTTGCGGAGCTGGGCAAGACGGTGCCGCTGGGCCGGATTGCCGAGCCGGAGGACATTGCCGATGTGGTGATGTTCCTGGCGTCAGACGCGGCCCGCTACATGTGCGGCGCATTGGTTGAGGTCAACGGCGGGAAACCGGTGTCATGATGCGGTTTCAGGGCAAGGTAGCGCTGGTCACCGGCGGCCGCAGTGGCATCGGTTTGGCAATTGCCCGGCGGCTGCGGGACGAAGGCGCGCGGGTGTTCACCGCGCAGCGCGGGCCGGATGCGGAGTTTGAGGCAATCCCGGCAGATTTCACCGATCCGGACAGCCCGGCGCAGGTGGTGGCCGAGGCTGCCAGCAGGGCAGGGGGGCTGGATGTGCTGGTCAACAATGCCGGCATGATGCAGGAGGCACGCGTCGAGGAGATGACCCTCGCCGACTGGCAGCGCAATCTGACGGTGAACCTGACCGCGCCGTTCCTGATGATCCAGGCGGCGCTGCCGCATTTGCGCAAATCCCGCGGCAGCATCGTCAACACCGGCTCGATCGAGGGGCTGGGCAGCAATCCCGGCCACGCCGCCTATTGCGCCTCCAAGGCGGGGCTGCACGGGCTCACCCGCGCGGTGGCGGTGGATCATGGGCACGAGGGCATCCGCTGCAACGCGGTGGCGCCGGGCTGGATCGACACTGAACTGAACATGGATTTCATCGAGGGGATGCCGGATCCGGAGGCCTTCCGCCGGGATATTGCCGGCATCCACCCGGTTGCCCGCACCGGCAAGCCGGAAGAAGTGGCGGCGCTGGCGGCCTTCCTCGCGTCAGAGGACGCGGGCTTCATAACCGGCCAGGTCTATACCGTGGACGGCGGCCGGATGGCCAAGCTGAGCCTGCCCTGACAGCCGCTTCTTTCTGGTCCGAAATACCCCGGGGGAGGCCGCAGGCCGGGGGCAGCGCCCCCTCCGTCCTCTACTCCTTGCCGGACCGCCATTCCTTCCACATCAGGTAGGTATTGGCGCCCAGCGAGGCAAAGGGCTCCGGCGGCAGTTTGGGCGGCATCGGCTGGGCCAGGAAATGGCTGGCGATCTGTGAGCCGCCCTGCAGCACCAGTTCGGCAATGCCCATGCCTTGCAACGTGCCGCGGGCGATGCCGAGGCCGTTCTGGCAGCAGGCGGAATAGATCCCCTGGTCCAGCTCTCCGAATGCGGCAGAACCGTTGCGGCTGAGGCAGAGCATCCCGGCCCAGCGGTGTTCCATCTTGACCCCTTCCAGATGCGGGAAGCGTTCCTTGAACTTGCGGTCCTGCACCCAGCCGGCGTTGCGCAGGCGCATTTCGCTGGTCTCGATGGTGGGGTGGAAGCTGGAGCAGGTTCTGACCAGGATCCGGTCGCCATAGGAGCCTGAGATCCGCCGCACGGAGGTGCCCATCGGGTCTGCAGGCGTGACTGACCAGCGCGGTGTGCCGCCAAGCCGCTTGACCTGCTCCGGAGTCAGGCGTTCGGTCATCGAGGCGTAAAGGCAGATGTGCATCAAGCGGCGCTGGTAGAAGCCGAAGCTTTCCAGGTGGCCGTTGTTGGCGAGGATAATTTTGCCGGTGCTGAGGCGCCCCCTGGGGGTGCTGACGAGCCAGCCATCCGCCTGTTTTTCAAACCCGGTGGCGGGAGTGTTTTCAAAGACACTGATCCGGCCCGCCAGATGGGCCGACAGGGCGCGGATATAGGCGGCGGGCTGGATCATCACCGTACCGGGCGCATAGAGGCCGGAGGTGTAGTGCGGGCTGCCGGTGCGCTCCTGCATGTCCTGCTGGCTCAGCAGCTGATGCGGCTCGCCCAGCCGCTGCAGATGGGCGGCGAAATCGCGGTTGTGCTGGTCGCCGGCCTTGGTCGCGGCGGCGTTGATCTTGCCTGCGGGGTCGAACATCTCCTGCGGCAGGGCGCAGTCCTGCGCCACCTCCGTGGCGAAGGCGATGGCCTTGCGGTTCATGGAAATCGCGGCCTTGTCGGCCTCCAGCCCCGATCCGGCGTAGTTGTCGGAGGCCAGATCATGCGGCAGGTCGATCATGAAACCGGAATTGCGCCCGGCGGAGCCCTCGGCAAAGCGGCCGGCCTCCAGCAAGACCACCTTCAGCGACGGGTCCAGCTGGTGCAGGCGGCGGGCGGCGGACAGGCCCGCAAACCCGCCGCCGATGATGGTGACATCGGCGGTCAGGTCGTGTGCTAGCACCGGCAGGGGGGCTTGCTGCGGCAGGATGGCATTCCATCCCGCCGCACCGGTCTGCCGGGGCAGGCGTTTGGCAGTGTAGGCGGTCAATCCACGGCCTCGTCTGCGTCGTCGGCCAGGTCGATCCAGATGGTTTTCAGCTGGGTGTACTGGTCGTGGGCATGGACGGAGTTGTCGCGGCCGCCAAAGCCGGACTGTTTGTAGCCGCCGAAGGGTGTGGAGATATCGCCCTCGCCAAAGCTGTTCACGGTCACCGTGCCTGCCCGGATGGCGCGGGCGCCACGGATCGCGCGTTTGGCGTTGGCGGTGAAGATCGAGGCGCAAAGGCCATACTGGGTGTCATTGGCGATGCGGATCGCCTCGTCAAAGCCGCTGACCTCGATCACCGACAGGACGGGGCCGAAGATCTCCTCACGCGCCAGAACCGCGTCGTTGCCCGGCACCTCGACCACGGTCGCCTCGACAAAGGCGCCGCCCTGCGCCTTGCCGCCCAGCACCACGTTTTCTGCCTGTTCCAAGTAGCTGCAGACCTTGTCGAAATGCGCCTGGGACACCAGTGCGCCCATGCGGGTTTCCGGGTCCAGCGGATCGCCCACGTTCCAGGCCTTGGCGTGATGTGCGATGCGTTCCAGCAGTTCAGCCTTCACATCCTTGTGCACGATCAGGCGTGACGAAGCCGAGCAGTTTTCGCCCATGTTCCAGAACGCGCCGTTGACGATATGCGCGGCCACGCGGTCCAGGTTCTCGGCGTCGTCCATGACGATGGCGGGGTTCTTGCCGCCCATCTCCAGCACCACTTCCTTGGCGTTGCTTTCCGCCGAATAGGCTAGGAATTTCTTGCCGGTCACGGTGGAGCCGGTGAAGGAGACCATGTCGATATCCATGTGGCGGCCGATGGGTTCTCCCACATCAGCACCGCCGCCGGGCACGATGTTCAGCACGCCTCGCGGCAGGCCCGCTTCCATCGCCAGTTCCGCGACACGCAGCGCGGTCAATGTGGTTTCCGCGGCGGGTTTCACCACCACAGAGCAGCCTGCGGCCAGCGCCGGGCCGATCTTCCACGCCAGCATCAGCAGCGGGAAATTCCACGGCAATACCAGGCCAACCACGCCGATGGGTTCACGCACCACCATCGCGATGTGATCGTCGGAGGCGGGCGACACCTGGTCATAGATCTTGTCGATCGCTTCCGCGTGCCATTTGATGCAGTGGATGGTCTCCGGCACATCGACGGTTTCGCAGTCATAGATGGTCTTGCCGGAATCCAGGCTTTCCATCACCGCCAGTTCATGGGCGTTGCGGGTCATCAGTTTGCACAGCCGGATCATCACGTCCTTGCGCTCTGACGGGTGCAGGCGGGACCAGCGGCCATCGTCGAAGGCTTCGCGCGCCTTTTCAACCGCAACATCCACATCCGCGGCCTCGCAGGCGGCGATATCCGCCAGCTTCTCGCCGGTGGCCGGGTTCACGGTTTCAAAGGTTTTGCCAGAGGCCGCGGGGCAGTACTTGCCGTCAATGAACGCAGCCGTGGGCAGGTCCAGATTGGCGGCGATGGATTTGTATTCGTCTTGAGTAAGCAAAGTCATTCCTTAACCCTCCGCCTCAATATCTGCGATTTTCTGTTTCAGCACCCGCACGACCTGTTCCAGCGCGCGTTTGTCGTCCTTGTTCAGCCCCTTCAGCGGCGCGCGCATGGCGCCGGCCTCGATGCCGTTCATGGTGACGCCATGCTTGATGGTCTGGATGAACTTGCCGCCCTGTTCCAGCACGCGCATCAAGGGCATCATTGCCGACATGATGCGGCGGCCCTTGGCAAAGTTGCCTTCGATCACGCATGCATTGTAGAGCGCAACGTGTTCCTTGGGCAGGAAGTTCGAGCCGCCGCAGACCCAGAAGGGCGCGCCCCAGGCAAAGAATTCCAGTGCCTGGTCGTCCATGCCGCAGCCCAGCTGGATATGCGGGTAGTCGCGGGCCAGAAGGTGCACCCGGTTGATATCGCCGGAGCTTTCCTTGATGCCGCAGAAATTGCGGGAACGGCCGACCCGGTCGAGAAACTCCTCCCCCATCATGGTGCCGGTGCGGTGCGGGTAGTTGTAGAGCATCACTGGCAGATCGGCGGCCTTATCAATCGCCAGCGCGTTCAGTGCGTTTTCGCGGTCGGTCGGGACCGAGTAGGGCGGCGAAGCTAAGAGGATGCTATCGGCACCGATCTCCTTGGCGCCTGTTGCCAGAGCGATGGAGTCGCTGGTCAGCATCGCCCCGGTGCCGACGACCAGCGGCAGGCGGCCCTTCAGCCGTTCATGGGTGAAGCGGGCAAGTGCAATGCGTTCCTCGACGGTCTGGGCATAGTTCTCGCCCGTTGAGCCGCCGGAGATCAGCCCGTGCACGCCGTTCTCAACCAGGTATTCAATCACCTCGGCCAGCGCGTCCCAATTGACGCTGCCGTCCTCGAAATGGGGTGTCACCACAGGGGTGTATATCCCCTCAAAGCGGAAAATCGGGGTCATATCATCCTCATGCAGGGGTTTTGCGTGCGACGGTTCCCAAGGGCACGTCCAGCCCGGCGGGCATGACGAACAGCTCAATCTGGTCGCGCGACAGGTTCCAATGCTCAATCGCCAGCTGGCCCGCCGCCGCCTCGTCGCCGGCCTCGATGGCGGCGATGATGGCGTCGTGCTGGGAGCTGGCCTCATCCAGGTTTTCCGCCATCCGGGCGTCCTGGGGGCGGTAGAAGGTCATGCCGATGCGGGCATGGTCGATCAGCAGGCGCTGAAAGGACGGCAGCAGATAGATGTTGTCCGCCATCTCGCCGGTGATCTCGTGGAAACGGTTGTTGGCCATCGCCCGGTCGGCGCTGGAGCCGGTGCGAAGCGCTGCCTTGAAATCCTCCTGTGCGGACTTCAGCGCCGAGACTTGCGCGGGCGTGGCGTGTTTTGCCGCCAGTTGCATCACCGCGCCATAGATCATCGGTGCGGCCAGGAAGAAGTCGCGCAGGGTCATGTGCGACATCTCGCTGACCCGCGCACCGCGGTTTTCGCGCAAATCCACATAGCCCTCGCCGGCAAGCTGGCGCAGCACCTCGCGCAGGGGCGTGCGCGACAGGCCCGACTCCTCAGAGAGTTTGGCCTCGTCCAGATCGGCGCCGGGGCGGAGCTCCAGCGTCATGATTGCGGTCTTCAGGCGGCTGTAGAGCGCAGCCTTCCGGTTCTTTGAGGCGTCTTTCACGGGCTTCTCTCCTGCCGCTTTGCGGTACGGGATTCTCTGGCTTGCGGGCTCTATGACACAAAAATACATATTGTGTACACAGAAAAAATATGGTGTGTGCAAACAGCGGGCGCAACGCGGCTTGCAGCAGGCAGGGCAGGGGGCCTAGCCTGTCCGGGCGCGAGGGCAATGCAGCCAGGCCCGCACAGCGTTACTTGTCAGGCGGTTGACCCATGACCAAAACCCAGCATTTCGCCTTTCTCCTGCTCGAGGAGTTTTCCCATCTGGCGTTTTCCTGCGCGGTGGAACCGCTGCGGATCGCCAACCTGGTCAGCGGCCAGGATCTCTATGACTGGTCGCTCGGATCGGAGAATGGCGAGACCGCGACCTGCTCAAACGGCTCGGTGACACTGGTGCACTACGGCTTTGACGCGGTCCCGAAATGCGACCGGCTGTTTGCCCTGTCGGGCATCCATATGCGCAATCATGTGACCAAGCCGCTGCTGGCCGCGCTGCGCCGGGAGAAGGCGCGCGGCGTTGCCGTGGGCGCGCTGTGCTCCGGTGCCTGGGTGCTGGCAGAGGCCGGGTTTCTGGATGGCATGCAGGCGGCGATCCATTGGGAATACCACGACAGCTTCATGGAGGCGTTCCCGGAGGTGAACCTGGTGCGCAACGTGTTTGTGTCAGACGAAAAGCACGTGACAGCGTCAGGCGGCACCGCCACGGCGGATCTTATGCTGCATCTGATCGAGCGGGACCACGGCTATGACCTGGCGGTCGCGGTGGCCGACCAGATGGTTTACAACGCGGTGCGCAATGCCACCGCCGAGCAGCGGGTGTCGCTGCAGTCGCGCAACGGGATGCGCAACGCGCATCTGGCCCGCGCGATTCAGATGATGCATGACCACATCAGCGACCCCATCTCCCCCGCCCGCATTGCCGAGGAGATTGGCATCTCCACCCGCCAGCTGGAGCGGCTGTTCGGCAAATACCTCAATACCTCGCCGAAAAAATACTCGATGGAGATGCGGCTGGAACGCGCCCGCAATCTGCTGATCCAGACTGAGGCCTCGGTGACCGACGTGGCGCTCAGCTGCGGGTTCGACAGCCCGGGGCATTTTTCCCGGGTCTACAAGGCGGCCTTCAACGTGACCCCGATGCTGCAGCGCGGGCGGATTGAGTGAGGCTGCCGGAAACCGGCGCGGTTGCCGGCCATGAATAATCGATTTTTCATGGCCGTTTTCATCGGATGAAAACGGCGAGCGCCTGAAATTTCCGGTCTGGCCTTCAAAGATGTTTTCCTCATATTGAAATGAGGATCACTCACCCGAGCCATATGCCAGGAGCCGCAGATGTCCCGCCGCCACTACAACCTGCCGCCGTTGACCACCCTTGCGGCCTTTGAGGCTGCAGCCCGGCATCTGAGCTTCAAGAACGCGGCGCAGGAGCTGTCGGTCACGCCCGGCGCGGTCAGCCATCAGGTCAAGGCGCTGGAGGCCGAGTTGCAGGCGCCGCTGTTTCAGCGCAAGCACCGTGGCGTGGAGCTGACTGAGGAGGGCGAAGCGCTGTTTGAAACCCTGGCCTCGTCGTTTTCAAAGATCTCCCTCAGCCTCAAGACCATCCGCGACCGCCAGACCGGGGATACCGTGACTATCGGCTCCACCTCTGCCGTTGCCTCGCTGTGGCTGTCACCCTCGGTGGTGCGGTTCTGGGGCCGGCACCCGGATGTTAACGTCAACCAGATCGTCAATGACCGGCCCCTGCGCAGCATGCCGGATGTGGACTTCTATATCCGTTACGGGCGCGAACGGGACACGCGGCTGGAGCAGACCGAACTGTACCGCGATCACTTGGTGCCTGTCGGCAATGCGGAACTGGCGGAGAAGCTCACCGGCTGCCCGCTGGAGGAGCTGGCGCAAGAGCGGCTTGTGCATCTGGAGTCCGATGACAAAAGCTGGACCACCTGGGCCGACTGGTTTCAGCAGCTGGGCTACGACGGTCCCATCGCAACAGGCGTGCGGGTGAACAATTACGCGGTGGCGCTGCAGGCGGCGCAGGATGGGGTCGGGCTGGTGCTGGGCTGGCAGCGGCTGCTGCACCCCCTGCTGACAACCAGCCAGCTGGTGCCGATCGGCCCGCATGTTCTGGCAGCGCCGCATGGTTTCCATCTGGTGGGCCGCCCGGATGCGGAATTGTCGGAATCCGCCCGTTTGCTTCGCAAATGGGTGATTGGCGAGGTCAATCGAAGCTCGGATGAGCTCAGCTAACTCCAGCGCGAAAATTCCTGATATTGAGTGAATCTGGTCTCTGCCTTCAATGGCGCAAAACGCGCACATCTTTTTCCTGCCTTGGAGAGACCCCAGATGAACAAGCATGACACGCTTGCCCCGGTGATGGCTCCGGTCAACGTGGCCAACGGCCTGCCGAACGCCCATTACATCGACCCCGCCGTCTTTGCCGAAGAGAAACGCTCGGTCCTGTTCAAGAACTGGTCCGGCATCGGTTTTGGCAAGGATGTGCCGGAGCCGGGTTATGCCAAGCCGGTGGATTTCCTCGGCATGCCGCTGCTGATCGTGCGCGACAAGGACGGCGAGATCGGCGTCTTCCAGAACACCTGCCGCCACCGCGGCATGATCCTGGTCGAGAAGGCCGGCAAGATCCGCGGCGCCATCCGCTGCGCCTATCACAGCTGGTGCTATGGCCTTGATGGCCGTCTGGTCTCCACCCCGCATGTGGGCGGCCCCGGCAACAACAAGCATGAAGACATTAAGCTGGATGAGCTGGGCCTGGTGCGCATCCGCTCTTACGTCTGGCGCGATGTGGTGTTTGTGAACGTTGACGGCACCGCGCCAGAGTTCGAAGAAGTCCATGCAGGTCTGCTGGAGCGCTGGAAGGAGTTCGAAACCCCGGTGCATCACGGCGGCGAAGACTCTGGCTTCAAGCTGGAAGTCAAAACCAACTGGAAACTGGCGGTCGAAAACTACTGTGAAAGCTATCACCTGCCGTGGGTGCATCCGGGGCTGAACAGCTATTCGCGCCTGGAAGACCACTACAATATCGAAGTGCCGGGCCACTATTCCGGCCAGGGCACCCTGGTCTACCGCCAGATGAAGGGCGAAGACGGCAAGGTGTTCCCGGACTTTGAAGGGCTTTCCAGCAAATGGGACGAAGGCGGCGAATATGTGGCCGTTTACCCGAACGTCCTGTTGGGTGTGCAGCGCGACCATGCCTTTGCGATCATCCTGGAACCGGTCGACACCGAAAACACCGTTGAGCACATCGAGCTCTACTACGCGAAGTCCAACGAGGACACGCCGGAGCTGGAAAACCTGCGCACCGAGAACGCCAAGCTGTGGAAAACCGTGTTCGAAGAGGACGTCTTTGTTGTCGAGGGCATGCAGAAGGGCCGCCATGGTGAGCTGTTCGACGGCGGGCGCTTCTCGCCGGCGATGGACGGGCCGACCCATAATTTCCATGCCTGGGTGGCCGATCAGGTGACCAAGGGCCGCGAGGCATGAGTTCTTTCCTGAAAGACGGGCTGGCCAGGAACTTCCTGGCCGGTGCCTGGGTTGAGGGCGACGGCGGTGCACGCATGGCTGTCGAGGATCCGGGCAACGGCAGCCACGTGGGCGACTGCGCGCTGGCGGGCGAGGAGAGCCTGGCGAAAGCGCTGGAAGCGGCGCGGGCAAGTTTCGAGCGCGGCGATCTGGCCGCCATGAAGCCCGCCAAGCGCGGCCAGCTGATGCAGCGCATCGCGGCGGAGATCCGCGGAATTGCTGATGAGGGCGCAGACTTGCTGTGCCGGGAAAGCGGCAAGAGCCTGAGCGCTGCGCATGATGAATTCGAAGAGGCCGCGCAGTATTTCGAATACTACGGCGGCATGGCCGACAAGATCGAAGGCAAGTCGATCCCGCTCGGCCCCGATTACGCTGATTATACAGTCTATGAGCCCTACGGCGTTTCCGCCCAGATCGTGCCGTGGAACTTCCCGGTGTCGATTGCGGCGCGCTCCCTGGCGCCTGCGATGGCTGCGGGCAACTCTGTAATTATCAAATCGCCGGAACTGGACCCGATGGCATTGGCGATGCTGGGCGTTGCGCTGGAGCGCGCAGAGGTACCGGCAGGCGCAGTGTCGATCCTCAACGGCATCGGTGCTGAGCTGGGTGCGCGGCTGGTCGAAAGCCCGATGGTGGATCAGATTGTCTTCACAGGCTCGGTCCCGACCGGCCAGGCGATCCTGCGCGCCGCCGCTAATCCGGTCACGCCCGCGCTGATGGAGCTGGGCGGCAAGTCCGCGGCGGTGGCGTTCGAGGACGCCAATCTGGACACGCTGATGTCCAGCTTGCAAAGCGGTATCTTCTACAACGCAGGCCAGGTTTGTTCGGCGATGTCGCGGGTGCTGGTGCACCGTTCGATCTATGACGAGGCGGTGGAACGCGCCGCCGCGCTGGCAAATGGCCTCAGCGTTGGCCACGGGCTGGAAAACCCCGGCCTGACCCCGGTGATCTCTGCCCGCCAGCTGGACGGGATCGAAACCCTGACCGCCACTGCCCGCCAAAGCGGCGCCCGCGCGGCCTCGGGCGGTTCCCGGCTGGAGCGCGAGGGGTATTTCATGGCGCCGACCATCCTGGCGGATGTGGACCCCGCGTCCCGCGTCGCGCAGGAAGAGATCTTTGGCCCCGTCACCTGTTTCACGCCGTTTGACACCGAAGCCGAGGCAATCGCCATGGCGAACGGCACCGAGTTCGGGCTGGTGGCCGGTGTCTTCACCCGCGATCTGGCGCGCGCGCACCGGGTGGCGAACCGTCTGCGGGCGGGTCAGGTGTTTGTGAACGAGTGGTTCGCGGGCGGCATCTCCACCCCGTTCGGCGGGGTCGGCAAATCCGGCTTTGGCCGCGAAAAGGGACTGGAGGCGCTCTACAACTACGTGCGCACCAAGAACATCGCGATCTCGCTGAAGGGCTGAGGCATGGAGCGCGCAGAGCTCGACCAGGCGCTGCTGCAGGCGCATGAGGACAAGGACAGCGCAGAGCTGGTCCGGCTGTACACACTGGCTGGGGGTCAGGCGGAGGAGGCGGGCAACATTGACGCCGCCTGCTTCTACCTGACCCACGCCTTTGTCTTTGCGCTGGAGGCCGGATTGCCGGCAGCGAAGGAGCTGAACCGCCGCCTGGCGGAGCGCGGCCGCGCGCATCCGCTGGAGCTGTGAGACAAGTTTCAGGGCACTGTCCCCGGGGGGACGGCGCCCTGTTTTGGCCGGCAGGGGAGGGCCGGCCAATCAAATTCTAAAAGGGGAGGCACGAGCATGATTCCGGAGAAAATGGCGGCGGTTCTGCTGACTGGTCATGGTGGTATCGAGAAGCTTGAGTACTGCACCGATGTGCCGGTGCCGCAGCCCGGAACGGGCGAAGTGCTGATCCGCGTGGCGGCGGCGGGTATCAACAACACCGATATCAACACCCGCATCGGCTGGTATTCCAAGGCGGTCGACGCCGACACCAATGCAGGCGGCGCCACCGGGTTCGACAGTGTCAACGACGACGACGCCAGCTGGTCCGGCAAGCCGCTGGAATTCCCGCGCATCCAAGGCGCTGACGCTTGCGGCCAAATCGCGTCGGTGGGGGAGGGGGTCGATCCCGCCCGCATCGGCGAGCGGGTGCTGGTGCGCAACATGCTGCGGACTTACGTCGACTACCGCCCCTATGAATGCTGGACTTTCGGCAGCGAATGCGACGGCGGCTTTGCCCAGTTTGCGGTGGCGCCTGCGCGCGAAACCCATGCGGTGAACTGCGATTGGTCCGATGCGGAACTCGCCTCGATCCCCTGCGCCTATTCCACCGCGGAGAACATGCTGCACCGTGTTGGCTTGGGCGCGGAAACCGTGCTGATTTCCGGCGCCTCCGGCGGTGTCGGCTCTGCCGCCGTGCAGCTGGCCAAGCGCCGCGGTGCCACGGTGATTGCGCTGTCCTCTGCCGCCAAGGCGGATGAAGTTCTGGCGCTTGGCGCCGACCGGGTGGTGGACCGCAACGCGGATCTGGTCAAGGAACTGGGTGAAGGTTCCATCGACGTTGTGGTCGATCTGGTTGCTGGGCCGCAATGGCCCGCTTTTCTGGACGTTTTACGGCGCGGCGGGCGATACACGACTGCCGGCGCTATCGCCGGGCCGATCAGCGAGATCGACGTGCGCACGCTCTACCTCAAGGACCTGACCCTGATGGGCTGCACCTTCCAGGAGGATGAGGTGTTCGCCAATCTGATCTCTTACATCGAAGCCGGAGAAATCCGGCCGCTGGTGGCCAAGACCTATCCGCTGAGCGACATTGCCGCCGCGCAGGAGGACTTCCTGAGCAAGAAACACGCAGGCAAGCTGGTGCTTATGATCCCGGAGGCCGAGGCGTGAAGATCAGGAAGATCGAGCTTTATCAGCTGGACCTGCCCTATTCCGGCGGCGTCTACATGCTGTCGGGCGGGCGGGAGTACCGCAGCTTTGATGCGTCCTTCGTGCGCATCACCACCGATACGGGGCTGGAGGGCTGGGGCGAAAGCACGCCGTTCGGCTCCACCTATATCGCTGCGCATGCCCTGGGTGTAAGGGCAGGCATTGCCGAGATCGCGCCCTATCTTCTGGGCCGCGACCCGCGGCAGATGGACCGCATCAACGAGGCAATGGATGAGGCGCTGCTGGGCCACAACCACGCCAAGTCCGCAATTGATCTGGCCTGCTGGGACCTGTTCGGCAAATCGGTCAACCTGCCGGTCTGCGAGCTGCTGGGCGGCTCGACGGGCAAACGCCTGCCGGTGATCTCCTCGATCTATGCAGGCAGCCCCGAGGATATGCGCGCCCGCGTCGCGCAGCACCGGGAGATGGGGTATCTGGGTCATTCTGTGAAGATCGGCGCGCTGGACGGCGAAGGCGGCCCGGCGCTGGATGCCGAGCGCATCCGTGCGTCGCTGGCCGACCGGCAGCCGGGGGAGTTCTTTCTGGTCGATGCCAACGGCGGGCTGACGCCGGAAACCGCGCTGCGGATGCTGCGGATGCTGCCGGAGGGGCTGGATTTCGTGCTGGAGGCGCCCTGCAAGACCTGGCGCGAGACCATGTCGCTGCGCAAACGCTGCACTGTGCCGATCATCTTGGATGAGCTGGTGCAGCAGGATGAGGACATCGCTCTGATGCTGGCCGAGGATGTGGCCGATGGCATTGGCCTCAAGATCTCCAAGGCCGGGGGGCTGACCCATGGGCGGCGGCACCGGGACATGTGCCTGTCCGCGGGTGCGACGGTCAGCGTGCAGGATACCGTCGGGTCCGTGGTCGCGTTTTCCGCCATCGCCCATCTGGGTGCGACGGTGCCGGAGCGGTCCCTGCGCTGCATTCTGGACTGCCGCGATATGGTGACGCTGAAAACGGCAGAATTCGACGCACCAGTGCAGGACGGCGGCGTGCTGGTGCCCGACGCGCCGGGGCTGGGGATCACCGTCGACCGCGGCCTGATGGGCGCGCCGCAGGCCGTTTGGGAGGCCTGAATACGCAGTATTTGGTAGAATCAGTTTCAACCGCGTGTTGAGACTGGCAGGCAGACTGGCCCGCCCTGGCGGCGCCTGCGGGAACGGCGTTGCCGTTTCCGCCTGTCCGCTTTGACGGTTTCCCGAAGGGCGTGAGCGCCAACAGTCTGATAAAAGCGCGGCACACACAGGAAATCGGGAAACTGGCAGGGGCACAGCCTTGCCAATCGGCGCCGAATTTGATTCGAGTGCGCCGGAAATCAGGACAGGCTGTGCGGATGTGCGGAAAACGGCGTTTTGTGCGTTTTCTTTGCCGCCGCTGCCGGAACGGGGTAAGAACCGCCACGGGATTCGGCCTTGGAGGGACGTAGCGCAAATATGAAGACATTTAACTTGAGAAAGGGGCTGGATCTGCCGGTGACAGGCGCACCGGAGCAGGTGATCCACGACGGCCCCTCCATCACCTCGGTGGCCGTGCTGGGCCCCGACTACATGGGCCTGAAACCCCGCATGCTGGTGCAGGAAGGAGAGGAGGTCCGCCGCGGCACTCCGCTGTTCTGCCACAAGGATGCCGAGGCCGCGATGATGGTCGCGCCAATGACCGGCAAGGTCGTGGCGATCAACCGCGGCGCCCGCCGGGTGCTGGAAAGCGTGGTGATCGCGATTTCCGATGCCGAGGATACCGGCATTGATTTCTCCGCCACTGGCAATGCTGACACTGCCGAGGGCCTGACCGAAAAGCTGTGCGCCGCCGGTCTCTGGACCGCCTTCCGCACCCGTCCCTATTCCAAGATGCCGCAGCCGGGCAGCAAGCCCGCCGCGATCTTTGTAACCGCGATGGACAGCGAGCCGCTGGCCGCAGATGCCGCCGTGATCATCAATGATGCGGCTGAGGCGTTTGAGGCGGGCCTGAAGGCCGTGACCCTGCTGACCGACGGCACCACCTATCTGTGCCAGAAGGCAGGCGACAGCATTCCGGGTGCGAACCTTGCCGGTGTCGAGGCTGCGGGTTTCTCCGGCCCGCATCCCTCGGGTCTGGCGGGCACCCACATCCACTTCCTGCATCCCGTCCGCGCGAACGACCAAGTCTGGACCGTGTCCTATCAGGACGTGATCGCCATCGGCCGCCTGCTGCTGACCGGTCATCTGGACCCCTCCACCGTGGTTGCCATCTCCGGTCCCGCTGCGCGCAGCCCCCGTCTGGTCCGCACCGTGACAGGCGCCTCCACCGATGAACTGACCCGCGGCGAGATCGCCTCGGACGGTCCGGTGCGGGTGATCTCCGGGTCGATCCTGTCGGGCCGCCACGCGGCTGGCTCGCTGGCGTTCCTGGGCCGCTTTGCCCGCCAGGTTGCGATCATCGAAGAAGACCGCAAGCAGATCCCGCTGGGCTGGATCCGCCCGATGGGCGGAAAATACGCGGTGCAGCCGGTGCTGGGTTCGGCGCTCAGCCGCAAGCTGTTCAACCTCACCAGCAACCTCAACGGCGGCCGCCGGGCGATGGTGCCCACCGGCACCTTTGAGCAGCTGATGCCGCAGGACTACCTGCCGACGCAGCTCTTGCGTGCTCTGCTGGTGATGGACACCGACACCGCACAGGCACTGGGTGCGCTGGAGCTGGACGAAGAGGACATGGGCCTCGTCGGCTTTGCCTGCCCGGCCAAGTACGAATACGGGCTGGCGCTGCGCGACTGCCTGACCAAGATTGAAAAGGAGGGCTGAGCCGGATGGGATTGCGCAGCTTCTTTGACAGGATCGAGCCCCATTTCGAGAAGGGGGGCAAGTACGAAAAGCTCTTCCCCGTCTACGAGATGGTGGAGTCCTTCCTTTATACCCCGAAAACCGTCACCTCGGTGGCGCCGCATGCCCGTTCATACGTCGATATGAAGCGGATCATGACCTATGTGGTTATCGCCACCATCCCCTGCATCTTGTGGGGCATGTGGAACACCGGCTACCAGGCGAACTCGGCAATTGCCGCGCTGGGGGCTGACGCGGCCACCGGCTGGCGGATCGCCATCCTGCAGATGTTCGGCATCTCGCTGGATGCGGCGAACCCGATGGCCAACATCGCGCACGGGTTCCTGTATTTCCTGCCGATCTACATCGTGACGCTTGTTGCGGGCGGCATCTTTGAGGTGATCTTTGCCACTGTCCGAGGCCACGAGGTGAACGAGGGCTTCCTGGTGACCTCGATGCTTTACACTCTGATCATGCCGGCCTCCGCGCCGCTGTGGCAGGTGGCGCTTGGCATCATTTTTGGCGTGGTGATCGGCAAGGAAGTCTTTGGCGGCACCGGCAAGAACTTCCTGAACCCGGCGCTGGTGGGCCGTGCGTTCCTGTATTTCGCCTATCCGGCGAACATGTCGGGCGACGCTGTCTGGACCCCGGTTGACGGCTTCTCCGGCGCGACCGCGCTGGGTGTGACAGCCGCCGACGGCGTGCAGGCGCTGGCCGCCAAGGGCATCGAATGGTCGGATGCGTTCTTTGGCACCATCCAGGGCAGCTTTGGCGAGACCTCGACGCTGGCCTGCGCAATCGGGCTTTGCTTCCTGCTGTTCACCAAGATCGCCAACTGGCGCCTAATCGTGGGCTGCCTTGCGGGCATGATTGCTTTCTCGATGCTGCTGAACCTGATTGGCTCCGACAGCAACCCGATGTTTGCGATGCCGTGGTACTGGCACCTGGTGCTGGGCGGCTATGCATTCGGTCTGGTGTTCATGGTGACCGAACCCGTGTCCGCATCCCACACCAACGCAGGCCGCTACATCTACGGTGCCCTCATCGGCGTGATGGTGGTGCTGATCCGGGTGCTGAACCCGGCCTTCCCCGAAGGCATGATGCTGGCGATCCTGTTCGGCAACGTCTTTGCACCGCTGATCGACTACTTCGTCGTGCAGGCCAATATCAAACGGAGGGCGCGCCGCCATGGCTGATACCCAAAGCAAGGGCCTGATTGGCCGCTTCCTGGCCGCATCGCCGGATTCCGTCGGCAAGACCTTGTTCATCGCTGTTGCCGTCTGCCTGGTGGCCTCGATGATCGTGTCCACCGCCGCGGTGTCCCTGCGCCCGGTGCAGGAAGTGAACCGCAAGCGCGACAAGCAGCTGAACGTTCTGCAGGTGGCCGGCCTCTATGAGCCGGGCATCAAAGTGGCTGAGGCCTTCGCCGCCTTTGAACCGCAGGTGCTGGATCTGGAAACCGGTGAGTTCACCGACCAGTTCGATGCTGCCAATTTCGACGATCTGGCCGCCGCGCAGGATCCGGAACTGAGCCGCGCGCTGGACAATGATCCGGCGGGCATCGGCCGCCAGTCGCGCTACAAGACCGTGTACCTGCTGCGCGAGGAAAACGGCGATCTGGACAAGGTGATCCTGCCGGTCCACGGCTACGGCCTATGGTCAACCCTCTATGGCTTCATCGCGGTTGAGGAAAACGGCAACGACATCTTCGGCCTGCAGTTCTACCAGCACGGCGAAACCCCAGGCCTCGGCGCCGAGGTGGACAACCCGCGCTGGAAGTCCCTGTGGAGCGGCAAGAAGCTGCATGACGAAAGCGGCGAGCTGCAGATCAGTGTTGCCAAGGCACAAGGTCCCGCCGGGCCGGAGCATCACATTGATGCGCTGGCTGGTGCGACGCTGACCTCTGTCGGCGTGGACAACCTGGTGAAATTCTGGATGGGCGAAGAGGGCTACGCACCCTTCCTGGCCGCCCTTAAAGCGGGAGAGCTCTGATGGCGCAGACCAAGAAAGACATGCTGGTCGACCCATTGGTCGACAACAACCCGATCACGCTGCAGGTTCTGGGCATCTGCTCGGCGCTGGCGGTGACCTCCTCGCTGCAGGTGGCCTTTGTGATGACCCTGGCGGTGACTTTCGTGACCGCGTTCTCGTCGATGTTCATCTCGATGCTGCGGAACCAGATCCCCTCGTCGATCCGGATCATCGTGCAGATGGTCATCATCGCCTCGCTGGTGATCCTGGTGGATCAGGTGCTCAAAGCCTACGCCTTTGAGATCTCCAAGACCCTGTCGGTCTTTGTTGGCCTGATCATCACCAACTGCATCGTGATGGGCCGTGCCGAGGCGTTCGCCATGAGCAACCCGCCGGTCGCGTCCTTCATAGACGGCCTCGGCAACGGCATGGGCTATGGCCTTATCCTGATGCTGGTCGGCATCATCCGCGAGCTGTTCGGCTCCGGCTCCCTGTTTGGTATCACCATCCTGGAAACCGTGAACAACGGCGGCTGGTATGTGCCGAACGGTATGCTGCTGCTGCCGCCCTCGGCGTTCTTCGTGATCGGCCTGCTGATCTGGGCGTTCCGCACCTGGAAGCCGAACCAGGTCGAAGAGCGTGAATATAAAATCCAGAATGTGGAGGCGCACTGATGGAAGGGCTGATTTCACTCGCCGTTAAGGCCATCTTTGTCGAGAACCTCGCGCTCTCCTTCTTCCTGGGCATGTGCACCTTCATTGCGGTGTCCAAGAAGATTTCCACCGCGCTGGGTCTGGGGATTTCGGTGATGCTGGTGCAGGCGATCACTGTGCCGACCAACAACCTGCTGCTGACCTACCTGCTGAAACCCGGCGCGCTGGCCTGGGCGGGGTTCCCGGATGTGGATCTGACCTTCCTCGGTCTGATCTCCTATATCGGGGTGATTGCGGCAATGGTGCAGATCCTGGAGATGATCCTCGATAAGTACTTCCCGCCGCTCTACAACGCGCTGGGGGTCTTCCTGCCGCTGATCACGGTGAACTGCGCCATCCTGGGCGGCTCGCTGTTCATGGTGGAACGCGACTACAACTTCGCGGAAGCAACCACTTACGGCCTCTCCTCCGGCTTTGGCTGGGCGCTGGCGATCACCGCGATGGCGGGCGTGCGCGAGAAGCTGAAGTATTCCGACGTGCCGGACGGCCTGCAGGGCCTGGGCATCACCTTTATCACCGCGGGTCTGATGGCGATGGCCTTCATGTCCTTCAGCGGCGTCAAACTGTAAGGGAGCGTCTGAAGTTATGGAAACTTTCTCGCTCGGCGTTGTCCTGTTCACGTTGATCGTGCTGGCGCTGGTGGCCATCATCCTGGCCGCCCGCTCCCGCCTGGTCGCGTCCGGCAACGTCAACATCACCATCAACGGTGAAAAAACCATCTCGGTGCCTGCGGGCGGCAAGCTGCTGCAGACGCTGGCGGCTGAGAAACTGTTTGTCCCCTCCGCCTGCGGCGGCGGCGGCACCTGCGCCCAGTGCCGGGTGCGTGTGCATTCCGGCGGCGGCTCTATCCTGCCGACCGAGGAAAGCCACATCACCAAGCGCGAGGCGTCTTGCGGCGACCGCCTGTCCTGTCAGGTTGCGGTCAAGCAGGATATGGAAGTCGAGGTTCCCGAAGAGGTCTTCGGCGTCAAGAAATGGCGCTGCAAGGTGCGGTCGAACGACAACGTGGCGACCTTCATCAAGGCGCTGGTTCTGGAACTGCCCGAAGGCGAGGATGTGAACTTCCGCGCCGGCGGCTACATCCAGATCGAAGCGCCCGCGCACCAGCTGGCCTATACCGACTTCGACATTCAGGAGGAGTACCGGGAGGATTGGGATCGTTTCAATCTGTGGCAGTACAAATCCGTTGTGGATGAGCCGGTCGAGCGCGCCTATTCGATGGCGAACTACCCGGACGAGAAGGGCATCATCATGCTGAACGTCCGCGTCGCCTCGCCGCCGCCGGGCAGCAGCGACATTCCGGCAGGCAAGATGTCGTCCTACATCTTCAACCTGAAGCCGGGCGACGAAGTCACCATCTCGGGGCCCTTCGGCGAGTTCTTTGCCCGCGAGACCCAGAAGGAAATGGTGTTCATCGGCGGCGGTGCCGGCATGGCGCCAATGCGCAGCCACATCTTCGACCAGCTGAAACGGCTGGAGAACCGCGACCGCAAGATCAGCTTCTGGTACGGTGCGCGGTCGAAGAAGGAGATGTTCTTTGTCGAGGACTTCGACCAGCTGGCCGAGGAGTTCGACAACTTCGACTGGCACGTCGCCCTGTCCGACGCGCAGCCGGAGGACGACTGGAAAGGCTACACCGGCTTTATCCATAACGTTCTGTTCGAGGAGTACCTCAAGAACCACCCGGCGCCGGAAGACTGCGAATTCTACATGTGCGGCCCGCCGATCATGAACCAGTCGGTGATCAACATGCTGCTGGATCTGGGTGTGGACCGCGAGGACATCATGCTGGACGACTTCGGCGGCTGAGCCGAAGCGCAGAGCAGAAAATCAAAAGCCCCGGATGGACACATCCGGGGCTTTTTTGCTGTCTTCAAATCCGAGCCGGGGAGGGGGGTGACATGTATGCACCCCCTGTACACCCCCCGTGCACCGCCTGATGCACTGGCTGGGCAGAAATCACTCAGCCTTCAGTTCGCTGACGATCTGGATGGTGATCGGCCCGGTGGAGAAGCCGCCGACACCAAAGGACTGGTGGTCGATTGTTGTGGTGGCTTCAAACGCCGCCCAGTCGCCCTGGTAGTATTCGATCGCTCCGCCCAGCGGGTGCGGGCCGAGGTGGGTCATGGTGGTATCCAGCACCACGGACTGGGTGGTGCCGTGAATGGTCAGATCGCCGGTCACCTTGGCGGTCTTGTCGCCGGTCTTCTCGATCCCGGTGCTGACAAAAGTGATCTCGGGGTAGGTTGCGACCTCCAGGAAGTCGGCACTGGACAGGTGGTCGTCCAGCGGCCCGAACCCGGTGGCGACGCTGTCCGCCTTGATGGTCACATTCAGGGTGGAGGCTTCGGGGTTTTCCGGATCCAGCACCAGAGTGCCCTGGGCGTCGGTAAACTCGCCGCTCTGCATTGAGACGCCGGCGTGGCTCCAGCTGAATTTGACCTCGGTATGGCCCTGATCGGTCTTGTAGGTGGTGGCGGCAAAGGCAGCGGGGGCGGCCAGCAGCGCAGCGGCGGCGAGGGAGGCAATCCTGGTCATCATGGCAGTTTTCCTGTCGGATGGGGTTGGGCCGGGAACGGCTCTTGTTACGTGAGGATGCGATTGATCCGGGATGGATGCTATGACATCTATTTTGGCGCATCCACCGGCAACGGCGGAACTGCAGCCCTGTTCACCAACTCGTGAAGACGTGATGACGCCCAGCCCACGCGAAACCGCAATCTGGATCCTGCTGAACCGCGCCCACCGGCAGACCCACCGTGACATGGAGGCCAAGCTGCGGGCGGCGGGTTTGCCGCCGCTCAGGTGGTATGACGTGCTGTGGGGGATCGAGATGGCCGGGGCGGAGGGTGTGCGGGCCTATGAGCTGACCCGCAACCTGCTGTTTGAGCAGTCCAACCTGTCGCGCATTCTGGCGCAGATGGTGAAACAGGGGCTGGTGCGCGAAACCGTGTTCGAACAGGACCGCCGCGGCAAGCTGTTGCATCTGACAGAGGCCGGCGCTGCGCTGCGGCTGCAGATGTGGCAGATCTACGGTGCTGCGATCAAACAGGCGATGGAACCGCTGGACAGTGCGGAGGATCTGGAGGTGTTTCTGGAACGCCTGCAGAAGACCGGCGGCGGGCCGTTTCCGTGACCATCTGACGCCGGGCTGAATAGGCCCTGCGCTGTAGACTGGAGCAGACCTTACACAATACTGGATCGCTGGCTGCCAGGCTGTTCTGAGGCGAACCGGGCCTTCAGAACGGGACATGCGGCAAGTTGGAAAGCAGGACTTTCCGGTCCTTTGCTGCAACATATGCCGACGATAGCATCTAGCGATCTTAGGCTCTGGACCCACTATTCCCGTATTGCAGGGTCCTGACCCTAGCCGGCCTGGTCAATGCATACCGCATCCCGGACCGTGTTCAGCACGCCTTCCAGCTCAGTCTTCGGTATTCCGCCAAAGGCGAGCCTTAACGCCTGCGGAGCTGCGGTAGTGGTTGCGAACGGCTCCGCGCCGGACACCGAGAGACCGTGCTCCTTCAAGCGCGTGACAATAGGTTGAGCACGAACACCTTTCTCGAGCGGCATCCAGGCGAAGCCCGCATTAGGATGTGACTGGAGGGGCAGCGTACCGAAAACTTTCCGCAAGACAGACTGGCGCGCCGCTCCATCGCGCCTGCGGTTTTCTTCAGACACCTGCAGAGTCCCGTCTTCGATCCAGCCCGCGACCAAACCAGATATCAGCGCCGGAGCATTCCAAGTCGTCGCACGGATGGCCTCCAGGAGTGGCAGGGTCTGGCTTGCAGGGGCTATCACATATCCCAGACGCAGCCCTGTCGCGAGATTCTTTGAAAACCCGCCGATGTGAACTGTCCGGTCAGGTGCCAGGGAATAGAAACTGGGCGGCGGGTCTCGCTCCAGGAACGCATAGGCGGCGTCTTCAATAATCAGCAGGTCGTTCCGCTGTGCAACGTCGAGAAGGCGGCGGCGTGTTGCCTCATCCATGACCGATCCCAAGGGGCTATGGACCGTCGGCATCAGGTAAACGGCGCGAACCTCCCGTAATCGGCACAACCGCTCAAGTTCATCAGGGTCCATCACTCCCTGCGATCCTTCGACCGGGAGGAGGTTAAGACCGCGTAAAGCCGCGGCGGATTTGAAACCGGGGTAGGTGAGTGTATCTGCTGCAATCAAATCGCCATACCGGAAAAGCCCCAAACAAGTGACTGCCAAACTATGCTGGCTGCCCGATGTGACCAGCAGGCATTCAGGGTCAACCCGGCCCAGGCCCGGGGCAAGGCTTTCGGCAATGATCCGGCGTTCGTGCAGCCGCCCGCCATGAGGCTGATAGCGCAGCATCGCTTCCAGATCACCTGCAGTTGCCAGCCGCCGCAATCCGCTGCGCAGCATGCCGGCGTCGGCAGCATCCCCCGGCATGTTGAAGACAAGGTCAGTGACGCCCTCGGCAGCGGTCTGATGGACGCCAAGCGTCACCGGCAGGCCGGGATCGCGCACAAATGTGCCGCGGCCGGCTTCGCCGGCAACCAGGCCGCGCTGCTCCAGTTCCTTGTAAACGCGTGTTGCCGTCGCCAGAGCGACACCGGATTTTTCAGCAAATGCCCGGTGTGTCGGCAGTTTGGAGCCAGGGACCAGTTTCCCGTCCTGGATCGCGTTGGCGAGCATGTCGGCAAGACGCACGTATCGAGGCTTCTTCATGCGCCCACTGTCATTAGTACAATAGAAAAATTGTCATACAGGAAACCTCATGGCAATCCGGAACAAAGTCAATCCATAAGGGTCACCGGATGCCGCGCTTCATCTCTTCCTGCCTGCTTGCCGCGAGCCTGTTCACCGTCACCTTTGCCGTGAACCTTCAAGCTCCGCTTTACGATGTATATGCGGCTGAGAGCGGTGCCGGCGCCACGGCTGTGACGGTGGCATTTGCTGCCTATGCTGGCGGTCTCATGCCAACGCTGTTGCTGCTAGGGGGACTGTCGGACCGGATTGGGCGGCGTATTCCCATTGCGCTGGCCCTGATCCTCGGCGCATCGGCAACAGCAGTACTGGTGCAATCCCCTAACTGGGCAAGTCTTGTGGCCGCGCGGTTTTTCTTAGGTATCGGAACTGGTCTGGCGACCACTTCCGGGGCTGCTTACATGGCTGAAATTCTCGGTGCGGGCCGCGCACGAAATGCGGCCTTGGTTGTGACATCGGCAACGTCACTTGGTTTCGGCGGCGGCGCCCTCGCAACCGGTATAAGCTTGGCGGTTCAGGGCGCGACGCTGATGCCGGTCAGCTATATTGTTCTGTTTGCAGCGGCGCCAGCCTTGGCGGTGGCCGCCTTTGCCTTGCCCAAGGCGGACCGCCCGAAACCTGTCTCGCTTCTGCGGCTGCCGGTCTTTCCGCCGGGCACATGGATGTTTGGTGCCGCGATGGCGCTGGCTTGGTCCACGACCGGCATGACCATTGCTGTCGTGCCTCTGCAACTGGCGGCCAATGGCCTCGGCGGTTGGACCGGTCTTGTGATTTTCCTCGCCATTTTCGTGGGCTTTCTTTGCCAGCCCATCGCCCGGCGAATGACAAACGATCAGGCGCTCACCCTCGGGTTCGTCCTGATCCCGCTCGGCTTCCTCGTGCTTTTGGCCGGTGTCTGGCTGAAACTGCTGATCCTGGTCCTTGCCGGAACCTGCATCACCAGCGCAGCGAGTTATGGCTTCACGTATCTTGCATCACTGGCAGAAGTGTCATTGCGCGCTCCTGACGACCGCGCACGCGCCACCGCAGGCCTGTTCGTTTATGCCTATTCAGGGTTCTCACTGCCTGTCATCGCAAGCGGCGCGCTTGCTGATATGCTTGGGCTGCTGACGGCCATGGCCATTTTTGCCGTGGTCCAATTGTCGGCCACACTGTTGATCATGAAATTGCGGAACCGGAAATCTGGGCCTGCAGGCGAGGCACTTGAGGCAAGCAAAAGGAGCGTGTGAATGAGTACTAAGGGAGATCGTCTTAGGGTCATGGTTCTGTTTGGCGGCCGGTCGGCAGAGCATGAGGTTTCGCTACTTCCGGCAACCAATGTTCTGGAGACAGCACGCTTATTGAGAAACTGATTGCGCACGGGATCGCGAGATTTCATGCGGAAGACCAACTGCAATGAAAGGGAGTTCGCGGCGCGGGGGTGCGTGAAACAGTGGCCGGTCATTTTCGGCGGCTTGGCCCACGGGGCAATGGTATCCTGCGAGTTTTCTGGGAGGTCAAACTGAACGGGCCGCTAGGATTTGCTCTGGATCACTGACACCCTGTCGCAAACGCGATCATCCCTTACCAAGTCACTGACGGCCAGTTTGACCAAATTGCATCCGTGAAGTTTGCTATCAAATGCCACGTTGAACAGTGCAAGATCACGCAGGTTGCCCGCCAGTTCCAGCCGCGCGGATCGCCCAGGCCTGTTTCGGCAACAGTGGCCGTTCCCGGCCTTTCGTTGCTGGGCAACAGCGGGAAGTTGGACTATTGGCATAGTCTCCCTCCAGTCCTCCCGCCAAACCCAGACATCAGCACCGCGCTGACACCTGAGCCAAACGGGCGGTTTGAGCGGCTGTTGTCCGGTTGCTTGCCGTCTCCGTTTGAGCAAGCCAGCTGCCCCTATCCGCCAAAGGCATGCGCCCCCGCCAGTCGGCCGAAAACAGATCCGCTGATCAGGCCGGTCCCGCCAGGATAGTTGAAATAGAAAATGCCGCCGACCAGTTCCCCTGCCGCGAACAGGCCGGGGATCGGCGCAAGATCGTTGTCCAGGACCTGCGCGCTGTCCGGGTCGATCCTCAGGCCGCCGAAAGTAAAGGTGATGCCGCAACCGACCTGGTAGGCTTCGAACGGGCCTTCGTCGATGGTGTTGGCCCAATTGGACTTCGGCACCGCCAGCCCCCGCGCCCCGCGGCCATCCTTGACGTTCGGATCAAACGGCGTGGTGGTGTCCACTGCCGCATTGTAGGCGCGGATTTCATCGAGAAAGCCCTGCGGGTCCACGCCTTCCAGCTTGTGCGCAAGCTCCTCCAGCGTCGGCGCGGTCACCTTGGTCACCCGCTTGATGCGGTATTCGTCACGCAGCAGATGGGTGACCTTGGCGTCGAAAACCTGCCAGGCGAACTGGTCAGGCTGGTTCAGGATCACCCGGCCGTATTTGGCATAGGTGTAATTGCGGAAATCCGCGCCCTCATCGACAAACCGGCGGCCCGTGGCGTTCACCATCACCCCCCAGGGGTAGGAATGCTTCTGGAAACCGTCGCCGACATCCAGATCGCCGAACTCCGGCGCATTGTAGTCCCAGCCGACCGCGTGGCAGCCCGACCAGTTGCCATAGGTGGAGGCGCCCGCCGCCATCGCCATCCTGATGCCTTCGCCGGTGTTGAAGCGGGAGCCGCGCACCCGGGCCATCTCCCAGCCGGGGCCGAGGTAGCGGGTGCGCATCTCCGGGCTGGCCTGAAAACCGCCTGAAGCAATCACCACGGAATTCGCGCGCAAATCCTGAAGCTCCCCCCTGTGGCGGACCTTGACGCCGGTCACCGCGTAACCGTCGGTCAAGATCTCCACGGCACGGGTTTCATAACGGATCTCGACACCGGCCTCTTTGGCGATTCTGGTGTGGGCATCCACCAGGCCGGGGCCGCCGCCCCAGGCCTCAAGCGTCAGCCCGCCCCAAAACTTGAACCTTCCGTCGACCTTGAACGCTTGCCGCCCGTAGATCGGCATGAAGCGGATGCCCTTGCCGCGCATCCAGTGCATCGTCTCGCGAGAGGTTGTTACCAGCCGTTCGCACAGGGCCGGGTCGGTGCGGTAGCGGGTCACGCGGAACATGTCGTCAAAGAACTGCTCCTGCGTGTAGGTGCCGAAATCGGTGATGGCGATCTGCTCTTCACTCAGGTCCGGGCACAGCGCGCGGATGTCCTCCACCCCGTCATAGGCAAAGCGGATGGCGCCTGCGGTATAGCGGGAGTTGCCGCCGTTTTCCGCCTCGGGCGCGCATTCCAGCATCAGCACGCTTGCCCCCTTTTCCCGTGCGGCATGGGCGGCGCAAAAGGCCGCGTTGCCGGCGCCGATGATGATCGTGTCCCAGGTGGTCATGGTCTCAGTCCTCCTGCGGGGTATTTTCCGGGGCCTTGAACAGATCCTTGCGCAGCGTCATCAGCGCACCCGGATCAATCTTGCCTTGAATGATGGTGGTCTCATTGCTGGCCAGCGCCGCCTCCAGCGCCGGGCCCATTTCGCCGGGACCCTCGACCCAGATGCCCCTGCCCCCGCACAGCTCGGCAAATTTGTCATAGCGCGGCGAGGTGATCTCCGCACCGAGCAGGCGGCCGCCGTAAAACTCCTGCTGATAAGCCTTCTCGGCCCCCCAGGCCTCGTTATCCAGGACCACTACTATGACCGGCAGCCTGTGCTGAATGGCGGTTTGGATCTCGATCATCGTGTAACCCAAGGCACCGTCGCCCATCACCGCCACCACCGGGCGCTCCGGTGCGGCCGCCTTGGCACCGATGGCCGCCGCCAGGCCAAAGCCGACCAGGCCGAAATCCAGCGGCGTGATCAGGCTCATCGGCTCGTAATGCGCCAGCCGGTCGGCGGCCTGCAGGCAGGTGTTGCCGGTGTCGAGCGTAACGATAGCGTTTTCCGGCAGTGCGGCGCGGATCTCTGCCAGCGCCCGGCGCGGGTGCATCGGCAGAGTGGCGATCCGCGCTTCTTCCGCACGTTCTTCGGCAAGGCTTTCCATATCCGCCTTGAAGGCTGCCCGCCATTCATCCGCCGCCGGTTTCGATGCCGCTGCGGTCAAGGCTTCGGCTGTCAGCCGGGCATCGGCCTGAACCGCGATCTCCGCCGGGAAATAGCGGCCCACGGCAGAGCCGTCGATGTCCACATGGGCGATGCGTGTCTCCGCGCCGACATAGTCGTTGCTGTGAAAGGTGGAGTTGAAACCCAGCCGCGCGCCCAGCACCACCATCACATCGGCTTCCTTGGTCAGGCGGCTGGCCACCTGGTTGCCCCGCGGCCCGGCCTGGCCTGCAAACCAGGGATGGCCGTGGCGCATCACGTCGGCATGGCCGGTCGAGGCCACCACCGGCACCTCCAGGGTTTCGGCCAGGGCAGTCAGCGCTTCGCGCCCCTGGCCCCATTTGAACCCGCCGCCCGCGAAGATTACCGGACGTTTTGCGGTGGAAAGCATGGCCGCAATGGCGCTGATGTCTTCCGGCGCCGCAGGCCCCGGGCGGGCGATGTTCACTGGCTTGGGGTCTATGGGCGCAACTTCGGCGGCAAACAGGTCACGCGGCACATGCAGCACCACCGGCCCGCGGCGGCCCGAATTGGCCAGCCGGATCGCGTCCTCCAGCATCGGCGCCAGGCGCGAAGGATCGCTGACCATGACCGAGCGTTTCGAGACCGGTGCAAACAGCGCCACTTGGTCGACCTCCTGAAAGGTGTCCTTGGCCTGATCGGCCCGGGTGATGGCTCCAGCGATCACTACCAGCGGCGAATAGGCCAGCTGCGCCTCGGCCACGGCGGTCACGATGTTGACCACGCCCGGTCCCGCCTGCGCCCCCAGCACCACTCCGGGGTTGCCAGTCATCCGCGCCCAGGCGTCAGCCATATGGCCCGCCGCGCGCTCATCCCGTGCACCGACATAGGCGATTTCGCCGCCCTGATGCATCGCGTCGTACAGCTCCAGCATTGACCCGCCCAGCAGGCCGAATACGGTGTCGATGCCATTAGCCTTAAGAACGCGGTAGACGGCCTCGCCTCCGGTGATCATGCTGTTGATTTTGGTCATGGTCTCAATCCTCGGATCGGGGCTGCAGGTTCTGCGGGTCAAAAACTGCTTCAACATGGATGGTGACGGGAAATTCCCGGTTCAGGATCTGCACGGTCAGCCCTTCGCGCGGGGTGCCCTTGCGGACAAACAGCCAGCCCAGCGATTTGCCAACCGTGTAGCCATAACCGCCGGAGGTGGTCAGGCCGACGGGCTTTCCCTCCCGCAGCACCGGCTCGCCGCCGTGGATATCAACGCCGTCAGAATACAGTTCCGCGTAGAACAGCTCCCAGCCCGGATCGCGGGGCAGCAAGGCTTCCTTGCCCAGAAACTCCCGGCCCTCCGCCGCCACAAACCGCTCCAGCCCCACATCCAGCGGCCCCGCGTCGGTGGTCAGCTCGCCGGAGGCACGGTAGGCCTTCTCCATCCGCATGCCGTTGAAGGCATAAGACCCCAGATCGGTCAGCCCGTGTTTTTCGCCAGCTGCAAACAGCGCGTCGTAGAGTTCGCCGGCCTGCTCCAACGGCGCGTGCAGCTCCCACCCCAGTTCGCCCACGAAAGAGACCCGCAGCGCATAGCACGGGATGCCGGCCACGGTGATCTCCTGCCCGGACAGCCAGGGGAACGCCCGGTTCGTGAGGTCCGCATCCGTCAGCTCTGCCATGATCCGGCGCGAGGCCGGGCCGGAAAGCGCCAGCATGCCCCAGTCGTGGGTGCGGTTGATCATCTGCACGTCTTCGCCGTCACGGATGTGCGACTTGATCCAATCGAAGTCCGGGTTGCAGCGGGCGATGGGCGAGCCGGTGAAAAAGCGGTTCTCAGCTATGCGCCAGATGGTGATCTCAGTCTCGAAGCGGCCCTTTTCGGTCAGCAGGTGGTTCAGGCTCATCCGGCCGTCCTTGGCCGGGATCTTGTTGGCCGAGAGGCGGTCCAGCAGCTTGCCTGCGTCCTTGCCGGTGATCTCGAACTGGGCAAAGGCACAGAGGTCGATGACACCTGCCGCTTCACGCGTCGCCTTGGCCTCGGCCATGGCGTTGGCGTGCCAGGGCTGGTGGCCCCAGCCGATCTGCTCTACTTCGCCAACCTCGCCGAAATAGCGCGGGCGTTCCCAGCCAGCCACTTCGCCGAACACCGCACCCTTGGCGGCCAACCGGTCATACAGCGGGTGACGCTTCAGCGGCCGCAGGCTCTGGAACTGCTTGCCGGGGCAAGGGGTGTCATGGCGGCGCATGAACTCATCCTTGGTGCGCTCAACAATGAAATGATCGGTAGAGAAATTGCCATACCGGCGCGGATCAAGACCGCGGGTGTTGATCGGGGTTTCGCCATGCACCATCCAATCGGCCAGCACCTTGCCCGCGCCGCCGCCCCAGGCAAGGCCGATGGACGACCCGCAGGACAGCCAGACATTGGGCGCACCCGAGGGGCCCACCAGCATGCCGCCGTCCGGCGTATGGGTGATCGCCCCGCGCACCACGCGTTTGATGCCGAGGTCGGCCAGCACCGGCATCTTCTCAAACGCCACCATCAGAAAATCGCCGATGGAGTCGTAATCGGCCTCAAACAGCTCATTCTCCGCAGCCCAGGGCGCGCCCTGCGGCATCTCCCAGACGGTGGGGCAGACATGACCCTCGTAAATGCCGATGAGGCCGGATTTCTGCTCCTGACGAATATAGCCGCCATAGGCATTGTCGCGCATCACCGGCAGTTCGGGGCGGTCCATGAACTCGGGCACGGTATCTGTCACCAGATAATGGTGCAGGCAGCTGACAGACGGAATTTTCAGCCCGAACCACGCCCCGACCTGGTTGGCATAAGAGCCCGCAGCGATCACCACATGCTCGGCCAGCACATCGCCTTTTTCCGTGCGCAACAGCCACATATCCCCCTTGCGGGAGGCGCCCAGCACCTGGTTGCGCCGCTCGATCCTTGCGCCGCGCGCGCGGGTGGCGGCGGCCAATGCCATGGTGACGGAGGACGGATCAATATGCCCGTCCTCATAGGTGCGCACCGCCGCCTTGACGCCGTCCACCCTGTAGAAGGGGTTCACGCGGGCGACCTCCTCGGGGCCGACCAGATCCATCGGCAGGTCCAGCAGCTTGCCGACGCCCATGATCGACTTCATCCAGTCGACCTCATCGTCCGTGGTGGCAATGCGGAATCCGCCCACCTCATGCCAGCCGATGCTCTGGCCGGTTTCCCGCTCGACCCGTTTGTAGGTTTCGATCGAGGTCTTGTTGATCCAGCCCGCCAGGCGCGATCCCACCGCATGGGCGATCTGTCCCGCTGCGTGCCAGGTGGAGCCTGAGGTGAGCTCCGCCTTCTCAAACAGGATCGTGTCGGTCCAGCCGTTCTCGGCCAGCTGGAACTGGGCCGCCACGCCCATGATACCGCCGCCGATGATGGCAACCTGCGTGGTGCGGGTAGTGTCAGTCATGGGAAAAGGCCTCTTTGGCGGGTTTCAGCGATGCCTTGGCGGCAAAGCGCGTGCAGGCGATTTCGACCTCAAAGCCAGAGACAACGGTGTCTATGGCAAGCTGGTCCAGCGGCGTGTCAATCATCGCCAGCGCGACGGAACGCCCGTATTTGTAGCTCCAGGCCGCCGAGGTGATCTGGCCCGCAACCTGGCCGCCGTAGTAAACCGGCTCGTCATGGATCGGGACCGCCGCCGGGTCGTCGAACAGGATCGAGACGATCCGGCGTTCCGGGGTATGGTCCTTCAAGGCCTCCTCGCCCGCGAACCCGGTGCCAAAGGCGCAGAATGCCCCCAGCCCGGCCTCCTGCGGCGTGGTGCCGGGGCCCAGTTCATGGCCGAAGGCGCGGAAACCGCTTTCGATTCGCAGCGAGCCGCTGGCGTATAGCCCGGCGTGGCTTGCCCCTGCTGCCACCAGCGACTCATAGGCCGCCATCGCCATGTCGGCGGGGATGTAAAGCTCATATCCCACCTCCCCCGTGAAGCTCAGCCGCCCGGCCCAGCCGCGCGCCAGGCCGATCTCGACAGGGCCAAACTGAAAGCGTTTCAGGTCCGGCACAGGACTGTTGGAGGTCGCCTGTAGCACCGCGCGGGCCTGAGCGCCCGCCAGGCCGAGGATTGCATAACCGCTGGTCACATCGGTGAATTCCACGCGGAAATCCCCCTTGGTTTCCCGCATCCGTTTCAGATCGCGCACCACTTCGCCGGCGCCGGCGATCATCAGATAGGTCTCCGGCCCGTGCCGCTGCACCGTGACATCGCTTTCGATGCCGCCCTTGCGGTTCAGGATCTGACTGTAGGCGATACGGCCCTCAGCAATATCCATCTGCGCCGCGCAGAGATGGTTGAGGAAGGCGCAGGCATCCGGCCCCTGCACCCAAATCTTGCCAAAGGCGCTTTGGTCCAGGATGGCGGCGCCGTTGCGGCAGGCCTCCACCTCGCGGCCCACCTGATCGCGCCAGGCAGGCACCCCGAAGGTCAGCGGCAGATGCGCGGCCTTGCCGCCGAAATGCACCGCCCGCTCCCAGCCGCCGCGGCTTTCAAACCTTGCCCCGGCCGCAACCAGACCCGCGTGGATGGGCGAGCGGCGCTGGCCGCGGGCGGTCTCCATGGACCGGCCCGGATAGGGGTTGTCGTAATGGCGGCCCAGCACCTCGGGAATACGGGCCTCCAGCGCGCCCAGCACGTTCATCTCCGGGCTGAAGCGGCGGATGTCGGTCTCGTTCAGATCCATCGTTGGCTCGCCCGCGATGATCCACTCCGCCATCGCGCGCCCTGCGCCGCCAGCCAGCGCGATGCCAGTGGAATTCATGCCGCCCATCAGGAACAACCCCGGCACCTCTGGGCTTTCACCCAGCATGAACTGGCTGTCGAGGGTGAAGCTTTCCGGCCCGTTCAACAGCATTCGCACCTCGGCCTTCTCCAAGGCCGGAATGCGGCGCAGGGCGTTTTCCATCATCGGCATGAAGTGGTCCCAGTCCTCATCCAGGAGGTCAAAGGAAAAGTCCCTGGGCAGCCGGTCCAAGGGCAGCCCCTTGGCCTGCGGTTCGAAACAGCCGACTAGAAGCCCCTCCACATCGTCACGGGCATAAAGAAACGCGTCCTGATCGTTCAGCGTCGGCAGATGCGCGCCCTTGCCGAGCGCCTGCACCTCCTGCAACGGCTTGGTCAGGATGTAGAAATGCTCGCAGGCATAGAGCGGCATATGCGCCCCCGCCATCGCCGCAACCTCACGGGACCAGAGGCCGCAGGCAATGACCACCTCGTCGGCTTCGATCAGATGCTCACCCACCTCGACGCCGGAAATCCGCCCCCCCGTTTTCTGCAGGCCCGTAACGGCAGTATCCTCAAAGATCTGCACTCCCCGCGCCCGCGCGCCCTTGGACAGCGCCAGCGCCACGTCCGAGGGGTTCACCCGCCCGTCCGCTGGCGACCAGACCGCGCCGATTACATCGCTTGTCTCGATCAGCGGCCATAGCTCCTTGGCGCGGGCTGCATCCACCACCTCGGCCTCCAGGCCAAAGGCACGGCCCAGCGACACCTGGCGCTTGATATTGGTCAGCCGGTCCGGGTTGGTCGCCAGCGTCAGCGAGCCTGTCTGGGTCCAGCCGGTGGCCTGGCCGGTCTCCACTTCCAGCGCGCCATACAGGTCGATCGAGTAGTTGATCAGCCTGGTCAGCGTCGCCGAGGGCCGCAGCCGGCGCACCAGCCCCGCCGCGTGCCAAGTGGTGCCGCTGGTCAGTTTGGAGCGCTCCAGCACCACGATATCCGTCCGCCCTTCGCGGGCCAGGTGGTATGCGATGGAACAGCCGATGACGCCGCCGCCGATGATCACGGTGCGGGCGCGGGATGGCAGGGTCATTGCAGCACTCCGTCCTGAACAAGCGCGGCAAACACCGCATCAAAGGCGTCCAGCGCCTCGTCTATCAGCTCCGGGGTATGCGCCGCGGAGGTCACGCAGGAGGTATGGCTCATCAGATCCACGCCGCGCGCCAGCAGGCCGCAGCGCAGGCCCGCCACCAAGGCAGGCGGCACGTTGCGGATTGCAGCCGGGCTCAGCCCCTCTGGGTTTGCTGCCCCAAACAGAAGATGGCAGGTTGAACTCTCCCCATAGGCGCATCCCACGATGCCGTGCCGCGCCATCCGCGCATTAAGGCCGTCCCTCAGGCGCTCTGCCATGGCATCGGCCTGTGCCTGCACCTCTCCGGTGGCCAGCAAGGGCATCGCAGCACAGGCGGCCGCGGCAATCAGCGGGGAGCCGTTGAACGTTCCCTTGTGGCTGACCGGCGGCGACAGCCCGTCCCGCGCGGCTGCGTTGTTCATCAGCTCCATGAGGTCCGCACGCCCGCAAACGGCCCCGCCCGGCAGGCCGCCGGTCACCACCTTGGCCAGCGTTGTCAGGTCCGGCACGATGCTGTCGCGCGCCTGCCGCCCGCCGGGCGACCAGCGCAGGCCGGTGATGATCTCATCAAAGATCAGCACCGCCCCGGCAGCCCGGGCCGCATCATGCAAAGCGCGCAATGTTTCCACGGACAGCGGCACCGAACCGTAATTCGCTCCGGATGCCTCGATAATCACGGTGCCGATGCTGTTGTCCTGCAGGGCCGCTTGCATCGCCTGTGGATCGGCCGCGCAGACTTCCACCAGGCCGTTCACCGCATCCGGCACCCCCAGGGACGCGGCCTGCAAACTGCCCGCCTTGGCACCTTTGAGCGCATGGTCGTGCCAGCCGTGATAGTGGCCGTCGACCCTCAGAACCCGATCCTTGCCGGACCAGGCGCGGCCCAGCCGCATCGCCAGCATCGTTGCCTCGCTGCCAGATGCGGTGAAACGGGTGCGTTCGGCGCAGGGAAACAACCGGTTGACCCATTCCGCCCATTCGGTCTCGGCCGCGTGGCAATCGGCGCTGAAAATCGCTTGGTCGGCCTGCCGCTGCAGCGCCTCGACAACCGCGGGGTGGCCGTGGCCCAGCATCTGGCTGGCCGATCCCATCTTGAAATCGATGTAGCGGCGCCCCTCCGCATCCCATTTCTCGGCACCTGAGGCGCGTTCGATGAAGACCGGATGCGGCGCGCGGTAGCGCAGTTCGTGGCTGACCCCGCCCGGCAGCGCCGCCCGGGCGCGGCTGCTCAGTTCGCTGTTGCTCATGCGGGCCTGCCAATCTGTTCACGGGAAAGCCGGATATCAAACACCGCGCGCAGCGCGCGGTCGGTCTCATCGCTGACATGCTGCGGAAAATGCGTGCCCAGAATTTCACGGGCTGTGTCCCGCGCCGCGTCGCCCACCGGCCGGGCGCCAGCCTCCTGCCATTCGCGCGGAGACCGGCGGTCGCCGATGTGCGGATAGAAGTAGTCTGATTTCATCCGCTCAAACGTGTGCTGCTCCCCCAGATAGTGACCTTCGCCGCGGCACACCTGGGCGATCACATCCGCGGCAGTGTTTTCCGGCGTTGCCTCGACCCCGCGGATTGTGCGCAGGATGTTGCCCAGCAGGTCATTGTCGCTGACATAGGCCGCATGGCTGACGCCCAGCAGGCTCGCCTGCATGCCCGCTGCCTGGGTCACAATGTTGGACCCTGCATGGGCGGCCATCGCAACGGCCAGCGATTTCTCGGCGCCGTATTGCGCGTCCAGGCATTTGGAATCGGTGATCCCCGCGATGGAGGAAACCGGCAGGCCGAAATGCCGCCCCATCTGCGCCGCGCCCGCCATCAGGATTGCCTGCTCGCCGCCGCCGCCGCACATCGATCCGGTGCGCAGATCGGCCACCAGGGGTTTGGGGGCAAAGATCGCCTTGGCCTCCGTGTCCACCAGCCGGGCAAAAACCAGCCCGGCCAATGTTTCGGCAACCGCCTGCACCAGCGACCCGGCGATTGTGGCGGGGCTGGTTGCCCCGGCCTGGCCAGCGCTGATCAGCTGCACCGGGAACCCTGCCTTTATGGCGGCCTCCAGCACCTCGCAGGCCTCCTCGGCAAAGCGCATCGGCGGCACCACATGGCAGACCATCACCGTCAGGAAGGGTCGCGCCCGGAACGCGGCCTCGCCGCCGGCGATTTGGTAGCAAAGCTCCGCGATTGGCCGCACGTTCTCCGGTGCGCTGATTGAGATCGAAACATGCTTGGAGGTGCCCATCAGGCAGGCATAGGCGGTGTTCAGATCCATCACCGCGTTGTCCTCGATGTCGCGCGCCACCACCGAGCGGCTGAAATGATGGATGTTCTCCATCCGGTCGACAATCCGCGCTGCGTCATAGAGGTCCGCCAGCGTGGAGTCGCGATAGGCCCCGGTGTCGAGGTCAAACACCCCCGGTGCCGCCCCGCCCGTCGACATGTGGACCCGCGCACCACTGATCTGCAGATCGTTTTCCGGCTCCTGGCCGCACAGCGTGAACGCCTTCTGCGCGCCCTCCACGGCCCAGTGCACCAGCACCCGCGGAAACAGCAGCCTGCGGTCTTCGGTCAGCCGCCCGCCGGCGCTGCAGACCTTGTCAATCATGGACGGAATGGCCTGGCTCAGCCCCAGCGTTTCCAGAAGCGACAGCGCGGTTTCCTCCACCAGCGCTACCTCCTCCGGCGCAAGCGGTTTCAGCCGCCCGCCTTCAACGCCGGGCCAGACCGGCGAAACGCTGCCAGCTTCCTCAGCTTCAAGGAGGCGTTCCTTACGCCCCCGCCTTCGTTTTCCGGATGCCGCCATTTCATGAGCCCAGCTAACTTCTTTCAAACGGTGCCCCTTGAAACGCCCATTTACAAATGGTCATTGCTCAGCAACTAATGAGCTGTACTCATCTATGGATTCCGCATGCTGCCGTCTCTCTCCGCCCTGCGCGCCTTCGAAGCCGCCGCCAGCACGGGCAGCTTCCGCGCTGCGGCGGAGCTTCTGTCCGTAACCCCCACCGCAATCAGCCACCACATCCGCGGCCTTGAGGAGCAGCTCGGCACCAAGCTGTTCAAACGCTCCGGGCGCGATGTGGTGCTGACCGAAGACGGGCAGCGGCTGGCGGAAACGGCGGTTCAGGCCTTTGGCATGCTCGAGGATGCCGTCCGCGCGCTCCGGCGCACCACCCGCAGGACCGTGCGCATTGCCGCCGGCCCCATTTTCACCGCCCGCTGGCTGATGCCGCGGATCAGCAATTTCTGGGAACAGCACCCCGGAACCGGGCTGGAAGTGGTGCCGACGTATCAGCCCGGCGCGCAGGACCGCGAAAACGTGGATATCGTGATCCGCTGGGAACGCATGTCGGAGATGCCCGAGGGGGCCGTCAAACTGCTTGAACTCAGCCCGGTGGCGATTGCCTCAGAGGCTTTCCTCACCCGGTTCGGCCCCGTGGAAACACCGGCAGACCTCCTGCACATGCCGTTGCTGCACCAACGGAATCATTGGGGCTGGCTGGACTGGTTTTCAGCCATGGGCGTGCGGGTTCCGGACACCTTGCGCGGGCCGGTGTTTGAAGACGCCAATGTTCTGCTGCGCGGCGCGGCCGAAGGCCAGGGCGTGATCGTCGGATGGCTGCCGCTGATTGATCAGGATCTGGCCGAAGACAGAGTGGTGCGCTTGTTCGGCGAAGACATCAAACCAACCCACGGGTATTTCCTGGACGTGCGCAAAGGCAGCCATACGCGCCGCAAGACACAGCTCGCCATTGAATGGCTGACAGCCCAAAGCACCCAGGCTGATTTTGCCCGCTGCTGAAACCCTTTTGTTATTTGCCTCGGCCAAGCCGGCTTGTTTGTATGGGCTGACGAACGCCCAATGCCAGCTACTCTTTTAAAACATAAGCAAAAACGCTGGTATTGCGGACATTCAATCACTTTCGGGCGATGGCCACTTTGCTTCGTTTCTTGTGAATTCAGCGACGGGTCTTCGCCGCGGTCTGCATGAATGACCGGTTCTGCCAATGCGTGGCGGCACCGAACTTCACACGTTTGCAGCATTCCGGTTGCTGTGTGCGCACGCAGCGAGGATTTCGAATATTCAGTTTGGGCTCAAACCGGTGATTGCTGCGCAAGGCGTGAATGGCGGCAGGATGCAGCAAGGCCTGCCGCCAGAGGTGATCCGCCCGAAGGCGGACCATTTGGTATGAGCCTCAGCCGACGATCATCTGCTTCATGCGCAGGGCTTCGTATTCCAGCTCTTTCAGACGGAAGTTCACCACGTCGCCGACGGTGATCATGCCCGCCAGCTTGCCGTCCTTCAGAACCGGCAGGTGGCGGAAGCGGCCCTCGTTCATCACCTTGGCGACGTCGATCAGCAGGTCGTCCGGCGCGCAGGTCTTGACCTCGCGGGTCATGATCTCCTCAACCAGTTGCGGCAGGGTGTGGCCCGGGGTGTCTGCCAGGCGGCGCACGATGTCGCGTTCCGACAGGATGCCCTGCAGCGCGCCGTTCTGGTCGGTGACCACCAACGCGCCGATGCGCTTTGCCTTCAGCGCCTCGACCGCGTGGCCGACCGTATCGTTGGGGCGGATCGCAAAGATCGCGTCGCCCTTGGCCTCCAGCAAACTGGCGACGGTCGACTGGCCGTGCGACAAATTCGACTCGGGCGATTGGCTGTGGCTTTCCTGCCCGGCCTTGTCGCCCCGGGTGGGAGGCTGGTATGAGAACGGTGCCATGCGCGGGGTCTCCTCCTGTATCCTGCATCAGGTCATACCCCCATCTTAGCGGCGGATTATGATCCGGAAAGGGGCGAAATGACGCGAGCGCTAACAACAGCGGAAAAACAACATGTTCGAAAGCCTCTACCTGACCCCCGTGACCGGTGCGCTGACCGTGTTCCTGGTGGTTGTCTGCGGCCACCTGTACCGGCAGAACTGGAAGAGTGAAGCACCCAACGCGCGCTTCCGGGCCTGGCTGTACGGGCTGCCTGCCGCGGTGGGCCTCTTGGCACTGGCCTTTCTGCCCTTGAAGTTCTGAGGCCTGCCCTGGCGCTCCGTTTGACTCTGGCGCGGGGCAGGGGCATAGCTGCGCCAGTTTTGCTGCCGGAGGTTGCCGAATGCCCAGCCTGATGCCCAGAAAGGTCCTGATCGCCCTGACCCTGCCCGCGGTGCTGGCCGTGTCCGGCTGCTGGTTCGATAGCGCGCCGGAAGAGGTGCGGCTGACCGGTGAAACCATGGGCACCACCTACAGCGTGATTGCCATTGGCGAGGATCTGGACCAGGAGGCGCTGGGTTCAGCCGTAGAGGGCACCCTGGCGTCGGTCAATGCCAAGATGTCGAACTGGGATCCGGCCTCGGAGGTTTCCACCTTTTCCGCCGAACGCAGCACCGCGCCGGTGCGGGTGTCGCCGGAGTTTGCCCATGTGCTGGCGGCGGCGAATGATGTGCACGCCAAGACCGGCGGCAAGTTCGATGTGACCCTCGGCCCGCTGATCGAGCTGTGGGGCTTTGGCCCGCGCAAACCCGAAGACCCGGTGCCATCGGATGCGGCCATTGCCAAGGCGCTGGAGAGCGTCGGGCAGGCGCGGCTGCTGATGCTGGACGCTGAGGCCGGGACGCTCAGAAAATCCGCGCCGGAAACCGGCATCAACCTGTCGGCCATCGCCAAGGGCTATGGCGTGGATGCGGTGGCAGAGGCGCTGCAGGGTTTTGGCGTCGAGCATTACATGGTCGAGATCGGCGGCGATCTGGTGACCAAGGGCGAAAACGCCAAGGGCGAAGCCTGGCGCATCGGCATCGAGAAACCGGATGCGGCGGCGCAGACCGTGCAGCTGATCGTGCCGGTCAGCAACCATGGGCTGGCGACCTCCGGCGATTACCGCAATTACTTCGAGTATGAGGGGACCCGTTATTCCCATATCCTCGATCCCGTTGCCGGGCGGCCGGTGACTCATGCGACCACTTCGGTCACAGTGATTGCAGAAAACGCCATGCTGGCCGATGCCTGGGCCACCGCAATGCTGGTTCTGGGCCGCGAAAACGGGCTGAAGCTGGCCGAGCAGCATAAACTTGCCGTGTTTTTCATTGATCGGGACGTGCAAGCCGGGCCGGATGCCTATATGACAGCGGCAAGCAGCGCCTTTGAGGCGTTAACCGCCAACTGACACCGCGCACCAAGCCATCCTGCGAGGGACCACTTTATGAGCACCTTTCTTCTGGCCTTTATCCTGCTGCTGATCGTTACCCTGGGCATGTCGCTGGGGGTCATTCTGATGGGCAAGAAGATCAAAGGCAGCTGCGGCGGCCTGAATGCGATTTCAGGTGCCGACAAATGCGTGGTCTGCTCCAAGGACATCGACCCCGACAGCCCGCTGCGTGACAAGCTGCAGTGCAAGCGCGCCCGCAAGATGGTCGAGCAGATGGAACGCGAAGCGCAGCAGGCCTGAGGCCGGCTGCCGCGTCTGCGCTGCAGGGCTGGCCTAGTCTGACTTCTTAACCAGAACCACCGCGCTGTCCGGATCCTGGTGCGGCGCCCAGCCCTTGCCCAGGGAGATCTGCAGGCGGGCCCAGGCCAGCGCCAGGTCGCGCCGGGCTGTGATCAGGCTCAGCTCATTGTCGCGCAGGGCTTCTTCTGTGTTCAACAGATCGAACAGGGTGATTTCATTGGCCTTGAAGGTTTCACGCGCCAGATCGGCGACCTTGGAACCGAGGTTGACCGCCCGCGCCTGGGCAGCGGTGCGTTCACGGGCGGCGCGCAGGTTGCTTTGCTGCGACTGGACCTCCTCAACCGCAGTGCGCACGGACGTTCGGTAGTCGTACTGAGCGGCCTTGGCCTCAGCCATCGCGCTTTGGTGGAAGGCGCGCAGAACCGGGCGGTTGAACAGCGGCAGGTTCAGCGCCGGGCCGATGGAATAAAGGTCATCCACGCCGCGTATGGCCTGAACCGATCCGGTGATTTCCAGCGAAGGATAGAGTTCTGCCTCGGTGACGCCGATGTTCGCGGTGGCGCCGCGCAGCTGGGCCTCAGCCAGCAGCACGTCGGGGCGGTTGCGCAGCAGGGTGGCGGGCACGCCCAGTTCCGGCTGGGTAGCGGGGGAGGGCTGGCCGGAGCTGCCCTGCATCATCGCAAAAACCTCTGACGCATCGCGGTCCAGCAGCGTGGCCAGGGCATAGACCGAGGATTCGTAGCTGGCGATGAAGGCTGGCAGGTCCGCCTTGGCGCTGGCGACCTGCAGCTTGGTGCGTTCCAGGTCCAGTGCCAGCACGGCACGGGCTTCTTTCAGCTCCTCCACCGTTTGCAGGATCTGCTGGCGCAGCTGGATGGTCTTGCGGGTGACCGCGGCACCGCGCTGAAAGAAGCGGGCCTGGATATAGGTGCGGGTAATGGCGTCGATCACCGCCAGCCGGGTGGTGGCCAGCTGGTAGAATTGGGCATCACGGTCAGCCACGGCCCGTTCGGAGCGGCGCTCGAACTCGCCGAACAGGTCAAAGACATAGGTGGCGCCAATGGCGGCGGTGTCGGTGCTGGTGGAGCCGTCCTGCGATTCGCGGCGCGAGAAGATCGAGCTGGCCTCCAGATCACCGCTGACCTGCTGCGGGCGGCCTGATCCCCGGCGCAGGGCTTCGGCTGCGATCAGCCGTTCCTTGGCGGCCTTGAGGCCGAGGTTCTGCTGCAGGCCTGCGGCAACCAGCCGGTTCAGCGCAGGGTCGTTCAAGCCCTGCCACCAGGTCTCAGACGCCCCCTTCGCGGTGGCATAGCTGCGGGATTGGTAATAGCTGACCGGCACCGCGAAATCGGGGCGGTGGTAGTCGATGCCGACAACGGTACAGCCGCACAGGAACGTGCCTGCCAGCAGCACGGACCGTGCTGTCCAATGGGGTTTGCTCATATTCTGCCTCTGGGCGCCCTTTTTGGCGGGCTTTCGGACAGCATAGCCAAGGCGGGAACCGGCCGCGAAGCGGTTCCGGCTTGCAATGGAGTCTTTCCCGGCTACTGATGCGTGCATCCCACAGCCTGAAAATGTCGAAATATTGCCAGCCCGGTGACGGTTTTGGCCTATCCTGTACGCGGGAAGCCGGGCAGGCTGCCGGATCAATGCCGCTGTCTGGAACTCCTGGCAGCATCCGCCGCAGGCAGATGGTCCGCGCCTCTGCCCCGGTCTCAACCGCATATGCGACGCAACAGTGAGAACAACCTGATGGACCTGCAAAAATTCTATATCGGCGGCGCCTGGGTGACGCCGCATTCGGCCCGCGAGTTTCCGGTGCTGAACCCGGCCACGGAAGAGCGGATCGGCACCATCATCCTGGGGGATGAGCAGGATGTGAACGCCGCGGTTGCAGCGGCCAAGGCGGCGTTTGAGAGTTTTTCGCAGACCTCCCGCGCCGAACGGATTGCGCTGCTGGAGCGCCTGCTGGAGATCAGCAGGGACCGGCGAGAGGAGCTAGCGCAAGCGATGAGCGCAGAGATGGGGGCGCCGGTTACCATGGCGCGGGACGCGCAGGCCGATTCGGGCATCGGGCACCTGGAGGGCATTCTGGAGGCGCTGAAGACGCAGGAGCTGCGTGAAACCCTGCCCAATGGCGATATTCTGGTGCGCGAGCCTATCGGCGTCTGCGGGCTGATCACCCCTTGGAACTGGCCGGTGAACCAGATCGCGCTGAAGGTTTTGCCGGCGCTGGCGACGGGCAGCACCTGCGTGCTGAAGCCATCAGAGCACACGCCCATGTCCGCCGCCGTTTATGCGCAGATGATTCATGACGCGGGCTATCCGGCAGGCGTCTTCAACCTGATCCACGGCGACGGGCCGACGGTGGGCGCGGGCCTGTCGCGGCATGTGGACGTTGACATGATGTCCTTCACCGGCTCGACCCGGGCCGGCATAGCGGTCTCCAAGGATGCGGCCGAAACGGTGAAGCGGGTGACGCTGGAACTGGGCGGCAAGTCTCCGAACCTGGTGTTCGCGGATGCTGACCTTGAGGAGAAGGTCACTGCCTCGGTGCTGGAGTGCATGTATAACACCGGCCAGAGCTGCGATGCGCCGACCCGGATGCTGGTGGAGCGCAGCTGTTACGATCAGGTGCTGGAGATTGCCAGGGCCGCCGCGGAGGGCCAGGCCGTTGGCGACCCGAGCCAGGAGGGCGATCACATCGGCCCGATGTTCGACCGCATCCAATACGACCGGGTGCAGACCATGATCCAGAAAGGTATCGACGAAGGTGCCACCCTGCTGGCGGGTGGTCTGGGCCGGCCCGAGGGGCTGGACAAGGGCTGGTATGTGCGCCCCACCGTCTTTGCCGGTGTGACTAACGATATGGCCATCGCGCAGCAGGAGATCTTTGGCCCGGTGCTGGTGATCATCCCGTTCGAGGACGAGGAAGACGCCATCCGCATTGCCAATGACACGCCTTACGGGCTGGCGGCCTATTTGCAGACCGGCGACCCGGAGCGGGCCGAGCGTGTTGCCGCCCGTTTGCGCGCAGGCGCAGTGCATATCAATGGCGGCGGCTTCAACTACGGCTCGCCCTTTGGCGGCTACAAGCAGTCCGGCAACGGCCGCGAGGGCGGCATGCTGGGGCTGGAGGATTATCAGGAAGTGAAAACCCTGCATTTCGGCTGAGAAGCCCTTCCTCCCGGCGGGAAACTGCCGGGAGGGGTGCCGCCATTGGCCTGTCAGATGCCGTTATCTGACTGTGCGCGTGTCGCAATCCGCAAAGCGTGCCGCCCGGCAGCGCCTCAGGATGGGGGCATGACACAAAGCTTCATTCCAAAACGCATGGACCGCCGCGCAACCGGGTGCAACCTGGTCGCTGCCTGAGTTCCGCTGCCCCTGGTGGGCTTTGACGGTTTCTCAACGGCGGACATTGGAATGACACATGACAGCATCACAAGCGCTGCGCCTTGCCATTGATATTGGCGGCACATTCACTGACACCGTTCTGGTGGCGGGCGAAGACAGAATTCTGGCCTCAACCAAGACCCTGACCACGCATCAGAACCCGGGCATTGGCGCGATGGAAGGCGCGGCGCGGGTGATGGCGCAGGCGGGGCGGTCTTTGGGCGAAGTCACCGGTTTTATCCACGGGACCACCCTGGCGACCAATGCGCTGATCGAGCGGCGCGGGGCGCGGGTGGCGACGGTGACGACTGAAGGGTTCCGGGACATTCTGGAGATCGCCTATGAGCGGCGCTATTCCCAGTATGACATCAACCTGGAGAAGCCGGACCTGCTGGTGCCGCGGGAACGCGCGCTGACAATTCGGGAGCGGATGTCGGCAACAGGAGAAGTGCTGATCCCCATGGAGGACAGCGCGGTAGAGGCGCTGATTGCGGAGCTGGATGCCAGCGGGGCAGAGGCGGTGGCGGTCTGCCTGATGCACGCCTATTCCAACCCGGACCATGAGCGGCGGCTGCGGGACATTCTGGCGGCGCGGCGGCCCGGGCTGACGGTCTCGATCTCCTCGGAGGTCAGCCCCGAGGCGCGGGAGTTCGACCGGCTCTGCACCACGGTTGCCAATGCCTATATTCAGCCGCTGATGGAGACTTATCTGGCGCAGTTTGCCGGGCGGTTCGCGGCGGAAGGCGTTGCCTGCCCGATCCTGATGATGACCGCGGGCGGCGGCATGTGCACCATTCAGACCGCGGCGCGGTTTCCGATCCGGCTGGTGGAGTCGGGGCCTGCCGGCGGCGCCATCCTAGCGGCGCGGATTGCGGCGCAGGCGGGGCTGGAACAGGTGTTGTCCTTTGACGTGGGCGGCACCACCGCCAAGCTGTGCCTGATTGATGGCGCCCGGCCGCAGACCTCGCGCCAGTTCGAAATTGCCCGCGCCGCGCGCTTCATCAAAGGGTCGGGCATGCCGGTGCGGATCCCGGTGATCGAGATGATCGAGATCGGGGCCGGGGGCGGCTCCATCGCCGGGGTGGACCAGCTGGGCCGGCTGACCGTGGGGCCGAAATCGGCTGGGTCGGAGCCGGGTCCGGTGGCCTTCGGGCGCGGCGGCACGGAGCCGACCGTGACCGACAGCGACATCACGCTGGGCTATATCGTGCCGGAGACCTTTGCCGAGGGGCATATCCGGATTGACCTGGAGGCTTCTAAGGAAGCGCTGAGCCGGGTGATTGGTTCGCGGCTGGAACTGGATGGCACTGGCGCTGCCGACGGCGTCAGCCGGATTGTCGATGAAAGCATGGCCAGCGCCGGACGGATGCACGCGGTGGAGTCGGGCAAGGATCTGGGCGCGCGCACGATGATTGCCTTTGGCGGCAACGGGCCGCTGCACGCAACCCGGGTCGCGCGTTCCGCCGGGGTGGCGCGTATCGTGATCCCGCCCAATCCGGGTGTTGGCTCAGCCGTGGGCTTCCTGTTTGCGCCGGTCAGTTTTGAAATCGTGCGCTCGCGTTATTCGCTGCTGGAGGACCTGGATCTGGACGGCATCAATACACTGTTTGCCCAGATGATCGACGAGGCGCAATCGGTGGTGGCGCAGGGCGCGGGCGATGCTGAAACGCTGGTGCAGCGGACGGCCTTCATGCGCTACAGCGGGCAGGGGCATGAGATCGAGATTGCCCTGCCGGACCGTGATCTGGCGGCGGAGGATCTTGGCCCGCTGATTGCGGCGTTTGAAACTGAGTACGCGCGGCAATTCTCGCGTCCCGTGCCAGGGATGAAGATCGAGATCCTGAACTGGGCGGTGCGGGTGGCAACACCGGATGCGAAGGTGCCGCCGGTGCCGGAGGTGCCGGCGCTGCGGACAATCACGCCCGGGGCCTTCCGGCCAATCATTTGCGATGTGGATGGCCGCGAAAAGCAGGCGGCATTTGTGCCGCGGGATAGTCTGAAACCCGGCGACCGCATCCCAGGCCCGGCGCTGATCACCGAGCCGCAGACCACCACTCTGGTCTCGGCGGATTTCTCCGCCCATGCGGATGCCATCGGCAACCTTGTCCTGATCCGGGACCAAAAAGGAGATAAGCAATGACCGCCTTGTCACAGGACCTGTCGCCAGCCCGCCTGCAAGTTATGTGGAACCGGTTGCTGGCCGTGGTCGAGGAGCAAGGGCAGACCCTGATCCGCGCCGCATTTTCCCCGATCGTGCGCGAATGCGGCGATATCTCTGCCGGGATTTTCGACGCAATGGGGCAGATGCTGGCGCAGGCGGTCACTGGCACGCCGGGCCATATCAACACCATGGCAGAGGCGGTGATGCACCTGCGCGAACGCTTCCCGGCGGAGACCATGAAGCCCGGCGATATCTACATGACCAACGATCCCTGGCTGGCCTCGGGGCATCTGAACGATTTCCTCTTGATGATGCCGGTGTTCAAAGGGGGCAGAGTGGTCGGCTTCACCTCCTGCACCTCTCATCTGGTGGACCTGGGCGGGCTGGGCATGGGGCCGGAGGGGTCTGACATCTATGACGAGGGGCTGCTGATCCCGCCCTGCAAACTGGTGGCGGAAGGCGAACCGAACGCGCTTCTGCTGGACATTGTCCGCGCCAACAGCCGCGAGCCGATTGCCAATGAGGGGGACATATATGCGCTGATTGCCTGCTGCGAGGCCGGGGCGGCACGGCTGGCAGGGATGATGGAGGAGTTTGGCCTCAGCGATCTGAATGCGCTCGGGGCCTATATCATCGAGACCTCCCGCCGGGGCACATTGCAGGCCATCGCGGAGGTGCCGGAAGGGGTCTACCGCAATGTGCTGAAAATGGACGGCTATGAGAATGAGCTGGAGCTGCACGCGGCGCTGACCGTTTCCAAGGGCGGTATGCATGTGGATTTCACCGGCACCTCGGGCTGTTCCAGCAAGGGCATCAACGTGCCGCTGAACTATGCCACCGCCTATACGGTGTTTGCGCTGCGCTGCATTGTGGGGCCGGATATTCCAAACAATGCGGGGAGTTTGGCGCCCTTTACCGTGGATGGCCCCAAAGGCTGCATCCTGAATGCGCAGCGCCCGGTGCCGGTGGCGATGCGGCATACGCTGGGGCAGGTAGCGCCGGATCTGGTGCTGGGCTGCCTGCATCAGGCGCTGCCGGACCAGGTTCCGGCGGAGGGTGCCAGCTGCATGTTTGACCTGCCGATGCGGCACGCGCCGGAAGTGGCCCGCGACGGTGGGCGGGAGTTTGCCATCGAGCCGGTCCACAACGGCGGCACCGGCGCCCGGCCCCATGCGGACGGGTTGTCGGCAACCGCCTATCCCTCGGGCGTTTATGGCAGCCAGGTGGAGATCACCGAGGCGGTGGCGCCTGTCGTTATGTGGCGGCGCGAGCTGCGGCCCGACTCGGGCGGCGCAGGCAAATACCGCGGCGGGCTGGGGCAGCGGATCGAGATGACATCCTCCAACGGCGCGCCATTTATCGTGTTCCTGTCGGTGGAGCGGCTGAAGTTCCCGGCCTTGGGGCGCATGGGCGGCTTGCCCGGCGCGCCGGGGCGTATCCGGTTCCGCGATGGGGAACAGGACATTGCGGGCAAGGGCGAGCTGCGGGTGGAGGCAGGCGATTATCTGATCTTTGAAACCCCAGGTGGCGGCGGGTTTGGCGATCCCTTGCAGCGCGACCCGGAGGCGCTGGCGCTGGACATGGAGCGCGGTCTGGTGACGGAAGAAGGCGCGCGCGCCTATGGGTGTGGCCAATGATCCGTGCGGTGCCGCATGTGGCGGCCATGGCGTCTTATGCGCTGGCGGATTTGGGCGGGGCGGGGACGGTCTCGCTTGCGCAGAATGAAAGTGCGTTCCCACCCAGCCCGGCGGCCCTTGCGGCGGGCCGGGCGGTGCTGGAGCAGATGCCGCTCTATCCGGATCCGGAGTGGCCGGACTTGCGCGCCGCAGTGGCAAAGGTACATGGGCTGGACCCGGCCAAGGTGCTGTGTGGGGCCGGCTCTATGGAGCTGATCGGTTGCCTGATCCGCGCCTTTGCCGGACCGGGGGACCGCGTGCTGGGGACCGATTACGGCTATGCCTTCGTGGCCACCGCTGCGGCGCAAGTGCAGGCGGATTACGTCAAGGCGCGGGAGCGGGAGCTGACGGTCTCAGTGGAGGATATCCTTGCTGCGGTGACGCCTGAGGTGCGGATTGTGTTTGTCTGCAATCCAGGCAATCCGACCGGCACGCTGATCCCCAACGCGGACCTCCTGCGCCTGCGCCAAGACTTGCCTGCGGATGTGCTGCTGGTGGTCGATCAGGCCTATGCCGAATTTGCTGATGCGGACAACAATCCGGGCGAAATCTTTGCGCTGGCAGAGCGCGGCGATACCGTGGTGCTGCGGACGCTGTCCAAGGCCTATGGGCTGGCGGGGGCGCGGGCCGGCTGGGGGTATTTTCCGCCAGCGATTGCCGGGGAAGTGCGCAAGCTATTGAACCCCAACAATATCTCCATTCCCTCGCAAGCGATGGCGGCGGCGGCGATGCGGGATCAGGCGCATATGCGGGACGTGGTGTCCCAAACCGCTGCCATCCGGGACACGTTTGCCGAAGACTGCCGCGCGCTGGGGCTGGAGGTGCCGCAGAGCCATACCAACTTTGTGCTGATCCGCTTTGCCTCCGCCAGTCAGGCGCAGGCGGCGGACGCGGCGCTGCGGGGGCAGAACCTGCTGATGCGTGGAATGGGCGGTTACGGGCTGGGCGATTGCCTGCGCGCCACCATGTGCGGGCGGGACGTGATGGACCGGGCGCTGGACGTGCTGAAGGGAGTGCTGGCATGAAACATGAAACGCGCACCCGCGCGAAGATCGGCGTTCTGGTGCCTTTCACCAACACCAACCTTGAGGCCGACATGATGCTGATGCGCTGCCCGGACACCACGGTGCATTTCCAGCGCATGGGCGGATATGACGTGGAGGAGATCCCCGGTTCTGATCAGATGGCGGGGCTGGGGGCGTCAGATATCAGCCATGACCTGCGGATGATTGCAGGGGTGCGGCCTGATGTTGTGCTTTACGGCTGCACCTCGGCGACGCTGACCCACGGGCCGGAGTTTGATGCGGATCTGGCGGCGCAGATCAAGGCGGGGTCGGGTGCGGTTTGCCTGACCGCCGCCGGTTCTCTGGTGGCGGGAATTCGGGCGCTGGGGGCGGTGAAGATTGGGTTTTCCTCCCCCTATTTAGGGGAGATCAACAGGCAGGCGATGGAGTTCCTGTCGGCGAACGGCATCGAAACTGTCAGATGCGCGGACATCGGGCGTGAGCTGGGCAACTACGGCCAGGGGGAGCTGACGCCGCAGGAGGTGTTTGATCTGGCCTGCCAGGCGGATCATCCGGAGGCAGAGGCCATCGTGCTGAGCTGCACCGACATGCGCGCGGTAGAGGCCGGGGAGCGGATCGAGGCGCATCTGGGCAAGCCGGTTATCACTTCCAACCAGGCGATGATGTTCTGCGTGATGCGGGCGCTTGGCCTGCCGCGGCATCGCGGGCTGCCGGGGCGGCTGTTTGATCGGCTCTAAACTGGCGTCTGTTTCATCTTTGCGAAAATACTCCGGGGAGCGCGAGGGGCAGGCCCCTCGCACCCGTCCCATCAAGGCTCGCCGGAGCCGATTTCTTCTTTCCGGCGGGCGACATAGGCGTCCAGCTCCTCGCGAACGGCGGGCTCCATTGCGGGCTCCTCGTAATCCTGCAGCGCCTGCTGCCAGAGGCCGGTGGCGCGCTGCAGTGCATCCTTGGCACCTGCCGCCTCCCAATTCTCGTAGTTCTGCCAGTCCGACAGCATCGGCCGGTAGAACGCGGTCTCATAACGCGCCATCGTGTGTTCGGCGCCAAAGAAATGGCCGCCGGTGGGGACTGACTGGATGGCATCAAAGCCCAGTTCATCCGTGTCGAACTTCATCGGTTTCAGGAATTCGATCATGTTCTGGATGATCTCCACATCCAGGATGAACTTCTCATAGGACGCGGTCAGCCCGCCCTCCAGCCAGCCGGCCGCGTGATAGACGATATTGGCACCGCCCAGCACCGCGCCCCAGGTCGCCATCATGGTTTCATAAGCCGCCTGCAAGTCCACCGCGTTGGAGGCATTGGCGTTGGAGGTCCGGTAGGGGATGCCGTAACGCCGCGCCAGCTGGCCGCCGACGATATTGGCCTTGGCGTTTTCCGGCGTGCCAAAGGCGGGGGCGCCGCTGCGCATGTCGACGTTGGAGGTGAAAGAGCCGTACATCACCGGGGTGCCGGGGTTCACAAGTTGTGTCAGCACCACGCCGAACAGCGCCTCAGCGTTCTGCTGGGCCAGCGCCGCGGGCAGGGTCACCGGCGTCATCGCCCCCATCAGGGTAAAGGGCGTCACCGTCACCGGCTGGCCGTATTCGGCCATGGCAATCAGCCCGTCGCCCATCGCGTCGTCAAACAGCCGCGGCGAGTTGACCGAGATGATGGTGATCACGCCCGGATCTCCCTTCATCTCCTCCGGTGTCTGGCCGCGGGAGATTGCCATCATGTTGATCCCGTCCAGTGCCCGGCCGCGGCCGATGGCGGAGCAGTGGAAGCTGAGGTCGGCATAGGTGATATTGGCCAGATAGGTGTCCAAGTGGCGGTTGTTGGCGGGCAGCTCCAGCGGCGCGGTGACCTGGTTGCCGATCAGGTGGATGGCGTTGAAGTGATGCGCCAGCTTGATGAAGTTCTGGTAGTCGGGGAGGTTGCCGGAGCGGCGCCCATTGATGCAGTCATGCACGTTGGGCGGGCCGGCCACCAGGCCAAAGGTCACGTTGTTGCCGCCGAGCGTGATCCGCTTGTCCCGGTTTCGGCCGGTCAGGGTGAACTCCGCCGGGACTGTCTTCAACGCTTCAGTGACGATGGTTTCGTCGATGCGGATGGTCTTGGTGTCGCGGTCGACAATGGCGCCCGCGGCCTCGAAAATGCCCATCACGTTCTCGCCCATCACCCGGATGCCGGCCTCTGACAGGATCCGCATTGAGGTGGCGTGCAGCTGGTCCATCTGCTCCGTGTTCAGGAGCTCAAACGCAGGGTAAGTGTTTTTTACCTGGCTCCAGGGGAGCTGGTCGATACTGCCGCCGGAGCGGGAGGATTTGCCGCGGCGCCCGCCGCCGCGTCTGTCGCGTGCCATGTGTCTGTCTTTCTGGTCAGGTTGGTGGCTTAGTTTTCGGGCGCGTCATAGATGAGACGCCCCAGATCGGAGAAATTGCTGCCTTCATTGGTGAAGCCCAGCACTGCATCGCGGATGGCACCGGCGCGGGCCTCGCCCAGCGAAGGCGCGGCGAACTCCATGAATTTCCGCTCGATGTCCTCCTGCGAGAACGGCGCTTCTGGGCCGCCGCGGGCATGGACGTCGCCGGATTCGATGACCCGTCCGTCGGTCAGCGTCACCACCACATCGGCAACCCGGCAAGCCGGGAAGCGGACGGAATGGCGCGCGGCCTCAGAGACGGTGATGCGCTCGTGGATTGATGCAACTAGCGGGTCGGCAAGGCCCGCTCCGGAGATATGCTCGACCCCGATCCGCCCGTATGCGGCCTGAATGGCAACGGCAAAGCCCAGCGAATACTGTGCCTGGCTGGTGGTCGAGGGGATACCCGGATAGAGGCAGGCGCTTTCGTGGAAAGTGTTGATGTGGATCTTGGCGATCTGCTCGTGGCTCAGATCGTGTTCCAGCATCACCTGCCGCACGGCGTCGATCGGCGCATGGGCCCAGCGGCAGATCGGGTATGGCTTCACATACTGGTGTTCCATCTGCCAGAAGCGGCCGAGGTCCTCCCAATGTTCCGCCACCCGGTCTTCCTCGATGGTGATTGCGGGCGCGCCGGTGAAGCCTTTTTCTGCCAGCACAGCCGCTGACATGCCTGCCATCGCGCCCCAGCCGGAACCGTCATGCAGCATCGAGGGGTTGGCGATCTCGCGCATCATCTGGCTGCGGGGGCCGTGGAATTCGGCGATCCCCAGCGCCTGGCGCAGCTGGCCGCGGCTGAGGCCGCGCATCCGGGCGGCCATTGCCGCCACCCCCAGCGCGTTCCAGGCGCCCGACGTGTGGTAGTCACTGACAGTTGCATGCAGCGACAGCGCGGCGCGGCCCGCCAGCTCATAGCCCAGCGTGGTGATCGCCAGCGCCTCCGGCCCTGAGAAATCCGGCACCGTTTCCGCCAAGGCCGCAATTGCCGGGATCACCACCACGCCGATGTGGCCCTTGGTCGGGTAATAGCCGTCGTGGCCGTCCAGATTGTCGGTGGCGGTGGCGGCGGCATAGGCGGCACCTGCGACGCTGACCCGGCGGCCGTCAAACATCATCCGGGCGCCAAGGCCGTCCTCACCGCAGCCATAAAGCGCCACGGCGGTGTCGCGGCCGATGCACCCGGCCTCCATTGGGGTGGCGCCGATAGTGATGCCCAGGGTGTCCAGGAACATCAGCGCCGCAGCCTTTCGGGTGGTTTCCGGCAAATCGCCGGGGGTCAGGCCAAAGGTGAAATCGGCGGCGCGGTCGAATGTGGCTGTCATGTCAAGCGGTCCATAAGGGGGCGTTGGTCAAAGCCTAGGCTCCGCCGCCGCAGGTGACCCGCAAATAAACCGGGGTCATAGGGCCGTTTTATTTCGCGAAATGCGTGCTAGACGTCGTTTTTCGCCCCTCTCGGGACGTGATCCCTTTGGAATTGCAGCCCAATCCATTGCATGGGAACATGGCCCCGAAACCGCCAGCGGACCTCTTGATGAAAAACCTGCCCCACCTGACATTCCTGCGCTCTTTTGAGGCCGCGGCGCGCTATCTCAGCTTCACCTCGGCGGCGGATGAGCTTAACTGCACCCAGTCGGCGGTGTCCAACCACGTGCGCAGCCTGGAGGAGTTCATCGGCCGCCCGCTGTTCGTGCGCCATCCGCGGTCCTTGTCGCTGACTGACGTGGGGGAGGCCTATCTTCCTTCGGTCCGCCATGCGCTGCAGGAAATCGACAGCGCGACCCAGCTGTTGATCTCGCAAAGCCACAAGCGGGAGGTGGTGATCTCCTGCCCGGTCAGCCTGGCGGAGCGCTGGCTGCTGAAGGTGATCGAGGGGTTTTCCGCGGCGCATCCGGATATCGACCTGACCATTCACAGCACGATCTGGGTGGATGTGGAGACAAATGTCTCGGACATTTCGATCACTATCAACCACGTGGATGATGTGATGGGGCCGGCGGTTAAGCTGTGGGACGAGAAGCTGGCGCTGGTCTGTGCGCCCGGTTTCCAGGTTGCGGGAGAGACGCTGACCCGGCCGGAACAGCTGGTGCAGGCGAAACTGATCCACATTCTGGGGCGGCCGATCTATTGGGAGAAGATCGCCAAGCATTACGGGCTTACCGGGATCGAGCTGAAGGGCGGCTTGCAGACCAATTCCTCCAACATGGGGCTGGAGTTTGCCGCCAATGGAATGGGCTGTGCGGTTCTGCCGAAAACACTGGTCCGGTCCCATGTGGCAGACGGGCGGCTGGTGGAACCGTTTGATTTCGACCTGGATTGCCCCTGGACCTATTTCGCCACCTTCAAGGACAAGGCGGCGACGCCCTCGGTCAAGCATTTCAAGGCATGGCTACTAAAGGCGGCAGCGGAGATGGAACTGTAGGGCATCAAGGCGAGCCGCAGGCAGCATTGAATTCTGGCGGTGTTTCGCGTATATACGGGTATATATACGTGAGGCTTGCCAATGATTGAGACCAAGATCAGGAAAGTCGGGAACTCTGCCGTCATCACCCTGACGACAGAGATGCTGACGATGCTGGACGCCAAGGAAGGCGACACGCTGTTTGTGGTGCGCGGCGATGATGGCAGCCTGCGGGTGATGGCGCATGATCCAACGGTGGCCGAGGCGCTGGCAGCAGCTGAGGTCGTGATGGATGAAAACCGCGACCTGCTTCAGGCGCTGGCGTGAGCACATACACCTGGGTGCCGCTGGCGGCGGTAACCATTTTCCATGACCGGCAAATCTCGCGCCATGGCGGCGCGGCGGGGATGCGTGACAAGGCGCTTCTGGAAATGGGATGCGCGCGGGCAATGAACCTGGCTGCCTATTCCGATGCAGGCGTGGCGGAGGTTGCCGCGGCTTATGCCTTCGGCATCGCCAAGGCGCATGCGTTTGTGGATGGCAACAAGCGCACGGCCTTTGTGACCGCTTTGACCTTCCTGCGCCTCAACGGCTACCAGTTCCGCCCGGACCCGGTGGAGGGTGTGCGGATGATGGAGGATCTGGCCACGGGGGACGTGGATGAGGCCGCATTTGCAGCATGGCTCACGGCGGGGATGCAGCCGCTTTGATGCCGGTGCGCCGGGGCCGGGTGCTGCGTTAACCGATGATTTTTACAAAGAAATGCAGGTGTGGCCGCAGCATGGGCTGGTCCAGATAGGTCGTTGTTTCCATTGGTGTCTCCACCTCTGTGAAACCCAGCTTGGGGTAAAGACTGCGCATTTCGACATTTGGCGTCAGCGTGTCGGCCACCAGCCGTTTGAGGCCCATTTTACGAGCCGCCTCCTCGCGCGCCTCGATCAGCCGCCGCCCGGTCCCGGTGCCGCGCGCGGCCTCGACGACAAAGACCCGTTTCAGCTCTCCGGTTTCCCGGTCCAGCCGTTTCAGCATGCCGCATCCGACGATCTGGCCGGTCTCGCTCCGCGCCAGCAGCAGGCAGCCGTTCGGCGGCAGGTAATCGCTGGCGTTGGCCCAGAATTCCGCCAGTGCGCTTTGCGGGGCCGCCGGGTCGATGGCGAAGCCCATATCGCCCATCCGCTGGACAATGAGGTCGTAATACTGCGCCAGAATTCTGTTCAGCTCCTGCTTTGGCGGCAATGCATCGCAGTGAATGATCTCGATATCTTGCATCATGCTGTGCTCCCTGCCGGATAATATAGTCAACCTTACCGGCGGGCCAAAGCCTGCAGCCCCGGCCATTGGACCGGGGCTGCAGGTGTTCATTCGGCTATATTAGGGCTCATGCCCGCAGCCGCGCGCCCGATGGGTCAAAGGCTGCCGCTTCCAGGATGCGCGCCTTGTGCGGCTTGCCGAGGATATAGACCTCAACCTCATCTCCTGGCTTGGCAAAGGCCGGGTTGGCGTACCCCAGCGCCAGCGATTTGCCGACCGAGTAGCCATAAGCGCCTGAGGTGACACGGCCCACCGGTTTGCCGTCCGGAGTAAAGACCGGCTCGCCGCCGGAGGCGTCGGCATCGTTCACCGCGTCGATTTCAAAGGCGGATAGCATTTCGCGCGGGGCGTTGTCCTTGACCTTCAGATAGGCGTCCTTGTTCAGGAAGTCCTTGTCCAGCTTGATCAGACCGGCCAGGCCAACCTCCTGCGGCCAGTATTCCTGGCTGTATTCGCGGCCCCAGGAGCCGTAGCCCTTTTCGATCCGCAAGCTCCCCAGCGCGCGGCCGCCGACCGGGCCGCCATCGAACTCTGCCGCTGCGGCCAGCAGGGCAGAGTACAGTTTGACCTGGTCTTCTTCAGCGCAGTGCAGTTCCCAGCCCAAATCGCCGGTGAAGGAGACACGGATTGCCAGGCATTCCACACCTGCCACGTCGATGGTGCGGGAGCGCATGAAGCGGAAAGCCTCGTTCGACAGATCCGCGTTGGTCATCCGCTGCAGCATGTCGCGCGACTTCGGACCGGCCACGTTGAAGCCCGCGATGCGGTTGGTGGCGACTTCAAAGGTGGAGCCTTCCGGCAGTTCGACCATGTTGAAGAAGCGCTGGTGATAGCGTTCCGCCATGCCGGAACCGACCATCATGTACTCATCATCCGCCACCTTGGTGATGGTGAAGTCGCCGGCAACGCCGCCGCGCACGGAAATCAGCGGGGTGAGGCAGGAGCGGCCGACCTCGGTTGGCACCTTGTTGGCGACCAGCTTGTCCAGCCACTCAAACGCGCCCGGGCCTTTGATCACGTAGTTGGCGAAGTTGGAGATGTCGATCACCCCGACGTTCTCGCGCAGCATCTTCACTTCGCGTCCCACCGGCTCCCACCAATTCTGGCGGGTGAAGCTGTTGGTATCGGTGGTGCCGGGGGTGCCGGAGAACCACAGGGGATGCTCCCAGCCGCAGTTGAGGCCAAAGACGCAGCCCATTTCCTTTTGCATCTCATAAGCGGGGCGCACACGGGCCGGGCGGCCGGCGCTGCGTTCCTCATTCGGGAAATGGATGGCAAAGCGGTGCGCGTATTGATCCTCGACACGGGCCTTGGTGAATTTCTTGTCGGCCCAGTCGCCAAAGCGCGCCAGGTCCCAGGCGAACATGTCGTACTGCGGCTCGCCCTCGATCATCCACTGCGCCGCCAGCAGGCCGAGGCCGCCGGACTGGGAGAAGCCGGGGATGATGCCGGTGCAGCAGAAGTAGTTTTTCAGCTCCGGCACCGGGCCCCAGATGGCGTTTGAATCCGGCGACCAGATCATCGGACCGTTGATGACGCGCTTGACGCCGGCGGTTTCGGCGCAGGGCACCCGCTCGGTGGCGCGGATCACGTTTTCCATGATCCGGTCCAGATCGTCGGGGAACAGCTCATGCGCGAAGTCCAGCGGCGTGCCGTTTTCGGCCCAGAAGCGCATGTCCTTTTCATAGGCGCCGATCAGGAAGCCGTTGCCCTCCTGACGGAAGTAGTATTCGCCGTCGCGGTCGGCGATTGAGGGCAGGCGGCGGCCCAGATTGGCGACCTCGTCGATGGACTCAGTAACGAAATACTGATGCTCGGTCGGCTGCAAGGGCAGGGTGAGGCCGGCCATCGCCGCCACCTCGCGGCCCCAAAGGCCGCCTGCGTTCACCACCCATTGGGTGTGGATGTCGCCCTTTTCGGTTTTCACAATCCAGCTGCCGTCGGGCTGCTGTTCGGTGCCAATGACCGGGCAGAAGCGTTCAATCTGGGCGCCCATGGCGCGGGCGCCGGCGGCATAGGCCATGGTGACG
>NZ_AFCF02000015.1 GCF_000203975.2 Leisingera sp. ANG1 | reverse complement strand
CGCCGCCCGCGGCATCGGCGGGGTGCCCTCCCCCTCGACCTGGAACATCGCGCTGACCCAGGGTGATGCCAGCCGTGAAGACCTGATCGCACAGATGGGTACCGGCCTGCTGGTCACTTCGATGATCGGCTCCACCATCAACCCGAACACCGGCGACTATTCCCGCGGCGCATCCGGTTTCTGGGTGGAAAACGGCGAGATTGCCTATCCGGTCAACGAATGCACTATCGCGGGCAGCCTGCACGATATGCTGCGCCGGATTATCCCGGCCAACGACGCGCGCACGCATTTGTCCACCGTGGTGCCGTCGCTTCTGGTCGAAGGAATGACCCTTGCCGGCAACTGACCTATCCCTGCTTGTAAAAGCGGCGGAACAGGCCGGAGACATTGCGTGCCGCTACACTGGTCCCGACGCCAAGCGCTGGGACAAGCCAGGCGGTGCGGGTCCGGTGACCGAAGCCGACCTGGCCGTTAACACCATGCTCGAGGACATGTTGCAGCAAGCGCGGCCCGGCTACGGCTGGCTGTCGGAGGAGACCGAAGATAGCCCAGCCCGCCTGACTCGCGAGAAGGTTTTCATCATAGACCCGATCGACGGCACCCGCAGCTTTGCCGAAGGCTCCCGCACCTGGGCGCATTCCATCGCGGTTGCCGAAGCAGGCGAGGTCACGGCCGCGGTGATTTTTCTGCCGCAACGTGAGCTTATGTATACTGCCGCCAAGGGAAAGGGTGCAGCCTGCAACGGCAGCCCGATCGGGATCTCGGCTGCGGCAGAACTTGCAGATACTGAGGTTCTGGCCGCCAAGCCAAATCTGCAACCGCACCACTGGCAGGGCGGCACTCCGCCTGCATTCATCCGCAGTTACCGGCCCTCGCTGGCCTACCGGCTGGCCAAGGTGGCCGACGGCCGGTTCGGGGCCATGCTGACGCTGCGCCCCAGCTGGGAATGGGACATTGCCGCCGGCGATTTGCTGGTGCGCGAGGCAGGCGGCACCATCTCAGACAGGTCAGGCAAGCCCCTGCGCTTCAACAACCCGCATCCCCGCCTGAACGGCGTGGTTGCCGGAAATACGTCTCTGCACACGGCGCTTATCGCAGCCCTGGACCCGGCAGGCCCCGGCATCGCTGGACATTAAACCTGCCCCGGCTTAAGCGGTCTCAGCTGTCCTGCAATGGCTGGACGTAAACTTTTCACAGACAAACCCGCATGTTGCAGCTACCTTTGGCCGGAAAAATCAAATCGAAACAGATGCAACGGCGAAGCACAAATTCCAGCCGCTCTGCGGTGCTGCAACCCCGTCCAAAGGGTGAAGTGCTCTGGGTGCACGCGACAACACCAGAGCGCTACCTCGCGCTCTGCGACATAGGCCGCCGTCTCAAGACCCTGCGCCCGGACCTCTCTGTGCTGGCCAGCTGGGAGCCTGATCTGAGACTGACCGGCACTGTCGGCTGCGACATTCCAGTTGGCCCGCTGGCGGAGGACACATTGGCAGAAGCCCGCGAATTCGTGGCGCACTGGCGGCCCGATGCCTGTATCTGGACAGGCCCGCCAGCCCGCCGGACCCTGCTGCGGCATCTGCGTGACCAGGGAACCGGTGTACTTCTGGCCGATCTTCTTGACGCTGAAATGCCTCACCGCACCAGCCGCTGGCTGCCGGATCAGCGCCGCAGGATGCTGGAAGGGCTGACATGTATCCTGACGCCATCCAAAACTGTGCGGGACCGGCTCATCAGGCTGGGCTTTCCGGCGGAACGGCTGGAAGTGGCTGGCAAGCTGCGTGTATCGGCCATTCCGCCCGGGTGCAACGACGACGAACTGGCCGCCATGCAGCAGACCCTGGGCAGCCGCCCGGTCTGGCTTGCGGCCCACGTCAAACTGAATGAACTGTCCCGCGTTCTGGACGCTCACCGCAATGCCCTGCGTCTGCTGCACCGCTTGCTGCTGGTCGTTGCGCTGGACGATATTGCGGATCTGGAGGCGGCCCGCGGCCTGCTGCAGAAAAGCGGATTGTCCTTTGCCGACTGGGAAAACGGCGGAGAGCCTGAAGACTTCAACCAGGTTCTGCTCACCAGTGGCGAGGACATCGGCCTCTGGTACCGGTTGTCACCGGTCGCCCTGCTCGCAAACAGTCTCGATCCGGCTGCCCAGGGTCAATCCCCCCTGGATGCCGCGGCTCTGGGCTCTGCGCTGCTGCATGGCCCCGGCATCCACGCGCACCGTGAACTTTATGACAGGCTGACCAAGGCCGGTGCCGCGGTTCAGGTGCAGACCCACAACGAGATGTCAGACACCGTTGTTGCCTTATCAGCTCCAGACAGAGCCGCCGAAATGGCCCTGGCCGGCTGGCAAAGCGTCACCGAAAGCGCCGCAACCACTGACACACTACTGGAAAAGATCCAGACCCTTCTTGACCAGCGCGAGGACACTAATGCGGGCACCTGATTTCTGGCACAAGCTGCCGGGGGAGTTTGACTTGCGGTCCGCCCTGCTGGCACCACTTGGCTGGGCCTATGCCCGTGCAACGGCCTCCCGTCTGTCCAAGGGTAATCCGGTTGCACCCGGTGTGCCGGTTATCTGCGTGGGCAATCTGAATGCCGGCGGCACTGGCAAAACGCCAACCGTGATCTGGCTGCTGGAAGCCCTGCGCAGCCTTGGCCATGATCCGCATGTGGTCACCCGCGGTTATGGCGGAACGCTGGAGGGGCCGGTGCATGTGATGCCCGGCAAGCACAAGGCAGCGCAAACGGGAGATGAGCCGCTGCTTCTGGCAGCCTTTGGCGAGGTCTGGGTCGCCAAGGACCGCGCCGCGGGCGCCCGCGCTGCAGCCAACGCCGGGGCGACGGTCATTGTACTGGACGATGGCTTTCAGAACCCTGCGGTCGCCAAGGACCTGTCACTTGTTGTGGTCGACGCCCAGCACGGTTTCGGCAACGGCCGCTGCCTGCCGGCCGGCCCGCTGCGCGAACCGGTTGCCATAGGGCTGAAACGCGCCGGCGCGGTGCTGTCGCTGGGGCCGGAGCCCGCCCAAAAAGCATTCACGGACGTTTGGGGCAGCCATCTGCAGGGGCTGCCGCATTTCACCGGCGCGCTGGAACCGTTGCAGACCGGGATGCCCTGGAACGGCACCCGCGTGCTGGCCTTTGCCGGCATCGGCCATCCGCAGAAGTTCTTCAGCACCCTGCGCAGCCTTGGTGCCGAAATAGCCCGGTCTGAGGCATTGGACGATCATCAGCCGCTGACCCCGGCACTGATGAACCGGCTGGAAAACGAGTCCAAGCTGCTGAACGCGCAGCTGGTCACTACCGAAAAGGACGCTGTCCGGCTGCCGGACGGCTTCCGCTCCAAGGTGATAACCCTGCCGGTCCGCCTGAAGATTTCCGGTGACGATGGCCTGAAAAACATGCTGAAAGCAGCTGCTCCTGCGCCTTGACCGCCGAAAAGAAAGCAATTGCTCAAACAAAAAAGCCCAGGCACATGGCCCGGGCTTTTGCTTATCAGCTTACTGACGTTCAGCTTTCCAGTTCGGCATCCAGCAGTTTCTTGAACTCGTCGTAGGACTGGTTCGAAACCTTCTCGCCGTTCAGGATGAAGGACGGCGTGGATTCAATCCCATGCTCAGTCGCATTTTCCTGATACCAGGTCACCAGAGTTTGCGCCTTCTCGCCGTCCTGCAAACAGGCCTCCAGCTGGTCGTTTTCGATGCCCGCCAGGCGGCCGATCTTGCGCAGTTCATCAATGATCTCCGGCGCACCGCCGGCCCGCGCCCATTCCGACTGGCCTTTGTAGATCAGGTCGGAAATGCCAAAGAATTTCTCCGGCCCGCTGCAACGCGCAATCATCGATGCCCACAGCCCGTAGCGGTCAAAATAGACCTCGCGGTAAATGAACTTCACCTTGCCGGTATCGATGTAATCCGCTTTCAACTGCTTGAATGTGTTGTTGTGGAAATTCGCGCAGTGCGGGCAGGTGTAGGAGGCATATTCGATCAGCGTGACCGGCGCATCCTCCGCCCCCAGGGTCATTTCGGTGATGGTCGAGGTGTCTACTTCTGCTTCCTGTGCGACCGCCGCGCCGACCAGCGGGTTTGCAGGCAGATTGCTCTGGCTGCTCAAACCCGACAGGGCATAACCGCCCGCAACCACCGCAACCGCGGCCAAGACACCAGACATCAAACGGGTCATTTGAACCCCTTTCCTTGCGTTTTCTGTTTTGTCAGCACATTGCGCCCCAGGCGTTCCAGGGCGGCGCGCAAATCATCGTTTTCCACCCCTTCGGCAGCCTTGCTGGCCTCTGCCGCATCCTGCGGATCCGGCTGCAGCGGCGCTTGCACTTTGGGGGCATATTTGAATTCCACGCGGCCGTCGGAAAATCCCGTCGGTGCCGTTTGCGTGATCCGCACCTTGGAAATGGCGTTAAAGCCATAGACCGCATTCACCCGCTCGCGCAGGCGTTCCTTTTGCATTTCCAGCATTGGCGCATTGGCCCCGGTGGTCAGAACCGTCAGCGTCGCGCCAAAAGAGCCCCGCCCGTAGCCGATGTTCACTGGACGTGCCATCGCAGCGATATCCGGCCCGGCGATCTCCTCCCAATGGGTGAGCAGCCGGGACACCGCGAATCCGCGGCTTTCCCCCGCTTTGCGGATCTGCTCGCTAAGGAGCTTGGAGGTCCGGGAGAACCCGCGTGTGGTGCTGCGCCTGAATGCCATGATCTAGGTTTTGCTCGACTGCCCGCCCTATTGTAAAGAGCGGTTATGCAGGCGCCAGCCAAACCGCCGCCCAAGGAATAACGAATGCGTGACTTAAAGAGCGATTCCGCCACGATGAGCGAAGAACTGCTCGCGTGGTATGACGTGCATGCCCGCGAGATGCCCTGGCGGGTAGGTCCGGCAAGCCGCGCTGCAGGCATCCGCCCGGATCCTTACAGGATCTGGCTTAGCGAGGTGATGCTGCAGCAAACCACGGTTGCCGCCGTGCGCGAATACTTCCTGCGCTTCACCAGCCGGTGGCCAACGGTTCTGGATCTGGCCGCCGCAGAAGACACCGACGTGATGAGCGAATGGGCTGGCCTCGGTTATTACGCCCGCGCCCGCAACCTGCTGAAATGCGCCCGCGCTGTGGCACAGGATCACGGCGGCAGCTTCCCGGACAGCTACGAGGGCCTGCTCAAACTGCCCGGCATCGGCCCCTACACCGCTGCCGCCATCGCCTCCATCGCCTTTGACCGGGCTGAGACCGTGCTGGATGGCAATGTGGAGCGGGTGATGGCCCGTGTTCACGACATCCACGACCCGCTCCCAGGTGCCAAACCGGTGCTGAAAGACCGTGCAGCAGAGCTCACTCCGGTGCAGCGGCCCGGCGATTACGCGCAGGCGGTGATGGACTTGGGCGCCACCATCTGCACCCCCCGCAACCCGGCCTGCGGCATTTGCCCCTGGCGCGGCCCGTGCGCGGCCCGCGTTGCCGGAACAGCGGCTGAACTGCCCAAGAAGACACCAAAGAAACCCAAACCCACCCGGCAAGGAATTGTCTATCTGGCGGAATCCGCCGATGGAACCTGGCTGCTGGAACGGCGGCCGGACAAGGGGTTGCTGGGTGGCATGCTGGGCTGGCCCGGCTCGGACTGGAGCGATGCACCCGTCCCGAACCCGCCCTTTGAAGCGGATTGGCAGGAACTGGCTGGAGAAGTGCGGCACACCTTCACCCATTTTCACCTGATCCTGCGCATCATGACCGCAGAACTGCCTGGCGGGTTCAATCAAAGTGCGGAACAGGAATTGATTTCACGCCACCATTTCCGCCCTTCCAGCCTGCCCACGGTGATGCGCAAAGCCTTCGATCTATACAAAGGCCGCTAGGTTACCCCGCGCCCCTATTGGGTTTTTAAATGTCTGGGCATAGGGTTTCCCCAAACGCGCGCTGACTGATTTGGGAGACCTGGCATGATTGCCCCCGAAACTCTTTCCCGCTGGCAAAGCGCCCTGCCGTTCTGGATGTCATTTCTGCTGCTGCCGCTGGTCTGGATCGCGGCGTTGCAGGGCGGCTGGGCGCTGTTGCTGCCGCCACTCGTGACCTGGCACCTGTTTGCGGTGCTGGATGGGGTTTTCGGGCTCAATCTGGAAAACGCCGACCCGGAAACACCGGACAGAGACCTCAAGTGGTACAAGGCGCTGACAGCGGCCTGGGTGCCGCTGCAGTTCATCACGCTGTTCGGGCTGATCTGGTACGTGAGCGGCGCTGAACACCTGAATGGCTTTGAAAAGTTCGCCGCGTTCTTCGGTGTCGGGGTTGTGACCGGCGCCGTCGGTATCAACTACAGCCACGAGCTGATGCACCAGTCCAGCCGGATGGAACGCTGGCTGGGGGACATTCTTCTGGCGATGGTGCTGTACTCGCATTTCCGCTCCGAACATCTGCTGGTGCACCACCGCTACGTCGGCACCCCCCGCGATCCGGTCACTGCACGCTACAACGAGGGTTTCCACCGCTTCTATCCCCGGGTGCTGCGGCAATGCTGGCATTCTGCCTTCCGAGCCGAAAAAGAGAAACTTGCCAAGAAGAACCGCCCCTGGACCGACCGCTCCAACCCGTTCTTCCGCTACTGGGCATTGCAGGCCGCAATGCTGCTGCTGGCACTGATGCTCGGCGGTCTGACCGGTGTCCTCCTCTTCCTGGTTCAGGCAGGCACCGCGATCTGGCAGCTGGAAGTGGTCAACTACGTCGAGCACTACGGGCTGACCCGCAAACACTTGGGCGAGGGCAAATACGAGCCGGTCCAGCCGCGCCACTCCTGGAACGCGGCGCACAAGGCATCGAACTGGCTGCTGATCAACCTGCAGCGCCATTCGGACCACCATTACAAGCCGAACCGCCGCTTTCCGCTGCTGCAGAACTACACCGAGGCTGACGCACCGCAGCTGCCATACGGCTATCCGGTAATGACCATTGCCGCGATGATCCCGCCCCTGTGGCGGCGGGTGATGAATCCGCGGGTGCGCCGCTGGCGGCAGACGTATTATCCCGAAATCACCAACTGGTACGCCTATAACAAGGCGCAGAACCCGATGCCACGTTAGAGGTCAGGCCCAAGCAAAGACGGTCATCGGCTGATCCAGCCCGCGCACTTCCTGATCCGGATGGCGGGCTGCGCCGTCCAGCAAGTCCAGCCCAGCCAGCTCCGCCTTGACCTGCGCAGCCATTGCTTCGCTGGCAACAATACTGGCCTGCAGCCTGCGCGTCAGGTTCTCCAGCCGCGCGGCGATGTTCACCGTCATGCCCAGGACCGCATATTCCAGCCGGTTGGCACCGATATCACCCAGCAACGCCTCGCCATAATGAATACCGATCCCGGCCCGGATCTCGGGCTTGCCCTGTTTTGCACGGTCCCGGTTCCATCTCGCAAGCGAAGCCCGCATCGCGTGGGCGCAGGCCAGCGCATTCGTGGCGTCCTGCTTGCCAGCCACCGGCGTGCCAAAGGTCGCCATCAGCCCGTCTCCCAGATACTTGTCCAGCGTGCCGTGATGGCGGAACACCTCCCGCTCCATCCGGCCATGGAATTCACGCAAAAGATCAATCACCGCGTGCGGATCCATGCCTGCTGACAGCCGGGTAAAGCCGATAATATCGATAAACAGAACCGCCACGTACTCGCTGCGCACCTGCTTCAGCGGCTCATCGTTCTGGGACAGCTGTTCCACCACGTTGGGTGAAAAGTAACGCGACAGGTTCGCCCGCTCCCGTTCCAGGCTGGCATTGCTGCGCAAAAGCCCGTTGAACCGGCGCACCGAGAAACCCAGCGTCACTGCCACCAGCACAAAAACAAGCGCTTCCTGCACCCGCAATTTGACCACAAAGCTGTTAGGGTCAAAGAACAGTGCCAGTTCCGGCTCAAAACTAAGGGCGTCGCCAACAGCCTCTGTCAGGCCGGGAACCGGGCTGGAGAACCACCAGACCAGCCCCAGCGTACTCAGCCACATCATCGCGGTCCAGGTTCCGATCGCAATCACCGTGCGCCAGGAATAGGCCATGGTGCCCGCTGCAAGAATGATAAAGAAATACTGAAAGTTGTCGAACCTGTAGTGCATCGCCGCCGGAATTTCGCGGAAATCGAAGGGATTCGGCACGATAAACCCGAATGTCATGATTGCCAGGTCTAAAAAGATCAGGAACAGCTCCAGCCTCGATTTGCCGACCTTTCCGGCGCGGCTGATCAACCAGCCGTTCAGGCACAGAAGCGCAAGAAGCCCGTGGTAGTAAAGGACACTCCAAACGGGATTCAGAAAGACGATGAATACCGCGACTATCGGCAACGCAATCCAACGCGCCCGCACAGCCAGCTGCAGCCCGCGCCGCTTGTGCGCGTCCAAAGCAGCTTCCGCAAACCTGCCTTCCGCAGCAGAGAGCTCCTTGCTGCTTGCTTCTGCTGCTCTGGCAGCTCCGGTTCCAGTTGCAAACGCCGTATCGGTCATTGGTTCTCCCTCTTCCCGCTGGCTGCAGCAGCATTCCTGCTTCAGATAGTCACCTCGCCTCAAACAGGGAATAGCCCATCAGGCCGCAAACATGCAAAAAACCCCGCCTGATCCAGGCGGGGCAAGGTGTGCGCCTGCGCAATTTGCACAGGCACCTGCAATAGACTGTTGTGTTCTGAATAGCTCCGGGGGCGTCAGTTCTGCATTTCCGCCCGGATCTGCTGGCGCAGCACATCGATCGGCACGGTCTTGCCGTCGCGCTTGAAGCACCAGTAGGTCCAGCCGTTGCAGGACGGAGCATTCTCCAGATGCGCACCGACCTGATGGATGGACCCCTTGATGTTGTCGCCGATCAGGGTGCCGTCTGCCCGCACCTTCGCCTTGTGGCGGCGGTTCATCGAGTACAGCTCTTCACCCGGGCGCAGCATGCCGCGCTCGACCAGCTGGCCGAAGGGCACCCGCGGCGCCGCGCGCTTGCTGGCGGAAACCTCCAGCGCCTCGCGGTCGAACTTGCGCACTGCCTTGATCCGTTTCTCTGCTACCTTGCGGTAGGCTTCTTCACGTTCAATGCCGATGAATTCGCGGCCCAGCATCTTGGCGACCGCGCCAGTGGTGCCGGTGCCAAAGAACGGATCCAGCACCACGTCGCCCGGGTTGGTCGCGCCCACCAGGATCCGGTGCAGCAGCGATTCCGGCTTCTGCGTCGGATGCGCCTTGTCGCCGTTTTCGTCCTTCAGCCGCTCATGGCCGGTGCAGATCGGCAGCACCCAGTCGCTGCGCATCTGAATGCCCTCGTTCAGCGCCTTCAGTGCTTCGTAGTTGAACGTGTACTTGGCACCCTCGGACTTGGACGCCCAGATCATCGTCTCATGCGCGTTGGTGAAGCGTTTGCCGCGGAAGTTCGGCATCGGGTTCGACTTGCGCCAGATGACGTCGTTCAGAACCCAGTAGCCTTCGTCCTGCAGCACGGCGCCAACGCGGAAGATGTTGTGGTAGGAACCGATCACCCAGATAGAGCCATTCGGCTTTAGTACCCGGCGCGCCGCCTTCAGCCACTCACGGGTGAACTGGTCATAGGCCGCAAAGCTGGAAAACTGGTCCCAGTGATCATCCACAGCATCGACTTTAGAGTTGTCAGGGCGGTGCAGCTGGCCTTTCAGCTGCAGGTTATACGGCGGATCCGCAAAGATCAGATCAACCGAATTGGCCGGCAGACTGTTCATCGCTTCGACGCAGTCACCGCCAATAATCGTGTTTAAAGGGAGCGCTGCCGCGCCCTTTGTCATGGTTTTATTCATTGCTCTGCCTCATAACCGCGGCGCATTTTTGCGCTCATTAGGTTGTCCACAGGATGAGTCATCGCGGATTCGAGGTCAATTTGTTTATTACAACAACGCCTTACGGTTCACTCTTGATACAAGATATTGTGTACCGGTTTGAATGAGCGCCGATGATGTGGGGTTATCCCCAGCTGAACTAGCGCATCCCGATGCTGTTTCGAGGGGTAGCCTGCGTTTTTCTCCCAGCCATATCCCGGAAACTGTTGCGCCAAATCCACCATGATCCGGTCGCGAGCCAGTTTCGCCAGGATGGAGGCTGCGGCGATTGACACCGATTTGGCATCGCCCTTCACCACGGCTTCAGCCGGCAAGGCCAGTCCCTTGGGGATCAGGTTGCCATCGATCAGCAGGTAATCCGGTGCCGGATCCAGCGCTGCTACGGCGCGCTCCATTGCCAGATGCGATGCGCGTAAAATGTTCAGGGAATCAATCTCTTCAACCGTCGCATGAGCAATCGCCGTTTGGGCCGAAGACAGGATATCCCCCTCCAGTGCCTCCCGCTTCTTCAGGCTCAGTTTCTTGGAGTCATTAAGACCCTCAGGAATTGCGCTGATATCCAGAACCACCGCGGCCGCGGTCACCGGGCCGGCCAGCGGACCGCGGCCCACCTCATCCACACCGGCAATTCTAAGGAACCCTTTTTCATGGGCTGCGATTTCGAGACTGTAATCTGGCTGTGTCATGGTTCTGACAAAGCCAATCCCGGTGCCGGATGCAACCCGCACAAAAAGAGGGGGCCGAAGCCCCCCAAGTTTGCTGCTGCTCGAAACCGTTGTGCGGGTCACCGGTTCACCATCCGGTAGCCATGTCTTTTCAGGCAGCCGGGTTTAAAGCCGGTGCGGTTGCGCTGGCCGTTCCAGAACGTCACCTTACAGGCCCGCGGCAGTTTGTGCGTGTAGCCATAGTTGCGGTCCAGGCAGCGCTTTGCGGCCAGCGGATAGTTCTGGCTGTAGCGCGGGAAGTAGCGGACGCAATGCGCGGGCAGATCATAACGGCGCACAGATTGCGGCAGCGGTTTGACGTGGCCGCCGTGACGGTTGTGCCCGCGGTACTCACGGCCGCCGTGCGAATGGTTCTGCGGCGGATTGTACGTGCGGGTCACCGCATGGTCATCCCGATCCCGGGAATGCTTGATGGCTGCGCCCAGGATCCCGAGCAGCGCCAGGCCACCAAGGATTTTCGCGACATCGTCGTCAGCGCGGGCAGGCGCCGCAGAGAAACCGGTAATGGCAATGGCGGCGGCGACAATCATTGCAATGAATTTGCGGTGCGGCTGGGGGCGGTGAATCTGGGTCATGTCGGGACCTTTCTTTTGAATATGCAGAACACTTGATGCCGCCAGCCTGTCCCGGCCCCTTTCAGACAGGCAATATCGGCGGGTTGTTATCAGATATCAGCTGCTCCAACCCCCTGCGGTTATTGAATTTCACGCACCGCGAACGCAGGATGGCCCCATGAAACAGCACCTTCTGATCCCCGCCCTTGCGGCCGCCCTTCTGGCGCTTTCCTCGCCCGTGTTGGCCGCAGACTGCTATGCCGACTATAAGGCCAAGCAGGACAACCCGCTGCGGCTGCACTATGGTGTGATCCAGCTCTCCGGCGCCTGCCAGAAACAGGCCGCCCGCGGTGAAATCCAGGCCCGAATTGCGCCCGCTGGATGGACGCTCCTGAATGTCCTCTCCGTCTTCGGCCCCGAAGGCCTGCAGCAAAGGAAGGCCAATGCCGGACCCTACTATCTCCGTTTCTGAGGCCCGTGCGGCCGGCAGCAAGGTCATCGGCTTTGGCATCGCTGCCATCGTGGCAATTCTGGCCGTGGCCGGCACGGTGCTGCTGCTGACCCTGCCCGATGCCAATGCCTTCAACGCCCGGGTTGAACAGCTGTTTATCGAAAACGACCTGACCACCCAGGCCGAGATCAAGCTGCTGGAAATCCTGGCACAGTCCGGCACCGCCTTTGCCGACACGCTGACCAGCTACCGGATGGTGATCTTTGTGCTGCTGGTCTTCGCCGCGGCGATGATGGTGGCGGCGCTGGCAGTTCTGGGCATGCTGGTGATGCTGAACCGCCGCATGGCCCAGATCGAACGCTCCGGCATCCAGGTGAACGAGCTGCTGATCAGCCGCGATGAAAACACCGTCTATCTAAACAACATGGGGTTCAAGCTGACACCCGCCGCGATGGAAACCCTCTCGGTCCTGGCCGAGGCCCGGCTGGACGACGATGTGCTGTCCGGCGCCGAGATTGAGGCTGTGATTTCCGGCCGCACCTCCGCCGATTGCGAGGAGGCCGCCGGCGCCACCCGGATCAAGCGCCTGCGTGATACCCTTGGGAACCAGATGGTCAGCGAACTGCTGGTGAAGAACATTGCCAAGCGCGGCTATGTGCTGGCCATCAGCAAGGACGTGATCCGCATGGTCTGACCCTTCCGCTCCGTTCTGCTCAATATCCTGTGTCCGGCTCTGGATTTTTCCGGCACAGTCCCCAGATAGTTCAGAACCGGCCTGCGCCGGCCGGTCCTGTTTCCGCTGCCTGAACGGCACATAGGACAAGGATCTCTGGGATGGACACACAGGTGCAGACCCGCAACCGGGGCTACGGCATTGTTGTCGAACCGCTGCAAGGCCTGGTCACCGCCCGGCGCAACGGCACCGTTGTGGCGCAAAGCTCCCATGCCAAGGTGATGTACGAAACCCGGCTCCCGCCAGCCGTCTACTTCCCCGCGGCAGACGTGACCGCGCCGCTGTCAGCCCATACTCCCCTGCAAACTTTCTGCCCCTTCAAGGGCACCGCCAGCTACCGCGACATCCTGCTGCCCGGCAGCACGGTGCAAAACGGCGTCTGGGCCTACGAGGACGCCATGCCGGAGGCCGCCGCCATTTCCGGCCACATCGGCTTCATGCCCGGCGCCGAAGTTGAGTTCGACTTTGGCAGAAACACTGTTGAGATGCCGGATTACGGCAATATCTCCGGCCCGGTGATCGACTGGCTGCTGCGCGATGCCTCGATGGTGGCAACCCCGGAAGAGCTGACCGCCGCCTTGGCAGAGAAGTTTGTCGAGCAGGGTATCTACCTGTCCCGCCTGTCGGTCATGGCCTGGTCGCTGCACCCGCTGATCGCGGGCAAGAACTACATCTGGCAGAAGAAAACCGGCGAGGTTACCACCTACGCCCCGTCTTATGAAATCCACGACCATCCCGCGTATCAGAACAGTCCGCTGCGCCATGTCTCCAATGGTCTGGGCGGGGTGCGGCACCGGCTGGACGCCTGCTGCACCGACGATGCCTTTCCCATTCTTGAGGATCTGCGCAAGGAAGGCGCCACCGACTATGTCGCGATGCCGCTGCGGTTCTCCGACGGGCGCATCAATGTGCTGACGCTGACCAGCGATCACCCGAATGGTTTCTCCACCGCCAACCTGGGCCTGATTTTCGAATGCTCCGGGGTGATCGCCCGCTACTACGAGATTTTCATGCAGCGCGAAAACGCCCAAGCGCTGCTGGAGACATACGTAGGCAAGCGCACCGGCGCCCGGGTGCTCGGCGGCGAGATCCGCCGCGGTGACGGTGATGAGATCGACGCCGCCATCATGTTCTGCGACCTGCGCGGCTCCACCCGGCTGGAGGAACAGCTGGGCCGCCGGGATTACATCGCGCTCTTGAACCAGTTCTTCGAAACCGCCTCTACCATCGTGCACGATCACGGCGGCGAGGTGCTGAAATTCATCGGTGACGCTGTACTCGCCGTCTTCCCGGCCGGCAGCGACCCGGAACAGGCGCGCACCCAGGCCTTGGACAGCGCCCGCGCCATCGTTGCCCGGCTGGAGGAAATCGCCCAGGAAGAAGACGGCCACCGCTGCGAGGCCGCCATCGGCATTGCCTATGGCCGTGTGACCTACGGCAACATCGGCTCGCGCGAGCGGCTGGACTTCACGGTGATCGGCCAGGCCGCCAATATCGCCGCCCGGCTGGGCGACTACGGCAAAACCGCGGATCACGCGATTGTCGTCAGCCGCGACATCTTGGGCGACACCTCGCAGGGCGTCTCGCTAGGCGCTGTCAGCCTGCACAATGTCTCCCAGCCGGTCACCTGCTTTGCAATTCAGCCTGCCCGGAAATCCCAAGCAGCCGCCGAGTAGCCCAGCCATTGCTCAGCACCGGGTAAAGGGCGGCGCAGCCGCCGCTTGCCTCTCGATCAGCCCGCGGCCAGGGACCGCTGCGCCGCATCCCCCATCGAAACCAGCAGGGGCGCCTCCTCCTGGCGCGCCTTGAAATCCGCCTTGGAAGTCATCCCCTGCCAGCCCGCCTGCACCAGCGATTGCGCCACCGCGCCGCCCAGCGTGGTGCCCGGACCGGTTACGATGAACAGATCCGGCGCAAATTCATGGGCGGCATTCCGCACAGCAAGCGTGAAATCATAGGGCTCCACCACCTGATGCCCCAGCGTGTAGTCCCGCAAGGCCTGCGTATCCGTGGCACCGGGCCACCAGACCTGTCCGCGCCCGTCGATCAGCGGCACTTCTGGCTGGGTGAACATCCCTTGCCCCAGACGCTTGCGCCCTTCCGCAGCCACCGGTGCCTGCAGGCTGGTGTGAAACGCCGCGTGGTTGGCCAGTCGCATCGGGAACCGCTCCTCGACCACCGGTACCGCGCGCACAAACGCCGCCAGACCGGCCTCGTTCCCAGCCAGCACCAGCATCCCGCCCAGATCAATCGACAGCGCCAGGTCATGCCTCTCGCGGTCATTTATCTCTGCCGCCAGCGCCAGCAGCTCTGCCTTGCGCGCGGGGTCGTTCTGCCAGTCCGGCCCAGCAAAGGGATAGACCAGCTGGCCGCCGATCAGCTGCTCCTGCATCAGCGTGCCCATGGTGTTCACAATCTTGAACCCGTCATCAGCGCTCAGCGCCCCGCCCGCCGCCAGTGCGATATACCAGCCCATCGAATTGCCGGTGACAGCAACCACCTCGATGTCCTCCGCCAGAGACTGCGCATCCGCCAATGCCGAGGCGTAGATCAGCGGCGAGGCAATATCCCCGCGCGAATATTTCGACACGGAAAACCGCGTGGCCCTGTCCAGCGCGGTGACCTCTTCCTGCCCGGCGTCCCGGCGCTGCGCGTCAAAACCCGCAAACAGCGCCGCCTTGTCCGCATGATGGCGGTGCAGATACCCCAGCTCCGCCTTGTTGTAGGTTCCCCGGCCCGGGCAGATCAGAACAGCAGTGCGGGTCATTTCTTGCCTCCTGCCAGCTGCAATGCGGCCGCAACAATGCTGTCCTTCGATGGCAGCGTCGCGCCATAGGCAGGGCCGGTTGCGATGAAGCAGTCGCTCGCAGCAATCCGAGCGGTGGGGATATCGCTCTGCTCCGCAAACAGTGCCATCAGCGCCTCGGACTGGCTGCCGGTGACACGGCATTCATCGACGATCAGCACGTTCTTGCAGCCCTCGACCGCATCAAGCAGCGCCGCCTCCGGCAGGGGCGCCAGCCAGCGCAAATCGACGATCCGCGCATCCACGCCCTGCGCCGCCAGCTCCGCCTGCGCCTGGGCCGACAGGTAGCGCCCGTTGCCATAGGTCACGATGGCCAGATCGGTGCCGTCCCCATGCACGCCAACCTCGCCCAAGCCGATGCGGCGGTCCGGAGAGGGATAGCTGCGCATCCAGCCGCCATCTTTCGCCTCATGCAGGTCCCGCATCGGATACAGCGCAATTGGCTCGACAAAGACCACCACCCGCTGCTCCTCGCGCGCCAGCCGCACCGCTTCGCGCATCATCATCGCAGCCTCCGCCCCGTCCGACGGGCAGGCAATCACCAGCCCCGGAATATCGCGCAGCACCGCCAGCGAATTGTCGTTGTGGAAATGGCCGCCAAACCCCTTCTGGTACCCCAGCCCGGCAATCCGCAGCACCATCGGATTGGAAAACTGTCCGTTGGAGAAGAACGGCAGCGTCGCCGCCTCGCCGCGCAGCTGGTCCTCGGCGTTGTGCAGATAGGCAAGGAACTGGATTTCCGGGATCGGCAGGAACCCGTTGTGCCCCATCCCGATCGCCAGCCCCAGGATTGACTGCTCATCCAGCAATGTGTCGATCACCCGGTCCGGCCCGAACCGCTGCTGCAGCTTCTGGCTGACGCCATAGACCCCGCCCTTGCGGCCCACATCCTCGCCCATCATGACGATTTCGCCGTGCTCCAGCATCAGGTCGGTCAGAGCCCAGTTGATCAGGCGCGACATTGGCTGTGGCTCCACCATCGACCGCATGTCGCTGCCAAAGGCCGCGGCGCGTGCCTCGGCACTGGGGCCATTGGTGGGCGCACACTCCCGCTTGGGCGGGATCAGGCTGGCCACGACATCGTCAGCCGTCCGCAAATGCGGCCGGGTCACCGCCTCAGCCCGGATCCGCTCCACCCGCGCGCAGGTGTCCTGGTAGATCTTCAGCGCGTCCTCGGGACGCAGCGCCCCCGCCTCATCCAGCAGCCGCACCGAATGCAGCAGCGGATCATTGGCCTCATCCGCCTCCACCTCGGCCTTGGCCATATAGGTCGTCGGCACATCCGCCCCGGCATGACCGTACAGGCGCACGGTGCGCAAATGCAGGAACGCCGGCTTCTTGCGCGTGCGCACATACTCCGCCGCCTTCTGCGCCACCGCGTAGGCGTTGTAGATATCCAGCCCGTCCGCCTTGAAATACTTGATGCCGGGCCGCCCCGCCATCGAGGCCTCGATCCAGCCTTTCGGCGTCTTGGTCGAAATACCGATACCGTTGTCCTCGCAGACAAACAGCAAGGGCAGCGGCGTCGACTGCACCGAGGTCCAGCCGGCCGTGTTGAACGCTCCCTGCGCTGTCGAGTGGTTGGCAGATGCATCGCCGAATGAACACAGGACAATGGCATCCTCCGGCAGCAGCTGATGCTCCGGCTGGTGCCGTTTGGCGGCACCGATGGAATAGGCTGCGCCCACTGCCTTCGGCAGATGCGAGGCAATGGTCGAGGTCTGCGGCGGGATCATCAGCGCCTTGGACCCCAGCACCTTGTGCCGCCCACCCGAGGTCGGGTCTTCGCTAGAACAGGCAAAGGACAGCAACATATCCCAGGCAATCCGCTGCCCCGGCACCTGATCGGCGCGGGCAATCTGAAACGCCGCATCCCGGTAATGAAGAAACGCCATATCAGTGGGGCGCAGGGCGCGGGCCACTGCAGCCATGCCTTCATGCCCGGAGGAGCCGATGGTATAGAACCCCTGCCCCGCTTTCTGCATGTCCCGGCTGGTCAGGTCCAGCGCCCGGCTCAGCACCTGCGCGCGAAAGGTGAAAACAGCCTCAGCCGCCGCCAGCGTCCCGCTTGGTGCAGCACCTGCGGGGAGCTCCCCGGCCTTGACCCGGTCCAGGAAGTTCTGATGCACGATCTGGGCGCGGTCCATGCGGCCTCCTTACGCTGATTGACCATGTCCTTATCCGCGAATCCGGGACGTGAAGCCAATGAGTTTGCGTACTGGCATCATTCCAAAACGGAATGCCAAATCCGCCAATCAGTCCGGATCGTCACAAAATGGCCGGAAGTGCCGCGCGCACGCCCAAGGCCGCAGACCAATACGCGCGCCACTGTTGGCTTTGCCCGTCTTTTCCGTTTGACGGCCCCGGCAAACCATCTTATACGCCCTCTCCACGACACCTGCCCAGGTGGCGGAATTGGTAGACGCGCTAGCTTCAGGTGCTAGTGTCCGTATGGACGTGGAGGTTCGAGTCCTCTCCTGGGCACCATTCCCCAAGAATGACAATCCGCAGCCTCCTTCGGGTCTCATTGCGTGGATAATCGGCCCGCGTAAACCAGCCTGTCTTCGCGCAGTTGAGTTTGCAGGCCAAAGCGCCTATTTCCTCTGCAACAGCTCCGGTGCGGTGAAAATCAAAAGGGAATTCCAGTGGCCAATTACCTATACAAGAGCGACCTGCCCGACGGGCTGGATCTCGGTCCCGTTGTCGCCATTGACTGCGAGACCATGGGTCTGAACCCCCACCGCGACCGTCTATGCGTGATCCAGATGTCCGGTGGCGACGGCAATGCCCATATCGTGCAGGTGGAAATCGGCCAGACCGATGCCCCCAATCTTTGCCGGATGCTGGAAGATCCCAATGTGCTGAAGCTTTTCCATTTCGGCCGCTTCGACATCGCTGCGATGTACCACGCCTTCGGCGCCTTGGCAGCGCCGGTTTACTGCACCAAGATCGCCAGCCGTCTGGTGCGCACCTACACCGACCGCCACGGGCTCAAGAACCTGACCCAGGAACTGATTGGCATCGACATCTCCAAGCAGCAGCAGATGAGCGATTGGGGCGCCGAAGAACTGACCGAGGCTCAGCTCGACTACGCGGCCTCCGACGTCCTGCACCTGCACAAGCTGCGCGACGCCCTGAACAAGCGCCTGGCCCGTGAAGGACGCACTGAAATGGCCCAGGCCTGTTTCGATTTCCTCCCAACGCGCGCCAAGCTGGACCTGGCTGGCTGGCCCGAAACTGACATTTTTGCCCACTCATGACCGATACCGAAAAATTCCTTGTCACCGCGCGTCAGGTGATCACAGATGAGGCCAAGGCACTGAACGCGATGGCCGATGGTCTGGATGAGCGCTTTGCCGAAGCGGTGCAGCTGATCCTTAAGGCCAAGGGCCGCATCATCGTCAGCGGCATCGGCAAGTCCGGCCACATCGGCCACAAGATCGCGGCAACGCTGGCCTCCACCGGCACGCCTGCTTATTTCGTACACCCGGCCGAGGCCAGCCACGGCGATTTGGGCATGCTGTCGGAAGGCGACGTGGTGCTGGCCATCTCCAACTCGGGCGAGGCACCGGAGCTGGCAAACCTGCTGGCCTTCACCCGCCGCTTTGCCATCCCGCTGATCGGGCTCTCCAGCAAAATGGACAGCACCCTGATGAAACAGGCGGATGTCCACCTGCAGATCCCCTCGATGGGCGAGGCCTGCGGCTTTGGCATGGTGCCCTCAATCTCCACCACGCTGACACTGGCAATGGGCGACGCACTGGCGATTGCGCTGATGAAACACCGCGATTTCCGCCCTGAGAATTTCCGCGATTTCCATCCGGGCGGCAAACTCGGCGCCCAGCTCAGCAAGGTGCGCGACCTGATGCATGCAGAAGACGCGCTGCCGCTGGTTTCCGAGACAACCCCGATGGCCGACGCGCTGATCGAAATCAGCCAGAAAGGCTTCGGCGTGGCAGGCGTTGCTGCCGCTGATGGCTCCCTCGCCGGCATTATCACCGACGGCGACCTGCGCCGCCACATGGACGGGCTGCTGGACAAGACGGCGGCCGAGGTCATGACCACTGGACCGGCCACCATTGCCCCCGGCGCAATGGCGCAAGAGGCCGTCGCAGTGATGAACCAGCGCAAGATCACCTGCCTGTTTGTGGTCGATCCTGACAACGGGCAAAAGGCCGAGGGGCTTCTCCACATCCACGACTGCCTGCGTGCAGGATTGGGCTGACAAGGGGGCCTGAAAGGAAACTATGGACAGCCATTCCAGAGCCGTCGCCTACCTCAAGGTGCTGCTGCCGCTGGCCGCCCTGGTCCTGCTGTCGACCCTGTTCCTGATTTCCCGCGGCGTAAACACCGATGCGGTAATCCCCTTTGCGCAAAGGGATATCGAGGACCGGATGAAAGGCCAGCAGGTCACCTCGCCCTTTTTCTCAGGCACCACCGCGAAGGGTGATGAGATTATGGTCACAGCGGCACTGGCCCGCCCGGGCGGCGAAGGCGCACCCGCGGTTGCAAGCGACCTATCGGCGGAGTTCAGACTGGCGGAAGGCGGCAAGATCACCCTTGCCTCCGACTCCGGTGCCATCCACCCCGGCCAGGATATGGCGCGGTTTACCGGCCATGTGACCATCACCTCTGCGGACGGCCTGATCGTCGAGACGGAAGAGCTCAATACAGCCCTCAGCGGACTGGAAGCCAGCAGCCCCGGTCCGGTCCGCGCAACCGGTGTTATCGGCGAATTGACCGCAGGTAACATGCAGATCCGTGCAAAAACAGAGGGCGGCCCGGTCCATATGGTGTTCAAAAACGGGGTGAAGCTGCTATATGATCCCCAGCAACCGGAAAGATAACCTGTGTCCTATTTGCGCGCATTGATTTTCTGCCTGCCCCTTGCGGTGCTTCCCGGCCTCTTAATGGCACAAACGGCCTCCGTCGCCTTTGGCGCCGTCAAGGCCGACCCCAGCCAGCCGGTTGAGGTGACGGCCGACAATCTGGCAGTGAACCAGGCAGACGGCTCCGCCGAATTCACCGGCAACGTCCTGATCGTGCAGGGTATCATGCGGCTCTCTGCAGACAAGGTTCTGGTGATCTACAAAACGGCAGGCGAAAGCGGCGGCAAGGCCGGGATCGAACGGCTGGAGGCCACCGGCAATGTGATCCTGGTCAGCGGCCCGGACGCAGCCGAGGCGCAGCGCGCCGAATACACCATCGACCGCGGCACCATCGTGATGACCGGAAATGTGCTGCTCAATCAGGAAAACGGCACCCTGGCCTCCAACCGGCTGGAGGTGAACCTCACCTCGGGCACGGCCCGCATGGCCGGCCGGGTGAAAACCATCCTCAATCCAAACGGCGGCAGCAACTGATGGCGAAACCGGACCTGAAAGTGACCGAGGGCTCCTCCGGGCTGCGCATCGAACGGCTGCGCAAATCCTACCGCAAGAAGGTGGTGATCCGGGATGTCTCCATGTCCCTGAACCGCGGTGAGGTGGTGGCGCTGCTCGGTCCCAACGGCTCCGGCAAGACCACCAGTTTCTACACCATTGCCGGGCTGGTGTTTCCGGAGGCAGGCACCGTCAGCATCGACGGGCAGAACGTGACCGGCCTGCCGATGTACCGCCGCGCGCGCCTGGGCATCGGCTACCTGCCGCAGGAAATGTCGATCTTCCGCGGCCTTTCGGTGGAGGACAACATCTCTGCCGTTCTGGACATCTCGCAAAAGCACGAGCACAAGCGCCGCGAACGGCTTGAAGAACTGCTGTCAGACTTCTCCATCGAACACCTTCGCCGCGCCCCCGCGCTGGCACTGTCGGGCGGTGAAAGACGCCGGGTGGAAATCGCCCGCTGCCTGGCCGCCGACCCCAAGTACTTGCTGCTCGACGAACCCTTTGCCGGCGTCGACCCGATCTCGGTCGGGGACATCCGCCACCTGGTCGCAGACCTCAAGAAACGCGGCATCGGGGTGCTTATCACGGACCACAACGTGCGCGAGACGCTGGAGATTGTGGACCGCGCCTACATCCTGCATGACGGCCAGGTGCTGATGTCCGGCAGCCCCGAAGAAGTGGTGGAAAACGAGAACGTGCGCCGCGTTTACCTGGGCGACAACTTCCGTATTTCCTGATCCTTTTCACGCCTCCGCGGCAGCAAATAACCGCCGCAAACCCAGGCTTCTTTTTTCGCGTTATCCATTGACTCTCCCGCTGTCTTGCCGTGGAATTGACCCATGGCATACGCGCAGTCCGATGCAGTCCGAACACCAGCCTTGGCGACAAGGCCCGGACGGATGCAACCGGACCGCTGGCCTGCCCCCCGGTTCCGGACCTGACGTGACACCGCCAAGGATTGCCTTGGCGGCAGGCCCGGCCGCAATAAATTGTGAAGGAGATCACATGCGTTACAAAATCAGCGGCAAACAGATCGACATCGGCGACGCTCTGCAGGTTCATGTGCAGAACGAGCTCGGTTCGGCCGTTCAAAAATACGCCGAACGGCCCACCGACGCGACTGTGGTCTTTTCCCGTTCGGCGCATGAATATGTGTGTGAAGCCACCGTCCATCTGTCGACCGGGCTGAGTGCTCAGGCGAAAGCCCACGAAACCGAAATCTATGCGGCCTTTGATGCCTGCTGCGAGAAAATGGAAAAGCAGCTGCGCCGCTACAAGCGCCGTCTCAAGGATCACCACAAGGACCGCAGCGAGCCGGTTGAACATCTGGGCGCCAACTCGTATATCCTCGCCTCTGAGGAAGCGGATTCCGAACCGGACTCGCTGCAGCCGATCATCGTCGCCGAAATGGAGACCCGCATCCCCTCCCTGTCTGTCGGGGAAGCAGTGATGCAGATGGAGCTGGCAGGCGCACCGGTGCTGGTCTTCCGCAATGAGGGCAAAGACGGATTGAACGTGGTCTACCGCCGTGAAGACGGCAACATCGGCTGGATCGATCCGTAAACACACTTAAGGCATCGGCGCCCCCGCAGGGGCGCCGGAACGGAGCAGACACATGCAGATTTCCAGCATCCTCAAGCCAGAGGCCGTCCGGGTAATCGGAGCGGTCTCAAGCAAGAAGCGCTTGTTTCAGGAAATCGCAGAGGTCGCTCAATCCGCCTACGGGCTGGATGCCCAGCCCACACTCGAAGCGCTGCTGGACCGTGAAAGCCTCGGTCCCACCGGTGTCGGCCACGGCGTGGCTCTTCCGCATGCCCGGCTCGACACCATCAGCGAGGTCTGCGGCACATTCCTGATCCTGGAGAAACCACTGGATTTCGGCGCGGTTGACCGCCAGCCGGTGGACATCGCATTTGCCCTGTTTGCGCCCGAAGACGCCGGTGTCGAACATCTGAAGGCGCTGGCGCTGGTGTCGCGCACCCTGCGGGAGCAAAGCTTCTGCACCAAGCTGCGGGCCAATCACGACCCGGCCACGCTCTACACCATCCTGACAGAAGGCCAGTCCGTCCAGGCGGCCTGAGGCACGGGCATCGACGATGCTACGGCTCCGGCGCGCAACAGCGGCCGCAGGGCATGTGTTCTTGAAAACCGGCAGGCAGAGCGCCAATCCCGCGCCGCACCCCGTGCGGCGCCCGGCCCAAGGCCGTTCCGGCTGGTCAGCCTGCTGAACATCCGGCGGGCGCGGGAGTACTGAGTTTGCAGCGGGAACGGAAGGGTCAGCCCTGCCGCCAGGGCCCGAACCCAAAGGCCAAGTAGTCACGCTGGTAAACCGAGGCGATCAGCGCCTCCAGTTCCGCATCATAAATATCCGCCAGTGCAAACGGCGTTTCCGGCTCTGCTTCAGGCACTGCACCCGGCTCCATCCGGCCCAGTTTGCGGGCCAGCGCCACCAGATCCTCGCCCATTTCCTCTTCGCGGATCAGCAAATCCGGCGGACCCAGTTCGGCAAATCCGGCCAAAGCCTGGCTCTGGGTTGCCCATTCCGCATCCAGCCGGACTGAGGTCTGCCCGGCCAGGCTGGACCTCACAAACTCCAGAAATCCGGTAAATGCTTCCCGGTGCTGCGACCGGGAATAGCCCGCGTCCGGCCCTTGCTCCGGCAACGGCAAGCCAAACTGCCGCCGCAGCGTATTGCGGATCTGCCGGTAGCTGCCCTCGCCTGCATTCAGGATCCGGCGGCAGAACACCGCATGGGCCCGCGCCGCCGGGTGGCGCAGCACCGTAAAGCTGCGAAATCCCTTGTTGCCGCGCTTCCATTGGCGCAGCTGTTTCTGGTTCATGCCCTGGATCAGCCCCTCTGGTGCCACGTGGTCCAGCCCGGCCATCCAGCGTACCACCTCCGCCTCCGGCCCGCCTTTCAGCGGCAGGTACAAGAGCGGTGTCACCACCCCTGCCGCATATCCTGGCACTGCCGGGCCGCGGCGCGGCTCGAAGTTCGGGGTCCGGGTCAGATTGAACCGGTCCATGCCGGCCAGCGCCTCCTGCATCTCCTCAGGATTGGCAACCTTGGCCAGCACCGGCGCCGGGTTCTGCCGCTTGAGGCTGCCATCCAGCGCTTCCAACTGGTGCGGCACCCCCAGCCACCGGGCCAGCCCGTTCATCACCTCAACGCTCTGCAGGTCCTCATAGGCCACATAAAACGCTGTCTGGCCCAGCGCCTGCAGCCTGTTCAGCAGTGTGACCTGGAAATCCTGCAGCGCGCCCACATGAGCTGCAAACTCCGCCGCATCAAACCGCGCCTTGGCGTCCTTGCGCCGCTTCACATCGGTCAGCTTCCACTGGCCGGTCTCCTTGGCGATTTTCCACGACACATAACTGTCCAGCGGATTGCGGGTCAGGATGATCTTGGCACAGCGCGGATCCTCCAGCATCAGGCCCAGCACCCGCGGGTCATGATCGTGGAAGTAGCGGAAGCCCCCCAGCGCGCCCGGGTCTTCCTTGATCTTCCGGATCAGCCGCGCCGGGTCTGCTTCCCGCATGGACCGGGTCACGCCCAGGATGTCCGTGCTGTTGGGATAGCCGATAAAATGCGGATTGAAAGCCTCGCCATGACAGACCAGCCCGTCAAAGGCATTCAGGTTGGTCTCCAGGAAATTGGAGCCGGTCCGCATTTCTGCAAAGACAACAAAGTAATCAAAGGAAGAAGGCATCAGGAATTATCGCACCAGATAGGGTTTACGCTGCGGCTTGGGTGGGCTGGCAGGGCTTTGCCCAACCGGGAAATCCCCCATCAGATAGGGATGCATGCCCTGGTTTTTCAGATTCTGCAGGAACTGCCCGAAGCCTTCAAGATCTGTCATCCTCGGCGCCTCACCCAAATGCCGCGCGGCCAGCGGGCCGATCTCGTCAATGATGGTCTGCAAGGGCTCCATCGGCGCCTCGACAAACTCTGCCATCGTCCAGATCCGCACCCGCGCCTTGGTCCATTGCGAGCGCAGGATCTGCAGCTGCTCGGCTTCGCGCTGCTGCAGCCGGGCCGCTTCCTGGCGCAGCTCCGCAAAGCTGCGGCTGGACTTGAACAGCGGAACCGCCCAGGCGCCGCTGATGACCGATACCTGCGCATTGGTGTCCCGCGCCACCAGCCAGTTCACAGCCTGGTTGTCGCGCGGGCCGAACTGGAAACACTGGCGCTCGCCGCGGGTGTTCCAGATCAGGCTGGTCAGAAAGCTCTCAGGATTGTAGTCGCGCAGCTTCGCGTTGCCGTTCAGGCAGCCGTTGATCAGGGTCTGGCCTTCAGAAAACGCCGCCCCCTCGGGCGCAAAGATATGCCCGTGCACCCGGGCGCCGGTTGTCCGGGCCAGCCAGATCTCGAAATCCTCGAACAGCTCGGCAAATCCCTGGAACACCGAATAGGGGCTGGAAGTGATCCCGTTCTCCGATCCGTGGCCGGGAAAACGGCTCTGCATATAGAGGCCCGGCCGCCCGCGGGTGCGCCGCTCCACCGCCTTGGCAAAGATCCGGTCGATCTTGCCCGGATTGGGCTCCGCGCCTTTCATCGCCCCGGCCGGATCAGTCAGAAACGCCTGATAGAGCCGTTCCGCATGGGGCCAGATCTTGCGCGCCACAAAGCAGTCGGAGCGGCGCAACAGCTGCAAGTGGTCGTCGTAGAAAATATGCGGCTTGCCCTGGAAATCGAACTTGCTCAGCGTCAGCGAGCGGCTCTCGATATTGCTGGAATACTGCCGCGCCAGGGTCTGAAAGTAGCTTTCATCCGGGATCCACACCTTGCGGAAATAGGCATCATAGGCCGGACGTTCCGGGTCCTGCAGAATTGCCGCCAGGGTCCGCCGGGTCAGGCACCACCATTGGCTGCCCATATGCGGCACCAGCCCCGCCGGGATCCGCCGCTTGAACCGCAGCTTGCGCTGCAAGTTCACGTAGCGGTCGAACAGATAGCGGTGCTTCTTCCAGGAAAACGGGAACCGCAGCGTGAACCGCTCATGGCTCAGGCCGCCAACGATCCAGGGCACATCCGCGGTGGTGGCGCTTTCAATGAAATCGGTCTCCGGGCGCGCCGCCAGATAATCCGCCAGCTCCTGCACCGGCCTCAGCGGCAGGCAGGAGCCTGAGGCCAGATAGACATGCCGCACATCCGGAAACTCCGCCAGCATCACCTCGGAGGCCGACTGCGAAGCCGCCACGATGCCCCAGGTGCCCCATTCACACCGGTGGCGGGCAGAGAACCGCACCAGCGGGCTGCCATCCAGCGACTGCCGGAACCGGTCAAACACGTCACGCCTGACATTGCGGTCCACATGCAGCACCACCGGGCAGCCCGCTGCGGTCCAGTGGCGCACCACCTGCGCCGCCCGGTCCAGCGCCGTGTGCACCAGCATGACAATCCCAACCGTACTCATGCCCAGTTCCCCTTGGACATCAGCCCCAGGATCTCAAGCTGGCGCCAGTTGATGTATTTCTCGCTCCACTTGCACCACAGCTCCGGCTGCTCCGCCATCTTGGCGGCATAGGCCTTATATTCCGCCGACCCGCCATAATGCTGGCCGCGCACCAGCTCCTCTTCAGCCTTGGCGGTGAAGGTATCCAAAAACTTGGTGTGCAGCAGCGCGCCGCTGGCTTTTTCGCCGCCATCACTTTCATAAACCTGGTTCAGCCCGCGCGGCAGCAGCGCGTGGGTGGAACTGGCATAGGCATAGCGCCGGTGCCATTTGACCAGCGGGATTTTGTTCAGCGCCGGTGCCTTCTTGGGCTGATCGGCGAAGAACACCCGCGCCCGCGGCCCGCCCTGGATCCACAGGTTGCCGTATTCCTTGTTGCGGCTGATGGTGTAATTGCCGCTGTCGAACCAGTGGGCAATCTCCAGCGGGTTTTGCCCGGGCTGATACGGCACCTCGCCGATCCGGCCCTTGGGGTACACATCCAGCAGCATCGCCGAGAAGCTGCGGATCGCCGAATTGTCCAGCCAGTCGGTCAGCGCCCGGATCGGCCGCGTGTCGCAGAACGGGTAGATAAAGAACTCATCCGGGTCGACCACCAGTACCCAGTGATCATGCGCGTACTTGCGCTTGAGGTAGTTCATCCAATCGATGCCGAAGCCCGCCCGCCTGTAACTGGCGGTGGTCTGCCACAGCGAGACATCCTCCATTCCCTGAAGATAATCTGTGGTGCCATCGGTGGAGCCATTGTCCACGAACAGGAAATGATTGACGCCCAGGCCGCGGTAATACTGCAGGAAGTAGGGCAGGCGGATCTGCTCGTTGCGCATGGTGCAGACCAGCAGAATATCCCCCGGACGGATCGCCCTCGTGTTGTCCTGCACAGGCGACAGCTCACCGGACTTGCGCACCGCGCGGACCAGCCGCCGTTTGCGCCGCAACCGCATCCGGTAAGAATCCCAAAGCCCCACGTCTACTCCAAACCGCTATCCAAGGAGCGCACCTGCCCGGTCCAGCCTTCTGCCAGCGGCAAGTTTCCGCGCAATATGTCACGCACGCAGTCTATTAACAACGGATTTAGAAACAGTTACGCGGGCGCACGGCGCAGTTGCAACAGTTCAGGCGATGCCGCCCAGGCGTCACCAGGCCAGCGGTGTCATCAGCCCCAGCGCCGCCAGCTGGTCCGGTCCGCGGTACCGGACCGACCCGGCGTGCCACATATCCGGCGCCTCCGTGATCCGGTCGTAATACACGTCAAATTCCTGCGGTGTATGGAAATGCTGCTGGCGCTGCTTTTCCGTTGCCGATTTGGAAACAATCTCCGGCAGGAACTTCGTATGCAGCAGCACGCCGGACGGCGCCTCGCCGCCGGGTCCGTCATACAGCATGTTCAGCTGCCGCGGCAGCATGGAATGGGTTGAATTGATATAGGCATAACGCCGGTTCCAGCGCACCAGCGGCAGCTTGTTCAGCGTCGGCGAGCGTTCCGGCTGATCCTGGAAGAACACTCTTTCCCGCGCCCCTCCCTGTACCCACAGGTTGCCCTTCGGCTGCTGCCGCACTGCCCGGTAGGGGCCTTCGTCGAACCATTGCAGCACCTCGCCGGGATCTTGCCCCGGCGCATAGGTCCGGGCGCCCAGCGGCCCCTTGGGGTAAAGGTCCAGCATCAGCGCCCCGAACCCCGCGCGCCCTTGCTGCTCCAGCAGCCGGGTCAAATCGTCCAGCCCGTGCGCGTCCATGCCGGGGTAGACCAGCAGCTCATCGGCATCCACGGTCAGGCACCAGCGCCCGTGGCCATGGCGGATCAGCAGCCAGCCCAGCCAATCCAGGCCAAAGCGCGTGTCCCGGTAACTGCCCTCAGCGCGCCACAGGGAGACATCCGGCTGCTCCGCCAGCAACTCCGCACTGCCGTCATCGCTGCCATTGTCCACCACAAGGAAATGCGCGGCGCCCAGCCGCCGGTAATGCTCCAGGAAATAGGGCAGCCGGGTGATCTCATTGCGCAGAACCGTAAAAACCAGAACGCCGGCATTGGGGATCTGCCGGGTGCGGTCCGCCGTTTTCTGCATCTGCCGGCGGGCACGCAGCGCCCGCCACAGCATCCGCCGCCGCTTCCACCGCATCCGGTAAGCCCCGGTGAGGCCCAGCGGCGGCAGATCAGGAGCGGCGGGGCCAGTCATGCTTAGCCCTCGTAATGGCCCGTCTTATGCCATTTCCAGGCATCAGCAATCATCGTTTCCAAGGTAGAGCGGCGCGGCTCCCAGCCCAGATCGGTGACCGCGCGGGTCGATCCCGACACCAGCTTGGTGCAGTCGCCCGCCCGGCGCGCGCCGGTGTTGCAGGGCACTTTCTGCCCGGTCACGGCTTCCGCCTTGTCCATCACCTCGCGCACCGAAAAACCGCTGCCGGTGCCCAGGTTGAACACTTGGCTGCCCTTGCCGCCTTCCAGCCACTTCAGGCCCAGCACATGCGCATCCACCAGGTCGCAGACATGCACATAATCGCGGATGCAGGTACCGTCCGGGGTGTCATAGTCAGTGCCGAAGATGGTCAGCGCATCGCGCTTGCCCGCAATCGCATCCAGCACCAGCGGCACCAGATGGGTCTCGGGGCGGTGGAACTCGCCCACCTCGGCCTCAGGATCAGCGCCCGCCACGTTGAAATAGCGGAAGATTACCGACCGCAGCCCGTGTGCAGCGCCGAAATCCTTGAGGATATCTTCAACTGCCCGCTTGGAAGCGCCATAGGCGTTCAGCGGCAGCTGCGGAGTGTTTTCGTCCAGCACCACATTGTCATGCTCGCCATAGGTGGCGCAGGTCGAGGAGAACACGAAATCCAGGCATCCCGCCGCCACCGCAGCCTCGACCAGATTGAGCGACCCGCCGGTGTTGTTGGCCCAGTAGCGGCCCGGCTCGCTCATCGCCTCGCCGACCTGGCTCAGCGCCGCGAAATGCATCACCGCGGCCGGCTGGTACTTGGCAAACACCTCATCCAGCCGCGCGCGGTCATTCAGATCGCCTTTCTCGAAGGGTCCGAATTTCACCGCATCCTGCCAGCCGGTCACCAGGTTGTCATAGGTCACCGGCGAATAGCCCGCCGCCTTCAGCGCCTTGCAGGCGTGCGAGCCGATGTATCCGGCACCGCCGGTCACGAGGATATTGGTCACTGTCTCTGCCCCATGCTGGGCCGCCCAGGGCGGGCGGCCAGTTTGGTTACTGCGCGGCCTTGCCGACCTGCGCGATCTCGGTGATGTAGCTCATCAGGTCATCCCGCAGCTCATCGCGCGCCAGCGCAAAGGCGACGGTCGCCTGCAGGAAGCCCGCCTTGGAGCCGCAATCGAACCGCTGCCCGTTGAAGCGGTAGCCGTAAACCGGCACGTCCTGAGCGATATCCTCGGCAATCGCATCGGTCAGCTGAATCTCGCCGCCGGCGCCGGACTTCATCTTGTTGAGGTTCTTCAGAACCGACGGCGACAGGATATAGCGCCCGATCACCGCCAGATTCGACGGCGCGTCTTCCATCTTGGGCTTCTCGACCATGCCGTTGGCGGCGACCACCCGGCCCATGTCCTCTTTCACGTCGAGCACACCATAGGAAGAGGTCTTCTCCGGCGGAACCTCCATCGCGGCAACCATGTTGCCGCCGGTTTCTTCATAGGCCTCGACCATTTGCTGCAGGCAGGGTTTCTCTGCCGCAATCACGTCGTCCGGCAGGATCACCGCAAAAGGCTCGTTGGCGATCAGGCGGCGGGCGCACCACACCGCGTGGCCCAGGCCCAGCGCCTTGTGCTGGCGCAGATAGGCAATGGCACCGGATTCCATGTCGGTGCTCTTCAGGATCTCCAGAAGCTCATCCTTGCCCTTCTTGCGCAGCTCCTGTTCCAGAACCGGCGAGTGGTCAAAATAGTCTTCCAGCGCACCCTTGCCGCGCGACGTGACAAAGATGAATTCCTTGATCCCGGCAGCCCGTGCCTCGTCGATGGCGTATTGCACCAGCGGCCGGTCGACCAATGTCATGATTTCCTTGGGCACGGATTTGGTTGCCGGCAGGAAACGGGTTCCCAGACCCGCAACGGGAAAAATCGCTTTGGTTACTTTTTTACGCATGTGGTTCTCTCTGCACTCAAATTCCGGGCTGGCCGCCGCAGCCGCCAAACGGCGCTGATAAGCTGGCGCGCATTATGCCCGGCTGTCTCCAACAAAATGTAAAGCAACTGCCCGTTGCCCCAAGCTGCCGTCTTGCAGCAGCGCCCTTTTCATTCGGCTTCTCTTTAACATAATTCACTCACTCGTGCCGCATTTTCTTCATCATGGCTTCCAGCCGCGGCACATCCTCCGGGTTGTTCAGCTCCCAGAATTCACGGCCGCGCGCCTCAACTTCAACACAGAGCACCTTGCGCCCGTTCTCCAGGAATCGCAGCTGCTCCAGCCCTTCTAGCTGTTCCAGCGGCCCTGTATCCCAATCAGGATACGCTGCCAAGGCATCCGGCCGGTAGGCATAGACCCCGACATGGTGAAAGACCGGCGTGTTTTCGCCATCCCCGTAGACATGCCCGCAATAGGGCACCACCTCCTTGGAGAAATAGAGCGCACTGTGGTCCGCGGCAAATACTGCCGTGGTGCCACCGACCCGGCCGTCTTTCCGGTCCGCCAGCAGGCTGTTCAGCGTTTCGCCGTTGCAACGCAGCACCGGCGTTGCCAGCCCCATTCCGGGAGCAGCCTTAAGCCCGGCCACCAGGTCCTCGACAAACCAGTGCGGCGTCAGCGGCGCATCGCCCTGCAGGTTCACCACCACCTCATAGCCGCCGCCCAGCGCCGCATGCGCCTCGGCACAGCGCTCGGTGCCGTTGGCGCACTCCGGCGAGGTCATCACCACCTCGGCCCCAAACGCTTCCGCCGCCTGTTTGATGCGATCGTCATCCGTGGCCACAACCACCCGGTCCACACCCTGCACCGAACAGGCCGCCCGCCAGGAACGCTCCACCAGCGAGCGCTTTTCGCCAGTGGCGCCGGTCAGCGGCACCAGCGGCTTGCCGGGATAGCGGGTCGAGGCATAGCGGGCGGGGATGACAATCAGGACGGACATCAGGCTTCCTTCAGTTCCACAGCTGGTGCATAGGCGATGAAGAACGGGTTGGCATAGCCCTCTTTACCGTATCTCAGCGGGGAATGATCGTCAAAACGCACCACTTTGCCGCCAGCGCCTGCAAGCACCGCATGGCCCGCGGCGGTGTCCCATTCCATGGTGCGGCCGACACGCGGATAAATATCCGCTTCGCCAGTGGCAACCAGGCAGAACTTCAGCGAGGAGCCGGCGCTCTTGCTGTCCTTCACGTTGTACTTGCCGATGTAGTCATCGGTGGCCTGATCGCGGTGCGATTTCGACGCCACCACCATCAGCGCGGAGTTATCGCTGTCTGCGACCCGGATCACCCGGGTTGCGCCGATGGTTTCCGGATCAAAGCTGCCGGTCTCCTCCACCGCGCTGCCGTCAGCCAGAGTAAAGAACATCCGCTGCCGCGCCGGCGCATAGACCACGCCGCGGGTCGGCACGCCGTTTTCCACCAGCGCGATGTTCACGGTGAAATCGCCGCGGCGGTGGATAAACTCCTTGGTGCCGTCCAGTGGATCGACAATCAGGAAGGTGTCGCCGCGCTCCTTGTGCGAGGCCGCCTGCTCCTCGGTGACCAGCATCACGCCCGGAAATGCCGCCCGCAGCCCGGCCGAGATCAGCGCATCCGCCGCTTCATCCGCTTCGGTCACCGGGCTGTCGTCGGATTTCACCTTCACGTCAAAATCGTCGGAGTTGTAAATCTCCATGATCTTTGCACCGGCCTCGATGGCCAGTTTGCGGATCACGGGCACCAGGTCTTCATAAGTCACGCAGGTCTCCCCAACACGGGTTTAATTGAAAATTTGCCTGTTGCCCCTTATGATGCGCAGACAGCAGAACGGCAAGCAGCCGCATCAGATAAGAGCAGAGAACGCAGGTTCATGTTTCAGCAGCGCACGCAGCAATCGTGGATGTCCGGATTTCTTTCCCTGAGCGAAGTGGTGTTCCACTCCGCCGTGCGCAGCGTCCGCTCCAAGCACAACAACGCCTTCATCGCACTTGGCCTGAACCTGCTGCAGACGATTCTGTTCGTGCTGGCCTTCTATGTCATGTTTGCGGTGCTGGGCCTGCGCGGCTCCGCCATCCGCGGCGATTTTCTGCTCTATGTGATGTCCGGCGTGTATCTGTTCATGGTGCACACCAAGACTGTCAGTGCCGTTGCCGGCGCTGAGGGCCCCAGCAGCCCTATGATGCAGCACGCGCCGATGAACACGATGGTGGCGCTGCTGTCCGCCGCCATCGGCGCGCTCTATATTCAGGTTCTGTCGCTGATCATCATCCTGTTTGCCTATCACGTCGCCTACACGCCTGTGCATATCGAGGAACCCATTCCCGCCTTCGGCATGGTGCTGCTGGCCTGGATCACCGGGTTCGGCGTGGGGCTGGTGTTTCTGGTTCTGAAGCCTTGGGCGCCAAGCTTTGTCAGCATCCTGATGATGATCTACCAGCGCGCCAACATGATTGCCTCGGGCAAGATGTTCCTGGCCAACACGCTGCCCAGCTTCATGCTGGCAATGTTCGACTGGAACCCGCTGTTCCACTGCATCGACCAGTCGCGCGGCTATGTCTTCATCAACTACAACCCGCATTTCAGCTCCTGGCAGTATGCCGCCTGGGTGGCGCTGGTTCTGATCGTGATCGGCCTGATGGGCGAGTTTTACACCCGCCGCCATGTCTCCCTCAGCTGGAACGCGCGCCGGTGAGGGGGCGGCACGCTGCTGCCCTTCTTTGGCTGGCCTTGCTGGCTCTGCCCGCCGCAGCGCAGGAGTATCCCGCGCTCCACAGCGTCACCGGTGTTGCAGCTGATGACGTGCTCAACATCCGCAGCACCCCCTCCGCCAGTGCTGAAGTCATCGGAACCCTGGCACCGGATCAAACCGGTGTGGAAGTGATTCTAGCGGATGAAAGCGGTAAATGGGGCCAGGTGAACAGCGGCGAGCAATCCGGCTGGGCCGCCCTGCGGTATCTGAGCCTGCAACCCCAAAACGACTGGCGCATGATGCACGGACAGGCGCTGGACTGCTTCGGCACCGAGCCCTTCTGGTCCCTGACCCTGGATGACACCGCCCGCATGACCACCCCGGAGGGCCCGGTCACCGGCTTCACACTGCTGGCAAGGCAGCGGGCAGCAGGCCACAGCGGCAAATCCGGCTTCCACGCTGTCCACCACCCCAGCAACGAAACGTCCGTACCAGGAACCGCCAGCCTGTCCGGCACCCTGACGTCACAACACTGCACCGACGGCATGTCGGACCGCAGCTATGGCATTTCGATCGACCTGCTGCACCTGCGCGGCACGGGCCAGCTCGACGTCCTGACCGGCTGCTGCTCGCTGGTGCCCTAGCCGCCGGCCCCAAGACTTTTCAGCAAAAGTCTTGGCAAAAGTTTTCCGCAAAACTTTTGCGCCCCGCCAGCGTCACGTCACCACCCTGAGCGTCAGGTTGATCCGCCCGCCCTTGGGCAAGAGCCGCGACGACTTGAACCGGATCCGGTCCACCCCGTGATAGGTCAGCCGCGCCTCGCCCCCCATCACCACCACGTCGCCGGAACTCAGCCAGAGCGATTCCGTCCTGCCGCCCCGCGTCTGGCAGCCGATCCGGAACAGCCCGTCATCGCCCAGCGAAATGGAAACCACGGGAAAGGAGAAATCCGCCTCATCCTTATCCTGGTGCAGCCCCATCTTCGCACCCTCACCGTAGTAATTCAGCAGGCAGCATTCCGGCTGCCGCTCCAGCCCGGTCAGCTCCGCCCAGATTTCCAGCACCTCCGCCGGGATCGCCGGCCAGTCCCGCCCCGCCGGGTGCTGCTCCGCATAGCGGTAGCCCTTGGCATCCGAATACCAGCCGAACCGTCCGGCCGAGGTCATCCGCACCGACATCTGCCCGCCGCCCGGCACCTTGGGCGAAAACAGCGGCGCCGCCTTCAGCACCCCCCGCAAGGCCTCGATCAGCGCCGCCTGCCGGACGCCATCGAGATACCCCTTGTGAACATCAAATCCGCGCACCCGCAGCAGGGTCATTGCCGTTCATCCATCCTTAACCATAGCCCTTGCAAAAAAGCGCATTGATTCACGCCTCCGGGCGTGCACTGGCGCTTGCAGGGCCGTTTTCACGTCCCTATATACGCCGGGACGCGGCAAGGTGCAGACCAAACCGCAAAACAATCGGGGCCAGGATGCCGCAACGGGTTCAGGCCTCGGGTAATCGCCTTGAGTAGTAAAAAGGGATCGCAAATGAGCAAAGTTATCGGCATCGACCTGGGTACCACCAACTCCTGCGTGGCCATCATGGATGGCTCCCAGCCCCGCGTGATCGAAAACGCCGAGGGCGCGCGCACCACCCCGTCGATCGTTGCCTTCACCGACGACGAGCGCCTGGTCGGCCAGCCGGCCAAACGCCAGGCCGTCACCAACCCCGACAACACCGTGTTCGGCGTCAAGCGCCTGATCGGCCGCCGGTTCGACGACCCGGCCGTCGCCAAAGACAAGAAGATGGTGCCGTTCTCCATCGTCAACGGCGGCAACGGCGACGCATGGGTGGAAGCCAAGGGTGAGAAATACTCCCCGTCGCAAATCTCCGCCTTCACCCTGGGCAAGATGAAGGAAACCGCGGAATCCTACCTGGGCGAGGAAGTCACCCAGGCGGTGATCACCGTGCCTGCCTACTTCAACGACGCCCAGCGTCAGGCCACCAAGGACGCCGGCAAGATCGCAGGCCTCGAAGTGCTGCGCATCATCAACGAGCCGACCGCGGCTGCGCTGGCCTATGGCCTGGACAAGGAAAACACCCAGACCATCGCCGTATATGACCTCGGCGGCGGCACCTTCGACGTGACCATCCTGGAAATCGACGACGGCCTGTTCGAAGTGAAGTCGACCAACGGCGACACCTTCCTGGGCGGCGAAGACTTCGACATGCGCATCGTCAACTACCTGGCGGATGAGTTCAAAAAGGAAAACGGCGTCGATCTGTCCAAGGACAAGATGGCCCTGCAGCGCCTGAAAGAAGCCGCTGAAAAAGCCAAGATCGAACTGTCCTCCACCTCGCAGACCGAGATCAACCAGCCGTTCATCTCGATGGACCCGTCCTCGGGCCAGCCGCTGCACATGGTAATGAAGCTGACCCGCGCCAAGCTGGAAAGCCTGGTCTCCGACCTGATCAAACGCTCGATGGACCCGTGCAAGGCGGCCCTGAAGGACGCAGGCCTGTCGGCTTCCGACATTGACGAGGTGGTTCTGGTCGGCGGTATGACCCGGATGCCGAAAGTCATCGAAGAGGTTTCCAAGTTCTTCGGCAAGGAGCCGCACAAGGGCGTGAACCCGGATGAAGTGGTTGCCATGGGCGCTGCCATCCAGGCCGGCGTTCTGCAGGGCGACGTCAAGGACGTGGTGCTGCTCGACGTGACCCCGCTGTCGCTCGGCATCGAAACCCTGGGCGGTGTCTTCACCCGCCTGATCGACCGCAACACCACCATCCCGACCAAGAAGTCGCAGGTGTTCTCGACCGCGGAAGACAACCAGAACGCCGTGACCATCCGCGTGTTCCAGGGTGAACGTGAAATGGCCGCCGACAACAAGATGCTCGGCCAGTTCAACCTCGAGGAAATCCCGCCGGCACCGCGCGGCATGCCGCAGATCGAAGTGACCTTCGACATCGACGCCAACGGCATCGTGTCGGTCGGCGCCAAGGACAAGGCGACCGGCAAGGAACAGCAGATCACCATCCAGGCCTCCGGCGGTCTGTCCGACGACGACATCGAAAAGATGGTCAAGGACGCCGAGGACAACGCCGAGGCGGACAAGGAACGCCGCGAGCTGATCGAAGCCAAGAACCAGGCCGAATCGCTGATCCACTCGACCGAGAAATCGGTGGAAGAGCATGGCGACAAGGTCGACCCGTCCACTGTCGAGGTGATCGAGCTGGCCGTGGCCGCGCTGAAGGACGAGCTGGAGAACGACAAGGCAACCGCCGACAAGATCAAGTCCGGCATCCAGAACGTCACCGAAGCTGCGATGAAACTGGGCGAGGCGATCTACAAGGCGCAGGCCGAAGAAGGCGGCGACGACGAGCCGGCAGCAGCTGACGAAGCCGCAGGCCCGGCTGACGACGACATCGTCGATGCCGAGTTCGAAGACCTGGACAACGACAAGCGCTAACGCCTGAGCACTCAGGCCAAGGCGGGCCGGTCCGACCCCGGACCGGCCCATTTTCGTTGAGGCAGATGGGGTAACCGATGTCAAAACGTGACTATTACGACGTTCTGGGCGTGGCCAAAGGCGCCACCGCAGACGAAATCAAAAAAGGCTTTCGCAAGAAGGCCAAGGAACTGCACCCCGACCGGAACTCCGACAATCCGGACGCCGAGGCGCAGTTCAAGGAAGCCAACGAGGCTTATGACGTCCTCAAGGACGCCGAAAAAAAGGCGGCCTATGACCGCTTTGGCCATGCTGCCTTTGAAAACGGCATGGGCGGCGGCCAGCGCGGCGGCGGCGGCCAGGGCTTTGGCGGCGGCGATTTCTCCTCCGCCTTCTCCGACGTGTTCGACGACCTGTTCGGCGATTTCATGGGCGGCCAGCGCGGCGGCGGTGGCGGACGCCAGCGCGCATCGCGCGGCGCAGACCTGCGCTACAACCTGCGCGTCTCGCTGGAGGAAGCCTTCAGCGGCCTGCATAAGACCATCAAGGTCCCGGCCTCCGTTTCCTGCACCTCCTGCGAGGGCACCGGGGCTGAGGGCGGCGTGGAACCCACCACCTGCCCGACCTGCTCCGGCATGGGCAAGGTCCGCGCGCAGCAGGGCTTCTTCACCGTTGAACGCACCTGCCCGACCTGTTCGGGCCTGGGCCAGATCATCAAGAACCCGTGCAAATCCTGCCACGGCCACGGCCGGGTGGAAAAAGACCGCTCGCTGTCGGTGAACATCCCGGCAGGCGTGGAAACCGGTACCCGCATCCGACTGGCAGGCGAAGGCGAAGCCGGCCTGCGCGGCGGCCCTCCGGGCGATCTCTACATCTTTGTCGAGGTCGGCCCGCACAAGCTGTTTGAGCGTGACGGCAACAACCTCTACTGCCGGGTTCCGGTCAGCATGGCCAAGGCATCGCTTGGCGGCTCCATCGAGGTGCCGACCATCGACGGAGGCCGCGGCCGCGTGCAAATCCCCGAGGGCAGCCAGTCCGGCCGCCAGATGCGCCTGCGCGGCAAAGGCATGCCGGCGCTGCGCGGTGGTGCCACCGGCGACATGTTCATCGAACTGGCGGTGGAAACCCCGATGAACCTCACCGCCCGCCAAAAGGAGCTTCTGCGCGAGTTCGAGGACATATCCGAGGAAAACACCAACCCCGAATCCCGCAGCTTCTTCTCTTCGGTGAAAAGCTTCTGGGATGGGATGAAGGGGTGAGCAAGCTCCCCGGAAACGCTCCGGGGGAGCGTTTCGCTTGCGAACGGGCGGAGCCCCGGCCACTAGCCTGAAACGACTCGATCAAAGCGCCCCCGCCCGGGGCGCTTTTCTTTTGCGCATCCTTTACGCAGCGCCCTGCCCAGACGCCCCACGCCGCGCTGCGGCGGTGCACAGGGGGTGCACAAGGGGTGCACGCCTGTCACCCCCTTACAGCCGCCCCTCCGCCGCTCTCGCAGGGCATCCATTAACACTTCCTCAACCATGATGGCGGCACCATGGCGCCATGGCACAGGACCCCGCATTCGAGGACGTCTCCCTGCCGCTGTTTCCCGGCAGCGAGGAGGCCCCTGCGGCCCCGCTCTCCCCCGGCCGCCTGCCCTCCTACATCAAGGACCACCGCGCCCGCCTGCGCGAGCGTTTCATGGCCGGCGGCGCTGCCGCGATGCCCGATTACGAGCTTCTGGAGCTGGTCTTGTTCCGCTCCATTCCGCGCCGCGACGTGAAACCCTTGGCACGGCAACTGCTTGATACATTTGGAGATTTCAACCGCGTGGTGGCAGCCGCACCGGAACGGCTGGCGCAGGTCAGGGGCATCGGCGACGCGGTCATCACTGACCTCAAGGTACTGGAGGCCGCCGCGCACCGCATGGCCCGCGCCCGGGTGATGCAGCGCCAGGTGATCTCCAGCTGGGACGCGCTGCTGGATTATTGCCACACCACCATGGCCCACCGCGAAACCGAACAGTTCCGCATCCTGTTCCTGGACCGCAAGAACGTCCTGATCGCCGACGAGGAACAGGCCCGCGGCACCGTCGACCACGTGCCCGTCTACCCCCGCGAGGTCGCCAAACGCGCCCTGGAACTGAACGCCAGCGCCTTGATTCTGGTGCATAATCACCCGTCCGGAGACCCCACGCCCTCGGACAGTGACATCGGTATGACAGATCAGATCCAGGCCGCCCTCAGCGCCTTGGGAATCGCCCTGCACGACCATCTGATCATCGGAAAATCCGCCGAACTCAGCTTCCGCGCTCAGGGATACCTGTAGCGCATTTCTCAGTCATCATCAGCGGTTTTGGGAGGAAGTGGTGAGCCGTGCAGGATTCGAACCTGCGACCCACTGATTAAAAGTCAGTTGCTCTACCAACTGAGCTAACGGCCCACTTCTTCGTCGCGGTCTAAGTGTTTTTCCCAGAAGGTTCAAGCACTTATTTCGCTTTGGTCCGGCGTGGCGGTGTGTGTCACGCTGTCCCGATAGGCGGCGTATCTAGGGCCAGTGCGGCGGGGGGTCAACCCCTTTTTTCAACTTTTCTCACCGAAGGCTGGATTCATCTCCGCGCCGGGTCTATATGCCCGCCATGAGCACCTCGGCACACACAAATCTCCCCTTCATGAAGATGCACGGGCTGGGCAACGACTTCGTCGTTGTCGACGCGCGCGCGCAGGACATTGCCATCACCCCGGCGATGGCCAAGGGAATCGCGCACCGCCAGTTCGGCGTCGGCTTTGACCAGCTGACGGTGATCTCGAACGGGCCGGGCGACGCGCATCTGACCTTCTACAATGCCGACGGCTCCACCTCTGCGGCCTGCGGCAATGCCACCCGCTGCATCGCCCGCCACCTGATCCTGGAGACCGGCAAGCCGGAGCTGCACCTGACCACGGACCGCGGCGACCTTTATGCCCGCGACGCCGGCAACGGGCTCACCTCCGTCAACATGGGGGCGCCGCAGCTGGACTGGCAGGACATTCCCCTGGCCGAGGAAGCGGACACGCTGGAACTGCCGATCGAGGGCGGCCCCACAGCCACCGGCATGGGCAACCCCCACTGCACCTTCTTTGTCGAGGACGCCGAGGTCATTCCGCTGGCGGAATTCGGTCCCCGCTACGAGCACCACCCGCTCTACCCGCAGCGCACCAATGTACAGGTCGCCCAGGTCACCGGCCCCGACCGCATCCGCATGCGCGTCTGGGAGCGCGGTGTAGGCGTGACACTGGCCTCCGGCTCCTCCTCCTGCGCAACCGCCGTTGCAGCCGCCCGGCGCGGCCTGACGGGCCGCAAGGTGCAGATCGATCTGGATGGCGGCACCCTGTGGATCGACTGGGCTGAGGACGGCGTTTGGATGACCGGCCCGACCATGCATGTGTTCGACGGCACATTCACCCGCGAATTCCTGGAGTCGCTGGCATGAGCGTGCCCAAGTTCACCACCCTCGGCTGCCGCCTGAATGCCTATGAGACCGAGGCGATGAAGGAGCTGAGCCAGCAGGCAGGCCTGGAGAACGCCGTGGTGGTCAACACCTGCGCGGTAACAGCCGAGGCCGTGCGCAAGGCGCGCCAGGAGATCCGCAAGCTGCGCCGCGAAAATCCGGAGGCGCCGATCATCGTGACCGGCTGCGCCGCCCAGACAGAGCCGGAAACCTTTGCCGCAATGGAAGAGGTCACCCGCGTCATCGGCAACACCGAGAAGATGCAGGCTGAGACCTGGCAGCAGATCGCCAAAGGCCCGGATTTCATCGGCACCACGGAGAAGGTCCAGGTCGACGACATCATGTCGGTGACAGAGACCGCAGGCCACCTGATCGACGGTTTCGGCACCCGCAGCCGCGCCTATGTGCAGGTCCAGAACGGCTGCGACCACCGTTGCACCTTCTGCATCATCCCCTACGGCCGCGGCAACTCCCGCTCGGTCCCCGCGGGCGTGGTGATCGACCAGATCAAGCGGCTGGTGGACAGGGGCTACAACGAGGTGGTTCTGACCGGCGTGGACCTGACCTCCTGGGGCGCTGATCTGCCTGCACAGCCCCGCCTGGGCGACCTGGTGATGCGGATCCTGAAGCTGGTGCCGGACCTGCCGCGGCTGCGCATCTCCTCGATCGATTCGATTGAGGCGGACGAGAACCTGATGCAGGCAATCGCCACCGAGCCGCGGCTGATGCCGCATCTGCACCTGTCGCTGCAGCATGGCGACAACCTGATCCTGAAACGCATGGCCCGCCGCCACCTGCGCGACGACGCCATCGCGTTTTGCGAGGAGGCCCGCCGCCTGCGTCCGGAGATGACATTCGGCGCCGACATCATCGCAGGCTTCCCGACCGAGTCCGACGCCCATTTCGAGAACTCGCTGAAACTGGTCACCGACTGCGATCTGACCTGGCTGCACGTCTTCCCCTATTCCAAGCGCGAGGGCACCCCGGCGGCGAAGATCCCGAACCAAGTGAACGGCAACGTCATCAAGGAGCGTGCTGCCCGCCTGCGCGCGGCCGGCGATGCGCAAGTGGAACGCCATCTGGCAGAGCAGGTCGGCAAGACCCACCGCATTCTGATGGAAAACCCGCACATGGGCCGCACCGAACAGTTCACGGAAGTGGCGTTCGCAGCCCCCCAGGAAGAAGGCCGGATCGTCACCGCCGCCATTACCGGTACGGCAGGCAGCCAGCTGGTGGCCTGACCCAGAGGGGAATTGCTTTCCCCGCTCCTACCCGCTAAATCTCACAACACAGGTCCCGGATACCTGCCGCTCGCGGCCGCTGGCCATGGTGAAATCCGGACAAGGTTTATCCTGACGCCTGGGTGCACGCCCAGACAGCAATGCGAGCCCTGTCTGCAACGGCACATGCACTCTTTCGCGAAAGGTACACCCATGCAGACCAACTCTGCCCTTCCTTCTGTTGCGCAGCTCAAGGCCGAGGCCCGGCTCTTGCGCAAGCATTCCAAGGCCCAGGGCCAGCCCATCCCCCACAGCACCGCCCTGGAGCGGATCGCCCAGTACTATGGTTTCCGCGACTGGAACACGCTCCACGCCCGTGCCTCCAACGCGCCGGAGCTGCAGGTGGGGATGCGGGTCGAGGGGCGCTATCTGGGCCAGCCCTTCACCGGCTACGTGCACGGGCTGGCCGCCTGCGGCGGCAATGGCCACCGGCGGATCACCCTGCAATTCGACGCGCCTGTGGACGTGGTCCGGTTCGACAGCTTCTCCTCCTGGCGTCAGCGGGTGTCCGCGGTGATCAATGCGGACGACCGTTCGCCGCAGAAGACTTCCAACGGCCTTCCGCATCTGACGGTCAGCCCGCTGGCCTAGGCTTCCGGCTTCTTTCTGGTCCGAAATACCCCGGGGTGAATGCGCGTCCGCGCGCAGAGGGGCAGCGCCCCTCCCCGTCAGCAACGAAAAACCCCCGCAAGCATCACTTGCGGGGGTTTGATGTTTCAAAGCTTTAGTCAGCTGCCAGGGATCAGTGCTTGCCCTTGTGCGGCGCCCAAAGGCGCTTGTTGGTCAGATACAGCATCACCGACAGCAGGGTCAGGAACAGCACGCCGACAAAACCGGCCTGCTTGCGCGCCATCATCTTGGGCTCTGCGGTCCACATCAGGAAGGCCGCGACGTCCTGCGACATGGCTTCCACGTCGTTGGCGTGGCCGTCGGCAAATTCCACCTGCTCATCGGACAGCGGCGGCGCCATGGAGATCCAGCCGCCCGGGAAGGCAGTGTTCTCATAGAAGGTGGTGCCTGCTTCTTCCTTGGACTCACCGGTGTAGCCGGCCAGCAGCGAGGCGATGTACTCGGCACCGCCCATGCCCTTGAACAGCTGGTTGATGCCCAGGCCATAGGGGCCGTGGAAGCCCGCACGCGCCTTGGCCATCATGCTGAGGTCCGGGGCGCCGGCGTTGTTGTTCTCCGGGAAGTGATCGACCGGCTTGGCCGGGCGGTCCTCATCCAGTTCCGGATCGTAGACGCTGAAGTTGTCAGCTGCGTAGGCACGCACCTGATCCTCCGGCAGCTGCGGGCCGCCCTCGTCTGCCAGGGTGCGCAGCGGCACCAGCTTCAGCCCGTGGCAGGCCGCGCAGACTTCGGTGTAGATCTGCAGGCCGCGCTGCAGCTGGTTGCGGTCGTAGGTGCCGAACGGGCCTTCAAACGAGAAGGCGTAGTCGGTGATGTGCTGCTCGCCGCCGCCTGCTGCGTAAGACGCAGCAGGGATCATGGCCAGAGCGAAGGCGGCACCGGTTGCCAGTTTCTTGAACATTGTCAGGTGTTCCTTCTTCTTACTCGGCAGGAGTGGCGTCAGCAGAAGACTTCTTGCCGTAGTGGGCGTCGAAATCCTCTTCGATGGTTGCAGGCTGAGCCAGCGGCTTCTCGATCACGCCCAGCAGCGGCAGGATCACGAAGAAGTAGCCGAACCAGTAGGCCGATGCGATCAGCGAGAACGATGCATAGGGCTCTTCCGCCGGCATCGCACCCAGCCACATCAGGGCAAAGAAGTCGACGACCAGCAGCGCGAACCACCATTTGAACATCGGGCGGTAACGGCCCGAACGCACGTTGGAGGTGTCCAGCCAGGGCGCCAGCGCCATGGCCAGGATCGCGCCGAACATGGCGATCACGCCAAAGAACTTCGCATCCACGATGCCGCCGGTCACGAAGGAGGCGAACTGCACCACCCAGACCTCGGAGGTGAAGGCACGCAGGATCGCGTAGAACGGCAGGAAGTACCATTCCGGAACGATGTGCGCCGGGGTCACCAGCGGGTTGGCTTCGATGTAGTTGTCCGGGTGGCCCAGGTAGTTCGGCATGAAGCCGACGATGGCCCAGAACACAACCAGCACAACGGCCAGGCCCAGGAAGTCCTTGATCACGAAGTACGGCCAGAACGGCAGGGTGTCTTTCTTGGCTTCTTCCTTGGACCCCTTGCGGACATCAACACCGGTCGGGTTGTTGTTGCCAGTGGTGTGGAAGGCCCAGATGTGCACGATCACCAGCGCTGCAATCACGAAGGGCAGCAGGTAGTGCAGCGAGAAGAAGCGGTTCAGGGTTGCGTTGTCCACTGCGGGCCCGCCCAGCAGCCAGGTCTGGATCGCTTCGCCGATGAACGGGATCGCGCCAAACAGGCCGGTGATAACGGTGGCCCCCCAGAAGGACATCTGGCCCCAGGGCAGAACGTAGCCCATGAAGGCGGTGCCCATCATCATCAGGTAGATCAGCATGCCGACAATCCAGGTGACTTCGCGGGGCGCCTTGTAGGAGCCGTAGTACAGGCCGCGGAAGATGTGGATGTAGACGGCAACAAAGAACAGCGACGCGCCGTTCATATGCAGGTAACGCAGCATATGGCCGCCGTTCACGTCGCGCATGATATGCTCGACAGAGGCGAACGCCAGATCAACATGCGGGGTGTAGTGCATCACCAGGACGATGCCAGTGACGATTTGCAGCGCCAGGCAGAAGGCCAGGACGATGCCCCAGATCCACCACCAGTTCAGGTTCTTGGGGGTGGGGATCATGATGGTGTCATAGATCAGGCCGACGATGGGCAGGCGGCTGTGCAGCCACTTTTCTGCGCCTGTCTTCGGCTCGTAATGGTCGTGCGGAATACCGGACATGAGCGCGTTTCCTTATCCCAGCTTGATGGTGTTGGCGTCGGTGAACTCAGCCACCGGCACGTGCAGGTTCTCCGGCGCCGGGCCTTTGCGGATGCGGCCTGCGGTGTCGTAGTGCGAGCCGTGGCACGGGCAGAACCAGCCGTTGAATTCGCCGGCACCGTCGCCCAGCGGCACACAGCCGAGGTGGGTGCAAACACCCATCATCACCAGCCATTCGCCGGCGTCGTCCATGGTCCGGTTCGCGTCAGCCGCGTCGGTGCCCGGCTTGTTGGCGTTTTCCGACCGCGGGTCGATCAGTTCGGACAGCTCCACGGCACGGGCTGCCTCGATCTCTTCCTGGGTGCGGCGGCGGATGAACACCGGCTTACCAAGGAACATGACCGAGATCTGCGTGCCAACTTCCACGCCGCTGACATCGACCAGGATCGAGGACAGCGCTTTCACGTCGGCGGAGGGGTTCATCTGGTTGACCAGGGGCCATACGGCGGCACCCGCGGTCACTGCCCCGGCGCCGGCAGTGGCGTAGTAGAGGAAATCTCTCCGGGTTCCTTCGTGGTCTTCTGCGTGGGACACGAGGTTTTCTCCAATTCCAGCGCCCGTTTAGGGCAAACATGCGCATGCACCGCGATTGCTCGCAGTGACTCAGGCGCGTGTCTAGCGGGGAGAAGCCGCTTCGTCCAGCGGTCATAGGCGCGCAGAAAGCCGCAGACGGCAATTCTGTCACGCCTGTGTGACAGTGCCGCACCCATATCGGCGCGGCACCTGTCTGTTTCAAGGGGCCTGCTCAGGCCGCGGGTGGTTTTGTCGCCTGCATCGCGGGGCGCGATTCGAAATCCGCGAACCAGTCCGCCAGCGCCTCATTGCCCTGGCGCCAGTTGGTTTCGGGGTGGCGGAAATCCACATAAGCCAGGGCGCAGGCCACCGCGATCTGGCCGATATCCAGCGGCCCCTGCAGGTGGCTCATCCAGCGCGCATTCAGCGCCGCGCAGCCGCCCAGCACCTTGCCCCGCTGCGCGTCCAGCCAATTGTCCCACTGTTTGTCTTCGGGACGCAGCCGTTTTTCATAAGACATCAGCACCGCCGCATCCATGATTCCGTCGGCCGTGGCCTCCAGCACCTTGCTGTCCCAGCCGCGGCCGTACAATTTGCCGCCTGCGCGCTCATCCAGGTAGGCGCAGATCACCCGGCTGTCATACAAGGCCGGCCCGTCATTGCGCTCCAGCGCCGGGATCTTGGCCAGCGGGTTGCTGGCCTTCACATCCGGGCTGGGCTTCAGGGGCGTGGTGGTGACGTCCATAATATCAACATCCTCCAGCTGCCCGGTTTCATGCAGCAGCACCACAACCTTGCGGGCAAAGGGAGATGATTGGGAAAAAGTGAGCTTCATTGAAAATCCTCCGCTGTTTGGCCGCAGCCTACTGCAAGCGGACCTGAGGGGAAGGGGCAAATGCAGCACTGTGCTAGACTGGGCCCGTGTAACAAGTGACAGGAGCCCTACAATGATCATGCGGATATTCCAGGTTACCATACGGCCCGGCAAAGAAGCCGAGTTCAGCAAGTTCTTTCACGAAACCGCAATCCCGCTGATGAAGGGCACCGAGGGCATCGTCTCGGTCCTGCCCGGCGCGCCGCGCTCTGAGACCCCGCGGGAGTTCAGCTTTGTGATGGTCTGGAGGGATCTGGCCTCGCTCAAGGCATTTGTGGGCGAGGATTACACCAGTCCGCACATCGACCCGGCCGAGGCCGAACTGGTCGAGTCGCGCACCATCAAACACTATGATCTGGTAGAAGCCTGACGCATCAGCACCGCCAGTTCCTCCAGCTCCGCGCCCATGCCGCCGGCTATGGCCTCTGCGGCTCCGGCGCGCGCGGCGTCCGGTTTGTTCTGGCTCAGCTTCCAGGTGCCATCAGTGCCCGTGATCCGCATCCGGGCGGGCACGATCATCCGCATCATCCGCGCCAGCGCCGCTGCATCCATCTTGGCCGTCGTCCAGGGCGGCTTCGGCCCCAGCCGCGCCTCGTAAAAGGCCGACTGCCGGTCCAGCAGATCGCGCAATTCCTCCTCCGAACGCAACTCCAGCTCGCCAGTCAGATGCACCGCGACATAGTTCCAGGTCGGCACCTGATCTGGCACCCCGTACCAGTCCGGCGAGACATAGCCATCCGGCCCGCTGACGGCGATCCTGGCCGGGCGCGCTTCCTTCAGCATCCGCACAATCGGATTGGAGCGCACCAGATGCAGATCCGCCCATTCCCCGTCTTCGGAAATCAGGAACGGCACATGGCTGATCAGCGGCGCCTCCTCCGTGGAGACCGCCAGCACGCCAAAGGCCCGCGCACGGGCAAACGCCAGGTTCTGCGCGGTATCCGCATCGTGGAAAACCGGATTGGGGTGCATGAAAATTCTCCTGTGCCTGCCCGTCCCGCACACCATGGAACCCGGCTTTGCAATTTGAAAGCTCCACTTCCCTGCTCAGGAACAATACCAATTTCACGTCCCAGCCGCGCGTCTGACGTTCCGTTCTTGAAATCGGCTGCGCCGCTTGGCAATGTCCGCGTGTTCTCAGGGCGGGGCGGAATTCCCCACCGGCGGTAAGCGGGCCAAGTCCCGTAAGCCCGCGAGCGGCTTCCAAGCTTTTGGAAGTGTCAGCAGATCTGGTGCGATTCCAGAGCCGACGGTCATAGTCCGGATGGAAGAGAACGTGCAGGCGAGCCACGGATGACGTGCGCCCGTCTGTTCGTGATCGCCTTGGGTGACGTGTCATGCCGTGCTGGCAGCGAAAAGTGGACACCGGTTTTCGCGGCCGCCAGCAGGCCACCAAACTGTATAGGAGATTACGAAATGACACACACCCGCTATGCCTTCATCAAGGCGCAATGGCATGCCGATATTGTCGACCAGGCGCTGGAGGGCTTCCTGCAGCTGATCCCGGCGGAGCAGGTCGACGTGTTCGACGTTCCCGGCGCCTTTGAAATGCCGCTCTTGGCACAGGAGTTGGCAAAGACCGGAAAATACGCCGCCGTGGCCTGCGCTGCGCTGGTCGTCGACGGCGGCATCTACCGGCATGATTTCGTGGCGCAGGCCGTGGTTGACGGTCTGATGCGCGCCGGCATGGACACCGGGGTGCCGGTTCTGTCGGTCTCGCTGACCCCGCACCATTTCCAGGAAACGGAGCATCACATGGCCATCTACCGCGCGCACTTCGTGCAAAAAGGCAACGAAGCCGCCAGTGCAGCCCTGATGATCACCAAGACGCGGGAGGCGGCGTTGGCCGCATAAACGCAGCACTTACAGTGCATTATCCCCTGCACCAGCCCGCCGCACCGGCGGCGGGCATCCGGCAAAAAGGCCAAAAAATCAGTTTAACCATTTGTTTATAAACGAGGTTTCGCAGCGAAACCCCTTTTCACTTACACACCTCCGAAACCGGCTCCCGGCGGCGCGTCAGGCAGATCCCAAATAAGCCTTCAAGGCCGGCGGCGGGTTGTTCAGCAGCTCCGCCGTTGCCTGCGGCTCATGCGCCCTGCCCTCCGCCACCAGCACCACCTGATCCGCGATCCGGCGGGCGTCATTCGGATCATGGCTGACCATCAGCACCGTGGCGCCGCTTTCGCGGGCCAGTTCCGCCACCAGGTCCAGCATCTCTGCCTTCAGCGCCGGGCCCAGCGCGGCAAAGGGCTCATCCAGCAGCAGAATGTCCCGCCCCTGCACCAGTACCCGCGCCAATGCCACCCGGCTTTGCTGCCCGCCGGACAGCGCCGCAGGCTTGCGTGCGCCCATGCCGCCCAGGCCAACCCGCGCCAGCGCGGCCTCAACCTGGCGCCACTCCGCCGCGCTCAGCCGCAGGTTTGCATGCAGCCCCAGCGCCACATTCTGCGCCACGGTCAGATGCGGGAACAGGTTGCCGTCCTGAAACAGCATTGCCACCGGCCGCTTGCCCGGCGCCTGGCGGGTCAGGTCGGCGCCCCTCCACAAAATACGCCCGCGGGTCACCGGCAGGAAACCGGCCACGGCCTCCACCAGCGTTGACTTGCCGGCCCCGGACGGGCCAATCACCGCGACGCAGGCGCCGGGCGCGATCTCCAGATCCGCCTCCACCGCGTAGTCGCCGTTCATGATCCGGCAATTCTCAAGCCTCAGCATGCCAGCGTCCCCCGCGGTCCAATATCCAGAATGCGCCCATCGACAGCATCAGCAAGAGCAGCGCCGCACCTGCCGCCGCCTCCATCCGGTAAGCGCCCATCAGCCGGTAGATCTGCAATGGCAGCGTAGCAAAGTCCGGATCGGCAAACAGCGCCACCACACCAAGGTCGCCCATCGACAGCGCCGCTGCTAGCCCGGCCGCAAACCCTGTCTGTGCCCGCATCCGCGGCAGGTAGACCCGGCGCACGAACGCCCATCCCTGCATGTCCAGCGACAGCGACAACCGGCCATAGCGCCCCAGAACCTCCCGCGCCCGCGGCACCAGAATGCGCATGGCAAAAGGCAGCGCCATCACCGCATTGACCAGCGCCGTCACCGGCAGCGCCAGCGCAAACGGGTCCGCAATGGGATAGATCAGAATGAACAACCCGGTGCCGATCACCAGCGGCGAGGCCGCAAGGCCGAGGATACCCGAAAGTTCGGCGATGCCGCTGCGCCCGGCGGCAGCCGCAGCGGCCATCGGCAGGGCCAGCATCAGCAGGATCACGGTGCTGAGCGCGGCAACCAGAATCGAGTTGCCCGCCGCCTGCCAAACGGAGCCTTTCAAGGCAGCCAGCCCCGGCAGACCCGCCAGCACGATTGCCGCCAGCGGCAGCAGCAAAAACGCCGCCGACAAGACAATCCAGAACCCGTCCAATCCGCGCGCCAGCAACCCCTGCCCGTCCCAGCGCTGCACAGCCCGGTCAAGCCCGGCCCCAAATCCTTCGCCCGCCGACACCCGCAACGCCACCAGCGCGGCGGCACCGGTCAGCAGCAGCTGCAGCCCCGACAGAAGCGCCGCGCGGCCCAGGTCGAAATCAAAGCGGAACGCCTGATAGATGGCGAGCTCAAGGGTCGTCGCCCTCGGGCCGCCGCCCAAGGTCAGCGCCACCGCAAAGCTGGACAGGCAAATGGCAAACACCACCGCCAGCGCGCCCGGCGCCACCCGCCGCAGCATCGGCCCTTCCAGCAGCCGCCACATCGCCAGCGGCCCGGCATCCAGCTGCGCCGCCAGACGGAAACGCTCGGCAGGAATTTCCTGCCAGCCCTGCAGGATCAGACGCGTCGCCAGCGGCAGGTTGAAGAACACATGCGCCAGCACCACCCCGTGCAGCCCGTAGATTTGAACAGGCTCTAACCCAAGGAAAATCAACCCTTGGCTCAGCCAGCCGGCCCGGCCAAAGACAGCCAACAGACCAAGGATCGCAACAATTACAGGAAGAATGAAGGGCGCGCCCAGCAGTGCAATCAGCAGCGTCCGCCCCGGGAACCGCCGCCGCGCCAGCCCGCGGGCGACGGGAATGGCAAGGCCGACGCTCAAGAGCGCCGACAGACTCGCCTGGGTCAGCGTGAACCGCAGCGCCGCCCAGTCGCTAACGCCGAACCCGGTGCCGGCCTCGGCCCGCAGGGCAACAGCCCCCAGCGTCCCCAGAATCAGCGCCGCCACCAGCAGGGCAGCGGCGCTTCCGGGAAAGGCGCTTACTGGCTGAGCGCGTCCAGCCATTCGCCCAGCGCCGCATCGCGCACTTCTGCCGCTTCCGTTTCGCTCAGCAGCAACGATTTTTCAGGCGCGATCAGGGTGCCGAATCCTTCCGGCAGGCCTGCCGCCGGGGTCACCGCCGGATACATCCAGTTGGTGGTCGGAATGATCGACTGGAACGCATCCGACACCATGAAGGCCAGGAACTGGTCGGCCAGCTCCGGCTGGTTGGTGTTTGCCAGCTTGGCCGCAACTTCCACCTGCATGTAGTGCCCCTCATCAAAAGCGGCGGCAGCCTTGGAGCCGTCTTCCTCGGCAATCAGGTGATAAGCGGGCGAAGTGGTGTAGGAGAGCACCATGTCGGCCTCCCCTTCCAGGAACATGCCATAGGCCTCGGACCAGCCCTTGGTCACGGTGACCACGTTGTCAGACAGGCCCTTCCAAATCTCCGGCGCCTCGTCGCCATAGGCGGCCTTCACCCACAAGAGCAGGCCCAGACCCGGTGTCGAGGAGCGCGGGTCCTGGATCACGATCTTGGTGTCGCTGGCGGCCAGCGCCTTGAAATCCGCGGGCGCCGCGGCATCGGCGTTGTGGACAAAGGCAAAGTAGCCCCAGTCATACGGCACAAAGGTCGCGTCGTTCCATTCCACCGGCAGCGCAAACTCGGCGCTCACGGAATGCTCTGCAAACAACCCGGTTTCCTTGGCCGCCGCGGTCAGGTTGGTATCCAGCCCCAGAACCACGTCCGCGTCCGAGCGTTCGCCCTCCAGCTTGACCCGCGCCAAAAGCGCCGCGCCATCGCCTGCGCCAACCAGTTTCAGGTCGCAGCCGCAAACCTCCTCAAACGCCTTTTCCACTGCCGGGCCCGGGCCCCAGTCGGAAACAAAGCTGTCATAGGTATAAACGGTGAGTTCGGGCGTTTCGGCAAAGGCTGCCGAGGCGCCAAGCAGTCCCGCTGCAAATGCAAGATGTTTCATGCCATCCTCCTTTGCGGCTTTGGGCAAGGGTGGAGGCTGTCCAGTACCTTCCCTCCGCCGGTGTGATCCGGTTCAGGTTCAACGGGTGTCATCTCAGCGCTTGCGCGCACCCCGAGGTGGCGCGGACATTAGGCCCCAGCCGCAGCAATGACAAGCCAAAGCCCCGCCAGGACCTACGCTTCAGGCAAACTGGACCGCTGCCGGCGCCGATCCCATGTTCTTCTGGCGGAAAATATCCCGGGGGAGCCGCCCTAGGCGGCGGGGGCAGCGCCCCCTGTGCCCTTTGCCGCAGAGGAATCCGCTTGAGGCACAGGCCCCTGCCCGCTAAGCACGTCCCGCAAAGGAGACCGCGCCTCATGTCGATGAACAGCTTTGGACACCTCTTCCGCGTCACCACCTGGGGCGAGAGCCACGGGCCCGCGCTAGGCGCCACCGTCGACGGCTGCCCGCCGAACGTGCCGCTGGAGCCGGAAATGCTGCAGCAGTGGCTGGACAAGCGCCGCCCGGGCCAGAACAAGAATACCACCCAGCGCAATGAGCCGGACGCGGTGAAGATCCTCTCCGGCGTGTTCGACGGCATGTCCACCGGCACCCCGATCCAGCTGATGATCGAGAACACCGACCAGCGCTCCAAGGACTACGGCGAGATTTCCCAGACCTTCCGCCCGGGCCACGCCGACATCACCTATTTCCAGAAATACGGCAACCGCGACTACCGCGGCGGCGGCCGCTCCTCGGCGCGCGAGACCGCGGCGCGGGTAGCAGCAGGCGGTGTTGCACGTGAAGCAATCAAGGCACTGGTGCCGGGGCTGGAGATCAAGGGCTACATGACCCAAATGGGCGAGCTGGAGATCGACCGCAGCCGCTTTGACTGGGACGCGATTGAACAAAATGATTTCTGGATCCCCGACGCTGGCGCAGTGCAGGAATGGGAAGACTACCTGCAGGCCCTGCGCAAGGCGCATGATTCCGTTGGCGCCGTGGTTGAGGTTGTTGCCCGGGGTGTCCCCGCAGGCATCGGCGCGCCGGTTTATGGCAAGCTGGACACCGATCTGGCCGCCGCGATGATGTCGATCAACGCCGTGAAGGGCGTCGAGATCGGCGAAGGCATGAATGCCGCGCGCCTCAAGGGCTCGGAAAACGCCGATGAGATTTTCATGGGTGAAAACGGGCCGGAGTATTCCTCGAACCACGCCGGCGGCATCCTTGGCGGGATTTCCACCGGGCAGGATGTGGTGGTGCGCTTTGCAGTGAAGCCCACTTCGTCAATCCTCACCCCGCGCAAGTCGATCCGCAAGGACGGCTCCGCCACCGAAGTGATCACCAAGGGCCGCCACGACCCCTGTGTCGGCATCCGCGCGGTGCCGGTGGCCGAGGCAATGATGGCCTGCGTGATCCTCGATCACCTGTTGCTGCATCGCGGCCAGATCGGCGAAAACCAGGGCCGGATTGGCTGAAGGTAAGGCTCTAATAAGCGCCAATTCGCATTCTCAAGGGTGAAGCGTGCAGATGCAGGCTTCGCCTTTTTCGTTCCTCAGCCGTGGTCGCTGCCGCATTGCCCGTGATCGCCCAGCGCCGACAGCACCTTGCAATCTCCGCCCTGACCGTGGCCGCACAGATGGGTGATGCGCTCCAGCTCCCCCGCCAGCCGCTCCAGCCTGGTTATCCGCGCCCGCACCGCATTCAGCTGCGCCTCGGCGATGCGGTGCACCTCTGAGCAATCCTCTCCCAATTGTCCCTCGATCGACATCATCACCTTGATGTCCTCCAGCGAGAACCCAAGGTCGCGGGCATGTCTGATGAAGCCCAGCGCCTCCATGCCGTCCTGCCCGTAGCGCCGCTGGTTACCTGCATTGCGGCCCGGCTGCGGCAGCAGGCCGATTTCCTCATAATAGCGGATGGTTGGCACCTTGACGCCGGTGGCCTTGGACAGCTGGCCGATGGAAAACATCGCAATGACCTCTTGATGCTCTAGTGACTAGAGGCCCTACATTGATATCGAATCAGGAATGAGGACAAGAGCAATGGCAGGCTGCTGCAATCACAACGCAAGGTTCGACGGGGTGTCGGACGACTACAAACGCAGGCTTTGGCTGGTGATCGCCATCAACGCCGGCATGTTCGCGGTGGAAATGGGCGCGGGCCAAATGTCCGGCAGCCAGGCGCTGAAGGCGGACGCGCTGGATTTTCTGGGTGACGCGCTGACCTATGGCATCTCATTGGCGGTGATCGGCGCCACCCTGCGCACCCGCGCGCTGGCGGCCCTGGGCAAGGGCATCAGCCTGTTGCTGATGGGCGCCTGGGTGTTTGGCTCCACAGTGTACCAGGTGTTTTACGTCGGCGTGCCGCAGGCGCAGATCATGGGGGTTATCGGCTTCATGGCGCTGGCGGCCAACCTGATCTCGGTCATGCTGCTGGCGCGCTACAAGGACGGGGACGCCAATGTGCGCTCGGTCTGGCTCTGCTCGCGCAATGATGCGATCGGCAATGTGGCGGTGATGATTGCCGCCCTGGGGGTCTGGGGCACCGCCACCGGCTGGCCGGACCTCATCGTGGCCGGCATCATGGGCGGCCTGTTCCTGAGCTCTGCCTTCCAGATCCTGGTCCAGGCGGTGCGGGAGTGGCGCGAGGAAGAGGCACACGCAGAAGCGCACACGCACTAAGTGCTTAGGGCTGCGCCTGCCTTGGCGGGCGCAGTCCGGCCTTTCGGCCGGACGGAACAGAGCTTAACCAAACAGCCCTGCGTATGCCTCGCGCAGGGCTTTCTTCTGCACCTTGCCCATGGTGTTGCGCGGCAAGGCCTCCAGCAGGATGATCTCCTTGGGCTGCTTGAACTTGGCCAAATGCCCGGACAGAGCCGCCTTGATCGCCTCAGCGCTGGTGCCCTTGCCTTCCGGCACAACCACCGCCACCACTGCCTCGCCAAAGTCGGGATGCGGCACGCCAATGACGGCGCTTTCCAGCACGCCGGGCTGGTCATCAATCAGGCTCTCCACCTCCTTGGGATAGACATTGAATCCGCCGGTGATGATCAGATCCTTCTCGCGCCCGACAATGGTGACATAACCGTCAGCGTCGATCTTTGCCATGTCGCCGGTGATGAACCAGCCATCCGGCTGCAGCTCCTCCGCCGTTTTCTCCGGCATCTGCCAATAGCCCTGGAACACATTGGCCCCGCGCACCTCCAGCACGCCGATCTCTCCGGCCGGCACCTCAGCCCCGTCCCGCATCACCCGCGCCTCAACACCCGGCAGCGGGAAGCCGACAGTGCCGGCCCGGCGCTCTCCGTCATAGGGGTTCGACGTGCTCATATTGGTTTCAGTCATCCCGTAGCGTTCCAGGATGCGGTGCCCGGTACGGGCCTCCCATTGCTCGTGGGTATCGACCAGCAGGGGTGCGGAGCCGGAGATGAAAAGCCGCATTTTGGCGGCGCGTTCCTTGGTCAGCCGCGCGTCAGCCAGCAGCCGGGTATAGAAGGTCGGCACCCCCATCAGCGCGGTCGCCGCCGGCATCGCGTTAAGAATGGCATCGGCATCGAACCCCGGCAGAAACACCACCTTGGCGCCGGCAAACAGCGCCACATTGGTTGCCACAAACAGCCCGTGTGTGTGGAAGATCGGCAGCGCATGGATCAGCACGTCGTCCTTGGTGAACCGCCAGCAATCCCTCAGCGTCAGCGAGTTGGAGGCCAAATTGTCATGGCTCAGCATCGCACCCTTGGAGCGCCCGGTGGTGCCGGAGGTATAAAGGATCGCCGCAAGATCATCCGCCTTTCGGGCCACAGGATCAAAGCCGCCCTGCCCGTCCGCCAGATCCCGCAAGCTGCCCTGCCCGGCGGCATCCAGTGTCAGTACCTGCGCCGCGCCTGCAATGGCGCTGATCTCTTCCAGCCTCGCTGGGTCACAGACCACCACGCGCGGAGAGGCGTCACCCACAAAATAAGCCACTTCCGGCCCGGTATAGGCGGTGTTGAGCGGCAGGAAGATGCCGCCCGCCATCACCGTGCCAAGGTACAGCTCAATCGCCTGGATGGTTTTCTGGACCTGCACCGCCACCCGGTCGCCGGGCTGCACCCCCTGGGCCGCCAAGGCTGCCGCCATCCGCTCCGCGCCGGCAAACAGCGCGCCGAAGGTGACCGTGCCGCCCTCCGGGAGCCGGGCAAAAACATCCTCCTCGCGCCCCAGCGAGGACTCGCGCAGCTGGCGGATCAAGTGGTTGGCGTCATACATCGGCGGCTCCTTCATCTGGCGGCGCCATTTGCGCGGCTTGGCCAGCCAAAATCAAGCCATTGATCTTTGCGGCGCTTGGGCGCAGGGTCGCGCCATGGCAAAATCCTTAACATCGCATCGGCCTGTGCTGGCGGTCCTCTTGAAAGTGACCGCCATTGCGCTGTTCACCGCATTGTCCGGGATCATCAAGGCCACCTCGGAAACCGTCCCCGCGGGCGAGGCCGTGTTCTTCCGCTCCTTCTTTGCCATTCCGGTGATCGTGGCCTGGCTGGCGGCGCGCGGAGAACTGCGGCACGGGCTGATCACCAAAAAGCCGATGTTTCACGTGTGGCGCGGACTGGTCGGCACCTCGGCGATGGGCATGACCTTCATGGGGCTGGCGCTGCTGCCGCTGCCGGAGGTCACCGCCATCGGCTATGCCACACCGATCTTCACGCTGCTCCTGGCGGCACTGTTTCTGGGCGAGACCATCCGGCTGGTGCGGATCAGCGCCGTCGCCATCGGCCTTCTGGGCGTTCTGATCATGATCTGGCCGCGCCTGGGCGGCGATCTGGGCGATGGTGCCATGCTGGGGGTGCTGCTGGTGGTCGGGGCCACCGTGGCCCGCGGCTTTGTGCAGATTCACATCCGCCGCATGGTGCAGTCGGAGCATACCGCGGCCATCGTGTTCTACTTCTCGCTGACCGCCTCGGCCCTGGCGCTGCTGACGGCACCTTTCGGCTGGGTGATGCCGGATGCGCAGACCGCCGCGCTGCTGGTCAGCGCCGGGCTGGTCGGCGGCGTGGCACAGATCCTGGTCACCTCCTCCTACCGCTTTGCGCCCGCCTCGATGCTGGCGCCTTATGACTATGCCTCGATGATCTTTGCCATCGTGATCGGCTACGTCTGGTTCGATGAATGGCCGACGCTGGTGATGCTGGCCGGCGCCGCACTGGTGATTGCCGGCAATGTGCTGGTGATCTGGCGCGAGCACCGGCTGGGCCTGCGGCGCGGCAAGGCCAAGCCGCTGATCGACCCAAAAGGCGGATAACAGGCTCTACCAAGGAGTTTTCCGACAGCTGGGCCTGCTTCCCAATCAGCCCGGCTCAGATTGCGCGGGTCAAACCGCCGTCCACGCGAATGTTCTGCCCGGTGGTATAACCCGCATCATCCGAGGCCAGATAGGCCACCAGCGCAGACACCTCGCGCGCAGTGCCATAACGCCCCATCGGAATGCGGGCCTTGCGGTCTTCAGTCTCCGGCAGGCTGTCGATAAAGCCCGGCAGCACATTGTTCATCCGCACGCCCTGGCCTGCAAACTTGTCGGCAAACAGCTTGGCAAAGCTCGCCAGCCCGGCCCGGAACACACCGGAGGTCGGGAACAGCGGGTCCGGCTCAAACACCGCAAAGGTGGAGATGTTGATGATCGACCCCTTGCCCTGCGCCGCCATGATGGGCGCCACCAGCCGCGCCGGGCGGATCACGTTCATCAGGTAGTATTCCATCCCCAGATGCCAGTCGTCGTCGCTGATCTCCAGGATATCGCCCTTGGGCCCGTGGCCGGCCGAGTTGACCAGCACATCAATCCGCCCCCAGCGATCCATTGCCTTGTCCACCAGCGCCTGCAGATCGGATTGCTCCAAATTAGAGCCAGTGTGGCCCACCCCGCCCAGCTCCTGCGCCAGCGCCTCGCCCTTGCCGGAGGACGACAGGATCGCGACCTCATAGCCCTGCGAATGAAGGTGGCGGGCGGCATCCGCGCCCATGCCGCTGCCCGCGGCGGTGAAGAGAGCAACCTTGGTCATGTCCATACTCCTTTGCTTGCCTCCAAGATGGCGGTTCAGGCCGCGCTTGACCAATCATGTCTCATCGCGCCAGACTGTAGGAAAACTACTGGCTGGAACCTGATGCGCCTGCCCAACCTCAACGCCCTGCGGATGTTCGATGCCGCCGCCCGCCACCTGAACTTCGGCCGCGCGGCGGAGGAGCTGCACCTGACCCAGGGCGCAGTGGCGCAGCAGGTGCGGCGGCTGGAGGCCGATCTGGGCCACAAGCTGTTCCACCGCCACGCCCGCGGGCTGACCCTCACGGATACAGGCCGCAGCTATCACGCGCCGGTCCGGCAGGCGCTGATGCTGATCCGCGAGGCCACAGACCAGCTGGCGCCTGCGGTGCAGCGGGTGACGCTGTCGGTGCCGCCTTCCTTTGCCTCGAAATGGCTGGTGCCCCGGCTGCCGGAATTCGAGGCCCGCCACCCCGATATCGATCTGCGGGTTGTGGCCGAGGAAAGCCTTACGGATTTCAAGCGCGACGGCATCGACATCGCCATCCGCCAGGGCGGCAAGCCGCAGGAAAGCAGCCTGAACTCTGCGCTGCTGTCGCTGGTGGACCTGGTGGCAGTGGCACGCCAGGGTTCGGCTCTAACAAAAGGAGATTCTCCCGAACTGGCGGATCTGGCGCAGCACACGCTGATCCAGGACGGGCACCACCACTGGGACCTTCTGCTGCGGCAGCACGGGCTCACGGCCACGGGCCGGGTGCTGCAATTCAACCAGACGGCGCTGGCGATGGACGCGGCAATGAACGGGCAGGGCATCGCCCTTGTGCCCCGCATTTTCCTGGGCAGCCAGCCGCTGTCAGAGCTGTGGCAGGCGCCGCGGCTGGGGGATCAGGGCTTTTACGTGCTTTGGCCCAGCACTCAGGGCCGGGCCAAGACGGTGGTGGACTGGCTGCTGCGCCAATAACATTCAGGCAGAGGCGGCCTCAGCCTCTTCCGGCGCGCTGAGCGAGATCACAGCAACAACCGCCGCGCCATTCAGCCAGTAGAAGGCCGCATCCAGCCCGGCAAAGCCAAAGACAAAAGGCGCCGCCAGAAAGGTGAGGCCAACAATCAGGTCAACCGTCAGATGCAGCTTGTAAGGCAGCACCCGGATCAGGCCGAGGTGATGGTCCGTCAGCACCGTCAGCGCAAAGGCGGCGATGCCGGTTGCCACCGACAGCCACAGCGCCAGCGGATTGCTTTCCCCGAGGCCCAGCAGGAACGGCAGCCCCATCAGGGCAATGGCCACCGGGTAATCTAGGTATGCGTGGATGGTGCGGGTTACGAAACGGAAGGGCATGGGTCAGGTCCTTTTCTGGTTGCCAGGGCCGCAGGTATTGCGGCCATGAACCCAGATTGGACTTAAAATCAGGAACGAATAACTCTAGTTAAGACAAGAAACCTTGCAGATCGTTCACATGTGCGACGTATCGGAAAAATCGACATTGGCATGCTTCTGCCGGTACGCCGCCGGAGAGAGGCCAACCTGCTTGCGGAACACCCTGGAAAACGCAGCTTCGGAGGCGTAGCCCGCCAGTTCCGCCGCGTCGGCGACATTCAATCCCTGCTCCGCCAGCCCCTGGCAGGCAATTTGCATCCGCCAGGACGTAAGATACTGCATCGGCGTCACCTCCATCTTGGCAGTAAAGGTTTGGGCGAACCCGGTCCGCGACATTCCCGCCGTCCGGGCCAGGTCCTCCACCGACCAGTTTGCTGCCGGATTCTTGTGAAACGCCGTCAAGGCGCGGTGGAGCCGGGGGTCCGCAAAACCGGCCAAGGCGCTGTCATCCGACGTCAGGCTTTCCAGATGCACCCGGATCGCCTGCGCAAAGATCGCCTCGGACATTTTCAGCGCAATCAGGTCACCGCCCATGCGCGCCTGCCCGGCTTCCGCGGCAATGACCCGCAACGTTGCCTCCAGCCAGGCACCGCGGGCTTCGCCATAGTCCTGAATATGCATATAGGGCGGCAAACGGTCCAAAAGCATATGCCCGGCACCGGTATGCCCTTGCGCGCCATAAGAAATATGCCCGCAAATCAGCTGCGTATCCCGGTCGTCCTCATCCCCGCCGTAAACCAGCACGCCTTCGCCCTGATACCCGGACAGCTCCAGCACCCGCTCCAGCGTCAGGACTGCCTCTTTGCCAGTGGTGGAGCAAAACAGCATATGTTCCGCCCCATGCGGGATCACCACCAGATCCCCCTGCGCCAGCCGGATCGTGTCACCGGTCTGCGGCAGATGCACCAGGCATTCACCGCGATGGGCAAAATGGAACCGCGCCACATTCTGGAAGGACGGCACATGCACCCCCCACGGCGGCGTGAACGAGGTGCGGAAATAGAGCGTCCCCTTCAGGGAAAGCCGCGTGAGAATGTCGCTTAACAGATCCAGCATGGCAGGAGGATACCCCTTCGGTGCCACGCGTCCAGAGTGCTGGACGATCTGCAATATCTTTCGGCCTATCACGCATTCAACGCCACAGCGTTTTCACGGATCAAGGTGGGACTGACAAAACAAGGAGTCGCAAGATGACATTCCGTTTGCTTTCCGCCGCTGTTCTCGCTGGCGCCGTGGTCCTGCCGGCCCATGCCGCAGAGCCGATGAATGACCTCGAAATCGCCCATACCGCCTATACTGCAGGCCAGCTGGACATACGCTATGCCCATCTCGCACTGGCGGTATCTGAGAATGCCGACGTGCGCAGCTTTGCTGAAACCATGATCCGCGACCACTCCGCGGTCAACTCAGCTGCAGTTGACCTGATCACCGAATTGAACGTCACGCCTCAGGACAACGACCTCAGCCGTGCCCTGGTAAAGGGGGCCGCGGACAAGCGGGCAGAGCTGATGGGCCTCTCCGGCAACGCCTTCGACTGCGCCTATGCCCAAAATGAGCTGGGCTACCATCAGGTTGTCAACAAGACCGTCGAGGACAGCTTTATCCCGGCAGTCACGGTTGCGCCGCTCAAAGAGCTGCTGACGGATGCGCTGGCGACATTCAAGGTGCACGAAGGCCATGCGGAACAGATGGTCAGCAATCTCCAATGCGGCTGACACGGCGGCGGCTGATCGCAGCGGGCGGACTGACGGCGGCCGCAGCAGCCTTGCCCGCAGCGGCCGCACCACCAGTCCGGGTCCGTATCCGGAAGTTCGCCTTTGACCCAAAAACAGTCTCTATAAAGGCTGGAGAGCGTGTCGAGTGGGTGAATGAGGACATTGCCCCGCATACGGCGACTGAAGATAATCATCTGTGGGACACAGGCGAACTGGAAAGGAACGGGTCTGCCACGCTCACCTTTGATACACCGGGGACGTATGCCTATTTCTGCGCCTTCCATCCAAAGATGAAAGCGCAAGTGATCGTCACAGCGTGACAGGCTGCAACGAAAACGGGCGCCCCGCATCGGGACGCCCGTATCTTCTGTGCAGGTCGTGATCTGCCTCAGGCGCGGACCAGCGCCTCATAGTCTTCGGCGATCTCGCGGGTCAGGTCACCAACCTCAAAGGTATAGTCGCCGATCTGCCCGACCGGGGTGACCTCTGCGGCGGTGCCGGTCAGCCAGCACTGCTCAAAGCCTTCCATCTCTTCCGGCTTGATGCGGCGCTCATGCACGGTGATGCCCTTGTCCTTCAGCATCTGGATCACGGTCTGGCGGGTGATGCCGTTGAGGAAGCAATCGGCCAGCGGCGTGTGCACTTCGCCGTCCTTCACAAAGAACACATTGGCGCCGGTCGCCTCCGCCACATAGCCGCGCCAGTCCATGAACAGCGCGTCAGAGCAACCCTTGGCCTCTGCCTTGTGCTTGGAAATGGTGCAGATCATGTAGAGGCCCGCCGCCTTGGCGTGAACCGGGATGGTTTCCGGGCTCGGGCGCTTCCATTCCGCGATGTCGAGCTTGGCACCCTTCATCTTGGCGTCGCCGTAATAGGCGCCCCAGCCCCAGACCGCGACCGCCATCCGCACCGGGTTCTTGGCTGACGCCACGCCCATGTCTTCACCCGAACCGCGCCAGACCAGCGCGCGGACGTAGGCGTCCTGCAGGCCGGAGGCTTTCAGCGCCTCTTCTTTGGCCGCCTCGATCTGATCGACGCTATAGGGCATCGGCATGTCCAGCGCTTCTGCGCTCGCGATCAGGCGCTCGGAATGTTCGCGGCTTTTGAAGATCTTGCCGTTATAGGCGCGCTCGCCCTCAAACACAGAGGAGGCGTAGTGCATCGCATGGGTCAGGATATGCACCTTGGCATCCCGCCAGTCGACCAGCTCCCCATCCATCCAGATCACACCGTCGCGGTCGTCGTAACCAGCCATGCCGCACCCTCCTGATTTCTGCGGTGATTTTCATTTATTGCGCAAGTTAAGGCCGAACCGGACACAATCTTGCGCCAAAGCTGCGATTCGATACATCTTCACCCTTGGAATGTCAACAACACTGACATAAACTGGCCGGTAATACAGACGAGGGGGCACCACATGCCTGAGGGCCGGACAGGGCAGGGATACAGCGGCGAAAGCCTGCTGTTTCTGACAGATGAGCAGCTGCGTCAGGGGATCGAGGCAATGTTTTTTGCCTACCGCGGCTTTACCGCCGATCCGGACCGGATCCTGGCCGAGATGTCCTATGGCCGGGCGCATCACCGGGCGATCCACTTCATCAACCGCTCGCCAGGCACCACGGTGAACAACCTTCTCAGCATCCTGGGCGTGACCAAACAGTCGCTGAACCGGGTTCTGCGCACGCTGATCGGCGACGGGCTGGTGATCTCCAAGGTGGGGGAGCTCGATAAACGCGAACGCCACCTCTACCTGACCGACCAGGGCGCAGCGCTGGAGGCGACGCTGTCCGATGCCCAGCGCGCCCGGATGCGTGCTGCGTATAAGGACGCAGGCCCCGAGGCGGTGCAGGGCTTCAAGACAGTGCTTGAGGCGATGATGGACGCAGACATGCGCCGCGCCTACGCCAAGCTGCGGGACTGATCAGGCATGACCACCCATGACGCTCATCTGCTGATCGTCGATGACGACGAACGCATCCGCGGCCTCTTGAAGAAATTCCTGATGCGCTCCGGTTTTCTGGTGACCGCTGCCCGCGACGCCGCCCATGCCCGCCGGGTGCTGGCGGGGCTGGATTTCGACCTGATCGTCATGGATGTGATGATGCCGGGCGAGGACGGTGTGTCGCTGACCCGCTCCCTGCGCGAAACCATGAGCACCCCAATCCTGCTGCTGACCGCCAAGGGCGAGACCGAGGACCGGATCGCCGGTTTCGAGGCCGGGGCGGATGACTACCTGCCCAAACCTTTTGAACCCAAGGAACTGCTGCTGCGCGTCAACGCGATCCTGCGGCGGATGCCGGACACGGTTGCACAAGAGGCCGCGCCCAAGGTGCTGCATCTGGGCAGCATCCGCTATGACATCGAACGCGGCGAGATGTGGCAGGGCGATGAGCTGATCCGCCTGACCGGCACCGAAAGCCAGCTGATGAAGATCTTCTCCGCCCAGCCGGGTGAGCCGGTCTCCCGCACCAAGCTGGTCGAGGATTTGGGCCGCGACCGCGGCCAGGCGCAGGAACGCGCGGTGGACGTGCAGATCACCCGCCTGCGCCGCAAGATCGAGCCGAACCCGAAACAGCCGCAATACCTTCAAACCGTCCGCGGCGCGGGCTACATGCTGGCGCCGGATTAACCCGGCCCGCCTTCCTCTTGCCCAAAATATACCGGGGGGTGAGGCCCGTCTTGGAAACCGTCCGGGGGACGGTTTCAGGGCCGAACGGGGCAGAGCCCCACTCCGCCAGGGCCGGGGCAGCGCCCCCTCCAGTCCGGTCAAGCAGCACCGCGCCGGTGCACAGGGGGTGCACGCCCGGTGCACGCATGCCACCCCCCGATTCCCCTTGCAGCCACAGCCCCCCGCCCCCTAGGGTCGCGCCAAGCCCCGCAGCCGGAGGAACGCGCCCATGACCACCGCCCTGATCACCCACGCGGATTGCCTCAATCACGTGACGCCCGAAGGCCACCCCGAACGGGTCGCCCGGCTGGAACACATCCTGCACGCGCTGGAGCCGCTGGACCTGAAGCGGGTGACAGCACCGATGGCCGCCGAGGATGACATCCTGCGCACCCACCCCGCCGGCTACCTCTCGGACCTGCGCAAGGCCTCCCCGGCAGAGGGCTGGGCACAGATCGACGGAGACACCTTCCTTTCCCCCGGTTCCCTCGACGCCGCCTTCCGCGCTGCGGGGGCCGTGGTACGCGGTGTCGACATGGTGCTGGGCGGCGAGGTGCAGAACGCCTTTGCCGCGGTGCGCCCGCCGGGCCATCACGCCGAAACAGACACGGCCATGGGCTTTTGCCTGTTCGGCAACGCCGCGCTGGCGGCCAAGCACGCGCTTGATCACCATGGCCTCAGCCGCGTTGCGGTGGTGGACTTCGACGTCCACCACGGCAACGGCACTCAGGACCTGTTGTGGGACGAGCCGCGCGCGCTGGTGATCACCAGCCAGCAGATGCCGCTGTGGCCCGGCTCCGGCCGCCCGGATGAGGACGGCGCCCACGGCCAGATCCTCAACATGCCGCTGCCGCCGGGATCAGGCCGGGCGGAAATGCAGGCGGCTTATGAGGGCCAGGCCTTCCCGCGCCTGCGCGCCTTCAAACCGGAGCTGATCATCATCTCCGCCGGCTTTGACGCCCATCAGGACGACCCGCTGGCCAGCCTCAACTGGGCCACCGCCGATTTCGCCTGGATCACCGCCGAACTGGGCAAACTTGCCAGTGAGCTGTGCCAGGGCCGTATCGTCTCGACTTTGGAAGGCGGATATGATCTGAACGCGCTGTCCGCGGCAACCCGCGCGCATGTGGAAGAATTGATGAAGGCACCGGCATGACTGAGACCCCCGTAGACCAGATGAGCTTTGAACAGGCGATGCGCGAGCTGGAAGGCGTGGTGGACCAGCTGGAGCGCGGCGACGTGGCGCTGGATGCCTCGATCGCGCTCTATGAACGCGGCGCGGCGCTGAAGAAACGCTGCGAGGACGAGCTGAAGCGCGCCGAAGAAAAGGTCGCCGCCATCACCCTGGATGCCAACGGCACCCCCAAGGGCACCCAGCCATTGGACGCCGGCTGAGCCATGAGTGCCGCCGCAGACACCCAAACACGCCCCTTCGCGGAGGCGCTGAAAAACGCGCAAGCTCAGATCACCGCGCATATGGAACTGCGGCTCGCAGGCAGTGACGAACTGCACGCCGCGATGCGTTATGCCATCACCGGTGGTAAGATGCTGCGCGGCTTCCTGGTGCTGGAAAGCGCCCGGCTGCATGGGGTCGCGGCAGAGGCCGCACTTGACGCCGCGCTGGCCATCGAATGCATCCATGCCTACTCCTTGGTGCATGACGACCTGCCCTGCATGGATGACGACGACCTGCGCCGCGGCCAGCCTACGGTCCATAAGAAATGGGACGAGGCGATGGCGGTTCTGGCAGGCGATAGCCTTCAAACCTTTGCATTTGAGCTGCTGGCAGACCCCAAGGTTGGCCCCCATGCACTGGAGCTGATCCGCAGTCTGGCGCAATCCTCCGGCAAGGACGGCATGGTCTCCGGCCAGATGCTGGATATTGCGGCAGAATCTGCGGCCGCACCGCTTACACTCGAACAAATCACCAAGCTGCAGGGCCGCAAGACCGGCTGCCTGATCGAATGGTCCGCCACCGCCGGCGCGGTGCTGGCAGGCGGCAACCTGGCCCCGCTGCGGCAATACGCACGCGCCCTCGGCCTTGCTTTCCAGATCGCCGACGACATCTTGGATGTGGAAGGTGATGCCGCCAAGGTCGGCAAGGCCGTGCGCAAGGATGCCGATGCCGGCAAGGCGACCTTTGTCTCATTGCTGGGACTGGCAGAGGCAAAAGCCCGCGCACAGTCGCTTTGCGAGGATGCCTGTGCCGCGCTGTCACCCTATGGTGAAGACGCCGCAACCTTGAAGGAAGCCGCGCGTTTCGTTATTGCGCGCGACAGCTAACACCGCGCCACGCCGCTAATAGGCGCAGCCCAAGGAGACACCATGTCCGACCGGCCCAAGACCCCGCTTCTGGACCAGATCACGCGCCCCGCGGATCTGAAGGGGCTGACGGATGCGCAGCTGGTGCAGGTGGCCCACGAACTGCGGCAGGAAACCATTTCCGCGGTTTCCGTCACCGGCGGCCATTTGGGCGCCGGCCTTGGCGTGGTGGAGCTGACCACCGCCCTGCACGCGGTCTTCGACACCCCGCGCGACAAGGTGATCTGGGACGTCTCCCACCAGTGCTACCCGCACAAGATCCTGACTGGGCGCCGCGACCGCATCCGCACCCTGCGGATGAAGGACGGGCTCAGCGGCTTCACCAAACGCTCCGAGTCGCCTTTTGATCCGTTCGGTGCCGCCCACAGCTCCACCTCGATCAGCGCAGCCCTTGGCTTTGCCGTCGCCCGCGACCTGGGCGGCGTGATCCCCGAGGGCAACGGCGACGCCATCGCGGTGATCGGCGACGGCTCGATGTCGGCCGGCATGGCCTTTGAGGCGATGAACAACGCAGGCCACCTGGGCAAACGGCTGTTCGTGATCCTGAACGACAATGAAATGTCGATCGCACCGCCGGTCGGCGCGCTGTCCTCTTACCTGTCCCGCCTTTATGCAGGTGAACCGTTCCAGGAATTGAAAGCCGCTGCCAAGGGCGCAGTCTCACTGCTGCCCGAACCCTTCCGCGAAGGCGCCAAGCGCGCCAAGGACATGCTGAAAGGCATGGCGGTCGGCGGCACTATGTTCGAGGCACTTGGCTTCTCTTACCTCGGCCCGATCGACGGCCACGACATGGACCAGCTGCTGCCGGTCCTGCGCACCGTCAAGGCCCGCGCCACCGGCCCGATCCTGATCCATGTCCTCACCAAGAAGGGTAAGGGCTACGGCCCCGCCGAGCGCGCCCGCGACAAGGGCCACGCCACTGCCAAGTTCGACATGGTGACCGGCGAGCAGAAGAAGGCCCCCTCCAACGCGCCCTCCTACACCTCGGTCTTCGGCACTGAGCTGGTGAAACTGGCCGCCAAGGACGACAAGATCTGCGCCGTCACCGCGGCGATGCCGGATGGCACCGGCCTCAGCCTGATGGCGGAACGCTACCCCTCGCGCTGCTTTGATGTCGGCATTGCCGAACAGCACGGCGTCACCTTTGCCGCGGCACTGGCGGCGGGCGGCATGAAGCCCTTCTGTGCGATGTACTCCACCTTCCTGCAACGCGGCTATGACCAGGTGGTGCATGACGTGGCGATCCAGCGGCTGCCGGTGCGCTTTGCCATCGACCGCGCCGGCCTGGTCGGCGCCGACGGCGCCACCCACGCCGGCAGCTTCGACATCGGCTTCATGTCCAACCTGCCCGGCATGGTGGTGATGGCCGCCGCGGATGAGGCGGAGCTGGTTCACATGGTCGCCACCGCCGCTGCGTATGACGACGGTCCCATCGCATTCCGCTACCCGCGCGGCGAGGGCGAAGGCGTCGAAATGCCGGAGATCCCGGAAGTGCTGGAAATCGGCAAGGGCCGGATGATCCAGGAGGGCAAACGCGTGGCGCTTCTGTCCTTCGGCACCCGCCTGGGCGAGGTCCGCAAAGCTGCCGAGGCACTCTCTGCCAAGGGCATCACCCCGACAATTGCCGACGCCCGCTTTGCCAAGCCGCTGGACCGCAATCTGATCCTGCAGCTGGCCGCGGACCACGAGGCTCTGATCACCATCGAGGAAGGCGCAGTGGGCGGTTTCGGTTCCCACGTGGCGCAGCTCCTGGCAGAGGAAGGCGTCTTTGACAGCGGCCTCAAATACCGCTCGATGGTGCTGCCCGACACCTTCATCGACCAGGCCAGCCCGGCGGATATGTACGAGACCGCAGCGATGAACGCGCCGCAGATCGAAGCCAAGGTGCTGGAGGTTCTGGGCGTGGCGACGATTGGGGAAAAGCGGGCTTAAGCCTAGTCTCTCAGCCTGTCAGTTTCTGGAAAGTCCAGTCAGCCGGCTAAGCAACCGATAGCCCGGCGCTGACCAATGCCTGTTCAAAGCAAAGACAAGCTGCGCAATGGTTTTGTCTCCCATCCACGCGGGCTGTATCTCATCCTGACGGGCAACAAATAGATTCAGCAATGCCGCGCGGTCGGAAACCACGGTAAAAATTGACGGTGAAAACGCAATATCGAGCCGTCTGGTGAAACCCAAATCAGACCAGATTGTTTCCAAGCTGTTTGGATAAACCGCTCTCAATCGCCGACGCAACCGCCCCAGCCTGCGAAACTGCAGGAAAACAAACAGAAGGTGCCAGCTTCCCAAACCCTAAACCCCCGGCGGCTCCGCCGGCGGAACAAAGCTCTCCATGTCCTCTGCCTCCAGCACCGCCCGAAGACCCTCGCGGTAGGTGGGATAGAGCAGCCCCACCCCCAGCTCATCCTTGATCCGGCGGTTGCGGACCCGCTTGTTCTCCCCGTAAAAACTGCGCGCCATCGGCGTCATGCCCGCCTCGTCAAAGGGCACCTCGGCCGGCATCGGCAGGCCCAGAAGTTCGGCGGCGTGGCCCAGCACATCCTGCGGCGGCGCCGGGTCGTCGTCGCAGACGTTGTAAATGGCGCCCGGACGCGGCTGCGCAATGGAGGCTGCCAGCACCTGGGCGATGTCGTCCACATGGATGCGGGAGAACACCTGCCCCGGCTTGATGATCCGCCGCGCCTTGCCCGCCATCAGCTTGGCAAAGGGGCCGCGGCCGGGTCCGTAGATGCCGGCCAGCCGGAAGATGTGCAGCGGCAGGCCGGGGATCGCCTGCCATTGCATCTCCGCCAGGGCGCGCCAGTCGCCGCGCTGGCTGGTGGGCTTCACCGGCGTCTCTTCATCCACCCAGGCGCCATCGTGGTGGCCGTAGACGGCTGTGGTCGACAGGTAGCCGACCCACTCCAGATCAGGCGCGGTGGCAATCCGGTCCCCCATGGCTGCCAGCACCGGATCCCCATCCGCATTGGGGCCGATCGAGTTCAGCACATGCGTCACGCCGTCCAGCGGCACGTCCTGCCCGGGCCAGGTGATCATCTCAACACCATCAGCCGCCGCCACCTCACGCGAGGTGCCGATGACACGCCATCCCGCCGCCATCAGGCGCGGGGCAAGCGCCCGGGCGGTATAGCCAAATCCAAGACAAAGCAGCGTTTTTCTCATGCCTCCTAGATGCGTTGGCCGTGCCCGGTGCGCAAGGGTTGATTCGAATCCCCTGCACGGCTTTGATGGCCCGATGAAAAAGCAGACACCCGGATTGGCCGATGCCTATGCGCTGAGCACGCCTGAAGATTCACGGCAGCTCTACGCGGAATGGGCCACCTCCTACGATCAGGATTTTGCTGCCGGGCAGGACTACCTGCTGCCCGGACTGACGGCCAAGGCCTTTGCCGCCGCCGGGGGAACAGGCCCGGTTCTGGACGCGGGCGCAGGCACCGGTCTCTGCGGCCAGGCGCTGCGGGCGCTTGGGGTTGAGCCTGTGGACGCCACCGACATCAGCGCCGCCATGCTGGCCGAGGCGCTGCGCAAGGACGCCTACCGCGACGTGATCGAGGCCGACCTGATGGAGGGCATCCCGGTGCCGCGCGGCTCATACCGCGGGGTGGTCTCCTCCGGCACCTTCACCCACGGCCACCTTGGCCCTGAAGTGTTGCCTGCGCTGCTGCGGGTGGCCGCGCCGGATGCCTGGTTCGCCCTATCGGTGAATGCAAAGTTCTATGAAAAGGCGGGATTTGCCGCAGCCTTTGACAGGCTGCTGCAGGGGCAATGGATCAAAAGCCTGACTCTGCCGGAGCTGCGCATCTACGGCCCGCGCGCCTCCGGCGCGCACAAGGACGATACCGCGATTATTGCGCTGTTCCAGAAGGTTTAGCGCCACCCCGTCAGCGCCGGGTCAAGGGAGGCACAGCCTCCGCGCGGCACGCGCGGCTTGCCCTTGAGGCGGCGATGCCGGATCACAAACTCGAATTGGCTGCTTGAGGAGCAAACCTGCTCCTCAAGAGCTTCTCAGCGGAAAGAAAACGCCGCGCGAAGCGCGGCGCCAGGCCCAACTGCGGAGGGGCATCTTCAGATGTCCCGCAGCAGGCGGGAGCTTTGCGTCAGCGCCCCTTCCAGACCGGATCGCGTTTTTCGGCAAAGGCGCGGGCGCCTTCCAGGTTGTCTTCGGAGCCGTAAAGCACATCCACCGTCTTGAGCTGGCGCTGGGTGATACGGTTCATCGCATCCTGGAACTTGCTGTCTTCGGCGTCGCGCACGATCTCCTTGATCGCCGCATAAACCAGCGGCGGGCCGGAGGCGAGCAGCCTTGCCAGTTCCCAGGCACGGTCCATCAGCTGATCTGCGGCCACGATCTCATTCACCAGCCCCCAACGGTTGGCTTCTTCGGCATCAAACCAGCGCCCGGTCAGCAGCAGCTCCATGGCGATATGGTAGGGGATGCGCTTGGGCAGTTTGACGCTGGCCGCGTCTGCCACGGTGCCGGAGCGGATTTCCGGCAGCGCAAATGTGGCGTGATCGGCTGCAATGATCATGTCCGCCGACAGCGCCAGCTCCAACCCGCCGCCGCAGGCGATGCCGTTCACGGCGGCAATCACCGGCTTGTTCATATCCCGCAGCTCCTGCAGCCCGCCGAAACCGCCGACGCCGTAATCGCCATCCACCGCATCACCGTCTGCGGCGGCCTTCAGGTCCCAGCCGGGGCAGAAAAATTTCTCCCCACTGCCGGTCAGGATTGCCACCCGCAGCTCCGGGTCGTCACGAAAATCTCGGAATACCTCGCCCATCACCTTGCTGGTGGCCAGGTCAATGGCATTGGCCTTGGGCCGGTCCAGAGTCACTTCCAGAATGGCGCCGTCGCGGCGGGTTTTCACAGGGCTTTCACTCATGTCGTCTCCTCCTGGCATTTGGCATGCCGTTCTGTTTCAGGGCCGAAGCCTCAGTATTTCCGGCGCATCAGCGCGTCTGCCGCAACCGCATCCTTTGGCGTGCACAGAAGCGGGTTGATCTCGATCTCCTCCAGCCCCAGCGCGTTCTCCATCACATAGGCCTCAACTGCACGGATGGCGCGCAGGATTGCCTCGCGGTCTGCCGCCGGGGCGCCGCGGTAGCCATCCAGCAGCTTGGAAACCCGCAAGGATTTCAGCGCCGCCTCAATCTCCGCATCCGAGGCCGGCAGCAGGAAAGACGCGCTGTCCTCCATCAGCTCGGTCAAGGTGCCGCCCGCCGCCAGTGTCATGACAAACCCGTGCGCCGGGTCTTTCACCACGCCGATCAGCAGCTCCGCCACCGCGCCAGTAACCATCTCCTCCACCAAGAAACGCTCCGCAGGCATGTTGAAGGCGGCGTCGCTCACCTCCTGGCCTGAATTCAGGTTCAGCGCCACTGCCCCCGCCTCGGTTTTATGCGCGACACCTTCGCCCTTCAGCACCACCGGAAAGCCGACGTCGACCGCCACCGCGCGGGCATTGGTGGCCGAAGCCGCCCGTTTGGAGCGCGGAGTGCGCAGCCCATAGCTGGAAAGCTGCCATTTGGCTTCGGCCTCCGGCACCAGATCGGGCTCCACAACCGGGGTTGGCAGCAACAACGGCGCAGGCGCTTCCGGCAGCGGCAGGCTGGCCGCCTCGCAGGCGGCAATCGCTTCGCTGAGACCGCAGAAGGGCACCACACCCGCGTCCATCAGCCGGGCCGCCACTTCCTCCGGCAGCAGTTCCGGCAGGGTTGCCACCAGACCGACGTTGGCGCCAGTCCGCTCACGCGAGCCGATGGCCGCCTGAATGGTGCATTCCCAGTCCGAGGCATCGCAGCGGTCATCGCGCGGGAAATCCACAACCAGCATGGTCATTGCCAGCTGCGGATCCATCATGGCTGAGAACGCCTTGGTCATCGCCTCGGTGTCGCGCCAGATATAGGTGTGATAGTCGAGCGGATTTGCCAGCGCCACCATCGGGCCGAGTGCCGCGCGCAGGTCCGTTTTCTGGCGGTCGTTCAAAGGCGGGAACTCCACCTTCCGCGCATGGCCGGTGTCCGCAGCCAGGCTTGCCTCCCCACCGGAGCAGCTGATGGTTGCGATGCGGTTCGAAGGCAGACGCCCCGCCACATGCAGCAATTTCAGCGTCTCCAGGAAGGAAGGCAGGTCATCCAGACGCGGAATGCCAAGGCGTGAGAGCAAAGCCCCCGCACCCGCGTCACCGCCCGCAAGCGAGGCGGTATGAGAAACAGTTGCGGCCTGGGCCTCAGCTGATTTGCCAACTTTCAGCGCGATGACCGGCTTGCCCAGCTCGCGCGCCCGCGCGGCCAGGGCCTCAAAGGCGCGCAGATCGCCAAAACCCTCGATATGAAGGCCCAGCGCGGTCACCCGGTCATCCTCCAGCAACGCCTCGCCAATCGCGGCAATGCCCGACTGCGCCTGATTGCCGGCGGTCACCACATAGGCCAGCGGCAGCCCGCGCTTCTGCATGGTCAGGTTGATGGCGATGTTGGAGCTTTGGGTGACCAGTGCCACACCCTTTTCTGCCCGCTGCCCGCCATGCTGGTCCGGCCACAGCAGTGCGCCGTCCAGGTAGTTGATGAAGCCATAGCAGTTGGGGCCAAGGAACGGCATGCCGCCTGCTGCTTCCAGCAGCTGCGCCTGCAGGTCCGCGCCTTCCGCGTCCTCGGCCGCAGCCTCCAGGAACCCGGAGGCAAAGCACACTGCCCCGCCAGCCCCGCGCGCCGACAGCGCCCGCACCACCTCGATCGTGGCAAAACGGTTCACGCCGATGAAGGCTGCGTCAGGTGCCTCCGGCAGGCTGTCCGCATCCTTGAAGGCAGGCAGGCCCGCGACCTCTTCAGCTTTGGGGTGGACGGGCCAAATGGTGCCCTCGAACCCCATCTTCTGGCATTGCTCGATCACCAGGCGGCACCATGCGCCGCCGCCAATCACAGCAATGGTTTTCGGGCGGAAAAGCCTGTTTAGAGACTGCATTTGATCTTATTCACCGGTCTTGCCGCGGTCCAGATGGCCGAGGTCTTGTTCAGGGTTGATCCGGTCGCGCACGCGGGTTTTCAGCTCTTTCACATCAGGAAAGCCGCCGTCCCGTTTGCGTTCCCAGACCAGCTCCTTATCAACATGGATCTCAAAGATCCCGCCCAAATCTCCGGGAACCAGAGTCACCCCGCCCAATTGGTCCTGGAAGGTCTGCAGCAGCTCCTGCGCCATCCAGCCCGCCCGCAGCAGCCAGTTGCAGCCGATGCAGTAGGTAATGGTAACTACGGGTTTCCCGGTTTGGATCATGGATCAGCCTCCGACGGCGCGCAGCATCTCGCGGCTGATGATGTGCCGCTGGATTTCACTGGTGCCTTCCCAGATACGCTCCACCCGTGCGTCGCGCCAGATGCGTTCCAGCGGCAGCTCGTCCATCAGGCCCATGCCGCCATGAATCTGGATCGCCTCGTCGGCGACAAAGGCCAGCATTTCGGTTGCTTTCAGCTTGGCCATCGACATGTCGCTCTCGGTGACGGTGCCCTGGTCGAATTTCCAGCCGGCTTCCCAGGTCAAGAGGTTCGCCGCCTTCAGCTCCAGCGCCATGTCGGCCAGCTTGAAGGAAATGCCCTGGAACTTGCCGATCTGCTGGCCGAACTGCTTGCGCTCGGCGGCGTATTCGATCGAGTGCTGCAGCGCCCGTTCGGCGCGGCCCAGGCAGGTGGCGGCCACTTGCAGGCGGGTGGCGCCCAGCCAGGTGTTGGCCACCTCGAACCCCTTGTCGACCTCGCCCAGAATGGCCGAGGATGGCAGGCGGCAGTCGTCGAATTCCAGCACCGCATTGGTGTAGCCGCGGTGGCTGACGTTGCCGTAGCCGTCGCGCACCTCGAAACCGGGTGTGCCCTTGTCGACAAAGAAGGCAGTGATCTTCTTCTTCGGCCCGCGCGGTGTGTCCTCAACCCCGGTTGCCATGAAGCAGATGGCAAAATCAGCAATATCGGCGTGGCTGATGAAATGCTTGGTGCCGTTCAGGATCCAGTCGTCACCGTCCTGACGGGCACTGGCCTTCATGCCGCGCAGGTCGGATCCCGCATCCGGCTCAGTCATCGCCAGGCAGTCCCATTTCTCGCCCTTCATGCAGGGGAACAGGTATTTCTCTTTCTGCTCCTCTGTGCCTGCCAGCAGGATGTTCGACGGCCGCGCGACCCCGGTCCAGTGCAGCGCATAGTTGGCGCGGCCCAGTTCCTTTTCATACATCAGCCAGGTCAGGGTATCGAGACCGGCACCGCCCACTTCCTCGGGCATGTTGGCGGCATACAGCCCCGCTTCCATTGCCTTCTTCTGCACGTCGCGGATCACATCCATGTCCAGGTGGCCGGTGCGCTCGATCTCCGCCTCATGCGGATAGAGCTCCTTTTCCACAAAGGCGCGGGTGGTCTCAACGATCATCGACTGTTCTTCGGTCATCCCGAACTGCATGGCGGTCTTCCTTCGGCAAATCTGTTGCGGATCAGATTACGCCGCTTGCACGCGTTCATCATGCAAGGTTAGAAATAATCATGCGAAGTTGGACAAAAGATGCCGCTGCGGCGCAGCAATTGGATGTGCTGCTGTTTGATGCCTTTTCGGCCCATTGCCTGGCCAACACGGTGGAGCCGCTGCGTGCCGCCAATACGTTTGCCGGGCGGCAAGTCTATGCCTGGCGGTTCCTGACGCTGGACGGCGCGCCGGCGGTTTCGTCCTCAGGCATGGAGGTGCGGGCGCATGGAAAACTGGGTGATTGCAGCGGTGATCTGCTGATTGCGATGCCGTCTTATGACTTCCTGCGCCACGCCAATGCGGCGACCGCCCGGGCGCTGAAATCCGCTGCCCGCCGCTACAAAGTGCTGGCAGGGTTTGACACCGGCGCCTGGCTGCTGGCGCAGGCCGGGCTGCTGGACGGGCGCCGGGCCACCATCCACTGGGAAGAGCTGGGCCGCTTCACCGAGGCTTTCCCGGAGGTTGAGGCCGAAAGAGCGCGGCAGGTCCGGGACGGCGACCGCATCACCTGCACCGGCGCGCTGGCGGCCTTTGACACCATGATGGAGCTGATCGGCGACCAGCATGGCGCTGCATTGCGGCTGGAAGTTGCCACGCTGTTCATGGCGCCTGAGGCGACGGAGACCCAGGACCCGATCCTGGTGCGCGGCAAATCGGTTGCCCGCGCGGTTGCGGTGATGCAGGCTAATCTGGAAACGCCCTTGCCCATCGCTGCCGTGGCCCGAAAGGCGGGCCGCAGCCAGAAGGATCTGGAGGCGCGGATGAAGGGTGAACTGGGGGCAACGCCGCAGGCGGTCTACCGGCGGCTGCGTCTGATACAGGCCAGAAAGCTCGTGTTAGAAACTGTTCTGAGCGTTTCAGAGATTGCCCTGCGCTGCGGCTACGACGACCCGAGCGCGCTGACCCGGGCCTTCAAGGCGGAGTTCGGAACCACTCCGCGCAGCTTGCGCAGTACCGGTTAGACCTGCTTTGCCGCCATCCACTGATTCAGCCGCCACAATCCCCAGGCCAGCGGGATCGCCGCCAGACCACCAATCACATAGGCCAGCGGCTCATCGGCGAAGGATTCAAACATCTGCGTGTAGGCATGGATCGCGGCAAAGGTCAGCGCCGCGTTGAACAATCCGCGCTGGTGCCGCTGCGCCGCCCAGAAGATCACCGCCGCCAGCACCGCTGCCCAGAGCACGGAATAGACGTTTTCGGAAATGAACAGTGCGCTGTCGCGGAAGGCATCGCGGGCGGCAGAGTAGGCTTCCCAATCCTCGTAACCGTCGCTGTAGCGGCCTGGCCCCCAAACGGTTTCGCCCACCACGTCCCCCCACAAGGAGCCGACCAGCGCACAAAGGTTCGCGACCGCAAACCCCAATATCGCCAGGATGCGCAAGTGCCGGGCATCGCGCTCCGCCAGCCGGGCCGCACCCCAGACACAGAGCACGATCAGCAGCACCATCTGCAGGATCGTCAGCGTCGATTCCGGCGAATAGAACACATAGGCCGCATGGAAATAGCTGGTGCCGGTCTCCAGCATCTGGGCAAAGGGCGCAATTGCCAGCGCGGTGACAAAACGCACGTCCACTTGCCAGCCGGCCAGCGCCAGCGCCGCCGCATAATAAAGCAGCGCCAGGTTCCGCAACGGTGAGCCGATGCCGTATTGTTGCAGCAGCAGTTCGATCCCCGCCAGATGCATCGCCAGCCCCATCAGCAGGATCGCCCCCAGCACAAAACCCGCAGACCAAGCCCCGTGACGCCAGCGCCAGGTGCAGATCAGCGCCACCAGCGCACCGGCGGGCAGCATCACCCAGCCGGCGATGTCCTCGTATTTGTCCACCAGCTCAATTCCGGCACCGCCCATCAGCATCCCCGCGCCAATCAAAGTGGCGGAATTGCCGAACATCCGCAGCGTCTCGCTGCCGCGTGCCAGAACCGCCAGCCCGCCGCCCAGCATCAGGATGCCCGTCACAGCTACCGCAAGCGGATCCGCCAGCCAGAAGATGAAGCCGGCGGTGGCGGCGATGATTCCGAAACACAGGATCGCGTTGACCGCCAGCGATACCATAACCTCGCGCGAGCGCGCCTCGATGGTGCGGGCCTGATCCGCGGTCAGCACCCCCTCCTCGACCAGGGCAGTTGTATCGGCAATGGCGTGCATCAGCGGTCCCTCGCGGCATCCAAAAGGTTCCGCCCAGCATGGACCGGTCGTCGCCCGGGTAAAAGGGGAGGAATTCCCAGCCCTTACCCCTTGGGCCTGCTTGGCACCCAGGCATAGCCGTTTTCACACAAGATATAGGCCTCGCGCAGGCCATGCGGCTTGTCCGCAGGCGCCTGCAGAATTGTGAAGCCAGCGGCTTCCGCCCGCGCCGCAGCCGCATCCGGGTCAGTGTCATAAAGCCGGATCTCAATCCCGGCCCCGCGCGGCGGGTTTTCCGGCAGCAGCCCCAGCAGCGGATTTTCCGCATAGGTGCCGTCGCTGTGCAGCTGAAACACCTGTCCGCCATAGGTGACGATGGCAAAATCCTTGCTCACCTGATGGCCTTTCATGGCAAAAACAGTCTCTAAAAAGGCAATCTCTGCCGGAACATCCCGCACCAGCAGGTTAATCCCGATCCCGCGCAGGGAACGGCCAAAGCTGTCTGCGTCCACAGTCTGGTAGTCCATGCCAATTCCTCCGCATAAGAAACACTTACACCCTGCCGTTGAAACCCGCGCTGCGGCAACGCCAAATGCGCCAGCCTTCGGCGCCTTTCCACCATCCGCATGAAGCTTTGATGGCAAAGCCAGCAATCCGCTTGCCTTCCCGCCCGCAATCGGAACAATTGGATTATGTCAGAAAACATTTTTCCGAGCTGGCCCGACACCGCCCCGCAATTGATCGAAGTAGCCGCAGGCCGCGCACCCGCCGATACGGTGATCCGCCAGGGCATCTGGGTCAATGTCCACACCCGCGAACAGCTGCCGGGCCATGATATTGCGATCAAGGCCGGGCGTATCGCCTATGTCGGGCCGGATGCCTCCTATTGCACCGGGCCAGACACCCAGATCATCGAGGCCAACGGGCGTTACATGATCCCCGGCCTGTGCGATGCCCATATGCATATCGAGAGCGGCATGCTCACCCCCGCGGAATTTGCCCGCGCGGTGATCCCGCATGGCACCACCTCGATGTTCACCGACCCGCATGAGATTGCCAATGTGCTGGGTCTGGACGGGGTGCGCTATATGCATGACGAGGCGCTGATGCAGCCGGTCAATATCTTCACCCAGATGCCCAGTTGCGCGCCCTCGGCGCCGGGGCTGGAAACCACCGGTTATGAAATCTTTGCCGAGGACGTGGCTGAGGCGATGAACTGGCCCGGCATCATCGGGCTGGGGGAGATGATGAACTTCCCCGGCGTCGCCAACGCCGACCCCAAGATGCTGGCCGAAATCGCCGCAACCCAGCGCGCAGGAAAAACCGTGGGCGGCCATTACGCCTCCCCCGACCTTGGCCCGGACTTCGCGGCCTATGTGGCCGGCGGCCCAGCCGATGACCACGAGGGCACCTGCGAGGCTGACGCCATCGCGCGAGTGCGCCAGGGTATGCGGTCGATGATGCGGCTCGGCTCTGCCTGGTATGACGTCGAGAGCCAGATCACCGCCGTCACCGAGAAGGGCCTGGACCCGCGCAACTTCATTCTCTGCACCGATGACTGCCACTCCGGCACGCTGGTCAACGACGGCCACATGAACCGGGTGGTGCGCCACGCCATTGCCTGCGGCTGCGACCCGGTGATTGCGCTGCAGATGGCGACCATCAACACCGCCACCCACTTCGGGCTGGAGCGGGAGATCGGCTCCATCACCCCGGGCCGCCGCGCCGATGTGATCCTGACCTCGGACTTGAGCGAACTGCCGATCGAGGTGGTCATCGCCCGCGGGCAGATCGTGGCGGAATCAGGCTCTATCAAGGTCGACTGCCCGCACTACGACTGGCCCGCCAGCGCCCGCGGCACCGTACACCTGGGCCATGAGCTGACCGCGAAGGACTTCGAACTGGCCGCGCCGGAGGGCGCCAATGCGGTCACTGCCAATGTGATCGGCGTGGTCGAAAACCAGGCCCCGACCAAGGCGCTGCGGGCGGAGCTGCCAGTGGTCGACGGGCTGGTCGAGGGCAGCGGCGATGTCTGCCAGATCGCGCTGGTGGAACGCCACCGCGCCACCGGCGGCGTCACCAACGCGTTTGTCTCCGGCTTCGGCTACAGCGGTAAAATGGCGATGGCCTCAACCGTGGCGCATGACAGCCACCATATGATCGTGGTTGGCACCGACCGTGAGCAGATGGCGCTGGCGGCCAACCGGCTGGCGCAGGTGGGCGGCGGCATCACCATTTACAGGGACGGGCAGGAACTGGCGCTGATCGAACTGCCGATCGCTGGCCTGATGTCCGACAGCCCCGCCACCGAGGTCGCCGCCAAGGCACAGGTGATGGTGGAGGCGATGCAGGCCTGCGGCTGCGCCCTTAACAACGCATATATGCAGCACTCGCTTCTGGCGCTGGTGGTGATCCCGGAACTGAGGATCTCCGACCTGGGCCTGGTCGACGTGCGCACATTCCAGAAAATCCCGGTAATCGAGCCTGCCCAATGATAACAACAAAACACCCCGGCCATCCGCCGGACGAAAGCTTCAACGACGCAACCGAGGCCGTGGACCGGCTGGAGCTGCTTTATAATCAGGCCACCGGGTTCCTCTGCGATGAGTTCATCCGCGCAATGGCGGACGGCGCGCCGGACAACCAGCGCATCCGCGCCTACTACCCGGAGATCCGGTTCTCCACCCTGACCTTCGCACAGGTGGACAGCCGCCTCAGCTTTGGCCACGTCTCCGCACCCGGCACCTATGCCACCACGGTGACCCGGCCGGACCTGTTCCGCAATTACCTGATCCAGCAAATCACCCTGCTGATCCGCAACCACGGCCAGCCGGTCACCATCAGCGTCTCGGACACCCCGATCCCGGTGCATTTCGCAGTGGCCTCGCGCCCGGACCTGACGGTGCCGCAAGAGGGTGCGGCGGGCTTCACCCTGCGCGATGTGTTTGACGTGCCGGATCTGTCGACCACAAATGACGACATCGTCAACGGCACCTACCAGCCGCCCAACGGCACCGGCCCGCTGGCGCTATTTACTGCCCAGCGCATCGACTACTCGCTGGCGCGGCTCAGCCATTACACAGCCACCAGCCCGGAGCATTTCCAGAACCACGTCCTGTTCACCAACTACCAGTTCTACGTGGCAGAGTTCGAAGCCTATGCCCGCGCCCAGCTGGCGGATCCGGACAGCGGCTATACCAGTTTTGTCAGCACCGGCGATCACGAGATAACCGGTCCTGACGCGGTGATCCCCGAGGCCGGCAAGCTGCCGCAAATGCCCACCTACCATCTGAAGCGCGAGGACGGGAACGGCGTCACCCTGGTCAACATCGGCGTCGGCCCCTCCAATGCCAAGACCGCAACCGACCACATCGCGGTGCTGCGCCCGCATGCCTGGCTGATGGTCGGCCATTGCGCCGGCCTCAGGAACACACAGGCGCTGGGGGACTTCGTGCTGGCGCATGGCTACCTGCGCGAAGATCACGTGCTGGACGACGACCTGCCAATCTGGACCCCGATCCCGGCGCTTGCGGAAATCCAAGTCGCGCTGGAGGAGGCGGTGGCCGAGATCACCGAATACGAAGGCTTCGACCTCAAGCGGATCATGCGCACCGGCACCGTCGCCACCATCGACAACCGCAACTGGGAGCTGCGCGACCAGTCCGGCCCGGTGCAGCGCCTCAGCCAGTCCCGCGCGGTGGCGCTGGACATGGAAAGCGCCACCATCGCCGCCAACGGCTACCGCTTCCGGGTGCCCTACGGCACGCTGCTCTGTGTTTCGGACAAGCCGCTGCACGGTGAGCTGAAGCTCCCGGGCATGGCGTCGGACTTTTACCGGACCCAGGTTGCGCGCCATCTGCAAATCGGCATAAGAGCTATGGAACGCCTGCGCGGCATGCCTCTGGAGCGCCTGCACAGCCGGAAATTGCGCTCGTTCGACGAAACAGCCTTCCTCTAAGGCGGTTTTTTGCAGTTTTCCTAGAAAAAATGCCCATTTTGGACTGTGCGGAGCACACAAGAAGTTGTGTTATCATACAACATAACGATAATGTCACGCGATGAGGCCCCACAGTTCGGGCAGTTTAAGGAGACGAAGAATGTCCAAACCGATGACCAAAACCCAGCTTGTTGCCGCTCTGGCAGAGGAAATGGGCAGCGACAAGAAAGTCGCAGGTTCCGCACTGGAAGCGGTCTGCTCGCTGATCACCCGCGAAGTGTCGGGCGGCGGTGCCGTGACCCTGCCGGGCGTCGGCAAGATCTACTGCCGCGAGCGTCCCGAGCGCGAAGTGCGCAACCCGGCCACCGGTGAGAAGTTCACCAAGGAAGCCGACAAGGTGGTGAAAATGACCATCGCCAAAGCGCTGAAAGACAGCGTGAACGGCTGATACCGGACCTGATCCGGACGGTTTGAGGGCTGCCCGCTGCGGGCGGCCCTTTTCTTTTGCCCCCGCACATACGGCCAACAGTTCGCCCGCCGCCGCAGCGTTGCTGATTGCAATGCCGGGTCCAGAGGCGCAGGCTGAGATCAACGCACAAGAGGGGGCCGCACCATGGAGAACGTCAATCTGCTGCTGATCCTGGGTGCCGCTTTGCTGGCCGGCGTCAGCCCCGGCCCGGCCACCCTGACCATCGCCGGCACTGCCATGCAGCGCGGCCGCGCCGCCGGGCTGGCACTGGCGGCCGGCGTCAGCAGCGGCTCACTGATCTGGTCGGTCTCTGCCGCATTTGGCCTGGGTGCGGTGATGCTGGCCAATGCCTGGATGTTCGAAGTGGTCCGCTACTTCGGCGCCGCCTACCTGATGTATCTGGCGATCCGCTCGGCGCGTTCTGCCCTGCGTTCCGGCGCCCCGGAACTGCGCCCCTCGGCAGCGCCCTCGCTGCGCGCAGCTTACGCCAAGGGGCTGGCGCTGCATCTGACTAATCCGAAGGCGATCCTGTTCTTCGGCTCGCTCTACGCCATTGGCATTCCGCCCGGCACCGAGCCCTCGGCGCTGCTGGTGGTAATTGCCGCCATCGCAGTGCAAAGCACGCTGATCTTCCACGGCTACGCGATCCTGTTTTCCAGCGCCGCCGCCAGCCGCATCTACATCCGCCTGCGTCGCGTGTTCGAGGCCCTGTTCGCCGCCGCCTTTGGTGCCGCCAGCTGGCAGATCTTCGCAGCCCGGCTCAGCTGACAGGGCTTGAATAACGGGGCTTGATCCCGCCGCCCGCTTCCCCGACAGTCCGCCGCAGCAGAAAGGGTTGGGACAATGGACGCACGCGCAATAGCCATGGGGCTTGCCTTTGCCCTGATGTGGTCCTCGGCCTTCACCTCGGCGCGGATCATCGTGCAGGATGCCTCGCCGCTGTTTTCCCTCGCTGTGCGGTTCCTGATCTCCGGCCTGATCGGCGTCGCCATTGCCCGCGCCATGGGCCAGACCTGGCGGCTGACTCCGGGCCAGTGGCGCGCGACGGTGATCTTCGGTGTCTGCCAGAACGCGCTCTACCTCGGCCTCAACTTTGTCGCCATGCAATGGATCGAGGCCTCCCTGGCCGCCATCATCGCCTCCACCATGCCGCTGCTGGTGGCACTGGCCGGCTGGATGCTGTTCGGAGAGCGGCTGCGGCCCCTCGGCTACGCCGGATTGCTCGCGGGCATCTTGGGCGTTGCCCTGATCATGGGCACCCGCCTCAGCGCCGGCGTGGACCTGACGGGCGTCTTCCTCTGCGTGATTGGCGTGCTGGCCCTCACCACCGCAACCCTCGCCCTGCGCGGCGCCACCTCCGGCGGCAACTTCATGATGGTGGTGGGGCTGCAGATGCTGATCGGCTCTGCCATCCTGTTTGTCGCCGCACCGCTGAGCGAGGAAATATTCGTCAACCCCACCTGGCGGCTGGCGGCGGCCTTTACCTACACCACCATCGTGCCGGGACTGATGGCGACCTTCATCTGGGTGCTGCTGCTGAACCGCATCGGCGCGGTGCGCGCCGCCACCTTCCACTTCCTGAACCCGGTATTCGGCGTCGCCGTCGCCAGCGTGCTGCTGGGCGAGAAACTGGGGCCGCTCGACGTGCTGGGCGTTGCCATCGTCACCGGCGGCATCCTGGCGGTCCAGCTCTCCCGCCAGCCTGCACAGCCGCAAACAGGGCCCTCCCGCGCGGCAAAGCCGGGCTGACACCCGCCCCTGCCCCTTGGGCCCGGCGCCGCTGCCGCGGCGCGGCCCCGTTGCAAGTCCTTGCGTTTCCGCCGTAACCTGATCCCCAAAGACATAAGCAGGAGGACGCGGCATGAGCACGCAACTATCCCAGGTGCTGGACGCAATCGACGCCGCCAATGCCAAGGATCCGACCCTGGAAGACGGCCAGCCCGCCGCGCTGCTCTATGGACAGCGGATGAGCGCGGAGCAGCAACGCCTGTTCCCGGACGCAGCCGAGCCGCTGCAAATTGCCGCCCGCGGCCAGCATGTGGAGCGCTGGAAGCTGGAGCGCAGCGCCTTCCCCGAAGGCCGCGCCGGCTACCTCGCCTGGCGCAAGGCCGAGGCAGAGCACCACGCCGAAGTGGTCACCGCGCTGATGCAGGACGCAGGCTACGGCGCAGAAGACGTGGACGCCGCCGCAAAGATGCTGCGCAAGGAGGGCATCAAGCGCGATGATCAGGTGCAGGCGCTGGAGGACATCATCTGCTTTGTCTTCCTGAAATGGTACTTTGAACCCTTCGCCGCCAAACACCCGGCAGACAAGGTGCAGCGCATCGTCGAAAAGACCGCCCGCAAGATGTCGGCAGAAGCCCGCGCCCGTGTGCTGGGTGAGTTCACCCTGCCCGCAGAGCTGGCCGGCGCCTTCGCCGCCTGAGCCGCCCCGCACACGGCTTTGCGAGCCGCCTGTAACAGGGCTTTGCATTTGCGGCTACAGACCCCATGTTCTGCTGCAACGCGAACAGGCGGGAGGACACCATGACCAAATACTTCAAAAACCCGGACGCCGTTGCAGCACTGTCGGAGGAAGAGTTCTATGTGACCCAGAACGCAGGCACCGAACGCCCCGGCACCGGCAAGCTGCTCTATAACAAGGAGCCGGGCATCTATGTCGACATCGTGTCGGGCGAACCGCTGTTTGCCTCCTCCGACAAATACGAATCCGGCTGCGGCTGGCCCAGTTTCACCAAGCCGATCGAATCCGCGCATATCCAGGAACTGGAAGACCGGACCCTCGGCATGATCCGAACCGAGGTCCGCTCCACCCATGGCGACAGCCACCTGGGCCATGTGTTCCCGGACGGGCCGATGGACCGCGGCGGCCTGCGCTACTGCATCAACTCCGCCTCCCTGCGGTTTGTCCATCTGGACGACATGGAGGCCGAGGGCTATGGCGCCTATATCAACCAAGTGGAGGTCGTGAAATGAGCACCACCGAACGCGCCGTCCTGGCAGGCGGCTGTTTCTGGGGCATGCAGGAACTGATCCGCAAACGCCCCGGCGTCATCAGCACCCGTGTCGGCTATACCGGCGGCGACGTGCCCAATGCCACCTACAAGAACCACGGCACCCATGCCGAGGGAATCGAGATCATCTTTGATCCCACCGTCACCTCCTTCCGGGAACAGCTGGAGTTCTTCTTCCAGATCCACGACCCGACCACGGTCAACCGCCAGGGCAATGACCTGGGGATGAGCTACCGTTCCGCGATCTACTACACGGACGAGACGCAAAAGGCCGTGGCCGAAGACACCATCGCAGATGTGAACGCCTCCGGCCTCTGGCCCGGCAAAGTGGTCACCGAACTGGCGCCGGTTGGCGACTTCTGGGAGGCTGAGCCTGAGCATCAGGACTATCTGCAGCGCCTGCCCAATGGCTACACCTGCCATTTCGCCCGCCCCGATTGGGTGCTGCCGAAACGGAACGCCGCCGCAGAATAGGCTCTAACAAGGCCCTTCCTTCAGCCCCGCCCTCCGGCGGGGCTTTACGCTTCCAGAGCAATCCAATCCCCGCGCTTCTTTCTGGTCAGAAATACCCCCACCGGAGGCCGCGGGTTTTCCACGAAAACCCGCTACCTGGAAACAGGTTCAATCGTGCGCCACCCGCGGCCGCCCGCTGGCTTCCACCGTCAGCGTGCCTTCAACAAACACTTCCCGCGACTCCACCTGCGCGGTGCGGATATCCCGCTCCACATGCATATGAATGTCCTCGGCGCCCGCTTCCTCTGCTGCACCGCGAGCCTCACCCGCCAGCGCTGCCTCCAGCGCAGCCAGCGCCTCGTCTGAGGCCTGGTAGTCCACCGGCCCACTCTCCAGATGCACCCGGTATTTGCCCTCGGAGGGCGAGGTCACGGTGCCGCTGCGCCGCATGGTCACCCGCCCCACCACAGCACCGATGGCGTTGGCCACGCCCGCATGTTCCGGCAGGATCATGTTGCAATGCAGCCGCTCCCCCACCGCCGGGTAATAGCTGGGGGCAGAGGCCCCCAGCCCCACCACATCGACATTCAGCGACGCATCCAGCGCCAGCAGCCCGCGGTGCTTTGCCAGCCCGCGTTGCATCAGCACATGCCGCGCCAATTGATCCTCTGGCAGGCCAAAATCCTCGGCTTCTTCCGCAAAAGCAGACTCCAGCAAGGTCAAAGCGGTCTGTTCGGTCAGCTGATCAATGATCATCTGCGCCAGTGCCTCCGCGTCTTTCGCGACCATGTCGCCGCTGCCCACCCGGCGGCGGGCAAACAGTGTCAGCGCCTTCTCTGCCGCCTCGCGGTCCCAGGCCTCCACCCGGCCCAGCACATGGCTGGCATCCGAGGGCGTCACGCCGGAAACCTGCACCAGCCCGCGGTCCACCAGCCGGCCCAAGGAGCCATGCTCCATCCGGGTGCGCAGGATCTGCCCCAAGGGATGCACCTGCATCCCGATCCGCGCCAGCAGCCCGGCCTCCCGCTCGCTCAGGCCCGCCACCGGCACCCCCGGCACCGCCCGCACAAAGCGCCCGTCAAATTCGCCCACGGTGGAATTGCGCAGCTGCTCGTCCAGCGCCGCATGCACCACCTCCGGCGCGTCGGTGGCAATCAGCGAAACCGGCACCACCCGCCGCGGCCCCAGGGTCAGCCCGCCGGACAGCCCGCTGGTGTTCAGATGCACCTGGCTGTCACCGCCCAGGCCCGTGGTGCGCATCGCCACCGCCTCCACCATGGTGCGGAACGCCCCGACCCGCGCGCCTGCGGGGTCAATCGCGGGCTTGCCGTCCTTGATCAGCGCCACATCCGTGGTGGTGCCGCCGATGTCGCTCACCAGCGCATGATCCGCCCCGGTCATCCAGCGCGCACCGACAATCGACGCCGCCGGGCCGGACAGGATGGTCTCAATCGGCCGCTCCCGCGCCTGCTCGCCGCTCATCAGCGCGCCGTCGCCGCGCACCACCATCATCGGCGCCTCGATCCCCAGATCGCGCAGCGTGTCCTGCGCCCGCCCGATCAGCCGGTCAATCATGCCGATGAGGCGCGCATTCAGCACTGCCGTCACCGCCCGCTTGGGCCCGTTCAGCTTGGCCGACAGCTGGTGCGAGCAGGTGGCCGGCGCGCCGGTCATCTCATGAATGATCCGCGCTGCTTCCACCTCATGCGCCGGATTGCGGGTGGCAAAGACACTGGCCACGGCAAAACCCGTCACCCCCTGGCCCTCGGTGCGCAGGAACAGCTCCAGCGCCTCTGTGTCCAGGGGCGCAGCCTCGCTGCCGGCATGGGTATGACCGCCGCCGATCACCAAGGCCGGATCGCCCTTCAGCGCGTCCCGCAGCCCGTGCCGGTCCAGATCATCCTCCTTAAAGCCGATATAGATCAGCGCCACCCGGCCGCCCTGGCCCTCGACCAGCGCATTGGTGGCCAGGGTGGTGGACAGCGCCGCCAGCGAGACCTCCTGCGGCTGTACTCCGGATTGCTCCAGCACCGCCCGGATCGCGCCGCCGACACCAATTGCCAAATCCTGGCGCGTCGTCAGCGACTTGGCAGAGGCGATCACCTCCTTCTCGTCGCGGATCAGCACCGCATCGGTATAGGTTCCGCCCGTGTCCACTCCCAGCAGCAACGCCATGCCCAGCCCTCTCAAACTCTGTTCGCCGGACCGGGTGTAACGCCTATTTGCGGCCCGTCCATCCTGTTTGCGTCACGAAAGCCGTTGAACCGCCCATCGCGCCGCATCCGCCACCGCCGGGTCCGGATCCTCCGCCAGCCGCTGCGCCACTTCGCGCAGCTCCGCCAGGCCGGAATTGCCAATGGCATAGAGCACATTGCGTACAAAGCGGTCGCGCCCGATACGCTTGATCGGCGAGCCGGAGAACTTCTCCCGGAACGCAGCGTCATCCAGCACCGCAAGCTCTGCCAGCCGCGGCGCCTTCAGCTCGTCGCGCGCGGCATAGCGCATGTCGCTGGCCGCCACCGCAAATTTGTTCCAGGGGCAAGCCGCCAGGCAGTCATCGCAGCCATAGATCCGGTTGCCCATCTTGCCGCGCAGCTCCTCCGCCACCGGCCCTTTGTGCTCAATAGTCAGGTAGGAAATGCAGCGCCGCGCATCGACTTGATAGGGCGCCGGAAAAGCATCGGTCGGGCAGCTGTCCAGACAGGCCCGGCAGGACCCGCAGCGGTCCGGCTCCGCCACATCCGCCGGCAGCTCCAGTGTGGTGAAAACAGACCCTAAAAAGGCCCAATTCCCCCAATCGCGGCTCACCAGGTTGCTGTGCTTGCCCTGCCAGCCCAGCCCTGCCGCCATGCCCAGCGCCTTTTCCGGCACCGGCGCGGTATCGACAAAAACCTTCACCTCGCAATCCGCCCCGGCCTCGGCAATCAGCCAGCGCGCCAGCCGCTTCAGCCGTTTCTTGACCAGATCGTGATAGTCTTTGCCCCGGGCATAAACCGAGACCGCGCCGCGGTCCGCCTGCCCCACCACCGCCATCGGGTCCTCCTCAGGCGTGTAGCTTTCGGCCAGCATGATCACCGAGCGCGCCTCCGGCCACAGCTGCGCCGGGTCGCCGCGCCAATGGCTGCGCTCCGCCATCCACCCCATCTGCCCGTGATAGCCCGCGTCCAGAAACGCCTGCAGCCGCCCCGGCACCTGCGGCACGTCCCAGGGCCGGCAGATGCGGCAGGACACAAACCCCTCGGCCAGCGCCTGAGCGACCAGTTTTTCCTTGATGCCGGCTCCGTCTTTCATCTTTGCCCAAATACTCCGGGGGAGCGGCCCATCAGGGCCGCGGGGGCAGCGCCCCTCAACCGGTTGATATCAGAAATCCAGATCGGTGTAATGCGGCGGCGGCCGGAACCCCGGCACCTGATCCGCCAGGATCGACCGGAACGCAGGCCGCGACTTGATCTTGGCGTACCAGTCCTTGACCACCGCCGAGCGGTTCCAGTCCACATCCGAGATGTAGTCCAGCGACGACAAATGTGCCGCCGCGGCGAAATCCGCCAGCGTCATCATATCCCCGGCCAGCCAGCGCCGGTGGTCCAGCAGCCAGGCCATGTAATCCAGGTGGTACTTGATCGCCTTGGCGCCGGCCTTGACGTTGCGGCTGTCGGGATAACCCTCGCCGGTGATCTTCTTGTTCACCCGCTCATACAGCAGCTTTGACGTGACCTCATGGTGGAACTTGTCGTCAAACCAGCTCACCAGGCGGCGCACCTCATAGCGGCCCTCGGCATCTTTGGGCATCAGCGGCGGCTCGGGCCGGGTTTCCTCCAGGTATTCGCAGATCGCCGCGCTTTCGGCCATCATCTGGCCGTCCAGCCGGATCACCGGCACCTTGGCGGCCGGGTTGCGGCGCAGAAAGTCCGGATCCTGCTCCCAGTAGCGCTCCTCGACCAGCTCAACCTCGATCTTCTTCTCTGCCAGCGACAGCCGCACCTTGCGGCAATAGGGGGACAGGGGAACGTGGTACAGGCGCGCCATGGCTACAGGGGGTCTCCAGAAAACTTACAACGGTTGTTTCAGCAATGCCTTGGGCAGCAGAAAGATTCAATCCTCGAAACAATCCGCGCGCCCGTCTGCGCGAATGGTAGCCGCCCCGTCCTGGATCTGCCGCGCCCGGCGCTGCACAAAGTTTGAGGGCTTGCGGGCCGACCGCTCTTTGGGATTGGGCAGCACCGCGGCAATCAGCGCCGCCTGCCGCGCGCTCAGCTGATCCGGGCCAACCCCGAAATACTTGCGCGCTGCCGCTTCGGCGCCGAACACGCCCTCATCCATTTCGGCCACGTTCAGGTAAACCTCAAGAATGCGCCGCTTGCTCCAGAAGATCTCAACCACCGGCGTCAGCAGCGTCTCCAGCACCTTGCGCGGCCAGCTGCGACCTTGCCACAGGAACACGTTCTTCACAACCTGCTGCGAGATGGTCGAGCCACCGCGGCTGCCGCCGGCCTCGATCGCGGCCTGAATGGCACGGGCATCAAAGCCCCAATGGCGGCAGAACTGCGCATCCTCCGCCGCCACGACAGAACGCGCCAGCACCGGCGAAATTTCCTCCAGCGGCACCCACATACGGTCAACCTCGCCCAGTCGGCGCTGTTCAGCCCAGATGGTGTGGGTGATTGGCGGGTTCACCACGGAATAAAGCAGGATCAGCAGCAGGAACACTGCTGAAACCGCCAGCACCGCGCGCAAAACCCAGCGCCGCAGCCAGCGCAGCGGCTGGACCTTCAGCCTTGCCGCCTTCTTGCTGCTCTTGGATTTCTTTTTCTTTGCCACTGCCTTCGCCATGACTCTCTATAGGCCAGCATGCCCCCGGGAACCAACCGCCAAAAAGAAAACCCCGCAAGCATTTGCCTGCGGGGTTCTGATTTTCGTCTCTAACTTGGCTTATTCCGCCGGAACCGCGGCCTGCTCCTGCATCACAGGATGCGGCAGCTTGTCGAGCATCTCCTTCGGGCAGACCTGCAGGAAGTTTGCCTTCTCGCTCTCCCAATGCTGCAGGATTTCTGCAGCCTTGCGGCTTCCTGTTTCGTCCAGGTGACGGGCAATCAGACCTTTCAGCTCCGCCTCCCAATGCGCCACGGTGACCGGGCAGGTGACCAGTGATTCCATGTTCATCAGGCTCGCAGCCTTGCCTTCCGGATCATAGAGATAGGCCATGCCGCCGGTCATGCCCGCGCCGAAGTTGGCACCGATCGAGCCGAGGATCACCGCAACGCCGCCGGTCATGTATTCGCAGCCATTGGAGCCGCAGCCCTCGATCACCACCTTGGCGCCGGAGTTGCGGACAGCGAAACGCTCGCCCGCGCGGCCCGCCGCAAACAGGTAGCCATCGGTGGCACCGTACAGCACGGTGTTGCCGATGATGGTGTTTTCGCTCGCCACCAGCGGGCTCACCTGCGGCGGGCGCACCACGATGATGCCGCCCGACAGGCCCTTGCCGACATAGTCGTTGGCATCGCCCGACACTTCCAGCTTCAGCCCCGGCGCCGCAAAGGCGCCCAGCGCCTGGCCGGCAGAGCCCTGCAGCTTCACTGTCAGGTGATCCGGCTGGAACGAATTCCGCATGCCGAAGTTGCGCACGATGTGGCTGGAGGTGCGGGTGCCCACGGTGCGGTGGGTGTTCTGCACCGCATAAGACAGCTGCATCTTCTCGCCGTCCTGCAGGAAGCGGGCCGCGTCGCGCACGATCTCCGCATCCAGCGTGTCCGGCACTGCGTTGCGGTCCTTGTCGCGGTTGTAGACGATATTCGCGGAGCCATCGACGGTGATCAGCAGCGGGTTCAGGTCCAGGTCGTCCAGATGCGCAGAACCGCGCGACACCTGCGCCAGCAGGTCGGCGCGTCCAATCACCTCGTCCAGCGAACGGGCGCCGATGGAGGCGAGGATTTCGCGCACTTCCTGGGCGTAGAAGGTGATCAGGTTCACCACCTTGTCCGCACTGCCGGTAAATTTGGCCCGCAGGCTCTCGTCCTGGGTGCAGACCCCCACCGGGCAGGTGTTGGACTGGCACTGGCGCACCATGATGCAGCCCATGGCGATCAGCGCCGCGGTGCCGATGCCGTATTCCTCGGCGCCCAGCATTGCCGCCATTACGATATCACGCCCGGTGCGCAGGCCGCCGTCGGTGCGCAGCGTAACCCGGTCGCGCAGGTTGTTCATCGCCAGCACCTGATGCGCCTCGGTCAGGCCCATCTCCCACGGCAGGCCCGCGTATTTGATCGAGGTCGCAGGCGACGCCCCGGTGCCGCCGTTGTGGCCCGAGATCAGGATGATATCGGCCTTCGCCTTGGCCACGCCGGCCGCGATGGTGCCAACGCCCGAAGATGCCACCAGCTTGACCGTCACCTTGCAGCGCGGGTTGATCTGCTTCAGGTCATAGATCAGCTGCGCCAGATCCTCGATCGAGTAGATATCGTGGTGCGGCGGCGGCGAGATCAGGGTTACGCCCTTGGTGGAGTGGCGCAGGCGGGCAATCAGGTCGGTAACCTTCATCCCCGGCAGCTGGCCGCCCTCACCGGGCTTGGCGCCCTGGGCCACCTTAATTTCCAGTTCTTCGCACTGGTTGAGGTATTCGGCGGTCACGCCAAAGCGGCCCGACGCCACCTGCTTGATCTTGGCAGAGGGGTTGTCGCCGTTCGGCTCCGGCACGAAATGTGCCGGATCTTCACCGCCCTCGCCGGAGTCGGATTTGGCGCCGATCCGGTTCATCGCCACGTTCAGCGTCTTATGCGCCTCCGGGCTCAGCGCACCCAGGGACATGCCCGGGGTCACGAAGCGTTTGCGGATCGAGGTGATCGATTCCACTTCCTCAATCGGCACCGCCTTGCCCAGCGGCTTGATCTGCAAGAGGTCGCGCAGGTGGATCGGCGGATTGCTCTGCATCTTCGCCGAATACTGCTTCCACAGCTCATAAGACGCGCGGTTGCAAGCCATCTGCATCATATGCATGGAGGTCGCTTCCCACGCATGTGTCTCACCCGACTTGCGCGCCTTGTAGAAACCGCCGATGGGCAGAATGCCTTCCGGCGCCTTCCAGGCCTTTGCGTGGATTTCCTCCGCCTTGGTCTGGATGCCAGTGACACCGATGCCGGAAATGCGCGAGGTCATGCCCGGGAAATATTCCGCACACATGGCGCGGGACAGACCCACTGCCTCAAAGTTCAGACCGCCGCGGTAGGACGACACGACCGAGATCCCCATCTTGGCCATGATCTTCAAGAGGCCCTGGTCGATGGCTTCGCGGTAGCGGGCAACATTGTCGGTCAGCGACCCGTCCAGCAGCCCGCGCTCAATGCGGTCCGCCAGCGAATCCTCAGCCAGATAGGCATTCACCACGGTGGCGCCGCAGCCGATCAGCACCGCAAAGTAATGCGGGTCGATGCATTCCGCGGACCGCACATTCAGCGAGCAGAAAGTGCGCAGCCCCTTGCGGGTCAGATGCGAATGCACGGCAGAGGTCGCCAGGATCATCGGCATCGCCAACTTGTCCGCGCCGGAATGCTGGTCGGTCAGCACAATGTGGCCGGCGCCGGAACGCACGGCTTCCTCGGCCTCGGCCCGGATCCGCGCCAGTGCGGCGTTCAGCGAGCCGCGGCCCGGCGCAAAGGAACAGTCGATCTCTGCCAGCGGCGCGTTGAACTGCTCCACCAGCTTGTCCCACTGGGCATTGCCGACAAACGGGCTCTCCAGCACGATGATCTCAGTCTGGGAGCTGTCCTCGTCCAGCACGTTCTTCAGGTTGCCGAAGCGCGTCTTGAGGCTCATCACCCGGAATTCCCGCAAGCTGTCGATCGGCGGGTTGGTCACCTGGGAGAAGTTCTGGCGGAAGAAGTGGCTCAGCGGCCGGTACATCTTGGACAGAACCGCAGACGGGGTGTCATCGCCCATCGAAGCCAGCGATTCCTTGCCGTCCTCGGCCATCGGCGCCAGGATCTGCTCCAGCTCCTCGATCGTGTAGCCCGCGGCCACCTGGCGGCGGCGCAGCTCCTCGCCGCTGAACAGCGGCTGCTCACTCACTTGGGCCAGGGTTGCGTCCAGATCGTTGATCCGCTTGACCCAATCGCCGAACGGCAGCGCGCGCGCCAGCTTGTCCTTGATCTCGGTGTCGCGGAACAGTTTGCCCTTGTCCATATCCACGGCCAGCATCTGGCCCGGGCCCAGGGCGCCCTTCTCGACCACCGATGCCTCGTCAACCGGCACCATGCCCGCCTCGGAACCCGCAATCACCAGCCCGTCACCGGTCACCACATAGCGCATCGGGCGCAGGCCGTTGCGGTCCAGACCCGCGCAGACCCAGCGGCCGTCGGTCATCGCCAGCGCCGCCGGGCCGTCCCAGGGCTCCATCACGGAGTTGCAGTAGGAATACATGTCGCGCCAGGCCTGCGGCAGTTCCACCGCCTGCTTGGACCAGCTTTCCGGCACCAGCATGGTCTTTGCCATCGGCGCCGAGCGGCCCGCGCGCACCAGAACCTCGAACACCCCGTCCAGCGCGGCGGAGTCAGACGCACCACCCGGCACGATCGGCTTGATGTCCTCGGCATAGTCACCAAAGGTCGCCGACGCCATGCGGATCTCATGGCTCTTCATCCAGTTCAGGTTGCCCTTCAGCGTGTTGATCTCGCCGTTGTGCGCCAGCATCCGGAACGGCTGCGCCAGCCACCACTGCGGGAAGGTGTTGGTGGAATAGCGCTGGTGATAGATCGCAAAGGCGCTCTCAAACCGCTCATCCATCAGGTCCGGGTAGAACACGGCCACCTGCTCCGCCAGCATCATCCCCTTGTAGATGATCGAGCGGCAGGACAGCGACGCGATATAGAGGCCCGAGATCGCAGCCGCATTGGCCGCCTTCTCGATCCGGCGGCGGATCACATACAGCTCGCGCTCAAACGTTTCCTCATCCACACCCTTGGCGTTGGAGATCAGGATTTGCTCGATTTCGGGACGGGTCGCATTGGCCTTTTCACCCAGACAGGTCACATCGACCGGCACATGGCGCCAGCCGTAGATGGAATAGCCCATGCGCAGAACTTCGGTCTCGACGATGGTCCGGCAGCGCTCCTGGGCGCCGAAATCGGTGCGCGGCAGGAACACCTGGCCCACCGCCATCAGCTCATCCTGACGCGGCTCGTGGCCGGTGCGGCGGATCTGGTCATAGAAGAACGGAACCGGGATCTGCACATGGATGCCCGCGCCGTCGCCGGTCTTGCCGTCGGCATCCACCGCGCCGCGGTGCCAGATCGCCTTCAGCGCGTCGATGCCGGCCTCAACCACCTTGCGGCTTTTCTTGCCGTCGACCGAGACCACCAGGCCCACGCCGCAGGAGGAATGCTCTTCTTCCTCGGAATACAGGCCGTTTTCAGCCATCCACTTGCGCTTGGCTTCCTCGGCGCGCACCCAATCGGCATCATATTTGGTCATTGGCTGGTTCCTTCTACGGAGGGGGCAAACATCTCGATCACGTCGGCGCCGGTCAGTTTCCGGCTGCTGCTGTCGAAGGCGTAGCCCGCTGGCTTCTTGTCGATGTAAAGTTCCAGGCGCAACTCGTTGCCGCCTGCGTTTTCAAACAGGCCAGCCGACATTTGCGTCTGGCCCTTATGTTCTCCCGCGGTCATCCGGTACCACAGCGCCGATCCGCATTTGCCGCAGAACGCCCGCTCGGCCCAGCCGGAGGACTCATAGGTTTGCACCGGCCCCAGCGCCGCATAGCCGCTGGCCGCCTGAAAGCTCAGGAACGGGCCGCTGGCCCAGCGCTGGCACATTTCGCAGTGGCAGGCGGAAACGGACGCGCGCGCCGGGGTGGCGGTGACGGTCACCGCGCCGCACATGCATTGTCCCTTCAACTCGCTCATTTCCATGTTCCTTCTGCTGGCTGGGTCAGCATTACTGACCTTGCTGCGGTTCGCTCGCTGCTCCGCCGGTGCACAGGGGGTGCACAGACGGTGTACGGGGGGGTGCCGGCTTATTCCGCCGCCACCACGGCCTTGCTGTTGAAGTTCTCGAGGATCGCTTCGGCGCAGTCGCGGCCGTCCTTGATCGCCCAGACCACCAGCGAGGCACCACGCACGATGTCGCCCACCGCATAGACGCCGTCCAGTTCGGTGGCGCCGGTCTTGAACGCCGCCTTGACGGTGCCCCAGCGGGTCACCGGCAGTTCCGGCTGGTTCCACAGGGTGGGCAGCTCTTCCGGCTCAAAGCCCAGGGCTTTGATCACCAGATCGGCCTCCTCGACGTAGTCCGCGCCTTCGATCACTTCTGGCGCCTGACGGCCCGAAGCATCCGGCTGGCCCAGGCGCATCTTTTGCACCATCACGCCAGACACCTTGCCGCCCTCGTCGGTGAAACCCTTGGGCGCCGAAAGCCATTCAAAGATCACGCCTTCTTCCTCGGCGTTCTGGGTCTCCCGCTGGGAGCCCGGCATGTTGGCGCGGTCGCGGCGGTAGAGGCATTTGACCGAGGTTGCGCCCTGACGGATCGAGGTGCGCACGCAGTCCATCGCGGTATCGCCGCCGCCGATCACCACAACCTTCTTGCCTTCGGCATTCAGGCTGCCGTTGTCGAACTCAGCAACTTCATCGCCAAAGCTCTTCTTGTTGGAGGCACACAGGAAGTCGATCGCCTTGACGATGCCTTCGGAACCGCTGCCCGGCATTGCCAGATCGCGCGACTTATAAACGCCGGTGGCGATGATCACCGCGTCATGCTTGCCACGGATTTCCTCAAACGAGATGTCCTCGCCCACGTTGCAATTCAGCACAAAGGTCACGCCACCGTCAGCCAGCAGCTTGTTGCGGCGCTCGACCACATCCTTTTCCAGCTTGAAGCTGGGGATGCCGTACATCAGCAGCCCGCCAGCGCGGTCATAGCGGTCATAGACAGTGACCTGCACACCGGCCTTGCGCAGCATATCCGCTGCCGCCAGGCCGCCGGGGCCGGCGCCGATGATGCCAACGCTTTCGCTGCGCTCGGCCAGCGGTGCGGCGGGCTTCACCCAGCCGTTTTCCCAGGCGGTGTCGGTGATGTATTTCTCAACCGAGCCGATGGTCACGGTGCCGTGGCCCGACTGTTCGATCACGCAGTTGCCTTCGCACAGGCGGTCCTGCGGGCAGATGCGGCCGCAGATCTCCGGGAAGGTATTGGTGGCCTGGCTGGTGGCATAAGCCTCTTCCAGGCGGCCGGTCGCGGTCAGGCGCAGCCAGTCGGGGATGTTGTTGTGCAGCGGGCAGTGGCTCTGGCAATAGGGCACACCGCACTGGCTGCAGCGGCTGGCCTGCTCCTCAGCCTTGGCAGCAGCGTACTCCGCGTAAATCTCATTGAAGTCTTCCTTGCGTACACTCGCGTCACGCTTTTGAGGCATGTCGCGTTCGATCTGCACAAATTTCAGCATCGGTTGCTTGGCCACGGGCTGGACTCCATCGTTTGTCTGGCTGCGCTGGCACCCTTGCAGGTACGGATACGCTTTTATGTCAACTTTACTGACCTATTTTGTCAGCACTTTACTCCTGATATCGTGTTTCGTGGAAATGTACAGAATTTTTAGGTCCACATCGGACCTTAATAATGACTTTCCAATCCAGAGCCGGGATTTATACAGAGTCGCGACAGTTTACGGCCCGTCCGCGGCCCTAAAGGAATGATTTCAGCATGCCGCTTTTCCAGCTGATCCTTGTTGCATTGATCCAAGGCATCACCGAATTCCTGCCTGTTTCCTCCTCCGGCCACCTGATTCTGCTGCCCGGCCTCACCGGGCTGGAGGACCAGGGCCAAGTGATCGACGTCGCCGTGCATGTCGGCACACTGGCGGCTGTGATGATCTATTTCTGGGGTGATGTGCGCGAGGGGCTGATCGGCCTGCCCCGCGCCCTGACCGGCCGAATGGACACACCCGGCGCGCGGCTGGCCATGGGGCTGATCGTGGCCACCATTCCCACCGTCCTGTTCGGCGCCCTGCTGCATTTCACCGGCCTCAGCGATGCGCTGCGGTCCATTACCGTGATCGGCTGGACCATGCTTGGTTTTGGATTGGTACTCTACTGGGCCGACCAGAAGGGCGCCGAGGTGAAACAGGCAGGTGATTGGGGCCTGCGCGACGCGCTAATCATGGGGCTGTGGCAAATGCTGGCGCTGATCCCCGGCACCTCGCGCTCCGGCATCACCATCACCGGTGCGCGGCAGCTGGGATATACCCGCGAGGACGGCGCCCGCATTGCCATGCTGATGTCGATTCCGACCATTATCGCCTCCGGCGTTCTGCTGGGAACCGAGGTGGCGCTGGAGGCCAACACCGCGCTGCTGCGCGATGCCGGGATCGCCGCCCTCTTGGCAATGCTATCGGCGCTGGCCGCGCTCAGCCTGATGATGCGGCTGCTGCGCTCCGTCAGCTTCACACCTTATGTGATCTACCGGGTGATCCTGGGTGTTGTGCTGCTGACCGTCGCCTACACCAGCTGAGGCGCAAAGAAAAAGCGCGGGGGAAATCCCCGCGCTCTCAGACCTTGAAATACCTTGCAGATCAGGCGCCGTTGCGCAGGTTGCGGGCAGAGCCTGTCATCTCGTCATACTGGCCGGAGGGGCGGAACTTCCACAGGTAGTCTGGCAGCACGGAGCCAACCGTCACCGGGTCAATGCCCAGATCCGCAAAACCCTTGGCGCCGTCAGACACCACATTGTCCGACTTCAGGCTTTTCAGCTGGTCGCGGGTCAGCATTTTGTTCTCGATCAGCTGGAAGCTGACGAACTGCAGCACGTCAAAGCCAAAAGCCACCAGCTTGGCAGCAAAGCCCGGCAGCGAGATGATGACACGGCGGCGGTGGATCACCTCCAGCATCTGCTCCATCAGCGCACGGAAGGTTTTCACTTCCGGCCCGCCCAGCTCATAGACGCCGCCTTCTGCTTCGCCCAGCGCGCCCTTGACTGCAGCTTTGGCCACGTCATCTGCAAACACCGGCTGGAATTTGGTGCCGCCAGCCGCAATCGGAAGAAAGGGCGACAGGCGGGTCATGCCGGCAAAGCGGTTGAAGAAGCCGTCCTCGGCCCCGAAGATCACCGAGGGGCGCAGGATCACGGCACCCGGGAAATGCTGCTGCACCGCAGCTTCACCAGCGGCCTTGGTGCGGGAATATTCGCTGGCGGCATCCGCATCGGCACCAATCGCCGAGATATGCACCAGATTGGCAACGCCCTGCTCAGACGCGATGCGGGCGATGCGGCCCGCGCCCTCTGCGTGGATGGCGCCAAAGGTGTTCTTGCCCAGCTCGTTCAGCACGCCGACACAGTTCACAACTGCATCCGCCCCCTGCATCACCGACGCGACCGACATATCGTCGCGGACGTTGCAGAACACCGGCTCCACCTGGCCCGGAACACCGTAGGGCTTCACATGCATGGCTTCATTGGGACGGCGCACGGCGACCCGCACGCGCCAGCCTTCCTTGGCCATGCGCCGTGCGATGTAGCGGCCCACGAAACCGGATCCGCCATAGATCGTGACCAGTTTGGACATCATTTGGCTCCTGAACTTAGCTGCCCCTATGCTGTAGCGCCGCAAGAGACGCCGAACAAGGCGCAAAACGTGGGAATACGGTCACTGTGACGGCTGAAAACGCGGGAAACACCGGTCCTTCGCTGCAATTGCAGCGAATTGGTTAACCCGGCCTTCAGTCCTGCCAGCTAGAAGGAAAATGCTGCAGCAAAATCACATGTTTCTGCGGTTGTTACTGGTGCAGGCAGTTGTTCAGGAGGCCAATCAGAATGACGGACGAAGACAACAAGGACCTGATCCGCAAAAGCATCGAAAACGAGAAGATGGATCTCGACGCATTTGTTCCGGCTTTCTATGCCAAATTCTTTTCCGCCTGCCCGGACATACGCGGTCTGTTTCCAGAGGATCTGGCCCAGCAGGAGGAAAAGCTGCTGGCATCACTGACCCATATTGCAGAAGCATTGGACGATTCCGAACGGCTGGATGCGATCCTGAAGCTGCAGGGCGAAAAGCATCGCAAGCTGGAGGTGTCGGATGACCATTTCGATGGCTTCATCAACAGTTTCACCGGCGCCCTGTCGGACACGCTTGGCCCGGACTGGAACCGCGAAACGCAGCAGGCATGGACCGGTTTCCTGACCGATGTGGCCGTAAAAATGAACTTTATGACGCGGGTCTAAGAACCGGCCGGCTGAATTTTTTTCCCGCCTTGCTGTTCGGCTTGTTTTCCGTTTGACGCTGCCTGCGACTCCGCTTATACGCCGGTTCCACGACACCTGCCCAGGTGGCGGAATTGGTAGACGCGCTAGCTTCAGGTGCTAGTGTCCGTATGGACGTGGAGGTTCGAGTCCTCTCCTGGGCACCATTCCCCGAAATACAATTGAACACTGCCAGCGCAGGACAGTTGTGCCTGCGGGCAGCGTGCCGGTTCAGCTACCCGAAAAGAAAAACGGCAGGGCTCGCCTGCCGTTCTCAAACAGCCTTCTGCTGATCTGCAGCCGGTCTCAGTTCACTTCTTTGACCGTGTCCTGCACATCGCCGCCGGATTCTTCCGCGGCATCCACGATCTCAGCATCCTCCACCGGTTCCGCGCTCTTGTCCTCCAGCGCGCCGGTGATCAGCGGCAGCATGTGGGCGGCCGCAACGCTGGCAACCTCCGGCGTCTCCGGGCGCTTCCAGGACAAGGTGTCAAAGCTGGAGCAATGCTCGCAGACCGGTGCCCATTCCGCGTGGATGTGGTTGCAGCTGTCGCAGACCCATTGCGGCCCGCGCGGTGCGGTCAGCGCCTTGGCCAGCCATCCCTGCACCACCTTGTCGCTGGCGCCTTCGCCGCGCTCAATCGCAGCCATCAGCGTCAGCGCGCGGGCATCCGGCGCCCGTTTGGCCAGGTCATTCAGCCAGCGGCGGGCTTCGGGGAAATCCTCTGCCACGATGTTCAGCTCCGCCATCACCAGCCGGGCCTCATCATTCAGCGGCTTGATACGCGCCAGCTGGTCAAACCGTTTGACGCGCTCAGCAGGGGTTTCCTCCGGCTCGATTTCGGCAAAGGCATGAGCCAGATCCGGATGCGGCTGGTTTTCCCAGGCTTTCTTCAAGAGCCGCACAGCCGGGCGTTTCTTGCCCTTGGCGATATAGGCGCGGGCGGCCATGGCGGCAGCCGGGACCAGATCCGGCGACAGGCGGTTTGCTTCGATCGCCTGCTCCTGCTGCTCGACCGTTGCGCCTTCGTCCAGAACCCCCTTGGAGGCCGACAGCGCCAGCACGGCATCGCGGCGTTTGTACACATCGCGCGGCAGGGTGCCGGTCTTGAGCTTGGTTGACAGAGTCTTGCGCGCACCCGCCCAATCCTCGGCTTGCGCCTGCAGGCGCAGCAGCGTGTCCTGCACCTCCTCATGCTTGGGCCGCAGCGCCAGCGCCTTTTCGGCCAGCTGGCGGGCAGTGTCGGTGTCGCCTTCCGAGAGCTTCTGTTTCATGATGCCGCGCACCCCGACAAACCGGGTCGGCTGGTTGGACAGCAGGCGCTTGTAGGCCTCGGCGGCCTTGTGGGTGTCGCCGCTCATCTCTGCCGCCTGCGCCACCAGCAGATCGGTCAGTTCCGGCTTTTGCAGGTATTTCTCGGCCCGCGCCGCCTTGGCCAGCGCCAGCCGCCCTTCGCCAGAAGCCAGAGCCATCAGCCCGTCGGACAGCGCCTGATAGCCCTTACGCTCGCGGCCCTTGTCCCAATAGCGCGACAGGGCAGTTTCATCGCCATTCAGGAAATGCAGGGTGGCGACCAGCAGCGACAGCAGCTTGAGGAACAGCCAGACACCCACAACCAGCACGCCCAGCGCGATGACCGATTGCAGTGCGCTCAGCGTGTATTCGGTGCCGGCGACGGTGATTTGCATTCCGCCGGCAGTTTCCATCAGCAGGCGGCCCCCAAAGGCCAGAAGCGCGACAATTGCGACAAATACGAGGATCTTCAACAACGACCAGAGCATGGCGGCTTCCTTATTTGGCTTGCAGGCTTTGGGCCAGTTCAGCAGCTGCCGTCACAGCAGCCACCCGCGCATTTGCCGCGGCTTCCCAGCTGGACAGGGCGGCACGGGCCGTTTCGGGCAATACGGACAATTCATTCAACGCGTCCGGCAGCTTGCCGGCTGCCACCGCGGCCTCGGCACGGGACAGCACCGCGTCCGGGCCATCGCCCTCCTGCGGGGTGACCGAGCGCGCGCCAAGATGCCGGTTCACATAGTCCAGCAGGCCGCCGCTGCCCTTGGTTTCTTCGCGGGCTGCGGCCAGCGCGTCGCGCGCCGCCGGGGCAAAGCTGTCGCGCAGGGCGGAAAAGGTGGCAACACCGCTGTCAGCCGGGCCGGACAGTGCCGCGGGCACGTCCACGCCAAGGTTCGAAAGCTCCTGCACGTTAGCGGCATAGCTGTTGCCGCTGTCCAAGGCTGAGCGCAGTTGTGCAAGCTGGGTCTGGGCGCTGGCAATCCGTGCGGCCTCGGCACTGGCGGCATCCATTGCCTGGGCTTCGGCCAGCATCTGTTCGACTTCAGCGCGCTGCGCGGCAAGGCTATCCTGCAGCTTGCCCAGCTCGGTTTCAAATGCGGCCACAGCCTCGGGCGAGGCGCCCTCCGGCGGCCGGGTTTCCAATGCGGACACGCGGGCGGCCAGTGCGTCCAGATCCGCCCGCAAAGCCGCATCCGGTGCCGGCGCGCTCTTCAGCGGCTCAATTTCAGCGGTCAGGGCATCAATGCGGGACGCAAGCGGCGCAAGGTCGGGCGCCTGATTGGCTTCCACCTGCTGTTTCAAAGCGGCAAGGGCTGTTTCCAGCTCTGCCTGGCCGGTCTCAAGCGCGGTCAGATCAACACCGCCGCGCATAGAGGCAGGCAGCACGCTGTCGAGCCAGCCGCCCTGGCCGGCCACAAAGCCGATTACCGCGGCCACGGCGCCGCCCAGAACCGCAGAGCCGAAGCCGCCGCGTTTTTCCACCACCCGTTCGATTTCGCGGGGCGCCTCAGCCGCGGCAAGCGGCTCAACCGAAGCTTCTTCCCGCTCCGCAGCTGTATCCTGGCCGAAAGACGAAATCCCGGTCTCGGTCTCGGTCTCGG
>NZ_AFCF02000014.1 GCF_000203975.2 Leisingera sp. ANG1 | reverse complement strand
GGTAAGGGCTGTTAACGGAACAGCTGCTGCAGGGTCTGCGGCGCCTGGTTGGCGATCGAGAGCGATTGCACCGCCAGCTGCTGCTGGGTCTGCAATGCCTTCAGCCGGGCCGACGCTTCTTCCATATTGGTGTCGGCCATGGTGCTGACACCGGATTTCAGCGAGTCTGTCAGTTTCGACACAAAGTCGTTCTGGTCAGACAGGCGGTTGCTGTCCGCACCCAGCTGGGCCGCAGAGTCGATTGCAAAGGTCAGCAGCGCTTCGATCTGGGTCAGAACGTCGTCGGCGTTGGCCGAAGTCAGCGCGTCAATGGTGCCGGTGCTCAGGGAAGCGCCGGTGTCGATCGCGGAAACGGTGATCACGTCGGCGGTTGCGCTGATGCCGCCCAGGACGTCGAGCTGCGAGGTTACTGCTGTATCCAGCAGGTTGGCGCCGTTGAAGCTGGCCGAGTCGATGATCGAATCGATCTGCTCTTTCTTCTTGGCCAGGTCAGCCTCGATCTTGGCGTGGTCGACGTTCTGCGAAACGCCGGCAACTGCCAGTTCACGCATTTCCTTCAGGGTTTCAACGATCTGCTCCATGCCGGAGGAGGCGACAGCCACGGTTGCTTCGCCGAAGTTCAGGGCGTCGCCCACCGCTTCGTAAGCCTGGATGTCGGATTCCATGGTCTTGGAGATGGCCCAGACAGCGGAGTTGTCCTTCGCCATGCCGACCTCTTTACCGGTCGAGATCTGGTTCTGGGTTTCTTCCAGATTGTTATTCACGGACTTCAGGGTCTGCAGAGCAACCATTGCGCCGTTGTTGGTCAGAATGCTGGTCATAGCTTTTTCCTTTAGCTGCGGGGCGCTTTGGCCCCTGAATTACTTGCCCCTCCGGGGCGCTGTGTGACGTCTTTCTGACTGTGCGTTCCACCGTCCGGTTTCCGCGCCACCCGTTATCAGGTGCAAGGTGACTTTGGCGCAGGAGTTGCTAAGGGAGTGCTAATGACCGGATTTGGTTTTTTAGAATTTTCCCCAAATTTATTTTACGCCCGTTTTTCCAGCTTGGCGCCGTTGCGGGTGCCGTAGCGGGTTCTGCGGCCGGATTGGTCATATACGTCCAACCCTTTGCGGATACGGCGCAATTCCGCCATCCGGGCGGCAACGGTGCGGATCCCGTCCATTGCGCTGTCCAGAAGATTCTGATTACGGGACAATTTGGTCTGCACCTGTTCCAGCGCCTCGCGTTCCAGCTCAGAAACAGAATTCAGCTTGCCGATGATTTTCTCTTTCTTGGCAAGCAAACTTTCCAGCTTACCAAGGTCGCCGGCCATCAGGGCGGTGCGTTCTTTGTCCAGGATCTCATCCAGCTCATCAATGAGCTGCTGCGGTTCAGGTTTACTCACCTTGGGTCTCCTTCAGTGCATGATAAAGTGATTCGGCCAGACCGATGCCGCCCGCGCGGGCGATCTGGTTGGCTTGTTCGCGGATGAGAAAACTGGAGAATTGTTCTTCGCCGGCACCGCCGCCAAAGGCCTCGCTGGCGTCACCCAGGCCAGCTGATTTCAGCATTTCCGCAAGAAAAGAGGCTTCCAGTTCGATTGCAGCCTCCCGCAGCGGGTCGCTTTTTGCTGGCCGCACCGGGGTGGATGCAGACGTGGTCTGAAGCGGGATCGGTAATAGATCTGACATGTCCGGTTCTCCGGTTTGCATTCGAATTCCATCGACTTTTCCGAGACTGCCCTGCAACCGGTTAAAATTGCCGTAACCGCTTTGGGGTAACTCTGACCGGGTCGAGATAGAATGTCTGGAACAGAACATGATGATGAATCCGATCCTTGGTATTGAACCTACTGCTGGCGGAAAGGCACCGCCTGCGTCCGCAAGGCTTCAAAATAAAACGAATAATTCCAATGACTTTTCGGATTTCGTGGCTGCAGAGGCCGGACGCGAAACTGTGACCGGTGATCCTTCCTCAACAGATAGCGAATCTGCCGTGCCGAAAGCGGAGACGGAAGATTCGGTGAGCCCTTCCGTGACTGCGGGAGAAAACGGAAACGCAACCGGAGCGGGTGCTGCAACAGAAGAAACTGTGTTGCCGGAAAGTGCTGTTGAAGCAGAACCGGATGTTTCCCTACTGGGTCAGGAAGCGGTTGAAACAGCAGGAACGGATGAATCCGAACTAGACGGAACAACACAGGTGGAAACTGGTGGCCAAGGCGCCGGTGGCAGCGCCAAGCAATCTATGGACGGTGCTGATGCAGACGAGGACGCAAGCGTCAAAGAGGCTGCAGATGTCACAGGGGCGCAGGAGATACCCAAGACAACGGCACTGCCTGCCAGCGAACCGGAGTCTGGAACGCAAGGTATGCCTTTGGACCGGAGCAAGACCCCAGCCGAAAGCGGCCTTCCCAAGAAAAGCATGTTTGGGGATACGTCCAAACTAGCCTCGCCTGCTGGAACGGTTGGGGGGCAGGGAAATGAACGGGTCGGCACGAACGAACAAGATGCGCAACGGCAGCCTCTTCAGGCTACACCGGAAACCGTGTCAGAAAGTGCGGTGGCGGCGCCGGAAGCTGAGGCCGGTAAAAGGTATGCAACAGGCGCCGGCGCCAGCACCAAGCCGGAGTTTGCAGGACAAGCGGCTTTGGGTTCGAAGGGCAGCGTTTCGGCAGCAATGAACACAAAAGCCCCTGGCGCAGGCACAACAGTTTCGGGTTTTCCAAATGAGAAAGCAGTCGAGCAGATTGTCTCACGGCAGCCGGAAGGCGTTACGCGCGCGATTGCAGCTGGTACGCAAGGCGCAGTGCAGGTGCTTGCAGCGGGTCAGCTGGCCTCTCGTGAAGGAGCTGGGAAAGCAGAGCTCGGTACGGTTAGCGTAACGGTCCCCGAAGAGGATTCGGCCAAAGATTTTGCCGTGGGAAAGTCTGGTGCAGGAGCGGTTCGGAATGGGGATTTTCAAGCCGCGCAAATTCCTCAGGCGGCCCAACAGGGTGCGGCGATGTTCCAGCCATTGCTGGCGGCGGGGCTCGCCGAAGCAGCCGGCGAGGCAAATCCGCTTTCTCAGGCTCTTGGCCTGACCGGCGAAGCGCCAGGGCTAAGCCAGCTTTTGACTGAAGCCTCCATCGGCACGCAGGCAGCACACCGTCCGGAAATGCCGCGAATGATTGCAGCCCAGATTGCAGAGGCATTTGCTGCCAAGGGCGAACAGAAGGTTGAGGTGAGCCTGAATCCGCAGGAGCTGGGGCATGTAAAAATGCGCGTCGTGACCAGCGAGACGGGTATAACGATGATTATCCAAACAGAACGCCCGGAAACGGGGGATCTGATGCGCCGCCATATCAATGAGCTGGCTGAGGAGTTCCGCCGAATGGGCTATGAGGACATCTCGTTCGAATTTAGCGGCGGTCAGACGGGCAGTGGCGGCACAGGAGACGGTGGCGAGGACGGAACCGGACAAGCAGGCAGTATGGCAAATTCGCAACCCGGAACTGAACCTGTCGCAGAACAAGCAACACAGAATCTCCGGCTCGGAACCGCCGGTGTGGACATGAGGGTCTGATCAAATGACAACAGCAGTTACCTCCGCGACCAGCCCGGCAGTACAATCCAATACAGCGCCGGCGGCCTCCCAGAAAACGTCCGGGCTGACGTCGGATTTCGAGACATTTGTGAAGATGCTGACAGCCCAGGCAACAAACCAGGATCCTCTGGAGCCAATGGATTCGACGGAGTATGCAGCGCAGCTTGCGCAATTCTCGATGGTCGAACAGCAGACAAAGAGCAACACGCTGCTGGAGGGGCTGCAATCGCAGCTTGGGCTGGCGAACATGGCAGCACTATCAGGCTGGGTGGGGATGGAAGCCCGTGCTGTGGCTCCTGGTTACTTCGATGGCAGTAACACTGTCACTATTGCACCTAACCCGGCCGCCGCCGCAGATTCGGTGACATTGGTTGTGAAGAATGCAAGCGGTACTGAAGTTCAGCGCGTCACCCTGCCTGTCTCGGCTGAGCCTTATGAATGGAATGGGCTGGATGGTGATGGAAACCCAGTAGAGGCTGGTGAGTATTCCTTTGTTGTTGAAAGCCGGAAAGGCGATGAACTTCTGCTGGAAGAATATGCCGAAGTTTACTTCAAGGTGAACGAAACCAGGATGCAAGGCGGTGAAGTGGGGCTGATCACAAAAGGTGGTTCGGTCGTTTTGGCGTCGTCCGTCAGTGCGTTGCGTGACCCCGCGGGATAACCCGGCTGTATCAACAGGCAGAAAAACTGTCTAAGAACGGGGCGGCTTAACTCTGGAGACCGCTCTGCAACCGTTGCCTGATCACTTTGTAGCCCGTTTCTTTGCGAATTTATCCGCAAAAGGGCTGCATGTGCCCGCCCCCCGGCGTTTGACCGGCGGGCGGTCAAATCATGTCTGGCGGTCTGGGGGGCTGGTGATCAAGCTTTATGCCTCAGATGGGGTTAACCCGCTGTTTGCGAATGACCCGGCGAGGGAAGGAGTGATCCTGGCAGCATTGTCCGGCACAGGCATGGTGCCGCCGCTGGTGCAAACCGGAACCTTCGAGGGGCATAGCTGGCTGAGCTATGCTCATGTCAATGGCAGCCCCTGGCAGAAAGACACCAGCCATGTGGCGCGGCTTTTGGGGCGGCTGCATGATCTGGCAGCCCCGTCCGGATTGCCGGAAGGCGTGAACGGCAGCATAGCCTTGGAAGCGCAAACACAGGCAATTCTTCAAGAATGCAAAAATGGCGAGCAGCTGGCCGACTTGCGTCCTTTGGGCCGGATTCCGCCGTCGTCGCAACTGCAGCTTATTCATGGTGACCCGGTGCCAGGCAACCTTCTGGCGCATGATGGCACATTGACACTGATCGACTGGCAATGCCCGCAGATCGGCGATCCGGCAGAAGACTTGTCGCTGTTTCTTTCGCCCGCGATGCAGCTGATGTACCGCGGTGCGCCGCTGACGCAGCCGGAGGAAGACAGCTTTTTGCAGGCCTATCCCGATCCGCGGATTGCGGGCAGAACTTTGGCCTTGAAACCGTGGTTCCACTGGCGAATGGCAGCGTATTGCCTGTGGCGGGCGGAACGCGGCGGGGAAAGGGACTGGCAGGCTTTTGAACTGGAGCGTGCAGCGCTTCAGTCCATCAGGCCCAGAACTGCATAAGCCGGCGGCATCAATACCCGCCGGGCGCGGCCAAATGGGAAGCGCGGCATTTTTTGCACTGCAGGCGAATAGGGCAATTCTGGCCTGCGCCCTTGCACCAGATCGCTGAGCAGGCGCCCGGCATAGCTGCCCATTGCAACGCCGTTGCCGTGATAGCAGAGACCTGCAAACAGGCCCGGATGATCGGGCACCGGCCCGATGAAAGGCACCAGGTTGCGCGACAGGCAGACCATGCCGGACCAGCAATGGGTGGTTTCCACATTCCGCCACTTCGGGAACATGGCCTCGAAGTCTTGCCGCAGCTTGGCCCGGATTCCGGCCTCGGCCCGGGGTGAGGCCAGCAGCCCGCCGCGCATGCCGAACAGGAAGCGCCTGTCCGGCATCAGCCGGAAGTAATGCAGCAGGTTGCGGGTATCATAGGCCATCTGATGCGAAAACCAGCCTTGTGCTTGCAGTTCCTGGTCCGTCAGGGGGCGGGTTACCATGACCGTGGATTGTGCCGGCATGTACCGCCCGGCCAGCCAATCTGGCAAATCCTCAGAGGAATAGCCGTTGGTGGCAATGATGACCTTGGATGCTTTCAGATGACCCTTATTAGTCTCTATTTCATGCCCGCCACCCACATGCCGAACAGAGAGGGCCGGGCTCCGCTGGTACAGTCTTGCTCCGGCATCTGCCGCGGCGGATGCCAAGCCGAACAGGTATTTGCGCGGGTTCAGCGCAAAGCCCGTCGGCGTTGTCAGCGCGGCCTGAAAACTGCCATTCAGCCCGTGATCCGCCAGCTGATGACGAGAGAGGAACTCCGGTTCTTCACCAGTTTTCCGCAACTCCACTGCGAGGGCTGACAGGCGGCGCGCGGCTTTCTCATTGTGGGCCAGTTGGGTTTCCCCGTGCGAATGGGTGTCTGCGTCAATGGCGTGAGCTTCCAGCAGCCCCTTCACAAGGTTCACAGCGGCCATTTCGCTGGCGTCATAGGTGTCAGCGGCGGGCTTGCCGAAAACCTTACGCATCGTGCCGCTGGACAGTTTCGAACCGCCGAGGCAGCAGAACCCGCCATTGCGACCGGAGGCGCCCCAGCCGGGAGTTTCAGCTTCCAGCAGGACTACTGAAGCACCGCTTTCAGCCAAATGCAGGGCCGCTGACATTCCAGTGAAGCCGCCGCCGATGATTGCTACATCGGCAGAAGCTTCCCCTTCAAAAACCGGCCAGTCCGGTGCTGAGGCGGTCTCGTCCCACCAGCAGTTGCTGCGCGGGCCGGGACCATAGGCGTAGCCGGAGAAGATCCGGCGCATCAGGCCCGCTCCGCGGCCTGTTCCTCGCGCTTCTGGCGGGCCACCTGGTGCTTGGTCACCAGCGAGGCGGTGATGACGCCCACAGTGACGATCGAGATCATGATCGTCGACAGAGCGTTGATCTCAGGGCTGACGCCCAGGCGCACGGCGGAGAAGATCTTGATCGGCAGGGTGGTGGCCGAAGGACCGGAAGTGAAGGAGGCAATCACCAGATCATCCAGCGACAGGGTGAAGGCCAGCAGCCAGCCGGAAATCACCGCGGGAGCAATGATCGGCAGGGTCACCAGCCGGAACGCTTCAGCGGGTGAACAGCCCAGGTCCAGTGCGGCTTCCTCCAGCGAGCGGTCGAATGTCACCAGACGAGAGGACACCACCACCGAGACATAGCACATCGCGAATGTGGTATGGGCCAGAACGATGGTGAATACACCGCGGTCCAGACCGATGCCGATGAATAGCAGGAGCAGTGACAGGCCGGTGATCACCTCGGGCATCACCAGCGGTGCATAGATCATGCCGGAGAACAGCGTCCGCCCCATGAACCGCCCGCCGCGCACCAGCACATAGGCCGCAATGGTGCCCAGAACGGTGGCCATGGTTGAGGAGAACACCGCCACCTTGATGGTCACCCAGGCGGCGTTCAGGAACGCCTCATTCTGGAGCAATTCGCCGTACCACTTGGTCGAGAACCCGGCCCAAACGGTGACCAGCTTGCTTTCGTTGAAGCTGAAGATCACTAGGATCACCATCGGGATGTATAGGAAGGCAAAGCCCAAGGTCAGCGATACGGCGTTAAACCAGCTCATGCGGTTCATTGCTCTGCCTCCTGCTGTTTTTGCTGGTTGCGTTGGAACAGCACGATCGGGATCACTAGGAGCAGCAGCAGAACCACTGCCACTGCGGATGCCACGGGCCAGTCGCGGTTGGAGAAGAACTCCTCCCACAGAACCTTGCCGATCATCAGCGTGTCAGAGCCGCCCAGCAGCGACGGTATCACGAATTCACCGAGCACCGGGATGAAAACCAGGAAGCTGCCTGCAATGATGCCGGTTCTAGACAGCGGAATGGTCACCAGCCAGAAGGCCGTGAGGCGCGAGCAGCCAAGATCCTCTGCCGCTTCAATCAACGAGCCGTCCAGCCGTTCCAGCGCCGAATAAACCGGCAGGATCATGAACGGCAGGTAGGTGTAGACGATGCCGATATAGACTGCGGAATTGGTGTTCAGGATGATGAGCGGTTCAGAGATCACTCCTATCCACATCAGGAACTGGTTCAGGAACCCCTCGTTCGACAAGATCCCCATCCACGCATAGACGCGGATCAGGAAGGACGTCCAGAAAGGTAGGATCACCAGCATCATCAGGGTCGGGCGCCACTCCTCAGGTGCGCGGGCCATGCCATAGGCAATGGGGTAGCCGGCCAGCAGTGTAAAGAAGGTCGAGATGACCGCAATTTTCAGGGAACTGAGGTAGGCCTTCCAATAGAGGTCATCTTCAGTCAGCCAGACAAAGTTCTCGAAATCCAGCTCTGCGATGAAGGCGGCGATGCCCTCAGCCCAGTCGAACTGCGGGAAATAGGGCGGGCGGGCAATCGCTGCGTCCGACAGCGAGATTTTCAGAACGATGGCAAATGGCACCAGGAACAGGGCCAGCAGCCAGACATAGGGGATGGCGATCAGGACAAAGCGGCGCATCAGTCAGCCAGCAGAACGCCTGCCGTGGCGGTCCAGGACAGCCAGACAGTGTCTTCCCAAGTATAGGCACGGCGGGCGATGCGGCGGGTGTTGGCGGTCTGCGCCTTGATCACTGCACCGGTTGGCAGTTCCACATGATAGGTGGAAATGTTGCCGAGATAGGCGATATCCAGAATGCGGCCCTGAACGGCGTTGTCCGCGTCGGCCGGCTTTTCGGCGCTGATCGCCACTTTCTCTGGCCGGATCGCCAGATGGCACTTTTGCCCGTCGGAAAACGCGTTCGGCGATTTGACAGTCAACGGTTCGTGGCCCTCGTGCCAGGACATGGCGTAGGCTTCGCTGCCATTGAGCTTGGCGGTGCCTTCAATCAGGTTCACGTCGCCAATGAAATCAGCCACATAGACGGAGTTCGGGCTTTCATAGATCCGGTCGGGCGTCGCCACCTGGATGATCTTGCCGTGGTCCATAACTGCCACGCGAGACGCGACAGTCATCGCCTCTTCCTGATCGTGGGTTACGATCACAAAGGTAGTGCCAGTCTTTTCCTGAATGTCCATCAGTTCGAACTGGGTTTCCTGGCGCAGCTTTTTGTCCAGCGCGCCCAGAGGTTCGTCGAGTAGCAGCAGCTTCGGGTGTTTCGCAAGCGAACGGGCGAGGGCAACGCGCTGGCGCTGGCCGCCGGAAATCTGATGCGGCTTGCGGCGGGCGAATTTCTCCAGCCGGGTCAGCCGTAGCATTTCTTCAACGCGGTCGTTGATGTCGTGCTTGGGCATCTTTTCGCGCTTCAGGCCAAAGGCGATGTTCTCCCAGATCGACAGATGCGGGAACAGCGCATAGGATTGGAACATCATGTTCACCGCGCGCTTGTTCGGCGGAACCGGCGCAATGTCTTGTCCGGCAAGAAAGATCTTGCCCTCGGTCGGGGTTTCGAACCCGGCCAGCATCCGCATCAGCGTGGTCTTGCCACAGCCGGATGGGCCCAGAAGCGCGTAGAATTCCCGCTCGTAGATGTCGATGGTCAGATTGTCGATGGCGGTGAACTCACCATAGCGTTTGGTGACGTTCTGGAAGTGGATCAAGGGCTTAGCCTCAGGATCGTTCCAGGGTTCGAATACGGAAGCAGTCAAGCCGGGCCTCTTCTGCGAAATATCACGCGGATGTATGGGATGGGCGCGCTTGGAGGACCCAGGCGCGTTACGATAGGCGGGGCGGCTGGAGCGCGCCCCGCGGGTCAGGCAACGGCTGATCAGGTGCCGGACTTGACCTTGGTCCACATGCGGGTGGCCTTGCGCTGTACTTTCGGCGGGTAGCCTTCCTTGATGTACAGGTTCTGGACGGTTTCTTCGTTCGGATAGATAGCGGGATCGCCAATCACATCCTCTTCGAGGAATTCCTGGGAGGCCTTGTTGCCGTTGGCGTAATAGACGTAGTTGGACGCAGCCGCCATGTTCTGCGCGTCCATGATGAAGTTCAGGAACTTGTGGGCGCCTTCCGGGTTCGGAGCATCAACCGGAATGGTCATCTGGTCGAACCACATCAGCGCGCCTTCCTTGGGCGCGTTGTATTCGATCTCGACACCGTTCTCGGCTTCCGCCGCGCGGTCACGCGCCTGCAGAATGTCGCCGGACCAGCCGAAGGCCACGCAGATATCGCCGTTGGCCAGGGCGTTAATGTATTCGGAGCTGTGGAACTTGGTGATATAGGGGCGAACACCCAACAGAACCGGCTCAGCCTTGGCGACCACATCCGCGTCCATGCTGTTGGGATCTTCGCCGATGTACTTGAGCGCTGCCGGGATCATTTCATCCGGGGCATCGAGGAAATGCACACCGCAGCTTGAGAGCTTTTCCATGTTGGCTGGGTTGAACACTAGCTCCAGCGAGTCGATCGGGGCGTCATCACCCAGGACTTCCTTCACTTTGGCGACGTTCACGCCGATGCCGGTGGTGCCCCACATGTAGTTGATGGAGTATTCGTTGCCGGGGTCATATTTTCCGGTACGCTCCTCGATTGCGTCCCACATGTTTCCTTTGTTTGGCAGTTTCGACGGGTCCAGCTTCTGGAAGGCACCGGCCTGGATCTGGCGCGCCATGAATGAGCCGGTCGGCACCACCACATCATAGCCGGAACCGCCTGCTAGCATTTTGGTTTCCAAAACCTCGTTGCTGTCGAAGACGTCATAGATCAGGTCGATGCCGGTTTCTTTCTCGAATTTCTCCAGCAGGCCTTCGTCGATATAGTCCGACCAGTTATAGACGCGCACTTCTTCCGCGGTTGCGGCCGCAGCGGTACCAAGAGCGACGACAGCGGTCATGGTCAACGTTTTAAGTGTCATGAATTTCTCCCTGTGGGTGCCGGCTTCCAGGTCCGGCTGCAAATAGATTTGATCAAGTTTTGAGGCGTTCGGCAATACTCTTTATGTTTTCACTTGGCTCAGGATGGTGCAAGCTGGCCAAAATCGAGGAGGAAAACCCCAGGTGACAGAGACCACTTCGCCCCCCGCAGCGGCGCAGGAAAACCCCGCAAAATTGCCTGCGCATGAGATCGTTTACCAGAAGCTGAGGGCACAGGTTCTGTTCGGCGAGCTGGTGCCCGGGCAGGCGGTAACGATCCAAGGCTTGGTCGAGGCGCTGGAGGCCGGCATGACACCGGTACGAGAGGCGATCCGGCGGCTGATCTCGGACGGAGCTCTGATGTTCCAGGGCAACCGCCGTGTGTCGGTGCCTCTGCTTGGCCCGCAGGAACTTGAAGAGTTGATTTTCGCAAGAAAAACAATAGAATGCGAGCTTGCACGCCGGGCAACTTTGCAGATCTGTGCAACAGATATCGAGGAGCTTGTGACTATCGATAACGCGCTGGACAAAGCGATCTCGACCGGCGATGTCGCAGGGTATCTGGTGCAGAATTACAGCTTTCACACAGCGCTGTACGCGCACGCAAACGCGCCGATTCTCAGCGACATTGCCGACCGTCTGTGGCTGCGTTTCGGACCTTCGCTGAGGGTGGTTAGCGGTCGTCTTGGCACTCAAAGCTTTCCGGACCGCCACAAGGACATCCTTGATGCGCTGCGGCGGCAGGACCCGGAAATGGCTGCTTTGGCGATGGAGCGTGACGTTTTTGAGGGCATGGAGCATGTGGTTCAGGGATTGAAGGCCGCTAACTGATTCGATTGACACCTGAGAATTTGATCATATTCTGGTGCCAATCAGTCATTCTCAGGAGCGAGTCTCATGACCGTTATCACCAATCACATGCCGACGGCCGAGTTGCAGGCGCTGGACGCCGCCCACCACATGCATCCGTTCACCGCAAATGGTGAGTTGTCGCAGAAAGGCGCACGCATCATCACCCGCGCAGATGGCGTGCACCTGACCGACAGCGAAGGTCACCAGATTCTCGACGCGATGGCGGGCCTCTGGTGCGTCAACATCGGTTACGGCCGCGAGGAGCTGGCGGAAGTCGCCGCCCGCCAGATGCGTGAGCTGCCCTATTACAACACCTTTTTCCAGACCACCCATGTGCCGGCCATCGCGCTGGCCGCCAAGATTGCTGAACTGGCGCCGGGCGACCTGAACAATGTGTTCTTTGCGGGCTCCGGCTCAGAGGCCAACGATACCAACATCCGTATGGTGCGCCACTATTGGGCGCTGAAAGGCAAGCCGACCAAATCCGTCATCATCAGCCGCAAGAACGCGTATCATGGCTCGTCAGTCGGCAGCGGTTCCCTGGGCGGCATGAGCGGTATGCATGCCCAGGGCGGAATGCCGATCCCCGACATTCACCATATCAACCAGCCGAACTGGTGGGCCGAAGGCGGCGACATGCCGCCGGAGGAATTCGGTCTGCAGCGCGCGCGTGAGCTGGAAGAGGCAATCCTGGAGCTGGGCGAAGACCGGGTTGCGGCTTTCATCGCTGAGCCGGTGCAGGGAGCAGGCGGGGTAATCGTGCCGCCGGATAGCTACTGGCCGGAAATCCAGCGCATCTGCGACAAGTATGAAATCCTGCTGATCGCGGACGAAGTCATTTGCGGCTTCGGTCGCACCGGCAACTGGTTCGGCAGCGAAACCCTGAACATCCGCCCTGACATCATGACTATCGCCAAGGGCCTCAGCTCCGGCTATGCGCCGATCGGCGGGTCGATTGTGAGTGATGAGGTCGCTTCGGTTATCGCAAGTGATGAGTTCAACCACGGTTACACCTATTCCGGCCACCCGGTCGCAGCGGCGGTTGCCTTGGAAAACCTGCGCATTCTGGAAGAGGAAAACATCCTTGGCCATGTGCGCGACGTGGCGGCCCCCTATCTGAAACAGAAATGGGAAGCACTGACCGACCACCCGCTGGTCGGCGAAGCCAAGATCGTCGGCATGATGGGATCGATTGCGCTGACTCCCAACAAGGAAACTCGCGCTGCTTTTGCCTCCGATGCAGGCACCGTCGGCTACATCTGCCGCGAGCGGTGCTTTGCCAACAATCTGGTGATGCGCCATGTCGGCGACCGGATGATCATCTCACCACCGCTGGTGATCACGCCGGAACAGATCGACGTGCTGATCGAGCGCGCCGTGAAGTCGCTGGATGAGTGCTACGCTGAACTGAAAGAAAAGGATCTGCTGCACAGCGCCTGATTCCATTTTCCCACCCCGGCATGGGGCGACTCACCAAGGTCCGGCAATAATATTGCCGGGCCTTTTCTTCGTTTCCGGAGGTGAAAGAGTCGGTTTTTGGCTGGGAATACAAACTCTGCGGCGCAAAATGTCATAGAGGCGTCGCAAAAAGTCCGATCAAAGGACGCGGAACATGACTAGGGTTCAATCAAGGTATTCTTTGTCCGCTTGAAGTGGTTCGAAGTATGAATTTCGTACGTTCACCGGTGAAAGAATATTTTTTTCATATCTAGCGCAGGATAGCGTTGGTGTGATTAACTTCAAACAAGTGCAGAGCAAATCTGCCGGAATGACAAAACTACGGGGAGCCTGCTTTGGCTGATGCGTCAAACGTTGATGCGTTCGTTGAATTCGAACGTGTCCAAAAGAGCTATGATGGCGAAAATCTCGTTGTCAAAGACCTCAACCTCACCATGCCCAAAGGTGAATTCCTGACAATGCTTGGCCCGTCCGGGTCCGGGAAGACAACCTGCCTGATGATGCTGGCTGGTTTCGAGACCGCGACCCATGGCGATATCCGTCTGGACGGGACGTCGATCAACAACATCCCGCCGCACAAGCGCGGCATCGGCATGGTGTTTCAGAACTACGCGCTGTTTCCGCATATGACGATTGCGGAAAACCTCTCTTTCCCGCTGGAAGTCCGCAAGATGGGCAAATCCGAGCGCGAGGAAAAAGTGAAACGGGCGCTGGACATGGTGGAAATGGGCGCCTTCGGCGGCCGCCGCCCGGCGCAGCTTTCGGGCGGTCAGCAGCAGCGGATCGCGCTGGCCCGCGCGCTGGTGTTCGAGCCCGAGCTGGTTCTGATGGACGAACCGCTGGGCGCGCTCGACAAGCAGCTGCGCGAGAAGATGCAGTTCGAGATCACCCATCTGGCACACCGTCTGGGGATCACCGTGGTTTATGTGACCCACGACCAGACCGAAGCGCTCACCATGTCCGACCGTGTTGCGGTCTTTGACGACGGCCGCATCCAGCAGATCGCGCCGCCGGACCAGCTGTATGAAAGCCCGGAAAACAGCTTCGTGGCCCAGTTCATCGGCGAAAACAACACGCTCGAAGGCACCGTCAAGGAAATCAACAACGGTATCGCGCTGGTGCAGTTGGACGATGGCGAGCTGATTGACTGCAAACCGGTCAATGTCTCGCAACCCGGCGAGCGCACCCGCGTTTCAATCCGCCCCGAACGGGTGGAATACAACAAGGACCGCCTGCAAGCAGGCGTCCATACGCTCAAGGCGGAAGTTCTGGAGTTCATCTACATGGGCGACATCTTCCGCACCCGTCTGCGGGTGGCCGGCAATGATGAATTCATCATCAAGACCCGGAATGCCCCGGACCAAGTCCGTCTTCAGCCCGGTCAGCAGATCGAAATCGGCTGGCTGCCGGAAGACTGCCGCGCGCTGGACGCCTGATCCGCGCGCGCCGAACCCCCGGCAGAAGAACGACCGGGGGGAATCTCACATCTGTGAATTTCAACAAGGAGAGACTCTCTATGAAACTCAGCAAACTGTCTGCACTGGCGATGACCACCGCCCTTTGCGCCCCTTCGGCCTTTGCCGAAGAAATGGCCAATGAGCTGACTCTGGTGTCCTGGGGCGGTGCCTATCAGACCAGCCAGCACAAGGCTTATGTTGAGCCCTATATTGCGGCCAACCCTGATGTGAAAGTGGTTTGGGATGAAAGCTCGGCAGAAGCCGTGGCTAAGATCCGCGCCATGAACGAAGCCGGCAATGTCACCTGGGACCTGGTTGACGTTGTGGCCTCCGACTCCATGCGTCTTTGCGACGAAGGTCTGGCGGAAGAAATCAACCATGACGAGGACCTGGCAGCGGCACCGGATGGCACTGCGGCCACCGAAGACTTCGGCGACCTGATCGTCAGCGACTGCTTCGTGCCGCAGATCGTTTACTCGACCACCTTCGGCTACCGCACCGACCTGATCGACCAGCCGGATTCGGTTTGCGCGATCTTCGACACCGAGAAGTACCCGGGCAAGCGCTCGCTGCAGAAACGTCCGATCGACAACATGGAGTGGGCCCTCTACTGCGACGGCGTGGCAAAGGATGAGATCTACGACGTTCTGGGCACCGACGAAGGTGTGGCGCAAGCTCTGGCCAAGCTCGACACCATCAAGGACCAGGTGGTCTGGTGGACTGCTGGCGCGGAAACTCCGCAGTTGCTGGCTGACGGCGAAGTGGTTATGGGCTCTACCTTCAACGGCCGCCTGTTCTCTGCAATTGCCGAACAGGGCCAGCCGATCGGCATGCTCTGGGACATGCAGTCCTTTGACCTCGACGGCTGGGTTGTTCCGGCAGGCCTGCCCGCGGACCGCAAGGCGCGCGTGATGGACTTCCTGAAGTTCGCCACCGACACCCAGCGTCTGGCTGACCAAGCTGCCTATATCTCCTATGGCCCTGCCCGTGCCTCCTCGGCACCGCTGGTTGGCAAGCACGCCGAACTGGGCATCGACATGGCCCCGCACATGCCGACCGATCCGGCCAACGCCGGCAACGTGCATGTCTATGACTACGAATGGTGGGCAGACAACCGCGATGATCTGGACGCCAAGTTCCAGGCATGGCTGGCAAACTAATCTGACCCTTCCAAGATTGCAGGGGGCCTGCTGCGTCCAGGCCCCCTGCCCAAAAATATAAAGACCCGACGGGGAACCCTATGACTGACATTAGCCAATCCGGCCCTGTGCTGGCCGCGGACGGCACACCGCTGAAGCGGAGCCTGTCGCGGGCATTGCGGATGCAGAAATTGCGCGCGCTGATGCTGATTGCGCCGCTTCTGCTGTTCATCCTTGTGACCTTCATCTTGCCGGTGGCGGACATGCTGTTCCGCTCGGTGGAGAACCGGATTGTCCAGGACACGCTGCCCCGAACGGTTGAAGCGCTGGCGGATTGGGATCCCGCTTCGGGGCAACTGCCCGAAGAGGCCGTGTTTGCCGCGATGGCCGCGGACCTCCAGATTGCCGCCAAAGAAAAGACACACACTAGAGTCGCCAAGCGCCTGAACTATGAAAACCCGGGCGTGTCCTCTGTGTTCCGTAAATCGGGCCGCAAAGTCGGCAAATGGGACCTCGCGACCGACGGTCCGTTCCGGGAAAAACTAATCGAAATTGACGATGGCTGGGGCGACGTTGAACTGTGGCGCACCATCAAGACTTACTCCGGGTCCTTCACGTCCGGTTACTTCCTGAACGCCGTTGACATGCAGCTGGGCGCGGAAGGCCCGGAGATCCGGCCCGAGAATGAGCGGATCTACAACACCATGCTTGTCCGCACGATGCGGATGTCCTTGATCATCACCTTCAGCTGCATTCTGCTGGGCTATCCGGTGGCGTGGATTCTGGCCAACCTGCCGGCACGCAAGGCGAACCTGCTGCTGATCCTGGTGCTGCTGCCCTTCTGGACCTCTCTGCTGGTGCGGACATCAGCCTGGAAAATCCTGCTGCAGCAGCAGGGCGTGATCAACGACACCCTTGTCTGGATCGGCCTTGTGGATGATGCCAACCGATTGGTTCTGATCAACAACGAGCTGGGCACCATCATCGCGATGACGCACATCCTGCTGCCGTTCATGATCCTGCCGATGTACTCGGTGATGCAGACCATCAACCCGTCCTATCTGCGCGCCGCCAAGTCACTGGGCGCCACCGACTGGACCGCCTTCTGGCGGGTCTACTTCCCGCAGACCGTGCCGGGCATCGGCGCTGGCTCGATCCTCGTCTTCATACTGGCCGTTGGTTACTACATCACTCCGGCCCTTGTCGGCGGCACCAAAGGCACCTTCATCTCCAACCTGATTGCCTACCACATCTCGACGTCGGGCAACTGGGGCCTGGGTGCGGCGCTGGGCGCAATCCTTCTGGCGGTCGTCCTGCTCCTCTACTGGGTCTACGACAAGGTCGTCGGCATCGACAACGTTAAGCTGGGATAACCGATATGAGCGCACTTCCTCCTTATGCGACCGTTGGCCAGCGCACCTGGCACTATACCTTCCGGGTGATCTGCGGTCTGGTCTTCTTCTTCCTGATCGCACCGATCGTGGTGATTATCCCGCTCAGCTTCAACGCGCAGGACTTCTTCACCTTTACGCCGGAAATGCTGCGGCTGGACCCGGAAGGCTACTCGCTGAAGCACTACCGCGATTTCTTCAACAATGACTCCTGGCAGTCTGCGATGTGGAACTCGCTCAAGATCGCGCCGATGGCCACCATCGTCTCGGTCACCTTCGGCACGCTGGCCGCCATCGGCCTCAGCCAGCCGCATGTGCCGTTCCGCCGTGCGATCATGGCGATCCTGATTTCGCCGATGATCGTGCCGCTCATCATCTCCGCGGCGGGCATGTACTTCTTTTACAGCCGCATCGGCCTGCAGGGGACCTACATTGGCGTGGTTCTGGCGCATGCCGCGCTGGGCATTCCCTTCGTGATCATCACGGTGACGGCGACGCTGGTGGGCTTTGACCGCTCGCTGACCCGCGCCGCGGCCAACATGGGGGCAGACCCGGTCACCACCTTCTTCCGGGTGCAGATGCCGCTGATCCTGCCGGGGGTGATCTCGGGCGGCCTGTTCGCCTTCATCACTTCCTTCGACGAAGTGGTTGTGGTGCTGTTCGTCGGCTCGGCCGGGCAAAAGACGCTGCCTTGGCAGATGTTCATCGGCCTGCGCGAGCAGATCTCGCCGACCATCCTGGCGGTGGCGACAATCCTGGTAGCGATCTCCATCATGCTGCTGGCGACGGTGGAAATGCTGCGCCGCCGCTCCGAGCGCCTGCGCGGGATGTCTCCTGGCTAAACAGTACCCGCTTTGCCAGACACAAAGAGGCCCCGCGTTGCGGGGCCTTTTGCTTGAAGCCGGGTCAAAAGGGAGACGGCTCGCTCCCTTGGTTCTACCGCAGCCGCTGCAACAGATGCAGCGAGGCATAGCCATCCGGCGTCAGCCCGTTTGCCACCTGATAGGCGCGCACTGCCCCGATGGTCTTGGGCCCGATCTTGCCGTCGATACCGTCTGTGTCGAAACCGGCGCTTGTCAGCCTCTCCTGCATCTCTTCCCGTTCTGACAGCGACAGCGCCCGGTCTCCGCGCGGCCAATTCGCCTTGATCGGCGAGCCGCCCTTGATCCGGTCCGCCAAATGCCCGACGCCGATCACATAGGCATCTGCCGTGTTATAGCGTTCCAGTACAGCGAAGTTTTGGAAGATCATGAAGGCCGCGCCCTCGCTGCCCGCAGGCAGCAGGATTGAGGCGGGCCCGTGATCCTTCACCGCACGCCCATCCAGCCCCTTGATGCCTAAAGCCGCCCAGTCGGCGGGCGATTTCTCAATGTCGCGATCAGCCAGGGTGTAATCAAACCCCTTGGGCAGGGTCACCTCCACCCCCCAAGGCTGCCCTTTCACCCAGCCAAACTGCTTCAGATACGCGGCGGTTGAGGCCAGCGCATCAGCCGGGTTGTCCGACCAGATGTCCCGCTTGCCGTCACCGGTGAAATCCACCGCATAGTCCAGATAGGACGTAGGGATGAATTGGGTATGTCCCATCGCCCCGGCCCAGCTGCCGGTCATCTTGCGGGCGGCAACATCGCCTGCCTGCAGGATCTTCAGCGCCGCAACCAGCTGACCCTCAAAGAACTCTCCGCGCCGTCCGTCAAAGGCGAGGGTCGCAAGCGAGCGGACCACATCCATCTTTCCGCGGAAGGTGCCATAGCTGCTTTCCAGCCCCCAGATCGCCACCACGATCTCTTTCTCGACGCCGTATTTGCCTTCGATCTGATCCAGCCGCGCCTGCTGGTCGCGCAGCGCTGCCTTGCCGTTCTTCACCCGCAGGTCCGACGCCGCGCTGTCCAGGTAGTCCCAGATCGTCTTGGTGAACTCCGACTGGTTGCGGTCGCGGCGGATCACTTCGGGGTCATAGCTCACACCGTCAAAGGCACTGTCCAGCACCGGCACGCTGATCCCTTGTGCCCCTGCGCGGTCTTTGAATTCCATGATCCAGTCTTTGAAACTGACTTCAGCTGCAGCCTGTTCCACCGCGGCCTGCTGGAGCGCGGCTGGCCTAGCGACCGGTCTCAAAGTTGTGGCAGACGCCAGCAAATAGCTTTCACCTTGCCCCTCCTGTTTCGCGGCCCCGGGCCGCTCGGCGGGCCTCAAGGAGTTGTCCGTCGCGGCCTCTGCCGCCATTGCGCTGCCTGCTACCAGCGATACAGCCATCCATTTGCGCATGATGCACCTCGTTATTCACTGCCCAGCTCCAGTTTAGCGGCAGCGCGAACCGGGTAAAGAGGTCAGTCCCGGCGTGTGCGGGGCGCCGCCTGCCATCGCTACTGCCGGTGCTCCTGGCGCAGCTGGTCCAGGGCGTCGCGCAGCATGGGCACCCGGTGCGGACGAAAGCTTTGATCCGTCACTTGCAGGCCGCGCATCCGGTCCAGCCGGAACACCCGCACCGCCTGACGCAGGCAGCACCAGGCGATCAGCACGGTCGAGCGGTCGAAGTACACCACGCTCAGCGGTTTCACCTGCCGCTCGGTCACCGCGCCATACCCGTCTGTATAGCCGAAACGCACCTCGACCTCGTCCCAGGCAGCCTGGCGCAGGTCCTGCGCCGAGATTGCTGGCGGGATCGGGCGCTCAAACCGGTAAGGTGCCAGCACCGCGTGGCGCAGCCGGTGTGCCTGCCTTGGAGGCAGTCGCGCCTGCAGCTTGCGTAATGCTTCAGAGGCTGCGGTGGCCAGCTCCGGGTCGCCGATCAGCTCAACCTCGCGCAGGCCAAGCACCAGTGCCTCCAGTTCCGTGTCCCGGAAACCCATCGGCGGCAGCGCATTGTCCTCAATCAGGGTAAAGCCGTACCCCGCCTCGCCATCAATCACCGCCCCCATCTCGCGCAGAGTCGCGATGTCGCGGTGGATGCTGCGGGCTGACACGCCCAGTTCCTCCCCCAGCCGCGCCGCGGTATGCGGGCCGGGCCCCAGGCGCAGGGCCTGCATCAGCTGAAAGAGGCGGTGAGTTCGGGACATGCCTGATCATCCTATGCCCTGATGACACTATCTGTCATCAGGCGGGTTTAGAGAAAGGCGAGTAAACGCAACGAACAGGATTTGACAAATGCTTTCCCTCCTCACCTTCCCTAAAGGCTTCGGCTTGTTCAGCATGAGCCCCTTCTGCATAAAATCTGCTCTGATGCTGGAGCTGTCCGGCCAGCCCTGGCAGCGCAGCGACATGCTGGACCCGACCGAAATGCCGCACCGGAAGCTGCCGGTTCTTGCGACGCCTGACGGGCAGATTGCTGACAGCGACGGCATCCGCGACTGGCTTGAGGGGCAGGGGGCCGACTTCGACGAAGGTCTGACCACTGCAGATCGCGCCCACACTCGTGCCTGGGTCCGGCTGGCGGAATACCACCTGGGCCTGCACCTGCTGCAAATGCGCTGGAATGACGATGCGGTCTGGCCTGAGGTGCGGGATCAGATCTTCCAGCCGGTTCCCGAACCCATGCGCGAAGAGATCAGCGCCCCGGTCAGGAAGGAAATCCAGAACGGGCTTCAGTGGCAGGGCCTCGCACGTTTCACCGATGCGGAGCGGATGCACCGGCTGGAACAGGATCTGAAACCCATAAAAGCACTTACCAGTGAACGTCCGTACTTGATGGGGGACCGCATCACCTCGGCTGACTTGAGCGTGGCGCCGTTCCTGATCTCCATGCTGCAGACGTCTGAGGCGTCACAGATCAGCAAACGCTTGCGCGATGATGCGGTTCTGTGCGCCTATCTAAGCCGTGTAACCGAAACGGTGCCCTTGCCATGAAACCTGCCTTTGCCAACCCGGAGATCGAGGCCGCCTTTGCGGTCTCCGACCCGCTGGCGCGGGAGGGGTTGCTTAGGCTCCGGCAGCTGATCTTTGAAACCGCCGCCGAAACGCCGGAAGCGGGCCGGGTGGAGGAAGTGCTGCGCTGGGGCCAGCCTTCTTACGTCACGCCAGAAACCAGAACGGGGTCCACCATCCGGTTGGGGGTGCCGAAGGGTGCACGCTTTGCGCTCTTTGTGCATTGCAAAAGCCGCCTGATCTCGGAGTTCGCCTTGGCATTCCCTGCCTGGGACAGGTTTGAGGGGACCCGCGCCGTCCTGTTTGACGACCCGCAGAATGTGGAGCCGCTGCGTCACGGCTGGCTGATCAAGCGGGCGCTGACCTACAAGATCCGCGCGCCGCTGGATATTCCGGCATAGAGCCGATCAGGTCTGCCCTATCGGGGCAGACTTCATTTGCGCCGCTTGCGTTCCACTTTGCGTTTCACCTTGGCAGCCTTGTGTTTGGACTTGGCCGCCTTGCGCTTCACCGTGCGGCCTGCCGGGCTGCGGCGGCCGCGCTGGCCTCCGCCTGCGGGTATCGGGACCTCTTCCAGCGCCAGCAGTTCCAGCTCCAGCCCGCCAGTGACAGGTGCCGCCTGAGTCAGCCGCACCGTCACGCGCTGGCCGATAGTCAGGGTCATGCCGGTGTCCGCCCCTGTCAGCGTGCCGGACTGGGCGTCAAAGTGGAAGAACTCCCGTCCGATGGAGCGCACCGGCACCAGACCGTCAGCGCCGGTCTCGTCCAGCTTCACAAAGGCACCAAATCGGGCAATGCCGCTGATCCGGCCTTCGAACTCGTTGCCCACACGCTCGCTGAGGTAAGAGGCCAAATAACGGTCCGTGGTGTCCCGCTCCGCAATCATTGAGCGCCGCTCGGTATCCGAGATATGGGTTGCAGTATCTTCCAGCCGCTCGATCTGGGTCTCATCCAGCCCGTCGTCGCCCCAGCCGTGCGAGGAGACCAGCGAGCGGTGCACGATCAGGTCGGCATAACGGCGGATCGGCGAGGTGAAATGCGCGTAGTTCCTAAGCGCTAGGCCAAAGTGCCCGAAGTTCTCCGGGTTGTAATAGGCCTGCTGCATCGATCTCAGGGTGGAGATATTGATCAGTTCCGCATCGTCCGTTCCTGCCGCCTGGTTCAAAAGCGCATTCAAATGCCGGGTCTGCAGCACCTGCCCTTTGGCCAGGCTGAGGCCCGCCGCCTGCGCGGTCTCGCGCAAACTTTCCAGTTTCTCCTGTGCCGGCTCCTCGTGCACCCGGAACAGCAAGGGCGAGCGTTTCTTGATCAGCGTTTCAGCTGCGGCCACATTGGCGAGGATCATGAATTCCTCGATCAGCTTGTGCGCATCCAGCCGGTCGCGGAAGGCAACCGAGGTCACGTTGCCATCCTCATCCAGCACGATCTTGCGTTCCGGCAGGTCCAGATCCAGCGGCTCGCGCTCAGCCCGGGCCTTTGTTAGAGCCTTATATGCGGCAAACAGCGGCTGGATAACATCATCGAGCAGGGGTGCTGTCTTGTCGTTCGCATTGCCGTCCTGCGCCTCCTGCACTTCGGCGTAATTGAGTGAGGCTACAGACTGCATCAGCCCGCGCACGAATGTGTGGGCAATCTTGTTGCCCTCGGCGTCCACCTGCATCCGCACCGCGATACAGGCGCGCGGCACGCCTTCGTGCAAACTGCACAGGTCGCCCGACAACCGGTCCGGCAGCATCGGCACCACGCGGTCGGGGAAATAGCTGGAATTGCCGCGCTTCTTCGCCTCGCGGTCCAGCGCCGAGCCGGGGCGCACATAGGCGGCCACATCGGCAATCGCCACCCAGATCACATGGCCGCCCGGGTTTTTGGGATCGTCATCGGCGTGGGCATAACACGCGTCGTCATGATCGCGCGCATCCGCCGGGTCGATGGTGACCAGCGGCAGTTCCCGCAGATCCTTGCGGCCCTTCAGGCCCGCGGGTTTTGCGGCATCAGCCTCTGCCATCACCGGATCGGGGAAATGGTCGGGAATGCCATGCTGGTGAATGGCGATGAGCGACACTGCCTTGGGGGCGGTCGGGTCGCCCAGCCGTTCCACGATACGCGCGCGCGGCAGGCCCATGCGGCCCTTGGGGCCTGCCTGCTCAGCCTCGACCAGTTCGCCGTCCTTGGCGCCATTGACCGCGTCCGGCGCCACCATCCACTCATTCGACGCGGCCTTGTCGATTGGAACAATCCGCCCGCCCTCGGAGCCTTTGCGGAAGATGCCCAGAACCCGCTTGGGGTTGGTGCCGATCCGGCGGATCAGCCGCGCCTCGTAATTGTGGTCCTGATCCGGGACCATCTGCAGCTTGGCCAGGATCTTATCGCCCTCGCCCAGTGCCGGGTCCGACGGTTTGGTCAGGATCAGAATAATGGGCTCCACACCCTCGCCGTGCCATTCCAATGGACGTCCGTACAGGTCGCCATCCTCATTCGGCGCCTTTACCTGCAGGACCGTTACTGGCGGCAACTGGTCCGGGTCGCGGTAGGTCTTCTTGCGCTTCTGCAAATGCCCTTCGGCCTCCAGCTCCTTCAGGATGCGCTTGAGGTCGATGCGGTCGGCGCCCTTGATGCCAAAGGCCTTGGCAATGTCGCGCTTGGAGGTATGGGTCGGGTTGGCGGAGATCCAGTCGAGGATTTCGGCCTTGGAGGGAATGCGGCTCATACCTCCCGCCTAGCATGGCGCGGGGGCGGCGTCATGGTGAAAAGCGAAGCGTCAGCGCCGTGGCAGATCCGTGGCGGTGTCAACATCCTGCAGGGTATCGGTCAGCGCGATGCGCCAGCCGGGCAGAGTGTTTAGCGTGTCGGCTAGCGCATGTTCACTGGACCAGCGAACATCCTCGAACATGTCTTGCGGCAGGCGGGACGGATGTTTAGCGCCCGCTAGCCAGTAACCCCCATCCGCTGCCGGGCCGAAGACTGCGTCGTGATTGCCGAGGGCCGAGAAAGCACGAGAGATATGGTTGCGGGTGATGCCGGGAATGTCGGCACCGATCAGGCAGACAGGGCCTGTCGCGGATTTAAGCATCCTCTTCATGCGTGCGCCCAGATCGCCTTGCCCTTGCGGCCAGCGCGGCAAATCAGCAGGCCAGACCTTGGAGCGCACTGCCAGGTCCGGCGCTACCGCCAGCACAATCTGCCAGCGCGGATCCCGCAGGGACCGGATCAGCCGGGCGGACTGATGACGGAACCACCAGGTGGCAGGAAGCACGCCGATATCGCGGCCCAGACGTGTCTTGACCCGTCCGGGGCGCGGTTCCTTGATCATGATGATCAGGGTGCGTTTCACGTGAAATCACGCACCATGTCCCGGTGATCGATACCGGCATCGTCATAGACTGGGCCAAAGGCGGTGAAGCCAAGCTTCTCATAGAACCCGAGCGCATGGATCTGCGCACCAAGTTTGGCCTTGGTTACCCCGGGACGCGCCCGGGCGGCATCCACTGCAGCCTCAATCAATTTGGCGCCAAGCCCGGTGCCGCGGGTCGAGGACAGCACGCAAACCCGGCCGATCTTGGCGGTGTTCCCATTGAACACAATCCGCGCCGTCCCAACCGGGACACCGTCCTGCAGCGCCAGAAGATGGGTGGCAGAGCCGTCCAGCGCGTCCTGCTCCTCCTCCACCGGCACCCCTTGCTCTTCCACGAACACTTGGTGGCGCAAGGCAAAGCATGTCTCTAGATCCTCGGTGACTGAAATGCTCAGACTCATGCGAAATAGTCCTGCAGGATGCGGGTATAGATGGCTTTCAGCTGGTTGATCTGTGCGACCTCCACGCGCTCATCCACCTGGTGCATGGTCTTGCCAACCAGCCCGAACTCCACCACCGGGCAGTGGCTCTTGACGAACCGCGCATCCGAGGTGCCGCCAGTGGTCGACAGTTCCGGCTTGCGGCCGGTCTCCGCCTCGACCGCTTTTGAAACCAGATCCGAGAGCGCGCCCGGCGGGGTTATGAAGCTCTCACCTGAGATCTTCACCTTCATCCCGATATCAACGCCGAACTCCGCTGCTGCCTTGTCCGCCTCGCTTTGGAGCCAGTCCGTTAGGCCGGCACCTGTGTGGGCGTCGTTGAAACGGATATTCACGGCTGAAGTGGCCTGAGCCGGGATCACGTTGGTCGCGGTATTTCCGGTGTCGATAGTGACAATAGCCAGGGTGGAGGCGTCAAAGTGTTCAGTGCCTTGATCAAGCTCATGGCTCGCCAGCCGGTCCATCAGCCGCGCCATTGCGTTCAGCGGATTGTTGGCCCGGTGTGGGTAGGCCGAATGGCCCTGCACACCGGTCACCGTGAACCAGGCCGTCATCGACCCGCGGCGGCCGATCTTGATCATCTCGCCCATCTCATTGGGGCAGGTCGGTTCGCCCACAAGGCAGACCGACATCTGTTCACCTTCGCGGTCCATGTAATCCAGCAGCGCAGTGGTGCCGTCCACGGCAGGGCCTTCCTCGTCGCCGGTGATGGTCAGGATGATGGACCCGTCTGGCGGTGTGTCCCGCACAAAGTCCACGGCCGCCGCCGCAAAGGCCGCAACCCCGGATTTCATGTCGGTCGCGCCGCGCCCGTACATGAACCCGTCCTTTTCCTCTGCCCCGAACGGCGGCATGGTCCAGGCGGCCTCGTCCCCCAACGGCACCACATCGGTATGCCCGTTGAAGCCAAAGGTCCTGGCATGGCCCTTGGCGCCCCAGCGGGCAAACAGGTTGCTGACCTCGCCACGGTCGGTGCGGGTGCAGGTGAATCCGGCCTCGCTCAGCAGTTTTTCCAGCAGCACCAATGCGCCGCCTTCCTCAGGCGTGACCGACGGGCAGCGGATCAGGTCGGCAGTCAGGCGGGCGGGATCGGTTTGCGGCATTGGCGGGCTCCTCAGGTTCCGGTTGCCACAGGCCTAGCGCGGAACGGAGCGCTGTGCAATTCGCAGGGAGGCCCGTAAATGTGGCGCAAAAGCAGCGGTTTCACGGCCCTGCAAAGGAGAGCCTGCCCAGTATCCGGGAATCATGTTAATGATTTGTTAATCATAATTAACCCGAGGCAGGGTATCCCGAGAGCAGCACCACCGTAACAGCGGGGCGCGCAGAACTGACTGGCGGCGGGTCCGCTGGCGACGCGGCAGTGGCAGCTGTCTGCGCGGGACGCTTGTCCGGATGGCGGGAGCAGGCGGCGCAATGGTCAGGGCACGAGAGCTTAATTACGATACCAATGCATCCGCATTGGAGATGGCAGACACCATCTTTGGTGACGGGATTACCGTTCTAGATGCCAGCTATACCGGTGACAGCCGTTCTTCAGCGATTTATTCCAACGGCGATGCGCTGGCACCCGGTGCGACACCCAGTGACACAGGCGTAATACTGTCGACGGGGCGCGCCGATCAGTTCACCAATTCGCGCGGCCAAGCCAATCAGGACACCAACCAATCCACCAACACCTGGGGGCCAAGCAACCAAGCCGATTTCAATGAAATCGCCGGCACCAGAACCTATGACGCCTCCTATCTGGATGTGAGCTTTATTCCGGATTCGCAGGTGATGACGCTGCAGTTTGTATTCTCTTCTGAGGAGTTTCCCGAATTTCAGAACTCCGTTTACCAGGACATGGTTGCGGTTTGGGTGAATGGCGAACCGGCCCAATTGGAAATTGCAGGCGGTGCCGCGAACCCGGCAAATGTAAGTGCCTCAATTAATGAGAACCTATATCTCGACAACACCAGCGATGATTTCAACACGGAGATGGACGGCCTGACGGTCACCATGACCCTGACGATGCGGGTGAACCCGGATCAGGTGAACAACATCCGGATCGGCATAGCCGACGTTGGCGACAGCAGCTATGACAGCAATCTCCTGATTGCAGGCAAGTCGGGACAGACCAATCTGATTGCCATTACAGACAAAGTGTTTGTAACGCCGGATGGCAGCAAGACCATCGATATTCTGGAAAACGATATCAACATATGGGACGGCGGCACGGATGGAGCTGACGGCAGCACTCTGACCGTGACACACATCAACGGGGTTGCAGTCACCGCAGGGTCCGTAGTCACGCTGCCCTCAGGCCAGCAGGTGACGCTGAACGAAGATGGCACAATCACCCTGGCGGGTGACGGTGATACCGAGCATTTCAATTTCACTTATACAGTCAGCAACGGCACCATCAGCGACACCGGCTTTGTCAACGCAAGCTCAATCCCCTGTTTTGTGGCCGGAACTCTTATCCGCACTCCGCTCGGAGAAGTGCCGGTTGAGGATCTGATGCCAGGTGACCTGGTTGAAACCCGCGACGAGGGGGCCCAGCCGCTAAGCTGGACCGGTGGCCGCTCGGTTGCAGCTGAAGGGGATTTTGCGCCAATTCGTATTGCTGCGGATACCTTTGGGCGGCATGGCGCGCTGCTGGTCTCGCCGCAGCACCGGGTGCTTGTGCGCGGGGCCCATGCTGAGCTGTTCTTCGGTGAAGAAGAGGTTCTGGTAGCGGCCAAGGATCTGGTGAACGGCCGCAGCGTTACCTGCTGTCCGGGCGGTGAGGTCACCTATGTGCACCTTATGTTCGATAGCCACCAAGTGATCTACTCGGAAGGATTGGAGACGGAAAGTTTCCTGCCGGGACCGCAGATCGTTAATCTTTTCGAACAGGCGGTGGCTGAGGAGATTTGCGCGCTGTTTCCCGAATTGGACCCGGAAACCGGCGCGGGCTACAGCGCTGCTGCCCGGCCTGCGCTTAAGTCTTATGAGGGCCAGCTTCTGGCCGCAACGCAGGCGGCCTGAGGAAGGTGTCCTGGTTTTCGGCCTCTGGCAGCGGGCTCGATTGGTGCAATACGCAGGCGCTGCGCTCTGGCGGGACAGCCGACGGAGACAGTTTGCTTGTGTGCGGCACAATCATGCTTGAATGCCACTTGCCGGAAATCACCCGTCCTGAGCCATTGCTCCTTTATTCCCAGGGCGGAGACTGGCCTCTGCGGCTGGCAATTCAGGCGGTTCCGGGCGGCGGTCTGAGTTTCGTTCTGGAGCAGTGCGGGGCCGTTCTGCATCAGACACTGAATCCGACCAGTTCTGGACGCGCCGGACGGTTGCGGCTGAGCTACGCCTGGGATGCCCCTGCAAGAACAGGGCAGCTGACATTGGAACAGCCGGATGGCGGGCAGATGCAGATTGCCGCGCTGGCGGATCCAAAACCTTGGCGGTTGCGTGATCTGCAGGCGCTGGCGGGGCCGCTGGGATACAGGGGGACTTCAGTGGAATACTTGGCCCTGTCCGCCAAGGTTGAGCCAGCTGGTCCAGCCCCCGGGCTGCTGCCAGCCACGCCAATTGCCGTACCGCAAGGCTACCGCGCACTGGGCTGCCTGAATCGGGGGGACTTGGTGCTGACCAGCGGCGGTGCGGCAGTACCCGTGCTGCAGGTGGTGGAGCGCCAGGTGCCTGCGCTGGGCACCTTCGCTCCAGTGCGTCTCAGAGCACCGTACTTTGGATTGCTGCAAGACATTCAGGTCGCGCCGTTTCAACGGCTGGTATTGACCGGCTCAGAGGTCGAATACCTGTTTGGCAAGCCCGCGGTTCTGGTGCCAGCCGGCAATCTGCTGGGCACCGGCACCGCGCAGCCGGGCCAGGCTGGCGCGCCTCTGATAACCTATTGCCAGGCGGTCCTGCCGGACCATGAACCGCTGATTGCCGCCGGGTCGATGACTGAAAGCCTGTACCTGGGCCGCTTGCGCCGCGACCCGCAGCGCCTGGCGGCCAGTCTTGTGGCGCCGCACGGTGCCGCTGCTCTTCCGGAACACCGGCAGCCGAAATTCCCGGTTCTGCGTGCCTTTGACGCTGCGGTTCTGGCTGACAGGCGGACGGCCTGACACAGTCTTTGACGCAATTTCTGCCTCTGCATCCTTGATGCTTGCGTGAAAACCGCGATCCGCCTAAGGACGTTGAAACCCTTTCAGAGGCCAATCCGAGCGTTTCCGTGCCGTATCTCCGCCTGATCCCAGCCGTCCTGTTCATGCTATGGGGGCAATTGCTTTCCGCGCAGGTGCTGACGGTCAATACCGTCACCCGGCCGCCCTTTTCAATGGTGGAAGAGGGGCGCGACACCGGCTTCTCACTGGAATTGTTCAAAATCTTGGCAGAGCGGCTGGATTTGGACTACCGCGTCAGCCGCGCTGACAGCTTTTCGGACATGCTGGAAGGCGTGCGGAGCGGAGAGGCCGATCTGGCAGCCGCCAATATCTCGATCACCGCCTCGCGGGAGATCGAAATGGATTTCAGCCACCCGATTTTTGAAAGCGGTTTGCAGATCATGGTGCAGGCTGATGACGTCCGCGAGCCATCGCTGCTGCGGGCGATCATGTCCTGGGACCTGGCAGCGGCGATCGGGATCGCCTTTCTGCTGCTGTTTGGCGGCGGCATGATGATGTGGACGTTCGAACGCCGCGCACAGCCCTATTTCGACCGCCCTCTGAAAGAGGCATGGTTCCCCTCTTTCTGGTGGGCGCTGAACCTTGTGGTGAATGGCGGCTTCGAGGAACGGGTGCCGCGCACACCCATTGGCCGGATGTTCGGCGTGGTGCTGGTGGTATCTTCGCTGTTCATCGTCTCAATCTTCGTCGCCAAGATCACAGCGGTTATGACAGTGGAGGCAATCACCGGCTCAGTGAACTCGGTGAATGACCTCTATGGCAGATCCGTCGGCACCATCGGCGGCTCCACAGCCGCCGGTTTCCTGGACCGGCGCGAGATCGACTATGCTGCCTTCTCCGGATTGGAGGAGATGCTGGCTGCCTTTGAAGCGGGGGAGATCAAGGCCATAGTCTTTGATGCGCCGGTACTGAATTTCTACGTGCAGCAAGGCGGCCATCAATACGGCCACACCATCGGCCAGCCGTTCCTGCGGGAAAACTACGGGCTAGTGTTCCCGGCCGGCTCGCCGCTGGTGGAAGAGGTCAACCAGGCGCTTTTGACGATGCAGGAGGACGGCAGCTATGACGCCCTCTACCGCAAATGGTTCGGCAGCCAGAACTGAAGTTAGTGAAAAACAGGCTCTTCGCCGTCAAAGAACGGGGTCATCTGAGCGACAATCACCGCGTTTTCCTCCAGGGCCCGCTGCATCAGATCGCGTTCCTCATCGCCGATTTCATGGCCTTCGGCCTCGCGCTCTTCCAGGGTGCCGTATCCGGTCACGTCCAGCGGTGCAGTATCGGCTTGCTTTAGGATCGCCACTGTTTCCCGCACCGCCTCGGCTTCATCAATACCGGATGCATAGATCATCAGCGCAGCGCCGGTGGCGCCGTCGGGCAGGCCGTCTCCCTCCTTGCGTCCGATCTGGACAAGCAGGGTATAGACTTGCTGGCGGGAGGGTTTCTTCTTTTCCATGCCGCCGCCATAGCGCCGGGGCAGGGGGATGGTCAATCCATTTGACACACCTGTACCGGGGTGATGCGCAATCAACTGAAGGCTTGCGGCGGTTTGCAGCCGGGCTCTATGTCTAAGCTTATTAATAATGGCCCCCGAGGATACCCGATGCGTTTTTCCGCCCTGACTGCCCAGCCGGTGCCCTGGAAGAACGGCGGCGGCATAACCCGCGAACTGGCCGTGCACAAAGAAAACGGCCAAATTGTCTGGCGTCTCAGCCTGGCAGAAATTGAGCGAAGCGGCCCGTTTTCAGCCTTTTCAGGATACGCCCGCATTCATTGCATCGTCGAAGGCGCCGGCCACACCCTGTCGGATAGAAACATCCGGCTGGAAGCCCGGCCGCTGACGCCGGTGTTCTTTGACGGCGGCCTGGCTTTGGATTGCCGGCTGCGCGATGGCGTCTGCAAGGCGCTCAATGTGATTTATGATCCGAACCGTGTCACGGCAAAGGCGGAAATTCTAAGTGGAGGTACGTTGCGTGACTGTGAGGGCATCCAAGCCTTCTTTGTGGTTTCCGGCAGTCTGGAGATGCACGGCCAGGGATGTTTTCTCCCAAGCGAGGGTGTTACAGCAAAAGGTGCCGCCACCGGAGAGGTTTCCGATGGCGGCGCGGTTATCCATGTGCAGTTTTCGCCGGTTTAGAGACTATTCAGCAGCTCTTTGATGGCTGTCTGATATCCCGCAACCACAGTGTCGCGGGCAATGTGGCGGCCCTGCTGCACTACGTGGCGGCCTGCGCTCCAGACGTCTGTTACGGTGTCATCGCCCGCGGCAAAACACAGACCGTCCAGCAACTGCTCCGGCTTCAGCGCGCAGAGGGCGGGCACTGTGCTGTCTATCGCCACCAGATCTGCCAGCGCGCCTTCCTCGATCCGCCCGGCATCGCGTCCCAAAGCCTGCGCGCCGCCCTTGGCTGCACCCAAGTACAAAGTCTCGCCCACCGAGCCTTCGCCCGGCACCAGCACATTGCGCGCCAGGTCCCTCAGCCGCTGGGAATATTCCAGCGTTCGCAGTTCCTCTGGCAGCGATATCCGCACGTTAGAGTCTGAACCAACCCCAAATGCCCCGTTATGCGCCAGGTATTCCACCCCGTTGAACGGCCCGTCGCCCAGGTTCGCCTCTGTGATCGGACAGAGACCTGCAACGGCACCGGACCGCGCCATGGCGATAGTTTCGGTGCTGGTCATGTGGGTGGCGTGGATCAGGCACCATTTGCCATCCACGGGCGCGTTTTCCAGCAGCCATTCAACGGGACGCGCACCCAGCCAATCGCTGATATCCGCCACTTCCTTGGGCTGCTCTGCGATATGGATATGCACCGGCAGCCGGTCCTGGATCCGCAGCACCTCCGCCAGATCCTCGGGGCAGGTGGCACGCAGCGAATGCGGCGCAATGCCGACACAGGTATCCGCGGGCAGATCGCGCGCTGCAATCCCGCGGGCGCGGCTGACGAGATCAGAAAAGTCCGCCACGGAGTTGCCAAACCTCTGCTGACCGCCGCTCAGCTCCTGCTTGCCGGCACCGCCATAGGTGTAAAGCACCGGCAGGTGCGTCAGGCCGATGCCTGTCTGGCTGGCCGCCGCAAACACCCGCTCGCTCAGCTCTGTCATCGAGGCAAAATGCGCGCCGCCCGGCTGGTGGTGAACGTAATGGAACTCGCCGACAGATGCGTAGCCGGCCTCCAGCATTTCCATGAACACCAGCGCTGCAATAGCCTCGTACTGCTCAGGCGTGATGCAGTCCATGAAGCGGTACATCAGCTCGCGCCAAGTCCAGAAGCTGTCCTTGCCGGCCGCGCGGTACTCCGTCATGCCCGCCATCGCGCGCTGGAAGCTGTGCGAGTGCAGGTTGCCCAGAGATGGCAGCAGCACATCCGCCCGCGCGTCCCCGGGTTGCGGCCCGGCACCGGTTTCCACTGAGGCAATCCGGCCGTTATCAACTGTCAGCCGGAGGTTCTCAGCCCATCCCTGGGGCAGGCGGGCGCGCTGGGCGAAAATGGTCTGCATCTGACTCTCTTATGTGTAGATATAATACCATTAGCGCCACGTTTATTGCACTGCAAGAGTTTTGAGCAGAAGGGGCGCTGCCCCTCGGCCTGGCGGCCTCACCCCGGAGTATTTGGGACCAGAAAGAAGCAGGCGCTTCTGCATAAACGAAAAAAACGCGCCCGGCCGGGGCGCGTTTCTGGTCTTAGACTGCGCGGCGTGGATCAGTCGCGCAGCAGCTCGTTGATGCCGGTCTTGGAACGGGTCTTCTCATCCACGCGCTTCACGATCACCGCGCAGTAAAGGCTGATGTTGTTCTTGGACGGCATCGAGCCTGCGACAACAACCGAGTAGGGCGGCACTTCGCCGTACATCACTTCGCCGGTTTCGCGGTCGACGATCTTGGTCGACTTGCCGATGAAGACACCCATGCCCAGGACAGAGCCTTCGCGCACGATGCAGCCTTCGACCACCTCGGAACGGGCGCCGATGAAGCAGTTGTCTTCAATGATTGTGGGGCCGGCCTGCATCGGCTCCAGCACACCGCCGATGCCGACGCCGCCCGACAGGTGCACGTTCTTGCCGATCTGGGCGCAGGAGCCGACGGTGGCCCAGGTGTCGACCATGGTGCCTTCGTCGACATAGGCGCCAAGGTTCACGAAGGAGGGCATCAGCACCGCGCCCGGCGCGATATAGGCGGATTTGCGGACCACGCAGTTCGGCACCGCGCGGAAGCCTGCGGATTTCCAGTCGGCCTCGCCCCAGCCGTTGAACTTGCTGTCGACCTTGTCCCACCAGCCGCCGGCCTGCGGGCCGCCTTCGTGGATTTCCATGTCCTTGATGCGGAAGCCCAGCAGCACGGCCTTCTTGGCCCACTGGTTCACATGCCAGTCGCCGCTGTCCAGTTTCTCGGCCACCCGCAGCCTGCCTGAGTCAAGCGCGTTCAGGGTGTCTTCGATCGCTTCTCGCTGTTCGCCGGTGGTGGCGGGGGTGATGGTGTCGCGCGCCTCCCAGGCGGCTTCGATTGCTGCTTCCAGCTGGGCGTTGGACATGGATGTTCCTCCGGCATCGGTTAGATTCGGAGCTTCATACCGGCAAACTGCCCGCAGGTCATGTCCGGATTGCGTCCAAATTGCCGCCCCTGACGGCGTTTTGCCGGGTTCCAGCCGGTCAGCGCACCCGGCGCAAGTGGCGGCGCAGGATCTCACAGGCTCCTGCAGCATCGCGCCGGGTCATCGCCTGGACAATGGCGGCGTGATCGGCGTCCACCCGGCGGCTCCATTGATGCTGCCAATTGGCGAACAGATGCCGGGCAGCGGCAATATGCAGATCGTCGATCGAGGCCAGCAGCCGCGGCATTGCGCAGGGTGCCAGGATCACCCGGTGAAAGGCGCGGTTCAGCCGTTCCCAGCTGGCCATGTCCTCAGCTGCATCGCAGGCTAAACGGGCAGCGTTGGCGTCTTCGATGTCCTCGGCGGTTAGCCGGCCAAAGGCGTGCGTCAAAGCCAGCACTTCCAGCGCCACCCGCATTTCGATCACTTCGCGGATCTCAGCAGGGTTCAGGGCGCTGACCCGTGTGCCGCGCCGCGGTTCGGACACCGCCAGCCCGTGCGCCTCCAGCCGCAGCAGCGCCTCGCGCACCGGCACATGGCTGGCCGCAAACTCCCGCGCGATATGGTCCTGGCGCAACTTTTCGCCAGCCGGAAGCGCACCGGTAATGATGCGTTCGCTCAGGCTCAGATAGATTGTATCGGCGATGGTTGCGGACATGCTATTCCGATAGGGCTGCCTGGGGATTGCTGCAAGGGTTATCCCAGCGGATCCGGGGCAATGTTGCCGCCGCAGACCAGTACCGCCACGCGTTCGCCTGGCTCCGGCCGGTAGGCACCGCACATCAGCGACGCCAGCGCGGTAGCGCCCGCAGGCTCTACCAGGATCCGGCGTTCGCGCCAGAGCGCCGTCTGGGCCTGGGTGATCGCACTGTCCGGCACGGTGAGGGATGTGACACCCTGCGCAGCGGCCAGCTCAAAGCAGATATTGCCAATCTGCTTGGCACCCAGCGCGTTGGCGGCAACGCCTGAAACCTCTACATCTACCGGCTGCCCGGCTGCCAGCGCCGCGTTCAAAGCGCAGGAGGTTTCCGGCTCCACGGCGATGATCTTACGGGCGCCCTGAAACCAAGCCAGCGCGCCGGCAATCAGCCCGCCGCCGCCTACTGCAATCAGCAGGGTGTCGGCTTGCAGCCCCTGTGCCTGCCATTCGGCGAAGCAGGTGCCTTGCCCTGCGACGGTGGCAGGCGCGTCATAGGCATGGACCTGCATGGCACCGGTTTCAGCCTCATAGGCCTGCGCTTGCTCCAACGCATTGGCATAGGCGCCGGGCACCACCTGCAGATCGGCACCGGTGCGTTCGATCAGCGAGATTTTGGCGGGGCCTGCCATTTCCGGAACGTAGATACGCGCCCTGTGGCCCAGTTGATGCGCAGCATGGGCAACCGCCGCCCCGTGATTGCCGCCAGAGGCCGCGACCAGGCCGCCGGCAGGCACTTCCTGGCTCAGCAGCGTGTTGAAGGCGCCGCGCGCCTTGAAACTGCCGGTGTGCTGCATGTGCTCCAGCTTCAGTTCCACCGGGTAGTCCAGGCCGAACCCGCGGGTCTGCATTACGGGCGTTTGCTGCACATGGGGGCGGATGCGTTCTGCCGCTGCCTTGATTTCATCCTGCCAGTTCATGCGCGGTCCTCCTTGCCTGCTTGGCCGGAACCTTATCCGCACCGGGCCGCCGTGCAAGCGGAACGGCGCGTTCTGATGCATTCTTGATTGGCGCTAACGGCCAAGGACGGTTACAAAGGAGGTCCTGTTATTTTTACTTGGATTGCTTATGACCGAAGACCGCCACAGCCGTTTCCGCGACGCACACTCAGACCGGGACCGGGCCGAACATGTGCCCGCCACGCCGCAGACCCAGGCGCCGGCCTACCGGCTGGCCTTTGCCGATGAGGAATTCCTGTGCCGCGAGGAACTGCGCCCGGTGCGCTTGCAGCTGGAGCTGTTGAAGCCGGAGCTGATGCTGAACGAGCATGGCATAGAAAGCACCATCGTGATGTTCGGCGGCGCCCGCATTCCGGATCCTGCGCATAAGGACAAGGCACGCACCCAGACGCTGGCGGATCTGTCGCATTTCTATGATGAGGCGCGCGAGTTCGCCCGGCTGATGACAGAAAAGTCAAAGGAGAGCGGCGGCCGCCATAACGTCGTGGTGACCGGCGGCGGGCCTGGTGTGATGGAGGCAGGCAACCGCGGCGCGCTGGATGCGGGCGGCCATTCCATCGGCCTGTCTATCGTGCTGCCGCATGAGCAGGCGCCCAACGGCTATGTGACGCCGGATCTCAGCTTCAACTTCCACTATTTCGCGATCCGCAAGATGCATTTCCTGATGCGGGCTAGGGCGATCACGGTGTTCCCGGGCGGCTTCGGCACCCTGGATGAGCTGTTTGAGAGCCTGACCCTGATCCAGACCGGGCGCATGGAACGGGTGCCGTTCCTGCTGTTCGGAAAGGAATTCTGGAATAAGATCGTCAACTGGGAGGCGCTGGCCGATGCCGGCACCATCTCCGATCAGGACCTGGACCTGTTCCGTGTGGTCGATACCGCGCAGGAAGCGGTTCAGATCATCGACAACTGGGAGCCCGCGCCGCCGCGCGACAGCCTGCCAGGCCGCGAGCGCTGAACGCCGCAAGAACCGCTGCTGCCGGGATCAGGCGAATTCCGGCGGCAGCTTGCCGACTTCATCGCCGGTCGTGAGCCGGGTGAGGATCTGGGCGCCTCCCACGGTTTTCACGGCATAACCGTATCCGCGCAGGCGGAATTGCCATTCCCGCGGGCTCAGCGCCTTTTGGCGTTCGCTGCGGATCAGGTCCAGAACACTGGGGTCAATCGGGGCGGTCTTTCGTTCCATCGGAGCCATCGGTGATTCCTTCTGAAAATTGGATTGTCCGTAATCTGGAAACTGTTTGTGCCAAGCGGCGGAATTGAAGCTGGATTGGGGAAAGAATGCGGCAGCACGTGCTGCGGTTGCCGCTGTGCCCGTCAGGCAACAGTCGGGCTTATAAGCGGTCTGAAGGCTGTCGCCCTGGAAATTAGGCGGGAAGCCGCGGTCCGCCAGAGCGTGAACACGCTGGTATTTGCCTTTTGCAGAAAACTCTTCGGTGTTTGCACCTTCTGCGCCAGGAAACCGGCCAAACTTGGCCACATTTGCAAACAAAAACTTATCGGCGGTGGAGCAGTGGAGATTTCCGATGTCCGAAGTAACAGACTACACGGCGCTTTTGGCCTATACCTCGAACAGCAACTACCGCTGGAACAGCCAGGTCAAGCTCGGCACCCAATCTGTTGTGACATACAGTTTTCTCGGCAGTGGTGAATTGGGAAACGCGTCCGATGACCCTTACGGCGCAACCAGCTACTGGTCATTCAACAGCACCCAGCGCAGCTACTTCAGGCAGGCACTGGAAGAGTTCGAGGAAGTCTCCGGGCTGCTCTTCGTCGAAACCGACGGTCCGGCGATGATTGATGTATTCGGCTACAACGGCGGCTCAGCGGCCGGCTGGGCAAATTACTCCTGGGCCAGCGCCACTTCTACCGGCAAGGGGGATCTGGCAATCCAGGGCAGCAGCATGGCGCCGGGCACCTATGGCTATGAAACGATCCTGCATGAGATCGGCCACGCAGTAGGTTTGGAACATCCGCATGATGGCGATCATACGCTGGCCGATCATCTGGACGATCAGGCGCACACCGTGATGACCTACAATTATGCCGGCTACAATGCCACGGAACTTGGCACTTTGGATGTTCAGGCGCTGCAGCATATCTATGGAAACTCGTCAAAGACCGAAGGCTGGAACGCGTACAAAAACTCTGACGATATCGTAGTGATCAAGACCAGCGGCCGGTCCGAAGTCATTCTGGCAACCGGAGAGGACACCAGGATTTTCGCGCATGGCGGCAATGACACGGTCAAAGGCCGCGAGGCTGATGACATGCTTGCCGGATGCAAAGGAGCAGACAAGCTTTTTGGCGGCTATGGCAATGATACGCTGAAGGGCGGCGGCGGTGCCGATATCCTGATTGGCGGGATCAACACGTCGAAATATTCAGGCGCCAGCGGTGAACACGATGACCTGCGCGGCAATTCCGGAAATGACAAGCTGTATGGCGGCCGCGGCAACGACACACTGCATGGCGGCAGCGGCCGGGACCGCCTCTCCGGCGGTGACGGCTCTGATGTCCTGACGGGCGGAACAGGCGACGATGTCTTTGTTTTTGTTTCCGCTGACTATTGGGATTCGAACACAATCACCGACTTCGGCAATGGCAATGACAGGATCCGGTTCTCCGGAACCAGCCCTGACAGTTTCAGTGACCTGACCATCACCCAGCAAGGCGGCGATACGCATATTAGCTACTACGGCAATCACAACGTCGAGCTCACCGGCTACACCGGCGGGCTGTCCGCAGACGATTTCCTTTTCAGTTAAGGCAGCCGGGGACCTGCCGCAGCGGGGCCGGAGCCGGGTCACTTCATCCCGGCTTCGGCCTCAATCTGTTTGCGGCTCTTGCGGGCGCGTTCGGTGGCTGATTTCAGCTGGCCGCAGGCCGCCATGATGTCCTCGCCGCGGGTCTTGCGGATCGGCGACGCATAGCCGGCCTGATAGATGATATTGGCAAACGCCCGGATCCGGTTGTTGGAGCTGCGCTTGTAGGGTGCCCCCGGCCATTCGTTGAACGGGATCAGGTTGATCTTCGCCGGGATGTGGTAGCGCTTGATGTGGTCGATCAGCCGGTGCGCGTCCTCATCGCTGTCATTCACCCCGTCCAGCATCACATATTCAAAGGTGATCCGTTCCGAGTTCGACGCCTTGGGATAATCCGCCAGCGCCTGCAGCAGCTCGTCGATATTCCAACGCTTGTTGATCGGCACCAGCACATCACGGGTTTCGTTGGTGGTGGCATGGAAGGAAATCGCCAGAAGGCAGCCGATTTCCTCGGCTGTCCGTGCAATCTCCGGCACCACGCCGGAGGTCGACAGGGTGATACGGCGGCGGCTGAGGGAAATGCCTTCCGGGTCCATCGCAATCTTCATCGCGTCGCGCACGTTGTCGAAGTTATAAAGCGGCTCGCCCATGCCCATAAGCACGATGTTGGAGAGCAGCCGGGTTTCTTCCTTTGGCGCGCCCGGCACCGGCCATTCCTCCAGGTCGTCGCGCGCCATCATCACCTGGCCGACGATTTCCGCCGGGGTCAGGTTACGCACCAGCTTCTGGGTGCCGGTATGGCAGAAGGAGCAGGTCAGGGTGCAGCCCACCTGGCTGGAGATGCATAGGGTGCCGCGGTCATCCTCGGGGATATAGACCACCTCGACCTCGTGGCCGCCGTTGATCCGCACCAGATACTTGCGGGTGCCGTCGATCGACACCTGCTTGCTCACCACCTCGGGGATGCGGATCTCAAAGGTCTCCGCCAGCTGCGCGCGGTAGGCCTTGGCCAGGTTGGTCATGTCACCAAAGTCACGCTTGCCCCATTGGTAGATCCACTGCCAGATCTGGCCGACCCGCATCTTGGCCTGCTTCTCCGGTGTGCCGTGCTCAATCAGCACTTCGCGCATGCGCTCGCGGGTCAGGCCCACAAGATTGATCTTGCCGCCCTCGGGCTCCTTGCGGGGCAGGGTCATTACATCCTGAGTGATCGGCGCGCTGGCGGTCATGGCAAAAGCCTCGGGTCATGGTGAGCGGATGCGGCTCTATATAGGATTTCGAACAGAGATCAAAAGGAATCCGCGGAAATCTGCTTTCACATCGGGTTTCAGGCGGTCACTGGCCCAGACGCACCAGCTCGTCAACTCGCGCCCGCCCCAAGGTTGTCCAGCAGGCCCGGGTAGCAATCCCGGCGTCTTCCGGCACCGGATGCGCCGTCCCGATAAAACTGCAATGCGCGGCGCGAAACGCTTCCCAGGCTGTTTGGCTCGCCATGAGCGCGGCCTCTGTGTTTGTCCCGCCAGTGTCGTTGTCCCGCTCCGCGGCGGCAATCATGGCCGCCTCCAGTGCGTTGAACAGGGCCGCTTCCACACCTTCCTCGTCATCAGCCACGCAAGAGCCAACCTCCTCCTGGCTGCCGGTGCCGCATTCCAGCGCCGGATTGGCATTGGCGGGCAGGGCTAACAGCGCAACCGCAAGGATAGGGACCGGAAGAAAGGCAGAGTTCAGCATGGCAGACACCTCCTGCCCCTATGCTACGCCCCCTGCGCCTTCCAAACAAGAAAACCCCGGCGCAGGCCGGGGTTTCGTGTGTTTCCGCACATGCAGAGGGTTACTTGCTGCAGCGCTTTTCCGCATCTTCAATCGCCGCGGTGAAGCCCAGCAGCGAGAAAGTATCCTTGGTCTGGGTGCCCCGCGCCGACCGCGCAGTCAGCACCGCACTGGCGCCGCGTTTCATGGCGGTGACGATCTTAGAATCGTCCGCTGGCGTTGCCGGCCAGGCCCATTCGCCTTCGGTGAACAGCTCAAACTCGGACTCGCCGATTGCCATGTTCACGGTGGACCCCGGCGCAAACGGATAGCCGCCGGTAAAGCTCACCTCGCCCTTGGGCGCATCGCTGCTGCGGAAGGTGACAAACAGCTGGATCTCGCTGCGGCGCACCGCCACGACACGGCCGTCACGGGTGTTCACGGTCTCCTTCGGTGCGGAAACCCCCCAGCACTCGTTGGGGTCATTGCCCTCGAAAACGCTCCAATCGACCTTGGCCGCAACCCGGTTGTTCGACGTTTCCTGTGCAGTTGCTGCGGTTGCCAATGCTGCCAGACACAGGCCCGCAGCCACGCGGGCGAGTTTCAATGCCATTTGTCCCGACTCCAAGACTGTTCTTTCATACCTCAAAACCAAGCAAAGGGCCCGCAGCGTTCTTCCGCTGTCTGGTCCCGATCCCTTCGCTTGCGCTACACAAGCACACTAACGTAACTAGCACCACGGGCGAAAGTGCGTTTTGGCAGGAATTCGCCCAGAAAACATGAGGGGAGACATCATGCCGAATCCAGTGCCCATGGCCGAAGTCTGGCGCGGTCCGCTGCTGGAAAGCCTGCATCTGGGCCATGCCGTCATCTGTGACGACAGCGGTCAGGTGGTGCGCAGCTGGGGCGATCCGGACGCAGTGATCTATCCGCGCAGCTCTGCCAAGATGATCCAGGCGCTGCCGCTGATCACCTCCGGCGCCGCCGCGCGTTATGGTCTGAATTCGGAACAGCTGGCGCTGGCCTGCGCCTCGCACAACGGCGCGCATATCCATACCGACCGGGTTAACGCTTGGCTTGGTCAGCTGGGTATGACTGATGACGACTTCCGCTGCGGCCCGCAGCTGCCGGACGACATCCCCGCCCGAAATGAGCTGATCAAAACCGACAACAGCCCCTGCCAGGTGCACAACAACTGCTCCGGCAAGCACGCGGGCTTTTTGACCCTGAACCAGTACCTGGGCGGCAACGCCGAATACATCGAGGTGGACCACCCGGTGCAGCAGGCCTGCCTTGCTGCGTTTGAGGAAACCACCGGCCAGGACAGCCCCGGCTATGGCATCGACGGCTGCTCAGCGCCGAACTTTGCAACCACCGTCACCGGGCTGGCGCGCTCAATGGCCTGGTTTGCCAGCGCCGCGGACCGCTCCGATCGCGCGTCTGAGGCGGCGCAGCAGCTGGTTGCCGCCATGACAGCGCATCCCGAGCTGGTTGCGGGCGAGACCCGCTGCTGCACCAACCTGATGCGGGCGATGGGCGGCAAGGTGGCGATCAAAACCGGGGCTGAGGCGGTGTTCATCGCCATCCTGCCGGAACAGAAGCTGGGTGTCGCGCTGAAGATCTCTGATGGCAGCACCCGCGCCAGCGAATGCGCGATTGCGGCGCTGATGGTCAGCCTCGGCGTGCTGGACGCAGATCACCCGGAAACCAGTAAGTACATGAACAAGATGCTCTACAGCCGCCGCGGGCTGGAATGCGGATCCATCCGCCCCGCTGCCGAACTGCGGTTCTAAATGCAAGTGCCCCGGTTCAGGACCGGGGCATTTTCTTACATCTCCATGTCGATGATTTCAGCGACTTCTACCGAGCCGCTGCCGTCTGCCACCATCGGGCAGCCCTTGGCCATCTCGCAGGCCGCGTCCTGATCAGCGGCTTCCACCACGGAATAGCCTGACAGTGGATTGGCGCCGCCATTGTCCACTACCCCGCCAGCGCTGACGGTCTTGGACATCCCAACCGGTGCACCTGGCATCTTCAGGGCATCGCCCAGACCTCCCATCCAGTCTTTCCAGGCCTGCATGACCCTGGCGCCCTCTTCCTCACTCTCCGGGGTCTTGCCGCCATGATAGGCAAAAATGAACTGTGGCATTGGTCTACTCCCTTGGTTTTGTTGATGGTTCAGTCTTCTGCGGACAGCAGCGCCTCCAGCTTTCGCAGGGTTGAGGTCCAGCCGTCTTCGTGGCGCGCGGCAAACTCGTCATCGCCCAGATCCCGGTGGTCGACCACCAGCATGGCGCCATCCCCAGTGGCTGCAACGGTCAGAGTGACATGGCTCTCATCGCCGCGGCTGCCGTCGTCGCCGTGCCAGGCCCAGGTGAAGCCAACCGATTTCGGCGCATCCACATGGGTCACCTGGCCGGAAACATGAAACCGCTGGCCGTCGCTGTTCTGCATGACCGAGTACCAGGGGCCGGTGCGGCTCAGGTTCAGGTCATGTTCCGGAATGGTAACCCCTTCCGGCCCCCACCATTGCAGCAGCTTGTCCGGCGTTGTCACCCAGGCAAACAGTTTCTCCGGGCTGACCGGAAATGTCCGCTTCAGCTGCAGGTCGCTCATGCCTCGTCCTCCATCAGGGCCGCTTCCAGCCTGTCCAGGCTCCCTTCCCAGAAGGCGCGCCGCGATTGCGTCCATTCGGCGATCATCCGCAGCCCTTCAGGCCGGGCAGAATAGAGCCGCTTAGTGCCCTTGGCCCGTTGGGTTATCAGCCCGGCCTCGCGCAGGACTTTTAGATGGCGCGAGATCGCCGGAGCCGAAATGCCTGCTCCGGGGGCCAGATCACCGGCGGGCAGTTCGCCCTCAGTAATTAACTGATCCACGATCATCAGCCGGGTTTCGTCTGACAGCGCGGCAAAGGATTTCAGAATCGGTACCATGCTATTTATTAGCATGTTTGTTAATTAATGGAAATGTTAAATATGGGGCAAAGCCAGAGCCGACCTTACATCATATCCCACAGCAGCTTGGCCGCGAGCGAGACAGAGGTCACCACCAGCAGCGGCTTGATCACCTTTGCCCCCTGCTTCTTGGCCAGCCCCGCTCCCGCCCGCGCACCGGCAATCTGGGCGCAGCCCATCAGCAGGCCGGTGATCCACCAGGGCGTCGCAAAGAAGGAAAACGCCAGCAGACCGCCTGCATTGGAGGCGAAATTCAGCAGCTTGGTATGGGCGGTTGCACGCAGGATGCCGTAGCCCGCCAGCGACACAAAGGCGAGCATGTAGAAGCTGCCTGCGCCAGGCCCCAGCAGCCCGTCATAGGCCCCGCACAGCGGAACGATGAGGGCGGTGAACAGGGCGGGGGACAGGCGGCGGTGCCGGTCGAGATCATCCAGCCCCTTCTTCAACGCAAAGAAAATGGCGATCCCGATCAGCAGCACCGGCAGGATCAGCCGGATCCATTCGGTGGGCAAGTAGGCCACCAGAAACGCACCCGCAACTGCCGCCGCAAAGGCAATCAGCGCAGGCCCGACCTGGGCCTTCAGGTCTACATGCCCGGCGCGCGCATAGGTGAAGGCGGCGGTCGCTGAGCCGAACAGCCCCTGGATTTTGTTGGTCGACAGCGCCGTCACCGGATTGGCCCCGGCCAGCAGCAGAACCGGCACCGTGATCAGCCCGCCGCCGCCTGCAATTGCGTCAATGAACCCGGCAGCAAACCCCGCCGCCAGCAACAGCAGCAGGGTCTCGAAACCCACTTCCAGCATCTAATTGATCAGCCTTTGAATTCGTCCTGGGCGTAGCCCTGGATGTAAAGCAGCGCCGTCAGGTCGCCGTGGTTAATGCGGATATCGCATTCCGCCGCGACCGAGGGCTTGGCATGCAGCGCCACACCTGCGCCCGCGCGCTTTAGCATCCCCAGGTCATTGGCGCCGTCACCAACTGCAATCACATCCGCCTCCGCGATACCAAGCCGGGTGGAGATCTGCTCCAGCGCCTCCACCTTGGCCTCCCGCCCCAGGATCGGCCGGCCCGCCTCGCCGGTCAGCTTGCCGTCCTCGGTCAGCAGCGTGTTTGCGCGGTTCTCGTCAAATCCCAGTACTTCTGCGACCCGCGCCGTGAACGCCGTGAAGCCGCCAGAAACAAGCGCCGCATAGGCGCCCTCCGCCTTCATCGTCGCCAGCAGCTGCTTGCCGCCGGGCATCAGGGTAATGCGCTCTTCCAGAACCTTGGCGATTACCGTCTCCGGCAGCCCCTTCAGCAGCCCGACCCGCTCTGTTAGCGCGCCTTCGAAATCCAGTTCGCCGTTCATCGCCCGCGCGGTGATGTCCTTCACCCGCGCGCCGACGCCTGCCTCCTCGGCCAGCTCATCAATGCATTCCTGCTGGATCATGGTCGAATCCATGTCGGCCAGCAGCATCTTTTTCCTGCGCCCGGCGCTGGGCTGAATGACCAGATCCACGCCCATGCCCTGCAGGTCCGCCCAGACGTCCCATCGGTTGTCGGGCATCTGCTTCAGCGGAAATTCTGCCGCCGCCCCCAGCGCCAGCCACACCGCTTCATCACCGCCCCAGGCATTACGCAGCGATTCGATCAGCGCGGGCTCCAGCACCGGTCGGGCAGGGTTGCAAAGCAGGGTGGCGGTGTACATCGGCAGGCTCCGTTCCGGCGCTATCTGCCTATGTCATAGCGCCCTGCCGCGGGAACAGCCAGACAGCAAAAAACTGCGGAAATCCGGAGGCATCATAAGGAGTAGCCCTTTGCGCCATTTCAGCGCGGCTGTTTCCGATGGTGGAAAATCGTGTCGCAAAAAACAGATGAACAGCCGCATTTTTCTGAAATTTCTGTTGCGTGCCGCGCTGCAGCACACTAGCTCTGATCACGGGACACCCCTCCCCAACGAGGGGCGCTTATCTGGAAGGGTAGCATTTATGGCTATTGAACAACCTGCCGCGCGGCCGGCCAATCCGCGTTTTTCGTCCGGCCCTTGCGCCAAACCCCCCGTCTTTGATCTGAGCAAACTTGCAGGCGCGCCGCTGGGCCGCTCACACCGCGCCGCGGTGGGCAAGGACAAGCTGAAAGCAGCGATCGAAGGCACCCGGGAAATCCTGAACATCCCCGCCGGTTACAAGATCGGCATCGTGCCTGCCTCCGACACCGGCGCGGTGGAAATGGCGATGTGGAACCTGCTCGGCGCCCGCGGAGTTGAGATGCTGGCCTGGGAAAGTTTCGGCTCCGGCTGGGTCACCGACGCGGTTAAACAGCTGAAGCTCGACGCCACCGTCAAAACCGCCGACTATGGCCAGATCGTGGACCTCGGCACCGTCGATTTCACCAACGACGTCGTCTTCACCTGGAACGGCACCACTTCCGGCGTGCGCGTCCCCAACGGCGACTGGATCCCGGCGGACCGCGAAGGTCTGACCATCTGCGACGCCACCTCCGCCGCCTTTGCGCAGTATCTGCCGTGGGACAAGCTGGATGTGACCACCTTCTCCTGGCAGAAGGTGCTGGGCGGCGAAGCTGCGCACGGCATGATCATCCTCAGCCCCCGCGCAGTGGAGCGTCTGGAGAGCTACACCCCCGCCTGGCCGCTGCCCAAAATCTTCCGCCTGACCAAGGGTGGCAAGCTGATCGACGGCATCTTCCAGGGCGCGACCATCAACACCCCCTCGATGCTGGCGGTGGAGGACTACCTGCTGGCGCTCGACTGGGCCCGCTCGGTAGGCGGCATGGAAGGCCTGCGCGAGCGCGCCTACGCGAACCTCGCCGCAGTGCAAAGCTTCGTGCAGGACAACCCCTGGATCGCCTTCCTGGCCGAGCAGCCGGAATACCGCTCCAACACGTCTGTTTGCCTCAAGTTCACCGACGAGCGCATCCAGGACGGCGCTGCCTTTGCCAAGGCCGTGGCCAAACGTCTGGAAGCTGAAGGCGTCGCCTACGACATCGGCGCCTACCGCGACGCGCCTCCGGGCCTGCGCATCTGGTGCGGCGGCACGGTGGAAGCCTCTGACGTGGCAACCCTGATGCCCTGGATCAAATGGGCCTTCGAGGCCGAGATCGCCGCGCAGACCGAAGCGGCCTGAGCAACCTCAAAGGCGGGCGGCTACGCCCGCCGTCCCAGCACAGACATTCTAAGGACCACAGACATGGCTCCCAAAGTACTCATCTCCGACAAGCTGTCCGAGGCCGCCGTTCAGATCTTCCGCGACCGCGGCATTGACGTCGACTTCCTGCCCGACGTGGGCAAGGACAAAGATAAACTGGCGGAAATCATCGGCCAGTACGACGGCCTCGCGATCCGCTCCGCCACCAAGGTGACCGACAAGATCCTTGAGAACGCCGAGAACCTCAAGGTGATCGGCCGCGCCGGCATCGGCACCGACAACATCGACAAGGAGGCCGCCTCCAAGCGCGGCGTCATTGTGATGAACACTCCGTTCGGCAACATGATCACCACCGCCGAACACGCGATTGCAATGATGTTCGCAGTCGCCCGCCAGCTGCCGGAGGCCTCGGCCTCCACCCATGCCGGCAAATGGGAAAAGTCCAAGTTCATGGGCACCGAACTGACCGCCAAGACCCTGGGCGTTATCGGCGCCGGTAACATCGGTGGCATCGTCTGCGACCGCGCCCGCGGCCTCAAGATGAAGGTGGTGGCCTATGACCCCTACCTGAGCACCGAGAAAGCCGACAAGATGGGCGTCGAGAAGGTGGAGCTGGATGAGCTGCTGGCCCGTGCCGATTTCATCACCCTGCACGTGCCGCTGACCGACCAGACCCGCAACATCCTGTCCAAGGAGAACCTTGAGAAGACCAAGAAGGGCGTGCGCATTATCAACTGCGCCCGCGGCGGCCTGGTGGACGAGGGCGCGCTGGCGGAACTGCTGACCTCCGGCCATGTGGCCGGCGCCGCCTTCGACGTGTTCTCGGTGGAGCCGGCCAAGGAAAACGCCCTGTTCGGCCTGCCCAACGTGGTCTGCACCCCGCACCTGGGCGCCGCCACCACCGAGGCGCAGGAAAACGTCGCCCTGCAGGTGGCAGAGCAGATGTCCAACTACCTGCTGACCGGCGCGGTTGAAAACGCGCTCAACATGCCCAGCGTCACCGCTGAGGAAGCCAAGGTCATGGGCCCCTGGATCAAGCTGGCCGATCATCTGGGCAGCTTCGTCGGCCAGATGACAGATGAGCCGATCAAGGCGATCAACATCCTCTATGACGGTGTCGCCGCCGGCATGAACCTGGATGCGCTGAACTGCGCGGTGGTTGCCGGCATCATGAAACGCGCCAATCCGGAGGTGAACCTGGTCTCCGCGCCCGTTGTTGCCAAGGAGCGCGGCGTGCAGATTTCCACCACCAGCCAGGACAAATCCGGCTCCTTTGACGGCTATGTCAAGGTGACCGCGGTGACCTCCAAGCGCGAACGCTCGGTGGCCGGCACCGTGTTCTCCGACGGCAAGCCGCGGTTCATCCAGATCAAGGGCATCAACATCGACGCCGACGTCGGCGCGCATATGCTCTACACCACAAACGAGGACGTGCCCGGCATCATCGGCACACTGGGCCATACCCTTGGCGACCACGGCGTCAACATCGCCAACTTCACCCTGGGCCGCTCCGAGGCCGGCGGCGAAGCCATTGCGCTTCTCTATGTGGATAATGAAGTCCCGGCAGAGGTGCGCGCCAAACTGGCGGAAACCGGTCTATTCAACCAGATCAAGCCGCTGCAGTTCGACGTCGTCTGACCCGTCTGGCATAATCTTGCAAAAGCCCCCGCCATTGCTGCGGGGGCTTTTCCGTTGTCACCTCTGGTGCGCGATCGTTGCCTTCTCCGGCCGGCTGCGCAGAACAATAACGCCGAAAACCAGCATCGACACCAGCGCCGCCAGTGATCCGGCCTGGGCCAGCACCTCTGTGCGCTCCTGGATCGCCAGCGGGATACCCGGAACCAGCAGCCCCAGCGACAGCACTGTGGCAGTCAGATGCAGCCGCGGCAGCCTACCTTCACCGGCGCTTGGCACCAGATGATAATAAAACGCATAGATCGCGCAGCTGACCCAGCCCAGCAGGTTCAGATGCCCGTGCGCCGGCGACAGCAGGTGATCCTGGCTTGCCGACATCTGGATCCCCCAAACCATGCCGCCCAGGGCACACACCACTGCAATCAGCATGAACGGCCGTGCAATTCCATTCATCACTTGTCCCTCCCATGTCGCTGTTCCGTTTCTCCCATCATCGGAACACCGCGGATTTCGAAACGCCAGCCTAGCATACTTCACTGATCTTTTGGGAAAACCGGCGGGGTGGGACATTTCTGCGGGGTTGAGGTGCAAGGCTTGATCCGGCATCAAAACATCAGCAGCAAAGGACATGTGATGACTTCCCCGATCTACGCCATTGGCGACATTCACGGCCAGCTTGAGATGCTGGAGCAGGCGCTGGCGCTGATTGGGGCCGACGGCGGCGCGGATGCCCGCATTGTGTTCCTCGGCGATTACACCGACCGCGGCCCGGACAGCCGCGGCGTAATCGAACGGCTGATGCAGGGGCAGGCCGCGGGCCGCGACTGGATCTGCCTCAAGGGCAACCACGACCGGATGTTCTCAATGTTCCTCGAGGACTACCCGCGCAACGACGCCCGGCTGCTGGTCGGCTACCACTGGCTGCACGAACGCATCGGGGGCATCGAGACCCTGCAATCCTATGGGGTGGAGGTCGAAGAGGGCGACCGCATCTACCAGACCCACGCCCGCGCCCGAGTCGCAATCCCGCAGGCGCATCTGGATTTCCTGGCAGGCCTCAAACCCTTCCATCAGGAGGGCGAACTGCTGTTCGTCCACGCAGGCATCCGCCCCGGCCTTCCGCTGGAGAGCCAAAGCGAGGACGACCTGATCTGGATCCGGCAGGAGTTCCTGACCGACGAACGCGCCCACCCCTGGCTGGTGGTGCATGGCCACACCCCGGCGAAACAGGCAGAGCACCGGATAAACCGCATCAACCTCGACAGCGGCGCCGGTTACGGCCGCCCGCTTACTGCCGCAGTGTTTGAGGGCCGGGAATGCTGGCTGCTGACAGATGCTGGCAGGGTGCCGCTAGAACCCTGATCCGTCTGTTCATCTTTCTGGAAATACTCTGGGGGTGAGGGTCGTCCCGGAAATGATCCGGGGGATCATTTCAGACCCGAACGGGCGAAGCCCAGCCAAAGGCGCGAGGGGGCAAAGCCCCCTCAACCGGACATCACGTCCAGTCCAGCACCACCTTGCCGCTGGAGCCTGATTTCATCGCCGCAAAGCCTTCGGCGAAATCATCGACGCCGAACCGGTGGGTGATCACCCGGCTCACATCCAGCCCGTTCTGCAGCATCGCGATCATCTTGTACCAGGTCTCGAACATCTCGCGCCCGTAGACGCCCTTGATGGTGATCGCTTTGAACACAATGCGCGACCAGTCGACCGGCGATTTGCCCGGCGGAATGCCCAACAGGGCAATCTTGCCGCCCATCACCAGCGCCTCCACCATCTGGTCGAGGGCCGCCTGCGACCCGGACATCTCCAACCCGACGTCGAAGCCCTGTTTCAGACCCAACTCGCGCACCACATCCTGCAGGTCCTCCTGCGCCACGTTCACCGCACGCACCGCCGGCACCACATGTTCTGCCAGTGTCAGCCGGTCCGGGTTGATGTCGGTGATCACCACATGCCGCGCGCCGGCATGTTTCGCCACCGCCGCCGCCATGATGCCGATGGGGCCCGCGCCGGTGATCAGCACGTCCTCGCCCAACAGGTCAAAGCTCAGCGCGGTATGCACCGCATTCCCGAGCGGATCGAGAATGGCGCCGATCTCATCCGGGATATCCTCCGGCAGCGGCACCACGTTGAAGGCCGGCAGCTTCAGATACTGGGCAAAGGCACCCTGCTCATTCACCCCGATGCCGCGGGTGCCCGGGTCCAGGTGGAACTTCCCGGCCCGGCTCTGGCGCGAGTCGGTCTTGATCAGATGCCCCTCGCCGGAACAGCGCTGCCCCACCGCCAGATCGGTGACATTGCGCCCGATCTCGACAATTTCGCCGGCAAACTCATGGCCGGTGATCATCGGCACCGGCACGGTATGCGATGCCCATTCATCCCAGTTCCAGATGTGGATATCGGTGCCGCAGATGCCGGTCTTCTTCACCTTGATCAGCACCTCGTCGGGGCCGATCTCCGGCACCGGCGCCTGCACCATCCACAGACCCTCCTGCGGATGGCTCTTCTCCAGCGCCTTCATCGTGTTCGGACGGCTCATGATACAATTCCCAATTCCTTGCCCACCTTGCCAAAGGCGGCCAATGCCCGGTCCAGCTCTTCCTTGGTTAGAGCCGCATTCATCTGGGTGCGGATGCGCGCCTGGCCGCGCGGCACCACCGGGAAGAAGAAGCCGGAGACATAGACGCCCTCATCAAACAGCTTGGCCGCCATGTCCTGCGCCAGCTGCGCCTCGCCCAGCATCACCGGGATGATCGGATGCTCACCCGGCAGCAGGTCAAAACCTAGCTTTTCCAGCCCCGCGCGCCAGTACTTGGCATTCTCGAACAGCTGCGCCCGCAGCCCGTCCCCTTCCTCCACCAGCCGGATCGCCTCCAGCCCGGCAGCAACAATCGATGGCGGCAGCGAATTGGAGAACAAATAGGGCCGCGCCCGCTGCCGCAGCAGGTCGATCACTGGCTGCGGCCCGGCGATATAACCGCCGATGGCCCCCCCAAGTGCTTTGCCCAAAGTTCCCGTCAGGATGTCCACCTCCACCCCGAAATGCTCCGGCGTGCCGGCGCCTGTCGCACCCATGAAACCGGTGGCGTGGCAGTCATCCACCATCACCACCGCATCGTATTTGTCCGCCAGCGCCCGGATCTCCGGCAGCTTGGCCAGATAACCGTCCATCGAGAACACGCCGTCGGTTGCAATCATGATATGCCGTGCACCGTCCTCGCGGGCCTGCTTCAGCCAGGCCTCCAGATCGTTCATGTCGCTATTCAGGTAGCGGTAGCGCTTGGCCTTGCACAGCCGGATCCCGTCGATGATCGACGCATGGTTCAGGCTGTCGGAGATGATCGCATCCTCCGGCCCCAACAGCGGCTCGAACAGCCCGCCATTAGCGTCGAAACAGGCGGCAAACAGGATCGCATCATCCTTTCCGAGGAACTTCGCCAGCCGCTGCTCCAGCTCCCGGTGAATGTCCTGGGTGCCGCAGATGAACCGCACCGACGCCATGCCAAAGCCCTTCGGCTCCATCGCGTCCTTTGCAGCCTTGATCAGGGCGGGGTGGTCGGCCAGGCCCAGATAGTTGTTGGCGCACAGGTTGATCACTTCGCGCCCGCCAACCGTGATCTCGCCCCCCTGCGGGGAGGTGATCATTCGCTCGCGCTTGTACAGCCCCTCGCCCTCGATCTGGGCCAGCGTGTTGGAGATGTCGGTCAGAAAAGCAGTGGACATGCGCAAACTCCCTTGGTGTCTCGAGTCGCGTGTCTATCATAGCGGATGCGTTTCCGGAATACAGGATTTCAGGATTACGGAAAAAAATCCGTGAAACTGGAATGCGTGAGTGGAAATCCGCCAAACCGGACTATCTGCCACTGAAACAGGGAGGCGTGCGTCCATGGCAAAGGTCACAGGAATCGGCGGGGTATTCATCAAGGCACGCGGCGACGCCAGAGCACTGGCCAAGTGGTACAGCGACCATCTGGGACTGGACCTGCAGGAATTCGGCGGTGCGGTCCTGAACTGGCAGGACGACACCGCAGAGGATGGCGGTCTGACCGTCTGGGGCACCGCAGATGCGGACGGCACCTGGTTTGACCCCAGCACCGCCGGTTTCATGATCAACTACCGGATCGACGATATGGACGGGATGATCGCACAGCTAACGGACGCAGGCATCCCGGTGCTGAAAGGGCCGGATGCCCATGAAAACGGCCGCTTCGCCTGGATCATGGATCCTGAAGGCAACAAGGTTGAACTGTGGGAACCCAAGCTCTGGGATGAGAAGAACAAAGGCTGACACCCGCACAAAAGAAAACGCGGCCCCTTTTCAGGGACCGCGCTTCTGATCAGTACTGCTGCGAGGCTTATGCCAGCTGCAGGTTCACCGCCGACTCGCGGCCGTCACGGCCGGGCTCGATGTCGAAGGTAACTTTCTGGTTGTCCGCCAGGCCGGTCAGGCCGGAACGCTCTACAGCGGAAATGTGCACGAACACATCTTTGCTGCCGCCCTCGGGCGCGATGAAGCCGTAGCCTTTGGTGGTGTTGAACCATTTTACGGTGCCGGTGGCCATATCCGTAGTCTCCTTTTTGATGCTGCCCGCGGAAGTGCGGCAGCCTGGCGTAGTCGGTCTGGATCGAGAGACTGAAAGCGCCGGTAAACGGGAGACAGTGGATCGACAAGAATAACGTTAGCGGACCACATATGGGCCGGTCCCCCGAGTCGTTCAAGGGGAATGTGCATAAAAGGCACAAGGTGGGGATTTCCTGCCGAAAAGTGCAGGCAAAACTTACCAGTACGGCTGGAACGGGGTTGGACTACGCATTCTTCACAATCAGAAACACCCGCGCAGGCCCCTCGGGCGCGGTGATCGAATGGGCCACATCGGCGGCATAGCGCGCGGTGTCGCCGGCCTGCAGCTGGTCCCTGGCATTGCCGGAGCTGACTGCAATCTCGCCTTCCAGCACCGTCAGCTGCTCCACCGCGCCGCGGGTGTGCGGTTGGCTGACCAGCGCGCCGCCGTGGTCAAACCGGATGTCATAGACCTCATGTCCGCCGGCCTCCTCCGGCGGTGACAGGATGCGGATGCGGCAACCCTGGCCCATGTTCTCGATCTTGGGCACATCCGACGCGCGCAGCACCTCGATCCGGTCCTGCATGTCGCCCGCTTCCAGCAGTCCGGCAAAATCCACCTGCAGCGCGCGTGTCAGGTTCCACAGCGTCGCAATGGTGGGGGAGCTTTCGCCGCGCTCGATCTGGCTCACCATCGAGCGGCTGACGCCCGACAGGTTCGCCACCGCCTCCAGGCTCAGCCCTTGGGCGCGGCGCGCCTCTTTCAGGCGGGCGGGCAGCAGGGTCAGGATATCGTCTGTGTTTTCCGTCATGACGGATTCTCTGCGCCGATGGGCTGCATTTGTCAATTGATCCGGCAAACTGCAGATGCTGCGCCGCGGCGGTGCACAGGGGGTGTACAGGGGGTGCACGGGGGGTGACGCCGCGTTCCCATGACGGCACGTCCCGGCAGACAGGTCGATGCTGCGGGCGCATACTGGCGCCAACGCAGGAGTTGAGGAGTAAGACCAATGACAGAGATCGTGATCCTGGACGGCGCCCGCACCGCCATCGGTACCTTCGGCGGCGCGCTGGCAAACACCGCGCCGATCGACCTGGCTGCCACCGTTTCCAAGGCAGCACTTGAACGCTCCGGGGTGGAGGGCGGCCAGATCGGCCATGTGGTGTTCGGCCACATCATCAACACCGAACCCCGCGACATGTACTTGAGCCGGGTTGCGGCGATGCAGGCAGGCGTCCCGGACGTGGTACCTGCAATGAATGTGAACCGCCTCTGCGGCTCCGGCGTGCAGGCAATTGTCTCAGCCTTTCAATCGCTTGCCCTAGGGGATGCGGAGTTTGCCCTGGCCGGCGGCGCCGAGAATATGTCGCGCAGCCCCTATATCCTCCAGCAAAGCCGCTGGGGCGCCAAGATGGGTGATGTGAAATCGCTCGACATGATGCTGGGCGCGCTGAACTGCCCCTTCGGCACCGGCCATATGGGGGTGACGGCTGAGAACGTCGCCGATGAGCACGGCATCACCCGCGCGCAGATGGACGAGTTTGCCCTCACCAGCCAGACCCGCGCCGCGGCGGCGATCGAGGCGGGCCATTTCAAGTCCCAGATCACGCCCGTGGAGGTCAAGGTGAAGCGCGACATGGTGCCCTTCGAAGTGGACGAGCACCCCAAGCCCACCACCCCCGAGGCACTGGCGGGCCTGCGCGCTGTGTTCCAGAAGGACGGCCGGGTAACTGCCGGAAATGCCAGCGGAATCAACGACGGCGCCGCGGCCATGGTACTGGCCACTGCCACCGCTGCAGAGCGGGCCGGGCTGAAACCCAAGGCGCGGATTCTGGGCTATGCCCATGCCGGTGTGCGCCCCGAAGTGATGGGCATCGGCCCGGTGCCCGCGGTGCGCAACCTTCTGGAGAAAACCGGACTGTCAGCCGGCGATTTCGACGTGATCGAGTCGAACGAGGCCTTTGCCTCGCAGGCGTTGGCGGTGAACAAGGAGCTGGGGCTGGATCCGGCCAAGGTGAACCCCAACGGCGGCGCCATTGCGCTGGGCCACCCGGTGGGGGCCACAGGTGCCATTATCACCTTGAAAACACTGTATGAACTGGAGCGAACCGGCGGTTCCAAAGGGCTGATCACCATGTGCATTGGCGGCGGTCAGGGTATCGCACTGGCGGTTGAGCACATTTGATTGCAAACGGCATGGGATTGCGAATGACGGGGTCCCATGTCTGGCCTTCACCATTGGGAGCTCTTTGTTTAACGGGCATATTACGCTTCTTTCATATACAGGAGATGCAATTCAAAGTAGAAATAAAGAAACGGTAGGAATCAAAGAATATTAACAACTTCTTACCGAAGCTTCGCTGGAATAACTTCTACGGGATAGTTGACCAGCGATCCGGCACAAGGCTCGCGCGCTGCCAGGGCAGCCTGCTGGATGGTAAGGGGGTAAAATGACAGCCAAGGTCCTGCTTCTGGAAGACGACAAGGGTGTCCGGTTCACGTTCGAGATGGCTTTGCGGGACGCCGGATATGATGTCACCGCCGTTGCCAGTTGTTCCGAAGCCATCTCAGCTCTTTCCGGCATCGAAACCGGTATTTTGATCCTTGATCTGAAGATCGGGGAGGAAATGTCCTTGCCAGTGGCGGATTATGCCGCGCTCATGCGCCCCGATATTCCGGTGGTCTACATCACCGGCAGCCGGCTGTTCACCGGCGGCGAACTGTTTGGGCTGAGCCGCAATATCCGGTGGGTGCTGCACAAGCCGGTTAACCTGCCGGACCTTGTAAGCATGGTCGACTATGTAACCGGCCAGAGTGTTACCGCAGAAGCAAGCTGAGCAGGTTCCGGGACCTAGCTGCAGGCAATTGTAAAGATGGCGCCTTTGCCTTGGTCTGCATCGGCTGTGAACTGCCAGTTGTGGCGGCGGCAAATCTCTGCACAAGTCGACAGTCCGATGCCGCTGCCTTCGATTTCACGGTGTGCGCGATGAAACGGCTGGAGGATCAAGAATTTGTCTTTGGGGTCAAAGCCGGTTCCATTGTCCGAAACTGACAGTTCCCAATTGTCCCGCCCTGCGGAAGATTGACTGATTTTGATTTCCAGAGGGCGCCCAGGGTGCCGGTACTTGATTGCGTTGGTCAACAGGTTGGTGAGGACGAGGTGCAGCAGGGTAGGGTCGGCATGCAGCCGGAAACCGCTGCCTGACACGCTGATTTGGCCACCGCAGGCTTGCAGCTCCTGGGCAAGGCCTGCGCAGGCCTCTGATACTGCGTCCTGAATTGAAATGTCCTGAATGTTGATCCGGGCGGACGTTGAAACCGAATGTTCCAAAAGCTCCGTTGTCAGCCGGTCCATCTGGCTGGTGGCCCGGCTCATGTGCTTCAGGAATTCCTGGGCTGTCTCCGGCAGACCGGCGGCATAGTGCTGCGAGAAGTAGTGCAAGGCGCCATTCAGGGTGCTGATCGGTGTTCGCAGATCATGAGAGGCGGCGTGGGCAAAGGCCTCCATCGACAGCAAGGTTTCTTGCAGTTTCAGGTTGGCTTCCTTGGCGCTGCGCAGCTCATCGTTGAGCTTGCTGCGCAGGTCATTCATTTGCCGGAACGACTCAGCGGTGACTCGCAGCTGATCATGGGTCAGCATGATCAGCCGCTCACCCTTGGCGTCAGACTTTAACAGCGAAACGCGGAAATCCGTTTCTGGCGCCGTGGACGGGCGGATGTTCGCATTCATGGGCAAAGTCGTTGCGCCATGCGCTGTACCTTGCCTGAGCCTTGCAATCACCCGGTCCGGATCCAGCAGGGTCAGGCTGCTGATGCATGTGCCTTGAAGCGCACCGCTGCCGGGTTCGCAACCCGGTGCGAAACTGCGTTCGGCCCTGCGGTTGCACGCAAGAATGCGGCCATTCCAATCGAGGACAAAGGACGCATAGGGAGACCAGAAAAAGGCGTTTCCCAAGACCTCAGCGTCCAGGTTGTTCCCATCCGGCATCAATGCAGTCACCGCCTAGGGGCCGGTTTGTCCGCGGGTGCAGGCTGCAAAATGCGGGCGGACGAGGGATGAGCCTGGTCCGCCTGCATGACCTTGAAAGGTTCAGTGCAACACAACACGTGCGTTTTACTCCGGTTCACGCCGGTAAAGCTGCAGGCCGCCAAAGACATGGGTTATGCGGTCTGCATCGCCGCTCCGGGCTTGTGCAAACAGTTCTGCTGCGGCGTAGCTGCCATCGCTGGTCTGCAGGCGCAGCGGGTAGTGGAACGGCTGTCCCATCGTCAGTACATCCTGCAGCCCGTCCTTCGCAAAATCCCGGTCCTCAGGGTGGATGCGCTCCAGCATCATTTCCACCGACGGGACGTGCTTTCCCTGAGCATACCCCAGAAGATCGTACATCGGTGGGTTCCAGGACGGCACGTTGTTGACCACATCAAAGGAGAAAATGCCAACGGCGAAATGATTCTGCACCGCTGCGCTGCAGCCCAGCATCAGGTCGCGCTCGTCAAACTTTGCCTTGTCCCAGCACACGCCGATCAACTGGATGTTTTCGCCATGGGAATCCTGGAAAACCATCAGGCTGCCCCCGATGTTCAGGGTGTTTCCGCTGTCATCGAAGAAGCGTGCATCAAATTCGAAGGAGCCGCCGTCCTTGAACAGAGGGTCAAGCTGCAACTGCAAGCTTGCACGGTCTTCGGGGTGGGCGCGCGCCAGAATCGTGTCAAGGCTCAGGCCGGCTGCGGTGTCATCCATCCCCAGAATGGCATGCACCTCTGGCGAGACGTAGGTATCGTTGGATTGCAGGTTCTGCGTCCAGAACCCGACCCTGGTTACTTTGCTGATCTGCCGGAGGACATCATTGAAAGGTTCGTTGTCGAACCGGGACACAGTAATAGAGATGCCGATGAGCCTTTGGTGCATGTCCAGAACGGGTGACAGGATCAGGGTGTAGTAGTCGCTGCCTGACAGGACGGGAATGCGGCGCGTTTCCTGCAGCCGCAGCACAGTGTTGGCAATCGGCGCGAGTGCCGGGAAGCCATTGGGCAGGTTGCAATGGCTGAGGTGCAGGCCGGTCGGAGGAAGCTCGCCAATGCCAAAAACCTCCTGCGCGACGCGCGACAGCCGCCGGATGATCAGCGCCTGATCCGCCAGCGCAATGGCATAAGGCGAAGAGACCAGCATCGCTTCCAGCTCGGAGGCCAGCGCCTGGCGCTCTGCTGAGCTGATCTGCAATTCCTCGTTGACGGTCAGCAGCTCTTCATTGGTGGATTGCAGCTCCTCGTTGGAGGTTTCCAGTTCTTCATTTGTGGCCTGGAACTCCTCGTTGGTGGACTGCAGCTCCTCGTTTGAGGATTGCAGCTCCTCGTTGGCGGTCTGAAGTTCCTCGATCGTCTGCTGCAGCGCCTCCTGGGTGGAGCGGATTTCCAGCTCCATCCGCTCGACATAGTCCCGCTGTTCCCGGTCGGAAATTTCGCTGAAGTTCAGCTCCTTTTCCTCCTCGAACTTGGAATTGATCGCCAGCAGGCAATGCAGTTCGCCGCCCTTGTGGTTGATAAAGGGGAAGGCCTGCAGCTGGACGCGGTTGCCATTGGGCAAGGAGGCTTTATGCCAGCGCCCGTCCCGCCGTTCTTCGGTGCGGGTGGCCACCGCAATCAGGCTGGCGGCCTCGGTGCGCAGCGGGTCGATCAGCATCCTGACGTTCAGCGATGTCGACATGCCGGCCCGGATTTCGCTGTAGACGCTGATATCCCCGAGGATTTCGATAATGTCGCCGTTACGGGTGCAAATAACGCCATTCGGCGCAACTGCCCGGGCAAGCGAAAGGTCGGCCTGCGCAGCCTGATCGGCCGCCGTTTGCGCCGCTGACCGCCGCATGCTCTGCGACCGCAGATAGGAGCTGCCCGGCGTGCTGGGTAATACGGTCAGTTCCCTGGAAATGCCGCGGCGTTTGCCAAAAATCTTGTCGGCCCCCTGGCGGGCTTCGAAGTAGATGCCCATTTCGCCCACTGTTTCCGAAGTGCCCAGAAACAGCAGCCCGCCCGAGGCCAGGGAATAGTGCAGGCGGGTCAGCACACGTTCCTGCAGTGCCAGGTTAAAATAGATCAGGACGTTACGGATGGTGACCAGGTTGAGATTGATGAAGGGCGGGTCCTGGAACACATTGTGCTGCGAAAACAGTGTCACATTTCGAAGCTCCTGGCGGACCGAGATGTCGTTTTCGCCGACGGTGAAGTATTCCTTCAGATATTGGGGCGGAATGTCCTGCGCTGCTGAAATGGGGTAAATCCCCTTTCGCGCAACTTCGATGGCATTCTGGTCGATATCCGTGGCGAAGATCTGAACATTGGTCTTGGTCAGCGCGTGGAGCCCGCCGAGCAGTTCGGCGATAAGGATCGCGATGGAATAAGCCTCTTCGCCGGTCGCACATCCCGCGACCCACACCCGAACGGGGCCCGGGCCGCTGTTTGCCAGCTGTTTTTCCAGCTGTTCATTCAATTTCCGGAACTGTTCAGGATCGCGGAAGAACCGGGTCACCGAAATCAGCAAATCGCGGTGCAGCGCGTCGACTTCGTCCACGTTTGACCTGCAATAATCGACATAGCCGTCGTAGTCTTCGATACCCAGTGCCGTCATCCGCCGGGCAATGCGGCGGTTCAGTGTGTTTTCCTTATAGTTGGCAAAGTCGACCTGGGTGCGGGCTAGAAGGATGCCGAACAGTTCGCTGAGCTTGCTGGGTTCATCCGTTTCGGGGCGCAGCAATGCCAGATCGCGCGGCCGGGTCAGAATTTTCTCGAAATGGTCGCCGATTTGCCCCGGTGTCAGGGTCAGATCGATACAACCGGTTTCAATCGCCGAAGCTGGCATGCCATCCTATTTCGCGGAGCTGGGATCCTGGGCGATGGTGATTCCGCCGCATTCACGGATCGCTTGCACGCCATAGCTGCCGTCGCTTCCAGTGCCCGACAGCACGATACCTACACAGTTTTCTCCGCACTCTTGAGCAATGCTCTTGAACAGCCGGTCAGCGGACGGCTTCGGGGATGCCGGGTGCCCTGCAGGGTTGCGCAAGCGCAGCTTTCCACCCTCAAGCATCACATCAGTATCTGGCGGGGTAATGTAGATGGTTCCCGGCACGGGGTCGGTTTCCCGGCCCAGCTCTTCTACTGGCAGGGAGGTTTCGCGGGCGAGCAAAGATGTCAGCACGCTTTTATGGGTTGGCGACATATGCTGCGCAATCACGTAGATTGCGTTGGCGGATTGCGGGAGGTGCTGCACCAGTTGCGAAAGCGCTTCCAGCCCGCCCGCCGAAGCGGCCACACCGACCACGTGAAGGCCGCTGTCTTCAGCTGAGGCATCCGCGCTATCATTTTCCGGTGAGGCTGCTGACGTTTCGGTGGACATGCGCTTTTCTAAGTCTTCCATGAATATTCAACCGTAATGCAAAGTAGCGGTGCAAAAAATCTTCCTGCACTCGTTGTGCCTGAAAGGCGGCGCTTGCGGCCTATGCAGCAGCGCAAAATTTGTCGATTAGGTTCAGAATCTGGCCGGGTGTCACTGGCTTTGGTGCAAACCCGTTCATGCCCAAGTCCTTGACGATCGTATCATCGTGATAGGCAGCATCAGCAGTCACGGCGATGATAGGCACGCTGCTGGGAGGATCCATCGGAGCTTCCCGGATTTGCTGTGTCGCCTCAATCCCCGACAGCCGCGGCATGTGCAGATCCATCAGCACCAGGCCATACTCGTTCGGCGCGCTGCTGAGCATGTCGATGCTGGCCTGACCGTCTTCGGCAATCTCAACGTCAACCCCAAGCGCCACAATGATCTCTCGCATCATGTATCGCGTGAATTCGTCATTTTCGACGAGCAGGACTTTCCGCGGGTTGTTCATCAGCTGATTCCGTCTGTGCTGCGGCTGCGATCAGAAACAGGGATCCGGTCACGGCATTGTCTCGAGGGTGACCAAGCCGGCTCCTAATCGGTTCCGCAAAGTCAGGTATTTCAGCGGGGTGGCCGGATTTGGGTCCCTTTGGCATCATGGGACTCTTTCAACCTCCGGTCAACGTGTCCGAGCTGGCTGATAATCTTCTTTTGCGAGTTTTTTAGTTTGAGACACACGTCTTGCGTTGCTGACGTGGTAACACCTTCAATCCGCGGCCTTTATCAAGTCAGCAAGGCAATGACAGCGAAGAGGCCGGTGGCGCCGGCAGCACCCAGAACGGCGGGGACCGCCCAGCTTCTGCTGCTGCGTGGCCGTGCACCGTTCTGTGCGGCCTGCGCGATCAGCGCCTGTTCCACCAGTGCAGGCAGACGGGGGCCAAAGCGGGCCATCACCTTGGCGGTGTCCAGCAGGTCGGTAACGACTGCGCGGGGCCCGATGGATTTCTTGATGTAATCCTCGACCACCGGCCGGGCGGCTTCCCAGATGTTGATACGCGGATCCAGTGAGCGGGCAACGCCCTCAACCACCACCATGGTGCGCTGCAAGAGGATCAGCTCAGTGCGGGTTTCCATGCCGAAGCGTTCAGTCACCTCGAACAGGTAGTTCAGCAGCCGGCCCATTGAAATCTGCGAGGCGTCCATGCCGAAGATCGGCTCACCCACCGCGCGCAGGGCGCGGGCGAATTCATCGACGTCACGGTTGGCAGGCACGTAGCCGGCCTCGAAATGCACCTCGGCCACGCGTTTGTAGTCGCGCTTGATGAAGCCGTAGAGAATTTCGGCATAGACCCGGCGGGTATATTCGTCGATGTGGCCCATGATCCCGAAATCATAGGCGATTATATCGCCGTTGCTTGCCACCTTGAGGTTGCCCTGGTGCATGTCGGCGTGGAAGAAACCGTCGCGCAGCGCATGGCGCAGGAACAGCGACAGCACCCGGTTGGCCAGCAGCTTGCGGTCGTGGCCGGCTGCATCCAGCGCCTCATTGTCGCCCAGTGGAATACCATCGGCCCAGCCCATGGTCATCACCCGGCGCGCCGAATAGCCCCAGCGGATTTCCGGCAGCTGGAAACCTTCGTCCTTGGCGGTATTGGCGGCGAACTCCGAGGCGGCGGCGCTTTCCAGCCGCAGGTCCAGTTCGCCCTGCACCACACCGTCGAAGTGCTCAATCACATCCATCGGCTTCAGGCGGCGGGCGCCGGGGGCGAAGAGGTCCACGATGCGGGCCGCGAAATAGAAGGCATCCACATCCTTGTTGAAGGCGCGCTCAATGCCGGGGCGCAGCACCTTGACCGCGACTTCCTCGCCGGTTTCCGCCAATGTTGCGCGGTGTACCTGGGCGATGGAGGCCGCGGCGATCGGGTCGCTGAAGTCCGAGAATATCTCGGAGACCGGACGGCCCAGCTCCTTTTCCACCTCAGCCAGCGCCTGGGCGCGGGAAAACGGCGGCAGCTTGTCCTGCAGCACGCGCAGCTGGTTGGCCAGATCCTTGCCCACCACGTCCGGCCGGGTCGAAAGCACCTGTCCGAACTTGATATAGGCAGGCCCCAGCGCGTTCAGTGCGCGGGTTTCGGGCGGCATTGCCGGATCGCCCTTGTAGCCCAGCCATTTGAACGGCCAGCCCAAGGTGCGGGCGAGTATGCGCAGGGGTTTTGGCGCCTCAAACGCCTCCAGCACGGAATGCATGGCGCCGGTGCGTTCGAATGTGGCGCCTGTTCGGATCAGGCGCAGGATATTATGGGGGCCGCGCATGGGTCAGATCTTCCAGCCGGAATGCAGGCAGGCGATGCCCAGCGACAGGTTGCGGTATTTGGCGTTCTCGAACCCCGCCTGTTTCACCATGCCCAGGAAGGTTTCCTGATCCGGGAAGTTGCGGATCGATTCCACCAGATACTGGTAGCTGTCGTAATCATTGGCGATCAGCTGACCCATCCGCGGGATCACGTTGAAGGAATAGAGGTCGTAAAGCTTTTGCAGCCCGTCGTTCGGCAGTTGCGAGAATTCCAGCACCATAAGCCGCCCGCCGGGGCGCAGCACCCGGTAAGCCTCGTTCAGTGCCTCCTGCGGCCGCGTTACATTCCGGATTCCAAAGGAGATGGTATAGACGTCGAAAGTGTTGTCCTTGAACGGCAGCTTCATCGCGTCGCCGGTGACCCAGTCGAGGCTGTCGGCCATCTGCTCGGCTTCGGCGCGCTTGCGGCCTTCCTCCAGCATCGGGCGGGTGAGGTCGAGCACGGTGGAGTGGCCGGAGCCTGCGCGTTTCAGGAAGCGGAAGGAAATGTCGCCGGTGCCGCCCGCCACATCCAGAAGCCGCTGACCGGGACGCGGCGCCAGCCAGTCCATCATCGCGTCCTTCCAGACCCGGTGGATGCCCACGCTCATCACGTCGTTCATGATGTCATATTTAGAGGCGACCGAGTTGAAGACCCCCTGCACGCGGCCTGCCTTCTCCGCCTCGCGGACGGTTTCGAACCCGAAATGGGTGGTGTTGTCGCTCGTGTTGCTCATCAGGCTTGCCGTTTGCTGAGTTTCGCCCTTGTTATAAGGCGCTGTGGGGCAGGCACAATGCGGCCCGTTGGTTCAGGAGGGGTGTAATGCCAGAATTGCCCGAGGTCGAGACGGTGAAACGCGGTTTGGCGCCTGCGATGGAGGGCGCAGTGATCGTGAAGGCGCAGGTGAACCGCCCGGATCTGCGCTGGCCGTTTCCGGAGCGGATGGCCGAGCGGCTGACAGGCGCGCGGGTCAATGCCCTCAGGCGGCGGTCGAAATACATTCTGGCTGATCTCGACACAGGTGAGACGCTGCTCATTCACCTCGGCATGTCCGGGCGGATGACGGTGTCGGGCGACCCTTTGAGGCAGTTCGTGCATGAGCACCCGCAGGCGGAGAAGCACGACCATGTGGTTCTGGACATGGACAATGGCGCGCGCATCACCTTCAACGATCCGCGCCGGTTCGGGGCGATGGATCTGCTGGAGACCGCTACCGCCGACTCCCACAAGTTGCTGGCGGTGCTGGGGCCGGAGCCGCTGGGCAATGACTTTCACGAGGATCACCTGGTGGCTGCCTTCAAGGGGCGTAACACGCCGGTGAAATCCGCATTACTGGATCAGGGAATCATTGCTGGTCTCGGTAACATCTACGTCTGCGAAGCGCTGTTCCGTGCGGGAATTTCGCCACGCCGCAGGGCCGGGCAGATTGCCGCGCATCGGGTAGCGGCGTTGGTGCCGATCATCCGGAAGGTGCTGCAGGATGCCATCCAAGCGGGCGGTTCATCGCTCAAGGATTTCAGGCAAGCCTCTGGAGAACTTGGGTATTTTCAGCATAGTTTCGATGCCTACGGCCGCGAGGGCGAGGCCTGCCGCCGAGAGGGCTGCGCCGGGTCAATTGCCAGAATCACCCAGTCGGGGCGTTCCACCTTCTACTGTGTAAAGTGCCAAAGATAGCTTGATCAGAGGGACCCTTTTGGTAAGGACTCAGGACTGAACGGAACAACCGAAAGAGAAATCATGGCCTACGAGACGATCAACGTCGATGTGCAGGACCACGTTTGCCTTATCAAGCTGAACCGCCCTGAGGCGATGAACGCTCTCAACAAGGAGCTCATTGGCGAGCTTTGCGATGCTCTGGAAGAGGCCGATGCCAGCGACAAGGTGCGCTGCATTGTCCTGACCGGCTCGGAGAAGGCCTTTGCCGCCGGTGCCGACATCAAGGAGATGTCGGAGCTGAGTTTCACCGAGGTGTTTTCCACCAATCTGTTTGCCGACGCCAATGACCGCATTTCGGCGATCCGCAAGCCGGTGATCGCCGCGGTGGCCGGCTACGCGCTGGGCGGCGGCTGCGAGCTGGCGATGCTGTGCGATTTCATCATCGCTGCCGAGACCGCCAAGTTCGGCCAGCCGGAAATCAACTTGGGTGTAGTAGCTGGCATCGGCGGCACCCAGCGCCTGACCCGGTTCGTGGGCAAGTCCAAGTCGATGGACATGAACCTGACCGGCCGCTTTATGAACGCCGAAGAGGCTGAACGCGCAGGCTTGGTGTCGCGCGTGGTGCCCGCGAAGAAGCTGATCGAGGAAGCCACAGCGGCAGCACAGAAGATCGCCGAGAAATCGCAGCTGACTGCAATGGCAGTGAAGGAAGCGGTGAACCGCTCTTATGAGCTCCCGCTGAGCGAAGGCATTCTGTTCGAACGCCGCGTGTTTCATTCGATGTTTGCGACCGAAGACCAGAAAGAGGGCATGGCCGCCTTTCTTGAAAAGCGCGAAGCGCAGTTCCGCGACAAGTAAGCGGCACATCAGACACCGGAAAGGCGGGCCGCCCAGCCCGCCTTTTTGCATTTGGGGCCGGCGCCCTTGCAATTCCATGCAGAGTTGGATAGATGCCGCCCTCATACATGCGCGTGCAGCCCGCTTTGGCTAGAATCACACCGGTGAATGATCCGGGGCTGGCTGGCATTGCGTCCGATAGAAACAGAACCCGAAGATAAGGTCAGACACCATGGCAAATTCGCCCCAGGCCAAGAAGCGCGCACGTCAGAACGAGAAGCGCTTTGCCGTCAACAAAGCCCGTCGTTCGCGCATCCGCACCTTCCTGCGTAAAGTTGAAGAAGCCATCGCTTCCGGCGATAAAGAAGCTGCAACCGCAGCTCTGCGCGCGGCTCAGCCCGAGCTGATGCGCGGCGTCACCAAGGGTGTGTATCACAAAAACACCGCTTCCCGGAAAATCTCGCGCCTGTCCGCACGCGTGAAGGCACTGGCCTGAGATTCGCTCCGCTGAGCAGGCTCACGGGCCGTCAAAAAGTTGTCAGGGCGCTGCAGATTGCAGCGCCTTGTTTTTTGGGAAAACCCTTGCCGGGACTCGCTGGGCGCAGGAGATTCTTTGCTGCCAAAGACTGAGTCAACATCATAGTTTCGTTGCCGCTGCCCCCCTCAAATTGCTACCACTGTTTCAGCGATTCACTCGCTGGGGGGACAGGCTGCTCGAGGCGATCTTGACGGGCATCAAGATTGCCAGGTTGCTCGGCACGACGCGCATCTGATGCGCGCTAGTTGCCGGGATCCACTGCTGTATCGTTAAGGGTCAGCAGCCTTGTCTCAATTGTGTGCGATACTGTTCGTGACGGCAAATCCGCCGCTTTTTGCGGCCGTTTTTGCTGTTCAAGGCGAACGTCAAGCCTTCGGGTAATGCGGCCACTGCTGGCCCGCACACGATAACCCTGTGCGTGGATGCCCCCCGGGTGGTTGGGGGTAAGAATAGAACTGGCCCGGCAAATGGGCCGCTGCTTTTTGGGGATGCGTGAGGCGCAGCATGACAGAAGAAAAATGGGGACAGCTCAGAAACCGGCTGTTGAAAACGGTCGGCCAGAACAATTTCACGACCTGGATCGAGCCGCTTGAATTTGACGCCGTGGACGGTGGGGTTGCCGTCTTCAAGGTGCCGACGAATTTCATGGGCAACTATGTCAGCCAAAACTTTGCAGATCTGATTCTGCATGAGCTGACGATGTCCGGGGAACAGGTCCAGCGGCTGGCTTTCCGGGTTGCTGCTAACAGCCCGGTCCGCCCGGCAGAGCCCGCAGCTGGAGCAGAGGCTTACAGCAGCGCCGATGGTGATGTGGCCGTCATGACTGCGCCCGCGGCTTCTTCCGCTGGCAAGGACACGTTGGAAGCGCTGCAAGCTGCACCGCTTGATCCGCGCTTTACCTTCGACAGCTTTGTTGTCGGCAAGCCGAACGAACTGGCCCACGCTGCCGCACGCCGCGTCGGAGAGGGCGGTCCGGTCACTTTCAACCCGCTGGTTCTGTATGGCGGAGTGGGTCTGGGTAAGACCCACCTGATGCACGCCATCGCTTGGGAGCTGAAGGAAAAGAACCCGTCGCTGAACGTGCTGTACCTGTCGGCGGAACAGTTCATGTACCGCTTTGTGCAAGCTCTGCGTGAGCGTAAGATGATGGACTTCAAGCACCTGTTCCGCTCGGTCGATGTGCTGATGGTGGATGATGTTCAGTTCATCGCCGGCAAGGATTCGACCCAGGAAGAATTCTTCCACACCTTCAACGCGCTGGTGGATCAGAACAAGCAGATCATCATCTCGGCCGACCGCGCCCCGGGTGAGATCAAGGATCTGGAAGACCGGGTGAAGTCACGCCTGCAGTGCGGTCTTGTCGTGGACCTGCACCCGACCGATTATGAACTGCGTCTGGGCATCCTGCAGACCAAGGTGCAGCAGCAGCGTGAGACCTACCCCGACCTGCGCATCGCGGATGGTGTGCTGGAATTCCTGGCACACCGGATCTCGACCAATGTGCGCGTGCTTGAAGGCGCCCTGACCCGTCTGTTCGCATTTGCGTCTCTGGTCGGCCGTGAGATCGACATGGACCTGACCCAGGACTGTTTGGCAGACGTGCTGCGCGCCTCCGAGCGCAAGATCACCGTCGAGGAAATCCAGCGCAAGGTCTCCGAGTATTACAACATCCGCATGTCGGACATCATCGGCCCCAAGCGCCTGCGCTCTTATGCGCGCCCGCGTCAGGTGGCGATGTATCTGTGCAAACAGCTGACCAGCCGCTCCCTGCCAGAGATCGGCCGCCGCTTTGGCGGGCGCGACCACACCACCGTGATGCACGGTGTGAAGCGCATCGAGGAGCTGAAGCTGACCGACGGCCAGATCGCCGAGGACGTCGAAATGCTGCGGCGTTCGCTGGAAGCCTGACGCGCAAAAAAGCTAGAACTGCAAACCCCAAATTGCACTGCGGCCCCGGTTTCCGGGGCCGTTTTTTGTTGGCTCAACGGCGGCCGCCAAGACCCATAACAGCGGTGAATGCCCGGTATCACAGAAAACGAAGTTTCATGACGCGGAAAACCGGTCATAACAGCGCCCTGGATGAGGAGCGCGGCATGACTGATCAGACGCCACAGAACTTGGACACGCCCCGCGGGCTGGCCTTCGCCGTCACCGCCTACTTGCTGTGGGGATTTCTGCCGCTCTACATGAAGGCACTGTCGCATATTCCGGCGGCTGAGGTTGTTACCCACCGGGTGATTTGGTCGGTGCCGGTGGCCGGCGCACTGCTGATAGTCCTGCGCCGCACCAAAGATCTGCGCGCTGCGTTGAAAAATACCCGCATGCTCGGCATGGCTTGCATCACCGCGGCGCTGATTTCCGTCAACTGGGGGATCTATGTCTGGTCCATCGCAGCAGGGCGGGCGCTGGATGCCGCGCTTGGCTATTATATCAACCCGTTGTTCAGCATTGCGCTGGGCGCTCTGCTGCTGCGGGAGCCTCTTGGCAAGGCGCAAATGGCCGCCGTGGCGTTGGCCGCGGCGGCGGTGCTGGTGCTGACATTGGAGGCGGGCAGGGTGCCCTGGGTGGCAGTTGGCCTGACCTTGTCCTGGGGGTTTTATGCCTTCTTCAAGAAGTCTCTGCCGATCGGCCCCAACCAGGGCTTCCTGCTTGAGGTGCTGATCCTGCTGGCGCCGGCACTTGGGTATTTCGCATATCTGGCTGCCACGGGCAGCGGCAGCTTTGGTGCCTCTTTGACGGACACTTGGCTGCTCCTGGGCTGCGGTGTGGTGACCGCCGTGCCGCTGATCGTCTATGCCAATGGCGCCAAGCTGGTCAGGCTCTCAACCATGGGAATCCTGCAGTACATTGCGCCGACGATGATCATGCTGGCGGCGGTGCTGCTGTTCGGCGAGGAATTCGGCAGCGCCCGGATGATCGCCTTTCCGATGATCTGGGCGGCGTTGGTGATCTACTCAGTGCCGATGATTCGTCAGATGCGCAAGCGAACAGGCTGAGGGGTTCAATCGGACGGCTGCGCGTCCTCGATCACACCCACAATCGGGCCCATCATGAAACCAGCATCGCTGCGGCCAAGTTCCGGCGCGTGCAGGCGCGAGATATTTCCATCGAAGTAAAGCGCATTGGGCAGCTTCAGATAGTCGCGGAACAGGCTGCCGAACTGGTGAAACGTCACTGCATTGCGCGAGATCGCAAAGACTGCACGGCTGCCATCTGCCGAGGTGCCTACACCGTTGCGGATGTAATAGCTGTCTGAATCCGCCAGGAAGCGCGGATGCAGCTCCCCGTCGATCACCAGCATCGGTCCGGACTGGGTAGCATAGGTGCAGGCGGGCGCTCTGTGTTCGAAATCCAGGGTTTCGAACACATCGGCACGGCGTTCACCGATGCATAGTACCCCGTTTGGCAGCAGGCCAAAGTTGCCTGGACCGGCATTGGTCACCAGCCGCATCGCCTCACCGTTTTCATCTACATACAGGCCGACGGGGGAGCGGTCCGTGTGATACATGCCGGCGTTTGTCGCAAAGGCCAGCGTCTTGCCGTCCTTTGCCAGCGCATCCTCCAGCGAGGAGAAGTGTCCGTAGACCTGGTTTTCGCCATCCTTCAGGAACAGCTGAAGCTGTTCCTGTGCGGCGTCGACTTCGCAGATCGAGTACCGGTTGCCCTCATAGGCCACATCGCTGCACTCGACCGCGCCGGCCGCGGGTGCGGTCCATAGCGCCGTCAGCAGAAATGCGGCCTTGCGGATCACTCTTCCACGTCGCGGCGCACCGCGTCCTGACTCAGCATCCGGCGGGTTTCGTCCATCTGGTCGAAGGTCTCATCCAGCCGGAACCGCAGATCCGGGGTGAATTTCAAGCCCAGCTTCTTGCCGACCATGCGGCGCAGCTCGCTCTTGTTGCGGGCCAGAAGTTTCAATACATCCTCCTGCCCTTTGCCGCCCAAGGGCAGCACAAAGGCAGTGGCGATTTTCAGATCGGGTGAGGTGCGTACCTCGCCCACGGTGATCGACATGCGGTTCAGGTCCGGGTCATGCACATCGCCGCGCGCCAGCACTTCAGAGAGCGAGCGGCGGATCAGTTCGCCGACGCGAAGCTGGCGCTGGGAGGGGCCGGGCCCATCGTGGAATTTGTTCTTTGCCATAGTTCCGATCTATGCCGGATCGCAGGCTTTGCCAAGCGCTGCCCGGCGATGTAGGACAAAACCAGCTTGAACAAGGAAATGGGCCAATGACTCACAAACCAGGGATCGTGATTACCGGCGCATCGGGCCGCATGGGGCAGATGCTGATCAAGACGGTGCTGGAAAGCGACAAGGCCACGCTGGCCGGAGCCGTGGAGCGTGAGGGTCACGATTGGGTTGGCCGTGATGTGGGCGAAGCCATGGGCGGGGCGCCGGTTGGAGTTACCGTGACCTCGGATGCGCTGGAGGCGTTTTCCAAGGCGCAGGCGGTGATCGACTTCACAGCGCCTGAGGCAACGCTGGCGTTTTCCAAGCTCGCGGCGCAGGCCCGCGCGGTGCATGTGATCGGCACAACCGGCATGACGGATGAGCAGATCGCCCAGCTGGAACCGGCATCGCGCCACGCGGTGATCGTGCGCGCGGGCAACATGAGCCTGGGGGTGAACCTGCTGGTGCAGTTGACCAAAAAGGTCGCCGCCGCGCTGGACGAAGATTTCGACATTGAGGTGATCGAGGCCCATCACCACCACAAGGTGGATGCGCCTTCCGGCACCGCGCTGATGCTGGGCGAGGCCGCTGCCGAGGGCCGCGGTGTGAAACTGGCGGATGTACGCGACTCCGGCCGCGACGGGATCACTGGTGCCCGCAAACGGGGCGACATCGGCTTCACCGCCATCCGCGGCGGCGACATCGTGGGTGAGCATGACGTGCTGTTTGCCGCAGCGGGTGAGCGGATCGTGCTGCGCCACCTGGCCACCGACCGTGCGATCTTTGCCCGCGGCGCGCTGAAAGCCGCGCTGTGGGGCCAGGACAAGGGCCCTGGCCAGTACGACATGGTGGATGTGCTGGGGCTTTAAAGTCTGAACGGCGGCCCTGATGGGCCGCTGCCCTTAGGGAGCGTTAGAGCTGGCACCCGCGATTTATCAGAAATCGACAGCGATTCCCTTTTTCTCCCAGTCGCCGTAACGTGCCGGATCAGGGCCATCGCGCCCGCCTAGTTCCTTGGGGCGCGGTTCCTCAGCCTCGGCGGCTTTCCGGCGCTCCTCTGCCTCCGCCAGCGCGCGTTGTGCGGCGGGCGGCAGGTCTTTCTTCACAGGCGCAGTGTCGTCGCTCATCGCGGGTTCCTTTATTCTTTGCGCATGATATACGCCCCTGTCCCGCGTGCACAAGGCGCGCCCTAAGGAGTTGCCCCATGTCCGATGCCAACCACGCCCGCCGCACTGCGGTCTACCTGCTGGATCAGGTGCTGGGAGAGGGGCGGCTGCTGGCGGAGTGTTATGCCGCCGGGGCGCTGGAAAAGCTGGCACCGGAAGACCGAGCCCGTGCACAGCGGCTGGCAGCGGCAACCCTGCGCAGCCTGGAACGTGCCGACCGGGTGCTCAAGAAACACCTGAAGAAATCAACTCCGCTCACTGTCATGAATGCCTTGCGGCTGGGGACGGTGGAGCTGTGCTCGGGCGCCGCCGCGCATGGGGTGGTCAATGCCATGGTGGCGATTGTCTCCAAGCACCGCCGCCATGGGCAGCTCAAGGGGCTGGTCAATGCTGTTTTGCGCAAGGTGGCTGACGAAGGTCCGGCGGAATGGGCCAAACTGCGCACGCCGCGCCTGCCGAACTGGATCCGGAAACCCCTGGTGCAGGCCTGGGGCGCTGAGGTAATGCTGGCCATCGAGGCCGCGCATTTTGCCGGCGCGCCGCTGGATATCACCGGCAAACCCGGTGCTGATCTGGTCGAGCTTGGCGGAGAGGTGCTGCCAACCGGTTCTGTCAGACTCGCCAATGCAGGCCAGGTTTCCGCCCTGCCGGGTTATGAGGCTGGCGATTGGTGGGTCCAGGACGCCGCCGCGTCGCTGCCTGCCCGCATTCTGAACGTCCAGCCTGGTGAACGCGTGCTGGAACTATGCGCGGCGCCAGGTGGTAAGACCATGCAAATGGCAGCTGCCGGAGCACAGGTGACGGCTGTTGATGTTTCGGAGAGCCGGGTTGCCCGGCTCAGGGAAAACCTGGAACGCACCGGGCTGCAGGCGGAACTGATCGTGGGGGACGCGCTGGCGCAGACCGGCAAGTATGACGCCGTGCTGCTGGACGCGCCTTGCTCTGCGACTGGCACTATCCGCCGCCACCCGGATCTGCCGCAGGCCAAAGACGGCAGCGAATTCGGAGAGCTGATTGAGCTGCAGGCGCAAATGCTGGCCCATGCCTGGACTTTGGTGAAACCCGGCGGGCGGCTGATGTTCTGCACCTGCTCGCTGCTGCCGGATGAAGGCGAATGCCAGGTGGAGGAGGCGCTGGACATGTACCCGGAAATGGCCGCAGACCGTGAGGCGCTGACAGTGCCTGGCGTCAATGCGGACTGGATCACCGAGGAAGGCGGCCTGCGCCTGCGCCCGGATTACTGGCCGGAGCGTGGCGGCATGGACGGTTTCTACATGGCCCTTTTGCGCAAATCCGCGTGACCCCGGGGCGTCTCCGGCATTCGCCGGTGACTTGGCCCGAAGCCCGCGCTATGCTCCCGCCAAAACGCCCTGGCACAATCCGGCGTGAGGCAACAGAGCATGTCCACTTATGACAGAATGGCAGGCCGCGGTACCCGCCTGCTGAACCGGTATTTCGCTTGGCGCGCGCGCAGCCAGCCAGCGGCAACCGGTTTTGTCTCGCAGCCGGAGCCACGTACCATTGGCAGCTTTGCCCGCGGGCGGCAGCTAGTTGCGGGCAATCTGCTGTTTGCCGGCTACCTGGTCGAATCGCCAGACACTGGCCTGTGGGAGGTTGCCGCGCCGGACACGGCCTTTGACGCGGAACGGCACGGGTTTGCCTGGCTCGACGATCTGGCGGCTGTTGGCGATTTCAAGGCCCGGCTCAAGGCGCAGAAATGGGTCTGGGGCTGGATCGAACAGCACGGTCGCGGCGGAGGGCTGGCCTGGCTGCCGGACCTGACCGGGCGGCGGGTGATCCGCTGGATCAACCACGCGCTGTTCCTGCTAAGCGGCAAGGATAAGGACGAGACCGAAGCCTTCTATGGCTCCCTGGCGCAGCAGACATGGTATCTGGCGCAACGCTGGCAAGGGGCTGCGCCCGGGCTGCCGCGGTTTGAGGCGCTGTGCGGGCTGATCTATGCAGGTCTTTCATTGCAAGGCCGCGAGGAGTTGGCCGATCCGGCGGTCAAGGCGCTGGCGGCGGAATGCGAGGCCCAGATCGACGAGCAGGGCGGCTTGCCGACCCGCAACCCGGAAGAACTGCTGGAGGTGTTCACCCTCCTGACCTGGGCGGCGGCGGCGCTGCATGAGGCCGGCCGGATGGTGCCGCCTGCCCATATCGCCGCCATCGAACGGATCGCGCCGACCCTGCGCACGTTGCGCCACAGTGACGGCGGGCTGGCGCGATTCCATGGTGGCGGCCGCGGGCTGGAGGGGCGACTGGACCATGCGCTGGCAGCCAGCCATGTGGCCGAGCGCCATGCAGACGGGCTGGCAATGGGCTTTACCCGGCTGTCGGCGCGGCGGACCTCTGTAATCGTGGATGCCTCGGCGCCGCCCACGGGCAAGGCCTCCTATAATGGCCATGCCTCGACTCTTGCGTTTGAACTGACCTCTGGCCGGAGGCCGCTCGTTGTTAACTGCGGGTCGGGCGAGTCCTTTGGGGTGGAGTGGCGCCGCGCCGGCCGGGCGACGCCCTCGCACAGCACGTTGTGCATCGAAGGCCACTCCAGCGCCAGGCTGGCCGCGCCGCATAAAACCACCGGCCATGAGGAACTGATCGAGGCGCCTGATGATGTGCCGCTTGACCTTGCTGAACTGACCGATGGCTTGCGGTTCCAGGGCGGCCACAACGGCTATGCCGCGCATTTCGGCCTGACCCATGCCCGCACCTTGGATCTATCCTTTGACGGCCGCGCCCTGGCCGGGGAGGACATGCTGCTGGCGCTGGAAGATTCGGCCAAGGCCCGCTTTGACAAGGCCAGCAGCAGCAACCCGGATGGTGGTGTCAGCTTTGATATCCGCCTGCATCTGCACCCTGAAGTCGATGCAACCCTTGACTTGGGCGGCGCAGCAGTATCCATGGCGCTCAAGAGCGGGGAAATCTGGGTGTTCCGGCATGACGGCGCCTGCCATCTGCGGCTGGAGCCAAGCGTTTTCCTGGAAAAGACCCGCTTGAAGCCGCGTGCGGCAAAGCAGATCGTTTTATCCGGGCGGGCGATGGGATATGCCACCCGCGTCCGGTGGACGCTCAGCAAAGCGCAGGAGACTGCCATTGCCGTGCGAGACCTGAACCGGGACGAACCCGAGACGTTTGACTGAGCCTTTAAAAGGACCTGCCCTGCCATGACCGACCTTCACCCCGTACGCCGTGCGTTGCTTTCCGTATCCGACAAGACCGGCCTGATTGAGCTGGGCCAGGCGCTGGCCGCGCGCGGTGTCGAGCTGCTTTCGACCGGCGGTTCCGCCAAGGCGCTGCGTGACGCAGGGCTCGCCGTGAAGGATGTCTCCGAAGTGACCGGCTTCCCGGAAATGATGGACGGCCGGGTCAAGACCCTGCACCCGATGGTGCATGGCGGCCTGCTGGCGCTGCGCGACAACGACACCCATGTTGCCGCGATGAATGAGCATGGCATCGGCGCCATCGACCTGCTGGTCGTTAACCTCTATCCGTTCGAGGCCACTGTGGCTAAAGGCGCAGACTATGACACCTGCATCGAGAACATCGACATCGGCGGCCCGGCGATGATCCGCGCGGCAGCCAAGAACCATGCCTTTGTGAATGTGGTTGTGGATGTCGAGGACTATGAAAAGCTGCTGGGCGACATGGATCAGCACGACGGCGCGACCTGCCCGCGTTTCCGCCGCAAGCTGGCGCAAAAGGCCTATGCCCGTACTGCAGCCTATGACGCGGCTGTGTCCAACTGGCTGGCGGGTGAACTGGAATTGCAAGCGCCCAAGCGCCGCGCCTTTGCCGGCGAGCTTAAGCAGACCCTGCGCTATGGCGAAAACAGCCATCAGGAAGCTGCCTTCTATACTGATGGCTCGAACCGCCCGGGCGTTGCCACCGCCGTGCAGCTGCAGGGCAAGGAGCTGAGCTACAACAATATCAACGATACGGACGCAGCGTATGAGCTGGTGGCGGAATTCGACCCGTCCGAAAGCCCGGCCGTTGCGATCATCAAACACGCCAACCCCTGCGGCGTTGCCAAGGGCGCAACCCTGGCAGAAGCCTATCAGAAGGCTTTCGACTGCGACCGCACTTCCGCTTTCGGCGGCATCGTGGCGCTGAACCAGCCGCTGGACGCGGAGACCGCCGCCAAGATCACCGAGATCTTCACCGAGGTGGTAATTGCTCCGGGCGCGTCGGACGAAGCCAAGGAAATCTTTGCCGCCAAGAAGAACCTGCGCCTGCTGCTGACTGACGGCCTGCCGGATCCGCGCAAGCCCATCGTAGCCTACAAGCAGGTGGCCGGCGGCATGCTGGTGCAGGACAAGGATGTTGGCTATGTCGGCATGGACGATCTGAAGGTGGTGACCGAAAAGGCACCGTCTGACGCCCAGATGCAGGACCTGCTGTTTGCCTGGAAGGTTGCCAAGCACGTCAAATCCAACGCCATCGTTTATGTCAAAGACAACGCAACCGTCGGCGTCGGTGCGGGCCAAATGAGCCGTCTGGACAGCGCCAATGTGGCTGCCGCCAAGGCAGGCCGCATGGCTGCTGAACTGGGCCTCGAGGAAAGCCTCGCCAAGGGCTGTGCGGTGGCATCGGACGCGTTCTTCCCCTTTGCGGACGGTTTGCTGGAAGCGGCGGCTGCGGGCGGTGCCTGCGTGATCCAGCCGGGCGGCTCGATGCGCGATGACGAGGTGATCAAGGCGGCCAACGAAAAAGGCCTCGCCATGGTCTTCACTGGCATGCGCCACTTCCGCCACTAAGCAGAGCGACTAAGTCATGGCAGCACGTTGGATGATCTGGGGCGCAGTCCTCTCCTTCCTGGCGGATCAGGCCAGCAAATACCTGGTGATCCACTGGATGGGGCTGGATCAGCGCCACCGGATCGACGTGCTGCCGCCGTTTCTCAATTTCCGCTACGGCGAGAATACCGGTATCAACTTCGGCCTGTTCGGCGGCGGCGACGAGGCCGCCCGCTGGATCCTGATCGGGCTCTCTGTGGTGATCTGCATTGCTCTGGCCGTGTGGTTATTGCGGGGGCAGAGCAAGTCCAGAGGCATGCAGCTGTCAGCCGGCCTTGTGATCGGCGGTGCCTTGGGCAACGTCGCGGACCGGCTGCTTTACGGCTATGTCCTGGATTTCCTCAACACATCCTGCTGCGGCATTCAGAACCCGTTTGTGTTCAATGTTGCGGACATCTTCATTTTTGCGGGCGCAGCGGGGCTAATCTTCTTTGACGGGCGCCGTAAAAAGCCTGCGTAGACCTCGCCAGGCAATTGCGTTAAAAGCGCTGGGAAACAGGCAGGAGTTTGGGGCAATGCGGATCCCGTTCGGAGTGATCGTTCTTGCAGGCGCGCTGGCAGTGTCCGGCTGCGCGCAAAAAGGGCTGCGTGTCCTGCAGAAACCCGGATCCGGCCCCGATGAGTTTTTGATCCTGCCATCCAAGCCTCTGACCGCACCGGACAGTTATGCGGCCCTTCCCGCACCGACCCCCGGTGGCAGTAATCTGACCGACCCAAATCCGAGCGCTGACGCAGTTGCCGCGCTGGGCGGCAAGCCTGGCGCGCTGGTGCCTGCGGCCGGTGTGCCATCCGGTGATGCCGCATTGGTCACCGCTTCCAGCCGGTACGGAGTAGAGGCAGGCGTGCGGGAGACATTGGCCTCGGAAGATGCAAAATTCCGCCACCGCAACCGTAACCTGGGCCGGATCAAGATCGTGCCGGTGGACCGCTACGAGCAGCTGTACCGCAAGCAGAGCATTGATCCCTTCGCAGTCAGCGAACAATTCCGCAAGGCAGGTGCGGCTACGCCCTCTTCGCCGCCTGAAGAAGAGTCCTGAACGCTCACTTTTCCGCCAGCCAATCTTGCATGACGCCAGCGGCGGCGTAGGTTGACAGCAGTCTTTCTGCTGGCAATGGGCGCCGATTTGTGGCTGCATTGACCAAAATGAGCAAAAGAGCAGTAACCGCACCCTGCCGGGCAAGGGCAAACGTGCAAAAATTGGAGGATGCCAGATGATCCCAAGGATCACATTGGCCGCCGCAGCGCTGAGTGCTGCCTTATCCGCCCCGGCACAGGCTGAGGATGAGGCGGTAACCGCGTTTACCTTGGACAATGGCATGGATGTGGTGGTGATCGAGGATCACCGCGCCCCAGTGGTGCAGCAGATGGTCTGGTACCGGGCCGGTTCCGCGGATGAACCGCCAGGCCAGTCCGGTGTCGCCCATTTCCTGGAACACCTGCTGTTCAAAGGCACTGACAAGCTGGCACCGGGCGAGCTGTCTGCAACGGTGCGTGCCAACGGCGGCCAGGACAATGCCTTCACCAGCTATGACTACACCGCCTATTTCCAGCGTGTCGCCGCCGACCGGCTGGAGCTGATGATGCAGATGGAGAGCGACCGGATGACCAACCTCCGCCTCAACGAGGAGGATATCGTCACCGAACGAGAGGTCATTCTGGAGGAGCGCAACCAGCGCACCGACAACGACCCGGTTGCGCTGTTCCGCGAACAGCTGCAGGCGGTCCAGTATCTCAATCACCGCTACGGCCAGCCGGTGATCGGCTGGCGGCACGAGATGGAAAGTCTCGACATGGAGGACGCGCTGTCCTTCTACCGGACCTACTATGCGCCCAACAACGCCATCCTTGTCGTGTCCGGGGATGTGCAGCCGGACGCGGTGAAGGCGCTGGCAGAGAAATATTATGGCGTGATTCCGGCCAATCCGGATTTGCCCGAACGCTTCCGCAGCCAGGAACCGCCGCAAACCGCTGCCCGTCGTCTGACCTTCGAGGACCCGCGCGTGGCGCAGCCATATGTGCAGCGTTCGTACCTGGCCCCCGAACGTGATAGCGGCGATCAGCAGAAGGCTGCGGCGCTTTACTTGCTGGCGGAACTTCTGGGCGGCGGTAACACATCCTACCTGGCAAATGCGCTGCAATTCGACCAGCAGGTCGCAGTCTACACCGGTGCTTTCTATTCCGGCAGCACGCTGGATGATACGTCTTTCACCCTGCTGATCGTGCCTGCAGAGGGCACGGGCATGGAGGCAGCTGAGGCGGCTCTGGACGCCACTATTGCGCGGTTCCTGGAGGAAGGCGTGGACGAAGCCCAACTGGAGCGGATCAAGCTGCAGCTGCGCGCCGCTGAAATTTATGACCGGGACAATGTGAACGGCATTGCCAACCGCTATGGTCAGGCGCTGAGCATCGGTCTGACGGTGCAGGACGTGCAGGAGTGGCCGAAAATTCTGCAATCGGTCACCGCAGATGAGATCATCGCTGCCGCAAGTGAAGTCCTGCGGCCGGAAACATCGGTGACAGGCTGGATGACACGCAGCCAGGAGGTGACCCAATGAACCTGCTGAAGCTTGCCGCCGCTGCGCTGTTCGCCTGGTTCCTGGCGCTGCCCGCCTGGGCTGAAATCAAGATCCAGGAAGTGACGTCGCCCGGTGGCATCACTGCGTGGCTGGTAGAGGATCATACGATTCCCTTCTCAGCGCTCGAACTGCGGTTCCGCGGCGGTACCTCCCTGGACGCGCCGGGCAAGCGCGGCGGGGTCTACCTGATGACTGGATTGCTGGAAGAGGGTTCAGGCGATTTGCGCGCGCAAGACTATGCGCGGGCGCTGGAATCCCTGGCCGCCGAATTCAGCTATGACGCGGACAAGGATTCCGTCTCCATCTCTGCCCGCTTCCTGACTGAAAACCGGGATGATGCGATGGAGCTGTTGCGCCAAACGCTGTTTGAGCCGCGGTTTGACCAGGACGCGCTGGACAGGGTGCGGGCGCAGGTGCTGGCCGGGCTGCGCTCTGATGCCAAGAACCCCAACAATATTGCCGGCCTGGCCTTCGCCAAAATGGCTTATGGCGATCACCCGTATGGCAGCGACGGCAAGGGAACGCTGGACTCGGTTGCCGCGCTCAGCCGGCAGGACATTTTCGATGTCTATGAAGCTGTTTTTGCCCGCGACAGGCTCTATGTCAGTGCAGTCGGTGATATCACTGCCGAAGAGCTTGGGACATTGCTGGACGACCTCTTGGGGACGCTGCCGGATAAGGGTGCGCCGATTCCCGGCCCTGCCGACGTGACGATTGAGGGTGGCGTGACCGTAGTTGATTTCGATACCCCGCAATCGGTGGCGTTGTTCGGTCAAAAGGGTATCGAGCGCGAACATCCGGACTTTTTCACCGCTTATGTGATGAACCAGATCCTGGGCGGCGGCTCTTTTGAAACCCGGCTGATGACCGAAGTCCGGGAAAAACGCGGGCTGACCTACGGGGTTTATTCCTATCTGGTGCCGCGCGATCTTGCGGCCGTCTACATGGGCTCGGTGGCCTCTGCCAACGGCAAGATGGCCGAGGCGGTGGAGGTGATCCGCAATGAATGGCGCCGTATGGCAGAGGAAGGCGTTACGGAGAAGGAGCTGAAGGACGCTCAGACTTACCTGACTGGCGCCTACCCGCTGCGGTTCGACGGCAACAGCCGCATCGCCTCCATTCTAGCGGGAATGCAGATGGATGATCTGCCCATCAGCTATGTGGAAACCCGAAATGACCGCATCAATGCTGTCACTCTTGAAGATGTGAAGCGCTTTGCGGCGGAATTTCTGGATCCGGACGGGCTGCACTTCACCATCGCGGGCCGCCCGGAAGGACTGGAAACCACCAACTGACCCGGACCTAGCGCAAGCAACTGCAGCGCCTGTAGCCTGACACAGCGCGCTGCCGCCCATGGCGGCGGGGTGCTGCCGCTTTCTCTTTCATTTTGCCTGAAACTCCTGTATGGGCGGGCCTGTCTGAGACGATGTGCCAGGGCCCCGGCACGCGAAAGAAAGATAGATGGGGCCGGCGGCAATGGGGCCGCCACGCAAACGGGAGACCCGGAGGGCCGGGAGTGCTCCCAATTAGGATACGCTAGATGTTTAACGTCACCAAAAAATCGATGCAGTGGGGCGAAGAGACGCTCACACTGGAAACCGGCAAGGTTGCCCGCCAGGCTGATGGCTCCGTGATTGCCACCCTGGGCGAAACCTCGGTCATGGCCAACGTGACCTTTGCCCGTCAGCAGAAGCCCGGCCAGGACTTCTTCCCGCTGACCGTGCACTACCAGGAAAAATACTATGCTGCGGGCAAGGTGCCCGGCGGCTTCTTCAAGCGCGAAGCGCGCCCGACCGAAAAAGAAACCCTGACCGCGCGCCTGATCGACCGTCCGATCCGCCCGCTGTTCGTCCCCGGCTTCAAGAATGAAGTGCTGGTGATGTGCACCGTGCTGTCGCACGATCTGGTCAACGACCCCGACATGGTTGCAATGATCGCGGCGTCGGCGGCTCTGACCCTGTCTGGCGCACCGTTCATGGGCCCGATCGCAGGCTGCCGCGTTGGCTTCGAGGGTGGCGAATACGTCCTGAACCCGACCGTCGATGACATGCAGGACCTGCGCCTGAACCCGGAACAGCGTCTGGACCTGGTTGTTGCCGGCACCAAAGACGCCGTGATGATGGTGGAATCGGAAGCTTACGAACTGTCCGAAGCAGAAATGCTGGGTGCCGTGAAATTTGCCCACGAACAGATCCAGCCGGTCATCGACCTGATCATCTCGCTGGCCGAAGAAGCTGCAAACGAGCCGTTCGACTTCACCCCGCCGGATTACTCCGAGCTGTATGAAGCCGTGAAGGCCGCCGGTGAAACCGAGATGCGCGCAGCCTTCGCGATCAGCGACAAACAGGAGCGCACCGCCGCTGTTGCCGCTGCCCGCGAGACCATCAAGGGCGCTCTGACCGAAGAGCAGCTGGAAGATGCCAATCTGGGTTCCGCGCTGAAAAAGCTGGAAGCCGGCATCCTGCGCGGCGACGTTGTCAAAACCGGCAAACGGATCGACGGCCGCAAGACCGACGAGATCCGGGACATCGTGTCCGAAACCGGCCTGCTGCCGCGGACCCATGGTTCTGCCCTGTTCACCCGCGGTGAAACCCAGGGTCTGGTCGTGACCACTCTGGGCACCGGCGACGACGAGCAGTTCATCGACGCGCTGCACGGCAACTTCAAATCCAACTTCCTGCTGCACTACAACTTCCCGCCGTACTCGGTTGGCGAAGTGGGCCGTGTCGGTTCCCCGGGCCGCCGCGAAATCGGCCACGGCAAGCTGGCATGGCGTGCGCTGCAGGCGGTTCTGCCCGCGGCAACCGACTTCCCCTACACCATCCGCGTTGTCTCCGAGATCACCGAATCGAACGGTTCGTCCTCGATGGCATCGGTCTGCGGCGGTTCGCTGTCGATGATGGATGCGGGTGTTCCGCTGAAGGCACCGGTTGCCGGTGTTGCGATGGGCCTGATCCTGGAAGACGACGGTTCCTACGCGATCCTGTCCGACATTCTGGGTGACGAAGACCACCTGGGCGACATGGACTTCAAAGTGGCAGGCACCGAAAACGGCATCACCTCGCTGCAGATGGATATCAAGGTTGCCGGCATCACGCCCGAGATCATGGAGAAAGCCCTGGCACAAGCCAAAGACGGCCGTATCCACATCCTGGGCGAGATGGCGAAAGCTCTGACCGAAGCGTCCGAGTTCTCGGTCCACGCACCGCGCATCGAAACCATGCAGATCCCGACCGACAAGATCCGCGAAGTGATCGGTTCCGGCGGCAAGGTGATCCGCGAGATCGTCGAAGTGTCCGGCGCCAAGGTCGACATCAACGACGATGGCGTGATCAAGATCGCCAGCCCGAACGGCGAGGCCATCAAGAAGGCTTACGACATGATCTACTCGATCGTGGCAGAGCCGGAAGAAGGACAGATCTACACCGGCAAGGTCGTGAAGATCGTCGACTTCGGCGCCTTCGTGAACTTCTTCGGCAAGCGCGACGGCCTGGTGCATGTCTCCCAGATCGAAAACCGCCGCCTGAACCATCCGTCAGACGTTCTGAAGGAAGGCCAGGAAGTGAAGGTTAAGCTGCTGGGCTTCGACGACCGCGGCAAGGTCCGCCTGTCGATGAAGATCGTTGATCAGGAAACCGGCGAAGAAATCGCGCCGGAGAAGAAAGAAAAGGCAGAGCAGGACTAATCCCTCTCTGACCACACATAAACAGCCCGGGGCGCGCATAAGCCGTGCCCCGGGCTATTCAATTTCTGCCGGGACGCTCATGGACCAGCCTTTGAATTCCCGAATTTCCATCATCACGGTCACCTATAACTCCTCGGTGATTGTCGAGAATCTGCTGCGCTCCATCCCGTCCGGGATTCCCGTGGTTCTCGTCGACAACGCTTCACGCGACGCGGAGGCAACCCGGATCCTGGCCACAGACCATGGCGCCCGCTTCATTGCCAACTCTGAAAACGCCGGATTTGGCCGCGCCTGCAACCAGGGTGCGGAGCTGGCAGATACCGAATTTCTGTTCTTTGTGAACCCGGATGCTGAGCTTTTCCCGGACACGCTGGAGCACCTGCTGGCTTCTGCTGATGCCCATCCTGAAGCTTCAGCCTTTAACACCCGGATCGTCAAAGGCGACGGTTCGCTGTTCTTCAAACGCCGCAGCAAGCTGATTGCGAAATCGCTTTGGCTAAGCCGCGATGCCGCGAAACAGGATGGAGAGGTGCCCGTTCTGTCCGGCGGTGCTTTGCTGGTGCGCAAGGCGGCATTTAACAAGGTCGGCGGCTTTGACCCCAAGATTTTTCTGTTTCACGAGGACGATGATCTTAGCCTGCGGCTGAAGGCAGAATGCGGCCCGCTTCGGTATGTCTACGGCGCGCAAGTCCGTCACCTGCTGGGCCATTCCACCGAGCGTTCCGCTAGAACTGCAGCGCTCAAGGCCTGGTACATGGGGCAGTCGCGGGTTTATGCCGCCCGCAAGCATGGCCAGCCTTTCGGCTTTCTGCGTGCTCTGGGAGAGGCTGTACTGCAGCTGATCTCGCCGGTTAACCTCCTGTCGGCCCGCAAACGGGCCAAGGCCTGGTATTACTTCCGCGCTATACTCAGCAGCCCCGGACGGGAAAAGGCTGACCAGCTTCCGCCTTGGGCCTAACAGCCAGTGCGCGAGTACCAGGGTCTTTAATAATTAAAGAGGCCAGAGACGATGAAACTGCCCCCGCTTTGGAAAATTACCCGGGAATTGAAGCGCCCGTTTCAACAGCTGCCCAGTCTGCCTGGTCATGTCGGCTCCTTTTTGTTCGGGGCCAGATTTTATGACATGTTTCTCGCTGGCCGGATCAGGCAGACAGATGGTGGTGTTCCAGCGGGATCGCGTGTTGCGATTTACCTGATCTTCCCGCAAGGCGGGCTGCTCGAAAGCCATAAGCTGGCACTCCGGTACCTCCGCGAAAACAACTATGCGCCTCTGGTTGTTTCAAATCTGCCTGTTACGGGCGAGGATGCGGAGTACCTGAAGGCAAACTGCTGGCGCCTGCTGGAGCGACCGAATGTCGGTTATGACTTTGGCGGCTACCGGGACGGTGTTCTGTCGCTTCAAGGCAGCCTGGAAACTCTGGATCGCTTGGTGCTTCTTAACGATTCCAGCTGGTTTCCGTTGCCGGGGTCCCGCAATTGGTTGCAGGATGCCGAGGATCTGGGTGTGGACTACGCAGCAGCTGCGACCAGTTTTGGAATATCTCGGGTGACGCCGGATCAATATGAACAGATACAGTGGGAATTTGATCCTGGATTGCGTCACTTTCACTACGGATCTTATGCGTTGTCCGTTGGTCCCAAACTGCTGCGAAGCAAGCGCTACAAGCAATATTGGCAAAAGTATCCCCTGACCAAGAAAAAGAACAAGGTGGTTCGCCGGGGAGAAATTGGTATGACCCGCTTTGCTTTGAAAAACGGATTCTCGCACGGGGCAACCTATGACATTCGCAGTTTGCCAGAGGTTTTGCAGAGCTGCTCAAATGCCGAAATCAACAAGCTGGCCCGCTCGTTGACCTATCTCGATGACGCGGTCAGCCAGGAGTTTCTTACGCGTTCTGTTCCTGGATTGGACGCGGAAAGATCGAAAGAGGAGCGGGAAAAACTTATAAAGCTCATGCTGACAATCGCGGCGCGTATCGGGGTCAGTTATGTTCTGCCAAGCCTGCTTCACAAGAAGCATGGCTTTGCGTTCCTCAAGAAATCTTTGGTATCAGCAGACCAGGAAAACTCCGACAGGGTTTACGATTTTGCCAAGACGCTTGATGGACCTGAAGGCAGGGTGATCTTGAAGGAAATCGAAGATATCAGGCGGCACAAGGGCTTTTGAGTCTGATTGATGCGGCCGCGCCAGCGTGCTGACAAGGCCGCATCCTGGTAGCTTTATTCCGGCGCTTTCACCTTGCGCAGGTAGGGGAAGATGGTCTCGAAGTCGCCGAACTTCGCCTTGGCATCCTCATTCGAAACCGCAGGCGGGATAATCACGTCCTCGCCGGGCACCCAGTTCGCCGGGGTGGCGACGCCCTTGGCCGTCATCTGCAGCCCGTCCAGTGCCCGCAGGATCTCGGCAAAGTTGCGGCCCACGGTCATTGGGTAAGTCATCGAAAGCTTCAGCTGCTTGTCCGGGCCGATAATGAAAACCGAGCGCACGGTGGCGCTGTCGGCAGGGGTGCGGCCATCGGGCAGATAGGCTTCGGCAGGCAGCATGTCGAACGCCTTGGACACCGCCAGCCCGTCGTCGGCAATGATCGGGAAGCCCGGCGCAGCCTTGCCGTATTCCTCGATGTCCTTTTTCCACTTCTTGTGGTCCTCGACACCATCAACCGAAACGCCGATCACCTTGGTGTTGCGCTTGGCCCATTCGTCGCCCAATTGCGCAACCGCTGAGAATTCGGTGGTGCAGACAGGGGTGAAGTCCTTGGGGTGGGAGAACAGAATCGCCCAGCTGTCGCCGATCCAGTCATGGAATGTAATGCTGCCCTGATCCGTTTCCGCGGTAAAATCCGGGACCGTGTCGTTAATGCGCAAACCCATGGCGGTATCTCCTTGTCAGTTAAATATTGAGTCGTCTTGACTGCTACCTAAGTACTCTAACGCAACGATAAAGTAGCCGTGCAAGGAAACCGCAAAATATCTCTGCTCGCCGGGCCGGCAGCTGCCTGGCACGGGTCTTGACAGGGCTTGCTATAATTTGATCAAATTATGCAGCAAAGACCCTTGCTCCCTTCTGGGTGCAGTGACAGAGTGGCCGCAAAACCGGCAAGCCGGTGCCAGGAATACGTCTGAATTGGGAGTTCCCAGATGATCGAAAAACGTGACTTTTACATCAACGGCCAGTGGGTCGCCCCCGCCGCCGCAAATGATTTCGAGGTGATCAACCCCTCGACCGAAGAACCCTGTGCAGTGATTTCGCTGGGTTCTGAAGCCGACACCAACGCCGCGGTGGCCGCTGCCAAGGCGGCGCTGCCAGGCTGGATGGCGACGCCGGTGGAAGAGCGCATCGCGCTGGTCGAGAAGCTGATCGACGTCTATGAGGCCCGTGCCGAGGACCTTGCCCAGGCAATGTCGCTGGAAATGGGCGCGCCGATCGACATGTCGCGCACCTCGCAGGTTGGCGCCGGCAGCTGGCACCTGCGCAACTTTATCGCCGCGGCCAAGGAGTTTCCCTTTGACGCACCGCTGAATGACCGGAGCCCCAACGACCGCATCATTCACGAGGCTGTGGGCGTCTGCGCCCTGATCACGCCTTGGAACTGGCCGATGAATCAGGTGACACTCAAGGTCGGCGCCGCCGCAGTCGCTGGCTGCACCATGGTGCTGAAACCGTCGGAACAAAGCCCGCTCAACGCAATGATCTTTGCAGAGCTGATGGATGAAGCCGGTTTCCCTGCGGGCGTCTTCAACCTGGTGAACGGCGACGGCCCGGGGGTCGGCTCGCAGCTGACCACCCATCCGGATGTGGACATGATTTCCTTCACCGGCTCTACACGCGCAGGCGTCGCCATTACCCAGGCCGCCGCACCGACCCTCAAGAAGGTGGATCTGGAGCTGGGCGGCAAAGGCGCCAACGTGATCTTTGAAGATGCCGATGAAAAGGCCGTGAAGCGCGGCGTGCTGCACATGATGCAGAACACCGGCCAGAGCTGCAACGCGCCCAGCCGGATGCTGGTTCAGAACAGCATTTATGACCGCGTGGTTGCCGAGGCTGCGGAAGTGGCAGCCAAGGTGGAGGTCGGCCCGGCCGATCAGGAAGGCCGCCACATTGGCCCGGTGGTCAATGAACTGCAGTGGAACAAGATCCAGGACCTGATCCAGGCGGGTATCGACGAAGGCGCCAAACTGGTTGCCGGCGGCACCGGCCGTCCGGACGGGCTGAACAAGGGCTTCTACGTGAAGCCGACGGTTTTTGCCGATGTGAACAACCAGATGACCATCGCGCGGGAGGAGATCTTCGGCCCGGTGCTGTCGATCATTCCTTTCGAGACCGAAGAGGAAGCGATCGAGATCTCCAACGACACGCCTTATGGCCTGACAAACTACGTGCAGACCCAGGATGGCGCCCGCGCCAACCGCATGGCCCGTGCGCTGCGGTCCGGCATGGTGGAGATGAACGGCAAGTCCCGCTCGGCAGGCTCGCCCTTTGGCGGCATGAAACAGTCCGGCAAGGGCCGCGAAGGCGGCAAATGGGGCATTGAGGACTTCCTGGAAGTGAAAGCTGTCGGCGGCTGGGCTGCCGAGTAAGCTTAATACGTTCGAAGCAATGGAGAGCCGCCTTCCGAGGCGGCTTTCTTTTTGCGCCATTGTGCGCGACGGGGCGGTGCTCCCGCGCCTTCAGGCCGCCCGGCTGCGCCGGACCGCATTCAGGCTCGGGCGTGGCCCGTGCTGCGCATGGGCAGGGGGCTGCTGAGCGGTGCTTAACCCTCAATGGGTGCTGAGAGTTCTGGTCAGAAATTGGCTCTAAGCAGGCAGATTACTGCAATTCCGGTGCCCATTGTCAGCGGCAGGCTGCGGGTGATCAGCGCCACCATAAAGGCGGCTGTGCCAGCGATCCATTCATCCGGTCCGCCCTGCATCAGCAGATAGGTGACCAGCGACAGGATCAGGCAACCCGGCAGTGCTTGCAGCCCGCGTGCCCAGGGGCCGTGATCCGGCAGCCTCCGGCCCAGCAGATAGCCCGACAGACGCACCGCAAAGGTTGCCGTTGCCAAGCCAAGGATCAGGGTCCACGTCTCAGTCATGGCCAAATGCTCCTGCGATGGCCGCACCGCTGACGCCGCCCAGGATCAGTGTCCAGGTGGGATCCAGCGGAGACAGCAAACCTGCAAGCAACACGATGGCAACGGATCCGGCCCATGGCAGCAGCATGGCGTTGCCGCTCCATAAGGAGCGCAAGATGGCGATAAAGGCGGCAGTGAAGGCAAAGTCCATGCCCAAGGCGCGAGGTTCCGGTACGGCCGCCGCGAACCCCGCACCTGCAACCGTGGCCAGAACCCAGACCGCGACCAGCGCCAATCCGCCGCCCACCAGATACCAGTAGCCCGCTATGCTGCCGCGGGCGCGCGTTGCGTGCATCAGCGCCCAGTTCTCATCCGTGGCCAGATGCACACCAAGCAGCACCTGCCACCAGGGGCGCCCGGCCAGTTCATCCCGCAATGAGGCCGTGATCAGCAACAGCCGAAGGTTCAGCGCAAGCCCCGCCAGCAGGGCGGCACCCGCACCGGCGCCTGCCACCAGCCGCTCTACCGCGATGATCTGCGAGGACCCGGCAAAGACGATGGTCCCCATCACACCTGTCTGCAGCCCGCTCATCTGCGCCTGAGCGGCCAAAAGGCCAAAGGCCACGCCATAGACAGCGACGCCGACTGCCAGCGGCAGGATGTCCCGCAACCCGGCCAGCAGCTGGCCGCGGGCAGGGGGCTGAGCAGTTATGTCCTGAACGGTCATTGCAAGGCTCCTCTGGAAAAAGGCGGGATGTTCATTTAAGCCGAACGTGAGGCTTCTTTACCGAACGAACGAATTGTTCGTCAAGGTGAACGATGGGATGAAATAATGAACACATCAGCGCCCCACAAGATGATAGCCGCGGCCATCCAGCGCGAACGCAGCCGCGCGGGAAAGTCGCTGTCGGCACTCGCGGCCGAGGCAGGAATTGCAAAATCGACCCTGTCTCAGCTGGAGGCAGGCAATGGAAACCCCAGTGTAGAGACGCTTTGGGCGTTGGCGGCAGCGCTGGATATCCCGCTAAGCCTGCTGTTTGAAACCGAGGCGCCTGCCACCCGGCTGGTCCGCGCGGAGGAGGGCGAGGTACTGGAATCCGAACAGTCGGACTTCGCCGCGGTCCTGTTGTCCCGCTGCCCGCCGAATGTGCGCCGGGATGTCTACCGGGTGGTGATGCAGCCGGGAGAGATCCGCCGCGCCCAGCCGCATCCGCGCGGCACGGTGGAGCATATGCTGATTTGTTCCGGGCAGATGCGGGCTGGGCCGGAAGGGCAGGAGGAGCAGCTGTGGCCGGGCGATTACTTTACCTATCCGGGGGATCACCCCCATACCTACGAGGCGCAGCAAGCGGACACCGTGTTCCTGATGGTGATGGAAGCGCCGTGATCAGGCTCTAAAACAGGGGTTTTACCCGGAATTTCAGCGACTCGCCGCTGTCAGGATGCTTGATCCGCAGCTCCTCTGAATGCAGCATCAGGCGCGGATGCTCCAACGCGGCGCCAGTGGCATAGAGCGGATCGCCCAGGATCGGGTGCCCAAGTGACAGCATATGCACCCGCAGCTGATGCGAACGCCCGGTTTTGGGGGTCAGCCGCACCCGCGTGGCAGCGTCCTCATATTTCATCACCCGCCAGTCGGTGACGGCAGGCTTGCCGGTCTCGTGGCAGACCATCTGCTTGGGCCGGTTCGGCCAATCGACGATCAGCGGCAGGTCCACGGTACCGCTGCGCGGCTCCAGCCGGCCCGCGACCCGTGCTACATAGACCTTCTTCGCGGTGCGCTTTTCAAACTGCATCGACAGGTGCCGCTGCGCATGAGGGGTCAGGCCAAAGACCATCACACCAGAGGTATCCCGGTCCAGCCGGTGCACCAGCAGGGCCTCGGGGAAGGCTGCCTGGATCCGGCTGATCAGGCAATCGGCCAGATGCTCCCCGCGCCCCGGCACAGACAACAGGCCTGCAGGCTTGTTCACCGCCAGCAGTTCGGCATCGTGGTGCAGGATCTCCAGCGGGTCCTGCGGCGGGGTGTATTCGCTTGATACGGCCATGGGCGATTGCCTACTGCGGGATCCTGGCAAGGGCAAGCAGTCCGGCGCCGCTTTCCCGCCTGCCTGGTCTTTGTTAAATTGACACTGTCCCGGCGATCCGGTAACCGGCGCGCCTCACTGACACATGGGGACGATGCATGGCACGCAAACGCAAAGGGCGCGATATTTCCGGCTGGCTGGTGGTGGACAAGCCCGCGGGGCTGACCTCGACCGCGGTTGTGAACAAGGTGCGCTGGGCGCTGGAGGCCAAGAAGGCCGGCCATGCAGGCACCCTGGACCCGGAGGCCACCGGCGTTCTGGCGGTGGCGCTGGGCGAAGCGACCAAGACGGTTCCCTATATCACCGACGCCTTGAAGGCCTATACCTTCACCGTGCGGCTGGGCGAGGCAACCAACACTGACGATGCCGAGGGCGAGGTGATTGCCGAAAGCGCCGAACGTCCCAGCGACGCGCAGATCAAGGAGGCGCTGTTGCCCTTCCTGGGCGAGATCATGCAGGTGCCACCCAAGTTCTCCGCGGTCAAGATCGACGGCCAGCGCGCCTACAAGCTCGCCCGCGATGGTGAGGATGTGGAGATCGAGGCCCGCCCGCTGTGGGTCGAGGAGCTGATCATGCTGGATCGCCCCGATGCGGACCACGTGGTGCTGGAAATGACCTGCGGCAAGGGCGGCTATGTGCGTTCCATCGCCCGGGACCTGGGCGCGGCGCTGGGTTGCCACGGCCACGTCAAGGAACTGCGCCGGATCTGGTCCGGCCCCTTTGATGCGGCAGAGGACGGGATTTCGCTGGAAGAGATCGACCGCTTGGCCCGCACTCCGGAGCTGGACACTTATCTGCGCCCGCTGGAAGAAGGCCTGGCCGATCTGCCGGAGGTCAAATGCACGCCAGAGGGCGCGGTGAAGCTGCGCAACGGCAACCCGGGCATGGTGATGCCCAATGATGAGGTTGAATACGGCGATGAGGCCTGGGCGTCGCTCGACGGCCATGCGGTTGCGGTCGGCGTCTACAAATCCGGCAGCCTGCATCCCTCCCGGGTCTTCAACCAGGACGGCAGCGCTGGTTAACAAAGCGTATCTTTTTGGGTCAGCAGCGTTGACCGGATGTTTCGCGCGCGAAACATTTGGGCAGCAAGGCTGACCTAATATCCTTGGGGTATTCTGCGGTCTTGCCTAGGCTGGCCTGGCTGTTCCGTTGTCTCCGAATACGGAGTAATACTCTTGTGCGGTCAGGATGATACTGGCCTGAGCGCCCTCTTCGGCGCTGATCTGGTTACCCGACGCATCACGCCAACGGTCCTCGCTGGTGGAGTAGTCGTCATGGAAAGCAATGCTGACCCCTGACTGATCCCCGGGCAATGATGCGATGGCAATACCGTCCATGGCGATCTGAGTGCTGTCCTGATCCGCGTCGTAACTGACGCTCAGCCCGTCTATGGCATCTTCGAAGCTGTAGCTGGGAATGGACCCGAAGCCGGCAATAACCGGGAAATCGATCCGCAATTGATCTTCCGCCGGATCGAAATCGGTGATTTCCGCCGCCGGAGTTCCGGCCTCATACACATTTGCAAAGGCGTGGAAGGTGTCCGCCCCTGCGCCGCCGGTGGCCGTTGTCCCGGGACCGATCCACAGGCGGTCATCTCCAGTGCCACCGTCGAGGACGTCATCGTTGTCACCCACATGGGTCAGATCGCCCGGAAAATGGTTGTAGGAGTTGTCGTAGAAGACCGTGCCGCTCCCGCTGAACAGCGAGTCATTGCCGTCACCGCCCGTGAGCGTGTCAGCGCCGTCTTCGCCAAAGATCACATCATCGCCTGCGGTGCCGTCCAGTGTGTCACTGCCCGAAGTGCCGCGGATCGCATCCAGGGCAATGGGGGCGCTGAAGCCAAGGTTTTCAAACTGTTCAGTCCGTTCAATGTCTCCATTCCCACGCAGAAAATCCACTTCAATAACCTCCCCCTCTGCGAGCGAAACGCCTGGCAGGGTCAGGATCGTTTGGTTGTTGAGAGTGTCGATAAAGCGCAGGCCGTTGCCGTCTTCGGTCTCGATCAGCCTTACGTTACCCGAATGATACGGTGTCAGTGCCAGTTGGTCGGTACCCAGTTCAAAATCCTCGATCACTGTTTCACGGCTGCCCTCATCGTCCAGGATGAAGCGGTCCGCGCCTTCGCCGCCGGTGGCAGTATTGCCTGCACCTAGACGCAGTTCATCATCACCGCTGCCGCCCGTCAGCAGATCCTGATCACCGGCATTGCCCGTCAGCGTGTCGTTTCCATTTCCGCCGTTAAGCGTGTCATCCGTTCCAGCGGTGCCGGACAAATTGGCGGCCTGGGGCTGCGGGTCAGGTTCAACAGGTGTTTCCGGCTCAACAGGTTTTTCCGGTTCAATTGGTGTGTCCGGTTCAGCCGTTTCTTCTCCGGAGTTTTCGGCTCCGTCGAAGCCAACAGCAATGGCAGAGCCTGCAAGTGCAAGAAAAATCAGAAGTTCCATGTCGCCCGGATCATTAAATTTGAATAAAGCCATCGCGGTAAAAATACGTCCGCGGTTCTGCCGGAGGCTGCAGGAAACGCCCTTGGAATGCAATCTGTGCCGTTCTAAAACCGCCGCCATGATCACCCGCAGCCACACCAAGGGCGACGCGCCCTCCACCGCCGTCTATTCCGATTGCGAAAACTACCGCTACAGCTTGACCCGGATCTGGGACCCGGCCGGGCGGCGGGTGATGTTTGTGATGCTGAACCCCTCGACCGCAACCGAGGTCCAGAACGACCCGACCATCGAACGCTGCGAGCGCCGCGCCCGCGCCTTGGGTTTCGGCGGGTTCCGGGCCACCAACATCTTTGCCTGCCGGGTGACCGACCCGCGGGAGATGCGCAGGCTGGAGGCGCCGGAGGGGCCGGATAACTTGGCCGCCATTCTGGAGGGCTTGGCATGGGCGGATATGGTGATCTGCGCCTGGGGCACCCACGGCGCACATCGCGGCCAGGGTGTGCGGGTGGAGGCTGCGTTGCGGGCATCCGGCAAGCCGCTTCATCATCTTGGTCTCAGCAAGGCCGGCCACCCCAAGCACCCGCTCTACATCGCCTACAGCCAGCAACCGCAGCCATGGCTGGCAGGCGCAATCAGCTGAACTCCGTTAACCGGTGTTCTCCTTTTGTTTTGAATGCGCCGCGGCAATGTGAGAGTGTGGGCGCAATTTAATTTGCGTGTTGGGGTTGAGTGGCAATGTTGTGGCTGGCGAGCATGTTGGGACTGATGGCAGTGGGCGGAGCGGTTCTGACGGACACCGCTGCTGAGGATGAGGCTGGTGGCACGTCCTCCGGTCCGGAACCAGAAGATGATGGTTTGGACGGCGGCTACATCGAGCCCAGCGGCGAAGCGGCGGCAGACAGCGGCGGCGGGGATACAGTGTCCGGCGCCAGTAGCAGCGAAACTGTGACCGGCACGGATGGCGGAGACGTGCTGGCGGGCAGCGGCTTGCCTGACAGCATCAGCGGCGGCAGCGGAGAAGATCAGATCGCAGGCTATGGCGGCGACGACTGGCTGGATGGCGGCACGGGCAATGATGTGCTGCATGGCGACGCCGGAGACGACAGCCTGTATGGCGGCTCCGGGAGCGACCTGCTGCATGGCGAGGACGGCGCCGATGCTCTGGACGGCGGCGAGGGGGCTGACAGGCTGTACGGGCATTTTGGAGCAGACAGCCTGCTTGGCGGCGGCGGCAATGATGTGCTGCACGGCGGTCAGGACGGCGACTGGCTGGAGGGCGGCGAAGGGGCGGATTCGCTGCATGGCAATGATGGTGATGATAGCCTGACGGGCGGTGGCGGCGAAGACGTGCTGTTTGGCGGTGCTGGCGATGACGTGGTATCTGGCGCCGGGGATGGCACTGAGCAGGATTTTGTAAACGGCGGCGGCGGCGACGACACGCTGATTGCCGGGGCTGGCGACGTGCTGACCGGCGGCGCAGGCGCGGACCAGTTTACTGCAGGCAGCTGGACCGGCACGGCAGAGGCCGTTCAACTGATGGATTATGATGCTGCAGAGGATCAGCTGGTTCTGGTCTGGGATATTGAGAGCGGCGCGGAACCCTCGGTCGAGGTGCAGCAAAATCCGGGCGCGGAAGATGAGCAGCTGATACTGGTGGATGGGGAACCGGCCCTGCGGGTGTCTGGCGCCGGGGCGCTGACCGCGGCGGATCTGGTGCTGATTGACACGGATTCAGCGGCGGCTGTGGGGATGCTGCCGCAATAGCCAGATGCCTGCATCCCTGCACCAGGCACATAATCTTTGCCTTTGCAGCGGAAACATCATATACGCCCGCATCTGCCGCGATTCTGCGGCGGATTTCTCCACGGGCCTGTGCTGGACGACATCCCGGCCTGAGCCATCCACTCTAACCTTATGAAGGAGACCCCGATGTCGATCACTGCGGAAGAAAAAGCGCGCCTGATGAAAGAATTCGCAACCAAAGAAGGCGACACCGGTTCCCCGGAAGTCCAGGTTGCAATCCTGACCTCGCGCATCAACACCCTGACTGAGCACTTCAAAACCCACAAGAAGGACAACCACGGCCGCCGTGGCCTCCTGAAAATGGTTGCTCAGCGCCGCAAGCTGCTGGACTACACCAAAGGCAAGGATGAGGCCCGTTACCAGGACCTGATCAAGCGTCTGGGCATCCGCCGCTAATCCGCGCTTATCCGGATTTTCTGCGCCCGTTCCGAAAGGAGCGGGCGTTTTCTTTTCTTCTAGAGGCGTCAAGCCGCGAAGTGCTCCCGCGTCCGCTGGCTCCCCGGCGGCGCCGGGCAGCCTTTGGCCATGGGAGTGGCCCGTGCTGCGCACGGGTGGGTGCGGTCCGCCGCAAGGCAGGTACTTGCAGACCAGGGAGGGCATGAAAAGAAACGCCGCCCCGGTTGGAGCGGCGTATTGTTTTGCAGGATGCCGAAGGGGCTTACTCGCCGTAAGGAACCCAGATGTTCTTCACCTCAGTGGCTTCCTGCAGGAACCGCTTCGTCTGGTCCTGTGTCCAGTCGGTTGCAGTTCCGTTGTTGACCCAGGTGCGTTTGAGGTTGCCCGCAGACGCGGCCTCGATCCCAGCAGACAGGTCGGAAGACGAGAAACTCCAGACCGCGTCGACATTCAGATGCGACGCCATCGGTTTCGCCAGCTCCGCATGGCTGCCGGTCAGGATGTTGACCACACCGCCGGGCACGTCCGAGGTGTCCAGAACCTGGTAGAAATCGGTTGCCGCCAGCGGGAACGGCTCGGAGGCCGCCAGCACCACCCGGTTGCCCATGGCAATGGCTGGCGCCATCACCGAGACCAGACCCAGCAGCGGCGCCTCATCCGCGCAGAGCGCGCCGATCACGCCCACCGGCTCTTTCATTGCCAGCGCCACGCCGCGGATCGGCACGCCATGCACCTGGCCGTCGTATTTGTCGGCCCAGGCCGCAGCGGAGAACAGGCGCTGGATCGAGGCTTCGACCTCTGCCGTGCCGCCCTTCTTGCCGGTCATCGCGTCGATGCGGGCCGCGAACTCTTCTGCGCGGGCCGAGAGGTTTTCGCCGATGTAATAGAGGATCTGCGCCCGCAAGTGACCGGTGGTCTTGGACCACTTGCCGGCGCCCGCCGCAGCCTCAACCGCGTTGCGCACGTCCTTGCGGTTGGCAAGGCCAACGTGGCCCAGAAGTGCGCCGGACTTGCCGTGGACGGCCTGGCTGTAGCCGCCATCCGGGCGCGCCTGCTTGCCGCCAACATACAGCTTGGCAGTGCGGTCCAGCGGGTCCACGGGGGCGCCATTGCCAGCAAACGCCTCGACTTTGGCCAATTGCTTGGCCTTGGTCCTCGGGCGAGTGTAGGCGGCAAGCCCCTCCCAGCCGCCTTCGCGTCCGAAGCCGCTTTCGCGCACGCCACCGAAACCGGCAGCGGCGTCGAACATGTTGGTGCCGTTGACCCAGACCACGCCCGCCGCCAGCTTCGGCGCCATGTCGAGCGCCAGATTCACGTTCTCGGTCCAGATGGTTGCTGCGAGGCCATAGCGGGTGTTGTTGGCCAGCTCCACCGCCTCTGCCGGGGTGCGGAATGTGCAGGAGACCAGAACTGGGCCAAAGATCTCCTCCTGCATCAGCGGATCGGCGGGGGACAGCCCTTCGATCAGGGTCGGCGGGTAGAAGCAGCCGCCTGCGGGCATCTCGACCTGCGCCTGGTGCATGCTGCCGGCTGTATTGGCCGCAACCATGCTGCTGATGGTGTCGAGCTGCACCGGGTCCACCACGGCGCCCACGTCGATGCATTTATCCAGCGGATTGCCGACACGCAGCCCGTCCATGCGGGCCTTCAGCTTGTTGTGGAAACGCTCCGCGATGCCTTCCTGGACCAGCAGGCGCGAGCCTGCGCAGCAGACCTGGCCCTGGTTGAACCAGATTGCATCCACCAGACCTTCGATGGCGGAATCGATGTCAGCGTCGTCAAACACGATGTAGGGCGACTTGCCGCCCAGCTCCAGCGTCAGCGCCTTGCCGCTGCCTGCAGTGGCTTCGCGGATCCTGCGGCCAACGGAGGTGGAACCGGTGAAGGCGATTTTGTCCACTTCGGCTGCGGTGATCATCTCGCCCACAGCTCCGTCGCCGGTGACGATGTTCACCACACCCTTGGGCAGGCCTGCCTGGCGGCAGATGTCCGCAAACAGCAGCGCAGTCAGCGATGTATATTCCGCAGGCTTCAGCACCACGGTATTGCCCATGGCAATGGCCGGAGCGATTTTCCACGCCAGCATTAGCAGCGGGAAGTTCCACGGAATGATCTGGCCGCAGACACCGAGGGCCTCGGCATCCGGCAATTCGCTGTCCATTAGCTGGGCCATGCCGGCGTGATAGTAGAAATGCCGCTGCGCCAGCGGGATGTCGATGTCGCGGCTCTCACGGATCGGCTTGCCGTTGTCCAGGGTTTCCAGGACCGCAAACAGGCGGGCGTGCTTTTGCAGCAGGCGCGCGATGGCATAAAGATACTTGGCGCGGCCTGCGCCACCCAGACCGGCCCAGCCGCCCTGCGCCTTGCGTGCGGCCGCAACCGCCGCATCCACATCCGCTTGCGTTGCTTGCGTCAGTGTCGCCAGCACTTCGCCGGTGGCTGGATTCTTACTGTCAAAGCCGTCGCCGGGGGCGGTGAACTCACCGTTGATGAAATGGCCGAACCGGCTGCCCTGATCAACCAGCCAGGCCAGTGCCTCGGCAGCGCTTTCGGGGGCGGGACCGTATTCCATGGTGTCGAAAATCTCTTTGATGGTCATCTGTTCAGCCCTCAGCCCATGGAGTGGCGGTAGCCGGCGGAGTATGCCCCGGTGACATAGTGTTCCAGCTGGCGCTCGATATCGCCCAGCAGCGAGGAGGCGCCAAAGCGGAAAAGGTCGGGCTGCAGCCAGCGGTCGCCCAGCTCATCTTTCATCAGCGCCAGATAGACCAGGGAATCCTTGGCCTTGGAAATACCGCCTGCCGGCTTGTAGCCGACGCGGTAGCCGGTGCGGTCGTAATAGTCGCGGATGGCGCGTATCATCACCAGCGACACGGGCAGGGTGGCGTTTACGCTTTCCTTGCCGGTGGAGGTCTTGATGAAATCGGCGCCCGCCATCATGCAGACCAGCGAGGCACGCGCCACGTTGCGCAAGCTGCCCAGCTCGCCGGTAGCCAGGATCGCTTTCACATGGGCGTCGCCGCAGGCCTGGCGGAAGGCTTTCATCTCGTCGTACAGCGCCTGCCAGTTGCCCTGCAGCACATGACGGCGGGTGATCACGATGTCGATCTCCTCGGCGCCGTCCTTGACGCTTTCCTCGATCTCCGCGACCCGCAGATGGAACGGCGACAGGCCGGCCGGGAAGCCGGTGGAAACCGCGGCAACCGGGATGCCGGTGCCTTCCAGCGCCTTGACCGCGGTCGGGATCATGTCGTGGTAGACGCAGACTGCGCCAGTGGTGAGGCCCTCCATTCCCAGCGTGCGCAAAAGTCCCGCGCTGACCGGTTGGCGCGCCTTGGCGCACAGACGGCGCACCCGGCCCTCGGTGTCATCACCGGACAGGGTGGTGAGGTCGATCAGGCTGATCGCCTTCAAGAGCCAGGCGGCCTGGTGGTCCTTCTTGACACTGCGGCGGCCCGGCAGGGTGGTGCAGCGGCGTTCGATGGCCGACGTGTTGGCCTGCACGGCTGCGACCCAGTCCAGGTCCAGCTCCATGCCCGGATTGCGCGGCTCTGCCAGCTGCGGCAGCTGCGCGCTTCGTTCAGCGGTTTGGCTATCCATTGGAATTCCTCGGAAGAGTTCCGTGCGAAAATCGCACGGGTGCGGCATATTGGCAAGCGAGCGGCCTCGCAGACGGGCATGTTTTTTGACTAAATGGACAAAAAATGCAAGGGGCAGGGCCAGTGGCCGCGCGGAATGCTGCTTGGCCAGTGCCGGCTGGCGGCAGTAATCCTCTTTTGCGCTACTGCTGCGGGGCTGCAGTGCATTCCGGTGGCAGAATCGGTCATACATGCTAAATTTAGGGGTATGAGCAGTGCAAAACCCCATATCGGCGAAAATACCGCCTCAAACGTCCGGCCAATCATCCGTCAGCTGGACGATAGCGCCATCAACCGGATTGCCGCGGGCGAGGTGGTGGAACGCCCCGCCTCCGCCGTGAAAGAACTGGTAGAAAACGCCATTGACGCGGGTGCCACCCGCATCACGGTGGAGATTGCAGATGGCGGCAAGACGCTGATCCGGGTAACGGATGACGGCTGCGGCATGACACCGGAGGACCTGCCGCTGGCGCTGAGCCGCCATGCGACATCCAAGATCGACGGCTCTGACCTGCTGAACATCCACACCTTCGGCTTCCGGGGCGAGGCGCTGCCCTCTCTGGGTGCTGTCGGGCGGCTGACCATCACCAGCCGGGCCGAGGGCCATGAGGCGGCGCAGATCCGGGTGTCGGGCGGCAAGCAGGAGCCGGTGAAGCCGGCAGCCTTGCGGGCGGGCACCATTGTTGAGCTGCGCGACCTGTTCTTTGCGACGCCAGCAAGGCTCAAATTCATGCGCACCGACCGGGCCGAGGCGCAGGCGATCGGGGACACGGTAAAGCGGCTTGCGATGGCGGAGCCCTCGGTGGGCTTCACCCTGCGCGATGTATCCGGCGGCGGCGAGGGGCGGGTCACCTTCCGCGCCGATCCCTTGTCAGGCGACCTTTTCGATGCGCTGCACGGGCGGCTGGCCTCGGTGCTGGGACGGGAGTTTGCGGAAAACGCGCTGAAGATCGACGCCACCCGCGAGGGTATCCGGCTTTATGGCTATGCGGCGCTGCCGACCTATTCCCGCGGCGCGGCGGTGGCGCAGTTCCTGTTTGTGAACACTCGGCCGGTGAAGGACAAGATGCTAACCGGGGCGCTCAGGGCAGCCTATTTCGATTTCCTCAGCCGTGACCGGCATCCGGCGGCGGCGCTGTTCATTGATTGCGACCCGCAGCTGGTGGACGTGAACGTGCATCCTGCGAAATCCGAAGTCCGGTTCCGCGACCCCGGCCTTGCGCGTGGGCTGATCGTCTCCTCCCTGCGCCATGCACTGGCAGAAGCCGGTCACCGGGCTTCAACCACTGTGGCAGGCGCCACGCTGGGCGCGATGAAGGCGGAGCAGCCCACGGCGAACGGTGCGCCAAGGATCTATCAGATGGACCGGCCCTCTTACGGTGCGCGGACGGCATCCTATGCGGCGCAGCAGCCGGAGAGCTTTGCGCCCGCACCCGCCTACCAGCCGCTGGCGTCTCCGGGCTTTGCAGAGCTGGCTGGCGCCTACAGCGGCCAAGTGACTGAAACCCCGGAGGTCCCGATGGCCCCGGTTCAGCCTGCGGATGCGCCCGAGGCCACCGCGCCCGGGGCCGAGGCCCTGCCGCTGGGTGCGGCGCGCGGCCAGGTGCACGAGAACTACATCATCGCCCAGACCGCCGACGGCATGGTGATTGTCGACCAGCATGCCGCGCACGAGCGGCTGGTCTATGAGAAGCTGAAACGGCAAATGGCGGAGAATGGCGTCGCCGCACAGGCGCTGCTGATCCCGGAGATCGTTGAGCTGAGCGACAATGATTGCGCCTGCCTTTTGGGTGTGGCGGATGAGCTGGCGAAATTTGGCCTTGGCATTGAGGCCTTCGGTGGCAATGCCATTGCGGTGCGGGAAACCCCGGCGATCCTCGGCGAAGTGAATGCCGAGGCGATGATCAAGGACATCCTGGATGAGCTGTCGGACCAAGGCGAAAGCCAGCTGGTGCAGGCGCGCGTCGAGGCGATCCTGAGCCGGGTGGCCTGCCATGGCTCGATCCGCTCCGGCCGCCGGATGCGGGGGGAGGAGATGAATGCGCTGCTGCGGGAAATGGAGGCAACGCCCCATTCCGGCCAGTGCAACCATGGCCGCCCGACCTATGTGGAATTGAAACTGGCAGATATCGAGCGCCTGTTCGGGCGCACATGAACAAGAACCCCCGTTTAAGGGAGGACGAGCAGTGACACTGGAACAGGCCCAATGGGCGATCTACGCGCTGGCCGGATTGGCCGCGCTTCTGGCGCTGGCGGGGCTGCGGCTGCGCAGCACGGCGCGGCAGCTGGAGCAGGCGAACGCAGATCAGCGCAGCCATATTGCCGGGCTGAAGGCAGAAGCGACCCGGCTGCCGGAATTGACGGACGAGCTGGCCACCCTGCGCCGCGTGCATGAGAATGAGCGCGCTGGCCGCTATCAGGCCGAGGCGCAGGTGCAGGCGCTGAAGGCAGAGCACGCCGCGCGGCTGGAAGAACTGCAGCACATGAACCAGCAGATGGAGCACAAGTTTGCCTCGCTGGCTTCGGGCGTTTTGAAGCAGAACTCCGAAAGCTTCCTGAGCCTGGTCAGCGAACGGTTTCAGGCCCACAGCAAGACAGCGGATGAGGATCTGGCCAAGCGCCACACCGCGATCGAAAATCTGGTGAAGCCGCTGGACCAGAAGCTGGGCCAGTTCGGTGAACGGATCAAGGAGATCGAACAGGCCCGCAATGAGGCCTATGGCGCGATCCAGACTCAGGTGAAGCATCTGGCCGAAGGCCAGGCTGCGCTGGGTGGCGAGACCCGCAAGCTGGTGCAGGCCTTGCGCGCGCCCAAGACCCGCGGCCGCTGGGGCGAGATGCAGCTGCGGCAGGTGTTCGAGATGGCCGGCATGGCTGAGCATGTGGATTACGAGCTGGAAAAAAGCGTCGGCACCGACGAGGGCCTGCGCCGGCCTGATGCGGTGGTGCGCATTCCCGGCGGCAAGAGCATCGTGGTGGACGCGAAGACCCCACTGGAGGCCTATCTGGATGCGCTGGAGGCGGAGACGCCCGACGCTCAGCAGGCGGCACTTGCCCGCCACGCAAACCATGTGAAGACCCATGTGCGGCAGCTGGCCTCCAAGTCCTATCAAAGCGCACTGGGCGAGACGCCGGATTTCGTGGTGATGTTCATCCCCGGCGAAACCTTTGTCTCGGCTGCGGCGGAAGCGGACCCAGGCCTGATCGAATATGCTTTCGAAAACAAAGTTCTGATCGCCACTCCGACCACGCTGATGGCTTTGGTCAAATCGATTGCTTACGGCTGGCAGCAGGAGAAGATGGCGGAGAACGCTGTTGAAGTGCAGAAGACCGCCAAGGAGCTTTACGACCGGCTGGCGACTTTCTCCAAGAACCTGGCCTCGGTCGGGCGCTCGCTGTCGTCCTCGGTCAACAACTACAACAAGGCGGTTGGCTCGCTGGAAGCCCGGGTGCTGCCCTCGGCCCGAAGGTTCGAGGCAATGGGCGTAGTCGCCAACGGGGCTGAGCTGGAGGACCCTGGCCAGGTGGAGGTCGAGCCGCGCCAGGTGGCGCTTCTGGCGGAAGAGTAGATGCAGCTGCTGCCGGCGCTGAAGGCTCTGAAGCCGCAGGAAACAGCCCTGTTGCGCGCAGCGGAAGTTGAAGCGGAACGCATCGTTGCGCTCTTGAGGATAGCCGTGGCGCTGGGCCTGATGCTGGCGATGGTGCTGGCCATTGAGGCCGTTCGGGTGATTGAGGAACCGCATTTGCGGCGTCAGGTCGGGCTGGCAACAGCCACCATGTTATCTTACCTGGCGGTGGGCGTGCTGATCTATTGGGCGATCAGCAAACAGTTGTTCAAGCCCTGGATGATCTGGTTGGCGGTATTTGCCGATTGCGCCTTTCTGCTGCTGAACACCTTTTTGTCGCTGCTGAACACCGGCGTGCCGGGCGGGGCGGTCTTTGCAATGCCAGCCGTGTGGATGGCCCCTGTCGTGCTGGCCTTTGGCGTCCTCAGGCTGAACCCATTGCGGCTGGCCGTGATGCTACTGCTGATTGCGGCCGGGTTTGGCTGGATGATCCTGTGGCAGCCGCCTGAGGCCGCGCCGGACCTGATAGAAAGGATCAGGCTCACCTTGGACTCGCCGCCCAACTTCATGCGCCTGGTCATGCTGTGCCTGGCAGGCGGTGTTCTGGTGGTGGCTGCGCTGCGGATGCGCGGGCTTTTGCATCGCTCACTCGACGAAGCCCGTCAGAAAGCAAACCTGACCCGCTACCTGCCGGCGCAGCTGGCAGACCGCCTTGCGGGCGGCGGGCTGGCGGAGATGCAGGCAGGCCGGCAGCAAAAAATGGCGATACTGTTCATTGACATCCGCGGGTTCACCACCTGGTGCGAGGGGCGAGAGCCGCAGGAGGTAAGCCGCCTGATTACGGAGTTCAGGACCCGGGTGGAAGAGGTGTCTGCCCGGACTGGAGGTTTGATCGACAAATACATCGGCGATGCGGCGATGATCCTGTTCGAAGGCGAGCGCGCTGCGGCCCGGGCGCTGGAGTGCTCCGAGGGGCTATTGGCGCAAATGAAGGACTGGCGTCACACTCGGGACCAGGCAGGGGATGCCGGCCTGGGTGTTGGGATCGGGCTGCACTGGGGAGAGGTGTTTTCGGGGGTGACCGGAACGCCAGAGCGGTTGGAGTACTCGGTATTTGGCGACACGGTGAACACCGCCGCGCGGCTGGAGCAGCTGACCAAGGCGCAGGGCATGGCCGTGATTGCGTCAGCGGACTTGCTCCAAGCTGCTGGCAAAGAGCCAGCGCAAGAGGGCTGGGCTTCTCTGCCGGAGGAGGTCTTGCGCGGACGCAGCAAGGGGCTCGCGCTTTTCGGCCAGGCACAAGGCTAACCGCCGCTCCATTTGCCACAGATCAAAGACTTAGGCGTTTTGCCTGCGGTTTGATATGCTGAGGCTGCGAACAGAAGGAATGGAGCAATGCTGGAGATCTCAGTCCGCAAGGTGGCACAGGTGGCGATGATGGCCCGGGAGCTGGGCCGGGCTGAGGGTGAGCTGCGCGCCTTCATCGACCGGATGAGCGAGGACCAGCAATCGGAGCTGGTCGGCATCATGTGGGTCGGCCGCGGCAGTTTCGAACCGGAGGAGCTGGGTGAGGCGATTTATACCGCCCGCCAGGAAGCCACCACGCCGACCGTGGACTACCTGCTTGGCACGCCGCACCTGGCCGACAATCTGGAAGCCGGGCTGGAAGCGCTGGGGATCGACGTGAACGATGTCGAGGATGATGTGATCGGCCGCTGATCCGGCCGCGCAGTTCTTCACAGCAAAAGGGCGCCGCAATCTGGCGCCCTTCGTTGTTTCAGCCTGTGATCAGGCCTTGCTGTCAACGACTTCAAGGTGCTGCGCCAGTTTGCCGATCTCACCCATCCACTTTTCGACCAGGGCAGGGTCGCTGGGCGCGGCATGGACTCCTGCGGCGATCTTGCCGTTCATCGCGGCCTCGATGGCAAAAGATACCGGATAGGAGACCAGGCGCGCCATTGCAGTGCCGCGCGCGTCGCCCCAGGCGTCCATCACATAGGTCTTGTGCCAGATCTCGGCGCCGTCTTTCTCGGCCTTCAGGCCCACGCACAGCACCACCCGGTCCGCCTCACCCTCGTCATAGGCGTTTTCGGCCCAGAACTGGTCGGACATTTCCTTCAAGCGGGCATCGCCCTCGGGGCCGGAGAGGGTCTCGACCTCCTTGAAGACATCCGCCCAGGCATCGGCCCAGCCGTTGAGGCGCAGGGTGCCGCGGACAAATTCCTTCACCTTCCAGTCTTCGCCGAATTCGTACTGGCCCATGAAGGGGATCGAGTCGCGGTTCGGGTAGACCTCGAAGCTTTCGGGGGCGGGCAGCGGTGCCTCATAGGAGGAGATCGCATCCCACGGGCGGGCGACATCCAGTTCCTTGAAATCGCGGATCGACTTCGACGGCGAGCGCAGCGCCTTCAGCACGCCAAGCGGCGACCAGCTGAATTTGTAACGGAATGGGTTCGGGGTCTTGGGGATGCCGCCGCAGTAGGAGATGAAGCTGATCTCGTTAGCCGGGTCGAAGGCATCGGAGGCCTTGTAATCCGCGACCAGCGCATGGGCCATCAGATGGTCGATACCCGGATCCAGGCCAACCTCGTTGATCAGGCAGACGCCCGCATCCTTGGCCTTCTGGTCCAGCGCCCGCATTTCCGGCGCGATGTAGGAGGAGGAGACGAAATGCGCGCCGTGCTCGATGGCCAGCTCCGCCAGCGGCACATGCCAGTCGCCGGGCAGCATCGAGACGATGACGTCCTTAGGGCTCAGCATCTGGCCCAGGTTGGCGATGCTGAAGGCGTGGATGTTGGTGGTCAGGTCGCCCACGGCCTCGCGCGCCTTGTCGGTGGTCCGGTTCCAGACCGCCACGTCATGGCCCGCTTCCAGCAGACGGCGCAAGCCGGGGATTGCCGACAGGCCGGTGCCGCACCAGTGAATAGTCATGTGTCAGTCCCTTTCTTGTATTTCAGGATCGCCGCGATGATCGCCAGAACAATGACGATGGTGCAGGCATTGGCAAGGATGATGGGCGCATCACCCACCAGCAGCCCATAGATCAGCCACAGGCTGACGGTTCCGAGAAACATCAGGTTTGCAGGCAGGGACAGACCGGCGGTGTCCCGGGTTGCCCAGGCTTTCCAGGCCTGCGGCAGCCAGCAGATGGTGCCGAGGAGGGCCGCCAGAAATCCGATGTATGTCGCGTTCATTGGGGCAAGTGCTCCAGGAATGTGGCCTTGGCCCGGCCCCACACGCCGCTATCCAGATCGGTTAGCGTCAGTAGCGAGGGCAGCAGCTGAGCTGCGTAATCCTGGGAGCTCTCCACCGGCAGCATCGACGGCAGATTGTCGATTGCCATCACGTCGAGCATCGGGTTTTCGGCAACGCGCAGTGCTGGGGCCTCCCAGGTGGTTGCGCGGTCATAGACCGGCACCGGGTTGTAATCGCTGTCCGGGTCACAGGCGACATCGCCGATGGCGGTCAGCTTGCGGTCCGCCGTCAGGGCCTCTCGCGGGACAAAGACCGGGGTGCCCGGACGTGCGAAGATACAGTTCAGGAACAGGTCATGGGCCAGGATCTCCGGGAACGGGCCGCCGCTGGCGGTTTCCGCCATGTCCCATTTGGTGACAGCGACTCCCATCGCCTCGCATAGATCCGCCGCACCGGTGCCAACCCTGCCAAGCGCGCCGATCACGATCGCGGTGGGGCGGTCCATGTTCAGGGCGTCAAGCTCCGCGCCCAAGTCTGCCAGCAAGGCATCCTTGCCGCCGTAGACACCAACCGGGCCGCAGAGTTCTCCGCGCTGCTGCGCGGCCCAGGCTTTCAGCGTCACCGCGGCGCCGGCATAGCCCGCCCAGTAGCCAAAGGCGGCAACCCGGCGGCCGGTCTCGTCGACCAGGTATTCCAGATCATAAAGCGTGCCGCCGCCGGACTTGAACCGCTCCAGCAAAGCCTTGCCGGAGTGCTGGCCCTTGAAGGCATGGCCGAACATGATGTGGCGGTGCGGCAGCGGGGTACCATCCTCGGGCAGCTCTTTCAGACCGAAGATGATCGCGTCCGCAGGCGCCTGCGGCCAGGAGTTCTCCGCCGCAATCTCGCAGCCTGCATCAATGTAGCCCTGCAGCGGGATTGCCCGGACAGAGCTTTCTTCGACCGTGACCTTGATTCCCGCGGCCTGCAGAGCCTTGGCGCCTTCGGGCGTCAGGCCCACCCGGTCTTCGTTGGGGCGCTGCTCGGCCCGTACCCACAGATGCGTCATTGTCATGTCCTTCAAAGCATTCCCTTGGCATAGACCGCGCGCACGGATGGGCGCTGTTCCATTGCCGTCATGAAGTTCTGGATTTTCGGGAAATCCGCGGTGTTCACCCCGTCACCTTCCAGCCAGGTGCAAACTACGTAAAGGTAGCAGTCGGCGAGGCTGACCTCGTCCCCCAGTACAAACGGGCCGCGCAGTCCGGATTGACTGATGTAGCCGCAGGAGGCGGCCATGGTCTGGGGCACCATCTTCTGCATGTCCTTCCAGCTGGTCCGCTCCTTGGCCCAGCGGGCGCCGCGCAAGCGGTGCGCGTGGTTCACATGCATGGTGGAGGCGAGGTAAAACATCACCTCGCGCATCCGTGCCAGCAGAACCGGGTCCTGCGGCCGCAAGCCCGCCTCCGGAGCCATGTCAGCGATGTACTCCAGCAGCGCGCCGGTTTCTGTCAGGATGCCACCCTCGACCGCCAGCGCAGGCACCCGGCCCTTGGGGTTGATCTGGGCATAGGCCGCACCGGTCTGTTCCTTGGCGGCAAAGTCGATCTTGACCGCCTCATAGTCTATACCGGCTTCTTCAAGCGCGATGGCGACGGCCACCGAGATGGTATTGGGGGCATAGTAGAGCTGCATGTCGTCCCTCCCGTTTATGTCTCAGAGATGTGTCTGGGCAAAATGCCGGTCCGGCGCTTCCAGATGCGGCACCGCATTGAACAAAACCGGGCTCCAGTGGCCGCCGATGGGGAACAGCCGGTGCATGGAGGTGTTCATCACCGCCAGGGCAATCCGGGCCATGCCTGCGGTGTCCAGCCCCAACGCCTGCCGCATTGCCATGGAGATCAGCCCGCCAGACGTCACCACCAAGGCCGGGCCGTCGCCTACGGCGATCTCTTCCAGCGCTTGGCGGGTGCGGGTTTCGAATTGCGACCAGCTCTCGTAAGGCTCTGCAATTTCGCCGGCTGCCCAGGCGGCGAAGACCTTTGGCAGATGGTCGACAAACCCCTCACGCTCTTCTGGAATGGGCAACCCGTGCTGATCGCGCATCGCCTCGGCAAGGGTGAAATACTCCATCTCGTTCAACCGCGCGTCCTGTACCGGTTCTGCAAAGCCCATTGAGGCTGCGGTCTCGATATGGCGGGTCAGAGTACCGCAATAGACACGCGGATGATGGCTGCCGCTGGCCCGCAGGTGGTCGCCCAGCCAGGCCGCCTGCTGGTGGCCCAGATCGCTGAGCCGGTCATAGCTGGCCTCGTCGCGGGCCTGGGTGTTGGCCTGGCCGTGGCGGATCAGCGTGATGTGGGACATGGGGCAGCGGCTCCGTTGTTACCGGGGGAGTCTTAGGGGAGCTTGCAGGCAGAGGGAAGGGCGGCTTGAAACTGCGTCTGCCAAATTCATTGTAGGCGCGAAAGACATGGCGCAGTGTGCATCTGCCAGATTGGAGATTTGCCATGCCCCTTGATCCTCAGAGATTTCTTGATGACCTGCATAAGCTGCGTAGCTTTGGCGCGTCAGGTGCGGGCAAGGGCGTGGTGCGGCAGGCCTACTCGGACGCTGACATCGCCGCGCGCAAATGGTTGGCGGAACGTATTAAAGGCGCCGGGTTAGAGCCGCATTTCGACCCGCTCGGCAACCTTTTCGGACTGGCGGCCGGGAAGAGCCTGCTGCTGGGGTCGCACAGTGACACCCAGCCCGAAGGCGGCTGGCTGGACGGGGCGCTGGGCGTGATTGCCGGGCTTGAGGCTGCCCGCGCCGCCAAGGAGGATGGCGGGCCGCTCATTTCCTGCGTCAGCTTCCAGGATGAAGAGGGGCGGTTCGGGGTGCTGACCGGCTCTGATGTCTGGACCGGCAAGCTGGAACTGGAAGAGGCGGACGGGTTTGCTGACACTCAGGGCAACAGCCTTGCAGACATGCGGGCGCAGATGGCGGATCTGGCCGGGGATTTCCTGCCGCATGACAGGTTCACCGGGTTCCTTGAAATGCATATCGAGCAGGGCCCTTATCTGGAGGAAACCGGCCTGAGGATCGGGGTGGTGACGGACATTGCCGGCATCCGGGATATGCGGATCACGTTTGAGGGTCGGCAGAACCATGCAGGCACTACGCCGATGCACCTGCGCCGGGACGCGTTCCAGGCGCTGTCTTCCTTCAATGCGGCTCTAAACAGCCGTTTTTCGAATGTGGTGACACCCGCCACGGTCTGGACCATCGGCCATGTGGCGCTGCACCCCAATGCGTCCTCCGTGGTTCCGGGGCGGGTGGAGTTCTCCATGCAGTGGCGGGATGCAGATGCCGGTCGGCTGGCAAGTATGGAGGGCATCATCAAGGAGACCGCGCGGGAGATTGCTGCGGATCAAGGTGTAAAGGCTGAGCTTGGCCCGGTGATGGGTATAGAACCGGCGGCGATGGATGCACGGTTTCAGGCGGAACTGGCCGAGGCAGCGCAGGCTCTGGCACCCGGCAAGTGGCAGAAGATGCCCTCCGGCGCGCTGCATGATGCGGCCAATCTGGCAACGGTTATGCCTGCTGGGATGCTGTTTGTGCCGTCGATTGGCGGTATCAGTCATGCCTTTGACGAGGATACGGACGAGGAGGACCTGGTGCTGGGGCTGCAAGTTCTGGACCGCGCTGCCCGCGCCCTGGCCGGGTGATCTCCCGCCTGTTCCCGGCCTCCTGTCAGAGGCCCGTCACAGTTTGGCCGGGCGCCGCTGGAGCGGCGCGGGTCAGGCCCGGCCGTAGCCGCGCTTGATCATCCGGTTGCGGTGCCTGTCAGCGGCCAGCGAAGCCTCGCGCAGGTTGGCGTAGATATTGATCACGCTTTGCCCGTTGCCGCCGGCCACGCCCCATTCCCGCAGCACGGAGACTTCGGAGAACAGATTCATCGCCAGCTCAATGCGGTAGAACCGCGACGGGCGCGAGGGGGCTTGGCGGTAGAGCAGACAGGTGGCCATGGGGTGATTCTATGCCAAGTGATTCGCCCGGGCAAGAATCTCTATGCAGTGCCCAGCAGCGTAAGCCCCAGCAGCGCGGAAGACAGCGCCGCCACCGCAAAGGCCAGCGTGCGCAGCACCGGAATGCCGATGGCGTAGACGACATAATGCGCTGCCATGCCGAGGAAGAAGCTGAGGCCCAAGGTGCCGGGCTGATCCTCTGGCGGCAGCACCAGCATCGCCAGAACGGAAAGCGGCGCAAAGGCGGCAAATAGTTCTACCCCAACGATATGCGCCCGGTGCGCGCGCTGCGCCCACAGCGATTGCGGCAGGTCGCTGGGGCCGGGATTGGCCATTGCTCCCATCAGCCCGCGGACCATGACCCGGTCAAGGATATAGGGCAGCCAGGCCAGCGCCACCCAAAGCCCCGAAAGGGCGGTAAAATACTGCAACTGCGTCATCTTTCGCTCCTTTTGTCTATCAACAGGAGCGTAGTGCGGTCTGGGTGCTTTTCTACCTGAGCGGGGTTAGGCCCAGTCGACATCGCCCAAAAAGATATAGCCTGCGCCGTAAATCGTCTTGATCAGCCGCGGGTTCTTAGGATCTTCGCGCAGCTTGGTGCGCAGGCGCGAAATGCGCACGTCCATCGCCCGGTCAAAGCTGTCACCGGCCGCGCCACCCAGCATCTCCTGCATCTGTGCGCGGGAGATCAGCCGTTTGGGGCTGTCCAGGAACAGCCGCAGCACCTCACCTTCGGCATGGGAGAACGGGGTCTCGGAGCCCTCGGAATCCTCCAGCACGTAGCGGTCGAAATGGGCGGTCCAGCCGGCAAACCTTGCGGTGTTGCTGGCGGGCGCTGCGGTTCGCGGGCCAGCACGCAGGCGGGCCCGGACGCGGGCCACGACCTCTGCCGGGTCGAAGGGCTTGGTGATATAATCGTCAGCGCCCAGTTCCAGGCCGGTCACCCGGTCCTGCACCTGCGCCCGGCCGGAAATGATGATGACTGCCGCTCCCTGTTCCAGCGCCAGCCGGTGCACCAGTGCCAGCCCGTCGGTATCGGGCAGCGACAGGTCCACCAGGCAGACGTCCGGCGTCACCCGGTTCAGCGCGGCCTCGAATTCCCGCGCGCGTGCAAAGCTTTGGGTGCGAAAGCCTGCGTCCTCCAGCGTTTCGGTCAGGATCTGCCGGATTTCCGGCTCATCATCCAATATGGTGACCAGGGGCGATGTCATACGGCGGGCTCCGGTTGGATCAGCTCAGAGAGCTGGTGGATGGTGAAAGGTTTGCGCAAAACCGGACCGCATTTCAATGCCTTGCGGAACAGCGGATCGCTGACGGGCAAGGACGTCATCAGGATGCAGGGCAGGCCGGAGCCGTCGAGCCGGACGGCCAAATCAACGCCGGTTGCGCTGCCCTCCAGCATGATATCCGATAGCACCAGCGCGATGTCCGGCAGGTCGGCGGTCAGTGCGCAGGCCTCGTCCACGCTGGCAGCCTCAATCACCGAATAGCCGAGGTCGATCAGCATATCGCGGAAGGCGGCCCGCAGTTCCTCGCTGTCTTCAACCAGCAGCGCCATGCCGCCGCCGGCATCCGGGGCCGGGCGGTATGGCAGGCGCAAGGTGATCGCGGCACCGCTGATGCCGTTGCCAATCCGCATGTCGCCGCCCGCGAGTTTTGCCATGTCATAGACCATCGGCAGGCCTAGGCCGGAGCCCTCGCTGCCCTTGGTGGTGAAGAACGGGTTCAGAGCTTTTTCCAGTGCTTCCGGCGAAAAACCAGGGCCAGTATCGGTGACGGTGATTTCAACCCACGTCTGGCCGACCGAGTGGGCACTGACCGTGATTTGGCCGGAAGTGCCGCAAGCGTCGCGGGCGTTCAGGATAAGGTTCAACAGCGCGTCCTGCAGCTTGCCCGCGTCCAACAGCAGCGCCTGATCCGGCAGGTTGTCGAGAATGCTGAGCCCCAGTCCTTGCGGCAGCGAAGGTGATGCCAGCACTTTCAGTTCGTCCAGCAGCGCGTGCATATCCGTCGCTTGCGGGCGCAGGGTGCGCTGGCTGGTCATCTCGGCAATCCGGTTCAACAGCCGCCCGCCACGCCGCGCTGCAGATAGGGTGCCTTGCACCAGATCGCTGGCTTCGCCGCCCAGCCCCATTTTCTCCAGCTTGCCCTGCATGCCCAGAATGATGGTTAGAAGGTTGGAGAAATCATGTGCCAGACCGCTGGTCATCTGCGCCGCCATCTCGCGGCGCCGTGCCTGCTGCAGCGCCACGCGGGCCTGGGTTTCCTCGGTCACATCCATAGACAGGATATAGACGCCGCCCTGCTGGTCAGGGGTGAAGGCGACCCTGATGCGGCGGCTGCCGTGGCTTTCGGTGAACTCGAAAACCGGGCTGCCGCCCTTGTAGGCGGCCAGCAGATGCGGCTCGATCCGCTCGAATGCGGCCTCCCCCAATGCATCCGAAATATACATGCCCAGGATATCCGACGGGCGCCCCGGAAACACTGCACTGAGGCGGCGGTTGGTATAGGTGTAATAACCGTCCGCATCCACATGGGCGATATGGGCAGGCATCATTTCCGTTGTCAGGCGGGTGCGGCCCTCAATTTCCGTCAGCTGGCGCTTGGTCTCTTCCAGTGCGGTGTTGGCGGCCTCAAGCTGCCGGTTGGCGGCGGACAGTTCCTCAGTATGGGTAATCAGTTTCTCCGACAGTTCTTCGGAGCGGGTGCGCAGCAGCTGCTCGGCGCGCTTGGCGCGGGTGATATCCGTATAGACCGTAACCCAGCCGCCCTGCGGCAGCGGCGAGCCTTCGATCGAGATCATCTGCCCGTTGGGCCGCTCGCGTTCCAGGTAATGCGGCACGAAATCCAGCGCCTGCTCAACCCGGCTTTGAACGATCTCCTCTATGTCACTTTCCGGCGCATATTCCCCGGCTTCAGCGAGAAAACGGATTGTCTCGGCAAAGGAGGCACCGGGCTGCACCAGGTGGTCCGGCAGGTTGAACATTTCCTGAAAGCGCCGGTTGCTGACCGACAGCCGCAGGTCGTTGTCATAGATCGACAGCGCCTGGGCGATCAGGTTCAGCCCGGCGGTGGTCATTGCGGCGTGTTGTTTGCTTGTCCGGTTCATGGCTCTCCCCGGATCATGGCTAGCACCGGGGCAGGTTCAGGGCAAATTGCCATTCGGCCGCGGGGTGTCCCGGTGCCGCGGCGTTAAGACAATGATCCCCTTATGGTTGTTGAAAGTTTTTGGGTGCCGTTTCTCAGCGGTAGGCAGGCTGATCAAAAGTTTCATAAATCCACCAGTAAAGCTTGATTCGAAACACTGTCCATTCGTTCGTATCCCGCGCGAATGCGGGCGGACTGTTACCTTGCGCTGCAAGGTTTCGCTCATGCAACCTTACGGAGGCTAGCGTAACAGCCTTAAAAATAAGGCGAAACGGGCTGTTACAATTCGTAAGATTTGGGAAAACATCAGGAAAAAGTTGACGGGCTACTCTACCGCTGTCCCTAATCGGGGCCAGAGCCGCGGGCAGCGGCCAGTCCGGCAGTAACGCCGGAAAGGGAGGAGAGAAAGTTGGCTCAGATGCAGACGGGCGCCCAGGGTATGCAATCCCTGCCGGCGCTGCTTCAACGCAATGCGGCGCAATTCGGGGATGCGCCGGCCTACCGGGAAAAGGAATTCGGCATTTGGCAATGCTGGACCTGGTCCGAAACGGCAAAGGAAATCGAGGCGCTGGCGCTGGGCCTTATCAACCTTGGCGTGAGGGAGGGCGATTTCGTCGCCATCATCGGCCGCAACCGTCCCTATCTCTACTGGTCGATGGTTGCCGCTCAAGCGGTGGGCGCTGTGCCGGTGCCGCTCTATCAGGACGCGGTAGCCGAGGAGATGGCCTATGTGCTGGGTCACTGCGGCGCGCGATTTGTGATCGTTGGCGATCAGGAGCAGGCCGACAAGGTGATCGAGATCCAGGATCAGCTGCACCAGTTCGAGCATATGATCTATCTCGATCCGCGCGGCATGCGGAAATACGACCACACCCAGCTGCACCAGTTCAGCCACATTCAGGATCAGGGCCGCGCCGCCCATGATGAGCTGATCGGTGAGCTGCAGTCGCGCCAGGCCAAGCTGGACTACGACAGCACTTGCGTGATGCTCTATACCTCCGGCACCACCGGCAAGCCCAAGGGCGTGGTGCTGTCGAACCGCAACGTGATCCAAAGCGCCAAGAACTCTTCAGAGTTCGATCATCTGACCCAAGGCGAAAACATTCTCTCCTACCTGCCGATGGCCTGGGTGGGCGACTTCATCTTCTCGATCGGCCAGGCCTACTGGTGCGGCTTCTGCGTGAACTGCCCGGAAAGCCAGGACACCATGATGACCGACCTGCGCGAGATCGGGCCGACCTATTTCTTTGCGCCGCCGCGGGTGTTCGAAGGCCAGCTGACCAATGTGATGATCCGGATGGAGGACGCAGGCGCCCTGAAGCGCAAGATGTTCCACCACTTCCTGGCGCACGCCAAGAAAGTCGGCGGCGACATTCTGGATGGCCGCCCTGTGGGCCTGATGGACCGGCTGAAATACGCGCTGGGCAATGTGCTGGTCTATGGCCCGCTGAAGGATACGCTGGGCTATGGCCGCATCCGTGTGGGCTACACCGCCGGCGAGGCGATCGGGCCAGAGATCTTTGATTTCTACCGCTCGCTGGGCATCAACCTGAAACAGCTTTACGGCCAGACCGAGGCCACCGTGTTCATCACCGTCCAGCCGGATGGCGAGGTGCGGGCCGACACCGTTGGCGTGCCGGCGCCGGAGGTCGAGATCAAGATCGACGACAGCGGCGAGATCCACTACCGCTCGCCCGGCACCTTTGTTGAATACTTCAACAACCCGGACTCCACCGCCTCAACCAAGGATGCTGAGGGCTGGGTTGCCACCGGCGATGCGGGCTTCTTCGAGGAAGGCTCCGGCCATCTGCGGATCATCGACCGCGCCAAGGACGTGGGCAAGATGGCCGACGGCAGCATGTTTGCGCCCAAGTATGTGGAAAACAAGCTGAAGTTCTATCCGGACATTCTGGAAGCGGTGCTGTTTGGCAATGGCCGCGACCGCTGTGTGGCTTTCATCAACATCGACCTGACGGCCGTGGGTAACTGGGCGGAACGCAACAATATCGCCTATGCCTCCTATCAGGAGCTGGCAGGTCATCCGAAGGTGCTGGAGACCATCCGGTCGCATGTCACGGCGGTGAATAAGTCAGTGGCGGAGGACCCGATGCTGTCGGGCTGCCAAGTGCACCGCTTTGTGGTGCTGCACAAGGAACTGGATGCCGATGACGGTGAAATGACCCGTACCCGCAAGGTGCGCCGCCGCATCGTGGAAGAGAAGTTCGACGACATCATTACCGCGCTGTACGACGGCTCGGAAAAGGTCTCGACAGTGACGGAAGTGACCTATGAGGACGGCCGCAAGGGTTCGATCAAAGCGACGCTGACCATTGTCGACGCGGACGTGAAACCGGGAGCGGTTCACAAGGTGGCCGCGGAATGATGCACGTTTCACCGGATAATTTCCTGCCCCGTGCCGGGCAGGCCGGGTCACCCTCAGATCAGGTCGGGGTTGAGGCCGGGATTGTAGGCCGTGTTGACCACCTGCTGGATCTTGAAGGGGGAGCTGAACCCGTGAGTCTGCTCCATGATGGAGGCCAGGCTTTCGGATTGGCTGAGGCCCATTTGCTTGCATTCAAGTGCCATCTTCAGAAGGCAGGAATGCTCAAGTTCGCCGAACATAACGTCGATCTCCTTGCTGCTCGTTTTGAACAAGTATCGCATGGAAATCTTAAAATTTCTATGCGGCAGAAATATGGAGGCCGTTGTTATGCTTGACAATTCCTTAAGCTATGTGACTGACGACGGCCGCACCATCGGCGGTGTGGTGATGGAGATGAAGAACATCACCCTGCGCTTTGGCGGTGTGGTGGCGATCCAGGACATCTCCTTTGACATCCGCGAGGGCGAGATCCGCGCGATCATTGGCCCGAACGGTGCCGGCAAGTCGTCGATGCTGAATGTGATCTCCGGCTTCTATGTGCCGCAGGAAGGCGAAGTGCTGTTCCACGGCAAGAAACGCCCGCCGATGCGCCCCTATGAGGTGGCGCGCCAGGGCATCGCCCGCACCTTCCAGAACATCGCGTTGTTCGAAGGTATGAGCGTTCTGGACAACGTTATGACGGGCCGCCTTAACTATATGAAAACAGGCTTGTTTTCGCAGGCCCTGTGGAAGGGGAAGGCCGAGGCCGAAGAGACCGAGAACCGCGAAGTGGTGGAGCGGATCATCGACTTTCTGGAGATCCAGCACATCCGCAAGACCCCTGTTGCGCGGCTGCCCTATGGCCTGAAGAAACGGGTCGAACTGGCGCGGGCGCTGGCGGCGGAACCGAAGCTTTTGCTGCTGGACGAACCGATGGCCGGCATGAACGTCGAGGAGAAGGAGGACATGTCCCGCTTCATCCTGGATGTGAACGATGAGTTCGGCACCACCATCGCCCTGATCGAGCACGACATGGGCGTTGTGATGGACCTTTCCGACCGGGTCGTGGTGATGGATTACGGCAAGAAAATTGGTGATGGCACCCCGGATGAGGTGCGCAATAACCAGGATGTGATCGACGCCTACCTGGGGGTCAGCCATGACTGAGTTGCAATGCAGCAACACCCGCCGCCGGCAGGGTGACACCCGTACACCCCCTGTGCACCTCCTGTGCACCGCCGCAGCGCAGAATTCCGAGGAGAGCCTCTAATGCCCGAACAACTCGTCTTTGCGATGGAAGTGACGCTCAATGGCCTGATGGCGGGCGTTCTCTATGCGCTGGTCGCGCTGGGGTTTGTCCTGATCTACAAGGCTTCCGGCATCTTCAACTATGCCCAGGGTGTTCTGGCGCTGTTTGCGGCGATGACGCTGGTGGGGATCATGCAAGGGCAGGTGCCGTTTTCGCATCTGATCAACGCGGTCTTTGGCGGCCATGTCACCCACTTCGGATGGAATGTTCCTGGCGTCGTTGCGATTGCCCTGACGGTCGCGGTGATGGTGCTGCTGGCCTGGCTGGTGCAAGTGCTGGTGATGAAGCATCTGGTCGGGCAGGAGCCGATCATCCTGTTCATGGCCACCATCGGGCTGGCCTACTTCCTGGAAGGCGTCGCCGATCTGATGTGGGGCTCCGAGATCAAGACGCTGGACGTCGGCCTGCCGCAGGGCATCAACCTGTGGATCGACGAGACCACCTTCAACATCTTCGGCTACGGTTTCTTTATCGACAATCTGGATATCGTGGCGACGGTGATCGCGGCGCTCTTGGTGGCGGGCCTGGTGGCCTTCAGCCAGTACACCAAGCAGGGCCGGGCGATGCGCGCGGTTGCGGATGACCACCAGGCGGCGCTGTCGGTCGGCATCTCGCTGAACTTCATCTGGGTTCTGGTGTGGTCGGTCGCAGGTTTCGTGGCGCTGGTTGCGGGCATCGTCTGGGGCACCAAGTCCGGCGTGCAGTTCTCACTGTCGCTGATCGCGCTGAAGGCGCTGCCGGTGCTGATGCTGGGCGGCTTCACCTCGATCCCCGGCGCGATTGTTGGCGGCCTGATCATCGGTGTGGGCGAGAAACTGTTCGAATTCGCGGTTGGCCCGCTGGTGGGCGGCGCGACTGAGAACTGGTTTGCCTATGTGCTGGCGCTGTTGTTCCTGGTGTTCCGTCCGCAGGGTCTGTTCGGGGAGAAGATCATTGAACGGGTCTGAGGCTCATATGATCTGCTCCGGGAACACTCAGCCCTCGAGCCGGCGGAAGGCGGCGACAACGATGGCGGCGCAGACCGTGGCGACCAGAGTGAAGGCGATGGTGATGTTGCCGATCAACTGCCCGGCCACAAAGGTCAGCAGGGCGGCCATCAAGAGCCCGATCAGCACCGTCCCCCAGGGGCCGGGGCCGGTATTGGCAGCCTGCCGCCGCGGCGGTTCGAACTCAAAGGGCGGCAGCACGGTTGCGTCTTCCACCGTTTCCAGCAGCCGGCCCTTGGCCTTGGCAAATTCGGCCTCGGATATGTCACCCTTCTTCCGCGCGGCCTCCAGCCGCCGGATTTCCTCGAAAATCACGGTCATTTGTTCCACTCACTCTACCCGCGAACAGGGTTCCACAAAGAAGTGGGCAAAATGTGTCCAAGCCGGGAAATCTGACAAAGTGGTTAACGCCGGGGGTGCGGTATGACCAAGCTGATCGCCGTCATCAACGTGATTGCCTGGGCCGGTTTCTGGGCCTTCGGCTATCTGGCGCTGACGGCGGAAAGCTACAGCGAAACCCAGATGGTGACTGCGGCGCTCTTGGCCTCGGCCGGGCTGATTACCGGCATCATCGCCTATTTGCGGCTGGTGCGCGGCAGCGAGCGCAGCGGCTATGCCAAACCTTCGAACCGGATGACGCGCGATCAGCGCGACGCGGCGCAGGCCCAGTGGGGGCAAATCGAATGAGCGCCGCAGCAACCAGCAACAGTATCCGCGCAGGCAAGAGTGTCAACGCGCAACAGAAAGGGAGCATCTGAGACATGTTCTACCGTGAAGCCGGGGATTTCAAAGTCTCCTATGCCGATGACAGCCAGACGTTTCCGATCAAGTTCGACCGTTACCGGTACTATGTGGTGCTGGCGGTGGCCTTTGGCCTTATCCCCTTCCTGATCAATGACTACTGGGCAAATGCGATCCTGCTGCCCTTCCTGATCTATTCGATCGCGGCGATCGGGCTGAACATCCTGGTCGGCTACTGCGGGCAGGTCAGCCTTGGCACCGGCGGGTTCATGGCGGTGGGCGCCTATGCCTGCTACAAGCTGATGACCGCCTTCCCGGAAGTCAGCATGTTCATCCATGTGATCCTGGCGGGCGGTATCACCGCGTTTGTCTGTGTGCTGTTCGGCCTGCCGTCCCTGCGCATCAAGGGGTTCTACCTGGCGGTGGCGACGCTGGCGGCGCAGTTCTTCCTGGTGTGGCTGTTCAACCGGGTGCCGTGGTTCTACAACTATTCCGCCTCGGGCCAGATCAACGCGCCGGAGCGTGACACCTTCGGCATCATCATCACCGGTCCCAATGCGCCGGCCTGGGCCACCTATCTGTTCTGCCTGATCTTCCTGACGGTCTGCGCGCTGATTGCCCGCAACCTGACCCGCGGCACCGTGGGCCGGACCTGGATGGCGATCCGCGACATGGATATCGCTGCCGAAATCATCGGGGTGAACCCGCTGAAAGCGAAACTGACGGCCTTTGCGGTCTCCGGCTTCTTCATCGGCATCTCCGGCGCGCTGTTCTTTGCCGTGTACCTGGGCGCGGTCGAGGTTGGCGAAGCCTTCGGCATCCAGAAATCGTTCCTGGTGCTGTTCATGGTGATCCTGGGCGGGCTGGGGTCGATCTTCGGATCCTTCGCAGGTGCGGCCTTCCTGGTGCTGCTGCCGGTGATCCTCAAGGTGGTTGGCGTCGATCTTCTGAATTGGCCCACCGATATCGTGGCGCATTTCCAGCTGGTGATTGTGGGGGCGCTGATCATCGTCTTCCTGATCGCGGAACCGCACGGCATGGCGCAGCTGTGGCGCGTCGCCAAGGAGAAACTGAGACTGTGGCCTTTCCCGCACTGATGCGGGCGGCCTCGAGAGCTGGCGGGGAGAAAAGCAAGACCACCCCCGTTTTTGGAAACCATCGGATAAGACCAAAGGGAGGATTTAAGCCGATGAAAAAGACACTGACCACACTGGCGCTGGGCGCCGCGATGGCAGCCGGTCCGGCAATGGCGGACCTGGTGTTCCCGGACCTCAGCTACCGGACCGGGCCTTATGCGGCGGGCGGCATCCCGTTCTCGGACGGCTACAACGACTATTTCACCCTGCTGAATGAGCGCGATGGTGGCATCGGCGGCGTCAAGGCCAAGGTGATCGAATGCGAGACCGGCTATAACACCGAAAAGGGTGTGGAATGCTACGAGTCCACCAAGGGCCAGGGCGCGCTGATCTATCAGCCGCTGTCCACCGGCATCACTTATCAGCTGATCCCCAAAGTGACCGCGGACAACATCCCGCTGCACACTATGGGCTATGGCCGGACCTCGGCTGCCAACGGTGAAGTGTTCAGCCACGTGTTCAACTACCCGGCCAACTACTGGAACGGCGCCTCGGGCGTGGTGAACTACCTGCTGGAATCCAATGGCGGCGACATCAGCGGCAAGAAGATTGCGCTGATCTACCACAATTCCGCCTATGGCAAGGAGCCGATCCGCACCCTGGAAGAGCTGTCCAAGAAGCACGGCTTTGAGCTGATTGCTCTGCCGGTCGACCATCCCGGCCAGGAGCAGAAATCGCAGTGGCTGCAGATCCGCCGTGACCGTCCCGACAACGTCGTGATGTGGGGCTGGGGCGTGATGAACCAGGTGGCGATCCAGGAAGCCGCCAACATCCGCTTCCCGATGGAGAACTTCATCGGCGTGTGGTGGTCCGGTGCCGAGCATGATGTGATGCCGGCAGGCGCCAAGGCCGACGGCTACAAGGCGGTGACCTTCCACAACGTGGGCCGTGACTTCCCGGTGTTTGACGACATCCAGAAGTACGTCGTTGATGCGGGCAAGGCCGCGGGCGCCGGCGATCAGGTGGGCAACGTGCTCTATAACCGCGGCATGTACGCGGCGATGCTGGCAGCAGAGGCCGCCAAGACCGCGCAGGAGATTCACGGCACTGCGGACATCACCGCGGCGATGATGCGCGACGGCATGGAAGCGCTGGTGATCGATGAGGCCAAGATGGAAGCGCTGGGGATGCCGAACTTCGGCCCGACCTTCAACGTCTCCTGCGAGAACCACGGCGGCCCGGGCCTGGTGGGCGTGACCCAGTGGGATGCGGAGAGCAAGACCTGGTCGCTGATCTCGGACTTCAAACCGTCCGACACCGAAGTGATCGGCAAGCTGATCGAAGAAGACTCCGCCGCCTACGCGTCTGAGAACAACATCGAGCCCGGCTGCAGCTAAGGGCTCTGTCCGGCCCTGCCTTGGCGGGGCCGGGAAGAAACGGTGCGGCGGGGAGCCGCCGCGCCACGCAAACAGGGTCCCGGAGAAGAACCGGGACAGGTATGAGGACACGCTTTGATGCTGGATGCAGCGAACACCGCCGCCGATACTTCCGATGTGCAGGCCGAGACCCTGCTGGAGGTCAACAATATCGAGGTGATCTACAATCACGTGATCCTCGTCCTGAAGGGCGTGAGCCTGAATGTGCCCAAGGGCGGCATCACGGCGCTGCTGGGCGGCAACGGGGCCGGCAAGACCACGACGCTGAAGGCAATCTCAAACCTGCTGCATTCGGAACGCGGCGAGGTCACCAAGGGCTCGATCAAATACCGCGGTGCGCATGTGCATGAGCAGGATCCGGCGGAGCTGGTGAAGAAGGGCGTCATTCAGGTAATGGAAGGCCGCCACTGCTTTGAGCACCTGACGGTGGAGGAAAACCTGCTGACCGGTGCCTATACCCGCCGCGACAGCGGTGCCGATATCCAGAAAGACCTGGAAATGGTCTATCACTACTTCCCGCGCCTGAAGGAGCGCCGGAAATCGCAGGCAGGCTATACCTCGGGCGGCGAGCAGCAGATGGTGGCGATGGGCCGCGCGCTGATGTCGCGGCCGGAGACAATCCTGCTGGACGAACCCTCGATGGGGCTGGCGCCGCAGCTGGTGGAGCAGATTTTCGAGATCGTGAAGTCGATCAACGAACAGGAAGGCGTGACCTTCCTGCTGGCGGAGCAGAACACCAACGTCGCTCTGCGTTATGCCCATTACGGATACATCCTGGAATCCGGCCGGGTGGTGATGGACGGGCCTGCAGCAGAGCTGCGGGAGAACCCGGACGTGAAGGAATTCTACCTCGGCATGTCGGACGAAGGGCGCAAGAGCTTCCGCGACGTGCGGTCCTACCGCCGCCGCAAGAGGTGGCTGAGCTGATGCGGGGAGATGATGTGATGAGCTTTTTTGACACGCTTGAAACCCGCAGCGCAGATGAACGCGCCGCCGGCCTGGCCCAGGCGCTGCCGGAGCAGATCGCCCGCGCCAAATCCGCCCCCGGCTACGCCAGCCTGCTGGACGGGGTGGAGCCCGCAGCCGTGACCTCGGTGGAGGCGCTGGCCGCGCTGCCGGTGCTGCGCAAATCCGAACTGAGCCGCGCACAGGCGGCGCATCCGCCCTTTGGCGGCTTCACCGTCAAGCCCGCAACCGGTTTTGCCCATATCTTCCAGAGTCCGGGCCCGATCTATGAGCCGGGCGGCGTGGATGGCGACTGGTGGCGCATGGGACGGTTCCTGCATGCAGCTGGCATCGGCCAGGGCGATGTGGTGCAGAACTGTTTCGGCTATCATCTGACGCCTGCCGGCATGATCTTTGAAAACGGTGCGCGGGCGGTTGGCGCCGCGGTGCTGCCGGCCGGAACCGGCCAGACCGAGCTGCAGGTGACGGCGGCGCATGATGTAGGTGCCACCGCCTATGCAGGGACGCCGGATTACCTGAAGGTGATCCTGGACAAGGCCGATGCCATGGGCGTGGAGCTGATGTTCTCCAAGGCCGCAGTGGGGGGCGGTGCGCTGTTCCCCAGCTTGCGCCAGGAGTACCTCGACCGCGGGATTTCCTGCCTGCAGTGCTATGCCACTGCCGATCTGGGCAATATCGCCTATGAAAGCCCGGCAATGGAGGGGATGATTGTCGACGAGCATGTGATCGTCGAGATCGTCACCCCCGGCACCGGCAACCCGGTGGCGGCGGGTGAGGTCGGCGAGGTTGTGGTGACAACGCTTAATCCCGATTACCCGCTGATCCGCTTTGCCACTGGTGATCTGTCGGCGGTGATGCCGGGTGTCTCGCCCTGCGGCCGCACCAACATGCGGATCAAGGGCTGGATGGGCCGGGCAGATCAGACCACCAAGATCAAGGGCATGTTCGTGCGCCCGGAGCAGGTGGCTGCGCTGGTTGAGAAGCATGACGAGATCGTCAAGGCGCGGGTGATTGCCAGCCGCGACGGCGAGATGGATGCGATGACTGTGCAGATCGAAGCCAAGGGCGGCGACGAGGCGGTCTTTGCCCGGTCGGTGATCGAGGTTCTGAAGCTCAAGGGCAAGGTCGAAGTGGTGGCGCCGGATGCTCTGCCCAAGGACGGTCTGGTGATTGAGGATCAGCGGACCTACGACTGAGACCGTCATGGAAGCAGTTGATGCGGGCGCCGTTATCCGGCGCCCGTTTGCTGTTTTGGAAGGGCCGGTCCGTGCCGCGCTTTCGGCTGGAATTTCTGACTGGAATAGTCGAAATAGGGCGGTGAGACCTATCAGCTGGACCCAGACTGCCGCACATGACCGCTGCCGATGATCCCATAGAATACGCGCCGCACGGGCGCCGCCGCGGCGGCAGAACCGGGGGCAGTGTCTTTGCTGTGCTGGCCTGGGCGGTGGCGCTGTCCTGCCTGCTGCCGATGGTGGCAGTGGCGCTGGCGGCGGCCTTTGGCGGCACGGAGACGATCAGCCACCTGGCCGGGACTGTGCTGCCGGGCTATTCGCTGACGACGCTGGCGCTGGTGGCGCTGGTGGCGCTTGGCACCTTTGCAATCGGCACAGGCGCCGCCTGGCTGGTGACGATGACCCGGTTCCCCGGTGCCCGGCTGCTGGAAGTCGCGCTGGTGCTGCCGCTGGCCTTTCCGGCCTATGTTCTGGCCTATGCCTATACCCATATCCTGGATCATCCCGGCATTGTGCAGTCCACGTTGCGCGAGGTGACCGGCTGGGGGCCGCGGGACTACTGGTTCCCGGAGATCCGTTCCACCGGCGGGGCGGCGGCGATGCTGGTGCTGGTGCTTTACCCCTATGTCTACTTGCTGGCGCGGGCGGCCTTCATGCAGCAGAGCGCAGGCGCCTTTCTGGCGGCGCGGGCGCTTGGCAAGAATTCCTGGCAAGCGTTCTGGCTGGTCAGCCTGCCGATGGCGCGGCCGGCCATTGCCTCGGGCGTTTTGCTGGCGGTGATGGAGACCATCGCGGACTTTGGCACGGTCAGTTATTTCGGGGTGCAGACCTTTGCCACCGGCATCTACACTAGCTGGTTCTCGCTGGGCGACCGCGGCGGCGCGGCGCAGCTGGCACTGTGCCTGCTGGGGTTTGCGCTGACGCTGGCGGTGGTGGAGCGGGCGACGCGCGGGCGGGCGAAATACCATCACGCGGGCAAGCATCACAGCCAGATGGCGCCAGCCGAGCTGGGCGGCATCAAGGCGGCGATTGCCGTGTTCTTTTGCGCCGTGCCGGTGGTGCTGGGCTTCCTGCTGCCGGTGGCGGTGCTGTTCGCGATGAGTTTTGACTCCGAACAAAACCTGTTCAGCCGCCGTTACATCGATTTCACAACCAATTCGATCACCCTGGCCACGGCGGCGGCGGTGCTGACCGTGGCGGCGGCGGTGTGCCTGGGCTTTTACCAGCGGCTGCGGCCCGGGCGGCTGTCCGCGACCGCGGCCTATTTCGCTCGGCTGGGATATGCGGTGCCGGGCGGGGTGATTGCGGTGGGGCTGATCGTGCCTTTCGCCGCCTTTGACAACGCGCTGGACGCCTGGATGCGCGAAGCCTTCGGGATCCGTACCGGGCTTTTGGTGACAGGTTCAATCTGGCTGCTGGTGGCGGCTTATGGGGTACGGTTCATGGCGGCGGCGCTTGGCGCCTATGAGGGCGGCCAGGCGACGATGCATTCGAACATGGATGCCGCGGCGCGGTCGCTGGGGCAGGGGCCGATGGGGATGCTGCGGCGGGTGCATCTGCCGATCCTGACACCCAGCCTGCTAACGGCGCTGCTGATTGTCTTTGTCGATGTGATGAAGGAGCTGCCGGCAACGCTGATCATGCGGCCGTTCAATTTCGACACGCTGGCGGTGCAGGCGCACCGGCTGGCCGCAGATGAGCGGCTGGAAGGTGCGGCAGTGCCGTCGCTGGTGATCATGGCGGTGGGGCTGCTGCCGGTGATCCTGATCTGCCGCCAGGTTGGGCGGCGGCGGTAGGCGCAAGAATTTTGGAAAATTCTTGCCAGGAAAATTCGAATTTTCCTGGCGCGTCTCTGCAAAGGGGACGGCTTATGCCGCCCACCAGGCCTCGATTTCGTCGCGGGTAATCCGGTCTGCAGGGCCGAGGCCGACCAGCAGCGTCTCCTCCGCCTCGCAGCGTTTGGCCTCCACATGGCGGCCCACGACGTGCAACTCATAGGCGCCGCCGGTGGTCAGCACGAAACCTTTCATCCGGTAAAGCCCGGCTGGCCGCTCTGCCAGTTTGTCCCCCAGCGTGCGGCGGTCCAGAACGGTGCTGCTGCGGTGCTGCCAGGTGGTATAGGAGGGGTGCGCCGCGACCGCGCGGCCCTTGGGCAGCGGCACCACGTCAAACAGAAGTTCTGCCACCGGAGAGGTGTTGAGCACGGTGGGGGTGCGGGCGCCGGCCTTGGCCAGAAGTGCTGAAAGCTCTGCATTCAGGTCATCGCATTTGGTAGCGATCACCAGATCGGCCGTGCGGATCTGCTGTTCTGCCTGCGGGGCTACCAGCGGATCGTTCAGCAGGGTCGCGGCGTTTTCCGCATCCACCAGGGAGACGATGCCGCCGTAGCTGAGGCCGGATTCATTCAGGACGGAATTGGCGATGGCAACGGGATCGGAGATACCGCTGGCCTCGATCACCAGGTGGTCGGGCTGTTCCGGGCGGTTTAGTACGGTGCGCAGCGCCAGAGACAGGTCATCCCCCATGGTGCAGCAGACGCAGCCGTCGGTCAGGGCGATCTTGCCGCCTTCAGTGTCCTGGATCAGGGCGTCATCAATGTTGACCGCGCCGAAGTCATTGACGATCACGGCCAGTTTCAACCCGTGATCCTCTGCCAGGAGGCGGTTGATCAGCGTTGTCTTGCCCGCGCCCAGATAGCCGCTGATAATCGTTACTGGCAACCGGTTCATAGGCTCTGTTCCTCCAGAGCGCGGCGTGCTCCCGACTGCATGTTTCCCCCCTAATTTCAAGATGCGCGAACCTATAGGCATGTGGTGGTGGCGGGTCTAGGAAAAGCTGGGATTGCTTCGAACTTTCGCCAAACTGGCGGCTGCTGTGCCATTTGGGAAACGTACAGGCAAAAAAAGCGCGGCCAGAGCCGCGCTTTTCCAGTTTCTTTGAAGGCTGGCGTTACTTCCAGCCGACGTCGTTGAAGATCTTCTGTGCCTCGGGCAGGTTCTTGGCGACCTCGGATAGGTTCACGTCATCCGGTTTGAAATGGCCAAGGGCCGCGATCGACGGGGCCAGGCCGACACCGGACACCGCCGGGTATTCGTCATTGCCGGCCGAGAAATACGCCTGGGCGGAATCGCTGGAAAGGTATTCCAGGAACTTGATGGCGTTCTCCTTGTTCGGAGCATGTACGGCCACGCCACCGCCCGACAGGTTCATATGTGCGCCTTCCGCGTTCTGGGAGGGGAACAGCCAGCCGATCTGATCGCGGTTTTCGGAGATGCCCTTGACGTCTTTGCGGATCGAGCGGGCAAAGTAATAGCTGTTTGCAACGGCAATATCGCATTCGCCGGAGATGATGCCGCGCATCTGGTCTGTGTCGCCGCCCTGCGGATCGCGGGCCATGTTGGCGACCACGCCCTCGGCCCAGCCGCGGGCTTTTTCAGCGCCGTGGTGGGTCACGATCGAGGCCAGCAGGGTCTGGTTGTAGGTGTTCTTGGACGACCGGATGCAAACCTTGCCTTTGTAGGCAGGGTCGGCCAGATCCAAATAGGTCTGCGGCGGGTTTGCCACCTCATTCTTGTCGTAGAAAATGATGCGCGCGCGCTGGCTGAAGCCGAACCATTGGTTGTCCTGATCCTGCAGGTAGGCGGGGACGCGGGCTTCCAGCACGTCGCTGTCGATGCTTTGCAGGACACCCGCCTCCTTGGCGCGGGTCAGGCGCGAGGTGTCGACGGTTATCAGGATGTCAGCAGGGGAGTTTTCGCCTTCGGCATTCATCCGGGCAATCAGCTCATCGGCGTTGCCTTCGATGCGGTTGATGGTGATGCCGGTGGCCTCTTCGAAGTTCGAATAGAGCTGCTCGTCGGTGTCATAGTGGCGCGAGGAGTAGATGTTCAGCTCGCCCTGGGCAGCAGCGGCGGTGGCAACAGCTGCGCTCAGCGCCCCGGCCATTACGGTTGTGGCTTTCAGCATTGGATGTCCCGTTCTTGGTTAGATCAGTTTTCCGACTGAAACAGTCGATTAAAGCATCTGGCGGCAGATGCAATGAATTTCCGACTGAAACAGTCAGAAAGTCGCAATCAGCTGTTGCCTTGCCAGGCCCGGAACGCGCTCTGTCTTTGCATCGCTTGTCCGGACTGACCCCCCCAAACGCAAAAAAACCGCATCGGATGATGCGGTTTTCTGCATGTCGCTGTGGTGGATCTTAGCCCTGGCGCGCTTTAAACTTGCGCTGGGTCTTGTTGATCACATACACGCGGCCTTTACGGCGCACAACCCGGCAATCGCGGTGCCGGTTCTTCAGCGAACGGAGCGAGTTCTTGACCTTCATGGTCTCTCTCCTTGTCTGCGGCGCGAACCAGCGCCTGGGTTAGCGGGTGCTTGGGCCGGAGCCGAAGCAGTGAATTGAATGGTGGGCGATACAAGGATCGAACTTGTGACCCCTTCGATGTCAACGAAGTGCTCTACCGCTGAGCTAATCGCCCACTCTGGCCTGCGCTGCGTTCCTGCCCCTTAGAAGTGAAAGGGGCGCGGGGTGCCGCGCCGGTGAGGGGGTCTATAAATAGAGTCGCCGGCGTGCGCAAGAGCTTTTGACCGCAGAAATTTCCGCGATATGCTGTTTCTTGCACAAGAAGCACCGGAGCAAGGATGCCTGATACAGCGTTTTCCGTGATTTCCCCGCAGAAACTGGCCTCGGCAGTGGTTTTTGCCTCTCCGCACAGCGGCGCGGACTATTCCGATTCCTTTCTGTCACAGTCGATTCTGGGGCGGAAAGAGATCCGCAGCTCAGAAGATGCCTTTGTGGACCAGCTGTTCCGGGCAGCGCCGGAGTTTGGGGCGCCGCTGCTGCGGGCCCTGAAGCCAAGGGCCTATCTGGATCTGAACCGCGCGCCGGATGAGCTGGACCCGGCGGTGATCGAAGGGGTGCAGCGGCGCGGCCAGAATCCGCGGGTGGCCTCTGGACTTGGGGTGATTCCGCGGGTGGTGGCCAATGGCCGGGCGATCTACAGCGGCAAGCTGCCGCGGGCGGAGGCGGAGCGGCGGATCAAGGACTGCTGGCAGCCTTACCACAAGGCGCTGAAGGGGCTGTTGGATCAGTCGCACCGGCAGTTCGGGCAGGCGATTCTGGTGGATTGCCATTCGATGCCGCACGAAGCGGTGGAGGCGATGGCACCGCAAGGCACGGGCAGGCCGGAGATCGTGCTGGGCGACCGGTTCGGGGCAGCCGCGGACAGCAGAGTTGTTGACCGGATTGAGGCGGCTTTTGCCGCAGCCGGGCTGAAGGTGGCGCGCAACACGCCCTTTGCCGGGGCTTATATCGCCCAGACTTATGGCCGCCCTTCGCGGCGCCAGCACGCGGTGCAGATCGAGATCGACCGGGCGCTTTATATGGACGAGGCCAATATCCGGCCCAATGCGAATTTTGAAGCGCTGCAGCAGCTGCTGCGCCAAGTGGTGGCCGAAATTGCGGCAATCGGGCGGGAGGAGCTGCCGCTGGCAGCGGAGTAGCTGCGTCACCTTCAGCGCAGGGCGCGGCCTTTCAGGATGGCGCTGTCGCCGAATCTCTTGCGGATGGCATCCGTGGCGCGTTCGGCCTCTGCCCGTTTGCCCGCATTCGGGTCCAAGAGGTCGCCGGTTTCATCAGCGTGCGATTCGGGAACCAGGTCTGATATCCCGCAGCCCAGTAGCCGGTAGGGGCCTTCGTCGCCGACCTGATCCAGCAGGCCGCGGGCGGTGCGGTAGATGCGGTCTGCAATCTGGGTCGGGCTGCGCAGGGTCACGCGCCGGGTCAGTGCCGAATGGTTGGCGCGTTTCAGCTTGAGCGTCACCACCCGGCCCGCCAGCTCCCGCGCCTTGGCCCGGTCCGACACTTTCTCAGCCAGCCGCCACAGGTGGCCGTCGAGCACCTCCAGACTGGCGGTATCCTCAAAGAAGGTGGTCTCATTGGAGATCGACTTGATCGGCTCATGCGCCGAGACCCGGCGCCGGTCCTGGCCGCGGGCCAGATGCCAGAGCCGGTCGCCCATGGAACCGAAGCGGACGTGCAGGGCCTCGCGGTCCCAGCGCAAGAGGTCGGAGAAGGTGCGGATGCCGGCCTTGTCCAGGCTTTCCTGGGCGGCAGGGCCGATGCCCCAGATCAGCCGCACTGGTTTTTCACGCAGGAAATCACCCGTCTCGGACTTGCCGATCACCGAAAAGCCGCGCGGCTTGTCGAGGTCGGAGGCAACCTTGGCCAGGAACTTGTTGTGTGAAAGGCCGATGGAGCCGGTGACACCCAGCTCATCCTTCATGCGCTTGACCAGCCGGGCCAGCATCACTGCGGGCGGCGCGCCGTGCAGCTTTTCGGTGCCGGTGAGGTCCATGAAGGCCTCGTCCAGCGACAGCGGCTCCACGTCCGGGGTCAGTTCGTTCATCATCTTGCGAATCTCGCGGCTGACCTCGACGTAGACGCTCATCCGCGGCTTGATCACCACGGCGTCAGGGCAGAGCTTCAGCGCCTGGAACATCGGCATGGCAGAGCGCACGCCTCGGATACGGGCGACATAGCAGGCGGTGGAAACCACGCCGCGCTTGCCGCCGCCGATGATCACCGGCTTGGTGGCGAGCTCCGGATTGTCGCGTTTTTCGACGCTGGCATAGAAGGCGTCGCAATCCATGTGGGCGATGGTGAGGGCAAACAGCTCCGCATGCGCCTTGATCCGCGGGCTGCCGCAATGGGGGCAGCGCCGGGCAGGGGCGATCTGGCTGAGGCAGTCTCGGCAAAGGGCGTGCATTGAGGGACGGCGGGCTGTGGTCCTGGATGGGCAAGTTTAACTTGCGGCGGAAGGCTTGTCTTTAGCGCGGCCGGTTGCCAAGTGACAGATCATGACAACAGCAGGCGAAGATTTTGCCGGCGCAAAGCTGGCGGTGTTTCTGGGGCAGGATCTGCTGGTCATCCAGCGCGATGACAAGCCGGATATTCCCTATCCCGGGCATTGGGATCTGCCGGGCGGGGGGCGTGAGTCGGGTGAAAGCCCGGCAGCCTGCGCGCTGCGCGAGACCTATGAAGAGGTGGGGTTGGTGCTGAAGCCTGATCTGCTGATCTGGTCCAGAGCGTACCAGCGGCCGCACGGGCGGGTCTGGTTCTTTGCTGCGCATCTGCCTGCTGAGACAGTCAGCGCGGTTCGGTTCGGGGATGAGGGGCAGGGCTGGGCGCTGATGGCGCCAGAGACCTATTGCGCACACCCGATGGCAGTACCGCATTTTGCGGACCGGCTGCGGGAATATCTTGCGGTGCGGCCAGTGTGACTGCGGCTGAAAAGAAAGATCCCCCGCTGGTGTGCGGGGGGAAAGGTGACGGGTCTCAGGAAGAAAAGCCCGTCTGGGGAGTGTCTCAATATGAGAATCTCCCACATGGCGCTGTTTCGCAAAGTTTGCGGGGCCGTGCATTGGCTGCGGGTTTGGCGGGTGTGCTTTTTGAGGCACAGGACGATTTGGCGCAGAAATAGCCCTGACTGCGGGTTTCGTCAGCGAAAAGAGCAACTTGACGTTACGTCACCGGCGGGCGGTAAGGCGCCTGGCCGGGAAATGGTGCACCTGCCGCACATTTTTCTTTCTGCCTAATTTTTAGGCAATCTGATGGGAGGAGAGCTTGCAGCAAGGCGATACACCCGTTGCTGTCTGTGCCGGAAGCGGTATGGCTTGTTACGCCTTTACGCCTGCCAGCTCCGCCAGGATGGCTTCGGCTGCGGCGCGCGGGCTGTCCGCTTTCCAGATCGGACGGCCCACCACGATATGGTCAGCGCCGTCTGCAATGGCGCTGGCCGGGGTGGCGACGCGCTTCTGGTCGCCCAGGTCCGCACCGGCCGGGCGCACGCCTGGGGTGACGATCAGCTTGCCTTCAGCCTCGGGCAGGGCGCGGATCAGGGCGGCCTCCTGCGGGCTGGCGATGACGCCGTCGGCGCCCGCGGCAAAGGCATTGCCTGCGCGTTCCAGCACCAGGTCCTGCACTGCGCCGTCCTTGATCAGCGCCCCGTCCAGGTCCTGACGGTCGAGCGAGGTCAGGATGGTGACGGCGAGGATCTTGAGGTCCTTGCCGGCCGCGCCTTCCTTGGCCGCGCGCACCACATAGGGGTCGCCATGCACGGTGAGGAAGTCGAGGTCGAACTGCGCCAAGCCCCGCACTGCGCTTTCCACGGTGGCGCCGATGTCGAACAGTTTCATGTCGAGGAAGATGCGCTTGCCGTGCTCCTGCTTGAGCTCATTGGCCAGCGCCAGGCCGCCGCCGGTGAGCATGCCAAGGCCGATTTTGTAGAAGGAGACCGCATCGCCGAGCTGTTCGGCGAGTTTCAGACCGTCCAGCGCATTGGGGACATCCATGGCAACAATCAGGCGGTCGTCGGCGCGCGGGGCTTGGGTCATGGCGGGGTCCTTTGGTGGCGGTTCGGCGTGAAACTGGCGTTTCATACGCAAGGGGCGGCGGTTCGGCAAGGCGCAGCGGGGTGCTCCCGCAACTGAAGCTGTCCCGGCGGGACAGATTACAGTTTTGGGCATGGCGCCGCGCTGGTGCGCGGCGCGGCTGCGCCTGGGGGGGGCGTCCGGGTATAAAGTTGACGCAGGTCAGGGATTTGCTCACCTTTTCCGGCGAGTATGGGTTGAAGCGGCAGGATCGCTTCCCAAATTGAACCTTGAGGCCCGGACCGGGGCGTGCCGCCTAGCGGGCGCTGCCAAAGACAGGGCGCTTGAAAAAGGAGAGCAAGATGGACTTGAACAAGTTCACGGAGCGTGCACGGGGATTCGTGCAGGCAGCGCAGACCATTGCAATGCGCGAGGGGCACCAGCGGCTGGTGCCGGAGCATATTCTGAAAGCATTGATGGATGACGATCAGGGGCTGGCGAGCAACCTGATTTCCCGCGCGGGCGGTGCGCCTGCCCGTGTCGTGGAGGCGGTGGAGGCCGCCGTTGCCAAGCTGCCCAAGGTGAGCGGTGACGCGGCCCAGATCTATCTGGACGGGCAGACCGCCAAGGTGCTGGATGAGGCCGCAAAGATTGCCGAGAAGGCGGGCGACAGTTTTGTGCCGGTCGAGCGTCTTCTGATGGCGCTGTGCATGGTGAAGTCCAAGGCGAAGGACGCGCTGGAGGCTGGTGCGGTCTCCGCGCAAAAGCTGAATGAAGCCATCAACGATATCCGCAAGGGGCGCACGGCTGACTCGGCAACAGCTGAGGAAGGCTATGACGCGCTGAAGAAATACGCCCGCGACCTGACTGAGGCGGCGCGCGAGGGCAAGATCGACCCGATCATCGGACGCGACGAGGAAATCCGCCGCTCGATGCAGGTGCTGTCTCGCCGGACCAAGAACAATCCCGTCCTGATCGGTGAGCCGGGCGTGGGTAAGACCGCAATTGCCGAGGGCATGGCGCTGCGCATCATCAACGGCGATGTGCCGGAGAGCTTGCGCGACAAGAAACTGCTGTCGCTGGACATGGGGGCGCTGATTGCCGGTGCGAAATACCGCGGCGAATTCGAGGAGCGGCTGAAGGCGGTGCTGACTGAGGTCACTGAGGCTGCGGGCGAGATCATCCTGTTCATCGACGAGATGCACACGCTGGTCGGTGCCGGTAAATCCGACGGTGCGATGGATGCGGCCAACCTGATCAAGCCGGCTTTGGCGCGCGGGGAGCTGCATTGCGTTGGTGCGACCACGTTGGATGAATACCGCAAGTATGTGGAGAAGGACGCGGCGCTGGCCCGCCGGTTCCAGCCGGTGATGGTGACGGAGCCGACGGTGGAGGACACCGTCTCGATCCTGCGTGGCATCAAGGAGAAGTATGAGCTGCACCACGGTGTGCGCATTGCCGATGCGGCGCTGGTGGCGGCGGCAACGCTGTCGAACCGTTATATCACCGACCGCTTCCTGCCGGACAAGGCAATCGACCTGATGGATGAGGCGGCCAGCCGCTTGCGTATGCAGGTGGACAGCAAACCGGAGGAGCTGGATGCGCTGGACCGGCAGATCCTGCAGATGCAGATCGAGGAAGAAGCGCTGAAGCTGGAAGACGATGCCGCCTCCAGAGACCGGCTGGAAAAACTGCAGAAGGAACTTGCTGAGCTGCAGGAGCAGTCCGCCGAGATGACCGCGCAGTGGCAGTCGGAGCGGGACAAGCTGGCTTCTGCCCGTGACCTGAAGGAGCAGCTGGACCGTGCCCGCGCGGAACTGGATATCGCCAAGCGGGAGGGCAATCTCGCCAAGGCGGGGGAGCTGTCTTATGGCGTCATTCCGGGGCTGGAGAAGCAGCTGGCGGATGCCGAGAAGAAGGAAGAGCAGGGGCTGATGGTCGAGGAGGCCGTGCGGCCCGAGCAGATCGCCGCTGTTGTCGAGCGCTGGACCGGTATCCCGACCTCCAAGATGCTGGAGGGCGAGCGCGAGAAACTGTTGCGCATGGAAGATGAGCTGCACCGCCGGGTGATTGGGCAGAACGCGGCTGTAACCGCGGTAGCCAATGCGGTGCGCCGGGCGCGGGCAGGTCTGAATGACGAGAACCGGCCGCTGGGCTCCTTCCTGTTCCTTGGGCCCACCGGTGTCGGCAAGACGGAACTCACCAAGGCAGTAGCGGGCTTCCTGTTCGACGATGAGCACGCGATGGTGCGGATCGACATGTCGGAGTTCATGGAGAAGCATTCGGTGGCCCGCCTGATCGGCGCGCCTCCGGGCTATGTCGGCTATGACGAGGGTGGGGTGCTGACTGAGGCGGTGCGCCGCCGCCCCTATCAGGTGGTGCTGTTCGATGAGGTCGAAAAGGCGCATCCGGATGTGTTCAACGTGCTGCTGCAGGTGCTGGATGACGGCGTTCTGACCGACGGCCAGGGCCGCACCGTGGACTTCAAGCAGACGCTGATCGTGCTGACCTCCAACCTTGGGGCGCAGGCCTTGAGCCAGCTGCCGGAGGGCGCCGATGCCTCTGACGCGCGGCGTGACGTGATGGATGCGGTCCGGGCGCATTTCCGGCCCGAGTTCCTGAACCGTTTGGATGAGACGATCATCTTCGACCGTCTGGCACGGGGTGACATGGACGGCATTGTCGAGATTCAGCTGGCACGTCTGCTGAAACGCCTGGCAGGGCGCAAGATCGCGCTGGAGCTGGACGAGGCGGCCAAGACATGGCTGGCGGATGAGGGCTATGATCCGGTGTTCGGTGCCCGGCCGCTGAAGCGGGTGATCCAGCGCGCGCTGCAGAATCCGCTGGCAGAGGCCTTGCTGGCGGGAGAGATCAAGGACGGCGATACCGTTCCGGTCTCGGCCGGCAGCGACGGGCTGATCATCGGCGACCGGCTGGGGACGTCGGACCGGCCCAAACCCGATGATGCCGTGGTGCATTGAGAGGTAGAGATTGAGAAAGGCCCGCCAGAGATGGCGGGCCTTTGATTTGCGAAGAGGTGCGTTACAGCTCCAGGCGCTGCGCACCGGTGTGGGAGCGCTCGCCGGCGAGAACCAGGCAATAGCCCTCACCTTCCAGTACCAGTTGGCTGAAGGACGACTGGTTCTGGCGCAGTTCCTGCAGATACCCTGCGGTGCTGGACTTGCGGAGTTTCACGAAACGGAACCGCACTTCTGCCGTAGCTGCCGCTGAAGCAATTGATGGAAGCGTGCCAACTGCCACAGCCGTTGCAACGGTGCTGGCCATGAAATCACGGCGCGAAATGCCGGCGCAGGTTCCTGCCACTAGATTACCAGCCTCTTGAAGTACTGCACCTTTGGAGGCGCAGTCATGAAGGAGACAAGCTGGTTCATGACGCCGTTTTCGGAAATTGCCTGGATGTAGCTGGCATGATGCGCTTTGGAGAGCCACTCTTCGGCAATCAGCAGGCTGCGTGTTTCCTCGTCATAATAGACAGTGACTGACAGGGCGCCGTCAAAGCCGCGCACTGCCGGCAATCGTTCCGCCAGGAAGGGTTCCAGTTTTTCGAACTGTCCTTCGGCCACTTCCATCTCAAGCGTTACCCAAATGCTCATCGGGGTCTCCTTTTCTCATTGGATGACCCGTTCTTTGCCTGCAGTGCCCAGCCGCCGCTAACGCGATCCGATCAAGGATATTGCAATCGGATCAGAAACCTTCATTAGTTTGCGGTATGTGTAAAAAGCTGCTTGCCGCGGCCTGCACGGAACAACCTGTGGAACAGTCGCGTGACCCGCACACAGAACAAGCTGATTGTTATTCCTGAGGCTTTGGCGGCCTTTTCCTTTACCAGGGAAATCCTGTCGAGCAGGCATGGCCGGCTGTTGCATAAGGTTTTGCACGCAGATCTGCGGGACTTGGAATTTGTCTGCAGCGAAATCTGTATTTGCTACTTGCTGAAGGGGCGTGAGCGTTTTTTTGACACTGGCGGAGCCTGCACTGAAATCCAAGCAGGCGAACTTGTCATCATTCCACCGAATGTTCGTTTGCAGTCTGATTTCCGCAGCCATGATGGCCCGTTGGAAGCTATGATGATCTTTCTGTCCCCGGCGCTGGTCAGCGATGTGCTGCCACGATTGGGCGGCGGGCAGGCAGCTGAACAGGCAGGTCTGGCAACCGTTCCAGCGAGTCAAAGCCTGGCAGCCTTCATGAGCGGCATCGTGCAGGTCTACGACAGCTTGCAGGTGGATGCCGATCTGGCGCGCCTGAAACTGGTTGAACTGATCATGCTGCTTGCCTTGCTGCATGACCGCAGCAAGCTGGCCGATACGCTCGCGGGCAGTTTGGGCACTCAGCACCATCGCTCGGTTGCTCATGTCGCCCGAGCTTACCTGGATCATGATTTGCGCACCGCGGACCTGGCGGCGCTGTCCGGGCGCTCAGTTCCAACTTTCAACCGGGAGTTCCGGCGGATCTTCGGTGCGTCCCCCGCAAAATGGCGCAAGCAACGCCGGCTGGATCAGGCAAGGAAGATGCTGGAAAGCACCGACGATGCGATTACCAGTATTGGTCTGGCGGCGGGGTACGAAAGCACATCCAATTTTATCAGCGCCTTCAAGAAGGAATACGGGCTGACGCCTGGCCAGTTCCGGGCGGCAGCCTTGGCGGCAGGTCTCTAGCTGCGCTGAAGGCGGCTTAACCAGCCGCGGCCTCCTTGGCCATCTTGCGCTCATACTTACGTCGCAGAACTTTTAACCTCGGTTCCCAGTTGTACCGCGGGTCTTCGGTGGTCTCTGACCAGTAAAGCTTGCCGCCATAGCGCCAGGGGTCGAGCACGATGCCCTCGTAAATACCGTCGCCCTTGGCCGCGATCACCGCGGTGGAATGGTCGATGCGGAACTCATTCTTCGGCTCGGCAATGGCGCGCAGCATCGATAGCGTCTGGAAATTCTCCTGGTTGAGACGCGCCTGCATGTCCTCGGCGTAATGCACGCAGATGCCGCGCTCCTTGACGCCGCTGTTCACCAGCGTGTTGTGGATGATCGGCGAGGTGGTGACATTGTACTGCTCTGCCAGCCGGGCAGAGTGGCTGTAAGCGATCTCCGCCGCGCGGCGGGCCTCATCTGCATCCACCTGCGGATCCAGAGACTGGATGGCGAGGGACAGGGCCTCGACATCGGTCCTGGTGGCCGTGGGGGCGCTGGCGCAGCCTGTCAGGACGGCGGCGGCAAGCATCATCAGCGGTGCAATTAGGGATTTCATCTTAGTCTGCCCGGAGCGGTTTTGATTTCCAGCCAGCATAGTGAAACCGTGCACTGGGTGCAGCGAGGAAATGTCCGGCCACAGCGCATTTTCCGGCCATTGGGCGCTGGGCCGCTTCACATTTGCGTCAGCAGGGGCGCCCTGGGCCGGATTTTCTTCGATACTGGCAGGGCTTCCAACGTTACAAATCTCTCGCGCAGTCGTGACGGGATATGTTTTGGGTTTTGCGCCCGGGACCGTTACCTCAGGAGAGACCCGCAATATCAGGAGACGCAGATGGCGCGCCGCTGGACCAATGACTTGACCCTTGCCGATGCAACCCCGGAAGCAGATTTCTGGAACCGCCGCCGGATCATGGCCGGGCTGGCAGGTGCCGGGCTGGCCGCAGCGCTGGGCGGCCGTGCGCAGGCGGAAGAGGCGCTTGAGCCAAACAGCTGGGAAGAGGTGACCAGCTACTGCAATTTCTATGAGTTCGGCACCGGCAAGAGTGATCCCGCGGCCTATGCCGGCCGGATGACCACCCAGCCTTGGAGCGTGAAGATCGACGGGCTGGTGGATCGCCCGGGCGACTATTCCCTTGAGCAGATCCTGGGGGAATTGACGCTGGAGGAGCGCATCTACCGCTTTCGCTGCGTCGAGGCCTGGTCGATGGTGGTGCCTTGGCAGGGATTTGAGCTGGCCGATCTCTTGAATATGGCAGGCGTGCAGGAGGGGGCCAAGTACGTTGCCTTTGAAACCCTCTACCGCCCGTCGGAGATGCCCGGCACGGCTTATAAGGTGCTGGAATGGCCTTATCGCGAAGGCCTGCGCCTGGATGAGGCGATGCACCCGCTGTCGATCATGGCGACCGGGATCTTCGGTAAGCCGCTGCCCAACCAGAACGGCGCGCCGCTGCGGCTGGTGGTGCCGTGGAAATACGGCTTCAAGTCGATCAAGTCTGTGGTGCGGATCACCCTGACGGATCAGGAGCCCCCCACCAGCTGGAACATGGCCAACCCGCGCGAATACGGTTTCTACAGTAATGTGAACCCCAACGTGTCGCATCCGCGCTGGAGCCAGGCCAGCGAGCGCCGCATCGGCGGCGGGCTGTTTGCCAAGCGCCAGCCGACACTGATGTATAACGGGTACGAGGAAGAGGTCGCGTCTCTGTACAAAGGCATGGACCTGGCCGAATACTTCTAATGGGGGGGCGACAACGGATGGGATCACTGAATCAGCTTCTGCGCCGCCTGCCTGTCTGGGCAGTTTACCTGCTCGGGGCGCTACCCGCGCCTTGGCTGTTTTACCAAGGGCTCACTGGCGGGCTGGGGGTAGAGCCGATCAAGGCGCTGGAACATGAATACGGGGAACTGGCGCTGCAGCTGATGATCCTGACGCTGGCGGTCTCGCCGCTGCGGCGGCTGGCGGGGCTGAACCTGATGAAGTTCCGCCGCGCAATTGGGCTTTTGTGCTTCTTCTATGTGCTGTGCCACCTGCTGGTCTGGCTGGTGCTGGATGTGCAGATCCTGGGGCAGATCATCGCGGATATTGCGAAACGGCCCTATATCACCATCGGCATGGCGGCGTTTGTCCTGATGCTGCCGCTGGCGCTCAGTTCGAATAACCTGTCCGTGCGGGCGCTGGGCCGGACCTGGACGCGGCTGCACCGGCTGACTTATGCGGCTGCGCTGCTAGGGGGCCTGCACTTTGTGATGCTGTCGAAAGGGTTTCAGATCGAGCCGCTGATCTACCTCGGGCTGACCCTGCTTCTCTTGGCCCTGCGCTTGCCAGTGCTGAAGCGGTCCAAACATCCGGAATCATCCGGAACGCCCAGCCGGACCTAGTCCGGAGAATCTGGTCCCGGGGTCCGGGAGGCGGCCCTCCCTGGCGGCGGTTTTGCTTCCGAGTCGCAGTTGTTTTCATTGGTTCCTGGTTTTGGTTTTGTGGAT
>NZ_AFCF02000013.1:9700-15504 GCF_000203975.2 Leisingera sp. ANG1 | reverse complement strand
GGCGGGCGCGCTGAGGGATTGGCGCAACGGTCTGGTTTTGGCCTCCGGATGATGCTCTTTGACATTGATGGAATACTGAAGAGATATGCGGGCGGTTTGGTTCATTTCGATGGATCAGCCGATGCATATCGCGCTGCTAGGATTTAGGTCCGATGATGCAGTGTCAGCTTCACTGTCTTGTACGGTTCTTCGGTACCTTTGGTACTGAAGCACATACAGACAGAGACTTTCATGGGGATTAGCCTCCCTGTGAAGATGTGCAGAGGTTCGAACGTCAAGGATATGCTGGTGACAGCATTTCAACTTGAGAGTTTGATCCTGGCTCAGAACGAACGCTGGCGGCAGGCCTAACACATGCAAGTCGAGCGCGCCCTTCGGGGTGAGCGGCGGACGGGTTAGTAACGCGTGGGAACGTGCCCTTCTCTAAGGAATAGCCACTGGAAACGGTGAGTAATACCTTATACGCCCTTCGGGGGAAAGATTTATCGGAGAAGGATCGGCCCGCGTTAGATTAGATAGTTGGTGGGGTAACGGCCTACCAAGTCTACGATCTATAGCTGGTTTTAGAGGATGATCAGCAACACTGGGACTGAGACACGGCCCAGACTCCTACGGGAGGCAGCAGTGGGGAATCTTGGACAATGGGCGCAAGCCTGATCCAGCCATGCCGCGTGAGTGATGAAGGCCCTAGGGTCGTAAAGCTCTTTCGCCTGTGATGATAATGACAGTAGCAGGTAAAGAAACCCCGGCTAACTCCGTGCCAGCAGCCGCGGTAATACGGAGGGGGTTAGCGTTGTTCGGAATTACTGGGCGTAAAGCGCGCGTAGGCGGATTGGAAAGTTGGGGGTGAAATCCCAGGGCTCAACCCTGGAACTGCCTCCAAAACTCCCAGTCTTGAGTTCGAGAGAGGTGAGTGGAATTCCGAGTGTAGAGGTGAAATTCGTAGATATTCGGAGGAACACCAGTGGCGAAGGCGGCTCACTGGCTCGATACTGACGCTGAGGTGCGAAAGTGTGGGGAGCAAACAGGATTAGATACCCTGGTAGTCCACACCGTAAACGATGAATGCCAGACGTCGGCTAGCATGCTAGTCGGTGTCACACCTAACGGATTAAGCATTCCGCCTGGGGAGTACGGCCGCAAGGTTAAAACTCAAAGGAATTGACGGGGGCCCGCACAAGCGGTGGAGCATGTGGTTTAATTCGAAGCAACGCGCAGAACCTTACCAACCCTTGACATCCTGGGACCGCCAGAGAGATCTGGTTTCCACTTCGGTGGCTCAGTGACAGGTGCTGCATGGCTGTCGTCAGCTCGTGTCGTGAGATGTTCGGTTAAGTCCGGCAACGAGCGCAACCCACATCCTTAGTTGCCAGCAGTTCGGCTGGGCACTCTAAGGAAACTGCCCGTGATAAGCGGGAGGAAGGTGTGGATGACGTCAAGTCCTCATGGCCCTTACGGGTTGGGCTACACACGTGCTACAATGGCAGTGACAATGGGTTAATCCCAAAAAACTGTCTCAGTTCGGATTGTCGTCTGCAACTCGGCGGCATGAAGTCGGAATCGCTAGTAATCGCGTAACAGCATGACGCGGTGAATACGTTCCCGGGCCTTGTACACACCGCCCGTCACACCATGGGAGTTGGGTTTACCCGAAGGCCGTGCGCCAACCTTTCGAGGGGGCAGCGGACCACGGTGAGCTCAGCGACTGGGGTGAAGTCGTAACAAGGTAGCCGTAGGGGAACCTGCGGCTGGATCACCTCCTTTCTAAGGATGTTTCTAGCATCATGGAGCTTGCTCCTGATCGTGAAACACTTAGCAGAAGATGCGCAAACAAAGCGCATCGCCATACGGACCGGACCGTCCTCATATCTCTTCAGAAAACATCAGGTTGTTCCGCCAGGAGCGCCTGGCCCTCTCGGCAGATTTGCTTTGCAAATCGCCTGTCGGGCAACGTCGATTTTGCTTCGCAAAATCAACTGGGTCGGTAGCTCAGGTGGTTAGAGCGCACGCCTGATAAGCGTGAGGTCGGAGGTTCAAGTCCTCCTCGACCCACCATTCCCTGCGGGGATCATTATGGGGCCTTAGCTCAGCTGGGAGAGCGCCTGATTTGCATTCAGGAGGTCAGGAGTTCGATCCTCCTAGGCTCCACCACTTCACAACCAGATCTTCAAGCATTCGGATCGAATGTTTGAACGTCCGGTTGGACGAAGACATTGACATCGTTAAGAGAGATACAATCAACAATACTGTTGGCCGCCCGCGTGAGGGATTGGCCTCAGTGAGGTGCCGATCCTTCTTCGGGAGGTGACGCGAGCCTGTGCACATGCCCCTTTCCTCGGGCATCCATGGGTCTGCCTTGCTGAAACGGCAGTGTTGTCCAAGTCAAGTACACTAACCCGCGCGGTCGCAAGACTGCGCAACAAGTTCTCAATCACCGACATGATTGAGAGCGGGATAGTTTGCTTTTTGGTTCAGAATAAGGGTGCGGTTTCTTACCAGCTTCCGCACCGTGGCATGAAACACTGTCTTTTTCTGGATCAAATCAAGCGCGAGAAGGGCGTTTGGTGGATGCCTTGGCAGTAAGAGGCGATGAAAGACGTGATACCCTGCGATAAGCTTGGGGGAGCCGGGAATAGGCTTTGATCCCAAGATCTCTGAATGGGGGAACCCACCTGACAGATCGTTATTGTTACCTTTGGTAATCAATAATGGTTTGAACCAGGTACTTAAGGACTGAATACATAGGTCTTTAAGAGCAAACCCGGGGAACTGAAACATCTAAGTACCCGGAGGAAAGGACATCAATAGAGACTCCGTTAGTAGTGGCGAGCGAACGCGGACCAGCCGAGCCTGATGAGTGACCAGAATGCGTTGGGAAACGCAGCCAGAGCGGGTGACAGCCCCGTATGGGAAGCTCTGAGGGACGTATTAAGTAGGGCGGGACACGTGAAATCCTGTTCGAAGACCGGAGGACCACCTCCGAAGGCTAAGTACTCCTTACTGACCGATAGCGAACCAGTACCGTGAGGGAAAGGTGAAAAGCACCCCGGCGAGGGGAGTGAAACAGTACCTGAAACCGAACGCCTACAATCAGTTGGAGGCCCCTTGAGGGCTGACAGCGTACCTTTTGTATAATGGGTCATCGACTTGGTCTCACGAGCAAGCTTAAACCGCTAGGCGTAGGCGCAGCGAAAGCGAGTCTTAATAGGGCGCATGAGTTCGTGGGATCAGACCCGAAACCGAGTGATCTAGGCATGGCCAGGTTGAAGGTGCGGTAACACGCACTGGAGGACCGAACCCACATCCGTTGAAAAGGATCGGGATGAGCTGTGCCTAGGGGTGAAAGGCCAATCAAACTCGGAGATAGCTGGTTCTCTGCGAAATCTATTTAGGTAGAGCGTCATCCGAATACCCCGGGGGGTAGAGCACTGGATGGGTAATGGGGCCCCACAGGCTTACTGATCCTAACCAAACTCCGAATACCCGGGAGTACTAGATGGCAGACACACGGCGGATGCTAACGTCCGTCGTGGAGAGGGAAACAACCCTGACCTCCGGCTAAGGCCCCCAATTCATGGCTAAGTGGGAAAGCAGGTGAGACGTCCAAAACAACCAGGAGGTTGGCTTAGAAGCAGCCATCCTTTAAAGATAGCGTAACAGCTCACTGGTCTAATCAAGATGTCTTGCGGCGAAGATGTAACGGGGCTCAAGCCATGAGCCGAAGCCGAGGATGCACATAGTGCATGGTAGCAGAGCGTAGTGTGACATAGTCTCATTCCTCCTTAGTATCTTCGGATACATTGGAGGAGAGAGGCTTTCGATGAAGCCGGGGCGTGAGCCATCCGGTGGAGAGATCACTAGCGAGAATGATGACATGAGTAGCGACAAAGAGTGTGAGAGACACTCTCGCCGAAAGTCCAAGGGTTCCTGCTTAAAGCTAATCTGAGCAGGGTAAGCCGGCCCCTAAGCCGAGGCCGAAAGGCGTAGGCGATGGGAACTAGGTTAATATTCCTAGGCCAGGAGGATGTGACGGATCATGAAGGTTGTTCGCCCTTATCGGATTGGGCGGGCCGCTGATTGGTCCCTGGAAATAGCCCTCCATCAGACCGTACCCTAAACCGACACAGGTGGACTGGTAGAGAATACCAAGGCGCTTGAGAGAACGATGTTGAAGGAACTCGGCAAAATACCTCCGTAAGTTCGCGAGAAGGAGGCCCGGGTTCAAGGCAACTTGGATCCGGGGGCACAAACCAGGGGGTGGCGACTGTTTATTAAAAACACAGGGCTCTGCGAAGCCGTAAGGCGACGTATAGGGTCTGACGCCTGCCCGGTGCCTGAAGGTTAAAAGGAGGGGTGAGAGCTCCGAATTGAAGCCCAGGTAAACGGCGGCCGTAACTATAACGGTCCTAAGGTAGCGAAATTCCTTGTCGGGTAAGTTCCGACCTGCACGAATGGCGTAACGACTTCCCCGCTGTCTCCAACATCGACTCAGCGAAATTGAATTGCCTGTCAAGATGCAGGCTTCCCGCGGTTAGACGGAAAGACCCCGTGCACCTTTACTACAGCTTCGCACTGGCATCAGGATTGTGATGTGCAGGATAGGTGGTAGGCATCGAAGCCGGGACGCAAGTCCCGGTGGAGCCTCCCTTGAGATACCACCCTTCGCACTCTTGATGTCTAACCGCGGTCCGTTATCCGGATCCGGGACCCTGCGTGGCGGGTAGTTTGACTGGGGCGGTCGCCTCCTAAAGAGTAACGGAGGCGCGCGAAGGTTGGCTCAGAGCGGTCGGAAATCGCTCGTTGAGTGCAATGGCAGAAGCCAGCCTGACTGCAAGACTGACAAGTCGAGCAGAGACGAAAGTCGGCCATAGTGATCCGGTGGTCCCGCGTGGAAGGGCCATCGCTCAACGGATAAAAGGTACGCCGGGGATAACAGGCTGATACTGCCCAAGAGTCCATATCGACGGCAGTGTTTGGCACCTCGATGTCGGCTCATCTCATCCTGGGGCTGGAGCAGGTCCCAAGGGTACGGCTGTTCGCCGTTTAAAGAGGTACGTGAGCTGGGTTTAGAACGTCGTGAGACAGTTCGGTCCCTATCTGCCGTGGGTGTAGGATACTTGAGAGGAGTTGCCCCTAGTACGAGAGGACCGGGGTGAACGATCCACTGGTGGACCAGTTGTTATGCCAATAGCAGTGCTGGGTAGCTATGATCGGACAGGATAACCGCTGAAGGCATCTAAGCGGGAAGCCCCCCTCAAAACAAGGTATCCCTGAGGGCCGTGGAAGACCACCACGCCGATAGGCCGGAGGTGTAAGCGCAGCAATGCGTTCAGCTGACCGGTACTAATCGCCCGATAGGCTTGATTTGATCCAGTAACAGACAGTGTTACTAAACCAATCAAAGCAAACATCCCTAACTGACACGGACAGGTTGATTGTACGCCGGACGCATTTGGATATGTCATATGACATAACTTAGGTGCGGCAACGCGCATTTAATCCGTAAATACGCTGTCTGCCGCCAACCAAGAAAATCCAAATGCCTCTGGCATTTGGATTTTTCTTGGTTTGGTGGCTACAGCACAAGTGAAACACCCGGTCCCATCCCGAACCCGGAAGTTAAGCACTGTCGCGCCGATGGTACTTGGGCTCAAGCCCTGGGAGAGTAGGTCACCGCCAAACCTAGTAAAATCCAAACATCTCTCTAAACGATACAAAAACACCTGACGCGGGATGGAGCAGCCAGGTAGCTCGTCAGGCTCATAACCTGAAGGTCGCAGGTTCAAATCCTGCTCCCGCAACCA
>NZ_AFCF02000013.1:0-9571 GCF_000203975.2 Leisingera sp. ANG1 | reverse complement strand
AGCGCCGCCGTCGCCTCCCGCCGTACCTCCGGCGCATTCAGAGCGTCTGCAAGATCGTCGATCAGCTCCCGGTACCGGGATGACAGGCTCGGATGGGGGCGACGGCGAATGAGGTATCCCGCATCTGAGAAGCTGGAGATCATCCGGCTGGTGGAAGGATCGCACCTGCCGACCAGGCGCACGCTGGACAAGCTCGGCATCCCCAGAACGACCTTCTACCGCTGGTATGATCGGTATTTGTCCGGCGGCCCTGAGGCGCTGAAAGATCGCAGTCCCAGGCCGTCGCGGGTCTGGAACCGCATCCCTGAGCCGGTGCGCGAGAAGATCAAGGACCTGGCCCTGCAGGAAAGCGATCTGTCGCCGCGCGAGTTGGCCGTGCAATTCACTGACACGGAAAAGTATTTTGTGTCAGAGGCTTCGGTCTATCGCATCCTCAAGTCCTACGACCTGATCACCAGCCCGGCCTATGTGGTTCTGTCCGCCTCTGACGAGTTCCGTGACAAGACGACCCGACCGAACCAGCTTTGGCAGACCGACTTTACCTACCTGAAGGTCATCGGCTGGGGCTGGTTCTACCTGTCCACGATCCTCGACGATTACAGCCGCTACATCATCGCCTGGAAACTTTGCACGACGATGAAGTCAGGCGATGTGACCGACACGCTCGACCTGGCGCTGCAGGCTTCGGGTTGTGATCAGGCGAAGGTCCTGCACAAGCCCCGCCTGCTCAGTGATCGAGCCATTGGAACGCCATTGGTCCGAGAGACAATGGCGAGGGGGTCGAGTTACATCTCGGGCGAGTTGGCCGATTGGCTGGAAGATCGGCACATGGATCATGTCCGCGGTGCCCCATATCACCCGCAAACCCAAGGCAAGATCGAGCGCTGGCACCAGACCCTGAAGAACCGCATCCTGCTGGAGAACTACTTCCTGCCCGGCGATCTCAGGCAGAAGATCGACGCCTTCGTCGAGCATTACAACCACCGACGATACCACGAGAGCCTGCAGAACCTCACCCCGGCCGATGTCTACTTCGGGCGCGGCCAGACCATCCTGAAACAACGAGAAAGGATCAAACGAAAGACTATCGAAACCCGGCGCTTGCTTCACCGAAGATCCGCCGCATAATCAAACCAACCAGATGAGCCAGACCCTCTCTTCGCTCAGGCAGCCAAATGGCCCAAAATCTCTGACGACGGACAGCCACGGACCATATCACCGCGCTTGGCACACTCACCAGCGGCTTTCATGAACCGTTTGTATTCGTCGTCCGTGAAGGTGTGTCGTGGCGTGTCCACGGTCTTCTGCTTCGGCATCACCGGCAGCACGTTCAGAATGCCGTCTTCCACCGCCAGAGTCAGAACTTTGCGGATGATGATTGTGTGTTTGGCCTTGGTCGATTCTGCCAGCCGCTTTGGCCGGTTCTCGTCCAGATGAATCAGGTAATCCCGAACCTTGCCGGTGGTGATTTTCGTGACGTCAAACTTACCGAAATAGCAGATCAGCCCGTCCTTGGAGCGGTTCATCAGCTTGTTGTCGCCGTCCGACCACTTGGACTTGCCCTTCTGAATGCCCATCAGCTTCTTGGCATAGTGCTCGAAGCTGGTGGCTTTCTTCTGAGCATGGTCGCTGTTAGCCTTGCTGCGGTATGAGTCGGCAAACTCATAGGCCACTTCAATCGCTTCGAGACGCGATGTCTCTTTGGACGACCGGTGGACGTATTTCCCTGCAAGGGGGTCTCTGAAGCGAATAAGCCAGTACGGGCTTCGGGCTGTCAGCACGATGGCCAGCCCTTTCCGGAGATGCTTGATCTTGAGTATTTGGTTTTTGGAGTCTTGGGACAAATCGAGCCCGTCAGAGGAGTGTATAACTGTGTGTAACTTTTACGGGTGAAATCTGACGATCTCAACGGATCAAATAAATCAACTATTTCAGTGATTTAGTGGTGCCCGGGGGCGGAATCGAACCACCGACACGAGGATTTTCAATCCACTGCTCTACCCCTGAGCTACCCGGGCACGGGAAGGCTGTTCGCCTTGGGTGGGGGCCTTCTATGCCGTGGGCGCGGCGGTGTCCAGAGGGTTTTTCAAAGAAAATCGCTAATGGCGCGTCTGCTGCGGTTTTTCTTTGGATGCTTGCGCGCGTTCCGCTTCTTCCAAAGCGTTTTCAATGTCTTCCGGGTCCTGGCTGGGCACTGAGTAGGCGCCGGTCAGCCATTTTCCGAGGTCGATATCGGCACAGCGCTTGGAGCAGAATGGGCGGTAGCTCTTTTGCGATTCCCCGCCGCAGACCGGACAGCTCATTTCAGCACCTCGCTCAGGGCAATTCGGCCGCGCTTGCGCTGCAATTCGTAGTGGCCGAGGTTGGTCCAGCCTGCCAGTACGGTTTCCTCGGAATCCGCCCGGAAAGCGGCCCGCAGCGCGGTTTCAAACCCGCGGCGGTCCTTTTTCGGCATCGGGGCCAGGTCCAGCACGATCTGTCCACCCAGGCCGCGCATCCGCAGGGCGCGGGGCAGGGCCTTGGCGGCCGCCATATTGGCCTTGATGCCTGCTGCAAGAGAGGTGTCCGAACCGGTGTTCACATCCACCGCGACCAGGGCGCGGGTCGGCTCGATGAACAGGAAAGCACCCCCTGGCAGCGGCTCGCGGATGCCTTGAGCCGTGTCCAGTGCGTCCAGCACGCCGAGGCGCTCAAACCCGCCCGGCTCGCGCTCAATATCCGCAGGTTCTACCCAGTCCCGCCAGGCCAGCAGGTGCGGAGTGTCGCCTTGGGCCAGAACCTCAGGCTCGGTCCCTTCATCCTGCATCACTTGCGCCGCCATGGCCGCCATGGCGGCAACGTCTTCGGCGATCTCTTCACTGTCTGCCCCGGCGCAGGCAGAGCGCAGGATCAGCCCGTAACCGGACTCTCCCATTTCCTCATGGGCAATCTCCAGCAGCCTGTCGCGTTCATCCTCGTCGCGGATGCTGCGCGAGATGTTCAGCCCCGGCGCCTCCGGCGTGACAATGGCGTAGCGGCTCTTGAACAGCAGCTTCTGGGTCACCGGAATGGCCTTGCCAGGCTCGGCATAGCCGGAGATCTGCACCAGGATCATTTGGCCCGGTGCCAGCCCCTTGACCTGGCGCAGGAAGGCCGGGCCGTCCGGCGTGGTCAGGAACATGCCGCCCTGGCCCTTGACCGGCCGGTCGGCGCGGGCGCGGTAGATGGTGCCGGGGGCAGGGGCGTCGCTTTCGACCAGGATGTCTTCCAGCTTGCCGTCCACCATAAGGGCTGCGGCTTCGCGGTCCTGGATGTGGTCGAGGATGATGGTGCGGCCCTTCATGCGGCGGCCTCCTGATAGAGCGGCAGCCCGGCGGCGCGCAGCAGGTTTGCGGTTTCAGAGAGCGGCAGACCGACGATGCCGGTAAAGGATCCGCTGATCCACGGAATGAAAGCGCCGGCAGGGCCCTGGATGGCATAGGCGCCGGCCTTGCCCTCCCAATCGCCGGTGGTGAGATAGGCGTTCAGTTCCTCGTCAGAGAGGTTTTTCATCTTCACCTGGCTGACCACGTCTTTCTCCCATACCCGGTCCCCGCGGCGCACCGCAACGGCGGTAATCACGCGGTGGCGGCGGCCGGAAAGTGCCAGCAGGAATTCTGCGGCTTCGCCTGCATCGCGCGGCTTGCCCAGGATGCGGCGGCCAAGCGCCACAGTGGTGTCTGCGCAGAGAACGACGTCATCAGGGCCGGCTGGAACGGCTTCGGTCTTTTCCCGTGTGACGCGCGCGCAATAGTCGCGCGGCAGTTCGCCTTTTCGGGGGGTCTCATCGATTTCCGGCGGGCACACCTCGTCCGGATGCACACCCAGTTGCGCCAGCAATTGCAGCCGCCGCGGGCTGCCCGATCCCAGGATAAATGCCATGCCGTGGCCCTCTTAACTCTTTGCGCCTGTCATAAGGCGAAATCCGCCATCAGGAAAGCGGGCCGGGTCTTTTCCTCTTGCCCAAAATATCCCTGCCGGAAGCAACGGCCGCCAGGCCGCCAAAAACAAAAGCCCGGCAGAATGCCGGGCCTTGATATTTCTTCCAGATCAAACGCTTACTTGAAGCGGTAGTTGATCCGGCCCTTGGTCAGGTCATAGGGGGTCATTTCCACCTGGACCTTGTCGCCAGCCAGAACACGGATGCGGTTCTTGCGCATCTTGCCTGCCGTATGTGCGATGATTTCATGGCCGTTCTCAAGCTCGACCCGAAACGTCGCGTTAGGCAGGAGTTCCTTCACGACACCGGGAAATTCGAGCGTATCTTCCTTGGCCATGTTGTCTCCATCATTGGGTTAACCCGCAAACTGCGGGACGTGCGCTTAAATGGGGTCATTTTTCCAATATTTCAAGGGCTCAATCAGCAAAGTGCGGCCTTTGTGACCGATTCCACCCGCGGCATTTGCTCCTCCCAGTGCAGCCGGTTCAGCACTCCGCCATCTGCCCTTACATGGGCGATTGCCTCCAGGTCCGCTTCTCCATAGGTCCAGCCCGGCTGGTTCAGGGTGCCTTCGGCCAGAACACCGGTGCCGGGGAAGCCCTTGTCCGGCGGGCCGAAAATGCCGCCTGTGCCGGTGTTCATGTCCACCGCTTCCGACCATTCATTGGCCCCGGTAATAGAGGCCATGGCGGTCACGCACTGGTTTTCCAGCGCCCGCGACATCGCCCCGATGCGCACCCGCCAATAGCCGGCCAGCGCCTCGGTGCAGGATGGGACCAGAATCACATCTGTCTCCGCCAGCGCGCGGCCCAGCAATGGGAACTCGCTGTCATAACAGATCAGCACGCCGATTCTCCCCAGGGACGTGTCAAAGATCTTGAGCGGCCCGCCGCCCGTGATGCCCCATTCCTCGCGCTCGAACCGGGTCATGATCTGCTTGTCCTGATGATCCCGCTTGCCAGTGGGCGTGTAAAGCTCCGCACGGTTCACCGGCCGGTCCAGCCCGCTGTTCACCGGGGCAGAGGCGCCGAGGATATGCACGCCATGTTCCGCAGCCAGTTTCAGGTGCAGCGCTGCCGCATCTTCCATTTTCTCCGATACGGAATGAATCGACTGCTCCAGATCACCTGCAACCGCAGCGCCATCCAGCGTGGACAGCTCCATCGCGCCGTATTCGGGAAACACCAGCAGCTGCGCGCCATTGCCGGCGGCTTCTGCCACCCAGGCGGCCAGCTTGTCTTCGTACTGGGCCCAGCTTTCGAGCCAGTCGAGCGGATAGGCGGCGGTGGCGATTTTCATGCGGTCTCTCCGGCAGTCAGTGGCCGCATCCCGGTGCGGTCCTTCCGAAGGATTGCCCGGCATAGCGGCCCTGCGCAAGGCTATGCGGCACCCTGGTTTCATCTGATGCCGGGCACGCCGGAAAAACTCAAACAGAATGCACATTTTTGCAACGGAAACAGCCGCGTGCTGCGTTCCATCTTGGTGCTGCCCGGCATTTTGGCCATTCTCTCGTGCAGCGGATCATTTGATTTATTGAAAGAAGGACCACTCCCTTGGCGACCAAGCTTGATGACAAGAACCTGAAAGGCGTTATTGCCGACATCCCGAAAAAAGGTTTCCGCACCAAATTCTGGCGCGAATACCGTGCCGGCGCCTGCAAGGGCAGCGGCGTCGGTAAATACATGGACCTGCTGGAAAAACTGGGAGTGCCAGCCTCAGGCGACCCGGCCAAGGCGGATCTGGATAACATGGCCGAGATCGTTCAGGCCTTCAGCATGCTGGCCAACGCGATGCTCAAGGCGCGCGGCAAGTGCGGCAAGCTGCAGTCCCACAGCCGGGAACTGTGCCTGGCCTATGCCAAGCAGATCGAAAAACGCGAAGACGCGGCAGCGGATCTTGCCCGCAATGCGGACAAGATCAAGCAGAAGCAAATGGCGCAGCAGCTGAAGGCCGAGAAGGCCAACGAGGAAACCGACAAGCATCTGGCCAAGCTCAAGAAAGAGCACGAAGAAACCCGCAAGCTGATCATCAAGGAGATCAAGGCAGCCGAGGTGCGTGGCAAGAAGATCGAAGCCGCCTGCCTGGACATTTCCAAGGATGTGAATGCTGCGCTGAACAAGCTGGAAGCAATCAAGAAGGCTTGGAAGTCCGCCTATCACAAGGAGGGCGCGGATCGCTCCAAGATCGAAGCGCAGGCCGACAAGGGCATTCGCGACCTGACCAAGGCCTACAAGATCGACGCCCACGCCAAGAACGTGAAAGGCGCCCTGCCCAAGCTGTTCAAGGAACTGGCTGAGAACTACAAGCAGTTCAAACAGGAAGACTATAACAAGAAGGAATATGTTGCGGCCGGCAGGGCGGTGACAGCAGCCAAGCGCACCTTCGATGATGCCCGCGATTCCGTGAAGATTTATGCCACCCAGCAGAAGATCGCGCTGGAAGAAGTGCAGGCGGCGCGGCCAGAAGGCGTCTGAGCCAAATCAGTCAGGCGCCCGTCGGGGTGCCTGTCTCCGTTACAGATCCCGGATCCAGAACTGCAGCGGCTTGCTGGTTTCCCCGGCTTGATCCACATCCTTCCAGGAAAAATACGCAATGGCACCCTCCAGAGGCGCATACCCGCGCTTGCGCCAGAAGGGATCCAGCGGCGCGTAATCCGAAGGCCGCAACGGATGATCCGCCGGACGCTGCACCCCGCAAAAGGCGGTTTTCTTGAACCCGTGCTTCCGGGCATGTGCCTCGCGCGCGTCAAAGAACCCATGACCGACGCCATGCCCGCGGTATTCCGGCAGCAGCACGGATTCGGCGCAGTAGAAGACGTCGTTCAGGTCAATTCCGGCGCCTTCAAACGCGGCCGCAAAATCATCTGCATGATCCGCCAGCGGTGCGCCAGTGGAGGCCCCCACCAGGGTATCCCCGTCAAAGGCCCCGACCACCACGGCGCGGGCGCTGTCGCGGTAGCTTTGCAGATACTCCCGCTCATAGGCCAGATCCCCGTCGTATAGATACGGCCAGGCGCGGAACACCGTGATCCGCAGGTGCGCCACATCGTCCAGCGCGGCCTCCAGCGCCGCGCCGGTCATGGCTTCAACCCGGACGGTCATCCGGCTGAGACCTGGGCTATCCAGTCCGCCAGGTTGTAATAGGTGGTGACGCGGGAAATCTTGCCGTCCTTCAGCTCAAAGAACGAGCCCGCAGGCAGGCGGTAGGTCTGGCCCTTGGCCTCCGGCAGGCCCTCGTCGGTTGCCAGATAGGTGCCGTTGACGATGAACTCCGCTGCGGCGCGGCTGCCGCCCTCTGCGGAAAAGATCACCATATCGGTCAGCTCTTCCTTGTAGCAGCGGTCCATATGGGCGCAGAACTCCGCGAACTTCTCCTTGCCCACCCGGATTTTGCCCTCGTTCACATGATGGGCAATCTGCTCATCCAGGCAGTCCAGCATGGTTTCCGTGTCGCCGGCGTTGAAGGCTGCGAAATAGCGCGCGATGGTGTCGGTCATGTTCTCTCCGTCGGTTCACCCCAGCGGTTCTTCAGGTGCTGGATGATTTGATCCCGTGTTTGACGGTAGATATCTAACTTGGCCTGCCGCGTCTCGCCGAGCCCGGTAGGGTCCATAATCGGCCAATATTCGACATCGAGGTGAAAAAAACGGGTGAGCTCCAGCGCCCGGCGCTGGCTGGCTGGCGACAGCGCCACCACCAGGTCAAAGGACGACAAGTCATCGCCCCAGCGCTCCATCTCGTCAAAGGAGCGCGACCGGTGGCGCGACAGTTCCACGTCGATCTCCTGGCAGACCGCGATCGAGAAGCCGTCGATCTCCATGTCGTTCTTGACGCCGGCCGACTGCACATAGGTGCCGGTGCCATAGAATTTCTTCATGATGCCCTCCGCCATCGGAGAGCGGACCGAATTGTGGTCGCAACAGAACAGAACGGACTGCGGCAGCTCCTCCACGCGTCAGCCTCCGAAGTGCAGGACGCAGATCAGGGTGAACAGGCGGCGGGCGGTGTCGGTGTCGACCTCGGCCTTGCCCTCCAGCCTTTCCTGCAGAACCCGGCTGCCTTCGTTGTGAATGCCGCGCCGTGCCATGTCGATGGTTTCGATCTGGCTGGGGGGCATTGTCTTTACCGCAGTGAAATAGCTCTCACAGATCTGGTAGTAGTCCTTGACCACCTGCCGGAAGGGCGACAGCGACAGGTGAAACTCTGCAGCCTTCTCCCCGGCTTCGGTGTTGATGTCAAAGACCAGCCGCTTGTCGCGGATCGCCAGCCCCAAGTGGTAGGGACCGGCCGGAATGTCGCGGTCTTCCCGCTGCGGCAGGGCAAAGCTGTTGTCCTCGATCAGGTCATAGATCGCCACCTTGCGCTCCTGCTCGATCTCGGGCGTCGGGGGCGGCAGGTTGCGGTCGTCCAGTTCGATATGGCTGATGCGGCTCATGGGTCTTTGTCTCTGATATGCGCAGGGGCGTCCGGCCATGAGTATCGCACCGCTTTGCCCGGGGCAATGCAGCAGCGGGCGTCAAACGCCTGCCCGTTTGCGGCAGTGCTTGACAGGCAACGCCTCCGCAACCAGCCTGCCGCCAGCAGGAGACAACACTATGACAGCCCTTGAACAGTTTTCCCTTCACGGTCGCCGTGCGCTGGTGACCGGCTCTACCGATGGTCTCGGCTTCGCCGCGGCCCGCCTTCTGGCAGAGGCCGGGGCCGAGGTCTGGATCAATGGCCGCAGCCGGGCGCGGGTGGATGCCGCGCTCGCCCGGCTGCCCGGCACCGCCCGCCCGCTGGTGCTGGATATCGCCGATGAAAGCGCCGCGACCAGGGCGATGGCCGGGATTGCACAGGAGGGCGGGCTGGACATTCTGGTCAACAACGTCGGCCAGCGCGACCGGCGCAGCCTGCCCGAATTCACCCGTGCCGATCTGCAATCGCTGTGGGAGGTCGACCTGGTCTCGCCCTTCCGCCTGTCCCAGATGGCGGCGGCGCAGATGGCGCCCAAGGGCTGGGGCCGCATCATCAACATCTCGTCGATTGCTGGCCTCATCGCGCAATCCGGCGACGCCGCCTATACCACCGCCAAGGCCGGCATCAACGGCATGACCAAGGCGCTGGCGGCAGAGCTTGGCCCCCAGGGGATCATGGTGAACGCGATTGCCCCGGGATTCTTTAAGACCGCACCCAATATGGCTGCTGCTGCAGACCCTGCGATTGCAGAGAAGCTGAAAAACGCCACTGCGCTGGGCCGCTGGGGCGAGCCGGAGGAATTGGCACCCGCCATCTTGTTCCTCGCGTCACCTGCAGCGTCCTATATCACCGGGCAGGTGCTTGCCGTGGATGGCGGGTATACTACGCATTATTGAGATTTGCGTCATTTTTCCGGGAAAAATAACTTGATGCCTCCGGCGGGGGTATTTTTGGCCAGATGAAGAAACGGATCGTTAACCAAGCTCCGCAACCCTGATCCAGCGGTACAGGCGGGGACGCCGATGACCGCGCCAGGTGAAGCGCCCCGGCGGGCTCCGGGGCGCGGATCCCTTTTCATCTGGCCCCAAATATCCCGGGGTGAATGCGCGGCACGCGCAGAGGGGCAGCGCCCCTTTCTGCGTTACCCGTTCAGCGC
>NZ_AFCF02000012.1:131329-138254 GCF_000203975.2 Leisingera sp. ANG1 | reverse complement strand
GTTTCCGACCAAGCCTCCGCAAAAAGCGGGGGCTTTTTCGATTCAGGGCTCCCCAAAGCCATCAGCCCCGCCAATTCCCCAACAAGTTCAAGCTGATGGCCGCCCGGCGCATCAGCCTCCGGAACCATCCGCACCTCCGAAATCAAAGCCCGCAGCGCCGCCGTCGCCTCCCGCCGCACCTCCGGCGCATTCAGGGCGCCAGCCAGGTCTTCGATCAGTTCCCGGTACCGGGATGACAGGCTGGGATGCAGCCGCAGGGCAGGGGGTTCCGGGTTGTCCGCGATGACCGCCTCCAGGCGGGCCTTCTCTCCCTCCAGCTCAGCCATCTTGTCCTTCATCGAGGCGGTGTACATGCCGTCTTCGATGGCTGTCAGGATGTTGGCGATCCGGCTTTCCACCTTTTTGAGGGAGTGTTCGGCCTTCTGCCGGTCCTGGCAGGCCCCCGCGGCGGCGTCGTTGAACGCCTTGCGGTATTCCTCCGCGAACTGCGCCAGCAGGTCCGGTGCCAGCAGGCGCTGCTTCAGCCCGGAAAGCACCCGCTCTTCCACTTCTGCCCGGCCGATGGTGGCGCGGTTGGTGCAGACCGCAGCACCCTTGTTGCGGGCACCTGCGCAGCCGTAGCGCGTCTTGTTGATCAGCGTGTAGCTGGCGCCGCAGCAGGCGCAGCGCAAGAGACCGGACAGAAGGTAGGTCGGCCGGCGCGCGCGTTCCAGCCGGGGCCGTTCGGTCAGAACACCCGCCGGGTTCATCGCCTGCCGCACCTCCCCCTGGCGTGTCTTCACCGCCTGCCAGAGCTGGTCATCCAGAATGCGCAGGCCGGGGACATCCTCCGTGATCCAGTCTTCGGGCGGATTGAGGCGGGACAGCCGTTTCCCGGTGTCGGGGTTGGTATCGTAGGTCAGCCGGTTCCAGACCAGGCGCCCGATATAGAGCTCATTGTTCAGGATGCCGGTGCCGCGTTTGATGTTCCCAGAAACCGTCGAGGGGTTCCAGGTGCCGGTTCCTTTGCCGCTCTGCGGGGCAGTTACACCTTCGGCGTTCAGGGCAGCGGCAATCGTGCGGGCGGAAAGACCGTCTGCATAATCCCGGAAGATCCGTTTGATGACGGCGGCCTCGTCCTGTTCGATCTCCCGGTCGCCGGTGCTGAGCGTGCCGTCGGGCAGGATCTCCCGCTTTACCCGGTAGCCGTAGGAAATCCCGCCAGCAGATTTGCCCTTCGAGACGCGCCCCTCCAGCCCACGCCGTGTCTTCTGGGCCAAGTCCTTGAGGAACATGGTGGACACCAGCCCGCTGACACCGACCTTCATGTCATCCAGCTCATTCTCTGAAGCCGTGTGGATTTTGACTCCGAAGAAACTCATGCGCTTCAGCAGGGTTGCGGAATCCGCCATGTCCCGCGAGAGGCGGTTCTGGCTCTCGGCGACAATGATGTCGATCTGGCCGCATTCCGCTGCCTGGATCAGGCGCTGGTATCCTGGACGAAGGGTGTTCTTTCCGCTGAGCGCGTGATCGGTGAAAACCTCCGTAACCTGCCACCCCTTCTGTTCACACAGACGGCGGCACAGCCGGATCTGGTCCTCGACCGATGTGTCTTTCTGTTTGTCTGTGGAGTACCGGGCGTAGATGGCAGCGCGGAGACCGGGTGTTGCAGTCATGGTTTATTCCTTCGAAGGCGGTTGGCTCCTCTGTGCCGCGATGTCTTCCTGAGCAGCCTGGCGGGCGAGGAACTGGATGATGTGCAGAAGCGGGGCCGGGCAGTTGGCCTGGCCGTTTGTCTGAGATGTGCCGGAAAGACAGGCTGTCTCCTGGCAATTGACATAGCTCTTTTGGTCCCGCGCCATTGGCCGAGGTCTCCCGCCGCTCCCGGGCCGGTGCCCGGGGCGATTTATTGATGATGCTGGTCTGGCGGGGTACTGCTCCGCCGGCTGTTGGCTTCATCATAGCGGGTGCGGGAGGGCGGCGGGCCCCGTGAAAGGGGGGAAGATGCCGCCCCGGTGCCGGGTTTATGTGGACAACCTGCCGATTGAGGTGGTTTGCGGGGGGCGGAGAGCTGAGGTGCGCGCCGTTGCGGCCGGACCGGCGGCGTTTGCCGCGCGGGCAAAACCTTTCCGGGAGGGAGTTATCCGGATTTTGGACCAACCGGAGCCTGCGCCGCGGAAGTTTGCACATAAGCTTTGTGCAAACCTCGCGGCGGCGCGGCTTGGTTGGCGGGCGCATCTACTGGTCCAGGACCGGCTCTGGATCTACATGCCGCGGCACGTCACGCAGCCAGGACCGGACCGCCTTGGCGTCGAACTCTCGTTTCTGCACCAAGTCTGCAGCCATGTCCTTAAGCAGTTGCTGATGGGGATACAGCAGCGCGCGTGCGTGGTCCTCCGCGTAGTCGAGCTTCTCACGGAGGCGCTTGCGGTCGGGTTCTGCAAGTTGAGCGGGATCCTGCGGTCCGAACCAGCCGTTGCCGTAGGCACCGAGTCCCAGCTCGTGGTCCACTGCCAACGCAATCCGCGCAGCCTGTGCCAAGTCGGACGTGGCGCCCCCGCCGGCCCCGGCAGAAACAGTATTGAAGACGAGCCGCTCCGCTGCCCGCCCGGCCAGGTGAACGTAGAGCTGACGGTCGAAATCTGTGTCCAGCCCCGCGTTCGGGGGAACATCCCGCTCGATTGTGCCGCCTGCGGCCGCCACCCTGACCTGGTTGACCGTCTCACCGAAGATCCAGGCGGCGATGGCGTGGCCAGACTCATGCACGGCGATGCGGTACAAGAGGTCTTGGTTCTCCTCCTGCGCCGTGACCCCGAGATGGCGGCGCAGAAGCTGGAGATCGAGCGGGCAGCCGCTGTGCCGGGCCTCACTGCGGGCAGCGCGCACCGCGGCGTCCACGTCGGCGGCGGTTTTGCCAATGCAGTCCCGCGCCAGCTGCTGCAGCGCATCCGCGGGGAATGCGTCCTGCAGCCGCTCAGCAAGGAGGTGCTGCAGCATCGCCATGCTTGGCAGCGGCATCTCGATCTTGATGTCAAACCGCCCGGCTCTCAGCACCGCGGGGTCTAGGTGCTCCGGGTGGTTGCAGGCACCAACCACCATAATCCCTGCCTCCCGGCTGATGCGGTCCATCTGCTCAAGGAAACCGGCGATCACCTGCGATCCATATCTGCTGCCGTGGGTGTCGCCGCTGGTGCGCGAGCTGATCGCGTCGATCTCATCGATGAAAAGGATACAGGGAGCATTCTTCCGGGCGTCGTCAAAGCTTCTTCGCATCGCGAGCAGCAGGTTGCCAAGGTGCCCCGCGCTTTGCCACTCGGCGCAACTGGTCTCGACGCAATTGACAGCGGCGCTCCGGCCCATAGCGCGGGCGAGGTGGCTCTTGCCGGTGCCCGGCAGGCCAAAAAGCAGCAAGGAGTGCGGGATCTCATTCCAGGCCACGCCGCCTTCGGCCCAGAGCCGCAGGTCTGCAACCAGTTGCCGGGCGGTGTCATAGGACGGGCCGATGCCGGTGATCTCCTCCCTTGGCGCGAGGGCTTCAGGCGGTGAAGCGGCAGCGGCAGCAAGCGCCTGGGACAGGCGCTGTGCCATCTTCTTCGCTGTGGGCGCACGCAGGGCGAATGAGAGTGCAGGGGTGGAGAGTTCTTGCAACTGGCCGTTCGGGGGCAGCGCGGCGCGGGCGGCGGCTTCATCAATGCGGCCCGTGCGGCTGTGGGTCTGACGCAGCAGGGCGATCAGAAAATCCGCGTCCACTTGCGGCACTGTCAGTTGATGACAGTGCTCCGCCACCAGCGGCGCGGGCAGTGCCATCTCATCCGGCAGGCAGATCCACAAAGGCTGGCTGTGCGCCAAGCCTTTGATGATGAGATCCTGCAGTTCATCGAAGTGCCGCTGCTCAATCGCGCCCTCGCGGATGCTGGGGACAGCAAGGGTCACGCGCTGAGGCAGCTGCACCTGGCGCCGGGCGTCATAGGCCTGCCAGCCCGGCGGCAGCAGGGCGTGGTTGAGGAGATTTTCCACGCTTGAAAACCCGCAGGGAGGAATGTTGCGCAGGATCAGCACAGTGCCGCGGATTAGCTGCGTGTCCACCGCAGCCGGGGAGCCAAAGGCCGCGGCGATCCGCAGCAGAAGCAGCAGCTGGTCTGCCGGCAGATCTGTGGCCGGCAGCCAGCGGCCTTTGTCATCGCATGCGTATGGGTCGGCGCCTTCCTGCTCCAGCGCTTCCCAAAGATCCGGAGGCAGATTCCGCGCGTTGGGGTGCTTGCTCAGATGCTGCAGCAAAGAATGGGGGTGATCCGGTGCAGGGGGCACAAGGGGCTCCTCGGCGCCCGCACTGCCGTCTGGTGCGTCTTCTTTGAGTGTCTTGCGCCGAGTTTGCTGCAGCTCTCTGTGATAGAGATGATAGCGGCGGGCGCAGTCTTCAGCGAACTGCCACCAATCGGGGCGCGGGGGTTTGGAGAGATCGAGCTGGCTCATGGCAAGCCTCCTGTGAACGGGCAAAAGGGATCGGGCGCCCGGTGAAACCGGGCGGGAGATGTTGGAAATTGAAGAGGAGGGGGGGGCGCTTAGCTGTCTTCTTCTGCCTCGATGGCGTCGAGCATCGCGAAGATCACCTGGGTCGCATCGGCGAAGTAGACCTCGCTTTTGACGCTCAGCTCTTCTGCGTAGAGGTCTGGCGGCGCGACGCTGTCGGGGTGCTCCGCCTTCAGCCGCGCATGCAGGCCTTTCTCAATTTGCACAGCTGTGTGGCCGGAGCTGATGAGAACTGTCCGCAGGACCTGCGCCTCCGTCTCCTTGGTCTTCAGAAGTTGGTGGTAAAGGCGGGAGACGGGATCGCGGCTGTAGCCGAGTTTGATCAGCTTGGCACCTTTGGCGAGTCTAAGCTTCATGACGTAGAGAAAGCTTGGCGCACTGCTCCAGCCCTCGCCGCAGTTGCTGCATTGAAACCGGCCAGTCTGCATGTTGGCTCGTGCGATCCGCTGAACATGGCCGCAGGACGCATGCCGGTACAGGCGGTAGTTCTGGTTCCTGTTCGGATCCGGTCCAATCAGCTCCCAACCCTGCGCGGAGGCTTCTTCTTGCTCCTTATGCTGCTGGCAGAGTTCGCAGCGTACGTCGCAGACGCCTTCGGCGGCACGCTTCACCATCTCAAATTGCCGGCGCAAGTTATGGCCGCAGGGGGCGATATAGTGGGCATAGTGACGGTCTTCCGGATCGCGGCCTGCCCACTTCAAACCTGCGGCCACAGCGTCGGCCTGCCACCGGTCTTGAATGCAGTGCGGGCACTGCGGCTGGCTGTTCATGAGAACAAAGATCTTGCTGGCATGTGCCCGTCGGCAGGTGTGGCAGGATAGGAGCAGGTGATAGCGGTCCTTGATGCGCTGCAGGATGCCGAAGCCCTTGGCTTCGGCGGCGGCGCGCCAGTGGGGGTGAATGGTGAGCGGGAAGGCGGCGGACGTGGCGGTTGATGTATGGGTCATTGAGAACTCCGTTTGCGCAAAGCGGGAGAGAGGGCAGGCGCCGGATATGGGGCACCTGCCGGGATAATCTGGATTTGGGCATGACGCGGCCGGGCGCAGGCGGAGAGATCCGCTGCGGGCCGGGTCAGGTTATGTCACGGGGGATTGGGGGGATCAGACCGGCGCGAATTCCGGAGCTGTCACTGCCATCTCCACCACGGTGTCGACTTGCCGCGCCGCGCGGTTCAGCGCTTCGCGGACACCGGGATCATCGGTAGTGAAAAGGTCCCGGTGCTCATGCATCAGCTGCTGGAATCGAAGTGCCTCGTCCAGGCTCTCAGATTCGATCAGAAAGTGCAGCAGCATGCTCATGCGCTGCATTGGCAAATCTTCGGCACTGACCACTTGTGCCGTCAGGATGTCGCCGCTGAGTTGAAGACAATCCTGCCACTTGGCTTCGGCGGCCTCTTGGATACCGGTGGATGCGGGATCCCAGGAGAGGGAATGAGAAAGATCGCGCTCCAGTTCGAGGGCTTCGTCCACTGCCTTGGTTAGTGCGCCGAAGGTGCGGGTGATGAAGGTGGGGCTGTCATCTGCGACAGATGCGGGCCAGGGGTCTTTAAGCGCGCACTCGCGCGTGATACGGCAAGTATCAGCCATAGTCGGTCTCCTTCCATGAGATCGGTTTTGGTTAGGGCGAGGTAAGAGGTTCCAGCTCTTGCCTCGCCTGAACAATGTGCGATAATGCCATCATGATGTCAACATCAAAATGGTAATATCGGAATGGCCCCTCCCAAGAAAGACACAGAAGCGCTAACGCTCAGATTGCCGCGAGAACTCATAAATGCAATCGATGACCGACGTCGTCTCGAACCTGATCTCCCAACCCGTCCGGAAATGATTAGGCGCGCATTGATTGACTGGCTGGATAAAACAAGCTGATCGGCAACAGGCTACGGAAGCGAAACACCATTCTGCCATTCAAGATTATCGAAAAAGAATAAGTCATCCACGGCCCCCGGCAGGGCGGGTCCAGCAGGCTGCTGGCCGCAGGAAGCTTGTAGAGGCGAAGGCCGAATACAAGCTGACGAGGAGGGGATCGAAGGGGGTATCCCCCTCGCGAACGGCAAGTTGCAATCCTGGGGCCCACCCCTGGATTGCAACTTGCCTAGTGAGTACAAGCCTCACAAAAACAAAAATAAGCCTATCGGGATTTTCTTCGTCTTCGCGGAGACTCGGATCAGAGAAGCAGATCCGAGCAGCAAGATGACCGTACAGCCCAAGTTTACTCAAGCCCAGCCCGTAATTCTTGATGAAGCACCGGTTGTGCTGCGCTTTGCAGGCTTGTTCCCGCAGGGCCTCGGCAAGTTCAAGATGCATGACAAGCGCGGTGGTGGCGACCTGGATCATGTCGACCAAGAGCTGTCCCGGCTGAACCAGGTGCTGGTCGGCGAGCCGGGCTGGCAGCAGCAGATACGCGGCGAAATTGC
>NZ_AFCF02000012.1:0-130975 GCF_000203975.2 Leisingera sp. ANG1 | reverse complement strand
GCCACGGTCAAGAAATCGCGCAAACGCGCGGTGAAAGAGGCACGGGTCCGCAAACAGCGGACCGCGCGGGAAACTGCAAAGATGATCCGCCGCCGCGATATGGCGGAGGCAGAGGCTGTGCAGAAGGAAAAAGCGGCTGACGCCGCGAATGCTCTGAAAAGGAAATTTGTGGCTGAGGTCGGGGCGTTGGAGCCGAGAGTGAAAGGGTATGAGGAAAGGGCAGAAGAAGCTGCAGAAAAGTACCGGGCCGAAACGGCAGCGCGGAAGGCCGAAGAGGAAAAACGCGCGCGGGTTATCCAAGAAAGGCAACAGGCCGAGCAGGTGCTGAACGCCGCGAAGGCGGAAAAATCTGATCTGGCTGCTCAGCTGCGGCAGATGGTTCAGCACCGCGGCCAGGAAGAGAAAGCGGCTGCTGAGGCCCGGGCTGCCCGGCTGGCTGAGGAGAAGAGGCTGCAGGAGGCAGAAGAAAAGGTCCGGTTGAAGGCAACGGAGGCAGAAGTCATCACGGATGCCATCGAGTCCGGGTTGGATCTGGTAGCTGATGGGGCGGTCTTCTGGCGGGAGGCGTCTGCGGATCAGCAGGCCGGCCTGTCATGGGGCGCGGCCGCTCCGGATACCAAGGGTGCGCGGGATGAAAAGCTGAAAGAAATCCGCCCGGCAATGCGGATGGTCACGCGCATTGCTCAACTGGTGGCCCGGACCGTGAAACGCGCGCTCGCCAACGAACGGCAAAAGCTGAAGCAGGACGCGGATTATGTCCGCGGCTTGCGTCAAAAATGGGAACCGGAAGATGCAGCGCGACTGAAGCGGATCACGCTTGGTGGGATAGATAGCGGACCGAAATAAGACCGATTGCTTCCTTTCGTTGGGTGACAAGCTAAGGTTTGCTGTGCGGGACAAAGTGAGCTTTCGCCGCGACTGCGCGAACGTCGGCAGTCCAGAAACTAAATTACTCATCTCGTTGCTGGCTTAATATCTAAGAGCTTTGTGCCGCTGATACAGTCTAATCCTTGAACTCCAAACTTGCCATTTTCAATCCATAGAATCGGGACTGTTGAAACGGCTATTGGGTTTGGCCGGTGTGGTGATCGAAGGGCGAAGGTGCCAACCATCTCCCCATCTGCGCGCGGCCCGCGAGTTTGAGTTACCAAGGTTCTGTCAACGTTCTCGAACCAATATAGCAAAAGAACCGATTGCCCCTCTCGAAGACCATTCAGGCCAGGTGCAAACTCTGCATCTAGGATGATCTCACAATCAGGTCCTTCTGCCTCTACGTTGTTCGGACAGTCTTCGATCCGTTGGAATGGGGTTTTGATGCGACCGATTGGATTGAGATTGAGCAATTAAGTTCCCCTAATGTATCATACTGGTCAGTGTGAATATCTTTCACTTGCTCAGCAGTCAACACTATCATACTTTTGAGGATGATAAATTGGAGGCGAGTTCAGATATATGGGCACGATGGAAGAAAAGAGAGAAGCGAAGCGCCTCTCAATCCTGAAGGCAGCACGGGAAGAATTTCTTTCGGTAGGCTATGAAGCAGCTAACATGGACAGGATTGCTTCACTCGCTGACGTTACAAAGCAGACCGTTTATCGCTATTTCCCATCCAAGATCGAGTTGTTTGAAGCAACTATCAAGTTCCTTGGACAATCAAATGACGCGGACTTTGTTCGCCACCTTGACCATCCAGACACGCGACAAGCACTGATTGCATTTGCAGAAGGGTTTATCCGCTGGCACATCGAAGAGGAACCACTGCGGGTCTTTAAGTTGCTGGTCGCTGAGAGTGTCAAATCGCCAGAGATCATAGATACCTTCTTTGCAGCCGCCCCTGATGAAACAAATGCCGAACTATCGCGGTTTTTCAGGGAAAGGCTGTCCGTTCCCGATCCTGATGGAGGGATGCTTCTTTTTACGTCGATGCTTTCGGCCTATCGGGATGATGCTCTGTTTGGAAGAGGCAAGCCGGACGACCAACAGATCGCCCAGCTCGCGGAAGCAGCAACACGAATGCTGCTGGCTGACTTAAATTTCTCCTGAGCGTTCGACGCTCACACCGCAGCAATTTTGCGCCGTCGAACAACGAACGAGTTGCTGGTAGCGATTTTCGCCGCAGAGTTGGCGTCTAAATTCTCGACAACAGACGCCCGAACCGATGGCCTATTAAGGATATTGCTGGACCACCGCGCGACATTGGGTAATCCATCTAGAATGCCCGTCGCGAAATGATCGTCCAGCATGGTGATGGTCCGTAGAACGGGTGCAAAAGCCGTGTCGACCAGACAGAAATTGCTCCCGTTAAAAAACGGTTTCTGGCCTATCACGTCATCAAGCGAGCGAAGTTTGACGGTCAGCTTCTCTTTTTCAGCGTCGAACACATCCTGATCGTTGGTGGTTTTCATTTCGTAGATATGACCCAATAGATCATAGCTTCGGCTAATCCACATACGATTTTGTGCTTTCTCGAACGCATCCTCGGGATGCAGATCGCCGATGGTTGCATCATTGACGAACTCGTTCATGGCAGCAGACTCGAATAGAGGCTGACCGTTCACAAGCAGAAATGGCGTCTTACCCTGCGGCGATACTTGGTACACCCAGTCCGGCTTATCATCGGGCTCAATGTAGGTCACACTGAACTCGGCAGCCTTTTCATTGAGGGTAATGATTGAGGGTTGGCAGAAGGGACAAAAGTCGTAGCCAACGATTTCGAGTTTTTTCATGGTGGCCTCTTGGTTCTGAAAATGGTCTGTAAGATCAGCCAGCGCTTACCGTTCGTGCAGCAGCGACCACAGCGACGCAGAGCGCATGCCTGATCCGCAATATGCTAGAACCGGGCTTTCGAGATCTTCGAGCGCTTTGCGGAATGAGGTTACATCTTTCTTTGAAGCCGCGCCGGGCTGAACTGGCACATAGAGCGCGGCCAATCCTATTTCGTATGCCGCTTTTTCTATTTTTGCAAAACTGGGTTGATTTGCGCCCTCACCGTCGGGCCGATTGCAAATGATCCCCTTGAATCCGGCGGCCTTAATCTTGGGCAAGTCCGACGTTGCAATCTGTGGGCATACGCTGAGCTTGGATGAGATTCGTTGAAAAACCATCTCAACCCTCCTCTCTCGTAAGATGCAGCGTATACACGATGATGGTGACGAGGATGATTGCACCACCGGCAAGACTGTTAGCGCCAGGGACTTCGGTGAAGAAAATGTAGGCCCAGATCGGAGCCAAGACGGTTTCCAGCATCAGCGTCATCGACACTTCTGTCGCAGTTGCATAGCGGGTGGCGACCATCGACAGAACCCGGCCAAACGGGGCGGTGACAAGTCCCATTGCACCCATGATCAACCAAGTGTTCATGCTGAAAGTCGAAGGTTCAGTAAAAAAGAACATCGTCACTGCCAGCAAAAACCCGCCAACACCAACAGCTCCCATGCGGCTGACGTCCGGAAATTTGCGCAAGAGCGTCATCATCAAGGCCAGACTTGAGACAGCGAACACAGCCAGCATGTCACCGAACCAGTTGCCGGTTCCGGTCGAGCCGGAAACGACCACAGCTATACCGACGAAAACACCGATAATGGCGAACAGGGTCTGCTTGGACACTTTTTCCCGCAGGAATATCCAGCTGAATACCGCCGCAATCGCCGGTGTGGTGCTGAAGATTAGGAAGGTATTCGCGACAGAGGTGTTCTTGATCGCGAACACCAACCCGCTGGCGCTTCCCAACATCAAGACCCCTGCTGCCAACAGAGGCCACCCGCTGTCACGAAGTACCTGAACCAGACCTCGTTTGTCGTTCAGTTGAATGACGACCGCCATAGAAATCGCTGTAAACAGGCCAAAGAGGAAAGAAGTTTCCAACTCTTCCACGCCAGAAAAGCGGATGAATATCGGATCAAGGCTCATGAGCGCGGCCCCAATGAGCGCAATTCCAATACCTTTGAGGCGTAAGTTTCGACCTGGTTGGACGTTTGTTGTTTCTGACATTGCTGGACCCTTCGCATTACGGGAGCGAATCTCACACTCCATCAATCATACTGAAGGGTATGATTGTGAGAATTCTAGTTGTCGGTCAATAGAAATCATACTCAATAGTATGATAAGATGCGTTCGAATGGCAATTGCTGCCGTTCAAGCAATCCGCAGCATCGGTTGAATTGGGCTCTGACCGGGCATTCGCCGCACCTGGCGTGAATGACGACAGGCAGCCCAGAGCGGTCGTGATCTTGGCGCCCGCAACATCGGGCCCTTCCCGTACAGAGGGCGGGAAGCAGACCTTCGCTGCAGAAGCATTAGAGCCCTTGGGCATCGGAAGAGCGGGCTTTGGAGACGTGGTGCCTTTAAGCTCCGAAAGCGAATAGCCCGACACGTGAAGACTGGCAGGGCCCGCGGCGGCCGTGCGCGCCTACAAACCCGCAGGACAAGTGTATATATCCAACCACGAGCGCAGCAATTCCTGCGCGGGGGAACCCGATATTATGAAACTTACACGCATTGAAATCTTCAATTTCCGCAAATTGCGGAACGCCCGTCTGGACATGTCGGATAAGCAGACGTTGTTCGTCGGGGCCAACAACAGCGGCAAGACATCGGCCATGAAGGCGCTGCGCAAATTCCTCAAGGATCGCGGCGGCATCGACACGCGCGATGTTACAGCCTCCAACTGGGCCGCGATCGAACAAACCGCGAGCGCCTGGACACAGGAGGCCGAGGCGGATCTCAGCCCGCTCTTGGCTCAGCTTCCGTTCCTCGACGTCTGGCTCCATGCTGACACGTCAGAGCTGCACCATGTCGCGCATTTGATCCCAACACTTACCTGGACTGGCGGTCTGCTGGGAGTACGCCTGCGCATGGAGCCAAAGAAGGGGGCCGACATCAAGGCTCAGTACCTAGCCGCGCGAGAGGCCGCTCAGGCGCTACAACCCGACGGCGCAACGGCCGACGGATTCGCGCTTTGGCCACGCGACTTTCGGGAATTTCTGGACAAACGCCTGAAGGACCTATTCGAGCTCAACGCACATCTTTTGGACCCTGCGAGCTTCACAACGACAGAGCCGGTGGAGCCACATCCCCTGCCGCCCTTGTCGGAGGGGATCGGTGCGAACCCATTTGCTGGCCTCATCCACATTCGTGAGATCAACGCGCAACGCGGTTTCGAAGATGCGGGAGACAGTAAGGGCGGCGACGATGAGCCAACAAACCGAACCAGCCGGAAGATCGCCAGCCAGATACAGCCCTATTTCCGCAAACATATCGACCCCGAAACGGACCCCACGCCGAACGACATTAAAGCGCTCAAGGCCATCCATGATGCCGAAACCACCTTCAATGCCCGTCTCAAGGATGGCTTCGCCGATGCCATCAAGGAACTGGAAAATCTTGGCTACCCCGGCGGACTCAACAATCCAAAACTCTTCATTGCCACGCAGATCAAACCCGTTGACGGGCTCGATCACCCAGCGGCTGTGCAATACGATATATCGGGCGACGCATCCGGGGTGAAGTTGCCGGAAAGCTATAACGGTCTGGGCTTCCAGAACCTAATCTCCATGGTGTTCCAGCTGATGCGCTTCCGGGATGACTGGATGCAGGTAGGCAAGTTCAAATCCCAAGTGGTGAGCGCGGACGACAGGGGCATCGAACCCCTGCAACTGGTGCTGATCGAGGAGCCGGAGGCGCATCTGCATGTTCAAGTGCAGCAGGTCTTCATGGCCAGAGCCTACAAGGTGCTCCGCGACCATGATGATCTTAGGGAGAAGGGATCGGCTTTTACCACGCAGCTGGTCGTGAGTACACATTCGGGCCATATCGCGCACGCTGCCTCGTTTGAGGAACTGCGTTATTTCAAGCGCGAGCTGCCAAGTCCCGGAGTTGTACCCACGGCCACTGTGGCGAATATGACGGGGCTCTTCGGAGAGGATACAGAAACCCGTCGTTTCGTGACGCGCTATCTGCTGAGCACACATTTTGACCTATTCTTCGCCGACGCCATCATCGTGATCGAGGGTGCCGCAGAACGAATCCTGCTGCCGCATCTGATCCAGCATCACTACCCTAATTTGGCTGCGGCCTATCTCTCTTTCCTGGAATTGGGGGGCAGCCACGCGCACCGGATGAAGCCTCTGATCGAGGCACTGGAGCTACCGACGCTGATTATCACCGATCTTGACGCGGTGGTGGAGGTCAACAAGGGCGGTAAGGTTGTCAAACAATCGGCCCAGCCTTGCTACGGGGCCGCTCAGACCACCTCGAACCACGTGCTAAAGACCTGGCTCCCCGGGCTAGCAGAGATCGACACGCTTTTGGCTCCTCCACTCAAGGCCCTGTGTCACACGGCCTCCGACCGCCCCATCGCCGTCAGTTACCAGACACTGCAAAGCGTTACCCTTGGCTCGGTGTCCAAGAACATCACGCCCAGCACCTTCGAGGATGCTCTTGCGCTGACCAACCCGAAACTCGTAAAGGACGCCGCGAAGGCGGAACTGTCCTGCCGCATGACCCGTGACTTTGCCAAGTTCATCGCTGCCGAGTCCACGCCAGAGGACCTCGCCACCGCGCTCTTTGATCGGTTGGCAAAAAAACCGGAGAAGGCCGCCTTCGCGCTGGACCTCCTTTATATCGAGGACATCAAAGCACTTCGAGCGCCGCCCTATATCGACACTGGCCTGACTTGGCTTGCGCGCCAGCTGAAGGACGGAGGGGGTGCGATATGGTGGGCGTGACCGACGACACCCGCGACGCTGGCGCTGACGCGACGATCCGCGCGTGCCTGTCCCTCGATCAGCCGCGCAGCTTCTTTCTCTTTGCCGGGGCGGGATCGGGCAAGACGCGCTCTCTCAAGGACGCACTGGAAGGGTTGGACACACAGACCCTGACCACCTTGCGCAAACATTGCCGCAAGATCGCCGTTATCACCTATACCAACGCCGCCGCAGATGAGATCACGCGCCGCGTCAAGGCCGATCCGGTGTTTCAGGTGCAGACCATCCACAGCTTCGCTTGGTCGCTCATCGAGGGACGCACGGCGGATATTAGGGGCTGGCTGGAGAGCCGCTTGCAGACAGAGATCGCCGAGATCCAGGCAGCCCATGCAAAGGGCCGGGCGGGCACCGACGCCCATGACAAACGCGTCAAGAAGATGGCCTCCAAGACAAAGCGGCTGGAGCACCTGGCCGAGATCCGCGCCTTCACCTACGCGCCCGTGGGGGACAATTTCGGCCGCGACGCGCTGCAACATACCGAGGTCATCGCGCTCGCCGCGCATTTCCTGACTGAAAGCGAGACATTCCAGAACATCGTTCTGGCGCGCTACCCGTTCATCCTGATCGACGAGAGCCAGGACACGATGAAACCATTGATGGAGGCGCTTTTGACCTTCGAGGCGCGCCATCGCGGCCGCATCGCCCTAGGGTTGCTCGGGGACACGATGCAGCGCATTTACACTGATGGTTTGCGCGATCTCGACCAAAGGGTGGGGGATTTCGCGCAACCCGCCAAACAGATGAACCATCGCAGCCGCGCGCGGGTCGTGGACTTGGCGAATGCGATCCGGCGCGACGATGATGGCCGCCAGCAGCGTGCGCGCGAAGACAAACCGGGTGGCACCGTGCGCGTCTTTCTTGCGCCAAGCGAGGGCACGGATCGCGCGGCATTTGAAGCTTGGACCCGGGCGGAAATGACCCGCATCACCGAAGACCGCGCATGGCAGGACGCGGAGGCGATCAAGACCCTGACGATCGAGCGTCACATGGCTGCCGCACGTCTTGGCTTTAGTGAGCTGTTTGAGCCCCTGAGCAAACCCGACAAGCTCAAGGACGGGTTTCGCGATGGCACCTTGCCCGCGATGCGGCTTTTCACCCACCGGGTCTTGCCTTTGGTGACGGCACAAAGGAATGGGGATGCCTTTGCCGCTATGGCGGTGCTGCGCGACGGCTCACCGCTGGTCGATAAGAGAGGTATCCGGGCGGGGCACGCGGACCAAGCCTCTGGCCTCGACGCGGCGCGGGCGGGTGTCGCGGCGCTGATGACACTATTTATGGACGAACGGGATCCGAGTTGTGCCGAAGTGTTAGCGGTGGTGGCCGAGCACCGGCTGTTCCCGATCCCAGATCAGTTTCGGCCCTGTTTGCCTGACAACAGTCCCGTGGCCCAGGACATGGCCGACATTCTTGCCGAGCTTGGTCCCACTTTTGACGAGCAGGGCCTGACTACGCCCGAGGACACACCTCCCATAGCAACCACCATCACCGAGGCCTGGACGCAGGCACTTGCCGCCCCGTTTTCCCAAGTGGCGCGCTACCTCGCCTATGTTGAAGACCGCAGCCCTTATGGCACCCACCAAGGAGTCAAGGGGCTCGAATTCCCCCGGGTTATGGTGGTCGCCGACGACGCCCACACGCGCTTCAAAGGCCTTGCCTCCTACGAGACGCTGTTCGAGGTGAAGCCCCTAGGCCCAACCGCGCAGAAACAGGCGGACAAGGGGGAGGAAACCACGATCGAGCGTACACGCCGTTTGCTGTACGTCACCTGCACGCGGGCGGAAGAGAGCCTCGCGCTTGTGCTCTATTCCGAGGCCCCCGATACAATCCGCCACTTCTTGATTTCCAACGGATGGATGTCCGAGGACGAGGTCGTGATGGCTGCGCCCGGCGGGACCTAGAGGACGGTTCCGTACGAGTTTCGGCGACAAAGCAAAATCTGGGTCGTCCGATCGGCACTATGCGCGCGGAAGAGTGCGATCAGATCTTTCGCGGGAAGCGGAAGCAGGCTGTGGGCGCGCGAGCGCGCCACCTATAGTTGACAACCCGAACTGAGCGACATACCTAATTGTGCATGCAAGGAGGTCTTGCATGCACATTGATATCGCGGAGGTCGCGCTATGACACAGGTCACGCTTTCAGTGATCATTGGACGGTTTCAGCCTTTTCACAAAGGGCACCGTAAGCTGTTCGAACATGCTTCACAAATCTCAGATCAAACGTTGACGCTGATCGGATCGGCTTTCCGGCCGAGATCAGAGAAGAACGCGTTCAAATGGACGGAACGGGCGGACTTCATCACCACAGCTATGAAATCTGCTGGTTGCACGGCGGACATCACATGTCTGCCGCTGATCGATACTCTGTATGACGACAAGACCTGGGCAGGTAATGTGCGCACGGCGATTGATCTTCACTTGCGAACCCAAGGGATTGCGCGGGCGGATGCCCGGATTGTTCTGGTCGGGCATGATAAGGATGAAAGCAGCCGTTACTTGCGCTGGTTTCCGGAGCTCGAAGCTGTCTCAGTAGAGGCGGAACGCAACGGATCCACTGTTTTGAATGCCACCGACATGCGCGCCGGGCTGTTCCTGGATAAAGCTCTCGTTGCGAAATTGCGTGACACCTTCGGTGCGGTTGAAACCGATCAGGTTGTTTCATGGATGGAGCAAAACACAGGCGCCGTGGCTCAAATCCGCGCAGAGGCGGCGTATAATCAGGCCTATCGCGAGAACTACCGAAAGGCAGTTGCCGCGTTTGGACATGAAATCCCTGCGGACTGCGCCGATGCGGTGGTGGTCCAGAACGGGCATATCCTGCTGGTCGAACGGGCCAAGGCTCCGGGTCAAGGACTGTATGCCTTGCCTGGCGGGCACCTCCAGAAAGAAACTGCGCAAGAGGCGGCAATCCGCGAGCTGATCGAGGAAACCCGCCTGAACATTCCGCGCAAGCTGCTGGAGGGCCGGATCGCCGCGCGGCAGGTGTTCGACCACCCGGATCGCTCCGAACGCGGCTGGGTGCGCACCGAGGCGTTCAAGTTCGAGCTGATTGATGGCAAGGCGCAGGAAAAGGTCAAAGGCGCGGATGACGCCAAACGCGCCTTCTGGATGCCGGTCAATCAACTGACCCCGGACGTGATGTTCGAAGATCACTTCGACATCATTCAGGCTTTGGTGCCCAACGTGCCCTTTGCCTATTCTTCGGTTCTGATGAGCCGGATGCACTGAATTCATCGGCCCCGCCGGGGCCATGATCCCCAGCCTGCCGGGAGGTCCGGTACGGCTTCACATATCCAATCCAAGGAGGACTGGAGCCATGATGATGCAAACATCAAATTTTGCAAACAGTGTTGCTACGGGCAATTTCCTGCTCGACACGGACAGCTACAAATACAGCCACCCCAAGCAGTTTCCAGAAGGCACTGAAAAGGTCTTTGCCTATATCGAGCCGCGCCGCCCCGATGGTGAGATCGATGAGGTCCTGTTTTTCGGCCTTCAGGCTGAACTGGTGAAGCTGGATGGGCGCATCGTCACCCAAGCCATGCTGGACGAGGCCACCCCCTTTATCGAAGCCCACGGCCTTTCGCTCTATGTCGAAATGTTTCAGCACATCATTGATGCGCACGACGGGCTTTTGCCCGTGCAGATTGACGCCCTGGCTGAAGGAACGATTGCCCCGGTCTCGATCCCGCAGGTCAGAATTGTGAATACCGATCCCAAATGCTGGGCCTTGCCCGGCTTTCTGGAAACCCGGTTGCTTCGGGCCGTCTGGTATCCCAGCACCGTCGCGACCATTTCAAACTACGTTGTACGGCAAATCCGGGACCGCCTGATCCGAACCGATGGCAGCGACGAAGGCCTTGCCTTCAAGCTGCACGACTTCGGTGCGCGCGGCGCCACCAGCGCCGAAAGTGCTGCAATCGGCGGAGCTGCGCATTTGGTGAATTCGATGGGCACCGACACAGTGGGCGGGCTTGTACTTGCCCGCAACGTTTACGGTGCCGGCATGGCCGGTTTCTCGATCCCTGCGACAGAGCACAGCACCGTGACCTCTTTCGGTGCGGATGGAGAGCTGGACTTCATGCGGCAGTTCCTTGCGGACAACCCCCAAGGGATCATCGCCTGTGTTTCGGACAGCTACGATTTGATGCGGGCGGTGCGGAAGTATTGGGGCACTGAGCTGCGCAACACGGTATTGGCCCGTGACGGGGTGCTTGTCATACGCCCCGACAGCGGCGACCCGTTGCAGATCGTGCCCGATGTGATCGAGGCGCTGATGGAGAGGTTCGGCTATTCCCTGACCCCGAACAATTTCCGTATCCTGCCCAGCCAGGTGCGGGTGATCCAGGGCGACGGGGTGAACAAGACCTCTATTGTCCGGATCATGGACCGGATGATTGAGCGAGGCCTTGCCATTGGCAACATCGCCTTTGGCATGGGCGCAGGCCTGCTGCAGAAACTGGATCGGGATACGTTCTCATACTCGATGAAAACCTCGGCCATCTGCGTGAACGGGGAATGGCGCGACGTCTTCAAAGACCCGATCACTGCCGCGGGCAGCAAAACCTCGAAGAAAGGGCGTCTTGGTGTGATGGAAACAGATGCGGGCAAGTTTGTGGTTCGCCCATACGGCAACATCCCGTCCGGCCACGACGCGCTGAAAACAGTTTTCCGGGATGGCGAGGTCATCGCGCGTCAGAGTTTTGAAGCCATTCGGAAACGCGTTGGCCTGATCGCATAATTGCAACCCTGCCAAGTCCGCCTTGTTCTGCAGGGCGGCCTTGGCCTTCTCCGCAATAATCCTCAAATCCGTTTGGATGCTGATCTCGTGGTGAAAGTCTGCTTTTGAGAAGCTGCATTGCAGCGTTGGCACTCATGGCGAACGTCGGTTCAGGGCCGAAACACACAGGCGAACCCTGTGAGGGACAGGAAAACTACTACCAGTGCGCGTACCTGAAGGTTGGTTTCGTCAAATCTGAGGTGGTCCAAGATCGGAGCGGAAAGAGGCTAACCTTGGGTGCCGGAGCAGAACAACTCTGTCATGTCAGCGGAATTCAGGACCTTGCGGCTGGCTTGGGATTGCCGGTCTCACTGGAAAGACTTTCAAATCCCATCCGCCGCCGCCAGGCCGTATTCCACCAATGCAAGCAGAACCCGGCCGTGCGGCATTAGCGGGATTTTAGTCACAGGCAGCGGTGACGATCATCTCAACTTTCAGCACATCGCGGGCGAGCCTTGCTTTGCCGCAGGCGCGGGCCGGGGCCTGTCCTTCTGGCACCCAGGTGTCCCAGACCTCGTTCATCTCGGCAAAATCGGCCATGTCGGCCAGCCAGATCTCGCATTTCAAAATGCGGGTCTTGTCGCTGCCGGCTTTCTCCAGCAGGTCCTCGACCTTGGCGAGGATCTCGCCTGTCTGCTCCGCCACGGTGGCGGCGCTGGAGGTTTGGCCGCACAGATAGGCGACGCCGTTGTGCTTGACGATCCGGCTCATGCGCTGGCCGGTTTCGATCCGGGTGATGGTCATGTCAGTTGTCTTTCCTGTCAAAGGATCTTGCGGTCGTAACGGTTAATGCGGAACGGGGTAAGGTTGAAGCGGCTTTGGCCGCCCAGCACCAGATCCGCCATCACCTGGCCGACGATGGGCCCCATCTGGAAACCATGGGCGGAGAAGCCGAAGGCGTGGAAGGCGCGGTCTGCGTTTGCTGCCGGACCGATCACAGGCAGGTTGTCGGGCATATAGGCTTCCAGTCCTGCCCACATTCGGTTGATACTGGCGCGGCGCATGATCGGGAAGAACTCCACTGTGGTGCGGGCAGCAGAGGCGAGTTTCGCGTAATCCAGCCGGGTGCGGTTATTTGCGCGGTCGGCAAAGCCCTTGGCGCCGCCACCAATCAGGACGGTGCCGTTTTTGAACTGCTTGAAGCTGAGCTGGCGGCTGACGGCGCCGACCACGGGGGCGGCAAAATGCGGCATCCTTGCGGTGATCATCAGCATTGGCGCGGCATGGCTGAGCGGCACGTTGTCACCAATCATTAGCGCGATGTGGTCGGCCCAGGCGCCAGCGCAGTTGACGACGGTTTCTGCCTCGTAGCGGTTCTTGTGCCCCTGAGCGAGCCAGGCGGGGCCGACACGGCGCAGGCTGAGAAGCTCCTCGCCTTCGACAACTTTCGCGCGGTGGCGTTCGGCGGCCAGGCGGAAGGCGCTGGTGGATTTGTAGGGGATGGCATAGCCGTCCTGCTCAGAGATGGCGCCGCCTGCGCAGTCCGGGTTCACATGCGGCAGGCGGTCGAGCAGCTCAGCCCGGCTGAGGATGCGTTCGTGGGTGAAACCCGCGGCCTGCATCCGCTCCTCGCGGGCGCGCAGGGTGGTCATGTCGGTCAGATCGGCGGCGATGTTGATGACACTCTGGCGCCGGAAGCCGGTCTCATGCCCCAGCTCCTCGTCCAGGGTCTGCCACATCTCCATCGAGGCCTTGGACAGCGGCACTTCTGCCATGTCGCGGCCCAAGAGGCGTACGCCGCCTGCATTGACGCCGGAGGCATGGCGGCCGGCATAGTCTTTCTCCAGCAGGATCACCGAAGCGCCCTGGCGGGCAAGGTGATAGGCGGTGGCACAACCCTGGATACCGCCGCCGATGACTAAGACGTCGCCTTTCATTCCGCAGCCTCCGCATGGGTGGGGGCCGGTACGGCCTGGAAGCGGCTGAGTTCGTCCAGCGTAAGCAGCCGCTGAGGGCTACGCAGGCGGTAATAACCGACAGCCTCGGTTGGTTCGGCGCGCCATTGCGAGAGAAGGCCAGTTACCATGTGGCCGCATTGGCGCCCTTGGCAGGGGCCCATGCCGCAGCGGGTGAGGGATTTCAGCGCATTGGGGTCGCGGGCTCCTTGATTAAAGCCTTCGCGGAGATCCGCCAGCGTCTGCTCCTCGCAGCGGCAAACCAAGGTGTCCGGGTTTTGCGGCAGGCGCAGCGCGTTTGCCGGGTGGTAGAGCCTATCGATGAAGGCGCGGAACGGGGCCATGGCGGCGAGTTTCGCAATACCGGGGGTGGCCTGGCGGTTGCGGTCTGCCTCGCTCAGGCGGCCCAAGCGGTGCAGGATGTTGAGCGCAGCCAGGCGGCCCGCAATACGGGCGCCATCGGCGCCGATGATCCCAGCACCGTCACCCGCGGCAGAGATATGCTGGATCGAGGTTTGCCCGAATGCATCGGTTTCCACTTGCCAGCACAGCTGTTGCGGGTTCCAGCGGTGGGCCAGATCCATGGCCCGGGTCATGTTGAGATTGGGCTGGACGCCGTGATGCAAAAAGATGGTTTCTGCAGCGATCTCGCGGATCTGGCCGCCTGATGTGAAGCGCAGTCCCTTAGCCTTGTTCTGTCCCAGCACTTCGAGGTTTTCGGCAAAGCGGTACTGCGGGATTCCTGCCGAGCGGATTTCGCGCAGGAGGGCGATGCCCTTCTTCAGTTGCCCGGCTTGGCGCAGGGCGCGGGGCAGGAGCGGGGCGGCGTTCAGGTAGTTCTGCCGCGGGGTGGTGTCGACCAAGGCGGTGACGGGCACTCCAAGGCGCAGGTATTGCGCCACGATCAGATAGAGCAACGGGCCGGAACCTGCGAAAACCGCACCTTCGGCCACGGTGGCATCGGATTTCAGCATCACCTGGGCGGCGCCAGCGGTCATCACGCCGGGCAGGGTCCAGCCGGGGATCGGCATCGGACGCTCCATCGCGCCGGGGCAGAGCAGCATCTCACGGCAGTGCAGCTCATGCGTTTCGCCCAAGTGTGAAAACAGAACGCGGCCGTCGTCGCCAAGGTGCCAGGCATCGCTGCTGGCGAAATGGGTAAGGTCCGTGCGTTCAAAAGCTGCGATCAGCTCCGCTCCCGCTTGGTAGTCGGGCCCCAGCGCGCTTGTATTGGGCAGGGGGCTGGCGGCGGCGGCGCGGTAAATCTGGCCGCCAGCGCGGGTACCGCGATCCAGCACGGCGACCTTGGCGCCGCCCTTGGAAAGCTCGATAGCGGCTGTCATACCGGCCGGGCCGGCGCCGATGATGGCACAGTCAAGGGCCTGCATTTTCGGCCTCGCAGTCTTGGGTGATGTTCTGGGTGGTGACGGTCATTCCCTCTGCAACGCGGTGCAGGCAGGCTTGCTGGTTCGGCAGGCCGTCGATGATCACCATACATTCGAAACAGACGCCCATGGCGCAATAGGCGCTGCGGTTTTCGCCTGACAGGGCCGCGCGGCGGGTCACGGACTGGCCAGTCAGCGCCATGGCAGACCAGACCGATTGCCCGGCTGCAGCGGTGACTTCCTGGCCGTTTATTGTCAGCGTAACCTTGGGGGCGCCATCTGAACGAAGGGATCGGAACATCTGCGGGTCTCCGTCGGGAAAGCAAAAAGGGGAAAGGCGCCGGGGAGGGCTCGCCTTTCCCAAGTTCTGAGGCCGGATTACTCGGCGATCTTGTCGAGGATGGCCTGGCCCCAGTCCGCGCCGACATCCTCCAGCACCTGCGGCCAGACCTGGGCGCGCACGTGTTTGGCGGTGGCGGCAAGCTCCGCATCGCTCAGCGAAACGATCTTGGCCCCGTTGTCGGCAAGCTTCTGCTCAAACGCGCCCTGGTCAGCCTCGGCGGTTTCCCAGCGTTTGGCTTCAAAAGCGACAGCACCGGCTTCTAGTGCTGCGCGGTCTTCGTCGCTCAGCTCGGCCAGGGTGCCGGAGTTGATGATCATGTACCAGACTTCGAAGTGCGTGTTCACTGGCACATAGGTGGAGGTCACATCGCGGAAGGAAGCATAATAGCCTTCGGCGCCGGAGCCGACGACACCATCAACCACGCCGGTCTGCACCGCAGTGAAGGCTTCGGAGAAGGGGATCGGCGAGGAGATGTAGCCGAGCGCGTCAGCGGTCAGCTGGAAGCTCTTGATACCAGGGACGCGGACCTTGATGCCCTTGGCGGCGGTTGGGTTGCCGGGGTCAACCGCATCAGTGTTCAGCGCCACGCCGCCGAAATAAACCGGATAGGCGGCCAGCATGGTGATGTCCTGCTTGGCATAAAGCTCCTTCATCGCGTCATAGATGGCGCCGCCGGGGCCGTAGATCTTTTTGGCTTCAGCCCAGTTGGAGGCGACGTAAGGAAAGGCCGAGATCTGCATCCGGCGGTCAACAGCAGTGGCAGCAGGCTGCACAGCCATGTCAATGGCGCCGACGGAAATGCGTTCCTGCACCGAAGTGTAGTCACCCAGCGCCGAAGCCGGGAACAGGTTCAGCTCCAGCGAGCCGCCGGTCGCGCCGGAGAGGCTTTCAGCAAAGACGCGCAGTTCGTTGTCGATGGTGGCGCCTTGCGGGCGGATATGGCTGAGCTTCAGCGTGTCCGCCATCGCCATGCCGGCGGTTGCGGCCAGGGTTGCGGCCATACAGGTGGACTTCAGGAATGTCATCATAGGTTTTCTCCTCCGTGAGTGATGATGAAAGCGGGGCGGCTTAGTAGCCGAAGATACGGGGCAGCCAGAGCGACAGGTCCGGCCAGAAGCTGGTGAGGAACACCACCGGCAGATAGCCGAGCAGGATCAGTGTCATGGCAGGGCGGATCACCTTGGTGACCGGCACTTGGCCAACGCGGGCGCCGAGGTAGAGGATCGAGGCATAGGGCGGGGTGACTCCGCCCATCGCGGTGTTCACACCCATGATCGCGGCGAACTGGATCGGGCTGACGCCAATGGCCTGCATCAGCGGTAGAAGCAGCGGTGCAATCAGGATGATGGCAGTCACGTCGTTCACCACCATGCCGACTAGGAACAAGAGGATATTGATCAGGATCAGCAGCAGCGCCTTGTTTTCGGTGATCGTGAAGATGCCCTCGACGATGGCTTGCGGCACGCTTTCCAGCACGAACATCTGGCTGAGGATCATCGAAAACAGGATCATCAGCATGATCGCTCCCACCGAGGTTGCCGCCTCGCGCCCGGCGCCAAGGAAGGTGCGGATGTCGAGGCCCTTGTAGATCAGAAAGCCGACGGGCACGGCATAGATTACGGCGACGGCTGCGGCCTCTGTCGGGGTCATTATGCCCCCGTAGATGCCGCCGAGGATGATCACTGGCATCAGCAGCGCCGGGGTGGCCTTGAGGCCGCGGCTGGCGGCCTCGGAGACAAAGGCGGCGCCCTTGGGCGGCTCAGCCAGCTGCAGCGGGAATTTGCGGGCCATGCGGATGTTGACGATAGAGAAACTTGACATGATCAGCAGGCCGGGGCCGAGGGTGGCCAGGAAACAGGCGAGGATCGAGGTGTCGGTGACCCAGCCGTAGACGATCATGGTGACCGAGGGCGGGATCAGCAGGCCCAGCAGCGAAGCATTGGCGATGAGGGCGGTGGCGTATTCGCGGGGGTAGCCCTGTTTCTCCATCTCGGGGATCAGCAGCGGGCCGATGGCGGCCACCCCGGTGAGGCCGGAGCCGGAGATTGCGCCAATGAGGGCGCAGGACACGGTGGCGACAACACCAAGCCCGCCGCGCAAATGGCCGATGAAGATGTTTACGAAGTTCAGCAGGCTGGCGGCAATGCCGGAGACGCTCATGATCGTGCCGGCCAGCACGAACAGCGGGATCGCCAGCAGCACCGGGTTGCCCAGCTGCTGGAAGCCCCAGAGCATGTTGCCCTTCATCACCACGTCCCCGGCGAAATACATCACCATCAGACCAGCGCCAAAGCAGTAGGGGAGCGGCACGCCCAGGGTCAGCAAAAGGACCAGGACCAGAACGGCAAGGAGGGCAATCTCGATCATCTCAGGCTTCCTTTCGCGCCGGGAGAGGGGTGAACAGAGCGCGGATGTGCAGGAGCAAGTGGCAGGCGGTGAAGGCCATCATCAGGACCATGCCGATGAACAGCGCTGCATCGACGTAGAAGGTGGGCAGATAAAGTGTCGGGCTTTCGCGCCAGACCCGCTGGGAATACTTCCAGAAGTCCCAGGCCCAGGAGGTGAGCCAAAGGCCGACGGCAAGGCTGATGACTTCACCGATGATGGCCAGCACCTGGTGCTGGCGCTCGGATGACAGGAAGATTTCCAGCACATTGGCGCGGATGTGGGTGTTCTCGCGCGAGGCGTTCACGGCGCCCAGCATGTAAAGCCAAAGCGTGGGATAAAGCAGGCTTTCCTCCAGCCCCATCACCGGGATTTCCAGCACGTAGCGGGTGATCACCTGGACGAACTGTCCCAGGGCCACCAGGCAGATCAGCACTGTCAGCAGCACACTGAAGGCGCGTGTCATGTTCCCCTCCCTTTTGGGCGGATACAGGTGGTGCATCCGTGGAAGGGAAACTTGCGGGTGGGGGGTATTAAGTCAAAGCGATTAAATTGATTGGGGAATAGAGTTGCTTTATGGTTTGCGAAAAATGTGAAGGAAATCAAAAGCCATGAACCTGAGCTTTCGTCAGCTACAGGCCTTCCGGGAGGTGATGCGGACCGGATCGGTGTCTGATGCGGCGCGGATTCTGGGACGGACTCAGCCTGCGGTCTCTGCCCTGATCGCTAACCTTGAGACCGAGCTGGGGATCAATTTGTTCCGCCGCCAGCGGGGAAAAATGGCACCGACGCCGGAGGCGCAGTATTTTCTGGGCGAGACGGAGGCCATTCTTGACCGGCTGGCGCTGTCGACCCGCACCATGCGCGAGATCGGGGCGCTGGCGAAGGGGCGGTTGAACATCGCCTGCATGCCGGCCGCGGCGAGCCTGCTGATGCCACAGCTGCTGGGAGAGTTCCTGCAGGACAAGCCGGAGGTGCGGGCGTCTCTGATGATGCGGGCCTCGCCGGTGATCGAGGAATGGGTGGCATCGCAGCAATATGACATCGGGCTGGGGGAGACGCCGAGGCCGTCAGCGGCGATTGAGACGGTGGATTTCCAGATGGAATGTGTCTGTGCGATCCCTGCAGGTGATCCGCTGGCAGAATTGGAGGCTGTGGAGGCACGGCATTTGTCGGGCAAACCGATGGCGGCGTTGCAGGAGGGGCATCCGAACCTGATCGCCACCCTGCGCGCGTTTGAGGCGCAGAAGGCGCGGTTTGAGCACCGGTTTGAACTCCGAACTTTTCATCCGGCGCTGACGCTGGTGGAGAAGGGGCTGTGCTATTGCGTTTGCGATCCGATCACTGCGGCCGGGTATGTGAACATGCGGCCAGAACCGCGTCCGGTGGTGTTCCGCCCGTTCCGGCCGGGCGTTGCGCTGGAGGTGTCGATTATGCAGCCCGCTCACCGGCCGACTTCGGCTTTGGCCGACGAGTTTGTGAAGTTGCTGAGATCAGCCCTGAACAGCGTGAATGACCGCTTCTGGTAGTGCGCCATAGGGAGCTTTAAACCCAGATTGCGCTGGCGGCCCTCAACCTGTGCTCGTTTCTTGGGTTGCTTTTTGGCGTTGCCGGAATTGGCAGCGGGTTCTTTTTGCGAGTGCCCTCACAGTAGAATTCTGAAGACCGGGTATTTCAACAAGCTGCACGCCGAAGGATCGCGGGGGACATAAATGCACCCCGCAACAACTTCCAGCGTTTGGCCAGGCCTCACTCGGTCGGCAAAGCGGCTGCCAGTTCCGCAGTGCGGATTTGTGCTGCTGCCAAAGACTTTTCCCAACGCTCATCCTTGAACTCTTCATACTCGATAGCAATCGTTTCCATTTCCGTTGCATTTGCGCCCAAATAATGCGCGGAAGCTGCCAAGGCAGGATCCAAACCGTTCAGATGTGACCGTTCGCCACCCGGCGCGAAGCCGAATTCGCCCCGGGACGACAGAACCACCAGTTTCTTGCCGGACAGTATCGGTTCAATCGGAGTATCTCCCCGGGAGAGATCGAAGCTGAAGGTGACGCCGACACGTGCAATCAGATCAAACCAGGCCTTGAGGGAGGCAGGCATTGAATAGTTGTACATCGGGACACCCAAAGCGATCACGTCGGCCGCTTTGATTTCTTCGATCAAGGCATCAGATTCGGCCAGGACAGCACGTTGTTCGTCTGTGAGCTCAGACGGGTCGGTGAAAACTGCAGCAATCCAGTCTTCATTGATGATGCTGGGTGGAGTCAGGCCGATGTCGCGTTCGGTGATTTCACCACCGCCGTTGGCGGTCCAAGTCTCGGTAAAGACCCGCGCCAGATCGCGCGTGTGTGAACGGTTCTTCCGTGCGCTGGAGTGAACGATGAGTAGGGACTTGGGCATGTGTTTTGCTCCTTTAGGGAAAGTGTCTGACGTCAAAAGGTTCTGCTTCCAGCCCGCTAGCGGAAAAGGCCGCTGCAATGGATGGCAGGATGTCCCAGGCTTGGGCCGCGATGACCCAGCCTTCCGGGTTCCGGACCAGCAGGAAGGCGCTGATGTCTTCGGTAACTTCTGTCCGATTTTCATGCATCTCACAGCCGGCCAAGGCGATCGCGACTTTGCCAGCAACCCAGATGTGAAGGCCGCGGCCCTTCTCCTCGAACACCGGAATTTGGCCACTATCTCGCAGGCCTGCCATCCTGGCCGCGAAATCCCGGGCGGATTGCGCTCGGGCAGGGCGGGCAGAAGCAAAGAGCTGGGCGTTTGGCAGGAAGGCGCTTGTCAGGGCGCTGGTATCGGGCGGCGTTTCTTCGTCCCAGCACAAGGCGCGGAACTGGCGGGCAATCAGTGCCGCAATCTCCTTGCGGTCGGCTGCGGCTCGACTGGCGGCTGTCATGCAGGTGTCTCCGTGTTGAGCTGTGAAAGCAGTGGTGCAAGCGGTCTGGCATAGGCAAGAATGCTGCTGTCGCTGCCGGCAGGGCCGGTCAGGGAAAGCGAATGCCCGGGCCCGGAAGCGCCAGCAGGCATTGCAAGCGCAGGCATGTCGAGAAAGGCAAGCGGCATCGCCAGCCTCAGTGCTTTGGCATTTTCCTGGGCAAACCTGTCTGCACTGGACAAAACTGTGTCCATGCGGGGCGGGGGGGCCGGAACCGTTGGCATCAGCAACAGAGCCCCCTCCAGCTCCCGTTTGGCAAGTGCTTGCAGGCGTTTGCGCGTGGCCATCAGCTGCCGGGCATTTGCAGGCTTAACCGGCAGCGCAGCTAGAAGCCTGCGGCGGACATTGGGATCAATCGCTGGATTGCTGAGGCGGGTATACCGGGCCAAGGTGTCCGGCGCTTCGGCGGCGACCAGCGTTCCGAAGCTGTCAAACAGCGTGCGGATTTCGTCCAGTGCCGCAAAGGGCCGGATCTCTACCGCCCATCCGCTTTCACGCAACCGCCCGGCGGCTGCGTGCAGCAAACCCGCGATCTCTTTGGACAGGCGTCCCAGGCTGGCGCGGTCGGGTATGACAATCCGCCGGGTCAGGGCGGCACCGACCTCCGGCAGAGTATCCCGCAAAGCATCATCCAACGCGATCAACCCGTCCAAATCCCGCGCCATTGGTCCGGGTGTGTCCAGCGACGGGGCCAGCGGCAGAATGCCGCTGTCCTCATACCGGCCCATGGTCGGGCGGAAGCCAAACAGCCCTTGATACGCTGCCGGGACACGGGTGGAGCCTGAGGTATCGGTGCCAATCGCAAAGTCCGCGATGCCAAGCGCAATGGCCGAAGCGCAGCCGGAGGAGGAGCCGCCCGGGACAAGATCCGGGTCTAGCCCGTTGCGCGGTGTTCCGAAATGCGGGTTCAGCCCCAATCCGGAAAACGCAAATTCCGACAGGTTCGCATGGCCCATCGGAATGGCTCCTTGCGCCTTTAGACGCTGAACCAGAGGCGCATCCGTCGTTTCCGCCTGTGCAATAAAGCTGAGCGACCCTGCGGTGGTTGGCAGGTCGTTCAGAGCGATATTGCCCTTGATCACAACGATTTGGCCGTCGAGCGGGCCAAGCGAGCCACCCTCCGCCCGCCGCCGGTCAGACCTCCGAGCCAGCTCAAACAGCCCGGCATCATCACGGCGGATGAAAATCCCAACAGCATCGGGCTGATCGGCCCGGCCCAATGCGCGGGCAAGCCGGGTAACAGCTGACATCAGAACAGCACCGGCTTGGTGTAGTAAGGCAGCTCTTCCACCCGGACGGCGTTCGGATCTTTTGCGGCCTCGGCGCGGACATGGGCTGCGATTTCATGCATCGGCGCAAACCAGACATCGCCGCGCTCCAGCGCTTTCTCCAGCCAAGTTTCCACCTGCCGCCAGCGCGCCAGACGCCCGGTCAGGAAAGGATGCCAGATCGCCAGCCAGAACCCTCCGGCCTCGTATTGGGCTTCGAATTCTTCCCAGAAACCTTCAAGACCGCGGCTGGGTCCAGCCACCGGCATCATGTAGCCGATTTCATCGTAGTGGGCGAAGGGCGGCCAGTCGTCGGTGCCCCAATGGACGGGAAGTTCAACCAGCGACCCGGTGGGCGTGTTCATCAGATAGGGCACATCATCGGCCATCAGCGAGCTTTCGTATTCGAAGCCGTGTTCGATCAGCAGGTCGATCACTGCCTGAGTTAAATTGTAGACGGGCGCCCGGTAACCTTTGGGTGTGTTGCCCAGCATCCGTTTGTGGCTGTCCAAGGCTCTTTCGAACCATTCCCGCTGCTCGGCAGGCCCATGTGCAGTGGGGTCCTCGTGCAGATAGCCGTGATGGCCGATTTCATGGCCGTCCTTTAGGATCATCTCCATAGCCTCGGGGTATTGCTCGACCACCCAGCCAGGGGCAAAGAACGACTGTTTCAAGCCAAAACGGCGGTAGGTTTCCAGGATGCGGGGGATGGCAACTGTGGGGCCGTATCTGCCCATCGAGATGGGATAAAGCCGGTCATGGCCGTCCTTGGGGCGGGAGATATGGATGAGGCTGTCAGCGTCAATGTCAAAGCTGATGGCACAGGCACAGCGCGCGCCATTCGGCCATTTGATCGGCTTGCGGATCATTACAGGTCCTTTCCTGTCGGCGAAGGCCGGGCGCCGTAGCGCGTCACCGGCGGATGAGTGTCGGCGGCCCAGGCGTCCCACTGCGCGTACCAGCGCATCAGATAGGGGCGCAGATCACGCTGCAGCTGCCGGGCTGCGGGGCTTGGCGGGTTGGCGTCTGCTTCCTGCTGCACCCGGTTCATCAGAGACGGCTCATCAATCCCCGCGCAGACGCGGCCGCGCAGAACCGGACGGCCACCCACCAGAACGTCGCGCACATCGTCCGCCTTGGCGCGGCCCACGATCAACTCCAGAGGATCAGCAACGGTGCTGCTCCAGGGGGCAAGGAGACGTTCCAAATCCAGAACCACCGCGTCGGCGCAATACCCTGGGTGCAGCTGACCCAGTTCACCTTCCCGGCCCATCAGGCGTGCCCCGTGTTCTGTTGCCATTGTGAAAACTTGCTGCGCCGTCAGCGATTGCGCCGTGCCGTGTGGCGGCCGGTTCAGGTTGAGGGCCAGGCGCATCTCGGCAAACATATCTTCATCACCGGCCAGCGAGGTGCCATCCATGCCAATGGCGGTTGTAACGCCTGCTTCCAACATGGCAGCAGCCGGCGCGATCCCCGACCGCAGGCGCAGGTTGGAGCTGGGGTTGTGGCTCACTTGGGTTCCGCTGCGGGCGAGGCGGTCAATGTCGTCGCTGGTGGCCCAGACCGCATGCGCCAGGGACAAACGCCCGGTCAGCAGCCCGGTGTTTTCGAAATGCTGGATGACTGAGCCGCCGCGGATGCGCGGGCTTTCGATGCTCTCATAGTGGCTTTCCAGCGCGTGGGTCTGGATACGGGTATCCAGGCGTTCAGCCGCCACCGCGATCTGCTGCAGCAGCCCGTCCGGGGTCCATTGCGGACCGGTGGGACCGAACCAGAAGTTCAGAAGGCCGTCCCCCTGCGGCACCAGAGTGCCGATCAGGGCGAGATATTCTGCAGGTGCCAGTCTCTGCCTGCGGGCCTCGCTTTCCAGCAGCCGGGTGCGCAATTCTGGCGGAAGAGTTGCGAGGAAGGCGGCTTCCTCTCCGGCCCCATGCACTATGCGGTTCTGCCAACGCTCGGCAGGGGCGATGGAGGCCCTTATCCCGGCATCACGGTAGGCTGCCGCCTTTTCATGCAGCCGTGTTTCACTAACCGGCCGCGACGGCCCGGCGGCACACATGTCCACAACAGCTGTCACCCCCGAACGCACCAGCCGCAAAGCTGAGTAGGCCGTCGAGGCATAGGGGGACAGCCCGGCCATGGCGGGGCCGCTGAACATCCAAGGTTCCAGAAAGTCGTCGGCAACCGCCTGGTTGAGCAGTTCCGGCCCATAGCAGTGGTGGTGCGCGTTGATCAGCCCCGGAAGAATGGCGCAGTCAGGACCGCCCCATTCCGGTATGCCCGGATGAGCCGCCCGCATATCCGCTGCCGGTCCGGTTTTTGCCACGCGCCCGTGGTGAACCAGGACCGCATGGTCCTGGCGCACATCTGTGGCGGAAAGCACCACCCAGCGGCCTGTCAGCAGCAGATCACCCATTGCGCAACCGCCTCAGCCGCCGGTGACGCGGAATTCGAGCCGCTCGGGCGAGGTGCCTTTGCCGTTCACTGGCGTCACATCCTGCGGGCAGGCCGACATCACCGCAATCACATCGGTTTCAGCACGGAACGACATCTGGTCGCCTGGCTTGGATACCGGCGGCTCGAAACTGGTGCTGCCGCTGGGCTGCACCGGCACGTTCATCCAAAGATTAAAGGGAGCGGGGATCGCCGGCGCCCGCAGACCAATGGCAATCAGGGCCTGCCGGAGATTATCGGTGCAGTTGTCGTGGTATTCTTCCACACCAAGCTGCCGGTAGCGGTTATGATCGCAGGCCGCGATCACGGTGTCATGCACGCCGGGTGAGGTGTCTTCGGTAATGATCATCAGGGTGCGGCGCAGGTTCGAGACCACGCCGTCTCCTACTTTCGGAAAGATCGATCCGAGTGAGGTGTGCAGATGCTCCATCGAGCTGTATTCGTTCAGGTCATTTGCCGCAAAGACCCAGAAGTCGCAGACCTGAAAACCGGCGGGATTGATCACAGTAAGTGTCTGCCCCTTGAGAACCCGCACGGCCATGCCGCAGCGGGCGGGGATTTCGTAAGTGAGACCGGCTTCAGGCGAGCCGTCGGCAGAGATGGCAACCTCCAGACTGCGGTTAGTGCCGTCCGGCTGGCCGGGATCAAATTTGGTGGCGGAGGGGATCATGGCGGGCAGACCTTTGTCAGTGTGGTTTTACAAAGAACACACCAATGGCCTGCCCGGGAAAACTGAGGAATATTCAGGCCAGAGAGAAGAAAATCTAAGCTGAGTGTGCTCAGCCCTGCACCGCACCGCGATCCGCGTTCAGAGTCTGGCCGGTGATATTGGCAGCCAGAGGTGAGGCGAGATAGAGATAGCTGAGCGCGACATCATCGGCGGATTGCACTCCAGGCAGGGATTGTTCCGCACTAATCTCCTGAGTGATAACTTCTTCCGCCACCCCTCTCTCCCGCGACATTTCCCTGAGCGTGTTGAGCGCAGGGCCGGTCATCACCCAGCCTGGGCAGACCGCGTTGACACGGATGCCCCGCGGGCCAAGCTCTTTTGCAATAGACCGCATGAAGCCGATGTTCGCATGTTTGGAGGCTACATAGGCACTGAGTTCAGGCACTGCAGTGCTGCCCCATATCGACGCGGTGAGGATGATACGTCCGCCTGGCCCCAGCTGCGGCACTGCGGCGCGTGTGGTCAGGTAGGTGCCGACGGTATTAATTTCGGTCACCCGGCGAAATTGCGCCTCGGCCTCTTTGCTGCGGTCGCTGATCGGAGTGACGGCTTCCAGCCCGGCATTAGCGACAAATACGTCCAGCGGACCGGCTTCGGCAAAGATCTCTTCGACCTTCGCACTGTCCGTAATGTCACACGTCCAGCCAGTCACGCTTTGACCGGTTTCATCAGAAACCCGGCGGGCGGCATCATGGATTTCTTCACCCTGTGCCATAATGTGCAAGCTCGCGCCATGTTGTGCAAAAGCGCGGGCAACGCCGTAGCCGATCCCGCGGCTGGCGCCAGTGATGAAAACCGATTGGCCGCTAAAGTCCACTGCTGCAGGGTTTGTCATTTTTGGGGTCTCCTGAATAAAAGACGGCGCCGGCAAAGGCCGGGCACCGTGGAAGTTTGGGGGAGGTTCTTACCAGTCCGCGCCAGCGGGCGGCGGCGCCGGGAACCAGCTTTCCGGTTCCGGATAATCCCAGCCCTCTGGAAAGTGATAGGTCTCGAACGTAGCTCCTGTGGCGGCTTCTGTGTCAAAGAAGGCAAACGCATTCTGACCCTGCCATTTCCCGGACTGCACCACTTTGAAACCGCGTTTTTCCAGTTCGCTGATCCGGATTTCCCAGGGTTCATTGTTGCAGTCATAGGCCACGTGGTGGAAACCGGTACCGTGCTTGTCGAGGAAGTCCTGGAAGATAGAAGGCCCCCAAAGCGGCTGCATCAGTTCCCAAATCATGTTGCCGGATTGTGCAAAACAGACTTTGAGTGCGAATGCGCAGGGTTCGCCTTTATATGTCTGGTCCGACACCGTTTCCGGGGAAAAGGTGTAGACGGCCCATGGCCCAATCCCCAGTTGGCACAGTCCCTCCATTGTTTTCATGTGGTCATCGGTGACAATGCACAGTTCTACTGCATTGCCGAGGAAGCTGTTCGACAGCGTCTCACCGTCTACAACCGAAGGCAGCTTGGAAAGGTCCATGGGCAACAGGCTTTACTTCTGTGAACCATCGACACCGGCAATGGCCAGATGCGGCAGCGGCATGACCCCCAGTTGGAAGAACAGGCCCAGAGTGTCTTCGTGATAGAGATAGTCCGTCACCCTGCCGTTCTCATCGAACTTGAACCACTCTGCGCCATAGATGTCTACTTTGCGGCCGGTGCCGGGAATGCCATAGAAATCTCCGTGATGGGTGCCGCGCAGGCGGAAACGGGACATCACCGTGTTGCCATCGGCCACCAAGTCAATCGCGTCTTCGTGGATGTCAGGGAACGCCTCGCGCCAGAACGCCACCAGTTTTTTGAAGCCATCACGGCCGGAAGGCCAGCCATCCAGCAGAAGGCCGTGGCGCACGTCTTCGTTAAAAATCTCATCGACGCGCTGCATATCGTTCTTATTCCAGCAGGTGGCGTAGATATCAGCCACCGTAGCCTTGTTGCGTTCCTGATCAGTCATGGAAACCTCCTTTTGAATCTCATGAATAGGTGAGGCGCACAGGCAGTTGCTGTCACCCGACGAAACCTCAGCCCTTGGATGAGGAGATTTCAGGCAAGGAAACGGCAGGCCGCGGTTAGTGTCAGGCTGTGCAGTGCCTCTCATGGGCGCTCTGCGGCCTCACAGGCCTCTGTTCAGCAAGGATCTGCAAGCCAGCCCGCGATCTGTGGTTTGCGGCAGGGCGCCTGCGCGCCCGGGGCGGAGCCTTGCTAAAAACACAGCTGTTCCAATGGGAGGAACTTACATGGTTTTCAATTCTATAAAGGTCCGTGCAAAGGCCGGTCTGCTTGCCGGTGCTCTTGCTGCAGCAGGGGTCGCGGCCCATGCAGACACCATTTCGCTCGGCGCACCGATTCCGCTGACCGGGTATTTCGCCGCGGATGGTGAAACGATGGAGCAGGCAATCAATCTGGCTGTTGGTGAAATCAACGCAGGCGGCGGCCTGCTCGGCAGCCAGGTCGAAGTGGTGACCTTCGACATCGGCGACCTGACCCCGGACAAGCTGGCTGCCGCAGCTGCCAATCTGATCGAACGCGAGCAGGTCAGCGCTCTGATCAATGGCTACGGCGGCATGGGGCCGGATATTCCTGCCTTCTGTCCCTACGGCATCCCTTACATCCACAATGACGCGGTGATTGGCGTTGTCGATCTGGCAGAGCGGATGCGTTGCAACGCGATCTTCAATGCCTCCGACGTGGGCTTAAACTATGGCCGGGCGCAATTCGACATGGTGCTGAAAACCGGCCATGCCTTCGAAACCAAGCGCCTGGCCATTGTGCATGGCGATTTCGAATGGGACATCAACAACGCGAAATCCATGGCTGCCGCCGCCGAAGAGGCGGGCTGGGAAGTCGTGTATGTGCAGGAAGTACCCTATGACACCGTGGAATGGACCGGCATCCAGTCGCAAATCCGCGAGGCTGCACCGTCGCTGATCCATTTGGAAGCGCTGGAGCCTGCTGTCGCGACGACGTTTCTTTCGCAGTACAAGGACAACCCGGCCGGCAAGGCCCTGCTGAATGTCGGTTACATCGGGGCGACGACCGGCCTGGATGATGTGATTGCCCAGGGGCAGGCGGAGGGCCTGCTGGCCTTCACCCTCAATGCCCACCAGGAAAACGAAGCCGGTGCTGCTTTTGTCGAAAGCTGGAAGGTCGCCTATGGCCGCGAACCGTCAGTCAGCCTGGCCGCAGCAGTCTATGACATGGTGCATATGTGGGCCGCCGCTGTTGAACAGGTGGGTGATGCTTCGGATCATGCGGCCGTCGCTGATGCCATCCGCACCATGAAGTATCAGGGCCTGGTCGGCACTTTCGATTTCAATGACCGCAACTTCATCGACAACGGTCCGGATACACAGCCTGCGCAGCTGTTCCAGGTGCAGAACAAGGAACGCGTCCGGGTTGTGGTTGGCGACCGGAAGGTCGCGGAGATCGTGGCTCCTTCCTGGATCAAGTAACGGTCCGGGCACCTGCCGCGCCTTCGCTCTCCCTCCTTCTCCGGAGGCGCGGCTTTTTCAGACAGCGGGCGAAGTACAGGCAAAACAACCCGAGAGATTCCTACATGACGCAAATGTCCCTTGAAAACGTAACCATGCAATTCGGGCCGTTCCGGGCGCTGACGGATTTGTCCTTTCAGATTGAGCGGAGTGAAATCCTGGGCGTGGCGGGTCCAAATGGCGCCGGCAAATCGACCTTGATGAATGTCTGCACCGGGGGCCTGCACGCGACCCGGGGCAGGGTGCTTTTCAATGGCAAGGATGTAACCGGGTTCAAGCGTCACAGCCGCTGCGGGCTGGGGATTGCTCAGACCTTTCAGATCCCGACGCTGCTGTCGTCGGTGACAGTTGGCGAAAACCTTTTGGCGGGGCAGATGTTCGGCAGCGAAGCTCGCGGCTCAGCGCCGGATATTCCGATGCAGGACATCCTCTACCTGACCCAGCTGGAAAAGGCGCTGAACCTGCCCGCGTCACAGGCCGACCTCTTGACCCGCAAACGGATCATGCTGGGGGCGGCACTGGCAACGGGGCCGGAGATCATCTTTATGGATGAACCGCTAGGCGGGTTGAATGCCGAGGAAATCCTCGAATTCCTGCAGGTGATCCGCCATGTCCGCGAGGAGCTGGGCATCACTATTGTGATGGTCGAGCATAAGACGCGGGCACTGGCTGAGATCGCGGACCGCATCCTGATCATCAACTTCGGCGAGTTCGTGATGCTAGACCGCCCCGAAGTGGTGCTGAACGACGACCATGTGGTCGAGATTTATCTTGGAAAGAAACACGATGCTTGAGGTAAAAGGCGTCAACGCCTTCTACAGCGATTTCCATGTGCTGCATGATGCATCGCTACGCGTGAACAAAGGGGAGCTGGTTGCCGTGGTTGGGGCCAACGGCCATGGCAAAAGCACACTTCTGAAGACGATATGCGGGCTGGTACCTGCAAAATCCGGCCAAATCACTTTTGACGGCCAGGATATTGCCGGGCGCAAAGCGCCGCATCTGGTTGGCCGGGGCCTGGTCTATGTGGCCGAAGATCGCCGCCTGTTTCCCGATATGAGTGTGCTGGAGAACTTGCAACTAGGCGCCTATCTGCCCGAAGCGCGCCGGCGGGAGAAAGAGAACCTGGACCGCGTTTTCAGCCTGTATCCGCGCCTAGCGGAGCGCCGCAGCCAGCTGTGCCGCTCCTTGTCCGGCGGCGAGGCGCAGATGGTGGCGCTGGGGCGGGGGCTGATGTCCAATCCGTCGCTTCTTGCCATTGACGAACCCTCTCTGGGACTGGCGCCGAACTTGACGGAAACCATGTTGCGCACCGTGTCGCAGCTGAACCGCGAGGGGCTCACCGTGTTGCTGGTCGAACAAAGCCTGGCGCTGCTCGAAGGGATGATCGACAGGGTCTATTCCATTGAGGAAGGCGTGGTCACCGAAACAAACAACCGCAGCCTGCAGGAGGCCCTATGACGCAAATCATTGAAATCCTGCTGAGCGGGATTACTCAGGGGGCGGTCTACTGCGCTGTCGCAGTCGGCTTGTCGCTGGTTTACGGCGCCTCGCGCATTTTGAACTTTGCCCATGGCTCGCTTTATTCTCTGGGGGGCTTTCTGGCCTGGTTCCTGGTCGTTGGGCATCTCAACCTGCCTTTATGGCTGGCAGTACTGATTGCCATTCCCATTCTGGCGGTGGCAGGGATCGGCATCGAACGGCTGATCATCCGGCCGCTGCGGGGCAGTGCGAATTGGAAAATCAACACCATCATGGTGACGCTGGGCCTGGCTTTCATCATTGAAAACGGTCTGCAGTTGGTCTTTGGGCCCGGCACCAAGACCATCCCGGCCTTCACCGAAGGTGTGCTGGAAATCGGCGGGATCACCCTGTCCTGGTACCGGATCTGGATCTTTGCTATCTCCCTTGGGCTGGTTGCAGCTCTGGAATACTTTCTCTCTGCCACCCGTTATGGCCAGGCCGTCCGGGCGGTCAGCCAGGATATGCAGGGCGCCAATCAGGTGGGTGTGAACGTCAATCAGGTGTTTTCACTGACCTTCGCCCTGTCGGTGGTGCTGACCGGCATCGCCGGAATCCTGCTGGCGCCGGTGTTCCTGATTTCACCGCTTGGCGGCTGGGCGCCGTTCCTCAAGGCGTTTGTGATCGTGGTTCTTGGTGGGTTGGGCAGCACCAAGGGTGCCTTTGTCGCGGCCTTCATCCTGGCGATCCTGGAGGCCTTTGTCATTTTCTACATCGGCCCGAGCTGGGCCATGCCGGCCTGGCTGGTGATGCTGATCGCCGTTCTGATGATCCGCCCAAAAGGCCTGTTCGGAGTCTGGGAGAACTAAGATGGCTGACCGTTTCACTACCATCACATCGCAATTCACCGGCTCCGGTCTCGGCCGCGACAGCCTGATTTTCTGGGTGCTCGTCGGCGGGCTTGCCCTGCTGGGCGGGCTCTTGGGCGACAGTTATGTCCGGCACATTTTCATCCTGGTCTTCATCTGGTGCATCGTAATCTCCAGCTGGGATCTGATCCTGGGTTATGCCGGAATCTTCAACTACGCGCAGCTCGTGTTCTTTGCCTTTGGAGCCTATGGGTCGGCGATGCTGTCGATCCATGCCGGGCTGACGCCCCTGCTGGCCATTGGCGCAGCAGCGCTGGTTGGGGCAGTGATCGGGGTGCTGGTCGCCGTGCCGAGCCTGCGGCTGAAAGGGGAGTATGTGGCTCTGTTTACATTTGCGGTGCATCTGGCGCTGCCGCCCTTGATCCAGCAGGGCAAGGCCATCGGAATGGGCGGCAACACCGGGCTGCTGGGAATTCCGTGGCTCAACCTCTTTGGGTTCCAGGTCTCTTCTATCGACAAGCTGACCTGGTACTGGGTGACGCTCGCCTTCGGCGCGGTCTGTGTATACCTGATCTACTTTGTCATTCTGCGCGGGCGCATGGGGCTGGCGTTCATCGCCATGCGCGATGCGGAAACTTTCTCGCAGGCAATCGGGGTGAATGAGTACAAATACAAGCTGCTGGCCTTTGTCGTCTCTGCGGTTTTCACGGCTGTGGCCGGCGGCATTTATGCGCATTACACCTCTGTGGTCACGCCCAAGGTGCTGGGAACAGAGTTCTTCCTGATGGCAATGGTGATGCTAGCCATTGGCGGCATGGGGCGCTTCCCAGGGGCCATAGCGGGGGTTTTCATCGTGGTGATCGGCAATGAGCTTCTGCGAAGTTTCGATGACTACCGGCTGCTGTTGTTGGGGGTTGCGGTCGTTCTGACGGTGATTTTCTTTCCCGAAGGGGTCGCTGGCGCCTTCAAACCCGGACCGGCAAAGGAGCCAGCGCAAGACCGCTGATGTGCCTGTTAGAAACAGAGCAAGGCACCGGCGCGGAGTAACAGACTCCGCGCTCTTTATTTTAGTTCTGACAGTCAACGTGGCGCCACGCCTGGGTGTTAGTTATCTTGCTGTTATTAAAGTGAAAAACTTCCTCACCTATGGGCTGAGCTTTTCTCAGTTGTTGGATTTCCCCGCTCCGCCATCCTGTTGGCAAGCCGGGCTGGAAGCTTCTGGAACCGGACTTGTCTTAGGGAGGAAATGGAATATGGCAAATCTTGCCAAGTTGAGTGCAACCGAAACGGCGCTTGCCATCCGCGAGCGGCGCGTTTCCGCGTCGGAGGTGATGGAGGCTGCAATTGCGCGGATCGAAGCGGGCAACGAAAAACTGAACGCCTTTGTCTTTACCGCTTTTGATGAGGCGCGGGATTCCGCCAAGGCCGCGGACGAAGCCGTCGCCCGCGGTGATGAGCTGGGTGCATTGCATGGTGTGCCGACAGCGATGAAGGACCTGTTCGACTTCAAACCTGGCTGGCCGAGCACTCTGGGGGGCATTCCTCAGCTCAAGAACAACATTGCCGATATGAAATGCGGCTTTGTCGAGCGGATGGAGGCGGCAGGCGCGATTTTTGTCGGCAAGACCAACAGCCCGGCGATGGGGTACCGCGGCACGACGGACAACGTGGCGTTTGGTCCGACAACCAACCCGTTTGACACCAGCCGCAATGCGGGCGGGTCGTCCGGCGGCTCTGCCGCGGCGGTTGCCGCAGGTATGCTGGCGGTTGCAGAAGGAACAGACGGCGGCGGGTCGATCCGTATTCCCGCCGCCTGGACCAACACCGTTGGCTACCGCGCCTCGGCAGGCCGCACTCCCCTGCTGGTGCGTCCCAATGCCTTTGCCAACACGCTGCCCTACATCTTCGAAGGAACCATCACCCGCAATGTCGAGGATGCGATCCTGTCGCTGGGCATTCTGCAAGGCGCACATCCCGGCGACCCGAACTGCCACCAGATGGTCAACGATTTTTCCGATGCAGCCCTGCGTGGCATCAAGGGCATGAAGATCGGTTACAGCCCGGACCTGGATGTTTTCCCGATTGAGGGAGAGGTCAGCGAGGTTGTTGCCGATGCGGTCAAAGTGTTTGAACTAGCCGGTGCCGAGGTGGAGGAGATCAAGATCGGCCTGACCCGCGACCAGCGCGAATACAGCGACATCTGGTGCCGCTTGTTCGTGCCGATCATGCGCCACAGCTTTGACGCCATCAAAGCCGCCGGCCTTGACCTGCTGTCCGAGGAGCACCGCCACGGCCTGGCCCCGGATCTGCTGGAATGGGTGGAGCGCGTGGGGCCGGGCTACAGCGCGGATGACCTCTACCGCGATCTGTCTGTCCGCTCGGAAGTGTTCGATGCCTACCAGGCCACTTTTGCGAAATACGACCTGATCGTTTCACCCACGGTGAGCGCAATGCCGGTCAAGAACACCGCGGATGGCAACACCAAGGGCCCCAGCGAAATCAACGGTGTGGAAATCGATCCGCTGATCGGCTGGTGCCCTACCTTCCTGACCAACTTCACCGGCCACCCGTGTGTGTCGGTGCCCGCGGGCCTGGGTGCTTCCGGCTTGCCGGTTGGCCTGCACATTGCCGGACGCCGCCAGGCTGATGGTGACGTCCTGGCCGCAGCCGCGGCCTTTGAACGGCTGCGACCCTGGTCGCAGCATTATAGCCGGATCTCGCTCTAACTCACCGGTTCCCGAATGACCGGCCCGCCCACAGGGCATCTGCGCTGCCTATGTGTTGGGCGGGCTGGGTCAGACTTTGCTCAATCCAACAGGAGAAAACCAATGAAAATGCTGAAATCCCTGGCACTTGCGACAGCCATGACTGTTACCGCCGCAGCTGGCGCCGTCGCAGAGGCGCTTCCGATCGACAAGGCGGTGATAGTAGAATACCTGGAATTCAACCTCGTCGACGGTGCAAACCCGGATGAGTTCCTGCGTGAAACCCTGGCCATGGATGAGGTGCTGGAAGGCTACGACGGTTTCGTCGCCCGTCATCTGGCCAGAAACACCGATGGCTCCTGGGTCGAGGTGGTGTACTGGACCTCGCTGGAGGATGCAGAAGCCGCTTTGCCGCGCTTTGTCGAAGATCCCCGCACCAAGGGCTTCCTTGGTCTGGTGAATGGCGACTCGCTGTCGGTGAAATACTCCAACCTCTTTGAATTCTGATCCGGCTTCCGGGCGGAGCGTTCAGGCTCCGCCCGGTCCAGGAGTTGCCGGGAAAGGCAGCCATCCAATGTCAAGAAACAACAGGGAATCCCAATGAAAACGATCACAAAAACTGTCGCGCTGGTGGCGGGCCTGGCTGCGGGCTCGCTGGCGCAGGCCGATGAAATCAAAAATGTCACCATCAAACAGATCCGGGAAGCGGCGGCGGATGCCTGCAGTGGCGGCCAGAGCTACCAGGTGGCGTACAGCCACTCAGTGTCCGAGGTTGCTATCGTCAAGCAAGTGCGCCGCTTTGCCGATGAACGCGCCGCGGAGCTCGGCTGCGTCACGGTTCTGCATGACAATACTCAAGCCAACAATCTGGAGCAGCAAATCAATGCGATACAGGGTTGGATCACCCTTGGCGTTGACGCGATCGTTGTCCTGCCGATCGAACCCACTGCATTGCAGCCGCTGCAGCGTCAGGCGCAAGGGCAAGGGATTAAATGGCTGACCTATCTGGGCAAAATGGACGGTTCGGACGGCTTTGTCGGTTTTGACCATGCGCAGTCCGGCCAGATCGTGGCGCAGGCCGCCGTGGACTGGGCCAAGAAACAAGGGGTCACTGAAGCTAAGGCGCTTGTAACCACTCTGACCCCGCTGCCATCGCTTGCTCCGCGCTGGACTGAAGTTGTCCGGATTTTCTCGGAAAACGGTATCGAGGTGGTCGCCGAACAGGATGCCGCGGACCAGACCAACGGATTGCGGGTAGCTGAGACGGTGCTGCAGCAGCATCCGGATCTCGACATTATTATCGGCATGGCAGATGATGCAGCGGTCGGCGCTCTGCGGGCGATCAAACTGGCTGGCGCCGACGCAGACACGATGTTTGTCGGCGGCCAGGACGGCTCGCTGGAGGGGCTGAGCGCCGTAAACGAAGGCGGTGCCTACAGGGCCTCCGCGGCTATCCTCATCAATGAACTGGGTGCCAACATTGTCGATTTGGCGCTGAACGCGGTGCGGGAGAAAGAGCCAAGCTTTGCCTACACGCCCACTGTTCTGGCCAGTAAAGCGGATCAGCCGCTGCTGAATTTCCTTATTTCCAACTACGAAAACTGATGTGCCGCACCGGCAAGGAGGCAGGCCATGCGGCTTGAAGTGAAGGATCTGCGCAAATCCTATGGGCCGGTTGCGGTGCTCAAGGGGGTGGACTTGCGGGTCGAGGCTGGAAAGGTCCTGGCGTTTCTAGGAGCGAACGGGGCAGGGAAATCCACGCTTCTGAATTGCATCAGCGGGGCCCAGGATGCGGATTCCGGCGACATCCTTGCCGGTGATGCCTCATTACGAGGGGCGTCGCCGCGGCAGGTCCAAGACCTGGGTGTGGCGATCATCTATCAGCACTTCCAGGTGTTTGAAGGGCTAAGCGTCGCCGAGAACATCTTTCTTGGCCATGAAATCAAGCGCGGCGGCCGGGTGGACCGCCGCGCCCAGAATGCTCAGGCGCGGGAACTGCTTGAACGGCTTGGCGTCACGGGAATTGATCCGCGCACTGACCTCGGAATGCTGGGTGTTGGGGAGCGCAAGGTCGTCGAAATTGCCCGCGCGCTGCGGCTGAAGCCCAAATTCCTTATCCTGGACGAGCCAACCGCGTCCCTGTCGGACAAGGAGGCCAAGGCGCTTCATTCGGTGATTAGGCAGGCGGTGGCCAAGGACGGGATCGGTGTCATCTATGTCACCCACTTCCTGGACGAAATCCCCAAGGTTGCAGATCAGGTCACTATCCTGCGGGACGGGCGTATCCTTTGGACCAGACCGGTTGACGAGGTGACAATTGCCGACATGACGGATGCAATCTCGCCGGATGCAATGATGCATGGCTTGGAAAAAGTTCCGTTTTCGGCGGATGGGCCTGCGGTTTTGAGGCTGGACGCGCTGACAACCGGTTTTGTCGGCCCGGTCAGTGCGGAACTGCGGGCGGGTGAAGTGCTTGGCATCTACGGTTTGATGGGGGCAGGCAGGACAGAGCTTCTGGAATGTCTGTCGGGTGCGGCACCGAAAACTGGGGGGCGGGTTGAGCTGGACGGTCGGGAAGTAAGCTTCACCGCACCGCGCGATGCCCTGTCGAAAGGTGTCGCGCTGGTGGCAAGCGACCGCAAGGAGCAGAGCCTTTTTGCAAGTTTTCCAGCTGTCGAAAACTTGCTGGTGCCGCATTTCGGGCGCTCTCCTATGCCGAAGCTGCTGCGCAGTTTCCAGCGGGAAGGGAGGGAGTTTGAGCGCGCCGCACGGCGGCTGAACATTCAGCCCCCAAACCCGCGACTGCAGGGGCAGCGTTTCAGTGGCGGCAATGCACAGAAGATCATGGTGGGCCGCTGGCTGGTCGAAGGCTCAGGCCTCAAGCTGCTGCTGCTGGATGAGCCTACTCAGGGCGTCGATATCGGCGCCCGGCACGAACTGTACGAAGCGCTGGCAGAAGTGAAACGCAAAGGCACTGCGGTGGCGGTAGCCTCATCCGATGCAACGGAAATCTGCCTGCTGGCGGACAAGATACTGGTGCTGGGGCGCGGCAAGCAGGTGGCGCTGATTGATAATCCGCATGACGAAGAGCTGCTGATCGAATTGGCCCACAGGGCTGAACACAGCACGCAACAGGAGCTTCCGGCCTCCGGTGCCGGGGCGCAGCAAATGGAAATGATGCAATGACAGACACCGGACTGACCCGGGCCGCGGCAACGGCGGACGACAAAACGGAACGCGACTGGTTCGAGATCGCTGTGGCAGCTGCCCTGCCAGCAGCCATCACCCTGCTGGCGCTATTCTTCTATGTGAAGGCGCCGGTCTTTATGACTGCCAACAACTGGATTGCGATCTCGGTGCAGGTATCTGCGCTGATGACGATATCCATTCCATTTGCAATGCTGCTGATGGCCGGCAAGATCGACCTTTCGGTGGGCTCAACGCTGGCGCTTTGCGGTGTGGTGGCCGGGCTCAGCTTTGAGCCGCTGGGGATTACCGGCGCGGTGCTTTTGACGCTGGCGGTTGGCACGGTTGCCGGATTGATCAACGGCGTGCTTGTGTCGTCCATCGGAATGTCTCCGATCATCGTGACGCTGGGGACGCTGACCCTGATCCGTGGTCTGGCGCAATGGCTGGCGCCAAACCCGATTTTCGGCTTTCCCGAGGAATTCTTGGTGATCGGCTATGAGCGTGTGCTGGGGCTTCCGGTGCTGACCTGGATCATGCTGGTTGTCATTGCGCTTGGCACGGCTGTCATGGCCTTGTTGCCAATCGGGCCGCAAATCGTGGCGCTGGGCGTCAATCAAAGGGCGGCATTCCTGGTCGGGCTTAGGGTCAAGGCAATTGGTGTCGGGCTGTATGCCGCCACGGGATTTTTTGTGGCAGTCGCAGCGCTGATGAGTATTTCCCGGATCAACTCCGCTCCGGCAGGGACACTGGGGGTCGGGGTCGAACTCAGCGTTCTGACGGCAGTTCTTCTGGGCGGCATCCCCTTCACCGGGGGTAAAGGATCGGTCCTGCGGGTTGTGCTGGGCGTCTGGCTTTTGGGTATGCTCTCGAACGGGTTGATTCTGATGAACGTCCCAACAGAGTTGAGTCTCATGACGACAGGTATCGTTTTGGTTGTTGCGGCCGCTTTGGACGTATTGCGCTCCAGAAGGGGGTAATTCCACACTGAACCTTCAGAGGCCCCTTCCGAACGGGAGGGGCCAGCCCCTGTAAACGCGAGGTTCATACCGTGAAACGCCTGCCGCCCCTGACCAGCTTACAGGCCTTTGAGGCCGTTTCGCGCCATATGAGCATCAAGATGGCCGCAGAAGAGCTGTCGCTGACGCCTACCGCGATCAGCCACCGGCTCAAGACCTTGGAAACACAGCTGGGCATTTCGTTGTTCCACCGGCTGACACGGTCGCTGAAACTGACGGCTGAGGGCGAAATATTGAGCCCCTTTGTCAGCGATGCTTTCAGCCAGCTGAACCAGGGCGTGGCGCAGCTCAGCATGGATGAAATCGAGGGCGAGCTGGTAGTAACCACAACGCGCTCTTTTGCCTGGAGCTGGCTTAGCCCCCGGCTGCCGAAATTCAGCCGCCTGTATCCGCAGCTCGATGTTAAAGTCATCGCTTCGGACAGCGTTTTGGATTTTGCGCGGTATTCCGTTGATATTTCGATCAGATACACGGATACGCCCGACCCCAGCGCGCATGCGGCCTGGGTGCTGGATGACTTTGTGACCCCGGTCTGCGCCCGTAAACTGAGCAGCAAGATCAAAACTCCGGAAGATTTGCTGAGCCGGGATATGGTCGAATATGAATGGCTTGGGTTCGAAGACGGCGATCCGAACTGGCAAGCGTGGTTCGCCTCAGCCGGGGTGCCTGCCTGCCAGATCCGCCCGATTGCGCATTTCAGCGATGAAATCATGTGTATTGAGGCCGCCATAGACAACCGCGCGGTCGCCCTTGTCAGCGTGATCGCAGCGTCCCGCGAGATTGAGCGGGGGCGCATTGCCGCGCCCATCCCGCAGGTGCTAAAGGACCGTAGCTATTACCTGGTTTGCCCGGTGGAGCGAGCTCGCACCGGGAAGATCAAGGCGTTTCAGGACTGGCTACTGAGCGAGGCGGATCTGTTCCGGGACAGCGCCTATGGCCAGCAGTTCATGCCTCAGGGTTGAGATTCGGCAGCTGGTTTGCAGCTGGCAAGGATTGCAGCCCGCAAAACTCACGGATTGGCCGCGTCCAAAGGCTGAGAAAATCTTGGAGACGCGTGAGTTCTGCTCGATTGTTGGGGCAGCAGCCTGTCCGGATACTTCCTTCATCACGCAAGGGAGGAGCCGGAAATGGCCAAAACAACACTCACGCGGCGGAGTCTTTTGAAGACAAGCGCCATGGCAGCAGGGGCGCTGGCGATGCCGATGATTGCCCGTGCCCAATCGGTAACCGAAATGACAATGCTGGCCTGGTACGGTCAGGCGGAACCGGATGCGGTTGCCGAGTTCGAAGAGCTGCACAACGTCAAGATTACCCCGAAGTATTACGTCGGCGGCGAGCAGATGCTGGCCTTGCTTGCACAGTCTCCGGCCGGCACCTACGACCTGATCCATGCCGATGCAGAATATGTGCAGCAGCTGGTCCGCGCAAATTTCGTCGAAAAACTGGACCCGGAAGATTACCCGTTCGATGACTTCTATCCGGAGTTCCACAAGTTCCCTGGCCACTGGCATGACGACGAGCTGTATGCGGTGATCAGCCGCTTCGGATTCCTGGGCATTTCCCACAATCTGGACGCGGTCTCTGTCAAAGAGGCAATGTCTTATGACATGCTGTGGGACGCAAAGCACAAGGACAAGGTCGGCCATTTCGATTGGCACCTGCCCAACCTCGGCGTTCTGAGCCTGCGCGACGGCAACGCACAGCCTTACGACATTGGCGAAGGCGCATGGGACAGGCTGCAGGACACCACGCTAAGCCTGAAACCGCAGGTGCGTGGTTTCTATGACTACGGCGGTGTCCTGTCGTCACTGAAGTCCGGCGAAGTTACCGTGATGCCAGGGATTGGCGAGTGGATTACCGGCGTGCTGCGGCGCGATGGTGCCAATGTCACCACCACCATCCCGGAGCAGGGCGGCATCCAGTTCACCGAGAGTTTCTCCATCGGGCGCGGCTCCCGCAAGACTGATTTGGCGCGCAAGTTCATCCAGCACGCCTCCAGCCCGGCCGGCCAGTACAACCTGGCGAACCTCAATGTGTTCCCCGCGATCATCCCGTCGAAATCCGGCTGGGAACGGATGATCGCCGAGAAGCCGGAGGATGCCCGCCACCTGGGAATGTTCAAGGGTGATGGCAATGCTATCGACCTGATCCGCAAGGGGCGCATCCATATTCGCCAGCTGCCTGTGCAGCAGGACTTGGGCGACTGGAACGACTTCTGGTCCGCCTACAAGAGCGCCTGACCTCCCCTCTCGGGTGCTTCAGTCCCGCTGCCGGGCTCCCGTTGGCAGCGGGGCACTTCCCCTTCATCGAGTCGAAGGAAACTACCATGACTTCTCTCCTTCAAGCCAGGCGTCTGTCCAAGACTGCCTACAGTGCCTTATGGAGCCTGCCGCTGCCGGTCTGGTTGGCCGGTTTCTTTTTAGGGCCGATGGTTTTGCTGATCTGGCTTAGCTTCTGGGATGTGAAGAACTTTCTACTGACGCCGGACTTCCAATTGGAGAACTGGCAGAAGATCCTGACCGCAGGGTATTTCTGGTCCGCCTATGCGCGCACCGCGGTGATCGCTGCCAGTGCCTCTGTGCTGGCCACGCTTGCTGCACTGCCCTGTGCTCTTGCCATCAGTTTCTTCCTGTCACCCCGCGCCCGGATGGTCCTGCTCGGCCTGTTCGTAGTGCCGTTCTTCACCTCTTACTTGGTGCGTATCTATTCCTGGCAGATCTACCTGACCGAAAACGGCATCGTGATGAAGTTGATGGCAGCCATCGGTATTGAGACCGGCAGCCTGCTGAACACGCCGCTGGCGCTGATGGTTGGCCTTGTCACCTTGACACTGCCGCTGGTGATCGTGATCCAGGCGATCTCGCTTCTGTCGCTGGATCGGACGCTGATCGACGCGGCCTACAACCTGGGCTGCGGCCCGCGCCGGGTGCTGTTTGCAACCGTGCTGCCTGCGGCCCGCCCGGGCATCGTGCTAGGCGCTCTGTTTGCCTTCATCTTCAGCTTTGGCGACTTCGTGACCGCAACCTACCTGGGCGGCGGCAAGTTCACGACCCTGTCTATCTTGATCGCAGACACCGTGAAATCCGGCCAGCAGTGGCCCCGCGCCGCTGTCGTCGCCCTGATGATGATCGTCACACTGCTGCTCACCGCGTTGGCCTCGATCACCTATGCCTACCGGAGGTCCTAACCCATGCGAGTCTCCCGCACCACCCGCCGTCTGACTCTTGCCTTCACCGGACTGGCCCTTGCGTTCCTCTATGCGCCAATTCTGACGAACTTTGTGTTCTCGCTGAATTCGGACCGGTTCCCGACCATCCCGCTTGGTGGCTTCACGCTAGAGTGGTACCGGCTGATCCTAGCGGATGCGCTGGTGATCGACGCCTTCAAGAATACGGTCAAGATTGCGCTGATCGTGGCGCCGATTGCCACCGCCATGGGCTTTGCGGCTGCCTATGCCGACTACCGGTTCAATTTCATTGGCAAAAGACTGGTGCTGGTATTTGCTTTGATGCCGCCCTTGATCCCCTTGGTGGTCATCGGGCTGGCGATGCTGGCCTATCTATCCCGCATCGGTCTGTCCGGCACGCTGCCCGCAATCGTTGTCAGCCACATCGTGCTGACCTCACCCTTCGCCATGGCGATCATCCGGCTGCGGTTTTCGCAAATCGACGGCGACCTGGAGTTCGCAGCGCAGAACCTGGGGGCCTCCAATTGGCGCGCTTTCTGGGAGATCATCATCCCGTCGACCAAAACTTCGGTGCTGGCTGCCTTTCTTCTCTGCATGGCGGTGAGCTTTGATGAATACGCGGTCACCTGGTTTGTCGGAGGGCTGGAGGAAACCTCTTCGGTCAGGATTCTCAGCTTTCTGCAATCCGCAGTCAGCCCGCGCATCAATGCCATCGGCTCAATCACCTTTGCCACCTCTATCTCTTTGATCCTCGGCGCCCAGTTCTTGGTGCTCCGCCGCCTGACGAAGGACGCGAAATGAACAGCTTATCCCCCCTCCAACCCGCGCGGGATGCCGCGCCCCAGCCGCAGGATCGTGCCATGAGCCAAGCCCATATCTCGCTGAAGAACCTCCGCAAGACCTATGGAGCGGCCGTGGCTGTGGAAAATCTCGATCTGGACATCGAAGAAGGAAAATTCATCGCCATCATGGGGCCGTCGGGCTGCGGCAAGTCCACCATGCTGCGGATGCTGGCGGGACTGGAAGAGTCCAGCAGCGGAGATATCCTGCATCAGGGGCGGCGGATCAACGACTTGCCGATCTGGGAGCGCGAGATGCCAATGGTCTGGCAGTCTCTGGCTCTGTTTCCCTTCCTGACCGTGCGCGAAAACGTAGAGTTTGGTTTACGCATGAATGGTGTTGGAGCGGCGGAACGCAAGCACCGGGCGCAAGTCTGGCTGAAAAAGCTGGGTCTTGGCGAATATGCGGATCGGGGGATCAACCAGCTTTCGGGCGGGCAGCGGCAGCGGGTTGCCCTGGCACGCTGCCTGGTGACGGAACCTTCCGTTCTGCTGCTGGACGAACCCCTGTCGGCCCTGGATGCGCATCTGTCGGTGCAGATGCAGGGGGAATTGAAACGCCTTCAGCGAGAACTGGGGATTACCTTTATCTATGTCACTCACAGCCATTCAGAGGCCTTCTCGATGGCGGATACCGTGGTGATCATGAACAAGGGCCGGATTGAGCAAGCAGGAAGCCCGGAAGATATCTACTTGCGCCCGGCGACGCCCTTTGTCGCCGAGTTTCTGGGCGGTTCCTCGATCTTCGATTGTACCATCCGCCCACGAAAGAACGGGGAATTGGTGCTGGAGAGCGCTGACGGCACTTTTAAAACTGATGCCTTGAAGACTGCCGGGTTGGCACCTGGACAGCATGTCAGCCTGGTTGTCCGGGCCGACCAGATTTCCATCACTCCGGCAGCAGGCTGGGCAGACAACGAGGTGCCTTGCCGTGTCATTGGCGAGGAATTTGTTGGGGCCCTGGTCAATCTGCGTCTTGAAACTGGCGCGGGCACCCAGATCACGGTGCAGCTTCAGCAGCGGGACATGCAGACGCTGGATATCGAAGTCGGGGTAGGCGTGACGGCCAGCTGGCACCCCGAAGACGGCCACATCATCACTGAATGAACGAAAGGAAGCCTCAAATGGCAGAAAAGAAGATCCTTGTTTACGGCGACAGCAACACCTGGGGCTGGATAGGGGTGGAAGAGGCGTTCCCCTCCACCCGCTATGCAGACGATGAGCGCTGGGCCGGTGTCATGGCGGCAGACCTAGGCAGTGGTTACACGGTTGCTGTGGACGGGCTGACCGTTCGGGCGACCAACCTCGATGATTCCATGGACTGGAACGCCATCAAGTCAGACATGTTCAATGGCGCCAAAACACTGTCCGCGGCCATCGCCCGCGAAATGCCGGTGGATCTGCTGATTATCATGCTCGGCACCAATGATCTGAAGGCAGAAACGAACCGGTCGGCCGAAGATATTGCCGCTGCAATCATCGAAGTTGCACAGGCCGCGCAAGGCTGCGCAGGCGGCGTTGCCTATCATTATGACGCACCGAAGGTGCTGGTGGTATCGCCGCCTCCGGTCAACGACATGCCCCACCCAGATTTTGCAGCAATGTTCGAAGGCGGCAAGGCCAAGTCCGAAGCGCTGGGGGCCGCGCTTAAAACCGCAGCGGATCAGGCCGGGATTGCCAGCTTTGATGCAGGCGCTGTGGTGGGTAATGCCCTGGGCACGGATGGGCTGCACATCAGCAAGCAACAGCATGCACAGCTGGGAAAGGCAATCGCCGCAACCGTGCAGACTCTCTGACTTTTAAGTGCCACCACTCACAATTCCATCATGCAACAGGAGGAGACAGACATGATGAAACTTGCAACCGGCCTGAAGACCGCAGCGCTTGCAGCGGCTATAGCTGCAGGGACAATAACCGCCGCAATGGCATCGGATCTGACAAAAGCCGGAACCATCGAATACGTCACTTTCAAAGCCAAGGAAGGCGTTACTGTGGAAGCGATGTCAGAAGCTGCTGCTGGCGGAACTGTGAACGCCAATATGCATGCTAACTACGAAGGCTTTGTTGACCGCCACGTGGCGCTGCAGGCCGATGGTGTCTGGATTGAAGTCGTTTACTGGGAAAGCGAAGAGGCCGGCCGTGCTGCGCTGGATAAGTTTGTTGCTGATCCGGTGAACAAACCGTTTCTGGATCTAGTGAAAGCAGACACGGTGACCATCACATATTCTGACATTCACTGACCCTGGTGGTCCGGGCCTCTTGACCGACGGGGGCCCGGAACCTATGTCGTCTTGATCCCTTTTTTCCAGATAATTCAACTTTGTCTGACACCGCTGTCCGTGTCATGAAGGGATGAGATGAAACGTCGACTGCCGCCTCTGAACGCGATCCGCGCCTTTGAAGCCGCCGCCCGGCTGCAGAGCATTACTGATGCCGCCGACGAACTGTCCGTGACGCCAACAGCCGTCAGCCATCAGATCCGCCACCTTGAAACACTGCTGGATATCAAACTGTTCGAGCGCTCGGGTCGCAATATCACGTTGACTGACCAGGGCGCCCGGATGCTGCCGGATATTACCCGCGGCATGGATTGCTTAGCAGCGGCATTTGAGGAGACCTATGGCAACATTGATGCCAATTCGGTCAACATTTCTACCACCCGCGAGTTCGCCCGCTACTGGCTGCAGCCCAGGCTGGGGCAATTCTACGAGGCCTTTCCGCAGTTGACGCTGAATATCTACGCCAGCGAAGGGGTTGCGGATATGAGCGGCAGCGAGATTGATGTGGCGATCCGCTACGGTGAGAAGCCTCCGGAGGGCAGCGAGGAAATCGCGCTTTATCAGGAATACTACGTTGCCGCCGTCAGCAAGTCGCTGCTGCAGCCGGGCAGGGCCGCAAGAATTGAGATGCTGACCAAGCAGCGCCTGATCGAGGTCCGCTGGGAAAACTCCGCACTGACGGCGCCGTCCTGGAAAGCCTGGTTTTCAGCAGCAGGTCGGGATGGTTTCGAGACTTTCCGCCGGATGAGTTTTGACGCGTACAACTTGGCCTTCGACGCGTTGAAACGCGGCCACGGCGCCGCTCTGCTGAGCCGGACGATTGTGAATTCCTCAGAGTTCGAAGACAGCTTGGTGCAGCTCGAAGGCCCGCAATTGCCTGGATATCACTACCGGGTTTTGCGGTCTCCGTCCGCGATGCGGAAACGGGCTGTGCGGCAATTCGTGGACTGGATTTCAGAAACCGCTACGGCCTGAGCCTCCCGCAATTGTGAACTGGATTGGCTTGGTTACCAAAAGGTGCCTTCTGCACGCATTCGGGGGCAGGCGGTAGGTTTGTATGGAAACTGTGCCGCCGGCTGGAGAACTTCTCATGCGCAAGCACCTGATCGCCGTCTTGATTTGCCTGCTGCCGAATCTGGCTTTGGCGGAGGTCCGTATCCTGGTGCTGGGCGACAGCAATACATGGGGTTCGGATGCATCCGGGTCACGCCACGATGCAGGAAGCCGCTGGGGCCCTGTCATGGGCGCTGCGTTGGAGGATGCGGTTGTCTTTGAGGAAGGCCGCATCGGGCGCCGGACCGATTTGCAGCACGGAACGCCCTTGGACAACATTGGCTTGACGGTTCAAACCCCGCTCCCAGATGTGGCGGCTCAGCATTTGCCGCTGGATCTCGCAGTCATCATGCTGGGTACCAATGATCTTCAGGCTGGGCTGCGCCGGGATGCTGAAACAATCGCGCGCTCTGCTTTCTCATTGGCCCGGATCCTGCGTGCGGGCGGGGTGCGGCAGGTTCTCGTCGTCGCTCCACCGCCGTTGGAGGACCCGCAAAAGGGAAGGCTGGCATCTCTCTTTGGTGCTGCGGCGGAGCCATCGGAACATCTGGCTTTAGCCTTCAGCCAAGTGTCGGAACGGACAGGCATACCAATGTTCGACGCTGGGCAGATTACCAAGGCCGACGGTGCGGACGGCGTTCACTTAACCGCCAAGGCCCAACGCCGACTGGGGCGGGCAATCACTCCAGCAGTTCAGCAAATGCTGAGCACATCTGCACAAGATGCAGCCGAATGATAGTTATTCAAACAGGAGATGAGAGATCATGAAAAGACGGATGTTTTCTGCGGCGGCACTGACGGCACTGGCGGCGCTTACAGTGGCCGTAGGTGGGCAGGCAAAAGCCGCCGGAGCGGTCACGTTCCACTTCTATGGCGCCGAGGACTGCCCGCCTTGCATGGCTTTCAAAAGAGACCATCTGGCTGAGGTGAAGGCCGAAGGAAGCGCTCTGGGGTTTGAGGTAGAGGATAACGTGATCCGGCGGACACGGGATGTACCAACCCCGGGCGTCTACGGGCAGCGGGATCAGATCCTGCGTCTGGCTGCGCCTCAGCTGGAATTTGTCTACCCTCCGATTTTCTTCGTTTCGCAAGCCGGCCGGATTGTCTCAGTTCATGGTCATGACTGGCGTGCGGCATTAGATTCCGCACGGCAGCTGGCAGGCCAGAGCGGATGACTTGGCTGCGCTGCCTGGCCACCGGCATTGGCCTGCTGATCGCAGGCGCAGCGGGAGCGCAGGATCTGCAAGGGCGTGACACGGCGGGAAACTGGCGGGTTACTCATTTTTCGGCCCACGGAATTTGGAACACGATCTGCGACGAGCGGCAGGAGCAAGGCACCTTAAAGAAGCGGTGCTACATCCGCTGGGTGGATGTGTATGCCGAAGCCCCTAAATTCGGGGCCCTTTTTACATTCGTGACGCCGCAGAAGGATGCGAGCGGTGCGCATGATGTCATGTTTGGCCCAGAGCCGGGTACGGCCTTCGTGGCAGATGGTTTCCGGATAGACAGAGCTGGCCGGACCGTTTGGCAAATGCGGGACCGCCGGTGTCTTTTGTGGGCGGACTGCAGCCTGGATGAGGAAGAGTCGGCGGCAGTTCTGCAAGCCATGCAGCTGGGCGGTGTTTTGCGGTTTGAATTCGTGGGCCGACATGGCCGCCGATTCAGCCTGGAATGGCCGCTGGAAGGGTTCGCTGAAGCTTTTGAAACTTATGAGCAGCAGTGGCGGAAACGGCAATAGGCCCTGCCCGGTGCCAGCAAGTTGCCTAGGCAAAAGCCGCCCCGGAAGGGGGCGGCTGTACTCGTGACAGACGGAACAGGCAGATTATTCGCTGTGGAAAATCGCATCGCCCTTGCCACTCTGGAAAACGAACAGAACGCAGTCCTCTTCGCTCACGCAGGCGTCACCGTGAAAGGCGTTGCCGGGCTGGGTAACGCGCGATCCGACTGGCAGCACCTTTGTTTCGCCAGCGAAGCTGTGCTGCCATTCGCCCTGGATAGTGATGCCTTCATAGGCGTAGGTGTGGGCGTGTTCGGGAACCTCGAAACCGCCGGGCATCTTCAGGTACATGGCATAGGGGCCGGTATTGCGGTCACCCCAAAGAATGGACAGCGACATCGGGGTGCCCTCGATTGGGGTCCATTTGATGTCGTCGAATTTCGTCATCAGCCCGGTGTCCGCAAATGCCGCGGTTGCTGCGGTGAGCGAAACCGCGGCTGCGGCGGCAAGTTTGAAAAAACCCATTTCATGATCTCCTTTGTCAATGGCGGGCGGCAGCCAATCCGGCTGCCCCATGGGCGGAAGTTGATGCAAATGAACCTACGAAAATGACGGAGAGGCGAAATATGCGCGGTTGCAATGATCTGTTTCGGGGGTGCCGATGAAACTGACCGGTGATGATCTCCTGGTAATCCTGGCACTGTGCCGGGAGCGGACCCTTGACCGGGCAGGCCGGTTTCTGGACCGGGATGTGTCTTCGGTGTTTCGGGCGATCAAGCGGATCGAGGCCAAAGCCGGCGCGCCGTTATTCTCCCGCTCCAAAACCGGCTTTCACCCTTTCCCGGCAGCCGAAGAGCTGGCCGAACAGGGGCGGGAAATCAGCGAGGCGCTTTCTCAGGCTGAGGCAATCTGTTCTGGCTTGGATGATCAGTTGACCGGCCGTCAGCGGATCACCACTACGGATCTCCTGCTGGAGTATTTCATCTTGCCGAACCTTGCCGGCTTCCGGCGCGAATTTCCCAATGTCGACATTGATTTCAGCACCAGCAATCAATTCGCTAAGCTGTGGGAGCGCGGGTTTGATCTGGCGGTTCGCCCCTCGGCCAATCCGCCTGAACAATTGATGGGGCAGTTTCTCAGGAGGCTGGAATATGCTGCAGTGCGGGGCCATGGCTATACGCCGCCACAAGGGGGCGACAAGAGCAGCAGTTTCGATTGGCTGGTGCCAGGCAGTGGCCTGGCGCAGCATCCTGTCAGGAAATGGTTTGCAAGGAACGCGGCGGAGTGGGCCTCAGTCACAAGTTTCGATTCCATGAGCCTCATGATACAGGCTGTTAGGGCGGACCTGGGTGTTTCACTGGTGCCGGACCTGCCTGCGCTCACTGATGGGCTGGTCAGAATGGATGGTCTGGAGGTCAGTGAGTTCTCCGAAATCTGGTGCTTGTACCATCCCAGCAACCGCGGCAATCCGTTGATCCAGGCCTTCAGTAAATTTATGAAGCGCACTCTGAACTGATACCGGGTTGAGGGCAGGGCGGGCGCCGGATCAAGCGTGGCTTTGCTTCCGGGTCATGTCCTCGAAGTTTTCAATCACCCAGTTGTCAAGCGAGCTGATCACGGCGGCCAGCGAATGCCCAAGCGGCGACAGGCGGTAGTCCACTCGGGGCGGCACCTCGCCATAGTCGCGGCGGGTAACCAAATTGTAGTCTTCCAGCCTTTTCAATGTCTGGGTCAGCATTTTCTGTGAAATCCCTTCAATCGCCCGCATCAATTCGGCGTTGCGCATTGGTCCGTCCAGTAGCAGGGGGATGATTAGCAAGGACCATTTGTCTCCGATCACTGCAATGATCTGACGGGAAGGGCAGAGGGCCGCGTATGGATCGGGCTTGATATCAAGCATTTGTGAAAATCCTATAGGAACTAAAAGGTGCGTACTTTTGGTTCGGTTCCTTAGATCTTATCGTCTGCTTCGAGCGATGCAAGCAAGGGACAACGGTTTTAAGAACTTCACATGGGGTCTGCCAGCCGGAGCGTTGTTTCCCCGGGCTTGCTTGCGGCTTATTTGCAAGGAGATCGAAGATGACACAAATCACTCGCAGACAGGTATTTGGTACCGCTGCTGCCGCTGCCGCCGCAACGGTTCTGCCGGCTACAGTTTCCGCCAAGGCTCCTTTGGCAAGCGGGCAAGCCCCGGGATTCTACCGCCGCAAGGTAGGAGATGCCCAGGTCACGGCCTTGCTGGACGGTTATATTGACGTCGCCCACGGGTTTTGGACAGGTATCGAGCAGGCATCGGTGGAAGACTTGGCAGCAGCGGCTGGCTTGCCGGACAATGGCTCGATCCGGATTGGCGTCACCTCCTATCTGATTAATCAGGGCAACCGCCTGGTCCTGGTTGATACCGGATCGGCAGATTTGTTCGGTCCGACCGCTGGCAAATTCCTTTCTGCTCTCGCCGCGGCAGGGTACACGCCGGATCAGGTAGATGACATTCTGATCACTCACATGCACCCTGATCACATTGGTGCCCTCTTGGAAAACGGTGCAGCCGTGTTCCCGAATGCGCAAATCCACGTTTCTGGGCTCGAGTTCGACTATTGGACGTCGGCGACTGAACAGTCGAAAGCACCTGACTTCGCCAAATCCTGGTTTGATGCCGCGATCGGGGTGAAAACCGCATATGACGACCGGATCCACGTTTTCTCTGGCGCGCCCGAAGTGATCCCGGGCTTCACAGCGGTGCCGCTCTATGGCCACACGCCGGGCCACAGCGGTTACCGCCTGTCTTCAGGTGGCGAGGATCTGCTGATCTGGGGGGACGCTTGCGGTGTCGCGTCGGTTCAATTCGCCCACCCGGAAGCAGGCCTGGCCTTCGATGTCGATGGCGCAACCGGAAAACAAACCCGTGCAAGCCTTCTGGATATGGCCGCCGGAGAAGGCGTGCTGGTTGCCTCCGCGCACTTGCCTTTCCCGACTTTTGGCAGGGTTCTGCGTTCGGGCGAAGCCTATGCCTGGCAGCCGGACGAGTACCGTTTCGACGTCTGACATGACCAAGCGGTCAGGGTTTTTATTCGCAAACAGGAGCAGGCCGGCCGCCTGCTCCGCTTGAATTTTAAGGGGATGCACATGAGCACTGCACCCAAGCGCGGCATGTTTCGGGGCCAATGGTACAGGGATCTTGAAACTCTGCCCGACCGTGGAGCCGACATCGAAACGAGCTTCGAAACCCCGGCATCAAGGGTGAAACCTGAAATTCAGCGCTTGCGGGACAGGCCCGGAAGCTACCATCTTTTTGCGGCAAAGGCCTGTCCTTTTGCCCATCGGGTTCTTTTGATGCTGGCAAACCTTCCCCAACCAGCCTTGGGTATCACATATTGCCACCCGTGGCTGGGTGGACCAGAAGGCTGGAGTTTTGCCCCAGGATCTGCGCCGCCCGTGGGAGAAGATGTTCTTTGGAAAGTTTATGCAGCTTCAGATCCTGCCTATTCAGGCCGGATAACTGTACCCGTCTTATGGGATAAAACCGCTGGCGCCATTGCCTCTGCAGACTCCCTGGAAATCATGCAGGCCCTTGCGGCGGCTTACCGGCCGGAAATGTGTCCGGAGGACGCAGCCTTTGCAAAACTTTGCATCTGGATCCACCAGCATTTGAATATTGGAGTTTACAAGGTTGGCTTTGCTGCGGACCAGGCTGCCTATAACGCGGCTGTGGATGCGCTGGATTCTGCCATGGACAAGGTGGCTGAACTGGTTGCTAGCGGATTTGCCTTCGGAACGAGTCCGACTATCGCGGATCTCATGATTTTTGCCACGGGAATTCGGTTTGACATTGCCTACCATGGCGCCTTTCAAATCCTGCACCGGCGATGGGGCGGCAACAAAGCGCTCCAGCAGCATTTGGAACGGATTGCTGCCCTTCCGGGAGTGGAAGACACCTTGGCGTTTCAAGACTACCGGGTGCATTACTTTGACGAAGCGGGTTTTCCAGTCCGCCAACCTATGTCTACTGGCAGATACATACTGCCCAGGACATGTGACCCATTGTAGGGTGTGTGGCGGGAAGCACGAGAAGCCGAAAGCGCCTTCCCCGGAAATTTTCACTCGGTCTGCAGGCTTCTCAACCGCCTGAAGTCCTGATGTGATGGTTCAAATCACCGAAGAATGGCCTGTTGATCGTCAGTTTCCGGTAACGCCAGACCCCGTTGCTGTTTCGGGAGAATTCGTCGAGGTAAATTCCCGAATAGATCACTTGCAGCGGCAGTTCTGCGGTTTGCTGGATCACCGTAACATACCGGTGGCAACAGGCAGTTCCCTTGGCCTCGTCCACCGTGATGTCTTCGTTTGTTGACAAGTGCCGCGTGCGGGGCGTTCCGTCGGTGTGGATCACGACGCGGCTTAACAGCTTGTCCATAAGCTCTTGCTTGCCGACGTAAGGTTTGCCCTCGTCGAAAACCCATTCCGCATCGGAAAACAAGCTGGCAAACCCCTCCAAGTCCCCGTTATCCAACGTGAAGCTGTAAGCGTTGATCAGCTTTCGGATTGCTTCCTTGCTGCCCACTTCCGCCCTCCGTTTTGAAAGATGGTTCAATCAGCGCATACGCATAGTGATCTGTGCGACTCGGGCGCCGAACAGCTCCGCCGACTTCAGATCACCGCCGCTTGGGGTTACCGACAGGTCGGCGTTGTCCGACTGAGCGGATGCCCCCAACATGGTTCCTACTCGGTTGACCGCTTCCTTATGGCCGGGCTGGCCTTCTGGCGAAGTGTTCATTTCTGCCTGTCCAACCCATATCATGCCATGCTGCGCGCCGAACACTGCCATCTGGATCAATGTGCTGAGCTTGTCCCCTGCCAGGCTGTGGGAGTTGGTGAACCCTGCGGCGATCTTATCCTTCCACTGCTGCTGGGACCAGATTCCGGTTGTGGCGTCCATGAAGGCTTTGAAAGGTGCAGAAACTGCGCCCAGATATGTCGGCGATCCAAAGATGATGGCGTCCATGTCATTCAGTTTTTCAGGTTCTTGGGCGGCATCTTCGGCTCTTATCAAGCAGGCCAGGATGCCATCCACTGACTGCGCCCCTTCGTGAACGTGCCGGGCTTGCACTTCTGTATGGCCAAATCCGCTATGATATACGACAGCGATTTTCTTCATGAGATCCAGTTGCCTGTGAAGATGAAGGAAAGAGCCCTGAGCGAGGCTCCTGTCACCCTTCAACAAGAGGTGTTTACTGTCTTTTTCAAAAATCTCAGTCAGGAGCGAGAAAAAATCAGCCTCTATTGCCGAAGGATGGTAAGTCATCTAGAAAAGGCCGGATGATTACCGGCAGAAGTGCCCTTATTCCTGCAGGCGAAACACTCAGCGGGGCGTGCTTGTTCTAATGGCGACCGGAATCTTGGTCAGTGTCATCAGTGTTTCGCCGCTCCTGCTGCCTATACCGCGGTAACTAGTCGCGGTAGGATACGGCGGTTGCCTGCTCCCGCAACCAAAAATTCAAAACAATATCAACGCCTAACGCCCCGCAAAAGCGGGGCTTTCTGCATTGGCACATGCCGCGCTGGAAGCGCTGTGAAAGCAGAAGAACGTAAAACGCGCTGGTGCGCAGGGGCAACGCCTTCGCTGCCGGGAATTATTCTGATCGTGAGCTAGCTTCACATTTGCGACGGCTGATCCGAGCCCTCAGCCGTCATTACCTTGGGGGCGAGCGACCTGTTCATCCTGCGCGGTATCTCGGCCTATATCCGGTCTGACAACGGACCTGAGTTCGTCGCCCAGGCTGTCCGGGACTGGATTGCAGCCGTTCCCGAATCGAATTTCGATATCAAGTTGGCTTGATTGGATCGCGCTAGCCCAAGTACCCATATGCAATTGCATATTGACCTCCGGATATCGCACCCGGAAATCAGGCAACTGCTTTAAAAGCCAGAGCTGCGCGAAGGTCGGAAGGCAAGGGCCGGGCGGACAAAGCACGCCTGGTTGCGGACATGATCGTGCTTGCCTGCCAGTATGGCCGCTACGGCTATCGGCGGATCGCAGCATTCCTGGCTGTGAAAAGTCGAGGGCAACGTCTTTGGCCTAGGCCCAGAGATCGAGATCCTGAGAGATCAACTCGCTGCCGGAATCGACTCTGATCGTCTTGGGGTAGCCAAGGCTGTTGAGCGCAAATAGAGTGATAACAACAAAGATAGTTGGAGATCTGCCCAATATGACACCTTTCGCAATTGCTGGTGTTCAGATGCATGTCGCTGCCCTTCACTCGAATGTCGAGGCAATGCGCCATAGGATTGAAATACTGATGGCACGGTTTCCTTGGACGCAGATGGTGCTATTTTCTGAACTGGCACCTTACGGGCCGCTGGACCAGTTTGCTCAATCGTTTCCGAATGATGCATTGCAGCAGTTCCAGGAAGACGCCCGCCGATTTGGTATTTGGCTGATCCCCGGCTCCATGTTCGAAAAAACCGAAGATGGCCGGATTCTCAACACCTCCGTGGTGATCAACCCGGAAGGTGAGATCGTCGCAAAATACTCCAAGATGTTCCCGTTCAGACCGTATGAGGCGGGGATTTCGGCCGGCACCGAATTCTGTGTGTTTGACGTGCCCGGAGTTGGCCGGTTCGGCCTGTCGATTTGCTATGACATCTGGTTCCCGGAAACCACGCGGCAGCTGACCAGCCAAGGGGTGGAAGTGCTGCTGCACCCGGTGCTGACCGGCACAACCGACCGGGAGGCGGAGATCGCAATCGCACGGGCGACCGCCGCCCAGTTCCAATGCTATGTATTCGACGTCAACGGGCTGAGCGCCGGCGGTGTCGGGCGTTCGCTGGTGGTGGACCCTTCGGCCACCGTGCTGCATCAGTCGGCGGGGCAGGAGGATATGTTCCCGATCGAGATCGACCTGGATCAAGTCCGTCGCCAGCGTGAGACAGGCCTCAAGGGACTGGGGCAGGTTCTGAAGAGCTTCCGCGACCGGGAAGCGGAGTTCACTGTATACGACCGCACCAGCGGGGCTGATGCCTATCTGAAAACGCTGGGGCCGCTTGAGACGCCGGGTCAGGGATCGCAGCGCGGGCTGCAGGCCTCTGATCCGCGCAGTACACTGGAGAATTTTGAGCAGACGTTACATTCGCCGCATCATTTTTCCGTTTTTCCTGGAAAAACGGGTTCTGATTAACCGGACTGGAAGGCGGCGCAGGTCCTGACGCGACAGAAGGGAGGCAGGTTTTGAACTTGCAGCCGCAAAGGAAGGCTTTGCCGTCGATCCGGGATTATTACAGTGCAACCCAGCTGCGGGCGGACAGATGGAGCTCGCTGCGGGAGTCAGCTGAGGGACTGGCCCGGCAGCGTCAGGAGGGGCGGCATAGCGAGAAACTGATGGCCGCGGCAGAGCATCTGTTCGATGTGCTGGCGCCGATTGAACGCTATTGGGCGTTTCCGGGTATCCACGCTTTCGAGCATTTGCGAAAGTTGCTGCAACACGGCAATGTGGAGGATCTGGCGGTTTCGGTGCGCCGTATTGCGCGGGCGCTGACCTCTGGGGCTTACCGGCGGCGGTCTATTCCGCTGTCCTCGGATGAGATCGACAACGAAGACTACGAAGATGAAGCGTCGCTCGCGCCCGAAGCACGGGCGCTGGGACGACCTTATTTCGAGGTGATGATCGTCGATGACGTGTCGGAATCGCAGGAGCGGTTCCTGCGGCAGAACCTTCTGCGGATGCGGCGGATCGAAGACCCATTCATCTACGAGCCGGTGATTGTGCCGTCGCTGGAAGATGCGCTGATTGGCATTCTGTTCAATCACAATGTGCAAGCCGTGGTGGTTCGCCCGGGGCTGTCGCTGAAGTCCAAGATTGAGCTGCCTATCCTGAACCAGTATTTGACCCGCGTAAGCGAGGAGGAGTCGGTCGACTCGATTGATCCGCACCAATACGGCCCCGAGGCCTGCCGCTTGATAGAGAAGATACGGCCGGAACTGGACGCTTATCTGGTCACCGACCGCTCCGCCGAAGACATCGCCGGGCTGGATCTCGGCCGCTGCAGGCGGGTGTTCTATAATCAGGAAGATTTCCAGGAGCTGCATTTAAATATCCTGCGCGGAGTGGACCGCCGCTACAAATCGCCGTTCTTCACTGCGCTAAAGGAATATTCAAAACAGCCCACAGGCGTGTTCCACGCGATGCCGATCAGCCGCGGCAAATCGATCAGCCGCTCGCATTGGATTCAGGACATGGGGGCGTTCTATGGCTCCAACATCTTTCTGGCTGAGACATCCGCCACTTCCGGCGGGCTCGACAGCCTGCTGGAGCCGCGCGGCCCGATCAAGGAAGCCCAGGACATGGCGGCGCGGGCCTTTGGCGCCAAGCACACGTTCTTTGCCACCAACGGCACGTCGACCTGCAACAAGATCGTGGTGCAGTCGGTGGTCCGCCCCGGCGACATCGTGCTGGTGGACCGCGATTGCCACAAGTCGCATCATTACGGGATGGTGCTGGCGGGGGCCAGCGTGGCCTATATGGACAGCTACCCGCTGCATGAGCATTCGATGTACGGCGCAGTGCCGCTGCGCGAGATCAAGCACACGCTCTTGCGGCTGAAGGCCGCCGGCAAGCTGGACCGGGTCCGGATGGTCCTTCTGACCAACTGCACATTTGACGGCATCGTTTACAATGTTCGCCGGGTGATGGAGGAATGCCTTGCCATCAAGAAGGACCTGATCTTTCTTTGGGACGAGGCGTGGTTTGCTTTTGCGCGCTTTGACCCGACCTACCGCCAGCGCACTGCCATGGGCGTCGCCAATACTCTGCGGGAGACGCTGCGCAGCCCGGAGACGGCGGAGGCCTGGGAGGCACAGCAGGAAATGCTGAAGAACGCTGATGAGGAGACTTGGCTGAACACCCGGCTGGTGCCGCCGCCGGACGCGAGGGTGCGGGCCTATGCCACCCAGTCCACGCACAAGACGCTGACCTCGCTGCGCCAGGGGTCGATGATCCATGTCAACGACCAGGACTTTAAAGGTGAAGTAGAGCAGGCGTTCCACGAAGCCTACATGACCCACACCTCGACCTCGCCGAATTATCAGATTATCGCCTCATTGGATGTTGGTCGGCGGCAGGTGGAACTGGAGGGGTTCGAGTTTGTCCAAAAGCAGATCGAAAGCGCGATGTCGATCCGGCGCGCCATATCCGACAATCCGCTGCTGCGGAAGTATTTCCGGGTACTGACTGCCGGCGACATGATCCCGGAAACCTATCGCGAAAGCGGTGTTGAGGCCTACTATGACCCCGATCACGGCTGGATCGACACCTGGAACATGTGGAGCCAGGATGAATTTGTGCTGGACCCGACCCGCGTGACCCTTGCGGTGGGCGGCACCGGCTGGGACGGCGACACTTTCAAGACCAAGATCCTGATGGACAAATACGGGATCCAGATCAACAAGACCTCGCGCAACACAGTGCTGTTCATGACCAATATCGGCACCACGCGGTCTTCGGTCGCCTATCTGATCGAAGTACTTGTAGAGATCGCCAACGATCTGGACGAGCTTCTGGACGATGCCTCCAAGATGGAGCGCCGGTCGTTTGACAACCGGGTGTCGGCGCTGGTGGAGCACGTGCCGCCGCTGCCGGATTTCAGCCGGTTCCACGATGCGTTCCGGGCGGGCAAGGACACGCCGGAGGGCGATATCCGTACCGCCTTCTTCCTCGCTTACAACGAGGACAACTGCGACTATATCCCGACAGATGACAGCCTGATGCAGAGACTGGAGGCGGGCGAGGAACTGGTGTCATCCAGCTTTATAATTCCTTATCCGCCCGGCTTTCCGATTCTGGTGCCCGGCCAAGTCATCAGTCCGGAAATCCTGTCGTTCATGCGGGCACTTGATGTCAGCGAAATCCACGGGTTCCGCGCTGATCTGGGGCTGCGCGTTTTCACCAAGGAGGCCCTGAAGTCCGTCAAGAAATAGACGCCCGCCAAGAAACAGAAATCCTACGATAAATTGAATTTACTGGGAGACGATACATGCCGAAGAAAGTTCTGAACAACATTTCGGAGATCCGCCGCTATTTCCACACCAATACGGACCCGGTCTATTTTGTCTCAGCGACCAACTTCAATCTTCTTGGACTCGACGAGTGGGTAAAGAATTTCAAGTATATCTGTTACATGGACTGTTTCGATGGCCGCCATCCCAACGTGCTGGTGCCTTCTGAGCTGCCGCATGATGAATTTCAGTCTATCGAGGACATCAACAACTACTTGCTGCAGCACAAGGAAGTCATCGACTACGTCAAGGCACGCGGCGGCAAGCCGAAATTTGTGTTCCTGATGTTTGATGAGAAGACTGAAAAGCTGGCCAAGGAACTTGGCGGTGAGGTCTGGTTCCCCAAGGCGAAGCTGCGGACCAAGATGGATAACAAGATCGAGACCGTACGTGTTGGCAACAAGGCCGGCGTGCCCTCTGTTCCGAATACGCTGTCAAAGGTCGACAGCTATGATCACCTGAAGAAGATCTGCAAGAAGGCGGATCTTGGCAGTGATCTGGTGCTGCAAAGCGCCTTCGGGGATTCCGGCCATACAACGTTTTTCATCAAGACCGAGGCCGACTTCCGCAAGCACGAGCATGAGATCGTCGGACAGGGCGAAATCAAGATTATGAAGCGGATCGATTGCCGCGGCTCGGCGATCGAGGCCTGCTGCACCTCCGAAGGCACAATCGTCGGGCCGCTGATGACAGAGCTTGTCGGCTTTAAGGAACTAACGCCCTACCGGGGCGGCTGGTGCGGCAATGAGATTTTCTCTACTGCCTTCCCGCCCAAGACCCGCGAAAAGGCAAGGGAGCTGACCTTCAAGTTCGGCGAACAGCTGCGCAAAGAGGGCTACCGCGGCTATTTCGAACTCGATTTCCTGATCGACAAGAAAACCGGCGAAATCTGGCTGGGTGAGCTTAATCCGCGTATTACGGGGGCGTCCTCGATGACCAACCACGCGGCCTTCGCTCACGCCGATGCGCCCCTGTTTCTATTCCATCTTCTGGAGTTCTCGAAAAAGCCGTTCAAGCTGGATGTTGAGGAACTGAACGCCCGCTGGGCGGACCCGGACATGATCGATTCCTGGTCACAGATGGTGATCAAACATACAGAGGACACCGTGGATATCGTGGCCAAAGCCCCGGAATCCGGCATCTATAGGATGCTGCCGGACGGTCAGGTGGTATTCGATCGCTTCGACTACCACCGCCGCGCTGTTGAAAGTGAGGATGAGGCCTTTTTCCTGCGTATTTCGAATGCGGGCGACTACCGCTACGAGGGGGCTGATCTGGGCATCCTCGTTACCCGCGGGCGGTCGATGACCAAGGGCTTCCAGCTGACAGAGAAGTCGAAACGTTGGATTGACGGAATCAAAAGCGCCTATACTGCGCGGCCGCTTCCGTCAGCACAGGCCTTTGAGGATCCGGCTTTCAAGATTATGTAAGGCGAATGAGACTGAAATTCCGCGCCGTGCAGGAAACGGAGCCGGGGCAAAAACTGGCCGGACTCTTTTCTGAATACCGCACTGCTTATCTGGACTGGTGGGCTGGCGAGGGCCTCTCTGGTCGGCCTACTTATTCAGAGTGCCGCAGAGCTCTGTTAACACATATGCCCGAGATGGTGGGGCTCTACGACAAGTTGTGCGCCTCGGTCGGAGGTGGTGATATGGAGTCCCGGTTTCTCAGTTTTTTTTGCCCGCCGCGCTATCTGGCCGGCTGCAGCCAGGCAATCTGGCCAGGCAAGGAGCCGCTGCTGGTCCGTAATTACGACTACAACCCTCTCGCCTTTGATGCGGTATTCCTGAAGACCGGGTGGGACGGGAGGGACGTGATGGGCACCTCAGATGGTTTGTTCGGCCTCCTCGACGGAATGAATGATGCCGGGCTGACTGTTTCTCTGACTTTCGGTGGACGCCGTGCGATGGGGGATGGCTTCGGCGTGCCGCTAATCCTCCGGTATCTGCTGCAAGTCTGTTCCACCATCGAAGAAGCAAAGGATGTTCTGCGGCGTGTACCCAGCCACATGAGCTATAACGTGACAGTGCTTGACCGTGACCGGAACTACTTTACCGCTTTCCTTGCACCAGACCGTCCCACCCTGATCACTCATGCGGCCGTCGCCACCAACCACCAGGAACGCGTCGAGTGGGCAAGTCATGCGCGTCTTACGGCGTCTGTTGAGAGGGAGCGTTTTTTGCTGCAGAGGTTGACGCTACATCCGGAAACAAAAGAAAAGTTTGTCGGAACGTTCCTCAAGCCGCCACTGTATTCCCTTGCCTTCGACAAAGGGTTCGGCACGCTCTACACAGCTGCCTATCACCCTGACGAGTTGTCGGTGGAGTTACTCTGGCCTGGCCGGACCTGGCAGAAAAATCTGGATTGTTTTGAAGCAGACCAATGGCTGGTCGGTTATCCCGATCATAAGAGTCAGCATGCCGTGTAACAATGGCGTCTAGAGCCTATGGGGCGGCAGCGTTCCACCACTGGTCCTGCACCCGATCTGGCGGCGATAGTTCTACCATTCCGCTAGCATTTCGGTTCTGGCCTGTTGTCGGAAGCCGGGACAACACGGCCAAGTAATAGGACCAGTACTGCAGCACTGCATTTCAAAACCTCAATTGGATTAGCCAAGACATAAGCGCAATTTTCTGGGGCAAGGTTAGCCGAAAAAAGGCTGTTCTTGGCCAATCCAGCAGGAGCTTAGAGTGATGCCGCCGAGCGGCTGGCCTGGTCGTAGTGGCCCGAGAGTGCTCGCAGGCTGCGGGCCAGCTCTCGCAGATCCTTACCCGGTAAGTCGGCGGCGGACAGTCCGTCCAGCAGGCACTGGCGGCGCACGTCGCGGTAGGCCGCACATAGCTCTGCGCCCTCGGACGAGGTGCGGTAAAACACTTCCTTGCCGCGTTTTTCGGAGGCCAGAAGCCCGGCCTTAAGCAGTTTGCGCAGGCCGTAGTTCACTGTGTGGCTGTCCTCGATGTTGAGCAGAAAGCAGATGTCGGACAGGCGCTTGTCCTTGCCGCGGTGGTTGACGTTGTGGAGGATCAGGATTTCCAGCGGGTTCAGATCCGGCTGACCTGCCGCCGCCATGCAGCGGGTCATCCAGCGGGAAAAGGCGTTGGAGGCGATGATCAGGCCAAACTCCAGTTCCGACAGCTCCCAGCCTTCGCCCTCGGCCAGGTGGCGGGAGGAGACGATTCGGCGGGAATCCGGTTTCTTTTCGGCCATTTTTTGCACCTATTTTTGTTGATAAAACCCCGGCGTTTTATCTGCATGTGGTCATAAAAGGGTAAAGTATCAAGGAGATCAAGCAGGCTGTCCGGCCTGTGGCCGCTGCCGGACGGGGCAGTGCGGTGGTTGCACCTTGGCAAAACGTTGACAAAATGTCAGCGTTATGGGTACATTATTGCAATGTTTCGCATTGGGAGGAAAACATGCAATTTTCGCGTATGCTGGGCGGCGCGGCCGTTCTGATCGCCGGGCTATCGGTGCCGGCCCTTGCTGCAACCTGGGACATGCCGACGCCCTATCCGGACGCCACGTTCCACACCAAGAACATTTCTGAGTTCGCCAGCGACGTGGCCGAGGCGACCGAGGGCGGGCTGGAGATCAAGGTCCATTCGGCTGGATCCCTGTTCAAGCATCCGGAAATCAGCAAAGCCGTGCGCAGCGGCCAGGTGCCCGCGGGCGAGTTCTTCCTGTCGCTGCTGGCCAATGACAACCCGGCGTTCGGCGCAGACTCGCTGCCGTTCCTGGCGACCAGCTATGAAGAGGCCGAGCGGCTGTGGGCGGCGCAGAAGGATGTGATCGACGGGCTGCTGGACGAGCAGGGGCTGATGGCGCTTTATGCTGTGCCGTGGCCGCCGCAGGGGCTGTACACCACCAAGGAAATCAACAGTGTCGAGGATCTGGCGGGGCTGAAGTTCCGCACTTACAACGCGACGCTGGAGGAGTTCGCCAACCTGGCGGGTGCCGCGCCGACCCAAGTTGAGGTTCCGGACATTCCGCAGGCCTTCAGCACCGGCCGGGTCGAGGCGATGATTACTTCGCCCTCCACCGGCGTGAATTCGAAGGCGTGGGACTTCCTGACCCATTACACCGACATCCAGGCCTGGATCCCGAAGAACATCGTGGTGGTGAACAAGCGGGCCTTCCGCCGTCTGGACGAGGCGACCCAGACCGCCATTCTGAAAGCCGCGGCAGCGGCCGAGGCGCGCGGCTGGGAGATGAGCCGGGCCGAGACCAGCAGCCAGATCGAGGTGCTGAAGGAGAATGGCATCACCGTGTCCGAGCCGTCGGAACAGCTGATGGACGGCCTGCGCGCGATTGGGGCGCAGATGCTGGAAAGCTGGAAAGGCGAGGCCGGGGAGGCCGGTGCCACCCTGTTGAACGCCTACCAGCAGTAACGTGACCATGGCCGGACGCCGGGGGCGGCGTCCGGTCTCCTGGGGAGGAGGAGCAGCCATGCGGGTTGTGCTTGATTTCATCTACCGAGCGGCCGGCGGGCTGGCAGCAATGTTCATCGTGGCAATCGTGGCGCTGGTTTTTGCGCAGGTGTGCCTGAACCTCTCTGACAAGATCGCGGTGGCGCTGACCGGAACCGGAGTGGGGCTGACGATCCCGTCTTATGCGGATTTCACCGGCTTTTTCCTGGCGGCTTCGACCTTTCTGGCACTGGCCTATGCGCTGCGGGCGGGCGGCCATATCCGGGTGACGCTGCTGACCAACCGGCTGCCTGCTGCCGCCCACCGCGCAACTGAACTGGGTGTGATCCTGCTGGCGCTGGCGATGAGCGGCTATGCCACCTGGTACATGGGGCTGCTGCTGCTGGAGTCGCTGGAGTTCGGCGACCGCAGCGCGGGCATGGTGTCGGTGCCGCTGTGGCTGCCGCAGGCGCCGGTCACCCTGGGCCTTGCGATCCTGACCCTGGCGCTGGCGGACGAGCTGGTCTCCATGCTGCGCGGCGCGCTGCCCTCCTGGGAGGGCAAGGGCGAAAATCTTCTGAGCGAATAGGGGATCATCATGTCGGTTGCCGCGCTTTCCATCATTCTTCTGGTCCTTATGTTCCTGTTCCTGGGCGCCGGCCTGTGGGTGGCCTTTGCCCTGCTGGGCGTGGGCATCGCCGCGATGGCGCTGTTCACCGAGGCGCCGCTGGGGCTGGTGATGGCCACCACCATGTGGGGCCACAGCAACTCCTGGGCGTTGGCGGCGCTGCCGCTGTTCATCTGGATGGGCGAGATCCTGTTCCGCTCGCGCCTGTCGGAGGACATGTTCACCGGGCTGTCGCCCTGGATGAACCGGCTGCCGGGTCAGCTGCTGCATGTGAACGTCTTTGCCTGCGGGATCTTTGCCGCGGTGTCGGGGTCGTCTGCGGCAACCGCCGCCACCATCGGCAAGCTTTCGATCCCGGAGCTGGCGCGGCGCGGCTATCCTGAAAAATTGGTGATCGGCACCCTGGCCGGTTCCGCCACGCTGGGGCTGCTGATCCCGCCGTCGATCATCCTGATCGTCTATGGCGTGGCGACCGAGCAATCCATCGCCCGGCTGTTTGTCGCGGGCGTGCTGCCCGGCGTGCTGCTGGTTGGTTTGTTCGTGGGCTATGTGGTGGTCTGGGCGCTGCTCAACCGCAGCCAGCTGCCGACCGAGGACATTGCCGCCACCTTCCGCGAGAAGCTGAAGCGCGCCCGCAGGCTGCTGCCGGTGGTGCTGCTGATCGGCGGGGTGATCGGCTCAATCTATGTGGGGATTGCCTCGCCCACCGATGCCGCCGCCGTGGGCGTGGTGCTGGCGCTGCTGCTGTCGTGGCAGTCCGGCTCGCTGAACCGGCAGAGCTTTACCGAGGGGCTTATGGGGGCGACGATCACCTCTTGCATGATCGCCTTTATCCTGGCGGGGGCATCGTTCCTGACCGTGGCGATGGGCTTCACCGGTATTCCGCGCATCCTGGCGGAGTGGATCGGCTCCTTGAACCTGTCGACCTTCACCCTGCTAGCGGCGCTGACCATCTTCTTTGTGATCATGGGCTGCTTCCTCGACGGGATTTCGGTGGTCGTGCTGACCGCCTCGGTGATCATGCCGATGGTGCTGGAGGCGGGCATTGATCCCTTGTGGTTCGGTATCTTCCTGGTGATCGTGGTGGAAATGTCGCAGATCACCCCGCCGGTCGGGTTCAACCTGTTTGTGCTGCAGTCGCTGACCGGGCGGGACATTCTGACCGTGGCCAAGGCGGCGCTGCCGTTTTTCTTCCTGATGGTCGTGGCGCTGGTGCTGATCGTGCTGTTCCCGTCAATCGTGACCTTCCTGCCGGAGCAGATGTGATGGCTGAGGTGAGCGCAGCAACACCCGTCCCCGAAATCCGCACGGTAGGTGTGGACGGGATGCTGGTGAGCTTTGGCAGCCGCCTGAGCGAGCCTGCCAACCGCGCCGCCCTGGCGTTCCGTGCTGCCCTGGCGCAGGAAAGCTGGGACGGGGTCGAGGAAGTCTCCACCTCGCTGGTGTCGGCCTATGTGCGCTTTGATTTGCGGCATCTGGACCATGCGGCGCTGCGGGCGCGGCTGGGGACGCTGCTGGCGCAGCGCGACTGGTACGCGGCAGAGCTGCCCGGCCAGCGCCGCCTGTGGCGGATCCCGGCGGTGTTCGGCACAGAGCTGGCACCGCAGCTGCCGCAGGCGGCGGAGGCTGCGGGCATGACCGAGGCGGAGGCGGTGGCCTCCCTGTCGGCGTCGCGGGTCAGGGTGCAGACCATCGGCTTTGCCCCCGGCCAGCCTTATCTGGGTGAACTGCCGGAGGCCTGGGACATTCCACGCCAGAGCCAGTTGACCTCACGCATCCCGGAAGGGGCGCTGGCGGTGGCGATCCGGCAGCTGGTGCTGTTCTCGGTGGCGGCACCTACCGGCTGGATGCATGCTGGTCAGACGGCAGTGCGGCTGTTCCGCCCCGATGCGGAGGAGCCGTTCCTGCTGCGGCCCGGCGATGAGGTGCAATTCACCCCAGTGACGCCGGAAGAGCTGCAAGGTTTGCGGCGCGACCCGCTGGGCGGTGCCAAGGCGGAGGATCTGTCATGACCGGCACGTTGACCGTACTGCGTACCGGGCCGGGGGTGACCGTTCAGGACGGCGGCCGCCCGGGCTGGTTGGAATACGGGGTTTCGCGCGGCGGTGCTGCCGACCGGCTGGCGCTGGCCGAGGGCGCGGCGCTGTTGGGGCAGGGCGCGGATTTGGCGGCGGTTGAGATGCCCGGCATGGGCGGTGAGTTCCAGGCGGACAGCGATCTGCGCATCGCGCTGACCGGCGCGCCGATGCGGGCCAGCATCGACAGTGCCGCCGTAGCCTGGAACGCCAGCCACCTGCTGCCCGCGGGGGCGCGGCTGATGATCGGTGCGGCCCGCAGCGGCAGCTATGGTTATCTGCACGTAGGCGGCGGCATTCAGACGCCGGAGCATCTGGGCGCGCGTTCAGCGCATCTGGCGGCGGGCATCGGTGCGCCGCTGAAAGAAGGCGACGTGCTGGACACCGGCCCGGACAGCGGCGGCATCACCGGGCTGGGGCTGGCACCGGAGAACCGGTTCGAGGGCGGCACCGTGCGGGTTGTGGCGAGCCTGCAGACGTCGCTGTTCCCGCAGGCCGAGCTGATGCGGTTTGAGCAAACGGCCTTCCGCCGCGGCGCCCGCGGCAATCGGATGGGCGTTCCGATGGAGAGCGATGGCGAGGGCTTCCGTCCAAACGGCGCGCGAACGGTGGTGTCGGAGGTGATTGTGCCCGGTGACATCCAGGTGACCGGCGACGGCACGCCCTATGTACTGCTGGCGGAGAGCCAGACTACCGGCGGCTACCCGCGGATCGGCACGGTGCTGCCTTGCGATTTGCCCGTTTTGGCGCAGGCGGCGGTGGGAGCAGAGCTGCGCTTCCGTTTCATTGCGATGGAGGAAGCGGTAGCGCTGGAGCGGGCAGAGGCGGAGCGGCGCGAGGGGCTGCGCAGCCAGTGCTATCCCTTGATCCGGGATCCGCGCAGCATGTCCAACCTGCTGTCCTTTCAGCTGATCAGCGGAGTGATTGCCGGTGAAGAAGATGTCTTGTGAGGAGATGACATGACCCGAACCGTCGATCTGAATGCCGACATGGGAGAAGGCTTTGGCGCTTGGAGCCTGGGCGATGATGCCGGGCTGCTGGATATCGTGACCTCGGCCAATATCGCCTGCGGTTTTCACGCGGGCGATCCGGATGTGATGGCCGCGACTATGAAACATGCGGTGGCCAAGGGTACCGGCATCGGCGCGCATCCGGGTTTTCCCGACCTGCAGGGCTTTGGCCGCCGCCGGATGTCGGTGCCGCGTGAGACGCTTGGCAATATGGTGCGCTACCAGCTGGGCGCGGCGCAGGCGATGGCGCGCGCGGCGGGCGGCGCGGTGCGGCATCTAAAGCTGCACGGTGCGCTGGCGAATATGGCTGCGGAAGATCTGACGATGGCGCGGGCCTGCTATCAGGCGGCCTTGTCGGTGGACCCGGAAATCATTGTGATGGTGCTGGCGGGCACCGCGCAACAGCAGGCAGCGCGGGAGCTGGGCTGCAAGACAGCGTGTGAGATCTTTGCTGATCGCGCCTATAACGACGACGCCACGCTGGTGGACCGCAGCCTGCCCGGCGCGGTGATCCATGACCCGGCAGAGGCCGGGCGGCGGATGGTAGAGATGGTGCGCGAAGGCGCCATCATTACCGCCAGCGGCAAGCGCATCGAAACCCGCATCGACACCATCTGCCTGCATGGCGACACCCCGGCTGCCCTTGCGATAGCAACAGCCGTTCGCAGAGCGCTGCTGGACAGTGGCACGGATCTTGCCAAAGCCAATGGCGTGGAACTTTGAAATTCCCAAGCAGCCCGGTTTTTGCCTGCCTGGGTTTTCCCTGCGATCAGTTTTACTTTTGCAAACTGGGTGGTGACGGGGCAGTGCAGACGACATGGGGCGATTTCCTGCAGTGCCTGTGAAGGTGGTTCCGCTCATCGGACTGTCCGATGCTTACTACTGATTGCAGATGTTGTTTCCTTACCGAAATTCGCCGTGGCGGGGCGGCTTTCCAGTTACCTCGGTTCCTGTATTATTGACGCTCGGAAGTTTCGTCTTCGGCAACCCTTGCAACGGGAATGCCCTGATACAGCCCTTCTTTTGTACCCGTGCCCTTGGCGGTAACATCTATGGCGAAAAAGTATACGCACACCGAGACCGGTGTGCGCAGTTATTGTTTCTGCCAAAGCCCAGCGGCGGTCAGGCCTCCAGCGCCAGCTTGTGAACGTGGATTTCGTTGATCGGATGGCTCTCGGCGCCGATGACGCCGGGGCGGGCGTGGCGGTAGAGCGAGCGCCAGTAGGGCTGGATGATGGTTCCGTCGTCGCGCATGAACTGCTCGATCTTCTCCATATGCCCGCGGCGGGTATCGGCGTCGGCGATCGCTGAAGCAGCTTCGAGCATACTGTCGAACTCGGCGCTGGCGAGACCGGTTTCGTTCCAGGCAACCCCGGTCTTGTAGGCCAGCGTCAGCACCTGCACCCCAAGCGGGCGGTGGCCCCAGTCGGTGGAGCTGAACGGATATTTGTCCCAGTCGTTCCAGAAGGTGTTGCCGGGCAGCACGGTGCGTTTGACGTTGAGGCCGGCATCGCGCATCTGCGCCGCCAGCGCATCGGTGGTGTTGCGCCGCCAGTCGTCATCGATCGAGATCAGCTCATGCTCGAAATCGAGCATCCCGGCCTCTTCCATCAGCTGGCGCGCGGCCTCGGCGTCGCGGACCGGGGCGCCGATGTCGGCGTATTCCGGGTGGATCGGGCAGACATGGTGGTTCTCGGCCAGGGTGCCGCGGCCGTCATAGCCCAGCTCCAGCAGCACCGCGTTGTCGCAGGCCAGCGCCAGGGCGCGGCGCACGCGGGCGTCAGCATAGGGGGAGGCCCCGTCTACAATTGCGTCGCGGTTGGTGCGCAGCACCAGGGTGTTGGCGGACACGGACTCGCTCACGTTCCAGCCGATAGAGGTGAAGATGTCGACGTATTCCCCCACGGTCTCGTAGGTCATGTCAATTTCCTCGGCCTCCGCGGCAGAGAGATGGGTCGATGCATCGGTGCCGAAGTCGATGAACTCGATCCGGTCGAGATAGGCGCCTTCGCCCCACCACTCGTGGTCGGTGTTCTTCTCCAGCGCCACCTTCACGCCGACTTCGTATTCGACCAGCTTGTACGGGCCGGTGCCTACGGGATCGGCGCCCGGATCGCCAGACCAGCCGTCCGGCACGATGGCGGCGGGGTATTCGGTCACCGCCGGGATGATGGTGATGTCCGGGCGGGTCAGTTTCAGTTTCAGGGTCAGGTCGTCAACGATTTCCAGCGCGCCCTCAGCCGGGCCGTCGCCGGCCTCGTTCTGCAGGGAGCCCATGCGGGCCGCCATCGAGTTGCCTTCCCATTTGCCATCGCACCAGCGGGCAAAGTTATAGGCGACGTCCTTGGCGGTCAGGGTGCCGCGGCCGTCGTTCCAGTTCACGCCGGGGCGGATGTGCAGCAGATATTCGGTGGCGTCTTCGTTGACTTCCCAGCTTTCCAGGAGGCGGGGTTCAAAGGTGCCGTCGGCGTTGTACTGCACCAGATATTCCAGATAGCCGCGCACCAGGTTGCCCAGCTGCGGCCAGTTGAACAGCGGCGGATCCAGCAGCGCGCGCACCACCTGCTGGATGCGGATGGTGCCGCCTTGCTGCGCATTGGCCGCCGCCTGCACCGGCTGGCTGAGGCCGATCATCCCGTAGGCTGCAGAGGCAGTGACCCCCAGTGCGGTTGCCCGGCTCAGGAATTCGCGGCGGTCCAGCTTGCCTTGCGCCGCCTCCTCTGCGTGCATCAGAGCCGCGGGGTGGAGGGTTTCCCTGTTGTAGTATTTGGTCATTTTGCTTCCTGTTATTGCTGTTTATTGCTGTGTCCGGCACACGAAAAGGTGCGGGCAGCAGTCTGGAGAATGGATCGGCAGCCCTGCCCGCTGGCCGCCGCCCCTGGGGAGATGCCTTATTCAGCGGGCTCCTGGGTTGCCGTGGCGGCCACGCCTGCTTGGGCGCGGCGGCCGTCGTTGTAGATCGCCTTGATCAGCGCCGCGCATTGCAGCACCATCACCACCGAGAAGGGCAGGGCGCCGATCACCATCGCGGTCTGGATTGCCTTCAGGCCCCCGACCAGCAAGAGCGCTGTGACCACCGCACCCAGCGCCACACCCCAGAACAGGATATGCGGGCGGGCCTTGGGGCCTTCGTCGCCGGCGGCGTTGATGGTGTTGACGATCAGCACCGCACTGTCAGCCGTGGTCACCAGGTAGGTCATCAGCAGAACCACGATCATCACAGACATCGCCCAGCCCAGCCAAGGCGACAGCATGTATTGTACCATGGCGAAGATCTTGTCGCCATCCGGTGCGCCGGAGATTTGGCCGCCTGCGCCGCCCTGCAGTTCCAGGTCGATGGCTGTGCCGCCGGCCCAGGTGAACCAGACGAAACACATCAGCGACGGCACGATCATCGCGCCAAGCACGAACTCGCGGATCGTGCGGCCCTTGGATATGCGGGCCAGGAACAAGCCGACAAAGGGCGCAAAGGCGATCCACCAGGCCCAATAGAACACCGACCAGCTGCCCTGCCAGCCTTCCAGTTTCGATGCGACGCTGTCCGGGTTTCCGTCACCGGTCCAGACGCGAAAGCTCATGTCCGGGAGAGCAATCAAGTAATCCCAGAGGCCAACGACCAGCGCCTGGAGGCCAAAGAAGGTGGAGCCGAACAGCAGGAAGAAGCTCAAGAGCGCGATGCTCAGCACCATGTTCAAGTTGGACAGCCATTTGATGCCCTTGCCGACGCCCGACAGCGCCGAGGCGGTGGAGGCGGCCATAATCACCACGATGGCCACCAGCACGCCGGTGGTGTTGGCGGTGCCTGCGTCATTGGTCAGCCCGGTAATGCCGATACGGGTAAGGCCGGAGACAAACTGCTCCACCCCGAAGCCCAGGGTCTGCGCCACGCCGAGGATGGTGGCGACAACGGCGACGATATCCACCAGATGGCCGATGGAGCCGGAGAGGCGGGCGCCGAACAGCGGCGTCAGCGAGGAGCGCATGGTCAGCGGCAGGCCGCGGCGGTAGCTGAAGAATCCCAGCGCCAGCCCGGCAATGGCATAGCAGGCCCAGGCGCCCAGGCCCCAATGCAGGAAAGACCACTTGTAAGCCATGCGGATATTGTCCGCGGTGCCGCCATTGGTCAGGCCCTGGATCACTTCCGGGTTGTTGTTCCAGTGGTAGATCGGCTCGGCCACCGCCCAGGTTAGCATGCCGACCCCGATACCTGCGCCGAACATCATCGAGAACCAGGAGAAGTTGGAGAACTCGGGTGCGTCACCCTGCTGGCCCAGCTTGAGCCGTCCGGCAGTCGGCCAGATTGCCAGTGCGATGCAACACAGCACAAACAGCGCCACGGTCCAGATGTACCAGGCGCCGAAGGAGGCAAGTATGAAGCCGTTGATCGAGTTCAGTACTGCTCCCGACTGTTCGGGAAAGGCAATGGCCCAGACCACCAGCCCACCGATCATCAGCTTGGAGGAAATGGTAACGATCTGGCTAAAGCCCCGGTAGAATCCGCTGTCGGATGTGCCGATCGGCAAATCCGTTAAAGGAGGTTTTATTGACATGTATTTTCCCTGTCTTTGTTGATCTGCCGGTTGACGCCGCCGGGGCTACGGCCTTAGCAGAACTTACGCAGGGCATTTTTTGTTATAAAAATTTCCCCTTTTGCAGTAGGCAATAATTTATGAGTGACATTAGCGGAATTAATAGGAAGCTGAGCTATTACTTGGTCGCGCTGCACACCTTCGACCTGGTGGCCCGGCATGGAAACTTCACAGGCGCGGCCGAGGCGCTGGGGCTGACGCAGTCTGCTGTATCCCAGAAAATCAAGGGCTTGGAGACGGAACTGGGCATTGCTCTGTTCCGGCGTGAGCACCGCGGCGTGTCGCTGACCAATGAAGGCGTGCGGCTGTTGAACGTGGTGCGTCCGGCAATGACGCAAATGGGCAATTCGGTCTCTTCTCTGATGGAGCGCAAGTCGCGGCCAAGGGTGCGGATTTCAGCGGATTTTGCCTTTTCCAGTTTCTGGCTGCTGCCGCGATTGTCGCATTTGAGGGCCGAGCTGGGGGATGAGATCGAGATCCAGATCCTTGCGGCACAGGTGCCGCCGGACGATTACGGCGATGATTGCGACATCAAGATCCACGTCGCTCCGCGTAGCAGCATGGCGGACGGCGATGTCATGCTGTTGCAAGAACGGGTCACGGCGGTCAGCAGCCCTGCCTATCTTGAAAACCACGGCCCCATTGCCGCGTCTGCCAAACTGCTGGACTGCCACCTTCTCAGCCTGTCGAAACCGGCCTCAGCGGAATGGCAGACCTGGCAGGGCTGGTTCGACCGGCTTGGCATCGCAGGGGAACGCTCCAAGAACTACATAAGCTTCAACAACTACGACATGGTGGTGCAGTCGGCGGTGGCCGGCGACGGCATTGCGCTTGGGTGGCTGGGATTGATTGATAATCTGCTGGAGGACGGCAGACTGGTGCAGGTAACGAAGGACGTTGTGCCCAGCGATGCGGGCTATGTCATGTCGCGCGATTACTCAAGCCGCCTGCGCGGCCCGAACTTGGTGTTCGATTGGATTGCTGCGCATTCGGCGGGTCTTGCCCTTAAGTAGATTCTGGATCCTAATAATTACGGGCCTTTGGGTAATCCCCCCCGATCTTAAGGGGATGCGGAAGTAGAATTTTCTCAGCAGGATGAACGAGGAGATTCCGATGAAGAAGACACGTTTCCCTGAGGCCCAGATCATGGGTATTCTGCGGCAGATGGAGAACGGCGTGCCCGTATCCGAGCTGTGCCGCGAGCACGGTATGAGCAGTGCCACGGTCTACAAGTGGCGGGCCAAGTATGGCGGGATGGACGCCAGCCTCATCAGTGAGATGAAGGCTATGGCCGAGGAGAACCGCCGGCTGAAGCGCATGTACGCCGACGTCAGCATGCAGAACGACCTGCTGAAGGAGGCGCTCGGAAAAAAATGATACGGCCAGCTCAGCGCCGAGAGTTGGCCGTGAAAGCGGTGGCGATGAAAGGCGTCAGCATTGCGCTGGCCTGCCGGGCATTTGGCGTCAGCGAGACATGCTACCGATACAGCCCGAAGCTAAACGAGGAGAACGAACAGATCGCCGATCTGCTCCTCGGACTGACAACGGCGAGGAAGACCTGGGGGTTTGGCCTGAGCTTCCTGTATCTGCGCAATGTCCAGGGGCATTCATGGAACCACAAGCGCGTTTACAGGATCTACCGTGAACTGGAGCTGAACCTTCGGATCAAGCCGCGCAAGCGTATGAAGCGGGAGAAGCCGGATGAACTGGCGGTTCCAGAGGTGCCAAACGAGGTCTGGTCGATGGATTTCATGGCGGATCGTCAGGAGGACGGTCGCCAGTTCCGGCTGCTGAACGTCTTGGATGATTTCAACCGAGAGGGTCTGGGCATAGAGGTGGACTTCTCGCTACCGGCTGAACGGGTCGTGCGCGCGCTGAACCAGATCATCGAATGGCGCGGCGCACCCAGGACAATTCGAGTCGACAACGGCCCCGAATACGTCAGCGGAACGCTCATGGAGTGGGCTGAGAACAGGGGCATCACCCTGGCCTACATCCAGCCCGGCAAGCCCCAGCAGAACGCCTATGTCGAGCGTTACAACCGGACGGTCCGGCACGAATGGCTGGACCTCTACATCTTCGAAAGCATCGACGAGGTGCAGCAGATTGCCACCGAATGGCTCTGGTCCTACAACAATGAACGTCCGAATATGGGCAACGGCGGGATGACCCCCGCCCAGAAACTGAGAATGGCCGCGTAAATTCTACGACCAAGCCCCCGCAAAAATGGGGGGATTACCTTTGCATGCCCATTCGAAAATATTCATGTCACCATGTCGCGAACCAAGGTTTGTTGTGGAAGCGATGGCGCTGGCTTCGGAGCTGAATTCTCACATTCCAAACTTTTCGGCGTTACCACTTCCACAGCTTTGATCGCCAAGCGGACTCATGTGATGCCGGTTTTGACTTACCTAGCTCGCCTCGAAGGCACTTTTCTTCCCTGCAACTTGCACTTCATATCTCTACAAGTTCCAAACCTGTCCTGAGGTCCGCGTTCTGCTGGTCGTTTATCAGCTGGCTTTGGTTTTCGTCGTTGCGTGTTTCAAGACAAAGCCAGCTGCTGCACCATGGCTTCGCGCATTTTGAATTTTTGCGGTTTGCCTGTGACGGTCATAGGGAGTTCCGCCACGATCCGCACATAATGCGGGACCTTGAAATGTGCTATCTGGCCACGGCAATGCGTCAGGATTTGATCCTCAGTAAGGCTGGCGCCGGTGGCAGGAACGATCCAGGCGCAAACCTGTTCACCGAATCTTTGGTCCGGCACGCCAAAAACCTGTGCATCACCAACTTCCGGGTGGCGGAGCAGGAATTCTTCGATTTCGCGCGGATAGATGTTCTCTCCCCCGCGGATAATCATGTCCTTGATGCGGCCGGTAATGCTGCAAAATCCCTCTGTATCGATGGTGGCCAGGTCGCCAGTGCGCATCCAACCGTCCGCTTGCACAGCCTCGGTAGCAGCTGGATCGTCCCAGTAACTCTCCATCACGGAATAACCGCGCACCAGCAGTTCACCCTGTTCACCCGCTGGCACGGTTCGGCCCTCAGCATCCACAGCCTTCACCTCCAAATGCGGATGCACCCGGCCCACGGTGGTGCAGCGTTTCTCTGTTGGGTCGGTGGTGAAGCTTTGAAAGGAGACCGGCGCGGTTTCGGTCATACCGTAGCAAATCGTCACCTCTTGCATGTGCATGTCGCGGTTGGCCCGGTGCATAATCTCGATGGGGCAGGGGGCGCCTGCCATGATCCCGGTGCGAAGACTGGCAATATCCCGCGGGTTTTGATCCAGCTCCTGCAGCATGGCGACAAACATTGTCGGCACGCCGTAAAGCGCGGTTGCGTGTTCCGCGGCGGCGGCCTCCAGGACGGAGCCCGGTTCGAACGCTTCCCCTGGAAAAATCATCGTGGCACCTTTTGAAACCGCGCCGAGCACGCCCATCACCATGCCGAAGCAATGGTAGAGCGGCACAGGGATTAGCAGCCGGTCGGCTTCGGTCAGTTTGATGCGGTCTGTAACAAAACGGGCGTTGTTGACGATATTGAAATGCGTCAGAGTCGCCCCTTTGGGCAACCCGGTGGTTCCGGAGGTGAACTGGATATTGATCGCCTCCTCCGGTTTCAGCCCCGCACTGATTGTGTCCAGCTCTGCGGTGTCCGCACCCGCACCTAGCTCCTGCACGGTTTCAAAAGACAGAACGCCAGGGCCAGTATCTGCCGCCATCACCACCGCATAGCGCAAGGCGGGCAGCCGTGCTGGAGACAGCGGACCGGCGGCCAGTTCGGGTGCCAGTTCGCGGATCATGCCCAGGTAGTTAGAACTCTTGAAACTTTCCGCCGCGATCAGCACTTTGCAACCGGTCTTGTTGAGCGCGTATTCCAGTTCCGCCAGCCGGTATGCGGGGTTGATCGTCACAAGGATGGCGCCGATCCGGGCGGTGGCGAACTGGGTCAGCACCCATTCGCAGCGGTTGGGGGACCAGATGCCGACCCGGTCGCCCTTCGCAACCCCGAGCTCCAGCAGGCCCGCGGCCAGTTCATCCGCCTTCCGGGCCAGCTCCGCATAGGTCATCCGGATGCCGGCATCCGTGAACACCAGCGCCTCACGGCTGCCGTGCTGCTCCACCGCCTGCCGCAGCAGCGCTGGGATGGTGATATGCTGCAGCGGCGGCTCATCCGGCCCATGCACATGCGAGAGGCCGTCAATCGGGGCGGTGGGATCGGTTTGCGGGTCAGTCATGGTCAGTCTCTGCTGATGAAGCGGACCGGGCCGCCGCGGCGGCAGCCCGGCCGGGTGTTAAAATGGGATCAGCCGCGGGCGACGTTGATCACCTGCATCTGGGTGTATTCCGCCAGCCCCTCGACCGATTGTTCGACGCCGAGGCCAGAGCCCTTGAAACCCGCCATCGGGATATGCGGGCCGATGTTCAGCTGCTGGTTGACCCAGATGGTGCCGGATTCGATGCGCCCGGCAATCTCGGTCGCCTTGGTGGTATCGGCGGAATGCACCGACCCGCCCAGCCCGTAGTCGGACGCGTTGGCGCGGGCGATCACGTCGCCAATGTCGTCAAAGCGGATCACTGGCAGCACCGGGCCGAACTGCTCCTCATCGACGATTTTCTGCCCGTCGGTCACATCGCGCACAATAGTGGGGGGCACGAAATAGCCCGGACCGTCCTTGGCCGCCCCGCCCGCAATAATCCGGCCGCAGGCGCGGGCGTCCTCCAGGAACCCCTTTATCTTCTCAAACTGCGCTTTGTTCTGGATCGGGCCAATGGTCGTCCCCTGCTTCATGCCGTCATCGACCACTGCCTGTTCGGCCAGCGCCGCCAGCTCGGCGCAGAACTCCTCATAGATTTCGCTGTGCACATAGGCGCGTTTCACCGCCAGGCAGACCTGCCCGGCATTCAGGAACGCCCCGCCATAGACCTTCTCGGCCGCCGCCTTCACGTCCACATCCGGCAGCACGATGGCCGGATCGTTGCCACCCATCTCCAGCGTAACCCGCTTCATGGTGTCCGCCGCACTCGCCATGATCCGCTTGCCGGTCTCGGACGAGCCGGTAAAGCCGATCTTGGCCACATCCGGATGAGCCGTCAGCTTGGGGCCAAGGTCATTGGCATCGGTGATGATGTTCACCAGCCCCGCCGGGAAGATCCGCGCGCAGATCTCGCCCAGCTTCAGTGCCGTGACGGGGGTGGTCGGCGCGGGCTTCAGCACAATGGCATTGCCCGCCATCAGCGCAGGCCCGATCTTCCAGCAGCATAGAAGCAGCGGGAAGTTCCAGGCGATGATGCCCGCCACCACGCCCAGCGGCTTGTGCCGGGTCTCGATCCGGAACTCCTCGTCGTCCTGAATGACCCGGTCCGGCAGCTCCAGCGTGGCTGTATGCGCCAGATAACCTTGCGACCAAGCGACTTCGCCCTGCGCCTCAGGCAGCGGCTTGCCCTGCTCCAATGTGATCAGCCGTGCCAGCTCATCGGTTTCCTCGCCTATGGCGGCAGCCAGCGCCTCGACCTTGGCGCGCCGCTCGGCCATTGGAGTTTCCGCCCAGGCCTTCTGGGCCGCCTTGGCGGCGGCCACCGCCTGCTCCATCTGGGCCTCGGAGGCATGCGGCACGCGGGCAAACACCTCCTCCGTTGCCGGGTTGATCACCTCGATCATGCGCTCCGCCGAAACCTGTTCGCCGTTGACCAGCATGCCATAGTCCATTGCCGTTCTCCCTGTTTAACCGTCAGCCGGGTTTGATTGAAAAAGACAAGCACGGCCCGGCGGCGCGGTCTTGGTGGCAGGTGCCAAAGAGTTTGCGTCCTGCGCCAAAAATCCGCAGCGATTGCAGCTGCCAAGGAACCCGCGCGGCGAACAGCCGAACTGTTGACGGAAGCTGCGGTTGAAATGGGAAATATCGCCGAACCCAGCGCCATAGGCGATCTGGGCAATCGGCACCCGGACGCCCTGCCGCGCCGCGTGGCGCAGCTTGGCCGCCACCACTGCAAGCCTTGCGCGGGTCAGGCAGCCGGTGAAAGTGGTGCCGTTGTCCTGAAACTCGCGTTGCAACTGTCGCCGCGACAGCCCGGTGCGAGCGGCCAGCGCGTCCACTGTCAGCCCCGGGTCGGTGCTCAGCAGCTCCAGCGTCTCGCGCACCAGCCGAAACCGGTTCTTGCGGCTGCCCAAATTGCCCGCCCCCGAGTGAGGGCCGTCGGCAAAGGCCAGCAGCACTAAATCAAAGATATATTCTGCGTTGTCGACTGCGCCCTTTGTATCCAGCAGCCCGCACAGACTGGCGTGCAGCGGATGCGCCGGGGTGATCTTGCAGCCTGCTGCGGGTATATCCCTGCGTCTCTCCAGCACCAGCGCCCGCGGCAGATGCGCCGACAGAAAGGCGGCAGGCCCGCCACTGATGCTCAGCTCCGCCGCGCGGGTGGAGTCGAGCAGCAGAAAATCCCCGGGTCTCAGTAGGGTCTCGCGGCCCGCGTGCAGGATGCCGGTTTCCCCTTCCAGCTGGCGCAGCAAAAAGAAATGCTCCTGATCGTCGCGCAGAATACCCTTGCGGGTGCGCTCAATCCGGGCCGGCAGGCAGCGGATTTCGGCCACATCAATGCCGCTGCGCCGGTGAAGGTCAAACGATCCCGCCCAATTTCCTGAGGCCCGATCCGGGGTCGCATAATAGTGGCCGCAATTGGCGCGCAGCGTGCTGTTCCAGTTGTCAAAGCAGATCATGCGGCCTGCGGGCCTCCTGTCCCGATGCGTTCCCGGCCGGTGAAGGACGGGTTTTGCAGCATGTTCTCAATGCCGCCGCTCATGCAGGCCCGGGCCAGCAGCCCGGTGAAATGCGCCGCTGCCAGGCTGGCACCCCGGACCGGAACGCCAGAGGTGACGGGGCAGGCGCCGTATTGTGCGCCCGGCAAGTTCAACAGCGACCATTGGCTGCTGTTGCAGCGGGCATCGCCTTGCACTGAAACCACGCCCGCGCACCCTGCCGGATAAACCGGCGTGCCACGCGCCGGGGCAGAGGCGACCAGCAGCTTTCCCGCTGCCAGAACCGCAGCTACCGCCTCATCCATCAGCGGACTGGACTTACCATGACCAAAGGAACAGTGAACGATCTCCGCTTCCGACACCGCGGCCCGGTGCAGCGCCTCCGCCACGTTGGCAAGAGAGGTGGACAAGCGGCCCGCAAAGATGCTGAGCCCAAGGATCCGCGCGCCTGTTGCATTTGCGTGGATGGCAGCGGCCATGCAGCTGGCATGCAGTGCCGCCGGGCTTTCTGCCGCTCTCGGGTGCATGGCGCAGATATCCGCTCGGCCTGCGAAGCCCGGAGCATCCGCAGCCAGCGGCCCGTCAATCAGCGCTATCAACGGTGCGCGTGTCATGACTTCACCTCTGCCAATTCGATCACCAAGTCGAATTTCCCGCTCGCCGCCGCACCGCCGTGGGCGGTCAGGATGCGGGTGGTGCAGGTAAAGGCCTCATCGATATAGGCCAGGATCCGAGTCGCAGTGGCAGGATCCACCTCCGACAGTGCCTCATCCAGGATCAGGATATCAAACGGCGTCAGCAGCGCCCGCAGTAAACACAACCGCTGGCGTTCACCGCCTGACAGTGTCAGCCCGCCTTCGCCCAGCATCGTGTCAAGGCCTTCAGGACCGCGGAACCTGTCCGCCAGGCCGAACAGCTCCAGCAGCTCCCACACCCGCGCTTCATTCTCAGGCTTCACCCAGAAGGCGCGGCTTTGGAACAGGTTGCCGCGCAGACTGGCCCGCACAGTGAAGGGCCGCTGCCCGGCATGGGCTACACGGTCAGGCAGGCTGTCCCCGCCAAGCAGGCGCAAGTCCGCGCCGCCCAGAGCGACATGTCCGGCCAAGGGCTGTGCCCGCCCGCATAGTACAGCCAGGAGCGACGTCTTGCCCGTGCCACTGGCCCCCTTCAGGGCCACTCTGGCACCCTCGGGAATGCTCAGGGTGAGCGGACCCAGAGGAGGGGTGTTTCCGCGAGAAATGGTTACATTGTCTAATTGCAGACCATAGCCGGAAGGAGAGAAACGGTTAGAAGGGGCAGAGGGTGATTGCATCACCGCATCCAGCCGTGCCGCGGCCACCTTGACCCGCGCCTGTGCGTGCCACAGTCCCAGCAGAGACTGCATCGGCCCGGTCATAAATCCCATATAGGCGATAAAGGCCATCAGCGAGCCCAATGGCCACTGGCCGCGGATCACCATCAGGCCGCCCGCCAGAAAAATCGCGGAGCGTGTCAGCGCCGACAACAGCACTGGTACTGCGCGGGTGAACTCGCTCCAAAGGTTTTGTGAAATCAGCTTCTGGCTCAGTCCGGCATGATCCCGCAGGCTGCGCCGCTGCGCCCATTCTGCACCACGCGCGGCCTGCAGCGCGGGCAGGCCGAACAGCGTCTCGGACAGCCCCGCCGCATACTGCCCCTGCATCTCGCGCACCGCTGCCGCGTGGCGCTCGGTTCGGGGCCGCGCCCAGATCAGAAAGGCCAGCTCCGCAGGTGCCAGAAGCGCCGTGAGTAGCCCCAGCCGCCAGTCCAGCACCATCAGCATCATGGAGCCGCCAATCAGCCGGATCAGTGCCGAGGAGCCGCTCAGCACCGCGTTGAACGCAAATTTCTGTACTTCCGCCGCGTCGCCATCAATCCGCGCCAGTAGCTCACCCGCGCGCTGGCCAGCAAACCAGCCGACCGGCTTGGCGGACAGCCGCGACAGCAGTCGCTGCCGCATCCGCGCCAGCATTCGGACCGAGGCTCGCATGTGCAGTATATTGCTCAGCGCGCCGGTGCCGGTGGCCAGCAGGCCGATCCCGAACAAAGCCAGCGACCAAATCACCAGCTGCGTGGCATCTCCCGCCATTAGCCCGCTGTCAATGACCAGCTTGCTAATATAGGGCGGCAGCAGGCCAAGCGCGGCAGCGGCAAAGCTGATCAGCAGGAGAACCGCCAGCCGCCGCCGGTGCGGGCGCAACAGCGGCAGCAGCCACCTCGCAGTTGCGGGCGTGAAAAGTGCGGCGCCAACGCGTGAAGGCAGGCGCGGCCAGTCCCGGGCAGCAGCACCGCCCGGCTGGGGGGAGAGTTTGGCAGCAGGCCTGTTCATCCCTGCGGCACGACATGCAGGGTGGAGACGGACATATCCCCGCCCGACGGGATCCGGATCTCGCCCACGCGGTCCAGTGTCTCGCTGTCGTAGATGCCAATGTCGTCATTGGTGCCCGCGACATAGATTTCCTTCCCGTCGCTGGAGACATTGATGACGTAATAGGTGTGCGGCAGGTCCACCCGCTTGACCAGCTCCTGGGTTTCCAGGTTGTGCTTGGACAGCTGGGTATAGACGCCATAGAGGTGTTTGGGATCCACCGCGCTGCGCACAGCCGAGAACATCAGCACCTCGAAAGAGGCAAAATCGGCGATCTCGGTCTCTCCGCTGTTCAGATCAACTGACTGGTAGCCCCAGACGAAATCCGCCATTTCCTGCTGAGTTTCGTCTGTAAAGACCGCCGCCGTATACATCAGCAGCATCTCGTCGTTCTGGCTGCCGGTCGGCCAGAAGGCCAGCACATCGGGCGGGCTGTATGTGGGGCGGTCCCAGCTGGCATTGGCAATCGCCACCTCGGTCTCGCCAGTGCCGGGATCGACCCGGTAGATCTCATGCCCTGCGACATAGACCTGGCCGTTGCGGTCGCTCGCCATCAGGGTGGACCGCCGCGGCGCCTCATAGGTGGCGGACGGCGTGGCCTCCAGCCCGGCGCCCGCGTCATAGACGGCAAACTCCGGCTGCATCACCTCGTAGCGGTCGGTTTTCTTGCGCACCGGATTGCGCACCGTGTAGATCTGGCTGCCGTCCTTGGAGACCGCCAGCGACGCCAAGGAGCGGCGGGTCACATCGCCCTCCGACTGGGCGGCGTGAAAGACCTTTTCGCAGGTCTCGATATCCACCCCGACCACATCCTGCCAATGGTTCAGCAGCACATAGGCGATGCGGTTGTCCGGCGACATGGCAATCACACCGGGCGTCACATTCGCCCCCAGGTCGCAGTCGGCCTTGACCGAGCGGTCTTCGGCGTCAAAGACATAGAGGTTGGAGGGCCGGGCCACCGTCACCAGAAGGTCGCCAGCGGCCAGCGGCAGGGCTGACGCGCAAAACGCGGCAGCAGCAAAAAGCGCGGATTTCATGATGCGGGTCTCCTCAGGTTTCGGCATCGGTGGGATAAGTGGCGCCAAGCGCGCGCCAGTCCTTGGCGGCATTGGGCGCGCCCTCGTCCCAGTTCGGGTGGTTGACCATGATGTCGGGCACCTGCGCAGGCCACCAGCAGGGGTCGGAGCAGCCGTAAAGGTCCGCCTCCATCGGCTGGCACAGCGCGGCCAGCCCGCCAAAGGGATCAACCTCCCAGCCCGGATCGAATGTTGTGGCGCATCCGGCAGTCACGGTCTGCATCGCGCGGACCTCGTCCATCTGGCCTTCGGCCGCGGCCTGCTGCACGCGTTCGGCTTTCTGATTGAGCGGTTTCATTTTCCAAACGCCCTCCTCGGCGCAACATGTTGGTGAAAATACTGCGGCGCCTGGGCGATCAGCCGGGCATAGGCGGCGACGCCAAAGTCGATCCAGTCGCGCATCAGGTCGCAGTAGTGATAGGTGGGCATCATCGGGTCGCTGAAATGGGCATAGCTCTCGTGGTAGCAGCCGCCCGCGCACAGGTTGCGGATCCGGCAGGTGGCGCAGCCCTTCTCAGTGCGGTCAGACCGCGCCTTGATGAAGCCCGACAGTTCTTTGCGCTTGATGCCCTCGTCGACGGTGCCGAACTGGCCCATTTCCGAGCCGGTGAACCGGTGGCAAAGGTTCAGCGCGCCATCGTGGTTCACTGCCAGCATCCCAACCCCGGCCCCGCAGGGCAGCGCCTTGGAGCGCCCCTCATAGAGGTCGTTCATCATCTGATGCATGTTGGAAAAGCCGATGTTGCGGCCCTGCAGCGCCGCCTCGACATACAGGCGGCCCAAGGATTTCATCCCCTCGAACACCTCCAGCAGCTCGGCGCCGTTGAGGTTGAAGGCATCCATCTCGCCCGAGGTGACCGGCGAGAAGCCTACCTCGGCGAAACCGATGTCGTTCTTCAGATGATCCCAGATTTCCACGATGTTGGTGATCCCTGCGGTCAGGGTGACACGGGCACCCACCGGCTTGGATTTGTACCGCGACAGCAGCAGCCGCGCCTTGGCAGCCACCGTGTCATAGGTGCCCTTGCCGCCCACCGTCTTGCGGTTCAGGTCATGCTGCGCCTTGGGCCCGTCGATGGAAACCGTCAGGCCAAAGCGGTGTTCGTCCAGCCAGTCGATCAGCGGTTCGGTCAGCAGCGTCGCATTGGTGGTGAGGCTGAAGTTCACCTCCTTGCCAAGCGCCGCAAAATGCGGCTCAGCCCAGTCCACCACCTTCCGGATCAACGGCAGGTTCGACAGGGGCTCGCCGCCGAAGAACACGATGTTGTAGCTGTCCCGGTCCGGGTTCTCGGCCAGCAGCATCTCCGCTGACTTCCGTGCAGTGTCAAAGGCCATCTTCTGGCCCTTCGACGGCACCGCCAGATCCTCCTTGTAGCAGTAGGAGCACGCCAGGTTACAGCCGGTGTTGACGTTCAGAACGATGGTCGTAAGCGGGAAGGTCTCGATCTCGATTGGCAGGCGCTCCGGCTGCAGCGGTCGGCCGTCGTTGACGATATCCAGCCGCACCAGCCCGTCGAGCCGCGCCGCCGCATCCGATGCCGCGAACCGTGCCTCGAACTCGTTCATCGAGAACGCCTGCTCCTGCGCCACATAGTCGAGGATATCCCGGTCCACCCCGTCCATCTCGAAGATCGAGGTGGTGGGGACGTGGAACAGAACCTCGCGTCCCTCGACCTCAACCCGGTGCGCATTGGCCGGCTGATAGTGAAAGTCTTTCATGGTCTCTCTCCCAGGTCTCAGCGGATTGGCGGGTCGATGAAGCGCTGCACGGTGACGATCAGCATTGCCTCTGCCTGCTGGCCCATCGCCTCGGCCTGGACTTTCAGCTCACCCGCATTGTTGGCGCTGAAGGGACGGTCGGAATTGGGGCCGGCAACTGCGGGCAGGAAGATACCGTTTGACTGCATTTCGCCTGCAAATTCAGTGTCCTTCATGTGCGCCGCATGTTCATGCGCGTTGGCCACGTTCCATTGCGCCTCGACCCGGCCAATGCGCACGTCATCCTCGGTTCCGGCCTCGCCGTCGGGGCCGTTCCACATGCCAACCGCGTTGAAATAGGCAGGCACCGCCGCCGGGCCTTCCTCGCTGCCGCCACCCACGCGGGCGATGGTAAACTCAGGCTCCACCCGAAGGCTGTCGACGGAGGTGTAATGGGCGATCTGCCCCTCAGCCCCGCCCGCGCTGAAGGTGACAACGCCGTTGCCCTCCGCTGCCAGCGAAAGCGCGGCGCCAAAGGTGTTCGCAGTGGCCTCACCAGCAGAGGCGTCCAGACCTTCCAGTCCGGTGCCCACCACCTGTACCTGCACTTCCCCTGCCGGAACGGCAGAAGGAACTGTGCCCAGGATGACGCTGCCGGCCCCCTCCCGGACACCGCTCAGCGGCGCGCCCAGGGCATCGTTGCCGCGGTCGAACTGGCGGCCCTGCAGGCTGTTTCCATCCTCCGACAGCGCCAGCACCTGGCGGTAGGGGGTGCCGCCAATGTCCAGATTTGCACGCCATTCATAGCCGGTGTAGAGGTTCATCTGGCCGGACGCGGGATGCACGGTGCCGTCCGCCGTCACGAACTCGCCGCTGACCTGATAGGGCGAGGCATCGCCCGTGACCGACAGCTTCCCATAGGCCTCACCGATGCCGGGCAGATCGGTCATCACCACCCAATCGCCCGCCACCGGCTGCTTCTCCGCAGCCTGCCAATCTGTCCAGGCAGCAGTCTCCAGCGGATTCTGCTCCGCCAGGAAGCCCGCGATCTCGGTCCGGGCGATCTTGTACCACTCCCGGTCGCGGCCAAGCGCCTGGTATTCGATGGTTGGGAAATGGCCGACATGGAAATCCATATGCAGCTCCCACTCCTCCGCGGTGCGGTTCTGCAGCAGCCCCCTCGCGCCGGTATGGCAACGGGAGCACATTGAGGCGAAGGGCTCGTCGAAGCTCTCCTGCGCGTTTGGATCCTTCTCCAGAGCATAGCGGAACGGCGCTGCTTCGGAGGGGGCCAGGCCCTGGGTGTCCGCCAGATGCTGCACGATGGCGCGGCGGTCCTCTGCGCTGATGTCCAGCCCATGCGATTGCTGCATCCGGACGATGGTCATCATCCAGCCTTCGGGCGTCTTGCGCTGACCGCTGATCCGGCTCAGCCCGTTTTCCTCCGTCGTGTGGCAGCTGGAGCAGATATTCTGCAGCAGCTCCTCACTGGCTAGCGCAGGCATGGCGCCCGCCACTGACATCAGAAGTGCAGCTGTCAGGCCGCGGGATTGTAGTTGCATGAATCAGTCTCCCTGTTTGTGGTGTCCCAGGGGATCTGCGCCCCCTCGGTGAAGCCTTGCGATAAAAGCCATTGATGGATCGCCCGCGCCGCCTGGGGCGGCGCCTCGGGCAGAACCGTGCTGTGAAAGCGGGCGGCATCCGGCAGCGGCTGGCCGGTCAGGCGGCGCAGCAGAGGGACGATCTCCTGTCCGGCGGTAAAGGCCGCACCACCGGGGGCGTCCCGGGTGATCAGTACCTCCCGCCGCGCTAGAAAACCGTCTTGCACCACCACGCGCTTGCTCACATGCGGGTGGATGTCCGTGTCATGGGCAGGGGTGTCATCCGGCCAGGCCGCGCGCTGCTGCCAGAATGAGGTGCTGAATCCCGCCTCGCGGTAAAAGTCCCGGCCCACCCGGGCCTGCCGCCAGAAGGTCTCCGCTACCCGATTGCGGTAGAAGTCGCGGGCCAGTTCTGCCTCCCCAGCCAGCAGCGCCCGCGCAATGGGCACCGCCATCAGCGCCGAGGACACCGCCCAGAACATCCCGTGTCCCGACAAAGGGTCCAACGCTACCGCCGCATCGCCCAGCCGCGGGCAGAGCGGGTCCAAATCCGGTGCCGCCAGCCGCGGCGCAATTGCATGAACGGACGGACGGGCAGGCAAGGGGATGTCTGAAAGTACGGTCCCCCACAAAGCAGCCAAGGCAGCCTTGCCGCCTTTACGGCCGAGCGTAGCCGCGCTGCCCACGGCTTGCAGCCATAGGCAGTCCCGTTTCACTGGAACCGACCAGACCCAGCCATCAGGCCGCGCTTCGATCCGGGGTGTCTCTATGCCTCCAGCCTGCGGCGGTGCAAATCCGGCAACTGAGATTGTATCTGGCCCCACTAGATCAGCACGGTCCCTATCCGAGCTCTTGCGCGGCGCGCGGCGGCCGCGGGCCTCAAGCAGCAACCGGGCAGACAGGCGTTGGCCATCGGCCAGGCGGATTTCACCGGCATTCGGCCGAACACTGGACACCGCCGCATAGGTAACGCTGACGCCCGCATCCTGCGCAGCCCCCAGCAGCCCGGCATCAAACGCGCTGCGGTCGGCCAGGTGCTCGCTGTTCTGCCCGCCCTGGAAAGCGCCCCAGCTGACATGGCGTTGGGCTGCCGGGCCAATTCCTTCCAGCGGCAAACCGTGCCGCGCCAGGATCGCAGCGACGCGGCTGGACATGCCCTCGTACCGCGGCCCGCGCGGTGGAAGGGTGGCCAACGCCACGCGGAACCCGGCACGCGTCAGCAGAACCGCTGCCACCGATCCGGCCGGGCCGCCGCCTGCAATTGCGATATCAAAGGTGCCAATTTGAGGTGCCATTTAATCAAGGTGCCCCAGCGGGCCGTTCCTTGTGGCGGACACTTCCGGACAACTACCCGACATTTCCGGACAGATTCGGCCGCTGCGGCCCCGGTTTCGGCAAAATTTCTGGAACAGCGGATTTTTGCGGTATTCTGGCGCAATCCTGAGGAACTGCCCGATGCCACACACCTACCAGCCCCGGATTTCCGCCTCCACTTTGAACGACCCGCTGCGGGCCGTTGAGTTTCTGAACGGAGATGCTGCCCCGGTTTTCCGCAGCGCTGGAATTGGTCCCACGGACCTGGCGGGGGAGATCGGCCTGAAGCAGTTTGTGGATTTCTGCGAGCACGCGTCGAGCATTTTGAAACTGCCCGATTTCGGCTGGCGTGTCGGTTCTGTTTTCAACCTGCAAAACCTTGGCGAGGTTGGAGAATTCATAAACCAGGCGCCAACGCTTGGTGCAGCACTGTCGCTGTTTCGAAATGCTTTCCCTATTGTGCAAAGCGACTCTGAATTGCGGCTGGCAGTGGACGCCGGTCAGGCCGTTTTGACCTATAGAATTTTGGACAACCGAATCTGGCCGCGGCGGCAGGACGCGGAGCTGACGCTGGCGGTTTTCCACAACCTGATACGGTCTGCTGCCGGACCGGATTGGCGGCCAGAGCTGCTGTCGCTGGAGCACGAATCAAGCGCTCTGCAAAGCGGCAGCAAGGCTGGTCCCCGCTGTCCGGTGCAATTTGCATCCCCCGCGAACCGGCTGGTGTTTTCTGCAGGACTGCTGGATCTGCCGCTGCCTGGCGGTGCCAACCCTGCGTTCAAGGAAGCAGCTCAGTCGATTGTTCAAAATGCCAGGCAGAGCGAACGCGCCGCGCCAGTTACCGTGCGGGTGCGCCGCGAGTTGATGATGCGGATCGGCCGAGAAAGTTTTGAGCAAACTGCCGTCGCCGCCGCGTTGGGCATGTCCCGGCGCACCTTGCGGCGCCGGCTGGAAGATGAGGGGCAAAAATATTCGCACCTCCTAGCGGGATGCCGGATGGAAATTGCCAAGCGCATGCTGCTGATCCCTGGTGCGCACCTCCAAGACGTCTCTGCATGGCTTGGATATTCTGAAGTCTCCGCCTTTGAACGCGCATTCCGGCAGCAGGAGGGGGTAACTCCCAGCCGTTTCCGGAGGCAGGTCTCGGACTGCGGTCTTGGGGACAATGCAGGTGAGGTCGCATTGGCATCAAATTGAAACAGGAAATCAATTCGTAATTCGTGACACGCCTTACATGCGGCGGTTGGCACCCTTCAGACTTCAGTGAAGGTGTCTATCTGCATGGACAGTCGTATGCACCTGGTACATTTTTGGGCTGCTCATCCGAATTGCTTGATGTCCCTTAATAGACCTTTCGTTCCTTTCTGCGGATGGTTCCTGCCTCGTCCTATACATCGTGGGGCCGAGTGCCCCTAACCTTAGATTTTCATTTCCAAACACAGATGATTTGCGGTGGTCCTACCTCTGGCCTGTGCCAGCGCGGCGGTCTGTTGTGAACTTGCTTCGGGTGCAAGGTACCGAATTGGCGGGGAGTGTTGTCAGGTTTCTTGCCGCGCACGCGGCTGACAAAAGCTGTTCGCCGACAGCATTCCAGCCCCTTGCAATTGCCTCCTGCGCCGGCTGGCGCAGCTTGAACACATCAACGGTAAAGGCCCCCGCGAAACGGCGGCAAGTAGCGAGCCGAATTCCGGTGATATCTTGAGGCAAGAAACCACAAGTGATTGGTGCTGGAGCGACTCTGCAACTGGTGCCTCCAGTGTTTTTCCATCTAGGAAATGAGGCAATCTGTTCACTCAGGTGCCTGGGCTGACGGTTCCGTCGGGTCCTGTGCTATGAGGCGCCGTCCGCTCAGGACGGGCCGGCGGGGCGGGCCGGATAGGGCGGGCAGGAAGCCTGCAATGAAGACAAGCCAGCCAGTGCACCACAACAGGGCTGCGCCAACGGTCAATTTGTCTGTAAGAGCTGGAAAGAGCGGAACTGAGAGGCGAATCCAAGCCGCGGCTCCGTTTAGTAACACCCCGATTGAATAGCTCTTGCTGGCGCGCATCGTCCCGCCGCTGGAATGGGCCCCGGCCCGCCCGGCGATGGCCATAACCAGGCCGGACATTCCACCAATGGTAATGGCATGAATAGCCGTGGAAACCGGGTAACCCGCCAGATCCAGGCCGGTGACGCCAACCAGCAATGCGCCAGCAGGCAGCCACAGAAAGGCAACGTGCAACGCGGCAAGAAGTGGGTTGGAAAGAACAGCCAGAGTTCTCCAGCCTGGTATGGAGCAGAACATTGCCATTGCCGCGGCAACTAGAAGAACATTTGCGGCATTCGCAGCTCCGGCAAGTTTTAAGGCCAGGGCCAGTATGAGCAGAACCTGTGAAACAGCCCGTGTTTTGGGGTATTCCTGTACTTGAAGACTTGAACGGCTGGACAGCGCCAGCCAATTCCGGGTGAAGGCTGGGATTGCCCGTGCACCGATGGAAAACATCAGCACCAGGAACCCGATCAGAACGGATTGCGCAAGGTTTAGGCAAGTCCAGACATTTCCAGCTTTGGCGTTAACCAGAAAAAATGCTTCCCCCAGTCCCAAGGCAAGCACAGCTCCAGCGTAGCCCAGCTTGCAATAAATCCGTGCAGCAGCCAGTTCGCTAAAGATGTATCCGCAAAGGGCAAGGAAAAATGCGCTGTTCAGGAACAGGGCGGCGGCCAGCGGCAGATCCATGGCGGAAGCAGTACGAGCCAGCAGCCAGACAGAAACCAGAGCTTTTAGTGCCGGGCCGCGCAATGGCTGCCGTCCTGTCCAGCCTGGCAGCGCTGTCAGAAGGTAGCCTGCAATGGCAGCGGCCGCAAAGCCGAAAAGCAGCTCGTGGACATGCCATAAAACCGCTGGCTTCAGCCCCGGTTCAGGGAGACCTAACTGAACGCCCAGCGGCCACCAGGCGACAGAAAGAAGCGCGTACAGAAATGCTGAAAGGAACAACGGCCGGTACGGGGCATCCCAGAAAGCGTTCAAGGCTTTGCGCTTGATCACGACGGTATTGGACCCGCGGACCAGGCCACACCGCTTGGGCCTGTCAGGAAGCCGTCGCTGAGACGGGTCTGCGGGGAAGCCTTCTGCACATCCGCGGCAATGGCACCTGGCGCTAGAACACCAGTCACACGGCCGCGATAATTCTGACAAATACGGGTAAATCCCTGAGATTGAGGTGACAGGCGCAAGGCGGAAACTCCGGCGTCTGCGAGTGCCTCGATCTGATAGTCGGTGCAGGCGTAACTGTGCGACAAAGTCTGCACTCCATTCATCGCCATAAAGGGCTGACCTTCCAGCGTCTTCACATCCAGCCCGTCCAGGTCATTTTCGCAGGCAAACTGGCAATTGTCCTTGGTCCTCTTGTGCAGCCGCGCGTGGTAGCAGCGCCCTGAAATCGCCAGCGGCAGCCGACCGTGGCCCCAAACTTCAATGGCGATGCCCAGCTCTCTGCCTGCACGAGCAAGCGTTCTAACCGACGACAGCGGCAGCTCTGGCGGAAGGCAGATACGCGTGGCTCCCAGCGAGGCCAGCCAAGCCAATGTGCCCTCGTTGTAGACATTGACCAGCGGGCCGACGTGAAAACCCATTCCCTTGGGCAGGTACGCCAGTGTTGTCAGGTCGTTGACCTCAACCGTTACCCCCATCGCGGCCAGATCCGCAGTATGCTTTCGCTCGCGCTTTAGTGTTACAAGGGACAGGCTTGTCAGTACAGCCTCCTTGCCCGCCTCGGTTAGAAGGGCCAGCGCTTCGGGGATGCGCTCCTGGTAGAAAGGCAGGCGCTTGGAGCAGACCAACTCGCCCATAACAACGCGGTCAACAGGGGCTTCGGCCAAGGAGCCGTAAAACGCGCTCCAGTCTTCGGCCGGCCAGAAGAATTGGTTCGGCCCAACAGTCAGTTCCATGCGGCTATCTCCAGGTTTTCTTGTAGGCGCCGGTGGTCACGGCCTGGCCTTCTGACAGCCGCGCCAGCATGCCCTGCGGCAGCGGCTGGCCAGCCTCCAGCGCGTCAACGGCGGCGCGGAAGTTGCGCACGACCTGCGCCACATAGGATTTCGAGCGCTGACGCCCTTCGATCTTCAGCGCGGTAACCCCAGCTTCTTTCAGCTGCGGGATCAGCTGCTCTGCATTGAGGCTAACCGGGTCTTCGAACAGGTGCCCGGTTTGGCTGCCAGCAGAGAAACAGCCTTTGCATAGGGTCGGGTAGGGCGCGGGTTCGTTCTTGGCTGCGCGGTGGATGGTAAACCCGCCCAGCTTGGCATCCAGCGCACCGTTTTCGTCGCGGTACTCCACATGGCTAGCGGGGGAGCAGACCCCGTTCATATTGGGCGACAGTCCGGTTGCGTAAGAGGAGAGCGAACAGCGTCCCTCGGCCATCACGCACAGCCCGCCAAAAACAAAGACCTCGGTTTCCACTTCCGCTTCTGCGTTGATGGCGGCGATTTCCGGCACCGACAAAACTCGCGGCAGCACCACCCGTTTCACGCCGAAGGTGCAGGCGTAGAAGTTGATGATGTCGGCATTGGCGGCCGCTGCCTGAACAGACAGATGCAGCCGCAGGCCAGGGTGGTTGCGCGCGGCATACTTCAGCAAGCCAGGGTCCGCCAGAATAACCGCATCCGCGCCGGATTGCGCTGCGTCGTCAATGGCGTGGTGCCATAAGACCTGATCGCCTGCGCGGGGGAATGTGTTGATTGCAACCAGCGCCTTGGAGCCGTGATCGTGGGCAAAACCCACGCCTTCGCGCATTTCTGCACGATCGAAATTGAGGCCAGGGAAGTTACGGGCGTTGGTCTCGTCGTTAAAGCCGCAATAGACTGTATGCGCCCCAGCCTTGACGGCAGCGCGCAGGGCCGCGGGCGTGCCTGCCGGGCAGACGATTTCCATCACCATGCTGCTTCCTCCTCCGGCCGGGCCAGCGAGACACCTGTGCGCCGCTGAGCATAGGCAACGGCCCGCAACAGGAACCGGGAAAATGGCGCGGACATTGCGGCGATCTCCTGCGACAGGTCAAGTTCGGCGTCATCCACTGCGTTGCGCAGCGCCAGTGCCGCCGCAGTGTCGCCTTCAATCACCAGATCCCGCGCAAAGAATAGCGCGTCCCCGTCATAGGTCCCGTGCACCAGCCCCAGAAGCGCGGCCAGCGGGCCGGAAATCCGGGCGTCACCTTCACTTCTGCCGCGCAGGGCGCGGACCTTAGGTTGGCCACCATTGGGTTCAAGACAAAGAACAACGGGTAAATCCGCGGGATCCAGGATGAACCGCTTGCGGCTGTGCTCACCCAAGCGGCGGAACAGGCCGGGGTGGCGATTGGCAATACGCCTTGAGCAGGCCGTGAGCGATAGTGATACCGGAACAAGGGGCGTTAGGCGCAGCAGCTTCGCCAGGGCCGCCGGGCAAATTGGGATTTGTGGCTGGGTGTGTGGCAAAAGAAGTCCTTTCCCGCCGGTAGCTTCAATTGCAGCGGGTCTATGGCCTCACGCGCGGCCAGAGTTTGTCGGCGGACAAATTCGCAGCGGGAAACTTTGCTAGGGATCGGCGGAAATCAGAATTGGAGCGGTCACATTCGTACTCATCCGCCATTCCCCAGCCTCCGCCAGTTTTTGAATTGGTGCCTCTCCACAGGGCAGTTTCAGAGGGTGTCCGACCCGGTCTCCGTGCGCCACCAAATGACAGCGGTGCACCGCACGGTGCTGGAGGCCGGTGGTCCGGTGCTTCAATTCGATCACCCGGTGCTGGCGGGCGGCCAGGTTTCGGATATCCCGGTTGTTTTGAACCTTTTCGGGACATCGGAGCGCGTGGCCGCCGGGCTTGGGGTGCCGCAGGACGGATTGGATAATCTGGGAAGCTTTCTGGCGGCTCTCCGGTCGCCGCCGCCGCCGGACGGGCTGCGCGATGCTCTGTCCCGCTGGCCGATGCTCATGGCGGCTCTGGCCACCCGCCCGAAGATGGTGAAAACCGCCCCGGTTCAGGCCATCGCCTGCGAGGGGGCGGATGCAAATCTGGATATCCTTCCAGTACAAACCCACTGGCCTGGGGACGCCGGGCCGCTGATCACCTGGCCTGTTGTGATCACCCGGCCGCACGGCAGCGTCCCTGAAAACATCAACAGCTACAATGCTGGTGTTTATCGGACCCAAGTTCTGGACCGGTCGAGGCTGATCATGCGCTGGCTGCCTCATCGGGGCGGGGCGGCGCACCACCGCGGCTGGGCAGGGCGGGGCGAGCCTATGCCCGCCGCTGTGGTTCTGGGGGCAGACCCTGCCACGCTGCTGTCCGCGGCGTTGCCCTTGCCGGAAACCGTGTCGGAGCTGACTTTTGCTGGCGCGCTCAGCGGAGCCCGTCCTCGCCTGGTGCCTTGCAAGACTATCCCGCTGTTGGTGCCCGCCGATGCTGAGATTGTGCTGGAGGGCTGGGTGTCTGCTTCGGAAACTGCCCCCGAAGGCCCCTTTGGTGACCACACGGGCTATTACAATCCGGCGGAACCTTTTCCCGTCATGCAGGTGAGTGCAGTGACGCATCGCGAAAATCCTCTGTATCTCTCCACCTATACCGGCAGGCCGCCGGATGAGCCTGCGGTCATCGGCGAGGTGTTTAACCGGCTGGCCCTGCCAACGGTTCGGGCGCAGATCCCGGAGATTCGCGATCTTTGGCTGCCGCCGGCTGCTTGTTCTTACAGGATTGCCATTGTCAGCATCGACAAACGCTACCCTGGGCAGGCGCGCCGGGTGATGATGGCGCTGTGGGGGATGCTGCCGCAGTTCAATTACACCAAGATGATGATCGCTGTGGATGCGGAGATCGATCCGAGGAACTGGGATGACATCGCCTGGGTTCTGGCTACCCGAATGGACCCGTCCCGCGATGTCATGGTGCTGGAGAACACACCGATGGACTATCTCGACTTTGCGTCGCCGCAGCCCGGGTTGGCCGGAAAGATCGGCATTGATGCCACAACGAAAACCGGCAGCGAGACGGTGCGTGAATGGGGCGGGGTCATGCGAGCAGATGCCGAGGATCAGGCTTTTGCCGCGGAACTTGTGTCCCGGCTGATGCCGGAACTGATGTCATGAGTGCGCATAGGGTCGTGCTGGGCGTTTCGGGTGCCTCCGGTGCTGTTCTCAGCCTGGCGGTTGCGCGGCATCTTCTGAATTTGGGAGCGGAAATTGATCTGGTCGCCAGCGCGGCCGCTGAGCGGACCCTGGCTCAGGAATGCGGGGCTGGAGCTTCTGAGGAGTTGAGAGCGATGGCTGCGCGCTGCCACCCCGTGCATGACATCGGTGCTGCCATTGCTTCAGGCTCGGTTCCAGTATCGGGAATGATTGTTGCGCCGTGCTCTATGCGCTCACTGGCCGCCATCGCACATGGTTTCGATGACAATCTGCTGACGCGCGCTGCCAGTGTGCAGCTGAAGGAGCGCAGGCGGCTGATCCTTTTGGCTCGTGAAGCGCCGCTGACTTTGGCGCATCTGCGGAACATGACGGCAGTGACTGAAATGGGTGCTGTCGTGATGCCGCCGGTTCCGGCATTTTACTTGGGGCATGGAACCTTGGAGGAAGCCGCCAGTCAAGTCGCTGCCCGGGCTGTCGACATGATGAATTTATCCGCAGCATGTGCTCAAGCCTGGTCGCCGTAGCAAAAACCACTTAGCACGCTGTTCTTACCATTTGGGCAATCATGCACAGGATAGGCCTATGTTTGCCCCCCTGTCTGGAGGCAGCGTTCAGACGCAGCCGTGCTCTATTATCCTCCTGTGCGGTGGAAGGAGACCTTCCATTCGTCATCAAATAACTGGGGACTGCTTAGGTCCTTGATACCGGCAGAGAGTGAGATGAATTCCGCCGAAAATGCTGCCAGCAGGCAGTACGCCTGATTTACTTTTCGGTGCATTTGAAGTATTGAATGTGTAAGAAGTGCATATGGATTGCAGGACGCTGCTGCCAGCGCGAAAACCTGCCCGCTGATTGCGCTTAGGGGCAAAGATATCACATCTCATTGCAGAGAGTTTTCAGCCGCAGCGGGACCCTATAGCACTTCACCCACGAGGCCAATTCGGGCCAGTCGCGACGACTGGAAACGTGATGAGGGGTGCAGCACGTTGGCTTCTGTATGGATGGAACAATGGACCGACCTGCTCGGTGGCAAGTGCCATGGGCTAATGGCCTTGGACAGGATGGGAAACTTGGCTTTTGTCGACCTGGTCCTGAACGGCAGTTCGGCATGCCAGCTGGTTGTGCACTGGCAAAGCATCCGGATCAGAGACCCGCTGCAGAATGCCAAGTTGTCCCGCCTGATCCGGGCTGGAATTGACTATGATGAGAACTCGGAACAGCCGTTGCCGCCGCCGGTCAAGGTGAAGGTTTCACAGGATAAAACCGTCTATATTGATGTTATTCCCTTGCCTGCGGCGTTCCGTGAAAAACTGGACGGCGCACAGTCGTTGTTAAGTATCCGGCAGGTTGAAGACCTGGATGATGCCAATGCAGATATTTTGCAGCAGGAGTTCCACCTGACACCGGCCGAATCCGCGGTTGCCCTCCAGCTGTCGAGGGGGCTTAGCCTTAAGCAGGCAGCCAAGGCGCTGGGGGTCTCGATCTGGACCGCCCGCAGCCATTTGCGGTCGATCTTCCAGAAAACCAACACCCACCGGCAAGGGGAGCTGGTATCGCTTCTTGCACATATTGAGCATTAGGTTCCCCGGATATTGGTTGTGTTTTCTGTTGCAATTGCGGCCACAGCAGAGGCGCCGGAGCGTGCGCCAATTGCAATGCAGCATCCCCGTCAGATTTGCTGACTGATTCCTGTGATTTGGGGTCCGGCTACGCCGCTCCGGGTGGTGAAACCCCGCCATTCCCGGCTGGCGGGAATTCATCGCTCAATCGAGGGAGACCGCGCGGAATTTTTGTCCTGCAAGTGAGCGATGCGGCACGGCCGCCATTTTGGTTGAGTGGAAGAGTTCGTTAACTTGTGGAGGCTGTTATGAAGAAACTTCTCATTGCTGCGGCGCTTGTGTTCGGGTTTAGCGCTCCCGCAGCAATTGCCGACAATGGTTTGAAGGTTGGGCAGAATCCATATCTGCTGGCAATTGCAAAATGCACTAACAGCGGTGACGGGAACGGAGCCGAGGCCGTTAGACGGACCCGTGATGGCTTCAGGTGCCTCAAAGGCCCCAATGCTTCTGAAGATCATCCGCGCGATCAGGATCCGGGTAACTCTGGCAACGTGCCGGATTGATGTCTGAAGGCCTGCGCATTCCAATGGAGCGTGAGGCTGCCGAATTTTTAGTTAACTAGTGGAGGCTGTTATGATGAAATTTCTTGTTGTTACCGCGCTTGCAATCAGCTTCAGCGCACCTGCAGTTTTGGCTGGCGGAGGCAAGCCAAGTGATCGTGAACTGGCTGAGCGCCGCTGCGGCAACAATGGCGAAGGCAACGATGCTGAAATCCTGAAATACAGTTACAAAAAGAGAACTTGGGTTTGCATCAAAAATGTGGACATTGCCGGGCCATACTTTGAGCCGGACGAAGATCATCCAAGGGATGTTGATCCCAACTGACTCAACTCCTTCCGGCTAGTGGGCCAGATAGAGTTGCAAAGCGTGGCGCCCCTCCTCGTTGGGGCGCCATATTTGTTCACTCCATTCGCAAAGCCGTCACCGGATCCAGACGCGAGGCGCGCCGGGCCGGGAAGAAGCCGAAGATGACCCCCACAACAGACGCCAGGCCCACCGCTCCGATCAGCGACAGCGGGCTAAGGTACACTGGCCAGCCGGCAATGCTGCTGGCGGCATAGGCCAGTCCGGCACCGGCTGACAGCCCGATAAGGCCGCCCAGTAAACACAGCAGCACCGCCTCCATCAGGAACTGAAACTGGACGTCCCTGGCGCGGGCGCCGACTGCCACCCGCAGGCCGATCTCGCGAGTGCGCTCGGTCACTGAGACCAGCATGATGTTCATAATGCTGATCCCGCCCACCACCAGCGACACACCTGCGATCCCGGCCAGCAGCCAGCGGATTGTGCGCGAGGCCGCGTGCTGAGCCGCCATCAGCGCAGCCGGGTCTACAACCCGGAAGTCGCTGTCCCGGCCGTCACGGATCCGGTGCCGCTGCCGCAGCAGCCGGGTGATCTCTTGTTCTGCCCCTGCAACTGCCTGTGTCGACGCAGCCTTGGCCAGAATATAGTCAACCGACCCCCGGTGAACCTGATTGGCGCTTCCAAACAGCCGTTTCTGCGCGGTGGAAATCGGGATGAAGACGATGTCATCCTGCTCGCGTCCGCTGCCGGAGGTGCCCTTTTCCGCAAGGATGCCGATCACCTCGAACGGCACCGACAGGATGCGGATGGTCTGCCCGACCGGGTCGCTGTCTCCGAACAGTTTGTCCGCGGTTGCCTGACCGAGCAGGGCAACCTTGCCGCTGTTGAGTTGCTCCTGTCCGGAAAACATCCTGCCCAGGCGCAGCGGCCATTCGCGGATGGTGAAGTAACCTGCGGTGGTGCCGTTGACTGTGACCCAGGTGTTCTTGTCCCTGTTGATCACCTGCAGGTCTGCCCGCACGGATGGTGCGGCTGTTACCACTTGGCCGATATGCGTGCCGATGGCAGCGGCATCGGACTCCCGCAGGATTGCCGCCTGGTACAGGTCCGCATTGTCATCGCCGCCTCGGTTCAGTTCCGGAACAATCATTAAGACGTTTGCACCAAGTGTCTTGATCTGGCGGCCGATCTCGCGCTGGGCGCCTTCCGCGAACGCGACCATGGCCACAACTGAAGTAACCCCCACGATGATCCCCAGCATGGTCAGGAAACTGCGCATCAGGTTTGCCCGCAGCGCCCGCAGCGCAATCCGGAGGCTTTCCAGCAGCGTCATTGCGGCCGCCTTGGCGGAAGATCTGCGCTGCCATGCCCAGGATGGCGAACAAAACGGGCCACCTTTTGCGCGTCAGCCCTGGATTGCGGTGAGAGCACCAGCTCGTCCGATTTGATCCGCCCATCCTTCATCCGCAGAATTCGGCTTGTGTGGCAGGCGACATCCTCATCATGCGTGATCACTGCAATGGTGCTGCCTGCCTGGTTTAATTCATGAAACAGGCCAAGGATCTGCAAGCCCTTTTCACTGTCCAGCGCCCCGGTCGGTTCATCCGCAAGAATGAGCCGCGGGCTGTTTGCCAATGCCCGGGCAATGGCAATTCTCTGCTGTTCACCGCCTGATAATTGATTGGGAAAATGCGCCCGCCTGTCCTCCAGTCCGACTTTCTGAAGCAAGTCACGCGCCCGTTCCCGGCGTTTGGCAGCCCGTACACCGGCATAGGTCATCGGCAGTTCGACGTTCTCCTGCGCAGTCAGCCGGGGCAAAAGATTGTAGGACTGGAAGACAAAACCGAAGGTTCGATTCCGGAGCCCGGCCCTGGTATCGGCAGCCATGCCTTCCGTGTTCTGCCCGGACACCCGAAAGGCCCCGCTGGTGGGTCTTTCCAAAAGGCCGAGAATGGACATCAGCGTCGATTTGCCAGAGCCGCTGGGACCGGTTATCGCCAAAAACTCCCCTTCACGGATGGTGAAGGAGCAGTTTTTGACAGCTTCTATCCGGGTGTCTCCGTTCTGGTAGCTTCTGCAGATATTCTCAGCCTCTATCAGCATGGTGTCAGCGCCAGTTACGGAGAAACTGCGCAAACCGGTTTCCGGACGCGGTACTGATTTCACTGCTTATGACCAGATCGCCTTCGTTCAGGTGACTGGAAACCACAGCGGTATGGCTGGCATCCTGATCTCCTGTTCCGGCCTCAACAGCCTCGGGCTCACCGGAAGGGCTCAAGCGCCAAAGAACCTGCCGCCCGGCAGCGCTGTCCGCCAACCCCTCTTGCGACGGGTGGTATGACAGGACACTGGTTGGCACCTTCAGCACCGGCGCGGTTTCGCGAATGGCAATGTCGACCAGAGCGGTCATTCCCGGAAACAGCAGTTCGTCTTTGTTTTCGGTGTTCAGCACGACCGTGTAGGTGACGATGTTTTGAAATACTTTTGCTGATTTCCGGATTTCGCTCACGGTTCCCGAAAACCGCTTGGCGGGATAGGCATCAACCGAAAACTCCGCAGATTGGCCGGTGCGGATGCGCCCGATGTCGGTTTCGTCCACACTGACGTGTACCACCATCCGGCTCAGCTCTTCGGCAATCGTGAACAGCTTTGGTGCTTCAAGTGCCGCAGCAACCGTCTGCCCTTCATCAATGCTGCGGTCGATGACCACGCCGTCAATCGGTGACCGGATGGCCGTGCGCTCCAATTCCACAAGTGCCAGCTGCAGGGCAGCCCGGCGCTGCGGCACGTTGGCCCTTGCGCCGGCAAGCTCAGCCTTGGCTCTGGCATGTTCTGCCCTGGCGGCCTCCACTCGCTGGCCGCCAGCCGCTAGCTGCGCCTCCGCTTCGCGAAGCAGTGCTTCCGCGCGCAAGACAGCGCCCTGCTCGTCCTCTACGTCAGCGGCAGAAACAGTGCCGTTTGCACGCAAGGACTCCTTACGGGTCAGACGAGAGCGCGCAACAGACAGATCGGCAGAAGCCTGGTCGATCCGGGCCCGGAAAACCTCCTGCTCCAGCTTGGCGGCTTCGATTTCCACTGCCGCTCGTTCCGAAGTTGCACGTTGCACATCTACAGCTGCCAGTGCAATTTCAACGGCGGCTCTGGCTTCTTCCACACGCGCCTGAAACCCTTCGCGATCGATAATCGCCAGCGGATCCCCTTTGGCGACACGGCTGTTGAACCCGGCTCTGACTTCGGCAATCCGGCCTGAAACCTGCGAACTGATATCAACCTTAACCAACGCATCCAGCGTTCCGGTCGCTGTCACAATTTCAGTCAGAGGGCCGAATTCCACGGGATGTGTCTGATAGCGGATTTCCGTGCGCGCCTCCGGCTGCAGCGAAAAGAAGGCAGTCACGGCCAGCAAGGCCAAAGTTATTGTGAACAACTTCAGCATCATAGTTAACCATGCCCTGTTGCAGCTGAATTTTCAATGTAATCCTGTTTTGTCCTGAATACCGCTTGTTTAGGGTGCTGACTGAAGGGCCATCCGCCTGCTCGCTGGCGCAAAGTTACCGGCAAACGGTCTTGCAAACCTCTTCTGCTGCTGTGTGATGGGCGGTTGCAGCACGCCGGGAATCCTTGCCATGGCGCCGGGCGGCTCCATATTCAGCAATGGCGCGCACGCTTACATGCTGCAGGGCACTGGGTTGAATGTGCCGCGCCGCGTCTTCTTTCGATCCAGCGGCTCGGGTGCTGCACTGATGGTGCCCGAAGGGGGCAATGATGACACCGTTCTCACGCGTGTATTACTTTGGCGACAGCCTGTCTGACGAAGGCAATGCTGTGGACCTTCTTGCGTCGGTCATAGAACCGTTCATCCTGCTGGACTTGATTGCCAGCTTTGGGGGTTTCCCCTCGTCAAGCGACCTGGAGCGTTTGCGAGCCGAGGCCAAAGCCGCCGCCCGGCAGACCATCATAGACAGTTTTTCCGAAGTTGGCCCTGAGGGAGCCGTCACCAACGCGCTGACCCATGCCAGTTACGCCGCCGCCCTCGGCGGGTTTGAGGTTAGGAACTATGCTGTAGCGACGGCAACCGCACTCGGTGACGGTCTACTCGAAGGCTTGATAGATCTCGATGCCCAAGTCGCAGATTTTACTGAGGACGCCTCAGCAGGTGTACCGGTGGAGTCGGCAGCTTTCTTTCTGATTGGAGGGAATGACTTCATCGGCCTTCTAGGAACCGTGCGGGAACAGCAGATAGCGACCCAAGCAGACTTCCTTGCTCTCGCAACGCCGGTCATTGAAGGGCTGATTGCGCAGATCGTCTCAGCCGCCCGCACCGCCAGCGGAGCCGGGGTCGGAACGGTGTTTCTCGCCACCCAGCCTGCGGACGGGTTCTATCCGGAGTTCGATACGCTCTCGCCGGTTCATGCAAGTTTCGCTGACCTCCTGATTGATATTTTCAATAGCAGAATTACGGAGAGCATTGCGGGTCTTGGCACCGAAGGAATCGACGCCAGGGCCGTTGACCTGTTTGCGGTTTCAAAGGCAATTGAGGAGGATCCATCCGGGGTTGGCATTCTCGCAGAACGGACCGACTATTTGATCGACGGGAGCACGTTCGGCAGTGACCAAGTGCTTGCGTGGGACTCCATTCACCCGGCAGAGACTTCGCATCAGATCTGGGGCGCCTACGCCGAATTTGTCATGGGGGGCGGCAAGACAACCCTCTTGGATGATGGCAGCACAGTCTTGCGCAAGGGGGGGGCGGCAAACGCCATTTTTGCGCTGGGCGGAGATGACACCATCAATGGCGGCGGCGGCGCCGACGTTGTGATCGGTGGCAGCGGCAATGACAGGATTTATGGCGCAAAGGGCAAGGATATTCTTCTTGGCGGCAGCGGCAACGATACTGTGAATGGTGGCAGCCAGAACGATATCATCAACGGTGGAGACGGCTCGGATGTTCTCCGCGGCGCAGCTGGGCGGGATGTGATTGTAGACGGGCGCGGCAATGACTTGGTATTCGGCGGGTCTGGCGACGACACATTTGTCTTCACAGAAGACGCGCTCATCGGCGGCGGCGGGCCGTCAAGCGACGTCTTCCGGGGCGGGACGGGAACCGACACGTTGTATCTTGTTCTGGATGAAACCAGCTACACCAGCTTTGAAGCTGGCAACGTGGATGATGTGCTGAGCGAACTCGGAGTTGCCGTGTTCGGGGTCGAGTTCATTCACGCCATTGCCGGCCGCGGCAGCATTTCAACGGCATTTGACAGCTTCGACTGGTTCCGTCCGGCCGATTACTGGGGGGCTGTATCCGCACCGTCCGCCGGGGAGGAATTGCTTGTCTGAGTGCGGGGCAGGCTCGGCCCGCTGTGCAAACAAAAACCTGTGATCCAAGATCCAACTCGTATCTTGTGCACGCCAATACGGGCCAAAGGCTGATCCAGTACTACTCAATCATCAGCACTTCCAAGCCGTTAGTGCTGGCTCGGCCGCCCGTTTTAGATGCCGTTTGCATCCGGGGGCGCATCTCATTGGCAACTGAAGCCAGAATGTTGCCGCCAGGTGTCTTCGAGGGCGGTTAAACATGTTCCCGAACCAACGTGGACTCAGTGTTCGCAATCGAACTGTGAGTCTCTTTGTAGCCTCTGGCAGTTCTGCGCGGGGCTGTTGTTGGACTCTTGGAACTCCCTAGCCAGTCCCGGCGAAAGCGTTGAGCCATTCAGGGTCCTGCAGTGCCGTGTTGGATTCTGTTGACACAATTGAAGTTATGCAACAGTTTTCCTCTTGGGGATCCTGAAACACACAAAACCCCACAAATTGGACTGTTGTTCAATGATTCAGGCTGAAGGTCAAAAGGGCTTGGAAACTGGCTGGCGATGATCGGTACCAGTTATGACATCCGGACTCTTGACTGAGCCTGATGAGGTTGGAAGCAACAGTTAGGTATATAGGTTCTGGTTATGATGTGATGGGTATTACCAATTTTTATTGATGGTAAAACCTGTCAAACTGCCAGTCACAGGAAAAGGTAAGACCAACAGCCCCGTTAGAGGGCGATAACGAACAAGAACAAGCCAACAGAGGAAGTCCATGAAACAGAAAGCGTCATTTATTACCGCATTTGCCTTCACCATAGCGGCAGCGAGCGCGTCAATTGCCGAAACGGAGCTGACCGTCTACACCGCAGTCGAGGCAGAAGATCTCGCGCGGTACGCAGAAACCTTCAACCAGAGCCATCCGGACATCAAGATCAACTGGGTGCGGGACTCCACCGGGATCATCACGGCCAAGCTGCTGGCCGAGCGCGACAATCCCCAGGCGGATGTGGTCTGGGGGCTGGCCGCAACTTCTCTGCTGCTTCTGAAGTCGGAAGGGATGCTGGAAGCCTATGCGCCTACCGGAGTCGATCAGCTGGATTCGAAGTTCGTTGATGGCGACAACCCGCCCAGCTGGGTCGGCATGGACGCCTGGGTGGCGTCTGTCTGCTACAACACGGTTGAGGCTGAGAAACTTGGCCTGACGCCGCCGTCGTCCTGGAAGGATCTGACCGATCCGCAGTATGCCGGCCATGTTATCATGCCGAACCCCAATTCCTCCGGCACCGGCTTCCTGGATGTGTCCAGCTGGCTGCAGATGTTCGGTGAGGAAGAGGGCTGGAAGTTCATGGATGCGCTGCATGAAAACATTGCGCGCTATACCCATTCCGGTTCCAAACCCTGCAAGCTGGCGGCGGCTGGCGAGATCCCGATCGGCATTTCCTTCGCCTTCCGTGGTGCCAAGTCCAAGGCCGCAGGCGCACCGCTGGAGATCATTGTTCCCTCCGAGGGCGTCGGCTGGGACATGGAGGCAACTGCGATTGTGGCAGGCACCGCAAATCTGGAAGCGGCGCAGACACTGGTCGATTTCACGGTCACCAAGGAAGCCAACGAAATGTACAACACCGGCTATGCGGTTGTCGCTTACCCGGGCGTCGCCAAGCCGGTTGAGCATTTCCCGGAAGGGCTGCTGGACGCGATGATCGACAATGATTTCGAGTTCGCGGCCAACAACCGCGCTGCGATCCTCAAGGAATGGCAGGCCCGCTACGACGGCAAGTCGGAAGCGAAATAAGCCTGCAGGGGCGGAGGGTTGGCCTTCCGCCCCTCTGCCTTCCTGAACTTCACTGCCTCATGCCCTGAGCCATGCCGCCCGTTGACAACAGACAGGGTGCCGCGTTGGCATATGCAAGGACCAACGATGTGCTTCAAATGACCCCGCCAAAAGAAACCTACCTGAGCATCCGCGACCTCTGGAAAGCCTTCGGCAGCTTCATCGCGCTGAAAGACATCTCCCTGGACGTGACGGAGGGTGAATTCATCTGCTTCCTCGGTCCCTCCGGCTGCGGCAAGACCACCCTGCTGCGCGCAATTGCGGGTCTGGATCTGCAATCTAAGGGCACCGTGACCCAGGGCAATCAGGACGTGTCCAACCTGCCGCCGTCTGAGCGGGATTTCGGTATCGTGTTCCAGTCCTATGCGCTGTTTCCGAACCTCACCATTGAGAAGAACATTGCCTTCGGCTTGGAAAACGCAGGCCGCAGCAACCAGGAAGTCAATGCGCGCGTCGCTGAACTGCTGGAACTGGTCGGCCTACCGGACCAGGGCCGCAAGTACCCGGCCCAGCTGTCCGGCGGCCAGCAGCAGAGGATCGCCTTGGCACGCGCCATCGCAACTAATCCAGGCCTGCTGCTGCTGGATGAACCGCTGTCGGCGCTGGATGCCAAAGTGCGCGTCCACCTGCGCCACGAGATCAAGGAACTGCAGCGCAAGCTGGGTGTGACCACCATCATGGTGACCCATGACCAGGAAGAGGCGCTGGCGATGGCCGACCGCATCGTGGTGATGAACCACGGGGTGATCGAGCAGGTCGGCTCTCCCACTGAAATCTACCGAGAGCCGGCCAATCTGTTCGTTGCCGACTTTATCGGCGAGATGAACCAGATCAGTTCCTCGGTTGCCAAAGGGGGGCGTCTGGCGGTGGGGGAAAAGACTTTTGCCTGCCTGCCGCATGAATTTGCCGACGGCACCCCGGTCATTGCCGCCATCCGGCCCGAGGATGTTATTCCACATGAGGCCGGGTATCTGGAAAGCAGCGGCAACCGAAACTGTATCGACGTTCAACTGGCGGAAATGGAATTCCTCGGCTCCTTTTGGCGCTGCCGCCTGACCAATGAACGCTTCGGCGGCAAGGAACTGATTGCCGATTTCTCCATCAATGCCGTGCGGCGTCTGGATCTGGAGGCCGGCTGCCAGATGGAAATCGAACTGCCCGACAACCGCCTGATGGCATTTGCGCAAGACGGGCAGGGGGCGTGAGCAGATGACTGATACCACGCAATCCGTCATGCCGGCAGGCCCGGTGATCAAGGGCAAGCTCAGCCGCGACGATATCATCATGCGTGGCAGCATGATCATCATCGCGCTTTACCTGGTCGTGTCGCTGGTCTTTCCGCTCTATGCAATGCTGTCGAAATCCTTTTCCACGTACCGGGTAGAGCTGTCGCAATATGAATTCCAGATCAGCGATGAGGCGGGCCAGTTCGATGGCAGCGTCCTGACCGGTGCAGACCTGAACGCCCGCACTGCCACCTTTGCCGATGAAGATCTTTCCACGGGCGCCGACGGGCGGCTGCCGGTCACCGGTTTCTTCCCGGACTTCAGCTTCCGCAGCCCGGTGATGTACCAGATCCGCAATACCTCTGATACCGGCCGTTTCCTGATCGGTTCCAACCTGCAAACCGGCACTGAGTGGGTCACGCTCGACTCCAACACCTTCCGCCGGGTGCAGCTGCGGCCGGTGAAGGCACAAGGCATAGACAACTTCGTCTCCTACTTCTCGACGCCTGCGCTGTTCAACTCGATCAAGAATTCTCTGTGGATTGCGGTGCTCAGCACGGTTGTCACCGTTTCGCTTGCCTTCTGGTTCGCCTACGCGCTGAACCGCAGCTGCATGAAGTACAAGGGTTTGTTCCGCCTCATTGCCATGGCGCCGATCCTGGTACCGTCGCTGCTTCCGGGTATCGCGCTGGTCTACCTTTTCGGCAATCAGGGCATGATCAAGGAACTCTTATTCGGCGCCAGTATTTACGGCCCCATAGGCATTGTGATCGGCTCGGTTTTCTTCACCTTCCCGCATGCCTTCATCATCATCTCGACTGCGCTGGCCATTTCGGACGCCCGCCTTTACGAGGCCGCCGCCAGCCTCCGCTCCACCCCTTGGCGCACCTTCTGGACGGTCACTGTGCCCGGCGCGCGCTATGGCCTGATTTCGGCAGCCTTTGTGGTCTTCAATCTGGTGATCACCGACTTTGGCCTGCCCAAGGTGATCGGCGGCCAGTTCAACGTGCTGGCGGTGGACATTTATAAGCAGGTGATCGGCCAGCAGAACTTTGAAATGGGCGCGGTGGTCTCCGTGGTGCTGGTGATCCCGGCAATCCTTGCCTTTGCCATCGACCGCATGGTGCAGTCCAAGCAGGTGGCGCTGCTGTCGGCGCGCTCGGTCCCGTATGAGCCGCAGCCGAACAAGAAGATGGACCGGATCTTCTTTGCCTATTGCTCGCTCATCGGCCTGTTCATCGCCGGCCTGCTGGCGGTCTGCCAGTTTGCCGCGCTGATCAAGTTCTGGCCCTACGATCTCAGCTTCAGCCTGAACAACTACCAGTTCGATAAGATGGACGGCGGCGGCTGGGGCTCTTATGTGAACTCCATCAAGCTGGCGCTGATGACAGCTGTGGCCGGTACCGCGGTGGTGTTCTTTGGTGCCTATCTGGTGGAAAAATCCAAGGGCTTCCGCACCGGGCGCGCCATCTTCCAGATGTTTGCGATGCTGCCGATGGCCATTCCAGGGATGGTTCTGGGGCTGGCCTACATCTTCTTTTTCAACAACCCGTCCAATCCGCTCAATGCGATCTACGGCACTATGGCGATCCTGGTCGTCTGCACCGTCACCCACTTCTATACGGTGTCGCATCTGACGGCGGTTACCGCTCTCAAGCAGATGGACCGGGAGTTTGAATCCGTTGCCGCCTCGCTCAAGCAGCCCACGATGAAGCTGTTTGCCCGCGTCACGGTGCCGGTCTGCCTGCCTGCGGTGCTGGACATCTCGATCTACCTGTTTGTCAACGCGATGACGACGGTGTCGGCGGTGGTGTTTCTCTACTCACCCAAGACCACGCTGGCCTCGATTGCGGTGCTGAACATGGATGACGCAGGCGACATCGCCCCGGCAGCGGCCATGGGGATGATGATCTTCTACACCAACGCGCTGGCGCGGATCATCCACCTGCTGGCATCACGGGGAATCCTGAGAAAGACCCAGGCCTGGCGCAGCCGCTGACCGCTGTTTTCGCCAGGAAGCCCAATGGGGGCCGGTGCAGCCAGAAGGCGCTGCGCCGACCTTCGGTTAATTCCATGAGTTGTATTTTAGAGATAAAGCGGGAGTTAAATGCAGCCCTAAGGTGCATTGGTATCGTGTTGTTAATAGCTGTTCCCCAATTTGGCCTGGAAACGTTTTTATGAGTGAGGCGAAACTATGGGTGCGAACGAAACGGCAGCAGCTTCAGAGGTTGATCAGGCCAGAGAGGACCTTCAGGGCGTTGTGGACGCCATCAACCGTGTCCAGGCCGTTATCGAATTTGAGTTGGATGGCACGATCCTAACGGCGAACGAAAATTTCTTGGCAGCGGTTGGTTACACGCTGGAGGAGATTCAGGGCAAGCACCATCGCATGTTCTGCGACCCCGCCTATGCGGCATCCGATGAATACCGGGATTTCTGGCTGCAGCTTGCGATGGGCGAATTTTCGTCCGGTGAGTACAAGCGCTTTGGCAAGAACGGTGCCGAGGTATGGATCAATGCCTCATACAACCCGGTCTTCGATGCCGCTGGCAAGCCTAGCAAAGTGGTCAAGTTTGCCACCAATGTCACCGACGAGAAGCTTCGCACGGCTGAGCAGGACGGCAAGATCGCTGCCATCAGCCGGGCTCAGGCGGTTATCGAATTCAAGCTGGATGGCACGATCCTGACCGCCAACGAGAATTTCCTGGCAACCGTGGGCTACTCGCTCGATGAAATCCGCGGTCAGCATCACCGGATGTTCTGTGATCCCGCCTACGTCAGTTCGGCAGAGTACCAGACATTCTGGTCAGATCTCGCGTCCGGCGAGTTTTCGGCTGGAGAATACAAGCGCTTTGGCAAAGGCGGCAAAGAAATCTGGATCAATGCTTCCTACAATCCGATCTTCAACGCCGAAGGCAAGCCGGTCAAAGTGGTGAAATTTGCCACCAATGTCACCGAAGAAAAGCTTCGCACCGCAGAGCAGGACGGTAAGATGGATGCCATCAGCCGGGCGCAGGCCATGATCGAGTTTGAACTGGACGGCACGATCCTGACCGCCAACCAGAATTTCCTGGCAACCGTGGGCTATTCGCTCGACGAAATCCGCGGCCAGCACCACCGGATGTTCTGCGATCCGGAGTACACAAGCTCCCCTGAATACCAGAAGTTCTGGGCGGATCTGGCCTCCGGCGAGTTTTCCGCAGGCGAATACAAACGCTTTGGCAAGGGCGGCAAGGAGGTTTGGATCAACGCCTCCTACAACCCGGTGTTCAATGCCGATGGCAAGCCTTTCAAGGTGGTGAAATTTGCCACCAACATCACAGCCGAAAAACAGGTCGCGCAGGAGGTGACCCGGATAGCGACCCGGTTTGCCGAACAGTCCAAGGAAATTTCTGATCAGGCCCACACGGTCGCCGGCGGCGCCCAGACACTGGGCTGCACCACAGAGGAAATCAGCGCCTCTGTGGAGGAGTTGAGTGCCTCGATCGACTCGATTGCGCAGAACAGCAGTCACTCCGACGAGATCGCCCAGAAAACCAAGGAAGAAGCCGATCTGGGGGCAAAGGCGATTGAACGGTCGATCGAAGCCATGGATCTGATCAACGCGTCCTCCGAGGAAATCAGCGAGATCGTCAAGACGATCAGCGAAATTGCCGGGCAGACCAACCTGCTGGCCTTCAATGCCGCAATCGAGGCCGCGCGGGCGGGCGAACACGGCCTGGGGTTCTCGGTGGTAGCTGACGAGGTGCGCAAGCTGGCAGAGCGGTCGTCGCAATCTGCCAAGGAAATCAGCAAGCTGATCAATGAAACGGTGAAACGGGTGACCCAGGGCAGCGAGGTCTCTCGGGAGGCCGGTGCCGCCTTCACCAAGATCCTTACCGGAATCTCTGACACCACCGATTCCATCGCCCAGATATCCGTGGCCGCCAATGAGCAGCAGACTGCAGCGCGGGACGTCTCCGAAGCTATCCAAAGCATTGTGGACGCGTCCGAAGAGGCCGTCATCGCCTCGGATTCCATCGCAGCTGCAACAGAGGAGCTGAACGCCGGAGCACAGGAGCTGAAAACAGAAGTCGGCCGGCTCGGCTGCTGATTGAGTGCACCGGCGAAAGGACAGGGCATGAGAAAACCTGACACCGACATCACCATGAGCGATGGAGACTTTGCAAAACTCCGCACCATCGTTCACAGGAGTACCGGAATAACCATCGGCGAGACCCGCAAGACAATGCTGGTCAGCCGCCTGCGGCGGCGGCTGCGCGAAGTCGAAGAACCGAGCTTCGCATCTTATATCTCCCGGCTCGCCGCCGACCCTGCGGAGATGCAGGAACTGACAAACCGGGTGACCACCAACGAGACTTACTTTTACCGCACGCCGCGGGTCTGGGATTATTTCCAGGACGTCTTCCTGCCGGAGTTTCAGGCACGGGGGGAGAACCTCAGGATGCGGGCCTGGTCGGCTGCGGCATCGACGGGGGAGGAGGCTCATACCATCGGCACAATTCTGGAGCAGCAGCGGCTGCAGAAACCGGGCTTCGACTATTCCGTGCTGGGCACCGATGTGTCCTCCCGGGTCTTGGAAGTGGCGCAAACCGGCGTTTACAATGGCCGCGCGATCGCCCGCTTCCGCCGCGACCAGCCTGCACTGTTTGCCAGCCACATGAAGGGCAGCGATGCAGAAGGCTACAAGGCTGTGCCGCAGATCCGGGCCCGCCTGAAGTTCAAGCTGCATAACCTGCTGGAAAGGCTTGGCAGCACCAGTCCGTTTGACGTGGTGTTCCTGCGCAACGTGCTGATCTATTTCACTGGCGAAGACCAGGAGAAGATCCTTCAGAATGTGCGGGACTTGATCAAGCCGGATGGCGTCCTGTTCATTGGAGAAAGCGAGACGCTGAACAATCTCCGTACCGGCTTTGAACAAGTGGCGCCGATCATCTACCGGCCCTCTGCCAGGGTAGGCAGCCCATGTGCGTAAATGACATCCAGAAAATCCACGTGCAGATCGGCCAGGTGAAAACCGGCCGGGCCGGGCAGTCGCTGAATGCGATCCTCGGCTCCTGCATCGGCTTGGGGCTGCTGTACCCGGCCAAGGGGATTTATGGGCTGGCACATTGCCTGCTTGCCAAGTCCCCGGACAGCTCTGATGCAATATGCGGCAGGCATGTGGACCAGGCTGTTAGATCGCTGCAGTCCCTGATGGAGGTGTCGGGCAAGGAGCTGCGCAAACTCCAGGCGATTGTCGTTGGCGGTGCCAACATGACGATGCCGGCAGATACGGATCCTGCGCGTCTTGTCGGCAGCATCAACGCCCGCTCTGCCTACCGGTCGCTGCGGGACGCCGGCGTCCGCAACATCCACGAGGATGTCGGCGGCATGCAGGGGCGGCAGGTGACCATCGATTGCAGCAGCGGCGAATTCACAGTCAAAGCGATTCCGCGCCTGGGGGGACAATCATGAAACCGGAGACTTCAAACCCGCTGATCCTTGGCGCGCAATCTTCGGCTAGCGATCTGGCAGGCTGCCCAGCGGTTGGAGTTGGGGACAGCAGTGTTCCTCAGAAAGAACCGACCCAGCCGCACAATGTGCGGGCAAAGCGGGGGAAGCCGGACAAATACGGTTCATTCCTGATCGACGACAGCGAGTTTGCAATCTCCGTCTCGGCGCTCCAGGAGATCGTGAATGAACCGGATGAGATTTCACCTGTGCCGCTTGCGCCGTCCTACATGCTGGGGCTTTTCAACCTAAGGGGCATGATTGTTCCGGTGATCGATTTGCGCAGCCTGCTTGAGTTTCCGGCTATTGAGCGCGCGCTATCGCGCAAGGTTGCAATTGTCGAACATGGCGAACACTGCATTGGCCTTCTTTTCGACAGAACGGGTGAAGTCTTGAACGGAAAAGGCGTGGCGCGGGTCGATTTCCGCCCTAATGGCGACGGCATCAAGGATGTTGTTATCGACGGGGTTTTGAAATTCAATGACGGCGAAAGGCTGGTTCAGGTCCTAGACCCGCACGAACTGCTGAACCTGGAAAAACTGCCGCGGGCTGACAACGGCCCCGGACAGGAAACGGTCAAACTCAGCAGAGGCAAAAAGCTCGCCTGCGTTTCGTTTCAAACCGGCCACACGACCTGCGCCATTGACCTGAGGTTTGTAAAGGAGGTCAGAACCGTTCCCAAGCTGGAACAGTCGCTGCTGGCGGGTGGCAATGTGATCGGCACTGCAAATCTGCGCGGCGTTATTCTGCCCGTCATAGATTTCCGCGGCTTCATGGGAGATAGTGCAAAATTTGTGCTTGGGGCCACGATCCCCAAGGAGCGCAGAATGCTGATCATCGACACCGCAGAAGGGCCGGTCGGGCTCATGGTCTTTTCCATCGACAGCATCCTGCCCTATTTCGAGGATGAAGTTTTGCCCTTTGCCAAACTGGCCCTGCCGCGCGGTGATCTTGTGAACGGGTGTCTGCTGGATAAGAACAACCAAATTGTCATGATGCTTGATCCGGCAAAGCTCTTGCAGGAGCCAAGTTTTGTGGCTGCGGCCAAAGCCTGCCAGGAGATTTTTCCACCCGAGAAATCGGAAGAAGAGGCCGCTGAACTGGAAGCCCGCGCGGCAAGGCGCACATTTATCAAGTTCACTTTCGAGAAACGGTTCGCCCTCGACACTTCTGAAGTCAGCGAAGTGATCAACCGTCCTTTGGACCTGCTCGAACCGCCGTTTTCACTGAGCTTCGTCGAAGGCATCCTGAATTTGCGGGGAGAGCTTATCACCCTTTTCAATCCACGGGTGCTGTATGGGCTGCCGCCCGGGTCCGGCCGCGATCAGAAAGTGCTGATTTTCAAGCATGACGCGCAAAAGTTTGGAATCCTCGTGGACACTGTCGATGAAATAATCATCACGACGGAGAACCGCGTGGCTGAACTGAAGCCCTTGGACCAGCAGAATACCTCCAAGAGCATTGCTGAGGATGTATCCGGGTGCCTGCAGCACAAAACGCCAGACGGCAGGTTCGAGTCGATTTTGATCCTGGATACGAACGCATTGGTGGACCGGTGCTTCAAGGCGGCCTAGAGCGCTCTGCGCCTTCGGATTCTGCAATTAACTGCCGCGGGTCCTGGGTCGATGCCTGCACGGAGCGTGGAGTTGCATGACTAGACCCGAAGAATTCTGCTGACCGACGAAGTTTTTCTTGCCGCAAGAGAAGTGATGCGCTACCCGCGCTTTACCGGTCCCGTAAGGGCTAAGAGGGAATCCGCGGTGCCGCCTGGCGCCAAACGGAACTGCCCCCGCAACTGTAGGCGGCGAGTGCTGTCCCATCGTGTCACTGGGCCTGAAGGGTCCGGGAAGACGGGACAGACAGTGACCCGCCAGTCAGGAGACCTGCCGGTGAAAACCGAAACACACCGGACGGGGTTGTCCGGGGAGGTTGCCGGCTAGATGCGTCGCCCGTTCCTGGCGCCGCAAGAAGGGGAAACCCTCCGCCTTGCTGGTCAATGCCCTTCACCCGTTCTCCGGTCATTGACACATGGAGATCGAAGATCATGTTTCTGCGTTCCGGCCTCATGGGCCTTTCATTCGTTGCGGCAGCTCAGGCCGCAGCAGCCAGCGAAAACTTTCCGCTGACTATTCAAAACTGCGGTGAAACCGTCACTTTCGAGGCACCGGTTGCGTCCTCCGTGACCGTTGGCCAAGCCGCAACAGAGGTACTTTATGCGCTGGGTCTGGGTGGCAAGGTGCTGGGCACCTCGGTCTGGTTCAACGATGTTCTGCCCGAGTACGCCGCACTGAACGACAAGGTTGAGCGCCTGGCCGACAATGACCCAAGCTTTGAAAGCGTTGTGGCCAAGCGCCCGGGCCTGGTGGCTGCCCAGTATGAGTGGCATATCGGCCCCGAAGGCATCGTCGCCAAGCGCGAGCAGTTTCATGATCTTGGTATCCCGACCTATGTGATGCCCGCGGACTGCGTCGGCAAGGACAACACCACCGGCGGCGACGGCACCCGGACCGAGATGTTCACCACCGACAGCCTCTATCAGGGCATTGAGGAATTGGCGGCGATCTTCGGCGAGGCAGAAAAAGGCGCTGAGCTGGTCGCCGACTACAAGGCTCGTGAGGCCGCGGCTGTGGCCAAGGCGCAAGAGGTTGCGCTGGACGACGCCTCAGCTGTGTTCTGGTTCTCCTCGCCCGAGATGGAAAGCGACCCGTTCGTGGCCGGCCAGAAGGGCGCACCGGGCTACATGATGCAGCAGCTGGGCCTGAAAAATGTCATTGAGACCGACGAGGAATGGCCGACCGTCGGCTGGGAGACCATCGCGAAAGCCAACCCGACGGTGATCGTGATTGCCCGTATGGACCGCCGCCGCTTTGCCGCTGATGACTACGAGAAGAAGCTGGAGTTCCTGCGCAATGACCCGGTCGCCAGCCAGATGGATGCGGTTAAAAACAACCGCATCGTGGTGATGGACGCCCAGGCGATGGACGCCACCATCCGCGCCATCCCGGCGCTGGAAGACCTGGCGGAAGAACTCAGCGCGATCGGCAACGGCGCATGAGTGCAGCCGCCGTACTGGCCTGGCAGGGCATCCGGGGCGCTTGCCTTGCCCTGCCGGTGCTGGCCGCGGCGGTTCTGGCAGGCGCAATGATCGGGGAAACCTCGCTTGCGCCTGACCTTGTCTTGTCCGTTTTGGCCAACAAGCTGGCCGGGGCGGGCCTGCCGGTGGACCCGGTGGATCAGGGCATCATCTGGAGCTACCGGCTGCCGCGGGCGCTGGTGGCTGCAGCCTGCGGGGCGGCGCTTGCGGTTGCGGGTGTAGTGCTGCAGGCCTTGCTGCGCAACGCGCTGGCGGACCCTTACATTCTGGGCATATCGGCCGGTGCCTCGACCGGGGCGGTGGCGGTCACCATTGCAGGTCTTGGCGGCGGTGCCCTGTCACTGTCCTTTGGTGCCTTTAACGGCGCGCTGCTGGCGTTTGGCTTTGTCGCCATTCTGGCGCGGGCCGCCGGGGCAGGGGGCAACCGCGCCGCAGCGGCGCAGATCGTGTTAGCGGGCATTGCCGGCTCGCAGCTATTCAATGCGCTGACCGCTTTCATTATCGCCAAATCCGCCAATGCGGATCAGGCCCGCGGCATCATGTTCTGGCTGATGGGCAACCTCAGCGGCGTGCGCTGGCCGGATGTGTGGCTGGCGGTGCCGCTGGCGCTGGCGGGCTGGATGATCTGCCGCTTTCATGCCCGTGCTCTGGACGCCTTCACCTTTGGCAGCGATTCCGCCGCTTCGCTTGGCATCCCGGTCCGGCGGGTGCAGGTGGTTCTGATTTTTGCCACCGCGCTGATGACCGCGGTGATGGTGTCGATCGTCGGCTCCATCGGCTTTGTCGGCCTGGTGATCCCGCATGCGGCACGGTTCCTGGTAGGCCCCGGCCACCGCAGGCTGATGCCAGCAGCGGCGCTGACTGGCGCCGTGTTCCTGATCGCCGCCGATATCGTATCCCGCATCATCATCCCCGGCCAGGTGCTTCCCATCGGGGTGGTCACCGCCCTGATCGGGGCGCCGTCCTTTGCGGTGATCCTGGTGCGCGGGCAAAGGACTGCGAGATGAGGATCGAAGCCCGCAACCTGTCTTTCTCAGTGCGCGGCAAAACTCTGCTGCAGGACGTCTCGCTGGCGGTGCAGCCGGGTGAGACGCTGGCGCTGGTGGGCCCGAACGGCTCCGGCAAATCAACCCTGATGCGGCTGCTGTCGGGCCTGGCCAAACCCTCGCATGGCGAAGTGCTGCTGGAGGACCAACCGCTGGCCCGGCTGACCCGCCGGGAGATCGCCCAGCGGATCGCCATTGTCGAACAGCAGGCCGACACGGCTGAGCGCATCACCGCACAGTCCGTCGTCGAGCTGGGCCGCACCCCCTGGCTGTCGGCGCTGAAACCCTGGAGCAGCGAAGACACCCAGCTGGTGGACAAGGCGCTGCATACGGTGGAAATGGAGGGCTTCGCGCGCCGCGAATGGGCCACTTTGTCCGGCGGCGAACGGCAACGGCTGCACATTGCCCGCGCCCTTGCGCAACGGCCGGGGCTTCTGCTGCTGGATGAGCCGACAAACCATCTGGACATCCACCACCAGCTGTCCATCCTGAACTGCATCCGGAACCTGCAGGTGACAACCGTGGTGGCCCTGCATGACCTGAACCAGGCCCTGACTTGCGACCGTGTGGCGGTGCTGTCACACGGGCGCCTGGTGGCCTGCGGCGCACCCAGCCAGGCATTGGCTCCGGAAACCGTATCTGAGATTTTCGGCATCCAAGCACGCTGGGTCCAGGATGCCGAGGGCGCGGGTCCCTTTCTGTCCTTCCAATTGGCCTGAGACATCAGGGGGACTGGCGCCCAGCCATGCCGGATTTTTCAGCTTAGCTCGCCGGAAAGGTCGCAGGACTGAATGAAGGCGCAGCACTCCTCTGTCAATGCGGAAAAGCGGGACCGTTCGCGCTGGTACAAGTAAACCTCCCGCTTGTCGGGAAGATCGGCAATCGGGCGGAAGGCAGTGGCCTCCGGCATGAACCGGGCAACTGTCTGTGGCAGAACCGTGACCCATTTTCCGGTCCGGACCATGGTGATGAGCGAATGGGTGTTGTGGATCGTCACGTCGGCATTACTGCTGGCCTCCACGAAGCGCTCGTTACGGATCAGGCTGCATAGGGCGTTGCGGACAAAGGATGCACCGATCACATCAGCAATGGTAGGGGCAGCCTCCTGCTGGTACAGCGGATGATCGGTGGAACAGACCAAGCCAAAGCGGTCCTCGAACAGAGGCACGGCCCTGACGCCATTCAGCGGATGATAGCCGGAGGCGATGCCGATATCGGCCTTTCCCTCCGCCAGTGCATCCAGCACCTCCTGGGTGTCGGTGTCGCGCAGTTCCACCTTGAGGCCCGGATGCCGTGCCGTCATGTGCTCCAGCACTGCCGGGAAAACCAGTGCCGCAACCGATGGAACCGACACGATCTGCAACAGGCCGTGGGCTGCTTCTGCCGCCAATTCGATGCTTTGCACGGTTTGGTCGAAACGCCGGACCTGCTGCTGGGCCAGTTCAAAAACCTGCGCGCCCAAAGGCGATAGCTGGTTTTTGCGCTCGCCCTCGAACAGCCGTTTGCCCAGATGCTCCTCCATCTGCTTCAGCGTCATTGAAACGGCGGATTGGGTCCGGCCCAGCCGGTTGGCGGCCTCGGACAAGTTGCCGGTCTGGGCCACAGTGCAGAAGGCGCGCAGCATTTCGATTTTCAATGCCATGCTTCAAAAATCCTGAAGTTCTTTACAGTTTATTGAGTTTGACTGATGCTGTTGGTGGAGTCCATCCTGCTGCAAACCTGAAATTCAGCATCTGGGGCTTCTCCGTGACCAAACTGAACCTGATTGCCGGCGAATGGCTGGCGGGCGAAAGCGAAATCGAAAACCGCAACCCTTCGGATCTGAGCGATCTGGTCGGCATGTTTGCCCAGGCCAGCTCCGATCAGCTGGAAGCGACCCTGGATCAGGCGCAGATCGCCCAAGCCGAATGGGCCGCCTACGGCCTGGAGCGCAAGCAGGCGGTGCTGATGAACATCGGCAATGAGCTGATGGCCCGCGCCGAGGAACTGGGCACGCTGCTGAGCCGCGAAGAAGGCAAGCCGCTGGCCGAGGGCAAGGGCGAGGTTTACCGCGCCGGCCAGTTCTTCACCTATTACGCCGCCGAATGCCTGCGCCAGATCGGTGAAAACGCCGACTCAGTTCGCCCCGACATCGAAGTGGACGTGCGCCGCGAGGCCGTGGGCGTGGTGGCAATCATCTCCCCCTGGAACTTCCCGACCGCAACCGCGTCTTGGAAAATCGCGCCGGCGCTCTGCTACGGCAACGCAGTGGTGTGGAAACCCGCGAACATCACCCCGGCGTCCGCCGTGGCCCTGACCGAGATCATCGAGCGTCAGGACATCCCCAAGGGCCTGTTCTCGCTGGTGATGGGCTCCGGCCGTTCGATCGGCCAGCGTCTGGTCGAAAGCCCCAAGGTGAACGCCATTTCCTTCACCGGCTCGGTGCCGGTGGGCAAGGGCATCGCTGCTGCCGCGATCCAGAACCTGACCAAGGTGCAGATGGAGATGGGCTCCAAAAACGCGCTGGCCGTGATGGACGACGCCGACCTGGACCTGGCCGTCACCCTGGCGCTGGGCGGCGCCTTTGGTGGCACCGGCCAGAAATGCACCGCTTCCTCCCGGCTCGTGGTCCACGCAGCCGTGCACGACGCCTTTGTTGAAAAACTGGTGGCGGGTGCGCAGGCGATGAAAGTGGGCCACGCGCTGGAAGCGGGCGTGCAGATGGGCCCGGTGGTCAGCGAGCAGCAGCTGAACGAGAACCTGGCCTATGCCGACCTTGGCAAATCCGAAGGTGCGGAGCTGGCATGCGGCGGCCAGCGCCTGGAGATGCCGCACGAGGGTTTCTACATGTCGCCGGGCGTGTTCCTGAACACCACCAACGACATGCGCATCAACCGCGAGGAAATGTTCGCGCCGCTGACCAGCGTTATCAAGGTCGGCAGTTATGACGAGGCGCTGTCGGTGGTGAACGACACCAATTTCGGCCTGACCTCCGGCATCGTCACCCAGTCGCTGGCCCGCGCCACCCATTTCCGCCGCAACGCGCGCACCGGTGTGGTGACCGTCAACCTTCCGACCGCAGGCACCGACTACCACGTCCCGTTCGGCGGCCGTGGCGACAGCTCTTATGGCCCGCGCGAGCAGGGCAAGGCGGCGGCGGAATTCTACACCACCGTTAAGACCGCCTACATCAGCGCCGGCAAGCCGGTCTGAGACTGAAATCCTGGCCGCGCCGAAGACCGGCCTGCCAGTTTGCGGAAGCGCCCGCCCTCCTTGTTTCCCCTGTGGCGGGCGCATCCTGCCCGCCGCCTAGGGCCGGGTGCGCGACTTTGATAACCGAGGTGCTTGAATGACCGGATACCGTATCGACTGCCTGCAATATGCCAACTGGTCCGGGAAAATCTTCCGCCAGCTGCGCGAGGGCGGCGTGGACGCGATCCATGTTACCATTGCCTATCACGAGACCTTCCGCGAGACGGTCCTGAACTTCGAGAAATGGAACCGCTGGTTCGAGCAGTACCCGGATCTGATCATGAAGGGGCAGTGGGCCTCTGACATTGACAAGGCCCGCGAAACCGGCCGCACCGCGGTGTTCTTCGGCTTCCAGAACCCCTCGCCGATGGAGGATGACATCGGCTTGGTCGAGATCCTGCACACGCTCGGAGCCCGCTTCATGCAGCTCACCTACAATAACCAGTCGCTGCTGGCGACCGGCTGTTACGAGGCTGAGGACATGGGGATCACCCGCATGGGCAAGCAGGTCATCAAGGAGATGAACCGGGTTGGCCTGGTGGTGGACATGAGCCACTCCGCCGACCGCTCCACCATTGAGGCTGCCGAGATTTCCACCCGTCCAATTGCCATCACCCATGCCAATCCGCATGAGTGGTCGCCCGCGCTGCGCAACAAGAAGGACGACGTGATCCGCGCGGTGACCGGCCACGGCGGCATGCTGGGCTTCTCGGTCTATCCGCACCATCTGAAAGATAAATCTAACTGCACCTTGCAAAGCTTCTGCGAGATGATCGCACGCACCGCCGAGAAATACGGGGTGGAGCATCTCGGGATCGGCACCGATCTTTGCCAGGACCAGCCCGACAGCATCGTTGAATGGATGCGGGTCGGCCGCTGGACGAAAGAGATCGACTACGGCGAAGGATCAGCCGCCGCGCCGGGCTTCCCGGAAATGCCAAGCTGGTTCAAGGACAACCGCGACTTTGGAAACATCGAAGAAGGCCTTCGCGCGACGGGCATGAACGATGACGAGGTCAGCGGCATCATGGGCGGGAACTGGTACCGGTTCTTTGCCGAAAACTTTGGCCCAAAGGGATAGGTCATGGAAACAACCGCGCAGACAACGATATCACGACGGGACCCGGCGCAGGTCATGCGCCTCAGCCGGCTTGGCTCATTGCACCAGTGCCGCCTCAGCTTCATGCGGGTGCTGACACGCCGCATGGCCCGGGAAAACTGGAGCTTTGCGCGCCCCAAGTTCGATATCGATGCCAAGGGGGTCGGCGTGGCGGTTTATACCGCTACCGGCCCTGCGCGGACCTATTCCCTGATTGCCTTTGCCCATGACCTGCCGCCGGAGATGCGTTCGGACCGGGTGATCGCCACCGCATGGGATGCAACCTTCACCCTGTTCGATGGGGTGCCCACGGAAGCGGATATTGAACGCCTGTCCAAAAACGTCCCGTATCAGGAGGCCGGCCGGGTTAACGAGAAGTCCCTGTCGGTCTCCCGCGCGAACCGCTCGGTGCGCCTCTGGGCGCATTTCGTTGATGCGCTGTCGCAGGGCCGCCAGCCGGACCCCGCGCAGGTGGACGCGGTCGGCTACCTGATGCGCACCACCGCCGTCTACGGCTCCGGTAAGCTGGGCGCCGCCGACCGCGAGGCCATCGCGGATCGCTCTGAGCTTAACGCGCCGTTCCAGGCGGAGATGCTGTCGGTCTATCTGACCCGCGTCTTTGTGCGCGATTTGGTGGAGCATATGGCGCGAGCCAAGGGTGGCGAAAACGCGGTACGGCTGGCACCCGAAACCGCGCGACGGCTGGGTATCGGCAATTCCACCGGCCTGGGCATGGCGCCCTACATCGTCAACCACCCGGTGCTGTTCAACAATTGGATCATGGCGCGGGAGGAGGCGATTGCCCGGGTGCGCTCGGTCGAGACCGCCACCGCTGAGGAAGCCGCCTCTTTCCGCCGCATGCTGCGGCGGAGTGAGCTGTCGGCGACACGCTGGCACTCCGAACATCCCGTGCAGATCGAGAAGCTGGCATGCCTGCATAGGGACCTTGAGGCCTTGGCCGCATGGGTCGCCTCAGATGATCTGCTCAACGATAAACCCTGGGACCGTTTGATCCGCTGGAGCGAGACGGAGCTGAGCCTTGAAGGGCAGGAATTGGCGGCTTCGCTGATCCTGGAACCCTATGCCGAGCTGGTGGACGGGCTGTCCGACTGCATGGCCGACGCCAACAAGGATGCTTTCATCATCGATGGCGCCATGCCGGTTGCGCAGGTGCGGGAGCTGCTGAAGGACAGCTTTGGCTGGGCGCTGGATCTGGACTGGTCTGCGCGCGAAAACTGCGCCCGCGCCTGGTATGTCTCGGAGGAGAAACTGGAGCCGCGCATGGGCGAACGCTTCGACGAACCGATTGCCGAATACGAGCAGCCGCTGGCCCCGGCACGCGACGCCGCCGCGGCCCATGCAGCGCTGGCAGGTTGGAATGCCGATGAACCCATCGCAGCCTTCCTGCTGCGCCATCCGGAACACCGCCACACTGTGCGCCGCGCGCAGATGAGCCTGGTTGCGCCTTATGGCGAAATCCGCAGCAATACCATCAGCGACCGGGTGCTGCCGATCGACATGCTGCGGGCGAAACTTTCGTTCTTCGGGGCGACCCATTTCGACCCGCGTTCCGACCGTTGGGTGCGGATCTGCATGTATGCAGGCGCGCCGTACCCGGAGGACCTGACCGCCGCCAACGCTGACCTGTGGGTTTATCCGGAGGCAGAGCAATGAGCTATGCGCTGAACGAAGTCGAAGCCACCGCCAAACGCGCCGCCCGCGGTGCTGGATATGACTGGGGCCTGGCAGAGGAAGCCGCCAAGGCCACCCGCTGGCTCTGTGCGCAAGGGCTGGACGGCTCCGATGTGCTGGCCGGTCTGCTGGAGGCGGGATACGCCGTGGACTTGTCCGCCCATGTGCCGCAGGGCCTGCAAGCCGAGTGGCAGGCGGCAGCACCGCTCTGCCCGCTGGTCACCGGCGCGGCGCTCTCAGATTGCGCCGCCAGGCTGCAAGCTGCACCGCTTGCCATCGGGCCGGTTTCTCAGCCCGCAATGATCCTGCCCTTTGCTGCGATGGCCGCACGCCGGCTTGCTGTCTGTGTCACGGTAGAAGGCGAAGGCTTTCAGGCCGTCACCGACGGAACCGGGCTGCAATGCGAAGGCACACTGCCGAACGAGGCGGCCCGGCTGACCATCCGCGCGGCAGGCAGCCTGTCAAACCCATACCCGACCTGCACCCGGGCCGAACCGGAGGAGGCGGCCTGGGCCGTCCTGAACCGCTTTGCCCATAAAACCTACGCTCCGGCCACCGAGGAGTCGCGCCGTCTTGGCGCCGGCGCCGGGCTGTCGGACAACGACTGAAGAGGCACCGATATGACCGAAACCAAAACCCTGACCCTTGCCGAGATCGAGGATATCGCTTTCCGTGCCCTGGTGGCCGCAGGCACGTCCGAGGCAAACGCCCGTCCGCTGGCGGTTGCCACTGCCGCGACCGAGGCCGATGGCGTGGCCAGCCACGGCCTGGCCTATATCCCGATCTACGCAGAGCATGTGCAATGCGGCAAGGTGGACGGGCAGGCGGCTCCGGTGCTGTCCCGCCCGCGTCCTGGCGTCGTGGCGGTGGATGCCGCCACCGGCTTTGCCCATTCCGCCATTGATCAGGGTTTTGAGGCGCTGATCCCCGCGGCCAAGGAACAGGGCGTTGCGGTTCTGGCCATCCGCAACAGCTACAACTGCGGGGTTCTGGGCTACCACACCGCCCGTCTGGCCCGCGCCGGGCTGGTGGGGCTGGGCTTTACCAACGCGCCGGCGTCGATTGCGCCCTCGGGCGGCAAGAAACCGGTGGTTGGCACCAATCCATTCTCGGTTGCTGTGCCGGGTGCGGATGGCGAGCCGGAGCTGCTGATCGACCAGAGCGCCAGCACCATCGCCAAAAGCGAAGTGATGAAACACGCCCGCGAGGGCAGGGAGATTCCGCTGGGCTGGGCGCTGGACGCTGACGGCAATCCGACCACCGATCCGGATGCGGGCCTCAAGGGCTCGATGGCGCCTTCGGGCGGCTACAAGGGCGTGGGCGTGGCACTGCTCACCGAAATCATGGCCGCCGCGCTGACCGGTGCCACCCTCGGCATCAACGCATCGCCGTTTTCCGGCACCGCAGGCGGGCCGCCGAAAACCGGCCAGATGTTCATCGCAATCGACCCGGGTGCGACAGCAAATGACGCTTTTGGTGCTGGAATGGCCGGGATCGTGGAAGCGGTGCGCAGCCAAGACGGCGCACATCTGCCCGGAGACGGGCGGCGGGCAAAACGCTTGCAAGCCCGTCAGGACGGCGTCGCTGTCAGCGTTGCAACGCTGGCAAGGATCGAAGCCCTGCTGGGCTGACGCCAGATACCGGCGGTTGCGCGAACCGCCGGACAATCCGCACCCCGGTGCGGCACGTGCGAAACGGGAGGAAACGCATGTCAATAAAGCAACCTTTTACGGATCTGGAGATCAAGACCTCCGACGATGGCTTCTATAAGGGGCACAGCGTCGAGATCGCCTTGCTCAGCAAGGGGATCATGGTCGCCCTGGTTCTCTGGGCACTGGTCTGGCCGGCAAACGCCACGGGCGTTCTGGGCAGCCTCAACTGGCGGATCCTTGAGGATTTCAACGCCTTCTACATCGTCATCGTCGGTTTCTTCGCCTTTTTCCTGTTTGTGGTCGCCGCATTGCCGCAAACCGGTAAACGGATCATGGGGGGACCGGGCCAGGGCAAGGAGTTCTCGGATTTCTCCTGGTTCTCGATGATGTTCGGTGCCGGTCTGGGCGTGGGCCTGATGGTCTTCGCAACCGCTGAACCGCTGGGCCTCTGGGGTTCCAACCCGGTGGTCCTGGCTCAGGAAGTGACCGGCAACACCGAAGAAGCCATCCAGTCCGGCTTCCGCTACACGTTCCTGCACTACGGCTTCCACGCCTGGGCGATCTATGTGGTGACCGGCCTGTCGCTGGCCTACTACGCCTATACCCGCGACATGCCGCTGACCATCCGCACCGCGCTGACGCCGCTGTTTGGCAAGCTGATGAACGGCTTCGCTGGCCACGTCGTTGACGTGCTGGGTGTTGTTGCTACCATCCTGGGTGTGTCCGTGACTATCGGCTTCGGCGTTTCCCAGTTCGTGGACGGCGTCTATGCGATCACCGGCATGGAATGGATGATGGACATGAGCGGCGACGCGCCTGCTCCGGGCACCGTTGGCCTGCTGGCCGGCCTGTTCGCCATCATGGGCCTGTCGATCATCTCGGCTGTCTCCGGCGTGGGCCGCGGCGTGAAGTATCTGTCGAACCTGAACCTGGTTCTGTCGATCATCCTGCTGCTGACCTTCGTGGTCTTCGGCTCCTTCATGTTCGCCATGACCACCTATGCGTCGGCCTTCGTGGACTACATCCTGCACTTCACCTCGCTGAGCTTCGGCGCCTACGGCCCGCAGTCGCCGGCTGACTTCGCAGCAGCCCTGCCGGCAGAGGCTGCACCTTACGCCGACGCGCTGCGCGGCGGTGCAACCAATGCCTGGGGCTCCTTCGATGGCTTCAAATCCGGTCTGGAAGGTGAAGCGGCAGCTCTGTCCGACGACGTTCTGGCCGCAACCTATGCAGCCGGTGAAGCACAGCGCCAGTTTGGCTGGCAGGCTGGCTGGACCACCTTCTACTGGGCCTGGTGGATCGCGTTCTCGCCTTTCGTGGGCCTGTTCCTGGCACGGATTTCCCGCGGCCGTTCGGTGCGTGAGTTCATCCTCGGCTGTGTGATCGCACCGGCACTGGTCTGCTTTGCCTGGATGACCATCCTGGGCGGCACCGCCATTGACCTGGAATTGAACGGCGCGGCCGATGGCGCCATCATCGGTGCCTCCAATACTGCCAAGCTGTTCGTGACCCTGCAAAGCATGATCGACGGCGGCCTGCTGTCCGGCATCACCATCATGTGCGTAGTGCTGATCATGACCTTCCTGGTCACCTCGGCAGACTCCGGCATCCTGGTGATGAACACCATCATGTCCGGCGGCGACCAGAACATCGGCAACAAGCACAAGATCGTTTGGGGCCTGATCCTGACCGCAGTGATTGGCACCCTACTGTTCGCAGGAAAGCAGAACGGCGGCGCAGATCCGATGGAGGCGCTGAAAAGCGCGATGATCATCGGCGCGTTGCCCTTCACCATGGTAATGGGCCTGATGTGCATTTCTCTGGCCAAGGCGCTGTTCCGCGACGGCCAGCGTGAAAAAGCTGCGGCTCCGGCCGAGTAAGAAACAGACACCGGGCAGCGCTGCCGCGTTTGCCCGGCCGTCACCGAAAAGCTCCGGATGGGGCAGGGAAGCCGGGGGAGAAATCCTCCGGCTTTTTTTCTGCCCGTGCAGCAGCGGGCGGGAAAAAACCGTGCACAAAAAAAAACGCCCCGGAAATCCGGGGCGTCTCTGTCTCTTGCCGAGGGGACGCTTAGCCCGCCAGGTCGAACCGGTCGGCGTTCATCACCTTGACCCAGGCCGCAACAAAGTCGCGGACAAAGGCCGCGGCGCCGTCATCCTGAGCATAGACCTCTGCCAGTGCCCGCAGCTGCGAGTTGGAGCCGAACACCAGGTCCGCACGGGTGCCGGTCCATTTGACCGCACCGCTGGCCCGGTCGCGGCCCTCATAGGTGCCGTCGCCAGCCGGTTTCCATTCCACCCCCATATCGGTGACGCCGGTGAAAAAATCGGTGCTCAGCACGCCGGCACGGTCGGTGAAAACGCCATGCTTGGAACCGCCGTGATTGGCGCCCAGCACCCGCAGCCCGCCAACCAGCGCGGTCATTTCCGGCGCACCCAGGGTCAAGAGCTGCGCCCGGTCCACCAGCATCTTCTCGGCCGGGACGCTGTACTCCGCCTTCTGGTAGTTGCGGAAGCCATCGGCCTCCGGCTCCAGCACCGCGAAACCCTCGACGTCGGTCTGCTCCTGGGCGGCATCGGTGCGGCCCGGTGTGAAGGGCACATCGACAGGGTGGCCTGCCGCCTTGGCAGCCTCCTCGACAGCAGCGCTGCCCGCCAGCACGATCAGATCGGCCATGGACACCTTCTTGCCGCCCGAAGCGCTGGCGTTGAACTCGCTCTGCACTTGCTCCAGCGCCTTCAGCACCTTTGCCAGCTTGGCAGGCTCGTTGACCTCCCAGTCCTTCTGCGGCGCCATCCGGATGCGGCCGCCATTGGCCCCGCCGCGCATGTCGGAGCCGCGGAAGGTCGAGGCCGAGGCCCAGGCCGTTGAAACCAGTTCCGGAACCGAAAGCCCGGTATCAAGGATTGCTGCCTTCAGTTGCGAGACATCCTGCGCATCCACCAAGGCGTGATCAACCGCTGGCACCGGATCCTGCCAGATCAAGTCTTCCGCAGGCACATCCGCCCCCAGATAGCGCGACTTCGGCCCCATGTCGCGGTGGCACAGCTTAAACCAGGCGCGGGCAAAAGCATCGGCGAATTTTTCCGGGTTGGCGTGGAAATCGCGCGAGATCTTCTCGTATTCCGGGTCCATCCGCAGCGACATGTCGGCGGTGGTCATCATCGGCGCATGTTTTTTGCTGGGGTCATGGGCATCCACCACCATGTGTTCGGGCTTCACGTCCTGCGCCTGCCACTGTTGGGCTCCCGCTGGGCTTTTGACCAGCTTCCACTCATAGCCGAACAGCACGTCGAAATAACCCATGTCCCAGGTGGTCGGGTTCGGCTTCCAGGCCCCTTCGATGCCCGAGGTGGTCGCGTCGCCGCCCTTGCCGGTGCCATGCGTATTGGCCCAGCCAAAGCCCATTTGCTCCATTGCGCCGCCCTCCGGCTCGGCACCCACCAGATCCGGGTCGCCCGCGCCATGCGCCTTGCCGAAGGTGTGGCCGCCCGCCACCAGCGCCACGGTTTCCTCGTCGTTCATGCCCATCCGCGCAAAGGTGTCGCGGACGTCAAAGCCTGACGCCACCGGGTCCGGGTTGCCGTTCGGCCCTTCCGGGTTCACATATATCAGGCCCATCTGCACCGCGGCCAGCGGGTTCTCCAGATCACGGTCGCCAGAGTAGCGCTGGTCGCCCAGCCATTCAGTTTCGGTGCCCCAGTAGATGTCTTCCTCCGGCGCCCAGATATCCTCGCGGCCGCCGCCAAAGCCGAACACCGGCCCGCCCATCGATTCAATGGCGCAGTTGCCTGCCAGGATCATCAGATCCGCCCAGGAGATCTTGTTGCCGTACTTCTGCTTGACCGGCCACAGCAGGCGGCGCGCCTTGTCCAGGTTGCCGTTGTCCGGCCAGGAGTTCACAGGCGCAAACCGCTGGTTGCCAGTCCCGCCGCCGCCGCGCCCGTCGGCGGTGCGGTAGGTGCCGGCACTATGCCAGGCCATACGGATGAACAGGCCGCCGTAATGGCCATAGTCGGCCGGCCACCATTCCTGGCTGTCGGTCATCAGCGCAAACAGGTCTTTCTTCACCGCCTCCAGGTCAAGCGTCTTGAACTCTTCGGCATAGTTGAAATCCGCTCCCATCGGGTTCGACTTGGGGGAATGCTGGTGAAGGATCTTCAGGTTCAGCTGGTTCGGCCACCAATCCTGGTTCGAGGTGCCGCCGGCGTCGGTATTCAGCGCTGCGCCGTGCATCACCGGGCATTTTCCTGCGGGGGTATTTCCGTCCATTTCCATCTCCGATCGTGGCTTCAAATAGGTCAACTGCGATGAGGCGGAAGCGTTCCGTAACCAAACTGCCAGCATGTGCGCCGCCTGGAAATGCAGGCGGGGTGCGGGCAGCCATTGCCGGGTCTCCCTGTCTTTCTGAAGATGAGGCTAGCAGGGAAATATCATTGGGATAAGTTGCATTTATTCATCGCTCTGATAATAAATTCCTATGATAAACGTAACCCTCCGCCAGATGCGCTATTTCGAGGCGCTGGCCCAGCACCGCCATTTCGGCCGCGCAGCAGACGCATGCGCCGTGTCGCAGCCGGCTTTGTCTGTTCAGATCAAGGAGTTGGAGGAGGCGCTGGGGGTGCAGCTGGTGGAGCGCGGTGCGCGGCAGGTGCGGCTCACCAGCCTCGGCGAGGATCTGGCCGCCCGGGTGCGCGGCATCCTGCGCTCGGTGGATGAACTGGGCGAGCTGGCACGGGCCTCGCGCGACGGGCTGGCAGGGCGGCTGCGCATCGGGGTGATTCCCACCATCGCGCCCTATCTGCTGCCCTCCATCGTGGGCACGCTCACCCGCCAATACCCCGAGGCCGACATCCGTGTTCGTGAAACTGTGACGCCCAAGTTGCTGGAGGAACTGGGGGAGGGGCGCTTGGACACCGCTATCGTGGCGCTGCCGGTGTCCGAGCCCTCCTATGAGGAAGTGCCGCTGTTTTCGGAGGACTTTGTCCTGGTGCGTCCCGGCGAAGATGCCGGCACCCCGGTTCCTGGCCCGGACGGCCTGCGTGAGATGCGCCTTCTGCTGCTGGAGGAGGGGCATTGCTTCCGCGACCAGGCGCTGTCTTTCTGCAACATGCAATCCGCTGCCCCGCGGGAACTGCTGGATGGCAGCTCCCTGTCGACGCTGGTGCAGATGGTCAGCGCCGGGATCGGAGTAACGCTGATCCCCGAGATGGCAGTGCCGGTGGAAACCCGGTCTGCAGTGGTGACGGTTTCCCGTTTCCGCGACCCGCAGCCCTCGCGCACCATCGGCATGATCTGGCGCCGCAGCAATCCGCTGGCGCGGCAGCTGATGCAGGTGGCCGAGGTGGTCCGGCAGGCGGCGGAATCCTTGCGCACCAGCTATGGCCCGGCGTGCTGAAGCGCCTGTTTCCGGTGCCGGGGCGCCTGGCATCGCCTTGTTCCCTAAAAATTGTATGCCCTAAGGGCAACTGCAACCGGATGAAGAATGGTGCGTAAAGGGCACGCTCACAAGCATTTTACACGCTTCACTGTTTCCGGAGACAAAGGTCTTTGTTAACGTTTCGTTAATAATAAAGAATTGAAGCAGGCATACAGGCAGATGAAAACGGGCTTTCGTGGCACGTTTGTTGTTTCCTGGTCGCAAACAGAAATCGACGGCCTTCCGGCCGCTCCGGTGGACGCTCTGGATGTGGGAGCGGCCTGGTCCTGGCACGGCGATGCTGTGCGGGTGGACGGCCCGGTGGATGTGTTGCGGCTGGATATGGCAAACGGCGAGGCAGAATTGCGCCGCCGGGCAGCCCGGTCGGTGCGCCGGCTGGTGGGGGCCGCAGTGCAGAATCGCACCGATGTGGACGCCATTGAGGTCGACGAGCCGCTGATGGACAGCAGCTTTGTCGTGACCAACGGCGTGCAAAGCTACACCGTCACCCTTATCGAGGTCGGTCCGGGCCAGCGCCCGCTGCTGATGTTCGTGGATGAATTGCCGCCGCGCGGCACTGACCTGTGGGTGGTGCATCATTCGCTGGGCACTATTTGCACAGACCGGCCTCAGGGCGAAAGCGGCGTGATCTGCTTTACACCGGGAACCTTGATCGCAACCCCAGGCGGCCCGAAACGGGTGGAGCAGCTGCGCGAAGGTGAAAAGGTCCAGACCCGCGACAACGGCGCTCAGGAAATCCTCTGGATCGGTTCGCGCCGGATCAGCGGTGCTCGGCTGTTCGTGATGCCGCGGCTACGTCCGGTCCGCCTCCATGCCGGTGCCTTGGGCATCGACCGGCCAGAGCAGGAATTGCTGGTCTCCCCCGATCACCGGATGCTGCTGCGCGGGGCCCGTGTGCAGGCCCTGTTCAACACTCCTGAGGTACTGGTTGCGGCCAGCGATCTGGTCAACGGCACCACCATCCAGCCAGATACATCTGTGCGCGAAATCACCTATATCCACCTGATGCTGGCTGATCACCAGGTTCTCTGGGCCAATGGCGTCGAGACCGAGAGTTTCCACCCTTCCAATGCATCGCTGACTGCTCTCAGCGAAACCGACCGGGCGCGCCTGTTCCGCCTGCAGCCCGGGCTGGAGCGCAATCCGCTGTCATACGGCGCCCACGCCCGCCGCAATCTAAGCGCGTCCGAGGCCGCGATTCTGGGCCACGAAGCTGCCTGAGTCCCTTATCTGGCAAGGTCCGGATGTTATTTTCGGCCAAGGCCGGGGTTCGATGCAGATTTCCTGCAGAACGCGCTTTCACCGTGTTGACTCTGCCCCATCCCCCTATATAAGCGCGGCTTCATTGGTGTTGGTGGCCCCCGCAAGGGGATCCCTGTCATGCCGTAAGGCAAGAGGACAACGCCCTTCGAAACACAAGAAGGAGATCAGCCGTGACCAAACGCACGTCTGCCAAGTACAAAATCGACCGCCGCATGGGCGAAAACATCTGGGGCCGTCCGAAGTCCCCGGTCAACCGCCGCGACTACGGCCCGGGCCAGCACGGCCAGCGCCGCAAGGGCAAGCTGTCCGACTTCGGCATCCAGCTGCGCGCCAAGCAGAAGCTCAAGGGCTACTACGGCGACCTGACCGAAAAGCAGTTCCGCCGCATCTACGGCGAAGCCGTGCGTGTGACCGGCGACACCGGTGAAAACCTGATCGGCCTGCTCGAGCGCCGCCTGGACGCCGTCGTCTACCGCGCCAAGTTCGTGGCAACCGTCTTTGCTGCCCGCCAGTTTGTGAACCACGGCCACGTGACCGTGAACGGCAAGCGCGTGAACATTCCCTCCTACCGTGTGAAAGAGGGCGACGTGATCGAGGTCCGCGACAAGTCCAAGCAGATGGTTGCGCTTCTGGAAGCCACCCAGCTGGCTGAGCGCGACGTGCCGGATTACATCGAAGCCGACCACTCCAAGATGACCGCAACATTCGTGCGCACCCCCGGCCTGGGCGACGTGCCGTACCCGGTTGTGATGGAACCGAACCTGGTCGTCGAATTCTACGCCAAGAACTAAGCCCGCTGCCCACTGGGGCATCTGGCGGAAGGGCTGTCCTCTTGGGCAGCCCTTTTTCATTCGAACTCCCTCGGAGCCGGATTTCGCGGGCGGTGGCATCCAAAAGCTGTGGCTCGGTAAGGCCATTGGGTCTATCCTGTTCCAAAAACAACAGGGAGTGACCAATGAAGATCTTGATGAAAGCAGCTGCCATTGCAGCGCTTACCATGGCGGCAGCGGCAGTTGGCGCCGCACCTCTGAAACTCACACCTGCAAACCCGCAGCCTTCCGGCGTTAAGCCAGGCCTTGCGGTGGTCTATGCCTACCCGCAAGACGTAAAATCCCTGGCCGAAGCCTCATCTGCCTTGAAAATCAGCAGCGAACCGGGCCGCCCGATTGCCGGGCTGGACAACCGCGATACCGAAGAAGGGCAGAACACGCTGACAGCCAAGCGGCCGATGCATGTGGCGGCGCGGATCACCGGCTACGTGAAACTGGACACGCCGGGCGTGCACAACATCGACTTCCTGACCAACGATGGCATTCTGGCGAAAATCGGCGGCCAGGTGGTGGGCGAGTTTGACGGCCGCCAGTCCTGCGACAGCACAATCGTGACCCAGGTCGAGGTGCCCTCGGCCGGCTGGTACCCGGTTGACATCCTCTATTTCCAGCGTTTGGGCACCGCCTGCCTGCACATGCGGATGGGCCCCGACGGCAAGCGGCCGAAATGGATGAAAGACAGCGCCTTCGGGCACTGACAGTCAAGACTGCGGGGCAGGGGCGCGCATCCCCTGCCAGCATCCTCACAAGGGCAGCGGGCGCCCCTCAGCGATGGCTTCCATCGCAAAGTAGGATGTAACGCTGTCCAGCTCCACGCCTGCGATCAGCCGCTGGTAGACCTTGTCATAGCTGGCCATGTCCTCGGTCACCACTTTCAGCTGGTAGTCGTAGTCGCCGCCGATGCGGTGGAAATCCACCACTTCCGGGATGGTCAGCACGTGGCGGCGGAATTTCTGCAGCCAGTCCGCTGAATGATGCCGGGTGCGCAAGAGCACAAACACCACCAGATCCAGCCCCAGCTGCTTGCGGTCCAGCCGCGCGGTGGAGCCCTTCAACAGCCCGCTTTCGTTCAGCGCCTTCAGCCGCCGCCAGCAGGCATTCTGCGACAGCCCCACCTGATCGGCCAGCTCCCGCTGGGACAAGCTGGCATCCTGTTGCAGGGCACGCAAAATGGCGCGGTCAATCTTATCTGCATTCTTGCTCATAGTGCGATCATATGACACAAAAGTTACGCTATCCACTCATTAATTGATAAAGTTTACGCGCCAATTTCCGTTCATGATGCCTCAACAGAATTCGGAGGCGCGACATGACCCTGGCAGCATTCAAACAGACAATCCAGCAAGCCGCACAGGACGGCACCCTTGGCCGCAGTGTGATTGGCGACGGGGTGATGATCCCTGGCCTCGATGGCGAGGTGCCGCTGGTCTATGCTGACTATGTCGCCTCTGGCCGCGCCCTGCGCCAGGTGGAGGATTTCGTGGCCGGACAGGTGCTGCCCTTCTACGCCAACTCCCATACCGAAGCCTCTTACTGCGGCACCCAGATGACCCGCCTGCGCCGTGAGGCGCGCGCTGAGATTGCCCGCATCACAGGCGCCACCGCAGAGGATGCAGTGATCTTTACCGGCTCCGGCGCCACTGCGGGCCTCAACCGCCTGGTCAGCCTGTTCGGTGTGAACGAGGCCGCCCGCCCGGTTGTCTTCATCGGCCCGTATGAGCACCACTCGAACATCCTGCCCTGGCGCGAAAGCAAGGCCGAGGTGGTGGAAATCCCGGAGGCTGCAGAAGGCGGCCCGGATCTGGCGGTGCTGGAATTGGCGCTGAAACAGCACGCGGACAGCGATCTGAAAATCGGCAGCTTCTCTGCCGCTTCCAACGTCACAGGCATTGTGACTGACCCCGATCCCATCAGCCGCCTGCTGCGCGAACACGGCGCGCTGTCGGTCTGGGATTACGCCGGCGGCGGTCCCTACCTGCCGGTCGACATGGGCGGCAACGGGGCAGCCCGCAAAGATGCCGTCGTTGTCTCGCCGCATAAATTTCCGGGCGGCCCCGGCGCCTCTGGCGTGCTGGTCGTCAACCAGTCCGTGGTGCGCCGCCGTTGCCCGTCCTGGCCCGGTGGCGGCACCGTCAGCTTTGTTTCTCCCTGGCGGCATGAATACAGCCAGGATCTGGCCGCCCGAGAGGAGGCCGGCACCCCCAACGTGATCGGCGACATCCGCGCAGCCCTGGCGTTCCTGGTCAAGGAAGCCGTGGGTCAAGAGCAGATCGAAGCCCGCGAAGCCAGGTTCGCGCAGATGGCCTGGGACGGCTGGTCCGCCAATCCGCGTTTGCGCATCCTCGGCCACCGCAACGCGCACCGGCTGCCGATCTTCTCCTTTCTGGTCAGGGATGCGGCCGGCAACCCGGTGCATCAGCAGTTGTTCACCCGTATGCTCAGCGATGTCTATGGCATCCAGGCCCGCGGCGGCTGTGCCTGTGCGGGTCCTTACGCGCACCGCCTGCTGGGCATCAGCCAGCCGGAATCGGAAACCCTCTTTGCCGACCTGCAGGCAGGCGAAGAGATGAAGAAACCCGGCTGGGTGCGGCTCAACTTCTCCTACCTGATGGAGGAGGAGAAGGCGCAGTACATCATCGATTGCGTCAATGACCTGACAATGAAGGCGGGGGAGATTGCGGCCCGGTATAATGCTGACCCGGCAACCGCACGGTTCAAGTCTCAGGCAGCCTGATACCAATCGCCCTGAACCAATCGAAACGGGTGCTTTCCTGCGTCAGGGAAGCACCTCACATACACGTGATATGTGGGTACCGGCGCCCCCGATTTAAAGGGGGAATGTCTATTCCAAATCCCCCGCGACGCACGGCCGGTGCCGTGGCAGGCTTGAACCAGTAGTTAATTGGTTGGAGCAAACTCATGGCTCTCAAGCTTTCCGCCCCTGTTGGCGACAAAAAACGGATTACCAAGCCGGACCCGAAAACCGGCGAAAGCAAATTCAAACCGGTCAAGAATGCCCCGGCAGATGTCGAACTTGTGCGCCTGATGCTCAAGGCAAACGGCTACCCCGTCGACATCAGCACCAAATGCGATGCCGGGCTGATCAGCACCATCCGCGATTTCCAGAAAAAGAAGCTGGGGTTCAGGAAGCCCGACGGCATTGTCGATCCCGGCATGCGGACCTGGAACGCAGGCCTGCCCAAACTGGCCGCCCAGGTGTCCGCTGATGCCAAGATCGAACGGGTCGAGGTTGTTGAGAATGGCAAGACCAAGCTGATTACCGTGGCTGAGTTCGAGGCCGGGCAGGAGAAATTGCGCCGCCAGCTGCTGGCCAAAGCCGAAATGATGTACGGCCAGGCCGAATCCTGGGTCGATTTCTGCAATGACGTGGAAAAGACCCGCCAGGGCAACGAGACCTTCCTGAACGCGCTGACCGAGTTTGCCGTCAGCATGGTCAACGACAAGACCGACCCGCCCTGGACCGCGATCCTGAACGCGCGCTCGGAAGCGAGCTTGATGAAGACCCTGACCAGCAAGAAGAAACCGGACTGGAAAAAGGTCTACAAACAGGACGTCAAGGCGACCAAGGCCTATAACAAGGGCGGCAAGGCCTTCAAGAAATTCATCGACGAACGCATTAGCACCGCTGGCGCCATCATCTGGAAGCTGGAAGTGGTGCGTGAGGTCTCCTTTGCCGTGGTCGAAACCTACATGACCGCACGGCTGGTGGCGACCAAGGGCATGTCGCCCGCCAAGGCCCACGCCATTGCCGCTGCCAGCACCGAGGCGCTGAAATCCAGCGCGGGCCAGCTAGGCGAGCATCTGGCGGGCAACAACGTGACCTGGGACGGTGCCGCCAAGAAAGTCTTTATCGACAGTTTCATCGCAGGCCTGGCAGGGGCGGCAGG
>NZ_AFCF02000011.1 GCF_000203975.2 Leisingera sp. ANG1 | reverse complement strand
ATTTAAGACCAGAAAGAAGCGGCAAGGCACCCTGCCCGGCCGCTTCTTTCTGGTCTTAAATACCCGCGCCGCAGGCCGCCGCTTTTGCTGGGAAAGCGGCGTTCGGCCCCGCTTGAAAAAGGGTCAGCATGATTGACCAAATGTTTCGCGCGCGAAACATTTGGTCCGGTCCGGACCTATTTGCGGGCCGCGGGTTTTGCTGCAGCGCCGGGCGCAGAACGGATCAGGCCCGCTCCGGCACATGGCCGGAGCGGGCCCGGTCAGGCGGGCGGCCCTCCCCCCTGGGCCGCTGCCTTTCCTGCCGCCGCCCGGTCGGGGGGCGGCGGGTGTCTGTGCGGTTCCCCGCCTCAGGTATCGCCTTCCTTCAGCGCCTGCGACATGCTGGCGAGCACCGGGCTGATCAGATAGTTGGCCAGGGTCTGGCGGCCGGTTTCGATCATTGCCTGGGCCGGCATGCCGGGCAGGGTCTTCACATTGGGCAGGGCCGCCAGTTCCGCGTCTTTGATGCGGATATGCACCGGGTAGTAGGTCTCGCCGGTGGCCCGGTCGGTGGTGGTGCCGGCCGCGACCATCACCACTTCGCCCTGCACAGGCGGGGTGGAGCGGAAGCTGTAGGCGGTCAGCGACACCCGCGCCTGGCTGCCCATCGACACCTCGTCGATGTCCGCCACTGCAACCCGGGTTTCCACCAGGAGGCCTGCATCCTCGGGCATCAGCTCCAAGAGGGTGCGGCCGGGATCGACCACCTGGCCCAGGGTGTTGATCTCAAGCCCGACCACCCGGCCGCTGCGCGGCGCGCGGATGGTCAGCCGCTCCTCCACATCGCGGGTGGCATCCAGCCGCTGGCGCAAGTCCAGCACCTCTTCCTGCACCTCCAGGCTCTGGGCGGCGATCCGCGCCACCCGGTCGCGGCCGGTCTGCAGCAGCCGCTCTTCCATCTCGCCGATCTGCTCCAGAACATTGCCGCGGTCGCTTTCCAGCGCGCCGAGGGTGCCCAGGAGGTCGCTTTGCTGCATCTGCCGCTGGCTGATGCGGGTTTTCGGCACCAGGCCCTTTTCGAACAGGCCGGTCAGATCCGCCAGCTCCGTCTGCACCAGATCCAGCTGCTCCTCGGTGGCGCGGATGCGGGCATCGCGGCCCTTGAGCTGGTCGCCCAGCTGGGTGATGCGGCCCTGGATGATTTCGATCTGGCCCTGATGCAGCGACTGGTTGGAGGCCAGCAGGTCCTGCTGCACTGCCACCAGCCGTGCCAGTTCCGGCGCCGCGGTGATCAGCCGGTCCAGCTCGGCGCCGGGCTGCAGGGTATCGGCCCCTGCCAGATCAGCCTCCAGCCGCGCCTGCTGCGCCAGGGCGCTGGCCAGCTGGCTGTTCAGGATCGACAGCTGCGCCTGGATCCGGCGGCCGTCGAGCCGGGCGATCACCTGGCCTTCGCGGACGCGGTCGCCTTCATTCACATTCAGCTCGCGCAGGATGCCGCCTTCGAAATGCTGCACCGCCAGCCGGTCGCCGGCCACGTTGAAGCTGCCGCCGGCCACCACCGCGCTGGTCAGCTCCGCCTTGGAGGCCCAGAACACCAGCCCGCCGAACAACCCGAAGCCGCAGACCACCAGCCACAGCACCAGCTGGCGCACCCGGGTGGGCGGGTGCTTGGGCAGCGGGATGTCCTGGCCGGCCCCTGCCGGCATCAGGTCGCGGAAGCCGTTCTGCAGCCCGTCCGGGCTTGTGCTGCTGCGGGCCGGGGTGCGGGTCTCTTGCTTGACCAGGCTCATGCGCTTTCTCCTTCAGCCGGAGGGATCCGGTTGTCCTGGTCCGCCGGGCCCTTGCGGTGGCGGAACGGGGCGATCTTGGGGTCGTCGGGATGCGCCGGGGCGGCCGCCATCGGCTGCGCCGCCGCCTCGATCACCTGGCGGGCCTCGCCGAAGCGGGCCAGGCGGCCGTCCTGCAACAGCGCCGCATGGCTGACCCGGCGCAGCAGGCTGAGCCGGTGGGTCACCGCCACCACCGCAGCGCCGCGGGCGCAGGCTTCCTCGATGGCGCAGGCCAGCGCCTCTTCGCCCTCGGGGTCGAGATTGGCGTTGGGCTCATCCAGGATGATCAGCTTGCGGTCGCCGAAGAAGGCGCGCGCCAGGCCGATGCGCTGGCGCTGGCCTGCGGACAGGAACTCGCCGCGCGGGCCGACCTCGGCGTTGTAGCCGCCGGGCAGCGCCAGGATCATCTCATGCACCTGCGCCAGCTTGGCCGCCGCCACCACATCGGAGGGTTTGGCGTCCGGGTCCATCAGCGCGATGTTTTCCGCCACCGTGCCCTGGAACAGCTCGACCCGCTGCGGCAGGAAGCCGACATGCTGGCCGATCTGCGCCGGATCCCAGTCCGAAAGCGCAGCATCGTCGATGCGGATATGGCCGCGCACCAAGGGCTGCAGCCCTGCCAGCGCATGGGCCAGGGTGGTCTTGCCGGCACCGGAGGGGCCAATGAGCCCCAGCGACTGGCCGGGCTTCAGCTCAAAGGAGATGTCCATCAGCAGCGGATCCGGGCGGCCGTGCAGCACCACGGTGGCGTTTTCCACCGCCAGCCGGCCTTCCGGCTCCGGCAGGGTGAGCCGCTCCGGCGCGGCGCCGAGATGGGCCAAGAGGGTGTTGAGCCGCCCTTGCGCGCTGCGCGCCTTGAGAAAGCCGCGCCAGCCGGCGATCGACTGTTCCACCGGCGCCGCGGCGCGGCCCAGCAGGATCGAGGAGGCAATCATCAGCCCCGGGGTCAGCTGGTTGTTGATCACCAGCACCACGCCGACGCCCAGCACCGCGATCTGCAGCCCCATGCGCGCGGCCTTGGCCAGCGAGGTGATCAGCGCCACCCGGTCGGTGGCCAGCGTGTTGAACAGCAGCGCCGAGAACGCCTTGAGCTGCCAGCGCCCGATCAGCGGGCCGGTCTTGCCCATGGCGCGGATCAGGCCTGCGTTCTGCATCATCTCGGCCACTGCGGCATTGGTCTCGGTGGCCTGCTTGCCGGCTTCATCCATCGGCTTGCGGGCCAGCATCTCGTTGAGCAGCGCCAGGCTGAACAGCACCGCGATGCCCGCCAGCGCCACCATTCCCAGCACCGGGCTGAACATGAAGATCAGCGCCAGGAAGATCACCGACCAGGGCGCGTCCAGCAGCGCCAGGAACACCGGGCTGGTGACAAAGCTCCTGAGCTCCTGGATGTCGCGGACCGGTTCCGCCTTGCGCAGGGCCGGCGGCAGTTCGCCGTTGATCATGCCTTCCAGCACCACCGGGCTGAGCCGGGCCTCGAGGCGGGAGCCGAGCCGCGCCACCAGGCGCTGGCGCAGCATGTCGAAAATAAAAAAGAACACCAGCGCGATGCACGCGCCGGTGGTGAGAGCAATCAGGGTTGGAATGCTGCCCGAGGCCATGACCCGGGCAAACAGTTGCAGCATGTAGAGTGGCGCTGTCAGGATCAGGAGATTCACAAAGATGCTGGCGGTGAAGATGGCTGCCAGCACACCCCTTTGTCCGTCGAATACCCGTTTTGTCTTCATTGTCGTTGCCCCCCGGCTGCACGAAGTGAAGTTGTAAAATCTGGAGGTCAGCGCCCTGGTCCAAGGATGCAATCCTTGGCCGGGGACCAAATCGCTGTCCTGAACCAGGGCTGGACGGGCCCGAGGCAAACCCCGGGCCCGCCGTTCCTATAGCTCAGGCACCGTAGTTGAGGTGGCCCCAGATGTTGTCGTAGCTGTCATCGAAGTCGTCAGCTGTGACCACACGGATCGCTTCATAGCTGCCCGCGTCGCCGCTGGAGACCGCGTTGATGCCGACACCGCCCCATGGGTTGGTGTCATGGCCCAGCGAGGAGAACGGCGCTTCGTTGCCCTGCAGGTCCTTGATGGTGACCCAGGCGCCGCCCACTTTGATCTGGGTATCGCCGCCGGATTCGGTGACCTGTGCGTGGCCGCCAACACCGTCCGGTCCGCCATTGAGCTTCTCGAAGGCGTCCTGCGCCGAGATGTCGCCGTGGACACGGAACAGCAGCACGTCATGATCCTCGTCGATGTCGAAGTCATGAATGGTGTCATGGCCATCGTTCGACGTGAAGCTGTAGCCGTCCCATTCCAGGTCGATGATGAAGACGTCCTTGCCGGTGCCGCCGACCAGCCAGTCGTCGCCGGTGCCGCCTTTCAGCCAGTCGTTGCCGGCGTTGCCGAACAGCTTGTCGTTGCCGGAACCGCCATCCAGGAAGTCGTTGCCGAAGCCGCCCATCAGCTTGTCGTAGCCTTCTTCGCCATAGAGGCAGTCCTTGCCGGTGTTGCCATAGAGCGTGTCGTCGTTGTAACCGCCCTTGAGCACGTCGCCGGCCTTGCCGCCTTTCAGCGTGTCTTCGCCTTTGCCGCCATCGATGAAGTCCTGGCTGCGGCCGCCCATCAGCTTGTCGTCACCGTCGTCGCCGAAGATCACGTCGCGGCCAGTGCCGCCGCTGATGTAGTCGTCGTGATCGCCGCCGTGCAGCGTGTCATCGCCTTCCTGGCCGAAGATCTTGTCGTTGCCGGTGCCGCCAAAGGCCTTGTCGGCATCATCGCCGCCCTTGATGGTGTCGTTGCCGGAGCCGCCTTTCAGCAGGTCGTGGCCGTCTTCACCATGCAGGCAGTCATGGCCGTCATCGCCGGACAGCTTGTCGTTGCCGAGGCCGCCTTTGATGATGTCCTCGCCGTCGCCGCCGCTGACCACATCATTGCCGGTCTGACCGTAGATGACGTCATTGCCGCCTTCACCGAAGATGGTGTCGTTGCCGGAGCCGCCGCGGATCACGTCGTGGCCCTCGACCTTCTCGCCGTTGTCTTCCGGCTCGTAGCAGTCCGGGCAATCAACCGGCTTCATATTGTGGCCGCCGCCATGCTCGTTGGATGCCGTGGACGGTTCTTCGTCGTCGCAGCAGCTCCAGTCGACATAAGGCGCCTTGTAGTGGTCGCTGCCAAGGTTGTCGGCCCGGTCGCCGAAGATCAGGTCGCCCTGGGCGCCGCCTTCCAGCACGTCATTGCCGGTGCCGCCGCGCATGGTGTCCTTGCCGGCACCGCCGTTGACGTCATCGTCGCCTTCGCCGCCGCCCATCACGTCGTTGCCGCGGCCGCCCTGCATCAGGTCGTTGTCTTCCTCACCGAACATGGTGTCGTTGCCGCCCTGGCCGTCCATGGTGTCTTCACCGGTGCCGCCCAGCATGCAGTCGTCGCCATCGACCTCGCCGTTCTTGTCGCCGGTGCCGCTGTCGGCGCCGAAGTCAAGATCGTCGCCCTGGCCCTGACGCTCGTCGCCGAACATCTCGTCGTCGCCGGAGCCGCCGATCACCAGGTCGTCGCCGAGGCCGCCGGACATCCGGTCGTTGCCCTGCTGGCCGTTCATCCGGTCATTGCCGTCGCGGCCGTACATGGTGTCGTTGTTGTTGGAATGGTCGTAATCCAGATTGCCGTAGAGGTCGAACTGGCCGTCGTCGCCCCACATGCAGTCGTCGCCGCCTTCACCATCCATGCAGTCGTTGCCGTCGTTGCCGTAGAGGTAGTCGCCGGCATCGCCGTCGCCTTCCGGCCGGCCTTTGCCGTAGCCGTCATAGCCCCATTTGTCGTCGCTGCCGCCGCGCATGCTGTAGTCGCCGTCGGCATCGTCGCCAAAGATGTGGTCATCGCCGTCGCCGCCGAACACGGTGTCGGCATCCAGGCCGCCCAGCAGGGTGTCGTTGCCGGTTTCGCCGTCGATGTAGTCGCAGCCTTCCTCGCCGTCGATCCAGTCATCGCCGTCGTCGATATAGATCGTCTTGTAGACCGGCACCTCATATTCTTCCCAGGTGTCGTAGTCGATCTTGGTCTCGTAATAGGCCACCACCTTCTCGTAACGGCCCTTGCCGTCGCCGTCGCCGCCGAACAGCTTGTCGTTGCCGGTGCCGCCCTTGATCTTGTCGTCGCCGTCCTGGCCTTCGATGTAATCCTGGCCTTCTTCGCCATCGAGCTTGTTGTTGCGCTCGTTGCCGTAGATCGCGTCATCGCCGGCCCCGCCGCGGGCGTTGTCTGCCGCATAGTGGTCGTTCAGGTTGATGACGTTGCCGCCGCCGTCGCCCTGTTCGGTGGCGCCGTTGTTGTAGTTCGGATCATTCTTGTCCTTGGAGAACTCGATCCTGCACTCCGGATCACAGACTTCCCACTCAGGATTCTGGTCTTCAATACCCATGGTAAACTTCCTCCTCGTTAAAATGCGGGGCGGGGCTGCGGGCGGATGCCCGGGGCCGCGCCCCCGCCGGTGCCGCGGCCCTGGAAGGAATTCCCCGGGGGGCCGCTGGCGCAAAAAGGCGGGATCATGCCTTCTGGGAGTATTGCAGCGCATCCGCGCCGCAGCGGATGCCCCCAAATGGGGACAAAATGCCGATTAAAGGCCGGGCAGCTGCCAGCCGGTGCGGCTTTCGGCAGCCGCGGCAGCGGCCTGGGCCATTTCCTGCAGGGGGGCGTGCCAATAAACCCCGGCCGCCAGACCGGCGGCGCCCAGCAGGAGCGCGGCCGCGGCCAGCCCGCGGCGGCGGCGCGGCGGCGGCGCGGCCTGCGCCAGCGCCTCGGCCACCGCGGCCTTCAGCACCGGTTCGAACTCGATCCTGAGCGCCCCCTCCATCCGGTTCACCGCGGTTTCCAGCTGGTCGATGCGGGCGGTCAGCGCGGCGCGGTCGGCCGCGGCCTTCTGCGCGTGGCGCTCGCCCAGCCCCTCGTTGAGGGTGGTGAACATCTCGGCGATGCGCTTGTGCAGCGCCACCAGGTCGGCCTGGGCCGCCAGCGGCTCGCCGCCCTGGCGCAGCGCGGCGGAGATCTGCGCCAGCACCGCGTTGCTCAGCCGCGGCGGCTGCACCGGCTTGTCCTGGGAATTGCCCTGGGGTTTGTCCTGTGCGGGCTGCTCCATCCGGGCCGCTGCGGCCTGGGCCTGCGCGGTTTGGGGCTGAGCTGTCTGAGCCTGAGTTGCCTGGGCCTGAGTTGCCTGGGCCTGCGGGGCAGCCGGCGCGGGCGGGCCCTGGAACGGGGTGTCCTGTGCCATCTTGTTCATGACGCTCTCCCCAGCGAGGCCTGCCAGGTCAGCCGCTGCGCCATTTCAGCCCGGCCGGGGGCCTGCATCTTGGCCAGCACCCGCTTGGCATAGGTGTTGAAGGTCTGCACCTTGAGGCCGGCGATATGCGCCGCCTCGCGGTTGGAGAGCCCGAGCTGAATGAGCGCCGCCACCCGCGCTTCGGCCGGCGACAGCCCCATTTTCTGGGCCAGCATCTCGATGCGGCGGCGGTCGGGCTGGCGCGGCAGGATCGCCACCACCAGCGGCTGGCCGGAGCCGGCGCAGCGGTAGCGGGTCAGCGACACCGGCAGCCGCATGCCGCTCTTGCGGTCCTCCAGGAACAGGATCAGCTCCTGCGGGCCGCGGGCACTGCCGCGGCGCGAGCGGGCGCATTCGGCGACGGCTGCATAAAAGCCCGCGGTCTCGCCGGGGCGGGCGCAGCTGAGGCGGCCGGACTGGTCGCTCAGCAGGTCGCCGCCATCCAGCATGTCGCGGCCCGATTCATTGCAGTGCAGCAGCGCGCCTTCGGCATCGAGCACCAGCACCGCGCTGTCGGTCTTCTTGGAGACGGTCCACAGCAGCGCGCTGGTCACTGCCGCCTGGGTTTCGCCGGCCAGCTCGCGCAAGGAGTCCTCGCGCAGCACCGGCCAGATCGCCTGCAGGATGTCGCCGCAATGGGCATCATGCGGGCCGCCTTCGAGGCGCAGCGCGATCAGGTCCTCGCTGCCGTCCTCGAAGCTGCAGGTGAACATGGCCCAGCCGCGCCCAGCCGCCAGCTCCGCTGCCAGCTCAGCCAGCTGCGGCTGGTCTGCCGCGGCCAGCTGTGCGGCCAGCATCCGCGCCGCGGCGCCGCCGGGCTGGCGGGGGCGGAAGGCGGTGGCGCTGCCGGGCTGCAGCTGGCGCCGCAGCAGCGCCGCGGCGGCGCTGGAACAGGCGCCGCCCAGGCTGTCGTCGCTGGTCAGCACCGGGGCATGCCGGTGGCCGGGCTGGACCAGGGCCAGATGTGTCAGGGATGAGATTTGCCTCTGGAGAGACCGCGTGAAAAACAACCTGCCCGTTTGCGAAACGGACGCACTCAACATAACCATGTTGCCCCCCGGCATGACATAATGAATGTCTTGAGGGTAGCACTCTGGCGTCAGGGTCAAACCGGGCATAGGGGGTACGCCAAAGGCCGGGCGGCGCTGCGGCCTTTGGCTGGGCGCCCGGGCAAAATACCACCATGGGGGTAGCTGCCGGGGCCGGAAGCGGCGAATCGCTGAAACCTGAGGTTGTGATTCCAAAAAGTACGAATGTCTTAAAATTGTAGAAACCCAATCGGAAACACTGCGTTTCCGCTTTGGGGACAATGCCAAGGGGGTAGGGCGCCGGGGGCAGATCGCGTGAAAAAACAGGCCAGTAGGGCGGGGCAGGCCCCGGAACCGGCACTGCCGCTGCCAAAAAGCACTGCTCCGGGAGGGGAAGTTTCTTAACAATAAAGGCTGGATTCGCTACGGTTTATCCACAGCAATGCGCATCTGAAGTGTTTGAATGCCGGCGTGCGCTGCCTGGTCCGGGACGTTTTTTCCGGGTGTGTTCTGTATTTATCACGATCCGGAAACGGCGGCGCGCGGGCGCTGCCGGGGCCCAGGCGGCGGCAAGCAGGTGAGTTGTGTTCCGGGGTGTGCCGGCGCATTGCAAATCCGGCGGTCTGCGGGGGTGGGCCAGCCGAAACAGCACGCTCCAGGGGGACGGGCCGGAGGCAATTTCCGGCATGTTACGAGTAAAGGAGTTTTGGATGCCTGTGCACGTTGTGGGGGAAAGCAGGCTTCTCAGGGACATGTTTCTGACCATCTGTGAAGCAAACGACTATGAGACCGGGCGCTGTTGCGGCGCCCTGGCGGAACTGCCGCAGCTGCCGGAGCGCGACATGGTGCTGTGCTACAGCCATGCGGCCGGCGCGGAGCTGCAGCAGGAGCTGCAGGCCTTCCGCAGCCGCAACGGCGCGGTGCCGCTGATCCTGATCACCGGCGACGGCTGCCCGGCCTCGGCCCAGATGCAGCTCAGCCAGTATGCCGAGGCGGTGATCCCGGAGCGCAAATCGGCCGGCGCGCTGATTGCGGCGCTGCAGGTGGTGCAGGACGGCTACCGCATCGTGCTGTCCGCCGCAGCGGCGGCAGGGCCGGTGCCGGAAATGCTGAACGGGGCGGAGCCGCAGGCGGCGGCACCGGCCCGCCAGGACGTGCGGCACGGGCTGTCGGACCGCGAGCAGCTGATCCTGGCCAAGCTCACGGAAGGCGCCACCAACAAGAGCATCGCCAATGAACTGGGGATCTGCGAAGCCACGGTGAAAGTGCATCTGCGCACCTGCTTCCGCAAGATCGGCGCCAAGAACCGCACCCAGGCGGCGCTTTGGGCCTCCGAGCAGCTGCCGCCGCAGGCGCACCGCCACTGAGCGGGCTGCGGGCGGCAGCGCCAGACATGCAACAGGCGCCCCGGCCCATGGCCGGCGGCGCCGCTTGCCGGATGCGGGCGGGGCCGGGGCCCGCCGCATCCGGCCGGTGGGCCAACCCGGTGCGCAAAAGTTTTCGAAAACTTTTGCCAAGACTTTTCAAAAAGTCTTGGGCGCCGCTGCGCGGCGGCTGCGCCGGTCTTGACCCGGAACAGGCGGAAACGGCCTGAACAGAGCCTGATCCGCCGCGCCTCCGGCTGGACTTTTATCCTCCGTGCCTCCGGCTAGACCTTTATTCTCCGTGCCTCCGGCACGAGCGCATTGATCCGGGCGATATGCTCCGGCAGGCAGCGGGTCAGGAAATCATATGTCTCCACCACATGGGCGCGGGCGGCGGGGCCGATATGGGCGTAGGGGCCAGGATTGGCCAGCACATCCGCCACCTGATCGGCCAGCGCCTCCGGGCTGAAGAAATCGACCAGCAGCCCGGTCTCATTATGGGTGATCGCCTCGCGCACCGGGGCGACATCCGCCGCCACCACGGTGGCCTGCATCGCCATCGATTCCAGGAGCGACCAGCTGAGCACGAAGGGCATCGTCAGGTAGATGTGGCAGCGGCTGATCTGGATGATCCGGGTGAGGTCGTCATACGGCACCTTGCCGAGGAAATGCACCCGGCTCCAGTCGACGCTATCGCCCAGTTCCTCCTCCATCTCGCCGCGCAACCCGCCGGGGTGCTTGCTCTCGGCGCCATAAGAGGTCTCGTTGCCGCCGATCATCAGGATGCGCGCATTCGGGCGCTGCGCCTGGATCCGGGGCAGGGCGCGCATCATGATGTGGAAGCCGCGGGCGCGCTCCATGTTGCGGGCAATATAGGTGACCACCTCGTCGTCGCGGGTAAGCGGCCTGTCCAGCCGCCCGAGGCTGACCGAAGCTGCCGGATCGGGGCCCAGCCGGTCGGTGCGGATGCCGTCATGGCAGAGATACATGCGGTCATGGAAGCTGGCCGGAAAACGGTCGCGCTGCCAGATGGTGGGCACATGGCCCAGGTCCACCTGCTCAATGCTGGCGTAAGGCACGGAGTTGCGCGCCTCGGCAAAGAAATAGGCCTGGTCGTTGGCCGGGTTTTCCGGGTCGAACCCGACCAGCCCGCCGGTTGTCTGGTAGAAATACTCGAAGAAGCCGATCACCGGCACATCGGGGTAGGGGTCCTTGATGAACATCAGCTCGCCCCAGCCGGTGTGGCCGATGATGATGTCGGGGGTGAAGCCCGCATCCCGCAGCTGCCGCGCCGCCAGCGCCGCGCCAAGGCCCGCGCCGGCCGCCGCCTCCCAGTCCTTGGAGAGGCCGAAGGCGTCTTTTTCCGGGGTGCGGAAGGGCTTGTAGACCACGGTTTTGATGCCCGGGAGCTGCACGCCCCCGCGCTGGGTCAGAAAGACGATTTCATGGCCGCCCTGGGCGGCCAGCCAGGGGGCCAGCTCGCGGTACTGGCCGGGCATGTTCTGATGCACAAACAGGATTTTCATGGGGGTATGCTTGCCGGGGCGGCGGCGGGGATGCAAGCGCGGGAGGCGGGCGCGGGCAGGGAACTGCCGCGGCTGTTGCCCTGCCGCCAGCGCGGGGCTAGGAGTGGCAAAGGCATGAATGCGATGACGCGGAGACAGGAATGCAGGTTGAGGAAACGGGGCTGCCGGGGCTGAAGGTGCTGACACCGGCCCGGTTCGGCGATGCGCGCGGGTTTTTCAGCGAAAGCTGGAACCGGCGGCGGATGCAGGAGGCCGGGATCGATCTGGATTTCGTGCAGGACAATCATTCGCTGTCGCGCGAGCCCGGCACGTTGCGGGGCCTGCATTTCCAGGCGCCGCCCGCGGCCCAGGACAAGCTGGTGCGCTGCGGCCAGGGCGCGCTGTTTGATGTGGCGGTGGACATCCGCAAGGGCTCGCCGTCTTACGGGGAATGGTTCGGCATCGAGCTGAGCGCGGAAAACGGCAAACAGCTCTTGGTGCCCAAGGGCTTCCTGCACGGCTTCATCACCCGGGTGCCCGATACCGAGGTGGTCTATAAATGCACCGATTACTACGCGCCGGACTGCGACGGCGCGGTGGCCTGGGACAGCTGCGGCATTGACTGGGAATTCGAAGGCACCCCGGTGCTGTCCGGGAAAGACGCCGCAGCGCCGGCGCTTGCGGATTTCGCCAGCCCCTTTGTCTGGGAAGGATAAGAGATGAAACTGCGCGCAACCGGAGGTGCGGCATGAAACTACTGGTGACCGGCGGCGCCGGCTTTATCGGCTCAGCCGTGGTGCGGCTGGCCATCGCCCGCGGCCATCAGGTGGTGAACCTCGATGCGCTCACCTATGCCGCCTGCCTGGACAATGTGGCGGAAGCGGCTGAAAGCCCGGACTATGCCTTTGAACAGGCCGACATCCGCGACCGCGCCGCATTGGACCATGTGTTTGAGACCCATAAACCCGACGCGGTGATGCATCTGGCGGCCGAGAGCCATGTGGACCGCTCAATCGACGGGCCGGGCGATTTCATCGAGACCAATATCACCGGCACCTTCAACATGCTGGAAGCAGCCCGGAAATACTGGACCCAGGCGGGCAAGCCGGAGGGTTTCCGCTTCCACCATATTTCAACGGATGAGGTCTACGGCAGCCTGCCTGCCGACCCGTCGGTGCAGTTCACCGAAGAGACATCTTACGATCCGCGCTCGCCTTATTCGGCCAGCAAGGCCGCCAGCGACCACCTGGTGCGCGCCTGGGCTGAGACCTACGGGCTGCCGGTGGTGCTGACCAACTGCTCCAACAACTACGGGCCATATCACTTCCCGGAAAAGCTGATCCCGGTGGTGATCCTCAATGCGCTGGCGGGCAAACCGCTGCCGATCTACGGCGATGGCTCCAACGTGCGCGACTGGCTCTATGTCGAAGACCACGCTGATGCGCTGCTCCTGGTGGTGCAAAAGGGCGCATTGGGACGGTCCTATAATATCGGCGGCGAGAATGAGCGCTCGAACCTGGAGCTGGTCAATACGCTGTGTGAGATTCTGGACGGCAAGCGGCCCCGGGAGGATGGGCGGTCTTACAAAGACCAGATCACCTTTGTCAGTGACCGCCCGGGCCATGACGCGCGCTATGCGATCGACCCCAGCCGCATCCGCGAAGAACTGGGCTGGCGGCCTTCGGTGACGGTGGAGGAAGGTCTGGAGAAGACCGTGCAGTGGTATCTCGACAACGAGGCCTGGTGGCGCGCCCTGCAGGACCGCGACGGCGTCGGCCAGCGGCTGGGCACCGGCAAGTGAGCGCGGCCGGGCCGGCGCCTTCCTCTGTTCCGGAAAAGGACTGAAGCATGACCATCCTCGTATTCGGAAAGACCGGCCAGCTGGCGCAGGAACTGGCAGCCTATGACGGCGTCACCTGCCTGGGCCGGGATCAGGCGGATCTGTCTGATCCGGCGGCCTGTACAGCGGCGATCCGGCAGGCGCAGCCGCAGGCGGTGATCAATGCCGCCGCCTACACCGCCGTGGACAAGGCCGAAGAAGAAGAGGCGCTGGCAACCGTGATCAACGGCGCCGCCCCCGGCGCGATGGCGGCGGCCTGCGCGGACATGGGCATTCCCTTTGTCACCGTTTCCACCGACTACGTCTTTGACGGCAGCGGGGATGCGCCCTGGCAGACAGGGGATGCCACCGCGCCTTTGAATGCCTATGGCCGCTCCAAGCTCAAGGGCGAGGAGATGGTGCGCGCGGCGGGCGGACCTTATGCGGTGCTGCGCACCTCCTGGGTGGTCTCGGCCCACGGCAATAACTTCGTCAAGACCATGCTGCGTCTGGGCAAGGAGCGCGAGCGGCTGACCATCGTCGCCGACCAGATTGGCGCGCCGACGCCGGCACGGGATATTGCGGCGGCCTGCCTTGCGATGGCGCGGCAGCTGACGGCGGATCCGGGCAAATCCGGCACCTATCATTTTGCGGGCCAGCCGCAGACCAGCTGGGCCGGGTTCGCGCGGGAGATCTTTGCCCGCGCAAGGGTAGATTGCGGCGTGGAGGACATTCCCACCACTGCCTATCCGACGCCGGCGGCGCGGCCCTTGAACTCACGGCTTGATTGCACCGCATTAGACACTGTTTTTGGCATCCCGCAGCCGGACTGGCGGCTGGGGCTGGATGATATTCTGAAGGATTTGGGAGAGCTCTCATGACAGCACGCAAAGGCATTATCCTGGCAGGCGGCTCCGGCACCCGGCTCTATCCGATCACCATGGCGGTCTCCAAGCAGCTCTTGCCGCTCTATGACAAGCCGATGATCTACTATCCGCTGTCGGTGCTGATGCTGGCGGGCATCCGCGAGATTTGCGTCATCACCACGCCGCAGGATCAGGAGCAGTTCATCCGCCTCTTGGGCGACGGCAGCCAGTGGGGGGTTGAGCTCACTTACGTGGTGCAGCCCTCGCCCGACGGGCTGGCGCAGGCCTTTATCCTGGCAGAAGACTTCCTGGCGGGCGCGCCCTCGGCGCTGGTGCTGGGCGACAACATCTTCTTTGGCCATGGCCTGCCGAAACTCTTGGCCGCCGCAGACGGGCAGGCCGCGGGCGGCACCGTCTTCGGCTATCACGTGGCCGATCCGGAGCGCTACGGCGTGGTGGCCTTTGACGGGGACGGCAAGGCGCGCGAGATCATCGAGAAGCCCCCCGTTCCGCCCTCGAACTATGCGGTGACGGGCTTGTATTTCCTGGATGGAACCGCGCCGGAGCGGGCGCGTCAGGTCAAGCCCAGCCCCCGCGGCGAGCTGGAGATCACCGATCTCTTGCAAAGCTACCTGAACGAGGGGGCCTTGCGGGTCGAAACCATGGGCCGCGGCTATGCCTGGCTGGACACCGGCACCCACGGGTCCTTGCTGGATGCGGGCAATTTCGTGCGCACCCTGCAGGAGCGCCAGGGCCTGCAGACCGGCTGCCCGGAAGAGATCGCCTATGAGCAGGGCTGGATTGATGACGCCCAGTTGAAGGCACGGGCGGAGAAATTCGCCAAGAACGCCTATGGCGCCTATCTGGAAGGGCTGCTGAAGTAGCGGGCCTGCCTTTCAGGCCGGCGCCGGGTCAAGGGAGGCGTCAGCCTCCGCGCATCTGCGCGGCTTGCCCTTGAGGCGGCGCTGGCCGCCGGTCCCATGGACAAGGCGTCTTCAGGTGCAGGCCGCACCTGAAGCGCTTCTCAGCAAGAAAACAGCGCCGCGCCAGCGGCGCCGGGCCCAAGGCTTCTGCCGCGGCATCTTTGATGCCGCGGGCAAGGCGCGGGAGTTTCCCCTCAGCGGCAGTTTACTCGATCACGCCGGCGCGGCTGAAGACGCCGAAGAAGTTGCCGAAGATGTTGGAGACGGTCAGCACGTCGTTGACTGGCGATTCGGTGGCCATCACCAGGTCGCCCGGGTTGATCTGGAACTGGCGCGCCGAAAACAGCCCGTCGGCGGAGGTGAGGTCGAGCGAGAACACCACCCGCTGCTGGCGCGGGCCGCGCACGCCGGGCGCAATGGCGGATGCCGGGTATTCGCGCAGGATCAGCAGGCCCTTGGGATCGGCCTTGCCGTCCTGAAAGCCGCCTGCCACGGACATCGCGTCCATCGCCGACATCTCATCCTTGGAGAAGATGTGCAGGTCTTCCTCGCCGGTGGCGCCGAAGGAGAGGAAATAGCGCTCGTCCTCCTCGACAAACACCCGGTCGCCGCCGCGCAGCAAGGTGTCGAGGCGCGGGTTGTTCAGCAGATTGTCGACCGAGGTGCCATAGATCGACTGGCCGCGCACCAGCCGGATCTGCGGGTTGTTGAGGGTGGCGCTGATGCCGCCGCCCGCGGAGATCAGCCCCATCACCGTATAGTTGCGGTCGGGCATCGGATAGGTGCCGGGCTGGGCAACGCCGGAGACCAGATCCACCGAGTTGCCGCGCCCCTCGGCCATCGCCAGCTGCACCTGGGCGGACGGAACAACAGGCTCCAGCGCCTCCTGCAGTTTGCGCCGCGCCAGGTCCGGGGTCAGCCCGTTCACGTTCACATCGCCCACATAGGGCATGAAGATGGTGCCGTTGGCGGCGACCTTCATGTCCTGCAGCTGCACCATCTTCTCTTCAAGCGAGGTGAGCAGCGAATTGTCGTTGCTGTCCCAGATGCTGAGCGTCAGCAGGTCGCCGGGCTGGATGATCTGGGTGCGGGCACCCTGGCGGGCGTGCAGCCAGGAGAGCCGTTCCTGCTTGCCGGTGGGCGGCCAGGCCGCCACCGTGGGCAGCAGCGCCCGGTTCACCTTGTAGAGCGCGAAATTGGCATCCGCCTCGCCTGATTCCTTCAGAATCTCCTCGCTGGCGGGGGCGCCGCCGGGCAGGCGGGAACAGGCCGCGGGCAGAAGGCAAAGGCCGGCAGCGGCCAGCCAGGGAAGTAGTTTCAGCATCGGGAGCCTGCCCTTGAAGCGCTCGGGGCGCCCCCTGACCCATGTCTTGCCAATGTCTGGCCCATGCCCGGGGGAACCGCTTTGATTTTTGTCCGGGCAAAGGATACTGGGCTGGGCGAGAGGGTTCAACAGGAACGGGCAGCCGCGATGGCGAAACACGCCGTATTGGTTCTGGGCGCAACAGGGCGCATCGGGCGGCTGCTGCAGCTGTGCCCGCCCGAAGGCCTGGATCTGCGCCTGCAGGCGCGCCGGATGCCGCAGCTGCCGGGAGACTGGCACATTTTCGATCCGCTGGCAGAGCCGGCGGCGCTGGCGCGCGCTGCAGAGGGCGCGGCTGCGATTCTCTGCCTGGCGGGGCCGGTGCCCGGACGCAGCGGCGCAGAGATGGCAGACCATATCCATCTGGGCGAAGCGGCGGTGCGGGCCGGTGCCGCTGCGGGCGCCCGGGTGCTCCTGGCCTCCTCAGCGGCGGTTTACGGCGCGGGCTCCGGCCTGCTGGCTGAGGACGCAGCCCTGCAGCCCGCCAATCCTTACGGCGCAGCCAAGGCAGAGATGGAGGCGCGCGCCGCGGCGCTGGGGGCGGAACTGGCGGTGCCGGTCTGTTCCCTGCGGATCGGCAATATTGCGGGCTTTGACGCGGCCTTGGGCGGCTGGCGCCGAGGCTTCACCCTGGACCGGTTCGCCGATGGCGCCACCCCGCGGCGCAGCTACATCGGGGTGCGCTGCCTGGCGCAGGTGCTGGGCGCGCTGCTGAGAGCGCCGGATCTGCCGCCGGTGCTGAATGTCGCGCAGCCCGGAGCGGTGGAGATGGGCGCGCTCTTGCAGGCGGCAGGCAAACCCTTTGCCACCCGCCCGGCGCCGCCCGCGGCAATCCCGGAGGTGGCGCTGGATGCGGCCCGCCTGCAGGCGCTGCTGCCCGTCCCGCTGCCCGCAGCGGATGCGGGCGCCATGGCGGCAGAATGGGCCGCATTAGAGCCTGATATGGCGGATGACTAACCTGATGAAAGACACGACATGACCTGGCGCAAACGGCTGTTCGACCTGTTCTTTGCCAGCCTGCTGATCGCGGTGCTGGGCCCCGTCCTGCTGCTCTTGATGGGCTGGCTGCTGTGGAAGGAGGGGCGGCCGCTGTTCTATGCGGGGGAGCGGATGAAGGGGGTGGACCAGCCCTTCCGCCTCTGGAAGCTCAGGACGATGACGGTGGTGGACACCGACACCGGGGTGTCGGGCGGCGACAAGTCGGCCCGCATCACCCGCACCGGCGCCTGGCTGCGCGGCAAGCGGCTGGATGAGTTTCCGCAGCTGTGGAACATCCTCAAGGGCGACATTTCCTTTGTCGGGCCGCGCCCGCCGCTCAGGCAGTATGTGGAGGCAAACCCCGCGCTTTACGCAGAGGTGCTGAAATCGCGCCCCGGGGTCACCGGGCTCGCCTCGATCACCTATCACAAGCATGAGGCGGCGCTGCTGGCGCGCTGCAAAAGCGCCGAAGAAACCCATGCGGTCTATTCCCGGCTCTGCGTGCCGATGAAGGCGCGGCTGGACCTGATCTACCAGCGCCATCAAAGCATGTGCTTTGATTTCGACATCGTGTTCCAGACCATTGGCAACATATTCCGCCGGGGGTAGACACAGTTTTAGTGATTCCCGCATAGCCTGCGCCGCCTGGCCGGGGCAGGCTGTCCAGACGGCTGGCGCTGTCCGGCGGGTTTCCGCCGCCGGCCGTTTTGCGGAACAGGGGAAGCCGGCTATGATAGAAACTGTGTTTTATGGGCCGCGCACCGGATTTCAGCGCATCTGGGCCGTGTTTGATTTACTTTTTTCTGCTATCCGGCAGCAGGGCGCTGCCGGAACAGGCAAACGGATACAGAGCAGGGCAGGAATGCAGGCATTCAAGGGCAAACAGGCATGTACAACCTGATCAGCGCGCTGTCGCGCAGGCAGAAATCCTACGTCTTCCTGGCGGTGGACCTGGCGCTGTTGCCGCTGGCGCTGCTGTTCACCCTTGAGGTGCAGCCGCTGCCGGAGCCGGCGCTGGCCACCCTGGCGCAGCTGTCGCCGCTGCTGCCCTATGTGATGGCCGCCGCCGCGGCGCTGACCCTGTGGCTGGGGCTGCCCTATGTGCAGCTCAACGCCTATGAGCGCCACGCCGCGGCGCAAAGCGCACTGCTGGCTGCCGGCACCGCGCTGGTGCTGGCGGCACTCACCGCCATCTTCGGGCCGGTGCTGGGCCCCGGCACCCATGTGGTGTTTGCGATCTGCTATTTCCTGTTCATGGTGGTCACCCGCGCCGCGATGCTGCAGCTGGTGCTGGCCGTCTACCGCCGCGCCAAGCCGCGCTGCCGGGTGCTGATCTACGGCGCCGGCAATACCGGCACCCAGCTGGCGCAGGCGCTGAAGGCGCACAGCGGCATCGACCCGGTCGCCTTTGCCGATGACAACTCCTCGCTGCAGGGGCTGACCTTGGTCGGGCTGCCGGTGTTCGCGCCGTCGCGGATTGCCGAGATCGTGCAGGCGCGCCAGATCCGCCGGGTGCTGCTGGCGATGCCCTCGCAGAGCCAGCCGCGCCAGGCGCAGATCACCCAGCGGCTGCAGAAACTGGGGCTGGAGGTGCAGGCGCTGCCCTCCTTTGCCCAGCTGATCGGCGAGGAGGCGCTGGTCGACAAGCTGACGCCGGTGGCGCCGCAGGCCTTCCTGGGCCGGGCCGCGCGCGATGTGCCGCTGCAGGAAGCGGCCGGCTCCTACCAGGGCAAATCGGTGCTGGTCTCCGGCGCCGGCGGCTCGATCGGCTCGGAGCTGTGCCGCCAGGTGCTGGCCTGCCGCCCGTCCAAGCTGGTGCTGTTCGAGCTCAGCGAACTGGCGCTTTACACCGTGCATCAGGAACTGGGGCCGCTGGCCGAGGAAGCCGGCATCGAGCTGGTGCCGGTCCTGGGCTCGGTCACCGATCCGCGCCAGGTGCGGATGGTTCTGAATGCCCATGAGGTGCAGGTGGTGCTGCATGCGGCCGCCTATAAACATGTGCCGCTGGTCGAAGCCAACCCGCTGCCGGGGCTGGCCAACAACGTCTTCGGCACCCAGACCCTGGCCCGCGCCGCGGCGCGCGCAGGCGTCGAGCGCTTCATCCTGATTTCGTCGGACAAGGCGGTGAACCCCACCAATGTGATGGGCGCCTCCAAGCGGATGGCAGAGCTCATTGTGCAGGACCTGGCCACCCGCTTCGGCAGCCGCACCGTGTTCACCATGGTGCGCTTCGGCAATGTGCTGGGCTCTTCCGGCTCGGTGGTGCCGCTGTTCCAGGAGCAGATCAGCCGCGGCGGCCCGGTCACCGTGACCGACCCGAATGTGAAGCGCTTCTTCATGACCATCAGCGAGGCGGTGCAGCTGGTCCTGCAGGCAGGCGATATGGCCAAGGGCGGCGAGGTCTTCGTGCTGGATATGGGCGCGCCGGTGCCGATCCTGCAGCTGGCCCGCCAGGTGATCGAAAGCGCGGGCCACACGGTGCGCGATGCAGAGCATCCCGAGGGCGACATCGCCATCGAGATCATCGGGCTGCGCCCCGGCGAGAAGATGGAAGAAGAGCTGACCCTCAGCGAGGAGCTGATCCACACCCGCCACCAGAAGATCTTCTGCGCCCGCGAAACCGTGCTGTCGGAGATCGAGGTCGCGGGCTTCCTGCGCAGCCTGCGCCAGGCGGTGGCCGCGGGCGACGAGGCGGCGGCGCTGCAGGTGGTGCGGCACTGGGTCGAAGGCTATTGCCAGGCGCCGGCCCCGGAGCGCAAGAGTTCCTGACAACGCGCCGGCCTCTGCGGCCGGGCAGGCGGGCCGGAGTGCGGCCCGGGGGCAGCAATGGCGGCAAAACCGCGGCCCCGGCGCCGCCGGCAATTGATCCGCCGCCCGCCCCATGGTCTAAGCGGGCCACAGACAACAGGCCGGGACCGCGAAGACCGGCGGCAGGCAGTTCCATAAGGCAGGTTTCCCCGTGACCCCGATCAAGACCCTTCTGCACAGCACCGGAGCGTTGGCGCTGCTGTGCCTGGCTGCCGCTCCGGGACAGGCAGAGGTGCCGCAGATCACCCGCGACGATCCGCAGGCGGCCCCGGGCACGGAAGCCGCGGCGCCGCGGCTGAAACCGCTGCCGCCGCCCAGTCTCAACTTCTACGGCAGCCCCGGCCTCATCGATATGCCAAGCGCCGAAATGCTGCCCGACGGCCAGTATGCGGTCACCTACTCCTGGTTCGCGGGCACGTCGCGCTACAACATCACCTTCCAGGCGCTGCCCTGGCTCAGCGCCTCGTTCCGCTACAACGGCATCCAGGACCTGAACCTGTTCGGCTTCAGCACCTATTACGACCGCGGCTTCGATGTGCGCGCCCGGCTCTGGCGCGAGCGCGGCTGGCTGCCCGAGGTCACCATGGGGCTGCAGGATTTTGCCGGCACCGGCATCTATGCCGCAGAGTATTTTGTTGCCACCAAGCGGTTTCAGGCCGCCGCCCTGGGCTGGGGCCGCGGTCCCGGCCGGCTGAAGATCTCGGCAGGGCTTGGCTGGGGGCGGCTCGGCAGCAACGGCGGCATCGGCTCAACCGGCACCCGCCCCGGCTTTGTCGGCGGCAGCACCGGCGGCAAGCTGGCCACGGACCAGTGGTTCCGCGGCCCCGTCGCGCCTTTTGCCGGCTTTGAATGGCAGCCGGATGAGCGCTGGAGCCTGAAGGCGGAATATTCCACCGACGCCTATGTGACCGAAACCCGCAGATCGGATGTGTTCGAGCATAAATCGGCCGCCAACTTCGGGGTGGAATACCAGTATTCCGACCGGGTGCGCCTGGGCGCCTATTACCTCTATGGCTCCGAGATCGGCCTGACCGCGCAGATCCAGCTCAATCCGAAGCATCCGCCCACCCTGATGGCGGTGCCGGCGCCGCACCCGGTCAACCCGCGCAGCCAATGGGCCACCGAAGAGGCGCACTGGAGCCAGGACTGGGCCGCCAGCGAAACCAAGTCCCGCACCGTCCGCGACCGGGCCGCCGAGGCGCTGAAGGCGGACGGGCTGGTGCTGGAGGCGATCACCCTCACCGGCACCAGCGCCGAGCTGCGCTACCGCAACATCCGCTACCGCTCGCAGAGCCAGGCAGCGGGCCGCGCCGCCCGCGCCCTGGCCCAGACCCTGCCGCCCTCGGTGGAGAGCTTCCGGCTGGTGCCGGTGCGCCGCGGCCTCGGCCTGTCTGTGATCGAGATCCGCCGTTCCGACCTGGAGGCGCTGGAGTTCGACCCGGAAGCCGCGGACGCGCTGTTCGCCGCCGCCGGGGTGCAGGACGCCGGGCCGCTGCCCGCGGATGCGCTGTTCTCCAGCGAGCTGTACCCGGCGTTTGCCAGCTCCATCAGCCCCTATACCGAGCCCGCCTATTTCGATCCCGAAAAGCCGTTCCGGATTGATGCGGGCCTCGATTTCACCGCCTCATATGCGCCCGCGCCCGGCTGGCGCATCGCCGGCACCATCCGCCAGCGGCTGGCCGGCAATGTGAAGAACGGCCGCGCCTCCAACTCGGTGCTGCCGCATGTGCGCACCGACCAGAGCGAATACGCCCAGTTCGGCACCACCCTGGAAAACCTCTATGTGAGCCGCCTGTGGAAACCGGGCCGCAACCTTTATGCCCGCGCCACCGCCGGCCTGTTTGAGACGATGTACGGCGGCATTTCGGGCGAGGTGCTGTGGAAACCGGTGAACAGCCGCATCGGCTTCGGGCTGGAGGCCAACTATGTGGTGCAGCGCGATTTCGACCAGCGGTTTTCGTTCCGCGATTACCGCACCTTCACCGGCCATGCCTCGGCCTATGCGGAGCTGGGCAAGGGCTATCTGCTGCAGCTGGATGCGGGCCGCTACCTGGCCGGCGACTACGGCGGCACCTTCAGCCTGAACCGGGAGTTCGACAACGGCTTCCTGGTCGGCGCCTTCTTTACCCTGACAAATGTTTCCGCCGAGGATTTCGGCGAGGGCTCCTTTGACAAGGGCTTCCGCTTCCGCATTCCGGTCGACTGGCTGCTGGGCAAACCGTCGCGGTCGGGCTTCGGCCTGACCATCCGCCCGACCCAGCGCGACGGCGGCCAGCGGGTGGCGGTGCCGGACCGGCTCTACGGTCCGGTGCGCGAGGCCCACCGCAAGAGCCTGGAAGACCAGCGCGCGAGGTTCTGGGAATGAGCATGAGCATGATCCGGATGGCCGCCGCCGCCCTGGCCGCTGCGCTGCTGCTGGCGGGCTGCAGCCAGGGGCCGGAAAAGACCCAGGCCGAGCTGGAAGTTGTGCAGGCGGTGGCAGAGCAGTTCAAACGCCGCCGCAGCCCGCCGCCGCTGCCCAAGCTGACCCGGGCGCTCCTGGACAACGAGACCCTGCCCCATATCGAGCTCACCATCGAGAATCGCGCGGTCACCGCCTACCTGACCCCGGGGCTGCGCCGCCGCGACAGCCATGCCGGCGAAATCGAGGTCTGGCGCAGCCGGGACAATGCCTCCGTTGCGCTGCGCCAGGGCATGCTGATTGCCACCCGCGGCCTGGGCGGCGGGCTGCTGTCGGCGCAGGTGCCGGCCGCAGACGGCAAGGGCGGCCCGGCGCGCGGCGGCGCGCGCCGCTATACCGTGCGCGCCGATGGCAACAGCCAGCGGGTGCTGAACATGGCCTGCAGCCTGCACGACCTCGGCCCGGAACCAGTGGAAATTGTCGAGATCACCCATCCGGCCCGCCACCTGCAGGAGCGCTGCGAAGGCGCCGGCGGGGCGGTGGTCAATGACTACTGGGTTGATTCCCGCCCGGGGCGCATCCGGGTCTGGCAATCGCGGCAATGGGCTGGCCCGGAAATTGGATATATCCGAATCCGCCAGCTGCAGCGGTGAGGCTGCGCCGGTTTTCCGCGCCGGTTTCCACCCTGTCCCCGCGGCATTGCGGCAACGGGCGGAAAAAATCTTCAATGCAAACGGGATTTCAACAGTTTTGCCGCTATTCCATACGTTGAAATAACCATCCGCCTCCCATAAGGTCGCCTCAACGCACCTATCACAGTTCTCCAAAGGAGTTTGAAAATGAAAAATCTTCTGTCCGCTCTGACCCTGGCAGCCCTGGCGTCGGCAACTGCCGTTTCCGCACAGGAAACCGCTCCGGCACCGACCGGCGGCGAACAAACCGGCATCCTCGGCACCAGCGTGACCGCCGGCACCGCTGCAGCTGTCGTCGGTGCCCTGGTTGTGGTCGGCGTGATTGCCAACGACGACGATTCCGTCAGCACCACCACCACCACCACCACCAACTGATCTGACGGCCTGCTGCCGGCACCGGCGGCACCGCAATCTTTGGAAAACGGGCCTCTGCAGAGGCCCGTTTTTTTGTCCGCCTCCCGGGCTGCCCGGAGTTATTTTCCATAATACCCATTACAGGCTATGGTTGCGGGCGAGAATCGCCGATCCGGCCGGCGCAGGGAAAATGCCCTGTCCTGCCAGGTGCACAGAGGCCTGCGCACAAGAGTACGCCCCCGCCGCGGGAGCTCCTGCAGCGGGGGCGCGGGAAACAGCCGGGCACACGGCCCTGCCGGCAGCGGGTACTACTTAGGCGTTGCGGCAGGCCGGCACGCCCATGCGGATGATCTCACTGCCTTTGATCTTGTGGACCCCGGAAATCCGGTTGCGGCCTTCGGCCATGAACCAGCTCTTCAGCGGCGCCGGATAATACCCGGCCATCACCCGGCTGAAGTAGTCGAATTTCTCCTGCGTCAGGCGGCGGCCGCCGCGCGAGGGGCCGTGGAAGCCGAAAGTGGTGGCCGGATCGACGCAGGCGCCCGGCAGGCCGAGGAACATGGTGCAGGTGGAATAGCAGACCTTGCCGCGGATCTCGACCCGGACGCCGTTCTGCTGCAGATTCTTCAGCTCGATCAGCCGGTCATGCAGATAGCCGCCGCGGTCGCTGCCAACCACATAGGTCTGCTGGGCGGCGGCGGCAGAGGGCTGCAGCGCCATCAGCGCCAGGCCCAGCACGGCGGCGGCTTTTGCGGCGGAATGAAACAGGGTGCGGCGGCGGCCAATTAGGGCGGCGGCGGAAGATGCGGTGTTCTGTGCCAGCATGGTCAGGCCTCCAAAGCGTTAACGGGCGTTGGAGACTGATTAAGAAAGCGTTGCGCGCTGACCGGGTTGCGGATGTGGCAAAAATTAGCACATTATCAACACTTTAGATCTCATGTTAGGCAAATTTTAAGGGTTTGCGCCGCCGCGCCGCGCCGCATTTTCTGAACAGGCCTGTCCGCAAAGGCCGGATCAGAGCAGATCAAAATCCATCGCCGCGAGGGCGGCAGCGGCAATCAGGGCATTGGCCAGGATATGCGCCTGCACCGCGCCGCCGGGGCGGCGGCTGCGCAGGTAGAGCAGCCCGAAGACGATCCCCGCCCCGCCCCCGGCCAGCCAGCGGCCATGCAGCGCCGCAAACAGCAGGCTGCTGGCCGCTAGACCGGCCCAGGCCCGCCAGGCGGGCGCGCCGGGGCCGCCGGCGATGCGCTCCAGCACATAGGCGCGGAAGAACAGCTCCTCGATCACCGGCACCAGGAGCACCGTGCCCAGCAGGCGGCAGATGATCCAGACCGGATCCGGCGCCGCGGCGGTGCTGCCGCCGCTTTCCGGTGCGGTCCACAGCCACAGCGCCGCCACCGCGGCGCCCGCCAGCCAGTCCAGCGGCCCGGCCCGCCAGCTGAACGTCTTGAGCGCGGGCCAGAACAGCCCCAGCCCCAGCAGCATCAGCGCCGCCCGCAGCGGGTAGCCCTCGGACGGGACCTCCCAGAACAGCGGTGTCAGCGTGCCGCTGATCATGAACAGGATGAAGGGCACGATCCGGGCAAACAGCGGATCCGCCGCCAGGGACGGGGCCAAAGACGGGGCGCTGTCCGCCGCCGGCTTTTGAAACAGCGGCATGTTGTGGGCGGAAATCAGGATCGCCAGCGCCAGCAGCGAGAACACCAGCCAGCCCGCGTAGGAATGGAACCCCTCCACCGCCAGCGCCGGCGAGACATAGGCGCCGATCCAGATCAGCACCGAGATCCGCAGGACGTTGAAGGCCCAGCTCAGCAGCACCGCCAGCGGGAACAGCACCAGCCAGTAGGGCCGCAGGCGCAGGCTGCCGCGGCAGAGCAGCGCATAGCCGCCCATGAACAGGGCAATCAGGGCAAACCCCTCGATCCCGGAGCAGGCATCGCCGACCTGGACCGCAAAGCCGTTGAGCGCAAAGATGCGCTCTTCGGGCAGGCTGGTGACTGTGGTGTGAAACAGCGACAGGACTTGGTCCACGGCGGCAAAGGTGAGCCGGGTCAGCAGCTGATTGTCGCCCCAGACGGCCCCGGAGGCGTCCACGATATCCGGCAGCGCAAAGAAGGCCGCCAGGGTGAGCGGCAGCACCAGCCCGCTGCCGGACAGCCCCTGCCGCCAGGCCCGCAGCGGCATCAGCCACAGCAGCGCCCCCGCGGCGGCGCAGAAGGCGCCCAGCAGAAACACCGGCGCCAGCAGGGCAAACCGGGCCTCCAGATCCGCAAAGGACAGCTGCCAGAGCGGTGCAAAAAGCAGCACCAGCCCCCCCAGATGCAGCAGCGCGGGCTTCGGGCGCAGCCCGGCAGCGGCGGCCGGCCGGGCCCCGCGCGCGCCCCAGAGAGACGGCTTCAGCGCAACCGCAGCCGCCAGGGCCAGGCCCGAAAAGACCGTGCGCAGCGGCAGGGTTTTCATCCAGGCGCACAGGCCGGGCAGCGTGGTGGCGGCACAGGAAAACGTCTCCCTGAACTGAAAGGCAAGGCGGATGGCCAGCACTTCGGCCAGCAGGACGGCCGCAAAGACCGCCAGCCGGGGGAGGAATGGCCTTGAGTAAACCGCCTGCATCACTGTCCTTGCCTGCCTTTCCCGGCCCCTGCCGTGCGGGGCGTGCGGCCGGATCCGGCCGTGCCGCTGTTCCGGAGCATATCTGTGGTGCCCGGATCAATGGCACGTATTGCGGCCGGCGTCATCCCTGCCGGGGCCGCCGCCGCCGCCTCTGCACAGGCCCTCTGGCGGAAACCTGCCCGCCCCGCAGCCGCAGCCGCCATCCCTTCCGCAGGCTGTGCCCAGTCCCGCCAGCTAAATCACAAGATGAATTTTTTACGGCGTTTCGCCCCTAAGGCTTGTCAGTGCGGCACGCATTCACTAGGACCGGAGACAGGCAAGCTTTAATCGAGTTTTAATCATGTTGATTACACCCGTCCTCCTGTGCGGAGGCTCCGGAACCCGTCTGTGGCCCTTGTCGCGCAAGAGCTACCCCAAGCAGTTCGTGCCTTTGATGGGTGAAGAGACGCTGTTCCAGGCCTCGGCCCGGCGGCTGTCCGCCCGGCCGGGTCCGGGGCAGGCAGAGGGCTTGCGCTTTGCCGCGCCGATGGTGCTGACCAACTCCGATTTCCGCTTCATCGTCACCGAGCAGCTGCAGGGCGCAGGCATCGACCCCGGCGCCATCCTGATCGAGCCGGAGGGGCGCAACACCGCGCCTGCGGTGCTGGCCGCGGCCCTGCGCGCCCGGGCGGACAATCCCGATGCGGTGCTCTTGGTGGCGCCTTCGGACCATGTGGTTCCGGATACCGCGGCCTTCCACGCCGCCGTTGCCCGCGGCCTTGAGGCAGTGGCAGCGGGCCAGCTGGTCACCTTCGGCATCACCCCCGCCCATGCCGAAACCGCCTATGGCTATCTCGAGCTGGCCGCTGCGCCAAAGACCGGGGGGGGCGCGGAGGGCGGTGCGGTGCCGCTCAAGCAGTTCGTGGAAAAACCCGATGCGGCCCGGGCCGCCGAGATGCTGGCGGCGGGCAATTTCAAGTGGAACGCGGGCATCTTCCTGTTCCGCGCCGCCGATATCATCGCCGCCTTCAAGGCCCATGCGCCGGCCCTGATCGCGCCGGTGCAGGCGGCGCTGGATCAGGCCAAGCCCGATCTCGGATTCCTGCGCCTGGCGCCTGAGCCCTGGAGCGCTGCCGAGGATATCTCGATCGACTATGCGGTGATGGAAAAGGCCGCGAACCTCTCGGTGGTGCCCTTTGATGCGGCCTGGTCCGACCTGGGCGGCTGGGATGCGGTCTGGCGCGAGAGCACCCCGGATGCAGACGGCGTCGTCACCAGCAGCGGCGCCACCGCAATTGATTGCCGGGACACGCTCTTGCGCGCCGACAGCGAGCGGCTGGAGGTGGTCGGCATCGGCCTGGACGGCATTATGGCGGTGGCGATGAACGATGCGGTTCTGGTCGCCGACAAATCCCGCGCCCAGGACGTCAAGCTGGCGGTGGCGGCGCTGAAGAAGAAGGCCGCCCCCCAGGCCACCCAGTTCCCCAAGGACCACCGCCCCTGGGGCTGGTTCGAGAGCCTGGCAGTGGGCGACCGGTTCCAGGTCAAGCGGATCCTGGTGCACCCGGGCGCGGCCCTGAGCCTGCAGAGCCATGTGCACCGCTCCGAGCATTGGATCGTGGTCGAGGGCACCGCCAAGGTGACGGTGGACGGGGTCGAAAAGCTGGTGACCGAGAACGAGAGCGTCTATGTGCCGCTGGGCGCGGTGCACCGGATGGAGAACCCCGGCAAGGTGCCGATGGTGCTGATCGAGGTGCAGACCGGCGCCTATGTCGGCGAGGATGACATCATCCGCTACGAAGATGTCTACGCGCGGGGCTGAGGGCATGAAAATCGCGGTTGCAGGACTGGGGTATGTCGGCCTGTCCAATGCGGTTCTGCTGGCGCAGAACCACACGGTCACCGCCGTTGACCTGTCGCAGGACCGGGTCAGGATGGTCAATGCCCGCAAATGCCCCATCGCAGACCCGGAACTGGAGGAGTTCCTCGCCAGCCGCCCGCTGGATCTGACCGCCACGCTGGATGCGGCTGCGGCCTGCCGCGATGCCGACTACGTGATTGTGGCCACGCCCACGGATTACGACCCCAGGACCAACTGTTTCGACACCGCCTCGGTGGAGGCGGTGATCCGCCAGGCCATCGCGGTGAACCGGACCGCCGCCATCGTGATCAAATCGACGATCCCGGTGGGCTATGTGCGCCGGATCCGGGCGGAGCTGGAGACGGACCAGGTGATCTTCTCGCCCGAGTTCCTGCGCGAAGGCCGGGCGCTTCACGACAACCTGCATCCCAGCCGCATCATCGTCGGCGAGCAGTCGGAACGCGCGCGGGCCTTTGCCGGGCTGCTGCTGGAAGGCTCCGCGGAAACCGATGTGCCGATGCTGTTCACCGGCCCGGATGAGGCGGAAGCGATCAAGCTGTTTGCAAACACGTACCTCGCGATGCGGGTGGCTTTCTTCAACGAGCTGGACAGCTACGCCATGGCCGGCGGCATGGACAGCCGCCAGATCATCGAAGGTGCCGGCCTCGATCCGCGGATCGGCAGCCATTACAACAACCCCTCCTTCGGCTACGGCGGCTATTGCCTGCCCAAGGACACCAAGCAGCTCCTGGCCAATTACAACCATGTGCCGCAGAACCTGATCCGCGCCATTGTCGACGCCAACCGCACCCGCAAGGATTTCCTGTCCGACCGGATCCTGATGCGCGGGCCCAAGGTGGTGGGGATCCACCGGCTGGTGATGAAGGCCGGCTCGGACAATTTCCGCCAGTCCTCCATTCAGGGCATCATGAAGCGGCTGAAGGCCAAGGGGGTCGAGGTGATCGTCTATGAGCCGGTGCTGGAGGAGACGCATTTCTTCCGGTCCCGGGTGGTCCGCGACCTGGCCGCCTTCAAGGCGGAATCCGATCTGATTGTCGCCAACCGGCTGAGCGGCGAGCTCCGCGATGTGGCGGAAAAAGTTTTTACCCGCGACCTGTCCGGGGCGGATTGAGCCCGGCACGGAAGCCTTTTTTGAAACCGATCTTTAAAAGCATTTACGAAGGAGAACGACATGAAGACCGCACTTGTTCTGGGAGCCGGGGGCTTCATCGGCGGGCATCTGGTCAAGCGCCTGAAACGGGAAGGGTTCTGGGTGCGCGGCGTGGATATCAAATTCCACGAGCACGCGGAAACCGAAGCCGATGATTTCGTGATCGGCGATCTGCGGGACCAGCAGGTGGTCCGCAGCGTCATCGACCGCCGGTTCGACGAGGTCTACCAGCTGGCCGCCGACATGGGCGGCGCGGGCTATATCTTCACCGGCGAAAACGATGCCAACGTGATGCACAACTCCGCCACCATCAACCTGAACGTGCTGGATGCCTGCCACAAGCGGACCATCAAGCGGGTGTTCTATTCCTCCTCGGCCTGCATGTACCCGAGCCACAACCAGGAAGACCCGGACAATCCCAATTGCGCCGAAGACAGCGCCTACCCGGCCAACCCCGACAGTGAATACGGCTGGGAGAAGCTGTTCTCGGAACGGCTCTATCTGGCCTATAACCGGAACTTCGGCATGGAATGCCGGGTGGCGCGCTACCACAATATCTTCGGCCCCGAAGGCACCTGGGACGGCGGCAAGGAAAAGGCGCCGGCGGCCCTGTGCCGGAAAGTGGCCGCCACCCCCGACGGCGGCGAGATCGAAGTCTGGGGCGACGGGCTGCAGACCCGCTCCTTCCTCTACATCGACGAATGCCTGGAAGGCACCACCCGGCTGTTGCGCTCGGAGTTTGAAGGCCCGGTCAATATCGGCTCCGAGGAGATGATCTCGATCAACGATCTGGCCCGCATGGTGGCGGAGATTTCCGGCAAGAGCATCTCGATCCGGAACATCCCCGGCCCCGAAGGCGTGCGCGGCCGCAATTCCGACAACCGGCTGATCGCCGAACGCCTCGGCTGGGCGCCGCAGATGCCGCTGCGGACCGGGATGGAGCGGACCTTCGACTGGATTTCCGGAGAGCTGAGCCGCCGTCCCAACCACGTCTGAAGGCCGCCGGATGCACATCTTGCTTCATGATTTTGCGGGCCACCCGTTTCAGGCGGAGCTGTCCCGCGCGCTGGCCCGGCGCGGCCACAGGGTCACCCATGCCTGGTTTGCGGGCGATACCGGCCCCAAGGGCCGGATGGCCCGCACCGAAGGCGACGCGGACACGCTCGCCTTCCTGCCCGCAGGGCAGGATCTCCGCTACTCGAAGACGGATTTTCTCCGGCGCCGGGCCGGCGATATCGCCTACGGGAAGGAGCTGGGGCAGGCCATTTGCGCCATGAAGCCGGATGTGGTGATTTCCGGGAACACGCCGACCGAGGCGCAGGAGGGCATCCAGAGGGCCTGCAGGCAGACCGGCACGCCCTTCATCTACTGGTGCCAGGACTTCTACTCGGTGGCAGCCTCCAGGCTCCTGGCCCGGAAACTGCCGGGGCCGGGCCACCTGATCGGCGGCTATTACCGGTTTCTTGAGCGCCGCCAGATGCGGCGCGCAAGCCGTGTCCTGCACATCACCGAAAGCTTCCGGGCGCAGACCGATGCCTGGGGCATCCCCCGGGAGCGCGTGTCCGTGATCCCCAACTGGGGGGCGCTGGATGAGATCGGCGTGCTGGACAGGAACACCGCCTGGGCGCAGGCCAACGGCCTGGGCCCGGGCACCCGGTTCCTCTATTCCGGCACCCTGGCCATGAAGCACAACCCGGAGCTTCTGGCGGGGCTTGCACGGGCTGTCACGGCTGGGGACCAGGTGGTGCTGGTGTCGGCGGGCGTCGGCGCGGACGGGCTGGCGGCGCGGGCTGCAGACGGCACATTGCCGGGGATGCGGGTTCTGCCGCTGCAGCCTTTTGAGGTGTTCCCGCAGGTCCTGGCCTCGGGGGACATTCTGCTGGCGGTCATCGAACGGGAGGCGGGAACCTTTTCGGTGCCCTCCAAGATCCTGTCCTATCTCTGTGCCGGCCGCCCCATCGTGCTGGCCGCGCCGGGCGACAACCTGGCGGCGCAGATCCTGCGGGAAACCGGTGCGGGACAGGTTGTGGAGCCCGAAGACACCGAAGGGTTTGCCGCTGCCGCGCAGGCCTTCCGCGATGACCCGGCGGCCCGCCAGGCCGCCGGCGCGGCCGGCCGGGCCTATGCCGAGGCGCATTTCGACCTGGAGCGCGTTGCGGACAAGTTCGAAACCCTGTTCAGCGAAGCCCGCAATGGCCTATGACCTGAAGCGGTCAGAGAAGGCCGGCCCGCTGCCCCAGGGCGCTTGCACCCAGGGCCTTCAGGGCCGTCCGCTCAGGAAAGTCTCTTCGATGCCAGTCTATGTCTCGCTTGATACGCAATTCGAAAACCTCGGGGACGAGGTGATCAACGCGCTGCTGCTCCGGGAAACCGCCCGGCGGGCCCGGCTGCGCATCTTCACCGGCAAGGCGCCGGACTGGTACCGGGCGAACATTGCGTCCTGGCTGCCGGCAGGCGCCCCGCAGGCGGAATTCCTGCGCGGCAGGGCGCGCGGCCTGCTCCGGCTCCTGCTCGGCAGCCTGCTGCCGCCGGGCAGCGTGATGCTGTTGTCCTGCGGCGACGTCACCCGCGCCAGGCCCAATCGGAAGCGGGACCGGGCCATGGGCCTGCTGTCGCGGCTGCCCTTCCTGGAGATTGCCCAGATCGGCGCCTCGCGGCTGCAGGCCGGCCGCAGCGAACAGGTGTGGCTGCAGCGGGCCGCAGACAGATCCGGCAAGATCACGGTGCGGGACGGCTATTCCCTGCAGGCGCTGCAAGCCGCGGGCATCCGGGCCGGGATCGTGCCCGACCTGGCCTTCCTGCTGGACTTCGCCCCCTCCGGGCGCGGCGGCAAGGCGCTGTTCATGTTCCGCGACCCCGGCACCGGGGCCGAGGCGTTTGCAGAACATCTGGCTCCCCTGGTGGCGCAGGCCAGGGAGATGGGCCTGGACCCCGTGTTCGGCTGGCAGGTGGCGCGGGACGAGGCCTGCAACCGCCGCCTGGCCGCGCTCACCGGAGCCGGGATCCTGCCCCTCCCCGGCAACTGCGAGGGGCGGCTGGAAGCCGCGCTGGAGGCTTACGGCGAGGCCGCCGTGATTGTCTCCAACCGGCTGCACGGGCTGCTCATCGCCGCCTCCCGCGGGGCCATCCCGGTGCCGCTGCTGAACAGCGGCGAACAGAAGATCCGCGGGGTGTTCGAACAGGCCGGGCTCGCCCCCCTGATCCTGGAGGCCGGCGCCCCGGCGGATGCCAATGCCGGCGCCCTGGCCGGGTTTGTTGCGGACCGCGGCACATGGCGCGGCACCCTCGCGCAGGCCTTTGCCGCAAACGCCGCGGAGATCCGGAAAGCCCTTGATGCGTTTTTCGGCAGCAGTGCCGTCCGGTGATGAAACCCAGGGGCCTCTTGCGCAACGGTGCGGTCATGGGATCCGGGGTTCTGGCCTCCCAGGCGATCGGCATCCTGTCCTACCCGGTCCTGTCCCGGCTGTTTTCGCCGGAGGATTTCGGCACCTTTGCGCTGTTCTTCTTCGGCATGCAGGTGCTGGGCGCCTCCCTGGCCGGGCGCTACGAGCAGGCCATCATGCTGTGCCGGTCCCAGGCCCGGGCCCGGCACACCCTGCAGCTGGCGCAGGCAACGGCGCTGGCGGCGGCGCTTGCCCTGGTGCTGCTGTCCGGGCTGTTCCGGCACCAGCTCGACGCCTGGAGCGGCGCCTCCCTGGGGGCGGCGTGGATGGCGGTGCCCGCGGCCGGCTTCTTTGTCTCCGTGCAGACGTCGCTCAGCTTCATGGCGGTGCGGCTGGGCCGGTTCGGTGCGGTGTCCGCGGCCCGCGTGGTCAAACCTGCCGCCGCCTTCGCCCTCCAGGTGGCTCTGGCCTATGCGCTCTGGGGCGGCACCGGGGCGCTGATTGCGGGCGAAACCCTGGGCGCGGCGCTGTCCATCCTGCCGGTGCTGCGGGCCGGGGGCAAAGGCCCCGTCCTCTGGCGCAGCGCGCGCGGCCGCCGCTATGCCGGCCGGCTGGCCCGGTTCTATGCCAGTCAGCCGCTCTGGAACCTGCCGCATGTGTTTGTGAACCAGGTGTCCCGCTGGATCATGGCGGCCCTGATCACCGCCCTCTACTCCGCCGCCGAGGCCGGCGCCTATTTCATGATGTTCCGGGTGGTGATGATGCCCTCCACGCTTGTCTCGGGGGCGCTGAGCCAGGTGTTCTTCCGCACCGCCGCAGAAGAACAGCGCCAGGCCGGGTCTTTCAGGGGCGCGCTGAAGGCAACCGCGGCACCGCTTCTGGGAATTGGCGCGCTGACCGCCGCCGTCCTGGTCCTCTTCGGGCCGGATCTCTTTGTCCTGGTGCTGGGGCCGCAATGGCAGCCGGCCGGCCTGATGGCGGCCGTCTTTGCCCCCTATATCGTCCTGCAGATGGTGCTTGCCACCGTGGCGCCCTGCTATCTTCTGGCCGGCCGCCAGAAGGCGATGCTGGCGGTGGCCTGCGGTCAGACCGCGGTCTTCCTGGGCGGCTTTCTGCTGGGGCACTGGGGTGGCGGCAGCATGTTCCGGGCCCTCGGCACCTCCGTCTGGCTGTCTGTCCCCTATATGACCGCCATGCTTTTCTGGTATTGGCGGCTGGCAGCATCCCGCAACGCTTCGCAGAAGGAGGCCGGCTGAGATGACGCATGCCGCGGCACACCCGTCAACGCTTCTGCTGACCACATTCAAATACCCCTATGCCAGCGGCGAGCCCTTCCTGGCGGCAGAGCTGCCCTATCTGAAGGCGCGGTTCGCCCGGGTCATCGTGCAGCCGGTGATGGGCGCGCCGCAGCGCCGGGAGCTGCCGGAGGGCTTTGAGCTGTGCCCGCCGCTGTACCACGGCAAGGACCGCAAGGCCCTTGCCGTGAAGGCGCTGCTGGATCCGGCAGTGTGGAAGATGGCCCTGGCGGAACGGCGGCAGCTGCGCCGCAGCGGCGATCCGGCGGACTGGAAGCGGCTCTTGGCCTGGGCCGCCATCCGCAAGCGCCTTGAGCAGTCCGAAGGGGTGCGCCGCCTGCTGGCGGCCAAAGGCCCCAGGGCGGCCTATTCCTACTGGGGGCACACCCCGGCGCTGGCCTCGGGCCTGTTCGCCCGCGAAGGCATTCCCTTTGCGGTGCGCTTTCACAGGGTCGATCTCTATGAATACGGCGGCCATGATTACACCGCCGGGCAAAGCCCGCTGCAAAGCTTCCCCTGGCGCCGCGACCTGGAGGGGGCCGCCCGGCTGGTGTTCATCTCCGAGCATGGCTGCAGCTATTTCGGGGACCGATGGGGCGGAGCCGGCTTTGCCGGCAGGGCCGTGGTCTCCCGCCTCGGCACCCCGGACATGGGCCAGGGCCGGCAGGCGCCCCGGGCGGGCCCCCTGGTGCTGGCGTCCTGCTCGCGGATCACCCAGGTCAAGCAGGTGCATCTGATCGCCCGGCTGGCGGCAGAGCTGGCCCGCCGCGGGCGGCAGGTGGAATGGCACCATTTCGGAACCGGGGAGGAGGATGCCGCCTTGCAGGCCATCGAGGCGGCCCGGGCGCAGGAGGGCCTCAGCATCCGGATGCACGGCTGGGTCGAAAACGCGGAGCTGATGGCCTTCTACCGCACAACGGCGGTGGACCTGTTTGTCAACCTGTCCAAATCCGAAGGCATTCCGGTGTCGATCATGGAGGCGGTCTCCTTTGGCATTCCGGTGCTGGCCACTGCGGTCGACGGCACCCCGGAAGCGGTTGTGGACGGCCGGAGCGGCAGCCTGTGCAGCCTGGCAGAGGCCCAGGACAGCGCCCGCCTGGCAGACAAGGCGGAAGCGCTGCTGGGGCCGACCCGCCCGGCAGGCCTGGACCCGCGGGCGCTGTGGCAAGAGCGGTTTGACGCGGGGCGGAACTTTGCCGGGCACGCGGCGGCCCTTGCTGCCCTTGCAGAAGACGGGGGCGGCAGATGACACGCCCCGGACCGCTGCCGCAGCTTATGCTGCACATCTGTTTCTTTCTGTTCATGACCCGGACGGAATTTCCGGCCCTGGGCACCTTTGCCGGCCTCTCCTACCTGCTGCGGGGCCTGGCGGGGGCGGCGCTGCTGGTCCAGCTGGTGCAGCTGCACCGCGCCGGGCTGCGGTTCAGCCCCTTGATCTGGGCGGTTTTCATCTCCGTGATCTTCCTGCTGTCAAATGCTGCCGACCCCTCGCCTTTTGCGGTGATCGCCTGTTTTGCCATCCTCACCGGGCTGTTGCTGGGCGGGATCCAGCACCGGCCCGGGACCCGGGCGCTCTTCCTGCGGCTGGTGCGCGTCTACCTGCTGGTCAACTTCGCCGGCCTCTGCCTGGCGGCGGCCGCCTATTACGGCGGCGGCCTGGCCATCGACTTTCACGGCCTGATGTTCCCCTGGAGCGCAGCCCGGATCCATGAGTTCATGGGCTACTACCGGGTCACCGGGTTCCAGATCGAGCCGGGCACCTACACCGCAACGGTGTATTTCTGCGCCTTGCTGGCAGCCGTCCTGCGCGGGCGGCTGGCCGGGCGGCTGGAAACCGCGGCGATCCTGTCGACCGCGATCACCCTGTCGGCCTGGGCGGTGCTGGCCATTCTGAGCTACCTCTGCGGCTGCCTGGTGGAAGCCCTGCTGAACCGGCGGCGCCACAAGGCCCTGGCCATTGCCGCGGTGCTGGCCGCCGCCGCCATTCCCTGCCTGCTGCTCGTCAAGTCGCTGGATTTCCAGAACACGGCTTATATCCAGTATTTCCTCGACCGCTTCGAAACCGAGGATGCCTCCGGCTCGATGGTGATGAAGCTGCAGGCCTGGAATGCCTGGACCGCCAGGCTGGGAACGGAAATGCTGTTCCCGCACCCGCTGGGCCGCTCCTTCTGCGAAACCTGCGGCTCGCCGCAGGACCTGGGCACGCTGATCAACATGCTGTGGTTTGCGGGCATCCTGCTGGCGGTGCCGCTGCTCCTCTGGCTGGCGGTGATGGCGGTGCTGCATGCAGGCCCCGGCCTGCTGCTGGCCAGCCTGCCGCTGATCGTGGCCAAATTCTTTTTCTTCGACCCTTCCCTGTGGCTCTATTTCGGCCTTCTGATGTTCCTGCCGCTGACAGGCCGGAGACAGGCCGGCAAAAGACAGGCCGGCCGGCACCGGCCAGCCGCGCCGCCGCAGGATCCCGGAAAGGAGCCGCCCCTTGCCTGATCCCGCCCTGGCGCCCATTGCGATCTTTGCCTTCAACCGCCTGGACCTGGCGCAAAAGCTCGCCGCGTCGCTGGACGCAAACCCGGAGTGGCGGCAGTCGCAGGCCTATGTCTTTGTGGACGGCCCCAGAACGGAAGCCGAGCGGGCCCGGACAGACGCGGTCCGGCAGTTCTTCGAAACCCTCGGCCACCCGGCGATGACAGTGGCGGCCCGGCCGCAGAACCGCGGCCTCAAGGCGTCGCTGTCGGCGGGGATCAGCGAGGTCTGCAGCCGCCACGCCAGCCTCATCGTGCTGGAAGACGACCTGGTGCTCAGCCCGGATGCGCTGCGCTATTTCAACCAGGCGCTTGATGCCTATGGCGCCGACATGCGGGTCTGGAGCATCTGCGGCGATGTCCCCGACCTCAAGGGCTATGGCCGCGGGACCGCCCATTTCATGCCCGCGGGCAGTTCCTGGGGCTGGGCCACCTGGTCGGACCGCTGGGCCAAGTTCACCGGCACCTGCAGCCTGAGCCGCGAGGCCCGCCGCTGCCGCGCCTTCCGGGACCGGTTCAATGCGCACGGGCTGCGGGACTTCACCCGCATGCTGGAGATGGAGGAGGCCGGCCGCATCAGCAGCTGGTATGTGCACTGGCAGCGGACCATCGCCGAACACGGCGGCATGTCGCTGTTTCCGCCGGTGCCGATGCTGCGCAACTCCGGCTTCGGCGGCGGCACCCATGCCTCCCGGCTGAGCCTGCCAAGCCTGTTCGGGCTGGGACAGAAGACGCCGGGGCGGATGGATTTCCAGCTTCCCGCCGAGGTCAAACTGGATTTTGATTTCACCCATCGGGTCATCACCAGCCCGGAATGGCGTATCCTCCGCCTCAATGCCCGGCTCGGCAGGATGCGGCGGCGGCTGCGGGACGCGGTCCCGCGGCTGAAGCCGCGCTGAGCCAGGCCGCCGCCCGCAGCCGCCACCCCTGCAACATGGAAACGGTTTCCAGATGAACATTGACCAGATCGCCGACCTCCCCGCCGTGCGCAGGTCCTCCCTGCTGAGAAAGGGGATTGCCTTCCTGCGGGAACCGGCGGCCGCGCTGGAGCGGCGCCGGATCAGCGACAGCCAGTATCAGGGGCATCCCCCGGTTTTTGCCAACTCCCTGCCCAAGAGCGGCACCCATCTGCTGCTGCAGGTGACCCGGGCGCTGCCCGAGGCCCGCTATCTCGGCCGCTTCATCGCAACCAGCCCGTCGGTGACCCTGCGGCAGCGCTCCCCGGCAGCGCTGGCCCGGCGGATCAGCCGGATCCTGCCGTCGGAAACCCTGGGCAGCCATCTGCATTATTCCCCCGAAGCCGCCGCGGCGCTGGCGCGGATCAACGCCCTGCATCTCTTCATCTACCGCGACCCCCGCGACGTTCTGGTCTCTGAGGCGCATTACCTGGGCGAGATGAACCGCTGGCACCGGATGCACCGGCATTTTGCCCGGCTGCCCGGCAGCCGGGAGCGGCTGCAGCTGGCCCTGGACGGGTTCGACAGCCGCTATCCGGAGTGCAATGCCCGCCTGCTGCCCTATGCCGGCTGGCTGCAGGATCCCGGCACCCTGGCGATCCGCTACGAGGACCTCGCAGGCGCCGGCCAGGAGGCGCAGCTGGCCCGCATCATCGCCGGCTTTGCCGCCCGCAGCTCCGCCGCGGCTGGCAGTCCGGAGGCGCTGCTGGAGACCCTGAAAAGCGCCATTGCCCCGTCGAAGTCGCACACCTTCCGGCGCGGCGGGTCCGGCAAATGGCGGGACGGGCTGAGTGCACAGGAGGCCGCCGGGCTGACCCGGCGGCTGCGCCCGTCGCTGCAGGCCTTCGGCTACAGCGAATAGCCGCGCCCGCCCCGGCGCCGGATCAGTCGCTCAGCGCATTGACCGGCGTGGTGATCAGCGACGGCGTGATCTGGTCGATGGTGCGGCCCCAGCGGGTGACCGGGTTTTCCGCCACAAACACGATGTCGCCGGGGCGCAGCTCGAACCGGGCCGCCAGCGGCAGATGCGCGGCGTTGCGCACGTCCAGGTGCCAGGCGGTGACCGCGCCGAACTCGCGCACGTCCTGCGCCGCGCGCAGCACATAGACCTGGCTGGCGTCGCCGGTCTCCTTGGCGATGCCGCCGCCGGTGTCGAACAGCGCATCCGCCAGCATGGCCTTGCGCCCGAACGGCAGCGTGTAGCGGCCCTGGGTGCGGACCTCGCCGCTGAGATAGACGTAATCCCGGTCCACCGCGTCCAGCTCCAGCGCCTGGGAGAAGTTGTCGCGCCGCTCATCCAGATCGGCACGGCGCAGGGTCAGCGCCGCAGTCAGCTCGTCGATCGCGGCGCGGCGGCCTGCCAGCGTGGCTCTCTGCAGCTCGATCTGCTGGGTGAAATAACGCTCGGCGCGGCTGAGATCGTAGTCGGTGTCCACAAACACCGAGTCATCCGCCAAGAGGGGCAGGCGCTGCAGCGCCGGGCGGGCATAGAGATCCTCGAGCGGGATCTGGTACATGGTGCCATCGCGGTAGATCCGGACCGAGCTGGTGTCGATATCCGCCACCGAGACCGAGCCTGCGGCGGCCAGCGCCTCGCCCAGGGTGAGCGGGGTCAGGGTGATCGGGTAGACGCCGGGCTGGCCGACAGCGCCGCCGACCGACACCCGGCGGGAGTTGAACTCGGAAACCTCGAGGCTGAAGGTCGGGTCGATCTGGCTTTCCACCAGCCGCTGGAACAACAGCGCCTCGGCCTCGTCCACGGTGAGGCCCGCAACCCGCACCCGGCCCACATCCGGAATGTTGATCGCGCCGTCATCCTGCACCGTGTAGCCGTTGCGGCTGTTCTGCGCCGCCAGCAGGCCGGACAGCTCCGCCACCGTGCCTTGGGTCGAGGGCGTCGACAGCACCAGCACATCGCCGGTGCCGATGGTATAGGGGCCGGGGTCGATGCTGGGCGGCGGGTCCAGCCGCAGCCCCTGGCGGCTGCCGTCCTGGGAGGAGGGCGCCTGCGGCAGGGTGCCCGGCCCCCGCGGGCTGGCGCCCGCGCCCGAGCCTGCGGAAACCCCGAAGACGGCCGGCAGGGCCTTGGGCTGATAGGCGGCGCGGTTGGCGACCAGCACGGTTTCCGGCGTCACCGCCACCACCCGCACCTTGCCGGCGTCCGACACGCCGGCCTTCACGGCGGGGCTGCGGTAGATGGTCGAGCAGCCGGAAGCCAGTGCGGCCAGGGCCAGGGCGCTGAGGGCAAGGGAAATGCGGCGCACGATGCGTCCTCCAATCAACTGTCGTTCAATTTTCATCCGGCACCGTCTTCATGAAGAGGTTGCCCAGGAAACTGCCGGTCCACTGCGAGGACTGCAACACCGCCCCCTGCCGGACCCAATAGGTATTTGTGAAGCTGTCCGCCAGCCCGTGGCAGCGCTCCTCCAGCTTTTGCACCGCCACCGGCTCGCCGCGCAGGAAGATGGTCTCCGCGCCCGCATGCGTGACCGCGCAGCGGTAGGCGTGCAGCTCGATCTGGTCGTTGCCATTGAGGAAGCTGTGGAACCGCTCCACGGTGCCCTCCCGCGCCGCCAGCACCAGATCCGCGCTGTGCTGCACATCCGAGGCCGCCAGGCCGGAGCCGAAGCCCTTGGCCGAGGTCAGGAACCCCTGCTTGAGCGTGATGGTGGCGCCATCGGCGGTGAGCCAGGTCTGCACCCCCGCACGCTCGGTCTCCAAGAGCATGACACCGCTCAGATCGCGGCTCGGGAAGGACACCTCCAGCCGCGGCGGGATCGGCCGGACAGAGGCCAGCGCCGAGGCGCGCGGATGGAACCGGGGCGCATCGGGCTGCAGCGCGCCGCGCAACAGATCGAGATCGTCCTTGGCCTCGCCGCAGGAGATCAGCAGCAGCAAGGCGGACAGCACCGGCCACAGGTGTTTCATCGCAGGAACCTCCCCCAGCCCTTGACCAGCTGCTGGGCCCGCGCCTCGCGGGTGACGCCATAGAGCCGGTTGCGCACGTTGAGCCGGGCGCCGCCATCGCGCAGCACCGGGCGGATCACCTGCGCCAGCCGGTCGCGCGACGGGCGGCCGGTCAGCCAGGAAATTGGTATTTCCAGCCGGATCCCCTTGTCGAAACTGCCCTCGCCGAAGTCGCTGAACCCCACCGAAGTCAGGGTGAAGAAAGCGCCGACCTTGAAGCCATTGGCAAATTCCCGGTCCAGGGTGACGGTGGCGCCGTAATCGCCCGCCAGGTAGCGGCCGGCATCGATCTGGGCGTGATACTCCCCTGGCAGATCGTAATAGGCCGACAGATGGCCGGTCACGGTGGAATAATCCTGAAAGCCGAACAGCACGTCGAAATCGCGCTGGCGCACATAGTTCAGCTCAGCCCCCAGCGCCAGGCGGCTGTTGGCCGGGAACCACAAAAGCTCCCCCGACAGCCCGCCGTACATGGTTTCCAGATAGCCCAGCGTGGCGCGGGCATAGAGGTTTTCGCCGGGCCGCCAGATGTATTCACCGGTCAGATGCTCAATGCGCAGGTCGGACTGCTGCGCATAAAGCCCCCAGTCCGAGCGCACCCGCTGGATCACCGAGTTGGACCGGCGCTGGCTGTCGTCCAGATTGCCGGCCGCAGGCTGGCGCAGCCCGGCCGACAGGCTGAGCCCCGGCGACAGCGTGTAGTCCAGCCCCAGCTGGGCGCCAACCTCATAGCGGAAAGGCGCGTCGGGGTCGAAGAAAGACGCCTGCAGATAGGGGCCGAAGCGGTAGCTGAAATGCGGATAGGCATCCCTTGTGAAGCCGCCCTTGACCAGGGAGATGCTGTCGGACACCTCGGCGCGGGCAAAGCTGCGCCAGGCGCCGTCCGGGTCATGCTCCAGCTCATAAAGGTCATCGCGGGCAATCCGCACCGAACTGAGCGGCACCCCGTTTGCCATCAGCGCGATGTCAAAGGCCTGCACGCCTGCGGGCTGGGTGTTGGCCAGCACCCGGGCAGTGCGGCCGATGGCCTGGGCGGCCTGGCCGTAGCGGCCGTTTTCCACCCCGATGCGGAAGGTTCCGCCCGCGTCCTCCAGATAGACCAGCCGCAGCCCTTCCTGCTGCAGCTGTTGCGCCAGAACCTGCTGGCGGCGGGCGGCGGCGGCGGGCGCGGACGGCAGGTTCCAGCTGGCCAGCGCCGCCTGGTTCAGCGGCAGCAAGGGCGGCGGCGCCGCCCCCTGCCCGCCCGGCGCCACGCTCTGGCGCGGGTCGATGAAATAGCTGTAATTGACCCCCAGGGTGCTGCCGTAGAGATAAGAGGCGGTCAGCTGCGCGCCGTTTTTGAACCGGTACTGGAGGCCGAAGTTGAACGGCGAATTGACCTCGAAGCCGTTGCGGGCCTGCTCCCGGGTATAAAGATCCGGCGAATATTCCGCCAGCAGGGTCAGACGGTCATTGTACTGCCAGCTGGCGCCGCCGAACAGCGCCGCATCGCCGCGGAACCAATTGCCGAAATCCAGCTGGCCGGTGGTTGAAATGCCGCCCGCGCCGGAGGTCTCGCGCGTCTTGAACCGGTCCGACAGCACCCCCAGCGGGTTGGAAAAACTGCCGCGCCCGGCCATCCGGCCCCAGCCAATGCCGCCGGAAATCTTCAGCCGCTCCCGGAAGGTCTTGGTGGCCACCAGATATTCCGAGGCATAAACCCCGGTGCCGCCGAAGTCGCGCAGCCCCAGCGCCAGGGCCGGGCCCCTGCGGCTTTCCCCGCGCAGCAGGAAATGAATGTCGAAACTGCGGTCATACAGGGTCTGCGCACCATCCGGCCGGTCCGGGAAGAACCCCTCGACCGCCCCGTAGCGGAAGCTGCCGTGCACCCAGGGCAGCATCTGAAAGGTCATCGTGGCCCGCAGCGTCTGGTCCAGCATGCCGCTGGTGAAGGCCAGGGTGCCATCGGGATACATTTCGGCGGTGGGCGTCTCGATCAGCCCCGGCGTGCCGTAATTCGAGGTGGTCTGGGCCCTCAGCGCGGCAGGGGCCGCCAGCACCAGCGCCGCCAGCAGAAAATGCCGTCCCTGGAGTATCCGTTGTCTCATACCGCTTGAAAAACCGCTTGTGGCCCGCTTCCCCATATCCGTTTTCCGGCGGGCTGTCCCGCCGCCGGGCGGGGCCGGGCGAATTGTCTCCTGCCTGTGGCGAATCTGCCTGTTTTCTTGCCCGTTCAGGGCCCCGCAGCCCCGCTTGCCGGCGCCGCCGCGGCGCCGGCAGGCCAGCACCCGCAACGCCTGCCGGGCCGGCAGGCGGAACACCGCAAAAAAGCGAGGGCTTGCGGGCTTTTGCAACCGTGCGGCATTCTCAGAACAGCCCGGGCATGATAGGCTCGCGCCGAATAGGTTCAGGAGATTGATGATGATCCGGATTACCCTTTTGGCACTGGCCCTGTCCGCAACCGGCGTTGCCGCCCAGACTGCCAGCCAGGACGACTGCGAAGAAAACCAGACCAATGACGACGACGCCTGCATCGGCGCTTTGGCGGACGCAGCAGACGCCGCCGCGGCAGCGGAAGCGGAAGGCGTCACCGGCTTCGTGCCGCTGGTGGCTCCGGCCCTGGGCGCCGCCGCGGCAGCGGCCGGCCTTGCCGCCGCAGCGGGCGGCGGCTCCACCCCCTCCACCACCAGCACCGTCAGCACCAACTGATCCGGCCCGGTTCCCCGGAGCCTCCGGGGAACCCCGGCCCGGCCGGCAAGCCTGACAGGAGCAAAAGCAGCGGCGCGCCCCAAGCGGGGCGCGCCGTTTCCGCAGGGCGCCCGCCCCCGGGCGGCACCTCAGCTGACGTAGTATTTCGCGCCATAATCGCCGTAGCTGTAACCGTACTGCTTCATCCGGCGGGTGTTGACCTGGCCCAGGATCATCCCGGTCAGGCGCTGGTTGTCGGTGTGGAACAGGCGCAGGGATTCCGCCACATCCTGCTCCGCCGTGCCGTCCCATTTCACCGTCAGCAGCACCGCATCCGCATGGCGCGCAATCAGCCGCGCGTCAGACACGATCAGCACCGGCGGCGTGTCGATCAGAATGACGTCATAGCGCTGCCGCATCTGCTGCAGGAAGGCGCGGAACCGCTCCGAGGCAAACAGGTCGGCGGCATTGGCCGAGGTCGCCTCCCCGGCCAGCACGTCGCAGCCCAGGAGCGGATCGCGGAACACCGCGTCTTCGGGCGGCACGTCGCCTGCCAGCACCGAGACGATGCCCTGCGGCGGCACATCCTTGAGCTGCGCGGTCAGGGTCCGGCGCCGGATATCGCCCTCGACCAGCAGCACCTTCTTACCGATGCCAACAAAGTTCTGCGCCAGCGCCAGCGCGTTGGTGGTCTTGCCCTCGCCGGGCAGCGAGGAGGTGATCACCACCACCTGCGGCGGCTGGTCGACATTGGACAGCATCAGCGAGGTGCGCAGGTTGCGCACCGCCTCGGCAGTGGCTGAGGAGGGTTTCTCGGCCAGGTATTCCAGCACCTTGCGCCGCCCGCTGGCCGGGAACACCGGGATCTGCCCCAGCACGCTGCAGCCGGTCTTATGCTCCAGCTCCCGGGCGGAGCGGTAGCCCTTGCGCCGCGCCTCCAGCAGCAGCACAATGCCCGCCCCCAGCATCAGCCCCAGGAGGCCGCTCACCGCCAGGATCAGGGATTTCTTCGGCGCCGAGGGCCGCAGCGGGATCACCGCCCGCGACAGCAGCCGGCTGTCGGCCTTCTGGATGCCCTCCTGGGCCGAGGTTTCCTTGAGGCGGGTCAGGAAATACTCATAGAGCAGCCGCACCGCCTCCGCTTCGCGGCTGAGCTGCTGCAGGGTGATCAGGTCTTCGCCCTGGCGGGCGGTCTGGCGGGACAATTCCGCCTCCGACTGCACCAGCGTCTGCAGCTGCTGGGCGGCGCGGCGGGCGTCCAGCGCGGCGCGGGCCAGCAGCCGCTGGAAAGCGGTGTCAAAGGCAGCATCCCCCGCATCAGTGCCGGTTTGCGCCAGCAGGCGCTGCAGCTGCCGGTCCTGGCTGATCTCGGCCTGCGCTTCCCGGGTCTCTGCGCTGCGCAGCCCGTCATAGCGCGCCTGCGCGGTCTCCGCGGCGGTGCCGGCCAGGAGGATGCGCTCGCGCAGGTCCTTCAGCTGCACCTCCTGCGCCTGCAGCGCCTCCGGCGACACCAGCGCGGTGGCGGCGTTGAATTCATTGGCCCTGGCCTCGGCGGTTTCCAGCTCCGCCTTCAGCTCCGCCACCCGGCCTGTCAGCCAGGTTGTCGCCTGCTCGGTGGCGTCGAATTTCACCTCGATCTGGTTGAGGATATAGAGATCGACGATGGTGTCGGCGATCAGCGCCGACTTGCGGGCGGATTCGGTTTCCACGGACACCCGGAACACCAGCGTGTTGGGCACGTTCTGCACCGTGACCTTGCCCAGCAGGGCAGAGACCACGCTGTCCCGCAGCAGCTGCTCAGCCAGCTCTTCCGGCAGCGGCGCCCGGGGGCGGTGCAGCCCCAGCAGCGATTTGATCCCCGATTTGACGGACCGGACCAGCACCCCCAGGGCAGACGGTTCCGCCAGGGCGCCGTTGAACTCCGGATCCTCCGCCAGATTCAGCTTGTCCGCCACCTTGCCCATCAGCCCGCGCGACTGCAGCACCTCCAGCTCGGAGTTGACCTCGGCGTAATCGCCCGACAGCCCGCTGACGACGCTTTGCAGGTCGACCACGCTTTGCTGCTTGGTCTCCAGCATCACCACGGCGCTGGAGGTGTAAAGCGGCACCGCCGCCACAAAGGCATAGAGGCCGCCCAGGAAAATGGCGGCCGTTGCGGCCAGCGCCATGATCCACTTGCCGCGCCACAGGGTGGCCGCCAGGGCGCCCAGATCGACGGCATCGTCTTCCGGCGCCTCTGCGGCCACCGGGCGCGGCGCCGGGAAGGAAGCTTCATTCAAAGGCGATTGTTTCATGATGACCCGAAACCCGTGAGACCCGCAGCGCGCCGCTGCGGCGCGTCAGCCCCCGCATACACGCGGGGGCGGCAAGAAGAAAGGCCGCCGCCGCTCAGCGGCCGGTGGTACCGATCACCGCCAGGCCGGTTTTGGCGATGATTTTCAAATCCTTAAGGAAGCTGCGCCGGGTGAGATAGGCCACATCCAGCGCCACCCGCTCGTCATAGCTGATGCCGTTGCGCCCGGAGACCTGCCACAACCCGGTGATGCCGGGCTTCTGGGCCAGATAGGCCGGGGCGCTGCTGCCGTATTTGGCCAGTTCCCCGGTGACGATGGGGCGCGGGCCGACAAAGCTCATCTCGCCCTTCAGCACGTTCCAGACCTGCGGCAGCTCATCCAGGCTGGTCTTGCGCAGGATCCGGCCCAGCCGGCTGATGCGCGGATCATCGGCCAGCTTGTGGTTGCGCTCCCATTCCGCGGCCGCCGCGGGATCGGCGTCCAGGTAGGATTGCAGCCGGGCTTCGGCATCGGGCACCATGCTGCGCAGCTTCCAGCACCGGAACGGCTTGCCGCCCCGGCCGACCCGGACATGGCCGAAAAACCCCGCACCGCCGTCGCAGCGCACGGCCCCCCACAAGACCAGGATGACCGGAACCAGGACCGGCAGCAGCAGCAGGGCAAAGCCGATGTCGAAAACCCGCTTGCCGGTGCGGGCATAAAACCCCGCAAACGCCGGGCCGGTCTCCAGGCTGCTCTCCTGGCCCGGCTCCTGACCGGTCTCCTCGAGAGCATAGGGCTGCAGTGCAAAATCCCGCATCGTCAAACACCCGTAAATTCAAACAGATAAATAAAAAACCACCCGCTTAACGCGAGCAGTCCACGCTTGATACACCCTAATTGTAATAAAATTAAGTAGGAATTCTCATACTTCCGGACCCTGGCTGTTTTTTGCCGCAGCGGCACGGAACAGGCCCGGCCCCCGGCCGGTCTGCCGGCGGCGGGATGCGCCCTTACACGCAATAGCCGAACCTGTCCCAGACCCCGCGGCCATAGACAGTTCCCTCATGCGCTTCGATATACTTGGGGTTCGAGTTTTCCAGCTCTGCAAACCGCTCTTCCATCGCAACAGCGCCGCGGCGCGCGGGCACCTGCAGGAACGCCCCCAGCCGCTGCATCTCCGCGCCCGGCTGCTCCACGAAGTCCTCGTAGCGGCTGATGATGCAATCCGCTTCGGAGAAATCCGCATCGGCCTGGGAATAGGCCGCGTTCCAATGCATCATCAGCTCCGGCAGCGAGGTCTTGCTCCATTTCTGCGTCGCCGCCGCAACCGCCCGCGGGTCCCGGGTGACGATGATGAAGCGGCAGCCCGGAAACACCCGGCGCAGCCACCAGATCTTTGTCAGATGCGGCGGCGATTTCTCCAGCAGCACCGGCGCGCTGCCGACAACAAAGCGGCTCCAGTCCTGCAGGATCCGCTCCCGGCAGCCCGCGTAATCCGTCAGCTGCTGCAGCTCCTCCCGCATCCGGCGGCTGAAGGCAAAGGCCCCCGGGCCGCCGAACCCCCGGGCGGAGGCAAACACATTCTGCATATGCTGGCCTTCGCTTTCAGGCACGGTGGCCCGCAGGCAGGACAGCTCGAACTGCGCCGTCAGCATCCGCTCCAGCAGGGTGGTGCCGCTGCGGTGCAATCCGCAGATGAAGACCAGGGAGGAGATCTGCGGGTTGCCGTTATAGTCTTCCGACTCAATCCGGGCCGCCACCAGCGGTTTGCGGCGCCGCGGCGCCTTGGCGGGGGGCTTGGGACTCATCGTGCTTTCCATGGCCATGGCCTGTCTGTCTGGAGCTTCGCTGCCATCTGCGCCGCGCTCTGTCCGGGCCTGCGCTCCGGCGCGAAACCCCGCCTCGGAAATCCGCGCGCGTCAGGCGCGGCGGCGGCGGTTCACTTCCCAGGCCAGGACCAGGGCGGCGCTCACGGCTGCCAGTGCCAGCAGGCCGGTGCTTGCATCGATTTCCGGCACCCCGTGCGGGTTGCCAACGCCGTTGTTCCAGCCATTGCCGCCGGCGTTTCCATTGTTGCCGCCATTGCCGTTGCCAATGCCGTATCCATTGCCGTTGCCCATGGCAAAGGCAGCCGTCAGGGTCAGGCAGTGCGCCGCAAGTGCAGCGGCGGCTGCAGTCAGAAAAGTTTTCATTGCTCGGCCTCAACTGGTTCGCGTTCACACCCCTGCAAAAGCCGTTAACATTTTCCAAAAATACGCGCAACTTCCAGCCCCCGCCGGCTGCGGCTTTGCCACCGCCCCGTGTCCGGGCTGCACCGGTCTGCGTCAGCGCCCGGCCTGCAGGAACCGCACCGCCCCGCCGCCTAGGCAGACCGCCGACAGAACCCCGCTGGCATAGGCGCCGGTATCGATGGCAATCCGGCCCTGCGCGGCAGCGGGATGGTCCACGATGGTATGGCCATGCACCACCCAGACCCCGTCGCGGCGCGGGGTGCCCAGGAACGCCGGGTGCCCCCACATCAGCACCTCTTCCGCCTGCCGGTCCGCGGCAATCTGCGGGTCCGCACCGGCATGCGCCACCAGCACATTGCCCGACAGCAGCGAGGCCTCCAGCCCGGCCAGCCAGTTGATCAGCGCCGCCCCCATCCGCTCCTGCAGATGATCCCGGCACGCGCGCAGTTCCTCTGCGCGCATCTGCGGCCGCACCCCCGGCACACCAAAGGAGGCCAGGGTCTGCAGCCCGCCGTTCCTGATCCAGCGGCCGCCCTCGCGTCCGGGATCGCGCAGGAAGCGCAGGAGCATGTCCTCGTGATTGCCCTTCAGGCAGGTCAGATCCGGGCGCGCGCTGAGACAGCGCAGCACCTCTGCGCTCTGCTCGCCCCGGCCGGTGTAATCGCCGGCCAGCACGATCCGGTGGCCCTGCGGCACCTGCGCCAGCATCCGTTCCAGCAGGTCCAGGCAGCCATGCACATCGCCGATCACGCAGAGCGGTTCGCCAGGCGCCGGCGCCGCAAAACCGGCAGGCATACCGGAGGCCTGCGGGCCGGATTTCTGCGGGCCGGATTTTTGCAGCCTGAGCTTTTGCAGCAGCGATGACAGCACGGGCAGAGAGCTCTCCGGTTGGCCTGCGCCGCGGCGCAGGGGGCATCAGGGTCCGGCGGTGATACCGCCCTGCCCGCGGCGGAGCAAGCCGCGGCGGCCGGCGGCCTGCTCAGAACAGGAAGTCATCCGCCGCCAGCTGATCCGGGCGCAGCCCCTCCAGCAGGATCCAGCCGCTGCCGCTGTCCGCCAGCACACCGTCCCCGGCCTGGCGGATCTCCAGATCCGCAAAACTGTCCGCGCCGGTGCCGCTCAGGCGGATCCGGTCGAGGCCGGGGGTGAAATCGGTGACCGTATCGCTGCCGTGGCTGCCGGCAAAGACAAAGACATCGGCACCCTCGCCGCCCGCCAGGCGGTCATTGCCGCTGCCGCCCTCCAGAAGGTCCGCGCCGGTGCCGCCCCACAGCCGGTCCGCCCCGGCTTCGCCGCGCAGCGTATCATTGCCGCTGCTGCCATAGAGCCGGTCATCGCCGCTGCCAGCCGCCAGAAAATCCGCGCCGCTCTCCCCCAGCAGCGTGTCATCGCCGCTGCCGCCATCCAGCACGTCATTGCCGCGCCCGCCGGCCAGCCGGTCAGTGCCGCTGCCGCCCCACAGCTTGTCGGCGCCGCCTTCGCCGCGCAGCGTATCGCTGCCGCCGCTGCCGTACAGCCGGTCATTGCCGCCGCCAGCCGCCAGATCATCCGCGCCGCCTTCCCCCAGCAGCGTGTCATCGCCGCTGCCGCCCAGCAGCACGTCATTGTCCTGCCCGCCGGCCAGCCGGTCATCGCCCTCGCCGCCCGCCAGCGTGTCGCGCCCGGTCTGGCCGGCCAGGCGGTCGTGGCCATCGCTGCCGTCCAGCATGTCGGCGCCTTCGCCGCCCCATAGCCGGTCATTGCCGTCCCCGCCCCACAGCTGGTCGTCGCCATCGCCGCCCTCCAGATGGTCCGTTCCGGTGCCGCCCCACAGCTTGTCGGTTCCGGCCTCACCGCGCAGCGTGTCGTTGCCGCTGCTGCCGTACAGCCGGTCATCGCCCTTGCTGGCGGCCAGGAAATCCGCGCCGCTCTCCCCCAGCAGCGTGTCATTGCCGGCGCCGCCGCGCAGCACGTCGTTGTCGCGCCCGCCGGCCAGCCGGTCATCGCCGTCGCGGCCTGCCAGCGTGTCGCGCCCGGTCTGCCCCGTCAGCTGGTCATGCCCCGCGCCGCCGTCCAGCATATCGGCACCGGTGCCGCCCCACAGCTTGTCATAGCCGTTCTCTCCCAGCAGCCTGTCATCGCCGCTGCCGCCCCACAGCCAGTCATATCCGTCCTGCCCCGCCAGGCTGTCGCGGCCGCTGCCGCCCTGCATCACATCGCCGCTGCTGCCGCCCAGCAGCGTGTCATTGCCGCTGCCGCCCAGCAGCGTGTCGCGGTCATCCTTGCCGTCCAGCCGGTCGTTGCCCTCCCATCCGTAAAGCGCATCGCGGCCGCCGGTGCCCTCCAGCACATCATGCCCGCTGCCGCCGTAGTAGCCGCCGCCGGGCAGGGTATCGCCCAGTCCCTGGCGCTGCGGGAACTGGAAGTGCAGCGCCGGGCCGAACACATCCTCCAGCTCCAGCCGCCCGCCGCCCGCCTGCACCACCGCGATCCTGGTGCCGCCGGCCTCCAGGTCGATGCCGAAGCTGCGGCCGCGGCTCTGCAGCTGGGCCGGGCTGTAGAGCCCTTCGAACAGCGACAGGTCCAGCACATCCTCGCCGGGGGTGAAATCGCGCACCGTCACCGCCTCTGCACCCGGGGTAATGACAAAGATGTCAGCGCCTGCGCCGCCGGTCAGCTCACCGCCCTGCGCGCCCGAGACCAGCACGTCATCGCCGGCATGGCCATAAAGATCCGCCGCCCCTGCGCCGCCCTCCAGCACGTCATTTGCGGCGCTGCCATCAAGCCGCGCATCGCCTGCCTCCCCCCGGCGCACAACGCCCAGCTCCGCCAGCGGCAGGGTGAACCGGCTGATGCCGTCTTCCGCGCCCGAGGCCGCAAAGACCTGCAGCTGCCCATGTGCCGCCACTGCCTCCAGCGCGGTCACATTCTGCAGCCCCAGGCCGGGCATATGCTCCAGGCTCTGCAGATGGATCAGCGCGCCGCCCGGGGTCAGGGTGAACAGGCTGAGACCGCCGTCATTGCCCGCCGCCAGCACCAGGGTATGGCCTTCCGCCTGCACCACCTCCAGCGCCGACACCCCGCCGAAGCGGGTCATCGCGCTGTCCTGCAGCTGCGCCCGGAACTGCAGCCCGCCCGCCGCATCCACCTCCACCAGCGTCAGCGAGCTGCTGCCCGCCGCCGCCATCAGCGCCCAGGCCTTGCCATCCGTCTCAAAGCTTTCCAGCGCGGTGATGCCCGAGACCGAAAGCCCCTGCTCCGCGCCCAGCACCGCCCCGGGGGTGAGCGCGCCGGTCGCCGCATCCGCGCTGTAGCCGCGCAAGCCCCCGGCGCCGGCTGCCAGCAGCACCGGCCCGCCCGCGGTCTCAACCGCGGCCAGCAGCGCCGCGGGATCCAGCTGGTAAGCATCCGCGCCGCCGGCTGCGCCGGTTTGCGCCTGCACAGTCCCATCCGCATCCAGCCGCCAGCCCTGCAATCCGCCGCCGGACTGCCCGACCGCATAGAGCGCCGACCGGCCGCCCTGCAGCTGCAGCACCGCCGCATCGCCAAGCCCGCCCGCATCTGCAGCCGCCAGGCTGTCCTGCTGGCGGCTGCCCAGGCTGCCGCCGCTGCCCAGGGCATAATAGCTGAGGCCGCCGCCCGCGTGCTCCTGCACCAGCCGCACACCGCCGCCCATCTCCGCCAGCTCGAAACTGCCGGTGCGCAAGGACGCCTGGCTGTGCAGCTGCTGGCCCGCCAGCTGCGGCAGCCCGCCATTGCCCGGCAGCTGCCAGCGGCTGATGCCGCCGTTCATGCCGCTGATGGCATAAAGCGTGGCCTGGCCGTCCTGCACCGCGATCTCAAGATCGCGCAGATCCGTGCCGAAAATCATGTCGCCGGTGCCGAACCGTCCCGTGAATGCCAGTGCCATTGTGCCGCTCCCATGCGCTGCAGAACCCGGGGGCGAGACTGGCGGGGCCGGGCGGCGCAAAGCGGGCGGCAAATCGGGCAAAACCGGGGACATTGTTTACAGATTGAGAACAATTGCGCGAACAGGCCGGGACTAAGTCGGGAACAGAGCGGGACCGCGCGGGCCCCGCAGGGGGGTGTTGCGTACCCTGCGTACGCCCCGTTAGCGCCGTTTTGACCTGGCTCTGGCACTCTGGCCGGCGATCCCGTTTTCCCATGCCGGAGCCCCGCCGATGACCCAGGCCTCGCCGATCCTCGCCCTGCCCTACCTGATGCCCTCCCAGGCGCAGAAACATGTGACCCACAACGAAGCGCTGCAGATGCTGGACGCGCTGGTGCAGCTCAGCGCTGAAGGGTTTGATGCCGCCACGCCCCCCGCCGCGCCCGCCCCGGGCGAGACCCATGTGCTGTCGGCCAGCCCCGCCGGCGCCTGGGCCGGCCATCCCCATGCCATTGCCGTCTGGCAGGGCGAGGGCTGGCTGTTCCTCACCCCCCGCCCCGGCTGGCGCGCCTGGGGCACCGCGGAACAGGAACTCAGGGTCTGGGACGGCAGCGCCTGGGTGCTGCCGCCGGCGGACACCCAGAACCTCACCCGCCTCGGGGTGGGCACCGCGGGTGATGCCGCCAACCCGCTGGCGGTCTCCGGCCCGGCAACGCTGCTGAGCCACGCAGGCGCCGGCCATCAGCTCAAGATCAACAAATCCGCCAGCGCAGAGACCGCCTCGCTCTTGTTCCAGTCAAACTGGAGCGGCCGCGCCGAGATCGGGCTGGCGGGCAGCAATGACTTCGCGGTGAAACTGTCGGATGATGGCAGCAGCTGGAGCACCGCCCTGGCGCTGAAGCCGAACGGGCGCGCGGGATTTGGCACCGCCAGCCCGGCGGCGCATCTGGAGATCCGGGGCAGCAGCGATGATTACCTCTTGGCCGGTGATGGCGGCGGCGCCGATTTCCGGCTGGGATCAGACGGCAACGGCAGCTGCTCCGGCGCCTGGTCCGGCGGCGGCGCCGATTACGCAGAATGGTTCGAATGGGCTGACGGCAACCCTGCGGGCGAAGACCGCCGCGGGCTGTCCGTGGTGCTGGAAGGCGCAAAAATCCGCGCCGCAAACGCCGGCGAGACGCCGTTCGGCGTGATCAGCGCCAATCCGGCGGTGATCGGCGACGGCGACATGGACGGCTGGAAGCACCGCTGGCTGCGCGATGCCTACGGCGCCCTGCTGCGCGATGCGGACGGTAACCCGCAGGAGAACCCCGCCTATGATGCCTCCCGGGCCTATGTGCCGCGGGAGGCGCGCCCGGAATGGGCGCTGACGGGGCTTCTGGGCAAGCTGCGCCTGCGCCAGGGCCAGCCCGCGGCCCCGGGCTGGATCCGGATGCGGCAGGCAGGTCCGGACCTCGAGGAATGGCTGGTGCGCTGAGGCCTGCGGGACGCGGTCCGCGGCCAATATACGCGCTCCTGCCGCAGCGCCTGCCTTTCGGGTTTGAAACCCCTGCCGCGCCGGCTATGACACCCGCAGAAAACGACTCCAGAACAGAAGGCCGCAACTGCATGCCCCTTTACCGGAACGGCGATAAAGTCATTCTCTTTGTCCATATTCCCAAAACCGGCGGTTCTACGGTGGAAGAGGTGCTGAAGGCCGCGGGCGCACCGCAGGCGCTGAAGTACCACAAGCGGCTGGGCTACTCCAACGCCACCCCCCAGCACATGCACTGGGAAGTGCTGAAACACTGGCTGCCTGCGGGGTTCTACGATTACGCCTTTGCGGTGGTCCGCCACCCGATGGCCCGGATGGTCAGCGAATACCGCTGGCGCCGGGTGCTCACCAAGACCCGGGAACTGCCGGATTTCGACACCTGGGTGCGGCGGCAGCTCAAGCGCTATGGCGAGGACAGCTTCATCCTGGACAACCACATCCGGCCGCAAGGCGAATTCATCGGCGCCCGCGTCGAGGTGTTCCGTCTCGAAGACGGGCTGGAGAGCCCGGTGCGGGCCGGGCTTGAGCATCTGGGCCTGGACACGGAGGCCCTCGAGATCCACCACGCCCGCAAATCCGAGCGCGACACGCTGAGCGCAACCGAACAGACCCTGCAGAGGATCCGCAAGTTCTATGCGGCGGATTTCGAGCGTTTCGGCTATGACCCGGAGCAGCTGCCGAAGGATCTGCAAATCAGCTCCCCCGCCTGACCCCCGCCCGCTCCCCGCGCCGCCCCCTGACCTGCCCCTGACCCGGATCCGCCCCCATGACCCTGAAGCCCCTCCTGCGCAGCGCCTACCGCCGGTTCTACTGGACCAGCACCTACATGCCCGCCGGGCTGCGCCGCAGGATCGGGGCCTTTTACCGGGCCCGGACCGAAGCCCCCCGCAAGGCGCCTGAGACCCATTTCATCCGGGCGCTGGAAAACGATCCGGTCCAGCCCGGGGTGATGCTCTATGAAAGCTTCCACGGCAGCTCGATGAACTGCAGCCCGCGCGCCATCTTCGACGCGCTGCTGGAGGATCCGGAACAGCAGGGGCTGCAGCATGTCTGGTCGCTGAAAAAGCCCGGCCTGGCGCCGGACGCGCTGCGGGAGCACCCCAATGTGCGCTTCGTGGCGCCGGGCTCGGCGGAGTATGCGCAGCTGCTGGCCACCGCCGGCACGATCATCTCCAACAGCACCCTGCCGACCTGGTACCTGCGCCGCGACGGGCAGTCCTATGTCAACACCTGGCACGGGGTGCCGCTGAAGCGGATGTTCAAGCACGAGGACGCCCTGCGCCCGACCGTGCACCGCAACAGCCAGCGCAACTTCCTGCAGGCCTCGCATGTGCTCTTGCAGAACAGCTTCACCGCCGATGCCCTGCTGGGGGCTGCGGATGTGCAGGAGGCCGTCGGCGCACGGCTCAGCTGCATCGGCGCGCCGCGGGTGGATGAGACGCTGACCGCAGACCGCGATGCGCTGCGCGCCGAACTGGGTCTCAGCGACGGCCAGAAGCTGATCTTCGTGGCGCCGACCTGGCGCGGCGAGCTGGGCAAGGCCGACAAGAAGGCGCCGATGCTGGAGGCGCTGCTGGCGGCGCTGAACGGGCTGGACCCGGAAGAATACGCCGTCTTTGCCCAGATGCACAATTTCACCGGCACCCGCGCCAAAAACGCCAAGGCAGTGCCCGCCGGCATGTCCACCAACCGCTTCATGGCGGCCGCGGATGTGCTGGTCAGCGATTATTCCAGCATCATGTTCGACTACCTGGCCACCGGGCGGCAGCTGATCCTCTATGTCTACGACCGCGCCGAATACGAAGAGCTGCGCGGCCTCAATGCCAGCCTTGAGGATCTGCCCGCGCAGCTGTGCATGCGCCCCGGCGAGGTGATCGACGCCATCCAGGATGGCACCCGCGCCGATGCGCTGCCGCAGTTTGAGGCGGCCAAGGCGCAGTTCTTCCCGCTGGAGGACGGCCAGGCCAGCGCCCGCGCGCTGGAGGCCATCAAGGGGCCGGTGCCGCCGCGCAGCCGCCAGCGGCCCCGGGTCGCCTTCTTCGGCGGCGGCTGGAAGAACAACGGCATCACCTCCTCGATGCTGAACCTGCTGGCGGCGCTGCAGGAGTTCGACCTCGACATCTATGTGCTGACCGAAGGCCTGCCGCTGGAGAAATCCGAAGAGCTGCGCGCCAACCTGCGCCGGGCCGGGCCGCGGGTGCGGCTGATCCACCGGGCCGGCGCCATGCTGCGCAGCCCGGAAGAGAACCTCCAGGTGGAGCAGTTCTATACGCTGAACGGCTTTGAAAACCCGGAGCATGAGGCCGCGGTGACCGCCGTCTTCCGCCGCGAGGCACGGCGGCTCGCGGGCGACATGGAGTTTGACGCGGCAGTGGATTTCAGCGGCTATGCCCGCTACTGGAGCCTGCTGATGGCGATGCTGCCGGCCAAGCGCCATGCGATCTACCAGCACAACGACATGCGCTCGGAGGCCGACAAGCGGTTCGCGATCCTCAACGGCGTCTTTGCCACCTACAAATGGTATGACGCAATTGCCAGCGTCTCGGATGAGACCCGGCAGGTGAATGCCGGCAATCTCACCGCCTATTACGCCGCGCCGGAGGCGGCGCTCACCGTGCGCAACGTGATCCGCCCGGACCAGATCCGGACCCGGGCGCAGGCGCCGCTGCCGCGGGAGCTGGAGCTGCAGCTGCCGCAGGACAAGCCGGTCTTCGTGATGGCCGGGCGGCTGTCGCCGGAGAAAGCCAAGGACCGGGCGATCCAGGCCCTGGCCCGGCTGCGCGCCGAAGGCACCGAGGCGGCGCTGGTGATCATGGGCACCGGCCCGCTGGAGGAGGAACTGAAGGAAGAGGCGCGCAACTGCGGCGTCGAGGACCTGGTGATCTTTGCAGGCCATGTCAGCAACCCCTTCCCGGTGATCGCCCGCGCCAGCTGCTTCCTGCTCAGCTCCGACTACGAAGGCCAGCCGATGGTGCTCTTGGAGGCGCTCACCCTGGGCAAGCCGGTGCTGGCCACCGACATCCCCGGCGCCCGCAGCGTGCTGGGCACCGAGTACGGCCACCTGGTGCCGCCCAGCGTCGACGGGGTTGCCGAGGGCATGCGCCATTTCATCGAGGGCCGGATCAGCGGCGCCGACTTCGACGCCGAACGCTACTGCGAGGCGGCGCTGCAGGATTTCTTCGACCGCATTCTCGGCTTCACCCCCAAGCGCCTGCCGCCGGCCTGACCCCCCGTCCCGGCCCCTTTCCGGACCGGGCGGAAACAGGCCTGCACAGACCCGGCAGCGGCAGAATGCGGCCTGCCGGCCGCGGCTGGCGGGCTAAATTGATCCGGGGTCTACCCAAAGGCCGCTTAACCGGCTATCAACGCTTCCACAGCTAAGAGAGGCATCCCGGCACGAGCAGTCAGGCCCCGGCGGGAAAGCGGAATTGCAGCCAGACCGGACCGGAAAACAGATTTCCGGCACGGGGCGTGTGAATATGGAGTTATTAATGCGGCGTGTGATTACTTACGGCACTTTTGACACCCTTCATTTCGGACATATCCGCCTGCTCCGCAGGGCCCGGGAACTGGGTGATTACCTGGTCGTCGCACTGTCCTCCGACGAGTTCAACGAGCTCAAGGGCAAGACCTCGAAATTCTCCTGGGAGGAGCGCAAGCGCGACCTCGAGGCGATCCGCTATGTGGACCTGGTGATTCCGGAGCACACCTGGGAGCAGAAGCGCCAGGACGTGCAGGACCACAATATCGACGTCTTCACCATGGGCGATGACTGGACCGGCGAATTCGATTTCCTGTCGGATCTCTGCCAGGTCATCTACATGCCGCGCACGCCGGAAATCTCCAGCACGATGATCCGCAACAAGATGCAGGGGCTCAGCACCGCTGCCGAATAACCCCGCCGCCGCCCGGCTTTGCCCCGGCCGCAGCGGATGCGGGCGGACCCCGTGGTATGCCTGCTGTTCCCCGACTGCCGCCTCCTGTGCCCTGCCGCCCTGCCGGCGGCTTTCCGGGGCACTTAACCCGCAGAGCATGACAGCCGTATGACATCCGCCGCCGCCTGCGGCACAATAGGGCCGCAAGGGCCGGCAGCGCCCGGACCGGACCCGGAGAACCGCCATGAACATTCTTTGCGTAGGCGCAGGCCTGTCGGGCGCGGTGATCGGCCGCCAGCTGGCCGAGGCCGGCCATCAGGTCACCGTGATCGACGCGCGCCCCCACATCGCCGGCAACTGCCACACCGAGCGCGATGCGGAGACCGGCGTGATGGTGCATGTCTACGGGCCGCATATCTTCCACACCGACGACACCGAGGTCTGGGACTATGTGAACCGGTTCGCAGCCTTCCTGCCCTACAAGAACCGGGTGAAATCCACCACCCGCGGGCTCTCGGGCGCGCAGGAAGTCTTCTCGCTGCCGGTGAACCTGCACACCATCAACCAGTTCTTCCGCAAGACCCTGCGCCCGGAAGAGGCGCATGACTTCATCACCGAGGAACAGGCCGACACCTCGATCGAGGATCCGCAGACCTTCGAAGAGCAGGCGCTGCGCTTTGTCGGCCGCGATCTCTATGAGGCGTTTTTCAAGGGCTACACCCTCAAGCAATGGGGCATGCACCCCTCAGAGCTGCCTGCCTCGATCCTGAAGCGGCTGCCGGTGCGCTTCAACTACGACGACAATTACTTCTTCCACAAATTCCAGGGCATGCCGCAGGACGGCTATACCGCGATGACCGCAAAGATCCTCGATCATCCGGGCATTTCGCTCCAGTTAGAGACTGAATTCACCCCGGAGATGGGAGCAGAATACGATCATGTGTTCTACTCCGGGCCGCTGGACGGCTATTTCGGCTACAGGCTGGGCCGGCTCGGCTACCGGACGCTCGATTTCGAGCGCTTCACCCATCAGGGCGACTACCAGGGCTGCGCGGTGATGAACTACGGCGAGGAAGCTGTTCCTTACACCCGCATCACCGAGCACAAGCATTTCAGCCCTTGGGAAAGCCATGAGGGCTCGGTGCTCTACCGCGAGTTCTCGCGCCAGGCAGAGCCCGGCGACATTCCCTACTACCCGATCCGCCAGGTGAAGGAGAAGGAACTGCTGGCCGCTTATGTGCAGCTGGCGCAGGAGACCCAGGGCGTCACCTTTGCGGGGCGGCTGGCCACCTACCGCTATCTCGACATGGATGTGACCATCCGCGAGGCGCTGGACGCGGCGCGCGGCTTCCTGGAGTGCCAGGACAAGGGCCAGGCGGCACCGGCGTTTTTTGCGCCGCCGCTGGCCTAGGCACCGGGCATCAGCCGGGCGAGCCGCTGCCGGACGGGCTGCTTTCGGGACGCGGCAAAGGTGCCGGAGCGGAGGCCGCCTGCGCCTCCTCTTCGCTGCCGAACAGGCGGCGCCACCAGCGCCGGACCCAGCGCTCGGGCGCGGGCTTGCCGCAATACATCATGGTTTCGGCCAGCCGGATCAGCGCCTCGGGGCTGACATCCTGCTGCGGCTGCGGCGGCGGGGTTTCAAACGGCGTCCAGTCAACCTTCAGCGCGCCGGGGCGGTCCTTGAAATACTGCGCCGCCACCCATTTGTTGCCCCCGGCAAAGCTCTTCTGGAACGCCCGGGCGGTGTCCAGGCCCGGCAGCACCTTGCCGGGCGGCACCTCGTTGCGCAGCCACTGGCGCAGCTGGAAATCGGCATGGGGCGGCAGCTCCATCCCGGTTTCGCCGCTGTTCAGAGCCTGCAGCACCCCGGCGGCCCAGACGCCCATGCTGGTGTTCTCGCGCTCCGGCTGCTCCCAGCCCGGCGCCTCCGGATCCAGCCCCAGCAGGGCGGCGAAATCCGACACCACCCCATGCGGCAGCCCCTTCGCGGCGGCAAAGGCGCGCACCTCCAGCACCTCCGGGCCGAACTCGCGGCCCCACCTCTCCAGCAGCTTGCGGAAATTGAAATAGCCGCGTTTGGGCGGGTGCATGTGGCGCGCCAGGAAACTGTCCACATCCTCCTCCAGCCCGTGCCGCAGCATGGTCGAATAAAGCGCCACCGCGTGGTCGATCTGCGGCCGCAGGTAGACCACGATGCGCAGGCGGCGGCCCTCCAGCGCCGGCGCCAGCAGCGTCTTCAGCCGCGCGAAATGCTCCGGCGTGGTGCAGCGCGAATGCATATGCTCGCTGGAAATCACGATATGCTTGTCCGGATGGGCGGCGGTTTCCTCCGCCAGCGCCGCCTGCACCCGGCGCTCGAACTTCTCGTAGTCCGCCTGGGTGCGGATATTATGCGTCTCCTGCAGCTGGGTCTGCCGCTGCCGCCCCTGCAGGAACACCGGGATGGCGTTATGGGGCACCTCGCCCAGGCTGCGGGGATAGAGAATGCCCTGCTCCGCCAGCCGCTCCCGGTTGGCGGCCATGAAGCTCTGGATGCTGGTCGACCCGGTCTTGGTGGTGCCGATGTGCAAAGTGACCTGATTCATTGTATTCCGGCTGCTCTGTTGCGCCGCGCGGGCCGCGGCTGTTTCCCGCGCCGGATACTACGCATTGCCGCGGCGGAAGGCCACCGCGCTTTGCCCGCAGGCCGCGGCCGGGCGGACCGGCGCGCAGCCCCCTCCCCCGGCCCGCAACAGGCCTGCAACAGGCCCGCCGCAAGCCCGCAGCAGGCCCCTATCCAAATCCTCCGGAACAGGCTATCTAGCCAGCCGGAGCGGCCCCGCCGCCGCCGCCTGCCCTGCCCCGAAGACCGCCACCAGGACCTCTTTCTCCCCGATGACGCTGACCGCTTCCCGCCCCGCTGCCCGGCTTGCCCGCACCCTGTTTCCCGGCCAGTTCCTGACCCGCAGCCATGGCCGCGCCGCCCGCTGGGGCACCGCCCTGGCCGCGGCCGGCGCCACCCTGGCGGTGACCGGCACCCCGGCCCTGGCGCGCGAAATGTTCCGGCGGCTGCACGGCGACCAGTTCCTGACCGGCATGCGGCGGCTGTCCTGGTACCTGCGGCGCGGCTGGCCCGGCATCGACATCTCGCAGGACCCGGTGCCGGTGTTCTACCAGGAGCTGGCCCCGCGCGAGCTGGCGGCGCTGCGCCGCTTCCTCAGCCGCCGCGCCGCCCGGCTGGCGCCGGATGTGCTGCAGGGCGAGCTGTGCCTGATCTCGGCCAGCGCCGCCCTCGCCGCCTTCGGCACCCCGGACTATCCCCGCTGCCTGCAGCTGTTCCGCCAGGACGCCGCCGCCGCCCTGCAGGGGGCGCTGGATGCCGCGCCGGTGCCGCCTGCCAGCCAGCCGCCCGCCGCCGGGACGCCGATCCAGCAGCAGTTTTCCCGCCCCGGCGCCGAACAGGCGCTGCGCGACACCCTGGCGCTCCTGGAGCAGAACGGCATCCGCGCCTTTGTGCTCTCCGGCACCTTCCTGGGGGCGGTGCGCGAGAAGGCGATCCTGGAGCATGACTACGACATCGACCTCGGGGTGATTGCAGAGGAGACCGATCTGGAGCGGCTGGAAGCGGTGCTGCACGGCAGCCCGCCGTTCCGCTGCATTGCCAGCGCCTGCCAGACCCGGCTGGAGCGCGATGGCAGCGGCCGCCTGGCCCGGCGCGACCTGCCGGTGCTTTACAAGCTGCGCCACGCCAACGGCACCGTCGCCGATATCTTCCTGCACTACCGCGAGGACGGGCTGCTGTGGCACGGCTCCTCGCAGTACCGCTGGGACAATGCCGACTTCGGCCTGGCATCCTATCCGCTGGCCGGCATCGAGGTGCAGGGCCCGGATGACGCCGGCCGCTACCTGACCGAGAACTACGGCAACTGGCAGGTGCCCAAGCGCGATTTCCACTGCGGCTCCGACACCCCCAACCTGCAGCTGCTGCCCAACCCGCTGTCGCTGGCCCAGGCGCTCTGGCAGCTGCGGCTCAGCGCCGGCAGCCCGCGGCGGCAGGCGCTGCTGGCGCAGATGCAGCGCGCAGGCCATATCACCCCCGCCGCAGACGGCGGCTGGCAGATCCCCGCAGACCTGTTTGCCCCCTAGGACAGCATCGCCTCATGCACGGCGATGGCTTCCTCCAGGTCCTCGTAATAGCGCATCTCGCCCTTCTCCAGCACCAGGCCGGCATTGCAGAACTGGCGCACCTGCTTCATCGAGTGGTTGACCATGATGGCGCCGGACAGCTTCATCCGGTCGGCAAACACCGCCTGGCTCTTGCGGCGGAACGCCTTGTCGCCCACCGCCGTCACCTCATCGACCAGATAGGTGTCAAAGCGGATCCCCATCGAGGCGCCGAAGGTCAGCCGCGAGCGCATGCCGGAGGAATAGCTGCGCATCGGCATGTGGAAGGATTTGCCGAGCTCGGAGAACTCCTCGACAAAGGCCACCAGATCGTCGCTGTCGACGCCGTAGATGCGGGCGATGAAGCGGACGTTCTCGGCGCCGGTCAGATCGCGGTGGAACGAGGCCGCCAGCCCCACCGGCCAGGAGATGGTGCCGTCGGAGACCACCCTTCCGTGATCGGGGCGCAGGGTGCCGGCGATGATTTCCAGCAGCGTCGACTTGCCGGCGCCGTTGCGGCCCAAAAGCGCCAGCGACTTGCCCCCCGGCAGGGTGAGGTTCAGATTGTCGATGACAATCTTGCGCTCGCCCTTGATCCAGAAGCTCTTGGTCAGGTTCTCGAACCGGATCACCGCCCTGCCCTCAGCTGCGGTCGCGGACCGAGTAATAGATCAGCCCCCCGATCGACCAGACCAGCAGCAGGAACAGCCCGGTGAGCCCGCTCAGCACATAGCGGCGCGGGTATTCCGCCTCGCTGGCCAGGGTCGGCTTGATATAGGTGGCCAGGTAGCGGCTCTGGCGGGCCGCCTCGCCGCGCGCCACCTCCAGCGCCGCCAGCGCCGCGCGGTAGGTCTCCTCGGCAAATTCCCGGTCCACCGTCAGCCGCTCGAACTCGGAGATCAGCGTCGGATAGTCCTCGCCGACGCCGCCGGTGTCGGTGTTGCTGGAGGCAAAGGTCTGGCGCTCGATGTCGATGCGGTCGCGGATCACCTCGATCTTCTGCTGCGCCTTGGCCAGCCGCACGTCGCCCTCTGCCACCGTGCCCGCCAGCAGGTCGTATTCAATCAGCGCCTCGGCCAGCTGCTGCTGCAGGTTGTTCATCACCCCCATGCGGCCCTGGATATCCGCCGCCGGGTCGACGATGCGGGTGCGGGAGCGGAACCGGGTCAGCGCCTCGCGGGCCGCTTTCAGCCGCTCCAGCGCCTCCGCCAGATCGGCCTCGGCATAGCGCATCGCATCGGTGCGGGCCTGCTCGTTGAGCGCATTGATGCGGATCTGGCTTTCCTCGACGATGGCGCGGGTGATGGCCTGGGCCATCTGCGGCTCATAGGCGGTCACCTGCACCTCGGTCAGGCCGGAGCCGCTGTCATAGGCGATCCGCACCACACGCTGCCAGTACCAGGTCAGATCCTCCAGCGTGGCGCCGGGCCACAGCGCAAAGGCCCAGTCGCCGGGCCAGCGGCTGGCATAATGGGCGCTGAGGCCGGTGCGCGCCTCCACTGCGGCCACCAGCTCCTGGCTCTGGATGAATTCATAGAGGATGTCGCTGTCGGAGGCGGTGCTGTTGCCGGTGAAACTGGCCAGCCCGCCCAGGATGTCATTGGCGCCGGCGCTGTCCTGGCTGCGCACGGTGAAACCGGCGGTGGAGGCATACTGGTCTTCGGCCACCGCAAACAGGTAGAACACCGCCGCCGCCAGCGGCAGCAGGACCAAGAGCCCGAAAGAGGCGATCAGCCCCCAGTGGCGCCGCTTCATATGGGCGGCGCGGGCAATCGGATAGGCGGGCTGCTGCTGCTGCAGCGCTTCCAGCTCCGCCTCGGCGGCCTCGGCCCGGACCAGCAGGCGGCCGATCCGGCGCTTCTGCTGGGCGATCTTCACCTCCGGCTCAAGAGGACCGGGCCTTGCCGCCGGGCCAGTGTCCTTGCCGCCGGCACCTTTACCGTCCGCATCCTTGCGGCCAGAACGGAATTGGGCGGCCGCTGTGCGCTGCGCCGCCGGACGATCCTGTGTCATAATCTGCTTACCCCGGCCTGCAGCCGTTTGTAATTGCCTCGTCTTTCTTTCATATTATCGCCTGCAGCGCGCATATTCACAATGGCTATTCATGACCCGACCCACATCCGCGGCAGCCCCGGCCCCGTCCCCTGCCCCGTCTTCGGCCGCCGCTCCGGCCTTCCCTCCTGCCCAGCGTCCCGGCACCGGGCGCGCCCGCAGCTTTGCCGCGCTGCGCACCATCGCCGCGCTGATGCTGCGCGAGATGTCGACCCGCTACGGGCGCACCCCGGGCGGCTACCTCTGGGCGGTGCTGGAGCCGCTGGCGGCGATCCTGTTCCTGTCGGTCGGCTTTTCGCTGGTGATCCGCAACCCATCGCTGGGCACCAGTTTCCTGCTGTTCTATGCCACCGGCTTCCTGCCGTTCAATCTCTACCAGAGCGTGTCCAACACCGTGGCCCGGGCGCTCAGCTATTCGCGGCCGCTGCTGCGCTACCCGGCGGTGACCTGGATTGATGCGCTGCTGGCCCGGTTCCTGCTCAACAGCCTGACCGGCATCCTGGTCACCCTGCTGCTGACCGGAGCGGTGCTGGCCGTCATCGACAGCCGCGCGGTGCTGGACCTGCCGCCGGCGGTGCTGGCGATGTTCCTGGCGATGATTCTCGGCCTCGGGGTGGGCGCCCTGAACTGCGTCCTCAGCGGGCTGTTCCCGCTGTGGGAGGTCGCCTGGTCGATCCTGACCCGGCCGCTGTTCATCGCCTCCGGCATCCTGTTCATCTATGAGGACCTGCCGCCGCTGGCCCAGGACATCCTGTGGTTCAACCCGCTGATCCATATCACCGGGCTGATGCGCACCGGCTTCTACCCGACCTATACCGCCTCTTATGCCAGCGTGCCGTTTGTGCTGCTCAGCAGCCTCGGGCTGCTGGCGCTGGGGCTGGTGCTGACCGGGCGCTACCACCGGGACATCCTGAACCGCTGAACCCGCCCGCCTGAAACCGCCGGCCTGCCCGGCCCGGGGCGCATGCCGCGCGGGCCGGGGGTCAGTCTTCGGCGGCCAGCTCCAGCACCCGTGCATGGCTCACCCTGGTGCGCCGCAGCAGCCCGTCGCGCACCGCATGCGCCAGCAGCCGGGCAAAGGCGCGCCGGGCGCCGCGGTGATGGCGCAGTTTCAGGGCCCATTTCGGCAGCACCACGCAAAGCGCCGGCCAGAACAGCCAGCCCGCCGCCATCCGGTACAAGAGCAGCAGGTTGCGGTGGTAGTAATAGGCCTTCCACAGCGGCACGAAGCGGCCGCGCTGCGCGGCATCCGCCTTGGCCTTCTCCCCGGCCGGCTCTTTGGCGCCGCCCTGGAAGGTCGACAGGTCATGCTCGAACCGCACCGAGGGCTCAAAGCCGATCCGGCCGCCCGCCTTGGTCAGCCCCAGCGTATAGATGCCGTCATCGCCATAGATGAACAGCTCCGGATCCGGAAAACCGATCCGCCGCACCGCATCCGCCGAGATGAAGAAGCCGACAAAAGAGGTGACATCGATCTGCATGCCCGGCCCCTCGTAATCCGAGGGCTGCACATGAAAGCCGGAGCGGCCGCCGCCGAAGAGGGTGCGCAGGAACTCGCGGGCGTGCCAGAACGGGTTGCGCGAGGGGCGGTTCATCTCGCAGATACGGCCATCCGGGAAATAGACCGCCGCTGCCACCGCGTCCCAGCCGCCGCCGTCTGCTGCGCCTGCCGGCTGCTGGTGCATCGCCAGCCCGTGGAACGCCGCCAGCCCGCCCGGTGCGGGCCGGCCGTCGTCATCCATCACCGCCAGCCAGTCCGGGGCGTGGGCCTCCATCGCCCGGCGCATGCCCATCTCGAAGCCGCCGGCGCCGCCGCGGTTGGTCTGGCTGGCGCAGATATCAAGCCGCGGATCCTCCTGCGCCGCCAGCCATTCACCGGTGCCGTCGGTGGAGGCATTATCGGCCACCACCACCGCCGCCAGCTCATGCTCCGGGCTCTCCAAGAGCCGCGCCAGCGTTGCCTTCAGCTTGTCCAGCCGGTTGTAGGTCACCACCACCGCCACCAGGCGGCCTGCGCCGCCGGGGGCTGGCGATGCCGGGATTGCGCTGCCGGGGGCCTCTGCTGCTGCTGCCAAAGGATGCTCCTTGCCTGTCCGGGCCCGGTCCGGGCCTGTCTGATGAATCTGCTGCCGCTTATGCGGGCCCGAAAGCACATAAATACAGGGTGCTGTCAAACGCTTTACGCCGCTTCCCCGCCGCTGCCGGGGCGGGAATCCTGCCCTGGCATTTAGGTCCGCTTCGGACCAAATGT
>NZ_AFCF02000010.1 GCF_000203975.2 Leisingera sp. ANG1 | reverse complement strand
ATCCACAAAACCAAAACCAGGAATCGAAAGTTCAGAGCCGAAGCCCCTCTTCCGCACTGCTTCACTTCGGCCAGTCCAGCCCGGAAGCCCCAACCGGAAGCGCTCCGCTGCCCTTTCCGCAGCCGCAGCCGGAGTTTCGCAGTTGCCAAGACGGCCTAGACGCCACGAGCGGCCCCATTGCTCATTAAAACCAGGCCAGCGCAGATCTGGCGGATACAGCAGGTGGCAAGCTCCGGTCGCAGGTAAAGACACCGCGAGCCGGCCTGTATCCAGCGAAGCTGGCAATACCGATCGCCTTGGCTTCGGACTGTAACTTAAGGACCGAGAGAACGGGACCAAAGATGTCCTCGCTTGCGGAACTACCGTGGGGCGCACCGACATCATGCGGCATTTCGACAAGGCGGAAGTGGGCGCTGAAGGCGGGCTGATGCAGCTGGGCACGCTGTAAGGCAATCAGGTGGCGGCGGTTGCGAGCCTGAAAACCATGGAAGTTTTGCGCGGCGAAGGTACCTATGACCAGCTGAACCGCATCGGCCAAAGGCTGATGCAGATGACCGTTGCAGCATTGGAAGAAGCCGGGGTCCCGTTCCAGATCGCAGGTGAACCAGCAGTGTACGAGGTCGTTTTCACAGATTCCAAAGTATGCGATTACCGGGACACCCAGGCCGGAAAAGCCGAACGCACCAAGCGCCAAAACGAGGTGCTGCGCCAGGAAGGCATCTTCAAATCGCCGGGCAAGACCTACCCCAGCCTGGCGCTGACAGACGAGGATCTGGAACAGACCGAAGCGGCCATTAGGAAGGCTGCCGCGGCTCTGGACTAAATATCAGGAAAAGGCGGGCTGCCTGCCCGCCTTTCCCATACCAGCCAAGGCTAACTTAGGCTTTGGCCGCGGTTACGATCAGTTCCACCAGGAAATCCTCGCGGGCCAGCTTCGCTTCGCCGCAGGCGCGCGCCGGGGCATGGCCCTCTGCCACCCAGGCATCCCAGACCGCGTTCATCTCAGCAAAATCCCTCATGTCAGACAGCCAGATAACCGTCTGAAGGATTCTGGTCTTGTCACTGCCCGCCTCCGCCAGCAGCGCGTCGATCTTGTCCAGGCAATCCTGGGTCTGCTGCGCCACACTGGCGCCTGCGGTGCCGACCTGCCCTGCAAGATAGATGGTATCGCCATGGGTCACGATCTGGCTCATGCGCTGGGTGGTGTGGCTGCGGGTAATTTCAGACATCTCTTTTTCCTCGGAATAACTGCTGCTGGGGGGGGGCACTGCGGCCTTACTGGGACAGCAGCCACTTGCCTTCGGAAAGGCAGAATTTCCGGCGGGCCTGCTTTGGCGTCTGATCGTCTTTGACAAAGGCCTGGTGCTGCAAAAGAACGCAGTCGCCTTCCTTGCCCGCCACCTGAACCTCGCCGTGCGCGCCGCTGTCCGGGTTGCTCCACTTGGCCCGTTTACCGCCCTGTGCCTCAGCCAGCAGGGATTGCTCCGCCTGCCGCATGATGTTGGTGTCCTGCGGTGTCAGCCCGGACTTGGCCAGGATACGGCTGAGCGGATTGGCAGCTGCGGGCGAGGCAATCACTGCTGCCACCGCGGCAGCTGTCAGAATTCCGGAAAAACGCATGTGAATACTCCTGCCTGAATGAAACCGGCTATACCATCAGTAAGGCGCAACCGGCGAGCAATGTCCATGCGGCGGATCAGAAGAACCTGGCCGGATCAGGAGAACTTGCGGAACAGCCGGGTCATATCGAACAGCTCATCCAGCCGGTCATAGCGGTCCTTGGTCTTGTCCCAGCTCTCCTCCTGGGTGGCGGCGATCATCGCCTCCAGCAGCATCATGGTGGAGATGTTGGAGTCCCAGGCCGAGGGGATTTCGACCCAGCAGTTGAAGGTGTGCTCGGCTACCGACGCAATCGGGCTGGCCCATTGATCGGTGATCAGCACGATCTTCACCCCGCGCTCCGAGGCCAGCTCGGCCAGTCTTTGCAGGTTGGTCTCATACCGGCGCACGTCGAACATCAGGAGCGTATCGCCCTCAACCATGTCCAGAACGTAATGCGGCCAGGTGGCGGATGAGGACGTCATATGGGTGACCCGCTGCCGGATCGCCTGGAAGTGGGTGAAGGCATAATCCGCCAGCGCCCGTGTGATGCGCCCGCCCACCACATAAAGCCGCCCCTCGGTGTTGGCTAGCTGATGCACCGCGGCGTCGAAATGGGCCGAGTCGATATTGGAAAAAGTCTGCTGCAGGTTGTCCGTCACCGCCTGTGCAAATCTGTTCAGCAGGTGGCCTTCGGGCGCTTCAGACGCCCAGTTGTCGCGCCGCTTGGTGGGTCCGGAAACCTTGGCCTCCAGCTCCTTCAGCAGGGCCTGATGAAACTGCGGATACCCTTTGAACCCCAGTTTCTGCACCATCCTGGCCACCGTCGGCGTGGACACTTCAGCATTCCCGGCGACGATGGTGATCGAGGCCAGCCCGGCCGCAGGATAGTTTTCCAGCAGCAAGTTCGCGAACTTTCGTTCGGATTGAGTGAGCGAGGAATAGTTTTCGCGGATCAACTCGCGAACGGTGGCAGGAGGTTTCGACAACGGCGCAATCCTGTTTTTGAACAGACACTTTCTACCCCGGAACCGGCCTGAAAAGAAAGTTTCAGGAATCTCTGTCCGGAACCGATCATGAAAAGATATTGACACAAATATCTCTTCATGGAAACATTTTTCCAATTCGCAGGGAGGCGGCGCATGCACGAGAGTGATTCTCACACTCAGAAGGACGCGGTGGAGGTGGTGAACCGTAACGGCACCAGCCCGGTCCTGCTTCTGTGCGAGCATGCCTCCAGCAATATCCCCGCCCGTTATGACGGGCTGGGCCTGCGCGAGGCCGACCGGCTGAGCCATGCCGCATGGGACCCAGGCGCGCGGGCCGTGGCCCTGCATATGTCCAAAGTGCTGGATGCCCCGATGGTTGCCAGCACCGTGTCGCGGCTGGTCTACGACTGCAACCGCCCGCCAGAGGCCTCCAGCGCAATGCCGGGGAAATCCGAACTGGTGGAAATTCCCGGCAACAAGGGACTGACCGCAGAACAGCGCCTGGAACGGGTTGAAACGGTTTATGACCCCTTCTGCGCTGCCGTTTCTGAGGTGATCAAGGCCCGCAAAGAATCCGGGCTGCAGACTGTTCTGGTCACGATGCACAGCTTTACGCCAGTCTATTTCGGCAAGCAGCGCGCGGTGGAGATCGGCATCCTGCACGATGACGACAGCCGCCTGGCAGACGCGATGCTGGCAGAGGCCCCTGCCCTGCCGCACCGCCGGGTTGAACGAAACGAGCCCTATGGCCCGGCTGACGGCGTCACCCATTCATTGAAAATCCACGGGCTGGCGCATGGGCTGGCCAATGTAATGATCGAGATCCGCAATGATCTGGTGGCGTCACCAGAAGAAGAAGAGGCCATGGCAGAAGAAATGCTGACATTGCTGCGCCCAGCCCTGGCCGCGCTGACGGCAGAGGGAGGGCCAGATGCCTAGAATTATCCGGGCTTACGTCCGCGGCATCGACGCGATGAACCGCGCCATTGGCCGCTTTGCCATGTATCTGATCTTTGCTCTGATCGGGGTGCTTCTGTGGTCCTCGGTCTCCAAGACGTTTTTCAACCCGTCGCTCTGGACGCTGGAGACCGCGCAGTTCGTGATGGTCGCCTATTACGTTCTGGGCGGCCCCTACTCCATGCAACTCGGGTCAAATGTGCGGATGGACCTGTTCTACGGGGCATGGTCCACGAAGACCAAGGCGATGGTCGATGCTTTCACCGTGCTTTTCCTGATCGCCTATCTGGTGATCCTGATGTACGGCGCTCTCAGCTCAACCGCCTATTCCCTTGGCTATTTCGGGCTGGAACCGCTGCAGTTCTTCTGGGATCTGCTGAAGACGCTTGTGACCGAAGGTCCCACCGCTGCCGGCGAACAGCTCGGCTATCTGGAGCGCAGCTCCACCGCCTGGCGGCCGTTCCTGTGGCCCGTCAAAACCATCCTTTGCTTTGGCGTCTTCCTGATGCTGCTGCAATGCCTTGCCGAACTGTTCCGGGATATCGGGCGCCTGCGCGGAGTTGAAATCTGATGTCCTACGAATGGATCGCCATCGTGATGTTTGCCGGCATGATGCTCATGCTGATGACCGGCCAGAGGGTGTTCGGCGCCATCGGCTTTGTCGGCGCGGTCGCGGGCATGCTTCTGTGGGGCACCGGCGGGGTGGAGATCCCGTTTTCTGCCGCCATGAAGCTGATGAAATGGTATCCGCTTCTGACCCTGCCGATGTTCATCTTCATGGGCTACGTGCTGTCGGAGTCGAAGATCGCCGACGACCTCTACCGGATGTTCCACGTATGGATGGGGCCGGTTAAGGGCGGCTTGGCGATTGGCACCATCGGCCTGATGGTTCTGATTTCGGCGATGAACGGCCTGTCGGTTGCCGGCATGGCCATCGGCGCCACCATTGCGCTGCCGGAGCTTCTGCGCCGTGGTTATGACAAGATCCTAGTTACCGGCACCATTCAGGCGGGCTCCTCGCTCGGCATTCTGGTGCCCCCTTCGGTGGTGCTGGTGCTCTATGCGATGATCGCGCGCCAGCCCGTGGGGCAGCTGTGGCTGGCTGGTGTGATCCCGGGCTTGCTGATGGCCACCATGTTCATCATCTACATCTACGTCCGCGCCCGGATGCAGCCGAACCTCGGCCCGGCAATGCACCCTGAAGATCTGGCTGAGTACGAACAAGTCACCGACCATCCGCTGCGCCTGAACTACATCGTGCTGGGTGCGCTGGTGCTGGTTCCGCTCTTGATCCTGTCCGGTGCTATGGAAACCAAGTCCGCGCTTGGCGTGGCACTGGCGCTCGGCCTCCTCTCCTTCCTGACCCGCAAGAACGCGATGTTCTACAAGGACGTTTTCATGAAGGAGAAGTACCGCCTGCTGTTCTCCGGCGTGCTGCCGCTGGCGATCTTTGCCGCGATGATGGTGCCCTTTGTGAACGGCTGGACCTCTCTGGTGGAAAGCTCTGCCATCGGCGCCATGACCGCCTTCATCGCGGCGGTGCTGAAGGGGCGGATGACCAAAGAGGTGTTCGAAAACTCAGTGCGCTCGACGCTTGGCATCTCCTGCATGTTCATGTGGATCATCCTCGCAGCCCTGGCCTTTGGCGCCATTTTTGACGGCCTAGGTGCAGTCAAGGCAATCGAGGACCTGTTCACCACCAAACTGGGTCTCAGCCCCTGGATGATCCTGATCCTGATGCAGCTGAGCTTTATCGTGATGGGCACCTTCCTGGATGACACCGCGATGCTGGTGATCGTGGCGCCGCTCTATGTGCCGCTGGTGGGGGCGCTTGGCTTCGACCTGATCTGGTACGGGGTGCTTTACACCATCACCACCCAGATCGCCTATATGACGCCGCCGTTTGGCTACAACCTGTTCCTGATGCGCGCCATGGCGCCGCCGGAGATCGGACTGAAGGACATCTATGTCTCGATCATCCCCTTTGCCGCAGTGATGGTGCTGGCGCTCGCCCTGATCATGATCTTCCCGCAAATCGCCCTGTGGCTGCCGGAATATGTCTACGGAAAATAACCAAGGAGAGTCCTGCCAAGGGGCCGGATGTTTCAACAAGGAGTGAGAATTATGACAACAAGACGTAAGTTTCTTCAGTCCGCCGGCGTTGGCGCCATGGCGGCACCGCTGGCCACCCCGGCGCTGGCCCAGTCCACCATCAAGTGGCGGATGCAGACCTATGCAGGTGCTGCGCTGGCCGAGCATGTGGTGAAACCCGCCATCGATATGTTCAACAAGATCGCCGGCGACCGGATGCAGATCGAGCTATACTATGCCGACCAGCTGGTTCCCACGGGCGAGCTGTTCCGCGCCATGCAGCGCGGCACCATCGACGCGGTGCAGTCGGATGACGACTCGATGGCTTCGCCCACCGAAGTCACCGTGTTCGGCGGCTACTTCCCCTTTGCCTCCCGCTACTCGCTGGACGTTCCGGTGCTGTTCAACCAGTACGGCCTGAACGAGATCTGGGACGAGGAATACTCCAAGGTCGGCGTCAAGCACATCTCGGCCGGCGCCTGGGATCCATGCCACTTTGCCACCAAGGACCCGATCAACTCGCTGGCGGACCTGAAGGGCAAGCGCGTCTTCACCTTCCCGACCGCGGGCCGCTTCCTGGCCCAGTTCGGCGTGGTGCCGGTCACCCTGCCCTGGGAGGACATCGAAGTTGCGGTGCAGACCGGCGAGCTGGACGGCATCGCCTGGTCCGGCATAACCGAGGACTACACCGTCGGCTGGGCTGATGTGACCGACTACTTCCTGACCAACAACATCTCCGGCGCCTGGGCGGGGTCGTTCTTTGCCAACCAGGGCCGCTGGAACGAGCTTCCGGAAGATCTGCAGACCCTGTTCCGCGTCTGCTGCGACCAGTCGCATTATTACCGCCAGTGGTGGTACTGGGGCGGCGAAGCATCCTTGCGCGTGAACGGTGACAAGATGAAGCTGACCACCATTCCGGACAACGAGTGGCAGCAAGTGGAAGACGCGGCCGTGAAATTCTGGGATGAAATCGCGGCCGAGTCCGAAACCAAGGCGAAGGTTGTGGAGATCTTCAAGAAGTATAACGCTGACATGCAGAAGGCCGGCCGTCCCTACCGTTACGGCTGAGGCCAGCGCTGAAACATGGAATTTGGCCTGCGTCTAAGCGGGCCAAATTCCTTACTCAAGGAATTTGCCAAAACTTTTGAAGAAAAGTTTTGCGCGCAACAGACAAAGGGCCGCTCATGCTCTCCTTCGACACTCTTAAGGATCAGGTTGCCGATGGCACCGTAGACACTGTTCTAGTCTGCCTTGTGGACATGCAGGGCCGCCTGATGGGCAAGCGCTTCCATGCCAAGCATTTCGTGAACGGCGCCTGGGAGGAAACCCATTGCTGCAACTACCTGCTGGCGACCGACCTGGCGATGGCGACGCCGGACGGCTATGCCTCGACCAGCTGGGAACGCGGTTACGGCGATTATGTGATGAAGCCCGACCTCGCCACCCTGCGCCCGGTGCCGTGGCTGGAGGGCACCGTGATGGTGCTGTGCGACGTGCTGGACCACCACACCCACGAGGAAGTCTCCCACTCCCCCCGGGCGATCCTGAAGAAGCAGGTGAACCGGCTGAAGGCGATGGGCTACGACGCCATGTGCGCCACCGAGCTGGAGTTTTTCCTGTTCGCCAGGAGCTTTGACGAGATCCGCCGCTCGGGTTTCCGCGACCTCGAGCCGATCTCCGGCTACAACGAGGATTACAACATCCTGCAGACAACCCGCGAGGAGCATGTGATGCGCCCGATCCGCAACCACTTGTGGGATGCGGGGCTGCCGATCGAGAACTCCAAGGGAGAGGCCGAGACCGGCCAGGAAGAGCTGAACATCAAATACACGGCGGCGATGGACACGGCAGAGTTCCACACCATTGCCAAACACGCGATCAAGGAAATCGCCGAGCAACAGGGTCACGCGGTGACCTTCCTTCCGAAGTGGAGTCACGACAAGGTCGGCTCCTCCTCCCATGTGCATCAGTCGCTGTGGCAGGACGGCAGCCCTGCGTTCTTTGACGAGAGCGACGAGCTAGGCATGTCCGCGCTGATGAAGAACTATATGGCGGGCCTGCTGAAATACGCGCCCGACTACACCGCCTTCATGGCGCCCTATATCAACAGCTACAAGCGCTTCATGAAGGGCACCTTTGCGCCAACCCGGATCATCTGGTCTGTGGACAACCGCACCGCGGGCTACCGGCTGTGCGGCGACGGGACCAAGGCAATCCGCGTCGAATGCCGCATTCCGGGCTCCGACATGAACCCCTATCTGGCGATGGCAGGCATGCTGGCGGCCGGCATTGCCGGCATCGAAGAAGGGCTGGAGCTGCAAGCCCCCACTCGGGGCGATGTTTACCAGGGCGATACCGGCATGATCCCGGGCACCCTGCGCGATGCGGCGGCGGCTCTTAAAGGCTCAGCAATGCTGCGCAAGGCCCTTGGCGATGATGTGGTCGACCACTACGTCCGCGCGGCGGAAGTGGAGATCGAGGATTTTGACCGGGTGGTTACCGATTACGAGATTGCGCGCGGGTTCGAGCGGGCATGATCCGGACGCGCCGGGGGCCAGCCCCCGGACCCCCGGAGTATTTTCGGAAAGATGAAGAGGGCTTTGCCCTTTCTGAATGGAGTGAATGGCAATGGGCCAGGTATTGAAATGCATCTCACCGGTTGACGGATCGGTCTTTGCGGAACGCGAAGTGCTGTCGCGCGAGGACGCGTTTGCAGCGGCGGAACGGGCACGGGCAGCGCAGACAGCCTGGGCGGAACGGCCCTTGCAGGAGCGCATTGAACTGGTGATGGCGGGCGTGGCCGCCGTCGGTGCGATGAACGATGAAATCGTGCCGGAACTGGCGCATATGATGGGCCGGCCGGTGCGTTACGGCGGCGAGTTTGGCGGCTTCAACGAGCGCGCCAGCCACATGGCGAAGATCGCCGAAGAGTCGCTGGCGGATATTGAGGTCGGCGAGGACGCAACCTTCAAACGCTACATCAAGCGCATCCCCCATGGCGTGGTCTTTGTGGTGGCGCCCTGGAACTACCCGTACATGACCGCGATCAACACCGTGGCGCCTTCGCTGATTGCCGGCAATACCGTGGTGCTGAAGCACGCGACCCAGACCCTGCTGGTTGGCGAGCGCATGGCGCAGGCCTTCCATTCCGCAGGGGTCCCCGAAGACGTGTTCCAGAATGTCTTCTTGGATCACGGCACCACCTCGGAGCTGATTGCCGCCAAGGCCTTCAACTTCGTGAACTTTACCGGATCGGTTGGCGGCGGCCAGGCGATGGAGCGCGCGGCAGCCGGCACCTTCACTGGCGTTGGCACCGAGCTGGGCGGCAAGGACCCGGGCTATGTCATGGAAGACGCCGATCTGGACGCCGCGGTGGACACGCTGATTGACGGCGCCATGTTCAACTCCGGCCAATGCTGCTGCGGCATCGAGCGGATCTATGTGCACGAAAGCCTGTTTGACGCCTTCCTGGAGAAAGCGATTGCCATCGTGAAGGGCTACAAGCTGGGCAACCCGCTTGATGCGGAGACCACCATCGGCCCGATGGCCAATGTGCGTTTTGCCAGCGAGGTGCGCGGCCAGATCGCCGAGGCGGTTGAGGAGGGCGCGGTGGCCCATATCGGGACCTTTTCCGAGGATGACGGCGGCGCCTATCTGACGCCGCAAATCCTGACCAACGTGTCTCACGACATGCGGGTGATGCGGGAGGAAAGCTTTGGCCCGGTTGTCGGCATCATGAAGGTCTCCTCGGATGAGGAAGCCATCCGGCTGATGAATGACAGCGACTTCGGCCTCACCGCCTCGCTCTGGACCAGAGATGTGGAGCGGGCGCAAGCCGTGGGGGACCGGATCGAGACCGGCACTGTCTTCATGAACCGCGCCGACTACCTGGATCCGGGCCTGTGCTGGACCGGCTGCAAGGACACCGGCCGCGGCGGCGGGCTCTCGGTAATCGGCTATCACAATCTGACCCGTCCGAAATCCTATCACCTGAAAAAGGTCACCGGCTGACGGACGGCCCCGCCCGCCCCGTTTCTCCTCCCGGGGCGGGCCACTTGCATCAAAGGAACACATCATGTCTCTCGTTGGAAACTGGTCCTACCCGACCGCAATCAAGTTCGGCGCAGGCCGGATCAAGGAACTGGCGGATGCCTGTGCCGCCGCCGGCATCACGCGCCCGCTGCTGGTCACCGACAAAGGCCTGGCCGATCTGCCGGTCACCCAAGGCACACTCGACATTCTGGAGGCCGCAGGCCTGGGCCGCGCCATGTTCTCCGAGGTCGATCCGAACCCGAATGAGAAGAACCTGGACGCCGGCGTTGCCGCCTACAATGCGGGAGGCCATGACGGGGTGATCGCCTTTGGCGGCGGCTCCGGCCTGGACTTGGGTAAGATGGTCGCCTTCATGGCAGGGCAGACCCGTCCGGTTTGGGATTTTGAGGATATCGGCGACTGGTGGACCCGCGCCGACGCCGATGCCATTGCGCCGATCATCGCAGTGCCGACCACCGCTGGCACGGGTTCCGAAGTGGGCCGCGCCTCGGTGATCACCGACAGCGTCACCCACCAGAAGAAGATCATCTTCCACCCCAAGGTGCTGCCCGCGGTGGTGATCTGCGATCCAGAGCTGACCGTCGGCATGCCCAAGTTCATCACTGCAGGCACCGGGCTGGATGCATTTGCTCATTGCGTCGAGGCGTTCAGCAGCCCCCATTATCACCCGATGTCCCAAGGCATTGCGCTGGAGGGCATGCGCCTGGTCAAGGACTACCTCCCGCGCGCCTATGCCGACGGCACCGACATCGAGGCCCGCGCGCAGATGATGTCGGCGGCTGCAATGGGCGCCACCGCCTTCCAGAAGGGCCTCGGCGCGATCCACGCGATGAGCCACCCGATCGGCGCGCATTTCAACACCCACCACGGCACCACCAACGCGGTCTGCATGCCCGCGGTGCTGGAGTTCAATGCCGCTGCGATTGCGGACCGGTTCAAAATGGCGGCGGCTTACTTGGGCATTGATGGCGGCTTCGACGGGTTCCGCAGCTTCGTGCAGGAGCTGAACGACTCCTTGGGCATCCCGCGCGGTCTCTCAGACCTGGGCGTAACCGAAGCGGCCATCCCCGAGCTGGTCAAGGGGGCCATCATTGACCCCTCTTGCGGCGGCAACCCGATTGAGCTGACCGAGGAAAATCTTACCCAGCTTTTCAAGGCTGCGATGTGAACTTAAGCCATATCACAGGCTACGGCGCTCTCCGTCCCGCGGGGAGCGCTTTTTCTTTTGGCAGAGGCTTCACCCGCTGACATAAACCTTGTCCTTCGGGTAATAGAATATCTTTTGGTTATGCAGTTGCCCCAGCAGGGCATGAACCCGGCGCAGGGTTTCCGCATCTGCGCTGCCCGCTGCGGGATGCGCTTCAGATAATGCATCCCGCGTGTGGCGCAACGAGGTTTCAATCAGGTCCATATCTTCGACCGAAAGCTCGAACATGTCGTTGTACTTAGGCATCTGCACTCCTTTAGCGGGCTGACCCGTGCTGCACTGGAACCATGTTCTCAGGTTGCCTCGGGGCGGCCGGTAAAGCTAGAAAAATCGCCGGGCGGCCCGGCAGGCCCGCACCCTTCCGAAGGAAATGCTTATGATTCCGGCGGTTGACTACAGCGTCTCACCCAGGCTGATTGCCGGTGCCAGGCGATTGAATACCAGCCCGTCTGTCCCGCCCGGCTCCCGCGATTTCAGAATGATCTGCGCCGCGCGTTCACCGATTTCATGGCGGCAGGCATCCGTCGTCGCCAGTTGCAGCGGCAAGCCCTGCAGGATTTGAAGATTATTGAAACCGGCCAAGGCGATATCACCGGGCACCGACAGGCCCGCGGCCAGGCAATGCATCAGCCCGCCAACGCTCATCACATCGCTGGAATAGTAAATGCACTCTAAATCCGGTCTGCGCGCCAGCATTTGCGCCGTCAGCTGGCGGCCGGTTTGGATTGCGCTTTCACCGGAGTAATGCTCAGTATCGCCGAGCGTCACACCCTGCGCCGCCAGCCCGTCCGTGAAGCCATCAAAGCGTTTCCTGGCACGAAAATCCTGCGGCATCTTGGTGCCGATGAAACCGATCTTGCGGTAGCCGCGGGCAAGGATCTGCTCTGCCATATCGCGGCCTGCCTGCAAATGCGAAATGCCGACGCAGTGGCGCACAGGGTCGCCGTCAACATCCATCACCTCCACCACCGGGCAGTCGGCCTGCTGCAGCATCCGGCGTGTTGCCTCGGTGTGCTCCAGCCCGGCGACAATCAGACCGGAAGGGCGCCAGCTGAGCATCTCGCGGGTGACGCTTTCCTCTTCTTCAAGGTCGTAGCCGGAGACGCCAACGACGGGCTTCAGCGGACTGTCCTTCAAGACGGCAGAAATACCAGAGAGCACCTCCGGGAAAACAAAACTGTTCAGCGACGGCACCACCACCGCCACCAGATTGACCGACTGCGAGGACAGGGAACCGGCAATCCGGTTCGGAACATAACCGTGGGTCCGGGCAATTTCCTCGATCTTCGCCTTGGTCTTGGCTGATACATCCGGTGCCCCGCGCAAGGCACGGGACGCGGTCATCTCACTGACACCGGCCAGCTTGGCCACGTCTTTCAGAAGCAGTTTCTTGGTCATCCCCCCATGCTCCTGCAGTTTGCTGGCCACCGCAAGGGCTGCTCTGCCGACGAGGGGCTTGATTTTCGCATTCGTTATCGCTATCGGTATCGCAACCGTTATCGCTACCGGATTGAACTCCGGTACACCAGCCGGAGATCAGAGATGACACTGAAAATTGCAATCAACGGATTCGGGCGGATTGGCCGCGGGGTACTGCGGGCGCTGCTGGAACGCGATGCCAGGGATATCGAGGTCGTGGCCATCAACGACCTGTCGCCGCCGGAAACGCTGGTGCATTTGCTGAAATACGACAGCGTGCACGGACGCCTGAAGACACCTGTGTTTCTGGCGGACGATCTGATCCGCGTCGGCCCTCATAGCATCCGCCTAAGCGCCTTCCGCAACCCGGAGGACCTTCCCTGGGAGGATGTGGACATCGCCTATGAGTGTACCGGCCTGTTCACCGCTCGTGACGATGCCGCCCGGCATCTGAAAAACGGCTCCAAGCGGGTTTTGATCTCCGCCCCCGGAAAGAATGCCGACCGGACTGTAGTCTTTGGTGTGAACCACATGGACCTGACGGCAGAGGATTTGATCGTTTCCAACGCCTCCTGCACCACCAACTGCCTGGCGCCGCTGGCCAAGGTGCTCGACGAGGCCTTTGGCATCAAGACCGGATATATGACCACGATCCACGCCTATACCGGCGACCAGCCGACCCATGACACCAGCCACAAAGACCTCTACCGCGCGCGTGCCGCCGCGTTATCAATGATCCCCACCTCCACCGGAGCGGCCCGGGCAATTTCGGAGGTGCTGCCGCATCTGAATGGCCGCCTGGAAGGCTCTGCCATCCGGGTGCCCACTGCCAACGTTTCCGTTGTGGATCTGAGCTTTGTGCCGGAGCGCCCAGCCACAGTTGAAGCAGTCAATGCCGCAGTCAAAGCGGCTGCCACGAATGGGCTGGAGGGCATCCTTTCCTACGAGGATGACCCGCTTGTCTCCGTCGACTTCAACCACGACCCGCATTCCAGCTGCTTTGCCGCAGCGCAAACCGCTGTCACAGCGGAGGGGCTGGTGCGGGTGGTCAGCTGGTATGACAACGAATGGGGATTCTCTAACCGCATGGTGGACACCGGCCGCCGCATCGGCGCGGTGATGAACGCCGCCGAGGTGGCCTTAGCCAGCTGACGGGATCCTCCCGCCCGTCCTCGGCCCGATGGGCCTCCTCCCGTTGGGCCCAGCGCCGCGCTGACGCGCGGCGCTGCGGCGTTTGCCGACAAGTGTCCGGTCTTGAACAAGGCCAGCCCACAAAAAAGCTGACTCCAGGATGCGCTAAATCAAACTCCTGCCCGGGTATGGCTGGCAAGACCAGCCGAATTGCGCCAGAACAGGCGCAAGACATGACCAGCTACAGGAGACCGGCGTGACCGTCACCCGTGAAACCGTCCTTGAGGCGCTCAAGACCATCACCGACCCCGTTAGCGGCAGCGACATCGTCAGCGCAGGCATTGCCCGTGCCGTCACTGTCGAAGCCAGCACCGTCCGCTTTGTGCTGGAAATCGATCCCGGCAAGGCTGACGCCTACGGTCCGGTGCGCGATAAGGCTGATGCGGCAGTGGCGGCGCTGCCGGGGGTTGAGAAGGTCTCTGCGATGCTCACCGCCCATTCGGAAAAGGCACCGCCGGACCTGAAACCGAAGAAAGCAGCCCAGCCGCAGCAGCAGGCGCCGCAGAAGGTGCCCGGCGTGGCCCGGGTCCTCGCCGTGGCCTCGGGCAAGGGCGGCGTTGGCAAGTCCACCGTTTCCGCCAATCTCGCCTGCGCGCTGGCAATGCAAGGGCGCAAAGTGGGCCTGCTGGATGCCGACGTCTATGGCCCCTCGCAGCCCAAAATGCTGGGGGTCAGCGGCCGCCCCGCCAGCCCCGACGGCAAGACCATCCTGCCGCTGCGCAACCATGGGGTCACAATGATGTCGATGGGACTGATGACCGGCGAGGACCAGGCGGTGATCTGGCGCGGGCCGATGCTGATGGGCGCGCTGCAGCAGATGCTCCTGCAGGTGCAATGGGGCGAGTTGGACGTGCTGATCGTCGACCTGCCGCCGGGAACCGGCGATGTGCAGATGACGCTGGCGCAGAAGACCCATGTGGACGGTGCCATCGTGGTCTCCACCCCTCAGGATGTGGCGCTGATCGACGCGCGCAAGGGCATCGACATGTTCCGCAAAATGAACGTGCCTGTACTGGGCATGATCGAGAACATGTCCATCCACATCTGCTCCAACTGCGGGCATGAAGAACATGTCTTCGGTCACGGCGGCGTCGCACTTGAGGCGCAAAAGCTGAACGTGCCGCTGCTGGGCGAGGTACCGCTGCATCTGGACGTGCGGCTGGCTGGTGACAACGGCACGCCCATCGTGGCAGCCAAGCCCGGCAGCCCCCAGGCCAAGGTGTTCCTCGACATCGCCACCCAACTGGTCGACGCAGGCGCCGCCTGACCCCTGACAGCCCCGGGCCATGGATCGCAAGGCGGCGGCGCGCTGCGCCGTTTACCCTTGAGGCGGGGCTGGCAGACCAAAAATAGAAAAAGCGCTTCAGGGCAAACCTGCCCCTGAAGCGCGTCGCCGCGCAGCGGCGCCACGCCCAACTGTGACGCACGTTCTGGGAATGTGCTGGAACAGGCGGTAGCTGCCCGCCTGCGGAATCAGGAATACTTCTCCAGGAACTCTTCGGCCCTCAAGCTACGGAAGTCCGGCAGCGCGGTCCGCAAGGCCTCGTGGTCCCAGTCCCACCACGCCAGGTCCAGCATCTGCCCGGCAACCGCCTCAGGGTACCGCCGGCGGATCACTTTGGCGGTATTCCCGCCAACAATGGTGTAGGGTGCCACGTCCTTGGTCACAATCGCGCCTGAGGCCACGACAGCGCCATGCCCGATGGTCACCTCAGGCTTGATCATTGCCCCATGGCCGATCCAGGTGTCATGGCCGATGCAGGCAGTTCGCCCGGCGCGGCGGTCAAACCACTCCGCGTCATCCTCCGCATCATCCCAGTAGCTTGCCGACCGGTAGAGGAAGTGGTGCAGAGACGCTTTCTCCATCGGATGGTCGGAGGCGCCGATCCGCACAAAGCTGGCAATATTGGCAAACCTGCCGATCTCTGCGTTGGCAATGTCACAGATCCGGTCGCAATAGCTGTAGTCGCCGACCACTGCGTTCGCCACCCGGCAGCCGGCGCCGATTTCGACATAGGCACCGAAACGGCTGCCAGTGATCGTGCAATCAGGGTGGATGAACGGTTCTTCGGCCTTCAACCGGGGCATTGTCAGTCCTCCTCAGCAAGCCGGGGCAAGGTCAGGGCAGCAGGAACGCCCCGCCCTCTTCCGGCTTCCGCGGCTTGCGCTTGGCCTTGCCGCCCTCGCCCTTGATCAGGCGGCGCCGCAGCCAGCCGGAGAACCAGTCCATCAGCATCACCATCAGGATGATCAAGGTAATGTAATAGGCCACTTCCTCCCAGTCCTTCTGGGTGATGATCGCCTGGGTCAGCAACAGGCCGATGCCGCCGCCGGTGATAGCGCCGATGATGGTGGCTGACCGTGTGTTCGACTCGAGAAAATAAAGGAGCTGGCTCAGCAGAACCGGCGTGATCTGCGGGATCACCCCGAAGCGGTAGCGCTGCACCGGCTTGGCTCCGGTTGAAGCCACGCCCTCGATCTGCTTCTGGTCAACGTTCTCCAGCGCCTCGGAGAAGATCTTACCGAAGGTGCCAGTGTCCGTCACCAGAATCGCCAGCGCGCCGGTCAGCGGCCCGGGGCCAAAGGCCCGCGCCAGCACCACTGTCCAGATCAGCGAGTCGACGCCGCGCACGAAATCGAACACGCGGCGCATGGCAAAGCGGACGCTGCGCAAGGGCATGAAATTCCGGGTCGCCAGAAAGGCCAGAGGAAGCGCGATGATGCCTGCACCGATGCTGCCGAGGAAGGCCATCAGCAGGGTCTCAGCAATGGCCCAGGCCACATCCTGGTGGCGCCACATCTTATTGGTCCAGAACTCCTGGAAGATTGCGCCAGCCTCGCCAGTGGCAGCCCGCTGCACCAGCTCCCCTGCGCCCATGCCGTAGTACGGGCTGTCGAGGGTAAAGAAGAACAGCTCCCACCCCGCGAAATAGCGGAAAACTTCCGCCCGGTTGCGGGTCACGGTCAGGCGGCCCGCCTCCGTGGTGACGGCCAGGCGGTTCTTCGAAACACTGATCCACTCCGGCACATCACCGGCAGGCAGTTCCGCTTGCACGCCCGCGCTGCGGCTCGGCGTGGCGCGCACTGTGCCATAGCCGGGGATTTCATATGCGATGGTCTCCGGGCCGAAGGTGACCTTATGCCCAGCCTCCAGATCAATCACAGTGGTCTCGCCCAGGGCCACCCAGTCCGGTGACATGCCGTCGGGATAGGCGCCCTTGCGCTCGCCCTCGATGGCCACCGACACCTCACCGCTGCGGTTGTCTCGGGTGACATGGGTCTTGTAGCTGTAGCTGTCGCTGACCAGGGTCGTGGCGTTGTCCAGGCTGGCACGCTCCCACAGCCCCGGCATGTCGAAGATCACAAAGACATAGGCAAGATAGGCCAGCACCGCGGCGGGCAGGGCAAAATTCATCAACCGCTTCTTCAGGAACAGCCGCGAGATGTCTGACTTCAGGTCAGCCGAAGTAAGGGTGGTGTCAAAAGTGGTCATGCCTTCGCTCCATGGGTCAGGCGGTCACGCAAGAGGCCGGACAGCTGGTCAACGGCCACTATGGTGACAAACAGAAGAAGGAAGATCGCGGCTGCCTCGTCATAGCGCCCCTGCCCCCAGGACATGGCGTTTTTCAGCTCGTAGCCGATACCGCCCGCACCGACAAAGCCGAGGATGGCAGAGGCCCGGATGTTGATCTCAAAGCGCAAGAGCGCGTAGCTCACATAATTCGGGCCAACCTGCGGGATCACCCCCAGCGTCATCCGCTGGGCCCAGGTGGCGCCGACAGAGGTGAGGCCTTCAACCGGTTTCAGCGAGGCGTTTTCATTCACCTCGGAAAACAGTTTGCCCAGCGCGCCGGCGGTGTGGATGGCAATCGCGATCATCGCAGGCACTGGCCCGCCGCCGAGCACAAATATCAGCACCAGCGCAATGACGATTTCCGGAATCGCCCGGCAGACATCGCTGATGCGGCGGAACAGCGGGATAAGCGCGGGCCAAGGCGCCATGCCGCGGGTCGCCAGCAGCGACAGCAGTGTGCCGAACACGGCCCCCACCAGGGTCGAAGCGGCGGCGATGTTCAATGTCTCCACCAGCGCCGGAAAGAAATGCACCACATGGCCCGGCAGTTGCGCCGCCTTTTCGGCGGCCTCCGCGAGAACTTCGGCAGGATAGTCGAAAATGCGGGTGAACCCGTCAGCAAAGGAGCCTGCGTTACGGGCATCCGCTGTGCGGAATCCAGACACCATTAGCGCCACAAAAACCGCCAGAAGAATACCGCCATAGAGCCGCTTGCGCTGGGTATGGGCGGTGTAGTGCTGCCGGATGTCCTCGATGCCCGGCCGGGCGGCTGTCAAATCTGCCATTTGGGGATCCTGATCTTCTAGGGATGGGTGTTACTGGGTCCATCCAGGAAATTGCGGGGCTCCAAGACCGGCCCGGAACCCCGCAGAGCACAACTAAATAAGTGCTGGGCTGAAATTACTGGGACTTCAGCTTGCGGGCCTCGATGATCACTTCGTAAGCGTCATGGGTGATCGGCATCAGACCTTTGGATTCGCCGCCCAGCACGTTATACATGCAGTCCGGGTCGATAGAGTTCATCGAGGCCAGCAATCCGGTCATTTTGACCTTCACATCTTCGGGCAGTTCGGTGCGCAGAACAAACGGGCCCTCCGGGATCGGCGCCGATTTCCAGATTTCCACCATGTCGTTCATATCGACCAGGCCGGCATCCACGGCGCGGCGCAGCGCGCCCGAATTGTAGCCGTCTTCCCATTCGCCCAGGCCGTCTGCCCAGCTGACGCCGCCATCCACGTCGCCGTTTGCTACGGCCACAATGGTCTGCTCGTGACCGCCGGTGAATTTCACTTCACCAAAATAATCGCCGGAGTCCATGGTCGCGCCAGTCACCTGCGGAATTTCGATCGACGGGATCAGGTAGCCGGAGGTGGAGTTCGGGTCGCCAAAGCCGAAAGTCTTGCCTTTCAGGTCTTCCAGGGATGCAACACCGCTGTCTTTGCGGGCAAAGCCAATGGAGTAATAGCCATAGCTGCCATCGGTGTTCACCTTGACCAGCACCGGCTCAACCGCTTCGGGGTCGGACAGGTAGGTCTTGGCATAACCGGACGCGCCCAGCCAGGCCATGTCGATGGTGCCGCCCAGCAGACCCTGGATCACGCCGTTATAGTCGGCAGGCGCAAACAGCTTGGTTTCAACGCCCAGCAATTCCTCGGTCTGTTCACGCAGGCATTCCTGCTTGCTCAGACGGTCCTGAGCGTTCTCGCCGCCCAGGATGCCGATGCGGAATTCCTTGATCTCTTCTGCCGCAACAGGGGCAGTCAGCGCGGTGGTTGCCAGAACGGCAGCAATCAGTTTCTTCATCTCATGTCTCTCCGGTTGGGTCCCAGCAGAGCAGCCCGCCGGGTCGATGAATTCAGGTTCGGGGTTATTCGGCGGGAATGGCGGTGCGCATCGCGTCCGTCTTTTCCAGCGTTTCGATCTCGGTTGAGGTGGCGGCCTCGGAAAATTCCTCTCCGGCGCCGTAAATCTCGCGGGCCACCCCGGTGGTCAGCTGCTCCGGAAGCCCGTCAAAGACGATGCGCCCGTCGCGCATCCCGACCACCCGGTCGCAATAGCGGCGCGCAGTGTCCAGCGTGTGCAGGTTGGCAATAACGGTGCGCCCGTCTTCCTCGTGGATACGGCGCAGCGCCTCCATCACGGTCTGGGCGTTCATCGGGTCCAGCGAGGCAATCGGCTCATCCGCCAGAATGATTTTCGGGTCCTGCATCAGCGCCCGGGCAATCGCCACCCGCTGCTGCTGGCCGCCCGACAGCGCCTCTGCCCGCTTGGCGGCATGTTCAGCAATTCCGAGCCGGTCGAGGATGTCGATCGCCGTGTGAATATCTGCCATCGGATAGAGGTTGAACAGCGTCGCCATCGCATTGCGGCGGTTCAATGTGCCGTGCAAAACGTTGGAAACAACGTCCATCCGCGGCACTAGGTTGAACTGCTGGAAAATCATCGCGCACTCGGACTGCCAGGCGCGCTTGCCCTTGCCCTTCAGTCCGGTAATTTCACGCCCCTCGAACAGGATGCGGCCGCCGCTGGCGTCTTCCAGCCGGTTCAGCATCCGCAGCAGAGTGGATTTACCTGCGCCGGAGCGGCCGATGATGCCGATCATGCAGGGCTTGTCGATGTCCAGCGTAGCGGTATCCACCGCGATCTTACCGCCGAACCGTTTGGTCAGTTTATCAATGCGCAGCACCGGGGCGCTCCCTTCTCGTTCGGGGATTGCCTACCGGCCCTGCTCAAAGCTCATGTGTCACTGCCGTGAAAGTTTTGTAACGCGACCCGGCGCAACCGGCAGGCGCAGCGCCCAAGGAAACGGACCCGATGCTTAATCTGCCCCTGTGCACAGCGGGCCGGACGGTCTATACGGCCTTCGACTCCTCATTTCCCTTTGCAAAAGGAAGCTGCCAGATGTCCTTTGACCGCAAGATCAAGATCGCACCCTCCATCCTGTCTGCCGATTTCGCCAATTTCGGGCAGGAGATCCAGGCGATCGAAGCCCAAGGCGCCGACTGGGTGCATGTGGATGTGATGGATGGGCATTTCGTGCCGAACCTTACTTTCGGCCCACAGGCGGTGAAAGCGTTCCGCCCGCATGTGAAAACCGTGATGGACGTGCACCTGATGATCGCGCCGGTCGATCCCTATATCGACGCCTATGCCGATGCCGGTGCCGATGTGCTGACCGCCCATATTGAGGCAGGCCCGCACATCCACCGCACCCTGCAGGCAATCCGCGGCGCGGGCATGAAGGCAGGTGTCGCACTGAACCCCGGCACCCCGGCAGAGGCCGTTGAGCACCTTCTGGACCTGACTGATCTGGTCTGCGTGATGACCGTGAACCCTGGCTTTGGCGGCCAGAAGTTCCTGGACATGACCGCCAAGATCCGCCGCCTGCGGTCGATGATCGGCGACCGCCCGGTGCATATCGAGATCGATGGCGGTGTCGATCCCACCACCGCGCCGCTGGTGGCCGAAGCCGGCGCCGATGTGCTGGTCGCAGGCTCCGCGGTCTTCAAGGGCGGGTCTGTGAACAATCCGGAAGTATACGGCGAGAACATCCGCAAGATCCGTTCCGCCACCGAGGGCACCTGGGCCTGAGGCACAGGGAACTCCCGCCAATCGCCAGGCGCATCAAAGATGCACCGCTCTTGTTGGGCCAGTCGCCGCGCGTTACGCGCGGCGCTTTTCTCGTAATACGGTCCGCGTTTGCGCGCCCAGCCCGGCAACGCCGGGCCGCGCCCCGATGGCCCTCGACGGGCCGGAGGGGCGCCGCCCGCTTGCCTAGGCGCCTTTGTTCAGATCGCCGAAGGTTCTGCCCTCAGCCACCAAACGCTCCAGCAGCGGCGCCGGCTGCCAGAAGAAACTGTCCTCTTCCGCATAGACCTTGATATCGGCCAGGATGCCGTCCAGTCCCTGCAGATCGGCCCATTTCAGCGGACCGCCCCAGAACCGCGGGAACCCGTAGCCGAACAGCATCACCATATCCACGTCCAGCGGACGCCGGGCGATTCCCTCGCCCACCACCTTGGCGGCTTCGTTCACCATGGCGCACATGTAGCGGCGCAGTACCTCGGCATCACTAAACTCCCGCGGGGTGACACCCTGCTGCTCCTGGTCCCGGGCAATCAGCTCCGCCACCTCCGGGTTCGGGACGCCGCCGCGCTTGCCTGCCTCGTAGACATAAAAGCCCTTGCCGGTCTTCTGGCCGAAGTCACCGCCCTCGCAGAGCATCTCGTAGAACCGCGGCACCCTCTCACGCGGATTCCGCGTCGGCGCGCGGCGCTTGCGGGCCGCCCAGTTGATGTCCAACCCCGCCAAATCGCCCATCGCAAACGGTCCCATCGGGAAACCGAAAGTGGTCACCACCTTATCCACCTGATAGGGCGAAGCCCCATCCAGCACCACATATTCCGCCGCCTTGCGGTAGGCGTTCATGATCCGGTTGCCGATGAAGCCGTCGCAGATGCCGGAACGGACCGCCACCTTCTTCAGCCGCTTTCCGAGAGCAAAGCCGGTGGCCAGAACCTCCGGCGCGGTTTTCTGAGCGACCACAACTTCCAAAAGCTTCATCACGTGGGCGGGGGAGAAGAAATGCAGCCCGATCACATCCTGCGGGCGGGAAGTTGCAACGGCGATCTCATCCACATCCAGATAGGAGGTATTGGTCGCCAGCACCGCCCCCTGCTTGCAATGCGCATCCAGCTTGCCGAAAACCTCGCGCTTGACGCCCATGTCCTCGAACACGGCCTCGACCACCAGATCCACCTGCCCCAGCGCGGCATAGTCCGTGGACACGGTCAGCGCCCCGGCGGTCAGCTGATCATATTGCATCTGGGTGATCTTGCCCCGCTTCAGGGCCCCCTGCAGATTGCCTTCGATCCGGCCGCGCGCGGCGGCGACCCCCTTATCCGTCATCTCTATCAGCGCCACCGGCAACCCGGCCAGCAGCGCGGCTGTGGCGATGCCCGCCCCCATGGTGCCGCCGCCGATTACCCCCATGGCGGAAACGTCCCGCGGTTCAACGCCGTCCAGCTCCGGCAGCTTGCTGACCGCACGTTCCGAGAAGAAGGCATGGATCAGCCCCTGCCGCTGATCTGATTCCATCAGCTCTGTGAACAGCGCACGCTCGCGTTTGAGGCCCGCCTCAAAGCTCTCTGCTTCCACCGCTGCCTGAACCGCCCGCACCGCCGTCGCCGGAGAAAGCTGGCCGCGGCCCTTCTTCAGCGTCGCATCATAGACGGCATCGAATTCCACAGCTTCCGGCGCAGGCATTTCGCCTACAGCCCGGCGCGGCACACCTGCATCCAGCAGTTCCTGCGCATAAGCCAGGCCGATTTCATGGGGTTCGCCGTCTGCAATACGGTCGATGATGCCCTTGTCCAGCGCCTCCGCCGCGCCAAAGTGGCGGCCCGAGGTGATCATCTCCAGCGCAGCCTCCGTTCCGGCCAGCCGCGGCAGCCGCTGGGTTCCGCCCGCACCGGGCAGAATGCCCAGGTTGACCTCGGGCAGCCCCATCTTTGCCGTAGGCACTGCAATCCGGTAGTGCGAGGACAAGGCCACCTCCAGCCCGCCGCCCAGCGCCGTGCCGTGCATGGCAGAGACCACGATCAGCGGTGAGGCTTCGATCCGGCTGCACAGACCCGGCAGGTAGGGGTCCTGCGGCGGCTTGCCGAATTCGCGAATATCGGCACCCGCAAAATAGGTCTTACCCTCGCCGTAAATCAGCACTGCCTTGGCACCCTCTTCTTCGGCACGCTCAATCCCGGCCAGCAGCCCTTTGCGCACATCAATGCCCAGCGCGTTCACAGGCGGGTTCTGCGCCTTCAGAACGGCAATATCGCCGACGCGCTCATATGCAATGGCTTCACTCATCCGGTCTTCCTCTCTCTTCCGCGGCGGCAGTGCCTGCCCCCCGCTCCCAACAGATTAGGCACGGCAGCCGGACCGGCGCCAAGCCCCAATGACAGCAGAAGCCCCGCAAACCCCGCATCACGGTGCTCGCAGCCTCCGGCGGCCTGTTTTGCTGGAATTTACGTAACAGAAAATGAGGAAAATGGAACCTTTTTGAAACACCTTTTCCGGCAACGCTGCCGCAAAGCGTATCAGCCGATTTTCACCACCCCGCTGGCGATCCAGCCATCGAGGATTTCCAAGGTCTTGGCGCAGAAGTCAGCGTCATTGATGTGGCAATCCAGCTCATGCAGCTCCGCATTCTCCGGGCAGCGCTCTCGCATTTCCTCGCAAAAGGCCGCCAGCCCTTCCGCATCATGCAGCGGCGCGCCGGGCCGGTCCCATTCGTTGCACCCGCCTGAGGGCAGCAGCACCGCCACCGGCGCCTGCGCGGTGGAGAGCTTGCCGCAGATCGCCTGCGCCACCTGGCGGCGCTCCCCCGCTTCCAGCATGGCGGAGGTCAAGAGCCGGTTGTGGGCGTGCGTCTCCCGGCCTTGCAACTGTACCGGAGTGTCCTGCCACCCAACAAAATCCACCAGGTCATAGCAGCCCGGCGCCACCAGCTGCGGCGTCGCGGATTTACCTGCGTTGGTCATCCGGTCCGCCCCCGCTGACAGCCCGCCAAACAGGTGGTTCGACACTTCCTGCGGGGCAAAATCCATCACCGCCGCAAAGGCGCCCTCCGCTGCCAAGCTCTCGAAAGCCCGCCCGCCCATGCCGGTGGCATGGAAAACCGCGACCTCAAAGCCGCGGTCCTCCAAGGCCGGTTTCAGCGACGCCATGTAGCGCAGCACCGTTTTGCCGAAAGAGGTCATGCCGATCAGCGGCCGGTCGCGTTTGGGCGGCTCCACCGCCCGAGCCGCCCCCAGCACCGCACCGGCGGCCTGGCTGAGCGATGCCTTGCAGATCGAATTCAATCCATAGAGCCCGCCAGCCCAAAGGATCATCTGCACATCCGCCGGAATCCGCTCCGGCGGCATCAGCGGCGAAAATGCGACGGTGGAGACGATATACTTCGGCACTCCAACCGGCAATGCCGCGCACATGTCCAGCGCCAGGTCGGTGCCCATAGTGCCGCCCAGCACGATCACCCCGTCAATGCGACCTGCCCGGTATAGCTCCAGCGACTTGGCCGCGGACCCTGTCCCCATGATCTGCATGGCTGTGTTTTCGTCCCCCGAAGCAATCGCCGCCTCAATCGAACTGCCACCAGCCTCAGCCACCTCGTGCTTGCTGATATCCGCGGGCTGGCTGGGATCCCCCAGCACGCTCACATCCATCGTCAGCACCTTGCCGCCCTGACCACGGATCACCTCCGCCAGGTAGCCCAGTTCATCGTCCTTGGTGTCATAGGTTCCGGCAACCAGAATGGTCTTGTCTGCCACAGGCTTTGTCTCCCGTTTAATCAGCGCCTGGACGGCGGTCACCGGCACGCCCAAGCTTTTCATCTTACCAAAAATACGCCCGCCGGAGGCCGCAGATTTTGCTCTCGCGAAGCCTGCTTCAGAGCTGGATCCAAGCGGTTTTTAGATCGGTGTATTTGTCCAGCGCGTGCAGCGACTTGTCATGCCCGTTGCCCGACTGTCCGACGCCCCCTAACGGAACGGTATTATCCGAACCGCCGTAGGTGTTCACATGCACGACACCGGCACGAACGCCAGCGACCATCCGGTGCGCGCGTGACAGGTTTTCGGTCCAGACCGCGGCGGCCAATCCGAAGTCGGTACCATTGGCCAAACTCAACGCTTCTTGTTCGGTCTCGAACTTGGTTACTGCCAGAACCGGCCCGAAAACCTCGCGCTGGAACAGCGCATGATCCCGGGTCACATGGGTCACGATGGCCGGCGACATATAGGTGCCGCCTGTGTCCTCCAGAATGCGCGTGCCACCGGTCACCACCTGCCCGCCTTCGGACCGCGCCATGTCCATGAAAGACAAGTTGCGGCGAAGCTGCTCCTCAGAGTTCACAGCGCCGACCTGCGTGCTCAGTTCGAGCGGGTCGCCCACCAGCAGTGCCTCCGCCTCAGCTTTCAGCGTCTCAACAAACTCGTCGTGAATCGAAGCCTCGACCAGCAGGCGGGAACCGGCAATGCAGACCTGTCCGGAGTTCCGGAAGATGCCCGCCGCAGAGACTTTCGCGGCCTTGCCCAGATCCGGCGCATCCGCAAAGACAATGTTGGGAGACTTGCCGCCCAGCTCCAGGTAACAACGCTTGAGGTTAGACCGCGCCGAAGCTTCCAAAAGCTTGCGCCCCGTAGCGCCTGAGCCGGTGAAGGCCAGCACATCCACATCCATTGAAGCGGCCAGCGCCGCGCCGGTTTCAGCACCGGAGCCGGTTACCACGTTCAGCACCCCGTCCGGCAGCCCGCATTCGGAACAGATTTCGGCCAGCCGGAGCAAGGAGAGCGAAGCGGTTTCGGCAGGCTTCAGCACCACCGAATTGCCCATCGCCAGCGCCGGCGCCAGCTTCCAGGCACCGATCATCAGCGGAAAATTCCAGGGAACAATTGCCCCCACCACGCCCACCGGCATCCGGTGCACCAGCCCCAGCACGTCGGGTGCGGTCGGTGCGACTTCACCCGCCACCTTGTCCAGCGCCTCAGCATAATAGCGGAAAGTTCCCGCTGCCGATCCCGGCTCTGCCTTCAGAGCCATATTGAACTCGGTGCCATTGTCGCGCACGCCCAGAACCGCCAGCTCAACCGCCTCGGCAGCGATCCGGTCCGCAATCCTGTGCAGCACCTGCTTGCGCGCGGCGGGGCTCTGCCCCGCCCAGCGGCGATCCTCATATGCCCGCCGCGCCGAAGCCACAGCCTTTTCGACATCGGTTGCAGAGGCGCCCGCCAGCGTCGTCAGAACAGATCCGTCAACCGGCGAAGCAACTTCGAGTGTCTGGCCCGAACCTTCTTTCCATGATCCTTCAAGAAAGAGTTTCTGCGGCGCCACATCAAGCTGCCGAAGCTTGTCGATGCGCGATTGGTCTGCCATTCGGCCTCCTTCAGTTCCTTCCGGTCCTTCAGCACCCGCAGGATATGGACCGCCAGAACGATGATGATGATGCAAAACAGGATGAACGCCACCGGGCGGTCAATGAAATCAAAGGGTTCCTTCACCCGCGCCATGCCCGCGCGCAGCTTCACCTCCATGATGCCGCCCAGGACCATGCCCAGGATGATCGGCACCGACGGCAGCGACAGGCGCTTCAGGATATAGCCGAGGATGCCAAACGCTGCCGCCATCACACAGTCGGTGGCGGAGTTGCGCAGGGAATAGACCCCGACGAAGCTGAGCGTCAGGATGCAGACGCCAAGGAAGCGGTTGGGGATGCGCACCACCTGGATCAGCGACCGGGTGGCAAACAGCAGGAACAGCAGCACCAGCACATTCAGCACCAGCAGTGCGAGATACAGTGCGACGACAAAGTCCATGTCGTTCTGGAAAAGCCCCGGCCCCGGCACCACGTTGTGCACATAGAACACCGACAGCATCATTGCCGTCAGCGCCTCACCCGGAATGCCCAGCGCCAGAAGCGGCACCATGGCAGCAGCAGGCACCGCGTTGTTGGCGGTTTCTGCAGCGATCAGACCTTCGGAGGAGCCATTGCCGAAATCCTGCGGCCGTTTCGATGTCTTTTGCGCATAGGTATAGGACATGAACTGCGCGGTGAACTCGCCCACACCGGGGATCATCCCCATCAAGACGCCAAAGGTGGCAGAGACCCCCGCTACGCGCGGATGGCGTACCAGCTCGCGCAGCCCCTGGAACATGCCGCCGCGCAGGCGGGTCATCCGGACTTTCTCGTCTTCGTCGGTCAGCAGGACAAACGCCTGCGAGATCGCAAACAGCCCCAGAACCACAACGATAAGGTTGATACCGCCGCCCAGGAAATCCTGCCCGAAGGTGTAGCGCTGGGTGTATTTCACCGGCTCCAGCCCGATGGTCTGCAGGAAGATCCCGAAGCAGGCCAGCGTCCCGGCAATCAACGCCTGGCCGCGGTGCGCGACCACCACCAGGATGAGGCCCAGCAGCGCCGCCATGAAAATCTCGCGCGAACCGAACATCGGCGCAATCTTTGCCAGCACCGGCGCAAACAGGATCAGACAGATGACCGAGAAGATACCGCCGAAGAAGCTGGCGGAATAGGCAAGGCTCAAGGCCCGCCGCGGCTCGCCGCGGGCGGTCATCGGATAGCCGTCATAGGTTGTCAGCGCATTAACCGCGGTGCCGGGCGTGTTGATCAGGATCGCCGGGATTGAGCCGCCGTACATGGACGACCCGTAGATCCCCAGCAGCACCGTCAGGCCGACTATCGGATCCATTGAGAAGGTCGCCGGCAGCAGGATCGCAATCGCCACTGCCGGGCCAACACCGGGAATGGCGCCAATCAGCACGCCGCCGACTGAACCCGCCAGCAGCGCCAGCGCCACGTCCCAGCGCATCAGGATGTCTATTGCAGAGAGGATCAGGTCCATGACGGGCACTCAGAGATAGAGAATGAAGAAACTGCGCAGCGATCCCGGTAGGTACTCATAGATGAGCGCGCCAGGGATCTTGACCGACAGCAAGGCCTTGAACAGCACCACCACGGCCACCGCAAAACCGGCGCTGATCCAAAGCATGAAGGGGCTGCGGTAGCCCATCCGCCAGCTCAACAGCGGAACGAAAACCAGCGTCACCGGGAGGTAACCGATTATGGGAACCAGCAGGACATAACCCATGAACCAGCCGGCGAATTCAAACACCTGCCCCCAGCGCTTGACCTCCCACAGGTCATAACGGCTGACCCGCCGCCAGGGCAGCTTGTAGAGGTGCAGCCCGCCCAAGAGCACCATGCCGCCGATGGCGACAGCAGGCCAGAACCGGGGTTGGGCAAACAGTTTCGTCTTCTGCACCCAAGTGGTCTGCTCCGTAATCAGGACCAGCAGCAGCAATGCGACGCCCACCATGACCAGGGCAAAGACAAGCTGACCGCGCCGCGGTCCTACAAAGCGGCGTTCACGTTCCGATGGCATCTGAGGAGCTCTTTGTCCGCGCGAAGGGAAAGGGCACCGGGACCCCGCAAGGCCCCGATGCAGGGGGAGGATTATTCCGACAGCAAGCCGCCGATGCGGGCCATGGTATCGATGTCATTGGCCACGCGGGCTGCGCTGTCGTCCGCGCTCTGCCAGTAAACCAGCGCTCCGGTTTCCTTGGCGATATTCTGGGCGCGCTCGCTCATTACCGTCTTTTCAGCAACCGCAATGATCTTGTCACGCACGTCCTGCGGGGTGTCCTTGGTCACGAACAGACCGTTCCACAGGGCGATATTCAGGCTTTCGTCCAGCTCGCCTATGGTCGGCGCATCTGGGACCAGCGGGATACGCTCGTCAGTGATAGAGACCAGCACCTTGACCTGATCCAGACAGGGCAGCACCAGCTGCAGCGTGGTGTTGATCACATCCGCATCGCCGGAGGCCAGCGTGTTGCAGTCCAGCGCATCAAATGCCGCATCCGAGCCCCATTCAAAGCCGGCGTTCTTGGCATAGGCCTTGGTCACCTGCGTCGGGGTCAGAACATCGCCGAAATGACCCAGCGCCACGTCGTTATCCTTGGCATAGGCCGCCAGCTCTTCCATCGTGCTGTAGGGCGCATCGCCTGAGGTGGCGATCACAAAGGGATAGGTCAGGAAGATACCCAGCGGGTCGAACTTGGCCGGTGTCAGCGGCGGGATGTCGATCTGGTGGCCCATCACCGGCACACCGATCACGAAAGAGCCGATGGTGTAGCCATCTGCCGGCGCATTCGCGACCTCGATTGCCCCCGGGAAGGGCCCGCCGCCGCCGCCCGGTTTATTCACCACAGCTGCAGCAACACCGTATTCGTTTTGGAAATCCTCGGCGATCATCCGCGTCAGCACATCCTCCAAGTCACCCGGCGGCCACGGCACGATGAAGTTAACCGGTTTTTCCGGATACTCGGCCTGCGCCGCAACCGCGCTCAGCCCCAGCGCCGCCGCTGCGACCGCCCCTTTCATGAGGGTTTTGAGTTTCATGGCTTTCCTCCCAGTTTGGCCATTCGGTTCACTATTCGAACCATTGGTTTGAATTTAGATTGACAGGCGCCCCCGTTATCTGTCAACAAAATTGCATCAAAGGTGCGTCTTTTTGCGCAGACGGCACCTGGCAAGACCTAACAGGGAGCATCGGCAAGAGCATGGGAACCGTGTCCAAAGCCTTGTCATTACTGACTTATTTTAACCATGGCCGGACTGAGATCGGGCTCAGCGACCTCACGCGCTTGTCGAGCATGAACAAGGCAACGGTCTACCGGCTGATGAGCGAACTGCAGGAATCAGGCTTTGTCGAACAGGCCGGCAGCGATCGTTCCTACCGGCTCGGCCCGCAGGTCTTGCGCCTCGCAGCCCTGCGCGAGGCAGCGGTTCCGATTCTCTCCGTTTCGCGCCGGGTGCTGCGTGACCTCAGCGACGAGACCGGTGAGACCACCCACCTGTCGCTGCTTCAGGGCAGCCAGCTGAATTCACTGTCGCACGCCTATTCCCCGCGCAATGCCACCAAAGTCATGATGGAGGACGCCGAGGTTCTGACCTTCCACGGCACCAGTTCCGGCATGGCGGTTCTGGCTTATGCCGACCCCGGATTTGCCGAGGAGGTGCTGTCGCGGCCGCTTGAGGCACGCACCTCCGAAACCATCACCGACCCCCAGGAAATCCGCGCCCAGCTGGACGAGGTCCGCAGCACCGGCATTGCCCAGTCCATCGGCGGATTTGAGGCGGATGTGCATTCCCACGCGGTTCCCATCTTTGGCCCGGACCGCAAAGTGATCGGCGCATTGGCCGTGGCCGCGCCAGTCTCCCGGATGACCGCAGAACAAAAAAATCTGATCCCGGCGGCCCTGCGCCGCGCGGGCGCCACTCTCACCCATCGCATCGGCGGCTCTGCCCCTTCGGACTATCCGCAGGAAGAAACCGCCTGAACCTCTCACCGGCCCGGACCGGGCCGCATCCAGGAGCTGCCCCATGAAAGACTCCAACTTTCTGAAAGAACACAATGCCAAATCCCTCTGGCACCCGATGGCGCATCCCGGCGACAGCCTGGCCAACCCGCCCGCCATCATCACCTCGGCCCAAGGGGTGAAGATCACCGACATCGACGGGCATGAGGTGGTCGATGCTGTCGGCGGCCTGTGGAACGTGAACCTCGGCTTTTCCTGCCAGGTGGTAAAGGACGCCATCGCCGCGCAGCTGGACGTCCTGCCCTACTACTCCACCTTCCGCGGCACCACCAACGACCAGGTGATCCAGCTGGCAGAGGAGCTGCGCAAGTTTTTTGCACCCGACGGGCTCACCCGCGCCTTCTTCACCTCCGGCGGCTCGGATTCGGTGGAAAGCGCCCTGCGGCTTGCCCGCCAGTACCACAAGATCCGCGGCGAAGAAGGCCGCACCAAGTTCCTGAGCCTGAAGAAGGGCTACCACGGCACCCACATGGGCGGCGCCTCGGTGAATGGCAATGCCAACTTCCGCACCCAGTACGAACCGCTGCTGCCCGGCTGTTTCCAGATCCCTGCCCCCTACACCTATCGCAACCCGTTCAACGAAACCGACCCGGAACGCCTCGCCCAGCTCTGCCTGCAGGCGCTGGAGGACGAAATCGCCTTCCAGGGCGCAGGCACCATTGCCGCCTTCATCATGGAGCCGATCCTCGGCGCGGGCGGGGTGATACCGCCGCATTCCAGCTTCATGCCCGGCGTGCGGGATATCTGCACCAAACACGGCATCCTGCTGCTCGCCGACGAGGTGATCACCGCCTTCGGCCGCAGCGGATCATGGAGCGGCTCGCGCCACTGGGGCGTGCAGCCCGACATGATGGCGACGGCCAAGGCCATCACCAACGGCTACTTCCCATTCGGCGCGGTGATGATTGCGGACCATATGACAGAGACCTTCGAGAAAGACACCACTGGCAAGGCAGCGATCGGCCACGGCTACACCTACTCAGGCCACCCGGTCGGCGCCGCCGCCGCCCTCGCCTGCCTCGAAGAAACGCTTCGCCTGAACGTGCCGGAAAACGCCGCCGCCCGCGGAACCCAGATCCACCAGGGACTGCTGGCGCTGCAGCAGAAGTACGAATTGATCGGCGATGTCCGCGGCGGCCATGGCCTGATGTGCGCGCTGGAGCTGGTCTCCGACCGCAGCACCAAGGCAGCCGTGGACAAGAAAACCATCGGCAAATTGCAGGAGGTTGCTTATGAGGCAGGCGCAATGGTGCGGGTCTCTGGCCCCAACATCATTCTGTCGCCGCCGCTGGTGCTGAGCGAAGCAGAGGCGGATACCATCCTCTCCGCCCTCGACGCAGGTTTCGCGGCTGTGAGCTAAGTCCGGCGGACAGCGCAACCCGCGCCCGGGCCGCCAGGGCCGGGCGCCACCAGATACCATAGCGGGCCCGAAGCAGATGCTTCGGGCCCGCACCTTCTGTGGCGCAATAAGAATACAGGCGCAGCTATCGCAACCGCGCCTGAGAGCATTTCCGCGATAGAGCCGCCAGACTCAGCCCGCCGGCACCTCCAGCACCAAACCATCCAAATCAGGATGCGCCTCAATCTGGCAACTGAGGCGGCTGGTCTCCCGGCGCTCCTCTGCCAGATCCAGCATGGCGCCTTCGAACTCACCGGCCTCACCGCATTTTGCGGCCCACTCCGGATCCACATACACATGGCAGGTTGCGCAAGCGAGGCTGCCGCCGCACTCCCCCACCACACCCGGCACATCCTGCGCCAGCGCTGCTTCCATAAGGCTCTGACCATAGTCCACCGTTGCCGTGACAGCCCCGCCGCCCGGCAGTTTCCAGGTTACTTGCATCGGTATTCTCCTACGGAAGATCAGATGAAATGCACGTAGAAATCGCGCATCCCGTCACCTTCCAGGTCGCGGGTCTTGCGCACTTCCTTACGTTTCATGAAGACGTGGTTTGCAACCAGCTCCGGCCCGACTGCCGCGGCCAGCACGCGATCCCCTTCCAGATCGCCAACAGCGCCCTTCAGGTCCACCGCCGTGCCTTCCCGCGCATCGGTACGGTCAAACCCGTCGCCGGTCTCCATCGGCGGCAACTGGTGGCCGTTCTCAACCCCCAGCCGCGCCGCTTGCAGGACTGCCGCCACCGCGGTGTAAGGATTGGCCGAGGCATCCGCCATCCGGTGCTCCAGCCGCGCCTTGGCACCGCCCTCAGAGCTGATGCGCGTTGTCACATTGCGATGGTCGCCGCCCCAGTTCTGCCAGTACCCGGACAAAGACCCCGGCTGCAGCCGCATATAGCTGTTGGCAGTCGGCGCGATCAGCCCTGCAAGCCCCTTATGATGATGCAAAAGCCCCGCCAGGCAGCCGCGTGCCAGATCGTTCATATGCTCCGGCCCGCCCCGCGGCCCTGACGACAGCGCATTGCCGCCCGCCTCGTCCACGAATGAAAAGTTGATATGCATGCCAGAGCCGCCGGCCTCGGCAATCGGTTTCGGCATGAACGTCAGGACAATGCCGTATTCCAGCGCCACTTCCCGCGCCATCAGGCGGAACAGCACGATGTCATCCACCGCCTTCACCGCATCATCAAAGGTCAGCGTGTATTCGAACTGCGGGCTGTCGAACTCGGCGGTGATCATGTCCAGCGAGAAGCCCATGTCATCTGCCATCGCCCAGATCCGGTCATTGAACCGCAAGGGGTCGGCAAACGGCCCGGTGCCATAGACCACCCCGCCCGGCGCATCATAGGGCATGAGCCGCCCGCTGTCGTCCGCCTGCAGGGCAAAGGCCTCCAGCTCGATCCCGACTTTTGGCGTCACCCCGTGCTTCTGCCAGTCCGCAACCGCACGCTTCAGCGCCCAGCGCGGGCACAGCGCCAGCGGCCGCCCCTCATCGTCATAGAGATCGCCCAGCACCACCTGGGTCGAGGCATGCCAGCTGTCGCGGATATCGTCATGCAGCCATTTCAGCTCCATATCCGGAAGACCCTGTTTCACCATCGATCCCGGCGCGTCCAGCAGATCCTTATCGTAATGGGTGCCAAAAACCGATCGGCAGAACCGCGTCGAGCCGTCACCGATCTTGGAATTCGGCAGGTATTTCCCCCGCATGATGCTGAGGTGGTCGCAGAACATCGCGCGCAAGCGGGTCTTCATGGCTCCAGGTCCTTCCCTGTTGGACAGTCTTCGGCATCTTTTTCCCGTGCCTTGTTACTTAACATATTTAGCGGTTTTCGCAGAGTCTTTCCTGCAAGAGCGCAATCCTCAAGCGGCCTCAACCCGCACCGGCAGTGACTTGATGCCGCCGACAAAATTTGACCGCAGGAACTTATGAGGTCCCGCAGCCTCGATATGCTGGATCCGCTTGGCCAGCTCCTGGAACAGCACCGTGACTTCCAGCCGCGCCAACCACATGCCCAGGCAGACATGCGGGCCGAACTGGCCGAACGACAGATGCCGGTTCGGGCTGCGGTGCAGATTCACGTGAAATGGATCATCAAACTGCTTTTCGTCGCGGTTGGCCGAGACAAACCAATAGAGCAGCTTGTCGCCCTCCCGGATGGTCTTGCCGTGCATCTCCACATCCCGGGTCGCCGTGCGGCGGAAGTAGAGCGCGGGCGTCGCCCAGCGGATGATCTCATCCGCTGCCGTCTCCCAGACGTCTCCACCCTCTTGCATCTGCGCCAGAAGCTCCGGCTGGTGGCACATCGCCTGAATGCCCGCGGCAATCGAATAGCGCGTGGTGTCATTGCCCGCTGCCACCAAGAGGCAAAAAAAGTTGCGGAACTCGGTTTCAGTGATGACCGAGCCATCCTTGGCCGGTTCCAGGATCAGGTTCAGCACGCCCAAGGTGTCGCCCTTGCGCGCTTTCTCCTCCATCAGATCCTTGGCATAGACATACAGCTCCGCCCCGGCGGGGGAATTGAAGGGCATCATCCGGAACTCATCCGTCTGCATCTTATCGAGCACATGCGAGGTGAAATCCGGATCGGTATTGGCGATCAGCGCATCCCCCTTTTCCACCAGCCAAGGCAAGTCCGCCTCCGGCAGGCCCACCACCCGGCCCAGCATCCGCATCGGCAGCTGGCGGGCAATCTCTTTGGTGGCGTCGAACTCCCCCTTGGCCAGCGCCTGATCCAGAATATCCGCGCAAAGGTCCCGGATGTCCTGCTCGTACTGCGCCATCGTAGTCTTGGAAAACGCCTTCAGGAGTTTCATCCGCACCTTGGAATGCTCCGGCGGGTCAGTCTCCTGAAAGGTACGCCGCGCCAGGTATTCCTCGTAGGACTGATCCTCCATCCGGATCCCACGGGCAGAGGAGAACACCTCAGTGTTCTTGTTCATCACCGTGATGTCCTCATAGCGGGTCACCGACCAGAAATTCCTGCCGCCGTCGTATTCGGTCCAATGCAACGGATCCTCCTGCCGCAGCCGGGCAAAGGTGTTGTGCGGCGCGCCATTGGCAAAGGTGTCATGGCTGCTCAGATCCGCATAGCCGTCGTCGGTGGGGGTCCAAACTGTCATTGCGGGCTTTCCTAACTTACTTGCATTATGTATATTAATAGAGCCTGTAATTATGTAAATGAAAATCTTGCGAGCGTTCCCATGCACTTGGCCATTCTGATGACCAACACAGACGAAAGCGAATTTGCCCAAAGGCACCCCAAGGACGGTGAGAAGTTCACCGACCTGATCCGGATGGCCAGGCCGGGCTGGCGCACATCCGTCTTTGCCGTGAAGGACGCAGAGTTCCCGCAGGATCTGTTTGCGTTTGATGGCGCGATGATCACTGGAAGCCCAGCCTCTGTCCGCTCCGGTGCGCCTTGGGTCACACAGCTGCTAACGCTGATCCGCACAGCCCATGCCCGGAAATTCCCGCTGTTCGGCGCCTGCTTCGGGCATCAGGCCATTGCACAGGCCCTTGGCGGCAGTCTTGACCGCAACCCGGACGGCTGGGTCCATGGGCTGACCCGCAATCATCTGCTGCACCACCCGGATTGGGCCATCCCGCTGCCTGATGAGGTCAAACTCTACGGCTCCCATTGCGAATGCGTCAGCACCCTGCCGGGCGGCGCTTCACCGCTTAGCGAAAGCGGCGGCATGAACACGGGCTTCACCCTTGGCCGCCACATCTTCACCACACAGCATCATCCGGAGATGACCCACAGCTTCATCCTCGCGCTGAGTGATGAAATGCGGGACACACTTGGCCCGGCCGTTTTTGCCCGCGCCCTGGAAAGCCTGGCGGAACAGTCAGATCAGCAAGCCTTTGCGGAAACCCTCGCCCGTTTCTTCGAGCAAGCTGCGCAGCCCTGACCCTGCGGCTTCTTTCTGGTCAAAATACCCGCGCCGCAAGCAGGGGCCGCCAGGCCCCCTTCCCTTCCGCTTCAGCCCAGAGCGGCCAGCAAGTCCATCACTGTCACCTGATCGAACTGCACATGCGCGGTCATTGCAGCTTCAGCCGCCTCCCGGTCATGGGCAAGGATCAGCGCGGCAATCTCCCGGTGCTCCTTGGCCGACTGCGCTATGACGCCGGGATACCGGTAACGCGCCCGGTAATAGGCCATTAGCTTGCGCGCGTTGGTTTTGATCATCTCAACAAGAAACGGATTGCCGGACCCTTCTGCCACGCAGGCATGAAACCGCAGGTTCAGCTGGTAATAGCCAGCCGGATCGCCGTCACCCTTCTCTGCTGCGTGTTTCTCGCAGGCGGCCACCGCCGCTTCCAGTTCCCCGGCCTGCGCCGGAGACAAACGCCGCGCGGCCAGCGCCGCTGCCTGCCCTTCCAGCCGGGCATGAACCTCAAGGATCGCCAGGAACTCCTCAAGCGTCGGCTTGAACAGAACCGCCCCCTTGCGCGGCAAACGCTTGATCAATCCAATGGCTTCCAGCTGAATGAAAGCCTCCCGTACCGGCGTGCGCGACACCCCGTGGCGCTGCACCAGCTCGCTCTCCTCCAGTGGCGCGCCGGGCACCAGCCGTCCGGCCTCGATATCCTCAAGGATTGCGTTCAGAACCTGTTCCGTCTGCCCTGCCATTCTGCCGCCTCTGATGCGTTTCCGGTCAATTTATGCGCCCCTCTGCAGCTTGGCAACGCGGGTAAGGGGCGCTGCCCCCGCCCTTACGGGCTCCCCCGAAGTACTTGCGCAAAGGTGAATAGGCAGGACAGCTACTGCGGCACGGGACCGCGGTATTTCTCCGTTAGCTCGGGTGCGACCTCGTCAGCTTCATAGACCCCAAGCAGAATCCCCTTGCGCCCAGACTTGCCGCGGCGGGCCTTGATCTGCGTGTCCGACAGGGTGATCCGCTGCGACATCCTGAGCCCCCATTCCAGCAAGCGGTCATACATCAGATCGATGATCTCCCGATGACCATCGCCCTTTGCCAGGTCCACCAGCTCCTGCGGATCATTCTCCATGTCGAACAGCATCGGCCGCAGCCCGCCTTCCGCATGCATGAACTTCCAGCGCTTATCGGTGACCATGAACAGTCGTGCATCCTTCGGCTCCAGCCCCAGTTTTTCGCACAGCGGCATGGTGGAAAAGTCGAACTCTGCAATCGCATACTCGCGCCAGTCCGGGCTTTCGCCGCGCAGCAAGGGCATCAGCGAGCGCCCCTCCAGGATGTGCGGCGCAGGTTCACCGCCCGCTGACTCCAAGAAGGTGGGCAGCAGGTCGATCGCCTCCACCAGTTCGTCGCAAGCGGTGCCGCGGGTGGCGTCGGCCTCCGCGCGCGGGTCATAGATGATCAGCGGCACCTTGATTGACGGCTCGTGAAACAGGTTCTTTTCTCCCAGCCAGTGATCACCCAGGTAATCGCCATGGTCCGAGGTCACCACGATCATCATGTCCTGCATCCGGCCGGTTTCCTCCAGCCAGGCAAACAGCCGCCCCATCTGGTCATCGGCCTGCTTGATCAGCCCCATATAGGCCGGGATCACCTTCTCCCGCACCTCATCGCGGCTGAAGGTCTTGCCGATCTGGTTGTTCATCATTCCGTCAAAGACCGGATGCGCATCCTCGCGCTCCGCCTCCGACCGCACCACCGGCAGCACGTGCTCCGGCCCGTACATGTCGTGATAGGGCGCAGGCACGATATAGGGCCAATGCGGCTTGATGTAGCTGAGATGCGCGCACCAGGGACCTTCTGCCTGCGCGATAAACTCCATCGCCTGAGTGGTCAGCCAGGGTGTTTCGCTGTCTTCCTCCGCGATATTGGCGGGTTTGTCCGCATTGACCATGAACCAGCCGGAAGCAATGTCATTGCCCTCTATCCCGGCGTTGGCAAAGTCGTTGCACGGGTTCTCCCCCGGGTAGCCCCTTTCCTTCAGGTACTCATTATATGGGCTGCGCTTGCTGTCATAGAACCCGTCCGGCCCCTCCGCCCACAGCCCGTCATCGCGCACCCAGGGATCGAACCCGCATTCCGACTGGCGCACCCCGATCACGCTGTCCGGCGCCAGCCCCAGCCGCTGCATGCCGTCAGCATCCGCCACCATATGGGTCTTGCCGATCAGGTGGCAGCCCATCCCTGCCTTGCGCAGATGGTCGCCCATCGTCCACTCGCCGACCCGTAGCGGGTAGCTGTTGAACTGCACGCCGTGGCTGGAGGGGTAGCGCCCCGTATAGCTCGACATCCGCGATGATCCGCAGGTCGGCGACTGCACATAGGCGCGGGTAAAGCGCACGCCCCTGGAGGCCAGCCCGTCGATATGCGGCGTCTGCAGATGCGGGTGGCCGGCGCAGCTCAGATAGTCGAACCGCAGCTGGTCGAACATGATATAGAGAATGTTCATCGGCGCCTCCCGAGTTGCGTTGCCACATTAATAAACAAGTGAAGCAATTTTGGCGAGGGGATCTTCTTGACCTCGGCGCCCGCTGCCCGACTATGGCGTGTGTTTTTCTTATTCCCAATGGCTTTCATGACCGAAAATTCAGACCACACAGTTATCCGCCCCGCCACAACAGAGGACTGCTCCAGCCTCGCCGCTCTTTCGATTGAAGTCTGGCTAGGCACCTACCTGCGCAACGGGATCAGCGGGCATTTCGCTGATTATGTGCTTAGCCAATATACCACTGCGCATTTTGCTGAGGCATTGGACAGCACAGCCGAACGTTTGCTGGTTTCGCAGAACCGTGACGGCATAGACGGCTACATCCGGGTATCAAATGGGCGGCCCAGCCCGGCAGGCGGGCCGTCTAGGACCGAAATCTCCACGCTCTATGTCCAGCCCCGGCATCACGGCCGTGGCAACGGCGCTCGCCTTCTGCAAGCCGGACTGAAGCTCTGCCGCAGCAACAGCTGGGATGCGCCCTGGCTCACCAGCAATTCAGAGAACGCCCGCGCCCGCAGGTTCTACCTTCGAAACGGATTTGAGCATGCGGGGCTGACCCGCTTCAGGATCGGACAGGAGAACTACCCTAACGACATCCTGCAATACTCTGCACTCTGACTGCAGCAGCGGACCACGTCCGGCCGCCTGCCTCTCCCGCCGGCCGTCAGCCTTTCTGGCGAAAGACCTCCATCCGTTGGGCCCGGCACCGCGCAGCGCGCGGTGCCGGGCCCAACCGCTACGGTGCATTTCCAATGCTCCGGCAGCGGGCGGGGGAACCCGCTTAAGGCATCCTGCCGCTTAATACACGCCCCGCCAGGAGTCTCTCAGCCGGTTGCCGAACCCTAAAGCGTTACAAAAATTAACACCCACCACTTTTTGCGTTACATTTTATCTTGCCGCGAATCATCTTCCGTCGTAATACCGACCCAACGGTCGGCTTTTCCTGCCGCCGCCACAGGAGACGCGAACACCCATGGATGCTTTCATCTGCGATGCCACCCGCACCCCGATCGGCCGCTACGGCGGCGCGCTGAGCCAGGTGCGTACCGACGACTTGGCCTCTTTGCCGATTGCGGCGCTGGTCGAAAGGAACCCGGATGTGGACTGGGGCTCTTTGGATGACGTGATCCTTGGCGATGCCAACCAAGCGGGTGAAAGCAACCGCAATGTGGCCCGCATGGCCGCCCTGCTGGCAGGCCTGCCAACAACAGTGCCCGGCACCACCATCAACCGCCTCTGCGCCTCCGGCATGGATGCCGTCGGCATGGCGTCGCGCGGGATCAAGGCGGGCGATTACGACATGGCCATCGCAGGCGGCGTCGAAAGCATGAGCCGCGCGCCCTTCGTGATGCCCAAGGCCACCAGCGCCTTCACCCGCGCCAATGCGGTTTATGACACCACCATCGGCTGGCGCTTCGTGAACAAGAAGATGCACGACATGTACGGCACCGACTCGATGCCGCAGACCGCCGACAACGTGGCCGAGGATTACGGCGTCTCCCGCGCGGATCAGGACGCCTTTGCCGCCCGCAGCCAGGCCCGCTGGGCCGCCGCACATGAGGGTGGCATCTTCAAGGACGAAATCACCCCGGTCACCATCCCGCAGCGCAAGGGCGATGACCTGGTGGTGGATACCGACGAACACCCCCGCCCCGGCACCTCGGCCGAAAAGCTTTCGAGCCTCAAGGGCGTCAACGGCCCGGACAAATCCGTGACCGCAGGCAATGCCTCCGGCGTCAACGACGGCGCCGCGGCGATCCTGATGGCAAATGAGGCCGCGGCTGCGAAGAACGGCCTGAAGCCGATGGCCCGCATCGTCGGCATGGCCGCTGCGGGGGTTGAGCCGCGCATCATGGGCATCGGCCCGGTGCCTGCCACCCGCAAGGTGCTGGCCCGAACCGGCCTGACCATCGAACAGATGGACGTCATCGAACTGAACGAGGCCTTTGCGTCCCAGGGCCTCGCCACCCTGCGCGAGCTTGGCGTTGCGGACGATGCGCCCCATGTTAATCCCAACGGCGGTGCGATTGCGCTTGGCCACCCGCTCGGCATGTCCGGTGCGCGGCTGGTGCTGACCGCCGCCTACCAATTGCAGCGCACTGGCGGGCGGTATGCCCTCTGCACCATGTGCGTCGGCGTCGGACAGGGCACCGCCCTGATCCTGGAACGCGTGTAAGAACCCTAAGGGAGGTCCCAGACATGTATGCTCAGATGATCAAATCCGAGGCGACCCAGGACGATCCGGAAAAGCTGGCCGCCTTTCAGGCGCGCATCGACGCGGGCGAGAAAATCGAGCCCAAGGACTGGATGCCCGAAGGCTACCGCAAGACGCTGATCCGCCAGATCGGCCAGCACGCCCATTCCGAAATCGTTGGCCAGCTGCCCGAGGGCAACTGGATCACTCGCGCGCCGACACTGGAGCGCAAGGCGATCCTGCTGGCCAAGGTGCAGGATGAGGCGGGCCATGGCCTGTACCTCTATTGCGCCGCGGAGACCCTGGGCGTGTCGCGCGACGAAATCACCGAGATGCTGCTGGATGGCCGCATGAAGTACTCGTCGATTTTCAACTACCCGACGCTGAACTGGGCCGACATCGGTGCGGTCGGCTGGCTGGTAGACGGTGCGGCGATCATGAACCAGGTGCCGCTGCAGCGCACCTCGTTCGGCCCCTACTCCCGCGCGATGATCCGCATCTGCAAGGAGGAAAGCTTCCACCAGCGCCAGGGCTATGACGCGATCCGCAAGATGGCCGAGGGCACGCCCGAGCAGAAGAAGATGGCTCAGGACGCGCTGAACCGCCTCTGGTACCCGTCGCTGATGATGTTCGGCCCGTCTGACAAGGACTCAGTCCATTCCGCCCAGTCTATGGCCTGGAAGATCAAGATGAACACCAACGACGAGCTGCGCCAGAAGTTCGTCGACCAGACCGTGCCGCAGGCCGAATACCTCGGCCTGACCATCCCCGATCCGGACCTGAAATGGAACGAGGAACGCGGCCACTACGACTACACCGATCCGGACTGGAGCGAATTCTTTGACGTGATCAAAGGCAACGGCCCCTGCAACGTGGACCGCCTCGCGGCACGCAACAAGGCCTGGGATGATGGCGCCTGGGTCCGCGACGGCCTGTTGGCCCACGCCAAGAAGAAAGCCGCGCGCCAGCACGCCGCCGAGTAACCCCAAGCATTCCGGCGCCCGCTACAGCGGCGGCGCCCCCTCAGCCAGGAGGATTTGAGACATGAAAAACGAATGGCCCCTCTGGGAAATCTTCATCCGCGGCCAGCACGGCATGAGCCACCGCCACGTCGGCTCCCTGCACGCACCGGACGCCGAAATGGCGATCAAGAACGCCCGTGACGTCTATACCCGCCGCAACGAAGGCGTATCGATCTGGGTGGTTGAGGCGAACCACATCGCGGCTTCCTCGCCCAGCGACAAGGGCCCGCTCTATGAGCCGTCGGAAAGTAAGGTCTACCGCCATCCGACCTTCTTTGACATCCCCGAAGAAGTGGGGGCCATGTAATGACCCGCGACGACGCATTTTTTCAATTCCTGCTGCGGATGGGGGACAACACCCTGATCCTCGGCCACCGGGTCAGCGAATGGTGCGGCCATGCACCGGTGCTGGAAGAGGACATCGCGCTGGCCAACACCGCGCTGGACCTGATCGGCCAGACCCAGATGTGGCTC
>NZ_AFCF02000001.1:565782-1099395 GCF_000203975.2 Leisingera sp. ANG1 | reverse complement strand
CTTCGGCTTCGGCTTCGGCTTCCGCGATGATTTCTGCGGCTTCTTCTGCTTCAGCCTCTTCCGCGGCGTCCTCGATTTCGGCAGCGGCGGCCTGGGCTTCTTCTGCAACCGCCTCGGCGGCGGCTTCGGAGGCTTCGGCGGCGATCACGTCTGCGGCAGCTTCTTCGGTTTCGGCCACGGATTCTTCGGTTTCAGCCACGGCTTCCGCTTCGGCGGCCGGAACTTCAGCTTCCGTCGGCGCGGGCGCGGGCTGTTCGGCAACCGGTTCTGCGGCAGGCGCTGGCGCCGGGGCAGGTGCAGCGGTGGGAGCCGGTGCGGCAGCTTCAGCAGCGGCGGCGCCAAGCGCCGGGGTGGCGGCACGCAGGTGGATGCCGCCCTCGCTGGTGCGGGCCTCGACCTGGCGGGCGATCTCGCGCTGGGCAATGCGGGCCAGCATATCGGCATCGGGCTGCGGCGGTTCGGCGCCAAAGTAGCGGTCATCCGCGGCAAGGTCGCGGAAATACTCGGCAATGGCCTTCATTGTGCCGAAGGAATCCTCGAACCCTTCCAATGTGCAGGAAAAGGTTCCATAGGATACGGTCAAGACTTTGTTGTTATGTACCATCAGCTCGCTCGTCTTCGTCACATAGGTTGTCATTCACCATAAAGGCTGGAAGGACCAATTTTGCTCGAATCCGTGCAATTGATCGTATCATTTTGTGTTCACAATGTGTCTTGTTTCCAAAATAGGCGGGAATTCACCGCATGAATACTAAGATTGTAGACGTTCCGGAACCAATCACGCTGGTAGGCGGCGGGGAAGTGGCCTCTGGCGATCTGGAGGCGGCGCTGGCGCTGGCGCCGGTGCTGGTTGCGGCGGATGGCGGCGCTGCGGCGGCGCTGGCGGCGGGGCAGGTGCCACGGGCGGTGATCGGGGACTTTGACTCGCTGAGCGATGACGTGCGGGGGCAGCTGCCGCCGGACAGCCTGCACCCGGTGGCGGAGCAGGACAGCACCGATTTTGACAAGGCGCTGAGGATGATAGCGGCGCCGGCGGTGCTGGCGGTGGGGTTCCTGGGCGCGCGGGTGGATCACCAGCTGGCGGCGTTCAGCACCCTGGTGCAGGGGCATGACGTGCCGGTTGTGCTGGTGGGGGAGACGGAGGTGATCTTTCACCTGACCCGGGCGGTGGAACTGCCCGCGGAGGCGGGTGAGGTGATTTCGCTGTTTCCGATGCAGGAGGTGCAGGGGCACTCCGAGGGGCTGGAGTGGCCCATTGACGGGCTGACGATGTCGCCGATGGGGCGGATCGGCACCTCGAACCGGGCGACGGGTCCGGTGCGGCTGGAGGCGAAGGGGCCGGGGCTGCTGGCGATTGTGCCGCGGCGGTTGCTGGCGGATGTGCTGGGGGCGGTCCGGCTGGACCGCTAGGCGGGGTTGATGCGCTCTTCGGTTTCTGACGCCTTGCGCTCGCGCATCACCGCGTAAAGCCCTGCGCTGATGGTCAGGAGGATGCCGAAGGCGGCGAGCGTGTTCGGAAGCTCTGCGAAGATCAGCCAGCCGAAGAACACCGCCACCGGGATCTCCAGGTATTGCATCGAGGCAAGGGTGGAGGTGGGGGCAAAGCGCAGGCTCCAGGTCATCATCAGATGCGCAATGGTGCCGAGCGCGCCGGCTGCGGCCAGCAGGGTCCAGGTGTCCTGCGGCGGCAGGGCGGTGGATAGCGCGGTGATACCGGCCGCGTCGCCGATCAGGAACACCGGTGCCAGCAGCGCGGTGCCCATGACGCCCGCCACGGCCTGAACCGCGATGGGATCGGTTTCCTTGGCGATTTTGCGGGTGATCAGCATGAACAAGGCAAAGATCACCGCAACCAGCAGCGGCCAGAGTGCGTTCCAGCCGACGGCGGCAAAGCTGGGCTGAATGACCAGCAATGTGCCAGCAAAGCCGACGACGCAGGCGCCGAGGCGGCGCAGGCCAACCTGTTCGTGCAGGACGTATTTGCCCAGCAGCAGCATCAGGAAGGGCATCACGAAGGCTATGGCCACCGCGTCGGCCAAGGGCAGGTAGCGGAAGGCGGTGAACATCGCGCCGATGCCGCCCATCTGCAACAGCGTGCGCAGGAACAAGAGCGGTGCCACCCGGCGCGACAGGCTGAGCGGCAGCCGCAGGGCCAGGGCCAGCGGCAGCAGGATCGCGGCCTGGGCGGCAAAGCGGATGAAGACGATCTGGGCAACCGGCACCCGGTTGGTCAAAAGCTTTGCGATGGCGTCGCCCAGCGGGATCACCATGCAGAAGCCCAGCATCAGGGCGATGCCGAGGAGGGGCCGGTCCTGTGTCATGGCGGCAGGCTAGGCGGGGTGGGGGAAACTTACAAGGTGCGGTTGAAGGCGGGACGGATTGCGGAGATAGACCCCGGGCCGCTTGCGGCCCGGTTCGCGCCCGTCCCCGCCCCCAGGGCGGGCGCGAAACGCCCACCCTCGGTGCCGGGCGCTAACCTGTGTTTGGTTGCTCCGGCAGCGGCAGACTGAGACATGAAACTCAGCAGTTCGGCACGTTGACCGCGAGGCCGCCGAGCGAGGTTTCCTTGTACTTGTCGTGCATGTCGGCGCCGGTTTGGCGCATGGTCTCAATGCAGGCGTCCAGCGGCACGAAGTGCTGGCCGTCGCCGCGCAGGGCGAGGGAGGCGGCGGAGACCGCCTTGATTGCCGCCAACCCGTTGCGCTCGATGCAGGGGACCTGCACCAGGCCCTTCACCGGGTCGCAGGTCATGCCCAGATGATGCTCCAGTGCGATCTCGGCGGCGTTTTCCACCTGTTCGGGGGTGCCGCCCATGACGGCGCAGAGGCCGGCGGCGGACATTGCCGACGCGGAGCCGACCTCAGCCTGGCAGCCTGCCTCGGCGCCGGAGATCGACGCGTTGTATTTCACCAGGCCGGCAATCGCGGCGGCGGTCAGCAGGAAATCCTCGACATGGGCTTCGGACGCGCCCGGCACATGGTCGAGATAGTAGCGGATCACCGCCGGCAGGGTGCCTGCGGCGCCGTTGGTCGGCGCGGTCACAACCTGGCCGCCAGCCGCGTTTTCCTCGTTCACCGCCATCGCATAGACGCTCATCCAGTCGTTGATGGTGTGCGGCGCGGTCAGGTTCATGCCGCGTTCGGCCATCAGTGCGTCATAGATGCCCTTGGCACGGCGGCGGACCTTGAGGCCGCCGGGCAGGATGCCGTCGCGCTCCAGCCCGCGGTTGATGCAGTCGTTCATCACCTGCCAGATGCGGGCGGTGCCCTTGGCGAGGCTGTCGGAGCAGCCGCGGGAGATCTCGTTGGCGCGCTTCATCTCGGCAATCGACTTGCCGCTGGCCTTGGCCATCTCCAGCATCTCTGCCGCGGATTTGAACGGGAAGGGGACCGGGTCGCCTTCGTCGGTGGCCTTGCCCGCGGCCAGTTCCTCCTCGGTGACGACAAAGCCGCCGCCGATCGAGTAGAACACCTGTTTCAGGATCACGTCGCCCTGGGCATCCGTTGCCATCAGGATCATGCCGTTGGCGTGGCCCGGCAGCGCGTGATCATAGTCAAAGATCATGTCCGCCTTGGGGTCGAAGTGCAGTTCTCCCAGCCCCTCGGGGTGCATGGTATGGGTCTTGTCCAGCTCCGCCAGGAAGGCCTCGGCCTTGGCGTCGTCGTAGTCATGGGCGACAAAGCCGCCGAGGCCGAGGATGGTGGCGCGGTCGGTGGCGTGGCCGACGCCGGTGAAGGCAAGCGAGCCGTGCAGCGAGGCGCGCAGGCCGTGGAATTCGAACGGCGAGGCGCGCATCATGTCGAGGAAGCGCGCGGCGGCGACCATCGGACCCATGGTGTGGGAGGACGACGGGCCGATGCCCACTTTGAACATGTCGAAAACGGAGAGGAACATTAGGTGGCTGATCCTTCTGGGGGATTGGCGTAGGCCGGGGATGTGAACGGGGTGGCGCCGAGGCCCTCGGCCTCGCGTGCCACGGTAACGGCGGGGCGGTGCTCCAGCGCGGCGCAGATCTGCTGCAGGCTGGGGTAATGGGCCAGGGTGAACCAGGTTTTGTCGGCCTGCGCAGGATAAAGCGCCATCCAGCGGATCTGGCAGGCAAGGTAATAGTCCAGCACCGACGGCTGCGGCGCGCCGAGCCAGGAAGGGCGGTCTGCGGCGGCCTGGTTGAGGCTGGTCAGATGCACATGCAGGCGCTGGCGCAGGACCTTTTGCAGCTGCTGCTGATCTGCCTCGGCATCGCCGATGTATTTGTCCGGGTAGAACAGCATCCGCAGGTCGGCGTGCAGGGTGTTGGAGGCGAAAAACAGCCATTTCAGGAGCGCGGCGCGCTCCGCGCTGCCGGGCTGCGGTGCCATCGCGGCGTGGCGCTCGGAGAGCCACAGCAGGATCGCGGCGGTTTCAAACAGCGGCCCGTCCGGGGTTTCCAGCACCGGGATCAGACCGCCCGGGTTCAGCGCCCGGTATTCGGGGCTGTTCTGCGCCTCTGCCCGGCGGTCGACCAGGACCGTTTCATAGGGCAGGCCAAGCTCCTCCAGCACCAGCCGGATGACCAGTGAGGCGTTGTCAGGGGCGTAGTGCAGGCGGTATTCGGGTTTCATAGCGCAACATTATAACTCGGACCGGCAGAATATGTGTCCGTTTCCGGCGTTTCCAATAGGAAACCCGCCTTTGTGATATATGTTTGGTCAAGAGGCCCCGAAGCGGCGGAAGGACGCCGAGCGGGTCATGCGTTGCGCAGCTCTGTTTTGAGCCCGAAGCGGACGCCGAAGGGGCGCGCGTTGTGATTGCCCGCCAAGTTCAAATTGCCTCAAAATGCTGCTTGATTTAGTCTCGCTGTAATGAGCCGAGAATTGAGCGAAATCGATTTGGCCGGGATGCCAGCCCCGTTGGCATTTGCAGTCAAAGAAATCAGTTTCCCGATGGTAGTTGAAGGAAGCGGATCACCTGTTCTGTTTGTTCATGGAGCATGGGCCGATCATCGTATCTGGTGCGGTCTTTGGAAACCCGTTTCCCGCCGAGCTAAGTTCATGGCTTACACTCAGCGGCATTTTGGGGACTGGCACTGGCCAAACGACAAACCTTTCGCGCGCCGTGTCCATACAGAAGACCTGATCGACATATTGGAAAAATTGGAGGAGCCGGTCCATCTCGCTGGGTGGTCTTATGCAGGCGGAATTCTGTTACGCACGGCGGCGACAATACCCAAACAAGTGCTTTCGCTAAGTATCTTTGAGCCATCGTTTGAGTGCGAACCGCCAAAAGAAAATGGCCCACTAACGCATGCTCGCGAAATTGCGTGGGACCGATTAGAGCCAGCCTATGAATTGGCGGAGAAGGGCGATCTTGAGACAGGTATGCGGGTAGGTCTTGAGGCTGTCTATAGCATGCCAGCAGGTGGTTTTCTTGAGTTGCATCCAGACTTTCAAAAGGTTCATTTGGAAAATTGCCATACGATGATGCCTGATCTTAATGCAGAGCCTGCCAAACCACTGTCACCTGAGGAATTTGCTCAAATTAAATGCCCGACCTTAATCTTGTACGGAGAAAACTCACTTGATCAGTACCGTTTAATGGCTGAGCACACGAGCAACAGCATCGACAACGCAATACTAAGAAAAGTACCGGGCGTAAGTCATGGCGGCCCTGTTCAAAGGCCAGACCTGTTGGCTGATGCGATGTTAGAGTTCATTCTGGGGAATGCTTCTTTGCGCTCTGTTTAACTGTAAGGTTCAGTAACTTGAAAGTCCGCTTCGTCCGCTCAGCGTGCGTTCTGAATTGCCGCACAAAACAGCCGGTTCGAGACAGGAGTTCCTGCCCCTTGCGCGGAGGACAGCTGCCCGTTCAGATCCGCCGGGCGGTGCAGACGAAATGGGTGAGCGAGAAGAAGAACCGCCCCTCCGCCGCCAGTTCCTCCTGTTCCTGGGCCCAGGCGGCGGCGTCGTCCTCATCGGTGGCTTCAGTCTGAACGGCATAGGCGCGGATCAGGCGGATCATCATGGCGGCCAAGCCGTCCGGGCGCAGGCTGGTGTCGCAGATGGTCACGGGGTGCATCGTTTCGAGCGTGAAGCCGCTGTCGCGCAGTTCTTCCGGCAGTCGGGCGGGCACGGTGCGGTCGGCCAGATGGTTGTCCCAGATATCCAGGAACCGCTGCATCCGGGCGCGGTTGTCGCTGTGCCAGGCGAAGGTGTCAAAGTGGATGTCGCCGATCACCAGGCGGCCGTTCGGTTTCAGCACATGGTGCACCGCGCGCAGCACCGGGCGGCGGCTGGTGATGTATTCGAACACCTGCACCGAGACCGCCTTGTCAAAGCTTTCCGGCTCAAACGGCAGGGTCGCGGCATCGCTTTCGGTGAGGGTGGTGTTTTCCCGTTCCTGCAATCGCTGGCGGGCGGCGGCGAGCATGTCGGGGCTGGCGTCCAGCCCGGTCACATGGCCCGCGGGGCCGACCGCGCGGGCGAGTTCCTCTGTCAGCAGCCCGTTGCCGCAGCCGAGGTCCAGGATGCGGTCGCCCGGTGCCGGTGCCAGCGCGTCGAAGCTGGCGCGCCGCCGCCGGGAAATGTCGGCACCCTGGTAGGCATCCTCCAGCACGCGGGTGGTTTCCTCGTCGAATTGCAGCATTCCTGTCCCTCCGTCCGCATCCGCCCGCATAAGAGGACTAGGGCGAACGGGCGGGATTTCCAGCCGGGCGGCGGGCGGGGCGCAAAAGCCCCCTCGCGCGGAGGCGGCTAACCGCCTATAACGGCGGGGAAAGCGTTTGCATGGAGATCTGCGATGACCGGAGAGTTGTCCCCCATCGACAAGGCGAAATTCGTTGCGGCCAAGCGGGCGGCAGAGATGGTCGAAGATGGTATGCGGGTGGGGCTTGGCACCGGGTCAACTGCGGCCTGGCTGGTGCGCTGCCTGGGCGATCTGGTGCAGAAGGAGGGTTTGCGGATCACCGCAGTACCGACCTCCAGCCGCACCGCGGCGCTGGCGCGGGACGTGGGCATCCCTGTGGTCTCTTTGGATGAGGCCAAGTGGCTGGATGTGACCATTGATGGCGCCGATGAGTTTGATCCGGACCTGAACCTGATCAAGGGCGGCGGCGGCGCGCATCTGCAGGAGAAGATTGTCGCCACGGCCTCTGACCAGATGGTGGTGATTGCCGATGCCAGCAAGATGGTGGAGACCCTGGGCGCCTTCCCGCTGCCGGTGGAGGTGCTTCCGTTCGGCTGGCAGAGCAGCCAGGCGCTGATCGAAGAGACGCTGGTGTCGATGGATGTGATGGGGCGCAGCTCCACCCTGCGGATGAACGGCGGGGCGCCATTTGTGACGGATGAGGGCAATTACCTGCTGGACCTGCATCTGAAACGGATCGGCAATGCCCGTCAGCTGGCGCTGGTCTTGAACCAGATCCCCGGGGTGATCGAGAACGGGCTGTTCATTGACATCTGCGACACGGTGGTGATCGGCTATGGCGACGGCCGTGTTGAGGTGCGCGACATCAACGAAGGCACCGTCGAGAAGGACAAGCTGGATTTTGTCGAAACCGACAACCTGTTCACCGATTTGATGGATTGAGTGCGGCTGCGTTCCGCGTTTTGCAAACCGGATTCCTGCGAGGAATCCGGCCCGGTTTCCGGCGCGGAAACCGGGGGCAGGGCTTCTAAAAGCTGGCGGCGGAGACGGGTCTGAAATCCTCGCAGGATTTCAGGACGGAATTCGCGCCGAATTCCGTTTTCTTCGGATGCACTGCCCATGGGGGGGCGGAAAACCGGAATTCCGCCTCACAACCCTGTGCAAATTCAATGCAAAAGGTTGAATGCGGCGCGGGAACGCCCACTTGGGCATATGGCGTTTGGTGGTCCGTTATGGGATACACCTGATCAAGAAATGCAAAGGGCGGAACTTCATGAGCTTTGATTACGATCTGTTTGTCATCGGCGGCGGCTCCGGCGGGGTGCGGGCGGCACGGGTGGCGGCGCAGGAAGGCGCCAAGGTGGCGCTGGCGGAAGAGGACCGCTATGGCGGCACCTGCGTGATCCGCGGCTGCGTGCCGAAGAAGCTGATGGTGTTCGCGTCTGAATACTCCAGCATGGTCGAGGACGCGCAGGCCTATGGCTGGGACATCAAGGCCGGTGCCTTTGACTGGGATGCCTTCAAGGGCAAGCTGCATGGCGAGCTGGACCGGCTGGAAGGCATCTACCGCAATATCCTGAAGAACAACGGCGTCGAGAGCTTTGACAGCCGTGCCAAGCTGGCCGATGCCCACACGGTGGAGCTGGCCGACGGCACCCGCAAGACCGCCAAGCACATCCTGATTGCCACCGGCGGCTGGCCGACGGTGCCGGAGTTCCCGGGCTCGGAACTGGCGATCACCTCGAACGAGATGTTCCATTTGGACAAGCTGCCGGAAAGCCTGCTGATTGTCGGCGGCGGCTATATCGCCAGCGAGTTTGCGGGCATCATGAACGGGTTGGGCGTCAAGACCACGCAATTCTACCGCGGCGCGCAGATCCTGCGCGGTTTCGACGACGAGGCGCGCGGGCTGATTTCCGAGGAGATGTGCCAGGCCGGCATCGACGTGCATCTGGGCACCAATGTGCTGGAGATGCACAAGGAAGGCGACAAGATCCGCGTGAAATCCACCAACGGCCAGGAGCGGCTGTTCGACAAGGTGATGTATGCCACCGGCCGCCATCCCAATGCCGATAACCTCGGCCTGGAAGAGATCGGCGTGCAGCGCGGCCGCAACGGTGAGATCATCGTCGATGAATACAGCCAGACCTCAGTGCCGTCGGTCTATGCGATCGGCGATGTGACCGACCGGGTGGCGCTGACGCCGGTGGCGATCCGCGAGGCGATGGCCTTTGTCGAGACCGTGTTCAAGGGCAATCCGACCAGCCCCGACCACGCGCTGATCCCGACCGCGATCTTCACCCAGCCGGAGATGGGCACCATTGGCCTCAGCGAGGAAGAAGCGCGCGAGCAGGAGCCGGTTGAGGTTTATGCGACCTCGTTCAAACCGATGCAGCAGGCCTTTGCCGGCCGGGCGCAGCGGGTGCTGATGAAACTGATCGTCTCAAAGGCCACCCGCAAGGTGCTGGGCTGCCATATCGTCGCACCCGGTGCGGGCGAGATGATCCAGCTGGCCGGAATCGCCGTAAAAATGGGTGCAACCAAAGAAGATTTCGACCGCACGGTTGCGGTGCACCCGACAATGTCGGAAGAGTTGGTAACTTTGAAAACCCCGGTGCGCTCGTCCTGAGCGGGCAAACCGGCAACAACAGACCTCACATGCTGCCCTTTCTGAAGTCGGGACGGGCGGCAGCAAACGGATAGGAGACAAATGGCGGGCAATAGCGGTGGCCCATGGGGGGGCGGTGGCTCCTCCGGCGGCGGAGGCAACCGGGGCAACAACGGCGGCAACAACGGCGGCGGCCGTAAGCCGGAAGATCCCCAGATCCCGGAAATCGACGAACTGGTGAAGAAAGGCCAGGAGCAGCTGCGTGTCCTGATGGGCGGGCGCGGCGGGTCCGGCGGCGGCCGCGGCACACGCGGCGGCGGAGGCGGCGGTGCGCCGCTGTTCACCAAGGGCACCCTGGGGCTGGCAGTTATTGCCGGCGCGGTGCTGTGGGGCTTTGCCAGCATCTACACCGTCAAGCCGGAAGAGCAGTCGGTGGAACTGTTTCTGGGCGAATATTCCTCGACCGGGCAGCCGGGCCTGAACTTTGCGCCCTGGCCGCTGGTCACCAAGGAAGTGATCCCCGTGCGGGTGGAGCAGACCGAGAACATCGGTTCTGGCGCGCGCGGCTCTGACGCCGGGCTGATGCTGACCGGCGACGAGAACATCATCGACGTGGATTTCCAGGTGGTGTGGAACATCTCTGACCCGGCGCGGTTCCTGTTCAACCTGCGCGACCCGCGCTCAACCATCAACGCGGTGTCGGAATCTGCGATGCGCGAGATCATCGCCCAGTCCGAGCTGGCACCGATCCTGAACCGCGACCGCGGCGCCATCACCGCCCGTCTGGAAGAGCTGATCCAATCGACGCTGGACAGCTACGACAGCGGCGTGAACATCGTGCGTGTGAACTTTGACGGCGCCGACCCGCCAGAGCCGGTGAAGGACGCCTTCCGCGAAGTGCAATCCGCAGGCCAGGAACGCGACCGGCTGGAAAAGCAGGCTGACGCCTATGCCAACCGCAAGCTGGCTGGCGCCCGCGGCCAGGCCGCGCAGACGCTGGAAGAGGCCGAGGCCTACCGTGCGCAGGTAGTGAACGAGGCGCAGGGTGAGGCGAGCCGCTTTACCGCGGTTCTGGAGGAATACCAGAAAGCGCCGGAAGTGACCCGCAAGCGCCTGTACCTGGAAACCATGGAAGAGGTGCTGGGCCGGGTCGACAAGATCATCCTGGATGACACTGCAGGCGGCGAAGGCCAGGGCGTCGTGCCCTATCTGCCACTCAATGAACTGCGCAAATCGCAGGAGGGCAACTGATGCGGAAATCTACTCTTCTTCTGCCCGTCCTGGTGGTCGCGGCGATTGCTGTGCTGTCCTCGATCTTCATCGTGGACGAGCGGGAAAAGGCGCTGGTTCTTCGCTTTGGCCGGGTGGTGGACATCAAGGAAGCCCCGGGCCTGGCGTTCAAGCTGCCGGTCATCGACAATGTGGTGCGCTATGACGACCGCATCCTGAGCCTGGAAGTCGGTCCGCTGGAAGTCACCCCGCTGGATGACCGCCGCCTGATCGTGGATGCGTTCTCGCGCTACCGGATTGCCAATGTGGATACCTTCCGTCAGGCCGTCGGCGGCGGCGGCATTGGTGCCGCGGAACTGCGTTTGGACAAGATCATGCGGGCACAGACCCGTGAGGTGCTGGGTTCCGTCAGCTCCAACGACATCCTGTCCTCGGACCGTTTCGCGCTGATGCTGCGGATCCGCAATGGCGCCATCACTCAGGCGCGCCAGCTGGGCCTTGAGGTGATCGACGTGCGGCTGAAGCGCACCGACCTGCCGCAGGCCAACCTGGAAGCCACCTTTGCCCGGATGCGCGCTGAGCGGGAACGGGAAGCGGCGGACGAGATTGCCCGCGGTGAAGAGGCGGCGCAGCGCGTGCGCGCGCAGGCCGACCGGACCGAGGTTGAACTGGTGTCGGAAGCCGAGCGCGAAGCCGAGGTGATCCGCGGTGAAGCGGATGCCGAGCGCAACGCGATCTTTGCGTCGGCCTATGGCCGCGACGCGGAGTTCTTCGAGTTCTACCGCTCGCTGAACGCCTACGCGAATTCGCTGCTGGCGGGCAATTCCTCGCTGGTGCTGTCGCCTGACAACGAGTTCTTCAATTACCTGAAGTCCTCGGGCGGCAAGGCTGTCCAGTAATGGGGTTCATCCTCCTGGCCCTCGGGCTGGTACTGATTGCAGAGGGGCTGGTGTACGCACTGGCCCCTTCGCTTGTGGAGCGGCTCTTGGAAATGCTGCGGGTGCTGAGTGAAGATCAGCGCCGCAATGCAGGTCTGGCGGCGCTGGCGCTGGGTCTCATTCTGGTCTGGCTGGCGTTCCGTCTGGGGATTTAAAGCGGCGCTTTCCCCCCAATTTTTCAGCGAAACCGTAATCTTTCCCTGCTAGGATAGCCTCAGCAGGGCCTCCCCCGCTGTTACAGGGCAAAAACCGGATCACAGCGGCTTTATTCCGTGCAACATTTGTTGCGGGACAGGGGAGAGTTCCTACATTGGGTCCATAAGACTTTGCCCGGCATATGCGGCGTTTGCGCCTGTCCGGGCAGGGGAGAAGAATTGAAAATGACAAGGAGTAGATCCGTGCAGCCACAGGCAATTGCAACTTCCGGCCGGACAGGCGGCAGCGGCGCGATGATCCGGCTGGCCTGGCTTCTGGTGCTGAGCATGGCAGTCCTGCTGATGCAGGCGGTCACCGCAATGGCCCGCCCCGAGAGCCTGGCGCCGCTGGCCGATAAGGTCAGCCCCGCGGTCGTCAACATCACCACCAGCACCGTTGTCGAGGGCCGCACCGGCCCGCAGGGGATCGTGCCGGAAGGTTCGCCGTTCGAGGATTTCTTCCGCGAGTTCCAGGACCGCAACGGCAATGGAACCCGGCCGCGCCGCTCCTCGGCGCTGGGCTCCGGCTTTGTGATTTCCGAGGACGGCTATATCGTCACCAACAACCACGTGATCGACGGGGCCGACGAGATTGAGATCGAGTTCTTCCCCGGCGAAGGCCAGCCCAAGGAGCTGCTGCCGGCCAAGGTGATCGGCACCGATCCCAACACCGATATCGCGCTGTTGAAGGTGGAGGCGCCGTCGGCGCTGAAATACGTCAAGTTTGGTGACAGCGACACCGCCCGTGTCGGCGACTGGGTGGTGGCGATGGGCAACCCGCTGGGGCAGGGGTTCTCTGTTTCCGCAGGCATCGTTTCGGCCCGCAACCGCGAGCTTTCGGGCTCATATGACGACTACATCCAGACCGATGCGGCCATCAACCGCGGCAATTCCGGCGGGCCGCTGTTCAACATGGACGGTGATGTGGTCGGCGTGAACACCGCGATCCTGTCGCCCAATGGCGGCTCCATCGGCATCGGGTTCTCGATGGCCTCCAACGTTGTGGTCAAGGTTGTGGCGCAGCTGAAGGAATTCGGCGAGACGCGGCGCGGCTGGCTGGGTGTGAAGATCCAGGATGTGGATTCGGATCTGGCAGAGGCGATGGGCTTGGAAAAAGCCCGCGGCGCGCTGGTCACCGATGTGCCGGAAGGCCCCGCCAAGGACGGTGGCGTGCTGGCCGGTGACGTGATCGTCAGCTTTGATGGCGCCGATGTGAAGGACACCCGCGGCCTGGTGCGTCAGGTCGGCAATGCCGAGGTTGGCAAGACTGTGCGCGTGGTGGTCTACCGCGAGGGCAAGACCGAGACGCTGCGGATTACCCTGGGCCGCCGTGAAGACGCCGAGCGCGGCCCCTCCAGCGAGAGCGGCAGCGGCGATGCGCCGGGCAGCAGCGAGAAGGAGCTGCTGGGCCTGTCGGTCGGCGTGCTGACCGACCAGATGCGTGCTGAGCTGAATGTGGCTGAGGATGTCGAGGGCCTGGCCGTCCTGTCGGTGGATGAGACCTCGGAAGCCTGGGAGAAGGGCTTGCGTGCGGGTGATGTGATCACCGAGGCGGGCCAGCAGAAGGTGGCCTCGATCAGCGATCTGGAAGCGCGTGTCAGCGAAGCCAAGGAGGCGGGGCGCAAGTCGCTGCTGCTGCTGGTGCGTCGCGGCGGCGAGCCGCGCTTTGTGGCGCTGAACCTGTCGGAGTGATCCGGGTCAGGGACCGCTGAGAAATAAGGGAAGGCCGGGCAAATGCCCGGCCTTTTTCGTTGGCTCAGGGACGGGCCAGCTGCATGAAACGGAGGCCGCGGCTGTCCTTTGCCGTGCGCCAGCTGCCGGGTTGTTCGGCAAAGATCTGGCGGAAATCTTCCAGGTTGCGCCTTTCATCCGAGATCAGCACCCAGCCGCCCGGACGCACGTGCGGCAGGCAGCGGGTCAGCAGTTCCCGCCGCTGCGGCGCGGCCAGCATATGCAGGGTGCGGTCAAACAGCAGAACACCTTAGTCCTTGTCCGGCGCCCATGTGGTGAGATCAGCGGCGATGCCGGTTACGTCGAGGTTTTCCCGCTGCGCTGCGGCCAGCATGTCCCGGATGCCATGCGGGGAAATGTCGATGCCGGTGACACGGTGCCCCAGCCGGGCAATGAACAGCGCATCGCGGCCCTGGCCGCAGCCTGCATCCAGCACGTCCAAACTTTGTGTGCCCAGCTCCTCAAAAAAGCCGGTGAAGGCGGGGGACGGTGCCCCAAGCGCATCCGGGGTGTCACGGTAGAGTTTGTCGTAGTCATAAGCCATGTGCGGCACCGTAGCGGCCGGGTCTGGCAATGGCTAAGTGAATAATTCTTGAACAAGAGGGATGGCAGCGGGCAGCCGCTTCCCAGCGCGGGAAACGGCCCGGAAAACTCGTGTTTTCCGAGCCGGAATTCTCGCAGAATTCCGGGGCAGGCGGCACAACTGATGCGCAAAAAGGGGAAGAGCCATGCGCTGGCGGGCACATGGCTCTTGTTGGACAGGCGGCCATTGGGATGGAACGGATAACGGCCGTCTATGAGGCCGTTATGGCGTGGTGCGGGGCCGTGTTCTGTGACCGGGATTACAGAGGGCGGATTTTATTGCGGAGTTTTCTGCCGCGCGGTCAGATCGAGTCCGGCTCGGCCAGAACCGCCAGTTCGCTGCGGTCGAGGATCTGCACGCCGCCGCGGCTGATGCCGACCAGGCCGCTGCGCTTCCAGGCGGCGAGCGTCTTGGAGACCGCTTCACGGGTGGCGCCGACAAATTCCGCCAGTTCCGCCTGCGACAGAGCCACGCGGCCGTCGCTGCTTTCGGGTGCGAGGTACAAGAGCTTGCGCGCGAGCCGCACCGGCATCGGCAGGAACACCTGTTCATTGAGCTGGGTATTCATCCAGCGCATCCGCTGGCCCGCCAGCCGCAACAGGTCGGCGGCCAGGTCCGGGTACTGGCGGATCTGCGCCAGCACGTCGCCGCTGCGCAGGCGCAGGACCCGGCTAGGTTCGGCGGCGATGGCGGTGGCGGTGCGCTCGCCCGGGTCAAACAGGGTGATCTCGCCGAACACCGCACCGGGGCGCATCATGTCGAGCGACAGCTTGCGGCCGGAGGCGGAGAGCACCGAGAACTCCAGAGCGCCTTCGGCAATCGCATAAAGCGCATCACCGGCGTCGCCCTGCTCGAACAGCACCTCGCCCTGGCGCAGGCGCACCTCGGTGGCCTGGCTCTCCAGCATCCGGCGCAGCGGGCCGGAGGCACCGGAGAGAAAGCCGGTGTCCGGCAGGCGGGTGGTCAGCATGGTGTTTGTCTCATGTTATGTCTTTGGCCCGGTGGGCGGACCTTAGCAGAGGCTTTGCCAGCTGGGAACCGGGGAGCTGAACCGCGCGGTTCAGCCCGCGACGGCGATCAGGCCCAGCTTGCGGGCGGAGGCCAGCGTCAGGGTGCCGCTGTCCAGCCCCAGCGGCGCCTGGTAGCGCTGCACGGCCTTGCGGGTGGCGGCGTCCATCTGGCCATGCACGGGGCCGCGGTAGAGGCCGCGCGCCGTCAGGGCCCGCTGGATGGTGCGGATGAAGTCCGGGGTCATCATTTCGGGGCAGGGGATTTCGATCCACTGCTCCTGCCGCGGCTGCACGATTTCCTGCCGGGTCTCGGTGCGGAAGGTGGCGGGGCGGATCACCTGGCCGCTGGCGTCCAGCTGCGCCGGTTCGGCCAGCACCTGGCTGGTGACGGTTTCAATGACGGCGGGGGAGGTGTGGGTGCTCCAGCAGGTGCCGGGGGGCGCGCCGGGCGGCGCGTAGCGGCCGGCGCGGGAGGTTTCGTTGCCGGGGTGCGGCTGGACGCAGGCGGTCAGGGCCGCAAGCATGGCCAGCAGCAGGGCAGGCGCCAGGCGCCGGCTGGGGAGAAAGATCGGTGGCGTCATGCCCGGGTGCCTCATGCCGGCGCCTCTGTCTGTCCCCGGGGGGCTGGCGCCGTTGCTTTGGCGGCAGCCTAGCCGAGTTCGCCGCCATCCGCAAAGGCCGGATCGCCTGTCCGGCCCTGATCCGCCAGCAGGAGGTCGAGCATCGGCGAGATGTCCTCCACATCTTCGGCGATCACATGGGTGACGGAATGCGCCCGCTGCAGCCGCCCGGTGACCCGCAGCATCCGCCCGGAGATCACCGCGCGGCGGAAGGCTTCGTAAATCTTGCGCCAGACGATCACGTTGACGATGCCGGTCTCATCCTCGAGCGTGACGAAGATGACCCCCTTGGCGGTGCCGGGGCGCTGGCGCAGGATCACCAGGCCCGCGACGGTGATGCGGGCGTTCTCCGGCGGCTCTTGCAGCCGGGCGGCGGGCAGGCAGTGGGGCGGGCGCGGCCAGGGGGACGGGCCGTGCCGGTCTGCTGTGCGGGGGGCTGTATAGGCCGGAGCGGGGGCTGGCATGAGGAAAACGGCCCTGCGGTTGAGAATATTTGAACGTGAACAAATATAGAACATGGAGCGGGAAAGTCCAGCAGCGGCAGGGCGGCGTCGCAATTGGGGGTGGCACCGGCGCGGGCGCTTGGCTACACAGTCGCGCAAGTACCGGAAAAGGGAAGAGAGCTGACGAATGGCAAAGATCACTTATATCGAGCACAACGGCACCCAGCACGTGGTGGATGTGGCCAACGGGCTGACCGTGATGGAAGGCGCGCGCGACAACAACATTCCGGGCATCGAGGCCGATTGCGGCGGCGCCTGCGCATGCTCCACCTGCCATGTCTACATCGCGCCGGACTGGGTCGAGAAGCTGCCCGCCAAGGATGACATGGAAGAGGACATGCTGGACTTCGCCTATGAGCCCGATCCGGCCCGCTCGCGCCTGACCTGCCAGATCAAGGTGAGTGACGATCTGGACGGCCTCGTGGTGCACATGCCCGAAAAGCAGATCTGATGGCTGCGGGGGCGGCAGCGCGGCGTCTGCGGATGCGCGCCCGGCCCCGTTCCGCCCGCCGCGTATTGCGGGCGTTGTGTTTGGGGCTGGCCCTGGCCGGCCCTTTGGCGCAGGAGGCCGGCGCCGGGGTGATCGGCGCGGAATACGGCGATCCCACCACCCGCTACGGCCATGCAGTGCTGGGCGATGATGTGGAATACGGGTCGCTGGTGCTGACGGTTGCAAGCACGGGGGGAAGCGGGGCTTCCCTGGCGGCGGACTACAAGACCTCCGAAATCCTGATCCGCCTGCCGCAGGACCATGTGTTCGAGGACATCGCGCCGCGGCTGGCGGATGTGGACGGCGACGGCAGCCCCGAGGTGCTGGTGGTCGAGACCGATATGAACCTTGGCGCGGCGCTGGCGCTCTACGGCGCGGAAGGCAAGATCGCCGAAACCCCTCATATTGGCACAAGCCACCGCTGGCTGGCGCCCATCGGTGCGGCGGATCTGGATGGCGACGGGCATGTGGAAATCGCCTATATCGACCGGCCGCATCTGGCGAAAACCCTGCGCATTTGGCGCTTCCGGGACGGCGCATTGCATGAGGTGGCAAGCAAGGCGGGCCTGACCAATCACCGCATTGGCGAGGATTTCATCACCTCCGGCATCCGCGACTGCGGGCAGGGCGCGGAACTGGTGATGGTGAGCGGCGACTGGCGCCGGATCATTGCCGCGCGGCTGCAGGATGGTGAAATCACTGCCCGGGAGATCGGTCCCTTTGATCCTGACACCAGGCTGGCGGATGCACTGGCCTGCCGCTGAGCGCAGCAGGGGCAAACTGTCCGCGCCGCGCCTTGCGCGGCGCGCGGCCCAACGGTGCGGCCCATCCCCGGATGGGCTGAAACAGGCGGGAGAGCTGCGCTGACTGTTGCCCAAGGGCCTGCGGCGGGCGGATGCTTCAACGCGCTGCCGCGCGGGTGTTTCCGAAATATTCATTCCCTTCAGCTAGCCTGCGGCAAACGGGAAATGCCCGGCGGCGCCGGCTGGGGCATGTTTTCACAGGAGACACGCGCGTGAGTTTTACACCCTATGTGTTCGGCACCGGTATCGCCGGCTGGACCTTCCTGCAGCGGACCCAGGCCCAGCAGCAGGAAGTGTTTGAAAAATCGCCCATTCTGGACCGCCGGGTGCAGGATTTCACGCAGCGCATCACCAGCATCCAGAACTCGGACCAGCTGCTGGACGACTACAATCTCCTGCAGGTGACACTGGGTGCTTTTGGCCTGGATGAGGACATCGGCAACCGGGCTTTCATCCAGAAGGTGCTGGATTCGGACCTGAGTGATTCCAAGTCCTTCGTGAACCGCCTCAATGACAGCCGCTACCTGGCGCTGGCGCAGACCTTTGGCTTCAACAGCCCGGACGGCCCGCAGCTGCCCAGTGCCAAGGGCGGCAGCGAATTTGCCGGCATCACCACCGCCGATGACCTCCTGTCCAACCAGACGCTGCTGAAAAAGGCGCTGGACAACGTGGGCCTGAAGGGGATGGAGAACAACCAGTTCTTCCTGCAGAAGGTGCTGGAGTCGGACCTGAGCGATCCGGACTCCTTTGCCAACAAGCTGACCGATACCCGCTTTGCCGATTTCGCCAAGCAGTTCGAGTTCGGCAAGCCGCCGGAATACGGCAACAGCATCCAGGCGCTGGTGTCGGAGTTCAACCAGCATACCGAAGGGCTGGCCAGCGCCGATGACCTCTTGGAGGATGAAGACCTGCTGCAGGCGGTGATCGAGACCTTCGACCTGGAGCGCACCAACAAGGATTTCCTGCGGCGGGTGCTGAATTCGGACACCACCGATCCGGATTCCTTTGTGAACCAGCTGGAGGACACGCGCTATCTGAACGTCTCCCGCGCGTTCGGCTTCGGCTATCCGGACATCAACGCGATGACCGACCCGGATGAACTGCTGCAGAACCCGGAGCTGCTGGCGGATGCGCTGGACCAGTTCAACGTCAGCGACCGGGGCGAGACCTTCCTGCGCCAAGTGCTGGAATCGGACCTGAGCGACCCGAATTCCTTTGTGAACCAGCCGGACAACATCGCCTATTACGATTTTGCCGATGCGTTCCAGAACACCTGGCCGGAGCATGTCAGCAAGATGCAGGTGTTTTCTGACGAGATCACCGACAAGCTGGACAGCCTGTCCTCCGCCACCGAGCTGGTGTTCGACCTAAGCCTGTTCGAGGCTTCGCTGGACATCTTCGGGCTAAGCCACCGGGACAGCGATTTCAACGTGATGATCAAGACGCTGGATTCGGACCTGTCCTCGGAGATTTCCTATGCCAATCTGCACCATGACAACAACATGAAAGCAATGGCTTACGCCTTCTCCTTCAACAAGGGCACAGAGGCGCAGGTATACCCGGACGGCTTTGCAGATGAGATTGCCGATCTTTACACCACCCGGCAATTCGAGATTGCCATCGGCGAGTCCGATCCCAACATGCGGCTGGCGCTGGCGTTTGAGCGCGAACTGCAGGCGGTGGTGGATGAGGGCGGCAGCGAGAACGCCCATTGGTACAACATCATGGGATCGCCGCCGCTGCGCACCGTGTTTGAGACGGCGCTGGTGCTGCCCTCCGGTTTTGGCCAGCTGGATATCGAGCGCCAGCTGGGTGAGATGAAGGACCGCACACAGGCGGCCTTCGGGGTCACCCATCCCGCGGATCTGCTGGAGCCGGACATGCTCGACCAGTTCCGCAGGCGGTTCCTGCTGATGACGGATATCGGCGGGTTCTAGGGCAGCAAGCGCCTAGGCTTGGGCTGCAGGCGCATGATCTGCAAGTTTCCAAAGCGGCCCTTGCGGCTTGACACGGTTGCCCGGCACGGGCGGCCTGTATCCGCGGCAACGATTGAAAGCTTGCCCGGTGCCTTCAGGCTGGCGGAACAAGGCTGATCGCAGTTTCCCATGCATTGGCATGCAGCCAGGCGGAGCTTTGGCAGCAGGTTTGGCGCTTCCCGTCCAGGCAGACCGGCCTGCGGCTCAGGCGCGGGCGGGGTGGGCCGGCACGGATTTCTCCATGGTCACCGAGGTTGGCCTGTCAAACCCGGGATGCGCGGTTTCGCCGGTTTTGCGGAAGCCCATGCGGGCAAAGGCCGCGTGGTTTTTTGTCAGCTCGACCCGGGTCTGCAACCGCAGTACCGGCAAGCCAAGTGCCGCAGCGCGGGTTGCGGCCAGCTCCACCAGCGTGCGGGCGAGCCCGGTACCGCGATGGGTTTCGTCCACCGCCAGTTTGCCCAGATAGAGGCAATCGGGTCTGGGCGTCAGGAAGATGCAGGCCGCGGGCGGGGTGCCGATGCCCCAGATTTCACCATCGCGGCATTGGTCCTGCAGGGCGGCCAGCGTCAAGCGGTGCATGGAGGACGGCGGGTCGATGCGCCCCTCCATAAAGGCAAAGCTGCGCTGGATCAGGTCCAGCACATCCCTCAGGCTGGGATCATCGGGAGAGAGCCGCCGGGGCGCGGTCATTGAGCCGGTCTTTGGGCAGGCATCCGGGACCGGTGCAGGCGGCAAATGGGGGGCAGGTGCAGCATGTGTTTTCCTCCCTGCGCCGCAGGATAGCCTTCTGAGGCGGAGCCGGCAAACGGCGGAGACTGATCCGCGCCACAGCCTTTCAGGGCGCCTCTGGCCGGGCGCGGCAGCGCCCGGCCACGCCCAACTGTGAGGATCAATCTGTGATTGGTCCGGAGCAGGCGGGAGCGCTTGCCGGAACCCCGTGGGCTGGGCCTGATTACTTCAGCGCGCGCCAGCCGATGTCGCGGCGGAAGAAGCCCTGGGGCCAGTCCACTCCGTCCACCATCGCATAGGCACGGTCGCGGGCCTCCTGCAGGGTGTTGCCGCGGGCGGTCACGTTCAGCACCCGGCCGCCAACCGCCAGCACCTTACCGTCCTGCGCCTTGGTGCCCGCGTGGAACACCATGTTGCTGCTGTCCTCGGGCAGCGCGTCCAGGCCCTTGATCTCGGAAAACTTCTCGTAAGACCCCGGGTAGCCCTCAGCGGCCATCACCACGGTGATCGCATGGTCATCGGCCCAGTTCACCTGCGCTTCGCCTAGGCGGCCCTCAGCCGCGGCGTGCATCAGGTCCAGCGCCTGGGCGCCGAGGCGCATCATCAGCACCTGGCATTCCGGATCACCGAAGCGGACGTTGTATTCCACCAGCCGCGGCTGCCCGTCCTTGATCATCAGGCCCGCATAGAGCACGCCCTGATAGGGCATGCCGCGCTCTGCCATCACTCGCATTGTGGGCTTCACGATCTCTTCCATCGCGCGGGCCTCGACCTCAGCCGACAGGACCGGTGCGGGGGAGTAGGCGCCCATGCCGCCGGTGTTGAGGCCGGTGTCGCCCTCGCCGACGCGCTTGTGGTCCTGGGCGGAGCCGATTGCCAGCACGTCCTCGCCGTCGACCAGCACAAACAGGGAGGCTTCCTCGCCTTCCATGAATTCTTCGATCACCACCTCGGCACCGGCGCCGCCGAAGACGCCGCCGAACATGTCGTCGATGGCCGCCATGGCCTCGTCCTCAGTCATGGCGATGATGACGCCCTTGCCTGCGGCCAGGCCGTCCGCCTTGACCACGGTGGGCACGCCGTTGGCACGCACATGCGCCTTGGCGGCTTCGGCATCGGTGAAATGGCCGTAGCCTGCGGTGGGGGCATTTGCCGCGTCGCAGATTTCCTTGGTGAAGCTTTTGGAGGCTTCCAGCCGGGCGGCCGCCTCGGAAGGACCGAACACCAGGATGCCAGCCTCGCGCAGCCGGTCGGCGACGCCCGCAGCCAGTGGGGCCTCGGGGCCGACAATCACGAAGTCGATGGCGTTTTCCTCGGCAAAACTCACAACCGCTCCGCCGTCCTCGATGTCAAAGGCCGCGCAATCGGCGATCTGGGCGATGCCTGCGTTGCCCGGCGCCACGATCAGCTTGTCGCATTTGGGGTTCTGCATCACGGCCCAGGCCAGTGCATGTTCACGCCCGCCGCTGCCGAGGATAAGGATGTTCATTGGCGCATTCTCCGATCTGCCTGAGCCCTGTGGCGCCGCGGGCCGCATCCCGGGGCTTGCCTTGCTTGCCGCGCGTTCTATGCTGCGCGCGACTTCAAAACAAGACCGGCCAAAGGCCGCAGGAGAGCAGCCCCCGATGTCCGACCTGTTTGACGACCCGCAGCCGGGACAGAACGCCCCGGAATTCACCGTTTCGGAGATTTCCGGCGAGGTGAAGCGCACGCTGGAGGGCACCTTTGGCCGTATTCGGGTGAAGGGCGAGGTGGGCCGTGTGTTCAAGGCGCGCTCCGGGCATCTTTATTATGACATCAAGGACGACCGTTCGGTGCTGGCCTGCACCACCTGGAAGGGGCAGATCAGCGGCTTGTCGGTGGTGCCGGAGGAAGGGCTGGAAGTGGTGGTCACCGGCCGGCTGACAGCCTTTGGCGCGCAGTCCAAGTACAACATGAACGTCGATGAGGTTGCGGTTGCCGGGCAGGGCGCGCTGATGGCGCTGCTGGAAAAGCGCAAGAAGCAGCTGGAGGCGGAGGGCCTGTTTGCGCCGGAGCGCAAGAAACCTCTGCCCTATCTGCCGCAGATCATCGGGGTGGTTACGTCGCCCTCGGGCGCGGTGATCCGCGATATCCTGCACCGGCTGCGCGACCGGTTCCCGCGTAAGGTGCTGGTCTGGCCGGTTGCCGTGCAGGGGCAGAATTGCGCGCCCGAGGTGGCCCGCGCCATCGAAGGCTTCAACCGCCTGACGCCGGGCGGCGCGCTGCCGCGGCCCGATCTGATCATCGTCGCCCGTGGCGGCGGCTCGATCGAGGATCTTTGGGGCTTCAATGAAGAGATCGTGGCGCGCGTTGCGGCGGCCTCGCAGATCCCGCTGATCTCTGCCGTCGGGCATGAGACGGATACCACGCTGATCGACTTTGTGTCCGACCGCCGGGCGCCGACCCCGACCGCGGCGGCGGAGCTGGCGGTGCCGGTGCGGCTGGAACTGATGGCCTGGAGTGAGAACCAGGGCGCGCGGCTGACCCGTGCTGCCGGGCAGGCGGTGCAACTCAGGCGCCAGCGGCTTAATGATCTGGCCCGGGCTCTGCCCAAGCCAGACACCCTGCTGGAAACCCCGCGCCAGCGGCTGGACCGGATTTCAGACCGGTTGCCCGGTGCGCTGATCAATGGCGTGCAGCGGCGCCGGCTGCATCTAAGCGAGACCGCGGCCAGCTTGCGCCCTGCCACCCTGCGGCAGCTGGTTGGGGGACGGCGCGACCGGCTGCAAAACCTTGCCTCGCGCCTCAGCCTGCGGCCGATCCAGCGTGAAGTAACGGCGCAGAAGGATGCACTGGGGCGGCTGGCGCAGCGGCTGGATGCGGCGCAGGCCGCGCGCATCGACCGCCAGCGACAGGCCTTGAGTGCCACCGGGAGGCAGCTTGAGATCCTCAGCTACAAGGCAACACTGGAGCGCGGCTATGCGGTGGTGCGCTCGGGCGATGAAATCCTGACAACCAAGGCCGCTGCCGCCAGGGCAGACGCGCTGCAGATCGAATTTGCCGATGGCACGCTGGATCTGGAGGGCGGAGCAGCACAGGCGCCGAAAAAGGGCACGCCAAAACCGCCCGGGGGCGGCCAGGGCTCGCTGTTCTAGGGGCCGGCCTCCGGCTTCTTTCTGGTTTCAAATACCCGCTGCACCCCGGCTTGCCTCAGGCGCCGACGTCGGGGCCGTAGCACAGCATATCCTCGCCGATATCCTCGGCCTCATAAAGTTCTGTTGAGGCCGGGTCGTCCTCGAACCGCGCCGTCAGCCCGCGCGGTGTCAGCTCAAAGGTCCAGCACTGCGGGTCGTCGCGGTTCTCGTAGACAAAGCAGATCTGACCTGCTTCCTCGTACCAGCTGCCTTCCTGGCATTTGCCGTCCAGAAAGGACCAGATCACCCGGCGGTTTGGCAGGTAGCGCTCGACCCCGTACATGGCACCGCCAAAGCCGTAGAACAGCGTGCGGCCCTGGGTGTAGCGGTCAAACTCGCCCGCACTCAACGGCTCCCCCGCCGCCAGCGGGGCGGGCAGGGCAGCGAGCAGGAGAATCATCACGAAGCGCATGAGGGTATTGTGCCTCAGGAGCAGCGGATGCTCCAAGCCTTGCGTTTTCTGAACAGGCTCCCGCGGGGTCACCTTTGACGGCGAACGGCTTGCGCGGACAGAGTGGCGGAAAATCAAAGGGGAAGCAGGGCATGACGGCGGAAATGGTGCTTTGGGCGGGGGCTGCAGCCTGTGCGCTGATCTACCTGCTGTTGGCTGCGCAGCCGCCGGGGGTGCTGCGCAGCCTGTTGAAAACCGCCTCTGTTGCCTTGCTGGCGCTGGCGGCGCTGCTGCTGGGGGCACCCTGGCTGCTGGCCGTGGCGCTGGGTCTCTGCGCGCTGGGCGATCTGTTCCTGTCGCGCGACGGGGAGGGGGCGTTCATGGCCGGTGTCGGCGCCTTTGCCGCCGGCCACCTGGCCTATGCGGTGCTGTTCCTGACCCGGGGGGATAGTGATCCGGTGCAGCTTTTGCAGATGCCGGGGATTGCCATCGCAGCGGCTCTCCTGGTGCTGGGACTGGTCATGGCGCGCATCCTGGCACCCCGGGCAGGCGCGTTGAAGGGGCCTGTGCTGGCCTATATCCCGATCATCCTTGGCATGGGGGCGGCGGCGCTGACGCTGCCGTTCGGCTATTGGGTTTTTGCCGCGGCCTGCGCCTTCATGCTGTCGGACATGGTGCTGGCGGCGGAGACCTTCGTGCTGCCGGACGATCATGCGCTGCGCCGGATCACGCCCTTTGCGGTCTGGCCGCTTTATTGGGGGGCGCAAGCGGGCTTTCTGGCGGCATTTTCCTGAGTTTCGCGGCGCCTAGCGCTTTGCACTCCGGCCCAATCCGCATTAGGTGGGGTGCAGACCCTTTTGCGGAGACCAAGATGGCGTTTTTCTCAAAGCTCAAGGAGCGGCTGTTCAAATCCTCCTCCAAGCTCGAGCAGGGGCTCGATGCGATTGTCGAGGAGGGCGCGGACAGCAGCGCGGCTGAGGCTGTGGAGGCCCTGGCAGAGTCCCCTGCGGTAACCCCGGAACAGCCCGCGCCTGCGCCGGTTCCGCAGCCGGAACCTGTTGCCGAGCCGGAGCCTGCGCCCGAACCCGCGCCGGCACCGCAGCCCGTTGCGGAACCCAAGCCCGCACCGGCACCGCAGCCTGCGCCGGAGCCTGAGAAGAAATCGCCGGGCCTGCTGGGCCGCCTGATAGGGCGCACCACGGCGGCTGAACCGCGCCGGGCGCTGGATGACGACATGCTGGAGCAGCTGGAAGAGCTGCTGATTGCCGCCGACATGGGGGTGGACACCGCACTGCGGGTGACTGCCAACCTGGCCGAGGGGCGGATGGGCAAGAAGGTTTCCAGCCGCGAGATCAAGGAATTGCTGGCGCAGGAAGTGGCGCGCATCATGGAGCCGGTGGCGAAGCCCTTGCCGATCTACGCAAAGCGCCCGCAGGTGGTGCTGGTTGTGGGCGTGAACGGCTCCGGCAAGACCACCACCATCGGCAAGCTGGCCAGCCAGTTCAAGGGCGCCGGCAAGAAGGTGGTGATTGCTGCGGGCGACACCTTCCGCGCCGCCGCTGTCGAACAGCTGCAGGTCTGGGGCGACCGGGCAGGCGTGCCGGTGCTGACAGCGCCCGAAGGATCCGACCCGGCCTCCTTGGCGTTTGATGCCATGACCAAGGCACAGGAAGACGGTGCTGACCTCCTGATGATCGACACCGCCGGGCGGCTGCAGAACCGGGCAGACCTGATGGAGGAGCTGGCCAAGATCGTCCGCGTCATCCGCAAGAAGGACGAGACCGCGCCGCACAACACGCTTCTGGTGCTGGATGCCACCACCGGCCAGAACGCGCTGAGCCAGGTCGGCACCTTCCAGCAGCTGGCGGACGTGTCGGGCCTGGTGATGACCAAGCTGGACGGCACTGCCAAGGGCGGGGTTCTTGTGGCGCTGGCGGACAAGTTCGGCCTGCCGATCCACGCCATCGGTGTGGGTGAGCAGATCGACGACCTGGCGCCGTTTGATCCCGAGGAATTTGCCGCGGCGCTGACCGGTTTGGAAAAGAACTGATCTGCCCTTCATCTGGCTAGAAATATCCCCGGGGGTCCGGGGGCAGGCAGCCCCCGGTGCTCCCTTCCGGAGCAAAGGCATTTGATTTGAGCGATTGGCTGATCTCCCTGGAAGGCACCGAGGCTGGGCATCAGGCGGCGTTGTTCCTGGCCATTTGGGCGGCCTTTTTGCACGCGGTTTTCGGCGCATTGCAGAAGGGGCGGCATGACCCCTGGCTGTCGCGCGGGGCAATCGACTTTTCCTACTGCGTGATGGCGGCGCCCTTTGCGCTGTTCGTGGTGCCTTGGCCGGAGCCGCATATGTGGCTGATTTTCTTCGTCGCCTGGGTGATCCACGTCTTCTACAAGCTGTTTCAGGCGCTGGCCTATACCAAGGGCAGCTATACGGTGGTTTACCCGGTGGTGCGCGGCACCGGGCCGCTGTTCACGGTGATCGGCTCTTTCTTCCTGTTCGGCGAGGTGTTCACCCCGGTGCAATGGCTGGGGGTGGCGGTGCTGCTGGCGGGGATCTTCGGCCTTGCAGGGTACAACTACCGCTACCTGACGGTTAACCGGGACACCTTGGGAATTGCTCTGGGGCTGGCGGTGGTGACCGGGTTGTTTGTGGCCGCCTACACCACATATGACGCCTATGGCATCCGGGCGACGGCGGATCCGTTCACCTTCCTGGCGTGGTTTTTCATGATCGACGGGCTGGTGTTCCCGGTGATCGCCTTTGCCCACTGGCGGACCATGCCTGCGCCGCCCGAACCGGGGCCGCTGATGGTGCGGGGCTTCTTTGGCGGGCTGGTGGCGTTTGCGTCCTTTGGCGCCATCATGCTGGCGACCCGGCTCGACAAGGTGGGGGAGGCGGCGGTGCTGCGCGAGACCTCCACCGTGTTTGCCGCCCTCATCGGCTGGCTGGTGCTGAAGGAAACGGTGGGGCCGCGGCGGATTGCCTTGATGGCTTTGATCGCCCTGGGCGCCGTGATAGTGGAAGTGGGCGGCTAAAGCCCGCGTGCAGAACTGACAGGAGGCCCCATGGCCGCAAAGAAGATCAACCCGACCCTGAAGATGCTGCTGGAACTGGGCCCAGTTGTCCTGTTTTTCATCGGCTATCTGAAGCTGAAGGATGAGGTGTTTCTGATCGGCGGCAGCGAGTACAAGGGCTTCATCGTCATCACCGCGGCGTTCATCCCGCTGATGGTGGCGTCCACACTGGCGTTGTGGAAGCTGACCGGCCATCTGTCGCGGATGCAGTTTGCCACGCTCATCCTGGTGGTGCTGTTCGGCGGCATGTCGGTGTGGTTCAACGACGACCGTTTCATCAAGATGAAGCCGACGATGCTGTATCTGCTGTTCGGCGGGCTGCTGGGCATCGGCCTCCTGCGCGGCCAAAGCTGGCTCAAGGTGGTGATGGAGGAGCTGATGCCCTTGAAGCAGGAGGGCTGGATGATCCTGACCCGGCGGCTTTGCGCGTTCTTCTTTGGCCTGGCGGTGGCGAATGAGCTGATCTGGCGCACCCAGAGCACCGAGACCTGGGTCTATTTCAAGACCTTCGGGCTGCCGGTGGCGATGTTTGCCTTTTTCATGTTCCAGGGGCGGCTGCTGCAGACATACGGGATCGAGGAAGAAGCCGGCCCGGCCGAGTAACCGTGGACAGCGGCGGGCTCCCGCGTCTTCGCGCGTCATCAAAGATGACGCTTGAAGCCTTTGGCCGGGCGGTGCGCTGCGGCTGCGCGGCTTAGCGGCCCTGGCCGAAAATCACCTGCTGCGCCTTGCTGTCGGACCTGTCCGCCCGCAGGTCCGCATGCAGCGCCCGGCCGGCCACCACACCGGGGCGGGACCACATCAGATCAAGCCAGCGGGCAAGATGCGGCTTGTCCTCGAGTGTCTGCTGCTGGCCCTCCCAGAGCGAGGCCCAGGGCCAGACCGCGATGTCGGCAATTGTATAGTCCACGCCCGCCGCATACTCATTCTCCGCCAGCCGCCGGTCAAGCACGCCGTAGAGGCGGGCGACTTCAGAACGGTAGCGGTCCTTGGCATAGGGCAGATCCTCGGGGGCGTATTTCAGGAAGTGATGCGCCTGTCCCGCCATTGGTCCGACGCCGCCCATCTGCCACATCAGCCATTGATCCACAGTCAGGCGGGCACGCTCGTCCGCGCCGTAGAACTGCCCGGTCTTGCGGGCGAGGTATTGCAGGATGGCACCGCTTTCGAACAGCGAGACCGGCGCGCCGTCCGGCCCGTCCGGATCCACAATGGCGGGCATCCGGTTGTTAGGGGAAATCTTCAGAAACTCCGGCGCGAATTGGTCTCCCTTGCCGATGTCGATCAGGGTGACCTCGTAGGGCAGGCCCATTTCCTCCAGCGCGATGGAGATTTTCCAGCCGTTCGGCGTGGGCCAGTAATAGAGCTGGATCGGGTCCTGCATCGCGTGCCTCCGTCAGTGTGCCCGGCCACAGGAGCACGGGGCGCGGGGGGCGGGCAAGGGGCAGGGCGGCTCACATCCCTGTGAAAGCCGGACATGCTGCCGCTTGACCGAATCCCGCAAGATGCGTAAAGCCCAAGCATCACATCGTGGCGATTTGTTACCGGATTGCGGGCCACGTTAAACAATCCCGCTAAAGAGGTCAGGACGTGAAGGACCCCCTTTCGCTTGGCCGATTGGGGGTTTTTTGTGCGCTATGGGCGCGAGGAGACAGAAGAGATGAGCGACAACTGGAACAAGCGCACCAAGCTGGTGCATGGCGGCACCCGCCGCAGCCAGTACAACGAGGTGAGCGAGGCGATTTTCCTGACGCAAGGGTTCGTCTACGACAGCGCCGAGCAGGCCGAGGCGCGGTTCATCGAGACCGGCCCGGACGAGTTCATCTATGCCCGTTACGGCAACCCGACCGTCGACATGTTCGAGAAGCGCATCGCGGCGCTGGAAGGGGCAGAGGATGCCTTTGCCACCGCATCGGGCATGGCGGCCGTGAACGGCGCGCTGACCTCGCTGGTGAAGGCGGGCGACCACATCGTGTCGGCTAAGGCGCTGTTTGGCTCCTGCAACTATATCCTGGCCGATGTGCTGGGCCGTTTCGGAGTTGAGGTGACGTTCATCGACGGCACCGATCTGGAGGCCTGGAAGGCGGCGGTGCGCCCGGACACCAGGGCTGTGTTTTTCGAGAGCATGTCGAACCCGACGCTGGAGGTGATCGACATCGCGGGCGTTGCGGAGATTGCGCATTCGGTTGGCGCCACCGTGGTGGTGGACAACGTGTTCTCGACCCCGGTGTTTTCCGACGCCATTGCGCAGGGCGCCGATGTGGTGATCTACTCCGCGACTAAGCATATCGACGGCCAGGGCCGGGCGCTGGGCGGGGTGGTGCTGGGCACCAAGGACTACATCCGCGGCACGCTGGAACCCTATATGAAGCACACCGGCGGTTCGCTCAGCCCGTTCAATGCCTGGGTGATGCTGAAGGGGCTGGAGACCCTGTCGCTGCGTGTGAACGCCCAGGCCGAGACCGCGCTGAAAATCGCGGAAGCGCTGAGCGGCCACCCGGCGCTGGAACGCACAATTTACCCGGGGCTGAAGGACCACGCGCAAAACGCGCTGGTGCAGACCCAGCTGGGCGGCAAGGGCGGCACCGTCCTGTCGCTGGACCTGAAGGGTGGCAAGGAGGCTGCGTTCAAGTTCCTGAACGCGATGACCATCCCGGTGATCTCCAACAACCTGGGCGACGCGAAATCCATCGCCACCCATCCGGCGACCACCACCCACCAGCGTCTGACGGATGAGCTGAAGGACGAGCTGGGCATTACCCCGGGCTTGGTGCGTTTCTCGGTGGGCCTTGAGGATGCGGATGACCTGATCGCCGACCTGACAGCGGCACTGGAGGCCTCGCAGGCCTGAAAATCTGCCGGAAAGCTGCTTCTTTCTGGTCGAAAATACTCTCGGGGGTGAATTGAGCCGCAGGCTCAAGAGGGGGCAGACAGCCCCCTCTCTTTTTTGCCTGGTCACATCTCCCAGGGGAAGCTGTCGAGCCGCAGCGGCCCGTCCGCGGTGACCAGCACCTGGGTTTCCAGCTTGACCGACTCGGAGCCTCTTTCGCCGATCAGGCTTTCGATGCAGATCACCATGTTCTCCTCGAAGCACCCGCCATGGGCACCGGCGAAGTCCACATGCAGCGGCACCACCGGCCATTCGTCTGCCATGCCGACGCCATGCGCGGCCAGCGAGTAGCGGTAGGGCTGATAGGGGGTGGGGATTTGCCAGCTCTTGGCGTTGAACTCGGCAAAGCTGAGGCCGGGCTGCAAGAGCGCCATGTTGTGCTCGATCTGCTCCCGTGCTGCCGCGTACAGACGCTTTTGCTTATCATTCATCGGCACATAGCCGCAGGTCCAGCTGCGCGAGAGGTCGGCGCAATAGCCGTAGGGGCCGATCATGTCGGTGTCGAAGGAGATCATTTCACCCGCGCGGCATTCGCGGGCTGAGCATTCCTTGTACCAGGGGTTGGTGTTGGGGCCGCAGGTGAGGAGCTTGGTTTCCAGCCATTCGCCGCCGGAGCGGGCGTTTTCGAAATGCAGATGCGCCCAGAGTTCCTGCTCGGTCACGCCGGGTACTGAGTGGTCATAAATCCGGGCCATGCCTGCCTCGCAGACGCGGATGGTCCAGCGCATCAGTTCTATTTCATCCGCGGATTTGATGGCGCGGGCGGTTTCCGTGATTTGGCCGCCGTCGATGATCTGGAGGCCGTGTTCTGACAGGGCGTGCACACCCTCGGGCTCCATCCGGTCAACGCCGAGGCGCAGGTTGCCGCCGCCGTATTGCTTGACCAGATCCGAGATCTCCGCTGCCCAGGGCGTCAGCCGGTCCGTGGCCTTGTCGCCTGCGCACATGAACATCCAGCCGATGGCATTGCGGACTTCATCAATGCCGGGCAGCCCGTCGTTCAGATGCTCGCAGCCCTTGAATTCGAACATGATGCCGGGGCCGCCGTTCAGGATCAGCGCGTAGCGGATCGGGTTGTGGGCGGTCCAGATCGACATATTGGAGCAGTCAAAGGCATAGCGGATGTTGACCGGGTCATAGAGCAGAAGGCCCGCCACGTCCTGACGGGCCAATTCATCGCGCAGCCGCTGCAGGCGGCAGGCGCGGGCACGGTCCAGAACGTCCTGGCCCAGCGGTGATTTCAGCGGCATGTCCGAACCTTCTGCATTCAGGAAGGTACGTTTGCGCTCGTCCTTGAAAACGGCCAGTTCGGTCATGACGCGCGGCCGTAGAAGCCGATGTTTTCCTCGTCCGAAAACCGCACGCCCGGGTTTTCGTAGAAGGTGAAGACTGCGATCACCCGGGTCTTGTCTCCTTTCACCGTGCCGACCCGGTGGGGGGAGTTCTTGCCGCGGAAGATATTGAGGGTGCCGGGATCAAGGGTAATCACGCGCATATTGGGGTCTTGGCCCGCCAGCAGCCGCTCAACACCTTCGTAGTTCGGGTCATCGTCCGTGCGCAGTTCGGGGCTGTAGATGAACTCGCCGCCCTCGTCAGGCGCCTGCAGCAGCATGGTTGTGGTGAACTCGGAGCGGTCGAAATGCCAGTTCAGCGCCTGGTCGGCGCCATATGACATGATGTTCAGCCGCGCCAGCGGGTCGTCCATGGTGTAGAGCGCGGGCTTGTCCATGGTGGCGGCCAGGAATTCCGCAAACGGCGGCCAGTCATAGAGGCGCAGCACGGGCGAGCCCGGGAACTGGTCGGCGCAGAGGGTGAAGTTCGAGGTCTCGACCTTTTGCAGGGCCGGGTGGTCCGGTGCCAGGCCGTCGACGGCGTCCTTGAAATAGATGTTGTGCCAGCGCTTGTGGTGGAAGCTTTCGGTCTCGAACTTGCCCGTCAGAGCGTCGGCAGCACTCTGGGCGACCTCCGGTTTCATCAGGCCTTCGAGGCTGAACATGCCGTCCGCCACCAGCTCGGCGCGGCAGCGGTCGACCAAGGCCTGCCATTCCGGGGTGCCGGGGCGGTCGAGCGGGTAACGGTCGAGATCGAGAATATCGCGCATGGGGTGTTCCTTGGGGTCTTTCAGGCTTTTCCCAAGCCTGCGCGCCGGGCGGCGATCTGACCACTACAAAATATCTTGGCGAGCATAAGATTTTCTTGCACTGTGCGGCCATGAAGCTGCCGCCCTTGAACGCTTTGCGCGCCTTTGAATGCGCCGCCCGGACCGGGAGCTTTTCGGCTGCCGGAGCGGAGCTGGGCGTCAGTTCTGCCGCGGTGTCGATGCAGGTGAAGAACCTGGAGGAGTGGCTGGGGCTGAAGCTGTTCACCCGCCGCGCCAACCAGGTGCGGCTGACCGATGCGGGGCGGGATTATTACCAGAAGGCGGCGATGTCGCTGGCGGAGATTGCCAGCTTCACCGAGGCGCTGACCGAAGGCGGCACCCGCCGGCCGCTGGTGATCTCAGCCACGCCCGCATTGGCGCAGCTGTGGCTGCCGGAGCGGCTGAAGAGTTTTGCGGAGGTGCGGCCGGATGTGCCGGTGCGGCTCAGGATCGAGGACGACCGGATCGACCTGGAGGCGGAGGGGATTGATGCGCGGCTGACATATGGCGGCGAACATCCGGAGCACCGGACGCAGCCCCTGTTCACGGACCGGCTGGTGCCGGTTGGCAGGGACCAGCACATGGACATCCGGACGGCGCCGCTGGTGGAGGTCAGCTGGGGCGAGACCATTTCCTCGGTGCCGGGCTGGCGGCAGTATTTTGTGCAGCACGCAATTGAGCGGGCGGAATTGGCCTCGGCGGTTATCGGGCAGTCGGTGCCCTCTGTGGTGGCGCTGGTGCAGGCGGGACTGGGGATTGCGCTGCTGCCGGAACAGGTTGTGGGCGGCGAAGTCCGTGCGGGCAGGCTGCACCGCCTGGACGGCCCGGCGCTGGAGATGCCGCGGCCCTATGTGCTGGTGACGGCGCATTACAAGTCGCGCTCGCGCCGCTTGCGGACCCTTGCAGAGGTGCTGGGGGTCCGATAAGGCGCCGGTTCTGCCGCAAATGGCGGATCCGTTTTGAAAATTGCCGCGTAACAGTATATGAGGGTGGCCTGCCGCACCCTATATGGGGCCCGTATCACTGGGGGAAACGCCGATGAACATTCACAACCGCGACGCTGCCGAGGCGCCGGACCGCGAGGCAGCTGCCGCCGCGCTGGATGTGCTGCGGGCCTGGGCCGGCACCGTGACCGAGACCGAAATTGCCGAGCTGGACCCGGCGGTGGCACGCCTGCTGCCGGGCCGCGAAGTGGGCAACTACCCGGAACTGTCACGGACCTACCCCGAGGATTTCAAATCCGACGACGCCTACCGCGCGACGCTGCCTGACCTGCAGAACGGGCCGACCAGCCTGATCCGCGGCGCTAAGGAGCAGATCCAGCATGTGGGGATCTCGAACTTCCGCCTGCCGATCCGGTTTCATACCCGCGACGATGGCGACCTGACGCTGGAAACCAGCGTGACCGGCACCGTCAGCTTGGACGCGGGCAAGAAGGGCATCAACATGTCCCGGATCATGCGCACCTTCTACAAGCACGCGGAGCGCACCTTCAGCTTTGAAGTGATGGCGAATGCGCTGGATGATTACCTGAGCGACTTGGACAGCCCGGATGCGCGCATCCAGATGCGGTTCTCTTTTCCGGCGCGGGTGAACAGCCTGCGCTCCGGTCTCAGCGGCTACCAGTATTACGACTTTGCGCTGGAGCTGGTGGACCATGACGGGGTGCGCGAGAAGATCATGCATCTGGACTATGTCTATTCCTCGACCTGCCCGTGCTCCTTGGAGCTGTCGGAGCACGCCCGCCAGGCGCGCGGCCAGTTGGCGACACCGCATTCGCAGCGCTCGGTGGCACGGATTTCGGTGCAGTCGGTGCCCGGCAGCGAGTGCCTGTGGTTCGAAGACCTGATCGAGCTGTGCCGCAAGGCGGTGCCGACCGAGACCCAGGTGATGGTGAAACGCGAGGACGAGCAGGCCTTTGCCGAGCTCAATGCCGCCAATCCGATCTTTGTCGAAGATGCGGCGCGGCTGTTCTGCGAGGCGTTGCAAAGTGATGACCGGATCGGCGATTTCCGGGTGGTCGCGAGCCACCAGGAAAGCCTGCACAGCCATGATGCGGTCAGCGTGCTGACTCAAGGGCCGCTGTTCAAGGCGATGAGCCTGGACCCGAAACTGTTCTCCACCCTGATTCACCAGGGATAACGGGGACCGGCCTGCCTGATTTTCAGGCGGGTTTCCGCTGGGTCAATCAAAATGGCCCGAGGTAATTTCTGCGTTGCCGCATTTTTTATGCCGCAGTGCAGAAGTTCATGCTAGCGTCAAATCGAATCCCCCCGGCCGTCCTGCCGGGGGCGAGGGGAGCTTGCGCGCTGGTGTCTGCAACTGACGGCCCGTTTTCCGCTGCAACAGGCCCGGGACGCACCCGGCGCCTGCTCCCTGTTTTCTTTGCCCGGACATCGCTGTGCTGTCCCGGAGCAAATGCTGTGCAGGACTTTAGGAGTAACAAATGACGAGCTTTCACAAGATCCCCGGCCTGACGGTCAAGACGCATGAATGGGCGGGCTATGCAGCCGGGCTGCAGATGAAACTGTGGCGCCAGGCAGCAGAGGCCGCGCTGCAGGCGCCGCTGGCACAGATGCAGCTGGCCCATTCGATGATGGAAGCCCAGCGGCGCCTGCTGCAGGCAGGCGTGCCGGCAATGGCAGGGGATGCTGGTGAGGCCCCCAAAGCGGCACCGGAGGCGAAGGCCGCACCGGCGGCACCGAAAGCAGAGGCTGCACCGGCGGCGCCGAAAGCAGAGGCTGCACCGGCGGCACCAGAAGCGAAGGCCGCAACGGCGGCGCCGACTGAGGCAGAGGCCAAAACCAAAAAGCCCGCGGCCCGCAAGCCTGCGGCGCGCAAGACCGCTGGCCGCAAGGCAGCGGTCCGCAAGGCGCCTGCGCGCAAAACCGCTGCTCCCAAACCGGCAGCTGCCAAGCCGGCAGTGACTTCGGCAGCCAAGACCGAAGCCGCCCCGCAGGTTGCTGCCAAGGCGGTGCCGGTCAAGCCGGAACCTGTAAAGGCAGAGCCGGCTAAGCCGGAGCCAAACAAGGAAACTGCAAAGGCGGCTCAGGCGGCGGCGCCCACTGCGGTTAAGCCTGAAAATCAGAACAGTACAACGGCCGGGGAGAAGGCAGAGGATAAACCTGCAATGTTCCGCAGTTCCTCTGCCCGCCGCGGCGGGGCTCAGCCTGCAGCAAGCAGCGTAAAGGCCCCGGCAGCCGCTGCCGCTGCGCCCAAGCCCCCCGCGGCAGAACCTGCTGCTGCCGCCAATGCACAAGCGCCGGAAGGCGAGCCGTCCAAGCGTCCGCGCAAGCCTTCCACCCCGCCGCAGATGCCGCAGCGCAACGCTGCCGGCACCAGTGGCAGCGGCGACTGACGCCGCCCACTTGACACCGGCCGCGCGGGGAGCCAACGCTGCGCCGCATGTTGGATCTCCGCCCGGTTGGGTATGTCATCGGCCTGCTGGTCGTCATTCTGGGAGCCATGATGGTATTCCCGCTGCTGGTCGACCTGCTGGACGGCCGGGGCGAATGGCATGTGTTCCTGGAAAGCGCCATCTTCACCATTCTGGTGGGCGGGCTATTGTCCCTGAGCTGTGCCAACGGGGTGAAGGAGGGGCTGAGCATCCGCCAGACCTTCCTTCTGACCACGCTGGTGTGGGTGGCGCTGCCGCTGTTCGGGGCGGTGCCCCTGATGCTGGGGGCGACCGAACTGCGCTTTGTCGATGCGTTTTTCGAGGCAATGTCCGGCCTGACCACCACCGGGTCCACCGTGATCTCCGGGCTGGATGATCTGCCGCGCGGTCTTCTGTTGTGGCGCGGCATCCTGCAGTGGCTGGGCGGCATCGGCATCATCGTTGTGGCAATGGTGTTCCTGCCCGAACTGCGGGTTGGCGGCATGCAGATCTTTAAATCCGAAAGCTTTGACACCTTTGGGAAAATCCTGCCGCGGGCGCAGGCGATCGCCAAGCAGATCTCATTGATCTACGTGTCGCTGACGATGGCCTGCATGCTGGTCTACATGATGATGGGCATGGGGCCGTTCGATGCGCTGGTGCATTCGATGACCACCATCGCCACCGGCGGGTTTGCCAACTACGATGCGTCGTTCGGGGCTTTTGCCGGGCCGGTGGAATACGCGGCCTCTGTCTTTATGATTTTGGCAGCGCTGCCGTTCGTGCGCTATGTACAGCTGATCAACGGGCACGGCACCCCGCTGCTGCGCGACAGCCAGATCCGGGGCTTCATGATGACGCTGGGGCTGCTGGTCGCGGTGGCGGCAGGGGTGCTGTACTACGCCCGCCCGCATGGCGGCGAGGAAGCGCTGCGTTCAGCCCTGTTCAACATCACCTCGATCATGTCCGGTACCGGCTATGCCAGCGCGGATTACATGCAATGGGGCAGCTTCCTGGTGATGATCTTCTTCTTCACCGGGCTGATCGGCGGCTGTGCGGGTTCTACCGCCTGTTCGGTCAAGATTTTCCGCTACCAGCTGCTGTTTGCCTCGATCAAGGTGCAGATCCAGCGCATCCGCTCGCCGCACGGGGTGTTCCTGACCCGCTATGAGGGGCGCCCGGTGGACGCCGATGTGCTGAGCTCGGTGATTTCCTTCTTCATGTTCTTCGTGGTGACGCTGGGCATTATTGCCTGGATGCTGGCGCTGACCGGGCTGGATTTCGTTACCGCGGTGTCCGGCGCTGCAACGGCGGTGGCCAATATCGGACCCGGTCTGGGGGACACGATTGGGCCTGCGGGCAACTTCTCGACCCTGAACGATCCGGCCAAGTGGATCCTGAGCGTGGCAATGCTGATCGGGCGGCTGGAACTCATGGCGGTTTACGCAATCCTGACAGTGCGGTTCTGGCGCGCCTGACACAGAGCAGCCGGATAACCCGGGACGGGATGCAGCGGGTTTGGCAGAAATTGCGCAGTTAAAGCCTTGTGGCGCTTTGCCGCGCTGAAATCCGGGGGCGGGCCGCAGCTTCCTTGCCAGGATGGCCTGCATGCTCTTGCCCTTGGGGGACCGCTCGCATATGAGGCACGGGACCGAAACCCGCAAGCGCAGGGAGACCCGTTCCATATGCCCGTACTTGTGATGAAATTCGGCGGCACGTCTGTCGCCAACCTGGACCGCATCCGCCGCGCCGCTAAACGCGTCGGCGTTGAGGTGGCCAAGGGTTATGACGTGATCGTCATCGTGTCGGCAATGTCCGGCAAGACCAATGAGCTGGTGGGCTGGGTCGGTGAGACCTCGCCGCTGTACGACGCGCGGGAATATGATGCCGTTGTGTCCTCTGGCGAGAACGTGACCGCGGGCCTGATGGCGCTGACGCTGCAGGAAATGGATATCCCGGCGCGCAGCTGGCAGGGCTGGCAGGTGCCGCTGATGACCACCTCTGCGCACAGCCAGGCCCGGATCGAGGAGATCCCGCCGGAAAACATCAATGCCAAGTTTGCCGAAGGCATGAAGGTGGCGGTAGTGGCGGGCTTCCAGGGCATCAGCCCCGAAGGCCGCATCACCACCCTGGGCCGCGGCGGGTCCGACACCACGGCAGTGGCCTTTGCCGCCGCGTTTGAGGCGGAGCGCTGCGATATCTACACCGATGTGGATGGCGTCTATACCACCGACCCGCGGATCTGCGGCAAGGCGCGCAAGCTGGACAAGATTGCGTTTGAGGAAATGCTGGAACTGGCCTCGCTGGGGGCCAAGGTGCTGCAAACACGCTCGGTTGAACTGGCAATGCGCTATAAGGTGAAGCTGCGCGTGCTGTCTAGCTTTGAAGAACAGTCCGACGAGGCCGGAACCCTGGTCTGCGACGAGGAGGAAATCATGGAATCCAATGTTGTAAACGGCGTTGCCTACTCCCGCGATGAGGCCAAGCTGACTGTGCAGTCGGTGGCCGACCGTCCGGGCATCGCGGCGACCATCTTCACCACCCTCAGCGACGCGGGTGTGAACGTCGACATGATTGTGCAGGACGTCTCTGAGGACGGCCGCACCGACATGACCTTCTCTTGCCCGACCGATCAGGTGGCACGTGCCGAAAAGGCGCTGCTGGCGATCAAGGAGCAGGGCGAGCTGAACTATGCCGAGCTGCTGGCCGATCAGGATGTTGCTAAGGTTTCGGTGGTCGGCATCGGCATGCGGTCGCAGTCGGGTGTCGCGGCCAAGATGTTCAAGGTGCTGTCGGATGAGGGTATCAACATCAAGGTGATCACCACCTCCGAGATCAAAATCTCGGTGCTGATCGACCGCAAGTACATGGAGCTGGCGGTGCAGGCGCTGCATGATGCGTTCGAACTGGAAAAAGCCCGTTAAGCGCTTATTCCGAAAAAGATTTTAGATATCTGCAGAGGCGCCGTTCAGGCGCCTTTGTTGTGTGAGCCTCGTGGCGGGCGGTGTTCTGCCTGCAGCTGCAGCAGGCTGCACCGATTGCAGGCAATGCTGCAAAAACTCTTGGACTTTTTCCGCCGGGGTGGGACAAGTGGGTGGAGGAGAGAGCACTGGCGTACTACTCTGGGCGGTGTCCGTTTCCAGGGAGCAATCTGAGCGGCAGTGTGCAGGGAAATGACCTCGGGAGAGGGTGAGAATGGCCGATACCACGGAATCTGAAAGCAGGAAGCTTCTGGTTCGCTTGCGCGAGGCGATGGCGGGTGATGATGCCGGCCAGGCGCGGCTCGACAAGATCACCCATCTGATCGCCGACAGCATGGGGACCGAGGTGTGCTCGGTTTATCTGTTCCGCGATGATGAGACGCTGGAGCTGTGCGCAACCGAAGGCCTGAACCGCGAATCGGTGCACCAGACCCGGATGCGGATCGGTGAAGGCCTGGTGGGCCGCGTCGCTAGATACGGCAAGGTGGTGAACACGCCGGATGCGCCCAATGCCAAGGGCTTCCGCTACATGCCGGAAACCGGGGAGGAGCGGTTCTCCTCCTTCCTGGGGGTTCCGGTGCAGCGGCTGGGCGAGATGCTGGGCGTTCTGGTGGTGCAGTCCAAGGAAGCGCGCGAGTTTTCCGCCGACGCTGTCTATGCGCTGGAAGTGGTGGCGATGGTGATTGCCGAGATGACCGAACTGGGCGCCTTTGTCGGCGAGGGGGCGGCGCTGTCGCCGCTGCACCAGCAGGCGGTTCTGATCCATGGCACGTCAGCCCAGGAGGGTGCGGCGGAGGGCCACGTGTGGCTGCATGAGCCGCGGGTGATCGTGACCAACCCGATTGCCGATGATCCCCAGCGCGAGCTGGAACGGCTGAACGATGCGGTGGAGGAACTGCGGGTCGGCGTCGACAAGATGCTGGAGGTCTCGCGCAACGGTGACAAGGAACAGCTGCAAGTCCTTGAGGCCTACCGGATGTTTGCCAATTCCAAGGGCTGGATGCGGCGGATGGAAGAGGACATCGCCCGCGGTCTGAGCGCCGAGGCTGCGGTGGAGAAGGAACAGTCCCAGGCCCGCACCCGGATGAGCCAGGTGCAGGATGCGTATTTGCGCGAACGCCTGAGCGATCTGGATGATCTTTCGAACCGGCTGCTGCGGATCCTGACCGGGCAGGGCGCCAACACGGGTGCTGAGCTGCCGGAGAACCCGATCCTGATTGCCCGCAACATCGGCCCCGGCGACCTGCTGGAATACGGCCGCAGCTTGCGCGGGATCGTGCTGGAGGAAGGCTCTGTCGGCTCTCACGCCGCGATTGTTGCGCGGGCGCTGGCGATTCCCCTGGTGGTGAATGCCAAGCGGGTCACCACGGAGGCGCTGAACGGCGACCACATCATGGTGGACGGCGATCAGGGCGTGGTGCATCTGCGCCCGGACGACACCGTTGTCGGCGCTTTCCGCGACAAGATCGCGATGCACACCAAGGCGCAGGAGCGTTATGCCTCGATCCGCGACAAGCCCGCGGTCACCACCGACGGGCAGCGCATCAATATGGTGATGAACGCGGGCCTTATGGCGGACCTGCCGTCGCTGGACGGTTCCGGTGCCGAGGGCGTGGGGCTGTTCCGGACCGAGCTGCAGTTCCTGGTCCGCAACCAGATGCCGAAACGGTCGGAGCTGGTGGCGCTTTATAAGCGGGTGCTGGATGCCGCCCACGGCAAGCCGGTGGTGTTCCGCACGCTGGATATCGGCTCCGACAAGGTGCTGCCCTACATGAAGCCCACCGATGAGCCGAACCCGGCGCTGGGCTGGCGGGCGATCCGAGTGGGCTTGGACAAGCCGGGCGTGATGCGGATGCAGCTGCAGGCGCTGCTGCGCTCTGCCGAGGGGCGGCCGCTGTCGATCATGTTTCCCTTCGTTGCCCAGTTCGAGGAATACCGCGCCGCCCGGGCGGAAGTGGAAAAGACCATCGAGCGCGAGCGCATCCTGGGCCATGTGCTGCCCGCTGACCTGAAGATCGGCGCGATGCTGGAGACACCCTCGCTGGCCTATGCGCCGCAGAAGTTTTTTGACGAGGTGGCCTTTATCTCGATCGGCGGCAATGACCTCAAGCAGTTCTTCTTTGCGGCCGACCGCGAGAATGAGCGGGTGCGGCGGCGCTATGATACGCTGAACGTGAGCTTCCTGAGCTTCATCGAACGGATCGTGGAGCGCTGCGCGATCTCCGGCACGCCGCTAAGCTTCTGCGGCGAGGATGCGGGCCGCCCGGTCGAGGCGGTTTGCCTCGCGGCAATGGGCATCCGCACGCTGTCGATGCGCCCGGCTTCCATCGGGCCGGTGAAGTCGCTGCTGCTGCGGGTGGATCTGGGCGAACTGCGCAAGATCATCTCCGACGCCCGCCACCGCGGCGATCAGGCGGTGCGCCCGGCGGTGATGGAATACTTGCGAGGGCTGTGATCCGCGTTTTCAGGCGGGCGGTTATACCCCGGTTCTGTGACCGGGGCGGTGCCGCCTTGCTCATGCAATTACTTCAAGCTTAAAACTTTATGCTTGAAGTTTTTCAGGACCTGCTTATCCTGAACCTCAGAGACGTGCGCTGAGCGGGAAGGGATGATCATGAAAGTCGTCTGTCTGGGAGGAGGGCCTGCGGGCCTGTACTTTGCCATCTCGATGAAGCTGCGGCAGCCGGAGGCCGAGGTCACGGTGGTCGAGCGCAACAAGCCGGATGATACCTTTGGCTGGGGCGTGGTGCTGTCGGATGACGCGCTGGAGAATCTGAGCGCCAATGACCCGCAGAGTGCAGAAGCGATCCGAGAAAATTTTGCCTATTGGGATGACATCGCCGTGGTGCATGATGGCACCCGCACTGTGTCGGGCGGGCATGGATTTGCCGGGATCGGGCGTAAGCAGATGCTGCTGCTGCTGCAGGACCGGGCAAGGGAGCTAGGGGTGGACCTGCAGTTCGAAACCGTTGCTAAGTCCGCGTCGGAGTACCAGAAAGAATACGATCTGGTGGTCGGCTGCGACGGGCTGAATTCCAGTGTTCGCAATGAGTTCGCGGAACATTTTAAACCGGAAATCGACGTGCGGCCCTGCAAGTTCATCTGGCTGGGCACGCATCAGAAATTTGATGATGCTTTCACCTTCATCTTCGAGAAGACCAAGCACGGCTGGATGTGGATCCACGCCTATCAGTTCGACGCCGACACCGCGACGGTGATCGTCGAATGCTCTGCCGAGACCTGGAAGGCCTGGGGTTTCGAGGGCATGAGCAAGGAGGAGATCATCCGCACCTGCGAGGAGATCTTTGCCGATCATCTGGATGGCCATGCGCTGATTTCGAATGCGGGGCACCTGCGCGGGGCGGCAGTGTGGATCAATTTCCCGCGGGTGCTGTGCGAGAAGTGGCACCATGAGAATGTGGTGCTGCTGGGCGATGCCTCCGCCACTGCGCATTTCTCCATCGGGTCGGGGTCGCGGCTGGCCTTTGACAGTGCCATTGCGCTGGCAGAGCTGGTCAGCACAGAGCCGACGCTGGAACTTGCGTTTGAACGCTACCAGGAGGAGCGGCGGCTGGATGTGCTGCGGCTGCAATCGGCGGCGCGCAACTCGCTGGAGTGGTTCGAGGAGGTCGAGCGTTACCTGGATATGGATCCGGTGCAGTTCAACTACTCGCTGCTGACACGCTCGCAGCGGATTTCCCACGAGAACCTGCGCCTGCGCGATGCCGAGTGGCTGCAAAGCGCCGAAAAGTGGTTTCAGGACAAGGCCGGCGCGCCCGCGGATGCGCCGGTGCGGCCGCCGATGTTTGCTCCGTTCCGCTTGCGCGGAATGGAGCTGAAGAACCGCATCGTGGTCTCCCCCATGGCGCAATACAAGGCGGTGGAGGGCTGCCCGACTGACTGGCATCTGATCCACTATGGCGAGCGTGCCAAGGGCGGGGCCGGGCTGGTCTATACCGAGATGACCTGTGTGTCTGCAGAGGGCCGGATCTCGCTGGGCTGTCCGGGCCTGTATGCGCCGGAGCATGAGGCGGCGTGGAAGCGGCTGACGGATTTCGTGCATGGCGAAACCAGCGCCAAGATTTGCTGCCAGATCGGCCATTCGGGCCGCAAGGGCTCAACCCAGTTGGGCTGGGAAGTCATGGATGCGCCCTTGCCAGACGGGAACTGGGAGACGGTCTCGGCCTCCGCGATCCCTTGGTCGGCAAACAACCCGGCGCCGCGGGAAATCACGCGGGCGGAAATGGATCAAATTCGCGACGAATTTGTTGCATCGGCGCAAATGGCGGAGCGCGCCGGGTTTGACATGATCGAACTTCATGCGGCGCATGGGTACCTGATTTCGTCCTTCATATCGCCAAAATCGAACATTCGGGGCGATGAGTACGGCGGCAGCCTGGAAAACCGCCTGCGCTATCCGCTGGAGGTGTTCCGGGCCATGCGCGCGGTCTGGTCCGAAGGCAAACCGATGTCGGTCCGGATCTCTGCCAATGACTGGGTCGGCAACGAAGGTGTCACGCCGGAGGAGGCGGTGGAAATCGCCAGGGCCTTCACCGCTGCCGGGGCCGATATAATCGATGTCTCCGCCGGGCAGACCTCAACGGACGCGCAGCCGGTCTACGGCCGCATGTTCCAGACGCCGTTCTCCGACCGCATCCGCAACGAGGCCGGGATTGCCACCATGGCAGTGGGCAACATCTATGAGTCGGATCATGCGAATTCGATCCTGATGGCTGGGCGGGCCGATCTGGTCTGCGTGGGCCGGCCGCATCTGGCCGACCCCTATTGGACGCTGCATGAGGCCGCACGGATCGGCGACCGCCACGGCGATTGGCCGCTGCCCTATCATGCGGGCCGCGATCAGGCTTGGCGCCTGGCGGACCGTGAGGCGGAGGTGATCCGGGCATGACACGCAGGGTACTTGTCACTGGCGGCGGCACGGGGATTGGCAAGGCGATTGCCCATGCTTTTGCTGCGGACGGCTGCCATGTCACCATCGCCGGACGCCGCCGGGAACCGCTGGAGGCGGCGGCTGAGGGGCTGGGGCTGGAGATCCGCGTGGCGGATGTGACGGATGAGGCGCAGGTGGAGGCTTTGTTCGCCACGTCCTACGATGTTGTTGTTGCCAATGCCGGAACCGGCGTTGCGGCGCGGATCGAGGATGTTGAGCTTGAGGAGTGGCAGCGCACGCTGATGGTCAACATGACCGGCACCTTCCTGACCTTCCGGGCGGCCTTGCGGGCAGGCATGGAGCCGGGCGGGCGGCTGATTGCCATCGCCTCCACTGCGTCCTTGCAAGGCGGGGCGCAGATCCCGGCCTATGCGGCCTCCAAGCACGGGGTGCTGGGGCTGGTGCGCTCGGTTGCGCAGAGCGTGGCCAAGCGTGGCATTACCTGCAATGCGATCTGCCCCGGATTTGTGGATACCGAGATGGCGGAGAGCGCCATCACTGGGCTGATGGCCCGGCATGGCATACCGCGCGAGAAGGCGCTGAAGATGGTGGTTGGCGGCAACCCGATGCAGCGGCTGATCGCGCCGGAGGAAGTGGCGGCCACGGCGGTGTTTCTGGCGTCTGAGGGCGCGGCTTCGGTCAATGGGCACGCAATGAGCGTGTCGGGAGGGGAAATTTGAGCACGACATCAAAAGACCGGCTGCGGCTGTGGCTGAAAGTGCTGAAGGCCACCAAGGCAGTGGAGAGCGAAGTGCGCGAGAACCTGCGGCGGGAGTTTGCAACCACGCTGCCGCGGTTTGACGTGATGGCGGCGCTGATGCAGCATGAAAAAGGCCTCAAGATGAGCGAGTTGTCGGGGGTTCTGAAAGTCTCCAACGGCAATGTGACCGGCATTGTCGAGCGGCTGGTCGAGGACGGCCATGTGCAGCGCGAGAAGGTTGAGGGCGACCGCCGCGCCAACCTGGTACGGCTGACGGATGCTGGCCGGGTGGAGTTTTCCCGCCAGGCGGAGGCGCATGAGGGCTGGATCAACGCGGCATTTGACGGGCTGACCGCAGATGAGGCGCAAGGGATAGCCGAGAGCCTGGACGCGGTGGCGCGGCGGCTGGATGAGGGGAGCAAGGCATGAAGGTGAACCGGGACCCCAGGCATTTCCTGTGCCGGATCGAGGATGGCATTGCCACGGTTTCCTTGGACCGGCCGGAGCGGAAGAACCCGCTGACCTTCGACAGCTATGCAGAGCTGCGCGACTGGTTCCGCGACCTGCACTACGACGACAGGGTCAAGGCGGTGGTCTTTGCCTCCAACGGCGGCAATTTCTGCTCCGGCGGCGACGTGCATGACATCATCGGGCCGCTGACACGCATGAGCATGAAGGAGCTTCTGGCCTTCACCCGGATGACCGGCGATCTGGTCAAGGCGATGGTCAATTGCGGCAAGCCGGTGATTGCGGCGATTGACGGCATTTGCGTGGGCGCAGGCGCGATCATCGCCATGGCCTCCGACATCCGGATTGCCACGCCGGAGGCCAAGACCGCGTTTCTATTCACCCGGGTCGGGCTGGCGGGCTGCGACATGGGCGCCTGCGCGATCCTGCCGCGGATCATCGGCCAAGGCCGGACGGCGGAGCTCTTGTACACGGGCCGGTCGATGAGCGCCGAAGAGGGCCACGCATGGGGTTTCCACAACAAGCTGGTTGCGGCGGACGAGCTGGAAGCGGAGGCGCAAAGCTGGGCTGCGCGGATCGCTTCGGGTCCGAACTTCGGCCACATGATGACCAAAACGATGCTGGCGCAGGAATGGTCGATGTCGATTGAACAGGCGGTTGAGGCCGAGGCGCAGGCGCAGGCGATCTGCATGCAGACGGCGGATTTCGAACGCGCCTACCATGCCTTTGTGAACAAGGAAAAACCGCTGTTCGAGGGCGACTGAGGTGTGACACCGCTGGAGCCCGCGCTGGAGGAGGGCGCGGGAGCCTCCCCTCTCGGCGGCAAAGCCGCCTGCCGGGCAGCGGGACGGGAGTATTTTGGGAAAGATGAAACTGGGAGGGCCGCGCGATGGCGGACAGGACGTTTCTGAACTGGCCGTTTTTCGAGGACCGGCACCGGAAGCTGGCCGAAGAACTGGAAGCCTGGGCCGCGGCGCAGCTGGCGGGCATCGATCATTCCGACACCGATGCCGCCTGCCGGGCGCTGGTCACAGCACTGGGCGAGGGCGGCTGGACGCAGCATTCCGGCGCGATGGCGGGCGAGCAGCTGGATGTGCGCAGCCTGTGCCTGATCCGCGAGACGCTGGCGCGCCATGACGGGCTTGCGGATTTTGCCTTTGCCATGCAGGGGCTGGGCACCGGGGCGATATCGCTGTTCGGCACCGAAGCGCAGCAGCAGGAATGGCTGCCGCTGACGCGCGCGGGTAAGGCGATTTCAGCCTTTGCCCTGACTGAGCCGCAGTCGGGGTCGGATGTGGCGAGCTCCACCATGACCGCGGCGCTGGACGGCGACCATTACGTTTTGAATGGCGAGAAGACCTGGATCTCCAACGGCGGCATTGCCGATGTCTATACGCTGTTTGCCCGCACCGGCGAGGCGCCGGGCGCCAAGGGGCTGAGCGCCTTTGTGGTGCCCGCGGGCCTGCCGGGGTTCGAGGTTGTGGAGCGGCTGGAGACCATCGCGCCGCATCCGCTGGCGACCCTGCGGTTCACAGATTGCCGCATCCCGAAATCGGCGCTGCTGGGTCAGCCGGGCGCGGGCTTCAAAATTGCGATGTCGGTGCTGGATGTGTTCCGCTCCACCGTGGCTGCCGCGGCGCTGGGCTTTGCCCGCCGGGCGCTGGACGAGTCACTGGCGCGGGTCACCGCGCGGCAGGTGCAGGGGGCGCCGCTGTTCGATCTGCAGATGGTGCAGGGCCATATCGCCGATATGGCGCTGGATGTGGATGCATCGGCACTGCTGGTCTACCGCGCCGCCTGGGCTAAGGATTCAGGGGCTGCGCGGGTCACCCGCGAGGCTGCGATGGCCAAGCTGTTCTCCACCGACCAGGCGCAACAGGTCATCGACAAGGCGGTGCAGCTGCATGGCGGCGACGGCGTGCGCCGGGGTCAGAAGGTGGAGGAGCTTTACCGTGATATCCGGGCCTTGCGCATTTACGAGGGCGCTTCGGACGTGCAGCGGGTGGTGATCGCGCGTCAGGCGCTCGGTGCCTTTCAGGGAGGGAATTGAGATGTTGGGACCAACCGCGCATATAGACACATTCGCCCGGGACAACCTTCCGCCCAAGGAGCAGTGGCCGGAGTTCCTGCTGAAGGGGTTCCAGTACCCTGAGTACCTGAACGCCGCGGTCGAGCTGACCGATGCGATGGTGGAGAAGGGGTTCGGCGACCACACCGCGCTGATTGGCAACGGGCGCTACCGCACTTACAAGGAGCTGGCAGACTGGACCAACCGGCTGGCGCATGTGCTGACCGAGGACCTGGGCGTGAAGCCCGGCAACAGGGTGCTGATCCGCTCTGCCAACAACCCGGCGATGGTGGCCTGCTGGCTGGCGGCAACCAAGGCAGGCGCAGTGGTGGTCAACACCATGCCGCTGCTGCGCAAGGGGGAGCTGGCCAAGATCGTGGACAAGGCCGAGATTTCCCATGCGCTGTGCGACACAAGGCTGAAGGATGAGCTGGTCGCCTGCTCCAAGGAGTCGAAGTTCCTGAAGACAGTTGTTGGGTTTGACGGCACCTCCAACCATGATGCGGAGCTGGACCGGTTGGCGCTGGAAAAGCCGGTGGCCTACGAGGCGGTGAAGACAGGCAGGGATGATGTGGCGCTATTGGGCTTCACTTCCGGCACCACCGGTTCACCGAAGGCGACGATGCACTTCCACCGCGATTTGCTGATCATCGCTGACGGCTATGCGCGCGAAGTGCTGGATGTGCAGCCGGAGGATGTGTTTGTCGGCTCGCCGCCCTTGGCGTTCACCTTCGGTCTAGGTGGGCTGGCGATCTTTCCCTTGCGGTTTGGGGCGGCGGCGACGCTTTTGGAAAACGCCACACCGCCGAACCTCATCGAGATCATTGAGAAATACAAGGCCACCGTTTGCTTCACAGCCCCGACTGCCTACCGGGTGATGCTGCGGGCGATGGAGGAGGGGGCAGATCTGTCCTCGCTCCGGGCGGCAGTTTCAGCGGGCGAGACCCTGCCTGCGCCGGTCTATCAGGAATGGATGGACAAGACCGGCAAGCCGATGCTGGACGGGATCGGCGCGACGGAGCTTTTGCATATCTTCATCACCAACCGGTTCAGCGATCACCGGCCCGCCTGCACCGGCAAGCCGGTGGGCGGCTATCAGGTGAAGGTGCTGGACGGTGATGGCTTTGAGGCGCCCCGCGGCGAGGCCGGGCGGCTGGCGGTCAAAGGTCCGACTGGCTGCCGTTATCTGGCGGATGAGCGGCAAGGCGAATATGTGCGGGACGGCTGGAACATCACTGGCGACAGCTTCATCCGGGACGAAGACGGCTACCTGCATTTTGCAGCCCGCAATGACGACATGATCGTCTCCTCCGGCTACAACATAGCAGGGCCGGAAGTGGAGGCCGCGCTGCTGGCACATGAGGCGGTGGCGGAATGCGCGGTGGTCGGGGTTCCGGACGAGGCGCGCGGCGAGATCGTGCAGGCGCATGTGGTGCTGGCCGAAGGGCAGGCGGCGTCAGAGGAATTGGCCAAGCTGCTGCAGAACCATGTGAAGGCAACAATTGCGCCCTACAAGTATCCGCGGTCCGTGGTGTTCGCCCAGGCGCTGCCGAAAACCGAGACCGGCAAGATCCAGCGGTTCAGGTTGAAGGGCTGATTGTTCCGGCTGCCCGCGCGGGAACAGGCTGGCGGCTGCATGGCCGCCAGACCTTGGAGACATGCGTTCTGGCCTGCGCTACGCGCTGCAGCGCTGTATCTAAGCCTTTGACATGACATGGATTAACTGCTGGGATAAGGTGGAGGCGAGTACCGGAATCGAACCGGTGTACACGGATTTGCAATCCGCTGCGTCACCACTCCGCCAACTCGCCATCCGTGGTGTAAGCCGTGATTAATCACATGCCCGGCGCCGGTGCAAGAGGCCAATTGCCTTTGCTTGAGCCAAAAATTGCTTTTCTTTCCGGAAGGCTAGAATTTCACTCAGACGCGCTTGGGTCAAGGCTTGCGCGGCGGATGGCTGCAGCAATCAGGGCCGGGGCTCCGGGCAGGGCGCCGGCCACCGGCAGCACCGTGCCGCCAAAGCCTGCGGCGTCCAGGGCTTCGGGAAGATCCTCTTTCACGTGATCGCCTGCCTGCGCAAAAAACGGCAGGCAGATGGACCGCACGGGCAGGGAGGCGGCAGCAGATGCTAGCCGCGGGTCCTGCTCAATGTAGCCCTGCGACACGGAGCAGCCCGGCAGCAGCGGGCTGAGCCGGGCGGCGAAATCCTCGGCGGCCTCTGCAGCGCGCGGGCCGCGGGCAGAGCCGTGGGCGGCCAGCAGCAGGTTCAGCCTGTCCAGCGGCCAGTGCCTTTCTGATGCTGCCTGTTGCACGGCGCTTGCAGCAAGATCCGGCAGGCCGCTGTCCAGCCCGAACGGCGTGGCCATCCGGTAAGCCCGGCCCTGCAGACGCCCCGGCAGCACCTTGCTGGTGAAATACCCGCGCGACATGAAAAACGGATAGACCACTGCGCCGTCCTCTATCACCTGCTCCAGCCGGCCGGGAGCTGCGAGGGTGGCAGAGCGGACATCCCAGCCCGGAAGATGCGCGGCAACACCCCTGGCAGTGGCTGCCAGATCCGCCTCTGCCGGGCCCGGGGCAGAGGGCTGACCGTGAGCAGTGAGTACGGCGGTTTGCAGGGTTTGGGTCACGGCGGTTTTCCGGTGTTATGCACGGGCGGCGGGGTGGTTGGATTTTGCTTTTATTTGGGGGGCTTGGCGGGGCTTTCGCAAGAGGCACGTTGAAATTTCCGCCACCGCAAAGGTAAACGAAAACAAGGTGGTTGACCTTCCCCGGCGCTTCACCTAAATCAGCAAATGTCCTGAGCGGGTATGGTGAAATGGTATCATAAGAGCCTTCCAAGCTTAAGGTGCGGGTTCGATTCCCGCTACCCGCTCCAGACCTTCCCAATCCGCCTGATTGATACCCCATGACGCAGTGCGCAGCTGTTTTCAGGTGTGTTTTGAAGCTGCTCAACGCTTGACGCGCCGGGCCTGCGGGGCCATGAACCTTTGGCAATTACGCGGGATCTGAAACCCGCGGGACCAAAGTGCAGAAGGATCCGGAATGGCGCGGAATAATGCGGCCCCGAATGCGGAGCAAGAGCGGGAGAAGTCCCGGAAGATCGGCGTGCTGTCGGCCCTGTGGCCGTTCATGCGCCCCTACCGCCTGCTGATGCTGGCAGCCACCTGCGCGCTGGTGCTGACGGCGGGGCTGTCGCTGACGCTGCCATTGGCAGTGCGCCGCGTCGTGGACAACTTCCGGGTCTCTGATTCCGAGCTTCTGAACCTCTATTTCAGCGGTGCGCTGGTGATTGCCGCTCTGCTGGCGGTGGGCACCGGCGTGCGCTATGCACTGGTGACACGGCTGGGCGAGCGGGTGGTGGCTGACATCCGCAAGGCGGTGTTCGACCGGGTGATCGGCATGAGCCCGGAATTTTATGAGCGCATCATGACCGGCGAGGTGCTGAGCCGGATCACCACCGACACCACACTGATCCAGTCGGTGCTGGGATCGTCGGTGTCGATTGCACTGCGCAACCTGCTGATTTTCCTGGGCGGCATGGTATTGATGCTGCTGACCTCGGCGAAGCTCACGATGATGGTGCTGCTGATCGTGCCGGCGGTGATCGTGCCAATCCTGGTGCTGGGCCGCCGCTTGCGCGCCATCAGCAAGGAAAACCAGGACTGGATCGCGGCCTCCTCCGGTAACGCGGGCGAGGCGCTGGGGGCGGTGCAGACGGTACAGGCCTTCACGCATGAGGCTGCCAGCCGCGAGAAGTTTTCCGAGCTCACCGAAACCTCCTATGACGTGTCCCGCCGCCGCATCCAGACGCGGGCCTATCTGACGGTAATTGTGATCTTCCTGGTGTTTTCCGGGATCGTGGGCGTTCTGTGGATGGGCGCCAATGATGTGCGCGCAGGCGTGATGTCTGAGGGCACGCTGATCCAGTTTGTGATCTATGCAGTGCTGGTGGCTGGATCCGTTGCGGCGCTGTCGGAGATTTGGAGCGAGCTGCAGCGCGCCGCCGGGGCAACCGAACGGCTTGTGGAGCTGCTGAATGCCGAGGATACCGTCCTGGATCCGGTTGCGGCTCAGGTGCTGCCCGCGCCGGTCAAGGGCGAGATCGCGTTCGACAACGTGTCTTTCCGCTACCCGTCGCGCCCGGATGTGTCGGCGCTGGATGAGGTTTCGCTGACAGTGAACCCGGGGGAGTCTGTGGCTTTTGTCGGCCCGTCGGGCGCGGGCAAGACCACCATCATCCAGATGCTGCAGCGGTTTTACGACCCCAACCAGGGCGCGGTGAAGCTGGACGGCGTGGCACTGACCCAGCTGCAGCGGGATGAATTCCGCCGCCACATCGCGCTGGTTCCGCAGGATCCAGTGATCTTTGCCGCCTCGGCCCGCGAAAACATCCGGTTTGGCCGGCCGGAGGCCACCGATGCTGAGGTCGAGGCTGCTGCTGCAGCGGCAGCGGCGCATGACTTCATTTCCAAGCTGCCGGAGGGCTATGACAGTTTTGTCGGTGAGCGCGGCGTGATGCTGTCGGGCGGCCAGAAGCAGCGGATTGCCATTGCCCGCGCCATTCTGCGCGACGCGCCGGTGCTGCTGCTGGATGAGGCGACCTCGGCGCTGGATGCGGAAAGCGAACGCCTGGTGCAGGCGGCGGTGGATGAGCTGAGCCAGGGCCGCACCACGCTTATCGTGGCGCACCGGCTGGCAACGGTGAAGAAGGCCGACCGCATCGTGGTGATGGAGCAGGGGCGGATCGTCGCCACCGGCACCCATGATGAGCTGGTGGCACAGGGCGGGCTTTATGCGCGTCTGGCCAAGCTGCAGTTCACAGAAGGGCTGGCAGCTGAATAAGCGGCGAGCAGATTAACACGGCAAGCGCCCCGGAGCCGATCCGGGGCGTTTTTTGTTGAAAACCGCCCAATGCAGGGAAATGGCGCGACGTCACCGCCAAAGCTGCCTTGGCGTGACCCTGCCGCGGCGCTTGCGCAATCAGGCGATTGCAATAATCTGGGCAAAAAACAGAGACACCTTCCGTGCACCGCCCGTACACCGGCTGTGCACCGGGTGGAACGGGGAGGAGAATTATGGGTTTTTCCGGAATCGCGGACCGCGATGCGCTGCAGAATGAAATGCCGTATGAGGCGCGGGATCTGCCGGCCACTTTGTACGGGCTGCTGTCGCGCACCGCGGACAAGTACCCGAACAGCAAGGCGGTCAGCTATCAGATATTCTCTGGCGCCCAGGACAAGGCGGAGACGCTGACCTGGCGCACGCTGAAGGAGCAGGTGAGCCAGGCCGCCAATATGTTCCGTGCGCTGGGGGTGGGCGAAACGGATGTGGTGGCCTATGTGCTGCCCAACTGCAACGAGACACTGGTCACCATGCTGGGCGGCGCGGTGGCAGGGATCGTGAACCCGATCAACCCGCTGCTGGAGCCGGAGCAGATCGCCTCCATCCTGCGGGAGACCAAGGCCAAGGTTGTTGTCACCCTGCGGCCCTTCCCGAAGACGGATGTAGCCCAAAAAGTGGCAGAGGCGGTGCGCCATGCGCCGGGCGTGAACACGGTGCTGGAAGTGGACCTGAACCGCTACCTTACGCCACCGAAATCCTGGATCGTGCCGCTGATCCGTCCCAAGATGGACGGCCGGCCCAGCCATGCGGACTACCTGAACTTCTCCAAGGAGATGGCGAAGCAGCCCAAGACGCTGAATTTTGCCGACAGTGCCGGTGACCGTGTGGCGTGCTATTTCCATACCGGCGGCACCACCGGCATGCCCAAGGTGGCGCAGCACAAGTATTCGGGGCTGGTCTACAACGGCTGGCTGGGCAGCACGCTGTTGTTCACCGAAGAAGACAATATCATGTGCCCGCTGCCGCTGTTCCATGTCTTTGCGGTGCATGTGATCATGATGGCGGCCATCGCCTCTGGCGCGCATGTGGTGTTCCCGACGCCGCAGGGGTACCGGGGCGAGGGCGTGTTCGACAATTTCTGGAAGCTGATCGAGCGCTGGAAGATCACCTTTATCATCACTGTGCCCACCGCCGTTTCGGCGCTGATGCAGCGGCCGGTGGATGCGGATATCTCATCCGTGAAAACGGCGTTCTCCGGCTCGGCGCCGATGCCGATGGAGCTGTTCAAGCGGTTTGAAAGCGCTTGCGGCGTGGCCATCGTGGAGGGCTACGGGTTGACCGAGGCGACCTGCCTCGTCTCTTGCAACCCGCCGGGCGGCGAGAAGAAGGTGGGATCGGTGGGCATCCCGTTCCCCTATACGGATGTGCGGATCGTTAAGCAGACCAATGATGGGGCGCTGGAATGCGGGCGCGACGAAGTGGGGGAGATCTGTGTGTCGAACCCCGGTGTGTTCGCGGGCAATACCTATACCGAGGCCGACAAGAACGTGGACCTCTACTACCAGGAGAAATACCTGCGCACCGGCGATCTGGGCCGGATCGACGAGGATGGCTATCTCTGGATCACCGGCCGCGCCAAGGATTTGATCATTCGCGGCGGTCACAATATCGACCCGGCAGAGATCGAAGAGGCACTGCTGGGCCATGATGCGGTGGCCTTTGCCGGTGCCATCGGACAGCCGGACGCGCATTCGGGCGAGCTGCCTTGCGCGTTTGTCGAGCTGGTCGACGGCGCCAGTGTCAGCGAGGCGGAACTGCTGGAATACTGCAAAGTCCATGTGCATGAGCGGGCGGCGATCCCCAAGCATCTGACGGTGCTGGACGAGCTGCCGAAAACCGCGGTGGGCAAGGTGTTCAAGCCCGATCTGCGCAAGATGGCGATCACCCGCGTATACAATGGCGCGCTGGAGCAGGCCGGGGTGGCGGCGCGCGTTGTCAGCGTGACCGACGACAAGAAACGCGGGCTGGTGGCGCAGGTGGCGGCCAACGGCAGCCCGGAGGCTGACATCGACGGCGTGCTGAACAATTTCACCCGGCCATGGGAGCCTGCCGCGGCTGCGTGACCCCGCTGGACAGTGTGGGATAAGGAGCGCCCTTCGGGGCGCTTTTTCTTTCAGGCATTCCATTTGCGGGAAACTGTGCCTAGGCTCTCGGGGACGACGGCGTGCAGGGAGGCTCGCAGATGGATTACGAACGGCTGATCGACGAGGAGACCTGGGACTTCATCCAGAAGACCGGGGAGCTTTATCCTGATGACGCCGTTGACATGAGCATCGAAGAGCAGCGCCGTATCTATAACGCGATGGCGCGGGAATTCCGGGTGCCGCGGCCGGATGTGGTGTCGGTCGAGGCATTGTCCGCCAACGGCGTGCCGGTGCGGGTCTATACCGCTGGTGACCCGACCCGGACGGTGCTGTTCTGCCACGGCGGCGGCTTTGTCGTAGGGGGTCTGGACAGCCACGATGATGTTTGCGCCGAGATCTGCGCCCAGACCGGCTACCGGGTGGTGGCGGTGGACTACCGGCTGGCACCGGAGCACAAGCACCCCGCCGCCTTTGAGGACGCCTGGGTGGTGCTGGGCTGGGTCGAGGCCGGGTATGGCAAGGGCATTGTCCTGATGGGCGACAGCGCCGGAGCCAACATTTGTGCTGCGGTGGCGCATCATGCGCGCGGCCGCTGCGAGTCGATTCTGGGCCAGGTGCTGATCTATGGCGCGTTCGGCGGTGATGTGAACCAGGGCTCTTACCTGGAGCACGCGCAGGCGCCCATGCTGACGCGCGAGGACGTGCTGTATTACATGGATATTCGCACCGAAGGGGAGCCGCCCAAGGATGATCCGCTTTTTGCGCCTCTGTCTGACAGCGATTTCTCGGACTTGCCGCCGACGGTGCTGGTAACGGCGGATTGCGATCCGGTGCGGGACGATTCACGCGACTACCGCGACCGCATTTTGGCGGCTGGCGGCAAGGCGTATTGGATCAATGAGCCGGGACTGATCCACGGCTATTTGCGTGCGCGCCACAGCGTGGGCCGGGCACGTGACAGTTTTGAGCGGATTTCAGTTGCGGTCGAGGCGCTGGGGCAGGGGATCTGGCCCTATGACGAGTAGCCCGGACTACCCGGCATAGTCCTGGCATTGCTCCTGGAACAGCGACGTGTCCAGCCAACCGCCGCTGGTGACCTGCCAGTCCGGGCCGGAGGTGGTCACATAGGTCCAGCTGCCCACCGGGATATGCGAGTAATTGACGTAGTCGCCGGGGTCTATCTGCCCGACCAGGGGTGCATCCGGCCTGTGGCCCGCCCGCAGCCCCATAACCGGCCCCAGCCAGCCCAGGCAGGCGCTTTCGAACTCATCCCGCACCGGCAGGTCCCATAGCTGGTAGCGCAGGAACAGGTCATCCATGTCCAGATGGGTCTGCTTGTTGTTGACCCGGCAGCCGAAGCGGGCCTCCATCTGTTTCACTTCAGCAACCAGGCGTTCTGACTGCGGCGGCAGAGAGACAGACTTGCCGGTGCAATCCCCGTTGTTGAACACGGCCTGCCCCAAAGGGGAGCCGAAGCAGTAACCGGCCCGGTCAATCACCGCGTTGCGGGTGAACCACAGGTCGTGGCAGGCATCGCTGGCCAGCGCCGGGGCGGCCAGCAGGGAAAATACGGCGGTAAGGGATTTCATGGCAAAGTCCTGACATCTGAAAACGGCGGCTGAGGACCATCCTAGCACACAGCCGCCGTTTCAGGTCATTTCAGGAACGGCTCTGCCTTCATGGTGTCCGCGACTGGTGCGCCCAGCCGTTTAAGGATGGTGGGGGCCAGCTGGCGCTGGTCGATCACGTCGCCATGATCCGGCCCGGCGGCCTCGCCGAAGTAGTAGAGCGCGGTTTCCTGCTGCAGCGGACTGCGGCCGCCGTGGTGGCCGCGCTCGTCCTGGCCGTGGTCGGCGGTGACGATCACCTCGTAGCCCAGATCGCGCCAGCGGGTGATAAAGGGGGCCAGCATCTCATCCATTACAAAACAGGCGTGGTCCATTTCCTGGCAGTCATGGAAGAAGCGGTGGCCCATGCTGTCCAGGGTGCAGGCGTGCAGCATGCCGTAGTCCAGCCCGAAGCGCAGGCAGAGATTGGTCAGCGTGGCGAACAGATCGACGTCCGACGGCGTCATCTGGTTGTCCTTGCCATAGCCGGTCATGGTGTGGAAGCGGCCGTGGTTGATGGTCTTGCTTTCCGGCTCGTCGTATTCAATGTCGCGCACATAGTCGAAGGGGTGGCGGTTGAAAAAGGACGACCAGTAGCTGTGCGCCACGGCGCCGGTGACGCCGCCGGCTTCGCGGACCTGGCTGAACACGTCTTTTTCCTTGAGCCGGAACACATTGGCGTTGCCGGTGCAGCCGTGGATGGCGGGTGCGACGCCGGTGTGGATCGAGGCATAGCAGCTGGCCGAAATCGACGGCAGCACCGCGCGCAGTTTCCAGACGCGGGCATCGCCGCTGTCGACCCAGCCTTCGAGGTTGCCGAACAGGCGGCGGAAATTGCGCCAGGGCACGCCGTCCAGAATGATGAGAAGAAGCTTGTTGTCCATTTGCCGAATCCCTTTGCCTTGCGATGGCTTCGGGAGGGTATCATTGCGTCCGTTTCTTGAATTGCCATTCAAAAAACGGCGGAACGGCCGCAAACGGGCATTTTCGCAGGGACGTTGCAGAATTGCCGGTCAGCGCCTGCGCTTTCAAAGCGCGGTAACGAGAACATAGCTGCCTGCCAGAAGCAGCAGAGCCCCGGCACCCGTGGCAAAGAGCCTTGGGTAAGGCAAGGTCTTTTCGGCCAGCACGAACAGCGCCAGCCCGGCTATCCAGTAAAGGTTCATGATCCCGCCGGCAAACAGCAGCAGCATCAGCGCCCAGCAGCAGCCGAGGCAATAGGTGCCGTGGTGGGCGCCCATCAGTACAGCACCAGCCAAGCCTGTGCGGTTATGCTCGGTCAAAAAATGAACCGGCATACGGCAATGGGAGAGGCAGGCGTGCTTGTAGGGGGTAAACTGATAGGCGCCCGCCGCCAGCAGCAATGCACCGCCAAGGGTGCGGCTGCTGAGCGACATCATCGGGCCGTTTGAGAGGCCCATGGTTTCGAGCCACCATTGCAGCGCGGTGGCAATTGCAGAGAACAAGGCCCAGGCAAGAAGGTATCCGCTGAGGAACAGCAGCCCCAGCACCGGCGCCCGGCCGGGCAGAGAGCCTGCCTTCTTGATGGCGGTGAACAGCAGCAGAACCGGGGCCGCGCTGGGTGTCATCATGGCGATCATCATCACCCACCACATCAGAAAGATCAGCACAGCATAGCCTGCAGTCCAAACCGGTCCGGTGCCCATCGCCATCGGTTCGCCGATCGGGCGGGCCATCCGGGTCATCTCGGCCGCGGTCATGTTCATGCCGACACCAAATACGGTGTAAAGCCCGCTCAGCAGCACGATGAAGGCCACAGCGCCCAGAACCACGATCCGGTCGTTGCGGGCCAGCCGTTCAGCTGTGCCGGTTATGTGCGGCGCCCGGCCCATGGCGGATCAAGCCGCGCGCTCAACGCCCTTGCCGGTCAGGTGCAGCTCGGCAACATGGGCGTGGGTTCCGCTGTTCTTTTCAAGGCTGATGGCAGATCCAGGGGTCCGTGTCGTGCCCTGGCAGACGGAAGCCTCGGAGTATTCAAACCCGTTCGGCAATTTGATCTGGACCGAATGCGGTGCACCGGACACGATGTGTGCAATCGGTTCGACTTTGGTTTCGCCAATGCCGTCCGCCTTGCCATGGCCAATACCTGTTTCGGCATCAAAACTCAGCGACACGGGTGCGCTGAGTGTCTCATGCCTGGTGGTGCACATAGCGTTGAAGACGAAGAACATGGTGGCAAATTCATCGGTGTCCTGGCCGGTCATGATCGCCTCGAGGGCCGACTTCTGCTCTGCTGTGGCGCTTTCGTCGATGATGATTTGCATCTCGCCGTTGCCCTCGTGAATGGGGCCGGGCCATTTGTAGATGGCCGCGGCGTGCAGCCCGTCCAGCTTTGTGTCCCCGTAGTGGCCTTTATCGATGCGGAAAGTCAGCATTGCTTCGCAGGTGCCGTCATTAGGAAGCTGCGAAAATTGGCAAGGGCAGCCGGGCACGCAGTTGCAATTGGCGATCTCAAATCCGTGAATTGCCCAATCTGTCATGGCAGTTTCTCCCCATTGCTGCAGTCAAAACGAAACTGCCCGGTAAATCGGGTTGGCTTGCCTCACAGTTCAGCCGCGCTCAGTGCTTTTTCTATTGTTTGCAGCCGGTCCCGCTGCATTCTCCCTGTCTCAATAAAATATCACAAATCCGTGTAAATTTAAAAAGAAAAAGCCCCCGCTGGCAATCAGCGGGGGCTTTGCATCCTTTGGTGGAATCAGTTGCCGGCGCTTTCCATCTTGCGGTGGGCAATCACCTCTTCCAGCCAGCCGAGCTTCATCTCCGGCACCGAACTGAGCAGCAGATCGGTGTAATCGTCGAACGGCGGGCTCAGCACCTTGGACTTGCCGCCGTAGCGCTGCACTTTGCCCTGATACATTACCGCGATGTTGTCCGAGATCGCGCGCACCGTTGCCAGATCGTGGGTGATGAAGAGATATGCCACATCTTCGATCTTCTGCAGGTCCAGCAGCAGCTTCAGGATGCCGTCTGCCACCAGCGGGTCGAGTGCCGAGGTGACCTCGTCGCAGATGATCATCTTAGGCTTGGCTGCCAGCGAGCGGGCGATGCAGACACGCTGCTTCTGGCCGCCCGAAAGCTCCGCCGGATAGCGGTCCATGAACTTTTCGCCCAGCTCGATCTCGTCCAGCAGTTCGATGATCCGCTTCTTCTTCTCGGCGCCGCGCATGCCGAAGTAGAACTCCAGCGGGCGGCCGATGATGGTGCCGACGGTCTGGCGCGGGTTCATTGCCACGTCTGCCATCTGGTAGATCATCTGCAGTTCGCGCAGATCCTCGCGGCTGCGGCCCTTGAGGTCCGGTGAGAGCTTGCGGCCGGCAAACTCGATCTCGCCCTCGCGCGGCGGCAACAGGCCTGTGATCACGCGGGCGAGGGTGGATTTGCCGGAGCCGGATTCACCCACCACGGCCAGCGTCTGGCCGGGATACAGATCGACGTTCACATTGTGCAGCACGTCGAATTGGGTGCCCTTGTAGCGCGCGGTGATATTGCGCACGCTCAGCACCGGCTCCTCGGTCGGGGCCTTTTCCTCATGCTCGATGGAGCGGACCGAGACCAGCGCCTTGGTGTACTCCTCCTGCGGATCATTGATGATCTGGTCAACGTTGCCGTATTCGACGGTGTTGCCCATCCGCAGAACCATGATGTCGTCGCTCACCTGTGCCACAACCGCCAGGTCGTGGGTGATGTAGAGCGCGGCAACGCCGGTGTCGCGGATCGCCTCCTTGATCGCCATCAAAACGTCGATCTGGGTGGTCACGTCGAGCGCGGTTGTCGGCTCGTCGAACACCACCAGATCCGGCTCCGGGCACAGCGCCAGCGCGGTCATGCAGCGTTGCAGCTGGCCGCCCGACACTTGGTGCGGGTAGCGTTCGCCGATGTTGTCCGGATCCGGCAGGCCCAGTTTGGCAAACAGAACCCGGGCACGGGCTTCGGCCTCCTTGCGGGAGAACTTCTTCTGTTCCACCGCGGCCTCGACCACCTGATCCATAATCTTCTTGGCCGGGTTGAAGGAGGCTGCCGCTGATTGCGACACATAGGTCACCTCGGCACCGCGCAGTTTGCGGATGTCCTTGTGGCTGCCCTTCAGGATATCGCGGCCGTTGACCCAGACCGCGCCGCCGGTGATCTTCACGCCGCCGCGGCCATAGGCCATGGACGCAAGACCGATGGTGGATTTGCCGGCACCGGATTCACCGATCAGCCCCAGAACTTTGCCGGGCGCGAGGTCAAAGCTGACCCCGTGCACGATCTCGATGTCGCGGGGACGTTCACCCGGCGGGTAGATGGTCGCGCCGATCTTCAGGTCGCGGACTTTCAACAGGGTATCGCTCATCCGCGGCCTCCTTTCAGCGATGTGGTCCGGTTCAGCACCCAGTCAGCCACCAGGTTGACCGAGATCGCCAGGGTGGCGATGGCAAAGGCCGGGATCAGGGCCGCAGGAATGCCGTAGACGATGCCTTCCTTGTTCTCTTTCACGATGCCGCCCCAGTCAGCCTCAGGCGGCTGCACGCCCAGGCCCAGGAAGGACAGGGTGGAGACAAACAGAACCGCAAAGATGAAGCGCAGGCCCATCTCCGCGATCAGCGGCGACAGGGCGTTGGGCAGAATCTCGCGGAAGATGATCCAGGCGGTTTTCTCGCCGCGCAGGCGGGCTGCTTCGACGTAGTCCATCACCTCGATATCGACCGCAACGGCACGGGCCAGGCGGTAGACGCGGGTGGCGTCCAGAAGGCCCATCACCAGGATCAGCATCGGAATGGTGACCGGTGCGACCGACAGCACCACCAGGGCGAAGATCAAGGTCGGGATCGACATCACGAGGTCGACGAAGCGCGACAGCGCCTGGTCGATCCAGCCGCCCATCACCGCGGCAAAGAAGCCGAGGACGGAGCCCAGGGTGAAGGACAGAACGGTCGCGGCGGTTGCGATGAAGATAGTGGTGCGGCCGCCATAGATCATCCGGCTGAGAAGGTCGCGGCCGATGTTGTCGGTGCCAAGCAGATAGTCTGCGCTGGAGGGCTCCCACACATCGCCGACCACTTCGCCGACGCCATAGGGGGCCAGCAGCGGCGCAAAGATGGCACCAAGGAAGTAGAGGGCAGTGAAGAACAGCCCGATGAGTGCGGAAATGGGGATATTCTTCATTTCGGATGCCTCAGGCGCGGGTTGCTCAGGATGGCGACGATATCGGCAATCATGTTGAGACCGATATAGACGGCGGCAAAGATCAGGCCGCAGGCCTGCACAACAGGCACGTCACGCTTGGACACGTGGTCGACCAGATACTGGCCCATGCCGGGGTAGACGAAGACCACCTCGATCACCACGACGCCAACCACCAGATAGGCGAGGTTCAGCATCACCACGTTGACGATCGGCGCGATCGCGTTCGGGAACGCGTGGCGGTAGATCACCTGAAAGGCGTTGAGGCCCTTGAGTTCCGCGGTTTCGATATAGGCCGATTGCATCACGTTCAGGATCGCAGCGCGGGTCATCCGCATCATGTGCGCCAGAACAACCAGCGTCAGAACGGCAATCGGCAGGGCGATGGCGTTCAGCTTCTCGAACAGGCTCATGTTGTCGTTGACCATGGCCACTGACGGGAACCAGCGCAGCTGCACCGCGATGAAATACATCAGCACGTAGCCTATCAGGAACTCGGGGATCGAGATCGAGGCCAGGGTGACGGCGGAGATCATCTTGTCGGGCCAGCGGTCCTTGAAACGGACGGCAAGCAGGCCGAGGAAGATCGCCAGCGGAACCGCAACCACGGCAGCCCAGAAGGCGAGGAACAGGGTATTCCAGAAACGGCTGCTGAGAGCCTGGGCAATGTCCTGGCCGCTGGTCAGCGCGGTGCCAAGATCGCCCTGCATGGCGCCGAAGAGCCAGGCAAAATAGCGTTGTACGGGAGGATCGTTCACACCCAGCTCAGCCCGCAGGTTGGCCAGTGCCTCCGGTGTTGCCGACTGACCCAGGATCGATTGCGCAACGTCGCCCGGCAGAACGATGGTGCCGGCGAAGATCACGATTGAGATGAGCAACAAAAGAAGGAGGCTCAGCGCAATGCGCTGAGCCAGGAGTTTTACGATCGGAGACATATTAGGCTTTAACCCACAGCTTGCTGGCTGCATAGCCGTTCATCAGAACCTGGCCCGGGATGCCTTCGACAAAGCCGTCGACCTTGTCGGTGGTCGCTTCAACGAAGTCGTTGAACATCGGGCAGATCAGGCCGCCTTCGTCGCGCAGGATGGTCGACATGTCGGCATACATCTGCGTCCGCTTGGCAACGTCCAGTTCGCCGCGGGCTGCCACCAGCATCTGGTCGAACTGCTCGTTGTTGAAGCGGGTGTCGTTCCAGTCCGCGGTGGACAGATAGGCGGTGGTGAACATCTGGTCCTGGGTCGGACGGCCGCCCCAGTAGCTGGTGCAGAACGGCTTGGCGTTCCAGACTTCCGACCAGTAGCCGTCGTTCGGCTCGCGCTTGACGTCCAGCTGGATGCCGGCGCTGGACAGCGACTGCTGGAACAGCGCGGAGGCATCGGGTGCGCCCGGGAAGGAGTTGTCCGAGGTGCGCAGCAGGATAGAGCCGTCGTGGCCCGCCTTCTTCAGGTGGTGCATCGCCTTGTCCGGGTCGAACTGGCGCTGTTCCAGCTCGGTGTACATCGGATAGGAGGCGTTGATCGGGGTGTCGTTGCCGACAGTGCCGTAGCCGTTCAGGATCTTGTCGACCATTTCCTGGCGGTTGATGCCGTATTTCAGCGCCATGCGCACGTCGTTGTTGTCAAACGGTGCGGTGTTGCAGTGCATGATGAACACATAGTGGCCCGCCGCGGAGGTCGAGTGCACGGTGATGTTCGGTGCGCGGTCGACCAGTTTTGCGGTGCGCGGGGGCACCCGGTCGATCACGTCCACCTGGCCGGACTGCAGCGCTGCGACGCGGGCGGTGTCGTCGTTGATGACGATGATTTCCACGGTGTCCGCGTTGCCCAGATCACCCCAGTAGTTCGGGTTCTTCTCGGCCACGAAGCGCACGCCCATGTCGGAGGACTTCATGATGTAGGGGCCGGTGCCGATGGCGGCTGCCGGATCGTCATTGCCGCCGTTCGGCTGGATGATCAGGTGGTAGTCGGCCAGCAGGTAGGGCAGGTCGGCGTTCGGGCTGTCCAGTTCGAAGACGACGCTGTCGCCCTCTGCGCGCACGTCCTTGATGCCGCGCATGATGCCAAGCGCGCCGGACTTGGTGTCTTCACCGCTGTGGCGCTCCATGGTTTTGACCACGTCGTCGGCAGTGACGCTTTGGCCGTTCGAGTAGGTCACGCCGGAGCGCAGCTTGAAGGTCCAGGTCTTGGCGTCGGCAGAGGCTTCATAGCTTTCGGCCAGCTTGCCCTCGATGCCGCCGTCGTCGGCCAGTTCGACCAGGGTCTCACCCCAGAGGCGGGTGACCATCAGGCCAACGGTGTTGGTGACCAGCGCCGGATCCAGGCTGTCGGTGGTGGAGCCGCCCTGCAGGCCGAGACGGATGGTGCCGCCCTTCTGCGGGCCGGCCGCCTTGGCGGCGGTGGACAGCAGCAGGTTCGCGGATACGGCGGTAAAGCCCAGTGCGGCGGCTTTGCCCAGGAAATCACGGCGTGACAATTTGCCTGCCGCGGCCTGGCTGGCCAGATACTGCATATGTCGGTTCATTGAGTTCTCCCGATTGGTTGCGGTGCTGAGGCACCTGTTTTTTTGATTGGCGATTTAAGATTTGCGTATTTACCGCTAACTCGCAAGCGTTATTAGCGCTACGCCGGGGAAGCCATCTGCACGGTTTCGTGCGGCACAAACAGCGGGTGTCGCCTTTCTCAAGTAAGGTGCCGTTTTTGCGGTCTCTGTCCTGTGTAAAGCAAAAAAAGCGCTGGAATACGACAGGAAATATTGATGCGGAGAAATTGCGGATTTTTTGCGAATCTGCCCGGCGGGCAAGGCCGACAGGCCGCCCAAGGGACAGAATCGGTGCTTTCCGGTCTAAAAACGCCCTCTACGCCGCCAACTGACCTGCCCGGTATGGCGGTTGGACCACAACGGGCAGCGGCAATGCGGCGCGCTGGCAGGCTGGGCTCCAAGGGGCGGATCAGGGGTGTTCAGTATCCATCCAGATGGTCACCGGACCGTCATTCAGCAGGCGCACCTTCATGTCGGCGCCGAACCGGCCTTTTGCAGTTTCCAAACCCAGCGCAGACAGCTGGTCTGCAAAATATTCATAGAGCCGTTCGCCCTCAGCCGGGGCCGCAGCGGTGGAAAAGCCGGGCCGGTTGCCGCGCCTTGTGTCGGCCGCCAGGGTGAACTGGCTGACCACCAGCACGCCGCCGCCGGTATCCAGCACCGAACGGTTCATTTTGCCTGCGTCGTCCTTGAAGATCCGCATCTTGGAAATCTTGGCGGCCAGCTGGTCCGCCTGCGCCTCGCTGTCACCGGCCATGGCGCAGACCAGCACCAGCAGCCCGGGACCGGTTTCGCCGATAACCTCGCCATCGACTGTCACAGAGGCCTCGCTGACCCGTTGGATAAGTGCGCGCATGTCTGCTCCCGTCCTTGAATAGTGCTGTCCGGCAGGCGGCTGCCGGATTGTCCGCAACAGCTCTATCTCCTTTGTCGGGCACTGGCGAGGTCGCGGCCTGAAATCTTCCGGCTCAGGCATTGCCTTTGCGCCGGATCAAGGCGGTGCGGCGGGGCAGGCGGTACAATCAGACGCAACTAGAAAGGAGGCTGAACAATGGTGGAAAAAACCGAACATGGCGGCTTCTGGCCGTCGCTATATGATCCTTTCCGCAGCTTTGGCGCGCGGCTTGCCGACTGGCTCACCCCGGCAACCGAGGCGTCTTCGGGCAAGGAGGCCTATGACATTGCCATGGAGCTTCCGGGTGTTTCGCTGGAGGACGTGGAGCTGACCGTGGACAACGGCGTTTTGACGATCCGCGGCGAGAAAAAGACACAGTCTGAGAAGACGGGCGACACCTGGTACTTCAGCGAGCGCCAGTATGGCGCATTCCGGCGGTCGTTCCGTTTGCCGGAGGACGCGGACGGGCAGGCGGCCTCAGCCCGGATGGAGGACGGCGTGCTGCATATCGCAGTGCCGAAGAAGGCGCTGGAGCAGCCGGAGACCGCCCGCAGGATCAAGATCAGCAAGGGCTGACAGGGAGGCCGGCCAAGGGTTCCGGCTCAGAATCCGGGGAAAGGAACCGGCCGGTTCAGGGAGGGGGCGGCAGCGTCCCCTTCCGTTTTTGTTTGGTGCTACTGCTGGCTGGTCAGCAGTGCGATCCCGGCACCGACCAGAAGGGCCAGCAGCACCGCAAAGGCAATTTTCCAGGCTGAATAAGGCCGCTCGCCCTGCACCCGGCCGGACTGGCCGTTGACCACAAAGCGATAGGTCCTGCCGCGGTATTTGTAGGCGGCGAGCCAGACCGGCAGCAGTATGTGCTTGAAGGTTACCTCAGACACTTTGGTGTCGATATGGGCAATCCGCTGGCGGTCGCCGCCGATGTCAAAGCGCACGTCACGCTCGATCACCCGGTCCATCTTCTGCCCGGCCTCGGCAAAACCAGCCTCCAGATCCACGGTGTAGGCTTCAGCCCGGAAGCCTGCCAGATACTGCGGCTGGTAAGGTTCCAGCTGCGCCAGGTCCCAGGGCTCCAGCCCCTCAGTGTATTTTTTGGGCAGGCTTTTTGAGGCCAGCACCAGCACATCATCGAAAAACCGCTGCACCCGGCCCGAGGCGGGCGTCCAGCGTACCTTGGCGACCTGCCGGGAGCGGGTCTTGCCTTCGTGCTGGAAGGTTTCGGTCACATAATAAACGGTGCCGCGCTGGCCGGTGTAGCTGCTGCGGGTCTGGGCGTCATAGGTCCAGTAAGGCACATAGATACCCTGCATCCGCCGCCCCTTGCGGGCGTATTCCCTGAGGCCGTTCGGGGCAAACCACAGGCCGCCCAGCCAATCTGTTATAGCTTTGTGCGCGGCGCGTTCTTCTACCGCAAAAGGCAGCACGCCTTTGGGTTTGATGTGCCGGTTCTCACCGGTGCCGGTCACCACAGGCGTTGCGCAGAACGGGCATTCCTTGGCGTGGGTGTCCGGATCGAATTCCACCTGCGCGGCGCAGTTGGGGCAGGTGGAGACCCTCGTCACTTCGATCTCTGCCTCGGGCAGCTGATCGGCCACGGCAGCGCGGAAATCCAACTCCTGCAGGGCGGATCCCTTCCAGGGTCCGCTGCGGATGCTTTCGGTGTGGCCGCAATGGCCGCAGGTCAGCGTGCCTTTGGCCGGGTCATAGGTGTAATCGGCACCGCACTGCTCGCACGGGAAGCGGTGGGTCTCATCGTCGGGGGCAGGCACGGTTTCGGCGGGCGGCGGCGGGGGCATCGTCACGGGGGGCAACCTGTCGGCAGTGTCAGTCAAGCGGGCTGGGCAGCGGCTGGCTGCCCTGCGGCGGTGTCACCCGGCTGGCGGCGCCGGCGGCGGGGGAGGCGGCGGCAGGATGGTGAACAGCTGCGCAAGCTCCATCACCTCGCCTGCGCGTTTCCAGCCGTCCTGGCCCGGGGTCCAGACGTGGGTCTCGCGTGTCAGGGTGCCGTCCTGCGCCATCCGCCCCATCCGCGCCTTGGAGAACGGGCCGGAGGTCTGCCCGTCGACTGCGATATGCCAGACGTGCTCCACCGGCGGCGGGGGCGGCGCCACGGGCGCTGCCGGCTGCGGCGCAGCGAGTTCGCGCCGCGTGCCCCATGGCCCTGACGGCTGACCCGCTGTCTGAGAGGCGGCGCCTCCCTGCAGAGCCTGGCCCATCTGCTGCGCCATCGCCATACCCATGCCCATTCCCATGCCGGCACCCATGCCGCTGTTCGGGGTCTTGGCGGCGGCGGTCATCGCCTCAGCTGCCGAAAACTGAGTGTAGCGGCCCAGATCGCCCAGCACGCCCATCTGGGTGCGCTTGTCCATGGCTTCCTCCACCGCAGGCGGCAGCGAGATATTCTCAATGTACAGCTCCGGCATCATCAGGCCGTAGTCGGCCAGGGTGCCGGAAATCTCTGCCGCCACCAGTTTGCCCAGGTCGGCAGTATTGGCGGCCATGTCCAGAACCGGAATGCCGGAGCCGGCAATCACGCGGGAAAACTCCTGCACGATGATATTGCGGATCTGATAGGAGATCTCGTCCATGGTGAATTCACCATCGGTGCCGACGATTTCGCTCAGGAAGCGGGCCGGGTCGGCGACCTTGATCGTATAGGTGCCATAGGCGCGCAGCCGGACGGGCCCGAATTCCGGGTCGCGGCAGATGATCGGGTTCTTGGTGCCCCATTTCAGGTCGCTGAAACGGGTGGTGTCGACAAAGTAGACCTCAGACTTGAACGGCGACTGGAAGGCGTGGTCCCAGTGCTGCAGCGTGGTCATGACCGGCATGTTGTTGGTCTCGAGCATGTAGAGACCGGGGGTGAACACATCCGCCAGCTGACCCTCGTGCACGAACACCGCCGCCTGGCCCTCGCGCACCGTCAGCTTGGCGCCGTATTTGATTTCATGGCCTTCGCGTTCGAACCGCCAGACCATGGTGTCATGGGTGTCATCCACCCAATGAATGACATCAATGAATTCGCCTTTGAGAAAATCGAAAATACCCATGTTTCAGGTCCTCTTCCTGTGGCGGCCTAAAGTTCCTGGCCCATCGCCTCGCGGGCGAGAATGCGGATCAGGGGGCGGGCCTCTTCCAGGCTCACCCCCACCTTCAGTCTTGGATCATACAGCATCTGCAACAGCTTTTCGTCAAAGCTGGTCAGCAGCGCAAATTCGTCGTCATCGTTGAAGATCGAGGGGCGCGCGCGCGGGCTGTCGTTCCTGAGGCCCAGGCCTTGCGCCACTTCCTCGTGCACGCAGCTTTTGCGCACCAGGTCGGGATGCTCGGCCCGGATCAGCGCGACGCCGCGGGTGTAGGACAGCGGATCGCCCTGCGGGCCGCCTGCCACCACAAGGCAGTAATAGCTGCGCGGCGGCGCAGCCAGCAGCGACAGGTCGCGAGCGCTGATCGCGGGCAGCAGTTCGCGCACCCGTTCAGCGACAAAGGCGCTGTCGTCGAGGCTGGCAAAGATCACGTGGAAATTGGCCCTGCCGCTGACGGTGCTGATGGAATGGCCGGTGATCCGCGCCAGCCGCGCGGCGTATTCGGCCAGTGTTTCCCGGTCCTGCACCCGCTGGCCCGCTTGCACCGAGGGACCGAACTCCGCTGCGATCCGGACCGGGCCGGACCAGCGGCCGAGCCCCCCGGAAATGCCGGACCCGCCGTATTCATCATAGAAAGCCAGTTGCTCGAAGCTTGCCGCCAGATCCTCGGCGTCAAACGGTGTGTCCGGCCCGCCGCCGTCAGTGCGCAAAAGGCCGCGGGTCAGCAGGTCCCGCTCCAATGCGTTGTAGTAGTAGGCCAGCTGGGCGCTGTCGGCAGAGGGTTTGTAGACCGCAGGCTGGGGCACTGCAGGCCGGGCCTGCGGCACTAGAGATTCTGCCTGGTCAAAGGGCAGGCATGCGCTTAAAGCGGCCAGCACGGCAAAGGCCGCTGCGCTCTTCCAAAGTGTATGGATTGCCTGCACTCCCGCTGCCTTTCTTAACCCGGCACAGCGGTGCCGGCGTTGTCGCCAACCCCGTCGCGCCGCGCCTTGGCAGCGGCCAGCGTATCGCGCAACTCCGCTTCCATTTTCTGCAGATCTTCCTCGGCGGCAGCGCGTTTGGCCTTGCCCTCGTCGGCGATCTTGAGACTGTCCTGAATGGTGCCGATCAGATCCGCATTGGCCTGTTTCACCGCTTCGATATCAAACACTCCGCGCTCCATTTCCTTGCGGATCATCTCGTTCGATTGGCGCAGGTTGGCGGCGTTGGAGGTCAGGAGTTCATTGGTCAGGTCATTGGCATCGCGCACTGCCGCCGCGGCCTGGGCCGAACGCTGGATGGTCAGGGCCTGCGCCAGCTGAGTTTCCCACAGCGGCACGGTGTTCACCAGGGTGGAGTTGATCTTGGTCACCAGCGACTTGTCGTTTTCCTGCACCAGCCGGATCGAGGGCAGCGACTGCATGGTGACCTGGCGGGTCAGCTTCAGGTCATGCACCCGCCGCTCCAAGTCATCGCGGGCGGCACGCAGGTCGCGCAGCTCCTGCGCCTTCATCACCTGATCGCCTTCGGGGGCTGCCTGCACCTCGGCTTCCTTGGCCGGGATGGCGGTGCCGTCCAGTTCTGCCAGCTTGGCTTCGCCTGCGGCAATATAGAGTGCCAGCTCATCATAGAATTGCAGCGTCTTTTCATAGAGAAGATCGAGCGATTTGATGTCTTTCAGCAGGGTGTGCTCGTGGCCCAGGAGGTCGTCGGTGATCCGGTCGATCTGCCCCTGCACGGTTTCATAGCGCGCGGTGAATTTCACGAAGGGCGTCGCCTTGCCCAGAAGCCGCTCCCAGAAGGTCGCCTTGCGGCGCACGTCCAGTTCGGAGACCGAAAAGCCGCGGATCGTGGCCACGATATTGCGTAAGGAGTCCCCCGCAGGCCCCACGTCCTTGTTGCGGACGTCAGACAGCATTGCCTGGCTGATGGTCTGCAGTTCAGCCTGTGCGGCAGAGCCGAAATGGATGATCGAGTTGGTGTCGTCCATGTCGATCTGGTCCATCCGCTGCCGGATCGCCTCACTGGTCGGTTCATCGGCCTGTTCCAGGGGCTTAACCTCTGCCACGGGTTCGGGCAGTTCGATGGCGGTGACTTCGGTGACCAAGGCTTCGGCCTGGGCGGCCTTTTGTTGAACGGCTTCAGACATGAATGGCTCCCCTTAATCAGTTCTGGTCCAGATGGACCCCTTCACGCTGCAACCGGTCGCGCAGCACATCAATTTCAATGGTCAGGTCCGTGCGGTCCTCCACCAGCATTTTGCGGGTGCGCGCGGCAAAGTTTTGTTCCAGATCGTCCAGCAGTGCCAGGTAATCGGCTCGGGCCTGGGCGTCCTGGCTGCGGGCATAGATATCGGCGAATTTCACCGTCGCATCGCGGGCGCCCTGCAAATAGACGGTCAGGTACTTGCGGGCGGCGGTCAGGTCGCGCGGGTCTTCCTCCACCGTGCGGAACAGCTCGCGGGCGACGGACTGGAACTGTTCCACCCGCGCTTCGACCCCGCGGTCGCGGGCGCGCAGGGCAGCGTCCTTCATCGCGGCCAGGCTCTGCTCCGCCTCATCCACCGCGCGGGCGACCCGGGACTGCTGGAAATCGTCGACACCTTCCACGCCCTTGTCGTGCAGCGGGTCGATGCCAAAGGCGGTGACGTGCAGCCCCGCTGCTGCGGTGCCATAGATGGCGGCAATCAGAATGCCGGGTTCGGCCTTCCAGGCCGCCAGCGCCGCGCCGCCGCCGGTCAGAAGTGCTGCCAGGATCTTGCGGGGCAGGGCGGGCTTGCGTCCCACCTTGCGGGCGGCATAGGCGGCTTCGGCCTTCAGCCCCTCGCGCAGCAGGAAGGCGCCGCCGGTCCAAAGCCCCGCGCCGATCAGCCCCAGCGCAAGTCCGGTGGCGCCGTCGTTCAGGGAAAGCAATGTCAGGATGGCGGGCGGCAGGAACATCAGGTTGGCGCGCATGCCAACCGGGTCCACCTGGGCGTTGCGGAAGGATTGCTGCGGAGGTGTGTCCTGATCTGCGGGCTTCCCATCCGGGCTGAACTTGCCGCCGTAACGCTGTGCCATGCGGTCAGCCCCCCACGATCCAGCCGGTGCTGAGGCCGAACATCAGGATCAACAGGGCAGCATAGGCAAGTTTCTGCACGCGAAAGGCCCCCCAGACCGCCAGCGAAGACTAACTGATTGGAAATCTAGGGGATAGCAGGCGGTGTTGCTAGGGGGAAGTCTGCGGGAATTGGCTCAGCGGCGGGGATTCTTGCCGATCGGACGCTTGCCGCCGCCGCGCTGGGCGGGGCGGTCGCTGCGCGGTGCTGCAGGCTTGCCGCCCGGTTTGCCGGTTTTCGCCGGTGCCTTGCCAGCCGGTTTGCCGCCTGGCTTACCCATAGGCCGGCCAGCAGGCTTGCCGCCGCGGGACCGGGTGGGGCGGCCGACCGGCTTTTCCTCTTCCGGTTCAAGCCCCAGCTGATCGCGCACCACACGCGGACGCAGTTCTTCCACGTCGCCCGGTTTCAAGTCGCCCAACTGGAACGGCCCGTAGGACACCCGCAGCAGCCGGTTCACGCTATAGCCGATATCCTCCATCGCGCGGCGGATTTCACGGTTCTTGCCCTCGCGCAGTCCAACGGTCAGCCAGGCATTGGCGCCCTGCTGGCGGTCCAGCGTCACGGTCATCGGCTGGAATTTCTCGCCCTCGATCACCAGGCCCTTGCGCAGCGGCGCAAAATCCTCGTCTTTGGGGCGGCCATTGATCCGCACCCGGTAGCGGCGCAGCCAGCCGGTGGCGGGCAGCTCCAGCTTGCGCTTGATGCCGCCGTCATTGGTCAGCAGCAAGAGACCTTCGGAGTTGAGGTCGAGCCGTCCCACCGTCATCACCCGCGGCATGTCCTCTGGCAGCTCGTCAAAGATCGTCTTGCGGCCTTTTTCGTCGCTGTTCGACGTCACCAGGCCGGTAGGCTTGTAATACAGCCACATCCGCGGCGCCTCGGCCTCCGGCAGCGGCTGGCCGTCAACGCTGATCCGGTCTGCCGCGGTCACGTTCAGCGCCGGGCTGTCGATCTTCTTGCCGTTCACCGACACACGGCCCTCGGCAATCATGCGCTCAGCTTCGCGGCGCGAGGCAACGCCGGCGCGCGACAGGACCTTGGCGATGCGGTCGCCTTCGGGGGCTGTGCCTTCAGGGGTGGCGGGCGCCTTGCGAGGCTGCGATTTCGGGGCCGGTTTGCCCTTGGGGGATGCGGGTGTTTTGCTCATGCCCGTGCCATAGAGCATTCCACCGTCTTGCGAAAGCGGGCAATCGCGGGTGGGCAAAGTGTGGTGAGGGCAGAGCCCGGCCGCGGGCGGGAAACGAAGCGCCCGCCCATGGGGGCGGACGGGCGCTGTCCGGCGTTGCTGCCGGGCCGAAACTTTTCTAAGTGTATAGCCTTGCTGCATTCAAGCTGAGCGGAGCGTATGGCATTCAAATCGCATATGGATAAGGCGCTGGCTGAGGCGCGGGGGGCGGCAGAGCGCGGCGAGGTTCCCGTGGGTGCCGCGCTGATCGCGCCGGACGGGCAGGTGGCGGCGCTGGCAGGCAACCGCACCCGCGAACTGAACGATCCCACCGCCCACGCCGAGATTCTGACCATCCGCGCGGCCTGTGCCGCCTTGGGCAGCGAGCGGCTCACGGGCTACGACCTCTATGTGACGCTGGAGCCCTGCGCGATGTGCGCCGCGGCCATCGCCGCCGCACGCATCCGCCGGGTGTACTACGGCGCCGCTGATCCCAAGTCCGGCGGCGTGGCGCATGGCGCCTGTGTGTTCTCCCATCCGCAGGCGCATCACGCGCCTGAGGTCTATGACGGGATTGCCGAAGGCGAGGCCAGCGCGCTGCTCAAGGAGTTCTTTGCCGGTAAACGCTGATCATGGAGCATGTGACGTGCCGTCGCTTCGCTGGCCGGTTGTACCTGTAGGTCAAATGTCCTAGATTCCATTTAGGTTAAACGTCCTAGGGGTGGAGATGCCACAGCCAGCAACCAAAGACCGGATCGCCGAAGCTGCGGACCAGTTGTTCTATGAGCGCGGGTTCGAGGCCACATCCTTTGCGGATATCGCTGCGGCGGTCGGCATTTCCCGCGGCAATTTCTACTATCATTTCAAGACCAAGGACGAGATTCTTGAAGCGGTGATCGCGCGCCGGATGGTCAATACCCGCGCCATGCTGAACACCTGGCAGACGGAAGGCGCCGGCCCGGAGCAGCGGATCACCTGTTTCATCCGCATCCTGATCGCCAACCAGGCCAAGATCACCCTTTATGGCTGTCCGGTCGGGACGCTGGTGGCGGAATTGGGCAAGCTGAACCATGCGGCGCAGGATCAGGCCAGTGCAGTATTCACCCTGTTCCGCACCTGGCTCTGCCGCCAGTTCGAAGAGCTGGGCTGCGGCACGGAATCGGACGCCCTAGCCATGCACCTGCTGGCACGCAGTCAGGGGGCTGCAACGCTGGCTCAGGCTTTTGGCGATGTGGATTTCATCAACCGCGAAGTGGCGCTGATGCAGGACTGGCTACGCGGTCAGCTGCCACAGGATTATCCCCGTTAATACGCATCACAGGAGACAAACATGTATTTCATTTTGCTGACATTTGCAGAGCAGAAGGGCCGCCTGGCCGAGTTTCTGGATGGCCACAAAGCCTGGCTGCAGCAGGGGTTCGAGGACGGGGTTTTTCTTGCTGCCGGCTCCATGACCGATGGCGAGGGCGGCGCGATCCTCGCCGTGGGCGAAAGCGAGGAGGACCTGTTCGCCCGTGTCGCGCAGGATCCTTTTGTGACCGGCGGCGTGGTGGAGCCGGAGATCATCGGCGTGGCGCCGACCATGATGGATCCCCGGCTGGATTTCCTGCGGGGCGGCGAATGAGCCGCATTTTCACAGCCGCCGATGGCCATCCCCGCTGTGCCTGGGCTGACTCGGCGCCGGATTTCCTGCGGTACCACGACGAGGAATGGGGCTATCCGGTGGGCGAGGATATCCGCCTGTTCGAGAAGGTGTGCCTGGAAAGCTTCCAGTCCGGTCTCAGTTGGCGGACCATTCTGGACAAGCGCGAGAACTTCCGCGCCGCCTTTGCCGGGTTTGATTTCAACAAAATGGCGGAATTCGGCGTAGCGGATGTGGAACGGCTGCTGCAGGACAAGGGCATCATCCGCCACCGCGGCAAGATCGAAGCGGTGATCAACAATGCTGCGCGCGCCCAGGAGCTGGTGGCGGAGGCGGGCTCGCTGGCAGCGTTTTTCTGGAGTTTCGAGCCGAAGGCGGAAGACCTGCCGGAGCCGCAGACCGTCTCCACCAGTCCTGAATCCGTGGCGCTGTCCAAGGCGCTCAAGAAACGCGGCTGGAAATTTGTCGGCCCCACTACCGCCTTTGCCTTCATGCAGGCGATGGGGCTGATCAACGACCACGCCCGTGGCTGCATCTGCCGGGACAAGGCGGCTGCAGCGCGTGCGGCGTTCACCGTGCCGCAGATGAAACCGGCGGCCTGAAACCTGTCCGCGCCGGGCCGTAAGGCCCGGCGCTACGCCCAACGGGAGCGGATCTGCCCGGCAGATCCGGCGACGGGCGGGAGAACACGGCCAGCCTGCTCGGGTTAGACTTCGATTGCCTTCATCACTTCCGGCTCAATGACATCGACGCCGGGCAGCCCTTCGGTCAGGTCCTTGGCGTCCTGCTCCAGGACCGGGAAGCTCTTGTAGTGGCAGGGAATCACCGTTTTGAAATTGAAATAACGCTTCGCCGCATAGGCGGCTTGTTTCATGTCCATGGTGAAATGGCCGCCCGCCGACAGGATGCCAACGTCCGGCTTGTAGTAATCGCCCATCCACTCCATGTCGGCCATGATCGCGGTGTCGCCGGACAGGTAGACCGTCTTGCCCTCCGCCATCAGCATGTAGCCCACTTCCGAACCGCCGGTGCGCAGCCCGTCCTGGGTGTTGAAGGTGGAGCTGTGGGAGGCCGGAACCATCGCAACCTTGACCCCGCCCAGATCCACCGTGCCGCCCTTGTTGAACCCGGTAGTCTGCACCCCTTCGGTCTCGCCCCAGAGGCCCATCAGGTCGTATTGCCCCACCACCGGCACTTCCAGCCGTTTTGCCAAGGGCAGCACGTCCACCACATGGTCGAAATGCACATGGGTCAGCAGAATATGGGTGGCGCCGGCAATGGCGGCCTCGTGGCTTTCTTCCGGCAGCACCGGATTGCCGCTCAGCCAGGGGTCCACCAGCAGCACCTGACCGCTTGTTTCGATACGGAATGAGCCGTGGCCCAGCCAAATGATCTTCATCGCATTTCTCCTCCCGTTCTCCTTAGCGGAAGCCTAACAGGCTGCGGGCGAAAAGGAATGCAAACGTGCCGGAAAATGGGTGCGCCACCCCGTTTGCCGCCCGGCCGCCCGTTGCAGGCTTGCAGCGCAGGCGGCACGGCGGTAAATGCCTCAGTAACACCAGATGAGGGTTTCCATGTCGATTGACCAAAGCACCGCCGCCAAGGTGGCCAAACTGGCCCGGATCAAGGTCGAGGACGACGCTCTGCCGGCGCTGGCAGACGAGTTCAACAACATCCTGGGCTTCATCGAGCAGCTGAACGAGGTGGATGTCGAGGGCGTCGAGCCGATGACCTCCGTCACCCCGCAGCGCCTGAAGCGCCGCAAGGACGAAGTCACCGACGGCAGCCAGCAGGACAAGGTACTGGCCAATGCGCCGGACGCCCGCGAAGGCTTCTTCGCAGTGCCCAAAGTCGTGGAGTAGTGAGCAGCGTCTTGGAAACCGTCCGGGGGACGGTTTCAGCTGTGAACGGGCGGAGCCCAATGACATTTGCCTAAGAGAGGCGATAAAATGACCGAACTCAATAAATTGACCCTGGCAGAGGCCCGCGACGCGCTGCGCAAGGGCGATACCACCTCTGTTGAACTGACCGAGGCCTGCCTCAAGGCAATCGACGCGGCTGATGCGCTCAATGCCTTCGTGCACAAGACGCCTGAGCTGGCAATGGAACGCGCCAAGGCTGCGGACGAGCGCATCAAGGCGGGCGATGCCCCCTCAATGTGCGGCCTGCCGATCGGCATCAAGGATCTGTTCTGCACCAAGGGCGTGCCCTCGCAGGCGGCTTCCAAGATTCTCGAAGGCTTCAAGCCGGAGTATGAATCCACCGTCAGCCAGAAACTGGCCGATGCCGGCTCCGTCATGCTGGGCAAGCTGAACATGGACGAATTCGCCATGGGCTCCTCCAACGAAACCTCCGTCTACGGCAATGCCGTCAGCCCATGGCGCCGCGGCAATGACGACGCCCAGCTGACCCCGGGCGGCTCCTCCGGCGGTTCCGCCTCAGCCGTTGCCGCCGACCTCTGCCTGGCGGCCACCGGCACCGACACCGGCGGCTCGATCCGCCAGCCCGCTGCCTTCACCGGCACCGTTGGCATCAAGCCGACCTACGGCCGCTGCTCGCGCTGGGGCATCGTTGCCTTTGCCTCCTCGCTGGATCAGGCCGGCCCGATGACCAAGTCGGTGCGCGACGCCGCCATCATGCTGGAAGCCATGTGCGGCCACGACCCGAAGGATTCGACCTCTGCCGAACTGGCGGTTCCGGATTTCGAGGCGATGCTGACCGGCGACATCCGCGGCAAGAGGATCGGTATCCCCAAGGAATACCGCATGGACGGCATGCCGGGTGAGATCGAGAAACTGTGGGCAGACGGCGCCGAGATGCTGAAGGCCGCCGGTGCCGAGATCGTCGATATCTCGCTGCCCCACACCAAATACGCACTTCCGGCCTACTACGTGATTGCCCCGGCTGAGGCCTCCTCGAACCTCGCCCGTTACGATGGCGTCCGCTATGGCCGCCGCGCCACGCTGGAAGCAGGCGACGGCATCACCGAGATGTACGAGAAGACCCGCGCCGAGGGCTTCGGCCACGAAGTGCAGCGCCGCGTGATGGTCGGCACCTACGTGCTGTCGGCCGGCTTCTACGACGCCTACTACAATCGCGCCCGCCGTGTCCGCACCCTGATCAAGAAGGACTTCGAGGACGCTTTTGCTGCCGGTGTCGACGCAATCCTGACCCCGGCGACCCCGTCCGCGGCCTTTGGCCTGGGCGAGATGACCGAGGCGGATCCGGTGCAGATGTACCTTAACGACGTCTTCACCGTCACCGTGAACTTGGCGGGCCTGCCGGGTGTTGCGGTCCCCGCAGGGCTGGACAGCCAGGGCCTGCCGCTGGGTCTGCAACTGATCGGCAAGCCCTGGGAAGAGGGCGATCTGCTGAACACTGCCTATGCGCTGGAGAATGCGGCCGGCTTTGTAGCCAAACCGCAGCAATGGTGGTAAACCTCTGCGCAAGCAATTGAGCAGAGCTGACAGGTACCCCATGCGCGCATTCGCATCTTACGCCGCCGCAGGCAGCCTTCTGGTTATGGCTGCCTGTTCCCCCCAGGTTCCGGACAGCGCCGCGGGCGTTGGCATCGACGGCGACCCGTTTGCGCCGCCGCCGGCCGCAGGCACCACCATCAATGGCGATCCGCTGGTGCCGCCGGCGCGGGTATCCACCGAGTCGGTGCCGTCCCCGTCAGGGGCGGCGCCACGCAGCGCTGCCGCCACCACTTCGGCCGGTACCTTCAGCACCGCTGCGGCGGCGTCCAGCGATGCCGATATCACCCGCCAGACAGAGGCAGCCCTGGCCGCCTCGCGCAGCAGTTCCAGCACCGGCACTGCACCGCTGGATGCAAGCCCCTCCAACCCGGCGCCGGCGCTGATCGGCAACGCCAGTATTTCGGACGAGAATGACTTTGAGGCGGTTGCCTCCCGCCAGTCGATCGAAAGCGATGCCGCCCGGCTTGAGCGCCAGCGGTCGCAGTACCAGCAGGTGCAGCCCACTGCCGTGCCGCAGCGGGCCGGCGATACCGGGCCGAACATCGTGAAATACGCGCTCAGCACCTCCAACCCCAAGGGGGTGCGCCTCTATACTCGCGCAGGCATCAACCTGAAGGCCCGCAGCGCGCGCAACTGTGCTGAATTCGCCTCGCCGGATCAGGCCCAGATCGCCTTCCTCGAAAGCGGCGGCCCTCAGCGGGACCGCAAGGTGCTGGATCCGGACGGAGACGGCTTTGCCTGCGGCTGGGATCCGGCCCCGTACCGGCTGGCCGTCCAGAACTGATGACGCCTGATACGGGCAGGGCTGATCAGTCAGGCGCCATTTGGCATCCCAGCCCGAACTTCGGGCCGCGCAGGGACGGTCTGACACCGTCCCTGATTGTTTTGCACTACACCGCTATGGACAGTGCGCGTGCGGCGCTGGAGCGGCTTTGCGATCCGGCAGCAGAGGTCTCCGCCCACTACCTGATCGGCGCGGATGGGACCCTCTGGCAGATGGTGGCCGAGGACAGCCGGGCCTGGCACGCAGGCGCAGGAGAATGGGCAGGTCAGGACGACATCAACTCCCGCTCCATAGGCATCGAGCTTGATAACCTCGGTACCCATCCTTTCAGCGCGCTGCAGATGGCGGTGCTCGAAGATTTGATGCAGGGCATCATGCAGCGCTGGAATATCCCGCCTGCGGGCGTGATCGGCCATTCCTGCATGGCGCCGGGCCGCAAGTTCGATCCGGGTCCCCGCTTTGACTGGGCGCGCCTGGCCCGGCAGGGCCTGGCTGCGGATGGCGGGGGCGCACCTCTGCCGCAGACGGTGACCTTCGCGCACTTCCGCGCCGCCGCCGCCACCGCCGGTTTCACGGCGCCTTCCGATGATGAAACGCTGCTGGCCGCCGTGCGCCTCCGGTTCCGCCCCTGGGCGCGCGGCCCGCTCTCTGCTGAAGATTTCCTGCCGCTTGCCTAAGAGACCGGCGGGCTTCTTTCTGGTTTGCAATACCCAGGGGTGAATTGGCCCTGGGGCCAAGAGGGGCAATGCCCCTGCCGCCGAACTATCCGCTTGACGCCGCGCGCCGTTGTTCCTACGCCTCACCCCGCGCAGAAGGCTGGATGGCCGCGGGGAGCGTCCGCTCCGCGAGGAAAGTCCGGACTCCATGAAGCAGCGGTGCCGGGTAATGCCCGGGCGGGGAAACCCGACGGAAAGCGCCACAGAAAACAGACCGCCAGCCTCCGGGCTGGTAAGGGTGAAACGGTGGGGTAAGAGCCCACCGCGCCCCTGGCAACAGGGGCGGCACGGCAAGCCCCACCGGGAGCAATGCCAAATAGGGTCCCCGCGCGGGCAGGTTCCGGTCCGCCGGAAAACCGCCGCTAGGTTCGCTTCAGCCGAGAGGGACCGGGTTGGCAGCTTGAGCGGCGCAGCAATGCGCCGCCTAGACGAATGGCCATCGATCCCTGCCTTACGGGGCAGGGGGGACAGGATCCGGCTTACAGGCCTTCTGCGCGTTTAATCGGCTCATAGACGATGGCCGGCCCGGGAATGCCCTTCAAGTCGAACTCTCCGGCCTCTTGCAAACCCGCACCTATGGCCTGGGCTGTTGTCTCGCACAGCAGGATCTTTCCGCTGTCTGCCTTGTCGCAGAGCCTGGCTGCCAGGTTCGGCGCTGCGCCAATGGCGGCATAGTCCAGCCGCCCTTCGAAACCGATTTGCCCCAGTGTTGCCTCGCCAGTGGCAATCCCGATCCCCAAGCCGATCCGGCTGCTGCCGGTTTGAAACGGTTTCACCGCATCCGGAAAGGCTGCCTGCATCTGTTCTGCCAGATCCAGCGCCCGCCTAGCCGGGTTTTCGCAGGGCAATGGCGCGTTGAACAGGACCAGAAGGCCGTCACCCAGAAACCGCTCCAGCGTGCCGCCGGCCTCCTCGATCAGCGGGCCAGAGACCTGATGGAAGGCGTTGAGCGCGGCAATCACCTGCTCGGGAGCAACCGCATTGGCATATGCAGTAAAGCCGCGCAGGTCGGCAAACAGAACCGTCACGGTGCGGCGCTGGCTGTTCAGCAGGGTGCTGCCGCCGCCTGCATTGACGATCATCGCCGCCACTGGCTCCGGCAGGAAGCGGCGCAGCCTGTTGGTCCGTTCCAGTTCCGCGACTTGCTGCGCCACCTTGCGCTCCAGTTGGCTGTTCCAGGATTGCAGTTCTTCCTTTTGCGCATTGACCTCCTCGTATAGCGCGCCCAGTTCGCGGCTCATGCTGTTCACATTCCGTGCCAGCCCGCCGAATTCATCCCGGTTTGAAACCCTGGCCCGGGCCGTGAAATTCCCGGAAGCGACCGCACTCAGGGTGCGGCCGATCTGCTCCACCGGCCACAGCACCGAGGCGGAAATGGCATAGCCCGCCAGCAGCGACAGCAGCACCGCGGCCACACACGCCCCGATAACCAGGGACCGGGCGCGGGCGTAGGCCTGGGCGGTCTCCTGCGCGCGCAGGTTCATTTCCGCCTCAATCTCCTTCTGGATCGTGTAAGCGCTGCGCTGAAGTCTTTGGGCCTTTGGGACGAACTGCCGCTCTACTAAGTCCATAACAGCGGCGAATTCCCGGTCGTTGCGGCGGTTGATGATGTCAAAGGCAACGCGTGAAAGGCTCTTAGCTTCAGCTCTCAACTCTGCCATGCGGCGGCCTTCTGGCGACTCTTCGCCGCCCAAGCGGCGGACCGCATGGGCCAAGAGCAGCGATAGGTCCTGTGTCTCGTTTAGGGCTTGAACAGAGGGCACGCCCATCCGGCCCGGACGCTCAAGCATGCTGTGCAACGCAAAGGCCATTGCGTCGCTGCTGCTTTGATAGACGCGGTTATATACCGCGATGCGTTCCTGATCGCGGATTAGCTGGCGGGTCCGCTCATTGGCCTGCAGCAGCGTCTGCAAACCCAGCACTGCAAGCACAATCACGAGGCCTGTCCCGGTTAGAAAGGCGGCCAGCAGCTTGTACCGCAAGGAAACCGCCAGACCGGCCACTGCGCGCACCAGAAGATTCGGCTGCTGGGCTGAGTGACTGGACTCCGCGGGTTCGGGCATCGGCAGGGCTTTCGGTCTGTGGCGCGGATCTTCAGCCATTGAAATGGGGCAATCACGGCGGAAGGCTATGTTTCACCGCCCTGATCGGCGGGAAAGCCGCTGGAAGCCCCTGTTGTGCGGGGCGGGCGGGCAGAATTGGCCCTCTGGGGCGGCTTCCGGGCGATTTGGCTGTTGACTTGGGGCACAGGGCGGGTAAAAGCCGGGCTTCAGATAGGAATTTACCGAGAGGCCCCTGCCTTTTCGGACGCAGGAGAAGCACCATGGCGAAGCCGACCACCATCAAGATCCGCCTGAACTCGAGCGCGGGCACCGGCCACTTCTATGTGACCAAGAAAAATGCACGCACCATGACCGAGAAAATGGTTGTGCGTAAGTATGACCCGGTTGTGCGCAAGCACGTCGAGTACAAAGAAGGCAAAATCAAGTAAGCCTTCCTTTCGAGATGATTTCCGGAAACGGGTCGCGCTGCGCGGCCCGTTTTCTTTTGGGGCATGTGGTCCGTATGCCTGCTGCCTTCAATTGTCGGAAAAAGCTGCGCGCATTGTCCTGCGCCCCGGCACCTTCTCGCCCCATTTCACGCCTAGCCTGATGCCCTGGGTGAACAAATGAACGGGTGGATGTGCAGTGCGGGTTTTCTTCTTGGCAGCGGTAATGTCAGTGGCCGGGGCACCGGTTTCCAGTTTCTTTGAGACCAAGGCGGCGGTGCCGCTGCCCCCGGCGGTCAGCGTTGAGCCTTTGCCCGCAGCTGGAACTGCCGGGGAGGGCGGGACAGCCCGTCAGGTGGTTGCCGAGCATAGCGTCGGCATCAACGGACGCAGGCTGGCCCTCAGTGTGATGCGCGAGGGCAGCGCCGGTATTGCGGTGCTGAGCGCAGCCGGAACCAGTGCGGTGCCTGTATTGCCTGAGATTGCCGAGGTGCAATTGCTGAACTTGATCCGCAGCGTCTCAGGCTGCCGCGTGTACGGCGGCCTCAGTGAGCTTGCGGGCCGCCAGGGCATTGTTGCCATCTCCGCCGGCCTCGACTGTTCCGGGGGCTGACCTCAGGCGCGCCACTCTGCCACGGTCAGCACAGGTTCCATCCCCATGCCCTGCATCAGCGCGGCGGAGGCGCTGTTGAACGGCGCATAGGTGGCCGCAACCACGGTCGCGCCTTCCGCCAGCGCCCGCGTCCTCATGACCTCCACCAGCGCCTTGCCAACACCCATCCGGCGCCAGGCTTCGGTGACGGAGATATGGTGCAGCATGGCGCGTTTCTCCGCCGCCCTGATGGGCAGGGCGGGGCGGTCCTGCAGTTCATAAATCAGGTAGCCCAGCAGCGCCCCCTGCGGGCTCTCAGCAGCTAGTGCATGGACGTTGTCCCCCTGCAGCCAGTCCTGCAGCCAGGCAGCCAGATCGCCGCTGCCAGGGGCCGGTACATGCCTCTCCGGCTGATGTTCCGCGTGCAGTGCGTGCAAGTCCTGCAACAATGGCAGCAAACGGCCTGCCTCGGACGCCGGGATCTCAATGATTTTCATGGGTGTTCCCCTTGTTATTGTTGTTCAAATGAAAAGGGGCGGATCGTTGAGATCCGCCCCTCGCTGTTTGGAATGTGGCCTGCGGTTATTCGCGGTTGCCAAGCAGCTGGAGCAGCATCATGAACATGTTGATGAAGTCCAGATACAGGCTCAGCGCGCCCATGATCGCGGACTTTGCCAGCCACTCCTGGTCGCCGGCATGGGCCATCTGCAGGTAGTCGTTCTTGATGCGCTGGGTGTCATATGCGGTCAGGCCCGCAAAGATCAGCACGCCGATCACCGAGATAGCAAACGCCATGGCGGAGGACGCCAGGAAGATGTTGACGATCGAGGCCACGATCAGGCCGATCAGGCCCATGATCAGGAAGGAACCCATGCCGCTAAGGTCCTTCTTGGTGGTGTAGCCCACCAGCGACAGGCCCGCAAAGGCGATGGAGGTGATCAGGAACACCTGCACGATGCTTTCGCCGGTGAAGACCAGGAAGATCGAGCTGATCGACAGGCCCATCACGGTGGCAAAGACATAGAACAGCAGCTGCACGCCGGCCGCGGACATACGGTTGGCGGCGGCACCGATGCCGAAGATGAAGGCCAGCGGGGCAAACATGATCACCCACTTCAGCGGCGAGGCATAAAGCGCATAGCCGATGTTGGTCAGGTATTTGTCAGCGCTCAGCTGGGCCACGGCGTTGGCCGGGTCAGAAGTAACAGCCAGCCCGGCAATCGCCCAGGCGGCCAGGAAGGTGATGAACGTGCCTGCCGACATGGTGGCATAGACTTTGTTCATATGGGCGCGGAGGCCCTCATCAATCTGCTGGGCGCGGGCGCCGGCGGCAGAGCGGATGGTATCGAATTGTGCCATTTGGAATGGTCTCCGTAATCTACTCCCTCGCTGCCGGCACACGAACAGGACCGCGGGCCGCAGCTTTCCTGCCAAATATCGGGTGAAGCGGAGTTCGGTTCAAGTATTTCGGACAAAGAAATACATGAAAAACAACAAAACGGGCCGCGTTGAAGCGGCCCGTCTGCAAAGGTGCGCACGGTAAAGTCGGAGCTTACTCAGAAACTCCAGTGATCCGGCGCCTTCCAGAACCCGCCGCGGGCCTCCGCGTCCGCCTGGGCGCGGGTCACGCCGATGTCCTCCAGCGCGCGGGCGTCCAGCCGGGACAGCTGGCGGCGCTGGCGCCAGGCAGCCAGATGCAGCCGCAGGCGTGCGGTCAGGGAAAGCTGCGGTTTCACGCGGTGGCAAGAGGTGGTGCAGGCAGAGGTTGCGAGGGTCATGGGCTTGGTCCTTCAGTTGAGTTTGTGATGCATCCCTTCTGGGTGATCAATTGTGTTGATGAATATGGGCCTCTGTGGCATATTTTTAAAACGAATGTTTTTGATCCAATGAATCAGGTTTTGTGATGGTAAGAAATCTCGATATCACCACGCTCCGCTCCTTTGTGGCGGTGGCGGAATACGGCGGGGTAACCCGCGCCGCGGGTTTCCTGCATCTGACCCAGTCGGCGGTCTCGATGCAGATGAAGCGGCTGGAGGAGCTCCTGGGGCTGGAACTGCTGGACAGATCCGGCCGCACCATTGCGCTGACGGCCGAGGGCGAGCAGATGCTGGGTTATGCCCGCAAGATGGTGGCGCTGAACGATGAAGTGATCAGCCGGCTGACCGATCAGGCCTTTGAGGGCGAGGTGCTTTTGGGGGTGCCGCATGATGTGGTGCACCCGGTCATCCCGCAGGTGCTGAAGCGGTTCAGCCTCAGCTATCCACGGGTTAATGTGAACCTCTGCACCTCCAACACCCGCGATCTGAAGACCGAGTTTGCACGCGGTGCCTTCGACCTGATCCTGACTACTGAGACCGGTGCGGGTGAGGGGGCAGAGAAGATCCACAGCATGCCGCTGCGCTGGGCCGGCGCGCCGGACGGATCGGTCTGGCGGCAGCGGCCCCTGCGGCTTGGCTTCTGCCGCAACTGCAGCTTCCGCCCGGTCGCCACGGCGGCGCTGGATGAGGCAGGCATCGAATGGGAAATGGCGCTGGACAGCGATTCCGACCGCACGGTTGAGGCGACAATCAGCGCCGACCTGGCGGTTGGGGTACTGATGGAAGGCACCCAGCCGTCTTATCAGGAACTGATCGGCCCGGGCTGCGGCCTGCCGGAGCTGCCGATGCAGCATATCAACCTTTACGGGGCAGAACGCGTGCATGCGCCCTATGTCGAGGAACTGGCGGAGTTCATCCGGCAGGGGTTCCAGGGACTATGGTCCACGCCGCTGCGCGCCGCCAGCTGAGCCGCAAGCAAGGGAGAGCTCCCGCGCCCACAGGCTGCCCTGGCTTCGCCAGTGCATCCTTGGCGGCCTTGGGCCAGGCTCAGCGCCGCAGGCGCTGAGCCTGGCCCAACCGCTGCGGTGCATTTTGCAGAAATGCTCTGTCTGCGGGCGGGAGCCCTGACTGCTGCCGCTGGGCCTGTCAGCTGCCGTCCATGGTGATCACCACCTTGCCGGTGGATTTGCGGCTGCGCAGCAGTTCCAGCCCTTCGGCGGCCTGCGCCAGCGGCAGCGTGTGGCTGATATGCGGCTTGATGCGGCCTTCGCCATGCCAGGCGAACAGTGTCTCAAACGACTTGCGCACCGCATCGGGCCGGAACTTCATGTAGCCGCCCAGATAGAAGCCGATCACCGTCAGGTTCTTCACCAGCAGGTGATTGGCCGGGATCTGCGGCACCTCTCCGCCGGCAAAGCCCACCGGCAGCAGCCGCGCACCGGGGTTGGCGGACCGGAAGGCGGCTTTCCACACATCGCCGCCCACCGCATCATAAACCACATCAGCGCCCCCAAGCGCCTTGACCGCATCGCGCAGGTCCTCGCCGGCGTCGATCAAATGATCGGCGCCGGCAGCATCGGCGACATCCAGCTTGTCCCGGCCGCGGGCCTGGGCAATCACCGTTGCCCCCATCAGCTTGCCGATTTCCACCGCCGTCAGCCCGACGCCGCCCGCGGCACCGGTTACCAGCAGGGTCTCGCCGGGTTGCAGGCGGGCACAGTGATCCAGCGCCATATGGCTGGTGCCATAGGCAATCTGCATCGCCGCGGCATGTTCGAAACTCATCGCATCCGGAATCCGGATCAGCCGGGCGGCATCAAAGACACCTGCCTCCGCCAGCCCGCCGGCGCCGCTGAACACTGCGACCCGGTCGCCAATTTCAAAGCCTTCCGTGCCATCACCAAGCGCCGTCACCACCCCGGCCGATTCCAGCCCCAGGGTAAAGGGAGGCGCAGGGGTGTCCTGATAGGTGCCCTTCATCATCAGAAGATCGGCAAAGTTCAGCCCGCAGGCACGCAGCGCAACAGCGGCCTCGCCTGGACCGGGTGCCGGGCATTGCGTTTCCGTCAGGGTTGCTGGTCTGTCAAAAGCGGAGACTTGGAAAGCCTGCATGTGTTCTCCTCACCTTTTGCGGGAATCGGCTTGATTCGCCGGGGCACACTGCCGGTGTGCCGCTGCAGCTTACACCTCGCTATTTCTGGGGAGGTACGCGATCCGCAGCCGCTTGGCAATAAAACGTTTGGAAAAATGCTGCGTGAAATCATGATCTTGGGTTGCAAGTCCCCGTCAAGGGCGACGGCAGCCTTGCAATCAACCGCAAGGGTTGTACACTTTTGCTCAGAGGTTGAAGACTGATCGTGCTGATGGGGATCGTGCTTCCGGCAGGCATACGAAGCTGCCAGAGCACTTTATTGGTAGAGCGGTCCGGAATTTGGCCAAATTGACAGTTAGGAGAAACGCATGGCTCATCCCGTAGACGTGCACGTGGGAAAGCGCATTCGCCACCGCCGGTGGCTGATCGGTATGACACAGCAGCAGCTTGCCGAGCAGGTCGGCATCAAGTTCCAGCAGATCCAGAAATATGAAACCGGTGCCAACCGGGTCAGCGCCTCCCGTCTTTGGGATATTTCCGACGCGCTGGAAGTTCCGGTGAGCTTCTTCTTCGAAGGCTTGCAGGAAGAGGGCAAGGCCCCGGCTGAGAAAGCCTCCGTGCCTGAGGACCTGATGGGGGACAAGGAAGCGCTGGACCTGGTGCGTTCCTATTACTCAATCCCGGAAAACCAGCGCCGCCGCCTGTTTGAACTGGCCCGCGTGCTGAGCGACGTTGCCTGAGACGGGGCAGGGCCCGGATCACAACCCGGGCCTGACAGGAATTTGCAGCGCAAAACCGGTGAGTGGCAGGGTTTGCGCTTGCAATGACAGCGCCTGGGTGGCACCCGTTCGGGTATGACACAGGCATCACTCACGGACCTAGACGTAGCGAACAGGATGGCAGACGCGGCTCGCGCTGCCATCCTGCCGCATTTTAGAGCCCCCTCCTTGAATGCCGAGAACAAGCTCGTCGGCGGATTTGATCCGGTGACCGTAGCCGACCGGGCCGCCGAGCAGGCGATGCGGGCGGTCTTGGCAGATCTGCGTCCCGAGGACGGTATCCTGGGTGAGGAGTTCGGTGCCGCGGCCGGCAGTTCAGGCCGCACCTGGGTGCTGGACCCGATCGACGGCACCCGCGGCTTCATTAGTGGCACGCCGACCTGGGGCGTGCTGATTGCGCTGTCGGATGACAACGGCCCCTTCCTCGGCGTGATCGACCAGCCCTACACCGGCGAGCGTTTCTGTGGCGGAGCAGAGATTGCCTCGATGACCGGTCCGCTGGGTGAAATGCCTTTGCGGACCCGCGGCACAGCGGCGCTGTCGGATGCAATCCTGTTCACCACCTTCCCTGAGGTCGGAACCGCGGAAGAGCGTGCAGGCTTTGAACGCGTGGCGGCGCAAGCCAAGCTGACCCGCTATGGCATGGATTGCTACGCCTATGCGCTGGTGGCGGCAGGGCAGGCGGATCTGGTGATCGAGGCGGGCCTCAACGCTTATGACATTCAGGCGCCGATTGCGGTGATCCAGGCGGCGGGCGGCGTTGTCACTGACTGGCAGGGCAACCCGGCCCACAACGGCGGCCGCGCCTTGGCGGCAGCCAATGCGGAAATCCACGCCGCCGCGCTGGAACTGCTGCGCCAGACGCAGACGGGTTGAAACCGGCGGCCCCGGTCTATAGTCTCCAGGCAGGCCGGTTCTTCGCCCGTTTTCCATCGGCCGATCACACATTCCCATGAAGCGGGCTGTCTATTGGAGTGTGTGGATATGACAGAGATCCTGATTCAAAACGCTGATACCGTCCTGACCATGGACGATTCCCGTCGTGTTCTGCACGGTGCTGATGTGCTGATCCGTGGCGGAGTGATTGCCGCAGTGGGGCAGGGGCTTCAGACCCGCGGAGAGGTGGTCTCCGGCCGCGGCTGCGTGGTCACCCCCGGGCTGGTGAACACCCACCACCACCTGTACCAGAACCTGACCCGCGCGGTGCCGGGCGGACAGGACGCGCTGCTGTTCGGCTGGCTGCAAACGCTGTACCCGATCTGGTCGCGCTTTGGCCCGGACGAAATGTTCATCTCCGCTCAGTTGGGCCTTGCCGAACTGGCGCTGTCTGGCTGCACCCTCAGCTCCGACCACCTGTACCTCTATCCCAATGGCGCCCGGCTGGAGGACACCATCCATGCCGCCCGCGACATCGGTGTGCGGTTCCATCCGACTCGCGGCGCCATGAGCATCGGTGAAAGCGACGGCGGACTGCCTCCGGACAGCCTGGTCGAGGAAGAGCGCGCCATCCTCGACGACATGATCCGGGTGGTGGATGCTTTTAATGATCCGTCCGAAGGCGCCATGTGCCGCGTCGGTCTGGCGCCGTGCTCGCCGTTTTCAGTTAGCCGCGAGCTGATGCGCGACGCCGCGCTGCTGGCCCGTGACAAGGGCGTTATGCTGCACACACATCTGGCCGAAAATGACGAGGACATCGCCTATTCCGAGGAGAAATTCGGCTGCCGCCCCGGCCAGTACGCAGAGGAGCTGGGCTGGACCGGCGATGATGTTTGGCATGCCCATTGCGTGAAACTTGACGTGCAAGAGATTGATCTCTTTGCCAGAACCCGCACCGGCGTCGCCCATTGCCCCTGTTCCAATTGCCGCCTTGGCAGCGGCATAGCGCCGGTGCGCGCGATGCGGGATGCAGGCGTGCCGGTGGGGCTGGGCGTGGACGGCTCCGCCAGCAACGACATGGCCAGCCTCTCAGCGGAGGCGCGCCAGGCCATGCTCTTGCAGCGGGTTGCAAACGGGGCTGACGCGATGAGCGCTTATGAAGCGCTGGAGATCGCCACCCGCGGCGGCGCTGACGTGCTGGGCCGCCCTGATTGCGGCCGCTTGGAGCCGGGCAAGCGCGCCGACATCGCTATTTGGGACACCAGGGGTGTGGCCTCCAGCGGAAGCTGGGACGCGGCGGCGCTGCTGCTGGCCGGCCCAGCTCAGGTCAAGCATCTGTTTGTCGAGGGCAAGCAGATTATCCGCAGCGGCGAGCTGACCACCCTGGACTTGCCGCAGTTGATCGAACGCCACGGCCAGCTGGCGCAACGGCTAATGCAGTGAGAGATCCGGCCTTCATCTGGCTGAAAGTATCCCCGCAGCAGGCAGAGGCGCATCAGCGCCTCTCCTAAACCTGCCGGCCGCCGATCCAGACCTCGGCAATCGCCCGGTCATCGCCCATCATTATGGTCGGGAACACCGCTTCCCAAATGTCTTCGGCCCGCGCTGACCGCTGGGCGATGGCCGGAGTGGAGGCGAGGTCCAGCACCACCAGATCCGCTTCCATGCCTGCCGCGATGTTGCCGATCTTGCCTTCCAGCCGCAGCGCTGTGGCCGAGCCTTGCGTCGCCAGCCACAACAGCTGCGCCGCGTGCAGCGGGGTGCCGCGCAACTGGCCAATCTCATAGGCCGCTGCCATCGTGCGCAGCATCGAGAAACTCGACCCGCCGCCGGTGTCGGTGGCAAGGCCGATCCGCTGGCCTTCGGCCATCAGCCCGGCCATGTCAAAAAGGCCGGAGCCGATGAAGGTGTTCGACGTCGGGCAATGGATCAGCGCCGCGCCGTAGTCCCGCAGCCGGTGCCGCTCGCGTTCCTCCAGATGGATGGCGTGGCCGTAAAGCCCCTTGGCGCCCAAGAGGCCGAACTCCTCATAGGTGTCCAGGTAGTCGCGGGCCTGCGGGAACAGCGATTTCACCCACTCGATCTCATCGGTCTGCTCGCTCAGATGCGTCTGCATCAGGCATTCCGGGTGCTTGGCCCAGAGCGCGCCCATTGCCTCCAGCTGTTCCGGGGTCGAGGTTGGGGAGAACCGTGGTGTGATGGCGTATTCCAGCCGGTCCACCCCGTGCCAGCGCCCGATCAGCGCGTCACTATCGTCATAGGCCGATTGCGCCGTGTCCCGCAGCCCTTCCGGCGCATTGCGGTCCATGCAGGTCTTGCCCGCAACCACTCGCTGCCCGCGCGCCTGCGCCGCAGCAAAGAATGCATCCACGCTCTCCGGGTGAATGGTGCAGTAGCTGCAGACCGTAGTGGTGCCGTGCGCCGCGGTCAGATTCAAATAGCGGTTTGCGATTTCATCCGCATAGGCGCGGTCGCCGAACCTCATTTCCTCCGGGAAGGTGTAGCTGTTCAGCCAGTCGATCAGCCGCTTGCCCCAGCTGGCGATGATTGCGGTCTGCGGGTAATGCACATGGGCATCGACGAACCCCGCCATGATCAGCTTGCCGGAATGATCCACGGTCTCCGCCTCCGGCAGCAGCGCCTGCATCTCTGCCAGCGTCCCGACCCCTGCAATCCGCCCGTCCTGCACTGCCACCGCGTCCAGCAGCCGGGCCGCGTCCTCTGGGCGCTCGCCTGCAAAGGGAGACACGGAAAAGGCAAGAACCTGCCCCTTCAGGATGTAACCGTTGCCCATGCGCTGAACCCTTTCCTTGCAAAATGGCTCCGCGCAGGATACCCGCCGGAAGGGCGCGGGTAAATTGCAGCATTGCCATTGTTTTCCGGTGGCGGCCTCTTCTATTTTGCACGCAAAGACCAATAAATTCGGGGGGCATCAGATGAGCAGCGGCGACAACATCACCGGCGACCAGTCTCAGGAAGATGCCTATGACCTCGACCGCAAGATGGTCTCGCAGGTTCTGGAGGCGGTAGAGCAGGGCGATCAGAAGGCTCTGACGGAACTTCTGGAAGATCTTCACGCAGCCGACATCGCCGACCTTCTGGAACAGATCGATTCCGATGACCGGATCAGCCTGATCCGGCTTTATGACCGGGAATTCGACGGCGAGATCCTGTCGGAGCTGGACGAGAGCATCCGCGAAGAGGTGATCTCGATCCTGAACCCGATGGTTCTGGCGGATGCGGTGCGGGAACTGGACAGCGATGACGTTGTCGACCTGCTGGAAGACCTGGAGGTGCCGCAGCAGGAAGCCATCCTGGATGCGCTGGAAGACGCCGACCGGGTCGCCGTCGAACAGTCGATGAGCTTTCCGGAAAACTCCGCCGGCCGCCTGATGCAGCGCGAGGTGGTGATGGCGCCCGAACATTGGAATGTCGGGCAGGCTATTGATTTCATGCGCAACTCCGACGATTTGCCAGAGCAATTCTACCATGTTGTTTTGGTCGATCCGCGCCTGCATCCGGTTGGCAACGTGACCCTGGGCCGGATCATGGGCGCCAAGCGCCATGTGACGCTGACCGACCTGGTCGAGGACACCTTTCAGGTCATTCCCGCCGATCAGGACGAGGAAGACGTGGCCTATGCCTTCAACCAGTACCACCTGATCTCGGCCCCGGTGGTCGATGACGAGGGGCGGCTGGTTGGCGTCATCACCATCGACGATGCCATGATCGTGCTGGACGAGGAGCACGAGGAGGACATCCTCCGCCTCGCCGGTGTTGGCGAGGAAAGCTCGCTTGCCGACCGGGTGATCGAAACCACCAAGCGGCGTTTTCCCTGGCTGGCGGTGAACCTGGTGACGGCGGTGCTGGCTTCGCTGGTGATTGCCCAGTTTGAGGCGGCGATTGCACAGATTGTGGCGCTGGCCGTGCTGATGCCGATCGTCGCCTCCATGGGCGGTAACGCAGGCACCCAGTCGCTGACAGTTGCGGTACGCGCCATTGCCACACGTGACCTCACCGGCTCCAACGTCTGGCGGGTGATCCGGCGGGAAGTGCTGGTGGGGCTGGTCAACGGGGTGATCTTTGCCATTGTCATGGGCCTGGTGGGGCTGGCCTGGTTCGGCTCGCCGATGCTGGGCGTGGTGATTGCCGTCGCTATGGTGGTCAATCTGGTCGTGGCGGGGCTGGCGGGAACGGTGATCCCGGTACTATTGGAGAAAACCGGAATTGACCCGGCGCTGGCCTCTGGTGCCTTTGTGACCACCGTGACCGACGTGGTGGGCTTTTTCGCCTTCCTGGGCCTTGCGGCCGCTCTTTTGCTCTAGGAGACCGCCATGACGGATCTGACTGAAATCAAGGCCGCCGCCCGCAAAGCCGCCTTTGCCCGCCGCAAGGAGGCGCACGCCCGCAATATCCCTGGCGCCGCAGGCCACCTGTCGGAAGTGCTGGCCGGCTACCGCGGCGTGCCGTTGTCGGGCTACATGCCGATCCGGACTGAGATCGACCCCGTGCCCGCCATGGCAGAAGCCTCAGCCCATGGGCCAGTTGGCGTGCCGGTGATCCTGGGGCAGGGTCAGCCTTTGAAATTCAGCCGCTGGCAGCCCGAAGGCGCGCTGCGCGAGGGGCCTTTCGGTGCCATGGTTCCTGAGGTGGATGACTTCTTTGAGCCGGAAATCCTGGTGGTGCCGCTGGTTGCCTTCGATTCCAAGGGCGGGCGGCTCGGCTATGGCGGCGGTTTCTACGACCGCACGCTGGAACTGCTGCGCGGCAAGCGGGGCACCTTGGCGATCGGCTTTGCCTTCGATGCGCAGGAGGCAGAGGACCTGCCGCTGGAGCCCACCGACCAGCCGCTCGACATGATCGTCACCGAAAGCCGCATTCTGCAGTTCTAATCCGCTAGCCGGGCGCAGGTTCTGCGGATCGCGGCTTCGAAGAAGGCGAGGCGCGCCGGCGGCGCCTCCTGCTTCTGCCGGACCAGCCACAGGTCATCCTCCAGCGGCGCCTTCAGCGCCGCGGTGCGGAAGGTTCCTTGGCCCTGCTGCGCCAGAACAGCGCTTTGCGGCAGGATGGTGTAACCGGCCCCGGCAGATACCGGGCTCAAGATTTGGCCGATCTGGTTGAGGAAGGCGCGCCTGCGCAACCCGGCGGAGCCGCGATAGTCAGGATAGTTTGCCGCCAGCAGCCGGTCTGCCAGGGCGGCGGCGTCAGGGTGGTCAACCAGCCCCAGTTTCTGCAGCGTTTCAAACTCAGGCCTGTCTGCCGCATCTGACGGCAGGATCAGGTTCAGCCGGTCGCGCCCCAGCCGCTCCGCCATCAGCCGCGGCGCATCCAGCTCACGGTGCAGGATGCCCAGATCCAGCTCCCCGGACAGCAGTAGCGCTTCGATGGAGGCTTGCGGTGCCGCCTGCAGCGACAGCGTCAGTTCCGGCCAGCGCGCCAGATGCACCTCCACCTCGGCGTAGATCAGAACCGCCAGCCCGCCGGGGCAGGCGATGCGCACATGGCCGCGGCCGGGATCATCCTGTCCCAGGTCCTGGCGCAGCGCGTCTTCTTCAGCCTGGCGCCTGCGGCCTAGAGCGGCCACCGCAACGCCTGCGTCCGTCAGGCTGAAGCTTTTGCCGTGGCGGACCAGCAGCGGTGTGCCCACCTGCTGCTCCAGTTTCTTGATGTGCTGGGTAACCCCGGGCTGGGTCATGTTCAGCCGCGCTGCGGTGCGTGTGAAACTGTCCAGTCTGCTCAGCACAGTGAAGGTTTCCAGCCAGGTGGCATTCAGCATCTTTGGCTCATTTTGTTATGGATCGCATAATGAATGATAATTTTTCCTTCTTCTCCTGCAACCCTATCTCCGGGTGGCAACAAGCAAAACACCATCCAAGGAGACTATGATGCTGACCGCCCCGCGCAGTTTTTCCCACATCGGCCTGTCTGTTCCGGACCTGGACGCCGCAATGAAATTCTATGCAGAAGTCATGGGCTTCTACGTCATTATGAACCCAACCGAAGTGGTGGAGGAAGACAGTGACATCGGCCGTATGTGCACGGATGTGTTCGGGGCCGGCTGGTCGCGGCTGCGCATCGCTCACCTGTCCACCGCCGACCGCGTCGGCATCGAATTGTTCGAATTCGATGGAAATTACGCGCCGTCCGACAATCTGGACTACCGCCGTCACGGCCTCTTCCATTTCTGTGTGCAGGACCCCGACGTCGAGGGCCTGGCGCAAAGGATCGTCGCGGCCGGCGGCAAGCAGCGGATGCCGGTGCGGGAGTATTATCCGGGCGAAAAGCCCTATCGCATGGTCTATGTCGAAGACCCGTTCGGCAACGTGTTCGAAATTTATTCGCACGGCTACGAACTGACGTATTCGGCGGGCGCCTACAGCTGAGCCGGGCGCCACACCGATGCGAAAACGCACTGCGGGGCCTTGCTCTTTGGCGCCGTGTTGCCTACCAGCCGGGCATGCGTATTCTTTTCCTTGGCGATGTGATGGGCCGCGCCGGGCGCCGTGCCATCACCGAAACCCTGCCGCGTCTGCGGCAGGAGTGGCGGCTCGATTTTGTGGTGGTGAACGGCGAAAACGCCTCCAACGGCATGGGGCTGAGCGGCGAGCACGCCAAGCTGTTGCTGGATGCGGGCGTCGACTGCCTGACACTGGGCGATCATGCCTTTGATCAGAAAGACATGTTACAGTTCATCGAGAAAGAGCAGCGCATCATCCGGCCTCTGAACTTTGCCAAAGGCGCGCCGGGCCGCGGCTACAGACTCTTCAACGCGCCGGGCGGACGCAAGGTGCTGGTGGTGCAGGCGCTGGGGCAGGTGTTCATGAAACGCGCCTTCGACGACCCCTTCGGCGCAGTAGAGGCGGTGCTGAAGTCGCACCCGCGCGGCGGGCTGGCGCAGGCGGTCATCGTCGACATGCACTGCGAGGCAACCTCGGAGAAGATGGCGATGGGCCACTTCTGCAACGGCCGCGCCTCGCTGGTGGTGGGCACCCATACCCATGTGCCGACAGCGGATGCGCAGATCCTTTCGGAAGGCACCGGGTATCTGACCGACGCCGGCATGTGCGGCGACTACAATTCCGTCATTGGCATGGACAAGGCCGAACCGATGCGCCGCTTCCTGACCGGCATGCCCAAGGCCCGCTTTACCCCGGCAAATGGCGAGGCGACGCTGTCCGGCGTGTTTGTCGAGACCGACGACCGCACCGGGGCCGCCAAGAAGATTCGCATGGTGCGCAACGGCGGGCTGCTCGAGCCAGCGGCCCCCTGAACGGGACCCGCCGCCGCTGCAAGCACCAGCAGACGGGAGAATTGACGCTAAAGCCGCGGATTTCCGGGCAAAATGCCCTTTCCGCGCCGTTGGGCATCTGCTTTGCCGGAAATTCTTGCTCAGCCCTCTGGTTTCGGGGAAACTGCGCGATGGCGGGGCGTAAACCCCGCCTTTAACAACATGGGCAAAGTCACGGTTTATGCAGTACTTCCAACTTGGTGACACCGGCAGCGCATTTCTGGCGCTTGCAATTGTCCTGGCGATGTTCGTGGCGTTTCTCCGGGAAACCTATCCAACCGAAGTGGTGGCGCTGACCGGCGTTGCTGCGATGCTGGCCACCGGCGTTTTGCCCTATGGCGAGGCGCTGCCGGTTCTGTCCAACCCGGCACCCTGGACCATTGCCGCGATGTTCATCATCATGGGCGCTCTGGTGCGCACTGGTGCACTCGACGCCTTCACCCAGATCGCCAAGAAGCAGGCAGAAGTAAACCCGAAACTGGCCGTCGCTCTGCTGATGGCGTTTGTCGTCACCGCCTCCGCCGTTGTGTCCAACACGCCGGTGGTGGTGGTGATGATCCCGGTCTTCATCCAGATCGCCCGCACCCTCAACGTCTCTGCGTCCAAGATGCTGATCCCGCTCAGCTATGCGGCGATCCTGGGCGGCACCCTGACGCTGATCGGCACCTCGACCAACCTGCTGGTGGACGGTGTGGCGCGGGCGCAGGGGCTGAAGCCCTTCACCATTTTTGAGGTCACCCCGCTGGGCCTGATCCTCGTCGCCTACGGCATGGTCTACCTGCGCTTCATCGCGCCGCGCCTGCTTCCTGCGCGCGACAGCATGGCAGAGCTGCTCAGCGACAAATCGAAGATGAAATTCTTCACCGAGGCGGTGATCCCGCCCGAAAGCAACCTCATTGGCCGCGAAGTCACCGGCGTGCAGCTGTTCAAGCGCCCCGGCGTGCGCCTCATCGACGTGATCCGCGGCGACGCCTCTCTGCGCCGCAATCTTCAGGGGGTGGAGCTGCAGGTCGGCGACCGGGTAGTGCTGCGGACCCGGATGACAGAGCTGCTGAGCCTGCAATCAAACAAGGAACTGAAGCGGGTCGATCAGGTGTCCGCCATCGAGACCCAAACCGTCGAAGTGCTGATTACCCCGGGCTGCCGGATGGTGGGCCGCAGCCTGGGCGCCCTGCGCCTGCGCCGGCGCTATGGCGTCTATACGCTGGCGGTGCACCGGCGGAACCAGAACATCGGCGTGCAGCTGGACGATCTGGTCGTGCGGATCGGCGATACCCTTCTGCTGGAGGGCGCGCCCGCCGATATCCAGCGCTTGGCGGCTGACATGGATCTGGCCGATGTCTCGCAGCCGACCCAGCGGGCCTACCGCCGCAGCCACGCACCAATCGCTGTTGTTGCGCTCCTGGGCATCGTGCTGCTGGCCGCCTTTGGCGTCGCACCGATCCTGATGCTGTCGCTGCTGATGGTCTCGCTGGTCTTTATCACCCGCTGCATCGACGCGGATGAGGCATTTTCTTTTGTCGACGGGCGTCTGCTAGCACTGATCTTCTCGATGCTGGCCATCGGTGCCGCGCTGGAAAGCTCTGGCGCGGTGGCCCTGATTGTCAACGCCATTGCGCCAGCCTTGTCGATGCTGCCGCCGTTCCTGCTGGTTTGGGCCGTCTATCTCCTGACCTCAGTGCTGACGGAGCTGGTGTCCAACAATGCAGTTGCCGTGGTCGTCACCCCGATTGCAATTGGGCTGGCACAGGCCATGGGCGTCGATCCGCGCCCTCTGGTGGTGGCGGTGATGGTGGCGGCCTCGGCCTCTTTCGCAACCCCGATCGGCTATCAGACCAACACGCTGGTCTACGGCCCGGGCGGATACAAGTTCACCGATTTCCTGCGCGTCGGTATCCCGCTGAACCTGACCGTTGGTATGGTGGCCTCGCTGCTCATCCCGTTCTTCTGGCCGCTCTGAGCCCTCCTAGAACAGAAAAAGGCGGCGAAAAGCCGCCTTCTGTGACCCCGGTTACATGAAACTGTTAAACTATTGCCCATATGGAGAGGAGCAGTGTCTTCATAAGGTCCAAGACCATGAGTTTCAGAAAAGTGTTTTTGTTTGTCGTCCTCGCCGGCTCCACCGCAATTGCGCTGGTGTCGCAAGCCCAGACCAGCGGCGCCGCCCGCGCGCATCCGGTTCAGCAGGAGCAACCGCAATAAGCGGCAGCCGGTGCGTGGCCCTCAAAGGGGCCAGAACACCAGAATGGCGGGAATTGACACCGCGATGACCAGCGCTTCCAGCGGCAGTCCCATCCGCCAGTAGTCGCCGAAATGGTAGCCGCCAGGTCCCAGCACCAGCGTATTGTTCTTGTGCCCGATCGGGGTCAGGAAGGCGGCAGACGCGGCAACTGCCACAGCCATCAGAAACGGATCGGGCGAAACACCCAGCGTTTCCGCCATCTGGATGCCAACAGGCGCTGCCACAATCGCCGTGGCAGTGTTGTTCAGCACATCCGACAGGGTCATGGTGACCACCATCAGCACCGTCAGCACTGCCCAGGCGGGCAGGCCCGCGGTCAGCCCGGTCAGCGCATTGGCAATCAGCGCCGTGCCGCCGGATGTGTCCAGCGCCGCCCCCAGCGGGATCATTGATCCCAGCAGCACCACCACCGGCCATTCCACGTGGTCATAGATCTCTGCCACCGGCAGGATCTTCAGCAGAACATAGCCGATGGCCACCAGCCCCAGCGCCACAGGCAGGTACAACAGCCCGACAGAGGCTGCGAGCACCGCTGCGGCAAACAGCCCGATGGCGGCCCAGGTCTTGTCGTTCGCTGTGACCGACAGGCCGCGCGCCGCCAATGGCAGGCAGCCCAGCCAGTCGGCCACATCGGCGCTGCGCCCCCGCGGTGACAGCAGCAGCAGAATATCGCCGGCCTGAACCTCTGTCTGACGGATATGGCGGGTGATCCGCGTGCCCTGGCGGGAAATCCCCAGCAGCACTGCGCTCTGCCGCCAGGCCAGCCCGACGGACTGCGCCGTTCGCCCCCGGATGCGGGCGGTCTCCGGCACCACCAGTTCCGTCAGCTCCAGCCCTTCACCCGCCGCCGTCAGCTTTTCGGACCGTGCGGCATCAGCAAACTCCAGCTTGAGCGCGCTGCGGAACTCATCCAGCGCCTCGGGTTCCGCCTCGATCACCAGCGTATCGCCTTCGCGCAGCGTCGCCGCGGCGGAGCGCCCATAGCGCCGCTTGCCGTCCCGGATCAGGCCCAGGATCGCTACATCGGCCTTCTCGGCCTCTTCGTCCAGTTCCCCCAGCCGCTTGCCAATCAGCTCAGATCCGCCGCCCACCGTCAGCTCGGCGATATAGGGCGCCAGCTGCGCTTCGGACGCGCCGGCCGCATTCTCCCGCGCTGGGATCAGCCGCCAGCCGATCAGCGCGACAAAGGCAAGCCCCGCCAGCGCGGCAATGCCGCCGACCGGGGCGAAATCGAACATCTTGAACGGCTCCCCCAGCGTCTCGCCGCGGATCGCGGCAATGATGATGTTGGGGGGCGTGCCGATCAGCGTGACCATGCCGCCCAGGATGGTGGCAAAGGACAGCGGCATCAGGCTCAGTCCCGGCGCACGGCCTGCCTTGCGTGCGGTCTGAATGTCCACCGGCATCAGCAGCGCCAGCGCCGCCACATTGTTCATGAAGGCCGACAGCACGGCGCCAACCCCGCCCATCAGCGCGATGTGGCCGCCCAGGCCCCGCGCACTGTCTATCAGCGTCCGGGTGATCAGGAACACTGCGCCCGACCGCACCAGCCCGGCAGAGACGATCAGCACCAGCGCCACTACCAGCGTCGCAGGGTGCCCGAAGCCGGCAAAGGCGTCTTTGGCTGGCACAACCCCCAGCACCACGCCCGCCATAAGCGCGGCAAAGGCCACCAGATCGTAGCGGAAACGCCCCCACAACAGCAGGGCAAAGACAGCAGCAAATAACGCAAACAAAACAGCTTGATCATATGTCATGGCGCCAGCTTATCCCCGAAACCCCGCGGAACAAGGGCAAAGCGGGGCAGGGGCGCTTGAAAGCCGGCACATCCCAAGGCTATATGGGCGCCAATTCAGATATACAGCAGCAAGGATGCACCATGGCAGGCCATTCAAAATGGGCTAACATTCAGCACCGCAAGGGCCGTCAGGACGCGGCGCGGTCAAAACTGTTTTCCAAGCTGGCCAAGGAGATCACCGTGGCCGCCAAGATGGGCGACCCCGATCCCGACAAGAACCCGCGTCTGCGCCTGGCCGTAAAAGAGGCCAAGAGCCAATCCGTCCCCAAGGACGTGATCGAACGCGCGATCAAGAAGGCCATCGGCGGCGACGCCGAGAACTATGACGAAATCCGCTATGAGGGCTACGGCCCCAATGGTGTTGCGGTGATCGTCGAGGCGATGACCGACAACAAAAACCGCACTGCCTCCAACGTGCGCTCCACCTTCTCCAAGAACGGCGGCAACCTGGGCGAAACCGGCTCTGTCGGCTTCATGTTCGAACGCAAGGGTGAAGTCACGTACCCGGCCTCCGTTGGCGACGCCGACACCGTGATGATGGCCGCGATCGAAGCCGGTGCAGAAGACGTCGAAAGCGCCGAGGACGGCCACATCATCTATTGCGCCGACAGCGACCTCAACGACGTCTCCAATGCGCTTGAGACCGAGCTGGGCGAATCCGAATCGACCAAGCTGGTCTGGAAGCCGACCACCACCACCGAGCTGGACCTGGAAGGCATGCAAAAGCTGATGAAGCTGGTCGATGCGCTGGAAGACGACGACGACGTTCAGCGCGTCACCACCAATTTTGAGGCCACCGACGAGGTCATGGCGCAGCTCTGAGCCAGCGCCTGAAATGAATTCAAAGGCCCGCCAATCCGGCGGGCCTTTTGCTTTCTTCTGATGCAAAGCCCATGCGGGGCCCTCAAAAACTGCCGCGCTTCTTTCTGGGTGCAAGTACCCCGGGGGGAGGTCCAAGGGGCCGAGGGGGCAGCGCCCCCCTCACTGCTGGTCTGGCCCAATCAACCCGGCACTGGTCAGCTCTGCCCTGCTGGGCCGCCACAGCTCCGAGCCCGGCACCGCAAAAATCCTGCCTGCAAATTCTGCGCTCACCCCCTGGTCCAGCAGAAAGGCGCGGTCTTTCTCCTGTTCCCTCTGCAAATCAATCTGCGGCAGCCCGCTTTCAAACAGCAGGGTATAGCTGTGAAAGCCAAGCTGCCCGCCGGGTCCAAGGGTGCGCCCGCGGCCCGCAGCAAACACAAGGGTGCAGGCAGAGGCGCACAGCCCGTCCGCACGGGTGTCCCAGCCTTGCTGCCGGATCAGCCGGGCAACGCCGCGCGCCTCCGCAATCAGCCCGCCTGGGCCGCTTAAGGAGACAACACGCAGACCAGGATGCTCAGCGCCCATCTGGCCGATCCGGCGGGTCAGGCCAAAGGTGATCTCCCCGTCAAACACCAGCGTTGTCCCGTCACCGGAAACCGACAGGCTATAGAGCGCTTCACGCTCCAGCCGCCGCTGTTCGGCATAGGCAGGTTCCTCCACCGCCCGGGCAATCAGCAGCGCATCCCACCACTGGGTCAGCGCCGCAAACCCCGCAAACAGCAGCAGCAGATAACCGCCCCAGACCGGAGCCATTGCGCCGGTGCTTCGGACATGGGCATCGGCGCTGCGTAAAAACGCGCGTGCCTGCCAAAGCAAGTATACCCCGTCCGCCGTGATCAGCACAAAGGTCAGCGGCACCGGCAGCCGGATCCAGTGGTTAAACGCCAGCCACACCAGCAGCACCATCCCCCGCGGCAGAACCACCTGCAGTATCAGGCTGCGGGTCAGGGAGGCCGGGCTGCCTGTCATCCGGCGGGCGGTTTCATTCAAACACCTGGCAGATTTGCTCCAGAGGTTTTTTCATCTTGGCAACCGACGGCACCATCGCATCGTCTGCCGGATGGCCCACGGCAATGATCATGGTGGGTTTTTCTGATGCAGGGCGGCCCAGGGTGCCGTTCAGGAATTTCATCGGGTTCGGAGTATGGGTTAGCGTGAACAACCCCGCTGTATGCAGCGCCGTCAGCAGCACGCCGGTGGCGATGTTCACGCTTTCCGGCACGTAGTAGTTCTTGTACCGGGTGCCGTCCGCGAACTCGCCCCAGCGCTGGGCAAAGACGACGATCAGCCAGGGCGCGGTGGTCAGATGCGGTTTGTCTGCATTGGTGCCGATCGGCTCCAGTGCCTCGATCCATTCATCACCCGCGCCGCCTGCATAGAACCGGCGCTCTTCCTCTTCGGCCTCTTCGCGGATCTGCGCCTTCAGCGCCGGGTTGGAGATCGCGGCAAAGAACCAGGGCTGGTGATTGGCGCCCGAGGGCGCGGTGCCAGCAGCGCGGATGCAATCCTCAATAACCGCGCGCGGCACCGGCTGATCCGTAAAGTCCCGCACCGTATGCCGGCGCTGCATATGCGCAAGGAACGCGGCTGCCTTTTCCTGCATCTCCGCCTCGGAATACTCCGCCCGGTCGGGCAGGGGCAGCGGTTCATAGCTGAGCGTGTCTTTGGAGAACATGGGCGGTCTTTCCGGATTAGCTTTGCATCAAATACCGTTTCGCCGATTTCTGCACGGCGCGGGTCACCTCGGCAAGGGCCGGGGCCATCACCCGCGCCACTTGCCAGGTCAGGGGAACCGGCAGCGTGGTGTCCGGGATCAGCGGCACCAGGCGGCCCGCGCGGATGTCTTGCTCTACCATCGCCAGCGGGTTCATGCCCCAGCCCAGGCCCGCAGCCGCCGCATCAATAAATGCCTGGGTCGAGGGCAGGTAATGCGCGGGCGGCGCCAGCCCGGAGGCCACATTGCGTTCCAGCCACAGCCGCTGCAGGTTGTCCTTGGCGTTGAAGATCAGGCAGGGCGCCTTTGCGGCGGCCTCCAGCGTCACCCCGCCGGGAAACCAGCGTTCCATAAAACCCGGGCTTGTGGTTGCCACATACTCCGGCGCGCCCAGCGGGTAGGCGTCAAACCCGGTTACCGGCTTGGAACTGGCAGTGACCGCCGCGGAAACTTCGCCGCGTCTCAGCCACTCAGCGCTGTGGTCCTGATCATCGACCAGCAGGTCGAACAGCACGCCGTCCACCTCCGCCATCGCATCGATGAACCAGCTCGCCAGACTGTCGGCATTGACCGCAATCCGCAGCCGTACCGGGCCGTGATCCGCCTCCAGTGCCAGTTCCCGCGCCAGCTGCGCCTCCAGCAGGCCGATGTCCTCGGCGTGTTTGGCAATCCGAAGGCCCGCGGCCGTACCGGTGCAGGGCGACCCGCGCAGCACCAAAGCCGCGCCAATGCGGTCCTCCAGCGCCTTGATCCGCTGTGAAACGGCTGAGGGCGTCACGTTCAACGCATGTGCCGCCGCCTCGAATGTGCCGAGACGCAGCACAGCGCTTAGTGCTGCCAGCTGGCTGGGATCCATCTGCATTAGCAACTCTAATCTGACTTAAATCTCTTTAACTGGATTAATGGGTGGGCGAGCAGTAGTCAAATCCCAGCACAACGATGGAGACACACATGCCCCCCAGCCTGATTGCCGGATTTGCCCTGGGCCTCAGCCTGATCATGGCGATTGGCGCCCAAAACGCCTTTGTCCTGCGCCAGGGGCTGCGGCGCCAGCATGTGTTCTGGATCTGCCTCACCTGCGCGGGGTCCGACGCTCTGCTGATCACCGCGGGTGTTCTTGGCTTCGGCACCCTGGCAGTGGCCGTGCCCTGGTTCGAGCAGGCGATGCGCTGGGGCGGCGCGGCCTTTCTGATCTGGTACGGCGCCCGTGCCCTGCGCGCCGCCTGGCAGGGCGGCGAAACGCTGGAGGCAGCGCAGGAGGGTGCTGGCGCAGCCTTGTTGCCGGTGCTGGCCACCGTGCTGGCACTCACCTGGCTGAATCCGCATGTCTACCTGGACACGGTGGTTCTGCTCGGCTCAATCTCCGCCCAATATCCCGATCCGCTGATCTTTGCCGCTGGGGCCGCCATCGCCAGCTTCACCTTCTTCTTCACGCTGGGTTACGGCGCCAGCTTGCTGGCCCCGGTCTTTGCCCGCCCGCGGGCCTGGCAGGTGCTGGATGCCATTGTCGGCCTCACCATGTGGGCAATTGCAGCCAAGCTCCTTTTGATGTGACGAACAGCACTTGTGCGCAGGCGGGCCTAACGCCTGCGCAGAAATGTCCTACCTTTCCCCCATGACAGCAGACAGGAGGGAAGGATGAGCTGGAATCCGGCACTGGAACCGCAATGCCCCGACGCGGGCAGCCTTGATGCCATCGAGACGGTGATCATTCCGCGCGCCCGCGACATCGGCGGCTTTGAGGTCCGCCGCGCGCTGCCCGCGCCGCGCCGCCAGATGGTCGGGCCGTTCATCTTCTTCGATCAGGCCGGGCCGGCCGAATTCCTGACCGGCCAGGGCATCGACGTACGCCCGCACCCCCATATCGGCCTCGGGACCGTCACCTACCTCTATCAGGGCGAGTTCGAGCACCGGGACTCGCTGGGCACCCACCAGATGATCTATCCGGGCGAGGTGAACTGGATGGTGGCAGGCCAGGGCGTCACCCACTCCGAGCGCACCTCTGCCGCCACCCGTCAGGGAAAAAGCAGCCTGTTTGGCATCCAAACCTGGATTGCGCTGCCCGAAAGCCACGAGGATGTGCCTGCTGCTTTTGAACACCACGGCAAGGAGGCGCTGCCGGTGCTGGAGGGCGAGGGCAAGACCGTGCGCCTGATCCTTGGCAATGCCTGGGGCGAGAAAGCCCCGGCAACCCTCTATTCCGAAACCTTTTATGCCGATGTGGTGCTGCACCCGGGCGCCAAGCTGCCGCTGCCCACCGACCACGAGGACCGCGGGCTTTATGTCACGCAAGGCTCGGTGGAAATTGCGGGTGACACCTTTGAGGCGGGCCGCATGATGGTGTTCCGCCCCGGCGATGAGATCACCGTGACCGCCGGTGCTGAGGGCGCCCGGCTGATGGCGCTGGGCGGTGCGACGCTGAACGGTCCGCGCTATATCTGGTGGAATTTCGTCGCCTCCTCCCGCGACCGGATCGAAGCGGCCAAAGTGTCCTGGGCCGCTGGCGACTGGCAGCATGGCCGCTTTAAGCTGCCGCCCGGAGACGATCAGGAGTTCATTCCGCTGCCCGAGAACCGGAAATAATTCACATGTGAAGTCTTGCGCCGCCGCCCGAACGGGTGTTCTGTCAGCCCATGAGCCAATCCGCCGCCCCTGTTCAGCACACACAGAACCCTCTCAGGGGCGTGTTCTGGATGGTTGTGACCGGTCTCTGCTTTGTGGCGGTGACAGCGCTGGTCAAATCGCTTGGCACCCGCATCCCGCCCGCCGAAAGCGCCTTCTTGCGGTATCTTCTGGGGCTGGTGTTTCTGATCCCGATGGCTGGCGCGCTGCGCAGGGCGCATCTGACACCGCGGCTCTGGGCGTTGTTTGCCGGCCGCGGCGTGGTGCATACGGCGGGGGTGATCCTGTGGTTCTACGCTATGACCCAGATCCCGCTGGCAGAGGTCACGGCAATGAACTACCTGTCGCCGGTCTATGTCACCCTTGGTGCGGCGCTGTTCCTGGGCGAGAAGCTGGCCTTCCGCCGCATCACCGCCATCGCCGTCGCCTTGATCGGCGCGATGATCATCCTGCGCCCCGGCTTCCGAGAGGTTTCCCCTGGCCATATCGCCATGCTGTTCACCGCGGTCTCCTTCGGTGCCTCCTACCTGATTGCCAAGTTCACCGTTGGCAGCAACAGTCCGGCGGTGGTGGTGGGGATGCTTTCAGTGTTCGTCACCCTTGGCCTTGCCCCCTTTGCTCTCGCGGTCTGGGTGACGCCGACACTGGCAGAGGTTGCAATCCTGTTTGGTGTCGCTTGCTTTGCCACCGCGGGCCACTACACCATGACGATGGCCTTTGCCGCGGCGCCAGTGGCGGTTACCCAGCCGGTCACCTTCCTGCAGCTGGTCTGGGCCACCCTGCTGGGCGCGCTGGCCTTCGGTGAGCCCGCTGATGTCTGGGTGCTCTCCGGCGGCGGCTTGATCCTGGGCGCGGTCAGCTTCATCTCCTGGCGTGAAGCCAGGAAAAAAAAAGAAGAGTCTTTCATCCTCCGGTAATGTTGCTGGCGTTTGATCGTCTTATGGATGTTACATGGCTGGGATAACATCCTGCATTTATGAACATTCGCCGGGGTCCGTGGACGATGAAATGCCTATGGCTGCCAGCCTTGCTACTGGCAGCACTCCTTGATCTGACTGCCGCTCAGGCCGGGACCCGTTTCTGCAACGATACGGATGCCCTGCATCACCTGGCGGTGGTCCTTCGCGACGGCGGCAGTTGGGTGGCCCAGGGCTGGCAGCATCTGCATCCGGGCGATTGCGCGGATCCGGTGCCGCGGGAGTATCCGGGCAAGTTTCTCTATTACCGCGCCGAAAGCCCTGGCCACCGCTTCCATGATGACAGCGTGCAGTTCTGTACCGCACCCGGCCAGTTCCGCATCCCGCGCGGGGGCGATTGCACCGGACAGGGGCAGGCATGGCGGCGGTTTGCCAAGGCGTCCCTGAACCAGCCCGTGCTCCTCAGCACCCGTTCACACAGCGGCGAAGGTGCCGCGGACAGCCTGCAGGATCAGCATCACATAGCAGAAGACGGGCTGCACTATACGGCTGAGGTGGTCTTTCAGGGCTGCAGGCTGAACACCGCGGAGGAAACCGTCACCTGCAAATTTATCGGCCACGGCATGGAAATCGGGTCCGAAGGCCGCCTGCAGGTCGAAGACCCGGTCTTTACTTACTTGCTTGGGCTGCTGCGCGGAGCACCCCTGGAAATCGACGGGGAGATGATCTCCAGCTTCGGCTCTTTCGGTGAGCTGGACCTGCACAGTGTGACACCGCGGGTGCCGGACCGCTACGATGGGCTGCTGCAGAAGATGCAAGGCGTGTGGCTGTCAGAGCGCAGCCCGCTGGACAGGTTTTCCATTTCAGGCGCGATGCGCCGGGTCAGCTACGGCGGACGCCGGATGACGCCGGAATTCCTCTCAGTGCAAGACAGCTGCCAGGGGGGCAAGGGGGCGGATTTCCTGCTGGCCTGGGACAGCCTGCGCGGCAGCAGCCTGTGCTACCGGATCGACGCGCTGACACAAGACCGGATGACGCTGACCTATATGCCGCGCGGTATCCGGCTGGACTACCGGCGGGTGCAATAGGGGCCGGCGATCACGAGGCCCGCTGCCCGGGTCAGGGGATCACCAGGTCCACCACCCGGTGCGCGGCGGCGCGGGCCTCATCCGGGTCCAGCGCCTCTTCTGATTGTGCTGCCTGCAGCCAGACCCCATCCATGTAGCACTGCAGCGCTTGACGGGCGGTCTCCACCCGGTCCGCAGGCAGCAGCGCCCGCAACTCGGCCAGGAAATGGCTCCGCACCCGGGCCCGGTTGATTCGGTGCAACCGGCTCAGGCGCGGCGAATAGGGGGCATTTGCCCAGAACTGCATCCAGATGCTGCACTGGGGAACGGTGAACAGACCGTCGGCAAAGTTCGCATCCATCACCGCATAGAGCCGCTCGCGCGGGGTGCGCGCGGTTGCGTACCCTTCGCTCATCGCACGGCGAAGCTTGCCCAGAAGATGCAGCATGGTGGCTTCCATCAGCCCTTCCTTGGAGCCGAAATAGTAGTTGATCGAGGCCGCCGATGCTCCGGCCTCGCGCGCGATTTCCGCCATCGTTACAACACCGTAGCCGCGCTTGTGCACGGCAACGATGGTGGCTTCGATCAGCTCTTCGTTGCGGATGTCCCGGATGCGTTTCCTGCTCATGATTAAGTTGTGCGGCAATTGGGCCAGCGTTTCAACTGTTGTTCGCGTGAATTCGAAACTTGAATGACCATTTAAAAAACTGTTTGGCGCTTCAGCCGGCTGTGATATGTACCCGTTCCATGTCTGAGGGCGGAAACCGCCCGGAAATGGGAGGGACATATGACTTCAATCATCTCGTTCGGGATTCTGCTGGCCTTTGCGCTGGTGGCGTTCTGCGTGATCAAGTGGTGGAACGTCCGCAACGTCGGCGTGACCCCCGTTCACCTTTTCACCTTCATCGCAATCCTGTTCACCTCCGGTCTGGACGTGGGCCTGATCATGTTCCCGCTGGCCTGGGACTTCCCGCTTTACGCGGACACCGCGGCGGAACCGGCCTATGGTTTCACCAACCCGCTGGCGCTGGAGTTCGGCTTCTGGGGCTTCCTGATCTGGGGCTTTTACTTCCTGACGACCTTCTATTTCTGCGTGATCGAACCGCGGGTGAAGTTCTTTGAGATCCCGCTGGTGAAATGGATCAACAACATCGTGATCATCGGCACCTGCGCCTTCACCGGCGCGCTGTTCCTGATCTACCTGCCGTATTATGCCACCTTCATGGGTGACGGCGAAACAGTGATCCCGGCCTTCTATGTCATCACCTTCCTGGTGATCCTGTTTGCCGCCTTCTCCTCCACCGACATCAAATACGTGCGTATTCTGTCGGTCGGCTCCACCGGGCTGTTCCTGGCGCTGATCCTGGGCATGTGGGCCTATGCGGGCATGGGCCTGGGCGCCTTTGCCGACACCGCTTCGAACATCGGCGGCTACTTTGCCAACATCCACAAGTTTGTGCTGCCGCTGACCGACTATCATGAGTTCTACCTGTTCTGGTGGTTCGCATGGTCGATCATGATCGGCCAGTTCACTTCCCGCTTTGTCGGCGGCCTGCGTACCTGGCAGGTTCTGGCGGCGCTGCTGATCTTCCCGTCGATCCCGCTGGGGATCTGGTTCTCGGTGCTCTACTACTACCACCTGAACAGCATTGAGACGACGCTGCTGATCAACGTCTCCATGGTCGCTGTTGGCATCATCTTCGTGGTCAACTCGTTTGACTCGCTGATCCGCCTCTACACCGACAACTTGAACCTGTCGGCCAAGCGTTTCGGCACCATTCCATACGTTGTCGGCAACGCTGTTGTGCTCTTCGGCCTGACCCTGGCCTTCCAGAGCCAGTGGCTGCAGATCCAGTGGATCGGCACCGTGGTCATCGGCATCTATGTGGCCTGCCTGGCTTACATCGTGCTGTTCAAGCGCAGCGAAGTCATGAGCATCGACGCCTCGCCTGAGGAAAACACGCTCGACTTCGAAAAGATCAAGACAGCCCACTAAGGGCGGTCTCCCGGCTGGCCCCCAAGTTTCCCCGAATGAGGGGACCAGCCTTTAACTGCCTGGCAGCGCTTTCGGGCCTGCCAGGCGCCTTTGCAAAGCATCGCCAATACTTGGGAGGTCCGCGATGAGTGCCCCGAATATCCTGATCCTGATGGTTGACCAGTTGAATGGGACGCTTTTCCCGGACGGCCCCGCCGAATGGCTGCATGCGCCGAACCTGAAGAAACTGGCGGAACGCTCCACCCGCTTCAAAAACGCCTATACCGCGTCGCCGCTCTGCGCACCGGGGCGGGCTTCTTTCATGTCCGGCCAGCTGCCCTCGCGTACCGGCGTCTATGACAACGCCGCCGAATTCCGCAGCGACATCCCGACTTATGCCCACCACCTGCGCCGCGCAGGCTATTACACCTGCCTTTCGGGCAAGATGCATTTTGTCGGCCCCGACCAGCTGCACGGGTTCGAGGACCGGCTGACCACCGACATCTACCCGGCCGACTTCGGCTGGACCCCGGACTACCGCAAACCGGGCGAGCGGATCGACTGGTGGTATCACAACATGGGCAGCGTCACCGGGGCAGGGGTGGCAGAGACCTCCAACCAGATGGAATACGACGACGAGGTCGCCTACAACGCCACCGCCAAGCTCTATGAGCTGTCGCGCGGCCTCGACGACCGCCCCTGGTGCGTGACCGTCTCCTTCACCCACCCGCACGACCCCTATGTGGCACGCCGCAAGTACTGGGATCTTTACGAGGACTGCGAGCACCTGCTGCCCGAAGTCCCCGCCATGGACTATGAGGACCACGATCCCCACGCCAAGCGGATCTTTGACGCCAACGACTGGCGCAGCTTCGACATCACCGAGGAGAACATCAAACGCTCCCGCCGCGCGTACTTCGCCAATATCTCCTACCTGGACGACAAGATCGGCGAGATCCTGAACGTGCTGGAAACCACCCGGCAGGAGGCGATCATCCTGTTTGTCTCCGACCACGGCGACATGCTGGGCGAGCGCGGCCTCTGGTTCAAGATGAGCTTCTACGAGGGCTCCTCCCGCGTGCCGCTGATGATCTCGGCGCCGGACCTGCCCGCGGGCCTCATTGAAACCCCGGTTTCAACACTGGACGTGACCCCGACGCTGGGCGCGCTGGCCGGTGTCGACATGGGTGAAATCGAACCCTGGACCGACGGCCAGAACCTGGTGCCGCTGGCCAATGGAACGGAACGCACTGAACCGGTCGCCGTGGAATACGCCGCGGAAGCGTCATATGCGCCGCTGGTGTCGCTCCGTTATGGCAAGTGGAAATACAACCGCTGCAGCCTCGACCCTGATCAGCTGTTCGATCTGGAGGCCGACCCGCACGAGCTCAACAACCTGGCAGACGATCCGGCCCATGCCGGCACGCTGAACACCTTGCGCGCCAAGTCGGAGGCGCGCTGGAACCTGGAGACCTTCGACGCAGAGGTGCGCGCCAGCCAGGCCCGCCGCTGGGTCGTCTACGAGGCCCTGCGCCAGGGCGGCTACTACCCTTGGGATTACCAGCCGCTGCAAAAGGCCTCCGAGCGCTACATGCGCAACCACATGAATCTCGACAACCTCGAGGAAAGCAAACGCTTTCCCCGCGGCGAATAACCATAGCAACCGTTCAGCATCTCCCCCTGCTGAAGACCCCCGCTGGAGACACACAACATGACACATCCCGCACAGCCCAAGGCCAGCCACTTCATCAACGGCGAATACGTCGAAGACACCGCAGGCACCCCGATCCCGGTGATCTACGCCGCCACGGGTGAGCAGATCGCCACTGTCTACGCAGCCACTCCGGCGATCGTCGATCAGGCGCTGTCCACCGCCAAGGAAGCCCAGAAGGCATGGGCCAAGATGACCGGAACCGAGCGCGGCCGCATCCTGCGCCGTGCCGCCGACATCATGCGCGAGCGCAACCACGAACTGTCGGTTCTGGAAACCTACGACACCGGCAAACCGCTGCAGGAAACCCTGGTGGCCGACGCCACCTCCGGTGCCGACGCGCTGGAATACTTCGGCGGCCTGGCAGGCTCCCTGACCGGCGAGCACATCCCGATGGGCGAGGACTGGGTCTACACCGTGCGCGAAGCGCTGGGCTTGTGTGTGGGCATCGGCGCCTGGAACTACCCGACCCAGATCGCCTGCTGGAAAGGCGCACCGGCGCTGGCCTGCGGCAACTCGATGGTGTTCAAACCGTCCGAGACCACGCCGCTCTGCGCCCTGAAGGTGGCCGAGATCCTGCTCGAGGCAGGCGCCCCCGCAGGCATCTACAACGTCATCCAGGGCATGGGCGAAGTCGGCGGCGCGCTGGTTACCGACCCGCGCGTGGACAAGGTCTCGCTGACCGGCTCGGTGCCGACCGGCAAGAAAGTCTATGCCGCCGCCGCCGAAGGCATGAAGCACGTCACCATGGAGCTGGGCGGCAAGTCGCCGCTGATCATCTTTGATGACGCCGACATCGACAACGCCGTCGGCGGCGCCATCAACGGCAACTTCTACTCCTCCGGCCAGGTCTGCTCCAACGGCACCCGTGTGTTTGTCCAGAAGGGCATCAAGGAGAAATTCCTGGCCCGCCTGGCGGAGCGCACCGGCAACGCCATCCTGGGCGACCCGATGGATGAGGCCACCAGCTTCGGCCCGATGGTCACTGAAAACCAGATGAACATCGTGCTGGGCTACATTGAAAAGGGCAAAGAAGAAGGCGCCCGCCTGATCTGCGGCGGCGCGCGTGCGGACATGCCGGGCTACTACATCCAGCCCACCGTCTTCGCCGATGTGACCGACGACATGACCATCGCCCGTGAGGAAATCTTCGGCCCGGTGATGTCCGTTCTCGACTTCGACACAGAGGAAGAGGTGATCGCCCGCGCCAATGACACCGAATTCGGCCTGTCCGCCGGCGTCTTCACCAACGACTTCAGCCGCGCCCACCGTGTGATCGGCCAGCTGGAGGCGGGCAGCTGCTTTATCAACTCCTACAACGACGCGCCGGTCGAGGCGCCGTTCGGCGGGGTGAAGGCATCGGGCGTTGGCCGCGAGAACTCGAAAGAGGCGATCAAGCACTTCAGCCAGGTGAAGTCGGTCTACGTCCGCATGGGCGACGTCGAAGCGGCGTTCTGATCGGCGCTGCCTGAAAGCAACGGCCGGGCAGGGCGCCCCGCGCGCCCGCCCAATCTGAAGAAAACGGCAGCAGTCCAGATCTTTCGGCTGCCGGATGGAGAGTAGAAATGAACGCGGATTATGTGATTGTCGGGGCCGGCTCAGCGGGCTGTGCCATGGCCTACCGGCTCAGCGAGGCCGGGAAAAAGGTCCTGGTGATCGAACACGGCGGCACCGATGCCGGGCCGTTTATCCAGATGCCGGGCGCGCTCAGCTACCCGATGAACATGCCGCTTTATGACTGGGGCTATAAATCCCAGCCCGAACCGCATTTGGGCGGCCGCGAACTGGTCTGCCCGCGCGGCAAGGTGATCGGCGGCTCCTCCTCGATCAACGGCATGGTCTATGTGCGCGGCCACGCCGGCGACTACAACCACTGGGCCGAAAGCGGAGCGGCGGGCTGGTCCTATGCTGACGTGCTCCCGTACTTCAAACGCATGGAAACCTGGAACGACCGCGGCCACGGCGGCGACCCGGACTGGCGCGGCAAGGACGGCCCGCTGCACGTGACCCGCGGCCCCCGCGACAACCCGCTGCATGACGCCTTCGTCAAGGCGGGCGAGCAGGCGGGCTATCCGGTCACCTCCGACTACAACGGCGAGCAGCAGGAGGGCTTCGGCCCGATGGAAATGACGGTCTACAAAGGCCGCCGCTGGTCCGCCGCCAACGCCTACCTGAAGCCCGCGCTCAAGCGTGAAAACTGCGACCTTATCCGTGCCTTCGCCCGCAAGGTGGTGATCGAGGACGGCCGCGCCGTGGGTGTCGAGATCGAACGCGGCGGCAAGGTTGAGGTGATCCGAGCCAACGCCGAGGTGATCCTGGCCGCCTCCTCGCTGAACTCCCCCAAGATGCTGATGCTCTCCGGCATCGGCCCGGCCAAGCACCTGGCCGAACACGGCATCGACGTGGTCGTTGACCGCCCCGGCGTCGGCCAGAACCTGCAGGACCACCTGGAATTCTACTTTCAGTTCGCCTGCAAGCAGCCGATCACCCTGTTCAAATACTGGAACCTGCTGGGCAAGGGCCTTGTCGGCGCCCAGTGGATGTTCACCAAGACCGGCCTGGGCGCCTCGAACCAGTTCGAAAGCGCCGCCTTCATCCGCTCCGACAAGGGCGTGGATTACCCGGACATCCAGTACCACTTCCTGCCGATCGCGGTCCGCTACGACGGCCAGGCGGCGGCAGAGGGGCACGGCTTCCAGGCCCACGTCGGCCCGATGCGCTCCCCCTCGCGCGGCGAGGTCACGCTGGCGTCGAGCGATCCCAAGGACGCGCCGAACATCCTGTTCAACTACATGTCGACCGAGCAGGACTGGATCGACTTCCGCAAATGCGTGCGCCTGACGCGGGAAATCTTTGCCCAGGACGCGATGAAACCGTTCCTCAAGCACGAGATCCAGCCGGGTGCCGACCTGCAGACCGACGACGAGATCGACGGCTTCCTGCGCGAGCATGTGGAAAGCGCCTACCACCCCTGCGGTACCTGCAAGATGGGCGCGGCGGATGATCCGATGTCGGTGGTCGACCCGGAATGCCGTGTCATCGGTGTCGATGGCCTGCGCGTTGCCGACAGCTCGATCTTCCCGCGGATCACCAACGGCAACCTCAACGGCCCCTCGATCATGACCGGTGAGAAGGCCTCTGACCACATCCTGGGCCGCCGCCTGCCGTCCTCGAACGCAGAGCCGTGGTTCAACCCGAACTGGCGCGAAGCGCAACGCTGATCCTGTTGCACTGCCAGCAAGCCGCCCGCCACCTCCCCTTTGTGCGGGCGGCTTTTTATTAACGGAATTTTCCCGAAAATCCGCGTGCCGCAGGCATCTTTTGATCCGCGTCAAAGTGAAGGGGCAGGGGAGGAAATAATCTGCAAACGACCCTAGGAAGAAGGAGCGAGCAGGTGTCCAATACTCCCCATGAACTGGCCGAAGAATTCCCGGAAAAAGCGGCCCTGATGAGCCAGCTGAAACAGTCGGATGCGCATTTCGCCAAACTGTCCGATGAATATCACGAAGTGAACCGCGCCGTGCACCGGGCGGAAACCAATGTGGAGCCGGTGAGCGCCCAGGCCGAAACCGATCTGCGCAAGCAGCGCGCCGCGCTGAAGGACGAGATCTGGGGGATCTTGTCGAAGGCGTAAGACCAGAGCACCGGAAGTCAAAGCAAGGGGCGCCAATGGTGCCCCTTTATTTATGTCGTGCCCCGCTGTGCGGTCTCCCAGGCAACGGAACAGCCGCGCCTGTTATGCGCGCCTGAAATCCATGGTCCAATTTGTTTCCCAGGTCTTGCCGCCGTCGCTGGACATCGCCTGTTCCCAGCGGGGCGTCTCCGTGCCGGTATGCAGCCAGAGAAACCTGACCGACACGGGTTCGCTGCGTAGGGTGTCTTCTGCATAGAATGCTCCGACGCCATCTTCGAAGCTGCCAACCACAGGCACATCCAACTGGTGCGGATCGGTGGCTGCAAGCCACCAAATGGCCCACTTCTGGCTGGCAGGATCAAAAGACCGCAGCGCAATAGCCCGGTAGGCACCGCTTGGGAATTCAAGAAGGTTGTCTTCGACATTGCCATTCCCGCCCAGAACAGGCCGGGTTTCTGATGTGCCTTCGAATTCTTCCCATTCATCACAGCCGGTCAATCGCTCCTTCAGCCTGCGGTGGCGCACAACCCAGCTGCCGAACTCAAAATCGAAATCCCTGGAAATACTGCTTTTACCGTCCATGAAACTATCCTTCTCAAGTCAATACTGTTCTTGTTTTGTTCCAGATCAACCATCAAGTCAACGGTGAAACCCCGCTACGGGCTGCTTTGGCAAAGAATGGGTGAATGTTGAGTAAGTTCAGCTGGTTATCCTGCGGGGGTATCTCCAGGCCCCCCGTATTTGCACTGGGACCTGCACAGCCGGGACGCAGGATCGAAAGCCGTGTGCTAAGCTCTCTCCTGCGGCAATGCGGAGGTGCGACTGATGGCTGATTTCTATTCCGCAGAGCAGCGCCAGCTGCAGGATGCCTTCGGCACGCGGGGGCTGGCGGACGCTCTGCACGGCAACGTCCTGCGGCAGGCCCTGGCCCCGATGGACCGGAAATTCATCGCTGCAAGCGATTTCTTTTTCCTCTCCACCGTGGATCGCTGCGGCTATCCGACGGTGTCCTACAAGGGCGGCTTCCCGGGGTTCGTGCAAATGCCCGGCGACCGCACCCTCCGTTTTCCGGTCTATGACGGCAACGGCATGTTCCTGTCGGCGGGCAATATCGCCGGCACCAGCAAGGTTGGTCTGCTGTTCATTGATTTCACTCAGCCACGCCGCCTGCGGCTGCAGGGCACCGCCAGCCTTGTGACAGACGAGGCGCAGCTGGCAGACGTCCCGGAGGCCCTGATGCTGGTCCAGGTGGAGCTTGAGGCCATCTTCACCAACTGCCCGCGGTATATTCACAGCTACCATCGTACCGGCCGCTCTGAATATGTGCCTGCTGACGGTGCCGAAACGCCGGTGCCGGAGTGGAAGCGGGTGGATTACCTTCAGGAACAGCTGCCGCCCAAGGACCGCGAGGCCGCGCGGAAGTCAGGAGAGGTGATCACCGAGGCAGAGTACCGCAAGCACTTCTGGAAAGGGCTGGAGTAAGACGCCGGCCCGTGCCGTGATTGCCACAAGATTCGCAGCGGCTGGATTGATCCTGTACCGGAAACAGTGCCGCGCTGCCCGTGTTAGTGTTGAGTGTTTTCTTCCCGGTTGAGGTCAATTTAGATGAATTTAAGGCAAATTCGTCAAAATTGTGACCGGCTGCACTATCTTCAGACTGCAGCCGGAATGGGTCCGCGGGCCTGAGGCTGCAGTGTAGTGTGCAAGGGAGTAACCCAATGGGACAGGTCTATCAGCCGGGGGGCTGGCAGGAGATCGAGGGCGTGCCGGAAGAGGCGTCCGATGCGGAGATTCTCGCCAGGGTTCGCAATCTGGTCCAGGCGGAAACCGCGGTCCGTACTCAGCCGCAGGAGCCTGCGCCAAACCGCGTGAGCCAGTGGCAGCCAGCAGAAGCCGTTCAGCCCAAGCAACCGCCGCAAGCATCCGCCAGGGCAGAACGCGCGCTGATGGCCCGCCTGCTGGACCGCCTGCGCGGCTGACCACACCGCGCTGCAAGCTGCCGGGCGCCCAAGGATTTTCAAAATCCTTGGCAATTTTCTTCGAAGAAAATTGCCGCCGCACGCACCCTCTCAACTTACCTCATAAGGCAGCACACCGCGCTGGTCGGTGTTGATGGTCAGCCGCCGCTCCAGCGGCGGAACGGACCGCTGATGGCAATCTTTGCGCTCGCAGATCCGGCAGGAGATGCCGATCGGCTCATAGGCGCTGTCCTGACTCACATCCATCCCGTCCGCATAGACCAGCGCATCTGCATGGCGCACCTCGCACCCCAGCGCAATTGCATAGCGGCGCACCGGCGCGCCGAACGAGCCGCCCGGTTTCGACACATCCCGGGCCAGCGAGATATAGCGCACCCCATCCGGCGTCTCCGCCAGCTGACGCAGGAACCGGCCCGGGGTTTCAAACGCCCGGTGCACGTTCCACAGGGGGCAAGCGCCGCCAAAGCGGGCAAATTGCAGCCGCGTGGCTGAGTGCCGCTTGGTGATGGTTCCCGCCTGATCCACCCGCACGAAAAAGAACGGCACCCCCTTGGCGCCGGGCCGCTGCATGGTCGAGAGCCGGTGCGCAATCTGTTCAATCGAGGCGCCAAAGCGGATTGCCAGCAGCTCCAGGTCATGGCGGCAGGCCTGTGCAGCTTCCAGAAAGCGGCCATAGGGCATCAGCGCCGCGCCGGCGAAATAGTTGGCGAGGCCTATCTTGGCGATGGCGCGGGCCTCCTCGCTTTGAAACTTTGCAAAATCGAGGGTCGCCTCCAGCAGGGTGTTCTGCCGCAGGAGCGCCACCTGCAGCAGCATCTGGAACAGCTGCGTCTGCGGCGCGGAGCGGTTCGACAGATGCAGTACCTGCGCTTCGGCGTCGTAGTGGCGCAAGCCCTCCATCTCGGTTTGGCGCACCTTGATGCCGCCGCGCTCCAGCTCGGCTATGGCCGCCGCGCGGATGTCGCTGGTGGCGGCAAACCGCTCCGCCGCGTGGTCCACCGCGTCGATGTAGTTGTCGCAATAGTGGAAGAAATCGCGCACCTCCTCCCAGGGGGACGCCTGAATGCGCGCATCCTCCCGCCCCAGCGCCTCATCCAATGAGGCAAGCCGTTCATGGGTCTGCCGGTAAGCCCGGTGCAGCGCCAGAAAGGCCCGCGCCAGGGCAGGGGCGTTTGAGGCGGTCAGCCGCAGGTCCGCCAGCGGCGGCGCATCATCGGCAAACACCGGATCCGCCATCGCCTCGCGCATGTCACTGACCAGCCGCTCGCTGTCGCCCGCACTCAGCTCGGTCACATCCATGCCGAACTCCTGCGCCAGTGCCAGCACCACCGTGGTCGACACCGGGCGGTTGTTGTTCTCCATCTGGTTCAGATAGGGCAGGGAGACGCCCAGTTTGGCGGCGAAATCCTTCTGCGTCAGCTCCAGCCGCTGCCGCATCTCGCGCAGCTTGGCGCCTGCGTAAAGTTTCTGGGTGGCCATGAGGGAAGCCTTTGCAAATTCAATTCTTGCGAATGGTATAATTGCAAACTCACCCCTGCAAGCCCGTGGCGGCTCTTATGCGCCGATCTGCCGCTCCCGCCAGACCACCAGCAAGATCGCGACCAGGCCCATCATGGCGGTGGCAAACATGATCACCAGGAGCGGCACTGCAGTTGACCCCGGCACCAGCAGCATCCCTGCAAAGGCGCTGAGCGCGGCACCCGCGCCGATCATGATCGCGCCGCTGAGGCCGGAGGCGGTGCCCGCCAGATGCGGCCGCACCGAAATCGCGCCTGCGGTGGCATTGGGGATTGCCATGCCGTTGCCCAGCCCGACAAAGCACATGAGGCCAAAGAAGGTCCACACCGTATCTGCGCCCGCCATCGCAATCAGCAAGGACAGCAGCACCCCGCCGCCATTGATCACGCAGCCCCATAGCACCATGCGGTTGACGCCCAGCCGGGTGGAGAACCGGCCGGAGACAAAATTGCCGGCAAAATACCCGACCGCAGGAGCGGAGAAGAAGACACCCAACTCCGCAGTGCTCAGCCCGTATACCTCGGTGCCGACAAAGGGCGCACCGCCGAGGTAGGCAAAGAACGCGCCCGACGCCAGGCCGGAGGACAGGGAGTAGCCCCAGAACCGCGGCGACTGCAGCAACTCCGGGTACTCGCGGAACTGCGCCACCAGCGTCTTGCCGCTCTTGTGCGCGGTCTCGCCGAAATCGGTGAAGGTGATCAGCAGCGTCGCCGCGCCGACCAGGAACAGCAGCCAGAAATTGGCGGTCCAGCCCATCCACTGGTCCAGAAAACCGCCGATCGCCGGGCCGATCATCGGCACCACCGCCATGCCCATGGTGACATAGCCGATCATGCTGGCGGCCTCGTTGGTGTCATACATGTCGCGCACCGCGGCGCGGCTCAGCACCATGGTGGCGGCTACAACGGTCTGCGCCACCCGGAACAGCAGGAACAGCTCCGCAGTCGGCGCATAGATGCAGCCCAGTGTGGCCAGCAGGAACAGCACGATGCTGATCAGAATGACCGGACGCCGCCCCATCTGGTCGGAAATCGGTCCGACAAAGATCTGCACCACCGCATTGCCTGCCAGATACAGCGCCACCGACAGCTGCATTACCCGGTAATCCACCGCGTAATACTCTGCCATCCCCGCCAGCGACGGCAGATGCAGGTTCATGCCAAGCGCCGACAGGCCTGCCAGCAGGATCAGGGTGAAAATGCGCGGGGGCGTCCGCTGGCCAGAGGCCCTGGTATCATATGTGGACATACCATCTGCCTTATAGCGGCCCGCGGCCCTTGTCTATCGCGCATTCCGGGAGACCTTTATGTGCACTGCGGGGCTGCGGTTGCGGCTGGTTGAGTTTGCTGATTTTCAACTTTGCGGCTCGCGTATGCAAACGGTTTGCAAATTTGCGATAATGTCCTTTGGCTTCGCCGCAGCGCAATATATGGTCGCGCTGAAACTGACAGGGGACATGAGCCATGAAAGACATTCTTTCCGAGCTGGAAGACCGCCGCCAGGACGCGCGGCTGGGCGGCGGCCAGCGCCGCATCGACGCACAGCACGGGCGCGGCAAGCTGACGGCCCGTGAACGGATCGAGCTGCTGCTGGACGAGGACAGCTTCGAAGAGTTCGACATGTTCATCGCCCACCGCTGCACCGATTTCGGCATGGAAAACAACAAGCCGGCCGGTGACGGCGTGGTCACGGGCTGGGGCACCATCAATGGCCGCCAGGTCTATGTGTTCTCCCAGGACTTCACCGTGCTGGGCGGCTCTGTCTCTGCCACCCACGCGCAGAAGATCTGCAAGATCATGGATATGGCGGTGCAGAACGGCGCGCCGGTCATTGGCATCAACGACTCAGGCGGTGCCCGTATCCAGGAAGGCGTCGACGCGCTGGCCGGCTACGCCGAGATTTTCCAGCGCAACATCATGGCCTCCGGCGTGATCCCGCAGATCTCCGTCATCATGGGCCCCTGTGCCGGCGGTGCCGTGTACTCCCCGGCGATGACCGACTTCATCTTCATGGTCAAGGACACCTCCTACATGTTCGTGACTGGCCCGGACGTGGTGAAAACCGTGACCAACGAGGTGGTGACGGCCGAGGAACTGGGCGGCGCCTCCACCCACACCCGCAAGTCCTCGGTCGCCGACGGCGCCTTTGAAAACGATGTGGAAGCCCTGGCCGAGGTCCGCCGCCTGGTCGACTTCCTGCCGCTGAACAACCGTGAAAAGCCCCCGGTGCGCCCGTTCTTTGACCAGCCGGGCCGGATCGAGGAAAGCCTGGACACCCTGATCCCGGAAAACCCCAACAGCCCCTACGACATGAAGGAGCTGATCACCAAGGTCGCGGATGAGGGCGATTTCTACGAGATTCAGGAAGATTTCGCCAAGAACATCATCACCGGCTTCATCCGCCTTGAAGGCCAGACCGTGGGCGTCGTCGCCAACCAGCCGATGGTGCTGGCGGGCTGCCTCGATATCGACTCCAGCCGCAAGGCCGCCCGCTTCGTGCGCTTCTGTGACTGTTTCGAGATCCCGATCCTGACCTTCGTCGACGTGCCGGGCTTCCTGCCGGGAACCTCCCAGGAATACGGCGGCGTCATCAAGCACGGTGCAAAACTGCTGTTCGCCTATGGCGAAGCCACCGTGCCGAAGGTCACCGTGATCACCCGCAAGGCCTATGGCGGCGCCTATGACGTGATGGCCTCCAAGCATCTGCGCGGCGACTTCAACTATGCCTGGCCGACGGCAGAGATCGCGGTGATGGGTGCCAAGGGCGCCACCGAGATCATCCACCGTGCCGACCTCGGCGATGCGGAGAAGATCGCGGCCCACACGGCGGACTACGAAGACCGTTTCGCCAATCCCTTCGTTGCGGCCGAACGCGGCTTCATCGACGAGGTGATCATGCCCCAGTCCACCCGCAAACGGGTCAGCCGCGCCTTTGCCTCCCTGCGTGGCAAGCAGCTGAAAAACCCGTGGAAGAAACACGACAACATTCCGCTGTGAGTAGTGGTGCGTTAGAACCGGCCAGCAATCTAATTGGAGAAAAACATGCGTGTTATATTTGCGCTTTGTCTGCTGTTGCTGGCCGCCCCTCTTTCTGCTGGGCAGCAAGAGCGGATCTGCAAAGGGAAGTTCAACTTTCAACTGCCTGATGGAACTGTTGGCTGTATGCTTGGCTTTGGGAAAGCAAGCATAACAAAAACAAGGTCGATTCAGGACTATAACCGAGTCGTATCTCGTCGAGAAATTAAATCTGTGGGTGTTGAACTGGTTATGTTCGGTGAACCTGCAGTGCTGCGCTCGGCTTGGAACCGCCGGTACAAGGCGGCCTGCAAGGCTATTATGCCGGTGATTTCTGAAACCCATAAAAAAGGCAGCTATCGGAACGTAATTATCAACGTGCGCTGGCCTGATTTGATGGAAGTGACGTCAGATCCGAAAGGGGATGTCCGAATTCTTCGATCAGCATACATGAACCCTTCTTGCCGCTCTGTGCGTTATTTTCGGGGGTGGTGATAGCAATATGGGTATCCGATGGTACGTTTCACACTTAAATGAGAAGCTGACGCTGTCGCGCCGCCTTCCTGCACGCTTCGACGTGGCGGCGGAAACGGTGCTGCCTGCCGCTGATCCCCTGCGGCTGGCGCATCAGATCCGCCAGGACATGTGGCGCAAGCTGCAATCCCTGCGCGGCTTCTCCCCGGTGGTGGAAATCACCTCCGCAGGGCAGGGGATGCGGGTGCGTGCAGGGGGACAGGTGATGGGCCGGGTGCCCGCCAACACCGCCGCACAAATCACTGAAGTGCTGGAAGACCCCGGCGCCCGCGCCCGCTGGATTCGCCATGCCACCCGGGGGCAGGGGGGCGCTCTGCCTGATTCCCGGGCAGATGCGAAGGATTCGCATAGAATCGCGGCAAAAATTGACATGAAGAGCGAATCAGCGTCATGATCCGCTCCAGCCGATATCAGACAGCGCGCGCAACTTGCGCAGCGCCTGCAGCTCCGGCCGGAGGAGCCCGGGTGACCGGGGGCCGGGGCTGCGGATATCTGGCGGCAATCCCCTTTGCTCTCTATGCGGTCACCGCCGCTGCGGCAGATGCCGTGCCTGTCCCCTCGGGACAGCCTGTGACGCTGGCAGAAGTGCTTCTGGATGATGCCCCGGGCCAGCCCGGTGACACCTGGGCGCGGTTCCGCTTCCTGGCACCGCAGATCGCCCGTGAAAGCGGAACAGTCAGCTATGAGGCCGCCGCCCCCGACATGGACCACCTTTGCGGCAGCATCGCGCTGCCCTATCTGGCCGAACATGGCCTGAGCGCGGCGCGGGTGGTGATCTCGCTGTCGGACCGGATGGTGCCCTTTGGCGCCCAGGACCCGGACGCGACCCAGTTCTTCGAAGCCTACCGCCCCGACGGTGCGGCCTGCATGTGGGAGGCTTTCTGATGGTTCCACAATATCTTGCGGGCCTTGGGCAGGATCGGCGGAATCTTGCGGCATTGCAGCCACAGCCCTGTCAATTGCCGCGATTTGCATGTGACTTGGCCGCAAACCCGGTTATCCTCGCCGCGGGCAGTCATAAGGCTGCCTTCGCATTGAGGTTGAGGCACGCGGACGGCACAGCCGCCGCAGGTTTCACACATTTTATCAGGAGACAGAAATGTCCAAGAGCATCAAGCTTTTCGCCCTGGCAGGCCTGCTGGCCGCCGTCACCGCCTGCGCCCAGCAGGAAGAAGAATTCGTCGTTGTTGAGCCGGTCACCGAAGAACCGGTTTTCACCGGCAAGTACAACTAAACACTACAGGGGTCCGGCCCTGCGGCCGGCCCCCGCCGCCCCGTGGGGTGCCGGACCGGAGGCACCCAAATGCTGAAACACCGCGGGTTCCCGGGCCGTATGCCCGGCACAGATTTCCAATTCACCATCCGCCGCCCCAACCCCAAAGGGGTGACGCCGCTGACCCGGCGCGAGCGCTTCCGCGACCGCAAGAACGTCGACAAACGCGTCGACCTGATGTTCATGCAGTCCCTGTGGGAGCATTTCGGCGACCAGCCGTTTGAGCGCGGCAACCTCGATGCAGGCCGTCTCAGCTGGCTGTTCGGCCGCGAGGTCGTGCCGGCCGAAGATCCCTTTGATCCCGCAAGCTATGAGGCGCTGCTGGTTATCAACGAGGCGGTTGCGCGCGCGTCCTTCCCGGAGGCGTTCGACTGATGGCGCGCACCCGGACGCATATCTCGGGCTTGGCGGCGCGGTCCCTTGCGCGCAGCCTGTCCCGGCGTCCGGGGCGCCGCAATTTCGGCGTGAATTTGCACACGGCCCTTCCAGTTCAGCAGGAATCTGCCAAATTCGGGGGTGTTGAATTTCAGGGGCTTACAGCTGCTGCCGCCCGGTGCATCGTGGGTCAAGCAGCGCAGCCACGCTGCTGTGCCGAGCATCTGTTCCGGCCCCTTCGCCTGAACGGGCAGGTACGCGCCCCCATCCGCGGCCTGCCCGTCTTTTATCCCCTTCAGGCATTGGCGGAAGCTTGCCGCATCTCCCCCCCGGTGCGGCAAGCCTCCGCCCATCAGACACCCCGGATCCGAGCAGCGTTGCGCCCGGCTTGCCAGCCTGCAAATTCCGCAGGGACACTGACGTCCCAGGAAGAAGGAACATGGACATGCGGGCAAAATCTCTCATCGCGGCGCTGTCGCTCTGCGGCCTTGTGGCGGCCTGTGGCGACACCACCGGCGAACGGATCATCTACGGCGGCGGCGCCGGCGCGCTTGGCGCTGCAGTGCTGGATGCCAACCTGGTCACCGGCGCAGCCGTCGGCGTGGCCGCAAACCTCGTTTACTGCGAGCAAAACCCCCGCAAATGCTGAGGGTGCTGCCGAAGCACTGAACAGCCGCCCCTCGCGGGCTGCTTATGACATCGCGCAAACGCCGCGTCCGGGCTCTCCCCGGGCGCGGCGTTTTGCATTCCGGAATACCAAGGAACAAGGGACTGCCTATGTTTGATAAGATCCTGATCGCCAACCGGGGCGAGATCGCCTGCCGTGTGATCAAAACCGCGCGCAAGATGGGTATCAAGACCGTTGCCATCTACTCCGACGCCGACAAGCAGGCCCTGCATGTGCAAATGGCCGACGAGGCCGTCCACATCGGCCCGCCGCCGGCCAACCAGTCCTATATCGTCATCGACAAGGTGATGGAGGCAATCCGCGCAACCGGCGCGCAGGCGGTGCATCCGGGCTATGGCTTCCTCTCCGAGAACTCCAAGTTCGCCGAGGCGCTCGAGGCCGAAGGCGTTGCCTTTGTCGGCCCCCCGAAAGGCGCGATCGAGGCGATGGGCGACAAGATCACCTCCAAGAAAATCGCCCAGGAGGCCGGCGTGTCCACCGTGCCCGGCTACATGGGCCTGATTGCCGATGCCGACGAGGCGGTGAAGATTTCGAATGAGATCGGCTACCCGGTGATGATCAAGGCCTCCGCGGGCGGCGGCGGCAAGGGCATGCGGATCGCCTGGAATGACGAAGAGGCCCGCGAAGGCTTCCAGTCCTCCAAGAACGAGGCCGCAAACTCCTTCGGCGACGACCGGATTTTCATCGAGAAATTCGTCACCCAGCCGCGCCACATCGAGATTCAGGTGCTCTGCGACACCCACGGCAACGGCATCTACCTGGGGGAGCGCGAATGCTCGATCCAGCGCCGCAACCAGAAAGTGGTGGAAGAAGCCCCGTCGCCCTTCCTTGATGAGGAAACCCGCAAGGCGATGGGCGAGCAGGCCGTGGCACTGGCCAAAGCCGTTGGTTACTCCTCTGCCGGCACCGTGGAATTCATCGTCGACGGCGACAAGAACTTCTACTTCCTGGAAATGAACACCCGCCTGCAGGTGGAACATCCGGTGACTGAGCTGATCACCGGCGTCGACCTGGTGGAGCAGATGATCCGCGTCGCTGACGGGGCCGAACTGCCGATGCGTCAGGAAGATGTGAAACTCACCGGCTGGGCGATTGAAAACCGTCTTTATGCCGAGGATCCCTACCGCGGCTTCCTGCCCTCCATCGGCCGCCTGACCCGCTACCGCCCGCCGGCGGAAACCGCGGCTGGCCCGATGCTGGTCAACGGAAAATGGCAGGGTGATGCGCCTGCTGGCGAGACCGCCGTGCGCAACGACACCGGCGTCTATGAGGGCGGCGAGATCTCGATGTACTACGACCCGATGATCGCCAAGCTCTGCACCTGGGCGCCGACCCGCGAGGAGGCCATCGGCGCGATGCGCACCGCGCTCGACAGCTTCGAGGTGGAGGGCATCGGCCACAACCTGCCGTTCCTCAGCGCGGTGATGGACCACCCGATCTTCATCGACGGCTCCATGACCACCGCTTTCATCGAGGAACAGTATCCCGACGGCTTTGAGGGCGTGGAGCTGCACAGCGACGACCTGCGCAAGATCGCTGCCGCCTGCGCCGCCATGCACCGGGTTGCCGAAATCCGCCGCACCCGCGTGTCGGGCCGGATGGACAACCACGAGCGCAAGGTCGGCACCGACTGGGTCGTCAGCCTGCAGGGCCAGTCCTTCAACGTGGTGATCGACGCCGACCGCGACGGTGCCACCGTCAATTTTGAGGGCGGCGGCAGCTACCGTGTGACCTCTGACTGGACCCCGGGCGACCAGCTGGCCACCCTGCAGGTGAACGGCGAAACCCTGGTTCTGAAGACCGGCAAGGTGACCCAGGGCTTCCGCGTCCGTTCCCGCGGCGCTGACCTGGCCGTCAAGGTGCGCACGCCCCGTCAGGCCGAATTGGCAGAACTGATGCCGGAGAAGGTCGCACCCGATACCTCCAAGATGCTGCTGTGCCCGATGCCCGGCCTGATCGTGAAGGTCGACGTCGAAGTGGGGCAGGAGGTCCAGGAGGGCCAGGCGCTCTGCACTGTCGAAGCCATGAAGATGGAAAACATCCTGCGCGCCGAGCGTAAGGGGGTGGTGTCCAAGATCAACGCATCCGCTGGCGATAGCCTGGCGGTTGATGATGTGATCATGGAATTCGAATAATGCACTTTGGGGCAGGCACATATGCACGCGGGCAGGCGGGTTTTCCCGCCCCCGCAGCCGTGCCTGCCCCGCAAAATACGGTGCCATGCACCAAATCTTCAGTTTTTTCTGCGACACTGCGGGCGTTTGACCACTCCAAGGTGCCGCATGACCCGTCTCCTGACCTGTCTTTTGACCGTTCTGGCCGTCCTGTCCGCCTGCGCGCTGGACAAGGAGGAGGCGCTGCGCGCCCAGCTGTCGACCTGGGTGGAGCTGGGGGAGACGTTCTTTTTCCAAAGCTCGATGAGCTGCACCGCAGCGGTGTTTCACACCGCGGAAAATCCGCGCATCACCTCGCTGGTGGACCGTGCGCGGTCCCTCAACACCGGCATGAAGATGCTGGAGGCCGGCAAGCCGGTGATGTTTGCGGTCTCGGGCAAATCCCCCAATGCGGTGACAGAGGACATCATGTCCCGCGACCTGCCGCAGGGGCTGGGGGTGCTGAATTCGGGGCTGGCAGGGGTCAGCTGCATGACCGATCTGGTCAAATCCGTCTATTACCAGGCGATCCGCAACCCGGGCTCCAGCCTGGTCTTCGTGCCGGAAACCGGCGCGATGGTGGTGCTGGACAAACAGGCGATGGCGCTGATCTACGTCCGCGGCAACGGCTGAACGAAACCGCCCAGCGGGCTCACCCGCCGCGCCGCTCTTCCACTTCGCGCAGGCGTTCCGGGAACTTGTCGATGGTGCGGGACAGCTCGCGCACCGTCCAGGGATGCGGCTTCCTCAGCTTGACGCCGCCGTCCTTGCCCACCAGCACCAGCATGAACCCGCGCGGCCGCAGCTTCTTGCGCAGGGCCGACTTGGCAGCCGGATCGGTATCGGTCAGCACCACCACATCGCGCGTCTTCAGCGCCTCGATGCCCTCCATCAGCCGCTCCATCTGCTCATGGAACCGCGGGTCCTCGGGGCTGTCGGCAAACACCACCACCGGGCGGTGCGTCCACTGGAATTCCTCCAGCTCCACATCATACCCGGGCTGTATCAATTCAGGCGCACTGCCATCCGCCGCCGCAGCCGCCAGCGGCAGGAACCCTGCCATAACAACGCTAAGGATTGCTCTCATAATCTCTCCTGTTGTGTTGAATATATGTGTGCCGGCGGCAAATGCGACTGTGAAATCCGCAGCTTGGCGAAAAAACATAAACGTTAACGGGATAATGAGGGGTTGCCGGCCATGATCGTGGCATTCCCCTTGACCGGGCTGCGGCCTGCGGCCCTCCATCAGAGGCCCCGTAACGCTATGAAAGTGATCCTGCACACCGGCGCGCACCGCTGCGCAACCACCTCGTTCCAGGAATACATGCGCCACAATGCGCAAGCCCTCGAAAAACAGGGTATCGGTTTCTGGGGGCCGTACCGCACCCGCAACGGGCTGTTCCATGGCATCCAGCCGGGGCCCGCGCCGGTGTCCGGCCGCAACCTGGTGCAGCGCGCCCAGGGCCGTCTGAAAATCCAGATGGCAGACAGCAGTGATCGGGGCACCCGCCAGCTGCTGGTGAGCGAGGAAAACATGATCGGCTCGGTACGCCAGAACCTGCGGCTCGGCGATCTCTACGGCGGTGTGGGCGAACGCATGGCACGCTTCTCCCAGGCATTCGGCGGCGCAGTCACCGATGTGGCGCTCTCGATCCGCAGCCTCGACAGCTACTGGACTTCGGCGCTGGCCTACGCAGTGGCCCGCGGCCACAAGCTGCCCTCCGCGGCCACGCTGGACCGGCTGGCGCAGTCGCCGCGCAGCTGGCGCGACGTGATCACAGACATTGCTGCCGCGATGCCGGATGTAAACCTGCATGTGCTGCCGTTTGAAACCTTCGGCACCCGGCCTGAGGCCGCACTGCAAGCGCTCACCGGCATCGAGGCGCCGCGCACCCACGCGCGGGTGCGCCTCAATGCCTCGCTCTGCCTGCAGGACCTGCGCGCCAGCCTGCCGTCCCGGGTGGCGGCCGGCCTGCCTGATGGCGCAGGCCGCTGGCGCCCCTTCGACGACGCGCAGACCGCATATCTGCGCGAGGCTTACGCCGACGACATCATGTGGCTGGCGGGCGGGGCGGACGGCCTCGCATCACTGGCACAGGACCCGGAAAAACAGGCGGCGGGCACGAACCCGCCCCGTATCGCACTGACAAGAGGAAGACCTGATGACAAACAAAGACGAATGGCGGGCTCTGGCTGAGAAAGAGCTGCGCGGACGGGCTGTTGACGACCTCAACTGGCAGACGCTGGAAGGCATCGAGGTCAAGCCGCTCTATACCGAAGACGATACCAGGGATCTGCCCCACATGGGCACGCTTCCCGGTTTCGGCCCCTTCACCCGCGGGGTGAAGGCCACCATGTACGCAGGCCGCCCCTGGACCATCCGCCAGTACGCGGGCTTCTCCACCGCCGAAGAATCCAACGCCTTCTACCGCCGCAACCTGGCCGCAGGCCAGCAGGGCGTCTCGGTCGCCTTCGACCTCGCCACCCACCGCGGCTATGACAGCGACCACCCGCGTGTGGTCGGCGATGTCGGCAAGGCCGGCGTGGCCATCGACTCAGTCGAGGACATGAAGATCCTGTTCGACGGCATCCCGCTCGACAAGGTCTCGGTCTCGATGACCATGAACGGCGCGGTGATCCCGGTGCTGGCGTCGTTTATCGTCGCGGGTGAGGAGCAGGGCCACGACAAGAGCCTGCTGGCGGGCACCATCCAGAACGACATCCTCAAGGAGTTCATGGTCCGCAACACATATATCTATCCGCCAAAACCCTCGATGCGGATCATCTCGGACATTATTGAGTACACCTCGAACGAGATGCCCAAGTTCAACTCCATCTCGATCTCCGGCTACCACATGCAGGAGGCCGGCGCGAACCTGGTGCAGGAGCTGGCCTATACCATCGCCGACGGCCGCGAATACGTGCGCGCGGCGCTGGACGCGGGCATGGATGTGGACAAATTCGCAGGCCGCCTGTCGTTCTTCTTTGCGATCGGCATGAACTTCTTCATGGAAATCGCCAAGCTGCGCGCCGCCCGCACCCTGTGGCACCGGGTGATGACTGAGTTCGGCGCTAAGTCCGAACGCTCCAAGATGCTGCGCACCCACTGCCAGACCTCGGGCGTGTCGCTGCAAGAACAGGATCCCTACAACAACGTGATCCGCACGGCGTATGAGGCGATGTCTGCCGTACTTGGCGGCACCCAGTCGCTGCACACCAACGCGCTGGATGAGGCCATCGCGCTGCCCACCGATTTCTCCGCCCGCATCGCCCGCAACACCCAGCTGGTGCTGCAGGAGGAAACCGGCGTCACCAATGTGGTCGACCCGTTGGCCGGCTCCTACTACATCGAAAGCCTCACGGCGGAACTGGTCGACAAGGCCTGGGCGCTGATGGAAGAGGTCGAGGAAATGGGCGGCATGACCAAGGCCGTCGAAAGCGGCATGCCCAAGCTGCGCATCGAGGAATCGGCCGCCCGCCGCCAGGCGATGATCGACCGCGGCGACGAGGTTGTGGTTGGCGTCAACAAGTACCGCAAGGACAAGGAAGACCCGATCGACATCCTCGACGTGGACAACCACGCGGTGCGCGACGCCCAGATCGCCCGCCTGCAAAAGATGCGCGACACCCGTGACGAGGCCGCCTGCCAGGCTGCCCTCGATGAACTGACCCGCCGCGCCGCATCAGGCGAGGGCAACCTTCTGGAAGCCGCAGTCGAAGCCGCCCGCGCGCGGGCCTCAGTCGGAGAGATCTCCATGGCAATGGAAAAGGAATTCGGCCGCCACCGCGCGGAAGTCAAAACCCTGGCCGGCGTCTATGGCGCCGCTTACGAGGGCGACGAGGGCTTTGCCGCGATCCAGAAATCAATCGAGGACTTCGCCGAGGAAGAAGGCCGCCGTCCGCGCCTTCTGGTGGTGAAAATGGGCCAGGACGGCCACGACCGCGGCGCCAAGGTGATCGCCACCGCCTTTGCCGATATTGGCTTTGACGTCGACGTGGGCCCGCTGTTCCAGACCCCGGAAGAGGCCGCCCAGGACGCCATCGACAACGACGTCCACGTGATCGGCATCTCGTCCCAGGCGGCGGGCCACAAGACGCTGGCGCCGCAGCTGGTCGAGGCGCTGAAGGCCGAAGGCGCGGGCGACATCATCGTCATCTGCGGCGGTGTCATTCCGCAGCAGGACTACGAGTTCCTGTACTCGAAGGGCGTCAAGGCGATCTTCGGCCCCGGCACCAACATCCCCGAGGCCGCCCAGGACATCCTGCGCCTGATCCGCGAAGCGCGCGCCTGACACGCAGGCCGCATCTGCGGGGCAGGGGAGGTCCTCCCGTACCCGCAGGTGCCCGCCCTCCGGGCCGCCCCCTTGGCGGCTTTGGGTCCGGCAGCCCGCCCCGATGGGGTGGGCTGCCTGCATCGCGCACAGGCGCGATGCCGCGCCCAACCGGCGCGGATGGGCCTTTGGCTCAGTCAAGCGCCGGGCGGGAGTGCCCGTTGCTTTAGAAACATGGTGCCGCTTGCCGCAGCTTTCCGCCGGGTCTGATACGCCATGCCTTGGCAAACCGTAGCGGCGGTGATTGAGTGGCGCCATGCAGCGCAGCAAACGCCCCCGGATCCTTATCGGCATGGCCCTCGGCGCCCTCTGGGGCCTGCTGGTTGTTGGCCTGCCGCAATGGCTGGGCCTGCCCTATATCCCGGCCCCCATCGCATTGCCCGGCGCCTTCCTCGCGCCGGGGCTGGTGCTGGTGCTGATCATCGGCCGCCTGGCGCAGCGGCGGTTCTTCGATGACGCCATCATCGACGGAGAGCCCTTCGCCCCCGGCTCCCCGGCCGAGATCGACCAGCGCGTGCTGACCAACAGCATCGAGCAGCTGGTGCTGGCACTGGCCATCTGGCCCTTTGCCGCTGTCACCCTGGGCGGGGCGGTGGCCATCGCCCTTGGCCTTTCCTTCGCCGTCATGCGGCTGTTGTTCTGGGGTGGCTACCACCTGTCGCCGCCTTTGCGGGGGCTAGGTTTTGCCGGGACGTTTTACCCGACGGTGATTGCCGGGATCTGGGCGCTGGCGGTTTGGATGTGAAGGGCGGGCCGGAACAGTCCGCAGGGCGTTAGCCGGTACCAGCCTGCCCAAGCATCGCCGCCACAATGGCCTCCGGGCAGTCTTCTTGAAGCAGGTGCCCGGCGCGAGGAACCGGCTGGCACGGCGTGCCGGCGATCAAACCGGCCAGCTCATGCCCCTTGGCAATCGGGATCCATTGATCCTCCTCCCCCCACAGCACCTTGACCGGGCAGTCCAGCAACCGGTACTGCGGCTCGATCTCGTCAGTAAACGCCTGATCCATCTGCGCAATCTGCCGGTAAAAGGCCGCCTGACCGGTCTCTCCCGTCCAGGGCGACGCATAGATGTCCAGCGCCTCTTCGCTGAGCGTCTGATGGGCCGCTGTTTGCAGATAGGCGCGCAGAAGGGCCTGATGCATATAGTCCGGCATCCCGGCAAAGGCAGCCTCGTGTTTCTTCACATGCTGCACAAGGGGAGAGCCCCAGGTCTGCAGCGCCACCGCGTCGAAAATCGTCAGCGAGGCATAGCGCAGCCCGTTCAGGAAATACCCCCGCAGCGCAGTTGCTCCGCCGAAATCATGGGCCAGCACATGCGGCCGCTCCAGCCCCCACTCCTTGAACAGCGCCGCGAGTATCCGGTTTTGCACGCCTAGCGATACATCCTGTCCCCCCCGCATTTCAGATTGCCCGTAACCGGCCATGTCAAAGAAATAGACCGTCCAGCAGTGTTTCAGATGCGGCACGATCCTGCGCCAGACCTGCGAGGAAAACGGGGTGCCATGCAGGGCAACAAGCGCCGGCCCGGTGCCTTCCTTGCCCCAGCGGATGGTGTTCCCCTCAATTTCGCTCGTTTGATTCAATTGCAGCATGGCGATTCTCACATTGTAAATTAGCTAAATGACGATATGAATGGATGCATGGACAGGTCAACACAAATCAAGGCGCTGGCAAGCAGCACCAGAATGGAGGTTCTGCGCCTGCTTGCGGAGCCGGGCAAGCACTTCGGCAGCCAATGGTCCGCTGACCCGGTGGAGTTCGGGGTTTGCATGACGCTGATTGCTGAGGCCTTGGAAGTGTCGCAGCCCACGGCAAGCCGGCATTTGGATATTCTGCGGCAGGCGGGGTTCATCACCGTTCGCAAACACCAGAAATGGTCATACTGCCAGCGGGATGAGGCTGTGATCCGCGACTATCTTCAATGGCTGGGGCAGGAACTGGCAGTGGCCGGATAGCATACCAAACCGCGGCATTCCCCCAGGTCCCGCCTTGCACCCCGCCGCAACCCGGCTAGTCTCACGCGCAAAAGGGGAGGGCAGACATGATACTCGATCACCTGGCAGTGGCCGGCGCAACGCTGGAAGAGGCCGTTGCCCATACCGAAGACGCGCTCGGCATCACCTTCGGCCCCGGCGGCCAGCATGCCCGCTATGGCACCCATAACCGGCTGATCGGGCTGGCGGACGGGCTGTACCTCGAAGCCATTGCCATCGACCCCGAGGCCCAGCCGCAGGAGCTGCCGCGCTGGTTCAACCTCGACCAATTTGCAGGCCCCGCGCGGCTCAATAACTGGATCCTGCGCAGCGAAGATCTGGAAGCGGAGAAACCCCTGCTGCCGCCCCATGCGCAGCGGCATGTACAGATGCAGCGCGGGGACTTGCGCTGGCTGATGACGGTGCCCGCGGACGGGCTGCTGCCCTATGACAACCTGTTCCCGGCGGTCCTGCAATGGCAGGCGGAACCGCCTGCAGCAAAATTGCCGCAATCGAACTGCCGCCTGACCCGCCTGATCCTCAGCCACCCGGAGGCCTCTGATTTACAGACCGCGCTTGACCGCATCCTCAACGACCCGCGCCTGAAGGTCGAACAGGGCGCGCCGGCAATGATGGCGGAATTTGACACGCCGCACGGGCCGAGGGTGCTCAGATGATCATCCGTCCCGCAACCGAGGCTGATGCCGGGGCGGTCTGCGCCATCGCCAACTGGGTGATCCGCGACACGCTGGCCACCTTCAACACCCTTGAAAAGACCCCGGAACAGGTGAGGGAGCAGATCACGGCGAGCAACGGCGCCTATCTGGTGGCGGAACAGGACGGGGAAATCCTCGGCCACGCGCATTTCTTCCCGTTCCGCTCCGGCCCCGGCTACCGCTTCACGGCTGAGCACACCATCCACCTGCTGCCCGCGGCGCAAGGCAGGGGTGCCGGCCGCCGCCTCATGCAAGCGCTGGAGAATAAGGCCAAGGAAGCGCAGATCCACGTCCTGATCGCCAGCGTCAGCAGCGCCAACCCTGCTGCCATCGCCTTTCACGCCGCATTGGGCTACGTGGAAACCGCCCGGATGCCGGAGCTTGGCTGCAAGAACAACCTCTGGCTCGACACTGTTTTCATGCAGAAAATCCTGACACCGGGTATTCCCGCCCCTGACAGTGCCGCCAAAGCCGGATAGGCTCGCCCCATGTCACTCTGGACCCGCATATCCGACGCGCTGGCTGCGCTTGCCGCAGGTGAAAGCCTCACCGACGTCTTTGACAAGCTGCGCGCGCCGCCTGAACGCACCGTGGCCTTTGCCATTGCCGTCATCGCGCTTGGCGCCAAGATGGCCAAGGCCGACGGCCAGGTCACCCGCGATGAGGTCACCGCCTTCCGCGAGGTGTTCCAGATCGCACGGGATGACGAGGCGGGCGCCGCACGTGTCTTCAACATGGCGCGCACCGATGTGGCCGGTTACCAGGAATACGCCCGCCGCATCCAGCGGATGTTCGGCAACGACCCCACCACGCTGTGTGACTTGATGGAGGGGCTGTTTCACATCGCCATGGCGGATGGTTTCTACCACCCCGGCGAAAATGAGTTCCTGGAGGAGGTGAGCCGCATTTTCGGCCAGACCCCGCAGCAGTTCCAGGCCCTGCGCGCGCGCTTTGTGCCGGATGCGCCCAAGGATCCCTATACCGTGCTGGGCGTCTCCCCCGACATGACCCGCGAGGAGATCCGCAAACATTGGCGCCAGCTGGTGCGCGACACCCACCCGGATGCGATGATCGCCCGCGGCGTGCCGGAGGAGGCGGTGCGGCTGGCGGAAAAGCGGATGATCGACATCAACCGCGCCTGGGATGAAATCAGCGGATGCGGCGGCAATGCGGCTGGCCACGTATAACATCGAATGGTTCGCCTATCTGTTCGATAAGGACGACAAGCTGATGCTGGACGCCAAGCCCTCGGGCGTGCATGGCGTCGACCGCTACACCCAAGGCCGCGCCATCGCCCATGTGCTGCAGCGCATCGACGCCGATGCCATCATGGTGGTCGAGGCGCCCAACACCGGCCGCAGCCAGCGCACCACCCGCGCCCTGGAAAACTTCGCCGCTGAGGCAGGCCTCAGGGCGCGCGAGGCGGTCAGCGGCTTTCCGAATGACACCCATCAGGAAATCGCGCTGCTTTATGATCCGGATGTGCTGGACGCGGTGCATGATGCGCGCTCCAGCCCCGCCGCACCGCGGTTTGACGGGGTGTTCGAGATCGACCTCGACGTGGATGAGCGGCTGGACCAGGTGGCGTTCTCCAAACCGCCGCTGGAACTGGCGGTGACTACCAAGGGCAGAACTGTCTTGCGGCTGATCGGCGCCCACCTGAAATCCAAGGCGCCGCATGGGGCCAGAACGCCGGAGGCTATCACTGCCGCCGCCATCGCCAACCGCCGCAAGCAGCTGGCGCAGGCGATCTGGCTGCACCGCCGGGTTAAGGAGCACGCCGCCGCAGGTGAGCATGTGATGGTTCTGGGAGACCTCAACGACGGCCCCGGTCTCGACCAGTACGAGCAACTGTTCGGCCAGTCCTCGGTGGAGATCGTGATGGGCGATCTGCTGCACGACCCTCACGCGCAATGCCTGCTGCAGCCGCGCCCGGACATCCCGCCCAGCACCTCGCGGTTCTACAATGCCGAGACCAAGCGCTTCACCCGGGCGCTCTTGGACTATGTGATGATCTCGCAAAGCCTGATGGGCCTGCGCCCCCAATGGCGCATCTGGCACCCGTTTGAGGACGGCGAATGCTACGCCGACGCAGAGATGCGACAGGCGCTGCTGGATGCCTCGGACCATTTCCCGGTGACGCTGGATATCGAGCTGGGGTGAGGCAGGCATAGAGTATGCCTGCTGTTCATGGCCTTGACAGTTTGCAGACCGCTGCTTAAATGGCCCATGCACGAGGGCATGATGCCTCTTGCAATGGAGATTTTATGAAAGAGCCCCGGGCCTAACGCCCGTTCCTGGCGAAATTCACAGGAACACCCGCAAAGATAGGCACACTCACGCGCTGACGCTGAGTGATCCTGTTTCTGTGCTTTCATAAAATCGAGACATCCCAATGAACATCTCAAAGCACGAGCAACGTGTTTTGCATGAACTCGCCCTGGGCGGCGAGATTAAATACGCGCGCGGCGACAACGGCAAAGTGCACTCCGTCCAGTGTTATACACGCGACGGCTTTGTCTTCTCAGCCTGCACGATGGACGTGTTCAAGCGCCTCAAGGACAAGCGCTTCATCAAGTCGAAGAACGGCCACCCCTATCGCATCACGCATTTAGGGAACCAATCCGTGCGCGCCCAAATGAACCAGCGATAGGACAGAAGAAGATGACAGATAACACGTTCTCTATCCGCCCCTATCATGCCGATGACACGGATGCGGTGATTGCCGTCTGGCAAAGGGCCAACGCGCTCGCGCATCCGTTCCTCAGCCCGGACTTCGTGGCAGAGGTGCAGCAGGCCATGCGCAGCATCTATCTGCCAAACGCGGAAACCTGGGTGCTGGAGGAAGCAGGCACCGTCATCGGTTTCATTGCCCTCATTGGCAATGAAATCGGCGGCCTGTTTCTGGAGCCGTCCAGACACGGCCGGGGATACGGCAGGGCGCTGGTTGATCATGCGGTGGCTCTGAAAGGGCCGCTGAAGGTCGAGGTCTTTCGCGACAACACCATCGGGCGGCCGTTCTACGAACGCTACGGCTTCGAGTTTGCCGGGGAGGGGCTGCACGAACCCTCCGGACAGGTGAGCCGGAAGATGGCGATGCCCGGTGCCTGACCACCCTTCAACAGGCCGTCCCCCGCGCGGGGCGGCCACACCATTCATCCAAAGGAGACCAGAAATGGACAACATGGAAAAAGAAAACATCATCGACGTTCACCGCCGTGCTTTCGGCCCGGACGAAGGGCCGGAGATCGCAAAGCTTGCAGAAATCTTCCTTGATCACCCGGACACCATCTCAATCAGTGTCAGCCGCGATGGCAAGACCGCGGGCAACGTGCTGTTCACGCCCTTCGTTTTTGAGGACCACCCGGACGCAAAATGCTGCCTGCTCGCGCCCTGCGGCGTGTTGCCGGAGTTTCAGGGCCATGGCGTCGGCAAGGAGCTGATGGAAAACAGCATCGCGCACCTAAAGTCCGCGGGCTTTGACGCAGTGTTCGTGCTGGGCGTCCCCGCATTCTATCCCCGCTACGGCTTTGTCCCGACGGACAAGCAGACACCGTACCCGGATCTGCTGACCATGCCGGAATCCTGGATGGCGCTGGAGCTGACCGCCGGAACAGTCGCAAAGCTGAGCGGCAGGACAAAGGCGATCCCTGAGTTCATGCAGCCCGCGATGTGGGACACCTCCGCGTACGGCTAAGCGCAGAAGCCCTGCATCTGAACGCTGCGGGGCCTCATCCGCTGCAAAACGGCGGAGTGCCCCAACTGCGTTCCACAGAAGGCCGGTGCCAAATGCGCGCCGGCCTTACTTCTCCAGCTTGAAGCGGCTTGGGTCGGGGTTGATCTTGTTGACCAGCTTCTTCGCCCGTTTTTCCAGATCAGCGTCCAGCTTCTTGGTTGCTTCATCGGTCTTGGCCTTAATGGCTTTCTTGTCGGGCTTCTTGTCCTTGGCTTCGGCCTTGGCATCCTTTTCGGCCTGCTCCTTGGCCTTCTTGCGTTCTTCATCGACCTTGGCCTTGGCCGCCTTGAACTTCTTGTCGAACAGGGATTTGTAGTTCGACTCGATTTCAGAATTCCGCTTCAGCTTCTTGCCCTTGGCCAGGCCCTCTGTCAGGGCGACGTAGTTCGCGTAATTCTCCACGCAGGCCTTGACCTCTGTATCGCTGCGCCCGGGGCGGGTTTTCTTGACGACGTCGCCCTTGCCGACGCCCCCCTTCACTGCCTTGCGGGGCAATTCCACATGCCAGGGATCATCCGGCGCCAGGTTCGGCTTGGTTCCGGCCCAGTTTGCCAGTTTGGCGCTTTTGACCGCATCGGCCCATTCCTTGGCAAAGTCCGAATAGGACATGATCCCCCAGACCTCCTTCTTCTCGTCGAGATGATCGGCGTGGGAATATTTCGCTGGGAAAAATTTGAGCAGGTTGGTCTTCTTGTGCGGGACGGTTTTCGACTTCCCGGCCCGTGTCGCAGTGACCGGAACATGGATCGCAGCGCGCCGCATATGGGCGGAGGAGCAGGTGCTGGACCAGCCCTTGATCGCGTAATAGGCCTGCTCATTGGCAGTTCTGAGCCCGCTGCTTTCGACATTGTCGCTGATCGCCGCGCTGAAGCTGGGAATGCGCTTTTCCAGCTCGGCTTTCTTCTTGGCCAGTTCCTTGGCGTCCGGCTTGCCGCCTTTGGCCTCCTTCTTGGCCTTCTTTTCCAGCTCGGCCTTGGCCTGCTTGACCGCTTCCTTCCGGGCTTTGGTAAAGGCTGCGTTCAGTTTCGGAACCAGTTTGCCGGCCCGTTCACGCACGGTTTTGGCCAGCTCATCGGTCAGCTTCTTGGTATCGTCTTTCTTGTCCGCGGCCTTGTCTTCGGTTTTTGGAGCTCCCATCGTTACTTGCCTCCTGATCTGACGATCCCCGGCAGAGGTTTGCGTCAAACAGGGTAGTTGCCACCCCGGCCGGCAGGCAACAGTTAAGTTGCCGCCAATCCTGCAGTCTTCCCCTGTTACACCCCGCATCAGGCCTCTATATTAGCCCCATGAAACACCTCATCCTGCCTGCCGCCCTCCTTGCCCTGATGTCCGCGCCGCTTTCCGCCCAGGAAGCGGAAGAGGAGGGGACCGGCCCCTCGCTGATGGAGCGCGGGGCGGAGCTGTTCTGGGAAGGGTTGCGCCAGGAAATGGCGCCGGCGCTTGAGGACCTGCAGGGCATGATGGAGGAGATCGGCCCCTCGATGGGTGCCTTCCTGGCAGAGATGGGGCCTGCGCTGGCGGAGATCGCCAAGGAGGTGGAGGACTGGAGCGCCTATGAGCTGCCGGAAATCCTGCCCAACGGCGACATCATCATCCGCAAAAAGCCCAAGGACAACGCGCCCGCCAAGGAAGACAAGGGTGAGGACGAGGGCGTCACCGAAATCTGACGCCCCGCGCTCATTATTCTTGCGCCTGTTCCGGCTCGGGTTCCGGTGCGGGTTTGACAAAGCGCAGGTCAATCTCCGCATCCAGCGCCTTGGCCAGCGACTTCAGCCGCGACTCCGCCACCTCGCCGTACAGCGGCCGTGCGGTGTCCGGCAGATCCACATGCAGCACCCGCTTGCGCGGCTGCCAGCGCAAAGACCCGATGTCGCCGTTGCCGGTCACCATCAGCATCGCGCCGAACCGCATCGCCTTGCCCAGCACCTCCGCCTCGTGCTGGCCCTTTTCGTCCAACAGATCATAGAGATACTCGAAAGAGCTGCCGTGCCGCTTGTTGCTGTAGCGGTGCAAGAGCGCCAAGCCCAGGAACACCCGTTCGGAATGTTTGAGCCCGCCCAGGTTGGCGCGGGTGGCGTTGTCGAAACAGACCTCGGCGCGGTAGTCGGGATGCGCCCGCCAGCTGACGTCATGCAGCAGGCAGGCCGCCTTGACCAGCCGCCGCTTGCTGTGCCTCGCGCCGCTGAAGATCGGGCTTACGAAATCATAAAGCGTCTTGCCGAAGCCAGGGACGCGCGCGTCCTTCATCTCGGCAAAACGGGAGGCCTCGACCAGCGGGTCGCGGGCGCGCAGCCGCTGCGGCATCTGTTCGTACAGCAGGCCCTCGCGGATGCCATAACTGGAGACTGCAATATCCTTGGGTTTGAAGGTCTTCACGAGCCGGGTCAGCACGTCGATCGCATAGGGCACCAGCGACATCCGGCTGGAGGAAACCCCGCAGGCGCCGCGCAGCTTGTCCAGATCGCTGGTCTCGATAAAGCGGGCGGTTTCGCGCACGTCCTTGGCGGACATCCGGTATTCATGCAGCACCTTCAAAGGGTAGCCGCGCCGGTGCATGTCGATGCGGGCAATCGCCCGCCAGCTGCCGCCGACCAGGAACAGACGGTCGCGCTGCGGGCCCATTTCGCCCTTCAGCCGTTCGATCACTTCCTTGATGTGTTCCTTGCGGCCCCTGCGCCCGCCCTTGACGTCGCGCAGTTTCAAGGGTCCAAGCGAGGACGTCACCCGGCGGCCGACGGAGTTCTCCTGGATCTCCGCCAGTTCCATCGAGGAGCCGCCGATGTCGCAGACCAGCCCATAGGCGCCGGGCCAGCCCAGAAGCACGCCCTGTGCCGACAGACGCGCCTCTTCGCGGCCGTCAATGATGTGGATTTTCAGCCCGGTCTCGCGCAGCACCTCGTCGCAGAACTCCGGCCCGTCTTCCGCTTCGCGCACCGCCGCTGTGGCAATGGCTGACAGCGGCGGCAGCCCCATGCCCTGGGCCAGATGCTGGAACCGGCGCAGCGCCGACAGGGCGCGGGCGCGGCCCTCGGGGTTCAGGCGGCCGCTTTCGGACAGCCCGGCCCCCAGCGCGCACATGATCTTCTCGTTGTAGAAATAGGCCGGGCTGCGGGCGGCGCCGTCAAACACCACCAGGCGGACCGAGTTGGAGCCGACATCGACCACCCCCACCCGCGACAGCGCCCGGGCTTTGGGGTCATCAAAGATCGGACGCCCGAAAGGGCCCCAATCAGTTGCGGCGGCGGTGGCAGCGGCGGCGGGGTCCTGGGACAGGTTCATGAGGGCTCCGTCTTGCGATCCGCGGTCAGGATGGGGCATGGGCGGGCAGCGGTCAACCGCTTGCGGATGCGTCATTTTCTGCGGCCTCTTCGCGCACTTCAGACAGCGCCCGCACCGCCAGGGGCCGGGTCAGGCTGCGTTTTTCCGCCAGCGACAGCTGGTCCAGCCGCCGCACGATCTGCGCCGCGGCGGCAAAGGAGCGGTCCATATGCGCCACCAGATAGGGAATCACATCCGGTTTCGGGGTGATCTGGCGGTCGTTGAACAGCTTGGCCAGCACCACTGCCAGCAGCTGGTCGTCGGGCGGCTGCAGTTCGGCATGGGTGGCGGCCTGCACCCGGCTTTGCAGGTCGGGCAGCGTCAGCCCCCAGAGGTTCGGCGCGCCGCGCCCGGTCATCACTAGCGAATGGCCCTGCGCCAGCACCAGATTATGCAGATGGAACAGGGCGTTCTGCTGCTCTGGATCATCCGCGATCTGCGGGACGTCCTCGACCACCACCGGGCCTTGCGCCAGCTCCGGCACCATCTGTTCGCTCAGGCCTGCGGCGGGGAGGATGCGGGCGCCGGTCTGGCTGGCCCAGACATGCGCCAGATGGGTCTTGCCCGCGCCCTTGGGGCCGGTCAGCACCAGCTTGCCGCTGGGCCAGGCGAACTGCGGGTCCAGCAGGGCGACGGCCATCGCGTTGGAAGGCGCGACAAAGAAATCCTCCCGCCCCAGCGCCGGTTTCGCCGGGAGATCAAAACTCAGCTGCTGTGCCATCGGTTTACTCCGCGCCCGCGTCCCGCTTGACAGCAGTGGGATGGCTCTGGCCCTGATACAGGCGGCTGTCCAGGTACTGTTCGGTCAGGAAGCGGGCGATCACCCCCAGCGCCGCGGCGACAGGCACGGCAACCAGCATGCCGACAAAGCCGAACAGCGCCCCGAACACTGACAATGCCAGCAGCAGCCACACCGGATGCAGGCCGACAGAGCCGCCCACCAGCTTGGGGGTCAGGAAGTTGCCCTCTGCCACCTGGCCGATGGCAAAGACCGCGGCAACCAGCCCGATAGACACCCAGTCGCCCCAGAACTGGAACAGCGCCAGGCCAATGGCCAGCGCGCCGCCAATGAGGGCGCCGAGGTATGGGATGAAGGTGACAAGACCGGCGATGAAGCCGACGGCAAGGCCAAAGTTCAGCCCCACCAGCATCAGCGCCACCGCGTAATAGGTGCCAAGGATCAGGCAGACGGTGCCCATGCCGCGGATGAAGGACGCCAGCACCGCGTCGATCTCGCCGGCGATGCGGCGGATCACCGGCTGATGGTCGCGCGGCAGCAGCTCATCAATGCGGGCGACCATCCGGTCCCAGTCCAAGAGCAGATAGACCGCCACTACCGGCACGATCACCAGCAGGATCACGATGTTGAGGAAGGACGCCGCCCCGCCCAGCACCGATTGCAGCACCTCCACCGCGCGTGATTGCAGCGTCTGCGCAAAGGAGGTCACCGCTTGGTGAATGCGGCTGTTCTCCTCGAAGATCGAGGGGAAATGCTCAATCGCAAAGGTGCGTGCGTCGCGCACCAGCTGCGGCAGCACCTGGGCCAGGTCGATCATCTGCGCAATCAGCGTCGGCACCACGACCACCAGCAGCAGCAGGAAGATCAGCAGCGTGCCCACCGTGATCGTGGCGGTGGCGCCAGTGCGGCTCATGCCCCAGGCCTCCAGCCGGTCGGCGACGGGGTCAATCATATAGGCGATGGCGGCGCCGAGGATGAAGGGCATCAGCACATTGCCAAGCGCCCACATCACCACCGCAAAGACGATGGCGGCAATGCCCCAGTATTTCAGCTGCTGTTTTGCCGGTAAGGCCATGGTCCGCGTGCCGCCTCTGGTCCGTTTGCATCAGGTTCCTGGCGCCAGTCTTTCCTGATGGGGCAGGGGCTTGCAAGGGGGCAGGGCGATTCCCCTGTGGGCAAGGCGGGGATAAGGCGGAAAAGGCCGGGGGCAAGTTAAGGAAATGTTGCGCCCGGCCGCAGGCTGGGCAGCGCCCGCCCTCTCAGTGTGGGCGGGCGCTCCGCCCCCTGTGGGGCGGGGCGTTCCTTCAGCTGTGAATCGTGCCCAGCTCAGGCGTGTCTTCGCCCGCGTTCTCATCCGGCCAGTTGGTGCGCCAGATCTCCGCCGACCAATGGCCGCAATGCACCGAAGGCCGGTCGAAGCCTTCAACCGGCGGCAGCAGCGGCTGCACCACCACGTCATGGCGCGGCACCGCGAAATAGGGGAAGGAGTAGCGCTCCCGCCCGGATTTGTTCACCACCCGGTGCGGGGTGGAGACCAGCCGCCCGCCGGACCACAGCTCCAGCATGTCGCCGATGTTCACCACAAAGCCGCCGGGCGGGCAGTCGGGGGTGATCCAGCCGCCGTCCCTTGTCTGTACCTCCAGACCGCCCACCGGGTCCGGCGCGATGATGGTCAGCGCGTCGGTGTCCTTATGCGGGTGGATGCCGAACCCTTCCTCCTCCGGCGCCTGTGGCGGGTAATGCAGCAGGCTCATGTTGGTGAGCGGTTTCTCAAACGGGTCCTGAAACGCCGCCGGGTCCAGCCCCAGCCCCTCTGCCAGCGCGCCCAGCAGCAGGTGAAAGACACCGTCCAGCTGGGACCAGTAGCCCAGGATCACCTCGCGCGCTTCCGGCACCTCAAGCGGCCAGCGGTTGGGACCGTAGAGCGGACAGGCGGCACGGATGGGATCACCTGCTGCCACCTCATGGTGCAGTTTATAACCCTCGTATTTGTCCGCCGTGCCGCTGCCATCGTTTGGTGTGAAGAACCCCATCGGGATATAGCCGCGGTAATTCTCCCGCGTAATCGCCTGATCCCACTTGGATTTCTCATCCACGGCAAAGATCGCGCGCACCGCGTTCCGCACGGCCTCCACCGTTTCCTGCGCCACGCCGGTGCCGGTGATCGACAGAAAGCCGATGTCCTCAGCCGCGGCCAGAATGGCGGCAACGGTCTGCTGGTGCTGCGGGTGGCTATCCTCCCGCAGCGGCGTGATGTCGATGGTGGGGATCATCTGCATCAGTGGATCCGCACCCCCTGGCGCTTCAGCTCTGCCTGCACCGCGGAGATATCCACCGCGTCAAATTCGCAGCCCGATTTGACCGACAGCGCGGCGGCAATGCCCGCGCCCTGACCGGCGACAGCGCAGCAGGCCATGTTGCGGGTGGCGGCATGGGCGATCTTGTCGCCGCCGATGGCGCGGCCGGTCACCAGAAGGCCCTGAACCCCCTTGGGCAGCATCGAGCGGTAGGGGATCTGCATGTATCGCCCGGTGGTGGGCAGGATCAGCACCCCGTAGCCGTCGATGAATTCCGGGTAGATGCCGATAGTGTCCTCAAAGCGGCCCTGGTTGCGGGTCTCATCCTCGGTGATGTTGTGATGCGCGTCGATCTTGCGGGTGTCGCGGATGCCGATGGTCATGCCGAAGTTCCGCAGACGCGCGCCCTCGCAGCCGGGCGTATAGGTGCGCAGGGCGTCGATGGCGTGCATCGCCTGCTTGCGGCCCTCGATCTCGCCCTTTGTCATGCTGTCAGGGTCGGTGCCGTCGATGCCCGCCAGATGCACCAGGTTCATATAGGTCATCTCGCCTGAGTCATGCACCGCGCCCCAGGTGCCGCCGATGGTGTTCAGATGCGCCGGGATCACCCCGTCGCGGATGGCCTGTGAAAACGGTTTGGCCAGGAAGGGGGAGAACATCTCATCCTCTTTCCCTGAGGTCTCCACCTGCCATTCGCCGGTCGACCAATTGGCATAGGTCTGCGGATCGGCCTTCACACCTTCCATGAACTTCTGCTTGTCGACGCCGGCGATGTTGAACATCACGCTGGCCGCCTGCATCTGCTCCACCGGGGTCTTGATGCAAGGCGCGCCCATCATATGGGCAATGTCGGCGTCGCCGGTGGCGTCGATCACCCGTTTCGCCAGCACAGCCTCGCGGCCTGCCTTGCTTTCGACGATCACGCCGGTGATCCGGCTGCCCTCGCGGATCGGGGCCACAAAGACCCGGTGCAGCATCGGGTGGATGCCCGCTTCCTCGACCAGCTTATCAGCGACCAGCTTGAAGCCCTCGCTGTCCAGCTCATAAGACAGCGACTGGCTTTCGGGCACCGCCGCGCCCATCGCCTTGGCGCGTTCCTCGAATTCCCAGCCGATGCCGCCGGCCTCTACCGTTTCCTCGTGCCGGTACCAGGCAAAGCCCTCGACCCCCACGGTGGTGATATTGCCGCCGAAGCAGCCGAAGCGGTCCATCAGCGTGACCTCGACGCCCGCCCGCGCTGCCGCCAGCGCTGCTGCCAGCCCGCCAGGGCCGGAGCCCACGACCAGCACCTCTGTTTCATGGATCACCGGTATCTCGCGGGCCGGTTCGGTAATTGTTTTGGCCACGTCTCTCTCCCTAAGTCGTGCCGCCGTGTTTGGCGTTTCCGCTAACACTTTCGAATCTTGAACGGCGATTCAAGTTCCTTTGCGCCAGAATGCGGCAAAAGCGACATCATGCTGAGAGCAGGGCGCATACCGGCCCCAGGGAGGGTTTGCGGCGCAAATTAGGAGATTTCCGAATTTAATGCGACACTTGCAGGAGAGTTAACGAGTACAAGGGGAGGCGTCATGCCTGAAACAAAGAAAATGCTCGATCCCGACCCGAGGGTCTGGGACTTCGAGACAGAGTATGAGCTGGGACAGGACAACATCCGGCCGTTCGGCCTGGACATCCATAATCCTGTCTTCCTGATTTCCAGTATCCTGATCGCGGCATTTGTGCTGATTGCGCTTGCCAACCAGGAGGCTGCGGCGGCCTTCTTCGGCTGGCTGCGGCCCTGGCTGACCAGCACCTTCGACTGGTTTCTGGTCCTGTCGGTGGACGCCATCACCCTGTTCTGCCTGGCGCTGATCGTCCTGCCGGTCGGCTCTGTCCGGATCGGCGGCAAGGATGCCAAGCCGGATTATTCCTATGCCGGGTGGATTGCGATGATGTTCGCGGCCGGCATCGGTATCGGCCTCTTGTTCTTCGGCGTGCTTGAGCCGGTCTACTACAACTTCTCAGAAGGCGGCGCGGCGCGGCCGCTGGGGATCGACATCAATGAGCCGGGCAATGAGTACATCGGCATTGTCGGCACCATCCACCACTGGGGGCTGGAGGGCTGGGCGGTTTATGCCGCTGTCGGCCTGTCGCTGGCGATCTTCTGCTACAACCTCGATCTGCCGCTGACCCTGCGCTCCGCGTTTTATCCGATCCTGGGCGAGCGGGTCTGGGGCTGGTGGGGCCATGCCATTGATACGCTGGCGGTCTTTGCCACGCTGTTCGGGCTGACCACCTCCTTAGGCCTTGGCGCGCAGCAGGTTGCGGCCGGCCTTTATGAGGTGTTCGGGATCGAACCCAGCCCGACGGTTGTCGTGCTCTTGATCATCGGCATCACCGCGATTGCGCTGGGCTCGGTGCTGATGGGCATGGATGCCGGTGTCAAACGGCTGTCGGAAATCAACATGGTGATGGCGGTGGCGCTGTTCATCTTTGTGATCCTTGTGACCGGCATCGGCACCGCAATTGCCCGTTATTTCAGTGTGATGGTGGACTATGTTCAGCTGCTTCCGGCGCTCTCCAACCCGTTCGGGCGCGAGGACACCAGCTACTTCCACGGCTGGACCACCTTCTATTGGGCCTGGTGGATTGCCTGGTCGCCCTTTGTCGGCATGTTCATCGCCCGCATCTCCAAGGGCCGCACCGTGCGCGAGTTTGTGCTCTGCGCGCTGATCGCCCCCACTGCCGTTTGCGCGCTGTGGATGTCGACCTTTGGCGGCGGCGCCATCGACATGCTGAACGCCGGCGGCGCCGAGGGCGTCAAGGCGACAGTGATCGACAGCTACAAGCCCGAGGGCGCGCTGTTCGGCTTCCTGAAGGAGCTGCCTTTGTACTCGATCGTGGCACCGATCTCGCTGGTGCTGATCGTGATCTTCTTCGTGACCTCATCGGACTCCGGTTCGCTGGTGATCGACACGATCACCGCTGGCGGCAAGATGGACGCCCCGGTGATCCAGCGGGTGTTCTGGTGCACGCTGGAGGGGCTGGTCGCGATTGCACTCCTGCTCGGCGGCGGACTGTCAGCGCTGCAGGGCGCGGCGGTCTCAACCGGCATCCCGTTCACGCTGGTGGTGCTGATGATGTGCTACTGCCTGTGGCTGGCGCTGCGGGCTGAGCGGGCGAAGATGTAAGGCTACGGCAAAGCCTAGGTGAAACTTCTGCGGGCGTTCCGGCGCCCGTGGTTTTCTTTTGGGACGTGTGGCGTCAGCCGCACGGCCTGCGCCTGACCTTCCCCCCGGTCTGGCGCATTCGCGCCCGCCCAAGGTCAGGCCCGGGCCATTTGCAGTATTAGCTACTTGGTTTTGGTCTGGCGTTCTCGAGGATGAACCGGGCTGATCTTGCAACGTGTTTCGGTCTCTCATAGCCTGCCGGCCATGTACAAACTCCTTTCACATGAGCCTGATTTTAAGGCCGAAATCTCCATTCTGACCGCAGAACAGGGCGGGAGCTCTGTCCCTGCCTTCAACAAACTTCGATGGGACTTCAGATATGGGGAAGATAGCCCAACTGATGAAATCTACATGATCCATCCGATTTTTTTGGATGAAGATGGAGTTCCGTTCCCTGATACCGAACCCCTCTCAGGAATAAAGGACGCGCTCATGACTATCGTTGTCAGGGAGATGGTTAGCTACCACCGTCAGCGCATTTCAGTTGGGACAAATTTCTACTGCGTCGCGGGCCGCAAAGTTTATGCGACCGGTGTAGTAACAGAACTATTGGGTATTCAAGACTGAGCCCTGCCGGAATGCCGCAAGTTCTTTATTGCGGGCATTCTCTCCACCCTTGCCCGCACCCCCATCACCCACTAAACCGGGCGGGAACTCGAACCCACATCACCGATGGAGCCAAGATGCGCCTGTCCCGCTATTTTCTGCCGGTTCTGAAAGAGAACCCCTCGGAAGCCCAGATCGTCAGCCACCGGCTGATGCTGCGCGCCGGGATGATCAAGCAATCCGCCGCCGGGATCTATTCCTGGCTGCCCTTGGGCTTCAAGGTGCTGAAGAAGATCGAAAGCATCGTGCATGACGAGCAGATCCGCGCGGGCCATATCCCGATGCAGATGCCGACCATGCAGTCCGCCGACCTGTGGCGCGAGTCGGGCCGCTATGAGGCTTACGGCCAGGAAATGCTGCGGGTGAAGGACCGGCATGACCGCGACATGCTGTTCACCCCCACCGCCGAAGAGCTGATCACCGACATCTTCCGCGCCCATGTCAGCAGCTACAAGGACCTGCCGCTGACCATGTACCAGATCCAGTGGAAGTTCCGCGACGAGATCCGCCCGCGTTTCGGCGTGATGCGCGGCCGCGAATTCTATATGAAGGACGGCTACAACTTCGACCTCACCAAAGAGGACGCGCTGCACGCCTACAACCGCCACCTGGTAAGCTACCTGCGCACCTATGAGCGGATGGGGCTGCAGGCGATCCCGATGCGCGCCGACTCTGGCCCGATCGGCGGCGATGACACCCATGAATTCCTGGTGCTGGCAGACACCGGCGAGTCCGAGGTGTTCTATGACAGCGCCGTCACCGATCTGACCTTCGGCGACCGCGAGATCGACTATGACAGCGTCGAGCAGTGCCAGAGCGTGCTGGAGGAGTTCACCTCCAAATACGCCCGCACCGACGAGACCCACGACGAAGCCCTGTTCAACCAGATCCCCGAGGAGCGCCGCCAGGTGGCCCGCGGCATCGAGGTCGGCCAGATCTTCTATTTCGGCACCAAGTATTCCGACGCGATGGGCGCCACCGTGCAGGGCCCCGACGGCAAGAACGTGCCGGTCCACATGGGCTCCCACGGTATCGGCGTCTCGCGCCTGCTGGGTGCGATCATCGAGGCCAGCCACGACGACAAGGGCATCATCTGGCCCGAGGGCGTGACCCCGTTCCACTGCGGCATCGTCAACCTCAAGCAGGGCGACGACGAGGCGGATGCCGCCTGCAACCAGCTCTATGCGGCGCTGACCGCGGCTGGCCTGGACCCGCTTTATGATGACCGCAACGAGCGTGCGGGCGGCAAGTTCGCCACCATGGACCTGATCGGTCTGCCCTGGCGCATCACCGTCGGCCCGCGCGGGCTGAAGAATGGCGTGGTGGAGCTGACCTCCCGCCGCACCGGCGAGAGCGAGGAGTTGTCCCCGGAAGAGGCGGTCAAGAAAGTGGTCGAGGTCTACAAGGCGCACCCCACAGGGCGCGGCTTCTGAGCCAGGCCGCAAGTTTGAAGCGAACAGCCCCGCTGGCGAAAGCTGGCGGGGTTTTCCTTTGCCGTGCAGGGCGCTGACAGAGGGCGGCCCGGCTGCTAGCCTCGCCCTGAACAGCAGCGGGGGCAGAGCAGGCATGGCCAATTTCAGCGGTATCGAAGCAGACAGCGGGCTGACCCATGTGCTGTCCTCCTTTCCGCAGAACTCCGAACAGCTGCTGTGCTTGCTGGACCGCATCATGTGCGCCAGCGGTGTTCTGACACGGGGCGAGCGCGAGGCAATAGCCGCGCATGTCTCCGGCCTGAACGGTGTGGCCTATTGCGTCCATTTCCACAGCTTGTTTTCTGAGGTGTTCTGCGGCCCCGTGGCAACAACACAGGACCGCATCCGGCCCTTGCTGGACTATGCCGGTGCGTTGCACACGGGAGAGGCGGAGGACATCACGCAGGCCTTTGCCGCGGCCACCAGCGCGGGCTGGAGCGAGGCGGCGCTTTATGAGGTGGTGGAGGTCTGCGGCATGTTCAGTTTCATCAACACCATTGTCAGGGCAGCCGGGCTGGCGGCACCGGACCAGGTGCCGGACCCGAGGCCCGCGGCAGCGGAGCTGGAAGGCTCCTATGCTGCAATGGCAGAGGCGGTGCGCGGCAACTAGCCCCGGCGCGCGGGGGGGCTGTCATTTCCCTTGCCCGAACCCGCCGTCCGCCGCAGGGTGCCGGAAACGGGAGGATACGGCATGAAACAGATCCTGGCTTTTGGCGACAGCCTGACCTGGGGCAGCGACCCGCACACCGGCGGGCGGCACCCCTATGACGACCGCTGGCCGGTGGCGCTGGGCGAAGGGCTGACGAAAGCCGCCGTCTTTGCCGAAGGCTTGCGCGGGCGCACCACGGTTCACGCGCGCAACTCGGCCTGTGCGGAGATGCGCGGCGATGCGGTGCTGCCGATGCTGCTGCACAGCCACGCGCCGCTGGATCTGGTGGTAATCATGCTGGGCACCAACGAGATCTACGAGACCCGCCCCAACCATCTGATCCGCGACGGGCTGGAGCGGCTGGTGGAGATCATCCGCCACCACCCCTGGCGGATGCCGGAACCGGTGGCGCCGCAGGTGCTGCTGGTCTCGCCGCCTCCGGTGACGCTGTGCGAAACCTCGGACGTGACCCCGGCGATGGTCGAACAGTCAGAGATGCTGGCAGACGTGATCGAGGCGCTGGCAGACCGGCTTGGCTGCGGCTTTTTCGATTCCGGCCAGGTGGCGCGGGCCTCAGCCGCGGATGGCTACCATCTGGAGGCGGCGGACTCGCGTGCCCTTGGCCAGGCGCTGCGGCTGCCGGTGGCGGCGATGCTGGCGCTCTGACGCAAGTTCCGATCAGCCGTGTTTCAGCGGGTATTCGTGGCCTGAGAACCGGTGGAACAGGGCGGCAATCGCCACCAGCGCCACGGCCCCGGTCAGCACCGGGAACAGCAGGAAGGAAACACCGGGATCGGTGGCAAAGACCACCAGCGGGTCGGCGCCTGCGGGCGGATGGGTCAGGCGCAGTGCTGCCATCAGGGCAATAGAAAGGCCAACGGCCAGCGCCAGCGCCCACCAGGTGTCGGGCAGCAGCGCGTTCAGCGCCAGCGCAACCGCGGTGGCCAGCACATGGCCGCCGACCACATGCGCGGGCTGCGACAGCGGGCTGGCAGGGACCGAGAACAACAGCACGCAGCTGGCGCCAAAAGGCGCGATCAGCAACAGCAGATTGGCGTGGGTGGTCAGCAGCGACAGCGCCGCAATGGCCAGAAACGCGCCGAGCCCGGCCATGATCACCGTGCGCAGCGAAGGATGCGGCAGCGCGCGTTTGAAGTATCTGTCCATCGTTCTCACCCATTAAAACCGGAACCCGCCTGATAAAGCCCTAGCACCGGGCAAATGCAAGGCAATGGGCATATGCGGCAGGTCACGATGCAGTGACGCCAGGCGGCGTGGGTCAGCCGCCATGCTTGAGGGCAAGCGCCTTTTCGGTGGTCCAGACGGTGTCCGCGCCGCCCCAATGGCCGCTTCTCACCTCGTGTATGCGGACCGAAGTATTGTCCTGCATGACCTGACCGGCAACGGTGCCAAAGGCCTTTGCTGTTTCCCGGATCAGCTGGTGCTTTTCCTCTTCGGTAAACACCCCTTCCAGAACGTGAATGTCAATCAATGGCATTGTGGCCTCCCGTGTTCCTGCTGTGCGCTTCCAACGATTGCACAGACCAGCGCACGCCAGAAGCCTGCAGCGGCCGGCGGATTATCGGCCAGTTCTGCAACCGCACCTTGACCCCGGGCGTAAGGCAGCACAGTTTGCAGGCAAAATTTCCGGGCAGGACCCCTTATGGCCACGACACCACCGCCGTTTTCGCGTTTCGAATGGATTATCGCCTGGCGCTACTTGCGCGCCCGCAAGGCCGAGGGCGGGGTCAGCGTGATGACCTGGATCAGCCTCATCGGCATTACGCTTGCGGTGTTTGCGCTGATTGCCACGCTGGCGGTGCGTTCCGGCTTCCGCTCAGAGTTTGTCGGCACCATCCTGGGCGCGAACGCGCATGTCACCGTTTATTCCTATGGCGAGGTGAATGAGGCCGGGGTGCTGGACCGTTCCCTCAAGGATTATGAGGCACTGGCAGAGACCGTCGCCGCGGTACCGGGCGTCACCCGGGCTGCGCCGCTGGTCAAGGGGCAGGTGATGGCGAACCTGCGCGACCGCAATGCAGGCGTCGAGGTATTCGGGATTTCTGCCGCTGACATTCAGGGCATCCCCGGCGTCGCCCAAAGCGAGGAGGCCATTGGCGACCTTGCGCGGTTTGAGGAGGGGATCGCCATCGGCTCCGGCGTGGCGCGGGAGCTGGGGGTCACTGTGGGGGACAAGATCAAGCTGATCTCCCCCAATGGCGTCAAGACCGCCTTTGGCACCAGCCCGCGGGTCAACGCCTATGAGGTGGTCTATGTCTTTACCGCCGGGCGCTGGGACATCGACCGCACCCGGGTCTATCTGCCCTTTGGTGAGGCGCAGGGGTTTTTCAACCGCGAGGGCGTCGCGGATGAGATTGAGGTCATGGTGGAAGACCCGGAAAACGTGGATCAAATCGCCCTGCCGATCCTGACCGCGGCGGGCGGCGTTGCGGGGGTCTGGACCTGGCGCGATGCCTCTGGCGGCTTCCTGCGCGCGCTGGAGGTCGAGGACAACGTGATGTTCATCATCCTGTCGATCCTGGTGCTGATCGCGGCGATGAACATCGTCTCGGGCCTGATTATGCTGGTCAAGAACAAGGGCCGCGACATTGGCATCCTGCGCACCATCGGCCTGAGCGAAGGCTCGGTGATGCGGGTGTTCTTCATCTGCGGTGCCTTCACCGGCGTCCTCGGCACCATCTGCGGTGTGGTGCTGGGCTGCCTGTTTGCGCTTTATATCGATCCGATCTTCTCCTTCGTGAACTACGTCATGGGCGGCGGCGTCTGGGACCCGTCGATCCGCGGCATCTATGCGCTGCCAGCTGAGCTGCGGCTGGCGGATGTGCTCTCGGCCACGGCGCTGTCACTGGGGCTGTCGTTCTTCGTGACCATTTTCCCGGCCCGCCGCGCGGCGCGCCTCAACCCGGTGGAGGCGCTGCGCTATGAGTGAGATCACGCTGGAGCTGAAGGGGATCACCAAGTCCTATCTGAAAGGTACGCCCGGGCAGGTGGATGTTCTGCGCGGCGCCGACCTGACCCTGCAGGCAGGCGAAGTTGTGGCGCTGGTGGCACCCTCGGGCGCGGGCAAGTCGACGCTGTTGCACATAGCGGGGCTGTTGGACACGCCGGATGCAGGCGAGGTGCGGGTGGCCGGTGAGGATGTGACCCGAAAGGGCGACCGCCGCCGCACCCGTGTGCGCCGTCAGGAAGTGGGGTTTGTCTATCAGTTCCACCACCTGCTGCCGGAGTTTTCGGCGCTGGAAAACATCGTGCTGCCGCAGCTAGCCAATGGCGCCTCGCAGAAATCCGCGGTGGCGCGGGCGGCGCAGCTGTTGGGCACCGTGGGCCTTGCAGGCCGCGCCGATCACCGCCCGGCGGCGCTGTCGGGCGGCGAGCAGCAGCGGGTTGCCTTCTGCCGGGCGCTGGCCAACGCGCCGCGGGTGCTGCTGGCGGATGAGCCGACCGGCAACCTCGATCCCGGCACCTCTGACCAGGTGTTTGCGGCGCTGATGGAGCTGGTGCGCGGCACCGGCCTGTCGGCGCTGATTGCCACCCACAACCTGGAGCTGGCGGCGCGGATGGACCGGCAGGTGAAGCTGGAGAACGGGCTGCTGGTGCCGGTTTAGCCCACCGTTTGAGGCCGGGCAGGGCCCGTCCGCGGGTGGGCGGCGCTGACTGGTTTGTATGGCAGTTTATCCCGCCTGTTCCGTAGAAGTGCTGACAGGTTCGCACCGTGGCCAAAGAGCCCGCCCGAGGGGGCGGACGGGCTCTGCCCGGCGGCGCTGCGCGCCTTGATTCCGGGCTTTGCGCTCGCCCGCCGTTTGACCTGAACCCCTGCGCCAGGCCAGTCTATCCCTGGTACGGTTCCAGTGACGGCGGGTTCAGATGCAGAAGACGGTCTCACTCCTGAAAGACCTCGTGGTGCTGTTGCGCGATGCTACGGTGATTGCGCTGTTTGCGGTCTTTCTGCTGTTTCCGCAGAAGCTGAACGGCATTCTGGTCAGCGCCGGGTTTGAGGAGGGCAGCTTTGCCGGCTTCAAGTGGAAGTCGAAGCTGGTCGAATACGACGCCACCGTGGCGGAACTGCAGACCGCGCTGGCGGAGGCGCAGAAGGTGAATGCCCGGCTGACCCAGGCGCTGCAGGGGGCGGAGGGCGGCACGGGCGAGTTGCAGCGCGCCGCAGAACTGGTGCAGCAGGACGCAGCCTCGGCGCTGGAGGCAGCCAGCAAGACGGTGGCGGGCAATCAGCAGCTGGTCGAACAGGCCCGCGCCCAGCTGCAGGAGGAGGCCATCCGTTATTGCTACCAGGAGGACAGCGGCAAGACCGGGCCGCAGGCCTATCTGGCGGCCTGCCACACCACGCCGGAGCGCTGCGAGCGGGCCAAGGAGAACCCGGCCACAAGATCCTCAGCTTGCGTGGCGCTGGACATGAACACCGCACCCTGGCAGCCCAGTCCGGGCGGATTCTGGGGGTCGCTGTTCCAGTACGGCGCCGCACCTTTGCCGGCACCGTTCCCGCAGGTGGAATAGGCGGGCAGGCGGAACCTTGCCACCCCGACAGCTGCGGCTTTGGCCCCGGGGCGGCTGTTTGCTAACAACTGTTCAAATTTGACCGGGCGGGCTAGGCTGTCCGGGGATGCGCAGAAAGGGCTGAGACGTGGTGAATTCGGTAATCGAGAAAGACGTGACGGTTGAAGGCAATGTCACCTCCAGCAAAGGCAGCGTCGAGGTCAGGGGCCGGGTTGTCGGCGATGTCTCCGCGCAGGCGGTGACAGTGCTGGAAGGCGGCACCGTGGATGGCGCGCTGAGCGCAAAATCGGTCACGGTCGAAGGCGCCTACAGCGGCAAAATCCAATGCGAGGACCTGCGGCTGGCGGCCAGTTCGCGGGTGCAGGCGGATGTCTCTGCGCAGACCATGTCGACTGAGAACGGCGCCCAGCTGCAGGGCAATATCAAGGTCAGCGGCAAAACGGATTAAGCCTCGCAGAGAAAACTCCAGGTCAGCATCCGGCGCTCGCGCAGGGCGCGCAGCTGGTTCTGCACCATCTCCCTGAACCCGTCGCCGAACAGCAGCCGGGTGGTGATCGGCACTGGCGGCGGCGGTCCGGTGCTGGCGGTGCGCTCCTCCAGCCAGCGCAGGCTTTCGGCGGTGGATTCAATGCTGCCCAGCAGCTTGAAACCGGCGCCGCGCAGCAGGGTCTCCATCTCCTGCGGGGTGGCCAGATGGCTGATTGATGGTTCGGCTGCCCAAGGCGCCGGGAAGATCATATCCCCGCCTTCACCCTGAAGAATGTCATAGACGGCAAACACCCCGCCGGGCCGCAGCACGCGGCGGGCTTCGGCATACATCCGGTGTTTGGCGGGAATGTTCATCGACACATGCACGGTGATCGCGGCGTCAAAGCTGTTGTCCGCAAAGGGCAGATCTGTGGCATCGCCTTGCTGGAAGTCTGTTTTGCCCGCGAGGCCCAGCCAGGCGGAAATCTCTGCCGCCGCGGCGCATAGTTCCGGCGTCAGGTCGAGGCCGGTGACATGGCAACCCGCGGTCTCCGCAAGGGTGCGGGAGACACCGCCAAGGCCGGAGCCGATGTCGAGCACCTTGGATTGCGCAGTCAGCCGCATCTGCGCGGCCAGCTCCAGCGTTGCGGCGCGGCCGCGGAAGTGGAATTCATCCAGCGTCTCGAAATCGGCGGGGGTGAGCTCCGCGGGCTCCAGCCCCTTGGCGCGCAGGTCATTGGCGATCTGCTCTGCCAGATTGCTGCTGCCGCCGTAGTGTGTTTCCACCTTGCCGGTCATGATCCCGCCTTTCGCTGGTGCAAAGAAGTATAGCACAAAGGGAGCCGGGCGGCGGATCTGTCTCTGGTGTTGCGCGGGGTTCCCGGCTATTGGCGGTGTATGACTGATACCCTGCCGCCGTGCCCCGAATGCGCCTCTGCCTACACCTATCATGTGGATGCTCTGCTGATCTGCCCCGAATGCGCCCATGAATGGGCCGCGGGGGAGGCCGCGGGCGACGCCAAGGAGGTGCGCGACAGTGTCGGCAACGTCTTGCAGGACGGCGACACGGTGACGGTGATCAAGGACCTGAAGCTGAAGGGCACGTCCTCGGTGATCAAGGTCGGCACCAAGGTGCGCGGCATCCGGCTGGTGGACGGCGATCACGACATCGACTGCAAGGTGCCCGGCGTCGGGCCGATCGGGTTGAAGTCGCAGTTTGTGAAGAAGGTTTCCGGTTAAGCCATCTGGGTGATCCAGACCCCCAGCGCCATCACCGAAATGCCGGCCGCGCGGGTCAGGGTCAGCGGGCTGACCTGGGCGCCGAACAAGCCGAAATGGTCGATGGCGGCGGCAGAGATCAGCTGGCCGATCAGCACGAAGAACACCGCGTTGCCGACCCCGAAATGCGGCGCGACATAGGTGATCGACAGGACGTAGAAGGCGACCAGAACGCCCGCCAGCAGCAGGTGCTTGGGGGCCGATGGAATGCGCGCCAGCGCCTGCGGGCCGGCGATCAGCGCGTAGAGGCTGGTGGCAATCAGCGCGATCAGGAACAGCACCACGGCGGCAGAGGCGGGGGAGCCGATCAGCTTGCCGAGTGCCGCGTTCAGAGCCGCCAGCACCGGAATGCCAAGGCCTGCGGCCAGCATGATGAGGGCGTATTGGGTCATGGCGCGGCTCCTGCAGTTTGCTTGGCGGATTTGTGGCCGGAAACTCTCTGCGAAGACAACCCCTACGTTGCGGCGCAGCATCGGAATCCGGCGCGATTTCCCGCCCTGAAAAATCGATCTATCACCGCGGTTCAGCAGGTCAGTCGCAGATGCCGTTCAGTTCGGCGTCCTTCCAAGGCAGGTAGACCGCGCTTTCGCGGCTTTGCGGCAGCGGGCTGACCGGCATTGCGGCGGCCAGCATGTCGTGCAGCCGCTTGGTGCGGGCGGCCTGCGGGGCGAGGGCGCGGCAGCAGACGTATTCCTCGACGATGGCGCCCTGCTGTTCGAACCCGTAGGTGCCGAAGTCCGGGTCCCCCTCCAGATCGAACAGATAGGGGTCGCGGTCCTGGCCGTGCTCCGCTGCGGCGCGCAAGGGGGAATAGCCGGTCTGGCGGCGGTTTTGCCATTGCCACACATGGGTGACCTCATGCGCCAGCAGCATCGCCTCCACCAGGTGCAGCCGCTCCGGGTATTCCGGCAGGTAGTTATCCACGTACCAGTCGCGGGTGAAGAAGATGCGGTTGAACAGCGCCACGGCGGCGGGTTTGGAGGTGACGATCTCTTCCTTCACCGGCGGCAGGATGCGCTCGCGGCAGGTGACACGCGGGCGCGGCATGCGGCGGAAGGTGACGGCCCCGAGCGGTGCGCCCTCGACGATGCGGACCTTGTTTGCGTTGAGGCTGGTGCCGTGCAGGGTGTCCAGATAGGCGCGTTCGGTTTCCGTCAGCGGGCGGCCGCAGGCAGAGAGAAACAGCAGGGCGAGGAGCAGGCAGCGGATCATATGCGGCTTTGCCTCAGCAGCTCATCGCCAGCACGCGGCTGATTTCGGTGAGGGAGCGGCCGGATTGATCCATCCATTCATTGAACGCGGCCTGCACCGCTTTCAGAGCGGTCTTGGAGGTTGCGGGTTTGTCGATCACGCCCTCGGCAATGAGGCGCGCAGTGACGTCCTGGCTGAGGATGAAACTGTCGCGGCCGGCAAAGCGCATGGCGTATTGGCCGGTGTTGCCGCCGAGGCGGGCGCCGCGTTTCTTGAGCATCTCCAGCAGCCCGATGTAGTCGGATGAGGGCCAGCCGCCCAGTATCTCGCCTGCGCCGCCCTCGTCGCGCAGCTCCATCAGGAAGGCAGCGTTGGCGCGCACTGTTGCCAGTTTGGCGCCGTTCCGGACCACGCGGGTGTCGCTGAGGATCCGGTCGAATTCATCCTCCGGCATAAAGGCGCAGGGGCCGGGGTCGAAGCCGTGGAAGACCTCCTCGAAACCCTGCCATTTCGCCTCGATCACTTTCCAGTTGAAGCCCGCCTGGAAGATGCATTTGGTCATGGTGGCGAGCCAGCGGTCCTCCGGCAGCTCTGTCACCTTGGGGTCGGGTCTGGTGAGTTTCTCCTCCAGCGCCTGCACCCCACCGTGGCGGTCTGCGGATATGGCGTGGATCTCGTCGAATGTGCGCATGGGCGGGTCCTGTGGCGTCAGGTCAGGTTAGCGGCGCGCGCGCAGCTCGACAATGGATTTGCCGAGGCGGAAGGGGGCGGCGAAGCTGACGAGGCAGAGCGCGATGATCTGCAGCACCAGGATATGGGCGTTGTCCTGCAGGTATTCCCATTCCTCCTTGAGCTTGGACACATGGGCGATCAGGCCGTCATAGGCGCGGGCGATGATCAGGAAATCGCCGGCAATGGCAGGCACCTTGCGGCGCATGGTGTCGACGGCGGCCTGTGTTGGGGCGTCAAGCGCGGTGAAGACCAGGAAGGCCGCCGGGTCGAAGGCGGCGGCTTTGGCCTCCATGTCTGCCATTTCGGCCTTTTCCGAGCGGCTGCCGAACAGGAAGCTGAGGCCCTGCAATGGCGCGACCTCATCGGTCACCGCGATGAACAGCGGCAGTTCAGCGTTGCCCGCGGTGGAGGCGGAGAGGAATTCGACCTTTTCGCACAACACCGCGATGTCGGTGTCATAGGCGGGGTCGCAGAAGCGCAGGCGGAAGCGGGCGGCGTCGCGGTCGAAGGCGGCGGTGGCGGCATAGGCGATGTCGATCTGGCGTTCGAGCCGGGAGCTATCTGCGGCGTAGATGCCGGAGATCACCGCCACCAGCGCGCCGAAGCCGCCGAGCACCACCCACACGAGGTCCGCCAGTTTCCAGGCCCGGTGGCCTGCCGGTTTGCGGAACAGGAAGGCGGTGCCGATCAGGCCTGCAAAGAAGAACAAGAGGAGCAGGGGCAGCTGGTTGTCCGCGATGAAGGCCATGGCTGTTTCCCTGCTGTGATTGGCTGGCCTAACCATAAGAAGGGAAAGCGGTTTCAGGCAACAGCCCTCACGAAGCTGTCACCGGATGCGCGGGTTTGGCCGGGCGGGATTGTCTCCCTGTCCGGTGGCTGTGTGTCCGTCTGTCTGCCCGTCTGCCTGTCTGGGGCCTTTGGGCCGTTTTGCTTGTGTGGCCGTGATGTGCTGGCCGGAGTAGAGGTGGCGGCGCCGCCAAGGGGCCCGGAGGGGCCGGAGGCGGAGGGCCGGGCAGGGGGTCGCAAGCCCCCATGTCCGCTCGAAAGCTCTCGTGTTGCGGAGAACCCCTGCACCCGATGAAGAGGTGGTCTTGGGGGCTCCCGTATCTCCTGGTGGTGCGGGGTGTCAGTCCGCACCGTTGTGTCGCGACGGATTGGAGTATGGCAGAGCGGGGTTAAGGGCGCGCAAGCGGGGCGTGCGGTGGTTTGGGGTTTGGCGCAACGGGGGGGCGAGTCACCTTGACCGGGTCGCTTGCGGCCCGGTCAAGGTGACTCGCCCACTTCCCAACTTTAGTCGAAGTCTACACCGGCAGTTCTAAATTTCTCTAGAAGGCCTGGTAAATCAAATTCGTCCTCTAAGTCTTGTATCTCTTCATCGGAGAACGAATATTGTCCCCAATATGCTTCCCGTAAAAACCGATCTGGGTTTTTCCATACCATTGCCATACGTACAGCGCCAATGAAACGGAGGTTTTCCCAGAAGAACGTTGAAAAATCCTCCTTCAGGAACTCGTCCAATAGCGTGTCCAGTTGTCCAACAGTGAGAATTCCAAACTTCGACAGCTCGTGAATTAAGAGATCTGATTCTTCTTCGCTGAAGGGGATGTGCTGAGAGATAAGTTTTCCGTTGGGGGATTTGAGGTGTTTCTTTGAGAGACTCAGGATCGATGTTGTGGAGAGGAAATCATCCAAAACAGAAGCGTCATTCTTTCCAACTCTGTCATTGTATAGGTCAGCTTCCTGCACGACTCTGGAGAGTTCTTGGTCGATGAGTTCCAAATTTCCAGACAGAATATTTAACCGTCGCTGTAAGTCCGGGGGGAGTGCGGAATTTGACTTGTATTGTTGTTTATGTTCAATTTCAGCCCATGCTTGTTCGAGTGCTGTACGAATTTGTAACTCAAATGGTATGTCGTAAATGTTTAGGTATTCAGGTAGAGTCTCTCTTCCCTTTCCAAGTTTGCAGATTAAGTGTAGCGACCTGTAGCCAACTTTTTGAACATCTGAAGGTTTTCTCTTGTCTATTGAGTTTTCTTCATCAATCTCAAAGTACTGTCGGAGAACTTCTTCCAAGGATGTGATTTCATGTTCCAGATATAAAACGACTCTTAAACCGACAATATCTGTCATTTCCTTAAGGGGGTCGTTATATTTTTTCTATCAAGCTTTGAAGCCGCGCTGTTCTTGTCCTTTACGCGAGAGAGAATTGGCATAGCGGAAACGCCGGCTTCAGAAATTGCTTTCGATACTAAACCGAATGCTGATGTTCTCAAGTTTTCGAAGTTGTGGTGTTGACTCTCAAAGTTACTAAGGAATTCTTCTTTCTTCAATTTGTCCCCCAGGTGCCTGAACTCTCCACAAACCTCGAGAAGTTCCGGTCGAACTGGAAACGAAGTTTGGGCTCTATTTGGGTTTCACTTTATGCGTGTGATGGCGGAATGCAAACACTGCGATCAGGAGGAAAACGCCGCAGCAACTATGGTTGTGAGCACCGCGGCTGTGCTTGCGGACGCCAGCAGCATCAAAAACTGCAGCGCTGGGTGAGGCCGCGCACGACCAAACCAGAACTCCAGAATGCCAAGCGATGCGTTTTCCTCCCTCGCCTTGAGGTAAAGTAGAAGGTGGAAGAAAACATGCAGAGCCAAGAACAACCCGGCGAAAATCTTGAATGCCATCGGCTTAGACGTCCAGCTCCTCCACGAACTTCGCGTTCTCCTGGATATACTGGAAGCGGAGCTCGGGTTTCTTGCCCATCAGGCGCTCGACCAGGTCGCCGGTCTCGCCGGGCTCGTCCTCGTCGATGGTGACGCGGATCAGCTTGCGGGTGGCGGGGTCCATCGTGGTCTCTTTCAGGTCCTTGGCGTCCATTTCGCCAAGACCCTTGAAGCGGGAGACGTCGATCTTGCCCTTGCCGCCCAGGCCCTTCTCCAGCCATTTGTCGCGCTCAGCCTCATCGAGGCAGTAGACGCGGCGCGCACCTTGGGTCAGGCGGAACAGCGGCGGGCAGGCGAGGTAGAGGTGGCCGCCGTCGATCAGCGGGCGCATCTGGGTGAAGAAGAAGGTCATCAGCAGCGAGGCGATATGGGCGCCGTCGACGTCCGCGTCGGTCATGATGATGATCTTGTCATAGCGCAGGTCATCAAGGTTGAACTTGGTGCCGAGGCCGACGCCAAGCGCCTCGCAGAGGTCGTTGATCTCGGCGTTTGAGCCGAGCTTGTTGGAGGCGGCGCCCAGGACGTTGAGGATTTTACCTTTGAGCGGCAGCAGTGCCTGGTTCACCCGGTTGCGCGCGCCCTTGCCGGAACCGCCCGCCGAGTCGCCCTCGACGATGAACAGCTCGGTGCCGGAGCGGTCCTTGGAGGTGCAGTCGGTCAGCTTGCCGGGCAGGCGCAGCTTCTTGGTGGCGGACTTGCGCTGGGTTTCCTTCTCCTGCTTGCGGCGCAGGCGTTCCTCGGCGCGCAGGATCAGGAAGTCGAGGATGGCGCCGGCGGATTTGGTGTCGGCGGCCAGCCAGTTGTCGAAATGGTCGCGGACCGAGTTTTCCACCATCTTGGAGGCGGCCTCGGTCGACAGGCGGTCCTTGGTCTGGCCGACAAAGGCGGGGTCGGCGATGAAGCAGGAGACCAGCGCGCAGCCGCCCGCCATCAGGTCGTCGCGGGTGATCTGGGCGGCCTTCTTGTTGCTGACCAGTTCGCCGTAGGCCTTGATCCCCTTGAGGATCGCGGCCCAGAAGCCGGTCACATGGGTGCCGCCCTCGGGCGTCGGGACGGTGTTACAGTAGGACTGGGTGAAGCCGTCGCGCGAGGGGGTCCAGTTGATCGCCCATTCCACGTAACCCGGCTCGCCGAATTTCTCGCGGAATTCCACTTTGCCGGCAAAGGGCTGGTCTGCGTAGACGGAGGATTTGCCGAGCACCTCTGTCAGGTAGTCCTTGAGGCCGCCGGGGAAGTGGAAGGTGGCCTCGGTCGGGGTTTCGCCGTCGTCGATCTCAGACTTCCAGCGGATTTCGACGCCGGAGAACAGGTAGGCCTTGGAGCGCACCAGGGTGAACAGGCGCTTGGGCTTGAAGCGGTGGTGGCCGAAAATTTCCTCATCGGCGTGGAAGGTGACGAAGGTGCCGCGCTTGTTGGGGGCGGCGCCGATCTTCTCAACCGGGCCGAGGGGCAGGCCGCGGGAGAAACGCTGTTCGAACAGTTCCTTATTCTTGGCGACCTGGACAACCATCGAATCCGACAGCGCGTTCACCACCGAGGAGCCGACGCCGTGCAGGCCGCCCGAGGTCTGGTAGGCCTTGCCGGAGAATTTGCCGCCTGCGTGCAGGGTGCAGAGGATCACCTCCAGCGCGGATTTGTCCGGGAACTTGGGGTGCGGGTCGATCGGGATGCCGCGGCCGTTGTCGGAGATGGTGACTGCGTAATCGGAATGGAGCGTCACCTCGATCCGGTTGGCGTGGCCGGCGACGGCCTCATCCATGGAGTTGTCGAGGATTTCCGCCACCATATGGTGCAGCGCGCGTTCATCGGTGCCGCCGATATACATGCCGGGGCGCTGGCGGACCGGCTCAAGCCCTTCCAGAACCTCGATGGAGGACGCGTCATAGGTTTCCGATGCAGGCGTGCTGAGGAGGTCGTCGGCCATGTGCGGGAGCTGCTCTTCCTTGGTGTTGATTGACGCCCATTATGGCAGGTGTTGGGGCCGGGTGGAAGAGGGACGCAAGGGGCTGTGGATAAGGCGGCCCTGCCGTGGCAGGGCGGGAAGTTATCAATCCATCGAAGATAAGTTCCGGTTATCCGGGTGCGGCGATATTTTCCGTGCGGCGCAAGGACCTGAGGGCTACACCTCCTCCAGCGGCAGGCAGGAGGAGGGCGCGCGGTGGCTGAGAAGGGGATCAAGACGCAGGACTGGGCGGCGTTCCGGGCCGAGGCGCAGCGGATGCTGGAGGCGGCGCTGGACCAGATGCAAGAGGCGGTAGAGCGCCCGTGGCAGCCAGTGCCGGAGGACATCGATGCGCGCTATGCGGTGACGGCGGAGGCGCGCGGGCCGCAGGAGACCGTGGACCGGATCATCGAGGACGTGCTGCCCTATCACGGCGGCAATATTCATCCGCGGTTCTGGGGCTGGGTGCAGGGATCGGGGCTGGCCTCGGACCTGATCAGCTCCCTCGCGGTGGCGGCGGTCAATGCCAATATGGGCGGGCGCGATCACGGCGCGAACTACATGGAACGCGCGGTGGTCGACTGGACGCGGGCCAGGATGGGCATGCCGGAAAGTGCCAGCGGTATTCTGGTGACCGGCACCTCGCAGGCGACGGTGATTGCCTTTCAGGCGGCGCGGCTGCGGGTGCTGAAGGACCTGCGCAAGTCCGGGCAGGGCGCGGTGCGGCTGACCGCCTATGCGGGCGAGGGCGTGCACAATGCGACGCTGAAGGCGGTGGAACTGCTGGGCATCGGCTCAGACAACCTGCGCAAGGTGCCGTTGGCAGATGGCAAGCTGGACTGCGCAGCCTTGGCCCGGATGGTGGCAGAGGACAAAGCCGCGGGCGCGGTGCCCTTTCTGGTGGTCGGCAATGCGGGCACCGTGGATCTGGGGCTGTTTGATGATCTGAATGCGCTGGCGGATGCGGCTGCGGAGCTGGGGCTGTGGCTGCATGTGGACGGGGCCTTTGGTGCCTGGACGCGGATTGCGGCGGAGCCCTACCGGTCGTTGAGTGATGGGATTGGGCGGGCAGACAGCATTGCGCTGGATTTTCACAAGTGGATGTATGTGGGCTATGACTGCGGCATGGCCTTGCTGCGCAATGAGGACGAGCACCGGGCGGCCTTTGCGGCGCGACCGGCGTATCTGGAAGGGGCCGAGCGCGGGCTGGCGGGCGGCGAGCCGTGGTTCTGCGACTACGGCATCGACCTCAGCCGCGGCAACCGGGCGCTGAAAGTCTGGACGGCGCTGGAGACTTATGGCGAGGCGGCGTTCTCAGAGGCGATCACCGGCAATTGCGAATTGGCGGGTTTCATGGCGGCGGAGGTTGAGGCGCAGCCCCATATGGCGCTGGGGGCGCCGGTGGTGTCGAACGTCTGCGTGTTCACCGCGCGCAGCGATCTGGAACCGGACGCGCAGTCGGCGCTGAACGCGCATATCGCCCAGACCCTGCAGGAAAGCGGCGAGGCCGTGTTCTCGACCACCCGTGCAGGCGGCAGAGTAATGCTGCGCGCTGCGATCACCAATCACCGAAGCCGCGAGGCAGATGTTCGGGCAGCGATTGCAGCGGTGGCGCGGGAGGCGGCGAAGTAGAGCGGGGCGGTGGTGCCGCCAGGCTGAGAAACTGTGACGTTCGGTTTCGTCTTTCCGTATGATCTGAACCCGCTACTCTCCGGGCCAGACAGTCAGGGAGAGAGACATGGCCTGGATCAGGACCGTTCCGTTTGAAGAGGCAACCGGCAAGCTGAAGAAGCTCTATGAGCGGGTGACCGGGCCGGGGGGCAATGTCGACAACATCATGATGGTGCACTCCCTGCGGCCGCATTCGATGGAAGGCCATATGGCGCTCTACAAGAATGTGCTGCACCACACCGGCAACAAGATCCCCAAGTGGTTCCTGGAGGTGCTGGGGGTCTGGGTATCGTCGCTGAACGATTGCGCCTATTGCGTCGAGCATCACTTTGCCGGGCTGCAGCGGCTCTTGGGCGATACGGAGCGCGGTCTGGCGATCCGGGCCGCGATCGAGGCGCGGGAGCCGGAAGCGGCCCCGCTGGAGCCTGCACAAGTGCTGGCAATGGGTTATGCGAGGATGCTGACGGAGGAGCCGTCCAGCGTGACAGAAGCGGATATCGAAGCCCTGCGGGAAGCCGGGTTCGAGGATGGCGAGATCCTGGAGATCAATCAGGTAACCGCCTATTTCTCCTATGCCAACCGGACGGTGCTGGGGCTGGGGTGCTCCACCAAAGGGGATGTGCTGGGGCTGAGCCCGAACAATTCGGAGAACCCGGACGATTGGGGGCATAAATAGGGGCGCTGCCCCTCGGCCCCTTTGGGCCTCACCCCGGAGTATTTGAGACCAGAAAGAAGCAGGCGGCCCGTTACGGCCGTCTTATTTGTTGTGCAGACGGCTAATCTTTTGATGCAGGTCAGGGCGGGGGAACGGTGGCGGTATTAGGGTTGCGGCGCAGATTGAAAGAGGGAGTTTTTGATGGACGCCGCAGTGAAAAAGAGTGCCGGTAAAACCGCAAGCCCAGTGCCGGTTCAGCCCCCCGCCAGCGCCTCGGCCGAGGCCCGGGGGCCCAGTGCCGAGGACATCCGCCGGGCGTTTGAGAGCGGCAAGTACCCGTATCCCAAGAAGATGCAGCGCAAGGCCTATGAGGCGGAGAAGGCGCGTCTGCAGGCAGAGTTGCTGAAGGTGCAGCTGTGGGCGCAGGAGACCGGTGAGAAGTTTGTTCTGCTGTTCGAGGGCCGCGATGCCGCGGGCAAGGGCGGCACCATCAAGCGGTTCACAGAGCATTTGAACCCGCGCTCTGCCCGGGTGGTCGCCTTGAACAAGCCGTCGGACGAGGAGCGCGGCCAGTGGTATTTCCAGCGCTACGTGCGGCATCTGCCGACCAGCGGTGAGATCGTGTTCTATGACCGGTCCTGGTACAACCGCGCGGGCGTCGAGCGGGTGATGAGTTTCTGCGAGCCGAACGAATACCTGGAGTTCATGCGCCAGGCGCCGGAGTTTGAGCGGATGCTGGCGCGGTCGGGTATCCGGCTGTACAAATACTGGTTCTCTGTCACCCAGGCCGAACAGAAGCGGCGGTTCAATTCGCGCGAGACCGACCCGCTGAAGCAGTGGAAGCTGTCGCCGATCGACAAGGCGTCGCTTGGCAAATGGGACGATTACACCGAGGCCAAGGAGGCGATGTTCTTTTATACGGACACCGCGGATGCGCCCTGGACGGTGATCAAGTCGAACTGCAAGAAGCGCGCGCGGATCAACTGCATGCGGCATTTCCTGGCCTCGCTGGACTATCCGGGCAAGGATCCGGAGATCGCGCGGGCACCGGATCCGCTGATTGTCGGCCAGGCGCATCATGTGATCCACCAGTCCGATCACATCCTGGGCAAGGCGCTGCATCCTGAAACACGGACGCGCTGATCCCCGCTTGCGGTGCGGCCCGGCGCTTGCGGGGCCGTCGAACTGGGCTTAAGTCTTTGGGCATGAAACATCTTGCTCCACTTCTGGCACTTGCGCTGCTGGCCCCTGCGGGTGCCGGGGCGCATCCGCATATCTTTGTCGACACCGGAATGAAACTGGTGGTCTCAGACGGCGGGCAGCTGCAGGCGGTGGAGATCACCTGGGCCTATGATGAGTTCTATTCGCTGCTGATCTTCGAGGATAAGGGGCTGGACAGCGATTTTGACGGCAGCCTGACGGCAGAGGAACTGGCGCAGCTGCAAGGCTTTGATCTGGCCCGGAGCGAGGGGTTCCAGGGCGACACCTATCTGACCCTTGGCGGCGGGGCGCTGGGCCTGGGCGCGCCTGAGCATTTGTCGACCGAGGTGAAGGACGGGCGGATCACCACCCGGCACCGGCGGGTTCTGACACAGCCGCAGGCCGCGGACGGCGTGGTGATCAAGGCTTATGATCCGACCTATTACACGGCCTATACGGTGAACCAGGGGCTGGAGGTCAGCGGCGGCTGCCAGGCCAGCATCACCCCGCCCAACCTGGATCAGGCCTATACCCTGGTGGAAGAGCTGCTCTATGCGATGCCTGCAAATCAGGCAGAAGAGGCATACCCTGAGGTGGGGGAAGCCTTTGCCGACACCGTGCGCTTGAGCTGTGGCGCGTAAGGTGAAGATTTTCTTAACAATTGCGGCGCTGGGCGTGGCGGCGCTGGCTGTGTGGCTTTGGGGCTTTGGCGGTGCCGGGATGGTGTCCGTTTGGGCGGCCGAGGGCCAGCGCGAGGCGCAGAATGCGATGGCGCGGGGGCTGCGGGCGTTGCGCGCCGGGGAGCCGGGGGCGCTGTTGGCGCTGTTGTCCCTGTGTTTTGCCTACGGGTTCTTTCACGCTGCCGGGCCGGGCCATGGCAAGCTGGTCATTGGTGGCTATGGCATGGGCAAGCCGGTGCCGCTCATGCGGCTGGCGGGGCTGGCGCTGGCGTCCTCGCTGGCGCAGGCGGCCACAGCCGTCGTGCTGGTAGCGGGCGGGCTGATGCTGCTGGACTGGGGGCGCGAGCAGCTGACCAGCGCGGCGGAGGATGTGCTGGCGCCGCTGTCATACGGGCTGATTGCGCTGGTGGGCCTGTGGCTGCTGGTGCGGGGTGTGCGGCGGCTGCTGGCGAGCGGCCCGGTTCAGGTGGCAGCCCATGCAGGGCACCATCACCACGGGCACAGCCATGAGCATCACCATCACCATCATGATCATGATCATACTGACGGGGTCTGCGCCTCCTGCGGGCACCGGCACGGGCCGACGGTGGAGGAAGCCGCCAATGTGCACTCGCTGCGCGATGCGCTGGCGATCATCGGCGCGGTGGCGCTTAGGCCCTGTACCGGTGCGGTATTCCTGCTGCTGCTGACCTGGCGGATGGGGGTGCTGTGGGCCGGGATTGCCGGTGCCTTTGCCATGGGGGCCGGCACTGCGACGGTGACGGTGGCTGTGGCCATTGCTGCGGTGACAATGCGCAAGGGGGCGCTGGCGCAGATGCAAGGCACCGGCGCGCTGCGGGCGGCGGCGGTGCTGGAGATCCTTGCCGGTGCCGTGGTGGCGGTGCTGGCCAGCCAGATCATGCTGCGGGCCTTGTAGGCCTCAATCAGCCAAAGCACTCTCCAGCAGGGCAAACATCGGTTCCTGCGTCAGGTAGGCCGACATCAGCGCGCCCATCGGGGTGGCCTGCTCGCGGACTGACATCTCATGCCAGAAAGTCAGCGACTTGCGCTGCAGCAGCGCGCCGTGGGGGTGTGCCTTGCCATAGGGGGCCGGGACGCGTTTCAGTTCCGGGTCCTTGGCGGCAAATCCTTTGAGCGCGAGGATATCCACTAGTGCCGCGGTTTCATCGCCGAAGGCACCGTCGATGGCCTGCCGCCAGCGCGGCAGCTGCGCCTTGCTGAAGCCCATGATGCCGCCGCCTGCGGTGCAATAGTCCGGCGCGATGCCGAAGAACAGCGCGCAGCCTGCGCCGTTCAGGGTCCACATCATGTGCAGATGGGTGTTGTACGGCGTCTTGTCCTTGGAAAACCGCACGTCGCGCTGCGGGCGGAATAGCTTGGCGGTGACTTGCGCGCCGCTGCGGCGGCTGATCGCCTGCGCCACCTCGTCCATCTGCAGGAGCGCGGGGGATTTCAGCTGCGCCTCGTACCGGTCCTTATGCGCAGTGAACCAATCCCGGCTGTTGTTCTGCGCAAGCTCCGCCAGAAAGGCACGGGCGTCGGGGATCAGCTGGGCAAAGGCGTCGGTCATTCAAAAGGGCTCCTGCAAAGGGTTGCCTGTGCAGAATACCACCATGAGCCTGTGCGCAGGCAAGGAAACTCTTCCCTTGCCGGGGCGTGCGGGGGCGCCTAAGGCTGGCAGGATGAGCACGTTAGCGACCAAACATTCCGAGATGCCTGTGCGCAGCCACGCCCGGGCGATAGCCGTTCTTGGCCTGCCTCTGATCGGCGGCCATGTGGCGCAGTTTGCCATCGGCCTGACGGATACCGTCATGCTGGGGTGGTACGGGGTGGAGGAACTGGCGGCGGTGACGCTGGGCTCGTCCTATTTCTTCTCAATCTTCTTGCTGGGTTCCGGCTTTGCCTTTGCGGTGATGCCGATGGTGGCAGCGGCGGCTGGTGCCGGAGAGGAGCGGCAGATCCGCCGTTCGACCCGGATGGGGCTGTGGCTGTCGCTGGCGTACGGCGTGGCGGCGATGCCGCTCTTGTGGTGGTCGGAGGCGATCCTGCTGGTGTTGGGGCAGGAGGCGAAAGTGGCGCATGACGCGGCGGAGTACCTGCGGATTGCCGGCTGGGCGCTGTTTCCGGCGCTATTGTATATGGTGGCGAAATCCTATCTGGCGGCGCTGGAGCGCACTCAGATCGTGCTGTGGCTGTCGGTTTTTGCGGCGGTGATCAATGCGCTGGTGAACTATGCGCTGATCTTTGGCAACTGGGGGGCGCCGGAACTGGGGATTGCCGGGGCGGCGATTGCTTCCTTGGTGACAAATGGCGTGTCCTTTGTGCTGGTGCTGGCTTATGCGCTGAAGGTGCTGCCGCAGCATGAACTGCTGAAGAACTTCCACCGGCCGGACTGGGAGATGCTGGGCAAGGTGTTCCGCATGGGCACCCCGATCGGGCTGACGACCCTGGCGGAAGCCAGCCTGTTTGCGGCCTCAGCCATGATGATGGGCTGGCTGGGCACGGTGCCGCTGGCCGCACACGGCATTGCGATCTCGCTCGGCGGGCTGACGTTCATGGTGCATCTGGGCCTGTCCAATGCCGCGACCATCCGGGCCGGCAATGCCTTTGGCCGCGGCGACCGGGAGCATCTGGCGCGCGGCGGCAAGGTGGTGACGGTGATGTCGCTGCTGGTCTCGGCGGTGGCGATTGTGCTGTTCCTGACCATTCCGGATGCTCTGATGTCGCTGTTCCTGGATGCCGAGGATCCACAGAAGGATCAGATTCTGCTGATTGGCGGCGTGCTGCTGGCGGCGGCGGCGCTGTTTCAGCTGATGGACGGGATGCAGGCGGTGGCGCTGGGCCTGCTGCGCGGGGTGCAGGACACCGGCGTGCCGATGGTGATTGCAGCGCTCAGCTATTGGGCGGTGGGCATTCCGGCTTCCTATGTCTTTGGCTTCCTGCTGGGCTGGGGCGGCGTTGGCGTCTGGATGGGGCTGGTTGCCGGGCTGACCTGCGCCGGGCTGTTTCTGATGCTGCGGTTCTGGCGCCGCTCGATCCTGACGGTGGGGGCCGCGGCCTGAGATATGCGCCTGCCCGATGGAGGGCAGGCGCCGCATGGCTCAGTTCACCGGCTGGGACAGGACCGTTGCTCCGAGATAAGTGAAGGCCGTCAGATGTGCCTTGTTGAACTGGCCCACCTGTTCCAGCACGCCGGGATTGGCGGCGCGGAAGGCCTCGGCCTCTGCGCCAGAGCTGTAGTAGAGGAAAGTGATGTCATCCGGGCGCAGAGTGCCCAGGGCTGTGGCCGGGGTCAGCACAGCCTCTGTCTGCCAGACGTTTTCGAGATCTGAGATGACGCTGCCAAGGGTGGTGAGATCGGCAGCGCGCTGTTCCGTGTCCAGATTGTTGTAGTGTGAAAGCTTCACGATATATTCGGCCTCCGCATCTGGTGCATCAGCTGGTAAGAGCGTCAGGCTGCCCTCGAACAGCACCGGCTGCTGGCCGTGGCGGGCCAGCAGCGCGCTGGCGCCAGAGGCAGAGAGCGCACCCAGGACCGGGCTGGCGCAGCGGTAAAGGCGGAAGCCCTTCATTTGCGGCCAGTCCAGCGGGCCGAGGCTGCCGGAGATCGTGCCGGAGCGGTGCAGGCTGCACCCTGCGTCCTGGAGGAGCGGGGCGGCAGCCGGATCCCAATGGGTGAGAGCTGCTGCGGGCTGTGCGGGCCAAGCAAGGAACAGGCCGGTCTCGGCCAGTGCAGGCGTTGCTGTGGAAAGGGCGGCGGCGAAAGCGAGGGGCTTCATATGCGTCTCCTTAAACTTCAAAGCTGACAGGCCCGCGGCCGAAGACGCTGGCGGCAGGTTCATCCGGGGCGGCCTTGGCGGCGTTAAGTGCATCCATGGCGCCTTTGACAAATGCCAAGGGATGCGCAGGCACCGGCATCCCCGGCGCGAAGCCGTTGAAGCGGGCGGTGAAATGCTCCTGGGTCCAGGTGACGTCGATGCTGGCGGCCTCCGCGTTCTGATACTGGATGCCAAGGCTGAGGCTGCCGGTCATCACGTCTGGCACATCGGCGGATTTCAGGGTGAGCTGATAGGTCATTTCGGTGTCTCCGTTGCTGTGATGGGGAATTGCTATCGCGGACGGAGTTGTTAGAATATCTACCAGATTGGAACCGCTTTGGAACAAATTTGTACCAATGGAGAATTGGGACGATATCCGCATCTTTCTGGCGCTGGCCGAGGGCGGCACAATCCGCGGCGCAGCGGAGCAGCTGGGTGTGACCCATGTGACGGTGACCCGGCGCATCCGGGCGCTGGAGGCGCGGATCGGGGCCACATTGTTCGAGCGCAGCCCGGCCGGCCATCAGCTGAGCGAGGCGGGGCGGGCGGTGCTGCCCAAGGCGCTGGAGGCGCAGAGCAGCATCCGGGATCTGGAGCGGCAAGTGCTGTCGATAGATGCCAAGCTGAGCGGCCCGGTAAGCCTGGCGCTGCCGGAGGCGGTGGCAACGGTGCTGATTGCGCCGCTGTTGCCGGAGCTGCGGATGCTCTACCCAAAGATCACGCTGCGGCTCTTGCTGTCGGACCGTCTGGTGAACCTGGCAGGGCGGGAGAGCGATCTGGCGCTGCGGCTAACTGCCAGCCCGCCGGAGACCGCCTATGGGCGCCGCGTTGCCCATAGCCCGCTGTGTGTCTATGCGGCGCCTGCCTATCTGGAGGTGCGGCCGGTGCCGGACCGCTGGATCGGGCTGGACTACGGGCCCGCGCGGACCCTTGAAGGCACTGCAGACACGCACATCCAGGCCAACAGTATCCTGGCGATGGCGGAACTGCTGAAGGCGGGGCTGGGGGTTGGGGTGCTTCCGTGTTTTCTGGGGGACAGCCACGAAGGGCTGCAGCGGCTGCCGGGCGCAGAGGTGAAGCCGGACCTGGATCTGTGGCTGCTGGTGCACAAGGATCTGCGGCAGATGGCGCGGGTGCGGGCGGTGGCGGATTTCATTGCCGAACGCCTGAAGCCGCTGCGGCCGGTGATCGAAGGTGCATCGGTAGCGTCTTGACCGCCCCTGTGCGGGCTGGGAGGCTGGACTGAAATACTAGCAAAAACGGAAAGGGCAGTTTCAAAATGATGACAGATGACGACAAGCGCCTGCTGCGCATCGCCTATGAGGAAGCCAAGGCGGGATTCGAAGAGGGCGGCTGCCCGATCGGCTCAGTGCTGGCGCGGGGCGGCCAGGTGGTGGCGCAGGGGCGCAATCAGCGGGTGCAGAAGGGCGACCCGATTGCCCATGGCGAAATGGATGCGCTGCGCAAGGCCGGGCGGCAAAAGACCTACCGGGACACGGTGCTTTATACCTCGCTGTCGCCCTGCATGATGTGCAGCGGCACCATCGTGCAGTTCGGCATTCCGCGGGTGGTGATTGGCGATACGCAGAACTTTGGCGGCAACGAGGACTTCCTGCGCTCCAAGGGCGTTGAGGTGGTGATTGCCGAGGATTCGGACTGCATCGCGCTGATGGAGCGGTTCATCCGCGAGAAGCCGGAGCTGTGGTCCGAGGACATCGCAGAATAATCCTGCCCCCGTCTGTCAGCTGGTGAAAAACTCCAGCGTGCCGATGTTCTTGGCACGGACGGCGAATTTGCTTCCGTAGTGCTTCTGGTCGATCCCGCCCAGTTCATTGCGTAGCTCCGCGCTGATGCGGACCGGCCCGATTTGCCCGCCCTCCATCACGTCTTCCTGATGCGCCTGTTCCAGCCGGGCGGCCTTGTTCACCTCCGGGCCGATCAGGGTGAACTGGTGGCGGGTGGCGGAGCCGAAATCGCCGCTGAGAACGTAACCGGCGTGCAGGCCGATGCGCAGGCCGAGCGGCTGCTGTCCGATGGAGATGTCCGCCACTGCGGCCACCGCTTCCTCGGCGGCGCGCAGCGCGGAGGTGCAGATGCTGCGGGCGGAGCCGTCAGCGGTTCCGAGCACCCAGAAGGCCATCAGCCCGTCGCCGATGAACTTGTCGATATGGCCGCCATGCTGCTGGATCGGCTGGGTCTGGGCATTGAAGAACCGCTGCACGATGTCGGCGATCCGCTCCGGCGGCGTTCTGGTGGTGTAGCCGCTGAAGTTGACAACGTCCGAGAACCAGATCACCGCCCGGTCGACCGCGTAACCGGTCTGCTGGCCCGCGCCGGCCTGCATCCGGCGGCTGAGCGCGTATTCGTTGGTGTAGGCGTGCAGAATGCGGGTGTCATCGGCCAGCTGCTGGCTGAGCGAGGCTGTGCGGCGGCTGGCGCTACGCAGCTTGATCGAGATGATCTTGGCGATGTTGCGCCAGATCTTCCCGGCTTCCGGATGCTGTTCAATCTTGGCCTTGTCGACCACCAGCACCTCGACGCTGGTCTCATTGGCCACCAGGTCATAGATCCGCTGGTAGCCGTTGCCGACCAGATGCTGCTCTCCGACCACCTCGTTGCGGCGGCGGACAAACAGCGTGTGGCCGTCTTCCCGGATCGCAACGGAGCCCTCAACCACGATCCAGAGGCAGGTCGCCGGATCGCCGCGGGAGCAGAGATGCTCGCCTTCTGCAAAGCGGAAGGGGCGGGCGTCCAGCAGGTCGGGATCGAGCAGATCATCGGCCAGGCCGCACATCGCCATGGCCTCCGCATAGCGGGACCCCAGCGTGTTCAGTTTCTCGATTTTCGGTTTCATGGCAGTACCGCAACGGCGGCTCACGGGAAGATGAGGCTAGGTGCGGAGTCTAGCAATAATCCTGCGAGCTGGCCTTAACCTCGGTTGCGTTGCGGCAAAACGCGAATTGCTGAGTGCGGTTTGGTTCCCGGCTCCGGTGCATTTTCCGCGGGGCGGGCGGAAAGCCGCAGGAACGCCTGCCGGGCCTGCGCGGACAAAGGCCGACCCGGCTGTGAGGGCGGTAACCTGCTTATTTGAAACGGGAAAAACGGCGCTGTTGCGCCGGGGTTTTGGCCGGATGCGGTTGGGGGATGGTGCCGCGACCGGGCACGTCCTAGCTGTTTGCCACGGCTCGCGGGACACACCGCGGGCTGCAACAAACCAAATGATGACTGGAGTGTCTCACATGAAAAAGTTTGCCCTGACCGCCGCCGCCGTTGCTGCTCTGACCGCTTCGCCGCTGGCTGCAAAGGACCTGGCTGCAGAGCTGGACGCAGATGGCAACGGTACTTTCTCGCTGGAAGAGCTTCAGCTGGCGTTCCCGGAGCTGACCGCGGAAACCTTTGCCACCATTGATGCCAATGCGGATGGCGAAGCCGACGCGGAAGAGGTCACAGCGGCGATGGAAGCCGGCGTTCTGGCCAACGCGGGCTGATCCCGGGCTGAACCGCCAGTGTGCCGTCACTTGCACCCCTCTTGCCTTTCGGGGGGAGGCGCATAGTCCCTTCCAGCCGCGCAGGCGGCGGCACAGCGCAGAAAAGGCCCCGCGGGTTGCGGGGCCTTTTTTGCATGTCCGGCGGGTGGCGGTTGCGGTGCATTTCCCGTCGGGTTTCGGGGGCAGCCGCCGGCGGCTTGCCTGTAGGGTCTGCGCAGATTTGAAACCGCAGCGCCGGGCAGCCACGCGCCCGCGCCCTCAGGAGGCCCCCCCGATGTCCAAACCGATCGTTCTTATCACCTCGGCCACCGGCCGCATCGGCCGCGAGCTGGTGGCGCGGCTGGCGCAAGGGCAGCAGTTCACCGTGCGCGCCTGCTACTTCAGCGAAGCCAAGGCGGAACAGCTGAAGGCGCTGGGAGCTGATGAGGTCGTGAAATTCGACCTGTCGGATCCGGCCACCTGGGACGCGGCGCTGGAGGGCGTATCGGCGGTTTATTCCGCCTCGCTGGACCCGATGCTGGAGGGGCATCTGAACTTCTGCAAGGCGCTGGGGGCGCGCAAGGCGCAGATCAAACATGTTGTGCGCGTCAGCTGCATGGGGGCGGATACCAATACCGCTGACTATGATGCGGATACCCATGCGTCACGCGCGGGCGCAGGCATACCGCTGATGCTGCAGCACTACTGGTGGGGCGAGAAGGCGCTGATTGATGCAGGGCTGAATGTCACCGCGCTGCGCAATAACTTCTTCATGAATCACCTGTTGAAGACCGACTGCGAAACCATTGAAAACGAAGGCTGGTTCTCCAACCCTCTGGGCAGCATGCGCAATTCCTTTGTCGCCACACGCGACATTGCCGAGGCGGCGGCAGTGGTGCTGGCGGAGGGTCCGGAGCGGCACGGCAACAAGTTCTATGACATCACCGGCCCGGCGCCGCAGTCGATGGCGGAAATTGCCGCCGATCTGGGCCGCGCGATGGGCCGGGAGATCGAATACCGCCCGCAATCCATGGAGCAGTTCGAAGCTGATTTCGGCGCCACGCGGGCGGAATTCTTTGAGTATCTGACCAATGGCTTCTACACCCGCTGCAGCCCGGATTTCTACAACATCACCGGGCACAAGCCGACGTCTTACTACGATTACCTGACCACCAAGGGGGCCAGCGGCGAGACCGGCCTAGAAGAGCTGTGGCAGGGCAACCTGTGGAAGAAGGGTGTCGATGCGATGAAGGAGGCCGCCGCCGCCAAGGCGTCCTGATATCCTAGGCGGGCCGTCAGTCCAGGCTGACGATCCGCCATTCGCCGCCCTCGCGGCAGGCCAGGCCGCGGCGCCAGGAACCGCCGTCAAACCGGGCATCGAAGCTGCGGCAGAGCGTGCCGTTTTGGCTGCTGCGCGACAGCGGGCGCAGCGCATAGGCGAGGCCGGTCTGGGGGCTGCTGAAGTCGAAGACCTGGCTGTTGCCTGCGTATTCCAGCGCTGAGCCGATGCAGCGGCGGTCGTCCGCGCCCAGGCGGCGGCCGATTTCACCGCCCAGCAGGGCGCCCAGCACGGTTCCGGCCGCAATCGTGACGAGGTCGCCGTCGCCGGCCCGGGACCCTGCCGCTGCCCCAGCCGCGCCGCCCAGCAAGCGGCCCAGGGCTTGCGAGCTGCAAGAAGGCCAGGGCGCGGGCTGCGGTGCCGGACGGCTGCTGCCGCGCGCATAGGCAGCGGGCGGCGCAAATTGCGGGAAATGGGCAATATGGGAGCAGTCGCCCTTGGAAGAGGTCTTGGCGTCCCCCTTGCCGTATTTCAGGTGGTATTTGAACTGGCAGCGATGATCCTTGTACTCGTATTTGTACTGGTTGCCCTTGTCCTGAACCTTGATCGAGGGCCCGCCGGCCAGAGCGGGATGCGGCAGGGCCAAGGCGCAGAGAAACGGTAAGCTGCGGAGGAGGAAAGCGGGGCGCATGAGCGGTCTCGTATTCTGCCAGGGGCCGGGCAGAGACCCGGCGGAAACAGCACAACCTCAACCACGGAGCGGTGCCTGGGTCCAGCGGCGGCGGTGCAGCCCTGCCGGTAGCGGCAAAGCTTTGCCAATGCAGCGGCGGGGGCGCTGTTCCGCTTCCAGAGAGGCCGTCAGGCCGTTCCGGCTGCGGCTGCAGGCTGCTCTTCCTCTGGCCGGGTCTGGCTGGCCTGGTCCGGCAGCGCGCGGGTCAGACGCTTGATTGCGGCCAATCGGCGTGCGCGGGTCATGGGGCCGTAACTGCCCTCGCAGCCGTGCAGCGCATCCAGGTCCGCGGGGGCCTCGAAATCGAAGGGCACATCCGACAGTTGCGGGGCAAAGCGTTCAATGATGTCGAAGACCGGCACCGACTCTACCCGGTGCTTGTCCGCAAAGCTGAGCGACAAGGCGATCAGTTTGCGGCTGTTGAAGGGCGACATGTAGAAGTGCTGCCACAGGCCCGGAAACACGGCACCGATGGTGGAGCTGTAGTAGACCTCAAGAAACAGGAAATCGACTGCTTTGCTGCGGGCGGGTGTGTTCAGCGACTGCTGCCAGGCAGTGAAATCGTCCCGGAACAGCGCGGCCGTTTCAGGCCCGAACATATTGCTGGGCACAATCAGCAGCTTTCTGATCTGCCAGTTGATCACATCCCACAGCCCTTGCGGCCTCGTCACAAAGACGGCACGCAAAAGGTCGGTTTGATGGCCGCGCAGAATGACGGTGTTTTCGGGCAGGCCGTTGGCAGTGCCGTTCAGATGCTCAAGCGGCGGCGGCATCGGGGCGCCGGTTGTCAGGTGATAGATGCTGCGCCGCTTTTCGACTTCGGCTTCCGGCAGGGAAAAATCGCGTTTGTCCAGCGGTTCATGGCGCAGGTTCAGGCGCTGGCACAGGATGCCGCCGATGGCGGCGTCGCGCCGTGTTGCGTAGTTGTTGATATGGGAGAAATAATGCCGGATGCGGCCCGCATGGGGCTTGGCAAACGTCATGAGCAGGCGGCTGTCCTGGCCGCCGGTCACCGGCAGCGCCGTTGGGTGGGCAGCAGCAATGGCACCGATGTTGAAACTGGCCTGGGCATAGATCCGGTCGTAGATCTCTACCGGGTCTGCCGGGGCGTCCAGGCTGTCGTCCTCGCGGGGCCAGAAGCGGTGCTCGCGGAAGGTGCGCAGATCCAGGTAACAATTCGGATTGAGGCGCCGGACATGCTTGTCAGCTGTATGGAACAGGGAAATCTTGCCGCCGTGGTTTTCGACGTTATCCAGGTCGACTTTGGGATTGGGCACCACCGGACGGTCCAGCGCCAGCAGAGGAGAGGCGGCAACGCGGCGTGCCAGCGGGTCATAGACGGCGCCGATCATGGCGACCGGATCGGTGTAAAACCGTGCTTGGCCACCGCTTTCGGCGATGATGGCAAAACGGCCTGCGGTGTCCGTGATGAAGGCTTCAAGATGGTTCCAGAAATCCGCAGCGGTACTGTCCAGCGGCAGGTGCTGCTGCGGTCCGGACAGGAGGCCCGCCGGGCCGACTGCGATGCCTAGGAGGACGCCGAATTGGCGGCCCTGTGCATCATGCAGGGTGCAGGCGGGCAAGTCCTTGCCGGAATGAATATGCCATTGGCCGCAGGTGCGGCGGGCAAAGGAATGGATCTGTTCCACTTGCCGCGACACCACGTACTGGTAGCGGAACGCCTTGGCGAACAGCCGCGGGCGGTAGGGCCAAAGTCTTTGCGCTTCAAGCATCTGCTCTGCCGGAGCGGATGGTGCTCCGGCCCTCATCTTTTGTTGTTATGCTGTGATTTAGACCGGGATCTTGAGCGCCGGCCAGCAGTATCGGGGTTTCTGCCTGTGATTGAAACCGGGCCGTAGCATTCACATCACGCCGGGCGCTGCGGCCCGGGCTTTTGCCTGGGAAGGGCGCCTTGTGTTTGGGAAGGCCTGCAGCTGTGCTAGGCTTACGCTGTCTGTGACAGGCGGGAGCAGAAGGCCATGGTGCAGGACTTCGCAGGGCTGGCCTGGCGCCGGCTGGCGGCTGGGGTACTGGCCGGACTGTTTCTGTGCCTGCCCGCGGCGCTGGCAGAACAGGCGGACCGGCAGGCGGCTCCCCGTTCCGGGCTGATGTGGAACCGCACGGGGCTGCCCGCAGTGTTTCCCCTGCAAGTCAAATCGCCTGCAGGCGCTGATTACTATCTGGTGCTGTCCGGCAGCGGCGGTGACGCACTGGCGGCCTATGTTCGGGGCGGTGCCTTCTTTAAGGTACTGGTGCCGCCGGGGCGCTTTAAGCTGCGCTTTGCCAGCGGCAGGGACTGGAAGGATGAAGAGCGGCTGTTCGGGCCTGACACCGTGGTGTTTGAACTGCCGCAGGTGCTGGAGTTTGCAGTCCGCGGTGCGGGTCTTAAGGCTGGTCATCTGGTGACGCTGACACGGGAGTCTTCGGGCGGCGGGTTGCGGGCCGAGGTCAAAGGGCAATTCGTTTGCCAGATTGCCAGCCTGGAGGGGGCTGAGCCGTCCCGGATTCAGGCGGAGCCGCCCCGCGGGTTCATCCTGGGCGGCAATATGCATGCAAGGGCTGTTCTGCATCTGAGGTGGCGCCTGGGCCTGACCGGGGTGGAGCCGGGCACGCCGGACGCGCTGTGGCAGCGCAGCCTGTTTGTGCTGGGAAATCCGGGTCTGCCGAGGCACATGCCGCAATTTCTCAGCCCGCCCCAGCTGACGCGGTTTCAAAGCGGGTTCCGGTCATATTCCGTGCGGTCGCTGTACTGCGGTTGACGCGGCGGTCTTATTCCCCGCTGCGCTCTTTCATCAGCCGGTCGGCTTTTTTGCGCACCAGCACGCTGCGCAGGTCGTGCATCGCCAGCAAAAGCGCGTCGGTCACGTCTTCCAGCTGCTCCTCCGTTGCGCGGCTGTTGGCCCACTGAGCGGTGAGGTTCAAATGGTCGATGGCGCGGTGGATGTCGTCCACGTCGCGGGCTGCCAGGGTGGCGGCACGGGCCGCCATCCAGGATTTGATCTCGGCGAGGTCCTGACCGGTCAGCTGGCGCTGGCCGTGCGGTTTGATCTCGCCGTTGCGGATGTTCACAACGGCGATCTGGTCCATCTCGATCCGCCGGTTGCGGTTCTCGGTATCGACACGGAAGACAAAAGCGCCGTTCTCACGGACGCGGAAGTAATACTCCGGCAGATCGGCGCTCATGCTCGTGTCTCCTGTCAGGTCAGCGCGGCGCAGAAGGTCTGGATGCGGCGGCAGGCCTCTTCCAGCGCTTCGTCGGAGGTCGCGTAGCTGACGCGGAAGTTCGGCGACAGGCCGAAGGCGGCACCAAAGACCACAGCGACGTCTGCCTCCTCCAGCAGGGCGGTGGCGAAATCCTCATCGGTTTCAATCACTTTTCCTGACGGGGTCGTCTTGCCGATCAGCCCGGCGATGGACGGGTAGACGTAGAACGCACCCTCAGGCACGGGGCAGGAGATGCCCTCGATCTCTGACAGCATGGAGACCACCAGGTCGCGGCGGCGGACGAATTTTTCGTTGTTGGGCGCCAGGAAGGCTTGCGTGCCGTTCAGAGCCTCCACCGCGGCCCATTGGCTGACCGAGCAGGGGTTGGAGGTGGACTGCGACTGCACCTTGCGCATGGCGGCGATCAGCTTTTCGGGGCCTGCGGCATAGCCGATGCGCCAGCCGGTCATCGCATAGGCCTTGGAGACACCGTTGCAGGTGAGGGTGCGCTCATAAAGAGCGGGTTCCACCTGCGCCGGGGTGCAGAATTCAAACCCGTCATAGGCGAGGTGTTCGTACATGTCGTCGGTCATCACCCAAACGTGGGGGTGGCGCATCAGCACGTCAGTCAGCTCTTTCAGCTCTGCCCGGCTGTAGCCCGCGCCCGTGGGGTTGGAGGGCGAGTTGAAGATGAACCATTTGGTCTTGGGGGTGATCGCGGCTTCGAGCTGATCCGCGGTCAGCTTGAAATTGGTTTGCAGCGAGGTTTCGGCAATCACCGGGGTGCCGCCGGCCAGCAGCACCATATCGGGGTAGCTGACCCAATAGGGGGCGGGAATCACCACCTCATCGCCCTCGTTCAGTGTGGCCATCAGGGCATTGTACAGCGTCTGCTTGCCGCCGGTGCCGACAGAGACCTGCGCGGGCGTGTAGTCGAGACCATGGTCGCGCTTCATCTTGGCGCAGACGGCCTGTTTCAGCTCCGGGATGCCGTCGGGAGCGGTGTATTTAGTCTTGCCCGCGGCAATGGCGGCAACCGCCGCATCCTTGATGTTCTGCGGCGTGTCGAAATCCGGCTCGCCCGCCGACAGGCCAATGACGTCACGTCCCGCCGCCTTCAGCTCTGCCGCTTTTGCGGTCATCGCTATGGTCGGCGACGGTTTGACGCGGGATAAGGTCTCAGACAGGAAAGACATTGGCGGTGCCCCGGTTTGTATGTTGTGCGGAACTGTCATAGGTTGCCGCCAAACAGCGATCAAGCTGCATTGGCACTTTGAGTTAGGAGAACTGACAATGACTGAGCAGAACACAGACTGGTATGGCCCGGATGCAGCAACTTTCGGCGACCGCGTTGCAGCGGCGCGCGAAGCGGGCGGGATGACCCAGGGCCAGCTGGCACGCCGTATCGGCGTCAAGAAATCGACCCTCAGCGCCTGGGAGCGGGACCTGTCCGAGCCGCGCGCCAACAAGCTGACCATGCTGGCGGGCCTGTTGAACGTGTCGATGTCCTGGCTGCTGACCGGCGAGGGTGAAGGCATGTCCGAACCGGCGCCGCTGGAACTGGAAGTAGGCGATTTTGCTAGCGTCCTGAACGAGTTGCGCTCGCTGCGCAGCGAAATGCGCCAGAACGCGGAGCGTGCTGCGCGGCTGGAGAAGAAATTGCGGAGCCTGTTGCAGGTGAACGAGGCGCCGGCAGCGGAAACTGCCTGAGGCCTGATGATGCAAGAAGACCGTGCCACCCGCCTGAAGCGGCTGCAGATGCGCTCAATGCGCCGGGGTATCAAGGAAATGGATATCCTGCTGTCAGCCTATGCAGCCGCAAGCCTGGAGCAGATGGATACGGCGCAGCTGGATCTGTACGATCAACTGCTGCACGAAAACGACCAGGATCTGTACCAGTGGGTGACCGGTCAGGCGGAACCGCAGGAGCGGTTCCGCGCCCTCGTGGCGGACATAGCACAAACCCATCAAAAATAATAAAATTCCGGCTTAACTGATTTTTCGGGAATTGTTGGCATCTTGTCTTAGAAGCAAATTCGAGTCGGAGATGCGAATGAGTATGGAATTGCCAATTGGCCAGACGGACCGCAAAGGTTTCATGACTGGCTATCTGGAGGCGCTGGGTCTGCTTGAGCGCCTTCACCGCCTGCTGCTGGATGTCATCAAGGATGAGTTTGAGCGCGTCGGCGTGCTGGAGATCAATGCGGTCCAGGCGCTTTTGCTGTTCAACATCGGTGACAATGAGGTGACTGCCGGGGAACTGAAAACCCGCGGCTACTATCAGGGCAGCAACGTCAGCTACAACCTCAAGAAGCTGGTCGAAATGGGCTATATGCACCATCAGCGTTGCGAGATCGACCGCCGTTCCGTCCGGGTGCGTCTGACCCCGCGCGGCCGCGAGATCCGCGACATCGTGTCAGCGCTGTTCTCCCGCCATGCCGAAGGGCTGGAAGGCAAGAACGTGATTTCCTCCGAAGGGATCGAGGACATTACCGCCTCGCTGAAGCGGATGGAGCGCTACTGGTCGGATCAGATCCGCTACATTTACTGAAGCCAGACTGGGAAACAGACCAGCAGGCAAGAGGCCGCAGAGCCGGGGAACACCGGCAGGCCGCTGACAGGGCATGAGGGGAAACCATGCTCTGACCGAAAGCAAAGGGAAAGCGCCGGGCCCCGGACGGGGTCACGGCAGAAGGCCGCAGAAGCGCCGCCCTTTTTCCGGGATCGAAGTCTGTAAGAGACGATCAGACGGCACCGGCAGCCCCCATTGGGGGCTGCGCCGGTTTTTGGAGTTGCAAAAGGCTCTTATCCTGGCCGGGTGGCAAGCTGGCCTTGGCCGTTCGGCCTTTGGCGCCTGTTCCGGCCGGGGGGCTTGCTGGCCTTGCAGCCTGGTTTTCACGGCGGCTCAGCGCTGCTGTTGGCCGCGGTTAAGCCTGCGCCTGACTTCCGGGCGCGCTGCGTGCCGCTTCCCGCTGTATCTGATGCCAGGCTCTGCGGCCCGCCACCGGCAGGCCAGGCAGCCTTTCCAATGGCATGAGCCGCCGTTTGTCCCGTCGCCAAAGGCCTGCCTTACCAGTGGCCGGTATTTTCCATGCTGGCCCAAGGCTCTGCCGGGGGCAGGGACCCGCCATTTTGCAGCAGTTCGATGGAAATATTGTCGGGCGAGCGCACAAAAGCCATGTGCCCGTCGCGCGGCGGACGGTTGATGGTGACGCCGTTGTCCATCAGGTGCTGACAAACGGCATAAATGTCGTCCACCCCATAGGCAAGGTGGCCGAAATGGCGGCTGTCGCTGGGCAGCGCGTCGTCCCCGTCCCAGTTCCAAGTGAGCTCGACCGGGGCGTCCTCCTGACCCGGGGGCGCCATGAACACCAGGGTGAACCGGCCCTGCTCGTTGTCCCAGCGGCGGGTCTCCTTGAGGCCCAGCAGCGCAAAGAAGGCCATGGATTTCTCCAGGTCTTTCACCCGGACCATGGTGTGCAGATAGGTGAGGGGCATTGGCGGTCTCCTGTTTGGGTTTGCGGCCCCGGTGCATTCACCGTGCAGGCCCGTGCTGAACAGATACGGGGTCAGAACTTTGATTCAATGCCCAGAGAAACGGAAAATTCCGAACTGTCAAAGCGGCTGTGATTGGAACTGCGCTTGCCCGCGCGGACCCGCAGCATGGGGGCAAACCCTGCGTAATCATAATCTTCAAAGAATACGTTCAAATCCGCATAAAGCGACTGATCCTGGCGGCCGCCGGGTATGGTTTGCCAGCCAAAACCGTTGTGGAAAATGTGATCGGGATAGTCGGCGGCTCCCAAAATCAGTCCTGTGCTGACTTTGGCCGGGCCGATGGCCTCTGCAATAGCGTAGCCGATGCGCAGGGTTGCCGTAGTTCCTGCGGAGTTGACATTGCTGGTGTGGGTGTCGCGCAATCCAAGGGAGAAGCTGAGGCTGTTGCCGTTTTCCAGCTTTCGCGACAGCGAGGCGCCGAGGCCGAACACGTCGGCCCTCAGCAAGCTCAGGCGCGGATCAATCCGGTGTTCGGCGCTGCCGTTGATGGTGAGCCGGTTCTGGCTGGAGAGGGCCCAGCTGCGGGCGCCTGACAGCTTTACCAGATTGTAGTTGCGCCTGCCGCCATACCAGGAGGTTGCACCGGTCAGGGCGACACGGGCACTGCCGGCGCTTTCCTTGGGGCCTGCGGCAAAGGCGTGACTCAGAGTGATTTCGCCGTAGGTGGAGCCGAATTCGGAATTGCGGGGCACGCTGGTGCCGGTCTGCGCAGCCAGTGCGGCGGCTTCTTCCTTGGCGCTGGAAGACAGGGCGACGCGCTGGACGTAGAGGCGCCCGCTGAGAGACGTCAGGCTGGTTTCGCTTTGCCGCAGGCGGCGGCCGAGGCTGCTGTCCAGGGTTCCGATAAGACCGGAAAGGGCAATGGCGCGCGGGCCGAATCTGTTCTGGTGAGAGCTGAGCCCGTCGATTTCCTGAGTCGCCGCGTCAGAGCCGTTGTTCACGTTGTTCGACGGTTTCACCCCGCCGCTGAGGCGGAAGGACCAGGGGCTGATCCGGCGCAGGGCCTGGTAATCCTTGGCAATCAGCGCGTCGGATTTGCTGTCCGGGGAATGAACTGCCGTCCGGCGCAGCCAGTATTGAGACAAGGCCGGGCTGCCGCCCTGGAACGCCAGGCGCGAGGCCAGCTGGCCCATCTGGAACTTGGCGGCACTGTCGGGAGCAAAGCGAAAAGCACGGGCGGCGGCCTTGCGGCCTTTGGCGTGCTGACCGGCTTGGGCATAGGCCACCGCTTGCAGCTGCCAGGCTATGTGGTTCTTGCGATTGGCTTGCAGCAGCGCGTCAGACACCCGCAAGGCCAGCTGCGGATTGCCGTTGTCGAGAGCGTGCGCAGCCAGAATCTGACCTTGCTCCAATGTCAGATGGGCCTGAGTCTTCGGGGACTCCTGTGCCTGTGGCTGGCCGATGGAAACGGCCAGCCCAACAAATGCTGCCACAAACCTGTGCATGTTTACGGGGTTGGCTGATCGCAGACCGGGTCGCTGTTGTCGCCCCCGCATTGCCCGAGAACAAACACGCCGTATTCCTCAATGTCTGAAGAATACCCGTCGATATGACCTGTAGCGTGAACGCTCCCAGCTACGGCTGCTGCATCAGTGCCGGAGAATATCCCACCGTACTCGCCGAAATTGGTTTTGTCGATCGAAACATCACCAGTGAACGTTCCGTCCTCGGTAATGGACGTCGGTGCCAGCTCCAAATTGGCTGGAGACGCTGACCCGTTGTCCGTAACGGCACGATTGTAGATCAGGCCGTTTACAGTGTTATCGGCGAAATCAGCGTTAATAAACACATCTCCCGTTATTTCCGCGGCTTGGTCGGGCTGAAGCTCCGATGGCGTACCGGCGGCAACAGGAAGAAGGTCTTCTCCGCTTCCAGCAGTGTTCAAGAGGCCTACATACGACCCTGCATAACTGACGAGACCGCCAGAAGGCTGATCCGTGTCTGGCGCAGAATAGCTGCCGGTGCGGCCATAGTTTGTACCGGCGAAGTAGTAGTTGAACTGCCCGCCTGTTGCGACAACAACGGCGTATCCGCCCTCGATCTGGCGGACATAGGCGGTGGAATGGCGGTCAAGGGACGAGTCTTGAACCGTGTAGGCTTCGTAACCGTCCCGGTCTAGGGCGGTCTTGCGAACGTAGGAGGCGGAGAACGGTGTTTCATCCAAACTCACGCCTGACACGGTCAGCGTTTGATTGGACGGGTCATAGCTAACGCTTTCAAGATCGTTTGCCAAAGCATCTGGGATCGCCGACTCGGTATCCGTGCCGGTGTCCGTATCGTCATCAGTCGTTGTGGTGAAGGGATTCCCCCCGCCGCATGCGGACACCACGGACGCTGCCGCGAGCCCTAGCCAAAAGCGCCTCATCTGCCTCTACCTCAATATGTTTTATCGTTTTGCGCTACCTTCGGCCGCAGCGCTGCGCTTGTCAATTGAACAGCGCGGTTTTGGGCGCAACCGTGGCGGATGCGCTACCTGCATGTAGTTTCCTGTATCGCGTTGAGTGGCAGATATGGTAGGGTGACGGGGTGCCAAAGGGGGTATTTTCTGTCTTGGCGTGCGGCGTGGCATTGAGTATGCCGGGGTGATATTCCGGGCAGCGGCAGGGGGCGGAAATGCAGCAGTATCACGATCAGCTACAATTCATTCTGGATCACGGGGTGCCGTCGGATGACCGGACCGGCACCGGAACGCTGTCCTGTTTCGGGATGCAGGCGCGCTATTCCCTGGCGGAAGGCTTTCCGCTGGTGACCACCAAGAAGCTGCATCTGCGCTCCATCATTCATGAGCTGCTGTGGTTCCTGTCCGGCGACACCAACATCCGCTACTTGAAGGAAAACGGGGTGTCGATCTGGGACGAGTGGGCGGATGAGAACGGCGACTTGGGACCGGTTTACGGCCACCAGTGGCGCCGCTTTCCCAAGCTGGAACTGGCTGAAGGGACCCTAGGGGATGAGCCGCTGTACCGTGCGGGCAGTGTCGACCAGATTTCGGATCTGGTGGAGATGATCCGCAAAAGCCCGGACAGCCGCCGCCTGATCGTCTCAGCCTGGAACCCTGCGGATGTGCCGGACATGGCGCTGCCGCCTTGCCATACGCTGTGGCAGGTGCGGGTTGCAGGCGGCAAGATGCACATGCAGCTCTATCAGCGCTCCGCCGACATGTTCCTGGGGGTGCCGTTCAACATCGCGTCTTATTCTCTGCTTCTGGCCATGCTGGCGCATGTGACCGGTTACGAGGCTGGGGATTTCGTGCACACGATGGGCGACGCGCATATCTATTCGAACCATGTGGAGCAGGTGCAGCTGCAGCTCTCGCGCAGTCCCAAGCCGCTGCCGCAGCTGCAGATCAAGCGGCAGGTGAATTCGATTTTCGATTTCACCTTTGATGACTTTGAAATCCTGAACTATGACCCCGACCCAGTGATCAAGGCGCCGGTGGCGGTCTGACAGGCAAGTAACACGGGCAAGGACAACAGGCATGATTACCCTGATCGCTGCGCGGGCGCGCAACGGTGCCATCGGCAAGGACAATGATATCCCCTGGTTTGCGCCGGAGGATTTGAAGGCGTTCCAGCGTGAGACCCTGGGCGGCGCCATCATCATGGGCCGCAACACCTGGGACAGCCTGCCGGTGAAGCCGTTGAAGAACCGGCTCAATCTGGTGGTGTCCTCCAACCCGCAGGCAGCGGAGATTGTGCTTCCGTCGATCGAGGCGGCGGTGGAAGCAGCCTATGCGCAAGGCTACCGGCGCGTCTATGGCATTGGCGGTGAGGGGATCTATCGTGGGATGCTGGATATGGCGGACCGGCTGCTGGTCACCGAGGTGGATCTGACCATCGAGGATGCAGATGCCTATTTCCCGGAGTTTCAGGCAGACAAGTGGTTCAAGGCCGGAGAAACAGTGCTTCGCGACAGCGATCCGGCCTGTGTGATGGTGGAATACCTGCGGCGGTCCTGAGGCCGCTGGCAGTGCCTGCGCCCAGTCAGCACCCGGGCGCAGTGCAGAATTGATAGGCTATACAGCCTTAAGCTCTGCTGCCATTTGCCGGCCATCACGGCCTTCGGACAGCTCATAGGCGATTTTCATATTGTCGGCGAGGCCGGTCATGCCCGACCGCTCCACCGCTGAAATGTGCACAAACACATCTTTGCCGCCTTCATCGGGTTCAATAAACCCGTACCCTTTGGTGGTGTTGAACCACTTCACGGTGCCGCTTGGCATTTCCCGTGTCTCCTTCTACTTTGCACGTCGCCCAGGGGCATCCCGGGGCATCCGGCCTGTACCCTGACCGCGAAGGGCAAGGCGAGGCTGGACAACCTAGAGTTTTACACGGGTTGGCCGAAAATCAAGAGAAACCGGATAATTCCACCATAAATTGTGTGAATTCCGGCTGGGGAGAGTGAAGGCAACATGAAAATCTATGGACTCAAGAACTGCGATACCTGCCGTAAGGCGTTGAAAGCGCTTCCGGATTCGAGTCTGGTCGATATCCGCACGGACGGGATGCCGGACGGCCTGCTGGAAGCAGCCCATGCTCAGTTCGGGGTCAAGCTGGTCAATACCCGCTCCACCACTTGGCGGGGGTTAAGCGAAGAAGAACGTGCGGGGGAGCCGCTGGACCTGCTGCGCGCGCATCCGGCACTGATGAAGCGGCCACTGATTGAGCGTAACGGGGAATTATTCCTGGGATGGGATCAGAACACGAAGGCGGCCCTTGGCGCGGCCTAAGGCGGCGCATATGTCGTTACGGCAGATTTCAGGAGACGTATAATGCGGAATGCAGCCCTTGTTCTGGGGATCATCGCCGGGATTTTCGGCATGGTGGTGGGGTTCTTCGGCTATGGCTATACCGCCGCGGTGGAGCATTTTGGCGAGGTCGAGGGGCTGGCCGAACAGGTCGAGAACGTCGAGAAATTGCGGCTGCTGGCTGTGCTGTCGCCGCTGCTGGCGATTGCCGGCGGCGCGATGGCGCGGGCGCGGGCCTTGTGGGGTGGTATCCTGCTGTTGGGATCGGCGGCGGGGATGTATGCGGGCTTTGGCCTCAATGTCTTCACCATCTTCCCGCTTAGCTTTGCTGCGGTGGGCGGCTTGATGGCGCTGGCGGCGGGCAAGCCGGATGAGCCCAAGGCGCATTTCTGATCCTTAGCGGAACCGCATGAAAAAGGCGCCGCTGCCGGGGGCAGGGCGCCTTTTGTTTTTGCCAATTGTTCAGTGTCAGGCGATGGCCGGTTCCATCCGGTTGCGTAGCAGGGCGTCCACAGAGAGCGCTCCGGCGCCTTTGACCACCAGGACCGCCAGCAAGAAGACCCAGAACAGCCGCTGGTCCAGGATCACCGCGTCAGGGAAGCGGTCGAACAGCGCGCCAAGGGTTTTGTCGTCGGTTGCACCGTGGCCGTAGATGTCGGTCAGCGATTGCACGATGACAAAGCCGATCATGCCAAGCGAAGCGAGGCGGGTCAGAAGGCCGATCACGATCAGCAGCGGCAAGATGAACTCGGCGTAGGTGCCGGCCAGCACAACCAGTTTCTGGAATAGCCCGAACTGGGAGACGTCATAGCCGACCGCCTCCAGCTGTTTCGGGAAGATTTGGCTGTAGGCGCCGATCGAAGGGCTGAACAGGCCGAGGATGCCGTCGCCCAGCTTGGTCAGGCCGGAGTTCCAGAAGTAGAGCAGCAGGGTGGAGGCGAAAACAAAGCGCGCTGCCAGCGGCAGCAGCCAGTTGCCGCCCCTTTCCACCTGGCGGAAGACGGCGTCGTGAATGGAGACAAGTGCGTGCATGGATTTACCCTTTGCTGTCCAATCCGGTGATCGCGTGGCCCTGCAACAGCAGGGCCAGCGTGGCACCCAGGTCGAAGGTTTCGTCTGCGGCGGCGGCCTGTTCCAGCGCTTCGCCGATGGTGGCGCCCTTCATCAGGGCGCGGATCCAGAGGGCCCCGCCGAGGGGCAGAGCCTGGGGAATGGGGTCGAATTCAGGACGGGTGACCAGCACATCCTGGGCCTGCGGTTCAGGCTTGGGCGCGCCGTCCTCGGTGTTGAAGCGCCAGATGGCGTGGACGGGCCAAGGCGAACAGATGACCTGCACTGCGGGCGCAAGCGTCAGCCAAGTGTTCATCAGCTGGTCTGGCGGAAGGGCTCCAAGCGCGTCAGGGGTAATGGGCGCGGCATCGGCAGCATGGTAGGCGCGGCGCAGGGCCAATTCCAGCCGGGCGACATCGCCAAGGTAGCCGAGGTGCTTGAGCTGCTGCATGCCTTCGAGGAAGGCAGGGAAATGTTCGCCGTAGAACATCATTAGCGGTGAGGAAGGGGGATGCTGGCGCAGGTAGATGCCTGCCAGCCCGTCCATGTTCTGCTTTCCCAGAAGCTTGGCAATCACCGGAAAGGCGCTGTGCATGGCATCGGTCAGGGAGACGGCCACATTGTTGCGGTACACGCTGAAGCGGCGCCCGGCGGGCTGGGCCTGATGGTCGATCAGACCGTCCGGCACCGGCTGGCCCGCATCCATCATGGCGCGGGTGAATTCTGTCTGGGTCACACTCATGCCGGAACGCGCTCCAACGCGGTTGCGGCGCGGGCGGCCTCGGCTTCCAGCACGGGCCAGTCCGGTACGTCGTTGTCCCATTCGATCAGCACCGGCTTGGGGCCGGATTTTGCCAGCGTGTAATCCAAGAGCGCCCAGACCGGATCCACCACTTCGCGCCCGTGGCTGTCGATCAGCAGCGGGCGGCCGTGGTCGTCCTCATCCTCGTCGTGGCCGCCAAGGTGGATCTCGCCGACCTTGTCCAGCGGGAAGGCGTCGATGTAGCCCTGGGGCGAGAAATCGAGGTTGGTGGCGGACACAAAGACGTTGTTCACGTCCAGAAGCAGCCCGCAGCCGGTGCGGCGGGAGATTTCGGCCAGGAATTCAGGCTCGGACCAGGTGCTCTCGGCAAAGGCGAGGTAGCTGGAAGGGTTTTCCAGCAGCATCCTGCGGCCAATGGTGTCCTGCAGTTCGTCGATATGATCACAAATCCGCTGCAGGCTGGTGTCCGTGTAGGGCAGCGGCAGCAGGTCGTTGTAGAAATGACTGTCGTGGGTGGACCAGGCCAGATGCTCGGAGAAGCTGGCAGGGTTCAGCCAGCCAACCAGATGCTTGAGCCGGGCGAGGTGGTCCGCATCCAGGGCGCCCTCGCCGCCGATCGACAGGCCGACGCCGTGAACTGACATAGCAAAGCGTTCGGACAGGTGGCGCAGCTGCGCAATTGGACGTCCGCCGTCGCCCATGTAGTTCTCGGCGTGTATTTCCAGCCATTTGACGCTGCCCGGTTCGGCGGTGATCTGGGCGAAATGCTGCGGCTTGTAGCCAACGCCGGGGGCGGCGGGCAGCCTGTCATGTGCAGCAGTGTCAAGCATGGCGGGTCCTGTGGTCCGGGTGCAAAAGGGGCGGGAATTGACACTCCCGCCCCTGAATTCAAGCCGGTCTTATGCCGGCAGGTCGCGCTCCAGCGGCTCCAGCGAGCCCTTGCGCTCAGTGCCGTCTGCCATCGCGGGCAGTTCCATGCCCTCGCAGGTGCCTGCGTCCACCAGAGTCCAGGCATTGCCCTGGTAGTCGGTGGTCGAGGTGCCGGCGCAGGTGGTGCCGGGGCCGGCGGCGCAGTCGTTCTGGCCTGCCAGCGAAACGCCGTAGCATTTTTCCTTGGTGGCAGCAGCAGCGGGGATGGTCGAAGCTGCGGTCAGAGCGGCGGCAACGGCGCTGGCAACGGCCAGGGATTTTGCGGTGGTCGACATCTCGTGAATTCCTTTCGGTTTAACATGCGGTGTCGTGTTGACAGGAAAACACTAACCCGGGGCTTTCAGGAAATTAAGTCACGAGGCCGTGTCTCACGTCTGCGTCAGCGTATGTGAGACAGGATTGCAGCGCAAAGAGCTGAAATCGCGGGGTTTTACCGGATTTTGAAACAAAACGGCCCCCGGATGGGGGCCGCTGATGCTGTTTTCGGGACGGAATGTTACAGAAGGTCCGGCGGGGTGGCCTCCACCGCCAGCGACTTTGTAACATTTTCGAGGCTTTCCACCTTGGTCTGCTTTTCGCCAAGGCGGCGGACAGAGACGGTGCGCTCCTCCACCTCGCGGTGGCCGACGGCGAGAATGACCGGAACCTTGCCCACGGAATGCTCGCGGACTTTGTAGTTGATCTTCTCGTTGCGGATGTCAGCCTCGGCGCGCACGCCGGCCTTCTTCAGCTCGGCCACGACCTCTTGCACGTAGTCATCGGCGTCGGAGGTGATCGAGGCGACCACAACCTGGCGCGGCGCCAGCCAGAACGGCAGCTTGCCTGCGTGTTCCTCGATCAGGATGCCGATGAAACGCTCGAAAGAGCCGAGGGTGGCGCGGTGCAGCATGACCGGGCGGTGCTTGGCACCGTCGGCGCCGATATAGGTGGCGTCCAGGCGTTCCGGCAGCACGAAGTCCACCTGGTGGGTGCCGCACTGCCAGTCACGGCCGATGGCATCGGTCAGCACAAACTCCAGCTTGGGGCCATAAAAGGCGCCTTCGCCCGGGTTCAGTTCCGGTTCGATCCCGGCGGCGCGGGTGGCGGACAGAAGCGCGGCCTCTGCCTTGTCCCAGACTTCATCGGACCCGGCGCGGGTGTCCGGGCGGTCGGAGAATTTGACCGAGAACTTCTCGAACCCCAGATCCTTGTAGATCTTCGACAGGAAGTCGATGAATTCCGCGGTTTCGGATTCGATCTGATCCTCGGCGCAGAAGATGTGGCCGTCGTCCTGGGTGAAGCCGCGCACCCGCATGATGCCGTGCAGTGCGCCCGAGGGCTCATACCGGTTGCAGGAGCCAAACTCGGCCATGCGCAGCGGGAGGTCGCGGTAGGACTTGAGGCCCTGGTTGAAGATCTGCACGTGGCAGGGGCAGTTCATCGGCTTCAGAGCGTTCACAGCCTTCTCGCGGGCGTGTTCCTCGTCCACTTCGACGATGAACATGTTCTCCTGGTACTTGTCCCAGTGGCCCGAGGCCTCCCACAGTTTGCGGTCCACGACCTGCGGGGTGTTCACTTCGACATAGCCGCCCTTGCGCTGCTGGCGGCGCATGTAGTCCTGCAACTGGGTGTAGACGGTCCAACCGTTCGGGTGCCAGAAGATCTGCCCCGGTGCCTCTTCCTGCATGTGAAACAGGTCCATCTCGCGGCCCAGCTTGCGGTGGTCGCGCTTGGCGGCCTCTTCCAGCATGTGGAGGTGCGCCTTCAGCTTTTCCTTGCCGGTGAAGGCAACGCCGTAGATGCGCTGCAGCATCGCGCGGGAGCTGTCGCCGCGCCAGTAGGCGCCGGCAATCGACATCAGCTTGAACGCATCGCCCGGCAGTTGGCCGGTGTGCTGCAGGTGCGGGCCGCGGCAGAGGTCCTGCCAGTCACCGTGCCAGTACATGCGCAGCGGCTCATCGCCCGGGATGCTCTCGATCAGCTCGACCTTATAAGGCTCGTTGTTGTCGGTGTAATGCTGGATCGCGCGGTCGCGTTCCCATACCTCGGTGCGGACCTCATCACGCTTGTTGATGATTTCCTTCATCTTTTTCTCGATGGCGCCGAGGTCTTCGGGGGTGAAGGGGGCTGCGCGGTCGAAGTCGTAGTACCAGCCGTTTTCAATGACCGGGCCGATGGTGACCTTGGTATCGGGCCAGATTTCTTGCACCGCGCGCGCCATCACATGTGCCAGATCGTGGCGGATCAGCTCATTGGCCTGGACCTCGTCCTTCATGGTGTGGATGGCAATGGTGGCGTCGCTGTCGATCGGCCACTGCAGATCCCAGTGCTGATCGTTGACGGTGGCGGAGATGGCCTTCTTGGCCAGCGAGGTGGAAATGCCGGAGGCCACCTGCGCGGGCGTGACGCCTGCGTCATAGGATCGTGCATTGCCATCGGGGAAAGTGAGAGAGATTTGGGCCATAGTCTGGCTGCTCCTCGTCGGTTTGGCGCCCACAGAACGCCCGGTTGCGGGTATGTGTTTGGTCTGCGCGTTTTGCTGCCAATACAGAGGCAAGTCAAGGCGGCTTTGCATGCGGTTGTAATTGCGCAGGAATTTCCGTTTGTGTGCCTGTGCATGCGATTGCACATATATGTATACAGGTAAGCAATTGAAAAATAACAAAAAAACTGTTGTCATGGACGCGGCGCTAGGGCAGGGTGACCGAAACCTGAGACCCAAGGACATACCAGGAGTGTTCCAATGACCCGCCCGAACCCGAACTTTGACCTGACGGTTGAAGATGTGGATCTGATTGAAACCGCGCTGTGCCAGTCGCAAAAGATCCTGTCGCACCGCCATCTGTCTTATGAGCATGGCGCGCAGATCGAAGGCGGGGCAAACGCGGAGAAGGCCGTGCAGACCGGGGAGATGCTGAGCCGGATCCGGAACCTGCTAGGCCGCTTGCAGGTTCAGAAGGCCGACGGGACACCTGCCGCTAGTCTGTCCTGATCAGCCGTCAGGCAAGCGAGGGGCCAGCCCCTCGCGCTCCCCGGGGTATTTTAAACCATAAAGATGCCGGTCAGTCCTGTGCGGGCGCCGGCACGCCTTCGCGGATCATGGCGGAGTAGTCGGGACCGACCCCATGCGCCTGCGCGATCGGGGTGATGCTGCCAAGCGCGCGCAGGTCTTCGACGCTGCGGCTTTGATCCAGAACGCCCTGTTCCCAGGCAAATTCCGGCAGGTAGCCATTCGCCAGCACCCGCCAGTCCAGCGGCACGTCCTCCGCGAAGCTGCGGATCAGGGTCATCACTACCGTGGTGCAGTTGGTGGTCAGCGAGTTGTACCACTGGGGCTGTGCTGCCAGGCTGTTGGCGGTCTCGACGTATTTCAGCAGCAGTTCCCGGCCGGTGTCGGGGCTGACGCCGATGCGGAAAAGCTGCACGTCTTCGCCGCGGGCATTGGTGCGGGTCCCGACCAGATCGCGTTCATCCGCGGCGATCAGAACCAGCGTGTTGGATTTGAACAGATCGGCGATGGGGGAGAAACCGCCGCCCAGCTGGCGCCGCACCTCAACCGACCAGGCGATATGCTCGCCGCCCTCAAAGCCGAAGCTGACGATCATATGCGCCATCTGCGGCCCGGCCCAGTAGGACATGAACAGGTCGGTGGATTGCAGCTTGGTCAGATCGTAACTGCGGGATTCCCAGGCCTCGGTGAAGTTTTCCGGTGTGTCCCAGGTGAAATTGCGAACGCCGCTTAGGGTGAGGATGTCGCCCTCGACCGTGCCGGTCACCTGGCGGGCCACATCGGGCGACCAGTTGCGGTCTGCGGGCGGGGTGAGGGTGGACCACCACAGGATCACCGCAGCCAGTGCCAGAACGAAAGTAGTGAGCGCGCGCAAGGCGCGGCGGCGGAACAGCCCGGCAATGACGGCAAGACCCAAGAGGGCAATGCCGCCCGCCAGCGCACCCCGGCCCAGAGCTTCAAACGGCAGACGGTACCACAGGGCCATAACCGCCCAAACTGTCGCAAGGGCCACCGCAAGGATGGCGGCGCCAGTGAAAACGCCCTTGATGAGTCTGAACATGCCCCCACGGTCCTTCAAAAAATTTTTGCGGACCATAAGGAAGGCAGCGGGGGAGTTGCAAGCAGGCTGTGCACCTGCTTGCGGGGCGGGCGGAGCCGTGCCACATCTTGGGAAAAGCACAGGAGAGCAAAGACATGCCAGCTGCATCTTACCTTGAGACCTCTCAGGGCCGCCGGATTGCCTATCACAAGAGCGAGGGGCAGGGGCCGTGCGTGGTGTTCCTGGGCGGGCTGAAGTCGGACATGGAGGGCACCAAAGCGGTGCATCTGGAGGCCTGGGCCAAGGCACGCGGGCAGGCGTTTCTGCGGTTCGACTATTCCGGCCATGGCGAAAGCTCAGGAACGTTCGAGGAAGGTTGCATCGGCGACTGGCACGAGGACACGCTGGAGGCGGTGGCGCAGCTGACTGAGGGGGAGATCGTTCCTGTAGGGTCTTCGATGGGTGGTTGGCAGGCGCTCTTGCTGGCGCGCGAGATGCCGGAGCGGATCAAGGGCCTGGTGACTATCGCCGCAGCGCCGGACTTCACCGAGGACGGCTATTGGGCAAATTTCTCGGAGGCGCAAAAGGCGGAACTCGAGAGCCGCGGTTATGTAGAGCTCCCGAGCGATTATATGGAGCCCTATCACATCTCGAAACGGATGATTGAGGACGGGCGCAAGCGGCTGCTGCTGCGTACGCCGCTGTTCCTGCCGTTCAAGGTGCGCTGCCTGCAGGGAACAGCAGATACGGCGGTGTCGACAGAGACCGCGCTGCGGCTGATGGATCATGCAACCTGCCCGGACATGCGGCTGAACCTGGTGAAAGATGCCGATCACCGCTTCTCGGATGAGGCCTGCCTGAAGATGATCGAAGACGCGGTTCTGGACGTTCTGGGCGGCGCCTGATGCGCAGGTTCGGGAGCGGCTTGGGACGGGGGCTGCTGGCCCTGGCGGTGCCCGTTGCGGCGCTGACGGTCTTTGGCCCTTATGAGGACGTGGACCTCACTACCAGTTTTGATGCGCGCAAGTTTGGTGAAGGCGTTCAGGTCTACTTTGAAAGCGTCGAGAGCCGCTACGGCGACATTACGCCTGGCACGGAAAAGCGCGTGGTTTGGGCTGGGCAGGCAGAGACACGGACGCCAGTGTCGGTCCTCTACATCCATGGGTTTTCCGCGACCTCCGAGGAAATCCGCCCGGTGCCGGACCGGGTGGCTGAAGCCTTGGGCGCCAATCTGGTGTTTACCCGGCTGACCGGCCACGGGCGTTCCGGGGCTGCAATGCTGGAGGCCACGCCCAAGGCCTGGATGCAGGACACGGCAGAGGCGCTGGCGGCGGCGGCACAGGTGGGGAAGCGGGTCGTGGTTATCGCCAATTCCACGGGTGCAACCCTCGCCACGGTGGCGGCGTTGGATGCGGAGTTGTCGCAGAGCATTGATGCAATGGTACTGATGTCGCCGAACTACGGGTTGAACACGGTTTTTGCTCCGCTGCTGACCTGGCCCGCTTCACGCTACTGGCTGCCGCCGCTGGCCGCGCGCGAGGTAGAGCTGCCGGTGCGCAGCGAAGCCTATGGGCGGTTCTGGACCACGCGGTACCCGTCGCAGGCCGTGCTTCCGATGGCGGCAATGCTGAAAACGGTCAGCAAACTGGACTTCAGTCAAACGGATGTTCCTGCATTGTTCTGGTATTCAGATGGCGATAAGGTGGTGCGGCCTGACATCACTGCGGAGGTTGCCGCAGCCTGGGGTGGTCCGGTTGCGGTGAATCTGGTGCCGCCGGGGGCTGCAGACGATGTGCACGGCCATATTCTGGCCGGAGACATCGTATCGCCCAGCCAGACGCAGGCAACGGTGGATGGGATATTAAGTTGGTTGAACACAAAAGGATTTGAGTAATGGAACAAAGGGTGAGCCTGATTACGCTGGGCGTGCCGGACATGGAGAAGGCCGCCGCCTTTTACGAGGCTCTGGGTTGGAAACGGGCCGAAAGCCCGGATGGCGTCATTGCATTTGATCTGATTTCGCAGACACTGGGTCTCTATCCGCTGGTGGCGCTGGCGGAAGATGTCGGCCTGCCGCCTGAGGCTCTGGGAACCGGTGCCATAACGCTGAGCCACAACACCCGCAGCAAGGAAGAGGTGGCACAGCTCCTGGCCGCGGCAGAGGACGCCGGTGCGGAGGTGCTGAAGCCTGCGCAGGATGTGTTCTGGGGCGGCCATCACGGGTATTTCCGCAGCCCGGACGGGCATGTCTGGGAAATCGCCTTCAACCCGTTCTCGCCGCTGGCGGAGGACGGCGCGTTCCGCTGGAACGGTTACTGAGCGTGGCAGGGTGGCGGCAGCTTTTCTGTAAATTGCCGCCGCCCCGAGGTTTTTCTTGATCTAAGGGTTTTCCGTCCACAGAGTTGACAAACGGGTGGGAGGCAAACCGCGAGGGCAGGACATGCCTTATGATCAGCAACCGTGCCGCGAACCCCTGGTTTTGCTGCCGGGTATGATGTGCGACGGCCGGATCTTTTACGCTCAGGTCAGGACATTTTCCGGCAGCATGCCGGTGATGGTGCTGCCGCTGGCTGGCGGTGACACGGTAGAGAAGATCGCCGCTCGGATGCTGAGCCATCTGCCGCCGCGCTTTGCGCTGGCGGGGTTTTCCATGGGCGGCATTCTGGCGATGGAACTGGTGCGCCGGGCCCCGGAACGGATCAGCCGCCTGTGTATCATCGGGGCCAGTCCGCTGGCCGAGACGCCGGACCAGGCCGCCAGCCGGGAACCGCAGATCGTCGCGGCGCGCGCCGGACGGCTGGAGGATGTGCTGCGCGAGACATTGCCGGCGGAAGCGCTTGCCCCGGGCCCCTTGCGGCTGGAGGTGCACAAGCTGTTCTGCCGGATGGGGATGGAGCTGGGGCCGGAGATGTATGTGGCGCAGGCACGCGCATTGCAGCGGAGGCCGGACCAGCAGGCCGCAATGCGGCGGGTGCATGTGCCTACGCTTGTTCTCGGCGGAGAGCATGACACGATCGTACCCCCGGCCAAGCTGGACCTGCTGGCACAGCTGATCCCGGAGGCGCGGCTGGAAATCCTGCCGGATGCCGGTCATTTTCCAGTGCTGGAGCAGCCGGATGCCGTGAACCGGGCATTGCTGCACTGGCTGGCAGAGCCGGTAGCCGAACCCGCTGCGGAGACCGCCCTTTACGCTCAGGGATAAAGTTTCGCGCGCTCTGCCTTGCTGATCAGCTGCGGCTCCGCCACAGGTTTTCCGGTCTCCGCATCAAAGAACGGCGTCTCCTTCCACCGGCCGGACAGCCGCGCGGTGATCATCCGGCTGAGGATGCCCCAGGCCATGGCGCCTCCGCCCTTGGTGCGGGCTTGCTTGCCGGGGGCGGGGATGAAGGCCCTGGACCGGATCTTGCCCAGGGCGGATTTGTCCTGGAACAGATCAGAGCGCATGCCGGCAAAGGGCAGGCCGGGTTTGGCCAGCGTATTGGCAAAGGGCGTGCCGCAGCAGGAGGCAAACCAGCGCAACGGCCCGCGGGGGCCGAGGCGGAGCGCCTTCAGATGCTCTGCCCCTTGGGTGATGGTGATGGTATCAGGGGCGAGCTGAAAGAGGTCGACCGGGTCCGGGGCCGGGTCGGGCTGGCCGTGGTACAGCTCATTGGCACGGCAGTCGGCGCAGTAGCAGACAACGCGGGTACCGGTCTTGATGCCTTGCGCCGCGACTTCACCGCGCAAGGCCCCGCAATTGCAGGAAAACGCCAGCCCCTCCGCCATATATTCAGGCAGCCGTGTTCTTGTTGGCGGGTTTGTGAGCTGCCGGCTTCTTGCGGCTGTTGGCGTTCATGAAGTCGATCACCAGCGGCCGGATATTGTTGCGCCAGCTGCGGCCCGCGAAGATGCCGTAATGGCCGGCGCCAGGTTCGACGTGGCTGGCCTTCTTCTCTTCCGGCAGACCGGTACAGAGATCCAGTGCGGCGATGCATTGGCCGGGGGCGGAGATGTCGTCCTTGGCGCCTTCGACGGTTTTCACCGCCACATCGGTGATCTTGGAGAAATCGACCTTGTGGCCATTCACCACGAATTCATTGCGGGCGATCTCACGGTTCTTGAAGATGCGTTCGACCGTGGACAGGTAGAATTCCGCCGTCATGTCCATCACGGCGAGATATTCGTCATAAAACCGGTTGTGGGCATCGTGGTCGGATGCTTCGCCGCGGGAAACCCGCTGGATCTGATCCATGAAGGCCTTGGAGTGCCGTTCGCCGTTCATCGACATGAAAGACGCCAGCTGCAGCAGGCCCGGGTAGACCTTGCGGCCGACGCCGGGATACTTGAAGCCGACGCGCTGGATCATGGTTTCCTCCAGCTGGCCCATGGTGACGCGGCGGCCGAAATCTGTGACTTCGGTCGGGGTTGCGTCCGGGTCCACCGGGCCGCCGATCAGCGTCAGCGAGGAGGGCTGCGCCTTGGGGTCCTGCTCTGCCAGATAGGCGGTGGCGGCCAGGGTCAACGGCACCGGCTGGCAGACCGCAACAACATGGATGTCCGGTCCCAGCTCGCGCATGAAATCAACGAGGTAGAGCGTGTAATCCTCGACGTCGAATTTCCCCGCGGAAACAGGGATGTCGCGGGCGTTGTGCCAGTCCGTCACATAGACTTCACAGTTTCTGATCAGACTTTGCACGGTAGAGCGGAGGAGGGTGGCGTAATGGCCGGACATCGGGGCAACAAGCAGCACCTTGCGGGGCTGTTCATCGCGTCCGCTGACCTTGAAATGGATGAGGTCGCCAAAGGGGCGCTCGACCACGTTGGCAATTTCAACCACATGGTCCTTGCCGTCTTCGCAGGTGAAGGAGGGAATGCCCCAGTCGGGTTTCACCACCATGCGCTGGTAAGTACGTTCCGTCACTTCGCCCCAGGCGGCCATCCAGCTGAGGGCAGGGTTTGGCAAGGCGGAAAAGACCGGGTAAGATGCCATGGAGAGGGCCGTGGCGCCCAACCATTGGTTGGTGTTCCGGACGGTCTCCATCAGGTCGTAGGTCATCATGTATCGCATGCGCGTCTCCTTCGGGCTTTGCCCCTGCGTCATCGGACCATCAAATCCGGACTATCGGACCAATCGCCGCTTTGCCCTGAAAAATGCAGAAGAGTATTCTGCATAGCAGAAAGCCTATGAGGGATTCTTTTATATGACAACTAGTGACGAATTATCCGCAGCGGCCAATTCTGAGAGCATTGAAAAGCTTAAGGAAAACTTGACCCGTGTGGAGGAGCTGAGCAAGCGTCTGGCCGATGTCATGTCCCGGAAGGTGCCGCATAACCCGGCTTTGGACGGTCCGAATCAAGAGCTTTATGCGCGTGCAGCAACTGCCTATTGGGCCGAAGCCATGCAGAACCCGGCCAAGATCCTTGAGCAGCAGGTCGAATACTGGAGCAAGTCTGTGCTGAATTTCGCAGAAGCGCAGAAAGCCCTGGCTGGAAAACCGGAGAGCACGGATGACGGCGGCCCGAAGGACCGCCGTTTTTCGAATCCGCTGTGGGAGAGCAGCCCGTACTTCAGTTTCGTGAAGCAGCAGTACATGACCAACGCAGATGCGATCCGCAAGGCGGTGCAGGATGCGGTGGACCTGGACCGCAAGGACAAGCAGCGGCTGACCTATTTCGCCGATCAGATCATCGAGATGATGGCGCCAACCAATTTCCTGCCCACCAACCCGGACGCGCTGGAAAAGGCGGTGGAAACCGAAGGCCAGTCGCTGATCGACGGGCTGGAGAACCTGGTCACCGATCTGGAAGCCAATAATGGCGAGCTTGTGGTGCGGCTGGCGGATGAGAGCGCCTTTGAGCTGGGCGGCAACATCGCCACCACGCCGGGCGACGTGGTCTACCGCAACCGGATGATGGAGCTGATCCAGTACAAGCCGGTGACCGAGACCGTGCATGAGACGCCGATCGTTTTGTTCCCGCCTTGGATCAACAAGTTCTATATCCTCGACCTCAAGGCGCAGAACAGCCTGATCAAATGGGTGACGGAGCAGGGCTACACCCTGTTTGTGGTCTCCTGGGTCAATGCCGACGCCAGTCATGCCGACGTGGGGATGGAGGATTACATTCAGGAGGGCTTCCTGACCGCAATCGAGACCGCCAAGGAGATCTGTAAGACCGATCAGGTCAATGCAGTGGGCTATTGCATTGCCGGCACCACGCTGAGCCTGACACTGTCGCTCTTGAAGCAGCGCGGCGACAAGTCGGTGAAATCGGCCACCTTCTTTACCACGCTGACGGACTTCGGCGATCAGGGCGAGTTCACGCCGTTCCTGCAGAACGATTTCGTCGACGGGATCGAGGCGCAGGTGGAGGAAGAAGGGCTGCTGCGGTCCTGGGTGATTGCGCGCACCATGTCGTTCCTGCGTTCCAAGGACCTGATCTACGGCCCGGCTGTGAAAAGCTACATGATGGGCGAGACGCCGCCTGCATTCGATCTGCTTTACTGGAACGGCGACGGTGCCAATCTGCCGGGCCGGATGGCGGTGCAGTATCTGCGGGGCCTCTGCCAGAACAACGAGTTTGTTGGCGACGGGTTCGAGCTGATGGGCCACAAACTGCATATCAAGGACGTGGATGTGCCGCTGATGGCGATCACCTGCGAGACCGATCATATCGCCCGCTGGAAGGACTGCTATGCCGGCGTGCAGCAGATGGGGTCACGCAGCAAGAGCTTCATCGTGTCGGAATCCGGCCATATCGCCGGCATCGTCAATCCGCCCAGCAAGAAGAAATACGGCCACTACACCAATGACGATCTGAAGGGGGATCAGGAGGCCTGGATGGAAGGCGCGGATTACCACGAGGGCTCCTGGTGGCCGCGCTGGAACGATTGGCTCAAGAAGCGCGCAGGCAAGCAGGTTCCCGCCCGCGAGGTGGGGGATTCGGGCTTCCCTTCTTTGATGCCGGCCCCGGGATCCTATGTGAAGGTGAAAGCAAACCGTTGATTTTGCAGGTGCAGAAAACTTTTTTCTGCACCGCAGCAAAAATCTCTTGAAATGCTGCGGTGCGGCACGCATATTCCCCTCATGCTAAGAGCGCAGGATGGTCCTGCTGCAGCTTTCTGAGGAATTAGAACTATGGCAAAGACCCAAGACTTCACCGCGATGATGAAAGACTTCATGGGCGCCTTCCCGGTCGACACCAAAGCGATGGAAGACGCATTCAAGAACACCGCAGCTCTGAACGAGAAGCTGTCCGCTGTTGCACTGGACGCCGCCGGCAAATCCGCCGAGATCTCCAACAAGTGGACCAAAGAAACCATCGCCAAGCTGAGCGACGTTTCCAAGGTTCAGGCTGACCCGGCAGACTATGCCAAGGCCGCAACCGATTTCGCGTCCGCTTCCGCTGAAGTGGCTGCCGAAAACATGGCTGCCTTTGCTGAAGTTGCAAAGAAAGTCCAGATGGACACCGTCGAACTGATGATGGCGGCCGGCAAAGACGCAACCGAAGAAGCAACCGCTGCCGTGAAAAAGGCCACCGAAGAGGTGACCTCCGCAGCGAAGAAAGCTTCGGCAGCTGCCAAGTAAGAACGACCACGATCCGGCCCTCGCTCTCCTCCCTGACGGAGCCGGATTGTGAAGAAGGGCAGGCCGCAAGGCCTGTCCTTTTGCGTTTCAGGGGAGGTCAGTCCGGCAGCCCGGCGCGGCGCAGCCCGTCGCAGTAATGCTCCAGGTCTTCTTCCTTGGCAAAGGGCAGCGTGCTGCGGATGCGGCTGACTGAGAACCCGGGCTCCAGCTGCAGGATGCGCCCGCATTCCTGGGCTGCGGCGGTACGGTCACCCAGCTGGCCGTAACAGGCTGCCAGATGGCGGCGCGGTGCCGGGAACCCCGGAAACAGGCCGACCGCCTTGTTCACCTCTGAGATGCCCGGCTGGTATTCCCGGCACATGTATAGCGCCAGCCCTTTGAACCAATGAAAATAGGTCGGATGGAACGGGTTGCGTGCTGTGGCTTCATCCAGCTCGGCAAGCGCCTTTTCCGGCATGCCCTGATAAACCAGGGACAAACCGCGGAAGGCCATGGCGTCGGTGTCATTCGGATTAAGCGCCAGCGCACGCTGGAAATGATCCTCTGCCAGTGAAAACTCTCCCTTGAACAGGTGCATGACCGCGAGACGCCGCTGGGCAACGCTGTCCAGCGGGTCGATACGCGCTGCACGGCGCAGCAGCGGGAAGGCCCGGTCGAGGGTTTCCGCGGGTGACTTACCCCAGCCGCTCATCCATTCCACCAGATAGGTCAGAGCGAGCCCTGAACAGGCTGTGGCATTTCCGGGATCGGAGTCGCTGGCCTGCTGATACAGGCTGCGGCACTGCATCAGCGCATCGCGGGTATCCAGGATCAGCGCCTTGGCTCTGAGAACAAGCTCCCGCGCGGTCAGGGGAGTGCTTGCTGCGGCAATTGCAGCCGACCTCCGCTTTGCGGTGGCCTGCAGCTGTCCGGCAAGAGTTTGGGTGATCTGCCGGGCCAGCGCGTCCTGCTGGGTGATATCCGCACCAGCTGCCAAGTGGTATTGTTCGCTGAGCAGAGTGCTGCCGCTGATGCCATCCGCCAGCGAGACCGCAACCCGCAGTTTGCCAGGAAGCTGCCGCACGGTGCCCTCAGCCAGGTAGCGCACGCCCAGTTCAACAGCGGCAAGGGAGGTCTCCGAGGCACTGCTGGCATAACGCAGAGCCGTAGTGCGGGAGATCACCCGCAGTTCGCGGAACCTGGAAAGGCCGATTGTGATATCTTCGGTCAGCGAGTCCGCCAGGCTGCTGGCGCTGTCTGCGGCAGCGGGTTTGCCGGCAAACGGCAGCACCGCAACGGAGATTTCATAGGCCGGGCCTTCGGGATCCAGCTGCGGCATGGTGTTTTCGGCAATGCGGAAGATCCGCACCGGATCGGAGATATTGCGGATGACCTGCAGGCCAAGATCGTCGAAGGCAGCGTTGATCCGGCCGCGGACCTGTTCTTGCACAGTGCCCGAAACGCAGATTTCGCCAGGACCTGCAAGGCTTTCAAGCCGGGCTGCAATATTGACGCAGTTTCCGAACAGGTCGTCACCGGCAGAGATGACATTCCCGGTGTGGATCCCCATCCGCAAGGCTAGACGCGGATGCCCAAGGCTGGTGCCCTGGCTTGCGGTTTTCTTGGAGATCAACAAGGCAGCCTTCACGGCTTGCAAGGAGGAAGGGAACTCCAGCAGAAAGCCGTCCCCCAGTGTTTTGACAAGCTGGCCCGAATACTGAAGCGCTGCGGGCACGATGACCTTGTCGGCCAGTTTACGCACCGCGGAAACGGCCTCGGTTTCTCCGGTTTCCACCATCGCGGAAAAACCGGCCACGTCAGCGATCAGTATGGCAGCTTGTCTCTGTCTGTCCCCTTGGTCAGCCATATTCCCCGCCACCACAGACTCAAAGACCTGACCTTTATTATATCATATTGAGAGTTTTTTGCGGGAATTTAGATGCAAATAATATGATATTTCTTCAATGGGTTCCGGCCTGTCTTCAAAACTGCGCAGTGTGGAAGCTGGAATACCGGGGCTGCCAGCCGGTCAGGCGGCGCAGCTTTTCGGATCCCATCTGCTGGTCCAGCGTGGGGCCTTCCGCCCAGCTGCCGTATTTGCACAGGACATGTTTCAGACTGCGTACCACATAACCGCCATCATGGCCGCGGCGGCGGGCGATTTCACGGGTGATCTCGGCAACCGGAACGCCATCCTGGGCACTGGCGTTGAAGTGACCGCTGAGGTCCGGGTTTTCCAGCAGCAGCCGGTAGGCGCGGGCAAGGTCCTCGCGTTGGATCAGTGGCCAGCGGGTGGAGATGCTGCCCCAGATCTCGAACGGCTTGGCTGTGCTGGCGGCCTCCAGGTAGCGGGAGAATGCGCCGCCGTCCTCGTGATAGACCAGCGCCGGATGGATCACCGCGGCTGAGACGTCCGGGGAGGTCAGCACCAGGCGGGCGTTCTCTTGCATCCAGGCAAAGGGTTTAATCGGGCGCATTGGGCTGGTCTCATCCGCGATCTGACTGCCTGTGGCGCCATAAAGCCAGCAGCCGCCGGTGTAGATCATCCGCAGCGGCTGCGGGCGCAAGGCGGCTTGCCGCAGGATTGCGTTGATGGCGGCTGTATCGGCCTGGCCCATGTCTTCGTCGAAGGTGGCGGCCAGCTGGATCAGGCCGTCGGTGCGGGCCGCCTCGCGGACCCAGGCGCCAGGGGTGCGCAGGTCGCCGCGCAGGGGGCGGGCGCCCATCCTTTCCAGTTTGCGGTCCGACAGCTCCGACCGGCTGAGACCGGTCACATCATGACCGTGGCGGATCAGTTCTTGGGTAACGGCGGTGCCTATGGATCCCGTGCCGCCGAGGATCAGGACTTTCATTACTGTATGCTCTCCCGCTTCGGATTCTGGTGCGGGATCACTCATAAAAGCTCAAGCCAGGTTCAGGTCAAGCGCTTTGAATGCAGCTGCAGCAGGGCTGTACAGAACAATTGTTGCGGAAAACACGCCAAGGCTTCCCTTTTGTTCTGCGCTGGCATAGGCTTCGCTGCAATGCGTCATGACCGGGGAGGGATCACATGACAGAACAGGACAAACCCTTGCTGATCAAACGGTATGCGAGCCGGCGGCTCTATAACACCGAGACCAGCGATTACGTCACGCTGGAGGATATCGCGGGGTTCATCCGGGAAGGCCGAGAAGTGCAGATTGTCGATCTGAAGACTGGCGATGACCTGACTCGCCAGTATCTCCTGCAGATCATCGCCGAGCATGAAAGCCGCGGCGAGAATGTTCTGCCGGTCAATGTGCTCAACGACCTGGTGCGCAGCTACATGGTGCCGGGCGGCGGGGTGATGCCGCAGTTCCTGCAGACCTCCTTTGACATGCTGCGAGAAAGCCAGTCGAAAATGGTGGAGAACATGACCGCTATGAACCCGATGTCCAAGATGCCCGGGTTCGAGGCGATGAAGGCGCAGCAGGAGGCGTTCCTGAAGGCAATGACCGGCGGTTTCGGTGCCGCGGGCTGGACCGGCGGTGCTGAGGAAGAGAAGTCCGACAGCAGCGGCGAAGATCTGGACGACATCAAGAAACAGCTGGCAGCGCTGCAGGATAAACTGTCGAAGATGAAATGAGGCGCAGCGCCCAGCGCTGAAAGCACAGCCTAAAGATAAGCCCCCTGTCCGGTTCGGCGGGGGCTTTTTCAACGGGCAGGTACATGCGAGTGCGGATCAGGAGCCGGCCTCGACCTTCAGCACGTTGTGCAACCGGTGATAGGGAGCGTTCTGGACGATCTTGTCCAGGTCCTTTGCCTCCGCTGCGGGGCGCGCGCGCATGAAAAGATAGGCGCTGGCACCAAAAGACAGGGCGCAGGCGCCGACGATCGTGCTGACGATGACAGTCTCAAGTCCCATGGCTTCAAACATGCGTTTCTCCGTTTGCACTGCCAATATAGGGCAGGAAAGCTGAAAATTCCATATCACTTCCCCTCCTTCTTCAGTTTGCCTGCTTCCAGCACGTGGCGGGCCAGGGTCTCGGCGCTTTCCCGCTCCTGCGCTCGGCGGCGCATTTTCACCCTTCCTCCGATGCGGGAGGCGGTGGCAAAAACAAATCCTGAAAAAGACAGCAGGGTGAGGCCAAAGGCCAGCCCGCCGGTCACCGTGTCTGCAATCGTGGCGCCAAAGCTTGCCAGCAGCGCGCCGGCGGCCAGACGCTGCGCCCATTGGCCGATAACCTGATCCGCGTCGCGGGCCTGGGCTTCCGCCTCTGCCGCCTCGGTGGCAAAGGCGGTCAGCAGGTCGGCCACGGCCAGGCCGCAGTCCGGGTCGTTGGACGCACGGAGCGCGGCGAGCAGCGCCGCCCGTTCCGCGCGGTCCGACACAACCGCGCCAATGATCTGGCGCAGCTCATCACCGGGGACTGCATCGCCCATGCTCAGGGAGTTTGCCATCGCCACCAGCGCGGTGGCCGGGCGCCGTTTGAATTTCAATGGGCCTTTCATGAGCGGCACCGTGGACGGCACAAGCCTGGATTGCAATCGCGAAAAGCCCCGGCGCGGAGGCCGGGGCTGGTATTCGCTAAAGCACTGATATTCTCAGGCGGCAGCCTTGCCCATGGTCTCTTCTGCGGCGGCCAGCAGGATGCCGGCAATCACGTCCAGCTCCGCCCGGGTCAGCCGCACCGGCAGGCGCACGTCGCAGGCCTTCATCAGCATGTCACGGGTCTGGGGCAGCTCAGGGACATTGCCCAGGAACTGCCAGTTCCAGAAGGCGCGGGCGTTGTCGGTGGACAGGCCGAAGACCTGGACCTTGACGCCCTTGGCCTCTGCTGCGGCGGCAAAGGCGCGGGTCTGTGCCTCGCTGAGATCCACCAGGTTGAACTGGATTGAATCCGGCGCCCGGCGCTCCGGCCCCAGCGGTGCGGGCACGTCAAAGAAGGGGGAGGCGTTCAGCCGCTCCGCCACGTAATCGTGGTTGGCGAGGCCGTCGCGCACCCGGCGGGCCAGTTCCGGCAGCTGCGGGCGGATCACTGCGGCAGAGAGGTTGCTCATCCGCAGGTTATAGAGCGGCAGCTGGTTTTGCCACTTGGCAAAGGCCTGTTCCAGGTCCGGGGTGTTTTCGCCGTGCGGGCCTTTGTGCTTTTTCCAGTTGTGCTCATAAGCGCCGGACATGATCACGGCGCGGGCAACCAAGTCGGCGTCGTCGGTGATCAGGATGCCGCCTTCGCCGGCGTTGACCATCTTGTAGGACTGGAAGGAGAAGCAGCCCACCTTGCCGATGGTGCCTATGTTCCGGCCGTTCCAAGTGGTGCCCAGCGAATGGGCGGCGTCCTCGACCACCGGTATGCCGCGGGCATCGCATAGCGCCATGATCGCATCCATGTCGGAGGTATGGCCGCGCATATGGCTGATGATCACCGCCTGCACGCTGTCCAGCTTGGCCTCGAAATCGGCCATGTCGATTCGGTAGTTGTCAGCCACTTCACACAGCACCGGCACGCAGTCGGCATGCACGACGGAGGAGGGCACGGCAGCAAAGGTGAAGGCTGGAATCAGAACGCGGGCGTCGCGGGGCAGGCCAAGCGCCTTCAAAGACAGGAACAGAGCCGCCGAACAGGAAGACACCGCCAGCGCATATTTGCAGCCCAGAAGATCCGCATATTCCTGTTCCAGCAGCGTGACCGGCGCATCCTGGGGCGCGGTGTAGCGGAACAGGTCGCCTGATTGCATCAGGGCATCGATGGCGTCGCGGGCGGCTGCGGGAATGGGTTCAGCGTCATGAACGTTGGGCGGCAGAGCCATATTTCAAAATCCTGAATTGTTTCTTTGGGAAATGTAAAACTAACTTTCCGGGAAGCCAAGGCTGGACGCAGCGGAATCTGCTGCGCCCGGCAAAATTTCACAGAATTGTTGCGGAGTTGCGCGGAATCCGGCTCAGGCCGCTGTTCAGATGCCCAGCCGGTCGCGCATGGCAAACCAGGTCATCGCCAGCACCAGCAGCGGCGAGCGCATCCGCGGCCCGCCGGGGAAGCGCGGGGCAGGGACGCGGGCCAGGGTATCAAACCCTTCGGCCTGTCCCTGAATCGCCTGTGCCATCAACTGGCCCGCATGGGTGGCGGTGCCGACACCGTGGCCCGAGTAGCCGGAGGCTGTCAGCACATTGGGCGCCAGCCGTGCCAGATAAGGCATCCGCTTCATGGTGATGCCCAGGGTGCCGCCCCAGGCATAGTCGATCTGCACATCCTTCAGATGCGGGAAGATCTCCGCCATCGGCTTGCGGACGGTGGCGGAGATGTCTGCCGGGAACCGGTAGCCATAGCTTTCGCCGCCGCCGAACAGCAGCCGCTTGTCATGGCTGAGGCGGAAGTAGTTCACCACGAACTTGGTGTCAGCGACCGCCACGTCGCGGGCCAGAACACGGGCGGCGTCATCGCCCAGCGGTTCAGTGGCCACCACGAAGTTGTTGATCGGCATAACCCGTGCAGCGACCTGGCCGTTCAGCCCGCCGAGATAACCGTTGCAGGCCAGGATCAGGTGATCTGCTGTCACAGTGCCGCCCACGGTGCGGATGCGCAGCTGGCTGCCTTCCTGAATGTCCAGAACTTCGCTGCCTTCGTGGATGACAGCTCCTGCAGTTGCGGCTGCGCGGGCAAGACCCAGAACGTAGGCCAGCGGGTGCAGATGGCCCGCACCCATATCGAGAGAGCCGCCGACGTAGGCGGGTGACGGGCAGAGCGCCTGCATCGCGTCGCGGTCCAGCAGTTCGATCTGATCATACCCGTAGCGGTTTTGCAGATGTTCCGCGTAGGCGTGCTCATGCGCCGTTTCGCCATTGGAGAAACAGGCGTGCGCGACGCCGGGCTTCAGGTGGCAGTCGATGCCGTGGCGGGCCACCAGATCCTTCACCAGATCCTTGGCACCTTCGGCCAGATCCCAGAGCTTACGGGCATCATCCAAACCGACCAGCTTTTCCAGCCCGTCCTGCTCCATCCGCTGGCCGCTGCCGAGCTGGCCGCCGTTGCGGCCCGAAGCGCCAAAGCCTACCCGCTGCGCTTCCAGCAGAACAACGGACAGGCCTGCTTCTGCCAGATGCAGTGCAGCAGACAGGCCCGTGTAGCCGCCGCCGACGATACAGACGTCCGCCTTTACATCGCTGTCCAGCGCGGGAAAGCGCTCCAGCGGCGCGGCGGTGGCCGCATACCAGCTGCTTGGATACTCGCCTTTGCGGTCATTGGAATAGAGCAGGTTCATCGCCATCCCGCACCTCACCTGTTGGCGGGATTTCCCGGAAGGGATCCCGCTGTTCTTCTTTGCCCAAATACTCAATTGCAAAGGCGCTGCACCGCGGTGCAGCGCCAGAGGCTTCAGACGTTCATCAGCAGATGCTCGCGCTCCCAGGGGGAGATGACCTGCAGGAACTCCTCATACTCCGCGCGCTTCACGATTGAGTAGACGCGGGCAAAGTCCGGGCCCAGCACCTCGTGCAGCTCCTTGGCCTCGTCGAACAGGTCCAGCGCCTGACCCATCACCTGAGGGATATCGCCTTCGCCTTCATAGGCGTCGCCTTTGAACTGCTTGCGCGGGCGTTCCTCGTTGACCAGGCCGAGATAGCCGCAGGCCAGCGACAGGGCGATGCCCAGGTAGGGGTTGCAATCCATGCCGGCGATGCGGTTTTCCACCCGCCGCGCTTCCGGCCCCGACAGCGGCACGCGGATGCCGGTGGTGCGGTTGTCGCGCGCCCATTCCAGATTGATCGGCGCGGCGTGGTCTTTCACATAGCGGCGGTAGGAATTCACATAGGGCGCCATCACGGCAATGCCTGCAGGCAGATGGTTTTGCAGCCCGGCGATGAAGTTGTAGAACGCGTCCGTCTCTCCGCCCTGCGGGCCGGAGAAGATGTTCTGGCCGGTCTCCACATCCAGGATCGAATGGTGGATATGCATGGCAGAACCGGGCTCATTCTCGATCGGCTTGGCCATGAAGGTGGCAAAGCAGTCGTGGCGCAGCGCAGCCTCGCGGATCAGCCGTTTGAAGTAGAACACCTCGTCCGCCAGCTTCACCGGGTCGCCGTGGCGCAGGTTGATTTCCAGTTGGCCGGCGCCGCCCTCCTGGGTGATACCGTCGATCTCAAAGCCCTGATGCTCGGCGAAGTCATAGATGTCGTCGATCACCGGGCCAAACTCGTCCACTGCAGTCATCGAATAGGCCTGACGCGCCGCAGCCGGGCGGCCGGAGCGGCCCATCATCGGCTCAATCTCCTTGGCCGGGTCGATGTTGCGGGCGACCAGGAAAAATTCCATCTCAGGTGCCACAACCGGCTTCCAGCCCTTATCGCGGTACAGCTGCACCACGCGCTTGAGCACGTTGCGCGGGCTGTAGGGGATCGGCTGGTCATGCCGGTCGAAGGCGTCGTGGATCACCTGCAGGGTCCAGTCGCCGGTCCAGGGCGCAGCGGTGGCCGTGGACATGTCCGGCTTCAGGGTCATGTCCTTTTCGATCCAGCCGTCCTCGTCCGCGGCATCTGCCCAGTCCCCGGTGATGGTCTGGTAGAAGATGCTGTCGGGCAGATGGAAATAGTCGGTCTTTGCGAACTTCGATGCCGGTACCGCCTTGCCACGGGCGATACCGGGAAGGTCCGAGATAACGCATTCGACTTCGTCGAGACGACGCCCCTCCAGATAGGCTTTTGCTGCTTCGGGAAGGGTGTCGAGCCAGGCTGACATTAGGTCCTCTCTTTCCTGTAAAAATCTGCGAGGAGGGTTGCGATATCTTGGTTGTCTACGGGAGTGTCCAGCTCGGCGGCTGCACGATCCAGAAGGTCGTCAGGCACCACGCCGCGGCCGCGTTTTTCAATCAGGCCGCCAACGAAGGCGTTGGGGAATTCGGGGTGGGGCTGCCAGGAGATGATGTGATCGCCATAGGCAAGGATGCCATTGCGGCAGAACTCATTGCCGCCCAGCACCCGCGCGTCTTCGGGCCGCTTCACCACCTGGTCCTGATGCCAGGCGTTCAGGGTCAGGTCCTTGCCGTCCACCTGATAGGTGACCGGGCCGACGGCCCAGCCGCCCTCGAACTTCTCGACCTTGCCGCCAAGCGCCTGGGCGATGATCTGATGGCCGAAGCAGATGCCCGCCAGCGGCTGCTTGCGCGCATGGATGGCACGGATCAGATCCTCCAGCGGCGGGATCCACGCGTGGTCCTCATAGGCGCCATGCTTGGAGCCGGTGATCAGCCAGGCGTCGGCGTCCTGAGGCCCGTCCGGCAGGATACCGTCCACCACCGCCCAAGTCTGAAACTCAAACCCGTTGCCGTCTAGCATGTCGCGGAACATGGCGTCGTAATCGCCGAAGTCTCCGAACAGGTCTTCGGGGGAGTGGCCGGTTTGCAGGATGCCGATTTTCATGAGTCACCAAATTTGATCAAATTGAGCCTAGCCGAGGATGCCGGGGCGGGCAAGGGGCTTCCCGGGCGCCGCAGGCAAAGCGGGTTTATACCGCCTCCAGCCAAGACAGCCAATGGCTCTCCTTGGGGCGTTCCGCAAAGCCAATGAGCTCCTGCCGCTTGGTCATCACAAGATTGCGGATGGCGAGGTCCGGAAGGATGCGTGCAATCAGCGGGTCGGTGTCAAGCCAGTTGATCGCGGTCTCCCAGTCGGCGGCCAGCTGCGGCAGGCCCTCGATCTCATAAATGTTGCCCTCGGAAGGCGCTGGAGGCTGCATCTTGTCCTCGATCCCGGCCAATGCTGCACCCAGCACCGTAGCCAGCATTAGGTAGGGGTTGATGTCGCCGCCTGCGACCCGGTGTTCGATCCGGCGTGCCTTGGGGCTGCCGCCGGGAATACGGATGGCGGCGGTGCGGTTTTCATAGGCCCAAGCGGCGCTGACCGGGGCGTGGGCGCCGGGCACCAGCCGGTCATAGGAGTTGCCGTGCGGGGCAAAGATCAGTGAGCTGGCGGGCATCGCTGCCAGACAGCCGGCCACCGCGTGCATCAGCAGATCAGACCCTTTGTCGCTGCCGTCGTCAAAGATGTTGTTGCCGTCCTGATCCTCGACCGAGAAATGCACATGCATGCCGTTGCCGGCTTCCTCGGCATAGGGTTTGGCCATGAAGGTCGCGGCAAATCCGTGTTTGCGCGCAAGCCCTTTGACCAAAGCCTTGAATAGCCACGCATCATCGGCGGCGCGCATGGCGTCCTGGTGGAGGAGGTTGATTTCGAACTGCCCGAGGCCGGCCTCGGAGATGGCGTCCTGGGCGGGAATGCCCATCGCCTCTGCGCCGTCGTAGAGATCGGAGAAGAACTCGTCAAAGGCGTCCAGTTCGGCAATCGACAGCACCGATTGCTGATCCAGCTCGCGGCCCGTCAGCGGGTCAATCGGCGGGGCCGGGCGGGCACCGCTGTCATCCAGAAGGCTGAACTCCATCTCGGTCGCGGCGACAACGGTCCAGCCGCGTGCGCTGTAGCGCGACAGCACATCTGCCAGTACATGGCGGGGGTCGCCCAGGAAAGGGGAGCCATCCTCCCAGTACATCGCCATGGGCACTAGCGCCGAGGCACTCTTGAGCCAGGGCATCGGCACCGGACCGCGGTTGGTGGGCAGCATCACGCCATCAGCGTCGCCGGTTTCAAAAACCAGCGGGCTGTCTTCGACGTCGCGGCCCCACAGGTCGACGTTGAGGGCGGAAACCGGCATCCGGGCGCCGCCGCTTTCCAGCTTTCCGGCCTGGCTTGCGGGCAGCCGCTTGCCACGCATCTGGCCGTTCATATCACAGGCGGCAATGCGGATTGTCTTCAGTCCGGGCAGGTCCATTTGGGGCTCCATCAATGCGTTGCGCCAACCCTAGCCTATGGAAATCCATTCGCCAAGATAATTTGATCAAAAGTTCGATGTGATGGCCGTGCAGCTGGTGGATTGTCGGTGCGAATGGGCGCATCTGGCCATGCAGAGAAGCTGTCTGGGCCTCCGTTAAAAGCAAAAATGGCTCCCGAGGGAGCCATTTTGTTGTTAGCGGATCAGGCTGATCCTCAGTCTGGGCTTGGCCCGCCGCTCCTGCGGCAGATGCTTGTTCAGCCGCCGGTTCACAAAGCCGAACAGGCTGATAATCACCAGCGTCAGCAGGATGAAGTAGAAGGCCAGGATCGGGTAGGGGACAAACGGGTTGAAGGTCTTGTCCGCGAAATAGCTGGCGTAATAGAGTGCATCGCCCTGCTGCCGCCAGGCCGGGAAGCCGGAGAAGAACACCAGTGTGGTGGCATGGAACAGGAAGATCGCCTCGTTGGTGTAGGCAGGCCAGGCCAGCCGCAGCATGGTCGGGAATGTGATGCGGCGGAAGCGGTTCCAGCCGGTCATGCCATAGGCATCGGCGGCCTCGATGTCGCCCTTTGGTATCGACAGCAGTGCGCCATAGAAGATCTCGCCCGAGTAGGCTGCGGTATTGCAGAACAGTACAACCAGCGCCCCGAGCCAGGCCGATGTGAACGGATCAAAGAAGCTGGACACGCTTTTGAGGCTCAGGAAACAGGCGTAGGCAAAGAAGAACTGGATGAACAGCGGGCTGCCGCGGAACAGGAAGATGAACCACTCCGCGGGCTTGCGGAACAGCGGGTTGGGGCTGGACTTGCCGACCGCCAGGGCGACTGCCAGGAAAAAGCCGGTCATCAGCGCCAGTGCGCCGAAGTAGACGTTCCAGATCAGGCCGGAACCGATCAGGGTGAAATGCTCGCACAGGGTGTATTCGCCGCGCGGCAGCAGCCGTTCGCCAAAGCCCAGGGAACGGAAGGCATAGGCCTGGATGGTTTCAACGCAACTCATGCCGCTGCCTTTCTTTGTGCTTCACCCGCTGCGGTGGCCTGGCCCTTGGTCAGGCGGGTCATGATGCGGTCCAGAACCACTTCGGAGACTTTGGTGAAGCAGAGGTAGAACACCAGCAGCGCGAAGAAGTATTCAACATGCCAGTTCGGGTGCGGGTAGTCGGTGAAGCGCGCGGTCTTGGTGCCGCCGAGTTCCTTGGCCCAATAGACGATGTCTTCAACGCCCAGCAGGAACAGCAGCGGCGTGGACTTGATCAGCACCATCCACAGGTTCGACAGGCCGGGCAGTGCATAGACCCACATCTGCGGCACCAGGATGCGCCAGAACGCCTGGCGGTGGGTCATGCCATAGGCCTCCGCCGTTTCGATCTGGGCGCGCGGCACGGCGCGCATCGCCCCGTAAAGGACGTTGGCGGCAAAGGCGCCAAAGACGATGGAGAAGGTCAGGACGGCCAGGAAAAAGCCATAGGTTTCATGCACCCACTGCGGCGAGGTCGAGAGCGGCAGCTTGGCCGCGTCGCAGACCACAAAGTCGATGCCCTGGCGGATCGGCTGGTCCCAGTCCGGGCATTTCACCTTGTGGCGCATCCACTCAAACGCCTGGTCAAGCGCGATGACGAAGAACAGGAAGAAGGCAATGTCCGGCACGCCGCGTACAATGCTGGTGTAGCCTTTGCCGAACCAGCGCAGAGGCAGGAATTTCGAGCGGGCGGCACTGGCAGCGCCGAAACCGAACAGCAGGGCTGTCGGGGCGGTGATCGCCAGCAGTGTCAGCACCACAAAGACCGAGATGTAGAGGTTCACATGCTTGCCGGTGGTCAGATAGCAGCTGAGCCAGCTCAGCCCCTCAAGCGTGGATGGGTCCGTGCAATAGGAAAACATATGTACCCTGTCTTTCTGTGCTCACGCCCGGCACACCAGGCGCCGGAAGCGAATGAATGAGGCCCGCGTGCCGCGGCTCGCGGGCCTGCAAGATCCTGAAACAGGATCAGATTACCACTGTGAGGACACTTCCCACTTGGCGATCAGTTCGTTCAGCGAGCCGTCGTCTTTCATCGACTGGATTGCCGCGTCGAACTTGCCGCGCAGGTCTGCATCCGACTCGCGGAAGCCCATGCCAACGCCGCCGCCCAGGGATTCGGATTTCTCCAGCATCACCAGGTCGTCGCCGACCACAGTGTCCAGGAAGCTCTTGTCGGCCAGAACCGCGTCAGCTTCGCCGTTGCGCACGGCTGCGACGGTTTCTTCCGGGGTTGCGAATTCGACCAGGGTCCAGCCCTGCTCAGCGATGAAGGCCGCCTGGATGGTGGTGGCCTGAGCCGCGATCACGCCGCCTGCCAGATCGACGTCAGCCGACTGCGCCACATATGCGGACGGATCCGGCGGCGTGTAGGGCTGGGTGAAGTCGATGACTTCGTCGCGCTCGTCGGTGATCGACATGCCGGCGATGATGGTGTCGTAGTTGCCGGAAACCAGGTTCGGAATGATCGAATCCCAGTCGTTTTTGACCCACTCGCAGGTCAGTTCGGCGCGCTTGCACAGCTCATCGCCCAGTTCGCGCTCGAAGCCGTCGATCTCACCGGCGTCGTTGACGAAGTTCCACGGCGCATAGGCGCCCTCGGTGCCCAGGCGCACGGTGTCCGCCAGGCCCATGCCCGCGGTCAGCGCCAGGGCGGCGGTGCCAAGGATCAAAGATTTCATCAAGTTACTCCCATTTTTGGTTGGTTATTGATTTCGTTATTATTGCTCATGGCGGGTCGATGACAAGAACGCCCGCAACCGTTCGGAGCGGGTGCCGCCAAAGACTTCGTCCGGTGAACCTTCTTCCTCAATAAGGCCCTGGTGCAGGAACACCACGTGGCTGGACACATCCGCGGCCATTTTCATGTCGTGGGTCACAATCAGCATGGTGCGGCCTTCGGCGGCCAGATCCTTGATCACCTTGACCACTTCCTGCTCCAGCTCCGGATCCAGAGCAGAGGTCGGCTCGTCGAACAGGAGCGCCTCCGGTTCCATGCACAGGCCGCGGGCAATCGCCGCCCGCTGCTGCTGACCGCCGGACAGCTGCGCCGGGTAGACGTCGCATTTGTCGCCGATGCCGACTTTTGCCAGGTAGTGACGGGCCTTTTCCTCGACTTCAGCTTTGTCGCGGCCCAGAACGGTGACAGGCGCCTCCATCACGTTTTGCAGGATGGTCATATGAGACCACAGATTGAACTGCTGGAAAACCATCGACAGGTTGGTTCGGATGCGCAGCACTTGCTTGGCATCGGCCGGCCGTCGGGCCAGCCCCTGGCCAGTCCAGCTGATCGGCTCGCCATTGAACAGGATTTCGCCCTGCTGGCTGTCCTCCAGCAGGTTGCAGCAGCGCAGCAAAGTGGATTTGCCAGACCCCGAAGACCCGATCAGCGACACCACGTCGCCTTTCTTGGCGGTGATGTCGACGCCTTTGATCACTTCCAGCTCGCCATAGGATTTATGCAGGCCGCGGATTTGCAGAACGGGCGTTGTATCGGTCAAGGTGTCGTTGTCCCTGTAAGTGGAAATTCGTTCTTATTGGACCGAAAAAAAGACCGAATGCAACGTTCAAACCGCACAAGCTGCTGTCTGAGTTGTCAAAACGGCAGGTTTGGCGGCCCATTTCGGAGGCGGCGGCTACGTCAGCTCCGCTGCACGGATGCGCTGTTCGGTCAGCACCGGGCCGGGCGGGGTCGGCACCGCGAGATAGTCGCTGGGGGTGAACCGCACCAGCCCCTTCAGATGCAAGCATGCCTTGGTGTCTGCATCCAATTCGCTGATGGCCGTTTCAATGGCGGTGAACAGCTCATCCGCATCCCGGCCCAGGGCTGTGATATAGGGCAGGGTGGGCGTCGGCACTGTGCGCTCAATCTCGGCCAGGCCGGCGGCAAAGGTGTCGTGTTCCCGGATCAACTCCCAGGTCAGCGCATCTAGGGAGGCAAAATCGGCGCGGCCTTCCGCGACCGCTTCGGCAGACAGCCGGTGGCCGCCGGTTTCCACCAGCGCGCCGGGCAGGATACTGCGGTCGTGCAGGTGCACCATCGCCGCGGCCCAGCCCGATTGCGACAGGGATTCGTTATAGGCAAAGCGGCGTCCAGCTAAGGCGGACAGCGGCTGGCCTGCGTCTTCTTTGCGGGCAATAAACACGCTGTTGTAATAGCCGGGTTCGCAGCCGGGAAGGCCGTAGTCGGGAGTGCCCACCAGCTCCACCTCTCCGTAAAGCCGGGTGCGGTAGGGGCAACCGCAGGTTTGCGAGAGCAGCAGATCCGGGGATTTCCAGACCTGCCAGAAATCCGCACCGCGGGTCAGCGTTTCTGGCCCGCCGCTGAGGTGTTTGCGTATCTCCGTCCAGAACCTGTCGTTTGCCGCTGCGGTTTCCGGGCGGTCGTACATGCCTAGATGTGCAATCATTTCGCAGCCTCTGCCCGTTTGCGCGCCATGGCGCTGTCCACATCGGAAACCCCCAAGAGGCTGGAGGACAGCCGCAGCAGTGCGTCCTCATTGGCGTCCCGGTGCCCGTCGGCCAGCGCAACTTGCCACAGCGCCTCGACCACGCCGGTGCGGTCTTCATAGGCCACCGCGTCCTTGATGGCGCGGGTGAAGCGGACGGTATCAGGTGCCTCAGCCTCCATGGCCTCCGCCTGTTCGCGCAGGATCAGCGTGCCGCCGGTGTCCAGCCCGTAGCGGGCAGTCAGGATCCGGTCGATGCGGTCCTTCTCCACTTCGGAATAATTGTGGTCGGAGCGGGCTATTCGCACCAGCAGCGCCGTCAGCGCCAGTTTTGCGCCTTCGTCATCCAGCTGCGCAGGGGCGGGCTCCAGCAGCCGGTTCAGCAGTTCCTTGAACATCAGCTCTCCCCCGCTGTGCCGCTGAATTTCTCAACCGCTCGGGCGCGGGCCTTTTCACTGTCGGCATAGGACAGGCCCATAGCCTTGCGCGCGTCCTCAATAATGGTGATTTCGCCCTCGTGCTCGTTGCCGTCTGCCAGCACCACCTCCCACAGGGCATCCAGCGCCGCCAGGCGTTCCTCCAGCCCGGTGGTCTCGCGGATCAGCCGGCCGAAAGTGTCTGTTTCGGGCGCTGCTGCGTGCAGTTTTTCGCAAGTGGCGCGCACCTTGGCGGCCTCAATCGCGTTGTGCTGGTAAAGCCGCGCCAGGATCCGGTCGATCAGGCTGATCTCCTCCAGCTTGTAGTCACGGTCTGATTGCGCCACCCGCACCAAAAGCGCCCCCAGCGCCAGTTCGGCATCCGGGTCGGGAAGGGCGGGCGGCTCAGACGGGCGGAACGCTTGAAAGAATTTCTTGAGCAAGGGCATCGGCAGACCTCTGGCAGAGCAGCAGGGCAGACGGCTTCAGCCGCCGTACCCTTCGATGATGTGCATATCACCCGTCGAGACCAGATCGCGAAAGGCCTTGGCGTTCTGATAAGCCACGGAATCATAGCAGGCTTTAGCGGTTTCGAAATCCTTGAATTCAAGGACAACGGTGCGGGCCTTGAACGCGCCTTCACGCACTTCCCGCTCGCCGCCGCGGATCAGGAACTTGGCTTCGTACTCCTCCAGCACCGGCCGCGCTGCCTTGATATAGGCTTGATAGCGCTCCATGTCGTTCACATCCACATGGGCCACCCAGTATCCCTTGGGGGTGGTTTCATTGGGCATGGCTGCAGCCTCCCTTGTTCTTATGGTTGACGGCAGGCTGATACAAAACCGCCGCAAAGACAATGGGGCGGTTACCAGGAATTTCCCCGTACTGATGAAAATCAGAATGGTTTCAACACGCTGCAGCGAACAGCAAAACGCCCGCCGAAGAGGCGGGCGTTTCGAATGTATTTTTCAGCGGGATCAGCCGATCTCGGCAAGACGTGCCAGCGCTTCCTTGACCTTGGCTTCCTCTTCCTCGCGTGCCGCCAGGTTCTCGCGGGCTTCCGCCACAACCTCTTCCGGCGCGGAGGCCGCGAATTTCGGGTTGTTCAGCCGCCCGCGCAGGCCGCCCAGTTCCTTGGCCAGCTTGCCCAGTGTCTTCTCCAGGCGCGCCTTTTCCGCATCCACGTCGATCACGTCCGCCAGTGGCAGACCGAAGGACGCACCGGGCGCCGCCACGCTGGCGCAGCCTTTGGGGAAGCTCTCCACCTGCTCCAGCGAGGTGATGCGGGCCAGTTTCTGGATCATCGCCTCGTTCTTTTCCCAGGCCGTGCGGGCCTGATCGGAGAACTCGGTGACGACCATCGGGATTTTGGCTCCAGCAGGCACATGCATCTGCGCGCGGGTGGAGCGGATATTTTCGATGGCGGTGATCACCCAGTTCATCTCGGCGTCGGCCTCGGCGTTGACCAGCTCGGTGCCGTAAGTGGGCCACTCGGCATGCACCAGCATCTTCTCGCGCTTGGCGGTGTTGCCCCAAAGTTCCTCGGTGATGAAGGGCATGATCGGGTGCAGCAGGATCATGCACTGATCCAGCACCCAGCCCAGCGTCTGGCGGGTTTCGGCGATCACCGCCTCATCCTCGGAGCCGAACAGCGGTTTCGACAGCTCGATATACCAGTCGCAGACCTTGCCCCAGACAAAGGCGTAAAGCGCATTGGCCGCGTCGTTGAACCGGTAGGCTTCCAGTGCCGCGTCCACTTCCACCCGCACCTTTGCGGTTTCACCGATGATCCACTGGTTCACGGCAGCCTTGGCATCCGGGCACGCAAAGGCCGGGACGGTTTCGTCATAGACGTTGTTGAAATGGGCAAAGTTCACCGCATTCCACAGCTTGGTGCCAAAGTTCCGGTAGCCCTTGAGGCGTTCCATATCCAGCTTCAGCACACCGCCCAGCGCCGCCATCGCGGCGGAGGAAAAGCGCAGCGCGTCGGCGCCGAATTCCTCGATGATCTCCAGCGGATCAACCACGTTGCCGGTGGATTTCGACATCTTCTTGCCTTTGGCGTCGCGCACCAGGCCATGCAGGTAGACGGTGTCGAAGGGGATGCGCTCCTTGACCGGCAGGTTTTCGTCCAGCACTGCCAGTTGCATCATCATCATCCGGGCAACCCAGAAGAACAGAATGTCCTGACCGGTGACCAGGGTCGAGGTCGGGAAGTATTTCTGCATCTCGGCAGTGTCTTCCGGCCAGCCCAGGGTGCCGATCGGCCACAGGCCGGAGGAGAACCAGGTGTCCAGCACGTCGGGGTCGCGGAACATCGGCACTTGCATTGGGCCATCAAAGCTGCGGATCGCGCCTTCGTCCTGCACATCCATCAGCTTGACCTGTTCAGCCAGAATCTTTGCGGCTTCATGCTGATCGGCTACGATGCGGAATTCGGTACCTTCGACGGATTGCAGACGCGCCTTTTCCAGCGCCTCTTCTTCGGTCGCGGCACAAATGGCGTACCAATCGTCCTCGCCGGGGATGTACCAAACCGGGATCTGATGGCCCCACCACAGCTGGCGCGAGATGCACCAGGGCTCGATGTTCTCCAGCCAGTGGTAATAGGTCTTCTCGCCGCTTTCCGGCAGGATCTTCACGTCGCCATTGCGGACCGCATCCAGCGCCGGGCCGACGACCTTTTCCGCATCTACGAACCACTGGTCGGTCAGCATCGGCTCGATCACAACCTTGGAGCGGTCGCCGAAGGGCTGCATGATCGGCTTGTTCTCGACGTAAGGCTCCAGCACTTGGACCTCTTCACCGCTCTCCGGATCGGTCTTGGTGACGATGTGCATCACCGCCAGGCCTTCGCTGGTGATCTGCTCGACCACCAGTTTGCGTGCCTCGAACCGGTCCAGCCCGCGCAGGTCGTCCGGCACCAGGTTGACGGCGTCGGCTTCGTTCTCACCCAGGGTCTGCTCGCCCTTGGCCACGGCCATGGCAATGCCAGCGGCCTCGGCATAAGGCGCGCCGTCGGCCCGCATCTGGCCGCGCATATCCATCAGGCGGTACATCGGGATGCCGCCGCGCTTGGCAACCTGATAGTCGTTGAAGTCATGCGCGCCGGTGATCTTCACGGCGCCGGAGCCGAAGTCCTTGTCCGGGTACTCATCGGTGATGATCGGGATCAGGCGGCGGTGTTCCTTGGGGCCGACCGGGATTTCGCACAGTTTGCCGACGATGGGCGCGTAGCGTTCGTCCGAGGGGTGCACGGCCACCGCGCCGTCGCCCAGCATGGTCTCGGGCCGGGTGGTAGCGATGGAGATATAGTCGCGCTCCTCCTCGAGGATGACGTTGCCGTCTTCGTCCTTCTCCACATAGGTGTAAGTGGCACCGTTCGCGAGCGGGTATTTGAAGTGCCACATGTGGCCTGCGACCTCGATGTTCTCGACCTCAAGGTCGGAAATCGCGGTTTCGAAATGCGGGTCCCAGTTGACCAGCCGCTTGCCGCGGTAGATCAGCCCCTTGTTGTACATCTCCACAAACACCTTGATCACGGCATCGTGGAAATTGGGGGAGTTCTCGTGGCCGGTGCGGGTGTCGCCTTGGGCGCCTGCCATGGTGAAGGCGGTGCGGGAGAAATCGCAGGAGGCGCCGAGGCGTTTCAGCTGCTCAACAATGGTGCCGCCGGATTTTTCCTTCCATTCCCAGACCTTCTCCAGGAATTTTTCGCGGCCCAGCTCGCGGCGCGACGGCTGCTGGTTCTTTGCCAGCTCGCGCTCCACCACCATTTGCGTTGCGATGCCCGCATGGTCGGTGCCGGGCTGCCACAGGGTGTCAAAGCCCTGCATACGCTTCCAGCGGATCAGGATGTCCTGAAGCGTGTTGTTGAAGGCATGGCCCATGTGCAGGACGCCTGTCACGTTGGGCGGCGGGATCATGATGCAATAGGTGGAGGCTTCCGGCTTGGCGTTGGCGCCTGCCTTGAAACAGCCGGCCTCTTCCCAGGCCTTGTAAAGGCGGCTCTCGGCTTCGGCCGCGTTGAATGTCTTTTCCATCGCCATGCGCTAGGTCCTGCGTGCGTGTAATTTCGGGTCGCGCTATCCCTTACCGAAAGGGGCGGCAAAGGGAAAGTCCCAGCGGCGCAGCAGCGGGCGGGCAGGTGCGGCGATGCGCCCAGGCGCAGTTTTTGGAACTTTGGCCGGGGCGCTGCGTTTTAACTTCACCATGCGCCACGCAGGTCCGCGGGGTGCATAAAGTTTCAGGCGCCCGGTTCCGGCGCCGCAGTCAAAGACGCCCGGCCCCTGCTGACGCGCATTCCGCGGTATGGGCCGGGCGCACGATTCTAGCTACCGTGCAATCGGGTTGCAGGAAGGCTTTGGCTTGCCCCGCTTCAGCCTGCGCTCCAGATCTTGCGGCGGCGTTCCTTGACCATTTCGTTGCCCTCTTCAGTGCCGTCATGGAAGGTGTTGAACCATTCGTCCCAGGGGGTTTCCCAGGTGCCGTAGTTGCAGTCGAAAAACCTGTGGTGCAGCTGGTGGAAGAAATCGCCGACCAGGAACTTAGCTTTGTTGCCGAGTTTCAGATGCTCGAACCCTGCGTGCGAGGTCGGCGCGCCGATGCCGTGGTGGAACAGCAGGAAGATCGCCAGTACCGGATGCCCCGGCAGGAAGAAGAAAATCATGGTGTCGAACATCAGAAAGAAGCTCTCCACCGGATGCATCGCCAGGCCGGACCAGGGGCCGGTGTTGATGTTGCGGTGATGCCAGGCGTGCACCTTGGTATAAAGCACGCCCACATGCAGCAGCCGGTGCAGCCAGTAGAAGTGGAAGCCCGCCCAGATCGGGATGAAGACAGTCATGACAGTGAACCAGACCGGATTGCTCTCCAGCGTGATCATCGTCACCCAGCCGTTGGCATAGGCATATAGGATGAAGCTCTCCCAGAAGGTCCAGAAGGTGAGTGCGGGGCCAAGGGTCCAGAACATGTTGTCCCAGACCTGGTTCTTGAAGGTGAAGACCTTGGCGCCCTTCATCATCGGACGCATGTCATAGCGGTACTCATCCGCTTGCGTCCGGAACTTCCACAGCGCCAGATGCAGCCCGCCGGCCACCACCATCAGGATGCAGAAGTTGCGGAACCAGATCTCGAACACCCAGTCCCAACTGAAGGTGGCGATGCGGTCCAGCGAGGGGGTGAAGAAGGTCCAGGTGATGATCGCAAAAACCAGCAGCAGCGCCCTGAGTGCGAGCGGGTTCCAGCTTTGCAGCAGGTATCTGATCGAAGCCAGCGGTTTCATCGGCCAATCCCAATAGGGGGAGGTCTGGATTGGAAGCTGGGGGGTGAAGTTCCAAATCTTCCGCTTGGGGCGCGGGGCGTTGGCGGGAGTTGTCATGTCTCGTGTCTCATATGGCTGGTGAATTTGCCGCCTAAGCAGCGGGTGTTAGCTGCAGAGAACCCTATGTGAGGGGCGGAAATTCCCAGCACGGTATGTCTTGCCGGTTAGGCTAAGTTCTGCTTAGCCTCCTTTCATGGCGACCCGGATCCCCTCCCTGAACTGGCTGCGCGTGTTTGAAGCCGCGGCACGCACCGAAAGCTTTGCCCGCGCGGCCGGGCAGTTGAACATGTCGGCCGCTGCCGTCAGCCAGCAAGTGAAGGCGCTGGAAACGCAGCTGGGCACGCCTCTGTTTCACCGCCACGCCCATGCGGTGACGCTGACAGAGGCCGGGCGGGCCTATCTGCCCTCGGTCCAGCAGTCGCTTCTGATGCTGGAAACCGCCACCACCGGCCTGTTCGGCGAAAGCCGCGAGCAGCGGCTGTTTGTGCAATCTGTGCTGCTGTTTGCCCATGGGGTGCTGGCGCGCGGGCTGCCGCAGTTCCAAGCCGCGCATCCGCAGGTCAGCCTGGCGCTCAGCACCGGCAATATGGCGGCGGACTTCGCCAACCAGTTTACAGATTTGCAGATCGTCTTTGGCAACCCTTCGCTGTTCGGCACCGAAGGGGATGAGTTGTTGCGGGAGGTGCTCTATCCGGTGGCCCGGCCAGAGATCGCCGCGCAAATCCAGTCTCCGCAGGACCTCTTCCGCTTTCCCCTGATCGAAGTCTCGACCCACCGGGCCAGCTGGGTGCAGCTGTTTGAGAACCTGCGCCTGTCCCATGGGCAAGCGCGCTATTTCTTTGCCGACAACTCGCTGATGGCGGCGGAACTGTCGGCGCAGGGCATGGGGATTGCATTGGCTCGGGCACCTGCGTCGGATGCGGTGGTCAGGGCCAGCGGACTGGTGCGTTGCCTTCCGGACGTCGACGTGCCGGGGCAGGAGGCCTACCACTTGATCTATCCCGACCGCGGCGCCATGCGTCCCGCGGCAAAACTGTTCCGCGACTGGCTTCTGGATTACGTGAGGAGCGCCTGACCTCTATTGCCCTTTCCGGTCCAGTTTGGTGGCCAGGTGGATCAGGCTTTCGGAGGACCGCACGCCCCGCGCCTCTGCGATGTGGTCTATGGTTTCGTCCAGCTCAGCCGTGCTTTGCGCCACCACCTGCGCCAGCAAGTCGAACCGGCCTGAGGTCGTGTGCACCACCTCCACCCCCGGCAGGCTGCGCAGGCGGGCCAGCACCTCTGGCCCTGACCGCGGTTCAATCGACATCAGCACCGTGGCCTGCAGTGGCGGGCGGGCGGCAGCAGAAGTTTTCAGCGTGTATCCGGATATAACGCCGGTGCTTTCCAGCCGCTCGATCCGGGCCTGCACCGTGGTGCGGGCGAGACCCAGATGGCGGGCAAGCTCAGCCACCGGGCGGCGGGCGTTCTCCCGCAGCAGGGTGACAAGGCGCTGATCGGTGTCGTCGGTTTGCATGGATTGCCTGCGATATGACGGATGTTTTCGTCACTATAGGCAAAGTGCCAACCGGAATCGACGATCAATTCACGCAAAATATGCAAAACGAATGAGGATTACCCGATGCAGCAGATTCCCCCGCTATGGCTTTCGCCTGAGTCCCACCTGGCCCGCAGCACGCCGGATCACCCGATCCTGTATTTCTCGCCGCGGGTCCTGCATGAGGTGGCGCGGCGGTTCCGGGAGGGGTTTCCGGGCCTGGTGACTTATGCGGTCAAGGCAAACCCGCACCCGGCGGTTCTGTCCAATCTGGTGGCTGCTGGGATCACGGCGTTTGACGTGGCCTCGCCCGCGGAAATGGAGGCGGTGCGCGCCGCCAGCCCCGACGCAGTCATGCATTACAACAACCCGATGCGTTCTGAGGCGGAGGTTGCAGCAGGCATCGAGCACGGCGTCGCGAGCTGGTCGGTGGATGAGCTGAGCGAGCTTGAGAAGCTGGACGCGGTGCCGCGCTCCTGCGAAATCGCTGTGCGTTTCGCGCTGCCGGTTGCAGGCGCGGCCTATGATTTTGGCAGCAAGTTCGGTGCTGCCCCCGAGGAGGCCGTCGAACTGCTGAAGCAGGTGGCCGCCCGCGGCTGGACTCCTGCGCTGTGTTTCCACCCCGGCACCCAATGCGAGGATGAAAGCGCCTGGGTCGAATATGTCCATGCCGCCAAGCGGATCATTGACGAAGCAGGCGTGCACATCACCCGCCTGAACGTTGGCGGCGGCTTTGCCGCCAACCGCGACGGCGTGGCACCGGATCTGGAGAAGGTCTTTGCCGCCATCGGCAATGCGGCAGATCAAGCTTTTGGCGCAGACAAGCCGAAGCTGATCTGTGAGCCCGGGCGCGCCATGGTCTCCGAAAGTTTCACCCTGGCCGCCCGCATCAAGGGAATGCGCAAAGCAGGCGAGGTGGTCTTTCTCAACGATGGCATCTACGGCGGGCTGGTTGATATCCGCGACATGGGTCTGCCGGGCCGGGTAGAGGTCGTCGGTATTGACGGTAAGCATCGCGGGGGCGAGCGCAAGCCGCGGGTGGTGTTCGGCCCCACCTGCGATAGTCTGGACAGGCTGCCGGACGGGCTGCCGCTGCCCTGTGATGCCGCCACCGGCGACTATGTCCTGTTTCCGGGGCTAGGCGCCTATTCCTCTGCCATGAGCACGCAGTTCAACGGCTATGGCCTCAGTGACGTGGCGACGGTGATTGAGCTGGCTGGACAACCGGCCAGCTAAGGGTACTCTCGCCCCCGGACAGCCAGTCAGCGCGGACAGGGGGCGAGCATGGACAAATTCGGGAAAAGCCAGCCGGTAAAACGGGTCGAGGATGTAAGGTTCCTGACCGGGCAGGGCAACTACGTCGAAGATGCCGCCCCGGCAGATGCCTTGCGCGCCTGGGTGCTGCGCAGCCCGGTGGCGCATGGGGTGATCACGGCGCTGCACACGGAAGATGCGCTGGAGGCCGAAGGCGTCCATGCGGTGATCACCCTGGCGGACCTTGAGGCTGCTGGCATCAACGTCTCAATGGATGGCACCACGGTGAAAAACCGGGATGGCACGGACGGCGCCTCGCCGGAACGCCCGATGCTGGCCCGCAACAAGGTCCGCTATGTCGGGGAGCCGGTGGCCGTTGTCGTGGCTGAAACGCTGGACCAGGCCCGTGATGCGGGTGAACTGATCGAACTGGAGATCGGCGACCTGCCGGTCAAGCTGGACCTTCACCCAGGCGGCGAGGCCCTGCACGGCAGCGTGCCGGACAACAAGGCCTTTGACTGGGGCATGGGGGATGAGGCGGCCACGGCAGAGGCCTTCCGCACTGCCGCCCATACCGTTGCCCTCCAGGTCGAGGACAACCGGATCATGGTCAGCACCATGGAGCCGCGCGGCTGCTTTGCCGAATGGCAGCAGGGGCGGCTGCATTTCACCTTTGGCGGTCAGGGGGTTTGGGGCATGAAGTCCCAGCTGGCTTCCAAGCTGGGGCTCAATGAGGATGACATCAAAGTCACCACGCCGGATGTCGGCGGCGGTTTCGGGATGAAGGCCTTTGCCTACCCCGAATACTTCGCAGTGGCCCACGCCGCCACGGTGCTGAGCCGCCCGGTGTTCTGGATGTCAGACCGGTCTGAGGCCATGCTGAGCGACAACGGAGGCCGCGATCTGACCTCGCTGGCTGAGCTGGCTTTTGACGAGGATCTGAAGATCACCGCCTACAGGGTGTCGACCCGCTGCAATCTTGGCGCTTACAACGCCCATTTCGGGCAGCCGATCCAGACCCAGCTGTTCAGCCGGGTGCTGGCGGGTGTCTATGACATCCAGACCGCCTGGCTGCAGGTGGAGGGTATCTATACCAACACCACTCAGGTGGACGCCTACCGCGGCGCCGGGCGGCCTGAGGCGATCTATGTGCTGGAACGGGTGATGGACCGCGCCGCGCGCGAACTGGGAGTTGATCCGCTGGAGCTGCGGCGGCGGAACTTCATCAAGCCTGCGGCGTTTCCTTATGGCACCGTGACCGGGGAGACCTATGACGTGGGTGATTTCGACAAAGTGCTGACCCGCGCCGCCAAGGAGGCGGACCTGAAGGGATTCGCCGCCCGCCGCGCCGAAAATGGTAAACGCGGCAAGTACCGGGGCGTCGGGGTCTGTTACTATATCGAAAGCATTTTGGGCGATCCTTCAGAAGGCGCGGAAGTGGAGTTTCTGGAGGATGGCCGGGTGAACATCTATGTCGGCACGCAAAGCAACGGCCAGGGGCATGAGACCGTCTATGCCCAGTTCCTTGCCGACCAGAGCGGAATTCCGGCGGAAATGATCCAAGTGATCCAAGGCGACAGTGACCGCATCGCGCAGGGCGGCGGCACCGGCGGCTCACGCTCTGTCACCACCCAGGCCAACGCGACACTGGCAGCCGTGGAGACGATGATTGCCGCCTTTATCTCCTTCCTGGCGGAAGAAATGGGCGTGGAAGAGGATGCCGTGGAGTTTGACGGCGATACCTTCCGGGCGCCCGGCTCCAATTTGACCCCCACCATGCTGGAAGCGGCAGAGATGGCCCGCGCGCAAGGCCGCACCGATCTGCAGCGTCACGCGGCGCGGGCCCGGCTGCCGGGACGCTCGTTTCCGAACGGCGCACATATTGCCGAAATTGTTATCGATCCGGAGACTGGGCAAGCCGACGTGGAGCGCTACACTGTAGTTGACGATTTCGGTAATCTGATCAACCCGATGCTGGCCGAAGGCCAAGTGCATGGCGGGGTGGCGCAGGGGCTGGGACAGGCCATGCTGGAGCGGGTTGTCTACGATGAGGACGGGCAGCTGCTCACGGCTTCGTTCATGGACTATGCCTTGCCGCGGGCCAGCGGCGTCCCCATGATTGGATTCACCTCCGAGCCGGTGCCTTCGACACAGAACCCGATGGGGATGAAGGGCTGCGGCGAGGCGGGCACCGTCGGTGCGCTGGCAGCGGTTGCAAACGCGGTGCAGGACGCGGTCTGGGACCGCGGCGTGCGGCAAGTGGACATGCCGTTCACCCCGCTGAGGATTTGGGAAGTGCTTAGAGATGTTTCTGAGGCAGCTGAGTAGAAGGGTTTTAGGGTGGCTTGGACGGCCGCTGCGCTCGGAGCATTCCGGCGAAACCAAGCTGCGCGGCCCCCAGGCCCATGTGATTATTCTCGACGGCACCATGTCGACGCTGGAACGGGGCCATGAAACCCATCCAGGCCAGCTTTACCGCCTGTGCCGGGAAATGGGCGGCCAGGTGTCGGTCTTTTACGAATCCGGTGTGCAGTGGAAAGGCTGGGGCAGCGCTCCGGACGTGATGATGGGGCGCGGCATCAACCGGCAGATCCGCCGCGCCTACGGCTACCTCGCCTCCCGCTACCGTCCCGGCGACAAGATCTACTTGTTCGGCTACTCCCGCGGTGCCTATGCGGTGCGTTCGCTGGCGGGCGTGATCGACCGGATCGGATTGCTGAAGCCCGAACATGCCACCGTCCGCCATATCCGCACCGCGTACCGGCACTACCGGCTGAACGGGCGCTCCAAGACCGGCGCTGCCTTCACCGCGGCCCATTGCCACGATGAGGTCGAGATTGAGATGGTCGGCGTCTGGGATACCGTCAAGGCGCTGGGCCTGCGCCTGCCGTTGCTGTGGCGCTGGGCGGAACGGCAGCATAACTTCCACAATCACACCCTGGGTCCGCATATTAAAACTGGCTATCACGCGCTGGCGCTGGATGAGACACGCGATGTGTTCAAACCCGTGCTGTGGGACTGCCCCAAGGGCTGGAGCGGCCATGTCGAACAGGTCTGGTTCCGCGGCGCGCATGGCGACGTGGGTGGCCAGCTTGGCGGGTTCGAGGACGCGCGGCCGCTGGCCAATGTTTCCTTGATCTGGATGCTGGAGAAGGCTGAGGAACGCGGCCTGCCGCTGCCGAGCGACTGGCGCATGCGCTTTCCGGTCGATCCCAAGGCGCCTTCGGTTGGCACCTGGCAGGGCTGGGCCAAGATCTTCCTGTTGCGCAGCCGCCGACGGGTTGGACTGGATGCCAGCGAACGGCTGCACAGCAGCGTAGATGCGGGCAGGCAGGACGCCGCTGCCGGCGGCTGGATGGCGATGTTTTCCAAGACATAAAGCTGAAATGGCGCAAATGCTTTCCCGAGGCGTGAGCCGCGGGGGGCAGCCGGCCATGCCTGAATTCGGGTGCCGCGGAGCTGAAGCCGGCAGGCTACCTGCCGCCAGTCCTGCGCTGCTCCAGCTCTATTTGCAGGCGTTTCAGGGACGATTTCACGATTAGCTTGTGAGCCGGCCCGACCGGCAGCATATAAATGCGGCCGAACAGGTTGTGTGTCTTCACAGATGAGGTGATGCTCAGCACGCCGCTATTGCTGGAAACGCAGGTCATGACGTCCAGATGCCGGTCCCGCACGGTGAGGGTCAGAATGCGGTCTGACACCGCTTCGACCAGAAAAAAGTCCAGCTTGTCCCCGACCGCCGTATTGGTGTGCCGTCTTCCCGAAAAGCCGCCGGTCCGTCTGACGCCAAAGCACGCGGATATCGTGTCGCGCAGCCAGAAGGCCAGCTTCATGCCGGGCAGGGGCCGCTCCTGCATGATGTTCCAGGCCTCCAGCGGGGTGACTTGAACCGGCAAAACCAGCGATTGCGTGTCGAGGAAATCAAGCTCCTTAGCGGGTGCCAGAACCTGAATGCGGGCGGTCGCGGCACGGGCGAGGCTGTTTGGCGGCATGGCCAGCCTTTCTGCGGTTTCTAATCTGCTTGCAGATACTTAGGTGGGAATCCGCAGCAGGCAAGGCTGCAGGCTGCACCGCATTGGTTACTGCGGCGCGATTTGCATCACAATGCAGGTGGTGGAGCCGGTGGCGTAGAGCTTGCCGTCCGCCAGCCCGCGGATCTCGCCATGGGCCACACCGGTCGAGCGGCCCACATGGTCGATGCTGCCGGTGCAGTCGATGGTGGTGCCCAACGGGATCGGCCGCAGGATGTTGATCTTGTATTCCAGCGTTGTGTAAACGGCGCCAAGCGGCACCTTGGTCATCACCGCGCAGGCCATGGCGCTGTCCAGAAGCGTACCGTACCAGCCGCCATGCACGGTTCCCATCGGATTGCAGACGTGAAATTCCGGCGTGCCGCGGAACACCACCTGGCCGTCCTCGACACTGTGCAGATGATAGCCCAGCGTTTCGGCGATCGGCGGGCCGGGCAGGCGGCCGTCCAGGATACTCTGCATGAAGTCGAGACCGGAAATCCGGCTGATTTGGTCAATCGTCAGCAGGTCGGAGGGCTGTTTGGCAAAAAACATGGCGCGCGGATCCTTGGCGGGAAGTCCCGGCCATTAGAAACCGCGCGCCATCTTGTGCAACGCTTACGCGACGTTCTGCAGTGACACTTTGGGGGTGACACCCAAGGCGAAGCAAACGTCGCGGGTCAGCTCCGGCCGGTTCAGCGTGTAGAAGTGCAGCTTGTCCACGCCGCCCTCCAAGAGGTCTGAGCAGAGCTCGGTGCACAGCGCAGTTGCCAGCAGTTCCTCGCGGTCGTCGCGCAGGGCTTTTTCAAAGGCATTTTCGACCCAATCAGGGATGATGGTGCCGCAGCGCTTGGCAAAGTTTCGGGCGCCTTTCCAGTTCTCGATCGGCAAGATGCCCGGAGTCAGTTTGCTGCCGTCGATCCCGGCTTTTTCGCAGGCATCGCGGAAGCGGAAGAAGGTCTCGGCCTCGAAGAAGAACTGGGTCAGCGCCTCATCCGCGCCGGCATCCAGCTTGCGCTTCAGCCATTCCACATCCGCTGCCTGATCGGCTGCGTCCGGGTGGCGGTCCGGATAGGCGCCGACCTTGATGTTGAAATTGCCGCGTGTCTTCAGGCCCTTGATCAGCTCAACCGAATTCGCAAACCCGTCCGGGTGCGGGATGAACTTGCCTTCGCCCTTGGGCGGGTCGCCGCGCAGGGCAACAATCTCGGTTACGCCGGCCTCTGCGAACTGATCGGCGATCTCCAGCGTCTCCGCCTTGGAGGCATTCACGCAGGTCAGATGCGCCGCCACGTTCAGGCCGGAGGATTTGTGCAGTGTCGACACCGCGTCGCGGGTCAGGGTGCGGGTGGTGCCGCCGGCACCATAGGTCACCGATACAAAGCGCGGATCCATCGGAGCGAGGACCTGCACGGTGTCCCAAAGCCGGAAGGAGGCTTCGAGGTTTTGCGGCGGGAAGAATTCAAAGGAAATCTTGGGCGTCGTCATGCTCGGGGTCTCTCGCTAGGTTGATGTCAGCTCTTGTTGCATGCGCAGCATTGTGAGACAATTTCATAATACTCAAGATTAACATGAGCGATCTGATAGAATGCACATCGAATTCCGCCACCTCCGCACCATCAAGGCTATCCATGAGGCCGGCGGTCTGGCCCGCGCTGCAGAGCAGCTGAACATCACCCAAAGCGCACTGAGCCATCAGGTGAAGGGGTTGGAGGACCAAGCAGGTGTTGAGCTGTTTATCCGCCGCTCCAAGCCGATGAAGCTGTCGCCCGCCGGCTTGCGGCTCTTGCGGCTGGCAGAGCAGGTCTTGCCGCAAGTCGAGGCGGCACAAGCAGAATTTTCGTCACTGCGGGACGGTAATACGGGCCGCATGCATATCGCCATCGAATGCCATGCCTGCTTTGAGTGGCTGTTCCCTGTGTTGGAAGGATTCCGCAAAAACTGGGGTGATGTGGACGTGGACATCCGTCCGGGCCTCGCCTTTGACGCTCTGCCCGCGCTGCTGAAAGAAGAGGTGGATCTGGTGGTCTCCTCTGATCCGGAAGACATCAACGGCGTCGATTTCATCGAGCTGTTTGACTACAACGCCGTCTTCGTTGCTTCGGCACAGCATCCCCTGGCAGAAAAACCCTATGTGGAAGCAGAGGATTTCATCGGCCAGAACCTGATCACCTACCCGGTGGACAAGGTCCGGCTGGATGTGTTCAGCCAGCTGCTGATTCCTGCCGGGGTGGAACCTGCCTCGATCCGGCAGGTGGAACTGACGGCGGTGATCCTTCTTCTGGTTGCCTCTAACCGCGGGGTCTCAGTACTGCCGGACTGGGTGGTGCGGGAGGTAAAATATTCCTCAGACTATGTGACCCGGCCGCTGACCAAATCCGGCATCACCCGCAGCCTCTATGCGGCAATCCGCACGGAGGACCGCGAGAAACCTTTCATGCAGGAATTGATCCGCCTGGCCAAGGTCGAGGCGCGCAAGCTGCAGCATCAATAAATCCTGCTCCGGGAGAGGTGCGGAGCGGCCTGCGCGGTCCCGGCGCCGGTTCCCGCTCCGCGGGGGTGCGTGCACCGGCATAGGCCGGCGCCTGGTTCAGACCAGTTTGACGATCTGCTTGCCGGTATTGCCGCCGTGCATCATCGCCAGGAAGGTCTTGGGGGCGTTTTCAAGCCCCTCGGCGATGTCTTCCAGGAAGTTCATGTCCCCGCTGGCGATCTTGGGTGCGACCTCCTGCAGGAAGTCGCTATAGCGGTCGTAGTGGTTGAAGATGATGAAGCCGTTGACCGACAGGAACTTTGTCAGCACCGCGCGCCAGATGGCCGGGGCCGTCAGATCTGTTTCGGCGCTGTTGTACCAGGCAATCATGCCGCAGACAGGGATGCGGCCGAAATTGTTCATCAGGGGCAGCACCGCCTCCAGCACCTTGCCGCCGACGTTTTCGTAGTAGATGTCGATGCCTTTCGGACATGCCGCGGCCAGCGCCTCACTCAGCGCTTCGCCACTGTCATAGGCGCGGTGGTCGAGGCAGGCGTCAAAGCCGAAGGTCTCCACCGCCAGCTTGCACTTGTCCGCGCCGCCCGCGATGCCGACGACGCGCAGGCCCTTCTGCTTGGCCAGCTGCCCCACCATGGACCCGACCGGGCCGGTGGCCGCGGCGACCACCAGGGTCTCGCCGGCCTGCGGGCGGCCATAGGCGTCCAAGCCATGCCATGCGGTAAACCCCGGCATGCCCAGAACGCCAAGCGCAGTGGTGAGCGGTGCCATATCCGGGTCAAGCTTGCGCAATTCGGAGGCCTTGGCGCAGGCGTGGCTGGCCCAGCCGAACATGCCCAAGGCAAAGTCGCCGGGCTGGTAGTCCGGGCTGCCCGAGGCGATCACCTCACCGACACCGCCCGCGGTCATGGTCTCGCCGATTTCCACCGGCGGGGCATAGGATTTGCCTGCATTCATGCGCCCCCGCATATAGGGGTCCAGCGACATATAGTGAACCTTTACAATCACTTCTCCTTCGCTGGGCTGGGGAAGGTCTGCAGTCTCGAGGCGGAAGTTTTCCTCGCTGGCCTGGCCTTCGGGGCGGCTGGCCAGCACGATACGCTGCATCTGGTCGGGCATGGGGGCACTCCTTGTTCTGTTTGCCCCAAACTCTGGGCGCGCCAGCGGCGGATTTCAACCGCTGGCGCGCGCGGCGCCGCGGCGTCAGGCGGGATGTGCAGTTTGCGGCATAACCCCTTGGCATTCTGGGGCAGGGCGCGTATAGGCACGCATTGACCCGGCATCTCCCCGACGTGACAGGATTCTGCAGACATGATTGGCAGCGCAAACCTCAATGTGATGATCAAGGCCGCCCGCAAGGCTGGCCGCTCCCTGGTAAAGGACTTCCGCGAGGTGGAAAACCTGCAGGTGTCGATGAAAGGCGCGGGCGACTTCGTCTCCAAAGCCGATATCGCCGCCGAGAAGATCATCAAGGAAGAGCTGCGCAACGCCCGCCCGACCTATGGCTGGATTGCTGAAGAGGGCGGCGAGATCGAGGGTGAAGACCCCACCCGCCGTTGGATTGTCGATCCGCTGGACGGCACCACCAACTTCCTGCACGGGCTGCCGCACTGGGCGATTTCCATCGCGCTGGAGCACAAGGGCAAGATCGTCGCCGGCGTGGTCTATGACGCTGCCAAGGATGAGATGTTCTTTGCCGAGAAGGGCGCAGGCGCCTGGATGAACGACACCCGCATCCGCGTGTCGGGCCGCCACCGGATGATTGAATCGATCTTTGCCACCGGCGTGCCGTTCGGCGGCCGCGCCGACCTGCCGCTGACGCTGCAGGACCTCGCCCGCCTGATGCCTGCCTGCGCCGGCGTGCGCCGCTGGGGCTCTGCCGCGCTGGACATGGCCTATGTGGCCGCAGGCCGCTACGAGGGCTTCTGGGAACGCCGCCTGAACCCGTGGGACCTGGCGGCAGGCATCATCATCGTGAAAGAGGCCGGCGGCCTGGCCGAGGCGATCGACCCGGAAGCGGGCATCATCGACAGCGGCTCAGTGGTCTGCTCGAACGAACCGATCTTCGAGAACTTCGCTAAGGTGATCCGAGGCTGAACCGGCTTGAGAAAATGAGATTTTGAAACGCGGCCGCTGTGCCGCGTTTTTTATTGCAGAAGATATTTTTTGAGGGCAGTGCCCGGCCTACCGGCCAGGCGTAAGAGTTATTGATCTGATGGATGGTTCACCCCGTCATTCCAGGGGATCTCGCCATAGGTCTCCGGATGCGTCCGCGGATTGGAACCCTCGATGCAGCCCAGGTTGACACCGCACTCCTTCGGATCGGACCGGCGCTGGTGGTGGGTGTAGATGCCGCAGGTCTTGCAGAAATAGTGCTTCGCCGTATGGGTGCCCCAGGTGTAGAGGCTGAGGTTTTCAGCCCCTTTCAGCACCTTGAGGCTGGCGGTCAGTGCGGTGACGGCAGCCGCTCCGCGCCGCAGGCAAAAGGAACAGTCGCAGCGCGCGGCAGAGGCGAGGCCTTCGGGAAACTCCGCCTCGATTTTTACGGCGCCGCAGTGGCAGGTGGCTTTCAGGTGGGGCATTGGCGGCATTCTCCTGAGTATCAGTGTCCTTGGGTTTGCTCACCAAGCCGTTTGAAGCATGTTGCTTCGAAACCCTTCGGCGCTTTGGTAACATGACAGGTTCCAAAACTCGCTTGGCTTTCGTTCTGATTGAACTCAACGTTTGGGATAAGGACAGTTCGGCCGTTTAGTTGCCAGTTTTGTTCGCCGGACTCTTCGATGTTAAAAACCACTTTGACTATGTTGCCGTTTTCCCACTCGAATACGCTGAGCCAATACCCTGTCCCTCCGTAGAAGTCCTGTCGGCAAGCTGATTGGCTTACGAGTTGAAAGGCTTCGTCCCCGTCCTGATCTATAAGGTAACTGCAGGTGCCGTAAGAATGCCAGTTGGCTGCAAAAGACAGTGTGGGATGGAGTAAAAAAGTTAACAAAAATAGTGACTTGAGCAAGATCGAATACCTGATTTCTAAAGTTTTGGTGAAGGTGAGGCTCTCATTTTCCCCACGGCCTCGGATTCCTCTTTTTCCGCGGCAGCTTGGGAATGCGGCTGGCGGAGTATTCATACTCATTCTCCGGATGCGGAGGGGTGCCATGCGTCCGGTCCCAGAACGCCGGGCCGCCGCGGCGCAGCCACAGGGGCAGGCACAGGATCAGACCGACCGCAAAGCCGCCGGCATGGGCCCAGTAGGCGACGCCGCCCTGGTCGGGGTCAGAACCGAGGCCGCCGAAGAACTGCATCGCCAGCCAGACGCCGAGCATAACAAAGGCGGGGATGGTGAAGATGCGGAAATAGATGATCAGCACCAGCAGGATATCGACGCGCGCCTTGGGGTACATCAGCAGGTAGCCGCCCATCACGCCTGCAATGGCGCCGGAGGCCCCGATTGTGGGCACCATAGACCCAGGTGCGGACATCACATGGATCAGCCCTGCGCCAAACCCGCTGAGGAGATAGAACAGCAGAAAGGGCAGGTGGCCCATCTCCTCTTCCAGGTTGTCGCCGAAGATCCACAGGAACAGCATGTTGCCGCCCAGATGCATCAGCCCGCCGTGGATGAACAGGGAGGTGAACAGAGTCCCGTACCCGTAGCCGCGGTTGATCTCGGCCGGGACAACGGCATAGGCGTCATAGAAATAGGCAAGCGCCCGGGGCGAGGCGTAGCTGGCGGTGTAGTAGAAATAGGCCAGGATATTTGCGGCAATCAGCGCGTAGACGACATAGGGCCTGCGGCCGGACGGGTTGTGGTCGCGGATCGGAAACATGGGGGAACGCTGGGCCGGAAACGGCCCAGCGTCAAGTGCTTAGCGCGGAAAGCTCAGGCCATGCCGCCCAAGAGCTGCGCGTTGCCGCCGGAGGCGGTGGTGTCGACGCAGACGTGGCGCTCGGCCAGCACCCGGGCGCGGTCTGGCTTGCCCGGGATCAGCGGCACAATTGCGCCTTCTCGCTTGGCCAGGCTCTGTTCGATTTCGCGGCCTGTAGCTTCGTCGCCCCACCACAGCACCCCGGCGATGCCCTCGATGCTTTCCAGCTGGCGCATATCCAGCAGCCCGTGCGCCTCAATCGCGGTGCCGCCGAGGCTGATCACTTCTTTGGCCTGGGCCGCCGCGGCCTCCGCCCCCGGACCCATGCACAAGAGCGGCGGGCGGGCAGAGACTGTCAGGCGGTTCGATTCACCGGTCGGGCCGGGCAGGGAGGTTGTGACCGGCTGCGAGGGCACGCCGCTTGGCGCCTTCAGATCGGTGATGTTGCTGTCCCAGCTGTTTGCGCTGGACTGGCGGTCCGGTGCGCAGAAGCGGCTGAGGTAGAGCGGGCCGCCCGCCTTGGGGCCGGTTCCGGACAACCCCTCGCCGCCGAACGGCTGGCTGCCGACGATGGCGCCGATCTGGTTGCGGTTCACATAGATGTTGCCGGCATGCACCCGGTCGCAGACATGCTGCACCCGGTCGTCGATCCGGGTGTGGAGCCCGAAGGTGAGGCCATAGCCGGTGGCGTTGATGTCGGAAATCACCTGGTCCAGCTGCTGCGATTTGAACCGCGCCACATGCAGGACCGGGCCAAAGATCTCTTCCTTCAGATCACTGATGCCGGAAACCTCGATCATGGTCGGCGCAACAAAGGTGCCGGCCTGCGGCGCGCGCATTTCCTTCAGCACGCGGCCCTCGGCGCGGGCTTTGCCGACATGCGCCAGGATGCCTGCGCGGGCGGTTTCGTCGATCACCGGGCCGCTGTCGGTGGACAGGTTCCAGGGATCATCCAGCTGCAGGCAGTCCATCGCGCCCTTCAGCATTTTCAACACGTTGTCGGCAATGTCGTCCTGCAGATACAGGCAGCGCAGCGCCGAACAGCGCTGGCCGGCCGATTGGAAAGCGCTTTCGATCACCGCCTGTACCGCCTGTTCCGGCAGTGCGGTGGAGTCGACGATCATCGCGTTCAGGCCGCCGGTTTCCGCAATCAGCGGTGCGCCCGGCTGCAGGTTGTCAGCCATCGCCTTGCGGATGCGCAGGGCGGTGGCGGTGGAGCCGGTGAAGGCAACGCCGTTCACGCGCGGGTCGGAGGTGATGGCCGCACCAACCACGCTGCCGCGGCCCGGCACCAGCTGCAGGGCGCTGCGCGGCACGCCGGCCTCATGCATCAGCTGCACGGCGCGGTGGGCAATCAGCGGCGTCTGGTCGGCGGGTTTGGCCAGCACGGCGTTGCCAGCGGACAGCGCGGCCGAGACCTGGCCGGTGAAGATCGCCAGCGGGAAGTTCCACGGCGAGATGCAGGAGAAGATGCCGGCAGGCGGCGCATCGGAATTGCGCGCCGCATAGTAGCGCAGGAAGTCCACCGCCTCGCGCAGTTCGGCAACCGCATCGGGGATGGTCTTGCCGGCCTCGCGGGCAAGGATTGCGAACAGCTCGCCGAAGTTTTCCTCATAAAGGTCGGCGGCCTTGTTCAGGATCGCGGCACGCTCCGCAGCTGGGGCGTCCCAGGGATCGGCCAGCGCCAGCGCCAGTTCGATATCGTCCTGGCTGCACTGGCTGACGGTGCCAACCACGCTGTGGTCGGTTGGGCTGGTCACATCCTTGGCGGCCTCCGGCTGGGCATCGCCTGCCAGCAGCGGCGCGGCTTCCCACTGGTGGCTGCGCCAGGGCGCGCGGGCCTCTTCGATCTTTACCAGCGTCGGGGCGTGGCCCAGATCGAACCCTTTGGAGTTCGGGCGTTCCGGCGCGTACAGCTCCGGTCCGGTCGGGATCTTGCGGGTCACATCTGCGATGGCCTCAAACGGGTCCGCGGCCACCACCTCCGGCGGCACGTTGTCGTCCACGATCTGGTTCACGAAGGAGGAGTTGGCGCCGTTTTCCAGCAGGCGGCGCACCAGATAGGCCAAGAGGTCGCGGTGGGCGCCGACGGGGGCGTAGATCCGACAGTTGGTCTTGTTCTGCTCCAGCACCATCTGGTGCAGCGTCTCGCCCATGCCATGAAGGCGCTGGAATTCATAGCGCTCATTGCCGACCCCTTCGGCCATATGCAGGATGGCAGCGACGGTATGGGCGTTGTGGGTGGCGAACTGCGGATAGATCCGGTCCGTCATGCCCAAGAGCTTGCGGGCGTTGGAGATGTAGGAAACATCGGTCAGCGGCTTGGAGGTGAAGACCGGGAAGCCATCCACACCCTCGACCTGGGCACGCTTGATCTCGGTGTCCCAATAGGCGCCCTTGACCAGCCGCACCATGAAGCGGCGGTCGTATTTCTCGGCCATTTCATGCAGCGCATCAATCGCCAGCCCGGTGCGCGGGCCATAGGCCTGCACCACCACGCCAAAGCCGTCCCAGCCGGCCAGCGCCGGGTCAGAGACCACGGCCTCGATCACTTCCAGCGACAGCGACAGGCGGTCTGCTTCTTCGGCATCGACATTCAGGCCCATCTTGGCCGCCTTCGCCAGCAGCGCCAGCGCCTTCAGGCGCGGCACCAGCGCTTCCATCACGCTGTGCTCATGCGCCAGCTCATAGCGCGGGTGCAGCGCCGACAGCTTCACCGAGATGCCGGGGTTCCTGCGGATATCGTCGCTGTTGCAGGCAGCCGCAATGGCAGAAATCGCTTTGGAATAGGCCAGGTGATAGCGCGACGCGTCGGCCTCGGTGCGAGCGGCCTCGCCCAGCATGTCGTAGGAATAGGTGTAGCCCTTGGCCTCCATCCCCGCGGCGCGGTTCATCGCGCTTTCAATGGTTTCGCCCAATACGAACTGGCGGCCCATTTCCTTCATTGCGCGGCTGACGGCAGTGCGGATCACCGGCTCGCCCAGGCGTTTGATGGCACCGCGCAGGGCGCCGATCGGGCTGCGTTCCTCGTCCAGCACCTTGCCTGTCAGCATCAGCGCCCAGGTAGAGGCGTTGACCAGCGAGGAGGTCGATTTGCCCAGGTGCTTGCCCCAGTCAGACGGTGCAATCTTGTCCTCGATCAGCGCGTCTATTGTGTCCGCATCCGGCACCCGCAGCAGGGCTTCGGCCAGGCACATCAGGGCAACGCCCTCATCGGTCGACAGGCCGTATTCGGCCAGGAAGACTTCCATCAGGCCCGGTGCCGAATGGCCGCGGATATCACGCACCAGCGCAGCGGCGTTGGCGCAGATTTTTTCGCGGTCGGCATCGGTGAGGGCGGCCTGGGCCACCAGCAGGTCGCGCATTGCGGTTTGATCGGCATAGGTGCCGGCGTCGATCCGGTAGCGCAGCTTGGTTTGAGCGGTCATGCGGGGAACTCCACAAAAGGTGTGCAGGGCTTTTGTTAAGAGTACACCCTTTCTGAAAGGACAATCGCCTGAAGATGTGATACTTGCAGGTCAAATGAGTGAAAAGTTAACTCCGGAAAGTCCAAATGAACTCTGTTGATCTTGATCGCTACGACCGGGCGATTCTGAACGTCCTGAGCGAGGATGGCCGCATCTCCATCGCCGATCTCGCGCGCCGGATCGGACTGTCGAAAACCCCGACCCAGACCCGGCTCAAGCGGCTGGAGGCGGAGGGGATCATCACCGGCTACCGCGCCCTGGTCGACCCGATCCGGCTGGGGCTCGATCATGTGGCCTTTGTCGAGGTCAAGCTGGACGACACCCGCGAGGCGGCGCTGGCCAAGTTCAACGCCGCGGTGGCGCGGCTGCCAGAGATCGAGCAGGCGCATATGATGGCCTCGCATTTCGACTACCTGCTGAAGGTCCGCACCCGCTCCATGACGGATTACCGTGCGGTGCTGGGAGAGAAGATCTCTTCGCTGCCGCATGTGGCATCTACCTCCACCTATGTGGCGATGCAGGCAGTCAAGGAAGACGGCGCGCTGGGGCCGTTGTAGGGTCGGGGCAGGATCGCACGGCCAGTTGACTTGATTGAAACTGCAATTGTGCGAGCATGGGGCATGTTTCTTGTCTTGTTTCGCCCACCGTTTGCACTTGCCGCGGCTCTCACCGCCGCGGCTTTTCCGGCGCAGGCATCGGACTGCCCTGATGCGCCTGACCACAGCACCCCGCTGGAGGCGCTGATGGAAGAGGTGCAGGACGCAGAAAGTGAAACCCAGGCGCGGGAAATCGCCAACCGGATGTGGGAATATTGGGCTGATGCGCCAAATGCGCAGGCGCAGGCCATGCTCGACCGCGGCATGACCAAGCGCTCCGCCTTCGATTTCCTCGGCGCGCTTGCGGACTTCGACCAGCTGATTTCCTATTGCCCGGACTATGCCGAGGGCTACAACCAGCGCGCCTTTGTGCATTACCTGCGCAGGGATTTCGCCGCGGCCCTGACGGATCTGGACCGGGCCTTGGACCTGTCGCCACGCCATATCGCCGCCATGAGCGGGCGGGCGCTATCGCTTTATGGTCTGTCCCGGCTGGAGGAAGCGCGCGAAGCCCTGGCGGCAGCGCTGAAGCTCAATCCCTGGCTGCCGGAACGCTATCTGGCAGAGCCCGGCGGGCCGCTGGCGCCGCTAGGGGCGGAAGATGTGGAGTTGTAGCACTGCCCGCTCTGCGCGAAATTTTTGCCGGTCTGACCGAAAACACATTGTCCGCGTGAAATCAGGAGGCTAGACCTGCGTCCAAGGTGCCGCGATCCGGCGCCTGTGTGCGGACGTGGTGGAATGGTAGACACCGGAGACTTAAAATCTCCTGGCCGTATGGCCGTGCGGGTTCGAGTCCCGCCGTCCGCACCAGCTCTCTCAACTAGATTGCGGCGATGTCCTGAGGGCACCTTCGGCACGTCCCCGCGCAACGCGGAGGACTGCCAGCCATTTCGCGGCGTATCGCCTGCTCGCGCTGACTTTGCGTTGCTGTGACGATGATTTTATGCAAGATGTTTCGCGGAATGTGAAAGATCCGGCACATATGGCGCTCATCCACGAGAAAATTTCGGCCCTACTGGAGGATATGAACCTGTCCAACCGGCAGGCGGCGCTGAAGTGCGGCATCCCCTATGGCACCTTCAACAGCGCGCTGAAGCATGAGCGCGAGATCGGCTGGAGCACGCTGGATGCGCTGGCGCGCGGGCTTGGGGTGTCGTTCCACTACTTCTCTTCCGAGACCTCGGGGCTGGAACTGCTGCCGGATATCCGCGCTGACGCGGCTGCCGTGAAGGCGTTTGAGATTCTCAATACCCGGCTGCAGGCCGCCGCGAGAACCCGCCAATACAGCGGCTGCGATGTGTCGCTGCAGGATTTCCTGGACTGGTGGTTCGCCAACAGCGGCCGCCTGGAAGGGTTTGACCGGTTGCAGCATGCGGTCGACATGTTCGACCCGCCGGATGCGGAACAAAACCGGATACAGCCGATCCGCTCCGGTCCAGCCAGCCTCGCCTCGATCTGCTTTGAAGTTTCCGACAGCAACCAGCTGCGCAGCACACTCAATGGCTTCAGCGACAAGGTGAACGCCGATCTGGTGATGGCCCACAGCGAAGCCATCAGCCGGGGTGAGCCGGTGATTACCCATCCCTCGCTGGATGTGAAACTGCTGAACGGGCGCCGCTTTACCCGCCAGTACCGCCGGGTGCTGGCGCCGGTCTACCTGCCTGACGGCAAGCTGCTGGTGGTTAACTTTTCACAGGACATCAAAACCGGCTAGGTCGCTCTGCAGCATATGCTCCATCTCCAGCCGGGGCGCGCCGACGAACCATTCGGTGCTGCTGCGCACCTCCGGTTCCGGGTCGCGCCACTTTTGCGCCCGGGGGATCGCCCGGGTGAAGCCATAGACAAGGTCCAGCCGCGCCTGCATGTGGCGGTCGGGGATGAAGGCGTAAATCCAGTCCACATCCCATTTCTGGATTGCCAGTATCAGAAAGATCCGCATGAACGGCGCCAGCCGTTCCGCCCGCCGTCCGCGGTGGCCGGGCAGAAAGGTCAGCTCACCCACATAGGCCAGCCGCCCACGCACTTCGCGCGCCAGCGGCTCTGCCACGCTTTCGACGCCGCCGCCGGCATCGTTGGGAAACTGGTGCCGCGAGGTGCGCAGCAAATACTCTGCCAATGTCTCCCGGCCTAGATCCTGCAGCATCGACGCCGCACCGCCGATGTAGCTGTCGCCGTCCTTCAGAAACAGCCAGAAAGCAGAGTTTTCGGTGTGGTCAGCCCGTTCGATGGCAAAGCCCGGCATCTGGAATTGGCGTCCCGTTGTGGCGGCGGCTTCCGGAACCTTCTCGAAATCCGTGAACATTTCAACCTGCAGCCCGGCCTGCGAAAGCGCCTGCAAATAGACCGACAGCGTTTTCCCCAAATCAAGTGCGTTCATCAAGTTCCCCCGTCACAAATAGTACATTCCGGGATATCCCGGATTGCCCGCTGACACCGCTACAGAGTGCGATTTGATTAAAATCTTAACCACTTTTGCGGTAATTTGTTTACTTCTGTGCGAGGGTGATGTTTTGCGAAATGCCGTAGGCAAGCGGCAGTAGGGATTGTTTTCAAAGAAAAAGCCCGGCAGTGCTTCTGTCGGGCTGATCCGTGCGATGAGGTCTCAAGGTTGTGTCAGCCGCGGCCGCGGTAGGGTGGCACGCCCTGGTCGGGAATCCAGACGCCCTCGGGCATCGGGCCGGTCTGCCAGAACACATCAATCGGAATGCCGCCGCGCGGGTACCAGTAGCCGCCGATACGCAGCCATTTCGGCTCCAGGAAATCGGCCAGGCGGCGGGCGATGGAGACCGTGCAATCCTCATGAAAGGCGCCGTGGTTGCGGAAAGAGGTGAGGAACAGCTTCAGCGACTTGCTCTCCACCAGCCACTCGCCCGGCACATAGTCGATCACCAGATGGGCAAAGTCCGGCTGGCCGGTCATCGGGCAGAGCGAAGTGAACTCCGGCGCGGTGAAGCGCACGTTGTAGGCCACGTCTGCTTGCGGGTTCTGCACCCGCTCCAGTTCCGCCTGTTCTGGGCTTTGCGGCACGATGGTGTCGCCGCCCAGCTGTTTCAGATTGCTGTAGATGCTATCAGACATAGCAGGGTTCCTATGTTCAGACGCCGCGCTTGTTGCCCCAGACCAGCACATGCAGCTGCGGGAGGACGCGGGGGGTGAACCAGCCGTCGCCGGTCACTTTTTCAATCAGCCACAAAAGGCGTTCGGTGGCCTGGTTCAGATCGACGGGCTGTTCCGGGTCGACCTCCGGGTTGCCGGGCTGCAGGTACAGCGGCAATTCCGGATGGCGCTCAGCCGCGGCCTTGGCCCAAGCGTAATCCTTGTCGTCGAAGATCACGATCTTCATCACCGCCTGGCCGCAGCCCTGTGCCGCCTCAAGGCATTGGTCAAATGCTTTCCAGTCCACGGTTTCGCCGCTGGAGGGCGGCTTGGGGCTGAGCACCAGCGTATCCAGATCTGCAAACCAGGGTTTGCTGACCGATCCTTGGGTCTCGCAGGCAAACCGGTAGCCCTCGGCCTTGCCGTAGGCAATCACCGGTGCGAAATCCTGGATTGCCGGGTTGCCGCCGGAGATCGAGACGGTCAGCGGCTTGCCGCCGGACAGTCGGCGCACTTCGGCCATAACTTCTTCGGGCGCCATCACCGCCCAGTCGTGGCGATAGGCGCTGTCGACCGCATGCATGCTGTCGCACCAGGAGCAGCGGTAATCGCAGCCGCCGGCGCGTACAAATACCGTGGGCTCCCCGATCAGGGCGCCTTCGCCCTGGATCGTGGGGCCGAAGATTTCCGCGATGCGCAAAGTCGTCATGGCCGGTACTCTGCCCAGGTTTTCGGGGTTTCGGAAACCTTCACAGCAGATACTTCCGGCCAGCGCGCGTGGCACCAGTCGTAGAAATGCCTGGCCATGTTCTCCGCAGTCGAATGCCCGTCTAGCACATCGTTCAGGTGCCGGTGATCGAACGTCCCGTCGATGTAGTCCTTCAGCGGCTTCAACTCGTGATAGTCGCGCACAAAGCCGTCACTGTTCAGCTCCTTCGCCGCCAGTTCCACCACCACGACATAGTTATGGCCGTGCAGCCGGGCACACTGGTGATCGGAAGGCAGATGGGTCAACTGGTGCGATGCGGAGAAATGGAACTCCTTGGTGATCCGGAACATCAGGCGCCGTCCTTGGCAGCAATTGCCGCTTTCCAGAACTCCGGGTCGGCATAGTCTGTTGGATCCTCGACACCGGCCAGATGGAAGGCCTCTCGCCGTTCCACGCAGGTGCCGCAGCGCCCGCAATGCTTGTCGCCGCCTTTGTAGCAGGACCAGGTCTCGGCAAAGGGCGTGTTGTGCTTGGCGCCCGCAGTCACGATGTCGCCCTTGGTGCGGTGCACAAACGGGGTGTAAAGCCGCACGTCGGCATAGCCGTCCAGCGCCGCGCGCTGCATGGCGTCAAACGCCTCGGTAAAGGCCGGGCGGCAGTCCGGATAGATGAAGTGATCCCCGCCATGCACCGCCGTTGCCACGGCCTCGTCGCCGTTTGCAGCGGCAATGCCATAGGCGATGGTCAGCATGATCGCGTTGCGGTTCGGCACCACGGTGACCTTCATGGTCTCTTCTTCGTAGTGTCCGTCCGGCACGTCGATGTCATCGGTGAGCGCCGAGCCGGAAAGCGCGGCGCCGATACCCCTCATGTCGATGATGTCATGCGGCACACCCAGCCGCTTGGCTGCGGCGGCGGCATAGTCCAGTTCCTTCTTGTGGCGCTGGCCGTAGTCAAAGGAGACAAGACGGGTCAGCTGATGTTCTTCAGCGACCATATGGGCAAGCGAAACGGAATCCAGCCCGCCCGAGCAGATAACGATAGTTTTCATTTTTGAACCCTTGTTTTGGTGACCGGGTAGGCTGCGACCGGTGTCGCGCGTTTAGCAGCATGGCGGGAATGGCGCAAGTCGCGGGCGGATTGCGCACATTCTTCAGGACTTGTTGGAAAAACTTGAAAGTGGCAATCAGCCGGGCCGGCTTCCTAAACGGGCGGCAGTTCCCCCACCAGCCACTCCAGAAACGCCCGCGATGCCGGGGTGCTGGCATGGCTGGGCGGCGGCATCAGAAAATAGTTTTCCAGCAGTTCCGCCGAGTGATCGCTGGCCCGGACAAGCTGCCCGCTCTCCAGCAGCCCTTCCGCCAGCGTGTCATGCGACATCGCCATGCCCGCGCCGTTCACCGCTGCGGTCATGGCGATCACGTAAGTTGAGGCGAGGTTGACCTCATGGTTGCGCTCAAACGGCAGATCCTGCGACTTGAACCACGCCCCCCAGGACCCTGTTACGCCGGCACAATCCAGCAGTGTGGCGGAATTGAAGTCCACTTTGCCATCCTGATACCCTGGCGCGCAGACCGGGTAGAACCGGTCATAGGTCAGCCGCACCGCCGCCGCCGACATGTCATTCGGGCGGCCAAAGCGGATTTCGGTCCCGGCGGAACTGGCGTGCCGTTCCGGATCCCAGATCGGGGTCACGATGTTCAGCACCAGCCAGGGGAACCTCTCGTAAAGCCGCGGCAGCCGCGGCGACAGCCAGAAGACTGAGAACGCCATGTTGCACTGCAAGACCAGATGCCGCCCCTGATCGCCGCCGGTGAAGGCCTGGGTGCCCGCAGCAATGAGGTCAAAGGCTTCGCGCACAATCGGCATGTAATTCGCCCCGGCCTCACTGAGTTCCAGCGCCCGGGTTTTGCGGATGAACAGCTCCCGGCCCAGGAAGTTCTCCAGGCTGCGCACATGCTGGCTGATCGCCGATTGCGTCAGGTTCAGCTCCGCCGCGGCGCGGGTGAACGACAGGTGCCGGGCGCTGGCCTCAAAGGCGCGCAGCCAGGTGAGAGGGGGCAGGGAGGAGGAGGGGGACCCGGATGACGGCATGATGTATGACCTATGCATAAGTTCAATTAATGCATAGCGGCTGAATCAATCGTTTGTCAGCAGGAATTGCGGCTGGCACCACTAGGGAAAGCGGATTTGGAGACCAGAATGAACAAACAAGCGGACCTCAGCCCGAACCTCACCCATTGGCAGGAGCGCGTGGATATGGCCGCGGCCTTCCGCTGGACCGAGCGTCTGGACATGCACGAAGGCGTGGCGAACCACTTCAGCCTGGCAGTCAATGACGATGGCACCCAGTTCCTGATGAACCCCAACCAGGCGCATTTCCGGCGCATTAAAGCCTCGGACCTGCTGCTGCTGGATGCCAATGACCCCAAGACCATGGACCGCCCCGACGCGCCGGACCCGACCGCCTGGGGCCTGCACGGCTCTATCCACCGGCTGTGCCCGCATGCGCGCTGCGTGATGCATGTGCATTCGATCCACGCCACCGTTCTGGCCTGTCTCGCCGACAGCACCCTGCCGCCGATCGACCAGAACACAGCCACCTTCTACAACCGCTATGTGGTGGATGGCGATTTCGGCGGGCTGGCGTTTGAGGACGAGGGCGCCCGCTGCGCCTCGATGCTGACCGACCCGAAGGTCAAGGTGATGATCATGGGCAACCACGGGGTGCTGGTGATCGGCGACAGCGTCGCAGACACCTTCAACCGGCTCTACTATTTCGAACGCGCCGCGGAGACCTATATCCGCGCCCTGCAAACCGGCCAGAAGCTGCGGGTTTTGAGCGACGAGATCGCCGAGAAAACCGCGCAGGAATTGGAGGATTACCCGGATCAGGCCGAGCGCCATCTGGTGGAGCTGAAGGCGATTCTCGACGACGAAGGCTCCAACTACGCAAGCTGAGCGCCAGCAAGGGAGGCGGCACAATGGACGGAACTTTGCACACCGCGGAACGTGACCGAGAGGCCGAGCGCTGGCACTACCACCCCAAGGGACCGGTGCCGCTCAACCCGCTGTTCAGCTGGCCGCCGCGCCCGGCCGCGGTTCTGCGCTGGTACCGCGGCGCCTGGATGGAGATCACCGCGCTGAGCGTGCCCTTTGTACTGGCGCTGATGGCCTATGCGTGGTTCCTGCCTCCGCTGGCGGAGATGGCCAGTTTCAATCCTGGCTGGATGCTGCAGGTCTGGCTTGCCAATCTGGTGCCGCAGGCCGCAGTGGCCGGCGGCCTGCACTGGTGGCTCTACATGCGCAAGGGCCAGGGCATGCAGAAGAAGTTCGACAAGCGCGACCTCTCGCGCGGCAACGGCACCTTCACCTTCAAGAACCAGGTTCTGGACAACATCTGGTGGACGCTGGGCAGCGCCATCACCGTGGCCACCGTCTATCAATGGGGCATCTACTGGCTGATGGCCAACGGCTGGGTGCCGGTTGTGACCTTCGCCGAAGCCCCGGTCTGGTGCGTGGTCTGGATGCTGTTCATCCCGATGTGGTCCGGCCTGCATTTCTACTGGGTGCACCGGCTGGAGCACCACCCAAAACTCTACAAACATGTGCATGCGGTGCACCACCGCAACGTCAACACCGGGCCGTGGTCAGGGATTTCAAACCACTGGTATGAAAACCTGCTCTACTTCACCACCTATTTCATCCACCTGATCGTGCCCTCGCACCCGCTGCATCTGGCCTTCCATGCGATGTTCCAGCAGATCAGCCCGGTTCTGTCGCACTCCGGCTTCGAGCGGGTGATCGCCAAGGAAACCGAGGCCGCCAAGGCTGGGGATTTCTTCCACCAGCTGCACCACCGCTATTTCGAGTGCAACTACGGCACCTCGGAAATTCCCTTTGACAAGTGGTTCGGCACCTACCACGACGGCTCCGCCGCAGCGACAGAACGGACGCGGGCCTTTAAGAAGCAGATGTACACTCGCTAGAATTGAGGGTTTCGGAAACTGATCAGGATCAAGGCGTATATATTCGCGAATCCCTATGCCTGACCGCAGAACAGTCAAAGGCATAGGAGAAAGCCCATGTTGCGCCTTGCATCCATCCTCTATTCGCTGATCGGCAGCAGCCTGGCAGGGGCCGGGGTGATTGCGGTTCTGGCGGCCGGGCTGGTCACCACACAGGCAATTCTTGCGGCCGCAGCCGCTGGTGCGGTGCTGGCACTGCCGGTGGCCTGGCTGGTGGCAAAACAGCTCTATGCCCGCGGCGCCTGACGCGCGTCAGGCGTTCAGGAACACCCGCGCGGCGGCTTCAAATTCCCGCGGCTTCTCTGCGTGCAGCCAATGGCCCGCGCCGGGCAGCTTGGCGAAACGGGCATTGGGGAAACGCGCGCGGATCTCCTCGCGGTGTTCCGGCAGCACGTAATCCGACTCCGACCCGGACAGAAACAGCGCAGGGCCGTCCCAAACAGCGTCCGTCTGGGGAAACGACATGATGTTCGGCATCTGATCGGCCAGCGCGTCCAGGTTCAGCTTCCAGCGCTTGTTCGCCAGATCCAGCGACTGGGTGAAGAAACTCTGCAGCGCAGACTCCACCCCGGCTTCGGCCAGTTTTGCGGCAGCCTCGGGGCGGCGCTCGATGGTCTCCAGATCCAGCGATTTCATGGCGTGGATATACTGGATCTGCGTGTGGCCATAGGCGACCGGCGCGATGTCGGCGACCACCAGTTTGCGCACCGCCTCGGGGTGGTTCAGCGCCAGCATCATCGCGGCCTTGCCGCCCATTGAATGGCCAATCACATCCATCTGGCCGCCATGGGCCGTGATCACCCCGGCCAGATCCTCCGCCAGCTCCGGATAGGTGTGGCTGTCCGCGCGCGGGCTGTCACCGTGGTTGCGCATGTCCACCGCAACCACCTGCCTCTCATCCGACAGGCGCTTGGCGATGACGCCCCAGTTGCGGGCAGACCCATAAAGCCCGTGGGCAATCAGGAGCGGGGTGTTCGAGGTGGCGGAGCCATGAGTGATCGTGTTCAGCATGCGCACTTGATAGCCGTGCAGGCGGAGGCTTGCCACCCCCATTGAGGCAGCCGCAGCTGCAGGCTAGGGTAGTCCCGCAGCGCAGCAAGGGGAGAGTGCCAGAATGGCCGCCAGCCTGGACCAGGATATCGAAGACATCCGCACCCTCCTGAAGGAGCGCGAGCACGCCTCCGGCGACCTGGCCGCTGCGCTGAAACTCGTCCGCCGCCGCATCCCCCGCCGCATCTACAAGCAGGGCATGCGTCTGGCCGCTGCGCTGCCGCTGCTGGAACACCCTAAATTGCGGATGACCGTGGACGAAAAACCGCTGCAGGGCGCCGCCCGCGAGGTGAAGGCGCATCTGCGCAAAATCGACCTTGCCGACCGCCGCAAGGGCTTCTGGCTCGGCGTCCTTGGCAGCATGGCGTTTTCCATCCTCTGCGTGCTGATCCTGCTGGTGGTGGTGTTGCGCTGGCGCGGCCTGATCTGATTTCCCGCTTTACCCCGTGTCTGCCGACTGTATTTTGAACGCAGTTCAAGAAAAGGCAGGGTGCCATGGCAGGCAAGGTGGAAGCGCGCAAGGCCGCGCTGCGGCAGAAACTGGTGGAAGCGGCGGAGATCCGCATCGCGCGCGACGGGGCAGGGGCGCTGCGGGCCCGCGACCTGGCGCATGATGCGGGCTGTGCGGTTGGGGCGATCTACAACGCTTTCGACGATCTGACCGCCATCATCATGGCGGTGAACGGGCGCACCTTCCAGCAACTCGGCGCTGCGGTTGAGGCCTCGGTCGCGGGCGCAGAGGCGGAACCACCGACCTGCCGCCTGATCCTGATGAGCAACGCTTACCTGCATTTCGCGGTGCAAAACACCAACCTGTGGCGGGCGATGTTCGACCTGCGGATGGCCGCGGGAGATGCGGTGCCGGAGTGGTACCTGACCGCGCTGGACAGCCTCTTTGCCAATATCGCCCGCCCGGTGGGGGAACTGTTCCCGGACAAGGACGCAGGCGAGGCGGCTCTGATGGTGCGGGCGCTGTTCTCTGCCGTCCACGGCATCGTGCTCCTGGGGCTGGAGCAGCGCATCTCCGGCGTTCCGCCGGAACGCATTGAGCAGATGATCGCCCAGGTGCTGGAGCAAATCGGCGGCAGATAGTTTTTGAACGTCGTTCATGATTTTTCTTGAACGACGTTCAAAATTTTGTTACACGATTCTTCGTGAACGATGTTCATGTTTGCGGAGGAAGCAATGTTCAATACTCTGAAGACCCTGATCACCGGCGCCAATGCCCGGGCAGAAGAGCAGCTGCGCGAGACCTACTCGATTGAGCTGATCACCCAGAAGATCCGCGAGGCGGACGCCAACCTGAAGGCGGCCAAGCTGACGCTGGCCAGCCTGATCCAGCGCCAGCGGGCAGAGCAGCGTCAGGTGGAAACCCTGGAGGAGCGCGTCCGCGACCTGATGGCCCGGGCAGGGGAGGCGCTGGAAGGCGGCCGTGAGGATCTCGCGCAAAGCGCCGCCCAGGCGGTGGCGGATATGGAAAACGAGCTGGTGGTTCGCCGCCAGACCCTGGACCGGCTCGACACCCGCATCCTTCAGCTGCGTCAGTCGGTGGAAACTGCCAGCCGCCGCATCACCGACCTCAAGCAAGGCGCGATTGCCGCCCGCGCAACCCGGCGCGAGCAGGACCTCCAGCGCCGCCTGCGCCGCCACACAGGTGGCGACAGCCCGGCAGAGGAGGCCGAGGCGCTGATCCGCGACGTGCTGCAGCGCGACGACCCGTTCGAGCAGGGCGAGATCCTGCGCGAGATCGACGGTGAGCTGAACAATACCACCATTGCCGACGATCTGGCGGACGCCGGCTTCGGCCCCCGCAGCCGCAGCACCGCCGCGGATGTGCTGAGCCGTCTGAAACCCAAGGACTGACCCGACCTTTCTTATTCCACGCAGCCCGCCGGGCCGGGCTCACTGAATTTACTGGAGAAACAACATGTATACCGACAACACTGACAACAAGCTGATCATTCTACTGAACACCGCTGGCGTTGCCATTGCCTATGGCATGCTGGGGATTTCCCTGTGGCTCTCGACCGACGTGCCGCTGGCGACCAAGGGCTACTGGGGCATGGCTGTGCTCCTGCTGACGCTGAGCCTCATCAACGTTGTTAAATACCGCTTCGACCACCGCTCCAGCGAAGACCGCATCCGCAAGATCGAGGACGCCCGCAATGAAAAGCTGCTGGAAGACGCGCTGATGGACGCCAAGCAGGACATCTGAGTTGGCCTGATGATTGGAACCGCGCCCGCCTGACAAGGCGGGCGTTTTCTTTGCAGCCAAAAGAAAACCGCCGCGGCTTTGGGGCCGCGGCGGTTTCTTTTTGTCTGATAAGCCGGAGCTTACAGGTTCGGATAGAGCGGGAACTTGGCGCAGAGGTCGGCGACCTTGGCGCGGACGGAGGCTTCCACGTCTGCATTGCCCTCTTCACCGTTGGCCGCCAGCCCGTCGATCACCTCGATGATCAGGTCGGCGATCTGGCGGAACTCCGCCTCGCCGAAGCCGCGGGTGGTGCCTGCCGGGGTGCCCAGGCGCAGGCCGGAGGTCACGGTGGGCTTTTCCGGGTCGAACGGGATGCCGTTCTTGTTGGTGGTGATATGGGCGCGGCCAAGCGCCTTGTCGGCGATGTTGCCGGTGACGCCCTTGGGGCGCAGGTCGACCAGCATCACATGGGTGTCGGTGCCGCCGGTGACGATGTCCAGGCCGCCCTGGATCAGCTGGTCCGCCAGCGCTGCCGCGTTCGCCTTGACCTGCTTCTGGTAGGCCTTGAACTCCGGCTTCAGCGCCTCGCCGAAGGCCGCCGCCTTGCCTGCGATCACATGCATCAGCGGGCCGCCCTGGATGCCCGGGAAGATCGCCGAGTTCACCTTCTTGGCGATGGCCTCGTCGTTGGTCACGATCATGCCGCCGCGGGGGCCGCGCAGGGTCTTGTGGGTGGTGGTGGTGGCGACATGCGCGTGCGGGAACGGCGAGGGGTGCTCACCGGCCGCGATCAGGCCTGCGATATGGGCCATGTCGACCATGAAATAGGCGCCGACGCTGTCGGCGATTTCACGGAACTTGGCAAAGTCGATCTGGCGCGGAATGGCAGAGCCGCCGGCGATGATCAGTTTCGGCTGGTGCTCGTTGGCCAGCGCCTGGATCTGATCGTAGTCGATCAGGTTGTCGCTCTGGCGCACACCGTAATGCACCGCGTTGAACCACTTGCCCGACTGGTTCGGCGCGGCGCCATGGGTCAGGTGGCCGCCGGAGGCCAGATCCATGCCGAGGATGGTGTCGCCGGGCTGGATCAGCGCCTGGAACACGCCCTGGTTGGCCTGGGAACCGGAGTTCGGCTGCACGTTGGCGAACTCGCAGCCGAACAGCGCCTTGGCGCGGTCGATCGCCAGGTTTTCGGCAACGTCGACATACTGGCAGCCGCCATAGTAGCGGCGCCCCGGGTAGCCTTCGGCGTACTTGTTGGTCAGCACCGAGCCTTGCGCTTCCATCACCGCGGCGGAGACGATGTTCTCAGACGCAATCAGCTCGATCTCGTCGCGCTGGCGGCCCAGCTCAGCGGTGATCGCGCCAAACAGTTCAGGATCGCGCTCAGACAGCGCTTGGGTGAAAAAGCCGGTGTCACGGGTCGCTTCAGTCATGGTGGCTCCGTTGGAGTAGGGTTCAGATTTGAGCGATTTCCTATAGGAAACATCCTTGCGCCGGAAGCCTGTAAAGCGACATTTCCCTGCGACAGAACGGCAACTATGGTCATCGGCGGAAAGCTGTGATTGTTTCGGAACCAGATGCCTAATACCGGAAACAGATTTCATGAGTTTGAGAATCGCCTTTCTGGCCAGTGACGTTGAGGTGGCACAGGATGCGCTGGCGGAGCTGAGCCGCCGCTACGGCCATGTGCCGCCGGATCAGGCCCAGGTGATCGTGGCGCTCGGCGGCGACGGCTTCATGCTGCGGACCCTTCATACCATGATCGATCACCCGGCGCCGGTTTACGGCATGAACCGCGGCACCGTTGGCTTCCTGATGAATGAGTACCGCGAGGACGGACTGATCGAGCGGCTTGAGGAAGCGGTGCAGGAGATCATCAACCCGCTGTCGATGACCGCAATGGACCGGCGCGGTGAGGTGCACAAGGCGCTGGCGATCAATGAGGTCTCGCTGCTGCGTGCAGGCCCGCAGGCGGCGCGGCTGAGGATTTCGGTGGATGGCAGGATGCGGATGGAGGAACTGGTCTGCGACGGCGCGCTGGTCTCCACACCCGCCGGCTCCACCGCCTATAACTACTCCGCACATGGTCCGATCCTGCCGATCGGCTCCGATGTGCTGGCGCTGACCGCCATCGCCGCCTTCCGGCCGCGGCGCTGGCGCGGGGCGCTTTTGCCCAGCAATGCGATGGTGCGCTTTGATGTGCTGGAGGCGGACAAGCGTCCGGTAATGGCCGATGCCGACTCGATTTCGGTTGCGGATATCGACTGGGTGGAAATCCGGACCGATACGCAAATCCGCCATAAAATCCTTTTTGACCCCGGCCATGGGCTGGAGGAGCGGCTGATTTCCGAACAGTTTACCTGAGTGTTTAACGCGGGCTTTACGAGGCTGTGAACGTCCCGGTAACCATTCCGTGCGAGGATTTATCCACAGGCTGATGCTGTTGGCACTGCCTGAGGCTGCAGAGCCGATGTGCCTGACCGGCGGTTTTTAGGTGTTCCAGTTTTGTGTTTCCCGCCGGTCTGGTCCGGCACGCCCGTAGCTTTGTTTGCGGGCGGACGATGCAGCGTTGGTAGTGAGTGGTTTGGGTCAGGAAGACTCCCGGGGGCGGCTGGCCCCGCTCCCGGGATGTTCGCAAAGCGTTTCTTTTCTTTGCAGCCCTTAGGAAGCTGTTCCGGTGCGATCAAGCACGGCGCGGGGCGGGCGCTATACTCAGCCCTCTGCTGCCATCTTCTCCCACAGGGGCAGGCACATGCGGCCCGCGCGGGCTTCAATCGCGGCGCAGGCGTCCACCGCCAGGTCCTCGCGCCAGCGGCGGGCAGCGATCTGCACGTTGACAGGCTGTGGACCCTTCGCCAGCTGCGCCAGCCGGGCCGGGACCGAGGCGGCGGGCAGGCCCAGAAAATTCATCGCATAGGAATAAACCGCACAGCCCAGCACCTCATGCACGCCTGCCGCGCCTTCGGTGTCGCGGTCGGGCTTGAAGAAGGGCTGCGGCAGGAAGGGCGAGAGCACCAGCGGGTAGTCCTCCATGAACAGCGACCATTGCCGCGCGTAGTGGGTGCGCTTGGCCATCATCTGCAGCAGCTCATCGCCGGCAAAGGGCGGGAACTCCTGGAAATAGACCGCAAAGATATCGCGCACGGTCCGGGAGCCGGCCGCGTCCACATCATGTTTCATCAGCGCAAAGATCTCACCCATCAGTGCGCGGTAGCCGGTCCGCCCGGCATCGAACACGTTAGGCGGCTCCACTTCTTCGACTTGGTAGCCCGCATCGGTCAAAGCATCGCGGGCGAAATCCAGTGCCGCCTCGACCTCGGGGTGCAGGTCATAGCCATGGGTGTTCTTGGTGAAGGCGACCTTGATGGGCCCCTCCAGCGGCTCGCCGCGCCAGGGCATTGGCACATGGAAGGGGTCTCGGGGATCGGCGGCAATCAGCGCGGGCATCGACAGGTGCAGGTCCTCGGTGCTGCGGGTGATCAGCCCCTGCACCGACATCAGCTGCGCCAGCAGTCCGCGCTCAACCGTCTGGCTGGGGTTCCAGGCGGGCACCCGGCCAAGACCTGGCTTGACCGTCACCGCGCCATTGGCCGCCGCCGGGAAACGCAGGGAGCCGCCGATGTCATTGCCATGGGCAAGCGCGCCGATCCCGGCCATCACCGCAGCCCCCGCGCCGCCGGAGGAGCCGCCGGGAGAGATATGCCGGCCCCAGGGGTTGTGAGTGCGTCCGTGCAGCGGGTTGTCGGTATCGGCGCGGAAGGAGAACTCCGGCGTGTTGGTGCGCCCGATCACCACCGCGCCGGCCTTGTGCAGGTTCTCCACCACCGGGGCGTCTGCCGGCGCAATCAGGTCCTTCAGTGCGGTGACGCCGTTGGAAGTGGCGTGGCCCTTCTGGTCGATATTGATCTTGATGGTGACCGGCACCCCGTGCAGCGGGCCGGGTTCTGCGCCGCTCTCGCGCGCCTTGTCCAGGGCACGGGCGCGCTCCAGCGCCTCGCTGCTGAGATCCACCACCACCGCATTCAAGGACGGGTTCACCGCCTTCATACGGTCGATGGAGGCCTGTACGGCCGCTTCCGCGCTCAGATCCCCGGTGCGAGTGAGCTTCGTCAGTTCTGTGGCGCTCAGTTGCCAGATGTCCGCTTTTGTCATGCTCAGGCCTCCCAAGCCGCAGCCTAGGCGGGCAGGGCGGCGTTGCAAGCAAAACCGGACGGCAAACAGGCTCCGCCTGCGGGCGGAGCCTACAAAAATCCTTGAAGGATCTTTGGCCGTTTCCAGAACTTGGAAACGAGGGAGGTTACTTGGCGTAGCCGATGGTTTGCAGCGCCGTGGTGATCTCGTCCAGAATGGCTGGATCGTCGATGGTGGCCGGCATTTTCCACGGGGTGCCATCGGCGATGTTGACCATGGTGCCGCGCAGGATCTTGCCGGAGCGGGTCTTGGGCAGCCGGTCCACCACAACCGCCAGCTTGAAGGCGGCAACAGGGCCGATCTTCTCGCGCACCAGCTTCACCACCTCGGAGACAACTTCTGCGTTGTCGCGATCGGCACCTGCATTGAGGCAGAGGAAACCCACCGGCATCTGCCCCTTGAGGCTGTCGGCGACGCCAATGACCGCGCATTCCGCGACATCCGGGTGGCCTGCCAGCACTTCCTCCATGCCGCCGGTAGAGAGGCGATGCCCGGCCACGTTGATCACGTCATCAGTGCGCGCCATGATGTAGAGGTAGCCGTCCTCGTCCTTCATGCCGGCATCGCCGGTCTCGTAGTAGCCGGGGAAGGTGTTGAGGTAGCTCTTCTTGAACCGGTCCTCGGCGTTCCACAGGGTCGGCAGGGTGCCCGGTGGCAGCGGCAGCTTCACTGCAATCGCGCCCAGCTCGCCCGCCGCAACCGGGTTGCCGCCTTCGTCCAGAATGTCGACCTCATAGCCCGGCATCGGCACCGCAGGCGAACCGAGTTTGGTCGGCAGTTCCTCGATCCCAAGCGGGTTCGCTGCAATCGACCAGCCGGTTTCGGTCTGCCACCAGTGGTCGACCACCGGCACCTTCAGTTGCTCCTGCGCCCAGGTGATGGTGTCGGGGTCCGCGCGCTCACCGGCCAGGTAAACTTGGCTGAGGCAGCTCAGGTCGTATTTCTTGACAAACTCGCCCTTCGGATCCTCCCGCTTCACCGCGCGGAAGGCGGTGGGGGCAGTGAAGAAGCTCTTTACTTTATGCTCGGAAATCACCCGCCAGAAGGTGCCCGCATCCGGTGTGCCCACCGGCTTGCCCTCAAACACGATGGTGGTGTTGCCGTGGATGAGCGGCGCATAGCAGATGTAGCTGTGGCCGACGACCCAGCCCACGTCCGACGCAGCCCAGAACACATCGCCGGGATCGACGTTGTAGATGTTCTTCATGGTCCAATTGAGCGCCACCAGCTGGCCCGCGGTGTGGCGGATCACCCCCTTGGGCTGGCCGGTGGTGCCGGAGGTATAGAGGATATAGGAAGGATGGTTGCCCTCGACCGGCACGCATTCGGCCGGTTCCACGCCGTACTGGAAGCCGTGCCAGTTCACGTCGCGGCCCGGGATCAGCTCCGCCACTTCCTGCTCGCGCTGAAAGATCACGCAGAAGTCGGGCTTGTGCGCGGCCAGGTCGATAGCGCCGTCCAGCAGCGGCTTGTAATGCACGATCCGGCCCGGCTCGATGCCGCAGGAGGCGGCGATGATCGCCTTGGGCTTGGCGTCGTCGATCCGCACCGCCAGCTCGTTGGAGGCAAAGCCGCCGAACACCACCGAATGCACCGCGCCGATGCGGGCGCAGGCCAGCATCGCCTCCAGCGCCTCGGGGATCATCGGCATGTAGATGATGACGCGGTCGCCTTTTTCCACGCCCTTGGCGCGCAGCGCCCCGGCCAGATTGGCGACACGGTTGCGCAATTCGACATAGGAGATTTCACGCGTGGTATGGGTAACCGGGCTGTCATAGATGATCGCGGTCTGCTCGCCGCGGCCCTGTTCCACATGGCGGTCGACGGCGTTGTAGCAGGTGTTCACCTTGGCATCGGCAAACCACTCGTAAAGGCCTTCGCCCTTGTCAAACAGCGCCTGCTTTGGGGCCTCGTCCCAGCTGATCGACTGGGCGGCCTCCATCCAGAAACCTTCCGGATCCTGTTTCCAGGCGGCGTAAATATCCTGATATCCCATGGTGTTCATCTCCTCCTGCCAATTGCGTAGGCGACAAAGCGGCGGCCGGGCAAGTTTTGCCGCGTCTTCACGCAAGGTTCGTCAAGGAATTTACAGGTTTTGGCCGGATTTGCGCAGATGATTTACCGGATTTACAAGGCCGGACGGGTTTGCACTCTACCCGCTTTGCAAAGTGGTGTTTGCTGCAGAATATTCGGGAAAAGCCCGAAAGTTTTGCAAACTTGCAAATTCGGGCGCAGCGCACCCGGCCTTGCCACCGGGAATCACCCGCCTGAGGATTTTGCGAAGCGGGGCAGGCTGTCTTTCAGTTTCAGCCAGCTCACATGGTCGGAGTGGAACACGTGAAACCTGGGCGGCATCTGGCTGGGGCTTTCCAGCGTCGCGGTATAAAGATGGATGTTCACCGGATCGCGCGCGGTGCGATAGGCCATCTGGGTGCCGCAGGTTTCGCAGAACAGCCGCTCGACGCCTTCCGATGAATTATAGACCTTGGGTTCCGTGCCGGACCATTCGACCGCCTCATGCGGCAGCCCGAAAAATGCGGTGACAGGTGCCGCGCAGTTGCGGCGGCAGTCGGCGCAGTGGCAGTAGCAGCTCCAGGCCGCCTCGGCCCGGCTATCCCAATGCACTGCGCCGCAGTGGCAATGCCCTCTCATATCCGGCCTCCCTGATTGGGCGGCCGGCGGTAATGCATGGCCGCGCTGTTAACCGTAGTGCGCGACCGGGGTGCCGGCAATGGCGGCCATGTTCAGAAGGCCCCGCGCGGTGATCGAGGGGGAGACGATATGGGCGCGGTTTCCCATGCCCATCAGGATCGGCCCCACTTCCAGCCCGCCGGCCCGCATCTTGAGGATGTTGCGCACGCCGGAAGCGGCGTCGGCATGGGCGAAGATCAGCACGTTGGCCGCGCCGTCCAGCCGCGAATTGGGGAAGATCCGCTCGCGCAGTTCCGGGTCCAGCGCGGTGTCGATGTTCATCTCGCCCTCATAGACGAAATCGCGGCGCTTATCGTCGAGGATTTCGATGGCGGCGCGAAGGCGGCTGCCGGTGTCGCAGGAGATATTGCCGAACTGGGACTGCGAACACATAGCGATCTTCGGCTCCAGACCGAAACGGCGCACGTGGCGGGCGGCGCCAATCACGGTTTCGGCGATCTGTTCCGGTGTCGGCTCCACATGCACATGGGTGTCGGCAATGAACAGCGGGCCGTCTTCCAGGATCATCATAGACAGTGCGCCGTGCGGCGAGTAGGTGCCGCCACCCAGCACCTGCTGCACATAATTCAAGTGCCAGCGGTATTCCCCGAAGGTGCCGCAGATCAGGCTGTCGGCCTCACCGCGATGCACCATGATGGCGCCGATTGCGGTGGTATTCGTGCGCATGATTGCCTTGGCCAGATCCGGCGTGACGCCGCGGCGCTGCATTACCTTGTGGTAGCTGTTCCAGTAGTCGCGGTAGCGCGGGTCGTTTTCCGGGTTCACCAGCTGGAAATCACGTCCCGGGCGCACGTCCAGCCCCAGCCGCTCGCAGCGGCGCTCGATCACTTCGGGGCGGCCGATCAGGATCGGGGTCTCGGTGGTTTCTTCCAGAATGGCCTGCGCCGCGCGCAGCACCCGCTCATCCTCGCCTTCGCTGAACACGATGCGGCGGGCGGCGGCGCGTGCGGCCTCAAACACCGGCTTCATCAGCAACGCCGATTTAAAAACGGTCTGTTTCAGCTTCTGCTTATAGGCCTCGATATCCTCGATCGGGCGGGTCGCCACGCCGCTTTCCATCGCAGCCTTGGCCACAGCAGAGGACACCACAGCCACCAGCCGCGGATCAAAGGGTTTCGGGATCAGGTAATCAGCGCCAAAGGTCAGCTGTTCGCCCTTGTAGGCCGCTGCCGCCTCAGCCGAGGTGGTGGCGCGGGCCAGTTCGGCAATGCCGTCAACGCAGGCAATCTGCATCTCGTCGTTGATCTCGGTTGCACCCACGTCCAGCGCGCCCCGGAAAATAAAGGGGAAGCACAGCACGTTGTTGACCTGATTGGGGAAATCGCTGCGACCCGTGGCAATGATCGCATCCGGCGCCACCTTGCGCGCCTGGTCGGGCATGATCTCCGGCGTCGGGTTGGCCAGCGCAAAGATGATAGGGCGCTTGGTCATCTTGGCAACCATTTCCGGCTTCAGCACGTTTGGGCCAGAGAGGCCCAGGAACATGTCGGCACCGTCCATTACCTCGTCCAGCGTCCGCAGGTCCGAGGCCTGGGCGAAGGCCGCTTTCTGCGGGTTCATGTCTTCTTCGCGGCCCTCATAGACCAGCCCGTGAATATCGCAGAGCCAGATGTTCTCGCGTTTGACGCCTAGCTTCAGCAGCATGTTGAGGCAGGCAATCCCTGCCGCGCCGCCGCCGGTGGAGACGATCTTGATGTCTTCAAACGATTTGCCCGCCACATGCAGCGCGTTCTTGGCCGCGGCGCCGACCACAATCGCGGTGCCGTGCTGGTCGTCATGGAAGACCGGGATATTCATCCGCTCGCGGCACAGTTTTTCGACCACAAAGCAGTCCGGCGCCTTGATGTCTTCGAGGTTGATGGCGCCGAAGGTCGGCTCCAGCGAGCAGACGATGTCCGCCAGCTTCTCCGGATCGCTTTCGTTCACTTCGATGTCGAAACAGTCGATGCCGGCGAAGTTTTTGAACAGGACCGCCTTGCCCTCCATCACCGGCTTGGAGGCCAGCGCACCGATGTTGCCGAGCCCCAGCACCGCCGATCCGTTCGACACAACCGCCACCAGATTGCCGCGGGAGGTATAACGGGCGGCATTGGCCTCATCCGCTTTGATCTCCACGCAGGCCTCCGCCACGCCGGGTGAGTAGGCGCGGGACAGATCGCGGCCGTTGGCCATCGGCTTGGTCGCGCGGATCTCCAGCTTACCGGGGCGGGGAAACTCGTGATAGTTGAGTGCGGCTTGCCGCGTGCTCTGTGAATCGGACATCTGGCGCTCCTCGGAAAGGGTATTGTTTAGCGTTAAACCATTTTTATTGCCGGAAACATAGCCCAAACTGACGCAAACGGACGCGGCGGCAGCACGGGCGGCGGGTTCTTGCATAAACCATGCCGCAGGGTCACTGTCCTGCCAACAGATCAGGGAGTGAAAAATGAGCGAAACAATCGCCGAGATCCGCCTGCCGACGGATGAGCTGCGCAACGATATTCCGTTTTTTACCAAGGTGTTGGGTATGAAGATGGACATGATCTATCCGGCGGATGATCCGCGCACCGCGGTGTTTTCCGGCCACGGGCTTCGGCTGCGGGTTGAAAAGGGGGCGCCGGAAAGCCCCGGCACAATCCGTATTCTGACTGAAGATCCTGATGGATTTGCCGAAGGACAGCGCCGCCTGACCGCGCCCAACGGAACGAAAATCGAAATCGAAGAGCGCCACCCGCCAATGGTGATGCCGGAAACGGTGCACAGTTTTGTGGTCCGCCGCCTCAAGGATCAGGCGCCCTGGATCATCGGCCGCGCTGGGATGCATTACCGCGACCTGGTGCCGGACCGGCTGGGCGGGTCTATCATCGCCAGCCACATCCGCATTCCCGACGGCGGTCCGGTGCCGGACATGGTGCATTTCCACCGGGTCGGCTTTCAGCTGATCTTCTGCATCCACGGCTGGGTCGATGTGGTCTATGAGGATCAGGGCGATAAGAGGCGGCTGACGGCAGGCGACTGTTTCATCCAGCCGCCGGAAATCCGCCACCGGGTGCTGGAGGCCAGCGACAATGTGCAGGTGATCGAGATCGGCGTCCCTGCGGAGCATGTGACCGAGATCGACCACGAGATGACACTGCCGACGCCGCACTACCGTCCCGAACGGGAATGGCAGGGACAGCGCTTTGTCTACAACAAGGCGGAAGGTGCCGCGTGGGGTCCGTTCCGCCTGCCGGGCTATATCTGCCGCGACACCACGATTGCCGAAAACACCAAGGGCGTCGCGGGCGTGCAGGTTGTGCGCCGGGGCGAGGGCGATCCGCAATGGGCGGCGCATGACACCGACATCCACTTTACCTTCGTGATGAACGGCGAAGTGACGCTGGAAGGGGAAGGCCGCGAGCCTTACCAACTGGAGCAGGGCGACGCCTTTGTTGTTCCGCCGGGGATGAAGACCCGCCTCAGCGCGCCGTCGGATGATGTGGAGCTGTTGGAGGTGACGCTGCCCGGGGTGTTCAACACCTCGCTGGCCTGAACCCAGGGCGGCGCAAAGAACTGCATCCGGGGGCTTCCGCTTCCCGGATCAATTCAGCTATCCTGCGGCATCTTGACCAAATGATCAAAAATCGGGGAATCGCCATGAGCCTCAAAGCCGCCGCCGCCGCTGTCCGTGAAAACGCCCACGCGCCCTATTCCAACTTCAAGGTCGGCGCCGCTGTCCGCTCCGCCTCCGGCCAGATCTATGTGGGCTGCAACGTCGAAAACGTGGCCTACCCTGAGGGCACCTGTGCCGAGGCCGGTGCGATTGCCGCGATGGTGGCTGCGGGGGAAACCGAACTGGCAGAGGTCTATGTGATCGCCGATTGCCCGACCCCGATCACGCCCTGCGGCGGCTGCCGCCAGAAGATCAAGGAATTTGCCAGCGGTGATGTGAAGGTTATCATGGCCACCACCGACGGCGAGGAGCAGGAGACGACCATCGGCGACCTGCTGCCCGGCGCCTTTGACGCGGACCATATGGAGCGCAGCTGATGGACGCCCGCGCCATCAACGCCTGCCTGCGCCGCGGTGAAACACCCGGCGAGGACGCGCTGCGCTGGTTTGCCGAGGGTCTGGCCAGCGGTGCGGTCTCCGACGCGCAGGCCGGGGCCTTTGCCATGGCGGTCTGCCTGCAGGGCCTGAGTGTTGAGGGCCGCCGCGCCCTGACGCTGGCGATGCGCGACACTGGCGATGTGCTGGCGTGGGATCTGGACGGTCCTGTGCTGGACAAGCATTCCACCGGTGGTGTGGGCGATTGTGTTTCGCTGCTGCTGGCGCCTGCGCTCGCGGCCTGCGGGGCTTATGTGCCGATGATTTCGGGCCGCGGGCTCGGCCACACCGGCGGCACGCTGGACAAGCTTGAGGCGATCCCCGGCGTCTCCACCAGCGTCAGCGAGGATCACCTGCGGAACATGATGCAGGACATGGGCTGCGCCATCGTTGGCGCCACCGCGCAGATCGCACCCGCGGACAAGCGGCTTTATGCGATCCGCGATGTGACCGCGACGGTGGAAAGCCTCGACCTGATCACCGCCTCGATCCTCTCCAAAAAACTGGCAGCCAGCCCGGATGCGCTGGTGCTGGACGTCAAGATCGGCTCCGGCGCTTTCATGAAGACCGCCGATGACGCCCGCGCGCTGGCGCAATCGCTGTGCGACACCGCCAATGCCGCCGGCTGCCGGACCTCCGCGCTGATCACCGACATGAACCAGCCGCTAGCCCCCGCGCTTGGCAATGCGCTTGAGGTGGCAGAGGTGATGCGGGTGCTGACCGGCGCAGCGTTAGGCCCGTTGGCGGAGATCACAGCCATTCTGGGCGGCGAGCTGCTGGTGCTCGCAGGCCTCGCAGCGGATGCGGAGGAGGGCGCGGCCAAGATCAGCGCAACCCTTACCGATGGCCGCGCGGCAGAACGTTTTGCCCGGATGATTGCCGCCATGGGCGGCCCTTCTGATTTTGCCGCGAAGTGGCAAGACCACCTGCCGGGGTCAGAAGTGGTGCGCGAGGTGAAGGCCCCCGAATCCGGGCATATCGCAGCCATGAACGGCGAAGCGCTTGGCCTGGCGGTTGTCGCCCTCGGCGGCGGCCGCATGGTGGAGAGCGACCGCATTCACCCCGGTGTCGGCATCTCGGACATTGTCCGCCTGGGCCAGCCCGTCGGGGCAGGGGACAGGCTTGCCCGCATCCACGCCGCCAGCGATGATGCGGCAGAGATGGCAGAGGCAGCGTTCCTTGCTGCCATCGCCATCGGTGATGCGCCGGACAGCCTGCCGCTGGTTCACGAAAGGATCTCCTGATGCCCCGTGCCTTCCTTGTGGTGATGGATTCCGTTGGCATCGGTGGCGCGCCCGATGCCGGGACCTTCTTCAACGGCGACCTGCCGGATCTGGGCGCCAACACTCTGGCCCATATCGCGCAGGCCTGCGCAGCGGGCAAAGCAGAGGAGGGCCGCAGCGGCCCGCTGAACGTGCCGAACATGGAACGCCTTGGCCTTGGCGCGGCGATGCGGCTGGCGTCTTCGGTGCCGTTCCCCGGACTGGATGCACAGCCGCAGGGCCGCTGGGGCTGCGCCCGCGAGCTGAGCCGCGGTAAGGACACGCCGTCCGGCCATTGGGAGCTGGCAGGCCTGCCGGTGCCCTGGGACTGGCACTATTTCCCCGATCAGGCGCCGTCGTTCCCCGAAGACCTCTCCGCCTTTGTGGCAGAGCAGGCGGGCACGGACGGCATCCTGGGCAACTGCCATGCCTCCGGCACGGTGATCCTGGATGATCTGGGCGCCGAGCACATACGCACCGGCAAACCGATCTGCTACACTTCCGCCGACAGCGTGTTCCAGATTGCTGCGCATGAGGAAACATTCGGCCTCGACCGCCTGCTGAAGCTTTGCGAGGCGATTGCCCCGCGGCTGCACGCGATGAAGGTGGGGCGGGTCATTGCGCGCCCCTTCCTCGGCTCCGCAGAAACAGGGTTCACCCGCACCACCAACCGCCGCGATTTCGCGATTACCCCGCCGGCACCGGTACTGACCAACTGGGTGCAGGATGCGGGCGGCAAGGTCCATGCCATCGGCAAGATTGGCGACATCTTCACCATGTCCGGTATCGATACCCTGAAAAAAGGCGCCGATGCCCAACTGATGCAGCACTTGTTCGACGCGGTGGATGCGGCGGAGGACGGCAGCCTGACCTTTGCCAATTTCGTCGAGTTCGACACCCTCTATGGCCACACCCGCGAAATCTCCGGCTACGCCCGGGCGCTGGAGTGGTTTGACGCCGAACTGGGCCTCCTGCTGTCGCGCTTGCGCAAGGGCGACATGCTGGTGCTGACCGCCGATCACGGCAATGACCCCAGTTGGCCCGGCACCGACCACACCCGCGAACAGGTGCCGGTGCTGATTGCGGGGCTTGACGCAGGCACCATCGGGCAGGTCAAATTCGCCGATGTGGCGGCGTCCATCGCCGCCCATCTGGATGTCCCGGCCCAAGGCCCCGGCAAGAGCTTTCTTTGACCCTATGGTCAAAACACGCTTGCCTGCCGCGGCCAAGCCCGTAAAAGCGCGGAAAGCCAAACACTAGGAGTGCCCCATGACCGACCACCTGACCGTTGTTGATCACCCGCTTGTGCAGCACAAGCTGACCCTGATGCGGGACAAGGGCACGTCAACGGCCGGCTTCCGCCGCCTGCTGCGCGAGATTACCCAGCTGCTGGCCTATGAGATCACCCGCGAGATGCCGCTGACCACCACCAGCATCGAAACCCCGATGGAGGAGATGGAGGCGCCGATCCTGGCGGGCAAGAAGCTGGCGCTGGTGTCGATCCTGCGCGCTGGCAACGGCATGCTGGACGGCGTGCTGGAGCTGATCCCCTCGGCACGTGTCGGTTTTGTCGGCCTCTACAGGGATGAGGAAACCCTGGAGCCGGTGCAGTATTACTTCAAGGCGCCCGAGGGCCTGAAGGACCGGCTGGTGATTGCCGTGGACCCGATGCTCGCAACCGGCAACAGCTCCGCCGCCGCCATTGACCTGCTGAAGGAAGCCGGCGCAAACAACATCCGCTTCCTCTGCCTGCTGGCCTCGCCCGAAGGCGTCGAGCGGATGAAAGAGGCGCACCCGGATGTGCCGATCGTCACCGCCTCGCTGGACCGGGAGCTGAACAAGAAGGGCTATATCCTGCCCGGCCTTGGCGATGCCGGCGACCGGATGTTCGGCACCAAGTGATCCGCCGGTGCCGGGGCGGAGCAAATCCGCCTTGGCAGCCACGCGGTGTGAATTAGTTGCAATTCGCGCAAAAATTGCCGGAGTGCGGCCTTATTGTTGCCGCAGAATCTTTACTCACAGGCCAGTTTCGGGCATCCTGCAGCCATATTTTGTGGGGCTCAGGAATGAAAATAACTAGAATTATTGCACTGGCCATCATCGCGGGGGCTGCTGGCGCCGCAGGGATACAGGCACAAACCCTGCGTGAAACCCGTCCGCCCGCTGAGTATCCGCCCGCATCTTACAAGGGCAAGCAGTATGTCGACAGCCGCGGCTGTATCTACATCCGTGCAGGCATCGACGGCAATGTCAGCTGGGTTCCGCGGGTTTCCCGCTCCCGCAAGCAGTTATGCGGCTATGCGCCCACTAAGGTCGCCGGCGCAACCCGGCAGCAGCAGCGGAGCGCAGCGCCTGAGCTGATCACCCTCGAGCCCAGCCAGCAGCCTGCGCAAACCGCCGCGGCTAAGCCGGCCCCGGCTCCGGCCAAACCTGCCGCTGTGCAGCCCAAGCCGGCAGCCTCAAGCACGCCGCCGCAGTCTGTCACCACCGCCAAGCCGCGCCGAACCCCGCAAACGACCAGTGTCCGGCCGGCCGCAGTTGCCACGGCGCCTGCAGCGCCCAAGCCCGCGGCCAAGAAGGTCGTGCGCGTCGCGCCCAAGCCAGCACCCGCTCCGGTTCCGGCGGCGAAGCCTGCAGGCAATACCTCCTGCGCGGGCCTTTCCGATATCAGCCGCCAATACGCGGGTTCTTCGGGCGTGCGCTGCGGCCCTCAGGATGCTGCGCCAGTGACCTATGGCAGTCAGGAAATCGGGCCGCAGAGTTCAGTGCGGCTCACCCCGAATACCCGCGTGGTGCAGACCCACATCTACCAGGACCGCCGTCTCAGCAACAGTTTCACGGTGCCGGAGGGCTACCGCCCGGTCTGGACCGACGGGCGGCTGAATCCGCAGCGGGCGGAACGCACCGTGCGGCCCGCAGTGGTGACCAGTTTTGCCCAGGCCCCTGCAGGATATGAGACAGTGGCACGCGAAGACGGGCGGATGAACCCGATGCGCGGCGTGCGCACCCCGGAAGGCGATGCGCAGATGGCGCAGATCTGGACCGGCGGCGTGCCCCGCAAGCTGGTTCAGCTGCCGCTGGACCGGCCCGCAGTCAAACTGCCGCGCGGTGCGCGGCTCAGCCCGGCAGAGGCACAGCCCAAAGGCTTGCGCCTGTCGACCCGCTCGGCTCCAGGCGCTGCGGCACCGGATCAGCTTGCACCGGCCAGCCGCTATGTCCGTGCAGCGACCTATGCCGAACCTGCACAGGCCAAGGCAGCCGCCCGCAAACTGGCGTCCGCCGGCCTGACAGTGCGTCTTGGTACCGTCAGCCGCAAGGGGCAGCCTTACAAGGTGGTTCTGGCGGGCCCCTACCAGGGTGAAGCACAGGCAGCCGCAGCACTGGCCAAGGTGCAGCGCGCCGGTTTCAGCGGCGCCCGGCTTAGCAAGTAAGACTTCGAACCCTAAATTTCACAGGCCGGGCGTCTGCCCGGCCTTTTCGGCACCAGGACAGATGCGGCCCGGCACTCAATGGCTAGTGCCGGCGGCAGGTAAAGACCACGGCCTCCAGCGGCATCCTCAAAGGCGGCGGTCCGAAACGGCCGCGAAGGGCGTCCAGAATGGCGCTGGCAACCTCGTCCGGGTCGACACCACCCCTGGACCGGATTTCATCAATCATCGGGTTGCCGTAAACCAGCGCCTCGGCGAATTTCTCCGGGTCGTCAATGGTCTTGTCCTGCCGGACCGTTTCATGGCGGATGCCGGACCAGTCGTCATCATTCAGATCGCCTTTCACGGCTTCGGGATCGCCATAGTGGAACGGCACCTTGTAAAATCCCGGCGGATCCGCAGGAAAGAACTCCGCCGCGGCCAAGTCGGCGATTTCCGCAAACGGGTTCTTTGCCATCGGTGCCCAGACATTGAAGACATAGTGCCCGCCAGGTTTCAGCACCCGTGCGGCTTCCCGGAAAGCTGCCGCCTTGTCCGGGAAGAACATCACCCCGAACTGGCAGGCAATCAAATCAAAGCTGCCATCCTCAAAGGGCAGCGCCATCGCGTCGGCGGGCTGGAAGGTGACATTGGTTGTATCGGACAGTTTTGCCATTGCCAGCTGCAGCATCGGCTCGTTCAGATCGGTAACCGTCAGCGTGCAGTCCGGCGCAAGCCTGCGCCGCAGCCGCTGCGAGACAATACCGGTGCCCGCTGCCAGTTCCAGAACCTTCTGCGGCGCCAGGCTTCGGCATCGGGCGGCCAGATCATCTGCATAGTTGTAGAAAATCACCGGCCCCAGGCCGCTGTCGTAGTGACTGGGAATATCCCCGGTGAAACTGGCTGAGTTGTCCGGCATGGCTCACGTCCCCCCTGATCGTGCGTTTGCGCAGGTTTGACGATCCTAGCAGATCCGGCGCATTTTCGCGATTGGCAGGGGACAGGGGAGTAGAAAGCTGGATCAGCCGCAGATGTTCTGCAGCTGCACCCAGTCGCGGTCGTTCAGCACCGGCTCCAGCTCGCGGCCGGCCATGGGGTCGGCTTCGATCAGCCCCAGCACCGTCTCGCCGGTGATGTCCAGCGCATAGGCATAGGGGGAGGAGGGCAGGGCAGCGCGGGCAAACTCCGCCAGCAGCACCTCGTCGGGCAGCTGCGGGCGGGGGCTGGACAGGGTGGCTTCGGAATAGGCATCCAGCGCGGCGCGGTCCAGCTCGCCGGTGGTCAGCAGCTTGAAGGTGGAGACGAAGCCGCCGGCCTCCAGCAGCTCCTGCATCGGGTCGCTGGCCTCTGCCCGGGCGCGTTCTGCCAGGATGGCTCCGGCGGCAACCGCCGGATCCTCGAAATCCTCGACGAACGAGCGGTTCAAAAGAACGATGCCGCCGGGCAGATGCAGGCTGCCGGGAATGCCGGAGCGCAGAATCGCCAGCTGCCGCACGCCGGTGCGCTGCGCCAGGTTCTTCAGGATCGGTGCCGCCTCCGGGGTGGCGCAGGCCGGGCCGGAGACCCGCTCGATCCGCCCCAAGAGCGCCTGTCCGATGGCCTTGCGTTTGATATCAGGCACGACGCTGACCGCATGGCGGGTCACGGCACCCGGCAGCCACAGTACCAGCAGCGCCAGCACCAGTGCCAGTGTGCCCAGGATACTGACCGCCCGCAGCCGCCCCGGCCGTGCACGCGACCGCCCAATCGCATTCTGCACCCGGGCAATGGCCTCCAGCATCGCGGTTTCGTCTTCCGCTAGCTCCAGCGTTTCGCCGGGGTCGCCGTCGGGGTGGAACAGGGCCGGGAACTCACCGGGATTGGCACGTTCCACTGCGGCCAGCGACCAATGCGCCAGCGGCTGGTCGTTCATGCTGGCAATGGTCAGCGTTGCATCGCCCAGCGAGATGATCACATCCCGCCGCTGGGCCTCAGGATCAGCGCGCCACAGGCCCGCAGCCTCCAGCCGCTCAAATTCCTTCAATGCCGTCATGCAGCTTGCCCGGTCCCCATCCGTCTCGTTGCCGCCAGAATAAGCACATAAAACAGGGGCGGCAATTTGCTTTGCCGCCCCTTAGTGCCGTTTCGCTGTGAAAAATCACAGGGACTTGGCGATTTTTCTCAGCTCGAACTTCTGGATCTTGCCGGTGGAGGTCTTGGGCAGCTCCTGGAACACCACTTTCTTGGGCGCCTTAAAGCCTGCGAGCGTCTCGCGAGTGAAGGCGATCAGCGCCGCGGCGTCTTCCTTGGCACCGGCTTTCAGCTCGACAAAGGCGCAGGGCACTTCGCCCCATTTCTCATCCGGCATTGCGGCAACGGCGGCCAGCAGCACATCCGGGTGCGCCATCAGCACCCCCTCCACCTCGACAGAGGAGATGTTCTCGCCGCCGGAAATGATGATGTCCTTGGCCCGGTCAGCGATCTGGATGTAGCCGTCGGGGTGCTGGACGGCGAGGTCGCCGGAGTTGAAGTAACCGTTCTTGAAGGCCTCCGCCGTGGCTTCGGGGTTCTTCAGATACCCTTTCATCACCACATTGCCGCGCAGGGCAATCTCGCCTTGGGCCTGGCCGTCCATCGGCAGCACGTTGTGCTCGCTGTCGCGCACCACCACCGGCTCCAGCATCGGCATCGCGACGCCCTGGCGCGATTTCTTGGCGGCGATGCCCGCCTTGTCCAGCGCGTCCCAATCCTGTGCCTTCCAATAGCATTCGGTGACATGGCCGAAGGTCTCGGTCAGCCCGTAGACATGGGTGATGTTGAAGCCGAGGTTTTCGATCTTCGACAAGGTCGCAGGGGCGGGCGGGGCGCCGGCGGTGAAGACCTCGACCGTATGGTCAAAGGTGCGGCGCTCCTCATCCAGCGCGTTGACGATCATGTTCAGTACGATCGGGGCGCCGCCGAAATGGGTGACGCCTTCGTAGTGGATGGCGTTGTAGATGTTCTGCGCTGTGATATCGCGGCAGCAGACCAGGGTGCCGCCAACCAGCGGCATCATCCAGGTGTGGTTCCAGCCGTTGCAATGGAACAGCGGCACGATGGTCAGATAAACCGGGTGCAGCACCATCCGCCAGGACACCACCGTGCCCATGGTCATCAGATAGGCGCCGCGATGGTGATAGACCACGCCCTTGGGGCGTCCGGTGGTGCCGGAAGTATAGTTCAGCGCCAGGCTTTCCCACTCATCCTCGGGCATGATCCACTGGAAGTCCGGGTCGCCGCTGGCCAGCAGCGCTTCATACTCCATGTGACGACCGGTGGCGTGCCAGCTCGCCTGATCGTCGGCCACCTCGATCAGGACCGGGGCGGGGCCTTCCATCTCTTCGACGGCGGCCTCTGCCAGCTCAATGAACTGCGGATCAACCAGCACCGCCTTTGCCTCGCCATGGGCAAAGATATAGGCAACAGTGCCCACGTCCAGCCGGGTGTTGATGGTGTTCAGCACCGCGCCGCAGGCAGGCACGCCGAAATGCGCCTCTGCCTGTGCGGGGATATTCGGCAGCAGAGTCGCCACCACATCGCCGGGCTTCACCCCCAGCTTGACCAGGCCGGAGGCCAGACGGGTGCAGCGCTCATGATATTCCGCATAACTCTTGCGGTGCTTGCCATAGCTGACCGCCAAACGGTCCGGAAACACCTGCGCCGCCCGCTGCAGATGGCTGAGCGGCGACAGCGGCACATAATTCGCGGCGGTCTTCTCCAGACCGGTTTCATCCGCCATCCACCCCATCAGTTTCCTCCCCTGAATCACTTTGGTGTCGCTTAGAGGACAGATATTGCGGAAAGTTGCGGGCAATGGGAAGGGTATGAAACAAACAGCCGCACTCTCCGCCCCGGGCACCAGCCAGACCGCAGCCGCACAGGCCATGCTGGCGGCAATGCTGATTATCGGCATCACCGACAACGCAGTGCCGCTGATGGCGGAGACCATCGGGCTCGGCCAGTTCTACCTGTTGCGCACATTTGTCGCACTGCCGTTCCTGTGGCTGATGGCGCGCGCCGGACTGGGCGGGCTGCGCTGCCGCAACTTCGGCGCTGTACTGCTGCGTGCGGTGCTGGTGGCGGTGTCGATGGTTTTCTACTTCTCCGCCGTGGCGCTGATGCCGATTGCCCAGGCGCTGGCCGGGCTGTTCACCTCGCCGATCCTGATCGTGGTGATTTCCGTCCTGTTCCTGAAGATGCGGATCGGCTGGATCCGTGTCGGCGCGGTGCTCGGCGGTTTTGCGGGTGTCATGATGGTGCTGCAGCCTGACCCCGCGGCCTTTAGCTGGCTGATCCTGGTGCCAGTGGCGGGCGGACTATTTTATGCGCTCGGCTCATTGGCAACCGGGCTTTACTGCCAGGGCGAAAGCACGGTGGCGATGCTGTTCGTCTACTTGCTGGTGCAGGGTGTGCTGGGGGCGATGCTGCTGGCGGGGCTGGAGATCTGGCCGCAGGACGTGCCCGCGGGAGCGGACGGTTTTGTCACCCGCGGCTGGGTCTGGCCGCTGTGGGAGATCCCGCACCTGATCCTGCTGCAGGGCTGCGCAGCAGTGGGTGGCGTGTTCCTGATCACCAAGGCCTACCAGCTGGGTGAGGCCTCTTATGTCGCTGTGTTCGAATACTCGGTGATGATCGTCGGGCCGGGGGTTGCCTGGGCCTATTGGGGGCAGGCGCTGAACCTCTGGCAAATGCTGGGGATCGGTCTGATCATCACGGCCGGCACCACCATCGCGCTGCGTTCGAAGTGAAGGGAAGGGGCGCTGCCCCTCTTGGCCCCACCGGGGCCAATTCACCCCCGGAGTATTTGCGCAAAGGTGAATGGGTCTGCGAGGCGCTTCACAGCAGGCGTAAATCCATCGTTTCCTTACCCAGATCAATATCCTAGGGTCAGGGCATGATCCTGTCCCAAGGCCGCCGGTACGTTTTCATCCATATCCCCAAGACCGGCGGCACCGCATTGGCGCTGGCGCTGGAGGCGCGTGCCATGGCCGATGACATGATGCTGGGGGATACGCCCAAAGCCCTGAAGCGCCGCCGCCGCCTGAAGGATGCTAAGGCACGCGGGCGGCTGTGGAAGCACTCCACCCTGGCCGACATCGAAGGGCTGGTGCCGCAGGACACCCTGCGCGGTCTCTTTGCCTTCACCCTGGTGCGCAACCCCTGGGACCGGGCGGTCAGCTATTACCACTGGCTGCGCGAACAGAGCTTCGATCATCCGGCCATCGGCTTGGCGAAGGCGCAAGAGTTCCGCGCCTTTGTGCAGCACCCGGAGATCATTGCGGCTTTCCGCGGCAGCCCGGCGTCCTCTTACATGCGCCATGCCGACGGGAGTGAGCAGTGCCAGCTCTTTATCCGTCTGGAGCATTTCGCGTCTGATGCCCAGCCGCTGTTTGACCACCTCGGGTTTTCCCTTGAATTGCCCGTGGTCAATGAAAGTGGCCGCCAGCGCGATTGGCGCAGCTATTACGACGATGCCGCGGCTGGGGCCGTGGCCGAAGCCTGCGCGCGGGATATCGCGCAATTTGAATACTCTTTTAACGATTCTCTCCTATCCAGATAGCGTGAAGCGCGCTGAATGCGCCTGGCCGGAGCCTAATCCGGCAAAGGTTTGGCAGATCGGCGCAGAAACGTGAACAATGCCCGGTTTTGCCTTAGTTCCGTCCCATAAGCGGCAAGGATCAAAGAAACTTATCGGGCTGGCTGTTGGGGGTTCTCCGCAGCCTGAGGAAAGGAAAGCGGATGCTGGACTGGCTTCTGAAACGCACGAGCACCCCGGCGGGCGGGGTCATGAACAGCGGCTTTCCCCTGGTCTCAATTGGCCAGGGCGGTTTCCTGGCAGGCACCCATGTGGCGTCCAACCTGGGTTGGCGCCCGGTGGAGGCGCTGACGCCCGGTGACAAGGTGCTGACCTTCGATCACGGCATGCAAACCGTGGTGGAGTTGCAGCGCGAGGTCATGATCCCGGCAGAGGGTGATCTGGAACCTGCCCGCTGCCCGCTGTTTGTGCCGCGCGATGCGCTGATGAACCGGGTGCCGATGTGGCTGATGCCGGACCAGGGCGTGCTGCTGGAAAGCGAGTTGGTGGAGGACAGCCAGGGCGATCCTTTTGCCATCGTTCCGGCCTGCACGCTGGAGGGCTACCGCGGTATCCGCCGCATGCACCCCGGCGCCCAGCTGGAACTGGTGATGCCGCGATTTGCCGAGGATCAGGTGATCTATCTGGAAGCCGGGATGCTGGGCTACTCGGCGGCACCGGCGAACCTGATGTGCGGCCGGGTGTTCTCCGAACAAGGCGCCTACCGCGTGCTGAACCCGGATGAGGCCCGCGGCCTGGTTCTGTCGATGATGGCTGAGGAAGAATACTGGCCCGCAGGCGCCGCTGCCGGCGCTTTGCAGCCTGAGGTCAGAATGTAAGATCAGTTTCGGCATTCAACTTGCTGATAAGGCATAAAAAAGGCCAGCGCATGGGCGCTGGCCTTTCCTCGTTTTATGTTTGCCTTCAGGCCGCCGCAGAAGTTTCCGGCGCAAAGCGGGTGTAGAAGCTCTGGCCCTTCTCCGCCATCTCCCGCAGCAGTTCCGGGCAGGCGAAACGCTCGCCGAACTGCTCCGTCAGGCTGTCGCAACGCTCCGCCGCATAGGGCGTGCCCAGGATGTCCAGCCAGCTGAGCGGGCCGCCGGACCACGGCGCAAAGCCCCAGGCCAGGATGGCGCCGACGTCGCCCTCGCGGATATCCATCAGCACGCCTTCCTCCAGCGCCCGTACCGCCTCAAGAACCTGTGCGAACATCAGACGTTCCTGCACCTCGATCAGGTCGGGCTGTTCGGATGCCAGCGGGTACTTCTCCTGCAGGCCGGTCCAGTATCCGGCGCGCTTGCCCTTGTCGTCATACTCGAAGAAGCCCGCGTTCGACTTACGGCCCAGACGGCCCAGTTCTTCCATCCAGAAGATCAGGTCATCGGCCGGGCTTTCCGGGTAGGCATCACCCATCGCCGCCTTGGTGGCGCGGGCAATCTTGGCGCCCAGATCAATCGAGGTCTCATCGGTCAACTGCACCGGACCCACCGGGAAGCCCAGCTGGCGCGCAGCGTTGTCGATCAGCACCGGGCTGACGCCCTCGGTGATCATCCGCAGGCCCTCGTTGATATAGGGCAGGATGCAGCGGTTGGCGTAGAAGAAGCGCGCGTCGTTGACCACAATCGGCGTTTTGCGGATCTGGCGCACATAATCCAGCGCCTTGGCCACCGCGCGGTCGCCGGTTTCTTTGCCCTTGATGATCTCCACCAGGAACATCTTCTCAACCGGCGAGAAGAAGTGGATGCCGATGAACTGGTCCTGCCGGCTCGATGCTTTGGCCAGCTCGGTGATCGGCAGGGTGGAGGTGTTGGAGGCAAAGATGCAGTCTTCGGGAATGATCGCCTCGACCTTTTGGGTCATCTCGGCCTTGACGCCCGGATCCTCGAACACTGCCTCGATGATCAGGTCACAGCCCTTCAGTGCGTCCAGATCCGGGGTGGCGGTGATCTGCGCCAGCAGCGCTTCTTTCTTCTCCTCGGTCGCCTTGCCGCGCTTGATGCCCTTGTCCATGTAGGCGGCGGAATAGGCCTTGCCCTTATCGGCGGCCTCCTGGTCACGGTCGATCAGCACAACCTCCATGCCGGCCTGAGCCGACACCAGCGCGATGCCCGCACCCATCATGCCCGCACCCAGCACGCCGATTTTCTTGACCGACTGGTCCGGCACGTCCTTGGGCCGCACGGCGCCTTTTTCCAGCGCCTGCTTGTTCAGGAACAGGCTGCGGATCATGGCCGAGGACGACGGGTTCATCAGCACGTTGGTGAACCAGCGCGCCTCGATCTTCAGTGCGGTGTCGAAATCGACCAGCGCGCCCTCATAGATCGACGACAGCAGTGCCTTGGCCGCCGGGAAGGCGCCTTGGGTCTTGCCATGCACCATCGCCGAGGCACCGACAAAGGTCATGAAGCCCGCCGGATGATACGGCGCGCCGCCCGGCATCTTGTAGCCCTTGGCGTCCCACGGCTTTACCAGGTCTGCGTCCTTGGCGTTCAGCACCCACTCCTTGGCCGCCGCCAGCGCATCGTCGGAAACCGCGTCGATCAGCTGGGCGCCCTTGGCTTTCTTCGGGTCCATCATCTTGCCTTCCAGCAGGACCGGAGCGGCGGCCATTGCGCCCACCATGCGGGAATACCGGGTGGTGCCGCCGCCGCCGGGGAAGATGCCGATCATGATCTCCGGCAGGCCGATCTTGGCCTTGGGATTGGAGGTCATCACCCGGTGATGGCAGGCCAGCGCAATCTCGGTGCCGATGCCGGCGCAGGTGCCGTTGATGGCACAGGCCACCGGCTTGCCGCCCTTCTTGGTCTTGGGATCCATGCCCGCTAACTCCAGCTTGCGCAGGATGCGGTGGCCGCCCATGGTGAAGTCAAAGAGGCCTTGGGCCGGGTTCTCCCCCGACTCCTCACGGATGGTCGCCAGAACATTGAGGTCCATGCCGCCGGCAAAGTCTTTCTTGCCGCTGGTGATCACGATGCCCTTGACGGCGTCGTCCTCCAGCGCCCGGTCCACGTATTCCTCCACCAGGCCAAAGGCCTCGCGGGTGAGGACGTTCATGGACTTTCCTTCGGCATCCCAGGTGATGATTGCGACGCCGTCTGCGTCCACGTCGTATTTGAAATCGCTCATGTGTCTTCTCCGGTCTGGTCAGCCGTCAGCGGGCTGCCGTCCTTGCGGGTAAAGGTGAACTCGCCGCTTGCGAATTTCACCATCATGTCCAAATCGCTGTAATAGCCGGTCTCGGTTGCGGTGCGGGTGCCGACCACCAGAAAGGCGGCAGGCTTGTCCGAACGGTTCACCAGATGGTGGCCGTTCTCGTCCCCTGCCGGGAATGCTGCGCAGTCGCCGGGCATCATCTCATGCGCGCCCTGATCGTCGATCAGTGTGCAGGTGCCCTCTGTCACCATCACGAACTCGTCCTGCTCCATATGGTAATGGCGCAGGGAGGAGGCCGCGCCAGGCTCCAGCCGTACGATGTTGACACCGAACTGGCTGAGCCCGCCGGGATCGCCCAGCGGCTGCACGCTGCGGCCCGCACAGGCCTCGGCCAGCTTGCCGGGGTAGCCCGATCCGGTCCGCCAGGGCAGTTGGGATAGGTCCAGCTTCGGCATCAGACGCGCTCGATGATGGTTGCGGCGCCCATACCCGACGCAATGCACAGGGTGGCAAGGCCGCATTCCTTGTCCTGCCGCTCCAGCTCATCCAGCAGGGTGCCGATGATGATCGCGCCGGTGGCGCCCAGCGGATGGCCCATGGCGATGGAGCCGCCATTAACGTTCACCAGCTCCGGGTCGACGTCAAACGCCTGCTGGAAGCGCATCACAACAGAGGCGAAGGCCTCGTTCACCTCGAACAGGTCCAGGTCGCTGATTTTCATGCCGTTGTCGGCGAGGATCTTCTCGGTCACAGGTACCGGGCCGGTCAGCATGATGGTCGGATCGGTGCCGATCTTGGCGGTGGCCTTGATCCGGGCGCGCGGTTTCAGACCGTGCTTTTCACCAAACTCCTTGTTGCCGATCAGAAGCGCCGCAGCGCCATCCACGATGCCAGAGGAGTTGCCCGCGTGGTGGATGTGGTTGATCCGTTCCAGATGCGGGTATTTCAGCATTGCGACTTTATCAAAGCCCGGCATCTGCTCGCCCATCATCTGGAACGCCGGGTTCAGCGACCCCAGCGCCTGCATGTCTGTTCCGGGGCGCATGTATTCGTCATGGGCGAGGATCGGCAGGCCGTTCTGGTCGGTGACAGTAATCACCGACTTCTCGAACCGCTTCTCTTCCCAGGCCTTGGCGGCCCGGCGCTGGGATTCCATCGCCAGCGCATCGGCCTGATCCCGGGTAAAGCCGTATTCAGTTGCGATAATGTCGGCCGAGATGCCCTGCGGCACGAAATAAGTCTCCATCGCGAGGCTCGGGTCCACCGCAATCGCCGCGCCGTCGGAGCCCATGGCCACCCGGCCCATCATCTCCACGCCGCCCGCGATATAGGCATCGCCTGCACCACCCTTCACCTGGTTCGCCGCCAGATTCACCGCCTCCATGCCGGAAGCGCAGAAGCGGTTGATCGCCAGGCCCGGGATACGCTCATCCAGGTCCGAGGCCAGTACGGCAGAGCGCGCCAGGCAGCCGCCCTGTTCCATCACCTGGGTCACGTTGCCCCAGATCACATCCTCGACCGCATGGCCTTCCAGATTGTTGCGCTCCTTGATTGCGTTCAGCGTGAGCGCCGAGAGGCGGACCGAGGTCACCTCATGCAGGGAGCCGTCCTTGCGTCCCTTGCCGCGCGGGGTGCGCAGCGCGTCATAGATATATGCGTCTGTCATTGTGCTCTCCTCAGGCCCGGTCCGACGGGTTGCCGGGCATCAAATCATAGGGGTGTTTCCAGCCGGGCAGGGCGCTGATGCGGTCCAGCCAGGCGTCGATATGCGGCCATTCGGCCCGGTCAAAGCCGAAGGGTTCCGGGTAGTAGAGGTAGCTGCAGCAACTGATGTCGGCATTGGTGAGGCTGTCGCCAACAATCCACTCGCGGCCCTCCAGATGGTGTTCCAGCGTGGCATAGGCGGCCTTCAGGCGGCCTTGCATGAAGTTGATCACTTCTTGCGAGCGGTGCTGTTCCGGCAGGAAGTTGATCAGAAACCGGGTCATGCCGGCCTGGCTGGACATCTTGTGATTGTCCCACAGCACCCAGCGCAGCACTTCGTATTTGTCCTCAGGGCGGCCGCCAAACTTGCCCGTCTTGTCGGTGATGTACTGCTGGATCGCGCCCGACTGGCTGAGCGTTACATCCCCGTCTACCAGAACCGGAGCTTCGGCCATGGCAGAGAATTCCCGGAACTCCGGCGTGCGGGCCGCGCCGCCGAAGAAGTCGACAAAGACCGGTTCCCAGTCCAGACCGGCCAGCTCCAGCGCCAGCGCGGCTTTGTAGGAGTTGCCGCTTTCGCCAAAGCAATGCAGTTTGATTGTCATTTGTTGCTCCCTGTTTCGGATGGCGGAGCGGGGGTTTCACACCCCCGCACCCCCGTGGAGTATTTTCAGCAAAGAAGAAGAGGAGGGTTCATTCTTTCTTAACCATGTTCCGTTGCACTCGTCCTGCGGTACAGGCTGGAGAGCCGATGACCGCCAAAGGAGAAGCCCTGCCTTCCGGCTTGGCGCTGCCGGGGCGGGGGCAGGGCGGACTTTGAGCTTCTTCTTTGCCCAAATACTCAAATCCACCATTTGCCTTCTGCGATGCCGCCGCGGCCCCTGCGCCTACAGCGACCGCGCAATCAGCTCCTTCATGATCTCATTGGTACCGCCGTAAATCCGCTGCACCCGGGCATCGGCCCACATCTCGCCCACAGCGTATTCCTGCATGTAGCCATAGCCGCCGTGCAGTTGCAGGCATTCGTCCAGCACTTCTCCTTGGGTGTCGGTGATCCAATACTTGGCCATTGCGGCCTTCTCGACGGTCAGCTTGCCCTGCAGATGCTCACTGATGCATTCATCCAGGAAAGCGCGCGCGACCTTGGTCTTGGTCAGGCATTCGGCCAGCTTGAAGCGGGTGTTCTGAAACTGTGTCAGCGGCCCGCCAAAGGCTTCGCGCTCCTTGCAGTAGGCCGCCGTGCGTTCCACCGCGCCTTCCATCGCGCCGACCGCGCCGCAGGCGATGATCAGCCGCTCCTGCGGCAGCTGCTGCATCATCTGATAGAACCCCTGGCCCTCGACGCCGCCCAGGATGTTCTCCGGCGGGATTTCCACATCGCTGAAGAACAGTTCCGACGTGTCCGCCGCATGGCAGCCGATCTTGTCGAGGTTGCGGCCGCGGCTGAAGCCCTCGGCGCCATCCGTTTCAACCGCCACCAGCGACACGCCCTTGGCGCCTTGGGACGGGTCGGTTTTGGCCGCCACCAGGATCAGGTTGGCGTGCTGGCCGTTGGTGATGAAAGTCTTTTGCCCCGACAGCCGGTAGGCATTGCCGTCCTTCACTGCCTTGGTCTTGATCGCCTGCACGTCCGACCCGGTGGAGGGCTCTGTCATCGCTAGCGCGCCAACCAGCTCGCCGGTCACCATCTTCGGCAGCCAGCGCGCTTTCTGCTCCTCGGTGCCATAGGCCAGGATGTAGTGGCCGACGATGCCGGAATGGATGCCATGGCCCCAGCTGGCCAGGTTGGCGCGGCTGCCTTCCATCAGGATCACTGCCTCATGGCCGAAATCACCACCGGCGCCGCCGTATTCCTCGGGGATCGAGGGCAGGAGAAGGCCCAGCTCGCCGGCCTGGGTCCAGGTCTCCCGGTCCATCAGGCCCTGCTTGCGCCAGGTCTCGAACTTGGGGGCCCATTCATTGGTGATGAACTGGGCCGTCATCTCCCCAAGCATCTGGTGCTCGTCCGTCATCCATGCGGAATGCGTCTCGGTCATCTCTCTCCCTTTGCTGCGCTTTTCTAGCGCTTTCGCGCCTCCAGCTCGGCGTTGAACAGCCGCAGCCGGTGGCTCAGGTTCTCGTAGTCTGTCACGCTGTCGAAATTCTCGAACAGGAATGACAGCGCTTCGCCTTCATCCAGCCCCGCCTCCTGGGCGAACTTTTTCAGCCTGCGGTAGCCGTCCTCCGTCATTGCGATCGGCAGGCGGCGGGTCAGGCGGAAACGTTTCGGCATCTTGCGGTCCTTTGTGTGTCAAAGCACCGGCCGGGGCTGAACCGGGCGCCCCGCAAGGGGACGCCCGCAGGCATCAGAAGGCGTCCGCGTCCAGCGCCATCACCGTGTCGGCGCCGCTTTCGATGCGGGCAAGGTGCAGCTTGGTCGCGGGCAGCCGCCGTGCCATGTAGTACCGGCCGGTTGCGAGTTTCGTCTCATAGAACGCCGCGTCTTGCGTCCCGGCGTCAAGCGCTTCCTGCGCCGCCTTGCCCATCCGCGCCCACATCAGGCCCAGGCAGACCTGGCCGAACAAATGCATGAAGTCATAAGACCCCGCCAGCGCGTGGTTCGGGTTCTTCATGCCGCTTTGCATGAAGAACATGCCAGCCGCCTGCAGATCCTTGGAGGCAGCCTGCAGCGGCTTGATGAAATCTTTGGTGAAAGCCTCTGAAATCTCTTTGTTTTCCTGGCAGAAGGTCTTGACCATATCAAAGAAGGCGAGGACGTATTTGCCGCCGTGCTGACCCAGCTTGCGGCCCACCAGGTCCAGCGCCTGAACGCCGTTGGCGCCCTCGTAGATCATCGCGATACGGGCGTCGCGGGTGTATTGCGACATGCCCCATTCCTCGATGTAGCCATGGCCGCCATAAACCTGCTGCGCCTGCACCGTCATGTCATAGCCCTGGTCGGTCAGGAAACCCTTGATCACCGGCGTCATCAGCGAAATCAGACCGTCCGCATCCTTGTCGCCTGCGCGGTGGGCCTGGTCGATCAGGGTGGCGCCCCACAGAAGGAACGCGCGGGCGCCCTCGGCAAAGCTTTTCTGGTCCATCAGCGAACGCCGGATATCCGGATGCACGATCAGCGGATCCGCCGGGCCGTCCGGGTTCTTGACGCCGGTCACGTCGCGGCCCTGCAGGCGGTCCTTGGCGTATTCCAATGCGTTCTGATAGGCGGCCTCGGCCTGCGCCAGACCCTGCATGCCGACACCCAAGCGGGCCTCGTTCATCATGGTGAACATGGCGCGCATGCCCTTGTGCTCCTCACCCAGCAGCCAGCCGGTCGCGCCGTCATAGTTCATCACGCAGGTGGAGTTGCCGTGGATGCCCATCTTCTCTTCGATCTTGCCGACCGAGACGCCGTTGCGCTCACCCAGGCTGCCGTCTTCGTTCACCAGGAACTTCGGCACGATGAACAGGCTGACGCCTTTGATGCCCTCGGGGCCGCCGGGGATCTTGGCCAGCACCAGATGCACGATGTTCTCTGCCATGTCGTGATCGCCGGAGGAGATGAAGATCTTCTGCCCGGAAATCTTGAAGCTGCCGTCAGACTGCGGTTCCGCCTTGGTGCGCATCAGGCCCAGATCGGTGCCGCAATGCGGCTCGGTCAGGTTCATGGTGCCGGTCCACTGGCAGCTGATCATATTGGGCAGATAGGCCGCCTTCTGCTCCTCAGTGCCATGCGCCAGAATGGCGGAGGCCGCGCCATGGGTCAGGCCCTGGTACATGGTGAAGGCCTGGTTGGCGGCGGAGAAGAACTCGCCTACCGCCGTGCCCATCACATAGGGCATGTTCTGGCCGCCGAATTCCTCCGGCATGTCCAGCCCCGTCCAGCCGCCTTCCTTCACCTGCTCAAAGGCTTCCAGGAACCCCGCAGGCGTGTAGACCACGCCGTTTTCCAGCCGGCAGCCCTCCTGGTCGCCCACCGTGTTCAGCGGGTGCAGCACTTCGCTGGCGATCTTGCCTGCCTCTTCCAGCACGGCGCCGGTGAAATCCGGGTCCAGCTCATTGTATCCGGGGATGTCCTGGCCGGAGACCTTCAGCACGTCGTGCAGGATGAACTGGGCGTCTTTGGCGGGGGCTCGATAGGAAGGCATTGCGGTCCTCTTCAGGGTCTTGGTGATCGTGGTCAATGCCGGGCAGGCCGGCGGGAAAGGGCGGGGCGGCGGCCTATTCGGCCGCCTCCTGCTTAGCCTTCATCGAGGCGATCATCTTCTCGCCCCAGGCCAGCTGGTCCTTCAGGTCCTCGATTGCCTCGGTCAGCTCCTCGCGCTGGCGCTCCATATCGGCGAGCCGGTCACGCGCGACCTCATAGGTCTTGGTGAGCTGGGTCACCTGCTGGTCGCCGACGTGGTACAGCTCCAGCAGCTGGCGGATTTCCTCCAGACTGAACCCGAACCGCTTGCCGCGCAGGATCAGCTTCAGCCGGGCGCGGTCGCGTTTGGTGAACAGCCGCTTCTGGCCGTCGCGGATCGGGAACAGCAGTTCCTTGGCTTCGTAGAACCGGAGCGTGCGGGGCGTCACGTCAAAGGCCTCGCACATCTCGCGGATGGTCATGGTTTCTTCGGTCATCATCGTCACTCTTACGGCTTGGTGCAGGCCCAAGCTGTGCGCAGTTCGGATTTCGATCAAGACTGACTTTACGTTTACGTAAGTTGTACGTTGCGTCACTTTTCGGGGCGTTACTGGTTCGCAAAACGAACATAAAGTGACGTAACGTTACGGGCTGACTGGCTGTCTGCAGGCGGGTTTCGCCAATGCACCTGGCCAGAAACCTGGCGAATCCGGCAGCGGAATCTGCAAAAGAAAAACCCCGCCAAAAGGACGGGGTTCAATTACCGGAAAGATGTGCTGGCCCTATTTAAGCAGCGCCCGGGTGCTTTCGCGCAGCTCGCTCAGCTCTTCGATGGCCTCATTGATCTGCTCACGCTGCTTTTCCAGCTCCACCAGCTGCCGGTCGGCCATTTCCATGAAGGCGTGGTTCTGGGCGTCGTTGCCCTCTTTCTCATAGATCAGCAGCCACTGGCGGATCTCTTCCAGCTGAAAGCCGAACTTGCGCCCGCGCAGGATCAGTTTCATCCGGGCGCGCTCCCGCGCTCCGTAGAACCGCGACCGGCCTTCGCGGTCCGGCTGCAGCAATTCGATGTATTCATAGTAGCGCAGCGTCCGCGGCGTGACCTCGAACTCTGCGCACATTTCCTTGAATGACAATCTTTTGTCGGTCATCCGTCGTCTCCCTTGCCGGGAACCTATGCACTTGCAGCGAACAGTGCAACCTCCGCGGCGGCACACTTGCGCTTTTGCCGGGGCAGGGCCAAAGATGAGGGAGAGAATCCAAAGGACACTCCCATGGCCGACAAGACCGACCTCGCGCGCCAGTTCATCGAAGCGATTCCGCACGCCAAGCAATTGGGAATGAAGCTGACAGAGATCGGCGACGGTACCGCCGAGATCCGCATGGCCTATGACGAAAAGCTGATCGGCGATCCCGCCACCGGCGTCATTCACGGCGGTGCAGTCTCAGCCCTGATGGACACATGCTGCGGCGCAGCGGTGATGAGCCATCCCTCCGCCCCTGGCGGCACCGCCACCATCGACTTGCGCATCGACTATATGCGCCCCGCCACACCGGGACAGGCCATTACCACCCGCGCCACCTGCCACCACATCACCCGCACCGTGGCCTTTGTCCGCGCGGTCGCAATGGACGAGGACACGGACCGCCCCGTCGCCACCGCCTCAGGCGCCTTTACCGTGGAGAAGAAGTTTTGAGCCGCCCCCGTCCCGAACCGATCCAGGTGGTCAAGCAGCGCCGCGATGCAGCCCTGTCGGCGCTGGTCGACTCGGTGCCCTACATCCGCTTCCTGAACGTGACCTTCGAGCGCCGCGGTGATGAGCTGACTGCGGTGCTGAATTTCGATGACAAGCTGATCGGCAACCCCTTCCTGCCGGCGATCCACGGCGGGGTGACGGCGGCCTTCCTGGAAATCACCGCGATGATCACGCTCAACTGGTCGCACCTTTGGCAGCGCATCGAAAGCGGTGATCTGGACCCGGCGGAAATGGCCAAGGGCAACCTGCCGCGCCAGCCCAAAACCATCGACTTCACCGTCGACTACCTGCGTTCCGGCTTGCCGCGCGATGCCTATGCCCGCGCCCGGGTGAACCGTTCGGGGCGCCGCTATGCCTCGGTGCATGTGGAGGCCTGGCAGGATCACAAGGACAAGCTGTTTGCCCAGGCCACCGGCCATTTCCTGATGCCGCAGGACCAGAACGGCGAAGGCTGACCGGATGACCAGCGCGGACACGGAGATCACCCATAGACGGGTGCTCAGCATCGCATTGCCGATTGTGCTGTCGAACGCCACGGTTCCCATTCTGGGCGCCGTCGACACCGGCGTCGTGGGGCAGATGGGCGAGGCTGCGCCAATTGGCGCGGTGGGCATCGGCGCGGTGATTCTGGCGACGATCTACTGGATCTTCGGTTTCCTGCGCATGGGCACCACAGGTCTCGCAGCGCAGGCGCGCGGGGCCGGGGACTGGGGGGAAACCGGCGCGCTTCTGATGCGCGGGCTGCTCCTGGCCTTTGCTGCCGGAGCCGTCTTTATCATCGCGCAAGGCGCCGTTTTCTGGGGCGCCTTCGCACTGGCACCCGCCAGTGCCGAGGTCGAAAGCCTGGCCCGTGACTACCTGCAGATCCGGATCTGGGGCGCACCGGCCACCATCGCGCTTTATGCCGTCACCGGCTGGCTGATCGCGGTGGAGCGCACCCGCGGCGTATTCCTGCTGCAGGTCTGGATGAACGGGTTGAACATCGCGCTGGACCTGTGGTTCGTGCTTGGCCTCGGCTGGGGTGTGGAGGGCGTTGCCATTGCCACGCTGATCGCCGAGTGGAGCGGGCTGGCGCTCGGGCTCTACCTGTGCCGCGATGCCTTTGCGGGCGACCAATGGCGCGATTGGGCGCGGGTGTTCGATCCGGCACGGCTCAAACGTATGATGCAAGTGAACGGCGACATCATGGTGCGTTCGGTGCTGCTGACCGGCTCCTTCACCACCTTCCTGTTCATCGGCTCCGGCATCGGCGACGTGAACCTCGCCGCCAATCAGATCCTGCTGCAATTTGTCGAGATCACCGCCTTCGCGCTGGATGGTTTTGCCTTTTCGGCAGAGGCTTTGGTGGGTGGGGCGGTCGGTGCCAAGGCCCGGCAGCGGGTGCGCCGTGCCTCCATCGTGACCTCGCAATGGGGTGTGGGCGGTGCGGTGCTGCTGGGTATTGCCTTTGCCGCCGGCGGCCCCTGGCTGATCGACCTGATGTCCACCTCGCCGGAGGTGCGCGAAGCGGGCCGTGTATTCCTGATCTGGGCGGCGGTGCTGCCGGTCTTGAGCGTTGCCAGCTACATGTTCGACGGCATCTATATCGGCGCCACCTGGACCCGCGACATGCGTTGGGCGATGCTGCAATCGGTGGCCATCTATGTGGCGGCACTGCTGCTGCTGGTGCCGACCTTTGGCAACCATGGCCTTTGGGCTGCGCTGATCGTCCTGAACCTCGCCCGCGGCGTCACGCTGGGCCTGCGCTACCCGCGGCTGGAGGCGCAGGTGGGCGTCTAAGCAAGCCGGCATTCTGCGAGAATTCCGGCCAGTTTTCCGGCGCGGAAAACTGGCGCTCCGCCGCTAATGGAGCGCCAAAAAAATCCTCGCAGGATTTTTGGCCGTTTCCCGCGCCGGGAAACGGTCAGAGCAGGGTTTCGATCGCCTCGGTCGGCCGGCCGATGACCGCTTTGCCGTCCTTGATCGCAATCGGGCGTTCGATCAGGATCGGATGCGCGGCCATCGCCGCCAGCAGCTCTTCCTCGGCGCTGTCCTTCGTTAGGCCCAGCTCCTTGAAGACCTTCTCGCCGGTTCGCATCATCTCAATTGTGGAGACGCCAAGCGCGGCCTGAACCGCCTTCAGTTCCTCAACCGAGGGCGCATCCTCCAGATAAGCGCGGGTCTGAACCTCTGCACCGCGCTCTTCGATCAGCGCAAGGCCCGCGCGGGATTTGGAGCATTTCGGGTAATGCCAATAGGTGATCACAGCCAATCCTTCCGTTTGGTTCCAACCGCTTGCGCGACGTTCTCAAACCCGTCCCGGGCGAGAAGCGCGTCCAGCCCGCGGGCAATGTCCCCGGCCAGCGACAGCCCGCCATAGACCATTGCTGTGTAGAATTGCACCGCAGCGGCCCCGGCGCAGATCTTGGCATAGGCCTGTTCCGCCGTGCTGATGCCGCCGACGCCGACCAGCGGCACCTTGCCATCCAAAAGCTCCGACAATTGTGCCAGAACCCGGGTGGACTTTTCAAACAGCGGCGCGCCGGACAGACCGCCGGCCTCGCCCTTATGGGCGCTTTGCAAACCGTCGCGCGACAGGGTGGTGTTGGTGGCAATCACCGCGTCGATGCCACTTTCCAGAGCGACGGCGGCAATATCCTCGATACCCGCACGGTCCAGATCCGGCGCGATCTTCAGGAACACCGGCACCCGGCGGCTAAGGCCCTCGCGGGTCTCGATCACACCGGCCAGCAGCGCTGACAGCGCCGCCTTGCCCTGCAGGTCGCGCAGTTTTTCGGTATTGGGCGAGGACACGTTGACGGTCGCAAAATCCAGATGCGCGCCGCAGTGGGCCAGCACCTTGGCAAAATCCGCGGCGCGGTCCTCGCTGTCCTTGTTGGCGCCGAGGTTCAGGCCAATGACCGCATCGCGCGGGCGCTGCGCCAGACGCGCTCCGATGGCCGCCATGCCCTCATTGTTGAAGCCGAAGCGGTTGATGGCCGCCTTGTCCTCCGTCAGGCGGAACAATCGCGGCTTGGGATTGCCCGGCTGCGGGCGGGGCGTCGCCGCGCCGACCTCGATAAAGCCGAAGCCGGATTTTGACAGCGGTGCCAGTGCCTCGGCGTTCTTGTCATAGCCAGCCGCCAAACCAACCGGGTTCGGCAGGTCAATCCCGGCCAGCGTGGTCTTGAGCCGGGCAGAGGTGACCGGGCCGGGAGCTGGGGCCAGTCCCATCGTCAGTGCCTTCACCGACAGCCCGTGCGCGGCCTCCGGGTCGATCCGGTGCATCGCGGCAAGGGCCAGCTTCTCTGTCAGCTTCATGCCATTTCCTCCGGGAACTGATGGGTGCCCTCGACCAGCGGAAGCTGCTTGGCCCAGACCACATCCGACATGCGGATATCGCGGTAGAGATGCGGGAACTCGGCGCCGCCGCGGGACACTTCCCACTTCAGGTCCGCGCCCATCGCATCCGCATCGCAGGCCAGCAGGGTCAGCCCCTCGGCGCCGGCAAAATGCTTGGCTGCGGTTTCCGCCGCCTGGGCAGCGGTGGAGAAATGGACATAGCCGTCCGCAACATCGATCGGCGCGCCCGGCGTCTCGCCCGCGGCCTGCAGTGCGGCCCATTCGTCCGCCCGGAAAATCTTGTAAATCAGCATAGCGGCCTGATGCCCTGCGTTTGCAAAGGAATCAAGGGGGATTGGGGGCTAGCCGCCGGTCAAGCTGACGCAAGGGGAGGCAGCACTACGGCTTTTCCCCTTTGACCGGCGCGGGGTTTGGGCGCAGGATTCCCAAAAACAGAACAACGGGAGCGCTCCTCATGATTGCACGTATTCTCACATCGGTTGCAGCCCTGGCCCTGATCTCGGGCAGCGCGGCGGCGGAGTACAAGCTGACCATCCTGCATACCAATGATTTCCACTCGCGGTTCGAGCCGATCAACAAATACGACAGCACCTGCGACGCCGAAGATCAGGCTGAGGGCAAATGTTTCGGCGGCACCGCGCGGCTGGTGACGGCCATCGCGGACGCACGGGGACGGGCGGAGAATTCGATCCTGGTGGATGGCGGCGACCAGTTCCAGGGATCGCTGTTCTACACCTACTACAAGGGCAAGGCCGCGGCGGAGTTCATGAACCAGCTGGGCTATGACGGGATGACCGTCGGCAATCATGAATTCGACGACGGGCCGGAAGTGCTGCGCGGTTTCATGGATGCGGTGGGCTTTCCGGTGCTGATGTCGAATGCGGATGTGTCGGGTGAACCGGCGCTGGCGGATGTGCTGAAGAAATCCACGGTGATCGAGCGGGGCGGCGAGAAGATCGGCCTGATCGGGCTGACGCCGGAGGACACGCATGAACTGGCAAGTCCCGGCAAGAACGTGCATTTCTCCGATCCTGTTGCGGCGGTGCAGGCAGAGGTGGACAGGCTGACGGCAGAAGGCGTGAACAAGATCGTGGTGCTCAGCCATTCCGGCTATGGTGTGGACCAGCGGGTGGCGGCAGAGACCTCCGGCGTAGATGTAATCGTTGGCGGACACAGCAACACCTACCTGTCCAACACTTCCGAGAAGGCCGCCGGGCCGTATCCGACCGTGGTGAACGGGGTGCAGATTGTGCAGGCCTATGCCTATGGCAAGTTCCTGGGTGAGCTGAACGTGACGTTTGACGATGCGGGCAATGTTGTCAGCGCCAGCGGCGAGCCGCTGATCATGGATGCCGCAGTCAGCGAGGATGCGGCGACCCTCGACCGGATCGCGGAACTGGCGCAGCCGCTGGATGAGATCCGAAACAAGGTGGTGGCAGAGGCCGCGGAACCCATCGAAGGCAGTCGCGATGTGTGCCGGGTGCAGGAGTGCCCGATGGGCAACCTAGTGGCTGATGCAATGCTGGACCGGGTGAAGGATCAGGGCGTGACCATTGCCATTGCCAACTCCGGTGGTATCCGGGCCAGCCTGGATGCGGGGGAGGTCACCATGGGGGAGGTGCTGACCATCCTGCCATTCCAGAACACGCTGTCGACCTTCCAGATCGACGGCGCGACTTTGGTCGCGGCGCTGGAGAACGGCGTCAGCCAGGTGGAGGACGTCAAGGGCCGCTTCCCGCAGGTGGCCGGGCTGAAATTCAGCTGGGACAGCTCCGCCGCGCCGAACGCGGGCCGAGTCACCGAGGTGCTGGTGGCGGAGGGCGACGGTTTTGTGCCGGTTGATCCGGCCAAGACCTATGTGGTGGTCACCAATGACTATGTCCGCAACGGCGGCGACGGCTATGCGATGTTCGAAGGAGACGACAAGAACGCCTATGACTTTGGCCCCGACCTGGCGGATGTGCTGGCGGAATACATGGCCGCCCAAGGCCCCTATGTGCCCTATACCGACGGGCGGATTTCGCAGGTGAAATAGGTAGCGGCAAATAGGCCCGGACCGGATCCAATGTTTCGCGCGCGAAACATTCGGGCAGGAGGGCTGCCGCATTATTTTTAAGCATCCTTAACCTTCGCCACCCGTTTGTTAACGGGGTGGCGGGGGCTTTCGCACCGCCTGCGTGCATGGCAGAATAAAGCCATGGACCACCCGCTGATCGACCTCATCAATGCCCGGATCGAAGCCGCCGAGAAGGACGGCGCCTTTGACAACTTGCAAGGCGCCGGCAAGCCGCTGCCGAAATGCGAGGACCCTGAGAATGAGCTGGTCAACCGGCTGGTGCGCGAAAGCGGCGGGGTGCCGGAGTTCGTGAGCCTGTCGCGCGAGCTGCAGCGCCTGAGGGCCGAACTGCGCGAGGCCGGCGACCGCAGCCGCCGGCAGGAGATCCTGAAAGAGATGTCGATGATGGACGCGCGGATCGAAATCGCGCGCAAGGCCTACACCAAGTAAGCCCCGTTACTCATTGATTTCCGGCCATATTTCCGGGTCCAACCCGTCGATGAAGGGTGCCAGGACATCGGCGTATTTCTCCCACTTGCCGATTGAGCGAGTGTGCGCGGTTTGCCTGACTTGCGTGTTCGACAGGGTCAGCACCTGACCCTCGTGGCGTTCGGGGTGGGCCATGTCCTCGACCCACTCCAACCCGCAGAAGTCTGCCAGCTTGCGGCTTTCGCCCTCAATATCGGCAACGAAGCTTTCATAGCGCAGATCATAGATCCGGCCCGGCATCACCTGCCGCCAGTGCTGCATCAGCCGGCCATAGAGGTTGAACCGGTGCGCCATCGCCTTGAGGTCGTAGGCATAAGTGAGCGAGCTGCCGGAGAAATAGCCGCGCCAGATCGACAGCGCCACATCGCGCGGATCGCGGCAAAGATGAACAAAGCGTGCATCCGGGTAGGCGGTGGCAAGGTGGCCCAGCAGGCGGTAGTTGTCGGGCATCTTGTCGACATAGGCTGCGGTGCCCTCAGGCATTCCGGGCAGGCGGCTGATGTCCTCCGACACGAAAGTGCGGGCGGCCTCAGGCGTGAACTCCTGATCCTTTTCGATAAAGGGGTGCAGCAGGAACGCCGGCACGCCGCGTTCGCCCAAGGGAAACACCTCGGGGTGCAGGCCGATCACGGTTTCGGTCAGGGTTGTGCCGGAGCGGGGCATCCCCACCACATAGATCGGGCGCGGGCCTTCCGGCGCGGTTTCTGCCGGGGCGATCTGACCTGGGAAAGCCGCCATGATGCGGCTGAACTGACGCTCGCTCTCTTCGTAACCGTAGGGGGTCTGCGCCGCCATGCAGGCGTTGGCCTCGTCATTGTGGGCGGCGAAAGCCTCCTTGTCGCCCGCCTGATCGGCGATCCGGGCGAGGGCAAAGCTGACGTTGGCGCGGTCGAGCGAGCGGGGCGCGGCGGCCTTCAGCGCCTTCTGTGCTATCGGCAACAACTCTGCGTTCTGCTCGCGGCTGCTGATGCGGGCCAGCATTTCCAGCACCTGGGTGTCCTTGGGATCCAGCTCCATCAGCGCCAGGCACTGCTCGCGCGCTGCAGCGCTTTCGCCGTTGGAGATCAGCTGGCTGGCGAGGCGGCGGCGGGCCTCGGCGTTCTGGGGCGCCACAGCGACGGCTTTTTGTGCGGCTTCGGTGGCCTCGTCCTGGCGCATTAGGCGGGCCAGCAGCAGGCTGGCGTTCTGCAGCGCGTCGGCGTCATTGGGGTTCACCTTGAGCGCGGCCTGATAATCCGCCAGCGTGGCCTTTTCATCGCCCAGCGTGTTCCAGGCAGTGGCGCGCAGCCGCAGCATCCGCGGCTGGCGCGGATCGCGGGCCAGCGCGGCGGTGGCGGCTTCAATTGCGGCCTCGGCGTCATTCATCACCAGATGCGCCTGCGCCTGCAAATAAAGCGCGGCCTGATCGCCGGGCTGGTCCTTCAGCACCCGCTCGAGCAGTTTCATCGCCGGTTCACCCTGCTGCATGAACAGCAGTGTCTGCGCCAGGTTCTTGCGGGCGTCGTGAAAGCCTGGGGCCAGCGCCAGCGCCTTCTTGAAATAGGGGACAGCGTCGCGGTGCTTGCCGAGGCCTGACAAGGAAATGCCCGCGATATTGGGGAAGTCCGGGTGGCTTTTATACCGTTTCATGCCGCCCTTGGACTGTTTCAGCGCCTGTTTGAACTTACCCTGGTTGAGAAAGCCCAGGGCGGACTGGAGATCGTTCTGAAGAGTCATGAGGCCTATCTATCATCCTGTCAGGGCGGCTGAAAATCCTGTGCCGCGGAAGGTTTTGCAAACGCGCCGCGGGCCGGGTTAGAAATCAGCATGTGCGGACGATTTGCCATAACCTTGCCCACGGATGCAATGGCGCAGCTGTTTGCGGCGCAGCCGGCAAATGATTTGCCCAAGGTGCCCAATTACAACGTCTGCCCGACCAACCCGGTGCATGTGGTGCAGGCGGGTGATGCCGGGCGGCAGCTGGTGTCCATGCGCTGGGGGTTTCTGCCGCATTGGTACAAGACAGAGACCGCCGGGCCGCTGCTGATCAACGCGCGGGCGGAGACGATTGCGGAAAAGCCGGCCTTTGCCAAGGCCGCCCGCGAACGGCGCTGCCTGATCCCGGCCAGCGGGTTCTATGAATGGACCAAGTCGGAGGAGGGCGCCCGGCTGCCCTGGTACATCCGCCGCAACGACGGCGCGCCGATTGCCTTTGCTGCCGTTTGGCAGAGCTGGGGGGCTGACGATCCGGTCAAGACCTGCGCGATTGTCACCACGGCCGCTAACGAAGGGCTTTCACCTATCCACCACCGGATGCCGCTGATCCTGGAGGCCGGCGACTGGGGCAAATGGCTGGGGGAGGAGGGTCATGGCGCCGCCCGGCTGATGCAGCCGGGAGCGGAGGGCGTGCTGGACTTCCACCGGGTTGATCCGGCGGTGAACTCCAACCGGGCTGAGGGGCCGGAGCTGATCGAACCCTTCGGGGAGGAGGATATCCCGCGCGGCCAGCTGATCTGAGGATTATTCGGCAGCGTGGCGGGCGGGCAGGTCGCGCTGCGGCGCGCGGCTGAGGTCGTTGCCTGCAAGGGTCGCCTTTTGCAGCAGCGCCACGAAGGTGTCCTGTTCCGCCTCGGTGAGGCCGGTCAGGATGCCGGGCTGCGAGGCCCGCACGATGGGCAGGATGTGCTCCAGAAGCGCGGTTCCGTCTCGGGTCAGGCTGACCTCGCGGGCGCGGCGGTCGGCCCGGGAAACGCGGCGTTCCACCAGTCCCTTGTCCGCCAGCCGGTCCACCACCTTGCCCAGGGTGGCGCGGTCATAGGCGATAAGCCCGGCAACCGAAGCCTGGTCGATGCCGGGATGGCGGTGGATGGCGGCCATTGCGGCAAACTGCACTGGTGTGAGGTCAATGCCTTCACCCGCCATGCGGTCCATGAACTGGGCCACGGAAATCTGGTGCAGCCGCCGGATCAGGTGGCCGGGCAGGGTGTGGATGTCCAACGGGTCAGTAGTCATGGCCTTTTGGTCCTTGGCAGTCTGTCACCGGGCTGTTTGCGCCGGGGTGTCTGTTCGCGAGACTTGCCATAGCGCCCTGTGCGCAATGCGCGCAAGACTTATCGCCGCGGCAGCAGCAATTGCGGCTTTTCCTTGCGCATGGGGCGCGGTAGGCATGGGCATGGCGCTGAAATTCACCTCCCTGCAAGAGTTCTATGCCCACGGGTTCGATACCGTGATCGACGTGCGCAGCCCCGCGGAATATGCCGAGGACCATGTGCCGGGCGCGATCAGCCTGCCGGTGCTGAACAACGAGGAACGGGCTGAGGTCGGCACCATCTATGTGCAAGAGAGCCCGTTCAAGGCGCGCAAACTGGGGGCGGCGCTGGTGTTCCGCAATGCCGCCAATCACATCGAGCAAAGCCTGAGCCACCACGAGGGCGGCTGGAAGCCGCTGGTCTACTGCTGGCGCGGCGGCCAGCGGTCGGGGTCCTTTACCTGGATGCTGCAGCAGATCGGCTGGCGCGCCGAGGTGGTGGAGGGCGGCTATCAGAGCTACCGGCGGCTGGTGAATGCGGCGCTCTATCAATCCGCACTGCCGCACCGGCTGGTGGCGCTGGACGGCTATACCGGGTCTGCCAAGACCGAGGTTCTGAAGCGCGCCGAAGACCTGGGGGTGCAGGTGCTGGACCTGGAGGGGCTGGCCAATCACCGGGGTTCCTTGCTGGGGGATATGCCAACGCCGCAGCCCTCCCAGAAGGGGTTTGAGTCCGCTTTGGCGGGTGCGCTGATGAGGCTGGACCCGGCCCGCCCGGTGCTGGTGGAAGCGGAGTCGAGCAAGATTGGCCAGCGGATCATCCCGCCTGCGGTCTGGGACGCGATGAAGCAAGCCCCGCGGATCGAACTGCAGGTGCCGGTGGCGGCGCGCTGCCGCTACTTGGTGCAGGCTTACGATGACATCCTGTCAGATGCGGAGCGGCTGCGCGAGAAGCTGGGCCCGCTGCGTGCCCACCGCTCCGGTGCAGTGGTGGACGGCTGGTTCGCCAGCATTGAGGCGGGCAACAAGGCTGCTCTGACCGAGGCGCTGATGGTGGAGCATTACGACCCCGCCTACCGCAAGTCGCGCACGGCCATTGGCGCAGAGGTCGCTTCTACGGTCGGGGCCGAGGCGCTGGATGAGGCGGGATTGGATGCGGCTGCAGCGCAGGTGGCAGCGGTTATGTCCGGTCTCTGACCGGAGCTCTCCCGCCCGTCGCCGGGACATCTGCGATGCCCCGCGCCCGTTTGGCGTGGCGCTGCGCCGCGGCGCAGCGGGACTGGGTATTTTCGACCAGAAAGAAGCAGCAGTTGTTGGGCTTCTTTCTGGTCTGAAATACCCCGGGGTGAATTGGCCCCCTAGGGCCAAGAGGGGCTGGCCCCTTGTCAGTATCAGCGCTAGGCGCTGAGGGTGATGGCCCCGGTGTCTTCTGTGACCTTGCCGATGAGGGCTGCCGGATAGCCGGCGGCCTGCAACTGCTCCAGCAGATTTCCGGCCTGATCCGGGGCAACCGCGGCCAGCAGGCCGCCTGCGGTTTGCGGATCAAAAAGCAGGTCCTGCCAGCCGGCGGTTCGGAGTTCCGGCAGGGCGGCCTGATTGGCGGGGAACAGTGAGGAGCGGATGCCGCGGTCTGCCAATTCGGCGGCGCCTTGCATCAGGGGGATCCGGCCGGTGTAGAGATCTGCCCCGGTGCGGGACGCTTCGCAGATACCAAGCAGATGGCCGAGGAGGCCGAAGCCAGTGACGTCAGTCATTGCATGGGTGTCCTGCAGGATGCGGGCGGCGGCGCCCTGCGGCTGGCTCATTTGCTCCAGTGCGGCCGCCACCCATTCTCCCTTGGCTTCGCCGGCCATCTCCGCGGCCATCAGCACGCCGGAGCCGAGGGGTTTGGTCAGGATGAGGGCATCGCCCGGCTTGGCGCCCGCGAGAGTAATTGCAGGGCGGTGGCAAAGGCCGGTAACGGTGAAGCCGATGGTCAGCTCATCCCCCAGCGAGGTATGGCCGCCGATGATGGCGGCCCCGGCTGCCAGCATGACTTCAGAGGCGGTGCCCATGATCTCCTGCAGGGTGCGGGCCTGCAAGGCGGGGGACATGCGCGGCAGGATCAGGTTGGCGGTGGCGGCCTGCGGCTCGGCCCCCATCGCCCAGATATCGCCAAGCGCATGCACGGCGGTGATGCGGGTCATCAGCACCGGGTCATTGGTGAAGCTGCGCAGGTGGTCGGTGCTGATCACCTGTTGGACGCCGCCGGTGGTCAGCAGGGCGGCGTCGTCGCCGGGCAGCGGCGTTATGTCGTTGCGGTTCGTGCCGCCAAGCCCTGAAAGCGTTCCGAGCAGCGCGTTGCGCCCGACCTTGGCGCCGCAGCCGCCGCACATGGGCTTGTCTCCAAGTGCCTGCTCCATATCGAGGGTGTGTTCGGCAGGCAGCGGCGAGGCCTCCATGGTGGGCAGATCGCGGAACTTTTCCATGAAGGCCTGGTCGATGCGATCCTTCCAGGTCCACATCAGCGGGCCGGACAGGGTGGTGCCGAAGCGTTCGCCGAGCGCTTCCCTGGAGCCCATTGAGATCAGTTTCAGGTAGTCCTTCTGCGGCTTGTATTTGCGCAGCGGGTCGCCGGTCATCAGGGCGCGCAGGTTGTGGTAGAGCACCGGGGCCTGGCGCACGGCGTAGACGCCTGCCTTGGGGCGCGGGGCGAACTCCATATGGGCGCAGTCGCCGGCGGCAAAGACCTGCGGATCAGAGCTTTGCAGGGTTTCACTGGCGCGGATGAAGCCGTCGTTCAGGTCTAATCCGCTGTCCGCGAGCCAGCCATAGGGACGGGCGCCGGCGGCGCCGGTGGTGAAATCCGAGAGGATTTCGCGCCCGTCCTGCAGCGTGATGTAGCCGTCTTCGATTCGTTCTATGTCGGCGTTCTCCTCCAGCCGCACGCCGTGTTCCACCAGGGCGCGCCGCAGGGTCTGGCGGGCCTTTTCGCCAATGGCGCGCAAGGCGCTGCTGCTGTCGATCAGCGTCGCCTGGGCGAGGCGCCCGCGGGTGCGGAGGGCATGGGCCATGGCCAGCACCAGCTCCACCCCGGCAACGCCGCCGCCGATCACCGCGACATGGGCGGGACCGTCATCCTCGCGGAAGGCAGCCCAGCGGGCGGCGAAGCGGCCCAGTGGCTTGGCCGGGATGCCGTGATCGGCAAAGCCCGGCAGGTCAGGCATGGCGGAGGTGATGCCGATGTCGATGGAAGCGACATCATAGGCAATCGGCGGGCGGCCGGGCACATGCACCAGCTGGGAAGCCGTGTCGATATGTTCTGCCGCGCCCAGCACCACGCGGGCGCCGGCAAAACGGGCGAGGCGCACGAGGTCGATGTCCAGTTCGTCCCGCTGGTAATGGCCTGCCACAAAGCCGGGCAGCATACCGGAATAAGGTGCAGTGGGGCCGGGATTGATCACCGTCAGCCGGGCGCCGGGCAGGGGCTTCATCCCCCATTTGCGCAAGACCAGCGCGTGGGTGTGGCCGCCGCCCACCAGAACCAGGTCACGGGTCAGCGGCAGGCGGGAGGTGTCGATCACGGGTCAGGCCTTCCTGAGTGCTGTGCGGTTAGTCTTCGGCGGGCGGCGTCTGTTCCGCGCTGCGGCGTTCCTCATCCTCGGGCGTGTCATGGGTGGCCCAGTGATCGTCGCCGCCCGCCTCCGGCATGGTATCGCGGGTTTCCTGCCGGTGGATGTGCACCTTGGCAATGAAATTTGCCGTGATCGGTGCGGTCAGGAACAGGAACAGCGTGATCATCAGTTCATGGTAGGAGAAGTATTTCTCAAACGCAGCTGCGTGCAGCATGGAGGCTAAGAGCACGCCGCCGACGCCAAGGGTCGTGGCCTTGGTCGGGGCGTGCAGGCGGGACATCTGGTCGTTCAGCTTGATCAGCCCGTAGGAGCCGACAATGCCGAAGATGCCGGCGGTTACCAGGAAGGCGGCAACGAGGAATTCAAACAGGGTTTCCATCTTTCTGCCCCTTACTCGATGATGTTGCCGCGCAGGATGAAGCGCGCGTAGGCCACGGTGGAGACAAATCCGAGCATCGCGATGATCATTGCGGCCTCAAAGAAGATCTCGGTTCCCAGCGCCATGCCGTAGAGCACCATCAGGGCGATGGCGTTGATGAACATGGTGTCGAGCGCCAGGATGCGGTCGGCCACATCGGGGGCGGTGACGACCTTCCAGAGGTTCATCAGCATGGCGAGCGCGAAACAGGCGAAGGCGAAGGTGGCAGCGCTTTCGATCATTCGAAAATCTCCATCAGCCGGCGCTCGTAGCGCTGTTTGATTTCATCCCGCACCGCGTCGGGGTTGGGGGCATCGAGGCAGTGGACCAGCAGGGCGTGGCCCTCATCCGAGACGTCCGCCGAAAGGGTGCCGGGCGTCATGGTGATGGTGCCGGCAAGGGCGGTGATTGCTTCCGGCGTTTTCAGGTCCAGCGGGATGGTGATCCAGTTGGGGCGCCGGTCGGCGTTGGGTTTGAACAGCACAATGCGGGCGACGATGATGTTGGCCTGCACGATGTCCAGCAGCACAACCAGGATGTATTCCGCGATCTTGAACGGGCGGCGAAGGTTGGGCCGGTTGGGCCAGAAGGGTTGGGTCACGAAGGGGATCACCACCCCCAGCAGGAAGCCGAAGACCAATGAGTTCAGCGACCAGCGGTTCACCATCAAAAGCCAGGTGAGGGTCAGCAGGAGCGTGAGCAATGGGTGCGGAAAAAGCCGCCAGACCAGTTTCATTCAGCCGTCCTCCCAAGCACGGTGTCGATATAGGCCGAGGGCGCGTAGAGCTGCGCCGCCGTTGCCTCGGCATAGCGGGTGGCGGGGCCTGCAAAAACGGTGAGCGCCACCAGCCCGCCGAGAAGGCCGAAGCAGGCCACGAAGGCCAGTGCAGGCGGCGGAGCGGTTTCAGCAGCGGTGTAGCCGGGTTCCTCCGCAGCGCGTTGAGGCAGGCCGTGGCCCTTCCAGAACAGGAGCGAACCTGCGCGGGCCATGCCGATGATGGTGATGAGCGAGCCGAGCAGGATTACACCCCAGATCCAGGGCGCCAGGGCGGCGCCGCGGGTGGCGTCCAGCACAAGGAGCTTGCCCAGGAAGCCCGACAGCGGCGGCATCCCCGCCAGCGCGATGGCGGCAGCAAAGAACAGCGCTGATATCAGCCCGGTCTGCGGCATCGGCAGCTGCGGCAGGATCCATTGGCCCTGGCGTTCCATCACCAAGTCGGCCACCAGGAACAGCAGCGCCGCGGCCAGTGTCGAGTGTACTAGGTAGTAGAGCGCAGCTGCGGCGGCGGTCTGGGTGAACAAAGAGATTGCGATCAAGAGCGTGCCCATGGAGGCGATGGCGCCGAAGGCGGCGAGGCGGCCCAGCTTCTTGGAGCCGAGGACGCCGATGGCGCCGGCGCCAAGAGTCAGCATGGCGGCGGGCAGCAGCCAGCTTTCGGTCAGGCCTGCGGTGGCCTCAACCTCGGGGCCAAAGACCAGCGTGTAGATGCGCAGGATCGAATAGGCGCCGACCTTGGTCATGATTGCAAACAGTGCCGCCACCGGCATCGGCGCGTTGGCATAGGCCGAGGGCAGCCAGAAGTGCAGCGGCAGGAGCGATGCCTTGATCGCGAAGACCAAGAGGAGCATCACCGCGCCCACGCGCAGAAGGGCGGTGTCCTCTGCCGGAATCTGGGCGACCTTCACCGCCAGGTCGGCCATGTTGAGGGTGCCGGTCACGGAGTAGAGCGTGCCGAGTGCAAACAGGAACAGGGTGGAGCCGAGGAGGTTGAACACCACATACTGCACCCCGGCCTGGAACCGGCGGGTGCCGCCGGAATGGATCATCAGCCCATAGGAGGCGATCAGCAGCACCTCGAAGAAAACGAACAGGTTGAAGGCGTCGCCGGTCAGGAAGGCGCCCATGATGCCCATCAGCTGGAACTGGAACAGCGCATGGAAGTTGGCGCCGCGGGTGTCCCAGTTGGAGCCGATGGCGTAAAGCAGCACCGGTAGAGCCAAGAGCGACGTCAGCACGATCATCATCGCCGACAGCCGGTCCAGCACCAGCACGATCCCAAAGGGTGCGGGCCAGTCGCCGAGCTCGTAGACCTTTACCGTGCCATCGGCGGACTGCGCGGCCAGCGCCAGTGTGATGCCTGCCAGCAGCACCGCACTGGCCAGCGAGAAGATCCGCTGCAGGTCCAGATGGTGGCGCAGCACCATGATGATGAAGGGCGCAACGAGGGCCGGCAGAACCACCGGCGCGATCAGAAGATGCTCCATTATGCGTCCTCCTCTGCGCCGTCGGCCTCAACCGGCATGGCGGTGCCGTCATCGCGGGACGAGAGATAGGCCCCCAGCGCGATCATCACCACAACAGCAGTCATGCCGAAGGAGATCACGATGGCGGTGAGCACCAGCGCCTGCGGCAGCGGATCGGTATAGGCGACCTCCTCATATTTGTTGAGGATCGGCGGCGCGCCGGTGACCAGCCTGCCGGTGGCAAACAGGAACACGTTGACCGCATAGGTCAGGAGCGACAGGCCCAGGATCACCGGGAAGCTGCGGCGGCGCAGGATCAGGTAGACACCTGCCGCCGTCAGAATGCCCACGGCAGAGGCAACGAGAAGTTCCATGCTTATCCCTCCGTCCCGGCCTTGGCCGCTGCGTCGCGTGCCGGGTTGATGTCCATTGCGTGTTCGGAGCTGATGCCCGGCTGCCAGGCAAAACGCGACAGGCTTTCCAGCGCCAGCAGCACCGCACCGACCACGGCCAGGAAGACGCCGAGGTCAAAGAGGGCGGCAGTGGCCCATTCGAATTCCTCCAGCGGCGGCCAGTGCAGGTAGCCGAAATCGCTGGTGAGGAACGGCTTGCCGTTGAACCAGGCGCCCATGCCGGTGGCGGCGGCAATCAGCACGCCGGAGCCGATGATGGCGTGATAGGGGTAGCGCTGCCGCTCTGTCGCCCAGGCAAAGCCGGAGGCCATGTACTGCATGATGATGGCGATGGCGGCGACCAGGCCGGCGATAAAGCCACCGCCCGGCAGGTTGTGGCCGCGGAAGAAGATATAGGCGGCGACCATCAGTGCCAGCGGCATCATCACCCGGGTTGCCACCACCATCATCAGCGGATGGGCGTCGCCCGCCTGCGGCAGGTCGGGCTTGCGGTTCAGCAGAAAGGCGCGGACCTTGGATCCGAGCACGGCCTCGGTCAGGGCAAAGATCACCATGGCGGCGATGCCCAGCACGATGATCTCGCCAAAGGTGTCGTAACCGCGGAAGTCGACCAGGATCACGTTTACCACATTGGTGCCGCCGCCGCCCTTGTAGGAATTGGCGAGATGGAAGTCCGAGATGGTCGGGAAGGCGAAGTCGCGCATCAGGAGCGCATAGATCAGCCCGCCCGCCCCCAGGCCCGACACCGCTGCAATCGCGCCGTCGCGGAGGCGGGTGAGGGCCGGGGTCTCGACCGGGGTTTCCTTGGGCATGAAATTCAAGGCGAGTAGCAGCAGGATGATGGTCACCACCTCAACCGAGATCTGGGTCAGCGCCAGGTCGGGGGCAGAGAGGTAGTTGAAGGACATCGAGACCACGAGGCCAACCACGCCGATCAGCACCAGAGACAGCAGGCGGTTGCGGTGCTTGGCGACGATGAACAGGGTTGCCACCACCAGGGCGAACCAGCCAACAACCGGCAGGGCGCCCGGTTCCTGCATCTGGCGGGTTTCAACGCCCAGGGTTCCGCCGCGGTAGGCGAAATAGCTGATGGCCACGGTAAAGGTGACCATGATCGCCGCGTAACGGGTGAGAACGCCGTTGTGCAAGCCTTCGGTCACGAACTGGCTGAGGCGGGTGAAGGCGCCGATCAGGGCCTCGAAAATGGTCTTGGCTTCAGGCCGGGGCATGGCGTTCCAGGCCCGCTGAAGGGGCTTATGCAACGCCAGCAGGGACAGGCCGCCGATGGTGGCTGCGATGGACATGTAAAGCGCCGGGGTCAGACCGTGCCAGAGCTTGAGTGAATAATAGGGCAGCTCGCCGCCGCCGATCACTGCGCCTGCAGCTGTGGCGACCATCGGGCCTGCGAGTTTGGCCGAGGCAAGGCCGATCAGCACCACCAGTACGACCAAGAAGGCCGGGCCGATCCACATGCCTGTGTTCGGGTCATGCGGGTGGCCGGGGTAGTCGTCACGCTTTTGCCCGAGGAAAACGTGCACGATGAAGCGGAAGGAATAGGCGGCGGAGAAGAGTGCCGCCAGAGTGGCCAGGGCGGGCACGATCAGGTGCGAGCCGTTCCAGATGGTGTGGGCGGTTTCCTCCAGCATCATCTCCTTGGAGAGGAAGCCGTTGAGTGGTGGGATACCGGCCATGGACAGGGCTGCCACCGTGCCGATGGTGAAAGTGATTGGCATCAGGTGGCGCAAGCCGCCCAGGCGCTTGATGTCGCGGGTTCCAGCCTCGTGGTCGACGATGCCCGCGGTCATGAACAGCGCCGCCTTGAAGGTGGCGTGGTTGATGATGTGGAACACCGCGGCCACTGCGGCGATCTTGGTGCCGAAGCCCAGCAGCATGGTGATGAGGCCGAGGTGGCTGACGGTGGAGAACGCCAGGAGCGCCTTGAGGTCGTCCTTGAAGAGGGCAATCACCGCGCCGACCAGCATGGTGACAAGGCCGGTGGTGGCAACGATGTAGAACCACTCCGGCGTGCCGGCCAGAACCGGCCAGAGGCGCGCCATCAGAAAGAGGCCGGCCTTCACCATTGTGGCGGAGTGCAGATAGGCCGAGACAGGCGTTGGCGCGGCCATCGCGTGCGGCAGCCAGAAATGGAACGGGAACTGCGCCGATTTGGTGAAGGCGCCCAGCAGGATCAGGATCAGTGCGGGCAGGTAGAGATCCGAGGATTGGATCGCTTCCTTGTTCTGCAGGATCACGCTGAGGTCATAGGAACCAGCGATATGGCCCAGCATCAGCATGCCGGCAATCATCGCCAGCCCGCCGGAGCCGGTCACCGTCAGCGCCATGCGCGCGCCCTGGCGGCCCTCGGGCAGGTGTTTCCAGTAGCCGATCAGCAGGAAGGAGCTGAGCGAGGTGAGCTCCCAGAACACCAGCAGCAGCAGGATGTTGTCCGAGAGAACGATGCCGACCATCGCGCCCTGGAACAGCAGAAGGTAGCTGTAGAACTGGCCCATGGGGTCTTCGCGCGACAGGTAGTAGCGGGCGTAAAGGATGATCAGGAGGCCGATGCCCAGGATCATCGCCGCAAACAGGAAGCCAAGGCCATCAAGGAAGAAATGCGCGTTGAGGCCAAGGGCGGGCAGCCAGTCCACCGCGGCAAAGACCGTCTCGCCGCGGAATACTGCTGGGATGTGCAGCATCAACCCGATGAAGGCGAGCAGCGTGGTCAGCCCGGCGGCAGAGGCAGCCGCATTGCGTCCGGCGCGGATCAATAGCGCGGGAAAGACGGCTCCGATAAAGGGCAGGGCCGCAATCAGGAAAAGGGACACGTGCAAGTCTCCTGTCGGGTTGGCGCGTCGTTTTTAGGCCAGTGCTAAGCAATTTTGTTGCTCAGAACCACCCCCGCCGCCCGGATTGCGGCGGTAATGCCGCAGCCAAAGGCAGAGTGAATACGCTCGTTACGGGCATAATTGGGCAGCAGGCGCGCAATAACAAGAACTTGACCGATGGAATCGGCCTGTTTCTGGTGATTGAGGGCCTGTGGCCTGCTAGACCATAGGGGCAAAAGCGGCAGCGGAGGAACGATGGCTGGGGCAGACGCAATAAACCCGACGCTTACGCGGCGGCTGGTGCTGCTGGGCGGCGCTGCTGCCGCAGCGGGGGCCGGCATCTGGTGGCAGCGCCGCCAGCCACCGGACCACGATCATCCGCGGCTGACCGTGGCGGAGGCCTATGCGCAGGCGCAGGCCGGCGAGATTACCCTGGTAGACATCCGCACGCCGCAGGAATGGCGGGCGTCGGGTGTCCCAGTGGGCAGTCATCAGATCGACATGCGGCGGGAAGACTTCATCAAGGCCCTGCAGGCTGTGGCGGGGCCTGACCGCTCTGTGCCTGTGGCGCTGATCTGCGCCCGCGGTGTGCGCTCTGCACGGGTGACGCTGATGCTGTCGGAGGCGGGTTATACCCATGTGATTGACGTGCCGGAAGGGATGCTGGGGTCTGCAGCCGGGCCGGGCTGGCTCGCCGGCAACCTGCCGGTGGCGCGGTGGCAGGGATGATGCAGGGGTTGAGAAAGGCGGCGGCTGCCGCGGCTCTGGCTGCGGTCTTCGGCAGTGCGGCCATGGCGGAGTGCGGGGCAGAGACAGGTGCCTGCAGCATTGAAGAGGGACAGTATCACATTGTTCTGCCGGATTCTGCGGAGGCAGAGGGCGCAGTGCCGGTGGTGATGTTCCTTCACGGCTATGGCGGCAGCGGCAGCAGCGTGCTGCGCAACCGGACGCTGGTGGCGGGGCTGACGCAGCGCGGCTATGCGGTGATTGCGCCCGAGGGGCTGCGCCGGGATGGCAGCGGACCGCAATCCTGGGGGTTCGGCCCGTTTACCGGGGGGCGTGACGAGGGCGCGTTTTTTGCCGCGGTGCTGGCGGATGCGGCAGAGCAATTCGGAACCTCCCGGTCGCAGACGGTGCTGGCCGGGTTCTCGGCCGGTGCCTTCATGGTGCATTACCTGGCCTGCCGCGACCCTGCCGCCTTTGCGGCTTATGCGCCGGTGTCCGGCGCCTTTTGGCGGCCGCAGCCGGAACGCTGCAATGGCCCCGTGCGGCTGTTGCAGGTGCATGGCTGGCGCGACGAGGTGGTGCCGCTGGAGGGCCGAATTCTGGGTGGCGGGCGGTTTGAGCAGGGCGATGTCTTTGCCGCGCTGGAGGTTTGGCGGGAGGCCAACGCTTGCACCTCTCATGCGCCGGACAGGGCGTGGAGCACCGGGGGCCTCATGCGCCGCCGCTGGGACTGCGGGCCGGGTGCGGATATTGAGCTGGTGCTGTTTGATGGCGGCCATACGCTGCCCAAGAGCTGGGCGGAGCTGATGGCGGAGTGGTTCGAGAACCAGCCGGCGGTGCGCTGACGCCGCCGGAACGTCTAGAGCCGCCGGAGCGTCTGGAAAAGGGCGGCCGGCTCCCGCCCCTTTGGCCTGAAAATTAAAGATTTGCAGGCCAAAGCGTTGGGCCGGGCAGCGCTCCCGTGCGGGCGCGCTGCGGTAGCGTTTGCCGCGGGCCTCGCCGCGCGTCTGCGCGGCGCCGGGCCCAAGGCCGCCAAGGTGATCCGGCGTGAGCCGGGGCATCCTGCGGGCGCGGGAGTTCCTTGTTTGCGGCGGTTACTCTGCCGGGGTGCCGCGGGCGGTGGTACCGTCCAGCAGCGCCTTCAGGTCAGCGCGGGCGGCACGGGCGGCGCGGGTGATCTGGGGTTCGGTGAATTCCTCCCGCGTGGCCATCCAGTGGCGGATGCGGTTCACGGTCTTGACGCCGGAGAGCGCAGACAGCGGCACCGCCAGCACCAGCGACAGCGCGATGGGCGCCAGCCACAGCGACACGGTTCCGGTCAGGATCCCGGCCCAGAGCGCAACACCGCTGACGGTTTCCAGCGCGTGGCAGGTGATCAGCGTACGCAGGGAGTAGCTGCCGCCGTCACGCGCCTGCGGTGCCCAGCCGCGCTGCAGGCCTAGCGCGGTGCGGAACACAGCGATCATCTGTTGCACCATCAGGATCGGCGCATAGAGGATGGCCAGAACCACCTCGGACACGAAAGACAGTGCGAAATGCACCGGGCCGCCGTATTCGGAAAACCGGTTGCCTGTGAGCGGCAGCGCTGCTGCGGCCAGCATCTTGGGCGCCAGAAGCATGGCGTAGATCAGGATGATCACCAGCACATGCTTGGGCTCGGACATGTCGGGCCAGCTGGGGCGGAAGGGGTTGGCCTCGCTGAAGTAGCTGATGACGGACGCCTCTTCGCTGCGGCCGATCACGGCCCAAAGGACCAGCAGTGCAAACCAGACCGGCGCCATCAGGTAGCCGATCGCGCCTGCAAACAGGTGGAAGCGGGAGATCGCGCGGAAGCCTTTGGCGTGCAGCAGGTTGAGGTGCTGCAGGTTGCCCTGGCACCAGCGGCGGTCGCGCAGGATGTGGTCGATCAGGGTGGCCGGTGTTTCCTCGTAGGATCCACGGATGCGGGGCAGGAAGCGCACCGACCAGCCGGCCCGGCGCAACAGGCCTGCCTCGACGAAATCATGGCTCATGATCAGCTTCTCGCCGCCGCCAAAGCGGGAACGCAGCAGCGGCAAGCCGGCACAGGCGGCAAAGGCGCGGGTGCGGATGATGGCGTTGTGGCCCCAGTAGTTGCCCTCGTGGCCGGCCCAGCGGGCGAGTCCCTCGGCCAGTGCCAGGCCGTAGACACCGTTGGCGAATTGCTGCATGCGGCCAAAGACCGATTGCGCGCCAATCAGCTGCGGGTAGCTCTGGATCAGGCCTGCGCCTGGGTCGCGGGCCAGCGCATCGGCCAGCCGGGCGATGGCGCGGCCGGTCATCAGGCTGTCGGCGTCCAGCACCAGCATCGCCTCATAGCCCGCGCCCCAGCGGCGCACCCAGTCGGAGATATTGCCGACCTTGCGGCCTTCGTTGTCGTCGCGGCGGCGGTAGTAGAGCTCAGTGCCCTCGGGCAGCATGGTGCGCAGCGCCTCGACGCTGGCGCGCTCCTGCGCGGCAATGGCGTCGTCGCGGGTATCCGACAGGATGAACATCGCGTATTCATGCAGGCCGCCGCGGCCGTGAAGCTCCTGCAGCATGGTCTGAGCGTTGCCCAGCACGTACCAGGGCACCTCGTTGTAGACCGGCATCAAGAGCGCCACCTTCATCGGGCGGGCAGCACCGCGGGCGGCGGTGCGCTCGCGGCGCGACAGCCCGTAAAGGCCGAGCAGAACAGTGGAGACGGTGAAGGCGATCCAGAAGAAATTGAAGGCGATCAGCGCCAGCAGGATCATCTCCAGCACTGAGATGCCGCCATCGGTGAACCAGCCGGCCATGACCCAGGTCAGAACACCGGTTGCGGCCATCGCGGGCGAAAACGCCAGCAGGCGCCACAGCGCCACCTGGCGCGGCGCGGCACCGCCGGGGGCTTCCGCATCGCGAAAATCCTTGCTGAAATCTTGCTCCGGCATCGCCAGAGGCTGTTCCGGAGGCATCAGATCACACATGGTCATGCGGTCCACCTGTAAAGCCAGACCTCAGAGGCGGGGCTGCCGTCTTTCCTGAGCTGGGCGCGAAGTTCGACGTGGTCCCGGTCGCCCGGATCAAAGTAGAAGGCGAGCCGCAGGCCGCCGGTTTCCGGATTGCGCTGCAGCACGCCTTCGCTGGTCGCCACATGGGGAGAGTGGATGTGGACGTCAAGGGTGTCCGGTTCGCCTTCGAGCAAGGGGTGCGCGGCGAAGTCGATGGTCATGATCCGGCCAGGTCCGCCAAAGATGCGGGCGCCTTCGGCGGTGTCGGTCACCCGCGGCATCGGCAGCACCGGCTCGCCGCCCCAGGTGAGGCGGTAATTGAGGCTGACCTCGGACCCTGCGGCATAGGGTTCGCGCGGGCGCCAGTAGGCGACGATGTTGTCGTAGATTTCCTTGTCCGCCGGGATTTCCACCAGCGTGACAGCGCCTTTGCCCCAGTCTTCCTTGGGTTCCACCCACAGGCAGGGGCGGTTGTGATAGAAGGCCTCGAGGTCGTTGAAATCCGACAACTTGCGCGACCGCTGCATCAGACCGAAGCCGCGCGGGTTGTCGTCCACGAAGGAGGACACTTGCAGGCGTTTCGGGTTGGCCAGCGGCCGCCACAGGGTTTCGCCATTGCCGTTCAGTACCAGCAGCCCGTCGCTGTCGTGCACCGCCGGGCGGAAATCGTCGAACCGGTGGCGGTTGGTGGCATCGAACAGGAACATCGAGGTGAGCGGCGCAAGGCCTGCATGGCTCAGCTCCTCGCGGGCAAACAGGGTTGCCTCCACATCCATCACGGCGCTGCTGCCCGGGGTGACGGTGAAGCGGTAGGCGCCGGTGACCGACGGCGAGTCCATCAGCGCATGTACCACCATGTGGCGCTGGCCGGGGGCGGGGGCCTCGAGCCAGAATTCGATGAACTCGGGGAATTCCTCGCCTTCGGGGTCAGCGGTTTTCAGAGCCAGGCCGCGGGCAGACAGGCCGTAGGCATTGCCGATGCCGATGGCGCGGAAATAGCTGGCGCCCTGGAAGACGCAGAACTCTGTCTTCTTGGTGGGGTCGTCCAGATCGGTGCGCAGGCGCAGGCCTGAATAGCCCAGGTCGCCCTCGGTGGTGAGGTCCGGCGCCTTTTCGTTTTTGTCGAACAGCGAGAGGTCAAAGGGCACGCGGCTGGACAGCCCGTCCGTCACCGTATTGATCTGGATGGCGCGCGGGAAATAGAGGCCGGGAAGGAAGAAATCAACGTTGTAGCTGCGGTCCGTGCTGGACCACAGCGCGTCCTTGGTGCGGAACCAGCGGGCCTTGTAGTCGTCATAGGACTGCTCCAGCCAGTCCTGCGGCACCATCGGGCGCTCGGCATAATCCTTGGCGGCCAGGGCGCGGGCCTTGGCGATCACGACATCGCGGGTGAACGGCACAGCTTCGCTGGCCATGCCGGGCAATGCGGCAAGGGCGGTGCTGCCAAGTGCGGCAGCCATGAATGTGCGGCGGGTCAAAGTGCTCATCGCTTGGCTCTCCAAGGTTGCGACTTGAACCAGGCTGCGGTGTAAGCGCAGACAATGATTAGGAAAAAGCCAACCAGGTTGGCGAATGCCGTGGTCATAACCGCGCGGTCGGTCTGGTCAAGCGCAAAGCCGATGAACCGCGCCAGAGCCATGGAGAAAACAAACACCGCAAGCGATTGCTGGCCGACCTTGGTGATCAGTTTCAGCAAAACTGCCCAGGTGCGGGCCGCCAGAGACTGGCCGGAGGCGATGAGCCGCTTGCCGCCAGTGCCGGCCGCTACCCAGCCCAGATAGGCCAGCGACAGGAAGTGGGCATAACGCAGCAGGCCGAAGTCTGTTTTCTCGCGCCATTCGGCGGTGATTTCCCAGGTCGGGCGGATCAGGCTGGCCAGGTCCTTGTTCGCAGCTTCCACCCACAGGAACACCTTCCATGAGCCGAAGGGCGCCGACAGGACCAGGAATGCGGCGGCCAGAATCACCAGCGCCTTGGAGACCGGCGGCGCAGGCAGCCAGCCTTTCATGAAGGCAAAACCGGTGAAGAACAGCAGCTGCCAGCCGAGCGGGTTGAAGAACCATTCGCGGTCTGACCAGGGTTCCGCCATGAAGGAGATACCGTCCGGGCCGAGGCCGATCATGTAGGGGTTGGCGGTGAGCCAGATTAGGATGCTGGCGGCGGCCACGGTCCACAGACCTGCCTTCTCCAGCCCCATCATCAGCGGCATCAGCAGCAGAACCACCAGGTACATCGGCAGGATGTCAAAGTAGTTCGGAACATAGGTGAGGGTGAACAGCCCGGTCAGCTGCTGCACCGTGTTGGTGAAGAACCAGTGCAGGTTCAATGAGCCGATGTAGCTCTTGTCGAAGCCGCCATAGAGGTCGAGCAGAGCCATCGAAGCAGCGAGGAAGAAGAACAGGCCAATATGGGCCCAGTAGACCTGCCAGCAGCGGAAGATGACCCGGGCGGTGCCAAGCCACCAGCCTTGCTTGGCATAAGAGCTGCCGAAGGCAATGGCCGAGGCCATGCCGGAGCAGAAGACGAAGATCTCTGTTGCGTCGGAAAAGCCGAACCGGGCCGGGATCCAGCTGGCCCAGCGGTTGCCCGGGATATGCGCCACCAGGATGATGAACATCGCTATACCGCGGTAGAAGTCGAGCCGCGGGTCGCGCACACGGGGTTGGGCCGCCTGCAGCGGGGGCTCTGCACGGTTGGCAGCATTGGGGTCTTTCTGAGGCCCGGGGAAGGGCGCAACGCTGGACATCGGTCGTTTCTGGTCCTTGAAGGTCTTATTCGGCGGGAACGCTTGCAGCGTCGGGTGAGTTCCGGCCCTGGGCGATCAGAGCGCGGCGGGCCAGGGCGTAATTGTCCTCTGTGCCGCCGCGCTTGACGCAGCGGTCATCCAGTATTGCTTCGACTTCGTCAAGCTGTCCTGCACGCAGGCCGGCGTCTATGGTTATCCGTTCGAAAACATCGCGTTGCGCGTGGCTGCCGCCGGCCAGCTGCATGGTTGTGCGGGCTGTGGATAAATTTGCGAAAGCGGACTTGTAATTACCGTCTCCGAAGGCCTCAAGCCCGTCGGCGGCGGCGCATCCCGGGGCAGCCATCCGTTCCTTCGCCTCGCTGCCGCCCGCGTCAGCATCGGCGTGAATCCGCTGAACCAGCCGGTGCGCCTCCTCCTTTCGGTGGCCGGTGAGGGCCAGGAGGTAGTGCAAATCGGCAAAAATCAGGCTTCCATCCTCGGTCCGGTTGGCACAGAGATTCGCCAGTTCCTCCCAGCGGGGGCCCACATTGACGCCTTCCAGTTCCAGCCGCATCAAGAGCGAGGTGGCGTTGGAGATGTCGCGGTAGTCGTCGGTTTTGTCTTTGCGGACCTCACTGTCATAGAGGGCGATGGCTTCGTCCATCTGGCCCAGGTCCAGATGCATCAGCGCCTTGTGCCACCAGACGTGATAGCGGAAGTTGTTGCAATGGGCCCAGGCGTCCTCGCGCCCCTCAAGCCATTCCAGCCCCGATTTCGCGTTGCCGGTCATGTCGTGAACGTGGGCGACCGCGTGCAAGCCCCAGGCATCGTCCGGTGCCATCCACAGCGCCTGGCGCCCTGCGTTGGCGGCGCGTTCGTACTCGCCGGTTTCCTCCAGCGAGAAGGAGTGGCAGCCCAAGAGGTAGCCGCGGCCTGCGTGGTCGGGATCGTAAGAGGGCAGCACCCTTTCAATCGAGGCGCGCATGCCAGCGGGGTCGCCCATGATAAAGCGGATGCCGTGGCTGAGTTTCATCGCCAGCGTGTCCTGCGGGAAGATGTCCAGCACCTCCTCCATCCGCTGGATGGCCTGGCTGGGATGGCCCGACAGCCAGTTCTCCAACGCGTCGACATACTTGCGTTCGCGGGGCAGGGCGCCTTCATAAAACGCCTTGGCGTCGCGCAGCGCCTCGCGGGCGGTCGGCAGCAATTCGGAGCGGCCAAGCATTAGCAGCGACAGCCCCTTGATCGCATGGGCCAGGGCAAACTCCGGTACCGCTTTCAGCACCGTGCCCAAGTGGTCGGCGGTGACGGCGGCGTGGGCCAGAACCCCCAGCTGCACGGCGTTCCAATCCTGCAGCGCGGCTGCGTCAGTCAGGCTGCTGTCTTGGCCGAAAATGTCATGCGTCATGGGATTCCAATCTCTTCTTTGAACTCTGCGCGGTTTCCGTGTGTTCCAGTAATGTAGAGTAGAACATCGGATTGACCCGGGCGAACCCCGCTCTCGGTTTGGTGATGGGCTGTGTGCCTGCAAATGTGAATTTCGCCGGATGTGTAGGATTTCCCCGGAAAATTCTGCAAGGGGCCGTGGCAATTGATTGCAAAAACACCGCCGGTTTGGCGGTGTTTTGCCGGAAACTGTAACACTTGGCGGAATGCTGCCGCGGATTTGGGCGCTCAGGGCGTTCCGAAGGGGGAACCCGAGCCCAGAATCTCTTCTGTGCCTTCGCCGCATCGGGGCGGCGCGTGCCGGTATGTGACTGGCGTGCGCGAGAAATTCAGCGGGTTGCCCAGCAGCCTGACCGGGCCTGCCGCGGTGTCCATGCCGATGGCCATTTGCCGTGCTTCGACCTGATCGGTGGCGAACAGGGTTTCAAGGTTCTGCACCGGGCCGGCTGGCACCTTGCGGGCTTCCATCGCTGCCAGCACCGCATCGGTGGTGAAGCGCTGCACGGAGGGGATCAGGATGGCATTCAGCGCATCGCGGTTCTGCAGCCGGGCCGGGTTGGTGGCGAAACGGGGATCCTCTGCCAGGCCTTCGAGCTTCAAAAACTCCATGAAACGGCGGAACTGGCTGTCATTGCCCACCGCCAGGATCACGTGGCCGTCCGAGGTTTCATAGACGCCATAAGGCATGATGCTGGGGTGCTCGTTGCCGCGGCGCTTGGGGATGCTGCCGGTGTTCAGATAGGCGACGCCCTCGTTGATCAGCCAGGCGATCTGGGCATCCACCAGGGCCAGGTCGATCTGCTGGCCTTCGCCGGTTTTCTCGCGGTGGTGCAGGGCAGAAAGGATGCCGATGCAGGCGTACATGCCGCACATCACATCGGCGATGCCGACGCCTGCCTTCATCGGCTGGCCGTCTGGCTCCCCAGTCAGCGACATGATGCCGCCGAACCCTTGGGCCATGATGTCATAGCCGGGCTTGTGGCTGTTGGGGCCGGTTTGGCCGTAGCCCGAAATGGAGCAGTAGATCAGCCCCGGCAGATCGTCCTTGAGGCTGGCATAGTCCAGCCCGTATTTCGCCAGCCCGCCGGGTTTGAAATTCTCGATCAGGATGTCGGCCTCAGCCGCCAGGCGCCGGATGGCCTGCTGGCCGTCTTTTGTTGCAATATCAATGGCGACCGAGCGTTTGTTGCGGTTGGCCGCCATGAAATAGGCGGAGAGATCGGATTGCTGCCCGTTCGCGTCCACCACGTAAGGAGGCCCCCATTGCCGGGTGTCGTCGCCGCCGGTCTTGGGGTTTTCCACCTTGATCACCGTGGCGCCGAGGTCGCCCAGGAGCTGGGTGCAGGTCGGGCCTGCCAGGATGCGGGAGAGGTCGAGAACCTTGACGCCTTTGAGGGCGCCGTGGGGCAGCAGGTCAGATGCGGCCATCATAGCCTCCGCGGTCGATCACTGCCGAGATGACGGTGAAGTTGTCTGATTTCATTGCGTCCTGCAGGGCGGCGCGCAGGTCGGCGCGGCTGGTGACGGTGACGCCTTTGCCGCCGAATGCCCGGCCCATCGCCGCAAAGTCGTGTTCAGCAAAATCCACGCCGCCATTGGCAAGCTGGCGCTGGCGCTGTTTCAGCTCAATCAAGGCAAGGCTGGCGTCCGCAAAAACCACGAAGATGGGAGCCACGCCAAGTTCGGCAGCTGTGGCGAGCTCGCCTGCGACCATCAGAAAGCCCGCGTCACCGGAGAAACTGACCACCGGGCGGTCCGGCTGCGCCAGCTTGCGCCCGATGGCCATTGGCACGGCGCAGCCCATGGTGCAGAGGCCGGAAGACTGGATCAGACTGCGCGGCTCGGAACATTCCCACATCTGGCTGAGCAAAATACGGTGGGCGCCGCTGTCGGCGGTGGCAAGGGTATCCGGGGGCAGCGTGGCGCGGCATTCGGCGATGACACCGGCCGGGCCCCAGTTGTCATCCTGCGGGAAGGCTTCCGCCAGCGCGGATTTGACCGCTGCCGGGCGGCCATTGGTCCAGGTTTCGCGCGGGGCGGTGCCTTCGGAGAGGGCTTCCAGCGTTGGAATGATGGCGGTCAGAAAGTTCAAGCCGGCCTGATGCATGTAATGGGTGTTGGCCTCTGGCGCGACGTCGATGACGTTCTGGGTCTGCACATCCCAGACGTTTCGCCAGCCGGGGCGCATCTCAATCGGGTCATAGCCGATGGAGAGGACCAGATCAGCTTCACGCACCAGCGGCAGCAGGTGTTTGTCAGCCAGCGGTGACAGGCCCGCACCGCCCAGGCAGAGGGGGTGGTTCTCAGGCAGGATACCCTTGACCTTGTAGGTTGTGACGAAAGGGATCTGGTGTTCCTCAAGAAAACTGCGAAGGGCAGGGCCTGCGTTTTCCTGCAGCGCATCAAGACCAATGACCGCCACCGGACGTTCAGCTGCAGCCAGCCAGGATCGCGCCTGCGCCAGTGCCTCTCCGCTTGGCGCGCTGGCACTTGCAGGCGCGCGGCGGACGCCGCGGTCCTTTGCCGGCGCATCTGCCACCGAGATCGGCACGTCAATATGCACCGGCCCGTTTCGGGGTTCAGTTGCGATGGCGACCGCCTTGTCTGCGATCAGGTCCGCAGCTTCGGCGTCCAGCCGGAAGGTCGCCTTGGTGATAGGGGTGAACACTGCGCGGTGGTCAAGAACTTGATGGGTGTAGCTTTGTTCCTCCGCTGCATCGACGCAGCCGGTCAGCACCAGCATCGGCACCCGGTCCTGATGGGCGTTGGCGACCACATTGATGCCGTTCAGCGCACCGGGGCCGAGGGTGGCGATCAGGATGACCGGCGCGCCGTCCGCATGATGCACACCTTCGCCCATGAAGCCGGCGCAGTTCTCATGCTTGGCCAGGTGAAAGGCGATACCCGCGCGTGTAAGCGCATCGACCAGGGTCAGCACCTCGCCGCCGGGCATCCCGAAGGCATGGCGGCAGCCTGCCTCATAGAGCCGCCGGGCCAGAACATCGGCTGCGCGTGAGGGTTCTGTCATCTTGTTCGTCCAATCCGTTGATTTGCCGCCAGAATGCCGAGCCTGTGCCCGCGCGCAAGCCCTCTCACGCCAGTGTGAGAAATGCTGCGGCGGTTTTTGGCGCAAACGAGGGGATTTGGGTATTTGTGACCAGAAAGAAGCTGCAGCTACTTTTGTGCCTGTTCAGCGATTAACGCGAAGCGGCGGTCGAGTTGGCCGGCCAGAGCTGCAAGGCCTGCGCCGCCCTCATCCGCGTATGGGGCAAAGACATGAGTGGGCAGCTTGTAAGACAGCGTGGCGGTGCCGTCAGCTTCCTCTGTCACATACATCCGCACAGGGGCTTCGATCATCGCAGCGGTGGAAAGTGCCAGGATCTTCACTGCGAAATCATTGTTGAAGAGGCCAATAACCCGATTGCCGGGGATGGTGATGCCGCGGGCGGCGGCAGCGCCTGTGGGGCCTGCCTGGGTGACGACGCCCAGGCCTTGGGTTTTGGCTGCGGCTTTGACATCTGCAATCAGCTGCTCGAAGGGTTTGGAGGTCTCATGCACCGCCCAGCCGTCACGCGGGGAGATGCTGCCAGCGGCGGCTGTTGAAGCTGTCAGGATCAAGGCGGCGGTCAGACGGATGAAAGACATGGGGCTTCTCCAAGGCGTGCTTGAAACATCTAGGGCATAACCGGGGAGCTGCGGCTCACAATTTTGTGGGGCTGAGGCGCCCGGTCAGGTTGCGATCTTGCCGCCACCCTGTTTGGTGATCACGACTACCGAGGGGCGCGGCGGCATCGCCGGGTCGAAATCCGGCCAGCGGGTGGCCGGATCCTCGAAGGTGGATTCGCGTTCGAACCCTTTCAGGCTGGTGGTGCCGTCGGTGCCGGGGTGCTGCACTGCCAGGAACAGGGTTTCATTGTCCGGGGTGAAGTAGGGGCCGCAAAGCTCTGCCCCCACGGGACATCGGAAAAACAGTTTGGAGTGGCCGCGCAGACCCCCTTCGGTCTCCACGCCATATAGCCCGTCGGATTTGCCTGTCTTGTCCCACTTGCGGCCCTGGTCGGTGGCGACCCAGAGGCGGCCCTCAGCGTCGATGGCGCAATTGTCCGGTGAGCCGAACCAGCCGTTTTCTGTGGTTTCCAGGTTCCATTGCGCTCCTACGGCGGCAATTGCGGGGTTTCCGCATTGCACCAGGATGGACCAGCTGCCGCGGGTGGCGGCGTGGTCGCCGCCGTCCTCCTTCAGTTCAATGACATGGCCGAAATCAGATTCAGGCCGCGGATTGGCGGCGTTGGTCTGGCCCGGCTCACGCTTGGAGTTGTTGGTCAGCATCACGAAAGCAGTGCCGTCGCCGCGCGGCGAGACATCTTCGGGGCGGTCCATCGGGGTTGCGCCCAGAACATCCGCGGCCAGGCGGGCGTCAATCAGGACGTCTGCCTGGCTGGCAAAGCCGTTGTCCGCCGTGAGCGGCCCGTGGCCTTGCACCAGCGGCAGCCAGTGCAGAGTGCCGTCCGGATCAAACCGGGCTGCATAGAGCGTCCCGTCGCTGAGCAGGCGGGAGTTTGCGGCGCGGTCCTGCGAAACTGATCCGCGGGACACGTATTTGTAAAGGTATTCGAACCGGGCATCGTCGCCCATGTAGACCACCAGGCGGCCGTCGGCGGACAGGGTGGTTTCCGCGCCCTCATGCGCAAAGCGGCCAAGCGCTGTGTGCTTTACCGGCGTGGAATGCGGATCCAGCGGATCAACTTCAACAACCCAGCCGAAGCGGTTCACTTCATTGGGAGTTTTATCAATGTTAAAACGGTCGTGGTATTTGCCCCAAGCGTACCACAGGGCAGGCACGTTGTAGCGGGCCATCTGTGCGGCCTCTGGCTGGCCCGTGAGATCGGGCTCGCCCTCGGCGCCCAGTTGATCGGTCCAGAAATAGCCGTGAAAGTTCTCCTCAGCCATCAGCCAGGTGCCCCAGGGGGTCATGCCGCCGGCGCAGTTGTTCAGGGTGCCAATGACCTCGCGCCCGGTAGGATCAGCGCCGGTCTGCATCCGCGGGTGGCCCGCGGCGGGGCCATCAATGGCCATCACCGTGTTCAGCGGGGAAATGCGGCGGTTCAACTCGCTGTCACGGACAACGGCCCACTTGCCCTCCTGGTTGCGGGCAATTTCCACCACGGAGCCGCCGTGGGCGGCCATTTCGATTTCCGCCAGTTCCCGCGTCATGCCAGCAAACTCTGCCTTGTCCTGGCGGCCAAGGCCGGGGAACATCACCTCTTCATTTGTGTACTCATGGTTCACGCACAAAAGCCCGCGGGTGCCTTCTGCGTTGAGGGGCAGGAACCCAACATAGTCGTTGTTGTAGCCGAACTGCTGAAGCTGTGCTGCGGCGCTCTGGTTCATCACGTCGAAATCCGGCGCGTCCGCGGTGATGGGGTCCCCCCAGCGCAGCAGGATGTCCGCGTCATAGCCCGGTGCGACATGGTGGGTTTCGTCGTTGCCCCATGCCAGTTCGTCAAAGGCGTAACGGCTTTGAGCACTTGAGACAGCCGCGGCGGCCCGGTGCGGCTGAGTGAGAGCCGTCGCGCCAAAAAGGGCAGCAGAGGCAGAAGTGCCAAGCATTCCCTGAAGCACCGCGCGGCGGCCATGGCGGGCGGTGATTACATCTCCGATGGTGCGGTGACGGATCGGGTTGGCGGGGCAATCATCAGCGGCTTCAAAAGCTTCCGCCTTGTTGCCGGTCTGCGGGTCATTGATGATCTGCCTGCGGTTCAATGCTGTGCTCCGGTTGGCGTCCCGCATGGGGGCGGCTTGCGCGGTTTTGCCGGAACGCAGAGTATTCTGCAGCCCGATGGCGTCAATCGCCGTCGTTGCAGAAAATATCGTAGACCACTTCGAGAACGCGACGGGGCTTATCATCCGCGAGGCTGTAGTAGATCGCTTTGCCGTCGCGGCGCGGGACAACCAGGCCCTCAAGGCGCAGCCGGGAAAGCTGCTGGGAGACGGCAGCCTGTCGGGCCGACAGAAGTTGTTCCAGTTCCGTTACGGATTTTTCGCCGGAGACCAGATGGCACAGGATCATCAGCCGCCCCTGATGGCTGATGGCCTTGAGAAAGTTGGAAGCCTTGGCCGCGTTTGCAACCATTTGCTCCTTTTCTTCCGGATCCATATCAGCTGAAAACTCGGGCAGTGGCATCTTGTGTCTCCTGGTGGCACCGGGGCGCCTTACTCCTTTTTGAAATCCGTGCTGGCGAATACTTGGCGTAATTTCTGCGTACTAACAACATAATATGTAGGAGCTGTTACCAGAGTTGAACGGCGCGGCCAAAAGAAAAGCTGCCAATTTTGGTTTTTGTAAAGGTAGCGCCCTTCCGCCCGCTCTAGGCGCAGGACCAAAGATAGGGCGGGTGTTCAAGCCGCCTTTCTCAGCTCCAGCCCTTGCGGAAGAAGTGCGGCGAAGCGCCGAATTTTCGCTTGAACTGGCGTGAGAAGTGGGTGGCCGAATTGAAGCCCGAGGCCAGCGCGATCTCGGTGACAGACATTGAGGTTTCGTTCATCAGCGCAAAGGCGTGGCTGAGGCGCATGTCAAAATAGACATGCATCGGGCTTTGGTTCAGATAGCGCGAGAACAGCCGCTCCAGCTGGCGGCGGGAGATGTCGAGCCGGTCGCACAACTCGCCGATCGACAACGGTTCCTCGATCGATTCCTGCATAAGCTGCAGAGCGTTCAGCAGGCGCTGGTTGCGGCTGCCGATGGCCACCGCATAGTTCGACTTCTGCGGCGCCGCCTGGCCGCCGGAGCGCACATGCAGGCACATATCGGCGACGATGATCGCCAGTTGCTTGCCGTGGCGCTCCTCGATCAGGTGCAGCATCATGTCGGTGGCGGCATTGCCGCCGCCGCAGGTCATCAAGGGCCCCGAGATTTCGAAGATGTTTGGGGAGGGCTCCAGGCTGGGATAGCTTTCCAGGAAGCCCGGCTGGTTTTCCCAGTGCAGGGTGAACTTGTGGTTCTTGATCAGACCGGCCTGAGCCAGCGCAAAGGCACCGGTGCAAATACCGCCAATGGAGCGGCCAAAGCGGCTTTCGCGGCGCAACCAGTTCAAGGTGACTTCGCTGGCGGCCGCGTGCGGTTCAACGCCTGCGCAGACAAAACCCATCGAATCCGAGGGCAGCGGCTGCAACTGGGTGTCCGGGGTTACCACCATGCCGTTGGAGCAGCGCACCGGCCGGCCGTCCTCCGTCATGATGTACCAGCGGTAGAGCCGGGTGCCGGTCACCTGGTTGGCAATGCGCAGGGGTTCAATGGCGGCGGCCACCGGCAGCATCGTCGCCTTGGGCAGCAGCAGGAAATAGAAATCCTGCGGTTCGCCCTCAAATGGAATGGCGAGATTGGCGGCGGCGCCTTTCTGAACGAAGCTGTCATCGGACATGGCGGGACCCCAGCGCAGCACCCGGTGAAAGACACCGGGCGGAATTCGGACTTGATTTTGCTTCCTAAGGCGCTGGTGCCGCGCGCAGCCCGAGAATAGCGACAGCGTTCCAGCGGATTGCGACACCACATGCAGGTTTGCGTCATTGGGAAAATGCCTGCCGCCTCTTGCAGGTCAAAAGGGGCGATACTAAGACTCGGGTAACACACTGTCGGGTATGGTGCCGGACATAAACAACGCAGGCAGGTTGCAATGATTGATCCCAGAGAAACATACATGAACACCCTGGTCCCGATGGTGGTTGAGCAGACCAGCCGGGGAGAACGGGCCTATGACATCTTTTCCCGCCTGCTGAAGGAGCGGATCATCTTCCTGAACGGTCCGGTGCATGACGGGATGAGCTCGCTGATCGTGGCCCAGCTGCTGCACCTTGAGGCAGAAAACCCGTCCAAGGAAATCTCCATGTATATCAACAGCCCCGGCGGCGTTGTGACCTCCGGCCTGTCGATCTATGACACCATGCAGTACATCAAGCCCAAGGTCTCGACCCTGGTGATCGGTCAGGCGGCCTCGATGGGCTCACTGCTGCTGACCGCCGGCGAGCCGGGCATGCGCTTCAGCCTGCCGAATTCCCGCGTGATGGTGCACCAGCCCTCCGGCGGCTTCCAGGGCCAGGCGACTGACATCATGATTCACGCCGAAGAAACCCTGAAGCTGAAAAAGCGCCTGAACGAGATTTACGTCAAGCACACCAGTCAGGATTACGACACCATCGTCAACGCGCTGGAGCGCGACAACTTCATGTCTCCGGAAGAGGCCAAGGAATTCGGTCTGATCGACGAGATCGTCGAGAACCGCGCCAAGGGCGACGACGAGCAGGCCTGACGCCTGCGCTTGTGAACAGCCGTGTGCCCCGCGTTTCAGATGGGGCGCACTTTCACATTGTGGCGGCCTAAGCACTGGCTTAAGCTGGCCAAAAGATGAATTGCCCCGCAGCGCGGGCGCAGCGGACCGGGCGGACTGAAAGGTAGACCATGGCGACGAATTCAGGCGGCGACAGCAAGAACACCCTCTATTGCAGCTTCTGCGGCAAGAGCCAGCATGAAGTGCGCAAGCTGATCGCTGGCCCCACCGTATTCATTTGCGATGAATGCGTTGAACTGTGCATGGATATCATCCGTGAAGAGACCAAGGCCTCCGGGCTGAAGGCGACCGACGGCGTGCCGACGCCCAAGGATATCTGCCAGGTGCTGGATGATTACGTGATCGGCCAGGCCACCGCCAAGCGCGTGCTGTCGGTTGCGGTGCACAACCACTACAAGCGTCTGAACCACGCCCAGAAGGCGGGTTCTGACATCGAACTGGCGAAATCCAACATCCTGCTGATCGGCCCGACCGGCTGCGGCAAAACGCTGCTGGCGCAGACGCTGGCGCGGATCCTGGATGTGCCCTTCACTATGGCGGATGCCACCACGCTTACCGAGGCCGGTTACGTGGGGGAGGATGTCGAGAACATCATCCTGAAGCTCTTGCAGGCGTCGGAATACAACGTTGAGCGCGCGCAGCGCGGCATCGTTTATATCGACGAGGTCGACAAGATCACCCGCAAGTCGGAAAACCCCTCAATCACCCGCGACGTGTCGGGCGAGGGCGTGCAGCAGGCACTGCTGAAGCTGATGGAAGGCACCGTCGCCTCTGTGCCGCCGCAAGGCGGGCGCAAGCATCCGCAGCAGGAATTCCTGCAGGTGGACACCACCAACATCCTGTTCATCTGCGGCGGCGCCTTTGCCGGCCTCGACAAGATCATCGCGCAGCGCGGCAAGGGCTCGGCGATGGGCTTTGGGGCTGATGTGCGCGACAATGACGAGCGCGGCGTTGGCGAGATCTTCAAGGATCTGGAGCCGGAAGACCTGCTGAAATTCGGCCTGATCCCGGAATTCGTCGGCCGTCTGCCGGTGCTGGCAACACTCGAAGATCTGGACGAGGATGCGCTGGTCACCATTCTGACCCTGCCGAAGAACGCCCTGGTCAAGCAGTACCAGCGCCTGTTCGAGCTGGAAGACACAGAGCTGGACTTCACCGACGAGGCGCTGAGCGCGATTGCCAAGAAGGCAATAGAACGCAAGACCGGCGCCCGCGGCCTGCGCTCGATCATGGAAGACATCCTCTTGGATACCATGTTCGACCTGCCGGGCATGGACAGCGTCACCAAGGTGGTTGTGAACGAGGAGGCCGTGACCTCTGACGCGCAACCGCTGATGATCCACGCGGATGCGGAGAAAGAGCCGGCGTCAGCGGGCTGACTGGCGAAAGTTTCTGATAGAGCGGCGCGGTCATTTCCGCGCCGCTTTCATGTTGAGGAGAGAAACATGATCAAGCGGATTTCTTCGGGCGGCGAGTTCGAGGCCAAGATCGGCTATTGCCGCGCTGTGGTCGCCGGCGGTTTCGTGCATGTTGCTGGAACCGTAGGGCAGGGCGACGACGTGGTGGCCCAGTGCCGCTCGGCGCTGGACACCATAGGTGCGGCGCTGGAGAAGGCAGGCGCCAGCTTTGCCGACGCAGTGCGGGTGAACTATTACCTGCCGGATGCAGCGGAGTTCGAACCCTGCTGGCCCATTCTGGCGGAAACCTTTGGCGCCAACCCGCCGGCGGCCACCATGGTGGAATGCAATCTGATTGACCCCAAATTCCGGATCGAGATCGAATTGACCGCGCTGGCACCCGCTGAGGGCTGACCCTGCCAGCGGCACAGAGGCCGCTGAGGCAAATCTGCCAAATCCCGCCAAGTCACAGGCTGCCCGTGGCGCAAGCCACTGGACCTTGGCGGGAAATTGGGCCATATCGAAGTCGGAAAAATCCGGAGGCACCCATGGGAATCCTGAACACACTTCTGCGCGCTGTGACCTGGTGGAACGGCTCCACCCTGAACACCCGGATCTTCACCGCCCGCAAGGGCATCAAGGTGGGTGAAGATGACCAGGGCAACGTGTTCTACCGCAACGCGGATGACAGCAAGCGCTGGGTGATGTTCAACGGCGAAGTGGAAGCCTCCCGCATCAGCCCCGACTGGCACGGCTGGCTGCACCGCACCTTTGACGAGGTGCCGAGCGAAAAGCCGCTGAAGCACAAGGCCTGGGAAAAGCCGCATCAGGAAAACCTGACCGGCACCATCATGGCCTATGCGCCGGCCGGGTCGATCCGCGCGGGCGGCGAGCCGAAAGAGCGCCGCGATTACGAGGCCTGGGTGCCCGAGTAAACACATCTGCCAAAAGGCTGATTTCATGTCCCATAATCCTACTGAAGTTTTTGCCGGCGGCATCGTGCTGGCGGCGGCCATCGGCTTTGCCGTTTATGCAGGACAGGCGGCTGGCCTGTCGCGTGCCGGCTCCACTTATGATTTGAATGCGTCTTTCCGCTCTTTGGAAGGCGTCAGCGTCGGCACCGACGTGCGGCTGGCCGGGGTCAAGATCGGCACCGTGACCGGTGTGGGCCTGAACCCGGAAACCTTCCGCGCCGATACCGTTTTTTCGGTTAAAGATGGTATCGAGATCCCCGACGACAGCGCCGTGGTGATTTCCTCCGAAGGCCTGCTGGGCGGCAATTTCGTTGAGATCATGCCGGGCGGATCGCCCTTTGCCTTTGAGGCGGGTGACGAGATTGAAGATACCCAAGGCGCGGTCAGCCTGATTTCGCTGCTGGTGAAATTCGTGGCTGGCGGCGGTGAGGAAGAGTCGTGAAGCGGCTGACGGCAGCGCTGACGGCGGTGGTGCTGGCTATGCCCGCCTGGGGGCAGGAGCAGGCCGCACAAGGCACCGCTGCGGTGCTGCGCGCGCTTGACAAGGTGAACGGGCATTCCGTCGATGCTGAGGTCGCCATTGGCGCCAGCGCAGAGATGTTCGGCCTTCTGGTGACTGTGCGGGATTGCCGCTATCCGGCGGAAAACCCGACGGGCGATGCCTTTGCCTATTTGTCGGTTCAGGACCCCAAAAACGGGGCAGAGCATTTTCAGGGCTGGATGATTGCCTCCAGCCCGGCGCTGAACGCGCTGGACCACAACCGTTACGACGTCTGGGTCATCCGCTGCAAAAGCAGCTGAGGATCCGGAACTGCCGGCCGCATGAAATCCGCATCCTTGTCCAAAGCCTCGCGCAGCAGCGCGCGGTAGCGTGCGCGTGTCACTTCGACGCCGCCAAGGGAGGCCAGATGCGGGGTCAGGAACTGGGTGTCGCATAGGGTGAAACCAGCCTGCACCAGCCGGTCGGTCAGATAGGCAAGTGCCACCTTTGACGCATCCCGGCGGCGGGAGAACATGCTTTCACCGAAGAACGCGCCACCCAGAGACACGCCGTATGTGCCGCCTGCCAGTTCGCCCTGGTGCCAGACCTCGAGCGAGTGGGCGTTGCCCATCAGATGCAGTTCCAGGTAGCGGTCGCGGATTTCACTGTTGATCCAAGTTTCTGCCCGGTCGGCGCAACCGTCCACGACACCTGCGAAATCCCGGTTCACGGTGATCTCGAAGCCGCCGTTGCGGATGCGCTTGGCGAGAGAGCGGGAGATGCGGAATCCGTCCAGCGGCAGGATCCCGCGCCGCTTGGGGTCGACCCAGAACACTTCGGGATCGTCGCGGTGTTCGGCCATCGGGAAAACACCGGCGGAATAGGCGTGCAGCAAAAGATCGGCAGTCAGGCTCATGATGCCGCCAGTATAAAGTGGAAAGGCAGGGAAATGTAAAACGGGGCGCATCCGGATGGTGCGCCCCGCAGGATTTTAACCCGGTGTGTTCTCTTCCAGCCAGCGTTCCAGCCAGTGGATGCCGTAATCGCCGGTGTGGATGTCCTGCTCCTGCAGGAGCGCGTGGAACAGCGGCACGGTGGTGTCGATACCGTCGATGATCAGCTCGCCCAGGGCCCGGTTCAGGCGCGCCAGCGCCTCGGTCCGGTCGCGGCCGTGCACGATCAGCTTACCAATCAGCGAGTCATAGTAAGGCGGGATCGAATAGCCGTCATAAAGCGCCGAATCCATCCGCACACCCAGGCCGCCGGGGGCGTGGTACTGGGTGATTTTGCCCGGGCAGGGCGAGAAGTTCGGCAGTTTCTCGGCGTTGATCCGCACTTCGATGGCGTGGCCGTTGATCTCCAGGTCTTCCTGGGTGAAGGACATCGGCAGGCCTTCGGCCACCCGGATCTGCTCGCGCACCAGGTCGACGCCGAAGATGGCCTCGGTCACCGGGTGTTCCACCTGCAAGCGGGTGTTCATCTCGATGAAATAAAACTCGCCGTCCTCATAGAGGAACTCGACGGTGCCGGCACCGGAATAGCCCATCTTGCCGATGGCGTCGGCGCAGATCTTGCCGATGCGGGCACGCTCTTCCGGGGTGATGCAGGGGCCGGGGGCCTCCTCGAACACCTTCTGGTGGCGGCGCTGCAGCGAGCAGTCGCGTTCCGCCAGATGGATGCCGGTGCCTTTGCCGTCGCCAAAGACCTGAACCTCGATGTGACGCGGCTTCTGGAGGTATTTCTCCATGTAGACTTCGTCATTGCCGAAGGCGGCCTTGGCCTCGGAGCGGGCGGTGGAGAAGGCCGAAACCAGCTCTTTCTCGTCCTTGGCCACCTTCATGCCGCGGCCGCCGCCGCCGGCGGTGGCCTTGATGATCACAGGGTAGCCCATGTCCGCGGCGGCCTTCTTGGCTGCGCCAATATCAGGCACGCCGCCGTCGGAGCCGGGCACCACCGGGATGCCGAGGTTCTTGGCGGTTTCCTTGGCGGTGATCTTGTCGCCCATGATGCGGATATGCGCCGCCGAGGGTCCGATGAAGGTCAGGCCGTGGTCTTCGATGATCTGCACGAAGTTAGCGTTTTCCGACAGGAAGCCGTAGCCGGGGTGGATCGCCTGGGCGCCGGTGATCTCGCAAGCCGAGATGATGGCCGGGATCGACAGGTAGCTTTGGGCGCCGGAGGGCGGCCCGATGCAGACCGATTCATCGGCCATGCGGACGTGCATCGCGTCGGCATCTGCGGTGGAGTGCACCGCGACGGACTTGATGCCCATCTCCCGGCAGGCGCGGATCACGCGCAGGGCGATCTCGCCGCGGTTGGCAATCAGGATCTTGTCAAACATGGCAGACCCTTATTCGATGATGACCAGGGGGGACCCGAATTCAACAGCGGCGCCGTCTTCGACCAGGATGCGCTTCACGGTGCCGGATTTCGGGGCCGGGATGTGGTTCATGGTCTTCATCGCTTCGACGATCAGCAGGGTGTCGCCTTCGCTGACCTGCTGGCCAACCGAAATGAAGGAGGGCGAGCCGGGTTCCGGCTGCAGGTAGACGGTGCCGACCATCGGCGAAGTCACGGCGCCGGGATGGCTGGCCGGATCGTCGTTTGCAGCTGCAGGGGCGGCAGCAGAGGCAGGCGCGGCTGCGGCAGCAACCGGTGCGGGGGCAGCTGCGGCAGGAACCTGTACCTGCACCGGTGCAGCTGCCATTGCAGTCTGGCGCGACACACGCACGTTCAGACTGTCGTCGTCGCCATAGTCGCGTTTGACCTGCAGCTCGGTCAGGTCGTTTTCGCGCAGCAGCTCCGCCAGCGCCTTGATGAATGCCACGTCAGCTTCGTGAGATTTGTTGGTCATATTGTCCTCAGCCAATTCCGACAGGCCCGCCGGAGGGGCGGGCAGGAAATTAGGGCGCTTATAGGGCAAGGATTACCGCAAGGAAAGCACTCCTGAACTGGGCTGTAACATGAGGGCTATGGCGCGGATTCGCAATTGCCGGCAGGAAATTCCTGGTCAAAGAGGCATCCCGGTCAGTTTGGCCACCAGCTCCGGCAGCTTGCGGGCGCCGAATTTCTGCAACAGATGCGCCCGGTGGCTTTCCACCGTGCGGTAGGACAGGTCCAGCTGCTTGCCGATCTCCTTGGCTGACAGCCCCTTGCAGGTAAGGATCGCCACCTCGCGTTCCCGCGGGGTGAGGGAAACGACAGGGCGGTCGTCGGAAATATCGGCAAAGGACCAGATGCCGGTCTGAAACGGCGCCTCCGGCGTCACTGACCGGCCCCGCACCCGGCACCAGAACAAGCCGCCCGACCGGCGGCGCATGATGCGCTCGTCGCTGTAGCTGCCGCTTTGCGCCTCGGGCTGCTGCAGAAGGGCGCCGATGCGGTTGAAGTCTTCCTGGCTGGGATAAAGCTCAGCAACCAGCATTCCGGTGTAGTCGCCGGGCGCGCCGCCGAAGGTCGCCGCGAATTGCAGGTTGCACCGGGTGATGACGCGGCGTTCCAGAACCGCAAGGCCTACAGGGGCATGTTCAAAGGCAAGATCGCTCATATGGTATTCTTACGCAGGTATTTTTGCGGAATTGAAGGGCTTTGCTTGTGCGTGCCAGTTTCCGGCCGCAACGGCAAGCCGGGGAGGCGATTGGGATGAACATTGCAGTGTGGCTGGCGAGGATGGCCGCGGCAGAGGGGGCGCGGCCGGCGCTGTATCTGGGGCAGCAATTGGTTGCAGATTACGCCGGGTTCCATGCGCGTGCGGCCTCACTTGCCGGCTGGCTGCGGGCGCAGGGCATCGCGCCCGGGGACCGGGTCGGCATTTTCATGAAGAACTGCCCGGACTACCTGATCGCGCTTTATGGCATCTGGTATGCCGGCGCGGCGGCGGTACCTATCAATGCCAAGCTGCATGGCAAGGAGGCGGAATTCATCCTTGAAAACTCCGGCGTCCGGCTGGTGTTCACCTCGCCGGGCCTGACGGAGGCTGTCGAAGGCACCGAGGCCGAGGTGCGCTGCGTGGATATCACCGGCGCGGACTATGCCGCCGCGTTGCAGGCAGATCCGGTGTCGGAACCCGCGTCGCGCCTGCCGGAAGATCTGGCCTGGCTGTTTTACACCTCCGGCACCACGGGCCGGCCCAAGGGTGTGATGATCACTCACCGGATGCTGATGACCATGGCCATTGCCTACTTCGCGGACGTGGATCAAGTGAGCGCGGAGGATCACGCGCTGTACGCGGCGCCGATGAGCCATGGCGCGGGGATCTATGCAATCCAGCATGTTCTGGCAGGTGCGCGGCATGTCTGCCCGGTGTCCGGAGGTTTTGACGAGGCGGAGATCTTTGATCTTGCCGCGCATTTCGAGCGGGTCCACATGTTTGCCGCACCAACGATGGTCACGCGCATGACATCGGAGGCCAAGCGGCTGAGCCGCAAGGGCGAGGGTTTGCGCACGGTCGTTTATGCCGGCGGGCCGATGTATGTCGCCGACATTATGGAGGCGGTGGAGCAATTCGGTCCGGTCTTTGTGCAGGTCTACGGGCAGGGCGAATGCCCGATGGCGATCACCGCGCTGCCGCGCAATGACGTGCAGGACCGTTCGCATCCGCGCTGGAAAGAGCGGCTGGCCAGCGTCGGCAAGGCGCAGAGCGTGGTGGAGGTGCGGATCGGCACGCCGGAGGGGGAATTCCTGCCAGCCGGGTGCCACGGCGAGATCATGGTGCGCGGCGATGCGGTGATGCCCGGGTACTGGGACAACCCCGAAGCCACCACCAAGACGCTGGTCAACGGCTGGCTGATGACCGGCGACATGGGGGTGCTGGACGAGGACGGCTATCTGACCTTGCAGGACCGTTCCAAGGACATGATCATCACCGGCGGGTCCAACGTCTATCCGCGCGAGGTGGAGGAGGTGCTGCTGCTGCATCCTCAGGTGCGTGAAGTCTCTGTGGTGGGCCGCCCCCACGCGGATTGGGGCGAGGAAGTGGTGGCCTTTGTCGTGGGCGATGCGCCAGATGCCGAGCTGGATGAGATGTGCAACAACCGGATTGCCCGTTTCAAACGGCCCAAAGAGTATATCCGTATCCATGCCTTGCCCAAGAACAACTACGGAAAGGTGCTAAAAACCGAGCTGCGCAAGATGCTGTAATGGGCCGCTTAGGCGGAGCGGGCAGAGCCGTTTTCCGCAACCGCCTGGCGCTGGCCCATCAGGGTGTCTATCAACAGGCTCATCAGTTCGGCCCGGTTGCCGGTGCCGGACTTGCGGTAGATCGCGTTGAGCTGTGCCTTGACCGTGCCCTCGGCACTGCCGCGCATGGCGGCGATCTCTGCTGTGCTGAGGCCCTTGACCAGGAAGTTTGCCACGTCCAACTCGGCGGGCGTCAGGCCCCAATTGGCAAACTCAGTGTCGATCACCTCCTGCACTGCAGCTTGTGCCGAGGTCAGGCTTTCCTCCAGATGCGCCTTGCGCCGCATCAGCCACATCAGGATGCGGGTCTCGATCACGATTGCCGCCGCCAGCGCCAGCGCTGCCAGCCCCTCGATATAAGCGTGTGGGCCTTCGCCTTGCTCGGCTTCAGCAGCCTCCATACCAGAGAGATCGGCAATCATATCGCCCAGAAACACCGCCGCGCAGAGGGCCTGCACGGCGATGACGGCAATCAGGATCCAGGGTTTGGCCGGGTTTTGCCGGTTTAGGGTCATGGCGCAGGCTCCGCGTCGGTCTTGGGCAGTTCCTTGTAGCCAGTGACCATCGCGCGCGCCAGATTGACTTTGGTGCGGCGGCTTTCGAACAGCACGGCGGCCACATGCAGGACAACCGAGAACTCAGCCCAGGAAACCAGCGCCTCATGCAGGTCTTCCGGCCAGCCAATACCTTGAAATGCGGGAGTGACCGCCATCCAGCCAGTGATGGCGACCGCCAGCAGTGTCAGCAGCAGGTTGTAAGTCATCAAGGCGCCCAAGGGGCTGTGGCCCTTGTGACGGCGCACTCGTCCGGTTGCGATATCGGTCAGTTGACCGGCAGCGGCGCCCAGATCAGGCGGGAAACTGGAGAAGCGGGCATAACGGCTGCCGGTAAGGCCCCAGATCACCCGGAACCCCACGAGTGCTGCGATAAAGTAGCCGATATTGTGATGAAGGGTTCCGTCTGGATCGGTCAGCAGCGTGTTGGTGATAAAGCCGCCCGCCAGCAGCCAGTGAAACGACCGCACCAGCGGATCCCAGACATAGGCTTTTTGCATTTCATCCTCCTGTTCAGCCCGGATGCGGAGGCGACCGCATCCAGGGAGCGCATAAGCGGGGGCGATCAATCGTCTTCGCTGTCTTCCTCGATTTTCACGACTTCGAATTGATCGTTCAGGTAGAATTCGTAGGCCTTGCCGTCCTTGGTGGCCTCGGCTTCGAACATGCTGTCCTCGGCCTCGATTTCGGTGACCTCATAACCTTGGCCTGTCAGCAGGTCGCGGATCTTGGTTTCGGCGCCGGCGCTGATTGCGGTTTCCGAGGCCAAAGCTGCTGCGGCAGGAAGAGTGAGGGCAAGGGCGATGAGTTTCAGGGATTTTCGCATGTCTTGGTCCTTTACGTGTTGTGTCGGATGCCGTGCCGGATTGGCGCGGCCTGTGGCATCGACATCGGGAGCGGGGCGGACCTGCTGAATAGGCTCCGGGTTGGATAAGGGCGGGGAATTGCGGTCTATACCCGGAGTTTATGGCTTCGAATGGAGTGTTCGGGTGCCTCCAGGTACAAAAAAAGAGGCCAGCCCTGAACAGAGCCGGCCTTAGTCACCCAGTGCCGACCTGCGGGTGGCTGGCACAGCGGAGATGAAGTCTGGGATACGGTTCAGATCGCCAGGTATTCGGCGCGCAGCTCCTCGTTTTCCAGGACCTCTGCGGCGGTGCCGTCAAAGACGATGCCGCCGGTATCGAGGATCACCGCGCGGTCCGCCAGTTCCAGGGCGCGGACCGCGTTCTGCTCGACAATGATGGTTGTCATGCCCTGTTCCTTGATGTGGATGAGGGTCTTTTCGATCTCATCCACGATCACCGGAGCGAGGCCTTCGTAGGGTTCATCCAGCAACAGCACCTTGATGTCGCGGGCCAGCGCCCGGGCAATCGCCAGCATCTGCTGCTCGCCGCCCGAAAGCGTCACGCCTTCCTGCTTGCGGCGTTCGCCAAGGCGCGGGAACAAGTCATAGAGACGCTCCAGCGACCAGCCGATGGGCGGCGCGATTTGGGCCAGCTGCAGGTTTTCCTCCACTGTCAGGCCGGGAATGATGCGGCGGTCCTCAGGCACCAGGCCCAGGCCCGCAGCGGCGGCCTCGTGCGAGGCCATGTTGTGCAGCGGCTTGTGGTCCAGCCAGATTTCGCCGCGGGTCACCATGGGGGAGCCGGTGCGGGCGATGGACCGCAGGGTCGAGGTCTTGCCCGCGCCATTCCGGCCCAGCAGCGCCAGGATCTCGCCCTCATGGACGTTGAAGCTGATGCCTTGCACGATGTAGCTCTCGCCGTAATAGGCGTGCACATCCCAGACCGACAGGAAAGCCGGTGCGGTGGTGGCGACGTTGGCATTCTTGGAGAAATCGGGTTTGACGTTCATCTTGGTTCCTCCTTAAGCCGACTCGCCCAGGTATGCTTCGCGCACCTTGGGGTTGCCGCGGATGTTCTGCGGATCGTCCTCGACCAGGGGTGTGCCCTGGGCCAGCACGGTGATCCGGTTGGCGAGGCTGAACACCACATGCATGTCGTGCTCGATGATGGCGATGGTGATGTCGCGCTCTTCGCTGATCTGCTTCAGCAGGTCGATTGTGTTGTTGGTGTCGGCCCGGGCCATGCCGGCCGTCGGCTCATCCAGCAGCAAAAGGCGTGGCTCTTGGCTGAGGCACATGCCGATCTCCAGCCGCCGCTTGTCGCCGCGGGACATGGCGGCGGCGTGCATATGCCGCTTGTCCGCCATGTTCATCTCTTCCAGCATATGCTCAGCCTTTTGCAGAATGTCCTTTTGTTTCAGCACCGCGGAGAGGGCGTTCAGCTCAAACGCGCCGTCCCGTTTGGCAAAGCAAGGGATCATCATGTTTTCCAGCACCGTCAGGTCGCCGAAAATCTCTGGCGTCTGGAACACGCGGCTGATGCCCATCTGGTTGATTTCGTAAGGAGCACGGCCCAGCACCGACTGGCCGTCGAACATGACGGAACCGGTGTCGGGGATCAGTTTGCCCACCAGGCAATTCAGCAGCGTGGACTTGCCGGCGCCGTTCGGCCCGATGATTGCGTGGACCGAATTTTCCTGAACGCTGAGGTTCACGTTTGAGAGCGCCTGCAGGCCGCCGAACCGTTTCCCCACGTCTTTGACTTCAAGGATACCCATTGTTTTGTCTCCTCATTCCGCGGGGTTGGTTTCGCCGGCAGCCTTGCCGCCGTCTTTGGCCTTGCGGCGGCTGAGCCAGCCTTTGATCCGCTGGCCGCCCTCAACCAGGCCGCCGGGCAGGAAGATCACCACCAGCATGAACAGGATGCCGAGGGTCAGATGCCAGCCCTTGCCGATGAAGGGGTGGATGATGAACACCACCGCGTCCTCCATCCCGTCCGGCAGGAAGCTGAACCAGGTGTGCAGCACGTTGTCGTTGATCTTGGAGAAAATGTTCTCGAAGTACTTGATGAAGCCCGCGCCCAGCACCGGGCCGATCAGCGTGCCGGCGCCGCCGAGGATGGTCATCAGCACCACCTCGCCGGAGGCGGTCCACTGCATCCGCTCCGCGCCAGCCAGCGGATCCATCGAGGCCATCAGCCCGCCTGCAAGACCTGCATACATGCCGGAGATCACAAAGGCGGCCAGGGTGTAGGGACGGGTGTTGAGGCCGGTGTAGTTCATCCGCTGCTGGTTCGACTTCACCGCCCGCAGCATCATGCCGAAGGGTGAGCGGAAGATGCGGATCGACAGGTAGAAGGCTGCCAGCATGATCAGCGCGCAGAGGTAGTAGCCGGCGTTGAACTGGAAGGCCCAGGGGCCGACCGCCATCTCGAAGGTGGAGCGCATTTCAAGGCCGAACAGGTTGGTCACCGGGATCGAGCCGTCCGCGGTAGCAGAAACGCCCAGGATGCGGGGGTCTTCCAGCGTCAGCTGCAGGCCGGTTTCGCCGTTGGTGATCGGGGTCAGCACTGAATAGGCGAGGTTGAAGGACATCTGCGCAAAGGCCAGCGTCAGGATCGAGAAGTAGATGCCTGAGCGTCTCAAGCTGACAAAGCCGATCAGCAGCGCAAACAGGCCCGCGACAATCACCGACAGCACGATCGCCGGGATCACGTTCATGCCGATCAGCTTGAACATCCAGACGGCGGAGTAGGAGCCGACACCCAGGAAGGCCGCGTGGCCGAAGGACAGGTAGCCGGTGAGGCCGAAGAGGATGTTGAAGCCGATGGCGAAAATCCCGAAGATCACGAAACGCTGCATCAGGTCCGGATAGCCCGCGTTGAACTGCGCCAGGGCGCTGTCCGTTGGGAACGGGTTCAGGATGAAGGGCGCAAGCAGCGCGAGGCAGGCGACGATGATCAGCTTTGATGTGTCTTTTTTGTCGAGTCCGAACATGTCTTATTCCTCCATCACGCCTTTGCGGCCCATCAGGCCCCGCGGCCGGGTCAGCAGAATGATGATTGCGACCACGTAGATGATGATCTGGTCGATGCCGGGCAGCAGCGATTTGACCTCGTTCATCGAGGCAAAGCTTTCGAGCACGCCCAGCAGGAAACCCGCCAGCACCGCGCCGGGCAGCGAGCCCATGCCGCCGACAACCACGACCACGAAGCTGAGGACCAGGAAGTCCATGCCCATGTGGTAGTTGGGGGAATTGATTGGCGTGTACATGACGCCCGCGAGGCCGGCGACAGCGGCGGCGATGCCGAACATGATGGTGAAGCGGCGGTCAATATTGATGCCCAAGAGGCCCACGGTTTCGCGGTCTGCCATGCCGGCCCGCACCACCATGCCGAAGGTGGTGAACTGCAGGAAGCTGAAGATGCCGCCGATGATCAGCACCGCAAAGAAGAAATAGACCACGCGCCAGACCGGATAGACGATGTCCATGCCAATGGCGGCTCCCAGGTTCACAACGCCGTTCAGGGCATCCGGGGCCGGGGTCTGGATCGGGTTGGCGCCGTAGAAGTATTTCACCACTTCCTGCAGCACGATGGCGAGGCCAAAGGTCACCAGGATCTGGTCGGCGTGGGGGCGCTTGTAGAAATGTTTGATCAGCCCGCGCTCCATCACATAGCCGACGCCGATCATGATCGGGATCGCAAAGAGGATCGCCAAAGGTACCGCCCAGTCGATGATGCTGCCGCCGATGTCGGGGCCGAACCAGGCCTCCACATAGGGGGTTTTCACTTTGAGCGGGTTGCCCAGAAAGTCCGTTTGGGTTTCGTCTACGAGTTCGAAGCTGAGGTTCAGGATGCGCTGCAGGGTGACGGCGCAGAAGGCGCCGATCATGAACAGCGCCCCATGGGCAAAGTTCACCACGCCCAGCGTGCCGAAGATGAGTGTCAAACCCAGCGCGATCAGCGCATAGGCCGAGCCTTTGTCGAGCCCGTTCAGGATTTGCAGGAGAATGGCGTCCATGGGTCCCACCGTGCGTCAGGTTGGGGAAGGCCCGTCCGGCGGGGGAGCGGACGGGCCGGTTGGGGCTGCCGGAACCCGGTGCGGACTCCGGCCCGGAAACTCCGTTGAGTTCCGGTGCCCTGTGGCTGGCTTATGCGCCCGGGTTGCAGGCGCCCAGGTTGCCGCCGGCGAACATCGGGTGATCCGGTGCGTATTCCACCTGTGCCCGCGGGGTGACCTCGACCACTTCCAGAAGGTCGAATTCCGAGGTCGGGTTTTCCTTGCCGCGCACCACCAGAACATCCTTGAAGCACTGATGGTCTTCGGCGCGGTAGAGGGTCGGGCCGTTGCCCATGCCGTCGAACTCAAAGCCTTCCAGGGCTTCGGCAACTGCGCAGGGGTTGAAGCTGCCGGCGCGCTCCACTGCATCCGCATAAAGCAGGGTCTGCACATAACAGGTGTGCGCGGCCTGGCTCGGCGGGAAGCCGTATTTGGTGCCGAAGGATTTCACAAAAGCTTTGGAGCCTTCATCTTGCAGCGTCCAGTGCCAGTTGGTGGAGCCGTGGATGCCCTTGACGTTCTCGCCGGCGCCCTTGGCCATCAGGCGGGAGTAGAGCGGCACCACGATTTCAAAGTTCTTGCCGTTCACCACCTTGTCGCGCAGGCCGAACTGCACCGCATTGGTCAGCGAGTTCACCATGTTGCCGCCGTAGTGATTCAGCACCAGCACGTCGGCGCCGGAATTCAGCACCGGGGCGATGTAGGAGGAGAAGTCAGTTGCAGCCAGCGGGGTGCGGACCTTGTTCACGGTCTGCCATCCCAGCGCCTCGGTGGCGGCTGCAATCGATTCCTCCTGGGTCCAGCCCCAGGTGTAGTCTGCGGTCAGGTGATAGGCGGTGCGGTCGGTGCCATAGAGGTTCTTCAGCACCGGCGCCAGTGCCGCGCCGGACATGTAGCCGTTGAAGAAATGGCGGAAACCGTTGGCCTTCTTGTCCTTGCCGGTGGTGTCGTTGGAGTGGGTCAGGCCAGCCATGAAGATCACGCCTGCCTCCTGGCAGAGGCCCTGAACGGCAATCGCCACACCGGAAGAGGAGCCGCCGGTGATCATCACCGCGCCGTCCTTCTCGATCATCGACTTGGCAGAGGCGCGGGCAGCGTCGGACTTGGTCTGGGTGTCGCCGGTGACATACTCGACCTTCTTGCCCAGGATGCCGTTGCCCTGCAGCGCCTTGGAGCTGAAGGTGTTCATCATGCCGCCGTCGCCGCCGCCGTTCAGGTGCTCAACCGCAAGCTCATAAGCGCGCAGCTCGTCAGCGCCTTCGTCGGCATACGGGCCGGTCTGGGGCACGTTGAAGCCAAGAGTAACAGTTCCGCCGGTCGGCTCGTTGGTGAATGCCGCGGCGGAAGAGGCGGTAAAGATCGTTGGCAGCGCCACGCCGGCGCCTGCAATTGCGCCGGTCTTAAGGACTCTGCGGCGCGATGCGTCAAATTTAGACATGTATTCCTCCCTGATATGATTGGTGCCTTGCAGCTCCTCACTTCTGCGCGGTACCAGCACTTTGCGTGCAAAATCAGTATGAGAGGCACATGTAAACTCAGGCAATAAAACCCTTTTACTGCTTGAAAATTCTGTAAAGAACTGAACAATAAGTTTCGGCCATCTGTAAACAAAGTTATTTTGCGTTGCAGAAAGCCGTTGAAATGGAAGTGTTTTGGGAGGCCCGCCATCATGGCACGCGATACCCTGACCGGCAGCCGGATCCGCGAGCGCAGGCTGATCCTGGGCATGCGCCAGGCCGAACTGGCGCGGGAGGCGGGGATCTCGGCCTCATACCTCAACCTGATTGAGCACAACCGGCGCAGAATCGGCGGCAAGCTGCTGGTCGGGATTGCAGGTGTGCTGGGAGTCGAGCCCTCGATGCTGAGCGAGGGGGCGGAAGCGGCGCTGATCTCCACCCTGCGGGAGGCGGCGGCAGACAGCGGGGTGCCGGTGGCAGAACTGGACCGGGTCGATGAATTTGCGGGCCGCTTTCCGGGCTGGGCAGAGGTTCTGGCAGCAGGGCACCGCCGCATCTCCACGCTTGAGCGCACTGTGGAAACTCTGTCTGACCGGCTGACACATGACCCCAACCTGGCAGCCTCGGTGCATGAGGTGCTGTCGACCGCTGCTGCGATCCGCTCCACTGCTTCGATCCTTGCGGAAACCGGTGAGCTGGAACCGGAGTGGCGGGACCGGTTCCATAAAAACCTCAACCAGGACTCGCTGCGCCTGTCTGAAAGCAGCCGGGTGCTGGTCAGCTTTCTCGATGAGGACGGCAGCGGCGCGGACCGGCGCGGCATGCCGCAGGAGGAGGCCGAGGTGTTTTTTCAGAACAGCGGTTTTCATTTCCCAGCCCTTGAAGACGGCTCTGCCACGCCCGAGGATTTGGTGCGGGACGAGCCGGACCTGACCGGCGAGGCGGCCCGCAGCCTCGCCCAGGCAGCGCTAGCGCAATACCAGTCCGACGCGCGTGCGATGCCCCTGCAAGCTCTGGAACAAGAGATTTCCGCGAGCGGGATAAACCCGGTTGCTTTGGCGGGCCGGTTCAATTGCGGGCTGCCTGTGGTGTTGCGCCGCCTCGCGGCGCTGCCGGAGGAGGTGCTTAGCCAGGAGGCCGGGCTGGTGATCTGCGATGCCTCCGGCACGCTGTTGTTCCGCAAGCCGGTGACCGGCTTTGCGATGCCGCGCTTCGGTGCTTCATGCCCGCTTTGGCCGCTTTATACTGCTTTGGTGAACCCCAATGTGCCGGTCCGGCGCAATGTGGTGCAGCACGGGCGCAATGCCGCGGCGTTTGATTGCATGGCCACGGCCTGGATGCAGAAACAGCCGGACTTTGGTGAGGACCCCCTGTACCGCGCGGTGATGCTGATTCTGCCCGGGGCCAAGGACGCCGAGGATCCGCAGCCGGTGGGAGCCAGCTGCCGGATCTGCCCGCGCCAAGCCTGCCCGGCGCGGCGCGAACCTTCGATCCTTAAGGAAGAGTTTTGACACTCATGCGGGCAGGGGGCTAACCTGCGGAAAAATAACCGCGTGTCCGGGCCGAGCAGGCCGCAGGACCGCGCCGGGAGGAAATTCTGCTGATGGGCAGGCATGTTGTTCTGATTGAAGACGAACCGAACATCACCGAGGCGATCCGGTTTCTGCTGATGCGCGACGGCTGGAGCGTGGATGCGCACACCGATGGTGCAACCGCGGTCGAGGTGATCCGGGATGCGGGTCCGGACCTGGTGATACTGGATCTGATGCTGCCGGGCAAAAGCGGGCTGGAAATCGTGCGCGAACTGCGCGCGTTAGAGGGCATGCAGGCCTTGCCGGTCCTGATGCTGACCGCCCGCGGCCAGATGCGCGACCGCGAAATGGCAGAAAAGGCAGGCGTTACCCGCTTTATGACCAAACCGTTCTCCAACGCCGAGGTTCTAACTGCGGTCCGCGACCTGCATGCCCAGGCCGGGCAGGGATAAGGGCGCCATGGCGCTGGGAAGCGGCGAAGAACAGGCGGGGACCCGGACAGAGCGCCAGACCTACCGCCGCCGCCGGCTGATGGACATTTCCCGGCTGCTGCCGCTGATCGGCGCTCTGTTGCTGGCGCTGCCGCTGCTGTGGCCCGAGGCTTCGGCCCATCCAGCGGCGCGTGGCGGGGTCAGCATGTCGTCGGCCATTATCTATATCTTTGCGGTCTGGATCGGGCTGATCGCCGCCTGTTTCGTATTCAGCCTGGCGGTGCAGCGGTGGGCCGACCACTGGACCGGCGGCGGACCGGATGGGACAAGCTCCCCAGAGCAGCCCGCTGGCAGAGAGGCAGGCAGCTAATGGCCTCCCTCAACGTTCTTGCCTTCGTTTGTTTGGCCTACGTGGCCTTTCTGTTCTTCATCGCTTTCTGGGCTGACCGCATGGCAACGCGGGGCAAGAGCGCGGCCTGGATGCGTTCGCCGCTGATCTACACGCTGTCGCTGTCAATCTACTGCACTGCCTGGACTTTTTACGGCGCAGTTGGCTATGCGGCGCGGTCCGGGCTGGAGTTCGTGACCATCTACCTGGGCCCGTCCCTGGTGATGATCTGCTGGTGGTGGGGGTTGCGCAAGCTGGTGCGGATCGGGCGCAGCCAGCGGATCACCTCAATCGCTGACCTCCTGTCCTCGCGGTATGGTAAGTCGAACCTGCTGGCCGCCGGGGTGACCATACTGGCGGTGATTGGCGTCACCCCGTATATTTCACTGCAATTGCAATCCGTTACCTTGTCCTTTGCAATCTTTGCAGAGGCCGACCCGCTGCGGGGGTATAACGAAACCTCCATCGTGTTCTGGGTTGCTGCGGGGCTGGCGGTGTTTGCGATCCTGTTCGGCACCCGCAACCTCAATGCCAATGAGCGCCACCACGGTGTGGTAACCGCGGTTGCGCTGGAGGCGATTGTCAAACTGGCCGCGCTGCTGGCGGTGGGGGTCTTTGTTGTCTGGGGTATTGCCGGCGGCATCGGCGAAACGCTGGCGCGCATCGACGCCTCCCAGATCGGGCAGTGGAATGTCGATGGCAGCCGCTGGGCCACGATCACCTTCCTGGCTGCTGCGGCCTTCATCTGCCTGCCGCGGATGTTCCAGGTGATGGTGGTGGAGAATGAGGATGAGCGCCACCTGCGCATCGCGTCCTGGGCCTTTCCGCTGTACCTGCTGCTGATCTCGATGTTCGTGGTGCCGATTGCCGTTGTCGGGCTGGACCTTTTGCCTGCCGGGTCGAACCCCGACATGTTTGTCCTTACGGTACCGTTGCAGCAAGGCCAGCAGGGGCTGGCGATGCTGTCCTTCCTGGGCGGGTTTTCCTCGGCCACGTCTATGGTGATTGTGGCGGCAATGGCGCTGTCGACGATGGTGTCGAACCACATCGTGATGCCGGTCTGGCTGCGGCTGCAAAACCGGCAGGCGTCCGTATCGGGCGATGTGCGCGATGTGGTGCTGCTGTCGCGGCGGGTGTCGATCGCTGCGATCATGGCGCTGGGGTATTTCTATTACCACCTCTCCGGGGGCGCCGCGGCGCTGGCGGCCATTGGCCTCATTTCCTTTGCCGGTGTGGCGCAGTTGCTGCCCGCGCTGGTGGGCGGCCTGTTCTGGCGCGGCGCCACCCGCAGCGGCGCGCTTGCGGGGCTGACAGTGGGGTTTGCAATCTGGCTGTATACCATGCTGCTGCCGGCCTTGGGCGGCGGGCTGCTGCCGGAGCACATTTTGCGATACGGCTTGTTCGGTCTCAGTTGGCTGCGTCCCGAGGCGCTGTTCGGTATCGAGGGCCTTGATCCGACGGTCCACGCTGTGATGTGGTCGATGAGCCTCAATGCAATAGTGTTCTGCCTGGTCTCGCTGATGAGCTTCCCCAGCCCGCTGGAGCGGCTGCAGGGGGCGCAGTTCGTCAATGTATTCGACCATTCCGCGGGCCCGCGCGGCTGGACCGGTTCGGTGGCGCAATGCGAGGATCTGATGATCATGTCGCAGCGGATCCTGGGGGCGACGGAAGCGCAGGCATTTTTCCAGCGCGAGCGGATGCGCCAAGGCGGCCGCGGCCCGCTGCCGGAACCGACGCCTGCCTTTCTGGAACGGCTGGAACGGGAACTCAGTGCCTCCATCGGGGCGGCTGCGGCGCATGCGATGATCGGCCAGATTGCCGGCGGCTCATCGGTTTCGGTTGCCGATCTGCTGGCGGTGGCGGATGAGACAGCACAGATGCTGGAATATTCCAGCCGTCTAGAGGCGCAATCGGCGGAATTGTCGGCAACAGCGCGTAAGCTTAGGGAAACAAACGAGAAGCTTACTCAGATTTCAGAACAGAAGGATGCCTTCCTGAGCCAGGTAAGCCATGAGTTGCGCACGCCTATGACCTCAATCCGGGCGTTTTCCGAGATCCTGCGGGATGCCGGGCAGCTCGATGCGCAGGAGCAGCGCCGCTATGCGGGAATCATTCATGATGAAACACTGCGTCTGACGCGGCTCTTGAATGACCTGCTCGATCTTAGTGTGCTCGAAAGCGGGCAGGTCAGCCTAAACATTACCGTCGGCACCCTGTCCGAAGTGCTGGATCATGCTGTTGCTGCCGCTCTGGCAGGGTCGGATCAGCCGCTGCGGGTCCGCCGCCGCCCGGAGGCGGAAGGGTTTCGCCTGACCTCCGATCTAGACAGGCTGGCGCAGGTGTTCATCAATCTGATTGCCAATGCCCAGAAATATTGCGACGCGGAGCAGCCGGAGCTGTCTGTCTCCGCCTCGATGTCCGGCGGGCGGCTTCATGTTGATTTCTTTGACAATGGAAGTGGTGTGCCAGCGGACGCCCAGCAGATGATTTTCGAGAAATTTGCGCGGGTCAGCCCGGAACGGGCAGGCGGTGCCGGCCTGGGCTTGGCGATCTGCCGCGAGGTCATGCAGCGGCTGGGCGGCGATGTCTCCTATCTGCCTGGACACGGCGGCGGCGCTTTCCGGGTTTCTCTGCCCGCTGCAGGTGAAAAGGCTGCATAACCAGCGCCGGAATACAGAAGTTGTTAACCCCCTTTCGGTTAAAACCGGGGAAACGGGACGCGCAAGGGGCAGGTTAAACAGCCTATGTCTGAGACAGAAGCAGCAGAGGCAGGCAGCGGCAGGCAAAGTGTGCTTGCACGTAAGCTGGCGGCGACCAAGGAAGGCGCCGGGGGGCTCACCAGTTCCCTGACCCTGAAGGCGTTGCGCCGTTCGGTTGCGCGCGCGGCTGCGGATCTCTGCAATCTGCCGATGGCGGTGCTGGCCGCGCGCCAGTCCAACCGGATGTCCGAGGACCTGGCTGATCAGCTATCCGACAAGGATTTGCTGGTGGTGCTGGACTGCCCGCAGGGGCGGCTGGGGGCTGCCAGCATGGATGCGGCTACTGTTACGGCGCTGATCCAGCAGCAGACCATCGGGGCGGTGATCGGCAAGGCACCGTCTGAACGTCACTACACACCGACCGACGCGGCAATGACGGCCGATTTCCTGGAGCGCAGCTTTGCCAAAGTTGTGGCTATGCTGGACGGTCAGACGGACCAGTCCCTGTTTTCCGGCTACCGCTTCGGTGCCCAGGTCGAAAACGTTCGCAGCCTGGTGCTGGGGATGGAGGCCGATGACTACCGGGTAATCGAACTGAACCTGGATCTCGCCTGCGGTGCCATGCAGGGCGTGATGAAGCTGATCCTGCCAGAACCAACTGCGGAAGAACTGCAAGACGGCCAGGGCAGCGCCAACGGCCCGTCGCTTGGCGCCAGCCTTGATTCGATTCGTGCGGAGCTGACAGCTGTGCTGTGCAAGATGCGCGTGCCGGTGCAGCAGTTTGCCAGCCTCAAGATTGGCGATAGCATCCCGTTGGATTCGGCCTTTCTCTATGAAACGGATCTGCTGACCATTGGCGGCAAACCGGTTGCACAGGGGCGTCTTGGCCAGATGAACGGCTCGCGGGCTGTGCGTCTGAACCCGCCCAGAAACAGCCAGCCGCGTAACGGCGGCGCTGAAGCGGCCGCATTTTCCGAAGGCGGCGGCATGGAAACGATGCCGGAACCGGCGCCAGCACTGGAAATGGATATGGGGATTGCTGCCCAAGGGCTGCAGGATCCGATGGATGACATGGGCCTGCCCGCGCTTGATGCTGGGCCGGGGCTGGAGGGTTCAGCGCTGGACGCAGGCGCTGGTGATGGTCTGGACGCAGGTTTCGGCGGCGGGCTTGGCGGTGATCTGGGCAGCGGCCTCGATGGTGGGGCCGATCCGATGGGCATGCCCATGCTCGAAGGTGAAGGCGCGATGAGCATGGACGGGCTTGACGGCGGCTTGACCGATTTGCCTGATCTTCCCGAACTGCCAGATTTCCCCGCCGGTGATCTTGGCGATTTCGCGGCCGGGGATATGGATGAAATTTCCCAGCTCGCCGGCTTCGATGGCGCTCTGCCTGAAAGCTGAGGCGCTGAAGGCAGCGGCCAGCCCCTTGTTTGGAACAGCCGAAAAATTGGGCGCCTGCGATGCCAGTTTTCCCCAGGTCATCAACGGCTTGCGGGATCAAGCGGGTTTGTGAACCTGGCTTAAACAGCGTGGCAGCGCCTTGTTTAGTGTCTCAGGATTCACTTCCTTTGCGCTGCTTGAACTGCTGCCTTCGATGCATGTCCAATCAGTTGCCCCGCCGGGCAGGCTGCAGCGCGTCTTGGAGCAGATCAGCTGCCCGCGCTCAGTTGCTTGCAAGTGATTCCAGCGCCGGACGCAGCCCATCCAGCTGATACCCCGCAGCCTGGGTTTTCTGCAGGATGTCGTCGGCAGCCATGTCGCAGGCCTGGCTCAGCGCCCAGACCACCGAACAGCGCGTGCCGGAGGCGCAATAGGCCAGCACAGGGCCTTCGCAGCCCTCGTACAGTTCCCTCTGCAGCGCAACATTATCCGGAGTCATGGTCTGATGGGTCAGCGGCAGCACCTCGAACCGCAGCCCTGCGGCCTCAGCGGCGGCACGGATCGCCTCGGCCTGGTGACTGGGCGGCACTTCCTCGTCCGGGCGGTTGCAGATCACCGTCTTGTAGCCGGCATCTGCAATGGCAGGCATGTCCTCGGCAGAGATCTGCGGCGAGACTGAATATCGGGGGGTGATTACGCGTGCATCCATGGCCTTAGTCTTTACGCGTTTGCAACCGCACGGTCCAGATGCCGGCTGAGCCTGGGCGCGGCCAACATGCCGCAGGCCATGGCTGCAAAGAATAGCATCCCCTGCCATCCGTTGTAGCTGAGCGAAGCCATGGCGGGGCCGGGGCAAAGGCCTGCCAGTCCCCAACCCGCTCCAAACAGCACGGAGCCCAGCACCAGCCGCCTGTCCAGTTCGGTGTGCGGCGGGGCAGGGAAGCTGCCACCAGCCGCGGGCCGGCGCCCCTGTGTCAGCCGCCAGGCCAAGGCCATCGGCAGCAGTGCGCCGCCCATCACGAAGGCCAGCGTGGGATCCCAGATGCCAAATATATCCAGCCAGCCCTGCACTTTGGCGGTGTCGGTCATCCCTGAGAACATAAGGCCGGTGCCGAACAGCCCGCCAGCGAACAGCGCCAGAAGAATACGCAGCATCAGATCACCCCCAGGATTTGGCGCAGAACCGCCAGTGTCAAAATGCCTGCCAGCATGAAAACAGCGGTTGCCGCGATTCCGCGCAGAGACAGACGGGAGATACCGCAAACCCCGTGGCCGGAGGTGCAGCCATTGGCAATGCGTGTCCCGATGCCCACTAGCAGCCCCGCGCCAATCAGCACGGCAGCATTGCTTGTGACGCGGGTATCCGGTGCATGTCCGGTAGAAAGTGCGATCAGAAACGGCACCAGCACGACGCCGCCGATGAAGGCGATACGCTCAGCTGCATTGGAGCGGCCGCTGCCATCCAGAAGCCCGCCCAGGATTCCGCTGGCGCCCATGATACGTCCGTTGCCCAGCAGGAACACCGCGCCGCCGAGGCCAATCAGCAGCCCGCCGCCCAGTCCCCAGATCCAATCCGCTTCCATCCGTTTGCTCCTGCTTGCCTGCCTAAATCTTGTTGACCGGGATCTTCAGGAACACGTCGCCCTGTTCATCCGGCTCCGGCATCTGGCCTGCGCGCATGTTGACTTGCAGCGACGGCAGGATCAGGCGCGGCATGCCCAGCGTTGCGTCACGGGCGTCGCGCATCTCGACAAACTCCTCGATGCTGCGGCCGGCCCCGATATGCACGTTCAGCGCCTTCTGCTCGCCCACCGTGGTCTCCCAGGCATAGTCATCCCGCCCAGGGGCCTTGTAGTCGTGGCCGACAAACACGCGGGTGCTGTCCGGCAGGGCCAGGATCTTCTGGATCGAGTTGTAGAGATCGGCAGAGGACCCCCCAGGAAAATCGCAACGGGCCGTGCCAAAGTCCGGCATGAACAGCGTATCGCCGACAAAGGCCGCATCGCCGATCACATAGGTGAGGCAGGCCGGCGTGTGGCCTGGCGTATGCAGCACCTCGCCGCGCATTTGCCCGATCATAAAGCTGTCGCCCTCGCGGAACAGCTTGTCGAATTGGCTGCCATCGCGCTGGAATTCAGTGCCTTCGTTGAACACTTTGCCAAAAGTGTCCTGAATCACCGTGATCTGGTCGCCGATACCGATCTTGCCGCCAAGCTGATCCTGTAAATAGGGCGCCGCGGACAGGTGATCGGCGTGGACATGGCTTTCCAGAATCCATTCGAGGCGCAGGTTTTCGGATTTAATCCAGTCAATGACTGCGTCCGCTGATGCAGTACAGGTGCGCCCCGCCGCCTGGTCGTAATCCAGGACCGAATCAATGATCGTGCAGGCGGACCCTTCGGGTTCGCGCACCACGTAGGAAACGGTATTGGTTGTTTCGTCGAAAAAGGCTTTGACGGCGGGGGTCATGAGGTGCTCTCCCTTGGGTTCGCAATTCATATAATGATTTAAGAATGTGTTTCAAGCCTGCCAGTTGGCGGGATTGAAAGGCTGCTGAATCATCACTTCCATCTGATTTAAGTCAAGGCGCCGGAATGCTGCGCTGCGGTAGGCTTTCTGCGCTGCCGGGAGGCCGCAAAAACCACCAGAGGACCGGTAAATCTGCGTAAATAAGCGGCAGCACGCTCAAATGGCTCGGGTATTCATATGCCTGTTGTGAAATACCGGGATAACCTCATCATGACACAGGGAGGACTGCTATGACACGTGAAGATCTGCTCAGCACCGTCGAGAGCCTGGAGACCCGGATCCGCAAGGAAAGCGGTGCTGCTAGGCTGGCCATGCGGCCGGAATTCATCCGTCTGCTGGACTACATGCGCAAGACTGGTGCCGAGGTTCCCGGCCGCCTGCGCCGTCTGGAAGCGACCCTGTGCGAAGAAGCAGTTGAGGAGATGTTCGACAACGTGCCGGTTTGAACACAAGCCAGGTGCGGGCGGCAGAGGGCGTCAGCCTAGGAAGATGCCCACCATTACCAGCATCAGCCCCAGCACGGACAGAAGCAGGGCGCCCAGATTGTAGGGCAGCACCGATTGCACCACGGCGCGCAGCGCCTCGTCGTCCAGTTTCTGGCGGCGGGCTTGTGCGACCTTGATGATGCACCAGATCAGCCCCAGCAGGCCGGCAACAGATACGGCGGCTCCGGTCCAGACGATCAAATCGAACATTTGGGTGCTCCTGCAGAGGTCTTGATGCGACGCGGCTAGCCGATCCGCATTGCACGTGCAAGCGTTTCAGCCCTGATCGCACGGGACCGTTGCCGCTTTTCGCCGCTCAGTGAGCCTCCGCCGCTTTCCCGTCTTGCGGCGCGGCGGGCAGGGCGCTATCCCCTTGCTCCGACAGCAACTGACAGCCTTTGCCGACGGAGCCGCAGATGGACATCACAGAAGACGAAAAGAGCGAAAACTACCGCGTGACCGCTGGCGAACTGCGCCAGTTCATTGAGCGGTTCGAGCGGCTCGACGAAGAGAAGAAAACCATTGCCGAGCAGCAGAAAGAGGTGATGGCCGAGGCCAAGGGCCGCGGCTATGACACCAAGGTGATGCGCAAGATCATCGCCCTGCGCAAGCGCGACGAGAACGACATCGCCGAAGAAGAGGCGGTGCTGGAAATGTATAAAGAAGCGCTCGGCATGTAAGCCGCGCTGCCACGTTGAAATGCCAAGCCGCGCAGGTCCCGGACCTGCGCGGCTTTTGTTTTTGCGGTGTTGGCTCTAAGAAATTTTAAGCTTGAAATAAATGCCGCGGCGGCGCTATGGTCGGCCCAGGCAATGATCAGCAAAGGAGTACCGCCATGCCGGCCATCAGCGTGCATCCCGAAGGGTGGAAGCCCGCAAAAGGCTATGCCAACGGCATGGTGGCAGAAGGCCGGCAGCTGTTCGTCGGCGGCCAGATCGGCTGGACCGCAGATCAGGTGTTCGAGGCGGAGGACTTCATCGGCCAGATGAACCAGGCCCTGCGCAACATCCTTGAGGTGGTTGAAACCGCGGGCGGCACTGCCGGGGATATCACCCGGCTCACTTGGTATGTGACGGACAAGGCGGAGTACTTGGCCCACCAGTCGGAGGTCGGGAAAGCCTACCGCGCGGTGATGGGCTATCACTTCCCGGCGATGACCATGGTGGTGGTCTCTGCCCTGGTTGAGGATGAGGCCAAAGTGGAAATCGAAGCCACCGCAGTTTTGCCGTCCTGACACCTGAGAAAGAGCGCGGGCAGGCGGCTGTTCAGTTCCTCACGGCTTTCTGGAAGCAGGATCATTTGCGCATTTTCCGGTCCTCAGCAGTGAGTTCTGTCTGCTTTTCCAAGCTGTCAGGCTGAATCTGGCCGAATACTGGTTGGGCAAAATGGCAATATTCCAATGTGTTGCAAGCCGCTCCTTCCTGGGCGGCAATTTTTTTGCCCGCGAAAAAATTTTACCAGTTGATAAAAAATCAGACTGTGGCACTCTGATATCAAGAACAACAGAAAATCAGGGAGACACCCAATGGCGACCAGCCATCAGGCATCCGGCATTCAGGCAGCGCGGCTTGACGCTGCCGGCATTGCCGAGAATTTCTCGGACCTGCATCCAGCCTATGACGCGCATGAAGCAGCCGTAGCGGCGGACCGCTGCTATTTCTGCTATGACGCGCCCTGCATGACGGCCTGTCCGACCAGCATCGACATTCCCCAGTTCATCCGGGAGATCCAGGCAGGCCACCCGGACAGCGCGGCCAAGACCATTCTGGAGCAGAACATCCTCGGCGGTATGTGCGCCCGGGTCTGCCCGACGGAAACCCTGTGTGAAGAGGTTTGCGTGCGCGAAACCGCCGAGGGCAAGCCGGTCGAGATTGGCCGCTTGCAGCGATATGCCACCGACACGCTGATGGAGAAGGGCGCGCATCCGTTCACCCGCGCGGCTACCACCGGCAAGAAGATCGCCGTGGTTGGCGCCGGCCCCGCGGGCCTGGCTGCTGCCCACCGGCTGGCGATGCTGGGCCACGACGTGGTGGTTTACGATGCCAAGACCAAGGCGGGCGGGCTCAACGAGTTTGGCATCGCGGCCTATAAATCCACCAATGACTTCGCCGCGCGCGAGGTCGACTGGCTGCTGCAAATCGGCGGCATTACAATGGATTACGGCAAGAAGCTGGGCGAGGAACTGTCGCTGGACGGGCTGACCTCCGGCTATGACGCGGTTTTTCTGTCGATCGGTCTGGCCGGCGTAAACGCTCTGCGTTCGCCGGGCGAGGACAAGGACGGCGTGCGCGACGCGGTGGAGTTCATTGCCGAGCTGCGCCAGGCCGAAGATCTGACCGCGCTGCCGGTGGGCCGCAATGTGGTGGTGATCGGCGGCGGCATGACCGCGGTAGACGCCGCGGTGCAGTCCAAGCTGCTGGGCGCCGAAAACGTCACCATCGCCTACCGTCGTGGCCGCGAGGACATGGGCGCCAGCCGCTTTGAACAGGATCTGGCAGCCTCCAAGGGTGTCAAGCTGATGTTCAACGTCATGCCCAAGGCGGTACTTGGCAATGGCGCAGCAGCTGAAATCGAATTGGAGTATACTGACGTCACCGACGGCAAGGTGTCCGGCACCGGCGAGACCGTGCGTTTGGCCGCGGATCAGGTGTTCAAGGCCATCGGCCAAACCTTGGAGGGCCAGCCGGATGCGCTGGAGCTTGAGGGGCGCAAGATCAAGGTCAGTGACACGGGCCGCACCTCGATGGCTGGTGTCTGGGCCGGGGGCGATTGCGCTTCTGGCGGCGAGGACCTGACCGTGACCGCCGTGGCCGAGGGCCGTGACGCTGCAATGGACATTCACTCCAGCCTGATGGGCTGAGCCAGCTCGGGAGCAGTTCCACTGCACCCAAGCTAGCCTTAAGAGGAGAGATCAAATGGCTGATCTGACAACAGAATTTCTGGGTATTAAATCCCCCAACCCGTTCTGGCTGGCCTCCGCGCCGCCGACCGACAAGGAATACAACGTCCGCCGCGCCTTCGAGGCCGGCTGGGGCGGCGTGGTCTGGAAAACGCTGGGTGCCGAAGGCCCGCCGGTGGTCAATGTGAACGGCCCGCGCTATGGCGCGATCTGGGGCGCCGACCGCCGTCTCTTGGGCCTCAACAATATCGAGCTGATCACCGACCGGCCGCTGCAGACCAACCTGGAGGAGATCACCCGGGTCAAGAAGGACTATCCGGACCGCGCCGTGATCGTCTCGATCATGGTGCCCTGCGAGGAGCAGGCCTGGAAAGACATTCTGCCGCAGGTGGAAGCCACCGGCGCTGACGGGATAGAGCTGAACTTCGGCTGCCCGCACGGCATGGCCGAGCGCGGCATGGGCTCCGCCGTGGGGCAGGTGCCGGAATACATCCAGATGGTCACCGAGTGGTGCAAGAAATACTACTCCAAGCCGGTGATCGTGAAGCTGACGCCGAATATCACTGACATCCGCAACCCGGCCCGAGCAGCAAATGCGGGCAATGCGGATGCGGTCAGCCTGATCAACACCATCAACTCCATCACTTCGGTGGACCTCGACAGCATGGCGCCGGAACCGACCATCGGCGGCAAGGGCACCCACGGCGGCTATTGCGGACCGGCGGTGAAGCCGATTGCGCTGAACATGGTCGCCGAAATCGCCCGCGACCCGCAGACCCACGGGTTGCCGATCTCTGCTATCGGCGGTGTCACCACCTGGCGCGACGCGGCTGAATTCATGGCACTGGGCGCGGGCAACGTGCAGGTCTGCACCGCCGCAATGACCTATGGCTTCAACGTGGTGAAGGAGATGATTTCCGGCCTGTCTACTTGGATGGACGAGAAGGGTTATACCTCCACCCAGGATTTCATCGGCATGGCGGTCCCGAATGTGACCGACTGGCAGTATCTGGACCTGAACTATGTGACCAAGGCGAAGATCAGCCAGGATGACTGCATCAAATGCGGCCGCTGCTATGCAGCGTGCGAGGACACTTCGCACCAAGCGATCGCGATGAGCGAGGACCGCGTGTTCACGGTGAAGGACGACGAATGCGTCGCCTGCAATCTCTGTGTGAACGTCTGCCCGGTCGAAAACTGCATCACAATGGTCGAGGTTCCCGCAGGCCAGATCGACGAGCGCACTGGTGAGGTGGTTTCAGGCGACTATGCGAACTGGACCACGCATCCGAATAATCCGTCGGCAACAGCTGCGGAATAACTGAAACGCGCCCAAGCGGGCGCGCGGTCTCCCCGTTGACTTTGCGCCCCGGCTTTTTGGCCGGGGCTTTTTTGTTGGATTTGGTTCCGGTGCAGGCAGCTAGGCTGGCCAGCGGAGTTGCTGCGGTCGGCTGCTTCAGCTTTTCGGCGTAAGCATACGACGGTACAGGGTTTCCAGGTACTGCGGCGCGGCGTCAAAAGGGTCTTCGTCCCCCATCAAGGTCCGTACCTGGGCGTCAAAATCCGCATAATGCTGGGTCAGCGACCAGATTGAAAACAACAGATGCTTGGGGTGTGCGCGGTTGATCCTGCCGGCATCCATCCATCCCTGCAGCAGCTGCGCCTTTTCCTCGACCAGCACATTAAGATCCGCCGCGATCACGTCATGCAGACGCGGCGCGCCCTGCACGATTTCATTGGCATAAAGCCGGCTTTCACGGGGGAAGTCGCGGCTCATCTGCAGCTTGCGCTGCACATAGGCGAGGATCTCCTCCAGTGGCTCCCCTTCCGGGTCCAGCGCCCTGAGAGGGTCCAGCCAGGTGTCCAGAAGCCCCGCCATCAGCTCATTGAAGATCGCTTCCTTGGAGGGAAAGTAATAAAGCAAGTTCGGCTTGCTGAGCCCTGCCGCCTTGGCGATCTGGTCCACGGTGGAGCCGCGGAAACCGTGGCTGGAAAAGACATCCAGCGCGGCCTCCAAGATAGCGGCGCGATTCTTTTTCTGAATGCGGGTAGGCGCGCGGTCTGCGGGCATGTCCGTCCTTGTCTGATTTTGCCGCAGCCGCCAGCGGAAGCGCGGAATTTCACCTATTTCCGGCAAAAGCACCGATTTTTTCAAGAGCCACGCGGCAATTTCTTGACTGGTGGTGAACCCGTGATAGCGTGAGTTTGACCAGTTGGTCAAATCAAAGACAGGGGCACAATCCTCAGCTTTGATGGGACCGGCACTCAAAGCCACCTAACACGGCGCCAAGCCGGAAAGCCTGCAAAGATGGGCGCACAGGGAAGGAAGCTCTTGATGACGTCGCTTGGACAGAATCTGAAAATTGACGGGGACAGGCTGTGGGACAGCCTGATGGAGATGGCCAAGATCGGCCCCGGCGTTGCGGGCGGCAACAACCGCCAGACGCTGACCGATGAAGATGGCGAGGGCCGCGCGCTTTTCCAGAAATGGTGCGAGGCCGCGGGCTGTACCATGGGGCTCGATCAGATGGGCAACATGTTTGCGGTGCGCGCGGGCACCGACCCGGATGCGCTGCCGGTTTATGTTGGTTCGCATCTGGATACCCAGCCGACCGGCGGCAAATACGATGGAGTGCTGGGGGTGCTGGCGGGGCTGGAGCTGATCCGCTCGCTCAACGACATGAACATCAAGACCAAGCACCCGATTGTGGCCACCAACTTCACCAACGAGGAAGGCACCCGCTATGCGCCGGCCATGCTGTCATCGGGCGTGTTTGCCGGCGTGCACACCCAGGATTGGGCCTATGAGCGTGAGGACGCCGAGGGAAAGAAATTCGGCGATGAGCTGAAGCGCATCGGATGGCGCGGCGAGGAGGAGACCGGCGCCCGCAAGATGCACGCGTTCTTTGAGCTGCACATCGAGCAGGGCCCGATCCTGGAGGCGGAAGGCAAGGACATCGGCGTGGTGACCCACGGCCAGGGCCTCAGCTGGACGCAGGTGACGATCACCGGCAAGGACGCCCATACCGGTTCTACCCCGATGCCCATGCGCCGCAATGCTGGCCTGGCGATGGCGCGGGTACTGGAAGCGGTAGACGAGATCGCCTGGAGTCACGCGCCCCATGCCGTGGGGGCCGCGGGCCACATCGACGTCTACCCGAACTCGCGCAACGTGATCCCGGGCAAGGTGGTCTTCACCGTCGATTTCCGCAGCCCGGAACTGGACGTGATCACCGACATGGAAAACCGTCTGCGCGAAAAGGGCACCCAGATTGCCGAGACGATGGGAGTGGAAATCGAATTCGAAAAGGTAGGCGGCTTTGACCCCGTGGCCTTTGACGAGGGCTGTGTCAGCGCGGTGCGCAGTGCGGCAGACCGGCTGGGCTATTCCCATCTCAATATCATTTCTGGCGCGGGTCACGACGCCTGCTGGATCAACCGGGTGGCGCCGACCGCGATGGTGATGTGCCCCTGTGTCGATGGCCTTAGCCACAACGAGGCTGAGGAGATCAGCAAGGATTGGGCCGAGGCTGGCGCCAACGTGCTGTTCCACGCGGTGGTCGAGACAGCGGAGATCGTTGAGTAGGGGGCGCTGCCCCCGCGGCCTTTTGGGCCGCTCCCCCGGAGTACTTCGGGAAAGATGAAATAAGCTGCGAAAGACAGCAACGAGACAAATGGAGGCGTTAAAATGCGCCCCGATTCAGGGAGTTGTAACCATGAGTAAAGTCATCCGGAACGGCACCATCGTGACCGCCGATCTGACCTATAAGGCCGATGTGCTGATCGAGAACGGGGTGATCACCCAGATCGGCCCGAACCTGAAAGGCGATGAAGAACTGGACGCCTCCGGCTGTTATGTGATGCCGGGCGGGATCGATCCCCATACGCATTTGGAGATGCCCTTTATGGGCACCTACAGCTCGGATGATTTCGAGAGCGGCACCCGCGCAGGCCTGGCGGGCGGCACCACCATGGTTGTGGACTTTGCTCTGCCCAACCCGGGTGAGAGCCTGCTGGACGCTCTGAAGCGCTGGGACAATAAATCCACCCGCGCCAACTGCGATTATTCCTTCCATATGGCTGTCACCTGGTGGGGGGAGCAGGTCTTTGACGACATCAAGACCGTGATTCAAGAACGGGGCATCAACACCTTCAAGCACTTCATGGCCTACAAGGGCGCGCTGATGGTGAATGACGACGAGCTTTATGCGTCGTTCCAGCGGCTGGCGGAACTGGGCGGCATCGCCATGGTGCATGCTGAAAACGGCGATGTGGTGGCAGAACTGTCCGCTAAGCTCTTGGCACAAGGCAATAATGGACCCGAGGCGCATGCCTATTCCCGGCCGCCGCAGGTGGAGGGTGAAGCGACCAACCGGGCCATTATGATCGCCGACATGGCGGGCGTACCGCTTTATGTTGTGCATACCTCCTGCGAGGACAGCCACGAGGCCATCCGCCGCGCCCGCATGCAGGGCAAGCGGGTCTGGGGCGAGCCGCTGATCCAGCATCTGACCCTGGATGAGAGCGAATACTTCAACAAGGATTGGGACCACGCCGCCCGCCGGGTGATGTCGCCCCCGTTCCGTAATAAACAGCATCAGGACAGCCTCTGGGCCGGTCTGCAGTCCGGCTCGTTGTCGGTGGTGGCGACGGACCATTGCGCCTTTACCACCGAACAGAAGCGCACGGGCGTTGGCGATTTCACCAAGATCCCGAATGGCACCGGCGGCCTGGAGGACCGGATGCCGATGCTGTGGACCCACGGTGTGGAAACCGGCCGCTTGACCCCGAACGAGTTTGTTGCGGTTACGTCAACAAACATCGCCAAGATCCTGAATTGTTATCCGAAAAAGGGGGCGGTTCTGGTGGGCGCCGATGCCGATCTGGTGGTCTGGGACCCGGAAAAGCGCAAGACGATTTCCGCCGCCAGCCAGCAGTCCGCGATCGACTACAACGTGTTCGAGGGGCACGAGGTGAAGGGCCTGCCGCGCTTTACCCTGACCCGCGGCCATGTGGCGGTGCATGATGGCGAAATCCGCTGCCAGGAAGGCCATGGCAAGTTCGTTTCCCGGGAGCCCAACACCACGGTGAACAAGGCGCTGTCGACCTGGAAAGAGTTGACCGCGCCGCGCCCGGTGGAACGCACCGGCATCCCGGCAACAGGCGTGTAAATCAGGAGCGGGCTGCCGGTAACGGCGGCCCGTTTTCCTGTGTGAAATCAAGGCGAAGATATGAATATGGAACCGACCACCCAGGCAATCCGACCCGAGGCCGCCGCTTCCGCACCAGCCCCCGCGAACTGTGTGATCGAGGCCCGGAACCTGGACCTGACCTTCCAGACCAACGATGGCCCGGTGCACGCGCTGAAAGATGTCAGCCTGGAGATCAACAAGGGCGACTTTGTCTCCTTCATCGGCCCGTCCGGCTGCGGCAAGACCACGTTTCTGCGCTGTATTGCGGCGCTGGAAACGCCGACCGGCGGCAGCCTGTCCGTGAATGGCATGACCCCGGATGAGGCGCGTCGTAACCGGGCTTATGGCTATGTGTTTCAGGCGGCTGGGCTTTACCCCTGGCGCACCATCGCCAAGAACATCAAGCTGCCGCTGGAGATCATGGGATACTCCAAGGCGGAGCAGGAAAAACGCGTTAACCAAGTCCTGGAACTTGTTGAATTGTCAGGCTTCGGCGGTAAGTTTCCGTGGCAGCTGTCCGGCGGTATGCAGCAGCGCGCCTCCATCGCGCGGGCGCTCGCGTTTGACGCTGACATCCTGTTGATGGATGAACCTTTCGGGGCGCTGGACGAGATCGTGCGCGACCACCTGAATGAGCAGCTCTTGAAGCTCTGGGCGCGGACCAACAAGACCATCGGCTTTGTCACCCACTCGATTCCCGAGGCGGTGTATCTGTCCACCAAGATCGTGGTAATGTCGCCGCGTCCCGGCCGCATCCACGACGTGATCGACAGCACATTGCCCAAGGAACGGCCGCTGGATATCCGCGACAGCCCGGAGTTTATCGAGATCGCCCACCGGGTGCGCGAGGGGCTGCGGGCGGGGCATGGCGATGACTGACTTTGCCAGCTGGACCCGCCGGAATTGGGGGGTGACAACTGTGCACCCCCTGTACACCCCCTGTGCACCGGGCGGCTGCCGATCAGGGAGGGCGGGGTCATGAAAAGCCTTGTTGCCGTCCTTACCGTGCTCGCCGCGATCATCGCCTTCTGGTATGCGGCCTGCGTGCCGATGAACATCAAGGGCGTGCTGGACCAGGTGGAGCGGGCAGGGGTTGAAGTCACCCCCGCCACCGCTAAGGAGCGCCGGGACAGGGGTGAGATCGGGCTGGTGGCGCAGAACACATTTGCCATCGGCGACACCTGGGTGCAGGAGCGCCCGCGGCTGCCGGCACCGCATCAGGTGGCGGTTGAGCTGTGGGAGACCACGGTGGAGAAGAAAATCACCTCCAAGCGCAGCCTGATCTATCACGCGCAGGTGACGCTGAGCGCCACGCTGCTGGGCTTTGCCATCGGTACCGGCCTTGGCATTTTGCTGGCGGTGGGCATCGTGCACAGCAGGGTGATGGATATGTCGGTGATGCCCTGGGCGATTGTCAGCCAGACCATCCCGATCATCGCGCTGGCGCCGATGATCATCGTGGTGCTCTATTCCATCGGGGTGCAGGGGATCATCCCCAAGGCGGTGATTTCAGCTTACCTGAGCTTCTTCCCGGTGGTTGTCGGCATGGTGAAGGGGCTTCGGGCGCCGGATGCGATGCAGCTGGATCTGCTGAAAACCTACAACGCCAACACGAACCAGGGGTTCTGGAAGCTGCGGCTGCCGTCCTCCATGCCATACCTCTTTGCCTCGCTGAAGATCGGCATCGCCGCCTCGCTGGTCGGGGCCATCGTGGGTGAGCTGCCGACCGGTGCGGTTGCGGGTCTTGGCGCGCGGCTGCTGGCGGGCAGCTACTACGGGCAGACCGTGCAGATCTGGTCGGCGCTGTTTGCCGCGGCGATCCTGGCGGCGGCGCTGGTGGCGCTTCTGGGCCTGATCGAGAAGGTTGTCTTGAACCGGATGGGGGTGCGGGCATGATACTGGTGATCCTTGCAATCCTTGTCTGGTGTCTGGGCTGGTGGCTGAACAGCCGGCTGGCGAACAGCCCGGCCTCGAAGACCCGGGCGGTGCAACTGCTGGTGCCTGCCATCTTCGGCATCACCGTGCTGGTGGTCTGGGAACTGCTGGTCAGGGGGCTGGCGGTGTCGCTGGTGATCCTGCCAGCGCCCACGGTGATTGCGGCGCGCTTTGCCTCCAGCCTGCCGATCCTGTGGGAGGACTTTGCCCAGACTATCCTGAAGGGCGCGCTTGGCGGTTACCTGATCGGCTGCGGCGCGGCGTTTCTGACTGCGATTCTGGTGGACCGCAGCGATTTCCTGCGCCGCGGGCTGCTGCCGGTCGGGAACTTCGTGGCGGCGCTGCCGATTGTCGGCACCGCGCCGATCCTGGTGATGTGGTTCGGCTTTGACTGGCACTCCAAGGCCGCGGTCGTCGTCGTCATGGTGTTCTTCCCGATGCTGGTGAACACCGTGGCGGGGCTGCGCGAGACCTCGGCCATGCAACGGGATCTGATGCAAACCTATGCGGCCACTTATTGGCAGGCGTTTTTCAAGCTGCGGCTGCCGGCGGCGCTGCCGTTTGTGTTCAACGGGCTCAAGATCTCAACCACGCTGGCGCTGATCGGCGCGATTGTGGCGGAGTTCTTTGGTTCGCCCACCGTCGGCATGGGGTTCCGCATTTCCACCAGCGTCGGCCAGCTGGCGCTGGATATGGTCTGGGCGGAGATCGTGGTGGCGGCGCTGGCGGGATCGGCCTTCTACGGGCTGGTGGCGCTGATCGAGAAGAGCTTTACCTTCTGGCACCCATCACAGCGGGGCTGAAAGTTGAACCGTCCCGCCGGCTGCGGGGCGGTTTTTGCGGAAATCTTGCGCGGGGTGCTGTCAAAGGCCGGCCTCATAAAGAAAAAACTTTGAACGAATGGTCAAACCCGGGCAAGCTTCACATCATAATCAATAGGGAGAACGAGACATGAAACATCTGATGACGGCGGCAGCGCTGATGATGGGGGCCGCGGGGGCGGCGCAGGCGGCGGATGACGTGACGCTGCAGCTGAAGTGGGTGACCCAGGCGCAGTTCGCGGGCTATTATGTGGCGCTGGACAAGGGGTTCTATGAGGAAGAGGATCTGAATGTCACCATCCTGCCGGGCGGCCCGGATATCGCGCCGACCCAGGTGATTGCCGGCGGCGGCGCCGATGTGACGGTGGAATGGATGCCTGCCGCTCTGGCCGCTCGGGAAAAGGGCCTGCCGCTTGTCAATATCGCCCAGCCGTTCAAATCCTCCGGCATGATGCTGACTTGCTGGAAAGACACCGGCATAGCTGAACCCGCCGATTTGGCCAACCGCACCCTGGGTGTCTGGTTCTTCGGCAATGAGTTCCCTTTCATGAGCTGGATGAGCCAGCTGGGCATCTCCACCGAGGGTAAGAGCGAAAACGGCGTGGAAGTCTTGAAGCAGGGTTTCAACGTCGATCCGCTGCTGCAGCGGCAGGCGGATTGCATCTCGACCATGACCTATAACGAATACTGGCAGGTGATCGATGCGGGTGTGTCGCCGGATGAGCTGATCACCTTCAAGTATGAGGACCAGGGCGTGGCGACGCTGGAAGATGGTCTGTATGTGCTGGAGGAGAACCTGAGCGATGAGGCCTTTGCCGGCAAGATGGAGCGGTTTGTGCGCGCGTCGATGAAGGGCTGGAAATACGCCGAGGAAAACCCGGACGAAGCGGCGGAGATCGTGCTGGACAATGACGCCTCCGGTGCCCAGACCGAGACCCACCAGAAGCGTATGATGGGTGAGATTGCCAAGCTGACTGCGGGCAGCAATGGCGCGCTGGACGAAGCGGACTACCAGCGCACCGTGTCGACCCTGATGGGCGGCGGCTCTGATCCGGTGATCACCAAGGAGCCGGAAGGCGCCTGGACCCATGCCATCACTGATGCGGCGCTGAAGTAAGGCTTCGGACCAGCAACAAGCCTTGCAGCCCCGCCGGATCCTGTCCGGCGGGGTTTTGCGTGAAATGTCCGAGGATTGGTTAAAATTGCAACAAAATTCCGGCCTGAAGGAAAAACATCCGCAGGTTGTTTAAATTTGTGTTAACCTTCCCTTATGGGAGAGGTGTGCGGACATATCTCTGAACGGCATGAACCTGCTGGCAATGGGCCGCAGCATTTATGCCTTTGCTCTCAGGCGGAAGTTGCCGAATGCCGGTCAAGGTATGCGGTCAAAGGACGGTCCGCCCTGCTGGATGTGGGGAGCCGAAGCAGCGCCTTGCCGCTGATGCCGCTGTGCCAGGCTGCCCATGGCCGCAAGCTGGCTACCGGCCGGGCACAGATCCTGGTGCTGTATGAGTTGGAGCCGGCGGGGCTGGAAGAGGCCAGCGTAGGGCACAGCGATGTAGTGCCGGTCGCGGTGTGCCGCCTTGAAAAGATCACCCATGCTGATCTGCTGCATGCGCTGGCCTGCGGGTTCGACGTTGTCTACTTGCAGGCGTGCAAAGCGCCGCAGGGGCGCGAGCCGCAGAGGCTGGAAGTGGACCTGGTGCGGGCCCTGGGGGGATTGGGCCGGATTGTGCTGTTCAACGGAGCCGCTGCCGTGGACCGGCGTCTGGCGGCACGGCTGCTGCCGTTTCCCTCGGTTGAGCCCGAGGTGCTGGCGGTGGGCAGCCGCAGGGACACCGCGCGGGCCAGTGCCGCCGCGCTGCTGCCGGCCAGCACCGGCCATGCGGCGCTGCCGGAGCAGGCACCCTATGGCACTGTCAGCCTGCAAGAGGACCTGTGCAACAATTGCAACAGCTGCGTCTGGGTCTGCCCCTCGGATGCGCTGAGCCTGACTGAAAACGCCGGAGCACTGAATTTTGTGGAATCGCTGTGCACCCAATGCGGGCTGTGTGTCTCGATTTGCCCGCAGCGGGCGCTGAGCATGACACCGGGTATGGATCTGACCGCCTATGCGGTGCTGCCGCATTTGCTGACGGAGGCGGAGGGGAAGGCCGCTGGAGCATCCACCCCTGTAGCCCGCCATGAAGCCGGGACGGATCTGCCTGTTGCGGAGCTGCCGGTTATCCCTGTTCCAGAAACCCGCCATACAGACCGCGCTTGAAGATCAGCCCCTTGCCCGGGCGGGTGGTGACGCGGGCCACTTCACCGATGACAATGGTGTGGTCGCCTGCCGGATGGGCGGCATAGCGGCGGCAGTCGAAACGGGCGATCACCCCCTCCAGCGCCGGCGCGCCCAGATCGTTGGGCTGCCAGGCTGCGGCGCTGAAATCCTCGCCGAAAGCGGCGAAATGCTTGGCCAGCGGCAGCTGGTCCTCTGCCATCACGTGAATCGCAAAGTTCTCAGCCGCGACAAAGGCATCGTGGCGCAAGGAGGCCTTGGCCGGGCACCATAGCATCAGCGGCGGCTCCAGCGAGACTGAAGTGAAGCTGTTGACGGTAATGGCCAGCGGGCCGCGGGGCGTCTGGGTGGTGACAACCGTCACCCCGGTGCCAAAGCAGCCGAGCGCATCACGGTAGGCCCGGGCGGTTTCCGGCCCGGGAATGAAGCTGGTGTCGGCCATCTCGCGCGCCTTTTGTTCGTTCCGGGCAGTGACCTGCCACGCATGGCCCGGATTGTCTACCTAGTTCAAGTCCTCAATGAGGCGGCCGTGTTTGCGGGTCTCCTCCAAAATGGCGCCAAAGGTCATGAGCCCGCGCGCCTCCAGCATCGGCAGCATCTTGCAGAAGACCTCAGCTGTGGCGCGGGCGTCCCCCATGGCGGTGTGGCGCAGGGCAGATGGGATGGTGACATCAAGCCGGTCGCACAAGGCGTCGAGCGTGTGGTTCTGGGAGGCACCGAACAGGACCGCGCTCAGCAGCACCGTGTCCAGCACCGGCTGGTCCCATGTGACACCGGTGCGTTTGGCATGGCGGTGCAGGAAGGCCATGTCGAAGGGGGCATTGTGGGCCACGATCACCGCATCGGAGGCAAACCGGTGGAAATGGCGCGCGGCGCTGGCGATGCCGGGCCGCCCCCGAACCATGGTATCGGTGATGCCATGCACCTTGGTTGAGGAGGCCGGAATGGGGCAGCCCGGGTTCACCAGGGTTTCAAAGGCTTCGCTTTCGATGATCCGCCCGCGCACCACCCGCAGGGCGCCGATCTGCACGATCTCATCCTTGTGGGGCAAGAGGCCGGTGGTCTCGGTGTCGAACACCACATAGCTCAGGTTGCTGAGCTTGCGCCCGTTCAATTCCGCATGCTCGCTCTCCAGCAGACCAAAGTCATAAACCAGCGGGCGGGAGTCTTCTGGCGCAAGGCCCGCATGGGCGCCCTCAAACAGGATGATATAGCCCGGCGCGCCGCCCAGCGGTTTCAGGCGCAGGTCGAACACCTGAGCGCCGCTGGCGCTTTTGACTTCTGCCTGAACCTCCATGCCGCTGCGCACCAGCCGGCCATAGGCCGCCTCCAGCCCGGTGAGGTCCAGGTAATCGGACAGCGGTGCATTCAGGCGCGGTGGCGCCTCCTCCGCCAGCACCGCCGCGGCCTGGCCGTCGTAGAGCACGATCTGATGGGCGGGGCTGGCCATCACGGTGGCGATGGGAATGTCGGTCAGGAGCGCGGCCAGCCGGGTTTTCTCGGCTTCCAGATGCTCCGTTTCTCGGGCGATGGCCTCAGCGGCGTTCATGGCAGAGGCGCCGAGCTGGCCCGCCAGCCCCTGGGCCGCTGCGGCAAGATCGCCCAGGTAGCGGGCGCCGTGGGTATCCAGCTCTTTGCTAACGCCCGCATGGGCGCGGGCGCGCATACCCGCAGCCAGGCGTTCGATCGGCTTGGCGACGTTTTCATCGAACAGCAGCCAGACCCCGGCGCAGAGGCCGAGAATGGCAAAGGTGCTGAGCAGGCCGGAGAAAATGAAGGCATCTGACAGCTCTGGCTGCTCTGCCCGGCTGTAGCCGGCCCAAAGCGCGCCTGCGGTGACGGCGATGCCGCCAAATGCCAGCAGGCAGAAGAACAGGAAAATCCGCAGCCGCAGTGACAGGCGTCTGTGCATGGCTACCCTCCGCAGGCGGTGGTGAGGATGGCATCATCGGCCTCGGCTGCGATCCAGTCCAGCCCCTTGGGCAGCCCGTCGCCGGAAAAGGCCACTGTGCCACCGGCCAGCGCACGCTGCCACTTACCGCAGTCCAGCACCGCGGCCTGCTTGCTGACCGGCGCCCAGCGGCCGAAGAAATAGAGATCCGCCAGGAAAACCTGCGGATGCGCGGCGTGGCTTTTCATCGTGGCGGTATCCACCGCGGCGAAGCGGTCCACGTAAGGCACCACCTGCGTCCAGGGGCGGTAGAGACTGCGGTTCTCGATGGTTTCGGCCACGGCCAGGCCTTCGGGCAGGGCGGCTTTGGTGCGGCTGTACCAGCCGTACTCGGACGCGATGGTCACCCCGATCATTGCCAGTCCCGCCGCCACCGGCGCCATCCAGCGCGGCAGCCGGCCCTTGAGCGTCCGGTTCAGGAGCATCACCACGCCCGCCGCGGCAATGCCCGCAAAGATCACCGCAATCAGTTCCAGAAACATCCGATCTCCCCGAAGGCCCCAGGCCTCTTCTTCTTTGTCTAAATACTCGCGCCGCAGGCTCCCGCACTGCCGGCTGGCGCTGCTGTCAGCTTAACATGCCTTTGCCGTGCCCGGCTGCCGATTGCATGGTCTTTACAACAACAAATGCGTCGCGCAGATGACTTCGCTCAAAATCCGACAGATCTGAAGGCGCCAGATAGTTGTCCGGCGCCTGGCTGCTGCGGATTTGTGCGGCCTGATGCTCCAGCCGGGTCTGGGCGATCAGGTCATAGGCGTCCATGAGGTCGCGCGCGCCCGAAGGGCTGAGCACACCCGCGGCCTCCGCCGTCTCCAGCCGGGCGCGGGTGTTCACCTCTGCCAGCTGGCCCTGCAGCGCGTAGATGCGGCCCAGGTCCACCACCGGCACCACCCCGTTGTGCTTCATGTCCAGCGTGTTGCGGTGCTCGCCCGAACGGATGGTGGCCAGCCCGCGCAACAGGCCCAAGGGCGGCGTGTGCTTCAGCGAGTTGGCGGTCATATGGGCGGTGAAGATCGAATTGGCGCTGGCGGCCCTGAGCGTCTCCTGCTGCAGGTCCGCAAACAGCGCGGCGTCGCCGCCGATCGGGCGCAGGTCGAACATCACCGAGGCCAGCATCTGCGCCTCAGGATTCGGCTTGGCGATCCAGCCGCGGAAATAGTCGCGCCAGACGTGCAGCGGCTGCCGCCAGCGCGGGTTGGAGGCCATCATGTCGCCGGGGCAATAGACGTAGCCGCAGGTATCCAGCCCGTCGCAGACAAACTTGGCAAGCTGTTCGAAATAGGCGTTGTCTTCCGGCTTCAGGTCATTGGACAGGATCAGGCAGTTGTCCTGGTCGGAGACGCCGGTTTGCTCGCGCCTGCCTTGCGAGCCGCAGGCCAGCCACAGGTAGGGCACCGGCGGGGCGCCCAATTGCTCCTCGGCCAGCGCCAGCAGGCGGCGGGTCGCGGTGTCGGCGATGTCGGTGATCAGCCGTGTCACAACCTCATGCCGGTTGCCTCCAGCTACCAGCTGCACCAGCAGACGGGGAATTTCAGCGGTGACCTTGGCCATCTCCTCAGCGGAACCTGCGCGGGCGATGCTGGAGACCATCTCGCCTGAGCTGACGGCCTGGAACCGGGTGAGGTCGGTTTGGGTCACGATGCCTGCGAGCCTGCCAGCCTCAACCACCGGGATATGGCCGATGCCATGCTCCATCATCATGTGCAGCACGTCCGACCCGATGGCGGAAGGCGCCAGGGTCAGCGGATCCGGGGTCATTACCGTGCTGACCGGGGTCGAGATGGGTTTGCCGGCGGCGAGGATTTTTGCCGTGAGGTCGCGGGTGGTGAGGATGCCTTGCAGTCTGTCCCCGTCGGTTACGCAGATGGAGGAGATGCGGCGGTCGCGCATCAGTTGCGCCGCACCCTGGCAGGTGAGGCCGCTGGAGCAGGTGACCGGGTCGCGCGCCATGATGGTTGCCACGCGGGTGGTGGCAAGGCTGGTGCTGTCCCGGCTTCCGGGGCGGCGGCGGTCGAAGAACTTGGCCACTTTGGGCTGGCTTGCCATCAGGGCGTGGAAGTCCGCCTTGGGCAGCAGCAGCAGGATTGTGTCGGTGGTGGTTCGGGCCGAGGTTACTGCGCGTCCAGTGCGGGTAAGGCCGCGCTCGCCGAAAGAATTGCGGGGGCCGAGGATGGAGACGGGGATGCCGTTTTCGTCGGTCACTTCCACCTCGCCGGTGTGAACCAGGTAGAGGCCGTCCAGATCTTCGTTCAGAGCATAGACGGGGCCGCCTGCGCTTGCTTCGATCTGGCGGAACTTGGGTGCCAGGTCCTGCAGCAGTGCGGGTTCCAGGCTGTCGTAGGGGTGGACCGAGGACAGGAAGCGGAGCAGGGCAGCGTCAGATAAGGGCATGGGAATACCTGGGCGTCTTCAGGAAAAATGGCCCCGCCAGTGAAACACCGGACGGGACCATGAGGGAAGAGGCGGGCCGCCGGGAAGGCAGCCCGCCCAGGGGAGGTCAGTGGTCCTGTGCGGCCCCTGCGCCGCGCGGGATGCGGACGCTTTCCACCAGCTCCTCGATCTCGGCCGGGATGGCCTCGGTCGATTTGGAGACGATGAAGGCCACCGCGAAGTTCACCATTGCGCCAACCGCACCGAAGGAGGTGGATTTGATGGTGCCCAGCAGCGGATCTGCATCGGTGAAGGAGTTGGTGTCCGGGATGAACAGCCAGCCCTTGTGCAGGAAGATGTAGACCAGGGTCACGATCAGGCCTGCCAGCATGCCGGCCACGGCGCCCTTGTTGTTCACCTTGGTGAAGATGCCCATCATCAGCGCAGGGAAGATCGAGGCAGCGGCCAGGCCGAACGCCAGTGCCACGGTCTGTGCGGCAAAGCCCGGCGGGTTCAGACCCAGGTAGGTTGCCACCGCGATGGCTACGGCCATGGCGATACGGGCCGACAGCAGCTCGCCTTTTTCCGAGATGTTCGGATTGATTGAGCCCTTGATCAGGTCGTGGGAGACTGCCGAAGAGATCGCCAGCAAGAGGCCCGCAGCGGTGGAAAGAGCAGCCGCCAGGCCGCCTGCGGCCACCAGACCGATCACCCAGCCCGGCAGGTTGGCAATCTCAGGATTGGCCAGAACCAGGATGTCGCGGTTGAAGTTGGTCAGCTCATTGCCGGCCCAGCCGTTGGCTTCGGCAGTGGCCTGCAGATCGGCGTTCTTGTCGTTGTAGTACTGGATCGCACCGTCGCCGTTCTTGTCTTCCCAGCCCAGGAGGCCGGTTTGCTGCCAGGTCGCCATCCAGTCGTACTTGGGATCTTCTTCGATCTGCTGCACGGTGACGGCGCCGCCTTCGATGCCGCCGTTCGGCCACATCATCTCAGTGATGTTCAGGCGGGCCATGGCGCCGACTGCCGGAGCGGTCAGGTACAGGAGCGCGATGAACACCAGCGCCCAGCCGGCCGACCAGCGGGCATCAGCTACTTTCGGCACAGTGAAGAAGCGCATGATCACGTGGGGCAGGCCCGCGGTGCCGATCATCAGCGACAGGGTGAAGAGCACCATGTTGAAGGTGTCGGCGTGATGCGCGGTGTACTCGTTGAAGCCAAGCTCGGTCACGATGGCGTCCAGCTTGGACAGCAGCGGCTCGCCGCTTGCGGCGTGGTCGCCGAACAGGCCGAGCGCCGGGATCGGGTTGCCGGTCAGCTGCAGCGAGATGAAGATGGCCGGGATGGTGTAGGCCATGATCAGGACGCAGTACTGGGCCACCTGGGTGTAGGTCACGCCCTTCATGCCGCCGAACACGGCGTAGGCGAAGACCACACAGGCGCCGATCAGCAGGCCTGCGGTGTTGGAAACCTCCAGGAAGCGGCCAAAGGCCACGCCGACGCCGGTCATCTGGCCGATCACGTAAGTGGTCGAGGCCACGATCAGGCAGATCACCGCCACCACGCGCGCGGTGGGCGAATAGAACCGGTCGCCGATGAATTCGGAGACGGTGAATTTGCCGAACTTGCGCAGGTAGGGCGCCAGCAGCAGTGCCAGCAGAACGTAGCCGCCGGTCCAGCCCATCAGGAAGGTGGAGTTGTCATAGCCGGTAAAGGCAATGAGGCCCGCCATCGAGATAAATGACGCCGCCGACATCCAGTCGGCCGCAGTGGCCATGCCGTTGGTGACGGGGTGCACACCCCGGCCGGCGGCATAGAATTCAGATGTGGAACCCGCACGGGCCCAGATCGCGATGCCGATGTAGAGCGCGAAAGACGCGCCCACAAACAGCAGGTTGATGGTAAACTGGTCCATCTTATTCTTCCTCCACGCCGTATTCGCGGTCCAGCTTGTTCATCCGGAACGCGTAGAAAAAGATCAGCCCCAGGAACACCAGGATCGAGCCTTGCTGGGCGAACCAGAAGCCCAGATCGCTGCCGCCGACCTTGATGCCTGCCAGCATCGGGCGCAGCAGAATGCCGAAGCCGAATGAAACAACAGCCCAGATGATCAGGCTGACGATGATGATGCGCACATTTGCCGCCCAATAGCCCTTGTCGGCTTCGGCGGCTTTGTCCGCGTTTGTGGTTTGATCCGCCATGGCGGCTCCTCCTTCTTCCTCCATGCCTGCCGTGCGGGAGCGCAGGGCAGACCTCCTCTGTTTGCCTGCCGCCGGATTCACGGGCGCGCAGACATGACTCCTCCGGTCCGCCAAGGCGGGTCCGACGGGTATTCCAATGTCCGGGGACGGGGTCCTGCCGGGTCAGGGCAGGCCCCGTTTCTTGGTTGTTAGCTGGTGGCCTTGGTCACGATGGCCGCCATGTCCTGGGCGATGTCGTCGATACCGCCCATGGCATCTGTGGTTTTCAGAACATCCTTTCCGCCGTAGTAAGCGATCAGCGGCGCGGTCTGCGCGTGATAGGCCTCCAGCCGGCTGGCAACGGTTTCTGCATTGTCATCGGCGCGGCGCTTCATCTCGGTGCCGCCGCATTTGTCGCATTTGCCGGCTTCCGCGGGCTGTTTGAAGCTGTCGTGATAGCCTTCGCCGCAGCCTCCGCAGGTGTAGCGGCCTGAAATCCGCTCGACCATGGCGGCGTCGTCCACCTCCAGGCTGATCGCGGCGTTGATCTTCTGGTTCGTTTCCGCCAGCAGACCGTCCAGCGCCTCGGCCTGAACGGTGGTGCGGGGAAAGCCGTCGAGGATCACGCCCTTGGTGCAATCGGGCTCTGCCAGACGGTCGCGCAGGATGTTGATCACGATCTCGTCGCTGACCAGCTGGCCTGCCTCCATCACCGCCTTGGCGGCAAGGCCGGCGGGCGTGCCGGCGGCAACCGCCTCGCGCAGGAGGTCGCCGGTCGACAGCTGCACATAGCCGAATTTTTCCTCAAGCATCCGCGCCTGGGTGCCCTTGCCGGCGCCCGGAGGCCCCAGCAGGATCAGAACGGCGGGACGGGTCATGACTGCCATATTCATTGTTCAATCACCCCTTGTTCGCACGGTTTTCGATCAGGTCCTCGACCACCGAAGGATCGGCGAGGGTCGAAGTGTCGCCGAGGGAGCCGAAGTCGTTCTCGGCGATCTTGCGCAGGATGCGGCGCATGATCTTGCCGGAGCGGGTTTTCGGCAGGCCCGGCGCCCATTGGATTACATCCGGAGAGGCGATCGGGCCGATTTCGGTGCGAACCCAAGTGCGCAGCTCCTTCAGCAGCTCATCCGACGGCTCGCGGTCGTTCATCAGGGTCACGTAGCAGTAGATGCCCTGGCCCTTGATCTCATGCGGGTAGCCGACCACGGCGGCCTCAGCCACGGCAGCATGGGCCACCAGCGCGCTTTCGACCTCAGCGGTGCCCATGCGGTGGCCGGAGACGTTGATCACGTCATCGACGCGGCCGGTGATCCAGTAATCGCCGTCCTCGTCGCGGCGGCAGCCATCGCCGGTGAAGTAATAGCCCTTGTAGTCGGAGAAATAAGTCTTCTCGAACCGCTCATGATCACCCCAGACGGTGCGCATCTGGCCCGGCCAGCTGTCCTTGATGCAGAGCACGCCTTCGACGCCATTGCCTTCGATCTCGGCGCCGGACTGCGGGTCCAGGACCACCGGCTGAATGCCGAAGAAAGGTTTCATCGCTGCGCCCGGCTTCATCGCATGGGCACCCGGCAGCGGGGTCATCAGGTGGCCGCCGGTCTCGGTCTGCCACCAGGTGTCGACGATCGGGCATTTGCCCTTGCCGACAACCTCATTGTACCAGTTCCAGGCTTCCGGGTTGATCGGCTCACCTACGGTGCCCAGCACCTTGAGGTCGCTCAGGTTGCATCTTTCGACCCATTCGTTGCCCTGGCCCATCAGCGCGCGCAGGGCGGTGGGGGCGGTGTAGAACTGGTTGACCTTGTGCTTTTCGCAGACCTGCCAGAAGCGCGAGGCGTCGGGGTAGGTCGGCACGCCCTCGAACATCAGCGTTGTGGCGCCATTGGCGAGCGGGCCATAGACGATGTAGCTGTGGCCGGTGACCCAGCCCACGTCCGCGGTGCACCAGTAGATGTCGCCGTCGTGGTAATCAAAGGTGATCTCGTGGGTCATCGCGGCGTAGGTCAGATAACCGCCGGAAGTGTGCACAACGCCCTTGGGCTGGCCGGTGGAGCCGGAGGTGTAAAGGATGAACAGCGGGTCTTCGGCGTTCATCTCGGCGGGCGCGCAGTAGTCATCCGCTTCCAGCGCCATCTCGTTGTAGTCGTAGTCGCGGCCGTCGACCCAGGTGGTCTGGCCGCCGGTGCGCTTGACCACCAGGCATTTCACGCTGTCCTTGGTGTGCAGCAGGGCTGCGTCGGCGTTCGACTTGAGCGGAGTCTTGCGGCCGCCGCGCGGCGCCTCGTCGGCGGTGATGATCACCTTAGCGTCGCAGCCGTTGATCCGGGCCGCCAGCGCGTCGGGGGAGAAGCCGGCAAAGACGATGGAATGAACGGCGCCGATGCGGGCGCAGGCCAGCATGGCATAGGCCGCTTCGGGGATCATCGGCAGGTAGATTACCACCCGGTCGCCTTTGCGCACGCCCATCGACTCCAGGATGTTGGCCATCCGGCAAGTGCGGCGGTGCAGTTCGCTGTAGGTAATGTGCTGTGCGTCTTCTTCGGGGCTGTCCGGTTCCCAGATGATCGCGGTCTGATCGCCGCGGGCCGCCAGGTGGCGGTCGATGCAGTTGGCGGAGACGTTCAGGGTGCCGTCGGCATACCAGTTGATCGAGACATTGCCGAAGTTGTAGTTCACGTCCTTCACCTGGGTGAAGGGCTTGATCCAGTCGATGCGCTTGCCCTGTTCGCCCCAGAACCCTTCGGGATCGGACAGCGAGGCTTCATACATCTCCTGATACTTGGCGGCATTCACATGCGCGCGGGCAACGGTTTCGTCGGACGGCGGATAGACAGCGTCTGCGTGCAGCGCGTTCATTCGGTTTCCTCCCAGAATTTTATTGGCAAGACAAACGACAACGCTGTGCCGTGGCTGTCAAACCGTTTCCTCCTGGGGCCAGATAATACCGCAGTCTGAAAATTTGTGAATAAAATGCCGGTATCAAAGGATTTATCTGTAAACGAATTTCAAGGTTTAGGATGGGTTTGAAAAGTAATTTGCATGCCGGCGCATACCAGCGCTTGTTTTAAAGGCCTTTTCTGTAAAGTCCCGGGCACGCTGATAGCTGCCTGCGGGGCCGCTATTGCCCCGGCAGCGGCGTCCTGCCGCAGGCTGGGACGGCCTGAAGCCTGCGGCAAATTGTGCCGGCGGGGCGGAACGGGCGCCAGATGCCCGGCGCGAGTCGCTGCGTCACCTTTGCCGCCGGGGGGCTTGGCAGGGCGCATCCCTGCCGCTAGCCTGACAGCCAAGCGTCCAGGCCGGATTTCCTTTTGCCGGCAGTCACAAGGGCGCAATTCGGGAGAGTTACATCATGAACAGATTTCTGACTGCCGCCGTGGCGGCTGCTGTGGGTTTTGCCATCGCTGGCGAGGCCGCGGCCACCGAGTGGAACGTGTCCCTGTGGGGCAAGCGCCGCGCCTTCACTGAACATGTGGAGAAGCTGGCGGAGCTGGTCTCCGAGAAAACCGGCGGCGAGTTCACCCTGAATATCAGCTATGGCGGGCTGTCCAAGAACAAGGAAAACCTCGACGGCATCTCCATTGGCGCCTTTGAGATGGCGCAGTTCTGCGCCGGATACCACCGCGACAAGAACCCGACCATCACCGTGCTGGAACTGCCGTTCCTGGGCGTGAACACGCTGGAAGAAGAGGTCGCTGTCAGCCACGCGGTCTATGGCCACCCGGCGGTGCAGGCCGATCTGGCGCGCTGGAACGCCAAGCTGCTGATGACTTCGCCGATGCCGCAGTACAATATCGTCGGCACCGGCGAGCCGCGCGATGAGCTGGCAGAGTTCAAGGACATGCGGGTGCGCGCCACCGGCGGCATCGGCCAGGCGTTCTCGGCCGTGGGCGCGGTTCCCACTTCGGTGACCGCAACCGAAGCCTACAACGCCATGGAATCCGGCGTTGTCGACACTGTCGCCTTTGCCCAGCACGCGCATCTCAGCTTTGGCACCATCAACAAGGCCGACTGGTGGACCGCAAACCTGAACCCTGGCACCGTGAACTGCCCGGTGGTGGTGAACACCGATGCCTATGACGCCCTGAGCGACGCCGAACGCGAGGCACTGGACAGTTCAGTGGAGGAGGCGATTGCCCACTACCTGGAAAACTACGGCGCGCTGCTGACCAAGTGGGACGGCGTTCTGGAAGAGAAGGGCGTCGAGAAGGTGATGATCTCTGATGATCAACTGGCCGAGTTCCGCAAGGTGGCCGCCGATCCGATCCGTGCCAAGTGGATCGAGGATATGAGCGCGCAAGGCCTGCCGGCGCAGGAGCTCTATGACCTGGTGCAGAAAACCTTGAGCGACGTGCGCTCGGGCAGCTAAGCCTGACGCAATAGAAAGGGGCCGGGCAGAACAGCACCGGCCCCTTTTTGTCTTTGATACTACGGAAATGATGGGGGCAGGGCATGGCAGGCAGCGCGGCGGTGCTGGAGGATGGCAGCCTGATCAGCAGGCTGGACCGAAGATTGCTGAAAGCAGAGCAGTTGCTGGCACTGCTGAGCGGCTTGGCGGTGTTCTCCCTGATGATTCTGGCGGTGGTTTCGGTCGGCGGGCGTAACGCGGCCAATGCGCCGCTGCCCGGCTATGTCGACTGGATCGAGCAGATCATGCCGCTGATTGCATTCATGGGCATTGCCTATGTGCAGCGTCAGGGCGGCCACATCCGCATGGATATCTTTATCGGCGCACTGAGGAGACGTGCACTGTGGCTGTTCGAGCTGGTCTCGGTTGTGCTGATCCTGCTGCTGATCCTGGCGCTGGTCTGGGGCAGCTGGTCGCATTTCCTGCGCTCCTTCGATTTCGCCGCGCCGCTGTGGAGCCGCGACAGCTCCATCGACATTGGCCTGCCGATCTGGCCCGCCAAGCTGCTGGCGCCGGTGGCCTTTGGGGTGCTGGCCCTGCGGCTGCTGCTGCAGGTCTGGGGCTACGGGCGGGCGCTGGTGCTGGGGCTGGAGGCGCCGGTGGCGGTGCCGCTGATCCAGACCGCGGCAGAGCAGGCGGCAGCTGAAGCAGACCAGATGCAGGGCCATGACACAAATGGCAGCGGGCAGGGGTAAGGCAGATGGAACCGATTGAAATCGGCCTGTGGGTCACGGGCGGCCTGCTGGCCATGGTGGTTTTGGGGATGCGGGTGGCCTTTGCTGCCGGCATGGCGGGGCTTGCGGGTCTCATCTGGATCTTCTGGGCCAAGTTCGGCTATGACCCGGCGCGCTTTGGCAAAGCGCTGACCATCGCGGTCAAGACCGCAGGTCAGGTGCCGCACTCCAAGGTGTCCAGCCAGGCACTGAGCCTTATTCCGACCTTCATCCTGATCGGATATCTCGCGTATTACGCAGGTCTGACCCGCGCGCTGTTTGTGGCCGCCAAACGCTGGATCGCCTGGCTGCCGGGCGGGCTGGCGGTCTCCACTGTTTTTGCCACTGCGGGCTTTGCCGCGGTGTCGGGTGCATCTGTGGCGACCTCTGCCGTCTTTGCCCGGATCGCCATTCCGGAGATGCTGGCGATCGGCTATGACAAGCGCTTTGCTGCTGGTGTGGTGGCCGCGGGCGGCACCCTGGCCTCGCTGATCCCGCCCTCCGCCATTCTGGTCATCTACGCGATCATTGTTGAGCAGGACGTGGGCAAGCTGCTGCTGGCAGGCTTCATCCCCGGCGCGTTTTCTGCGGTGATCTATGGCCTGCTGATCGTAGGCATCGCAGTGGTCTTCAAGACCGTCGGCCCACCGGTCAAGGGTTTCACCTGGGGCCAGCGGTTTGCGGCGCTGCCGGGCGCGCTGCCGATCGTGCTGGTGGTCGTGATCATCATCTGCTTTGTCTACAACCCCTTTGGCGGCGATGCCTGGGGCACCCCGACCGAAGGCGGTGCCATCGGGGCCTTCATTGTGTTCCTCTATGCGCTGAAGGAGGGGATGAAATGGGCGGAGCTGAAGTCGGCGCTTTTGGAGACCGCCAAGCTGACAGTGATGATCTTCACCATCATCTGGGGTGTCCTGATTTATGTGAGGTTCCTCGGCTTTGCGGATCTGCCGGGGGCGTTCTCAGACTGGATCACCTCGCTGGAGATGTCGCCGATGCTGATCCTGATCTGCATCCTCTTGGCCTACGCGGTGCTGGGGATGTTCATGGATGCTATCGGGATGCTCTTGTTGACCCTGCCGGTGGTCTACCCGGCAGTGATGGCGCTGAATGGCGGCGAAAGCGTCGCCGCGGCAGACAGCGCATTCGGCATGAGCGGTACCATGTGCGCGATCTGGTTCGGCATCCTGGTGGTGAAGATGGCCGAGTTCTGCCTGATCACCCCGCCCATCGGGTTGAACTGTTTCGTGGTGGCCGGCGTGCGCGAGGATCTGAGCGTGCAGGATGTGTTCCGCGGCGTCACGCCGTTCTTCATCGCCGATGCAGTGACGATTGCCTTGCTGGTCGCCTTCCCCGGGATTGTTCTCTACCTTCCGTCCCTGGCGGGCTAGCAGCGGGGAGCTTTGCGCTGCGGCTTGGCAGCGGGCGGTGCAGGGCCTATATGGCGCGGCATCAGAGATTTTGCCCCCACTGCACCAGGCCGCGCGTTTGAGCGTGGCGCCGATGACGGATTTGTGCGACTGATTTTAGTGCGCTGATTTTGTGTGGTTTTTCAGTTCTGAATTTTGCGTGTAGCACATACGTAGCAGCCGTCCCTTCCTGATCGTGAAGCCGGGCCCTATTTGTTCGAGGATGCATCCTTTCTGTTTGGTCTCCAAATGAATGTGCCAGGACAGCGCGAAATGTCCTGGCCATTCCGCTGACATCTCACAGGATCTTGGCCAGAAGGACATCTGCGTCGCGGATGGCGGCCAGTTTGTCATCCAGTGCGATCTTGGCGGCTTTGAATTCTTTCCAGCGGTAGGCCAGGTTCACGTACTCGATGACCTTTTGATCCTGTTCCCAATCCACATCCACAACTTGCGAAATCGCGGCATCGCCTTTGCCGTAGCGGATTTCATTCTGCGTATAGCGGATTTGCTCTCCCATGAGCTCGATCAGATCTTGGTCGATGCCCACGAGGCCCCCACGCTCCCGGAGAGACCGTATGGCTTCCAAGATGATCAGCCGGGTCGATCCTTTTGTAACCAGACTTCCTTCGAGCCATTCTTCTGCGAGCAACCGGCCCAAGATGATCGCTTCCAACGTCAGCTTGTGAACGGTGCGTTCAATCTTCGTGTTAGCCTTTGGGCCAACTTGATTTCGTCGAAAAGCGCCTGGGTCCGGCGCAGAGCGGGTTGGACACCTAGGAGGACGGACGCATTTTGAAGCGCCTCGTCGTGTGAGGACATGAAATCACGCTGCTCTTTCAATGTGTCATGACTAAGGTCGAACATGGTGTTCTCCTATGCAGCGCCGCGGCGGGGTTGCTGACGGCTTCAAGAGCGGCTGTTTTTCCTTTCGACTGCGCGGTTTTCGTTTTGAGAGGCTGCTTTCTCTCAGTTCATTGCGGGGGCAGGGCGTTTTTCGGGGTTCATACCGAAATCTCGAAGAAACACCTGCGACCGCAAGCTCAGGAAAATTGTTCAATGGGGGTGCAATGTGAGCCTGGCAATCAACCTTGTCTAAGGATGACTTTGATGCAGTGACTGCCCTTGACCGCATGGGGTTTCCAAGCTGGGTCCGCAACGTTACATGAAGGAGAGTGGTGATGCGATCGGCGCTAAATTTCTTCCGTTTGCCAGCAGCTCTGTCTTTTCTTGTCTTAGTTTGAGGCAAGCTGAGCAGCGGGCCCGTTTTCTGGTGGTATGTCATCCAGTTCACGCCCTCAATCAAATATGCCATGAATACTTGCCGATGCCCGTCTGCAGTTTGCAGTCTCTGGGAGTTTCAACACAGCCTCGGCCCAATTCGGGCATTCGTTTTCTTGGCTGGATGCCGCGGTGCAACAACATAGAAAAGCCGTTCCTTGCGAGTGCGAAGTGACGAGTAGATCAGGTAATAAAACCACCCTCGTATGTGTCAGCATCCAAGACGCGGATATTTCGACTAATGGCAAGCAAGCTACAAGGTGAATTCCCCAGTACTTTCTGAGTTGTCGATAGGAACGCGATCCGGCGCTTGTGGACGGACAGGCAATATTACATAAGGCAAGGTTATTCGTCACAATACCGCTCCAGTACCTGCCGGGTAGTTTCCAGATATTCGTCTTGCTGTCCGGCACTCATCCTGTCCCAGATGCTGTAGACCTGACGCAGGCGGGGGTTACCGCGCAGTTTGTCCGCATTGCGCGAAAGGAAGTCCCAGTAGAGCGGGTTGAACGGACAGGCCCCCGCGCCGGACTTGTGCTTCACATCGTAACGGCAGCTGGAGCAGTGGTCCGACATCTTGTGGATGTAGTTGCCGCTGGCGGCATAGGGTTTTGATCCCAGCAGGCCGCCGTCGGCAAACTGGCTCATGCCGATCACATTCGGCGCCTCGACCCACTCATAGGCGTCGGCGTAAACCGCAAGGTACCATTCGTGCACCTGATGCGGGTCAACGCCCGCCAGCATGGCGAAATTCCCCGTTACCATCAGCCGCTGAATGTGATGCGCATAGGCTTCGTCGCGGGTCTGGGTGATGGCGGCAGACAGGCAGGCCATGTCTGTCTCGCCTGTCCAGTAGAAGCCGGGCAGGGGGCGGGTGGCCTCCAGAAAATTCCGCTCTGTATAGCCTGGCATGTTGAGCCAGTAGATGCCGCGCATGTACTCGCGCCAGCCGATGATCTGGCGGATGAACCCCTCGGCCGCGTTTAGCGGCGCGAGGCCCTCGTAATAGGCGCGCTCGACCCGGCGGCAGACCTCAAGCGGTTCCAGCAGGCCCGCGTTGATGTAATGCGACAGGACCGAATGGTAGAGGAACCGCTCCCCCTCCAGCATGGCGTCCTGATAGTCGCCGAAATCCGGCAGTGCCTGTTCAACGAAGCTTTCAAGCGCCTCCAGCGCGCCGTCCCGGGTGACCGCAAACCAGAACGGGCGCAGGGAACCGAAATGGCCGCCGAACCGGGCGTCGACCAGGTCCAGAACATCCTCCGTGATACCGTCGGGCGGGGTTTGCGGCGGGCGCGGCAGAAACAATCCGCCCCCGGCGGGTTTGCGGTTCTCGTGGTCGAAATTCCACTTGCCGCCCTCCGGCTTATCGCCGTCCATCAGCAGCCCGGTATCACGGCGCATGTCGCGGTAGAAATACTCCATCCGCAGCTGCTTGCGCCCCTCGGCCCATTTGCGGAACCGCTGATGGGAGCAGAGAAAGCGGCTGTCCTGCCGCATGTCCAGGGCGGAGCCCGCCTGTTCAGCCCAGTCAAGCAGCGCGGACTTCAGCCTGTATTCTCCGGGCTCCGTGACCACCACCCGCGCCTCCGGATGGTCCGCGCGCAGCCGGTCGATCTCGCCCGTCAGACTGCCAGTGTTCTCGGGATCGTCCAGCCGCACAAAGCGCAGCTGCCAGCCGTCGGCCTCCAGCTCCTTGGCGAAGTGGCGCATGGCCGAAAACACAAACGCGATTTTCTTCTTGTGGTGCCGGACATAGGACGCCTCTTCTGCAACCTCCGCCATCAGCAGGATGTCGCGGGACGGGTCCGCGTCCCGCAGCGAGGAAAGGCTGCGGCTGAGCTGATCGCCTAGAATGAGTATGAGATTTCCAGCTGCAGCCGGATCGCGTTCTGCGGTCATGCCGCGCCGCCAGGACGGGTCATGGTGCGGGCCGCATGGTGGCAACCAGCTCGGCAACCTTGACGCCGAACTTGCGCATCTCGGCCCGGTTCATGATCACCCCGTCAGCGGTCAGGTACAGCCAATCGGTGGCTTTCAGGGTGTACCCGCCGGCGCTTTCGGGCAGGGTGATTTCATATTGGAGCTGCACCGTTGAGCCGGACACGATGCCCTGAGCCTCTCCCACCAAGTCATCGGCTGTGGCGGTGAAGGTGTTGCCGGGGCCAAGGGTCAGGAACCACTTGCGGCTTTGGGTGACGCCGTTGGAATAAGTGAACTCTTCGCTCAGCGTGCCGGTTCTGCCGTCCCATTCGCCAACCATTTTGGCGGTAAAGCTGTTGGCCATCTTACCGGTGGGGCCAAAGATCACCCCTTCAGACAGGATTTCACCGGACAGGTGTTCGGTCAGGATGAAGTGCGGGCCTGTGTCCGCATAATCCGGCGGCGACTGGAACCGAAAGCTGAACAGGAAGGTTTTCGCGATCATCGCAAGAAGAGCGATCGCGAGGCAGAGGGTCAGGAGTTTCATGCTGTTGCTCTTTCTGATGGCAGGGTCAGGGCAAAGGCGAAGGCGGCGGTTTTCAGGACGCAGGGCAGGACTGCATAGGACACAGCAAGGGCGCTAAGCGCTTGCGGGCTGTTGTCCGTTCCGGGCCGGAAGCCCTGCTGCTCCAGCAGCGGCAGCGCCAGGGCGGCGGCCAGGGCCAGCGCCAGCTTGCCGGCAAAGGACCAGATGCCAAAGGCCGCAGAGGCGTTGAGGCCCGCGCGGGTCAGCGCGATGCTGAACATGGCGGGCAGCAGCACCATGTCTGCGCCCAGCGTGGCGCCCGACACCGCGCAGATCACCGCAAAGCCCAGCAGGCTGCCCGGCCCCAGGACAGCAGCGCCGGCAAAGCTGGCGATGGCCAGTGGCATGGCGATCAGCAGCGTCTGTTTCGCTCCGATCCGCTGGCTGAGGCGCGCCCACAGCGGCACGCTGAGCCCGGCGCAGAGGAAGAACAGCACCAGCAGCGGCCCTGCGTATGAAGGCAGGTTCAGCCGGTCCTCGACAAAGAACAAGAAAAGGGTGGAGGTCAGTGCCACCGGCAGACTGTTGAGCATCGCCAGGCACAGGAGGCGCAGCGCGCCAGCCTGTGTCAGGGCCATCGCCGACAGCGGCTGGCCGGTGACTGCCGAACGCATCCAGACCGGCCGGGTTGCAGCGGCGGTGAACAGGGCAAAGCCTCCCAGCACAAGGCCAAAGGCCGCATAGCCTTGACCCGCGGCTCCAAGCGCCACCAGGATGCCGGGTGCGATGGAGGCAAAGATCACACCACTCAGCATGCCCGCTTCGCGGAAGGCCGCCAGCGTCAGCAGTTCACGCGGGGCAGCGCGTTTGGCCAAAGTGGCGCTGCGCCCATAGAGCAGGATCATGCCCAGGCTGTAGGCCGAGAACAGCAGAAGCAGGATCAGCACAAGCTTGGGCACCACCAGGGGGCCTGCCGCCAGGCCGAACAGCAGCGGAAAGCCTATTGCCAGTCCACCCGCTGCCAGCAGCGCGAACCAAAGCTGCGCCCCGGGCCAGCGGTCGATGGCCCAGCCGATCAGCGGGTCCTGGACAAGATCAAACAGGCGGATCCCCAACAGGATGCCGCCAAGCGCCCCCAGGCCGATCCCCAGGTTCACCGACGCAAACTGCGGCAGGTGGATGTAGAGAGGGATCCCCGCAGAGGCGAGCATCATCGCATAGAGGCTGACCCGGGGATACAGCATCATTAGCCCAGAAGCGCGCGGGTGAATCGGGCGGAGCGGGTGTTTTCGCCCACAAAAATCGACATGAAGCTGCGCTTGATACCCACTTGGTTCAGCGTGCAGGCGGTGCGTCCATTGCGCAGAAACCTGACCCGGTCCGGACCCTGGCTCACGGCCAGATAACGGTCGCCGGGGGAGACGCCTTTGAAACAGGCCTCGAACCGGGGGCGGCCGGGTGCGGAATACCCAAGGCGCCGCATCTCGCGCAGCGTTGCGTCGACCAAGTCATCCTGGCTCAGTTTTCGCTGATAGGTCAGTTCGATTCCGAAATCCTGCGACCAGTCCAAAGGCGCGGCACGCTTGGTGAAGAGCCGGGCCTGGTAAACTGGCAGGCCAAGCAGCCGGAACGTCGCCGCGCCACGCTGTTCGGCCCCCGGCAGCAGGGATTGAACCGGAGAGGCAAAGCCGACCGCTGGGACCGCTAGCAGGCAGAGGGTCAGGAGCAGCTTACGCATGGGCGAGCTCCACCTGCACAACATTGGTGTGGCCGATGGCAAAGGAGGCGGCGCAGATATCCAGGTAATACTGCCAGTTGCGGAAGAAGGCCTCGCCGTATCCCAGATCCATGATCCGGCGCTTTTGCGCGGCCAGACGACGCGCCCAGATCCGGCAGGTGCGGGTATAATCCTGGCCGAAAGCGAAACTGTCCGCGACCTGCAGACCGGCCGATTTTGCCTGCTGCGCAATCACCTGGTCAGACAGCAGCATACCGCCGGGAAAGACATACTGGCGTATGTAGTCGGAGGAGGTCCGGTAGGTCGGGAAGAAGTCATCCCGCACCGTGATCGCCTGCAGCAGCACCCGTCCGCCTTCGGCAAGGCTGCTTTTGAGCTTGGCGAAGTAGCTGGGCCAATACCGCTCGCCCACGGCCTCGATCATCTCGATGGAGACGATGCTGGAGAACTTGCCCTCGATATCGCGGTAGTCGCGCAGCTGGATGTCGGCGCGCCCGTCCAGGCGGCTTTCGGCATAGCTGTGCTGGTTGCGCGAGATGGTGACACCGGTCACGTCGCGGCCCGCGGCACTGGCCTGTTCGGCGAAGCCGCCCCAGCCGCAACCGATCTCCAGCACCCGTTCGCCACCGCCCAGCCGCGAAAGGATGCGGGCGTTCTTGCGGGTCTGCGCCTGCGCCAGATCATCGCCCTCCGCCTCGAACAACCCGGAGGAATAGGTCATGCCGTCATCCAGCCACAGCTGGTAGAACTCATTGCCTACATCGTAATGGGCGCGGATGTTTTTGCGCGCTCCGCGTTTGGAATTCGCCCGCAGCAGGGTGTCGACAACGCGGAACTTGGCGCGATTCAGGGGGCTGGCCTGATCGTAGCTGCCCAGATGCTCGCGGTTGCGCATTGCCAGCTGCATAAGGCCGTCCACTGACGGCGTGTCCCACAGGCCCTGCACATAGGCCTCGCCCAGCCCGACCTGGCCGTGCGCCGCCATCGCGGAAACCGCGGCCCAGTCATTGATCTGCATTTCCGCCTCGGGGCCGCGGTCGCCGAATTCATAGCGCGCGCCATCCGGGGTGCGCAGCGTCAGCCGGCCCTCACGCAGTCGCGCGCAGACCGTCAGAAATTCCGACTGAAGGGCTTTGTCCGTGAATGCCATGATCTGTTCCTTTGGCCAGGTAAGGGGTGAGAGAATTCATTATGCGGACAATCCGCATGGCGCTGGCGATGCCGTCTTCGTGAAAGCCGTGGCGGTTGTAGGCGCCTGCAAACCAGGTGTTGTTCTGCCCCTGTATCGTCCGGATCTGTCGCTGGGCGCGCAGGGCTGCCTTGTCGAAAACGGGGTGGGAGAATTCCACCGTGTCATAAACCTTACCCGCAGGAATAGGCCGGGTGGGGTTCAGGGTCACGAACAGCGGATCGCTTTCCGGAATGCTTTGCAGGCGGTTCATCCAGTAAGTAACGCCGACGCCGCCGTCCTGGCTGCGGTAGGCCCAGCTGGACCAGCAGCTGCGCCGCTTGGGCATCTGCCCGCTGTCGCAATGCAGAACCGCGGTGTTGGGCTGATAGCGGATTGCCCCAAGCGCCGCGGCCTCGGCCGGGGTGGCATCAGCCCCCAGTATGGAAAGCGCCTGATCGGAATGGCAGGCAAGGATGATGTCATCGAACAGGCGCGGGTCCGCGCCCTGCGCCTGCACCGAAACACAGCCCGCCTGACGGGTGACTTGCTCGACCGGACTGCCGGTGCGGATCTCACAGCCCCGCGCAACCAGGGCGGCTTCCAGGCGGCGGACATATTCGATGCTGCCGCCCTTGACGGTCCACCACTGGTGTTTGCCCGTCCCGGCCAGCAGTGCGTGGTTGCGGAAGAAGCGGACCAGCGATTTGGCCGGAAAAGCGTCGACGTCGGTGGCCGGGGTCGACCAGATCGCGCCGCACATTGGCATCAGGTAATGGTTGCGGAACCAGCTGCCCAGACCCAGCTCCTCCACCAGCTCGCCGATGGTCTTGTTGTCGTCGGTGGCGGCGGCCTCGGCCCGTTTGCCGAAGCGCACGATATCGGCGACCATCTTGTGAAACTGCGGCCGCACCAGATTGAGTTTCTGTGCCGCCAGCATTCGCAGATTGTTCAGCCCGTATTCCAGACGGCCGTCGTCGATGCTGGCGCAAAAGCTCATCTCGCTTTTGATCACAGGCACATCCAGCTCGCGGAACAGCCGGGTCAGGTAGGGGTAGGTGGCATAGTTGAACACGATGAAGCCGGTATCCACCGGCTGATCGCCATTCTTGCCCGCCAGCACGGTGCGCGCGTGGCCGCCCAGTCGGGGGGCGGCCTCAAACAAGGTAACGTCATGTCTTTCAGACAGGTAATACGCCGCGGAGAGCCCGGAAATACCGCCTCCCACGATGGCGATCTTGCGGCGCGGTCCCTGAGTTTGATCCAGCATGCGTCGGTTTTCCCTTGCTGATGTTTGGACCTGATACGCCGGGAGCAAGAATGCGGATCACTTCTTTCCCGATAAAACTGTGCTTGCGGGTGATCCGGGGCGGCAGCGGCTGCGTAACCACTGCATGATCGAACATGTTGCAGCACAGACCTTTCATGCGCGCCGGGGCCGCTTGAAGAATGCCTTCCGCTACGGCGTGGACTTCATTCTGACCGACATGACTGACGGCGCGCCGCCGCTGCTGTCGCGCAACTGCTTCAACCTGTTCTCGATCCACGACCGCCGCCACGGCGGCCCCCTCGGCAACGGGCGCGGCGCCGCCTGGTTCCGAGAGGAGCTGGAGCGGCGCGGGTTTCCCTTGCAAGGCGCTCAGCTGCTGCTGCTGACCCAGCCGAGTTTCCTGTGGTTTCATTTCAACCCGGTCAGCTTCTGGATCGCGGTCAAGGATGGCAGCCCGCGGGCCTTTATAGCCGAGGTGAACAACACCTTCGGCCACCGCCATTGTTATTTTGCGGCCCATCCTGATTTCCGTCCGATCCAGCGCAGCGAGGTGATCGAAGCGGAGAAGCTGATGCATGTCTCGCCGTTTCAACAGGTGGCGGGGCGCTACCGGTTCAATTTCGAGATGACGGAGCGGGCGTTCAACATCCGGATTTCCTACACCAATGGACGCGAGGGCGTGCTGGCGACGCTGAATGGCCTGCGCCGTCCGGTGACCACCGGCGGGCTGCTGCGCGCCGCCCTGCGCAGGCCGCTGGGAGCTGCCCGTGTGGTGGCGTTGATCTACTGGCAGGCGCTTAAGCTTTGGGTAAAGCGCGCGCCGTTTCTGAAGAAGTCGGAGCCGCCGGAGCCGCTGATCTCCGACAGCTCGACCTTCTCGGGCGGCAAGGCGTGACGCAGTTTGAAGGCAAGACCTTCTGGCTGGTCGGGGCGAGCCACGGGCTGGGGCGCGAGATTGCCCGGCAACTGGACCGGGCCGGCGCCCGGCTGATCCTTTCGGCGCGGTCAGAGGATGCGCTGGAGACGCTGGCACATGAGCTGTGCCGGGCAAAGCCGGTGCCTGTGGATGTGACCGATATGCACTCGGTCAGAAAGGCTGCCCGTCTTGCCGCGCCGCTGGATGGCGTCATCTACAACGCAGGCGCCTATGAGCCGATGCGCACTCAGGACTGGGATAGCGAGGCTGTGCTGGGGATGAGCGATGTGAATTTCACAGGCGCGCTGCGGGTTCTGGGACAAGTGGTGCCTGAATTTGTGAAGGCGGGCTGGGGCGATATCACGCTGGTCGGCTCCTTGGCCGGATACCGGGGGCTGCCCGCCTCCATCGGCTATGGCGCCAGCAAATCTGCGCTGATCAGCCTTGCGGAAACCATGCGGCATGATCTGAAGGACAGCGGCGTCACCGTGCGCGTGGTCAACCCGGGTTTCATCAAAACCCGGCTGACGGACAAGAACAGTTTCAAGATGCCGCAGCTGATGGAACCGGAGGACGCCGCCGGACATGTGGTGGCCGCCATGCAATCGCGCCGGTTCAGAACGGACTTCCCCCGGCCTTTTTCTTACGCAATCAAGGCGTTCAACCTTTTGCCCGACTGGCTGGTTTACCGCGGCAAGTGAGGCTGGCAGCCCTCGGCCGCATGCTTCAAATCCGGAACAAGGGCTGCAGCAGACGCGGCATGAACGCCTTGAAACGCAGCGGCGCATCGGTGGCGGCCAGGCAAATGCAGGGATCGCCGGCATCCGCAACTGGCGTGTGCTCCAGGGTTTCATCGCCGATTTCGACATCCCCGACACCAAACCGCCCGGTCTCGTCGCTGAAACTGCCCTGCAGCACCAGCGTCAGCTCCAGCCCGTTGTGGCTGTGATCCGGCACCGCCTGGCCCGCAGGGATATACAGCAGCCGGGCAGATCCGCCCTGACCCTCGAACAGAATGTTCTGCTTGACCCCCATGCCCAGCGTTTTCCAGCGTAGCGGCTGCCCCTTCAGGGACTGCATCACCGGCCCCGGGTAGATCCCCTTGGCGTCATAGAGCGGCTCCGGCGCGGCAGGCTCATCCAGCTGCGCCATGAGGTTTGATTTCGCGTCCTGCGACACCGCCACGCAAGCAGCCTCTTCCAGCAGCGCACCGCCGACGGCTTGATGCGCGCCAAGCGCTGCCTGGCAGTCGTGGCACAGCGACAGGTGGCTTGCAACAACCATGGAAAAGGCGTGCGGCAGGCTGCCCGAGGCATAGGCCGCGATCATCGGGGCGGGGATGTGATGTGTGATTGCAGGCATTCAACGCAATCCTTTTAGTTCCTTGCGCAGCCGCCCGAGGCCAAGGCGGATACGTGACTTTACTGTACCCAGCGGCAAGCCTGTCTGGGTGCTGATCTCTTGATGGGTCAAATCCCCGATATAGGCCTTCTCGATCATTTCTTTCTGATCGGGGTGCAGTTGCTCGATGGCCTGTTTCAATTGCAGGGTTTCCTGCTCCAGGGCCAGGATCTGGCTGGCATCGGGTTCCGTTCCGGGGTCCTCGCCCAATTCATCGGGGACGGGCCGGTTTTCCTTGCGGACGATATCGATATGGCGGTTGCGGGCGATCTGGTAAATCCAGGCCGACGCCTGCGCCTTGTGCGGATCGAACATCCCCGCCTTGCGCCAGATCGTCAGCATGACGTCCTGAACAATCTCTTCAGCCAGCGCCGGCTGCGCGCCGCAGCGGATGACAAATCCCTTCAGGCGCGGTGCCAGGTAGTCAAACATGTCACCGAACGCCGCGCGGTCACGGTGATCACGCACCGCCAGCAGCCAGACGGTGAGCTGCGAATAGGTTTGCTCGTTTGACACTACTGCTTTGCCCTCAGGGGAAGCCCGAAGCACGGTGAAATTATCGGGCGGCCTGTCCAAGTTTAGTGTCAGCATAGTCCGGATACGGACTGGTGTGGAAGTTGGATCATGGACCGCCGCAATTTTTGCACGCCCGGAAACCCCGATGGGCGGCCAGGGCACCAAGACCTGATCCGCCTCCGGCTGCGCGGCGTAACACATGAAACCTTCTGCAAGAAAGTGTTCAGCGATGCGCAATGTAGTTGTCAGCGGCGGGTCCGGAGCGATCGGGTCGGCCTTCCTCAGCGAACTGGCCCGGAAATACCCGCAGGCCAGCATTCACAGCCTGTCCCGTCGCCCGAAAGCCTCAGCGCCGCCCGGCGTGCAGACTTTGCAGGTGGACTACCTGGATGAAGACAGCCTGCAAGCCGCAGCGGGGCAGGCCGCGGGGAAAGGCGCAGTTGACCTGATAATCTTGGCCGGCGGGATCCTGCACCAAGGGGATATCACGCCGGAGAAATCCCTGAGAGAGCTGAGCGCCGAGAAACTCCTGGAGCTCTTCTCGGCCAACACGGTGGCCCCGGCCCTGACCGCAAAGCACTTTCTGCCCTTGCTGCCGCGTGACAGGCGCGGGGTCTTTGCCGCTCTGTCCGCCCGCGTCGGCAGCATCTCCGACAATCATCTGGGCGGCTGGTATTCCTACCGGGCGTCCAAGGCGGCCCTGAACATGTTCATCCGCAATGCCGCGATAGAAATCCGCCGCCGCAATCCAGAGGCCATTGCCGTCGGGCTGCATCCCGGCACGGTGGAAAGCGGCCTGTCCCAGCCGTTTCTGCGCAACGTTGCCCCGGACAAGCGCTTTTCACCGCAATACTCGGTTTCCCGGATGATGGCTGTAGTCCAGACTCTGACGCCATCGCAGAGCGGACACTGCTTCGCTTGGGACGGAAGCTGCATCGATCCCTGAACCGAAATGTGGAGCAAGAAGGCGGCGTAAGTGGAAGCCGCACCTCTGTAGCGTATCGAATGCAGACGCCCCGTGCTTGAGTGGTCAGGTCGTGATTTCCCTTGCCTGCTCGCGCAGCGCAAATTTCTGGATCTTGCCGGTCGAGGTTCTTGGAATATCCATGAACACGAACCTGCCCGGAACCTTGTAGGGCGCCAGACGGTCGCGGCACCAGCTGCGCGGGACTTCCGCGTCGGCCTCCTGGCCTTGAACCAGTTCAACAAAGGCGCAGGGAGTTTCGCCCCATTTTTTGTGCGGCATTGCCACAACGGCAGCAACCGCAACCGCCGGGTGGCGGTAAAGCGCCTCTTCGACCTCGATCGAGGAGATGTTCTCACCACCCGAGATGATGATGTCCTTTGACCTGTCCTTGAGCTGGATGTAGCCGTCAGGGTGCATGACACCCAGATCGCCGGAGTGGAACCAGCCGCCGGCAAAGGCTTTCTCGGTGGCTTTGGGATTGCGGAAATAGCCCTTCATCACGACGTTGCCGCGGAACATCACCTCGCCCATGGTCTGGCCGTCGCGCGGCACCGGCCGCATCGTCTCCGGGTCCAGCATATCCAGCTGTTCCAGCGGCAGGTAGCGCACGCCCTGGCGCGCCTTCAGTGCGGCCTGTTCGGCAGGCGGCAGATCCGACCAGCTATGGTGCCAGTCATTGACCACCGCAGGACCGTAGGTTTCCGTCGGCCATAAAGGTGGGTCACCTCAAAGCCTGCGGCCTTCATGTCCGCCAGCAGGCTTTCCGGCGGCGGCGCGGCGGCGGTAAAGAACTGCACCGGCTGGGAAAGTTCACGCTTGGCTTCTGCGGGTGCCGAGATCAGCAGCGACATCACGATGGGGGCGCTGCACAGGTGGGTCACGCCCTCGTCCGCCAGGGCGTTCCAGATCGGTTCGGCCCGCACCTGCCGCAAGCACACATGGGTGCCTGCGATGGCGGACAGTGTCCATGGGAAGCACCAGCCGTTGCAGTGGAACATCGGCAGGGTCCAGAGATAGACCGCGTGTTTCTGCATCGACGTGGTCAGCGCGTTGCCCTGCGCGAGCAGATAGGCGCCCCGGTGGTGCGAAACCACGCCCTTGGGGTCGCCGGTGGTGCCGGAGGTGTAGTTGATCGAGATCGCATCCCATTCGTCCTCCGGCATCAGCCAGGCGAATTCCGGGTTGCCGCGGGTCAGAAACACCTCGTAGTCGGCGGCCTCCGAATCTGCCGGCACACCGTCATACTCTGGGTCATCATACTGGATCAGAACCGGCGAGACCGTGGCAAGCGCCAGCGCCTCTTGCATCAGCGGCATGAATTCCCGGTCCACGATTACCAATTTCGACATCGCGTAGTCGAGCTGGAACGCAATCACCGCTGCATCCAGCCTTGTCTTGATCGAATGCAGTACCGCGCCGCACATAGACACGCCGTAATGGCACTCAAGCATCGCCGGGGTATTTGGTAGCAGCGCCGACACGGTATCGCCGCGGCGGATGCCGTTCTTGGCCAAGGCCGAGGCCAGCCGCCGCGACCGCGCAAAAAACTCCGCGTAGCTGCGCCGCAGGGACTCATGCAAAATCGCCGTGCGGTCCGGAAAGGCGCTGGCGGCGCGTTCCAGGAAGGTCAGCGGCGTCAGCGGCTGATAGTTTGCGGGGGGGGCGGTCCAGACCGGTGTTGTACGGGTTGTCCGTCCTTATCTTATAGCTCCTGCCATTGGGCAAGTTCTGCAACAAAGCCGAGCACATCCATCGAGCTGTTCTTGTTACTGGTCATGGAATTCATCCCATCTTGATTTCGATGATAAGGAATTCGGTTCGCGCGCACGAAAAGTTTTTGGGGTTTGATAGCCGAATTCCGAAGGAAACACGGAAGATGGAACCGGAGGTGCCCGGGCCAGGAACCAGCTGCATTGGCGCCGCTGTTTGTAAGCCTCGGATGTGCTACACCGTAGCACGCTCGAATCGAGAACCCCCGAAATCCGCGGAAAACCGGCGAAATCGGGGGAATAGTGCTACGGGGCCAAAAAAAGGTCATATGGAGTTAACGTGTCGAAAAATAACGCACAAAAAGCAGCGCGTTTGAGCGTGGCACCCATGATGGACTGGACCGACCGGCACTGTCGCTATCTGCACCGGCTGTTGAGCAGGGAGACGCTGCTGTATACCGAGATGGTTACGGCGCCGGCGCTGGTCCGGGGCCAGGCGCTGCATTTGCTGGAGTTCAACGCTGAGGAGCATCCTGTGGCGCTGCAGCTGGGCGGCTCCGATCCGCAGGAACTGGCAGAGGCGGCGCGGCTGGGGGCTGATGCGGGGTATGACGAAATCAACCTCAACTGCGGCTGCCCTAGCGACCGGGTGCAATCCGGGGCCTTTGGTGCGGTGCTGATGCAGACGCCGGAACTGGTGGCCGATTGTGTGGCTGCCATGCGCGAAGCGGTGGATGTGGAAGTCACCGTCAAATGCCGTATTGGCGTGGATGAGCAGGAGCCGGAACAGGTGCTGCCGGATTTCCTGGAGAAGATCCGCGCGGCTGGCTGCAAGCGGGTCACCATCCATGCCCGCAAGGCCTGGCTGCAGGGGCTGTCGCCCAAGGAGAACCGGGACATCCCGCCGCTCGATTATGATCTGGTGCACCGGATGAAGGCGGCGTTTCCGGACCTGCATGTCTCGATCAACGGCGGCATTGCCACGCTGGCGGAGGCTAAGACGCATTTGGAGCGCGGGCTTGACGGGGTGATGGTGGGCCGGGCGGCCTATCACCAGCCTGCCGATTTGCTGTGCGCGGCGGATTCTGAGATATACGGCACCGGCGCGGTGAGCGATGCGGGCGAGGCGGTGCGGCAGATGCTGCCCTATATCGAGGCGAGGCTCAGCGAGGGCGCCAAACTGAACCAGATCACCCGGCATTTGCTGGGGCTGTTTGCGGGCAAGCCGGGCGCGCGGCAGTGGCGGCGGATGCTGTCCGAGGGTGCCTGCCAGGCGGGTGCCGGGCCGGAACTGGTCCTGGACGCGCTGGCGCAAGTGGAGAACCGCGCCGCAGCGTGACGGAACGCCTCACGCGTGAGTGTCTTGTGCATTCCGGGTCCGGCGGCTAACCCTTTGCCGCAAACGCAAAAGCCCGAGGTGCCCCGCATGACCGATCCTGCCATGACCGCCGCCCTGTGGCCTGAGCCCGCGTTGCTGATACAGATGGCTGGGCTTTTGGTGGTGATCGGTGCCTTTGCCGGCGTGCTGGCTGGCCTTCTGGGGGTTGGCGGCGGCATCGTGCTGGTGCCTGCGTTTTTCTATGCCTTCCAGACCCTTGGCTATGGCGGCGACCAGCTGATGCAGATTTGCCTGGCGACCTCTTTGGCGACCATCATCGTGACCTCGCTGCGTTCTGTCATGAGCCACAACAAGAAGGGCGCGGTGGATTGGGAGATCTTGCGCAGCTGGGGGATTGGCATTGCGCTTGGCGCCATTGTCGGCGTGCTGGCGGCCTCCGCCCTGCGCTCCACCGTGTTGCAAGGCGTCTTTGGCGGACTGGCGCTGGTGATTGGCTGCTATCTGGGGCTGGGCCGGTCGGAGTGGAGGCTGGCCGAGGAAATGCCCAAAGGGGGCAAGCGCGCTGTGCTGTCTCCGGCAGTGGGTTTCCTGTCGGTGCTGATGGGGATTGGCGGCGGCAGCTTCGGGGTGCCGCTGATGACGCTGCACGGGGTTGCCGTGCACCGGGCGGTGGCGACCGCCGCTGGCTTTGGCGTGATCATCGCGGTACCTTCTGTGGCGGGCTTTCTGCTGCTGAACGTCGACCCTGCAACCAAGCCGCCCTTCACCATCGGCGCGGTCAATCTGGTGGCGTTCTTCATCGTTATCGCCATGACGCTGATTACAGCGCCGTGGGGCGTGAAACTGGCCCATGCGATGGATCCCAAGCCGTTGAAGCGGGTGTTCGGGGCGTTTCTGGTGCTGGTGGCACTGAACATGCTGCGCAAAGCTTTCGGGTACTAGAAAATGAATGAGCAGTTCGAACAGTTTCAGGACAGGGGCTGGGTGCGTTTTGCCCATGACCCGCAGGTGGCCGCCTGGGCGGCGGATGCATTGCGTCACGGCATCCGGTCGCTGGACGACCCGGCCTGCGCCGAGTGGTTCCAGTGCGAACGGACCTGGTTCATCGGCGTCGACGCGCTGCCCAACGATGCCGCCGGGCGTTTGCCGGACGGGCCGCCGCTGGCGGGGGCGCCGGTGGAGTTCATCACGCAGAACCTTGGCCCGATCCCCGAGTTGCACCGGGCGCAGGTGTCCTCGGTCTTTCCCGGCTATCCGCGTCCGCGGCCGGGCGAGGGCGAGGCGGCGTTCCGCTACCGTATCAAACGCGATGCGGCGCATGTGGATGGGGTCAAGATGTACGGTGAGCACCGCCGCCGCAAGGTGGAGGAGCCGCATGCCTGGGTGCTGGGCCTCCCGCTGAATGAAAGCAGCCCCGATGCCTCGCCGCTGGTGATCTGGGAGGGCAGCCACCGGATCATGCGCCGCGCCTTTGCCGCTGCCTTTGAGGGGGTGCCGCAGTCGGGCTGGGCGGATGTGGATGTGACCGATGCCTACACGGCAGCCCGCGCCGAAGTGTTCGAGACCTGCCCGCGGATCACGGTGCATGCCAAACCCGGCGAGTCCTATCTGATGCACCGGCTGTGCCTGCACGGGGTTGCACCCTGGGGCGAGGAGGCAAGCGCGCCGGAAGAGGGCCGGATGATTGCGTACTTCCGGCCAGAGCTCGCGGATTGGACCAAGGGATGGCTGGCGGAGGGCTAGGTGTCGGCTTGTCCGAAACTTGGATGCGGATGGAGTAATCGTTGGAAAAGGCAACCATTGAACTCGATCAAGACGACTGGCACAGCCATTCCACGGAGAGCGTTTGGCTGTCCGAGGTTTCCGCGGGAAAATACAGAGTCGAGAATATCCCCTTTTTTGCGAGAGGGCTGAGTTTCCGTGACATCGTTTCAGTGAGAGAGATAGACGGCCAGCTTGTCATTACGAAACGTCTTAGAAGCGCAAAAGGCTCGACTTACCGTATCATTCCGGCCAAAGGCGGCTCTAAGAACGTTCTGAACCAGTTCTTAACCGCATTGAACGAAGCCGGGTGTGCCTATGAGCACGGTGATTTTGGATTCGACCTTTATGCTCTGAACGTTCCCGCGGGTGTGGATGTGCATAAGGTTTATGCGTTGCTCGAAGACGGCGAACAAAGCAAGGTCTGGGACTTTGAAGAAGGTGATTGTTCCCACGACATCTGAAGTCAATTGTGTCCCCGATTACTCATTCGCACTTGGGGTACCTTCTGCCGAGGAAGGTGAACAGCGCTTCTTCAAGAAAGGTCAGCAGTTCTGCCTAAATGTTTCGCGCGCGAAACATTGGGTCAGTGCTTATTCCGCATGATTGACAAGCGGTTACCTCACCGCGCGCCGCGTTAGCTGCGTTTTAACCTCGCGCCGCGGCCGCCGCGGCGCTTGACCAGTTTGCTGGCGCGCTCCGGCAAGTCGTTCATGATACCGGCGCGCTCCTCGTTGGTCATTTTCGACCAGTCGCGGATTTCGTCGATGGAGCGGTAGCATCCGGTGCAGATGCGGGCCTCGGGGTGGACGACGCAGATCTTGATGCAGGGGGACTGGATCTCGTCCCGTTTCCAAACGTCGTCAGTCATCAGTTCACCCGTTCTTCAAATGCCGCATCCGGTCCAATGCGCCTTGCAAGATATAGGAGGCCGCGACGTGGTCGATAACCTCTGCGCGGCGTTTGCGTGTCGTATCTGCTTCAAGAAGCGCTTTTTCTGCTGCCACAGTGCTGAGGCGCTCATCCCAGAAGGAGATTGGCAGATCGGTGAGCTGGCCCAGATTGCGGGCAAAGGCGCGGGTGGATTGGCAGCGCGGCCCCTCTGTGCCGTCCATGTTGCGGGGCAGGCCGAGGAGGATGCCGCTGATGTCGCGGGCTTGGATGATTTCCAGCAGGCGGGCAGCGTCTGCCGAGAACTTCTTGCGCTTCACGGTTTCCAAAGGTGTTGCCACCGCGCCGATGCGGTCGGAGACAGCGACGCCAATGGTCTTGGTGCCCAGGTCCAGCCCCATCAGCGCGTGCATCGGAGGCAGGGCGGCGGCGAAGTCTTCAAAGGCGTCGTGGATCATTCTGTCAGTCCTGCCTGGGCGGCGATGGTTTCCAAGAGCGCCAGGGCTTCTACGTCGGCGTCAAAGGCGCCGCGGGCCTCGTCATAGACGGTGCGGGCGCGCTCGGTCTCGCCAAGCACCGACAGGGCGCCGATCAGGCGGGCCCATTCCTCAGCGCTGCCGCCCTCGGTTGCCAGCCGGTCCGACAGGCGGGTGACCATGCCGCGGATCATTACCTGCTGCTCTTCAGGGCTGAGTTCGCTGGCGCCGGCCATGTCTTCAGCACTGGGGCCGGGCAGGGCGGGGGAAGTTCCTCCGCCGGGGGTGATCGGACGGTATTCGACACCGGCGCGGAAGGCCATTTCCTCGATCTGGCCCTGAATTCCTTTGACCCACAGGGCATCCGCAGGTCCGTCCCGCAGGGTTGCGGCCCATTCGCGGTAGGCAAGGTCCGGGCGGCCGATCTGGCCCAGCATCAGGCCCCAGTAATAACGGGCCGGGCCATGGCTCGGGTCGATGGCGCGGGCTTTTTGCAGGTCGGTCTGCGCCTCGGGCGAGACGTAGCCGCCGGCCGCCATGATCTTCAATTCGGCCAGTTCGGTGAAGTCGCGGGCGTTCACCTTGCCTTCGGCCAGGCGGATATAGTTGGTCTTGGCCTCGTAAGCAGCTTTGAAGTTGCCGAGGTTGGCCTCGTGCTGGGCCAGCAGGGCCTGGCCGCGGGCGTCATCTTCGCGCTCGCCTGCGGTTTTGCGCAGCTGTTCGACCAGCTTGAGGTAACCCTCTTCCACTTCAGGGCGCTCGATTGCCGGCACATCGGCCTCCGCCTCAGCCTGAGAGGGGCGGTTTTCGGCGCGCTCGCCTGCCAGACGGATACGGTCCTGCAGGCCGAGGTCAGCGTAGCCCGGCGCGCCCAGCTGCCAGTAAAGGCCCAGGGTGCCGCCGGTGATCAGCAGTGCTGTGGCGATGGCAAAGCCCAGCGACAGGGCGCGGGGCTGGGCGGGGCCGGACTTGCGCTTTTGCAGCTGCGTGTCAGCGGCCAGAATGCGGCGCGATATCTCGGTGCGGATGCGCTCTGCGTCGCTTTCGGCGATGACGCCGCGGGCCAGATCCTTGTCAACCTCGCGCAATTGCTGGCGGTAGACACGCAGGTCGTAAGCCGCGGCAGGTTCGCCTTGCTCACGGGCGCGAATGATGATCATTGCCAGCAGCAGCGCGGCCGCAAAGGCGATGAGGGCGGTGACTGTCCAGAAAATCATGCCGTCTCCGAAGTTTGGTTTTCATCTATATGCGGGGCGGGGCGAACAAAAGAGCCAATCTGCCGCGGGATGCTGCAATGCGTCATTTCGATATGTCGCAATAACGCAGAAACAGGGCGATAAACGGCACTGGTCAGCCATGCGTTTCGGGCATACCCGCTATCAGACACGAACCATCGGATTCGCTCATGAAACGCTATTCAGTCTTTGCTGTTGCGCGGGAAGCCCTGCGCTATCACACCGGATGGGAGCGCGCCTGGCGCTCGCCGGAACCCAAACGCCACTACGATGTCGTCATCGTGGGCGCGGGCGGGCATGGCCTCGCCACTGCCTACTACCTGGGTAAAAACTTCGGCATTACCAATGTCGCAATCATCGAGAAAGGCTGGCTGGGTGGCGGCAATACGGGCCGGAACACCACCATCATCCGCTCGAACTACCTGCAGGATCCCTCGGCTGCGATCTATGAAAAGGCGCGCAGCCTGTATGAGACCATGTCGCAGGACCTGAACTACAACGTGATGTTCAGCCCGCGCGGCGTGATCATGCTGGCCCAGACCGAGCATGAGATCCGCGGCTACAAGCGTACCGCGCATGCCAACCAGCAGCAGGGCGTTCAGACCGAGTGGATCACCCCGGAGCGGGTGAAAGAGATCGTGCCGATCATCAACCTGCACGGCCCGCGTTACCCCGTGCTGGGCGGCCTCTATCAGGAACGCGGCGGCACCGCCCGCCACGACGCTGTGGCCTGGGGTTATGCGCGTGCGTGCTCCGACATGGGCATGGATATCATCCAGAAGTGTGAAGTCACCGGTGTGCGCACCGAGAACGGCCGCACCGTGGGTGTCGACACCACCAAGGGCCCGATCGACTGCGACAAGATCGGCATGATCGTGGCCGGTAACGCCTCGGTGCTGTCGGAAATGGCGGGCTTCCGTCTGCCGATGGAATCCGTTGCCCTGCAGGCGATGGTGTCCGAGCCGATCAAACCCTGCATGGACGTGGTTGTGATGGCCAACACCGTGCACGGCTACATGTCCCAGTCCGACAAGGGCGAGATGGTCATCGGCGGCGGCACCGACGGGTTCAACAACTACACCCAGCGCGGCAGCTTCCACCATATCGAGGAAACCGTGCGCGCCCTGGTCGAAACCTTCCCGATGGTCAGCCGCCTGAAGATGCTGCGCCAGTGGGGCGGTATCGTGGATGTGACCGGCGACCGCTCGCCGATCATCTCCAAGACCCCGGTTCAGAACTGCTTCATCAACTGCGGCTGGGGCACCGGCGGCTTTAAATCCATCCCGGGTTCGGGCTGGGCGATGGCAGAGCTGATGGCCACCGGCCATTCGCCGCTGACCGAGGAGTTCTCGATCAACCGCTTCAAAGAAGGCAAGTTCATCGACGAGAGCGTCGCCGCCGGTGTGGCGCACTAACGCCGCAAAATTCAATACTGTGGAGCAAGCACAATGCTGATCCTTGAATGCCCCTACTGCGGCGTCAAAGCCGAAGAAACCGAACTGGCCGCGGGCGGCGAAGCGCATTTGAAGCGCTATGGCCCCGGTTCCTCGGATGATGAGTTCCATGACTACCTGTTCATGCGCGAAAACCCCAAAGGCGTTCACTTTGAACGCTGGCGCCATGCCAACGGCTGCGGCAAGTGGTTCCACGCCGCCCGTTGCACAATGACGCTGGAAGTCTTTGGCACCTACACCGCACAGACCAGCGTGCCGACGCAGGAGATCCTGGACAAGATCGCTGCCAAACGCCCGGGCTGGACCTGGCGCGAATTTGCGGACGGCAAGAAATGAACCGCCGCCTGACTGAAACACCCGCTTTTCTCTTGAAAGGTCTGCGCCCATGAGCACGCGTCTTGCCAAACACGGCCGGCTGATCGACCGCTCCAAACAGATCGCCTTCACCTTCAACGGTAAATCCATGCAGGGTTTTGCCGGCGATACCCTGGCGTCCGCACTGCTGGCCAACGGCCAGGTGATGATGGGCCGCTCGTTCAAATACCACCGCCCGCGCGGCGTTGTCGCATCCGGCTCGGAAGAGCCCAACGCGCTGATGCAGCTGGGTGTGGGCGACCGCTACGAGCCGAACCAGCGCGCCACCACCACCGAGCTGTTCTCGGGCCTGACCGCGCAGTCGCAGAACCACTGGCCGAGCCTGGAATTCGACGTTCTGGCGGTGAACAACAAGCTGTCGCGCTTCCTGACCGCCGGTTTCTACTACAAGATGTTCATCCACCCGCGTCCGCTGTGGAAACACGTGTATGAGCCGATCATCCGGAAGTCCGCCGGTCTGGGCGCAGCACCTGACAAAGAACTGAAGGACGCCGACACCTACGAGCATTTCTACTTCTTTGCAGATGTGCTGGTTATCGGCGGCGGTGTTGCCGGCCTGCAGGCGGCCAAGGCGGCTGCTGCGTCGGGCGCCAAGGTTCTGGTGCTGGAGCAGAACAACTTCTGGGGCGGCCGCGCACCGGTCGACGGCGGCACCATCGACGGTGAAGCGCCCGAGGCCTGGATCGAAAAGACCCTGGCCGAGCTGCGCGGCATGGACAACGTTACGCTCCGCGACCGCTGCATGGGTTCCGGCGTCTATGACCACGGCTATGCCCTGGGCTATGAGCGCCTGACCGACCACGCACCGGGCCAGGGCGGCCCGCGCCACCGTCTGTGGCGGATCCGTGCATCCCAGATCGTCACCGCAACCGGTGCGATCGAGCGTCCGCTGTCCTTTGCCGGCAACGATGTTCCCGGCGTGATGCTGGCGGCCTCGATGCGCGACTATGTGGTGAACTGGGGCATCAACCCGGGCCAGAAGGTGGTGGTTGCCACCAACAACGACGACGCCTACCGCACCGCGCTGGTGCTGCATGACGCTGGCGTCGAAGTGGTCCGCGTGGTCGACACCCGCGAAACCGGCGGCGGCGCGCTGATGGAAGCTGTCCGCGAAAGGGGCATCCGGGTCGAACTGGGCCGTGCCATCGCCAAGGTGAAGGACGGCAAATGCGTGACTGAGGTCGCCATCTGCGCCCAGAACGGCGAAGGCGGTGCGCGCGAGACCGTGCAAGCCGATGCAGTTGCCATGTCCGGTGGCTGGTCGCCGGTGGTCCACCTGTGGTCCCATTGCGGCGGCAAGCTAATCTGGGACGAAGTGAACGCCAATTTCCGCCCCGATGCCTCCCGTCCGCCGCTGGGCCACGACGGCAACGGCTTTGTGGTGCCTGCTGGTGCCGCAAACGGCGAGTTCGGCCTGGGCGCGCTGCTGGAAGATGCAGCTGCGGCTGGCGCGAAAGCGGCAGAAGCGGCGGGCTTCCCGGCGAAAACCGTGGCGGCTGCCAAGGGTGAGTCTGAAGCGGAAGCGCAGATGGAAGCGGTCTGGCTGATGCCTGCCAAGGCAGACATCAAGCTGCGCATGAAGTCCTGGCTGGACTACCAGAACGACGTGAAAGTGTCGGACGTGCAGCTGGCGGCCCGCGAAGGCTATGAAAGCGTCGAGCACACCAAGCGTTACACCACGCTGGGCATGGCGACCGACCAGGGCAAGCTGTCCAACATCAACGGTCTGGCCATTCTGGCCGACAGCCTGAACTCGGAAATCCCGCAGGTGGGCACCACCACCTTCCGTCCGCCCTACCACCCGATCTCTTTGGGTGCGATTGCGGGCGAAGCACGGGCCGAGATCTTCCAGCCGGTGCGCAAGACACCGATTGCCGACTGGCTGGATAAGAACGGCGCGGATTGGGAACCGGTTGGCCAGTGGCGCCGTCCGTTTGCCATCACCAAACCCGGTGAGGACCGTCATGCTGCGGTGAACCGCGAGGTGAAAAACACCCGCGAGAATCTCGGCCTGCTGGATGCCTCGACCCTGGGCAAACTGGTGGTCAAAGGCCCCGACGCAGGCAAGTTCCTGGACATGCTGTACACCAACATGATGTCCACGCTGAAGGTCGGCAAATGCCGTTATGGCCTGATGTGCACCGAAAACGGTTTCCTGATGGACGACGGTGTGGTTGCCCGCATCGACGAGGACACTTTCCTGTGCCACACCACCACCGGCGGCGCCGAGCGCATCCACGGCTGGATGGAAGAGTGGCTGCAGACCGAATGGTGGGACATGAAGGTCTATGTCGCCAACGTGACCGAACAGTACGCCCAGATCGCTGTGGTCGGCCCCAACGCCCGCAAGGTGCTGGAGAAGCTGAATGCGGCAGCAGGCGGCGGCATGGATGTCTCGAAAGAGGCGCTGCCGTTCATGGAATGGCGTGACGGCAAGATCGGCGAGTTTGACGCCCGGGCTTACCGGATCTCATTCTCGGGTGAGCTGTCCTATGAGATCGCGGTTGCGGCCTCTGAAGGTCAGGCGTTCTGGGATGCGCTGATGGACGCAGGCAAGGAATTCGGCGTCATGCCTTACGGCACCGAGACCCTGCACATCCTGCGCGCCGAGAAGGGCTTCATCATGATCGGCGACGAGACCGATGGCACCGTGATCCCGCAGGATCTGGGTTTGCATTGGGCGCTGTCGAAGAAGAAGGAAGACTACCTGGGCAAACGCGCGCAGCAGCGTTCGCACATGGTTGATCCGGAGCGCTGGCAGCTGGTTGGCCTGGAAACCGTTGACGGTTCGGTGCTGCCTGACGGCGCCTATGCACTGGGTGAAGGCGTCAACGCCAACGGCCAGCGCAACATGATCGGCCGGGTGACCTCGACCTACCACTCCGCGACTCTGGGCCGCGGCATCGCCATGGGCCTGGTTAAGCATGGTCCCAAGCGGATGGGCGAAGTGATCGAGTTCCCCGGCACTGACGGCAAGACTTACAAAGCCAAGATCGTTGATCCGGTCTTCTACGATAAGGATGGAGAGAAGCAGAATGTCTAAGGCTGTTTCCGTACTGAACGGCGCCCGTTTCTCGGGTCTGGCCACCGTCGAGGATGCCGGTCTGCAGGGTATGATCACCCTGCGCGGCGATCTGGGTTCATCGGCGCTGAAGGCGGCTGTCAAAGCCGCCACCGGCGCCGACGTTCCGGCACAGGGCTCCATCTCGGTTGCCGAAAACGGCGCCGCGGCCTGGATGTCCCCGGACGAACTGCTGCTGCTGGTGCCTTACGAGGACGCTGTCGCCAAGACCGCGGAAGTGGCCGAGGCGCTGAAAGGCGAGCATGCTCTGGCTGTAAACGTCTCCGACGCCCGTGCCTTCTTCCGCTTGTCGGGTGAAGGCGCGCGCGAGGTGCTGGGCAAGGTGAGCCCGGTGGACTTTGACGCTGCGGCCTTCAAGCCGGGACAGTTCCGCCGCTCGCGCCTGGCACAGGTGGCAGGCGCCTTCTGGTTGAACGACGACGGCAACTTCTACATCGTCTGCTTCCGCTCGGTTGGTGAATATGTGTTCAAACTGCTGAGCGCAGGGGCGCATCCGCAAAGTAAAGTGGGTGTTTACTAAAATTATCACTCGCTTTCTGCTTGTGACGCCTTTGCGCGTCATTTACGGTGTCCTGGAGACCTTCCAGGGCACCTTTTTTTGCCCGTTCCCGGAATGTCTCCTTTTGCGCATTTTGCAAGCGGTTGAACTCTGGCTGTTTCCTTGGGGGGAGGTGGCTGCGTGAAGATGTTTCGGGGGGCTGCCCATGGGTCTGCGGTTTTGCGGGTTCTTTGCACTTGTACTAACGCTTGGAGGTGCCGCGGCTATCGCGGGGCCCGGCTTTCGCTGCAGCCTGAAACCGATTTCCGGAACAGAGTGGATTCCCAGCCGTTTCAGCCTGAAGTTCGCGGATGACTTCAGCGGCGCTGTGATCACCGATATGGTCTTTGGCGTGACGGTCAATGCCAGGGTGATGCAGCACAGTGAAACCTCTTATATGCTGAATTGGGCGTTGCCGAAACTTGCTGTCGGTGGAGACGCTGGACGGCCCAAGCCCCGATTTCGGGCGATTTTGAACACTGCGAACCACAAAATGAGCATCAAGGCAGAGCGCAGCGGTCAGGATGGGGTACTGCCACGTGGACAGGGTCATTGCGAAATGCTCCGCAGCCTGTCTTTGCTGGCTCAGAACGAAGGCTGACCTGCTGGCTTAGCTGGCACGCATGAATTGCGTCGCATTGAAACCGCAATAGTAGAAAACGTGTTCTTTTGACGTTGGAATATGCTTGCCTTTCTTTTCTTCGGCTGCAAACAACCCCGGGGTGAATTTGGAGAAAAACAGATGCTACGTTTTGCACTTTTCGGGATAGCAGCTTCCGTCAGCTTCGCGGGACAGGTGGCCTTTGCCGAGACGGTTTATGATTGTGAGATCAAAGCCTTCACCAACAATGGCTGGATTGCACCTAGGGTCATCGTGATGTGGAACGATGAGGATGAGTCGGCAAAGATTTATGATGGTTTCATTCACGAACTTGTTGGTGAGCCTCTTGAGGCACGCGTTGAACGGCGCAATGAGATTTCCTACAACTTGGACTGGCGTGTAAATGATATCCCGGTCGGCAACGCCAGAACCAAAGTGGATGGTTTGTACACCGGGGTTCTCAATATGAAGCAGAACACCCTGTCGATCCGTGGCGTGATCACCGGCTATGAAAACCTGCCGCGCGGGCGGGGTAAGTGCAAGGTCAAGAAGGGCTAAACAGTTCGGAACCAGAGTTGCAAGGTCCGCGGATAATGTCGCACGGCAATGCGAGCTCATCCTTTGGTGGACAATATGCGCGCTAACAAGGTCTGTTGCTGCTTGAAGACTGTTCAGCATTGAGACCTGGAATTCTTGGTAACCACTAGTTTTTTGCACATGGGTCCTGCGGTGTTTTCACGCCTAGGCCCCTTGACCTGATAGCGCGCACACCGCATGTATCTGCGCAGGAACGCAAACTTATTTCACAGGGGGCCAAAATGGCTTTTGAACTTCCCGATCTTCCTTATGCACACGACGCCCTGGCCGCCAAAGGCATGTCGGCGGAAACCCTGGAATACCACCATGATCTGCACCACAAAGCCTATGTCGACAACGGCAACAAGCTGATTGCGGGCACCGAGTGGGACGGCAAGTCGATGGAAGAGATCATCAAAGGCACTTATGACGCCGGCGCGGTTGCCCAGAACGGCATCTTCAACAACATCTCCCAGCTGTGGAACCACAACCAGTTCTGGGAAATGATGGGCCCGGGTGAAAGCAAAATGCCGGGTGAACTGGAGAAAGCTTTGGTTGAATCCTTCGGCTCGGTCGATGAGTTCAAATCGCAGTTCTCCGCCGCTGGCGCGGGCCAGTTCGGCTCCGGCTGGGCCTGGCTGGTCAAGAACGCTGACGGCTCGCTGGCGGTGACCAAGACCGAAAACGGCGTCAACCCGCTGTGCTTCAACCAGACCGCGCTGCTGGGCTGCGATGTGTGGGAGCACTCCTACTACATCGATTTCCGCAACAAGCGCCCGGCTTATCTGTCGAACTTCCTCGACAACCTGGTGAACTGGGAAAACGTCGCCTCGCGCATGTAAGGCACATGCCGCATATTGGCTTATTCAGGCCCGCCGGAGATCTCCGGCGGGCTTTTTCGTGTGGCTTCGACGCGTTTTTTACCCGGAACGCGGGCGGGGTTTCGTGCGTTGGTCCGGTGTACGAAAGGAGGACCATTATGGCTGAACGCAAGAGGTCCATGGACGGACACCAGGAAACCAAAGACATACTGGGCGAAAAGGGCAGCGTCTCTCATGGCGGGCGCACCGGCGGGCGGCTGGCCCGGGAAATTGGCAGCGAAGACGAGGAAAAGCGCGCCAAGGAGCGTCCGGCAGGGGCGACACGGGTGCGTAAGTCCAATGAGCAGGAGGAGAAGTAATGACCCGGCTTTCCAACGGCACCTATGTCCTGGTGGCTGACAGTGAGAAGGCGCTGTTCCTGGAAAACACCGTCGATGGTGACGACCCCTTCCTGCAGGTGCGCCGCAAGGATGAGCAGGAAAACCCGCCGGACCGGGAGCAATCCGCCAACCGTCCGGGACGGTTCAACGACGGCCCTAGCGTCCACCGCTCTGCCGTGGACGACACCGATTGGCACCAATTGGCCAAGGAGCGGTTTGCAAAGGATCTGTCGGACAAGCTGTATGAGATGGCCCACCGCGGTGAATTCGCGAAGCTGGTTCTGGTCGCCGCACCGGAAGTTCTGGGCGAACTGCGCAAGACCCTGCACAAGGAAGTTTCCGACCGCGTGATCGGGGAGATCAGCAAGAACCTGACCGGACATGAGATCACCAGGATCGAAGAATTGGTGAAAGATGCGCTGCGTAACAGCTGAGCAGGGTTGACCCGCGCTTCTGCCCGGTGTCTGTGAAACGGCAGCCGGGCGGGAGCATGTCATGGGAGAGGCACAAAAAGGGGTTCTGGCACTCTGTGCCTCCTGCACCGTTTGGGGGCTTTCCGGTATTTACTACAAGGCATTGTCGCATGTGCCGCCGGAGCAGGTGCTGTCGCACCGGGCGCTGTGGTCGTTTGTGTTTTTTGCCATCGTGCTGCTGTGTCAGGGGCGTATCAGCGCGCTGGGGGCGGCGTTGTCCACCCGCCGCAGTGCCTTGCTGCTGGTGTTTGCCTCGGCAATGATTTCATTGAATTGGTTAATCTTCATCACTGCGGTGCAGGTGGGCTATGCGACCGAAGCGAGCCTTGGCTATTACATTTTTCCGCTGCTGAGCGTTCTGCTGGGGAGGCTTGCCTTCGGTGAGCAGCTGACGCGGGCCCAAGGCGCCGCGGTAGGGCTGGCGGCGCTGGCTGTGGCGGTGCTGTCGTTCGGGCTGGGGGCCGCGCCCTGGATTCCGCTGGCGCTGAGCTTCAGCTTTGCCCTGTATGGTGTTGTTAAGAAACAACTGCCATTGGGGCCGGTGGTATCTGTCACTGCGGAAGTTGCTCTGCTGTTGCCGGTTGCGTTGGCGATCATCTGGATGACCGGTGGGGCTGGTTTTCTGGGAGGGTTCCAGGATGCGCTGATGCTGATGTTCTCCGGCATCCTGACCGGGCTGCCGCTGATCCTGTTTGCCTATGCGGCCCGCCGGGTGCGGCTGGGAACAGTCGGGGTGCTGCAATACCTGAACCCGACGCTGCAATTCCTGGTCGCGGTGCTGGTCTTTGCCGAGCCGTTCACCCCCTGGCATGGCACCGCCTTTGCGCTGATCTGGAGCGCGGTAGCGGTGTTTTCGGTCTCGGCGCTGCGTCAGGAGCGGGCGTCGCGCAGGGCGGCGATTGCAGCCACCGGGGTGTCGGCCCAGATCAGGTAATCCGCGGTTTCCCGACCGGCAAATCCCTGGCTGACCACTTGCTCCAGCAGATCGCGCAGCTTGTCCCAGTAGCCTTCGGTATTGAGGATCACAATCGGCTTGGAATGCAGGCCCAGCTGGCGCCAGGTGAGGGCTTCGAAAAGTTCGTCAAGCGATCCCGCTCCGCCGGGCAGCACAACCACCGCATCGGCGTTCCACAGCATCACCTTTTTGCGCTCGTGCATGGTCTCGGTGACAACATAGGTTGTGAGGTCTGATTTCCCCACCTCGCGCCGTTCCAGGTGGCCGGGGATAACCCCGAAGGTTTCGCCGCCGGCCTTTTGCGCTGCGCGCGCCACTTCGCCCATCAGGCCGACATCGCCGGCGCCATAGACCAGCCGCATGCCGTTATCGGCCAGCGCGGTGCCGAATGCGCGGGCAGCCTCGGCGTAGGCGGGCAGAACACCCGCGCGCGATCCGCAGTAGACACAGACGGATTTGATGCTCATCGGCCAGCCTTTCCGTGGAATATCAAGGTGAAAACCAATTGGTGTTTTGACCCGTGATAGCGGGGTTGTTAGATTCCCTCAACTAAGCGGAAGGTCACATTCCGCAATTGCCGAAGGGAAAGACATGGCGGATGCATCTGGAAGCGGGGGTCTGGGGGCCCTCACACTTGGCGGTATTGCCGGCACGGTTGTGGTCGTAGGCGGCGTGGTGCTGTACCAGCTTGGGATGTTTGGCACGGTTGCGCCCGATGGCGAGGTGGTGAGCGAACAGGCGGCCGGGCAGGCTGCTGACGGCGGCGGCGCGTTTTCCGGCGAGGGTCAGGAATCGGGACAGCCGCTGCAGAACCGGGCCATTGAGGAGGCTGCGGGCAATCAGGTTGAAGCGGTTGAAGCTGTTGACGGTGTTCAGCAGCCGGAGGACTTGATTGCGGAAGATGCCAGCGGTGCAGAACCGGAGGTTTCAGATCAGGTTGCAGCCGCAACTGACGCGCTTGATACAGAAACTTCTGTAGAGGCAGCCGCCGTTGCGGAGACTGGCACCGGTGAAGGTGCAGAGGAAGCATCAGATCAGACCACCGAATTGGCAGTGCTGTCCGAGCCTGAGGGGATTGCGGAGCAATCCCAACCGGCACCCGAAACATCCAAAGAAGATGTCTTTGTCCTGCAGGCGCCGGAGCTGGATCTGGTGCGTGTGGATAGCGACGGGGCCGCGGTGATTGCCGGCCGGGCACAGGAAGGCGTGCAGGTTTCGGTGCTGCTGGACGGCGAGGTGCTGGAACAGCTGGAGGTGCCGGCGGGTGGCGAGTTTGTTGCACTAACCTCCATTGCGTCGAGTTCGGAGGCCCGAGTTGTGTCGTTGTTGGCGGAACATGAGGGCGCGCAAAGCACCTCTGGCGCGTCCTTTATTCTGGCGCCAGTCGCCCCTGCGGAAACTGCAACGGAGCGTGCGGTTGAGCAAACTGAAGAGCAGGTAGCGTCACTGGTTCCAGACGAACCGGCTGCAGACGAGCAGCTGACTGGACAAGCAGATGAAACTGAGGCCGCGGCTGAGCCGGCAGCGGTTGAGCAGGGCGGCCAGGACGCGGAAAGCACTGCGGCAACCGGGCAAGGTGGTCAAAACACTGTTGAGACCGCGGCAGCGGAACCTGTTCCGGCAGAGACAGAGCCTGGGGCCGAACCCGAGCCGCCTCAGCCGCAAGGGCAGGCTGTGGCCGTGCTGCGTGCCGATCAGGACGGGGTAGAAGTGGTGCAGCCCGCAGTTCCCGCCGATCCGGACCTGAACAAGGAAGTGGCGCTGGACGCCATCAGCTACAATGGCACTGGCGGGGTTGAACTGTCCGGGCGCGCGCGCCCGAAGTCGCGGGTCAGGGTTTATGTGGACAATCAGGTGGTCGCGGAACTGGATGCAGCCCAGGACGGCCGCTGGAACGGTCGGCTGGCGGATGTGGCACCGGGTGTCTACACCCTGCGCCTGGATGAGATCGAAACCTCCTCAGGCAAGGTCATGAGCCGTCTGGAAACCCCCTTCAAACGGGAATCGCCGGAGGTGCTGCCGCAGCCGGAGCGCGATGCGGACCCGGACCTGCCAGCGCCGCTTGTGCGCGCAGTGACGATCCAGAAGGGCGATACGCTTTGGGCCATCTCGCAAGAGAAATATGGCAGTGGTTTCCTCTATGTAAGGCTTTTCGAGGCCAACAAGGACGCGATCCGCAACCCGGATCTGATCTACCCGGGGCAAGTCTTCACCATCCCCGAATAACCCTGGGAAACGCGCCCTTGCGGCGCGTTTTTTCTGTTCGCCCCTCGCAAAACCGTGAACAGGTGAATATCTGGAGGTGTCTAGCCAGGAACAGCCATGACCCAGACTGATCAGGCCGCCGCGCCGCCACAAGCAGACATCGCACAGGACGAACGCCGCTCCGGCCTGCGCACTTTGCGCAAGGTGGGCCCGTATCTGTGGCCCGAGGGCAATCGCGCGGTGAAAGTGCGGGTGGTGCTGGCTCTGGCAGTTCTGGTTTTGGCCAAATTTATCGCGGTCTATACCCCGATGCTCTACAAGGGCGCGGTGGACAGCCTGGCGGGCGAAGGCGTGCCGCCGCTGGCGCTTGGGGCTGTGGGACTGACGGTGGCCTATGGTATGGCGCGGATCCTGACCATCGGCTTCCAGCAGCTGCGGGATGCGGTCTTTGCGCCTGTGGGGCAACGCGCCCTGCGGCGGCTGGCGCTGGAGACTTTCACCCACATTCACCGCCTGTCGATGCGCTATCACATCACCCGCAAGACCGGCGGCCTCAGCCGGATCATCGAGCGCGGGGTGAAGGGCGTCGAGTTCCTCTTGCGCTTCATGCTGTTTTCCATCGGCCCGCTGATCCTGGAGCTGACCCTGGTCGCGGTGATCCTGACGGTGCTGTTCGACGCCTGGTACCTGGTCGTCGTGGCCGTCACCATCGGGCTTTATGTCTGGTTCACCTTCGCAGTCACAGAATGGCGGGTGAAGCTGCGCCGGGAGATGAACAAGCAGGACACCGACGCCAACCAGAAGGCCATCGACAGCCTGCTGAACTTTGAAACCGTCAAGTATTTCGTTGCCGAGGAGCGCGAGGCAGAACGTTATGACGGTGCCATGCGGGGGTATGCCCAGGCGGCGCTCAAGACGGCCTATTCGCTGGCGGCGCTGAATTTCGGCCAGAGCGTGATCATCACCGCAGGTCTGGTCGGGGTGATGGTGATGGCCGCCATCGGGGTGGAGCAGGGCAACCTAACCGTGGGCGATTTTGTCATGGTCAACGCTTACATGATTCAGATCACTGTGCCGTTGAACTTCCTTGGCACCGTCTACCGAGAAATCCGCCAGAGCCTGGTGGACATGGGAGAGATGTTCGACCTTCTCGAACAGCCCGCGGATGTGAGAGACAGGCCGGGCGCCGGCGAGCTGAAGGTCAATGGCGGGCGCATCACGCTCGAGAATGTGCAGTTTTCATACGATGCCGGGCGCGAGATCCTGAAGGGCATCTCGCTGGAGGCGGAGCCGGGCCAGACCGTGGCGATTGTCGGCTCCACCGGCTCGGGGAAATCGACCATCGGCCGGCTGCTGTTTCGTTTTTATGATGTGACCGGCGGAGCGCTGAAGATCGACGGTCAGGACGTGCGGGAGGTGACTCAGCAAAGTCTGCATCACGCCATCGGCGTAGTGCCGCAGGACACTGTGCTGTTCAACGACACCATCCGCTACAACATCGCCTACGGCCGCGACGGGGCCACCCAGGAGGATGTCGAACAGGCGGCGCGGGACGCACAGATCCATGACTTCATCATGGCGCTGCCGGAGGGCTATGACACCCAGGTCGGTGAACGAGGGCTGAAACTTTCCGGCGGTGAGAAGCAGCGGGTGGGGATTGCCCGGACACTGTTGAAGAACCCGCCGGTGCTGCTGCTGGACGAGGCGACCTCGGCGCTGGACACCGACACAGAGCAGGAGATCAAAGAGGCGCTGGCACGGGCCGGGCAGGGGCGAACGGTGATCACCATTGCCCACCGTCTGTCGACCATCGCCGAGGCTGACAGGATCGTGGTGCTGGAGCAGGGTGAGATTGCGGAGACCGGCACCCATGAGGATCTGCTGGCGCAGGATGGCCGTTACGCCCGGTTGTGGCAACGCCAGCAGGCGGATCAGGACGCAGCCTGACAGCAGACGCCAAGGTTACGGCGGGGTTTCCGGCAGAAAAGGCCAGTTCGTGGAACTGGCCTTTTCCAATTGTAATACGGTGCGGCTTCAGAAGTCTTCCCACCCCCCGTTGGCCGCTTTGGCAGGAACCGGAACCACGTCGCCAAAGTCTATGTCAACGCCGTGGGCGGTGGCGGAGGCCGGTGCAGCGGCCGCCGCAGGTTTGCTGGGGACGGCGCTCCCGGCGGAACCTGAGATTTTGAATTTGGCCATCAGCTCTGCCAGTTTGCCTGCATCGCTGTGCAGCATGTGGCCTGCGGCTGTGGCCTCCTCCACCATGGCAGCGTTTTGCTGGGTGACCTGATCCAGCTGGCCGACGCCGGTGTTGATCTCGGTCAGCCCAGTGGACTGTTCCGCGGCGCCTTCGGCGATGCTGGAAACCAGCTGCGAGATGTCGTTGACCCTGCCGACGATACTGGTCAGCGCCTCGCCTGTTTCACCGACCAGATCGACGCCCTGCTTCACATGTTTGGAGCTGTCGCCAATCAGCGCCTTGATCTCGGTTGCGGCGTCGGCAGAACGCTGCGCCAGCGCCCGCACTTCGCTGGCAACCACGGCGAATCCCTTGCCGGCTTCTCCGGCCCGCGCAGCTTCCACTCCGGCGTTGAGCGCCAGCAGGTTGGTCTGAAAGGCGATGTCGTCAATCACGGAGATGATCTGCGAGATCCTGACCGAAGATTGCTCAATCTCATTCATCGCGGTCACCGCTTTGCGGACAACCTCGCCGCTGGCCTCGGCCTCGCTGCGGGCTTCCTGCATCGTCTGCTCCACACCGCGGGCGCCGTCTGCAGAAGATTTGACTGATGCCGTCAGCTGCTCAAGCGCAGCGGCGGTCTCCTCCAGGGTGGCAGCCTGGCTTTCGGTTCGGCTCGACAGGTCGTCGGAGGCGGTGCTGATTTCGGTTGCGCCGTTGTGGATGCTGCTGGCCGCGGAAATCACCTGTTCAATGGTTTCCTTCAGGGTTGCCACCGTGGTGTTGAAGCTTTGCCGGAGCTGCTCGTATTCCTCCGGAAAGGCCTCATCAATGGTGCATTCCAGATCGCGGCCGGACAGTCGGGCGAGGTGGTCGTCCAGCTTGCCTACAACCGCTCCGCGGTCGGCGATCCGGCTCGCCTCGATATTCGCGAGCTTCTCGTCAGCGGCTGCCAGAGCGGTGCGGGTTTTCTCCATCGCGCGGCTGAGCTTGCCGATTTCCGTTTTCGCCTCCAGATGTGCCGGTTCGAAATCGAATTCCTTGCGGGCCAGCCGGTCCAGGTCCGTCTGCAGCGCGCCGAACTGGCGGGTGAAGGCGGTGATCAGGCGCAGGCCGATGGCACCGCTGACAATCAGCGAAGCGGCGACCGCTGCCAGCGTCACAATAAGGGCCTGCCGGGATTGGGCGGCCTCAAACGCGGAGATTGCAATCATTTGATCCGTTACGGTCATTTCCGAGTCGCGAAGCGAACCGACCCATTGGGTTGCCCGGTCAAACCACTCCTTGGCGGCATAGCCCGGCGCCAGTGCGCCTGGGCCCGCTTCCAGCACCTCGTCGCGTATGCCGGGCAGACCCGCAGGCGCGAGCCCGGCGCGCAGGTCCTGGCCAGCCAGCACTTCTCGTAAGGCAAGGCCCGCAATATCCAGCAACTGGTGTTCCACTGCGCCGGTACGGGTGAACCAGCGGTAGAGGGTCAGGTTGAAGCTGCCCAGGCCGAACCCGGCTGCGCCTGCCGCCCGCTGCTGGCCTGCGGCCTCCTTGGCGTAGGCAAGACTGACAAGCCCGGCGCCGAGCTGTGCAAGGCGGGCATCCTTCTGGTGCAGCAACTGCAGGCTGGCGTCTTGCAGCAAAGTGCCGATCATTGCGGAGTAGCGCGCGCCCATCTGGCCGGGTTCGAGAGCCAGATCGCTGACTGCCTGCCGAAGGCTGGTCAGCTCGGACAGATGCTGCAGTGAGGCGCCCGCAGTGTCCGGTACCCTCTGCATGGCGGTGTCCACTTTGATCCGGGTATCGTTCAGCCCGGCAGCGGCGGAATTGCCGCCGGAGGACAGGAAGGCAGCTGACAGGCCTCGTTCAACCTGCAGATGGTGGATAGCTTCCATCAGCGCGACAGAGCTTCGGGTTTCGGCCTGCGTGGCCCGCGCGTTTTGAAAGCGCTCCCAGTCTGCGGCAGCCTTTAGTCCGCCAATCGCTGCCAGGGCGATGAAGGGGACCGTGATCAGCGCCAGGATTTGCGCGCGTAGTGACATCGTCTTCTTCCTTAAACAAAAAACACGCTAAGCGGGAAAAGTCCCGTTGCTATTGCTGATAAGCATGTAAAGAATAACGGTTTGTGAATGGAACAATTGGACAGTCTTGAGAAAATTTGACCGGGCGGCCGAGCCATCCGCCACATGCGGCAAGGTCCGGCTGCTCGTGACGCATTTGCCCAAAAAAATGCGCCTTCCATGCATGATTTTGACTGGAAATAATCAAGTTGTCGTGGGAAAAAATGTAGCAATAACAATAATTTGCGATGATCTTCCATTGCTGCATTGCCGCCGCGTAAGACTATTTAAGATTCAATCTTACTGGCCGTCTGCCCCAGAGGGTTTTCTTGCTTTTGCAATGAACCCTGCAAAGCAGTTGACTGAAACGCCCGCAACTGAGGCCCCGAAGGGGAGCGTTGTGACTCATTTCCCGTTGACCGATGTTACTGCTGGCTTAATGTTCGCGCACTTCGGGCAAAGGCAGCACCAACGACTGCCTGCCCGCAAACAAGGACATGTAGATGAAGACCTTTCTGACCGCAGCCTCCGCCGCTGCACTGCTTGCCTTTCAGGCGCCCGCCCATGCTGAAGACCTTGAGTTCCTGCTGGTAAACGACAGCAGTGCTGATCTTGTGGAGTTCAATGTGTCGCCCGCGTCTTCCGACGATTGGGAAGGCAACCTGATGGAAGGCGGCTATCTGGCGCCGGGCTACGAAATCGGCGTGCTGATTGCCGATGGCGCAACCACCTGCGTCTACGACATCCGAGGCAGTTTCGCTGATGGCTCCGAGGCAGAGGATTATGGCCTCGATCTGTGTGATCTGGGTGAGTACACCTTTACCGACTGATCTTTGCGGAGCGTCTGAAACGGCGGCACGCAGAATTGAAAAGCCCCGCCGGAGCGGGGCTTTTTGTTTGTCTTGTTATTCCGCTGCGCGCAGGCGGCCGCGCGGGGCAGGCGGCTGCGGTTCGTCCTCTTCGGTATCCGCTTGGCCTTCGCTTGTCTCTGGCGCTGCATCTTCCACCCATTGGATTTCGGTGGTCGGCAGCTGACGCGCCTTCTTGAACAGCTTGGAGTCCTGCGCGATGCGGCTGGAGCGGCCGCGGGTGATCCGCGACAGCATCCGGCCAAGCGCATGCATATAGGTGGAGAACCACACCCGGATCGACAGCAGTGACGGCGTGACCACCAGGGTCAGCACGGTGGCGATCCCCAGGCCGAAGACCACGGCGGTTGCTAGCTGTTTCCACCACAGCGCGGTGGGGCTGTCGATGGAGTAGCCGCCGTTGATGAAGTCCAGGCTGACGCCGAACATCATCGGGGTAAGGCCGGCCATCGTGGTGATGGTGGTCAAGAGAACCGGACGGATGCGCGCCTCGGCGGTGCGGATGATCGCCTCGATCCGCGGCATCTGCTGGCTGAACTCCTGATAAGTGTCGATCAGCACGATGTTGTTGTTCACCACGATGCCCGCCAAAGCGACGATGCCGGTGCCGGTCATGATGATCGAGAACGGCTGCTGCATCACCATCATGCCGATCAGCACACCGGTGGTGGACAGCACCACTGCCAGCAGAACCAGCACCGAGTTGTAGAAACTGTTGAACTGGGCCAGCAGGATCACGAACATCAGCGCCAGCGCGCCGGCAAAGGCCTTGGACAGGAAGGCACCGGATTCCTCCTGCTCCTCCTGGTCACCGGTCCATTCCCAGCCGATGCTGCGCGGCAGCGGGTCACTTTCCAGCCATTCGGTGAGGATGGCGATCCGCTCGTTCGGGTTCACCGGGCTGATCTTGGCGCCGTCGTCCAGCGCAGCCAGCACCGCGTCAAAGCTCTCAGCACCCGTCAGCTGCAGCAGCTGCATGGTCTTGCCATTGGGCGCAATCAACGTTTCACCAGTTGCGGCGGCACCTTCCGGCAGTTCCTTCAGGACTGCCAGGCGAGTCAGTTCACCGCTGCCCGCATCCTCGATTACCACCTTGTTCAGTCCCGGTTCCACGTCTGCCTTGACGTCATAGAACCGTTCCTGGCCGATGCGGTTGATCTGGGCGAGCTTCGGCACAGGTTGGCGGGTCACGAAGTTCGACAGCGGCACCAGCCCGTCCGAGGTGCGGACCTTGAGGTTGTCGAGCGTTGACAGCACCCGGTCCTGTTCCGGCAGACGGACGCGGATCTCGATCTCCTCGTCGGAGCTGTCGACCCGCATGGTATCCAGCAGGATGCCGCGGGTGACCAGCTGCACCATCGCGCCCACGGTCGCCACATCGGCGCCGTAGCGGCCGGCCTTCTCGACGTCCACGTCGATCTGCCAGTCGATGCCGGGCAGGGGCAGGCTGTCTTCGATCAGGATCAGGCCGGGGGTGTTCTCGAACTGCTCCCGTGCGGTCAACGCTGCTGCGGTCAGGTCTTCCCAGCCATCGCCGCGCAGGCGCAGATGCACCGGCTTGCCGGAGGCGGGGCCTTGCGCCAGTGCGCGGACTTCCACCTCAAAGCCGGGCAGTTTGCCGAGAATGGCATTCAGCTCGTCGATCACGGTGTTGCCGTCGTATTCCTCGGCGATCACCTTTTTCTCAAAGCCCAGGTATTTGCTCAGCAGTCCGCCGAACCAGCCGTCCAGCGGCTCGCTCTCGGTGGGGCGTTCCTCCCAGGGGATGATCTCAAACTGAACCTGGCCGATCGTGTCCGGCGGCAGCTGGGCGCCGGAACTGTCGGTGTTGAGGCCGCCGTCGCCAGCAAAGGAGAACACGTTGATCACTGCGTGGTGGTCCAGAATGACCTCCTCGGCCGCGCGCACCATCTCGTCCTTTTCATGCAGTGAGATGTTGCCGCGGGCGCGGATATAGGCGGTGGCCTGTTCCGGTTCCGAGTCGACGAAGAATTCAACGCCGTAGTTGTTCTCGCTGAACGTCGAGAAGACGGTCATGATGGCAAAGCCTACGGCGGCGATGGTCACCACCGGCATTACCGGGTTGCCCGCGATGAACTTAATCACATGGCCGAACGGGGTGTGATGGTAGCCGGGGGCAACTTCCTGCTCCTCGCGCTCTACTTTGACTGAGCTAAGCGTGATCGAGGCGGCAAAGGACGCCAGCGTAAACACCAGCCCGCCGAACAGCACGCCTGCCATCGGTCCGGTGTCCTCACCCAGCAGGTAGGAGGGGTTCAGCATCTGCATCGCGCCCGCAAACATGCCCCACATGGCGACCGGCACCAGCACCGCACGCAGCCACCAGGGTGCAACCATCCGCAGCGCGCGCGAAGCGCCCTCAAACGTGCGGCTGATGCGGCCGGTGACGCCGCCCATGACGGGCAAGTAGATCAGTGCCACCACCAGCGAGGCGGACAGAACGAAGATCAGGGTAACCGGAAGCATGCCCATGAACTCCCCCGGCACGCCAGGCCAGAACAGCATCGGCAGGAAGGCGCAGAGCGTGGTGGCGGTGGAGGACACGATCGGCCAGAACATCCGCTGTGCCGCCTCGACATAGGCGTGCATCGGGCCGGTGCCTTCCTTGATCCGCTTGTCGGCGTATTCCACCACCACGATGGCGCCATCAACCAGCATCCCCACGGCGAGGATCAGGCCGAACATCACGATATTGGAGATAGAGATGCCCATCAGCGCTAGCAGCGCAAAGCACAAGAGGAAGGATGTCGGGATCGCAAAACCAACGAGCAGCGCGGCCCGGCTGCCAAGCGCCGACAGCACCACGATCATCACAAGCGCGATGGCGGTCAGCACCGAGCCTTCCAGCTGGCTGACCATGGAGCCGACCACGCGGCTCTGGTCGTTGGAGGTGCCGACCTCGACTGCGGCCTGCAGTTCCGGCGGCCATTTGGATTTGGAGACCTCGATGGTTTCCTTCACCAGGTTCACGGTGTCGATCAGGTTGTAGCCCTTGCGCTTGACCACCTGCAGAGCAACCGTGTCCTCGCCGTTGAAGCGGGCGGTGCCTTCGCGGTCCTCGAAGGTGAAGTTGATCTGCGCCAGCTCGCCCAGCTTGACCACCCGGTCGCCGTTGGTCTTGACCGGCAGCTGATAGATGTCCTTCACATCGTCAAAGGAAGAGGGGATTTTGACTGAGAACGCGCCCTGGCTGGTTTCGACCTCACCGGCCGCAATCAGCTGGTTGTTGTTTTGCACAACATTGATCAGCTCCAGCGCGGTGACGTTATAGGCTTCCAGCCGCAGCGGGTCGATCAGTACCTCGACCATCTCGTCGCGGTTGCCGGCGATCCCGGCCTCCAGCACCGCATCCAGTGCCTCAAGGTCGTCCTGCAAGTCCTTGGCGATACGCGCCATCGTGCGTTCCGGCACCGCGCCGGTCAGGTTCACGATGACAATCGGGAATTCGGAGAAGTTGATCTCTGTGATCGAGTATTTCTCGGCGCCTTCCGGGAATTCCGCCTCGGCCTTGTCCATTGCGTCGCGGACGTCGGCCATGATGGCGGTCTTGTCCCAGCCGAATTCGAACTCCAGCGCCACCCCGGCATAGCCCTCGGCCGCGGTGGAGGTCATCTTGTCGAGCCCGTCAAGGTCGGCAAGCTCGGTCTCCATCACCTTGACCATCAGGGATTCGGCGTCCTCGGCAGAGATGCCGGGGAAGGGGACGGAGATGAACAGGGCCGGAATTTCGATGTCCGGCTCGCCCTCCTTGGGCAGCATCGAATAGGCAAATCCGCCGACAAGCAGAGAGATTGCGATGAACGCTAGGACCATCCGGGCGCGGCCGGCGGCCCAATCGACGATGCCAATCACTGTTCAGTCTCCCGGTAGGTGGCCGCCACTGCGACGCCTTCGGTTACGAAATCCTGTCCCACAACGATCACATCCGCGTTCTCAGGCAGGCCGCCAAGCCAGACGCCATCCGCCTCATCCCGCAGAAGCTGCACGGGGTAGAATACCACGGTGCTGTCGGGTCCGACAACGCGCACACCCAGCTGGCCTTCGTTGTTCAGCGTCAGTGCCGATTGCGGCAGCTTGTGCGCCAGCGAGCCGGCTGAGGAAATTGCGATATCTGCGGTCTGGCCGTCACGGATGCTCAAGTCCGGGTTCGGCACCGTAATCTCGACCTCAAAGGTGCGGGTGGTCGGATCGGCAGAGCGGCTGAGGAAGGTGACCTCGCCCTGGACCTGCTGGCCGGTGGAGAGTTCCGCGCCCGCAATGGCGCCCAGTTCCACTTTGTTGACTTCCGCTTCCGGCACATAGCCAACCAGTTTGATGGTATCGAGCTGGATCACCGTGCTGCACAGGCTGCCGGGTTGCAGCAGGCTGCCCAGTTCCGCGGTGTCGCTTTCGAGCAGGCCGTCAAAGGGCGCGGTGATGGTCAGGTGACCGATTTCCCGCTCTGCCGCGGCCACTGCGGCCTGCGCGGACCGCTCCGCAGCCTCAGCTGAGGCCAGACGGGTTTCAGAGGCATAGCCGCCCTCTGACAGTTTGGCGGCGGCGGTCAGGTTAATCTTGGCTTCCTTTAGCTGAGCCTGCGCCTGCAGCAGCGATGCGGGCCGTGTGCCGGGATCCAGCTCGCACAACAGATCGCCCTTCTTGACATGGGCGCCCTTGCGCAGCGGCTCAGAAATCACGGTGGAGGTGGTTTCGGCCCGAACTTCCACCTGGCGGATAGCCTGGGTCTGGCCGCGCAGGATCACTGCGTTGCCAATGGTCCGTGCTTTGCTTTGGATGGCGACAACGCCGACGCGCGAATCTTCCGCCTCCGTCAGCTTCTGGCCTTCGGCGGCAGTTTCGGCCCCGGTCGCCTCATTCGCGTCTTCCCCGCGGGCAAAGGCCATCAGATCGTCACGCTCGAAAACCACCAGATAGAGGCTGGCGGATACCGCCACTGCAGTCAGTATCGGTACAATGCGCATGTCGGGCCTTTCCTATTCTCTGTCTTCTTCCACGTGCACCTTACCTATGTCCGTCGGACGGCAGGGCCGGTTCACAGGGGAGTCGCGCGTATGTGATAGGGCTGATATAGGAGATGTCCATTCTAAACTAAGTGGTTTAGTTCACATTTCTTGCTTTTCTGGCCCATTTGCCGAAGTTTCTGGTGCAAACGGGCCACTTGGCTTGGCCTTTGAGCCGGGGTAAGAGGGGCGCAACGCATTCAATACAGGTGCGGGCGCCAGCCCGGGCCGCGCATATCAGGGGCTTTTCATGAGCGACACCGACAGCTTTATCGACGAAGTGACAGAAGAGGTCCGCCGTGACCGGCTTTTCCTGATGCTGAAACGCTATGGCTGGATCGGCGGCGCAGCCGTGGTGCTGATCGTCGGCGGTGCCGCGTTCCGCGAATACAACAAGGCCAAGGAACAGGCAGCAGCTGAAACGCTGGGGGACGATATTACCGCGGCGCTGAAAATCGACGGCAGTGAAAAACAGGCAGAGGCATTGGCTGCCGTGCCGGCAGAGAGCGCCGGCGGTGCAGCCATTCTGAACATGCTTGAAGCTGCGGCGCTGTCAGAGGCCGGCAAGACTGCCGAAGCAGTGGCGCAGCTTGAGGCGGTGGCCGTGGATGGCGATCTGCCGCTGATCTACCGGCACGTCGCCAGCTTCAAGGCGCTGGCGCTGCAGGCCGAAACGTTGCGCGCCGCGGACCGCCGTGTGCAATACGAGGCGCTGGCCCAGCCCGGCGCGCCGCTGGCATTGCTGGCGTCAGAACAGCTGGCTCTGCTGGATGTGGAGGAAGGCAACACAGAGGCTGCAATTAGCCGCCTGCGGGACATTGTTGCGGATGCGACTGTCACTGCAGACTTGAAAGACCGCGCGTCTCAGGTGATTGTGGCGCTTGGCGGCTCGGTCAACGGGGACGCCGCGCCTGAGGGGTAAGGCGCTCCGCGGATGGAAACTTGCGGAACAAGAACGGCAGACAGGGCAGGGCAATGGCAATAATCAAATCAATCTCCCGGGCACGGGTTCTTCTTTGCACAACCGCTGTTGCGGCTCTTCTGGCGGCCTGCTCGGAGGAAGAGGTTATCCTGCGCGGCGAGCGCGAGGACATCCGCCCCGATGCCGCAGTAGAGATCGTCAATCAGTCACGCGCCATTTCCCTTCCGCAGCAGGCGGCCAATGCCAGCTGGGAACAGGGCCACGGCGCTGAGGCCGGGCGCACCGCGCATCCGGCGCTGGCGGCCGCCCCGCAGCGCATCTGGTCTGCCTCGATCGGCGCCGGCGACAGCCGCCGCCAGCGCATCACCGCAACCCCGGTTGTGGGCGGCGGCCGTATCTACACCCTGGACAGCGCCGCGCGGGTGTCTGCGGTATCTCCGCAAGGCCAGCTCCTGTGGCAAAGCGAACTGATTCCGGCCGCCGATGACGAGGGTCAGGCCACAGGCGGCGGTTTGGCCTTTGCTGATGGCGTGCTGTATGTGTCCTCCGGCTTTGGTGTGCTGACAGCGCTGAATGCGGCGGACGGCAACCTGATCTGGCGGCAGGAACTCGACGCCACCGGCTCCGGTCAGCCGCGGGTCAGCGGCGGGCTGGTCTATCTGGTGGCAGGCGACGACACCGGCTGGGCTGTGAACACCAAGGACGGCCGCATCGCCTGGCAGATCGACGCCGCGCCGTCTCCGGCCAATGTCCTGGGCGCCCCGGCGCCGGTTGTGACCAATGACCTTGCGGTCTTTGCCTTCGGGTCCGGCGACCTGATCGCCACCTTCCGCCGCGGCGGCCTGCGCCGCTGGAGCGCCTCCGTTGCGGGCAAGCGCACCGGCCAGACCTTGTCGCGGATCAGCGATGTGACCGGCGCGCCGGTGGTGTCCGGTAACCGTCTTTATGCCGGTAACAACTCCGGCCGGACCGTGGCCATCGATCTCGAAACCGGCGACCGTCTTTGGACTGCGCGTGAAGGCGCATCCGGCACCGCTTGGCCTGCGGGCGGCAGCCTGTTCCAGGTCAGCGACCTGAACCAGCTGCTGCGGCTGGATGCAAGCAGCGGCGAAGTGATCTGGGCTGTGGACCTGCCCGGATACCTGAAAGACAAGCCGCGCAAGCGGGGCCAGATCCATGTGCATCACGGCCCCGTTGTGGCCGGCGGTCAGGTGGTTCTTGCCTCCAACGACGGGTTGCTTCGTTTCTTCAACCCCGTCGACGGCAGCTTGTCTCGCACCGCGGAAGTGCCTGGCGGCGCCACCACGGCACCGGTTGTCGCCGGGCGCACGCTGTATGTAGTTTCCACCAAGGGCGATTTGCTGGCATACCGCTGACAGTGTTTCCGGGTGGCACAAGCCGCGCGGATGCGCTATGAGCCGCGTCTGAATCGCAGAAAGCTGGTCTGATGTCCTTTACCCTCGCCATCGTGGGCCGTCCCAATGTGGGCAAGTCCACCCTGTTCAACCGCCTTGTGGGCAAGAAGCTGGCCTTGGTCGACGACCAGCCGGGCGTGACGCGTGACCTGCGCGAAGGCGCGGCACGGCTGGGCGACCTGCGCTTTACGGTGATTGATACTGCGGGTCTGGAAGATGCCACAGACAACTCGCTGGAAGGCCGGATGCGCCGGCTGACCGAGCGGGCGGTGGACATGGCCGACATCTGCCTGTTCATGATCGACGCCCGCACCGGCGTTACCCCGACCGACGAGATCTTTGCCGATATCCTGCGCCGCAGGTCCGCGCATGTGATCCTCGCCGCCAACAAGGCTGAGGGCAATGCCGCCGAGGCCGGTGTGCTGGAAGCCTACGGCCTAGGCCTAGGTGAGCCGCTGCGGCTGTCGGGCGAGCATGGCGAAGGGATGCCGGACCTTTACGGCATCCTGCAGCCGCTGGCCGAGAAGTTCGAGGCCCAGGCCGAAGAGCATGCCCCGGTCACCGATGTCGAACTTTATGAAGAGATCGGCGAGGACGAAGAAGAGGTCATCCCGGTTCCGACCGACGCCAAGCCCCTGCAGGTTGCCGTGGTGGGCCGTCCCAATGCGGGCAAGTCGACACTGATCAACAAGATCCTGGGCGAGGACCGGCTGCTGACAGGGCCCGAGGCCGGGATCACCCGCGATGCGATCTCGCTCAAGATCAACTGGAAAGACACGCCTATGCGGGTGTTTGACACCGCCGGCATGCGCAAAAAGGCAAAGGTGCAGGAGAAGCTGGAGAAGCTTTCGGTCTCCGACGGCCTGCGCGCGGTGAAATTTGCCGAGGTTGTGGTGGTGCTGCTGGACGCCAGCATCCCGTTTGAGCAACAGGACCTGCGGATTGCCGACCTGGCCGAGCGCGAGGGGCGTGCGGTTGTGGTTGCGGTCAACAAATGGGACGCCGAAGAGCACAAGCAAGAAAAGCTGCGCGACCTCAAGGAAGCCTTCGGCCGGTTGCTGCCGCAACTGCGCGGCGCGCCGCTGGTCACCGTTTCGGCCAAGACCGGCAAGGGGCTGGACCGGCTGCACGAGGCGATCATGCGGGCCTATGGCACCTGGAACCGGCGGGTGCCGACCGCAGCGCTGAACCGCTGGCTGGTTGGCATGCTGGAGCAGCACCCGCCGCCCGCGCCGCAGGGCAAGCGGATCAAGCTGCGCTACATGACCCAGGCCAAGAGCCGCCCGCCGGGGTTCGTGGTGATGTGCTCGCACCCTGACAAGCTGCCGGAAAGCTATACCCGCTATCTGGTGAACGGGTTGCGCGAGGATTTCGACATGCCCGGCACCCCGATCCGCCTGTATATGCGCGGGCAGGGCGACAAGAACCCCTATAGAGGCAAGCGGGCAAAGAACGCAGGCGCGCTGGAAAAGCACCTGAAGAAGCGCGGCAGCTGATCTCCGGCGGCGAGCGCTCCCGCCCGGCTTCGCGGCATTCAAAGAATGCCTTGGCCCGTTGGGTCCGGCGCCGCCCCACGGGGCGGCGTTTTCGCGTTCTGCAACGGGGGTCTGTTGTACCTTCGGCAGGCATCCGCCGTACTGACTTGGCCAGCACCCGGCTATTCCATCCAGAGTGGCGCGGTGATATCCCTTGGGTTGAGGCGCTTTGCCTCAGCCGGCTTGCCTTTGGCAAAGCTGGAATTATCTGAGGTTTATCTTGGGCGGGCTGCGCCCATTTCGCATGCCTGTCACATCGCGCATTTATGGAAGAATTCATGGATCTGAGGGCACACACGCGCAAGTTCACCGAAAAGGATAACCGGCTGGCATCACTCAGCTATTTCGGAACATTTGCGGTTTACTTCCTGTCGCTCTATCTGGCCATCACCCATGCCGACCGCTGGTATGTGATGCTGCCCGCAGGGGTGGTCTTTGCCTTTGCTGCGGTACGCCTCTACGTGCTGCAGCATGACACCGGCCACCATTCGCTGTTCGAGACCCGCCTGCAGAACGAGATCGCGGGCCATGTGCTGTCGCCCTTCACCTTTGCGCCCTTTGAGGTGATGAAGCAGAACCACAACCTGCATCATTCCAATATCGGCAATCTAGAGCACCGCGAGACTGGCGAGATCCACACCATGACTCTGCGGGAATGGAAAGCGGCCGGTTTCTGGGAGCGGCTGGGCTACCGGCTCTACCGCAATCCGTTTGTGCTGGTGCCGCTGGGTTCGGCCTTCACCTATTTCATCCGCTACCGCTGGCCCAAGAACACGGCGCGGTTCGGTGCTGCCGGGGTGATCCTGCACAATCTGGTGATCGTAGCCATGCTGGGACTGCTCTATTGGGTTGCAGGGATGACCGGCATTCTGATCTGGCTGGCGTTCTCTTTCCTCGGCGGCATGATCGGCGTGTTTCTGGTCTATCTGCAGCACAATTTCGAGGACACCTACTGGGACCGCCGCCCGGACCTGAACCCGCAGGTGGCGGCGTTGCAGGGATCGTCTTGCCTGGATTTCGGCTGGTTCTTCGACATGGCAGTGGCAAATATCACCCTGCATGACATCCACCACTACAACGCCCGGATCCCCTCCTACCGGCTGCGCCAGTGCCATTACAGCCTGCCGCCTGAACTGGGGCTGCGCCGGATCAAGTTCCCGGAAGCGGTCCGGGCGCTGACGCTAAAGCTTTGGGATGAAGAGAAGAAATGCCTGGTGCCCTTTCCTGGATGAACATTTCCTGCGAAGGTTGCCGGGGAGCCTAGTGAATTAGAGGGGGAGGCTGACAGCGGCATGACGGCGATTTCAGAACTGCGGGGAGTGGGGCCTGCGCTGGCCCGGGTTCTTCAGGAAAACGGGGTGAATTCCGTCGAAGAACTAGCCGGGATGGAGGAGCAGCAGCTGCGCAGCATCCCGGGGATCGGCGCCAGCCGGGCCGGCCTGCTGCAGGATGCCGCCCGGGCTCACAACGGGTCCGCAGAGTCGGATGGGGACGATCTGAGCGCCCGGCTGGCCGCCGCGGAAACTGCGCTTCAGGCGGCTGAGGAGAAAGCCGCCAAGGCACAAGCCAAGGCCAAGAAGGCCAAACGCCAGGCGGCGCAACTGATGGAGGAATTTGCCGAGGCCAAGGTCAAGGCCAAGAAGAAGGCCAAGAAAGTGAAGGCCAAGGCAAAAAAGGCCATCGAGAAGGAAAAGGCCAAGGCCAAGGCCATTCTGGAAGGCAACGTCACAGAGAAGAAAAAGAAGAAGTCGAAGAAATAGCTTCAAGCCATTGCTTCAAAATAAAACCGGCGCCAGTGGCGCCGGTTTCTGTCTCCGGGACGCGGTCTGGATCAGACCAGCTCACCCTCTGCTGTCAGGGTCAGTTTGCCGCCCAGATAAGGGGCAAGCACCTCGGGCAGCTTAACCGAGCCATCCGCCTGCTGGCCGTTTTCCAGCACCGCAATCAGGCAGCGGCCCACCGCCAGGCCGGAGCCGTTCAGCGTGTGCACGAACTGCGGTTTGCCGCCGTCGGCAGGCTTGAACCGCGCGTTCATCCGGCGGGCCTGGAAATCGCCGCAGACCGAGACCGAGGAGATCTCGCGGTAGGTCTTCTGGCCGGGCACCCAGACCTCGATGTCGTGGGTCTTGCGGGCGCCAAAGCCCATGTCGCCGGTGCACAGCACGATGGTGCGGTAGGGCAGGCTCAGGCGCTCCAGAATGTCCTCTGCGCAGCGGGTCATGCGCTCATGCTCCTCGACGCTCTTGTCGGGATGGGTGACAGAGACCATCTCGACCTTCTCGAACTGGTGCTGGCGCAGCATGCCGGCAGTATCCTTGCCGGCCGAACCCGCCTCGGAGCGGAAGCACTGGGTGTGTGCAACATAACGGCGCGGCAGGTAGCCTTCCTCAACCGTAAGGCCGTTCACGATGTTGGTCAGCGTGACCTCAGCCGTCGGCACCAGCCACCATCCATTGGTGGTCTTGTAGCTGTCCTCGCCGAACTTGGGCAGCTGGCCGGTGCCATACATCATCTCTTCGCGCACCAGAACCGGGGTCCAGGTTTCCGTCAGCCCGTTCTCATCCACATGGGTGTTGATCATGAACTGCGCCAGCGCCCGGTGGATACGGGCCACCGCGCCGGACAGCACCACAAAACGGCTGCCCGACAGCTTGGCCGCAACTTCAAAATCCATGCCGGGCTTCACGCCTTCGATCTCGAAATGCTCCTTGGCCTCGAAATCCAGCGCTTTCGGCTCACCCCAGCGGCGGATCTCGACATTGTCGTCTTCATCCTCACCGTCCGGCACATCGTCGAAGGCCAGGTTCGGGATGGTCATCAGCATGTCGTTAAGCTGCTGGTCCAGCGCCTTGGCCTCGGTGTTCATCTCGGCCACTTCGGCTTTCTTTTCGGCCACCAGCGCGCGCAGGCGCTCAAACTCGGCCTCATCGCCGCGCCCCTTGGCGGCGCCGACTTCCTTGGAGGCCTTGTTTTGCTCGGCCTGAGCGGTTTCGGCCGCCAGGATCTTGGCCCGGCGTGCCTCATCCAGCGCGAGAATCCCGGATGACACGCCCGCATCCCCGCGCCGCGCCACAGCGGCGTCGAATGCGGCAGGGTTTTCGCGGATAGCGCGGATGTCATGCATGAGAGTCTCTCCTAGCGTTGAATGGTGTTTGAATCAGTAGGCCCATCCTATGACGCAAGGGTGAAGAAAGGGGAAGGGGGCGGGCACCTCAGCGCCTGACAGCGTAAAAAGAAATAGGCCGGGTGTGGCGCCCGGCCTGTTTTGGTTCATTCCGCGGCCATCGCCATCATGTGCACCTGATGCCGCGGTGGCTGCATGCGGATCTCGCCGGTCAGGAAGTCGGCATAGTCAAAGGTGAGTTCCGTGCCTGCCGGTATGCTGGTCAACGCCCGGCCCCAGGCCCCGTCGGAAAAATCGAGGTTCGGATACATGGAGTGGTTCAGGAACCGCCCTTCGTCGCATTGCAGGATCATGTAGCCTGGGCGGCAGGGATCCGGGAAGCTGTAGCGCTCCAGAAACTCCTTTATGTGGAGTTCAACATTGTCCAGCTTGCTCTCCGGGAAGGTGGTGTCGAGCATTCTGTCATAGCGCCAGACAATGTCGCCCTTGGTGATGTTGTCGTGGCAAAAAACGCCCAGCCCTTCGATAGCCGAGGGGGCGAGATAGCAGCGCACCATCATCATGCGCCTGTTCCTTCTTTCAGGAATGGCCGGGCCGCCATCCGGACCGGAAAGAGGGGGCAAAGGCCCCGCGCCTGGCGGCTTGCGCAAGGGAAAGCAAAGCGCCGAATCGCACTGTTTTGCAATCAGTTTCCGCACGCCTGCAGGTCGTGTTTGCACTTTCTTTCACTGCTGGCTGCCTGGCAACTGGCTACGGCCTGAAATCCGCCCCTTTGGGACTGCAGGGTTCCCTTGCAAACCCCCTGTCCAGCGCATAGGTTCCGCTGCAAATTTCCGGCATGAAAACCATGCCGCTTTGACAGAAGGAATATCCCATGGACGCTGGCGCAATCGGCCAATTTCTCCCGCTTATCCTGATCTTCGCGATCATGTACTTCCTGCTGATCCGCCCGCAGCAGAAGAAGATGAAACAGCATCAGGCGATGGTGGACGGCCTGCGCCGCGGCGACCAGGTGGTGACCCAGGGCGGTGTGATCGGCAAGGTGGCCAAGGTCAAGGAAGACGGCGAGATCGAGGTCGAAATCGCGGATGGCGTCAAGGTGCGCGTGGTCAAGGCGACCATTGCCCAGGTTCTGAGCAAAACCGAGCCGGCAGCTTAAGCACCCTTCGCAACCATCTGAAAAGGCAGGGCAATGCTGCAAATTGATCTCTGGAAGAGGGTGCTGATCTGGCTGGTTTGTGCAGCTGGCATCATGCTTGCCCTGCCAAACGGTTTTTATACCCGCGTCGAACAGGCCAACGACGCGGCCGCCGATATCATCGTCAAGGGTGAAACGCCGGAACGGCTGGAAACAGCAGGCCAGTGGCCGTCTTTCCTGCCGTCGGGTCTGGTGAACCTTGGCCTCGATCTGCGGGGCGGCGCGCATCTGCTGGCCGAAGTGCAGGTCGAGGATGTCTATGAGGCGCGGATGGATGCGCTGTGGCCGGAGGTGCGCGATGCACTGCGGCCCGAGCGCTCCACTGTCGGCACCTTCCGGCGCCAGCCTGGCCCGGTGGATCAGATTCGCCTGAAGATTTCCAAACCGGACGGTATGGCCCGCGCGCTGGAAGTGGTGCGCGGCCTGGCTAGCCCGGTCACCAGCCTGACCGGCGCCGGAGCAACTGACATTGAGGTTGCTGCCGAAGGCGACATCCTTGTGGTGGAGCTGAGCGAGGCGGAAAAGCTGGCCTCTGACGACCGGACCGTGCGCCAGTCGCTGGAAATCGTGCGCCGCCGGATCGACGAGGTCGGCACCCGTGAGCCGACCATCCAGCGCCAGGGGGCCGACCGGATCCTGATCCAGGTGCCGGGCATCGGTTCCGCTTCTGAACTGAAGGCGATCATCGGCACCACCGCACAGCTGACCTTCAACCCGGTAGTGGGCCGCGGCAGCGACGCGGACGCAGCACCGGGCATCGGCAACAAGGTTGTGCCGTCGCTGGACGAAGAGGGATTCTATTACACCATCGAGGCCGCCGCGGTTGTCACCGGCGAGGACCTGGTGGATGCGCAGCCGTCGTTCGACCAGAACGGCCGACCGGCTGTGACCTTCCGCTTCAACACCTCCGGCGCACGCCGGTTCGGCGACTACACGGCCGAAAACATCGGCTCGCCCTTCGCCATCGTGCTGGATGACGAGGTGGTCTCCGCGCCTGTAATCCAGTCGCACATCCCGGGCGGCTCCGGCATCATCACCGGCAACTTCACCGTTGAGGAAAGCACCAACCTTGCCGTGCTGCTGCGCGCTGGCGCGCTGCCTGCGGGGCTGGACTTCCTGGAAGAGCGGACCATCGGCCCCGAATTGGGCCAGGACAGCATCGACGCGGGCAAGATTGCCACCATCGTGGCCTTTGTCGCGGTGCTGGTGTTCATGGGCCTCAGCTATGGCTTGTTCGGTCTATTCGCCAACGTGGCGCTGATCCTGAACATCGCGCTGATCTTCGGCATGCTGAGCCTGATTGGCGGCACGCTGACCCTGCCGGGCATTGCCGGTATCGTTCTGACGGTTGGTATGGCGGTGGACGCCAATGTGCTGATCTTTGAGCGTATCCGGGAAGAGCTGAAGGCGGGCCGCGGCCCGGCCAAGGCCATCGACGAAGGCTACTCCAAGGCGCTCAGCGCCATTCTCGACGCCAACATCACCACCTTCATCACTGCGGTGATCCTGTTCGCCATGGGCTCCGGCCCGGTGCGCGGCTTCGCGATTACCCTGGGCTTGGGCATTCTGACCTCGGTGTTCACCGCGATCTTTGTGACCCGCCTGATGATCGTTATGTGGTTTGAACGGCGCCGTCCGAAAACGATTGAGGTGTGATATGCGGCTGAGACTTGTTCCCCAGGAAACCTCATTCGATTTCTTCAAACGCGCCAAGCTGTGGCTGGGCATCTCAGCCTTGATGATGGTGGTGGGCTTTGCCTCCTTCCTGTTTCAGGGGCTGAACTTCGGCATCGACTTCCGCGGCGGCACCACCATCCGCACCGAAGCGTCGGAGACTGTGGACGTTGGCGCATACCGCGATGCACTGGCGGTGCACGGCCTGGGTGACGTGTCGATCACCGAGGTGTTCGATCCGGCCTTCGAAGAAGACCAGCACGTCGCCATGATCCGCATTCAGGCACAGGACGACGGCGAGGCGATCTCCGGTGAGATGATCGAGACGCTGAAGGCCTCCCTGGACGCGGTGGCGCCGGGCATCAAATTCGTCTCGGTCGAGTCCGTTGGCCCCAAGGTCTCGGGCGAGCTGATCACCACCGCGATTATTGCGGTCGCCTTGGCGATTGCCGCGGTTCTGGTTTACATCTGGCTGCGGTTCGAATGGCAGTTCGCCCTCGGCGCGGTGGCGGCGCTGGTGCATGACGTGGTGCTGACCATCGGTGTGTTCTCGGAATTGCAGATCCGGTTCGACCTGGCGATCATTGCAGCGCTGCTGACCATCGTCGGCTACTCGCTGAACGATACCGTGGTTGTTTTCGACCGGGTGCGGGAGAACCTGCGCCGTTACAAGAAGAAGGACCTCTCTGAGGTTCTGAACATCTCGATCAACGAGACGCTGAGCCGGACGATGATGACCTCCGTCACCACGCTTCTGGCGCTGATCTCGCTCTATGTGCTGGGCGGCGACGTGATCCGCGGCTTCGTGTTTGCGATGATCTGGGGCGTTATTGTCGGGACCTACTCCTCGGTCTTCGTCGCCTCCACCATCCTGTTGAAACTGGGGGTGAAGCGCGACTGGTCGAAGCAGGCCAACACCACCGGCAACCAGTTCGGCAACATCGATGCCTGAGGCGTTTCAGGCAGCCCTGCAGACGCCGGGGCTGGTCTGGCTGCTGATAACCATTGGAGCCGCGGGTCTTGTCCGCGGCTTCACTGGTTTTGGCACCGCGATGATCTTTGTTCCCGTCGGCGCGCAATTCCTGCCCTCGGCGGATGTGGTGTTCCTGATGGTGCTGATGGGGGTGTTTTCCACCATCACCCTGTTCCCGCAGGCCTGGAGCAAGGCGGACAGGGCTGAAGTCGGTGCCTTGTCCATGGCCGCTGCGGTCACCGTGCCGGCAGGATTGTGGCTTATGTCGCAGATGGATCCGCTGACGCTGCGTTGGGTGGCTGCCGGGGTAATCGGCGTGACCTTAGCCGCGGTGGTCTCCGGCTGGCGCTGGCAGGGCAAACTCGGCTGGCCAGGGCGGTTCGCCATCGGCGGGGCGGCTGGTATCGTGGGCGGTATGACCGGCCTCACGGGACCGGTGATCATCGTTTTCTACCTTGCCAACGTGCGTGACGTGGCGCGGGTGCGGGCCAACACCATCGTATTCCTGGCGGCGTTGGATGTGGTGATCGCGGCCAACCTGATCTTCGGTGGCATGGCCAGCCTCAAGGCCGTCATTCTGGCCTGCCTTCTCGGCATCCCCTACATAGTCACCACGCTGACCGGTAAAGCGCTGTTTGATCCCAAGCTCGAGAAGCTCTACCGCTTAGCCTCCTATTCCGTGATCGCGCTGGCCGTGTTATCCAGCCTCCCGGTATTTGACTGAAAGGACCGCCCATGCGCCTGAATGAAGTGAGCTATTCCGATGCGCAGCCCATAGACGGCTATGGCGAGGGGTTCTTCCGCATCGGTGGCAAGGTGCATCAGGGCGGCGTGCTGACTTCGGCTGCTGGTACTGCGGGCTGGGACGGCATGGGGGACGCTGCGCCTCTGCTGGCGCTTGCCGGAGAAATTGATGTGCTGTTCATCGGCACCGGGCCTGAGATCGCCCATATCCCTGCAGACCTGCGCAAGGCGCTGGAGGATGCAGGGCTGGGCGTTGAAGCAATGAATTCACCGGCCGCCTGCCGCACCTACAATGTGCTGTTATCCGAGGGGCGGAGGATTGCCTTGGCCGCATTGCCGGTCTGAAGATGAATTTCCGATGTATTTGACCTGCCGCAAAGCGGGCATTTGCTGAATAGTCTTTTCATGCGCCGGAGCAATGGGATAAGCGAACTTCATGACATTGACTGTGACGGATCTGGGCGTGGCCCGCGGCGGCATCCCGGTGCTGGAGGGCCTGAGCTTTGCGCTGGAGCCCGGCAAGGCACTGATCCTGCGCGGTCCCAATGGCATCGGTAAGACCACGCTGCTGCGCACTGTTGCAGGCCTGCAGCTGCCGCTGAAAGGGCGGGTTGAAGGCGCTGAGGACAAGATTGCCTATGCCGCCCATTCCGACGGTCTGAAGCCAACGCTGACAGTGGCGGAAAACTTGATGTTCTGGGCTAGTGTCTTTGGCCGCAACGGCATTGAACAGGCGCTGGACGGATTCGACCTGCAAACTCTGCGCGACCGGCAGGCCGGTGCGCTGTCTGCAGGCCAGAAACGCCGCCTTGGCCTCAGCCGGATGCTGGTTACCGGCCGTCCCATCTGGATCATGGATGAGCCGACAGTGAGCCTTGATGTAAACTCCGTCGAGATGTTCGCAGACGCCGTGCGGTCGCATCTGGGGCAGGGAGGGTCTGCCCTGATTGCCACCCATATCGACCTTGGGCTGGAGGCAGACGTGCTGGACGTTGGCCCCTACAAAGCCAAGCCGCCTGAGATTGACGATTTTGACGGAGGCTTCCTGTGATTGCGCTTCTCCTGCGGGATCTGAAGCTCGCCTTCCGGGCGGGCGGCGGTTTTGGCCTCGGTCTTGCGTTCTTTTTGATCGTGACTGTGATGGTGCCGTTCTCCGTTGGTCCGCAGTCCGAGCTGCTGTCCCGCATCGCTCCGGGCGTTTTGTGGCTGGGCGCGCTGCTGGCCTGCCTGCTGTCGCTCGACCGCCTGCTGGCGCTGGATTGGGAGGACGGCTCGCTCGACCTGCTGGCCACCGCGCCGCTGCCGCTGGAAAGCACCGTCACCATCAAGGCTCTGGCCCATTGGATCACCACCGGCCTGCCGCTAGTACTGGCCGCACCGGTGCTTGGCGTGCTGCTGAACCTGCCGGTGCAGGGCTTCCTGTGGCTGGTGATCTCCCTTCTGCTGGGCACGCCTGCGCTGTCTGTCATCGGCACTTTTGGTGCCGCGCTGACCGTGGGGCTGAAGCGCGGCGGCCTGCTGATGTCCTTGCTGGTGATGCCGCTTTACGTGCCGACGCTGATCTTCGGCTCAGAGGTCGCCCGCCGCGGTGCGGAGGGCATGGCGGTGCAGACCCCGCTGTTGCTGCTGGCCGGCATCTCTGCCGCTTCCATCGCCCTGCTGCCCTTTGCCAGCGCTGCCGTGCTGCGCGTCAATCTGCGCTAGGCCACCCAATTGAGAAACCCGAGAACAAGAGCTAAATAGCCACCATGTCGATCTGGGAATACGCCAACCCGAAGAAGTTTCTGGCCACCTCTGAGAAGGTGATGCCGGCCCTCTGGGTCAGCTCTGCGGTGCTGATCACCGTTGGCCTTGTCTGGGGCTTCTTCTTTACGCCGGACGACTACCGGCAGGGTTCCACCGTCAAGATCATCTTCCTGCATGTGCCCTCGGCGCTGATGGCGATCAACGCTTGGTTCATGATGCTGGTCGCCTCGCTGGTCTGGGTGATCCGCCGCCACCATGTCAGCGCATTGGCCGCCCGTGCGGCGGCGCCCATTGGCGTCGTGATGACGGTAATTGCCCTCATCACCGGCGCGATCTGGGGCCAGCCGATGTGGGGCACCTGGTGGGCCTGGGACCCGCGGCTGACTTCCTTCCTGGTGCTGTTCCTGTTCTACCTCGGCTATATCGCCCTGTGGGAGGCGATCGATAACCCGGACACCGCCGCGGATTTGACCTCGATCCTGTGCCTGGTGGGCTCGGTCTTTGCCGTGCTCAGCCGCTATGCGGTGAACTTCTGGAACCAGGGGCTGCATCAGGGCGCGTCGCTGTCGCTTGATGAAAAAGAGAATGTGCATGATGCCTTCTCCTCGCCGCTCTATGTCTGCATGGCGGGCTTTGTGCTCTTGTTCCTTGTGCTGGTGCTTTACCGCACCGGAACTGAAATCCGCGCCCGCCGCATCAAGGCTTTGATGGCGCGCGAACGGCTGGAGGCGTGATGCCTGATCTTGGAAAATACGCCGACACGGTGCTATCGGCCTATGGCGCCTCGCTGCTGCTGCTGGTTGCGCTGGTGGTGCTGACAATCCTACGCGGCCGCAAGGTCCGCCGGGAGATGGAAAACCTGGAAACCCGGATGAAGCGCAATGGCTAAGATTTCACCGCTGATGGCGGTTCCCGGAGTGGTGTTTGCTGGATTTGTCGGCCTGGCGTTGGTCGGCATGTTCCGCGAGGATCCGAACAGCCTGCCGTCCGCCCGCGAGGGCCAGCCCGCGCCACCGGTGGTGCTGGACGAATTTCCCAGCAAGGAAATGTTCAGCGACGAAACCCTGCGCGACGGCACCGTGAAACTGGTGAACTACTGGGCCAGCTGGTGCGCACCCTGCCGGGCTGAGCATCCTAACCTCGAAGCACTGTCCAAGGAAGGAATCCCGGTCTACGGCATCAACTACAAGGACCAGTTGGCCAATGCTGAGGCCTTCCTGAACGAACTGGGCGACCCCTACACCGCGATCGGCCGGGACGAGAAGGGCCGGATGGCAATTGACTGGGGGCTTTACGGCGTGCCGGAGACCTATGTGGTGGATGGAAACGGCAAGATCGTGTTGCGCTTTGCAGGCCCGATCACGCAGCGGGTAATCGACAGCACCCTGCGCCCCGCGATGGAGAAGGCCGCAGCTCAGTAAGCGGTCTGCGGGCTTTCAACAGGGACGGCCAAGGTGAAGCTGCTCAGATCAGGCTCACTGGCGCACAGCTCATAGACCTGATCCAGCTGCTCCTGCTTTGACCGCCAAATCAGGTAGTCGCTGAAAGAGTCGTTGTCTTTCCATTTTTGGAAGATTGCGATTTCGTTCCGGTCCTGAGCCAGCAGGATCTCGGCCTGCAAGCATCCAGCGTGCCTGCGGACTTGTTCCACCATCTGTTGGACAAGCGCAGCCAGCTCTTCGAATTTACCGGACCGGGGGTGCAATCCAATGATTACCGCTTCAGTCATTGAAGCCTCCGGTGTTTGTGAGTGCCGGAATGGTCCCAGCAACTTGGAAATTTTTGGTAAATTTACGGAAGCAGCTCAGCCGAAGATGCTGAAATCCAGGTCCAATCCAGTGCCCAGCCATATGCCGTGATCGCGGTGATCGGCCAGGTCGTCGTCGGTTTCCGGGTGGGCAAAGACGATCAGCCCATCCCGGTTCAGCGCCAGCCACGGCAGCAACCCGCTGAATTGCTCCGGCGTTGCCGCCAGCTGGCAGGACCACATCGGATGCGGGCCGACGGTTTTCTCATGCACGTGGCCCATTTGCACGCCAAACTCGTCTTCAGCTTGCTGGCACAGGCGGCGGGCCTGATCCACGGTCGCGGCGTCAAAGTAGATGTGGGCGTGGTAGCCAGTGATGCTGTTTGTCTGTTTCATACCTGCAATTTTCCAGTGATTTGCGCCGCTGGCAATGCGGTGTATCCGAACAATGTCTGTGCAGCAGTCAGCTATGGAACGGTGTAGGTCCGGAAGTCCTGTTCCCGGCGCATGGTGGCGCTGCGGGCGTCCAGATCACCCCGCTCGGCGCGCCAGTTGAGGTAACGCTCCAGATGCTCCGATGTTTCCCATAAATGGAACACCGCGATTTCGTAGCGGTCCCGGTTGATGCCGGCATAGGCTTTTATACAGCCGGGATATTCCCGGGTGCCTGGCAGCATTGCCAGGACAGCTGCTGCATGGTCATCAAAAGTGTCTATGTCCGGATAGACGACTAGGAAAGCGGCCTCTTTCATTCTGGGGGCATCAGCCTTTCCTCGCCTGCGTTTTGTTTAAACATGTATTTAAAATATAGGTTTGCACAAGCAAGCACGGCCACACAACCAGTAAAGATCCTGCTGATCTCACGTTAAGATTGTATCCGGGATACTGGATTCCGCAAGCCGGAAACCTGTCACCCCAAACGGGTTTCCCGGCAGTCTATGGCACAAAAAAACATGCACCCCGCGGGGTGCATGTTCAAAAGCTCGGGTCTGGCAGGTCTTACGACTTGGCCAGATTGCGCAGCACGTAGTGCAGAACGCCGCCGTGTTCGATGTATTCGATCTCCGGAGCGGTATCGATGCGGCACTTCAGGGTGATCTCCTTCACCGAGCCGTCGGCAAAGGTGATCGAGCAAGGCACTTCCTGCAGCGGCTGGATGGTGTCCAGGCCGCTGATCGAAACAGTTTCCTCGCCGGTCAGACCCAGCGACTTGCGGGTATCGCCTGCGGTGAACTCGAACGGGATTACACCCATGCCAACCAGGTTGGAGCGGTGGATACGTTCAAACGACTCGGCGATCACCGCCTTGACGCCCAGCAGCGCGGTGCCCTTGGCCGCCCAGTCGCGCGAGGAGCCCGCGCCATACTGTTCGCCGCCGAACACCACCAGCGGGGTGCCGTTGGCCTGATGCGCCATCGAGGCTTCGTAGATCGAGGTCTGCTCGCCGTCTGGGCCTTTGGTGTAGCCGCCCTCGACGCCGTCCAGCATCTCGTTCTTGATGCGGATATTGGCAAAGGTGCCGCGCATCATGATCTCGTGGTTGCCGCGGCGGGAGCCGTAAGAGTTGAACTCACGCGGCTGCACCTGGCGCTCCAGCAGGTACTGGCCTGCAGGCGTGGTGGTGGCAAAGGAGCCGGCGGGGGAGATGTGGTCGGTGGTGACCATGTCGCCCAGAACCGCCAGAACCTTGGCGTTCTCGATGTTCGAGATAGTGCCCGGTTCATGCCCCATGCCCTGGAAGTAGGGCGGGTTCTGAATGTAGGTCGAGGTCGCGGGCCAGTCATAGGTTTCCGCGTCTGTGGTCTCAACCGCCTGCCACTTCTCGTCGCCCTTGAAGACGTCGGCGTATTTCGACTGGAACGCCTCGCGGGTGACGGTGGAGGCCACCAGATCCGCAACTTCCTGGGTCGAGGGCCAGATGTCTTTCAGGTAGACGTCGTTGCCGTCCTTGTCCTGTGCGATCACGTCGGTTGCCAGGTCGATGTCCATGGTGCCGGCAAGCGCATAAGCGACCACCAGCGGCGGCGAGGCTAGGTAGTTGGCGCGGACGTCAGGCGAAATGCGGCCTTCGAAGTTGCGGTTGCCCGACAGCACAGAGGTCGCCACCAGATCACCCTCGGCAATCGCCTCGGAGATCTCCTGCTGGATCGGGCCGGAGTTGCCGATACAAGTGGTGCAGCCGTAGCCCACCAGGTTGAAGCCGACCTTGTCCAGATCCTCCTGCAGGCCTGCGGCCTCCAGATAGGCGGACACCACCTGCGAACCCGGTGCCAGCGAGGTCTTGACCCAGGGCTTGCGGTCGAGGCCCAGGGCGGCCGCTTTGCGCGCGACCAGTCCGGCGCCGATCATCACATAGGGGTTGGAGGTGTTGGTGCAGGAGGTGATCGAGGCGATCACGACCTTGCCCGATTCCATGGTGTAGTCTTCGCCCTTGACGGCGACTTCCTTGCCCATCGGACGCTTGAAGGTCTCTTCCATCTCCTGGCGGAAAGCGGCCTTGGCGTTGGTCAGCGGCACATAGTCCTGAGGGCGTTTCGGGCCGGAGATGGCCGGAACGATGCTGCTCATGTCCAGCGACAGGGTGTCGGTGTAGACCGGCGCATAATCGGCGCCGCGCCAGAAACCGTTTTCCTTGGCGTAGGCTTCGACCAGTGCGATGCGGTCTTCGTCGCGGCCGGTGTTGCGCAGGTAGCGCAGGGTTTCGTCGTCGATCGGGAAGAAGCCGCAGGTGGCGCCGTATTCCGGCGCCATGTTGGCGATGGTCGCACGGTCTGCCAGCGGCAGACGGTCCAGGCCCTCGCCGTAGAATTCGACGAATTTGCCGACCACGCCCTTGGCGCGCAGCATTTCGACGACCTTCAGAACCAGGTCGGTGCCGGTGGTACCTTCGACCATCTCGCCGGTCAGCTCAAAGCCGATGACCTCGGGGATCAGCATGGAGATCGGCTGGCCCAGCATTGCTGCCTCGGCCTCGATGCCGCCAACGCCCCAGCCCAGAACCGCAGCGCCGTTGACCATGGTGGTGTGGCTGTCGGTGCCGACCAGGGTATCCGGATAGGCGACTTCTTCACCGTTCTGGTCCACGTCGGTCCAGACAGTCTGCGCCAGGTATTCCAGGTTCACCTGGTGGCAGATGCCGGTGCCCGGCGGCACCACGCGGAAGTTGTTGAACGCGTTTTGGCCCCATTTCAGGAACTGGTAACGCTCCATGTTGCGCTCGTACTCGCGGTCGACGTTCATCTGGAACGCGCGCGGGTTGCCGAACTCGTCGATCATTACGGAGTGGTCGATGACCAGGTCAACGGGGACCAGCGGGTTGATCTTGGCGGCAGAGCCTTTCAGGCCGACGATGCCGTCGCGCATGGCGGCCAGGTCGACAACGGCGGGAACGCCGGTGAAATCCTGCATCAGCACGCGGGCAGGGCGGTAGGCGATCTCACGCGGGTTCTTGCCGCCGTTGGCGCCCCATTCGGCAAAGGCCTTGATGTCGTCGGTGGAGACGGAGAAACCGCCGTCCTCGAACCGCAGCATGTTTTCCAGCACCACTTTCAGCGCGGCAGGCAGCTTGGAAAAGTCGCCAAAGCCGGCCTCGGTGGCGGCGGGAATGGAGTAATAGGAGATCGACTTGCCATTGACGCTGAGCGTTTTGCGCGCCTTGGCATTGTCCTGTCCGACGGTGATAGGCATGGTTGGCCTCCCTCAAGAATTTGTAACCGGGGAATTCGCTGCCTGCTAAATGCATGAGGAAGATGAAGCATTCAATAGCCCAAACGCCGCAGGGGGCACTTTTGTATGCAATAGTACACATTTTTTGATTTAAGCTGCCTCGCGCCACGCTCAAAAATGATTGATTGGCCTGTTTGCCGGCACATCATTAGACCTGAAGCCTACCAAACAGAGAAAGCGATTCATGAGATTCCTGGCGCCGATCGCGGCTGTAGTTGCACTTGCCTTGCCGGTTTACGGCCAATCCGCAGATGAGCCTGTGGTGGTTGAGCTGTACACCTCGCAAGGTTGTTCTTCCTGCCCGCCGGCCGATGCGCTGCTGCATGAGCTTGCCGCACGCGAAGATGTGCTGCCGCTGGCGCTGCATGTGGATTACTGGGATTACATCGGCTGGAAGGACGAATTCGCAAAACCCTCCCACACAAAACGGCAGAAAGGCTATGCCCACCAGGGCGGCCGCCGGATGATCTATACGCCGCAAATGATCATCATGGGGCAGGACGATGTGGTCGGGGCTGATGCGATGAAGGTGGAGGATGCAATCATCCGCCACCAGAAACAGCCGCGGCCCGTTGCGCTGACTGTGGCCCGCAGCGGCGGGGACGTGGTGATCCGGCTGCAACCAAAGGTGCAGATGCCCGAAGGCCGCTTGCTGGTGCAACTGGTGCGTTACACGCCGAAGCGGACCGTCAGCATCAAGCGTGGAGAGCTGGCCGGGCGGACGCTCAGCTATGCCAATGTGGTCGAAGACTGGCAGGTCGTGGCAGAGTGGGACGGGGCAGGCGGCCTTGAGGTCGCGGTCCCTGCGCCCGTCGGCAAGCCAGCCGCGGTTCTGGTGCAGGCTGCTCCGTTTGGCCCGGTCATTGCGGCGGCGCGAGTGGACTGACGTTCCGCGTCAGTCCGCAGCAGAGCTGGTCTGCCTGGCGGCTTTACCTACAGGCACATAAGGTTTCCAGCGGCGGTGGATCCAGAACCACTGGCCGGTATGCTTGCGCACAATCGCTTCCAGATCCGCGCTCAGCGCCTTGCTCATCGTCAGCGGGTCAGAAGGCGGCACTTCGGCATTCATCACGATCTCGAAGTCCAGACCGTTTTCCTGCCGCACCGCATAGACCGGGATCAGCGCCGCGCCGAATTTCAGTGCCAGTTCCGCAGGCACGGTGGAGGTGACGGCAGGCTTGCCGAAAAAGTCGATCAATTCGCCGCCCTGGGCGTGCAGGTCGGTGACGATGGCGGCAATGCCGCCCTTCTTCAAATGACGCACCAGCTCCACCATGCCGCGCTTGCCCTGTTCGAACATCAGGTCGTGATTGGCCTTCATGGCTTCGACATAATGTTCGTTGAAATAGGGGTTGGCCATGCGCCGGTAAAGCGACCCCATCTCGTGGCCGCGGGCGACCAGGGCCGCGCGGGCGGCATCGTAATTGCCGAAATGAGCGGTCGCCAGCAGCACCGGGCGGCCTGCTGCGCGGGCGTCTTCCAGCGCCTTCAGGCCCGGCCCGGTGATCGGCGCCTTGCGGGCACGCTCAAAGAATTCCTTGCCAGCGTAAAGCTCTGCAATCATGCGCCCGGCATTGTTGCTGACGTCCCTGTACAACTGGTCTGCGTCCAGTTCTGACAGTTCCGGGCTGACCAGTTTCAGATTGTCGCGCACCCTTTTGTGAAATCCGGCGGCACGCCCCATGGCGGTGACCAGCCGGCCCATCATCGGCACCCGAAGCCGGTAGGGCACCAGCCCGGCACCCAGAAGAAGGCCGCGCAGAAACAGGTTGCTGCCAAAGTATTTGACATGGCTCCAGGTGGAGAGCTCGGAAGGATCTGCGGGCATGGCGTCTGGATGGCTGCGGCGCGGAACTGCGCCTGGAAGCCTGCATCATACGCAGTGGCGCCGGCAGGCACAAGCAGCTCCAGCGGGCTGAAAGGCTGCGCAACTGCCAAGGCCGGCTTGCAAAGCTGTAGCCGTGCGAGGTGTCAGCCGTTGTCTTCCTCGTCTTCTTCCACCGATTTCAGCTCGATCTCTCCCGTCGCGACCAGATCGCGCATGGCACCGATTATCAGGCTGAAGGCGGCTTCGCCGTCGCTGCGCTTGACCCTGCCGCGCTCTGCAACTTCCTCGCGGATGTTGTCTGCCATCCGGCTCGACATGTTCTTGAGCAGGAATTCCGAGGTGGCCACGTCTTCCTCGTCGGTAGCAAAGGCGATTGCGGTCACCAGATCGGGCTGCGACAGCACCCGGATCAGCTTTGGCACGTCCAGCGGCTTCATCCGTTCGGCAATCAGCGCATAGGTAAAGATAGCCTTGCGCACCGAGACAGCGAAATCCTCGTCCTCTTCGTCCAGCGCGGTCAGCACCTCGTCGCGCTTGGCGGCGGCGGCTTCGGTCAGGACAGCGCCCAGGCGCTGGCCAGGGGTTTGGTCAAAGGCGAGATCAGGCCGTGCCTCGACCTGGGCGGCCAGCGACAGGCCGATGCGGTCCACGGTGTCCGGCGTTACATTGGCGGTTTGGCTGACGGCATAGGTGATGCGGCGGGCCACTGGTCCGGGCAGGTGGATCAGCATCTGCGCGGCCTTGGCAGTGTCGAGTTTGGACAGCAGAACTGCAGCCACCTCGGTGCTTTCGGCCTCTGCCAGCCCGGCCAGATCTTCGGGCGGCAGCTGTTTCAGCCGCTCCCAGGGGTCGCCGAACTGGCGCACCCCGGCTTCGCGGCGCAGGCGGCTGTGGGTGTGGCGGCTGATCTTGCCTTCCATCGCGTTCAATGCGCCGGCCAGGCCGTTGGGGAAATGCAGGCCGACATTGTCCAGCAGATCGGCAAACTCGCCCGCCACCGCATTCAGCGTTTCGCGGTCGACAATACGCATCCGGCCCATCTGTTGAGTCAGCTCCAGCTGCAGGTCGTCGGGCAGTTCTTCCAGCGGGATCTCGGCGCCTTCATTCAGCAGCAGCCGGACGATGATGGCAGCCTTGGCCTTGCCGCTGAGGCTGGCAGCCGCGGCCGGGTTTGCGACCGCGCCGCCGCCCATTCCACCACCCATGCCGCCGCCGAGGCCGCCTGCATCCAGGCCGCCCATCGGGGCGGGCGCGGCGAAATCGCCCATGTCCAGGCCGCCCATTCCGCCCATGTCGCCCCCGCCCAGATCCATCGGAAGCGCCAGCATATCGTCTTGAGGCATTCTCGCACCCTAACAAAAGATTCTTCTCAATCGTTGTGGGCAGGATAGGCCGCAAGCCGTAAAGAAAGACTGAAGCCTAGTAGCTGTAAGAGGTGCCCGTCTCCAGCGCGCTGCGCAAGGAGGCCTCAGCCCAGCTGCCGTCACCGCCGCGGGCGCGGATTTCCTTCCACTGTGCAAGAGCTGCGCCGTATTTTCCCTGTACGACAAAGCCTTGGCCCATGTAGGAACGTGCCAGGATATTGTCCGGGTCCTGCGCCAAGGCCTGATCATAATAGGCCTGCGCCAGATCCAGGTTGCCAAGTTTGCGGTGGGTGAAGCCCCAGTAGGTCAGCACCATGCTGTCGGTCTGATCGGCCATCGCGCTCAGCACTGCCTGGGCATCTTCCTGACGGCCGGCATAGGCAAGCTCGCGCGCCGCACCCAGCAGCCCTTCCTGGTTCAGCGACGACTTCCGCGGCCGAACACAGCGTTTCTTCTCCTCATCCCAGACGCGTTTGCCCTTGCAGGTCTTGGTGGTCTCGGAAGGTTTCGGAGGGTTCCAGTCGTTGCCGCTGGCGGCAAGGGCTGCAACCGGCAGGGTCAGGGCGGCGGCCAGGGCGAAAATACGCATGTCTCGTGCTCCAAATGCAAAGTTTGGCCCAGTTTAGCCGCAGAACCCGGGTTTGGATCTGTATTTTTGTTCACAAAGGCGTTTGTGTCCGCGGAACAAAAACGCCCCGCCGGAAAGGCGGGGCGTCTGGAGTTTTCAGGTCAAAACGTCTTATTCGCCGAAGACGCGCTTGAAGATCGTGTCGACATGTTTGGTGTGATAGCCCATGTCGAATTTCTCGTTGATCGCCTCTTCGCCAAGCGCCGCAACCACATCGGCGTCTGCCAGCAGCAGCTCGCGGAAGTCGACGCGCTCTTCCCAGACCTTCAGAGCGTTGCGCTGCACCATGGCATAGGCATCCTCGCGGCTGACGCCGGCTTGGGTCAGCGCCAGCAGCACCCGCTGCGACATCACCAGGCCCGGGAATTTGTTCATGTTGTCCAGCATGTTCTCCGGGAACACCAGCATCTTGTCGACAACACCGGCCAGACGGTGCAGGGCGAAGTCGAGGGTGATGGTTGCATCCGGACCGATGCCGCGCTCGACGGAGGAGTGCGAGATATCGCGCTCATGCCACAGCGCCACGTTCTCCATCGCCGGGATCACCGCCATGCGCACCAGACGCGCAAGGCCGGTCAGGTTCTCGGTCAGTACCGGGTTCTTCTTGTGCGGCATCGCCGAGGAGCCCTTCTGGCCCATCGAGAAGAATTCCGCGCCTTCCAGCACTTCGGTGCGCTGCATGTGGCGGATTTCAACAGCGACGTTCTCGATCGAGGAGGCAATCACGCCGAGGGTGGCAAAGAACATCGCGTGGCGGTCGCGCGGGATCACCTGGGTGGAGATCGGCTCCGGGCGCAGGCCCAGCTGCTCGCAGACGTGCTCTTCAACCGCCGGGTCGATGTTGGCAAAGGTGCCCACCGCGCCGGAGATCGCGCCGGTGGCAACTTCCCAGCGGGCCTTTTCCAGGCGGTTCTTGTTGCGGTCCATTTCCGCATAGAAGCGGGCAAAGGTCAGGCCCATGGTGGTCGGCTCTGCGTGAATGCCGTGGCTGCGGCCAACACGCACGGTGTTCTTGTGCTCCAGCGCGCGTTTTTTCAGCGCCGCCAGCACCTTGTCCATGCCCTCCAGCAGAATATCGGCGGCGCGCACCAGCTGCACGTTCAGGCAGGTGTCCAGAACGTCCGACGACGTCATGCCCTGGTGCACGAAGCGCGCTTCCTCAGAACCGACATGCTCCGCCAGATGGGTCAGGAAGGCGATGACGTCATGCTTGGTGACGGCCTCGATCTCGTCGATGCGGGCGACGTCGAATTCCACGTCCTTGGCTTTCCACACCGCGTCGGCGTTCTCGCGCGGGATCACGCCAAGGTTGGCCATGGCTTCGCAGGCATGCGCCTCGATCTCGTACCAGATCTTGAATTTGGTCTCGGGCGACCAGATTGCGACCATCTCGGGGCGGGAATAGCGGGGGATCATGGGCGGAGGCACCTTTATGTGATTGCGCAGCAGATGCCCGGCCTCTTAGATCAGCAAAGGCAGGACAGCAAGGCTGGGAGAGGGACATGAGGCAGATTGCCCTGATGATTGCGTTATCATCTGCGGTTTCGCCGGTTTGGGGCGGAGAATGGCGGGTGCTGAACGGGGCGGAGGTGCAGGCGGCGCTGGAAGGCCGCAGGCTGGTCTATGGCAGCGGCGCCTGGCAGGACTTCCACGTCTCGGGCCGGACGCTTTATAATGCGGGCCATGACAGCTGGGGCTACTGGGGCGTGCGGGACGGCAAATACTGCTCCACCTGGCCGCCCTCGGACTTGTGGGCCTGTTATGCGCTGGAAAGTGACGGCGAGGCCATTCGGTTTGTTGGGGAAGGCGGTGACATCACCACCGGACGGTACGCTGAGACTGCAGAGTGAGCCAGCGCGCTGATCCGCACGCTGCAAACCGGATAGTACACAGCGGATGCGAGCAGCCGTATAGAAGGGATTAGCTGCCCCGTAAATGCGCCAGCAACTGCGCGTTGCGGCAGTAGGATGGCGCCTCCGCCAGCTCTGTTGTCTCCCGCTGCAAGTCACTGCAGCCGTCCTGATTGCGGCAGGTGCTGCAGCGCAGGACCGCGCGCATGTATTTTTGGCCCTGCACTTGCGGATCGCCTGCAACCATTTCACCGTAGTCGATGCCCAGCCGGCTGGCCATGCCCTGCACCAGATCACTGCTGCGCCCGAGTTTTGCAAAAAGTCCCATGTATCTCCTCCCATGCCCGGCAGCCGCCAGGGTGGACACAGCATGAAGGGGAACGCGGAGCGGAACTTTGATGTGGCGCAAATTCAGAAGCAGTCAGGCTCTCCCGTCTGCGCTGCGGTCTTCGTGCGAAGACCTGCCGCAGTTGGGCCCGGCACCGCGCATGGCGCGGTGCCGGGCCCAAACCCGCTGATGGGGCAGGTTTCCTGCACCGTTCGGGCGCGGGAGGCCCGCCGGCGGTCCGGTATGTCAGATCGCGGGCTGCTCTGCGGCCTCTAGCCGTGTCACCACCTTGGCGCCGCTTTCCAGCGTTCGGTGCACAGGGCATTTGTCGGCGATTTCCAGCAGCCGCGCGCGCTGGTCGTCGCTTAGGGGGCCGCAGAGGCGCACGACACGGGTGAACTGATCGATCTTGGCTGGCCCGGAAGGCAAGGCATCCTGCGCATGCACCTTGTCATGGCACACATCAACGCTGATCCCCTCCAGCGGCCAACCCTTGCGGCGGGCATACATGCGCAGCGTCATCGAGGTGCAGGCGCCAAGGCCTGCCGCCACGAAACCATAGGGCGACATGCCGCGGTTGGTGCCGCCATAGGCCAGCGGCTCATCTGCAAAAGCGTGGTGATAGGGGCCGGACTGCACATCCTGCAGGAACCCCTCCGGATCCGCCTCTGTCACCCGCAGAACGCCCTCTGGCGCACCGGGCGGCGGCGCGGGCGGCGCCATTTTGACATAGCGCCCGGCCCAGGCGGCAATGACTTCGGCGGCGTATTCGGCGTCCGCCGCGCGGGAGATCAGGTGGTCGGCGTCATCCAGGGTGACAAAGCTTTTGGGATGCTTGGCGGCGGTGAAGATCGACGCGGCATTGTCGATGCTCACGGTCTCATCACGCGGCGCATGCAGCACCAGCAGCGCCGCCTTCAGCTCCGAAATCGCAGGCGCCAGCGCCTCAGCGTGGATATCGTCGACAAATTCCTTGCCGATCACAAAGGGCCGCCCGCCCAGGCAGACCTCGGCGCGGCCTTGTGCCTCAATCTCCGGCAGGGCAGCATCGAAATGATGCGAGACATGGCCCGGATCAAACGGCGCCCCCAGCGTTACCACGCCTTTGACCGAAGGGATGCCCGCCCGCGCCCGCAGCACCGCGGCACCGCCCAGCGAATGGCCGATCAGCAGCGCCGGCGCCATGCTGCGCGCGGCCAGGTACTGCGCCGCCTTGATCAGGTCCGCCACGTTGGAGCTGAAGGTGGTGTTTTCAAACTCGCCTTCCGAATGGCCCAGCCCGGTGAAATCGAACCGCAGGACCGCAATCCCCATTGCCGCCAGCCGCCCGGCAATCCGCCGCGCTGCGGGAATGTCCTTGGAGCAGGTGAAGCAATGTGCAAAGAGCGCAGTCGCCAGCACCGGCCCTTCCGGCAGGTCGAGGCGGGCAGCAAGAGTGTTTCCGGCGTAGCCGGTGAAGGTGATCCGTTCCGTGGGCATGGGCGTGGCCTTTGTTGGGTGTTCCGCATAGATTGAGCGCTTGGATGGCCACTAACAAGGCGACAGGCCGGAACGTCACGGGAAGGTGAAGGCAGATGAGCAGCAGCGTCCTCTCAGGTGTCGGATGTTACAGCCTACGAACCGCGCGCGACCGCAGCATGTGGCAGCGCCTGACGGATTTCTGCGCGGCTGAGCCGCAAGCCTTTGGCCGAAATCCGGAAACCGGGCACGTGACTGGCTCTGCCTTCGTGTTGTCACAGGACATGCAATGCGTGCTGCTGACCCATCACAAGAAGCTCAACCGATGGTTCCAACTGGGCGGTCATTGCGACGGCATCGCCGACGTGCCGTTTGTGGCGCTGAAGGAAGCCTATGAGGAAAGCGGGCTCAAACGGATCAGGCCGCTGTCGGCGCTGGTGTTCGACGTCGACATTCACGAAATCCCTCAGAACGCAAAAGAATGTGCGCATTTGCACTACGATGTGCGTTACCTGTTTCAGGCTGAGGCGGGAGAGATTGCAGCCAGCGGAGAATCCCACGCCCTGGCTTGGGTGCCGCTCAGCCAGCTGGAAGAAGTCACAGATTCGCCCGGCGTTCTGGTGCTGCGTGACAAGCTGGAACTGTTCCTGAAGACCCATTGCTAAGCGGTGGCGCCTGACGGCGCCGCAGGCTGTCCCGGCCCCTCCTTGCGGGAGGGACCGGCTGTTTTGTTCAAACCTCCCCCAGCAGCGCCTTGTCGAAGGGATAGCTGGTCAGGTTCTCATAGCCGTCTTCGGTGATCAGAACCTGGTCTTCCAGTTTGATGGAGAAATCGCCGCCCTCAGGCGACACCAGCGCCTCGACGCACAGCACCATGCCCGGTTCCAGCTCATAGTCAAAGGCGCCCTCGACCATCTGGTCCGGATAGGCCACCAGAGGCCATTCATCGCACAGGCCGACGCCGTGCATCATGCAGCCGTATTTCTGCTTCTGGAACTGGTCGTCCAAGGGGTGGCAACCGCGCGACAGCTCCTGAATGTTCACACCGGGCTGGAGCATCTCCATGTTGTGGCGGATATGCTCCAGCCCGTGCTGCATGGCATAGATCATGTCGGGCCGCGGCTTTTCATCGCCGACCCACCAGCTGCGCGAGATGTCGATACAGATCCCGTAGGAGCCGACCAGATCGGTGTCAAAACTGATCATCTCGTTGTTCTGGATGATCCGGGGGCCGCATTCCTGGAACCACGGGTTGGTGCGCGGGCCGGATGCCAGCAGCCGGGTCTCAATCCATTCACCGCCGCGGCGGATGTTTTCCGCGTGCAGCACCGCCCAAACGTCATCCTCTGAGATATTGCCGCCAGGCACTTGTTCACGCGCGAATTTTTCCATTGCGGCCACCGCGGTTTCGCAGGCGTGATGGGCGCAGCGCATCGCCAGGATCTCGTCCGGGCCTTTCACCGCGCGGCATTTCTCAGTCAGCTCCTCGCCGGGGAAGATCTCCAGGCCCTGCGCCTCAAGTGCGCGCAGTCCGTGCAGCATCACCTTGTCCACCGCCAGCCGCTTGTTGCTGCCGCTGTGCTCTTCCATCAGGATGCGCACTTCGTTGGAGAACTTGTCGGCGGCCACGTCGATCTTGTCGCCGCGGTCGAAGTAGAACAGATCGGCGCCCGCACGCTGTTCGCGCACCAGCGGGTTGAACTCGCTGAGGAACGGCGACTGCTTGTAATCCCACAGCACCATATAGCCGTCAGCGCAGATCAGGAGCGCCCGGAACGGGTTGTGGGTGTTCCACAGCTGCATGTTGGTGCTGTCTGTGGCGTAGCGGATGTTCAGTGGATCGAACACCAGGAGGCCGCCATAGCCGCGGTCATTGATGAAACGCGTCAGCCGCTCCCAGCGGAAACTGCGCAGCGCCTGCAGGTCGGGCAGCTGCAGCCCGGCTTCGGCCCATTCGCCAAAAGCCAGCTGAGTCGGGCCGATCTCCACCCGGTCATTGTCGTTCGGGGTGTTGTCGCCCAATTTGGCGCCGCGGGTCGGGTCGATCTTGCGGATGTCGCGGTAATGCTCGTTCATGCCGGGAAGTCCTTGCTGCACAGTCCTGTACAATGTGCAGCAAGGGGCAGGGCGGATTCGCCGCTGAAAGCGACGGATTCAACCGTCGTTTCTGACCAAACAAGGGGGGACGCGGACCACAACGGGCCTTTGTCAGCTAAGCGGCTGCTCAGGTCCTACGGCACCAGCGGCCGGGCGGCCTGCACCATTCCGGCGCTCTCCAAGAACAGGAACAGGGCGGTCAGAAGCAGCAGGTGGCTGATGAAACGCAGGCGGCGCGGGCCGGTCAGCGACAGCGCTGCCAAGGCCGAGGCCTGCAGCTGGCGCCCCCAGTTGCTGCGCAGGCCCGAGGCCGAAACAGAGGCGCGCAAACCTGCCCAGGACTTGCCGGATGCCGCCGCAACAGCATGAGCTGCCTTGCGCATTCTCGCTTCCTGAAAGGCAAGGTCGCAATGGGCATCCAGCGCGCGCGCTGTCTGGTCCACCGGGGTAAAGCAGTCTCTGCCGCGGGGCCGGGGCTGCACGCTCCGGGCCATCTGCGGAACCGACGCAGCTGCATCGGACGCGGCAGCCGGCACCGCGGCAACAGGCTGCTCAGCGCTGCGGGATTGGGGATCAAAGGCGCTCAGAAACTGTTCGCAGGTCAGGGCAACTTCGGTGTCGAGCCATTCGACAAAAGCAGCCTCTACCCTATCCAGGAGGCGCCGCAATGTTTCTGCCAAGAGCAGTTCAGAAATCTCCTGATCGCAGTAGCCGGGGTAAACCGGGGACAGCGACAATTCCAGCAGCGCCGAGGGCTGCATGACGCTGCCTGGCAGCTTGGCTGTCCGGCGCAGGGGAACCCGGCGCAGGCGCACGGTCACCAGGTAGTGATCGCTTTGCAGCCTCGCGGTGTTTTCCGCACGGGCCTCAATCGTTTCTGCCGGGTGGCCGAAGTCATCCAGCGTGTCGACAACTGCTGTCACCGCATCCGAAAGGGTTTTGCTGTCGCGGCTTTCCAGCCCAAGCCGTCCTGTATATTGCACGTTCTCTGCCACTGTCCGGATCCTCCATTCAGGGTGCCGTCAGAGAAACAATAAAATTTGAACTAGTTAAAAGTGGGGCGGGCCTGGACAATATTCTGAGCCCGGGCGCGCCGGACCGCGTTGAATTGCGGCAGGATGCATCGCTCTGAATTTAAACAAATAATTTGGAAATTCCCCGTGTCCGGTGGCTGGATTGCGGCTCAACTGTGGCGGCTTGCGGTCACATTGATGCCCCAAGGCCTACAATGACGCGGGAATCGCACCGACTGTTTTTCACCCTTGGGACGGAAACGCCCAGCGCCCGCCAGAGGGCGGGCGCTGAAACTTACAACCGTTGCTGGCCAGGTGTGCTCAGCCGTCGATCTGGCGACCCATGATCGCCAGCGACTGCTGGTACACGGTGGCGGCATTCCACTCCTTCAGAACCCGGTAGTTCGGCTCGCCCTGCTGGTAGCCCTTGCCGGGTTTCCAGCCCTTCTGGCGCAGGTAGTTGGCGGTGGAGGCGAGCGCATCGCCCATGTTGTAGAAATCCACCCTTCCATTGCCGTCCCAATCGACACCGTATTGCAGCGCATTGCCGGGCAGGAACTGGGTATGGCCCAGCTCGCCGTGTTTGGCGCCCAGCGTGCCCGGCGTGATGGCACCCTGATCCACCAGCTTCAGCGCCCCCAGCGCATGCGGGCGGAAGAAGTCGGAGCGGCGGCAGTCATAGGTCAGCGTCACGATGGCAGACACCACCTGGCTGTCACCCATGTAATTGCCAAAGGCGGTTTCCATTCCGTGGATGGCAATCAGCACACCTGCCGGCACACCGTATTTGCGTTCAAGCGCGGCATAGAAATCCCGATTGCGCGCCTTGCGCTTGCGGCCCTGCGCCACGATGGTGGCGGAGCCGCGGATCTGCATGAATTTTTCCAGCGAGTATTTGAAGCTCTTTTGATTGCGGTCAGCCGAAATGGTGCGGCGCGCATATTGCGCATTGGCTAGCGCCTGCAGTCCCGCCTTGCGCACGCCCGCCCGCTGGGCCTCGGCGCTGAACGCCTGTTTCCAGGCATCAAACCCGGCAGAGGTATTGCCGCAGGTGGCGGCAATAGCAGGGGAAGCAAGCAGGACGGAAATCAGGGCAGGGGCCAGCAGACGGCGCATGAAGTAATCTCTCGAAATGTGACTCGTGACTTGCAGCCTAACGCGCCGGCAGCGCATGTCTAACGGGAAAAGCCGTGATTGCTTCCCAGTTGCCTAGGCAAAGGCCGTTCCCGCGGCCAGAGCCAGCCCGTCCGCAACCGCGGTCATCGCATTTCCCGTTTCCAGCCGGGCATTTGGGCACAGCGCGCGCATTTCCGCCTGCACCGCGGCCAACAGCGAAGAGCCGCCGACCAGAACAATCCGCTCCACGTTCATCGCTTCAATCCCGGCCTGCGCCAGGGTCTCAGCCGCGCAGGTGCCAATGGCCGCGGTCTGCTCCATCAGCGTCTGGGTCATTCCAGCGGCATCCAGCGGCACAGACAACCCGCGCTCCAGCAGCTTCAGGTCAATTTGAGCCGCCGCATCAGTGCCATTGGCGCGGATCTTGCCGTGCTCAACGGCAAAGGCCAGCTCGTGGCCCAGCTCATCCTCCAGAACGTCCACCAGCCGCGCCAGTTTCTCCGGCTCCACTGCATTGGCGGCCAGATCCTTTGCTGCGCGGCGGCTTTCCGGCGCATAGAGAAAGGGGATCATCTGCCAAGTGGCCAGATCGTTGAACAGCCGGTTCGGCGCGGGCAGGGTCCCGCCGCCGAAGCTGTTTCGGATCTGGCTGCCCCGGCCCAGCAGAGGCATCACATGGCGAATGCTCAGCTGCCGGTCGAAATCTGTGCCCCCCAGCCGGACCCCGTGCGAGGCGAGGATGCGGGTTGCCCCATCTTTCCCCTGTTCAAACGCGGTGAAGTCAGAGGTGCCGCCACCGATATCAACAATCAGCCCCAGACCCGGCGCCGGTGCAGCGGCGCGCAACGCTGCCTCGGGCTCATGCATGAACAGAACATCCTGAAATCCGGCTGCCAGATAGCAGGCGCGCAGGTCCTTTTCTGCCTGCACGTTGCGGTCTTCATCCTTGGAATGAAACCGCACCGGCCGCCCCGACAGCGCGTGGGTGAACTCCATATGCGTTGCTGCTTCGGCCCGCCGTTTCATCTCCGCCAGGAACCGCGCGATCAGGGTGGCAAAGCTCAGCCGCTCGCCGCCCAGCCGCCGCTCTTCTTGCAGCAGCGGCGTGCCCAGCAGGCTTTTCAGCGCCCGCATGAACCGGCCCTCGTCGCCATTGATCAGCGCCCGCGTGGCGCTGTGGCCGATCCGCATGGTGCGGCTGCCCTCCTCAAAGAACACCGCGGTGGGCAGCGTCTGCTCGCCCGGCTCCATCTCCACCAGCCAGGGGCGGCCCGCAACCGCAATGCCGGCGGCCGAGTTGGAGGTGCCAAAGTCTATGCCAAGGGTGTTCGGGGCGGTCATTGCGCAGGCTCCTGTCTGCCAAGCTGAGCCGCGCTGAATACGGAATGCCTGCCCCAAGAGCAAGGCCGCCAATTGAAAAGGGCGCCCCTGAGGGACGCCCTTTCCGTGTCTGGTCTGTCAGCTTAGCAGCTGTAGTACATGCCGAACTCAACCGGGTGCGGGGTGTGCTCGTACTTGTGGACCTCTTCCATCTTCAGCTCGATGTAGCCGTCGATCTGGTCTTTGGTGAACACGTCGCCCTGCAGCAGGAAGTCGTGGTCGGCCGCCAGCGCGTCCATGGCTTCACGCAGGGAGCCGCAGACGGTCGGGATGCCTTCCAGCTCTTCGGCCGGCAGATCGTACAGGTTCTTGTCCATGGCTTCGCCCGGATCGATCTTGTTCTTGATGCCGTCCAGGCCGGCCATCAGCAGCGCGGCAAAGCACAGGTAGGGGTTCGCCGCCGGATCGGGGAAACGGGCCTCGACGCGCTTGGCTTTCGGGCTTTCGGTCCACGGAATACGCACGCAGCCCGAACGGTTGCGGGCGGAGTAAGCGCGCAGAACCGGTGCTTCAAAGCCCGGGATCAGGCGCTTGTAGGAGTTGGTGGACGGGTTGGTGAAGGCATTCAGGGTCTTGGAATGCTTCAGGATGCCGCCGATGAAATACAGGGCTTCCTGGGACAGGTCGGCGTATTTGTCGCCTGCAAACAGCGGCTTGCCGTCTTTCCAGATCGACATGTTGACGTGCATGCCGGAGCCGTTGTCGCCATAGATCGGCTTCGGCATGAAGGTTGCCGACTTGCCATAGGCGTGCGCCACGTTGTGGATCACGTATTTGTACTTCTGCAGCTCGTCCGCCTGTTTGGTCAGGGAGTCAAAGATCAGGCCCAGCTCGTGCTGGCAGGACGCCACTTCGTGGTGGTGCTTGTCGACCTTCATGCCCAGACGCTTCATGGTCGACAGCATCTCGGAACGCAGGTCCTGCGCTTCGTCGGTCGGGTTCACCGGGAAGTAGCCGCCCTTCAGGCCCGGGCGGTGGCCCATGTTGCCCATTTCGAACTCAGCGTCGGTGTTCCAGGAGCCGTCGGTTGCGTCAACCTCGTAGGACACCTTGTTGATGGTGTTGGAGTAGCGCACGTCGTCGAACAGGAAGAATTCCGCTTCCGGACCCATGTAGGCCACATCGCCGATGCCGGAGGACTTCAGATAGGCTTCCGCCTTCTGGGCGGTGCCGCGCGGATCGCGCTCGTAGCTCTCGCCGGTGTCGGGCTCAACGATGGAGCAATGGATGCAGAGGGTCTTCTCGGCATAGAACGGGTCGATGTAGGCGGAGGTGGTGTCCGGCATCAGTTTCATGTCGGAGTTTTCGATCGACTTCCAGCCGGCGATCGAGGAGCCGTCGAACATGAAGCCTTCTTCCAGGAAGTCTTCGTCCACCAGGTCCACGTCCACGGTCACGTGCTGCAGCTTGCCGCGCACGTCGGTGAAACGGATGTCGACATAGGCGATGTCTTCGTCTTTGAGTTGCTTGAGAACTGCGTCTGCGCTCATTCCCTCGGTCCTTCTGATTTAGATGTCAGGATATTCGTTGAATTCGTTTACAGCGCGTCCGGGCCGGTCTCGCCGGTACGGATGCGGATCGCTTGCTCGACGGGCGAGACAAAGATCTTGCCGTCGCCGATCTTGTCGGTCTTGGCGGCATCGACAATGGCCTCGATTGCCTGGTCGACCTGATCGTCGTCCAGCACCACCTCGACCTTTACCTTGGGCAGGAAGTCGACCACATATTCGGCGCCGCGGTAGAGCTCGGTGTGGCCCTTCTGGCGGCCAAAGCCCTTGACCTCGATAACGGAAAGACCCTGGACGCCGACGTCCTGCAACGCTTCCTTCACCTCATCCAGTTTAAAAGGCTTGATGATGGCTTCGATCTTTTTCATGCCTGGGCTCCTCGCAAGCTTGTTGGGGGTGTCATTTCACTTCTAAATGAAGGCAGCAATGCAGGAGGCTGCGGCTGCGGCAATTGCGGGCAGGATTTGATCGGGTCTGCCTAAAAATTAAGCACTGCGCCCGGAAAATGCGCAGAATTGAATCGGGGAAGGGCAAAATATGACCGAACTGCTGACCGCAGCCCAGATGCGGGCGATTGAGCAGGCCGCCATCGCGTCCGGCGAGGTGACCGGGCTGGAGCTGATGGAGCGGGCCGGGCAGGGGGTGGTCGAGGCCATCTTCGAAGAGTGGCCGGAACTGGCGGAGCCTGTTGAAGCCGAGCGAGGGGCCAGCCCCTCGCGCTCCCCGGAGTATTTGCAGAAAGATGAAACGCCGCGCCGGGCGGTGGTGCTGTGCGGGCCGGGTAACAACGGCGGCGACGGCTTTGTGGTAGCGCGGCTCTTGAAGGCGCGCGGCTGGAAGGTGGAGGCGTTTCTGTATGGAGACCCGGACAAGCTGCCGCCGGATGCGAAGGTGAATTATGAGCGGTGGCGGGAGCTGGGAGAGGTGGCAGACCTGACGGCCGAAGCCGTGGGAAAGGGGCCAAGGCCTGTTTTGCTGCTGGATGCAATGTTTGGGACCGGGCTGTCACGCGCCATTCCGCTGGAGTTGGCTAACGCGCATCACTGTTTGGAAATGCGCGATGTCGGTGGTGTTCACCGGTGGCGCGTTCCTTATTACCGGGTGGCGCTTGATTGCCCCTCCGGTCTTGATTGCGACAGCGGGAAGTTCCTCCTTCCGGAGGCGCCTACGGAAACCGGAAATGAAGAGAAGGATTTGGAGGAAAAGTGGAGTTGGTGGGAGAACGATGCCTCACGTCGTCTCCTGCGCTCTGACCTTACAGTCACTTTTCATCGCCGAAAGATTGCTCACGGCTTGGATGGCGGTCTGGGCAAAGTAGTCGTTGCGGATATCGGGCTTGGAAAAGAGGATCGGCATCCTGCTCATCTTCTTCTGAAACAAGGTGATAGGGGAGTTCAGCTTCTCGACATTGATCGCCGAAGTAAAAAGGCGACTTCAATCGCCTGGCCCGGCGGGTCGTTGAAAAAAAATGGTAACTTCGATCACAAATACACCCATGGCCACGCCCTCGTCCTCTCCGGCGGCCATGGCAAAACCGGCGCGGCGCGTCTCGCCGCCCGCGGCGCGCTGCGGATCGGGGCCGGGCTGGTCACCGTCGGCTCGCCGCGCTCGGCAATGTTCGAAAACGCCGCCAATCTGACCGCCATCATGCTGCGCCAGATCGACGGCGCGCATGGGGTCAGCGAACTCTTGGAGGACGAACGTTTCAACGCGGTCTGCCTCGGCCCGGGCCTCGGGCGCGGCGCCGACACGCAGGCAGTGGTGATGGCGGTCCTGAAGGAAAACCGCGCCACTGTGCTGGATGCCGATGCGCTCACAAGGTTTGAGCTGAAGCCGCAAGCGCTGTTCGACCTGCTGCATGAGAACTGCGTCCTCACCCCGCATGGCGGCGAATTTGCCAAGCTGTTCCCGGACCTGGCAGAAAAACTGAACGCGCCCGCCACCACCGGCCCCGCCTATTCCAAGGTCGACGCCACCCGCGAGGCCGCCAAACGCGCAGGCTGCGTGGTATTGTTCAAGGGACCAGACACGGTGATTGCCGCGCCGGACGGGCGCTGTTCTGTCAATTCCGCCCATTACGAGCGCTCCGCGCCCTGGCTCGCCACTGCCGGATCGGGTGACGTGCTGGCAGGCTTCATCACCGGGCTGATGGCACGCGGTTTCGGTCCGATGCAGGCAGCAGAGACCGCCGCCTATATCCACGTCGAATGCGCGCTGGAGTTCGGCCCCGGCCTGATCGCCGAGGACCTGCCGGAGCAGATCCCCGCCGTGTTCCGCAAACTGGGCCTCTAAGGCTCAGGCTGCCGGGCGCAGGTCCTCTTGCGGCGCGGCGGCTGCGGCCAGTTCCAATCCGCCTGCATAAATCACATGCGGGCGGGAGAACTCCAGCACCGTCAGATCCATCATCTGCAGGCCCAGGTCGCGGATGAATTCGCCATCCACCAGCTCATAGGCCGGCACCACAGCCTGCGGCTGGCCGAACATCGCCTTGGCGCGCCAGTCGCGCACGAGGATGCGCTGATCCCAGGGCACCACCAGATCGCTGTCGGCGCGCATGTCGCCCAGCGAACCGGCTGCAAAACACACCGCCTGCAGCATTGCGCGGCGGGTCCGCACCCCTTCCACCTGCGCCATTCCTTGCGTGCGGGTGATCAGGCTGTCCCCGGATTTGAGCTCTTCAGCCGCGCGCTCGCCCTCGCGGGTCAGCACGATGGTGCCGCGCAAAAGGCTGATGTTCTGGCTGCCTTGATACAGACGCCGGGGCTGTGCCTGGACACGCATCGCCAATTGCGCGCGCAGGGCCGCATTTCCAAAAGGTTTCATATTGTTGCTCGCTGTGTCTGCCTCAGACTTTTTTCCCAAACTACCGCACAAGCGGATTCCGCGCCCAGCCCTTTTGCGCGAAAACCCGCCGATTGTTGCGATATTCCGGACGGATTGTTGCCGTTTTGCACAATGGCATTTCAGGCACGATTTCCCCTCGCATCCCCCGCCAAGCTTTGCTATTCAGCGCGTCACGCGGCGGGCTTGCCCGGCGCAAGTGCGGGTGTGGCGGAATTGGTAGACGCACCAGATTTAGGTTCTGGCGCCGCAAGGCGTGGGGGTTCAAGTCCCTTCACCCGCACCATATTGATTTTAAGTGGAAAATTTGATTGGTACGGGGCTGCACTTCGCCCTTGATCCAGAGTGTTTTACACTTTGTTTTACACTCTGGAATCTGTTCTTATTCTGTTTTTGTTCTGTTCCGGCGCAGCTGTGCTGTCTTTGAGAGCTGTTTTTGCCTGGCTTGCTGGCGGTACTTCTTCACCATTTCCAGCGATTTGTGGCCGGTCACGGACTGGATTTCCGTGTCTGAGCAGCCTGCCTCTGCCAGCTCTTTCGCGGCGGTGTAGCGCCAGCCGTGGATAACAAAGCCCTCGGCCTCGATCTTCTTGCGGACTTCGGCCACAAGGCTTTGCGCGCGCCGTTTGCTGATGTGCTGCGTCAGGTTCTTCGCCAAGATGTGTTTTCCGTTGCGTGGCAAACGCTCCAGGAAGGTCTGTAAGCGCTCTGGGCAGAAGATCGAAAGCCGGGCGCCGGTTTTCTCCTGCACAACGTCCATATAGCCGCCTTGGAAGTGTACCCACTCCATGGCAACCACATCACCAATGCGCTGCCCCGTGCCGATGCACAGCTCATAAATCGCGCGCGCAATTGTCAGCCCATGCTGTTCACAGTAGCGCTCATATGCCGACAGCTTTGGCTCCGGCCAGGCTTCATAGCTTCCGCCCTTCAGCTTTTCGACGCCTTGGGCGGGGTTGGCGGTGATCCATTCCAGATCAATGGCGTGGCGGGCCAGAATCGAAAGCTGTTCGACCATGGCATTCGCCTTGCGCCATTGGTCTGCATACTTGTCTCGCGCTGCGATAACGTGTTTGCGGCGCAGTTTAGTGAAGTCCTTCGGGCCATTCTTTTCGCGGAGCAATTCCAGCGTGCGGCGATATTCTGCCTTTGTGCCTGGCTTCAACCCCTTGAAGCGTGGCGTTTGGTAGTAGCTGGTGATCAGTGCTTCAAAGGTGGTTTTAACCGTCGCCTTGTGCTGGCCGGACCTGATGGCCCAGTATTCACGGTCAAATTCCTCGCTGTCCGGGTCGTCAGGCAGACGGATCAGGGTTTTGCCCTTGCGAAAATACCAGTAGTCCTTTCCGCCGCGTGGGATCCGGGCCAGGTAAGGTTTTGAGTTCTTCTTTACCATTCGAAATCTTCACTCAGCATGGCGCCTGAGCTGATTGCCTCAAGCTGTTTCACGGACCAGCGCTCTAATTTGCCGCCGATCTTAACCGGCTTGGGCAGGCTCCCGGCTGCCACCAAGGCGCGGAATTCCTTGAGCGGCATATCCAGCATCTTAGCCGCCGTGCTTTCTCGCGCTAGGATTTGGTTTGCTGCAGCCACGGAATCAGCCTCCTGCTTCAGTTCTTGCCTTGGGCGCGCTGCATCCGGCGGGTGCATTTGCGCATGATCTGGCGGCGTTCTTCTTTCAGGTCGTGCAAGGCGCGCTCTTTCACCCGGATGCGGACGTGCAGCTTTGCGAGGCGGCGCAAGTCCATTTCATCCGCAAAGTGCAGCCACAGCGCCCTGATGCCGAAAAGTTCAACCTTTGCCAGTGGTTTGCGGCCCTTTTTTGATCCGTTCTGTGTATCTGTTCCAGCTACACGGGCAGCAGTATCTGTTGCGGTTTGCATGAGCGCTCCAATCACCGGAAAGGGGTTGCGAGTTTGCCGGTCCATGCGTCGAATTCTGTGCGCAGGGCCTGGAAGCGGTCGGCGGCGGCTTGGTCGTGCAGCAGCTCGCAGCGGCTGCTGACCTTACAGATCTGGCGGACGTATTCCGCCGCGCCGCCCTGGGTAAGCTGCTTGTCCGGGTAGCCGCAGCGTTGGGCTGCGAAGGTCTGAAACCGCGGGTCATTGCAGAGGATGCCTGCCTGTGTCGATGGCGGCAGATCCTCAAAGCGCTTTTTCTGTTCCGTGGGCATTGGCTTGACTTTCTGCAGGGCGGGCGCGGCGCGGCGGCGTGAGTGGTGGACTTTGCCGCGCCCGGCGGATCTGGCGGGGTTCGTTTTCTGGAAAGAGCCGGGGGCGGCTTGAAGTGCGCCCCCGGCCAGTGTGCTAAGGCGCAGGTTTCAAGTGGCCTCGGCAACTCGTGTCCTGTCAGGCGGCAGCATTGCCGCGCCGTTGTAAGGACAATCCGGTCGGCCATCGGTGGCGCGGCGGGTGAAGTCGTTTCTTAGGCGCCTCTGGGCGGCTCGCATCCATGCGTTCAACGTTTCGGACAGGTCATTTCCTGAGGCGCAAACGCCCAGCAGCGATGCGTGCCAGCGCGTGGTTTCGTAATCGAAGCGATCGCTGGCTTCAGTGCTGGCCGGAGTGATCTTGCCGCCGAGTTCCTGCAGCAGCATCGCCTGGCCGAACCGGCAGCGGGCGCGCATGTTGCGTTCAACGGAGTAGAGTTCCTGAAAGGTGCAGGGGCCGGAGTTGTGCATGGGGTGTCCTAGGAAAAGGTGCGCGGGCAGCGGATTGTTTGGAGGACTGCGCCGCCCGCGCTGATCCGCGCCGCAAGACGGGCGCGAAACCTCAAGGAAAAGCGGCGCGTCAATCCTCCGTCACGCGCCGCTCTTGGCTATTTGGTGGTGGGTGGTGCCCTTGGGTGCGATCTGCCGGATCTTCCGGTTTCGGTCGGTGTTCCGGTGGCGGAGGCGGCCTGTGCGTCAAGCAGCATTGCGGTGCTGCACCGGGATGTTCTTCTCCGCAATGAGTGCGCGTACCTTGGCACCGACGCGCGCAAGGGTTTGGTCGGTCGGTTCCGGCGCAGGTTCGGGGCGGTCGATCAGGTGGGCTGCGCGCAGTCGTGCCGGGTCAAAGCCCTGGCCGCGGGCGGCCTTCATGGCGGCCCAGGCCTGGGTGAACAAGCTGGTATCGTCCAGGTAGTGTTCCGGTGAGCCGACGATCTGTCGGGCGGTGTTGTTCATGTCTTGCATTCAATCCTCCATCGGTTGATAGGGATACCGATAAACTAAGCAAATTGCGTAGGTCAAGTGTAAAACTAAGCAATATGCATAGTTTGTGTTAGCGCGGGATTTACCATTGTGTATGGCTATTGCCTGCGGGGGATTCTGAGGTTGGGGATTCTGCCGTGCTGGCGAGGGCTTCATTTGATGAAGTCCCCCAACTTTCGCGCAATTTATGCGGACTTAGGCAAATGAATATGAACGAAGAAAAGTTATTGCGGTTGTTAAAAGAGGCGCGAGCCAGGTCGGGCCTGCCGTTGGACTTCTGGGCAGACGTCACGGAAGGACTGGATTACAGTTCCCTCGAGATCCTGGTGGGCAAATCTTCGATCTTTCCAAAGTACATGAACTCAAGTGGTAAGCTGTAGCACTTTCGAAGTTTTTTTGCGGCGCTTAGGGAAAGTTCGCGCCGCGCATTTTCAAACGGTCCGTACGTCTGTTCGGTCATGCCTGCGCGTTCTGCGAACTCTTTCTTAGTGAGTCCCAGAATTTCGCGCACGCGTTTCAGCCGGGCTGCGACTGCTTCAATGTTGTCTTCTTGATCTTCAAGCATGGTCAATTTCTACCGTTGAAGCTGAATTGCGGCACTGAGCAATTTGCGTATTTACTTCCTACGCAAAATGCGTAGTTACTTGGCGCATGAGTGCTGAGAGCAGAACTGAAACAGTTGCCAACTTTCTTGATGTCGCCGACCGGGTGCAGTTTCAAAAGGAAACTGGGTTCTCGGTGCAGTTGGTGACACGCGCGAAACGTGTGGGGCTTTTTCCCGCGCACTGGTTTTGGGCTGTTCGAAGCTACTGTGAAAAGCATGGAATTGAGGTCCCTGAACATCTTTTCAAGGGGCACCCGGACGCAAGCGGAAAGGACGCCGCATGAGCCGCCCCCGCCTGACCTTGATTGTGAACAATGATGTGACATGCGGTGAGCGTGGCGCGGCAGCCGGTCAAAAGTCTTGGTCAAATCAGTTTGACCCCTTTGCGTTGAAGGCTGCTGCACCTGACTTGTGGTCGGCCTACTTCCGCGCTCGGTTCCGCAGCCCGCGCGAGGTTGCGCTGTTTTGCGATGTGAGCTTTCAGACAGCGCTGAACTGGTGGGGCGCGGTGACCGCCCCGGCTAGCCATATCGCGCTGTTGATCATGCTGACCGATCCGGGCGTGGCTGAGTTTTTCGGTAATGAACTGGCGAGGGCGGCGTGATGCCGAGCCAAGGTTCGTTCCTCCGAAGCCAGAAAAAAGATCGAGCGGCGAATTCCTCCGCCGCTCGACAGGTCACCCCCTCCCTGGTGAAACATGCCAGTTTACCTGGCGGTCAGAAGCCTGATGGCTTCGTCTACTGCCTCGGGGTGCTCATCGCCCCTAAAAACCTCGCCAATTCTGTTGGCGTTGGTTCCGAGTCTGTGAACGATATCCGTATAGGAAACGCCTTGCAGGCGCATCACATGGGCTGTAACAGCCTCAGCGAACGAGAGTGCGCGTCGCTTGAGTGTGATGACGTTCATTTTGACACCTGTGATAGGGTGTCTTTCGTATGGGGGTCCTTCCCCAAACAAATCAGCCATGGCTTAACCTCGCTAGTGGCTGGTGGGACCGCATTGGGCAGGAGTGGTATTTTGCCCGCGGTCCGGTGGTACCGCGCTTTGCTTAAGGGTGCGGTTTCCTCAGCTGGGGTGGCGACTGCGAATCGCCGCCCCGGCATTCATAATTCTGAGTATGTAACCGCCGCAGGGCAACCCTCTCTATGGGGTGAAAGCCGCAAGTATTTGTGGATGAAATGTGGGAATGTCCCACATATCGTTGCATTCGCAGGGGAATTTTCTGGGTTTCATTGCGGTGTGGGGAACTGCTTTGTTAGCACTCCGCAGTCCGGTGTGCCAAAAATTTCAGAATTTGCATCTTGTTGGCGTCAGCTTGCGGCTCTCTTCGCCGACCTCATTTTATACGGAAATGCTGCAGGTGCGGGGGCGTGGCAGCGCCCCTGGACACGCCTACCGGGGGCAGGTGTACCTGCAAGCAGCCCCCAAATCCCTCCCTGTTGGTCTAGGGCGCGCAGCGGTTACCTCGCTGTGCGCCCCTTTTTCCGCGGGGGCGATTAATGCGTGACTTGGCTGAAATCGCTGCTGATTTTCCTGCGGAACCGGATTGGCTTTGGCTGGGGTGGTTCTGGAAGCCTGTCGGCCAATTGCGCCGCCGGGTTGGGTTGGCCGAGGTCGCTGCGGAAGCGCGCGGCAAGCTGGCCTGTGTCGCTACACCTTTCGCAAGTGTCTGCGGCGGTCCTGGTCTGGCGTCTGATGCGGCCATGATCTGGATGGAACGGGCAGCGGCGGCAGGTTTGCTGCCTTTGGCTCCGGCCTATCTGGCCTTCGAGGCCGGGCGGGACGCGCCGGAGCCGGAAAAGGTGCTGCGTTATTCTGATTTGGTGATCGTTCCGCCGGTTCCGGGTTGGCAGCGGTCTGCGTGTGTGTGGCACACAGTGTGCCTGGCGTTGAGGGATCACAAGCCTGTCTATCTGCTGGATGGGGGCGTCTGATGGCTGACCCTTGGCAGCGGAAGGGAGCGGGGTGTTGACCGATGGGTTGGATCTACGTCCCCGGAACGGATTGTCGCTCTTCGCTGGCGGCGGTGGCCTTGATATGGGGCTCATGCTCGCTGAGCCGGGATTCCACACGCGATGCTTTGTCGAGTGGGAAAAATACCCGCAAAACATCCTCATTGCAGCACAGGAAGCCGGATACTTCGCGCCTGCTCCAATCTGGGACGACATCACCAGCTTTGACGGACGCCCCTTGCGCGGGGCAATCGACACGATCCTTGCCGGATACCCCTGCCAAGGGGAGAGCTACGCCGGAAAGCGGATGCTCGAAAATGACCCGCGATGGATGTGGCCCCAGGTCGAGCGGCTTGCGAAGGAAATCCAGCCCCGTTGGCTCTTTCTCGAAAACGTCAGGGGGCACGTTACAGGCGGCGCTGAAACCGTGCTGCGAAGACTACACGACATGGGCTTCAAGACTTCAACTGGCCTCATTACAGCGGCAGAAACAGGCGCGCCGCATGAGCGCTGCCGGTGGTTCACTGTCGCTTACAGCCGGGAAAACAGCCGGGCGTTGGCCAACGCCAGCAGCGCACGAGGCCCGGCTGGGTATCCAGAACAGGACGCCTGGAGCCAAAGGCAGTCAGATCAGTCTGAGTACAGTCGCGGACCGTTGGCCGCCGCCTTCCAGCCGGGATGGGAAAGACACGCCAGGAATGTCCTATCACCGTGTGAATCCGGATGGGTCAACACGGGTACGTCTAGATCAGCTGCCACGGATGGCGCAGGTCTTTTCCCGCCCGCCCCAAGCGATATGCCAGGCTGGTCTGCCGTCCTGGCAATGGCGCCCGACCTCGCGCCGACTGTTGCGTTCGGTGACCTCGCGCGTCGCGCTGGTGAGCTTGCGCAGGTGGTTGCGAAGGGGGGTATGGCGGCGGCGGAAGCTGAACGTTCTCTTTGTCGAATGGTTGATGGGCTGGCCCAGAGGACACGCGCTCTCAAGCTGCTCGGAAACGGAGTTTTCCCGCTGGCAGCGGCGTATGCGTGGCGCACTCTCAGCGCTGCCCACGGCCTGCGGCCCGTGGATCTGGCAGCCGCCAGCAGAAGTGCCGACGGAGCCGGAACAAGTGAGTTTCTTTGACGGCCTGCTGCAGGGCGGGCTGAGACGATAACAAGAGGAAGGGCAGGGCAATGAGTGCATTCGCAAGGCATCTGCAGCCGGTCGATGCCGAGGATTTGGAAGAGTACCCGATTTCAGCCGGTGATCGGCTGGACTCGCACTACTTCCTGCAATGGAACCTCAAGCGCTGGCGGGCCAGCGAGTTCCGCCGGAAGGCAGATCCTGATGTTGGCTGGTACGGCATGCAGCTCTTTTTCATTGCACAGGATGAAACGCCCATTGGCACGCTGCCCTGCGATGATGAGCAACTGGCCTATGAGCTGCGGTTGCCCTTGGAGAAGTGGCATGCGCTGAATGAGCGCAAGATTACACCGCTGCATAACTGGCGCCGGGTCCGTTGCGACAACGCGGAAATCCGCTGGGCGCATCCGGTTGTGCTGGAGGTGGCCGCCGAGGCGCTGAAGTCGAACCGGAAGAACAAGGCGGATCAGGAAGAGCGTAAATACAACAAGCGCCTTAAGGATCTTCGGGTAATGATCGAGGGTCGGATCGGCGCAGGCCAGCTTTTGCGTGCTCCCGGCTTCCTTGAGCGCTTCAACGACTGGCTGGAAGAGCGTTATCCGCGAAATCAGCGGCGAGAAGACTTTATCCGTTCCGCCTTAGATGAATTCCAGATGGAATGCGCCCCGTGATCGGCCCTGTTGCAATCTGTGCATTCTGTGACGGTAACAGAATATTCCGGGAAAGTTACGGAACATGCCCGAAAAAACACGGAATTTCCCGTGTTCTGTTCCGGTCGTCCCTTTTTTTGCGCGGTTTCTGTGACCGTCGAAAAGAGAAGAAACGAAATTAAACGAAAAGATATTCACGGGTCGCGCCATCGGGAACGGGCTGCCTGTGGATAGGTCGGACAGGCTTAGAAAAAGGAGCGGTGAAGGCAGATGTGCAGTGACCAAACCGAAAGCAAGCGCGCCCGGGTGCGGAGGCTGGTGATACAGCCGCTGCAGGATCTGGGCTTCAGGTTTCCGAAGGGGACGCCGGAAGACAAGCAGCGGGCCGTGCTGGACCGGCTGGCCGACTCCATCGCCTACATGAGCGACAAGGGGCTGATTGCCCTGCAGCAGTCCTTGCAGACCAAGGGGGAAGGCGCGGCGAAATGCTTTTGGCCGTGCCGGGCAACGGTGATGGGCTGGGCCGAGGCGCTGGAGTACCGCCCGCTTGATGAGCTGCCGGAGCTGCTGGGGTGGTTCCGGTCGCGTGCCGGGGCGGAGGCAATGCAGGATGGCCTGCTGCTGGCGGAATACCTGTTCTGGCGGGACAACAAGCGCCCCCCGGCAAAGGGGCCTGAGAAAGACCGGGTGCGGCGCCGGGCTGCCGAGTTCAACAGCGAATATCAGAAGATCATGGAACGGCGGGCGCGCGGGTTCCCGGATATCCACGACCAGGGGGAATTCGTCCGCTGGTATGAACGCACGCTGAAGAAGTGCGAGGCGTGGGTGATGGAAGGCAAGGCGGCCCGCAATGGGGCTGGAACGAAGGAAAGGGTGCAAGCGTGAGCGAGCAGGTAGCAGTAGTGGCCGCAGATGGTGAGGCGGTCATGACGCCCGTACAGGAATACCTGGCGGCGCGCAGGCTTCGCGAAGAGGAAGAGGCGGCGCGGGTCGAGGCAGTGAAGGCCCGCGGGAATGTGCCGGCGGAATGCGGTGACCGGATACCGGATGCTCCGGCGCGCGGTGCCTTCCGGGTGTTTGAGCCGGTGCAGCTCTATCCTTCCGGCAAAAAAGAATATGAGGCGAAACCCGCTGGCTTTGAGGGCCGCAAGGCGATGCAGATGGCCGATGCCTTTGACGTGATGGCCGCAAGTGCAGCGCGGAAGAAAAAGCCTGCACCGTTCTCGCCTGGTCAGGTTGCCATGGGGCGCCATTACCGGGATCTGCTGGAACGGTACGAAAGCGCGGGCGTGCGCTGTTCCTCCGTCGAGGCGATCCGCACGGGCGGCAGCGGGCAGGGTGGCGAGTTCATTGACGCGGTGCTGCGCGACCGGGAAGAGATTGAACGGCTGCGCCGCCGCATTGGTAACGGGGTTGCGATGGAAGTGCGGCGGGTGCGTCCGTCCAAGCGCGGCACGCGCGGCGCCATCAGCAACCGCGTCCTAGTGGATATGGTCTGCCTGCATGACAGGACGATCAGCGACGTGCTTCGCAAGCATCATTGGTCGGTCAACGGCGACAACGTGAAGGCGGTGACGCGGGCGCTGGCCGGTGTGCTGGATGCCATGGCCGGGCCTGTGCGGCGCGGTCAAATGCTCGCTATGTGAGAAAGGGGCTTGACGCTTACATCATCTGCGTGCCAATGAATATGCATCATCACGAAATGCGCCCGCAGGAAACTGCCGGGCGCTTTTGCTTTGGTGCTCTCGAACATTGGAGGTTGTCATGCGGCCAGCCGGAGAAAGCCCGGCAGTGGGGTTCTTGTGGCTCGTCTGAAGGTTTGCGTGGCGTCTGGCTGCGAAGATCTGGCGCTGCCCGGTCTGTCTCATTGTGAACGGCATGAGGCAGACCGGCAGGAGAAGCTGAAGGCGCGGAGGGCAAAGGCGCAGACCTCGCCCGCGGCCCTGGCTGCCCGCAAGCTCTATGCAAATCCAAGATGGGTGAAGGCGTCCAAGGCTTATCTGCGGGATAACCCGCTGTGTGTCGACTGTCAGGAATTGGGGGTTGTTGAGCCTGCAACGGACGTTGACCACATCAAGCCGCACAAGGGCGATCGGAAACTGTTCTGGGACCGGAACAATTGGCAGTCGCTCTGCCATCGGTGCCATAGCCGAAAGACTGCGCGCGAGGTGTTCCACCAATAGGGGGGTATCTCGAAAATAACCGCCCAATAGTACAAACCGGCGGTGATACCTGAGTTTTTGCGCGGGGGAATTTGGAACTTTTTCACCACGGTTTCAGTGGGAAGGCAGGTGTAAGGAGAAGGATATGAAGGGCGCAAAACCAAGCCTTGATAACGTCATTCCGATGAAAGGTGATGCGCCGTTTCATGTGCCGGATGCCCCGGACTTCATGAGTTCTGAGGGGCGCGAAGTCTGGGAACGCCTGGCGCCGGTTGTCGCTCAAAAGGGACGGCTGGAGCCGCATCATGTGGATCTGTTTGCCGCCTACTGCGAGGCGTGCGCTGACTTCATCCGGTTCACTGGCGATATCGCAATGATGGGTTCCTACTTCGAGACCACAGGCCGCCACGGCAAGCAGGAAAAGAGGCGGGTTGTTTGGTCCCAGCGCAACGATGCCCTAGCGACTATGCAGCGGATATCCTCGTTGTTTGGCATGTCGCCGGTCGATGAAAAGCGTTTGGGTGCAGGCGGGCAGGGTGACCTTCTGGCCGACCTTGAACGCATGCTGAGCGGCAATGCATCCGCTTGACCATCCTGTCAGCCGCTACGCTGCCGAGGTTGTAGAGGGTGATATCATAGCCGGAGATCTGGTGCGGCTCGCTTGCGAGCGCCACCTGATGGATCTGGAAACCGGTGAAGAGCGCGGGCTGTTCTTCGATTGCGAGGCTGCCAACCGCGTTTTGAACTTCTCGGGGCTGATTCAGCACACAACCGGAGAGCTGGCAGGGAAGCCGCTTGAGCTGCAGCCCTGGCAGCAGTTCCGGCACGGCTCTGTCTTCGGGTGGAAGCACCGGGAATCAGGCTTGCGCCGCTTCAAGTCAACCTATCACCAGGTGGGCAAGAAAAACGGGAAGACCACGGATACGGCTATCCCGATGCTTTACACCCAGACCTTTGACGGGGAAGGGGCGCCGCAAGGATACTGCGCCGCGACAACGCGGGATCAGGCAAAGCTGCTGTTCAATGAACTGAAGCGCATGGTCCGGGCATCGCCGATGCTGGCCCAGCTTATGAAAGTCTGGTCGCACTCAATCTCGACTGCGCACAGCAACGGCGTGATTTCCTGCCTTAGCCGCGACGGCAATTCCGCGGATGGTATCAACCCGCATTTCGCTGCCCGCGATGAGGTCCACCGCTGGACTGACCGCGAACTGGCAGAGGTGGTTGTGAACTCGATGATCGCACGGGCGCAGCCGATCGATTGGGCAATTACGACGGCAGGCGCAGACCGCAACACGATCTGCGGTGAAACGCGGGACTATTCGGAAAAGGTGCTGCGCGGTGACGTGCAGGATGATGCGTTCTTTGCCTATGTCGCCGAGCCGCCGGAGGATTGCGATCCCGGCGACCCGGCAGCCTGGGCGATGGGCAATCCGAACTTGGGCGTAAGTTTCAAACACGAGGCGTTCAAGCGGATCTATGATGAGGCGACGGTGATACAGGCAAAGATGCCGAACTTCCGGCGTCTGCATCTGAACCTCTGGACTGAAGGCTCTCAGACTTGGATTTCCCGCGACGTGTGGGACAAGGGCGAGGCGTGTGCGCCCTTTGACCCGGAAATGCTCTACGGTCGCAAGGCGTGGATCGGCCTGGACCTGAGCCGAACCACAGACTTGACCTCGATCGTTGTTGCGGTGCCGTTGAATGGGCTGATCTACCTGATCACCTATTCGTTCATTGCAGAGGGGCCAAAGGGTTTCGTGGTCAGGGCGCAGACCGAAAACCGGGCCTATGTGAGCTGGCGGGATCTGGGGTGGCTGGAAGTTCACCGCGGCGGCGTGATCGATGAAGATCAGATAATTGAGCGCATGAAATGGCTGCGCGAGCGGTTCGACATTCAGGAAGTCGCCTATGACCGCTGGGGCATGAAATATGTGGCCGGTGAGCTGGACCGGCTGCGCTTCCCGCTTCTGGAGCACGGCCAGGGCTACGCTTCTATGTCAGCGCCGACCAAGCGTCTTGAAAACTGCGTCATGACCAACCGCATCCGTCACGGCGGCAACCCGGTTCTGGCCTGGGCCGTCGGCAATGTGATGCTGGATCAGGATGCGGCTGAGAATGTGAAGCCGAACAAGAAAAAATCAACGGGCCGGATCGATCCGGCTGTTGCTGCCATCATGGCGCTGGGGCGCGCCGAGGTGGGCGAAGAGAAACGCAAAGCACAGGATATCCTGATCGTATGAAACTGCTGGGGTTCAACATTTCGCGTGCGTCCAGCGAGGCGGCGCCGGTAGCTGAGCGCGTCGAGCCGCCTATGGTGTCGGCGCAAGCGGAAACCTCTGGCACGTCCAAGCCTGAACCCTGGCTGACGGATATCGGGTTCGGCGGCAGCGCTCCGTCAAACAAGCGGCTGCCGCGAGTCACGCCGCAGCGCGGGGAGCAGCACGGTACGGTCTTTGCCTGCTGCAACAACCTCGGCGGGGATCTGTCCAAGGTTCCGCTGAAGCTGTGGCAGCGCATGGGGGATGGGCAGGAGGTTCGCGTGCGGGAGCACCCTGCCAATTACCTGCTGAACGTGGAATCCTCGCCCGGAGTGCCGGCCAAACTGATGCGGTACGGCCTTGTTTATGCCTGGGCGCTGCGCGGCAATTCCTATGCCTACGGGCCGCGCGATGGCGGCGGCGAGCTGGAAATGATCGAGCTTGCATTGCAGGACAGTTGCTCTGTCCTGCGGGCTGGCCGGGAGCGCTTCTATGATTTCACCGACGGGGCGGGTGTGCTGCGCCGGGTGCCAAGCCGGTCCATGGTGCATATGCGCTATATGGCGCTGGACGGCTGGACGGGCCGCAGCCCTCTGCAGGTCGCAAGTGAAACCGTCGGTCTGGCTTTTGCCGGGCAGGAGTCGGCGGCGCGGTCGGTTTCGGGCGGGCATACCAAGGCCGTGATTAAGCTGGCTGACAACTATGAAAGTGCTGAAGACCGTGAGCGGAACGCCCGCAACATCAAGGCGCATGTCACTAAGCCGGGTGCTGATGGAATTCCGGTTCTCGGCCCTGATGACGATATCAAGAGCCTGGACCTGACTGCGGCGGATCAGCAGTTGCTGGAAAGCCGGAAGTTTGACCGCGAGCAGCTTGCAGCGATTTACCGCATGCCGCCCTCCAAGCTGCAGATGCTGGAATTTGGAGTGAAGGCAAACGGCGAACAGCAGGCGATCGACTACCTGACCGACTGCCTGCTGCACTGGTCTGGACTGGCCGAGGCCACGCTTGCGCTGTCGGTGCTGACCCGCGGAGAGCGTGAGCGTGGGTTTTTCCTGCGCCATGATTTCGGGGCGCTGCTGCAGCCGACGGTCAAAGAACGCAATGAGGCTTTGAACAGGGCTACCGGCGGCCCGTTTCAGACGCCGAATGAAAGCCGCCGGATGATCGGTCTGCCGCCTGTTGAGGGAGGCGACGAGCTGAACCCGGCGCCGAACATGACCCGCGACGACAGCAAACAGAAGAAGGGGAAAGAGGAATGAGCCAGCCGAAAATTGGCGCCCTGGTCGGAAGCGGCCCGCTTGCCATCCATGAGTCCGCCTTGCCTTCGTTGCAGATGGATCTGCCGAAAGAGGTGGCGGAACTGTCCGCAGCAATGACGGCCCTCGCAGCAGAGGGGGTTTCGATCGAGCGCGGCCAGCGTTACGCCGTTCACCGGGGAATTGCTTTTGTCCCGGTGCGGGGGGTTCTGACGCCCAATTCCGCCCTCCTGGAGCGTTACCTGGGCTGGACCACCTACCACGGCATTGCGGAAACCATGGCCGAGGTCACTGCCAGCGATGAGGTGCAGGCAACCGTAATGATCTATGACACGCCGGGCGGGTCGGTCATGGGCATTCAAGCTGCTGTCGAAGCCGTCAAGGCTGCTGCAAAGGAAAAGCCTGTGCATGGGATTGTGCACCCCCTGGCCGCGTCGGCGGGGTATTGGGTGGTCAGCCAGTGCACCGATATCAGCCTGACGCCGGGTTCCTGGGTGGGATCTGTCGGCACGATGATGACTGCGGATCAGCCGGTGCAGCCGGGCATGGGCGGGTTTCAGTATTTCATTCTGACCTCGGAGCACGCCGGGGCCAAGCGCCCGGACCTTTCCACGGAAGAAGGGCAGAAGCTGGCGCAGACGCGGCTTGATACCATGGAGGCGGATTTCCTGGCGGCGGTGGCGGAGGGCCGCGGCATTGCCGCCGCTGATGTGCCGGGCCGCATGAGCCGCACAGACAACGACGCCGACGGCGGCGATGTGTTCTGGGGGCCGGATGCGATCGAGCGCGGCCTTGCTGATGCAATCGAAACCGTGCCGGAATTCATGGCGCGCATCGGCGGCCTGTACGCGCCCAAGCCGCGCCAGAAATCCCGCGCCTACCTGGCGCAGGCAGAGGCTGCAAAGGCCGCAGCTTCCCACTGAAATTCGCTGGCAGTTTTGCCTGTGATCACCCTGCGCATTCGCGGCGGGGATAGCTGGCTGCGTGCCTGCAGCCTTCCATGACAAGGAGAAACAACATGGACCTGAACGATCTGCGCCGCGTTATGAAGGCGGCGGCGGAAGACATGGAAACCAAGGCCAAGGCGATCGAGGCTTTGGAGGCCGCCGACGATACGAAGGCCGAAGACTTTGACGCCGCGGTCGCTGCTTTCAACGCTTCCAAAGCCGAATTCGAGAAGGCGCAGGCGAGTGTCCAGCGTGCCGAGGCGGTGGAAGCGGCCAAGGCGGCAACTGCGACCTCGGAAGTCGAAACCGGCGCCGCTGCAGGTGGTTCGTCTCCCGCAGCTCCTGCCCGCCCCAAGCAGCCGGGCCAGGAGGCCATCGAAGTTGGCTTCATGGCTCATGCGCTGATCAACGCCAAGGGTGACCGCGACAAGGCGGTGGAGCGCTTGGAGAAGGACGGCCACACCGCCATTTCTGCTGCGCTGTCCGGTGCCACCGAAAGTGCCGGCGGTGTGACCCTGCCGCGCCCGCAGGGCGAGGCGGTGATCGGCCTGCTGCGCCCGCGCGTGACTGTCCGCAACTCGGGGGCCGTGGTGCATGACCTGCCCGCGGGTGAGCTGCGCAATGCGCGTCTGGCAACGCCGCCGACGGCCAGCTATGGCGCTGAGAATGCTGCGATCACCGAAAGCGAACCGACTTTCGACAAGGTTGAAGAGAAGTTCCGTAAGTTGACCTCGCTGGTGCCGGTTGGCAACTCGCTGCTGCGCCATTCCAGCGCGTCGATCGCGCTGATGGTGCGCGATGCGATCCTCAAGGAAATGGGCCTGAAAAACGACTTGGCCTTCCTGCGCTTCGACGGAACCGGCGATTTGCCGAAAGGCCTGCGGCAGTGGGCGCTGGCGGATCACTGGCAGGATGCGGTTGCAAGCGATGTTGCGGCTGTTGAAGCCGCGATCCGGCGGTGTGTGAGCAAGGTGGAAGATGCAGATGTCGGCCTGGTCAACCCGGGCTGGATTATGCGGGCTTCGACCAAGAATTTCCTCGGCAGCCTTGTGCGCGCCAATGGCTTCAAGGTGTTCCCGTCGATCGACGAAAAGGGCACTCTGCACGGTGCGCCGATCAAGACCACCTCGCAGATCCCGGACAACCTGGGCGGCGGTGGCGACGAAACCGAGATTTATTTCGCGGAATTCAGCGAAATCATGATCGGCGACTCCATGGATATCACCCTGGGTTCGAGCACTGAGGCCTCTTACGTGGATACCGGCGGCAACACCATTTCGGCATTCCAGAACGACCTGACGCTGATGCGGGCGATTGCGGAGCATGACATGGCCCCGGCTCATGATGAGGCAATCGCGGGCCTGAACGGCGTCGGCTGGTCTCTGTAATCCCGGCTTGAAAACCTGCCCTGGCGGTTGCCGCCAGGGTGAAACCTTCTCTCAGAAACGGAAGTTCTGACATGTCAAAGCAAATCGTGAAATTCCTGAAAACCCATGGCCGCTACGTCAAAGGCGACGTTGCCGGTTTTGAACCGGCGACCATCGCGAAGTGGCCCAAGGGCACCTGCAAACCCTTTGACCCGGAAGAGGTTGATTCCGCGCCGAATGCGGACGGCGAGGCGGGCGCTGATGTGTCCGCGAAGCTGGCCGAGCTGGCGCAGCGCGAAGCTGATCTGAAGGCCCGCGAGGAAGCCCTGGCCGAGAAAGAGCAGGCGGCGGAAGAGGCGGGCAAAGCTGGTGGCGAACCGGCAGGCGCGGCTGAGGCCGCCAGCAAGGGTGCCAAGGCTTCCGGCGAGCCGCCGAAGCAGGGCGCGAGCAAGTAAGGGGCGCGTGCGATGCGGGTAATCGAACAGGCGGAAATCGTTGCTGGTGTCGACCTGGAGGACTTCAAGAAGTCCGTTCACATGGCGGCAGGCGATCTGGATGACGACGGCGCCTTGCAGCTTGCGCTGGAGTCCGCAGAGGCCGCGATTTCCACTGCAACAGGTTACCCGCTGACGCCCCGGGAAGTTGAATTTGTGGTTACCCGTGGGAGCTGGTGCCGCTGGTGGTTCCCGGTTCTGCCGGTGATCGAGTTGACCGGGCTTGCCCTGGACAATGGGGCGGGCGGCTGGACTGATCAGCCGCTGGTGGGGGCTTGGGTTCAGCAGGCATACGATGAGCCTCAGTTAGTGCTTGGGGCGTCTTGGGCTGGCAACAGCGCGGCAGGCGATGTGCTGCGGGTGCGGGCCCGTGTCGGCGGACCTGATCAGCCTACATTTAACCGCTTGCGGCAGGCAATCCTGCTGCAGGCAAAGGAATGGTTTGAGGCCGGGATCGCGATCGAGGCGGAAGATACGCCTCGCATGTCGTTCGGCGTGCATCGTCTAATCAAGCAGGCGCGCTACCGCCGCCCGTATGAGGTGGCCTGATATGGGCAGGCTTCTGGACCGCAAGGTGATCTTTTTGGAGCGCGGCCCTGGTAAGAACAACCTGGGTGAAAAGAAGCGCGATGTTTGGCAAGAGCTGTTTCTGGTTCAAGCTGGTTTTGAGCCGGTCAGCGACACTGAGCGCTGGCAGGCGGGGGCGGTCGAGCAAAAAGCGGATGCGCGCTTTACCGTCGGCTACACCGCGCGCACCGCGGCGATTACCGGAGAAAACCGGCTGCGTTTTGAGGGCAGCGATTGGCAGATTTCCGGCGTCAAGGTGATCGGCCGCCGCCGCTGGCTGGAATTCACGGCCTGGAAGGTCAGACCGCCGGAGGCGTGACATGTCCATGAAAATGAAAATCGAGGGGGCGGGAGATATTGAACGCGCCCTGTCGGAACTGGCGCGCGGTACGGCCAAGGGAGTCATGCGCCGGGCCATGAAGAAGGCGCTGCAGCCGGTGAAGCAAGGCGCTGAAAATTCGGCCTTTGAGATTGCGATCACCAGCAAGCTTTCCCCCCGCCAGCAGGGCGAGGCAAGGGGAGATCGGGGGCGGGCCAAAGTCTCGCTCTATGTGGGGCCTGTGGAAGCCGACGGTTCCCACGCGCCGCACGCGCATCTGATTGAGTTTGGCACAGGGCCGCGCCGTCATGCGAGCGGCAAATATGTTGGCGCGGTCATGGCGGATCCGTTCATGCGGCCCGCCTGGGACGCGAACAGGGAGCGCATGCTGCAGATCCTGCGCAAAGAGGTCTGGGCGGAAATTGAAAAGGCTGTGGAGCGCGCAGCACGCAAGGCAGCGAAGGCGGCAGGCTGATGGAATACGATATCTACAGCGCGCTGGAGCCTCTTGGGCATCCGGTTGTCTGGGGCGGTTTTGACGATGCGGAAGGCTTTCCGCGGATTACCCTGCAGATGATCAGCAACAGCACCCGCTATACTCTGAAAGACCGGGCCGGAAATGAGACGGCCCGCATTCAGGTGAATGTCTACGCGGAAACTTATGAAGAGATGATGCTTGCCGCGCGGCAAGTGTCCCAGACCCTGACAGGGTTTCGCGGCGGATCTGTGATCCGCTGCAAAGAGATATCCCGCCGGGACGGACCAGCAGAATCCGGCGGCGATGTGATCCGGCTGCAGCAGCTGGATTTCCGGGTGCGCTACCGCGCCTAACCATCGCCGGGTGACCGGCAATCATCATCATCGTGAAAGGATAGGAAATGGCTCAGAAAGTCGTTCCTGGTGATCTGTGCGACATCGAATGGTCGGCGGATGACGTGGATGGAAACTATGTCGTTATCAAGGGCTGTAAAACGGTCGGCATTCCGGAGGAAAGTCAGGAATACCGCGACCGCACTTCGCTGGACAGCCCGGGCCGCAGCAAGGAATGGGGCGTCGGTCTGACCGATACCAGCGAACTGACGCTGAACTGCTTTTATTCCACCAGCCTCTATGAACAGGCCCTGGCCTACAAGGCCGCAGGTAAGCCGGTGTATTTCCGCGTGAAACTGCCGCCGGAGGACGGTGTGCAGTCCGCCGGTGACATGTTCAAGTATCAGGCGTTCCTGAACCCGTCGATTCCGTCGGTGGATCAGGATGGCGACCTGATGACTGATCTGAAGCTGCGCCCGACTGGCCTCGTGACCTGGACGAAAGGCGCCGCGGTATGATCAGCACTCACACTGTGAAAGTGGGCCGTAAGACCCACAAGCTGAAGGCTTCCACCCTGGCGCAGGCCCGGCTGGAGCAGCTGCAAGGCGGCAAGCCGATCGGTGATCTTCTGGAGCATCTGATTGACGGCAGCGGCGGCGTAAATCTGGTGATCGATGCCTGGGCGGCGTTCCTTGACGACGGCAAGGGGGTCGAACGTGAAGAGGCGGCGAAGATCCTGGACGCCTTGGGCGGTGCCAATGCGGCTGCGGTTCACCTTGGCGAATGCCTGTCGATCGCCTTCCCGTTTCTGAAGGCCGAAGAGGGCGAGGAAGCGGAAGAAGAGGACGACGCGGGAAACGCGAAAAGCCCAGCCGCATAGACTGGCACAAGCTGTTTTCGGTGTGGTGTGAGCTGGGCTTGCATCACGCCGAATTCTGGCACGTCAGCCTGCGCGAATTCGACCTGATCACCCGCGCCCGGATCAAGGCCAAGGATGCCGAATTCGCAGCGCGGCGGGTGCTCAATCAGGAGCTGGGCATTCTCACGCAATTTGCCATCCACAACCCCGGCAAGATGCCGGATTTCACCAAGGCGATCGGCGGCAAGAAGCCTGCCGAACGCAATCGGGCCGCAGAACTGGCGCAGCTGCGCGCGGGTCTGCTGAACATGCACTTTCAGAGCAAAAAGGGGCAGTAGATGTCCGCAGTTATCGGCGCCCTCCGGGGCGTTCTTTCGCTGGATTCCGCGGCCTTCGAAACGGGCGCGAAGCGTTCAAAAGCCGCAATGGGTGACCTGGAACGCCGCATGGTGCGTCTGGGCGGCAAGTTTGAGGCTGTAGGCCGCAAGATGACGGTGGGCCTCACCCTGCCGATGGCCGGCGCCGCTGCGGTTGCGGTCAAGTCCAGCCTGAAGGTGATCGATGCCCAAGCCAAAATGGCGCAATCCTTCGGGACTACGGTCAAATCCTTGCAGGTGCTGGAGCGCGCTGCGGATCTGTCTGGCGTCTCGATGGGGGAGGTGCAGCAGGCCACTATACAGCTGACCAAGCGCCTCAGCCAGGCGGCGGGCGGTACGGGTGCCGCTGCCAAGGCTCTGACCCGCTTGCATCTGAATGCCCAGCAGCTGCAGCGCCTTCCGCTTGATGAGCGCCTTGCGAAGATCCAGGCCGCTCTGGCGCAATATGTCCCGGAAGCGGAGCGGGCGGCGGTGGCCTCGGAGCTGTTCGGCAGCCGGGCGGGCCTGATCTTCACCCGGATTGACGGATCAGCCTTGCGCACCGCGACCGATGACATCGAGCGGTTTGGCGTTGCTGTCTCAGAAGTCGATGCCGATCAGATCGAGCACACCAATGACGCGATTTCGCGCCTTGGGCTGGTGGGCCGGGGTGTATCAAATCAGCTCGCAGTGGGTCTGGCGCCCACGCTGGAATGGCTGAGCGATCAGGCCGCAGATGCCGCGGAATGGTTCAACGGGCTGAGCGATCGCACCAAGCAGTTTATTTCGGTGGGTGCCGCACTGACAGCGGCCGTTGGGCCTGCGGCGATCGGCCTGGGCCTGATGCTGAAGGTTGCGGCACCTCTGGGTGCTGCGATGGCGGGCGTGGTGACCGCTGTGGCGTTGGCGCCGGTCAAGTTCATTGCCGCGGCTAAATCTGCTGTGGCGCTGGAAATCGCTCTGGGTGCAACCAGCACCAAGGCCGCGCTTGCTGGCGTTGCCATCAAGGGTCTGATCCGCGGTTTGAAGCTGCTGCGCCTGGCGGCCCTGGCAACCGGGATCGGCGCCCTGGTTGGTGTTGCCGCGGGCATCTACCAGGGGTTTCAGCAGTCGAAAGTGGCGGCGGAGAATTTCGAAACCGCCATTCGTGACTTGGCCTCGGCGCATGACGTGCTGAACACGGCCACGGAAACCTTCTATTCAAACATGACCGCCAAAAACGCGGAGGCGATGCGGCGGGCTGCTGAAGCTGCGCGCGATGCCACGCGCGAGGCGCTTGAGGCTGCCAAGGCTGAGCTGGAAGCGGCATCCTTTGCGACCAACTTTTTCGGCGCCAGTCTCTATGAAACCGAACGCATGGCAAAGGCCCGGGCTGACATCGAGCAGCTGGGCGCGGCGCTTGCGGAAGCTGAAGCCCGCCTTGATGCCGCAACCGTGGCGGCTGAGCGCACCGCTACTGAAACCGGCAATGCAGCCGAAAGCGCGGCAACCGCGGCGGAGAACAGCAACGCCCTCGCGGGCGGCCTCGCTGGCGCTGCGGGTCAAGCCTCGGCACTTAGCTCCTACCTCGCTTCAGTGCCGGGTGCGATCGCATCCGCGCAGACCACAATCGCCGGGTTGAAAGCCGGTATGGCGGTTCTGTCCTCTGGCGGCGGTGAGGCTGCCGCCAATGTTGCAAAGTACCGGGCGGAGCTGGAAGCATCTGCGGGGCCTCTGGGGGAGCTTCAGGACGGTCAGCGGGACCATGTTCAGCAGACGATTGACCAGCAGGTGCAGCTCTATGCGCAGGAACAGCAGTTGCGGGGTGAGTATCAAAAGCAGCTGGCAACGCTAAACAAGGTCAAATCCGCAGGCGGGGCGGCGTCTAAGAGCGCTATGGCCTCGCTGCAGAAGGAGATTAAGGAGCGGCGCGAGCTGCTGGGTGTCACTGAAGCCCAGCGGAAGAAGCTGGAAGCCATCCGGCTTGTGCAGCAGCGCGTGGGTAAGGATGCACTGGGGTACAGCAAGGCGCAGATCTCCGGCCTGGCCGACCAGCTGATTGAACTCGATGCGGCGGAAGAGGCCACGCGGCGGATTGCCGATCAGCAGGAACGCTGGGCTGAAAACATCACCCGCACCGCCTTTGAGGGCGGCAGCCTCACCGACACGATCGAGGGTATGCTGCGGGATATTCAGTTTCAGTTCGCGCATACCAAGATTGTCCTGCCGATCGTTGGGCAGATTACGGGGTTCTTGGGTCTCGATAACTTGTTCCTCGGTGGTGGTGGTCAGGCTGCCGCTGGGGTTGCTGGCGGCGGCGGGGGCGGCGGCCTGCTGAACCTGGCTGGTGGTGCTTTCAACCTCTTCGGTAGCGGTGGCGGCGGTCTGGCAGGCCTCGCGGGTTCCGGCGGTTTGCTAGGTGGCATTGGCGGGCTTGCTTCTGGTTTCGGTGGCATTCTCAGCGGTGGCGGCCTTGGTGCCAGCTTCTCGAGCCTGACCGGTCTGGTTTCCGGTTCCATTGGCGGTCTCGGCGCCATCGGTGCTGCGATCCCTGCTATCGGTGTCATTGCCGCAGGTGCAGCCTTCTTGAAAAAGGCCTTAAGCCGGAAGTTCGCCTATTCGGCTTTGGAAGGTACAATCGGTGCGGATGGTTTCGACGGCTACGCCCGGGATCATTTCAAAGGGGGGCTGTTCCGGAGCGACAAGGATATCCGCAAGGCGCTTGATTACGACCTGAAAACAGGCCTCAGCAATCAGGCAAAAGGTCTGACAGAAACCCTGCTGGGAATGTCGGAGGCCTTGGGGCGTGGCCGGGATGCCCTGAAGGATTACAAGGGGCATTTTGTCTCGATCCTGACCAGCGGGCGCAGTCAGGAGCAGATCCAGAAAGACTTGGCGCGGGGCTTCGAAACAGCCTCAAATCAAATGTCCGAATTGATCCTTGGCGCGTCCAAGTGGTCAAAGGCTGGTGAGAGTGCCACGGAGACCCTGACGCGGCTGTCGACAAGCCTGCTGCAAGTAAATGACGCCTTTGACTTGCTGGGCCTGTCCGGCTTCAAGAAGTCGCTCCAGGGCGCGGATATGGCGTCTGGCCTGGTGGATGATTTCGGCGGCTCTGAGGCTATGACAAACGCCGTTTCCGCCTATTGGACCGGGTTTTATTCCGACGCCGAACGGCAGGAGACCACCATCCGCCGCTTGTCCGCGGAGTTCAAAAAACTTGGCTTGGCAATGCCGCAGAGCCGGGAAGAGTTCCGCAGCCTGGTCGAGGGAATTGACCGGACCTCAGCGTCCGGGCGGAAGCTCTATGCGGATCTTCTGAAGTTGTCAGGCGGGCTTGGGCAAGTGCTGGACCCGCGGGCCGGGATCAGCCAGGGCGTTGCAAAGCAGCTTGAGGCGATCGGCAAGACCGTTGCGGATCAGATCGAGGTTTCGCGCAGCATGGCCGCTGATGCTCGGGCGTCCGCTGAGCTGTGGCACCGGACGGCTGCCAAGCTGCGGGACTTCCAGGACGGTCTGTTGAACTCCGGTCTTTCCGGCGCGAGTTCTGCACAAACGGCAGCAGCGCTGCGGGGCCGCTACCTGAGTGCCTTGGAGCGCGCCCGCGGCGGCGATACTGACGCCGCTGCTGAGCTGCCAGGCCTGGCGCGGGAATACCTGCAGAGCGCGCGGGATAGCGCAGGTTCCGCGCTGGAGTTCAACCGTATCGCGGCCCAGGTGCAGGCGGAGATCCACCAGATGACTGCGCTGGCCGATGCTGCGGGTGATGCGGACGAACGGCTTGCGGATCTCCTGGATGAGCAGACCAGCGTCCTCACGGAACTGGGCGAATACCTGCAGACCGCAAATGCCAGCTCTAAGAAATTCGGTGAGGATGTCGCCCAGTATCAGGACCGGTTGAAAGCGCTGGGGGCAGACATCGTGGAGGCCAGCAAAAACCCCGGCATTGCTGAGGTCAGCCCGACTGGCCCCATGTCGGAATTGTTCGGTGAGTTGACCGGCGGGCTAAGCAGTGTGAAGGCGCCAATGAACTCGCTGACCAGTATGCTGGGCAAGCTCCGGGATGCCGTCAATGCGGATCGCCGGGACAGGAACCGGAACGCAAAGATTGCGGGCCTTCAGGTGAAGGGGGGCGATGCAGCGACGGCGGCTAAGAGGCCGCAGGAGATTGCCGAAAAATTCAATGCATTGCGCGAGAAATACGGGGTCAGCCTGCACGGGCAAAAGCGGTCGATTTCCGTCAATAAGGATGGCCAGCTTGTTACCTCCTTTGACTACTATGGCGGAACTCCCAAAAAGCTGGCGGAATTCAAGAAAGCCCTCAAGGATGAATTCGGCACGGCCTCTTTTGGCAATGTCGTTAGCTCGGCCAATTCGAAGGCCAGCAAGGCGGCGGTGCAGGCCGAAAGCCTCCGCAAGCAGATCCGCTCGATGGGCGGTATTCCGCAGTTTGCAGAAGGCGGCGCCCATCTGGGCGGCTGGCGGATTGTCGGGGAACGCGGCTGGGAACTGGAAAACACCGGCCCCAGCCGGGTTGTGAGCCATTCGGATTCGGTTGCCATGCTGGATAACCGCCAGGTGGTCCGGAGTGTCGAGGGGCTTGCAAAGCAAGTCGCCGTGCAGGGTCAGCGGATGGAAATGATGGTGCGCAAGGTCGCGCAGTACCTGGAGGATTGGGATGAAGTGGGTCAGCCGGAGGTGCGTGTCTGATGGATTTCAACATTATCGCGCCGATGACTGTCACCGATGCGGAACTGACGGCATCAAATATTCCGGAAAATGACCATGCGGAATGGGATGCCGGCACATCCTTCGGCCTCGGCGCAAAGGTGATCTCGACCACCTCGCACCGGATCTATGAGAGCATGCAGGCCGGAAACCAGGGCAATGATCCGGTTTCGGACGATGGCACCTGGTGGCTCGATCTGAAGGCCACGAACCGCTGGAGCGCGTTTGATCAGCGCCGGTCAAACCGGGCCAGCTATGCGGAGGAAATCACCTATTCGATCGTGCCTAGCCAGGACTGCGATGCCATTTCGCTATTCGGCCTGTCGGCGGGTTCAGTTCAGATCGAGGTCTTTGACGGCGCCACACTGATCTTTGACCAGACCTTTGCGATGGCAGACACCGGGCATGTGGTCAGCATGTATACCTATTTCTTTGGCGGAGTGGTTTTCCAGCGTCAGAAGGTGCTGAACGGCTTCCCGGGCTACATCGGCCACCGGATCGATATCACCATCTCAGCACCGGGTTCCGTGGCTGAGGTGGGGCATATCGTTCTTGGCAGGAATCACATCCTGGGGGAGGTGCTGAACCTTCCCAATATCCAGCACGTCAGCCACAGCCGGAAAGGGTATGACGATTTTGGTGATGAGATCCTGGTGAAGCGCGGATCCACGCGCCGGGTTGAGGTGGATCTCATTGTGCAGACGCTGCAGGCGCCGCGCGTGATGGACATTATCGCAGAGGTCGATGGGGTGGCCACGGCCTTCTACCTGTCCGGTGATGCTCCAAGCTACGGGATCGAGGGGCTGGGGTTTGTCGATGACCATAGCCAGCCGATCGATATTGCAGGGGACAGCGTGTTTCCCCTGGTGATGAAAACTCTCAAATAGGGCAAAACACATGGATTTTCCTGCTCAACCGGCCAAGCCGGATATTCCTCTGCGCTCATCGCCGGAGGCCGACTTTGATGCAAAGATGGTGCTGCTGTTTCAGTGGGCGGTGAATGATTTCTTCAGCTTTGTCGATGCCTGGGCGACCTGGCTGACCGAAAACAGCACGGTCATCGGCGGCGAATTGAACGATACGGATATCGGGCAAACCACCCCTGCGGCAGGGGCGTTTACGGCGCTGTCTGCCGCTGCCGTGGCCTACTTTGCCGATAAGCTGGGCGTCGGTACTGCCTCTCCGTCTCATCTCATCGATGTGCAGGGCAACGGGGGCGAGGTGGCGATCCGCGTGAAGAACACCGACGCGGCAGGTGCTGACCCGGATGCAAACTTCTATCTTGATGCGGGGAATGCCAGTGGCGAGGCCGCGCTTGAATTTATGAAGGGTGGTCTTCCGGAGGCCCGGGTGATTGCGCTGCTGGATAAGCTGCGGCTTGTTCATGATGTGGGGCCCATCGAACTGCACGCGGCGGGTCAGGCTGCGCTTAGCGTTTCCGGCACGGCAATCGAGCCGGGTTCGGACAATGCCTTTACCGGCGGCTCCGCGAGCAAGCGCTTTTCTGAAATGTTCTCGGTCGATGGAACTATCAACACCTCGGACATGCGCGAGAAGGTCAACATTCGGCCCTTGAATGAGGCTGAAAAGCGGGTCGCGCAGGAGCTGGTCAATGATTTCCGCATCTTTCAGTGGATCTCTGCTGTGGCAGATAAAGGGGAGGCCGGTGCCCGCCTGCACGTCGGTCAAATGGCGCAATGGGTGGAGCAGAAGTTTGCGGAGGAAGGCCTTGATGCAGGCCGTTACGGCATGTTCACCCGCGACAAGATTTTCCGCACTGTGACCGATACCAAAATGGTCCAGGTTCAAAAGGTCGAGAAATCAACGCAACAGCGGACGATCATTGAAGTGATCGACGGGCGGGCGACTGAGAAGACTGTATCCGAAGAAATCTCGGTGCCTGTCTATGAGGTGCTTCCGGTCTTTGATGAGGCCGGGGAAGCGGTGATGGTGCCTGGCCCGGGTGGCCCCGTCCAGAAGACAGCGCGGGTTCCGGTGCTGGTCGAAGAGGAGCGGGAATTCACCGAAGAGGTCGAGGACGGCGAGCGCCTGGGGCTGCGCTATCCCGAATTGATGTGTTTCATCATGGCCGGAACCTTGGGCGTCTGACGCCGCAGAAAACGAGCAGGATACCTCATGAAATTTGAAAGCTTCGGCTCCGCCATGGCGGGTTTTTTTGGCGTGGCTGGTGGCTGGCTGGCGCAATACGGATCAAATTGGGAGGTGGTTGTCGTCGCCCTGCTGGGCGTTACGCTGGCGCTGCTGGAAGGCGATGAGTTGCGCCTGAAGCCTGCGGTTGCCGTTGCGGTGTTCAACCTTCTGATCGGCGTTCTGGGCGGCCCTATGGTGGCTCACTGGCTGCGGGAGCACTTCGAGATCCAGTACCCGGCCCTGACGCTGATTATCGCCTTTCTGGCGGCATATGTGGCGCATGACGCCTTCAGCCGCTTCCGTGGCCCGTTGATCCACCTGGTGCGGCGCTTGATGGGGGCAGGTTCATGATCCGCTTCCTGCGTTCAAAGACCTGGCGCCGGGTGCGTGTGGCGCTTTCTGTGCTGCTCTGGCTGGCCCTTAGTTGGGCCGTGTTTGGCCCGGCCTGAAACTGAAAACCAACCCTGAAACCGGCCCCGCATCGAGCGGGGCTTTTCCTTTGGAGGGCACATGACCCGAATTCTGACACTTGAAACCCTGCAGCGGATCACCGGCCCGATGGGGCAGGGTGGAGAGCAGGAGCGAAACGCGAAGTCGTTTCTGCTGGGGGTGAACACTTTCGGCTTTGACTGCGGGCTGAACCAGCCGCACCGGCTGTCTTACCTGCTGGGCCAAACGCTGCTGGAGAGCGGGGTCTTCAATTATGACCGTGAGTTGTGGGGGCCAACCCCCGCGCAGGCCCGCTATGACATTCGCACGGATCTTGGAAACACACCTGAAGCCGATGGCGACGGTTTCAAGTTCCGGGGACGCGGGCCGTTCCAGATAACCGGGCGCTGGAATTACCGGAAGTTCCGGGATTGGGCGCGGCGCCTCGATCCTTCCGCACCTGACTTCGAGGCTGATCCGGATGCTGTGAATCTGGATCCCTGGGAGGGGCTGGGGCCGCTTTGGTTCTGGAGCGTGAACGGCCTGAATGTGCCGGCCGATGCTGGCGACGTGCGGGTGATCACCCGGCGGATCAATGGCGGCTACAACCACTTTTTCCAGCGGCAGCAGTGGACCGACAAAGCGCAGCTTGTGCTGCTGGGATTCGCGGCAACGGACGTGCGAGGGTTTCAGCGCACTGTTGGCCTGGCCGCTGACGGCCGGATCGGACCGAAGACCCGCGCCGCGCTGCACCAGGAGCTGCGTGCCCTGCCGCCCGTTTCCCCGCCCAAGCCTGCACCGCTGCCGTGGCTGCCTGCCTGGCTGCTGAAATTTCTCACCCTGTCCCGCGGCTGATCGCGGGCCGGTTTTCCCCAACTGAAAGGACTGAACAATGGACCTTACAAACCTTCTCCCTGACCTGACGCCGCTGCTGATCGAGGCGCTGGCCCTGATCCTGACCTCAGCGATTGCCGCCGCTGCGTTGATGGTGCGCAAGCATTTCGGGGTCCAGGTCGGCCAGGCGCTGCAGCGTGATCTTCACACCGCTCTGATGAGCGGCATCCGTGCGGCTCTGGAAGATGGCAGGGAAGCTGCTGCGGACGTTCTGATCAATGAAGCGATCCAGCATGCCCGGGAATCCGTGCCTGATGCCATCAAGGCGCTGAAGCCCACGGAGGCGGTCCTGCAGCGGCTGGCGCGCGGCAAGATTGCAGAGGCCGTGCGGCAGGCCCGCGAATAGGTCTGCCTGACGAACTTGAGGCCCTGGCGATCGCTGGGGCCTTTTTGAAAACTGCATCCATAAGGAATGGGATATGCCCCAAATTGATCATTTCGCCCATTTTCAGCGCGGTCTGGAAAGCCCATGCTCCCGACATTTCACTATTGTCCCACAGGATGGCGTTGACCTGCCTGTGAAGCCGCGCGTTCTGCGCGTCCTGACCTCCGGGGATCTGGCTGTCCGTGATGAGGCCGGAGCCGTGATCGTCTACGCGGTCATTGCCGGGGAGACCATTGGGTTCTCAGCCGTGGGCATCGAGGCCTCAGGCACCACGGCATCCGTTGCGGGCTGGTACTGATGCTCGGCGCCGGTCATTCGGTGATGGTAGCAACTCAACAGCAGCGGCATTGTCTTCCCGACCGTTCAAGTCTGATCGGCTGGTACAGCGCGAAGGCTACCGGAACCATCCAGCTTGAAGCTGGTGATGAGGTGTCTGCAATCGGCAACCTGGTTGCGGGCTATCTGGGGTTGTCCAAGCTGGCGGATGGTGGTCCGACCTATGTGGCTTCTGAACCGCTCGCTGGCGGGCGTCCTGCGCTGGTTTGGCCGGATCAAGGCAATTCGCGTGGGTTGAGCCTGCCTACAGACGCGATGGTCAGGGAGGTGTTCGTTGTCCTGGCCTATGGCGACGGTGTGCGGGCTGCATTCAATAGCTACAACACTCTGATCACTGACCTGGCCGGGCTGGATACCGGCAGTCCGAACCGGGTGATCGGCCACGAAAACAATTCCGGGGTTTTCACTGGTTCCATACCTGCGGGAATGACCATTCATGTAAACGGCGGCGCTGCAACCACAGAGCTTTTGCCGCTGCCTTTGTCGGTGGTTCATTTCAGTTCGGCAACGCCATTTCCGCTGGCCGCGATCGGCGGGCGGAACAATGGCTTGAATCGGGCCTGGCGCGGGCCGATGTGCGAGGTTCTGGCCTATACCGACCAACTGGCCCCGGCAGCGGTTGCGCGGAATGTGCGCTACCTGCGGAGCGGCTGGGGGATCTAGGCTTGAAGCGCCAAAGCAAAAAGCCCCGGTTAGCGCCGGGGCTTTTGTCGTTTCTGGGGCGGGCGTTTGTTGGACTGCGAGTCTGCCAGGTCGTGTTGAGCCCTTTGCGGTCGTCCGCTCCTGGCATCTTCTCGCATGTGCAACACGTCGCGAGCGGTGGCAAGCGGACGTTCAGCATTAGATTACGGCAAACCTGCTAAGCAGGACCTCACTAATGTTGAACTTTGCTCGTCTTAATGCGACTGTTCCTCATGAATATTGAGATAAGCGATATTGATCTTCTGACCGACGACAAGGACGGTAGAAGTCGTTGTGTTCTGTACACAGAAAATCAGATTGATTTGGCCTTTTCCACTATTTTGGAAGCTAGGATATTCGTTTCAAGAGCTGGCAAATCGTTCCCATGCGAGGTCTATCGACCAAGGCCGAATGGCCCTCTCGATCCACAGCATCTGCATATGAGGGCAGACCGCGAGTTTTGCTTGAACGAGACCATCGCTGTAGGCGACGTTATCACTGTAATGTAGGTTGAGCTCTAATCCTGCCGCCTGATGGGGCGATCACAAGCGGGTGGTTCGAGCCCACAGCAGACTTTTGACTGGATCTTGCGCTTCGCTTGTGCAGCGTTGCGAACCGTCCCAAGCCGACGTTCAACTAGCATTCCAAATGCTGCGCAGGTCGAGAGGCAGACTCCACTTCTCAAAGAGAGGGAAAGTATCGGGACTGGCGCAGACGGCATCGGCGTCCTGCAGCCATCAGCACCGCATCAGGGCAGCATTGTCCCCTAGGAGGGCAAGGACTAATTTTCAGCACCCAGGGCTCTGGTCGGATACCAGCCGAACCCCGGCTCATCAGCCCGGGACGGAGTAGCTGGATCGCCGAGTGCAACGCCACCAGTACTATCCATGAATGGACATTCTACGAGCTACGCCATCGGCTCAACCACAAGCGCTAGCTGACAGTGTGTTGGTACAGCCTAGGCACCGCTGCTTGGCCTTGAAATCCCAGCAAGGGTGGAACATTTACAAATTTGTCAAATCACCGCGCTGATCACAGCGGCGCTCCGCTCCGGGCGTTCGCCCTATCAGCAACACTGGATAAGGATGTCTCACTCGTCAGAAATTCTTGTTGACGTCAACACTTGGACAAGAGTTCATCAGATAAAGGTACAGAGAACCTCTCGATCTCGCCGAGAATTGGACATAACAAAGCAGCAAAATTTGAGTCGCCCTATGCAACCGCGCATCCTTGTCAGCAGACCGGACATAGGCGACATACACCCCCGAGTCTTCGACTCAAGGAAGGTTCCGTGTGAAACTGAAGATTAATAACGTCGGACGGATTTCTAAGGGAGAAATCGAGCCAAAGCCTCTTACAATGTTCGTGGGGCAGAACGACAGTGGCAAGACCTATGCCGCAAGCACGATGTGGGCACTGCTGCGCCACATTAATCGACCTGAGACCAGAGCATTCACCAACAACATCCCCGGACTCAAGGATTTTATTTCTACATCTACAGGCGGAGACTCAGGTCACTTCGAGTTTTCGGCCGGGCCGAAAGATGTAAAAAAGATTCGAGACAATACGGTCAAGAGCTTTAACAAAAACATAGATGTCATTCTCCAAGATGCAATCGGATACGATGGCTTCTCCGATAGTAAAATCAGTCTTGAGGGTGACGATTCTTCCTCTGCGATCAAGCTAAACCTTTACGTCGAAAAATTTGAGACAATCGAGGAAGTTGAGGTGGAGGTCGAAGACGAGGAGGAATCCTACGACATTGAGATTCAAACAGTTGATCGTTTCAACTATTCCTGCAAAGTCGAATACGGGACAACTCAGAAAGAGCTATTTAGTTATGAAGATCTCGAATTGGATATCTTCGCGGGGTTCATTGAGTCGAACGTAAGGCAGTCCTTAATAGGAATTTCATGTTTCGGGTTGGATTGGCTTGGAATGCGCAATGTGATCTACTTGCCAGCTGCAAGAACCGGAATCATGCTCGCACTCGATTACTTTGTCAGCGGCACGCTCGATAGATCCAAAATGGCTGGAAAGGAACTTGAAGAAAGCGGAACGCTTCCGCGGCCTATTCAAGATTTTGCTCTTAACCTTTCCAGAAGAACATTCAGACCCTTCTGGAAGAAACGGGACCACCACCTCGGAAACCTCATTCAAGGTGAATTTAGCAGGCGCAGCCATACGAGGGGTGACTATGTTTATTCCATTGAAAACGGTAAGGGCGAGATTCCACTCGCCTCTACCTCCTCACTTGTTACAGAGCTCGCTGCGCTTTCGGTGCTATCTCACCGCGTGACCCAAAGAACTCTGCTTATTTTCGAAGAGCCGGAAGCTCATCTTCACCTTAGTGCGCAACGTGAGATGGCGAGATCTTTGGCCAAGATGGTCAATTCTGGTATTAAAGTTCTCATCACAACACATAGCGACACTTTTCTACAGCAACTGAACAACCTAATTTCACTTCACCACCTGAAGGGTGACCGGGAATTAATCGATAACCTCGGTGTGCCCGAGGATTCAATAATTGACCCGAAGGACATCGCGGCCTTCGATTTCGATTGCGTGGACGGAATCACAAACATTGAAAAGTTGGAAATCACCAAGCATGGCGTTGTGGCAAATTCTCTTAATAGGGTCCTATTAGAGTTAGCAGACGAGACGATCCGAATTAATGATGCCCTAAGCAACTTGGAAACGTAATTTCTGGCGAGAGCGCTGCATGACTTTCAAAAACTCTGACCTGGTCAATAAGGACTACGTCTTCTCGGTAAGTGCCGGAACTAAATTTGAAGTGGTGGAAAAAAATAAGGGAGGTGCTGGAAAGTGCACCTTCGAGTCCACACACAATGTAATTTTTATTGGGGCAAGAGATAATGCTCCTGTTGTTTGGTGTCTGGCAAATAGGAAGTGCGCCGAAGCTGCGTTCTGCGTTGTGCACTCGGATTCATCTTCCTCGCTTCACATCGTAGAAATGAAAAGCAGCCTAACTCGAAAAGAGTTTGAGAAAGTAATTGAACAGATTTCAGGGATGTACTTGTCTGCAATTGCAACCATCTCAATCATCGAAGCGCCCCAACCTGCGAACATCACGGCTTATGTGGCCTACAAAGCTGACAATATTTCGACCCCTCCTTCCGCGACGCTGATCACAAGCAAGACTTTGGTGGGTGGCGCAGAACTTCCCGGAGCAAAGGAATGGCGGACTAAAGAGATCCCTCTCCCTCACGGTTCAAAGGCCAAGCTCGTGGTAGGGCAACGTGTAGCTGGCGACTTTGACTTTGGAACAGTCGTGTAGTCACCGGAGCGGTATTTCCGCTTACCCAAAATAGACTCAACCTCCGCACAGCCAGAAGCGTTACAAACTGGCCGACCGCTCCCAATACACCCCCTTCCAGCACTCTGTGGATTGGCGAACTGCCGTCCGCCTGAGGACGGCCAAAGTTCTGTACAATAACACTTTTCTAGATTGGAATAGTGCCCCGCACGGACACGAACCGCAACCTTACTGATTGCAAATCAGCTGATTGAAGCTCCGCTCTCACAATTGGTGCTCTTAAATTCCCTGGCTGCTGCGAACGACCGCCTTCCGCCGTTCTCTCAGAACACGCGCAGACTTAGCGGAAACCGAGCAGGTGCAGCGAACGGCGGCTTTGTCCCGCCGTGTGTTCGTGGCTCGCAAATACGGGAAAGTAGTGAGGGGCGGTACCGCACAGGTTGCCTTGTCCAGAAATACTATCCAGATTGGGCGCATGAGTCCGAAGCTTGAGTAAGAAAGCAGTGTCCGAATCCAAGAAAGAGCCAGTTCGCAAGATCGGGTATGCCCGCGTTTCGACTGCGGACCAGAACCCCGACATGCAGATCCAAGCCCTCAAGGATTACGGGGTCCCGGAGGCGCTGATTTTTGTGGACCGGGCCAGCGGCGGGACCATGGATCGGCCCAATTTTATTCGCGCTCTGCGGCTGGCGCAGGTACCCGGGACGGAGTTTGTCGTCTTGAAGCTCGACCGCCTGGGGCGCACGCTTGAGGGCATTCTTGAAGTCCTGAACCTGCTCAGTGACCGCGGCATTTCCTTTTTCAGCCTGACTGAGCGGGTGGACGTGACAACCCCAATGGGCAAAGCCATGCTGCAGATGATGGGCGTGGTAGCGGAGCTGGAGCGCAACCTGATCATCGAGCGCACCAAGGCCGGGATCGAGCGGGCCAAGGCGCGGGGCGAAATGCCCGGCCGCCCGATTTCAATGACCGAGGAGCGTGCCGAGGTCGCCTCAATGATGCTGCAGATGGGCGACCGCGGAATGACCGTGTTTGAAAAGATCAAGAATCTGAAGGGGCCGCCGATCAGCCGGGCCGCATACTATGCCTGGCAGAAGGAATGGGATGCCGGCCGCGATGGCGGCAGCGCCCTGGATGATGAGTCTGAATAGGAGTAAGGCCGTGCGAAAGGCCCTGTATTTCATGTACTTTAAGTTCTTACGGTTTCCGGCTGTCGCGCTCAGCGGCGCATTGGTTCTTGGAGTTGTTGTTTGGGTTCTTGATTGGGGAACTCAGCGGATTTTTGAAACTTCGCTCTTGCCGGATTGGAGAGCACATCCGCCGGAAGAAGGTGTGGTCGCCGTTCTTGTATCCGCGTTTGCGATAGCTGTTTCAGTGCTACAGTTCGCGGCGGAAAAACGTAGAGAGGTTGCTCTGTTACGCTATGAAGCCGTTCGATCTAAGAGAGCAATAGCTAAAGCCATTCGGGCGGAGATCCTGGCCTTCCTGCATACTTCGACAGCAAAAACACCCATCAAAGATGCTCATCTGGCTGATCTTGGCCGATTGAGTCGAGAAGCATCCGAAGCTGTCCTGAAATTCTACTGGCGCCTGCCAGAGAGCGGAACAGAGTTTTCTGATGATGCTAAGGCTGACGCGAAGGCAGCCATCATATGCTTAGACAAGTTCCTTGAAGATGAGTGGGAACTCAACAAGTTGAAAATTCAGTTGGCGATTTGAGAACAAATAGCAGTCCAACAAAGGAGTGGTGCGGCCCGCGAAGCTGGTTAAACAAGCACTAGTTACGCGCGGGCCGCTGCCCCTGTCGGCTAGGGGCAACTTGATGGTAGGGTGGTAGGTTCGCGTTTTGCGGGGAATTATCGAAATGATAACTCACGACGCCGGTGTCTGAAAAAGGAGGCTTCATTTGACTATTAATCAGGCCAGTAGGGGTATGAGGTCATGTGTTTGGGCTGCCTCTCTTGTTTTTGTGCTTCCCTCAGACGCGCAAGCTGAGAAGCAGTTTCAGTGCACATTCTCAACAGTATGCTTGGAAACCAATGCATGCAGTACGCGTGATCTTGTTGTCCAAGTGTCCTACACTGAGGATGACGGAACAATATCGTCTCCAGGGCAAACCTTCCCCGTTACAATCATTCAAAATGGGGTGACGAGGCTATCACATTCCTTAGCGAGGAAGTGAACGGATCAACTGCTTTCCTGACGGTTTTTGCCAATTCTGCTGCTCGGTTAACATATCATTTTCATAGGCCGGAACCGACAGCCATGACTAATTTTGGTACCTGCGAGTAGGTCCAACAAAGGAGCGCGGGCAGGTTTGTTGACGGGGGTAGGGCGCTCTGTGCGGCAACAGGTACGAGACACGAAAATGGGCGCCTCTCAACCGAGGCGCCCATCTTCTTGTGCAGAATGAGCTTGAGAGTGTAGTTCGCGCTCTCAGTTCTATCTATGCGGTATCTGAGTTAAAATTGTGTATACGCATCGTGAAATTTGCATCAAAGGAGCAAGGCCAGTGCGCGGCACTCGTTACCAGGTCAACATCTGACTGCAGGCGCCACCCCATCGGGCACTGGGGTAAAAGAGTGACGGGCGCCCTTGGGTGTAGGCGCCCGCCTGGGTTTTGGCCTAGTACAAAAAGGGGAGCGGAATGTCCCTTGCTACCCTTATGCGGTAGTTTGGTTAAGGAAGCGTTATCGCTTCGTGATAGGTCCAGAAAAGGAGCAGTAATGACGTTAAAAACAATAACAATCGATCGATTTTCTCCAAAGGATGAAATCCTCATCCCAACTTATTTCTTCCATCCCGAAACGATGGTTGGAGGGGTGACACAGGCGCAGTTCGACACAGGAAATGATCACACATGCGTGCATGCAAAGCTGTTGAAGTTAACAGGAGAGCTACGGCCGATTAGGCAGATCGACGTCAATGGAGTTACTGGAGGCGCTGTCGGCAGGGTTGTTGAAGCTACAATCGGTCTAGAGACAGATTGTGGTGGGAAAATTACGATCAGTAGTCACCAGATCGTGGTAGTTGACGGCATTTCCTGCGATGCCCTTCTAGGGCGGGACATGCTTCAGTACTTTGACGTTGAGATATTCAGGTCCGGCAAGGTGCGGCTAAGCCACCTTTCATAGCGATCCAGATAAGGAGTAAGTATATGATTTTGAATAAGGGAATTGTTAGATGAGAGGAGCTTTTACGCTCGCTGCCGCTTTTTGTTTGGCGGGTAGTCAGGCCGTTGCCGCTTCTAAGTCCGAGGTCTGCCAGAAAATCGGGGCTATCATGTCAGAGCATATCGAGGCCAACCTAGAGGTTGCTCAAGCACTAACCGTAATGAAAATCTCCGGCTCTGAGAGTGAGAAGACACGAGCATCTGCCCTGTTCGACAAGGTGGCGAAAAGCCAGCGCAAGCTCCTTCGGGGCTTGGAGGAAATTGCGGAGCTATGCAAAAGCTCGGACTAAGTCCAGCAAAGGAGGATGTGAATTTGCTTCCAATTGCAAGAGAGACAATTTCGGTCGCTCAGCTAGAGATGAAATTCAACGATATTCATTTAAGCAAGGCCACCGGGTTCCTTTGGCACTCTGAAAGGGCGTTGTACCTCGTTACAAACTGGCACAATGTTGCTGGGCGCAACGCTCTGACTGGAAAGTGTTTGAATAAGATGTTGTCCAGACCCAATAGGGTTTCAACGACATTCCACATGTTGTGTTCTGAAGGCGTTATGCCGGTCGACTTTGATTTAGACTGGGAGTTTGGCGTTGAAACGCAATGGCTCGAGCATCCACTTGGGAGTTCTGTCGACGTAGTGATGTGTCGAATTTCCACCCCGCCGGAAGGGTTCATAGTTCATCCAATAAATGCTTCACACTCACGGCTTCGGCTTGCCGTTTCTTCGGACGTGTTTCTTCTGGGCTACCCTCTGGGGTTAGGGGTTGAGGGGACGCCGATTTGGAAGAAGGGTAGCATCGCCTCTGAGCCTCATTTTGACGTTGAGGGTCTTCCGAAGATGCTGGTTGACACGGCTTCAAATTGCGGGATGTCAGGCTCGCCAGTTATCTCCACCAATAAATCGGGCTTTGATGACAAGGGCCGTTTCATCAATATCATGGGTGAGGTTCGGGATTTCGTGGGTATATACTCAGGCCGAGTTGTCCATGATCGAAAGCTTGGTGCTCAGCTTGGGGTGGTGTGGAAGGCTCGAGTGCTTGATGAGATTCTCGCCGCTCAGAAGCGGTTTGTGCCTGAGCATTGAAGGGAATAGCTCAGCTAGTTGAATTGTCCAGAATGGGAGCGAGCGACCCGCCGGGCATATGCACCGTTGTCGGCGATACAGCGGGCCGCTCTGACCCACCCCAGATTTCCGGGATCTCTGCAGTGTAGAGCTGAAGGTGCAAATTTCCAGTAAAGGTGGCCGGGCAGGCTATCTCGCCCGCCTACCCGTGATCCACCAGTCTTGAGCGTAGAACGGCCGACAGTTCCCGCGCATGTTGCCCGGTGAAACGCGATCCTCTGGACAGTCCGCCGCTATAACCCCAAGCGCCTGGGGCAGCTCAGTATCGGCGCCGACGATCTCCACAAACCGCTGTTTCCTATAGCGCCCATATCGGCTGCAATAGCTGCAGCAGATTTCAACCGTTGGAAAGGGGTAGTCTTTGGCGCGCATTTGGGAGGGTGGGATTCGTGCTTGGTTTGTTCCGTTTTACGCTTTCGCGTTTCGTTCTGGCAATGTCCTGTAAAACTTTCGGGCTAAGTGCGCTGAAATCATTGATTGTTCGTTAGTTTTAGGTTCTGGCGCCTTTGGCGTGGGGGTTCGAGTCCCTTCACCCGCACCAGCTTTCAATCTCATCAGAGGCAGACAGGATGCTGGCCGTGGCGGTTGCTGGCCGGTTTAACCTTTCCGGTCAATAATTTCACTGGAACCAGCCGCGATGTGCTATACTTCTATCTGGCCGGCCAGCGGCCTTTGGCTGGCCCAAGTGTTTATCAGTACATTGTTAAAAAGGGGGATGGCCATGACACGTCTTCTGAAAATTTCCACGGCAGCTGCAGGGGTCTGCGCAATCGCGATTCCGGCCTACGCCGAGCTGCGGTATGACAACAATTCCGGCGGCTATGTTGAAATCTACGGACAGTTCAATCCGGCCATCATCTCGGTTGATGACGGCCAGCAGACTGAGACCAACGTGCTTGACTACGACCTGTCCCGCTCCCGCGTCGGGTTGCGGCTGATGCAGCCGATCGGGGCCAACACCTTTGGCTTCCGGTTTGAGACCGGGCTGGGCTTTCCGAACTCGACCGAAGTGAACCAGTTCGGCTCCAACTACAGCGGCTGGACCCGCGCCGACCTGCGCCACGTGGACTTCTGGCTCGAAGGCAGCTGGGGCAGGTTCTCCGCCGGGCAGGGCAGCATGGTGGCCGATGGCGCGGCTGAAACCGACCTGTCTTATGTCGGCACCGCGCTTTATTCCTATACAGCTGATGCAAATGCAGGTTTCCTGTTCCGCGACACCGCAGGCGCGCTGAGCGGGCCTGCCGTGGCCTCTGCCTTTGACAATCTGGATGGCTCCCGCCGCGGCCGGATCCGCTATGACACCCCGGATTTGAACGGGTTCACCGCCGGTATCGCCTGGGGGCAGAATATCCTGTCGTCCGGCGACGATGCCGACTATTACGACATCGGCCTGCGCTACGGGCAGGAATTCGGCTCCACTAATTTTGCCGCCTCACTGGCCTATCAGGTGCGTGACGACGCCGGGGCAGAGCGCTCGGATGTGATCGGCTCGGCCTCGGTGCTGCTGGACAGCGGCATCAGCTTTACTGTGGCGGGCGGCAGCCGGGACAACGATGCGGCGGGCTCCAGCGATCCCAGTTACTACTATGCCAAGATCGGCTATGAGACCGACCGCTGGCTGCCCTGGGGCAAGACCGGGCTTGGGGTGCATTATTACGACGGCGATGATTTCAACGTCACCGGTTCCAGCACCAAGGGCTGGGGCATTGGTGCGGTGCAAAAGGTCGACAGCATCAACACCGACATCTACCTGACCTACCAGGAATATGAGTATGAGGATGCCGCCGCGACTTACCAGGATCTGACGACCTGGGTGCTGGGCGCCCGCTGGCGTTTCTGACGAGCGGCAGATATCTGGACCATAATGAAACGCTCCGGTCAGCCGGAGCGTTTCTTTGCTGAGGGCTGGACCGGGCAGGTTTCCGGATCCGCCCGCCCGGCTGGTTCCCGCCTCAGGGTTGCACGTGCGGCATAGCTGCTTTGCATGAGGCGGGCTGTAAACGTAATCGTCTTCACATCTCCGGTCCCGTGGCGGCGCTACGGTGCAGGTGATTTTTTGCCACGGGCAGATTTTCACAATTGCCGCAGCGGTCATCTGACCCGGAATTCATGCCACGCGCCCAGAGGCTCCCTCGGCTCCTGCGCTGGCTTGTGCCGGACAGCGGCCGTAAGCGGCGGAACAGGAGACAGGACATGAAAACCAAGTTTGCAGCCCGCGCCGGCGCAGCCACCCTCGCAGCCGCAGTTGCGGCCCCGGCATTTGCAGGCCCCACTTACACCAACGACACCGGCGGCAGCTTCCGCTGGTACGGCCAGTTCAACCCCGCCTATCAGTCGTTTGATGATGGCGAACAGGACTTCAACCGCCTGACCGACAACGCCGCCTCCAACTCCCGCATCGGTTTCTGGCTGGAGCAGGCGTACGGCGAGAACACCCTGCGGTTCAATTTTGAAACTGCCTTCGGTTTCCGCTCCTCTGACGGGGTCAGCCAAACCTCGACCGGCGACAACCTGAGCTGGGACCGCACCAACATCCGCCACGTCGACTTCCAGTTCGACACCGCGCGCTATGGCCGCTTCTCGGCGGGTCAGGGCTCGATGGCAACTGACGGCATCACTGGCGCTGACTTCTCCGGCACCGGTCTTGGCGCCTCCAACTCGGTTGCCGACTCCGCGGGCGGCTATGCCTTCCGCACCGGCGCCGGCGCGCTCAGCGGCGTGGACATCGGCGATGCCTTCACCGACCTGGACGGCAGCCGCCTGGGCCGTGTCCGCTACGATTCGTCGGAGCTGGCGGGTTTCACCCTGTCGACCTCCTGGGGCACCGACATCCTGAAGGACGCCAACGACCGCGAAAGCTATGACGTGGCAGTCCGCTGGGCCAATGACGACGCTGCGGCCTTTGCCATCGACACCGGCATCGGCGCCTCCTGGACCGAGGAAACCGGCGAGCAGGACTACCGCGACATCTCCGGCTCCTTTGCGGTGCTGCACAAGGCCACCGGCCTGTCGCTGAACATCGCCGCAGGCGAGCGCGACATTGCAGGAACCTATGCTTACGCCAAGCTGGGTTATTCGGCAGATCTGATTGCGGCCGGCTCCACCTCCTTCTCGGTCGACTATTATGACGGCTCCGACATGGTCAGCTCCGGCGACAGCGCTGAATCCTGGGGCGTTGCTGCAGTCCAGAAAATCGACGCCTACAACGTCGAGACCTACCTGGCCTACCGCGACTACTCCTATGCCGACAACAGCGCCACCACCTACCAGGACGCAAACGTCATCCTGGCTGGTGCCCGCTGGAAGTTCTGAACCGCAACTCTCTCGGTTTTAGGAACACAAACACGCCCCTCTAGGGGCGTGTTTTTCGTTTTGGGCGGCTGGAAATCCGCGCGATTGCGCAGGAAAGGGGCAATCCCCCTTGCGCCGCCGCGCCGGGGGAAATAGAAGACCGCAAATTGTCTGGGGGCACCTCGCACAGGGGCCCCGAATCTCTATGGGGAATAGGATGCAGGTCACCGAGACGCTGAACGAAGGTCTGAAACGCGGCTACGCCATCACCGTCACCGCCGCCGAGCTGGACGAGAAGGTCAACGAAAAGCTGGTCGAAGCCCAGCCGGAAATCGAAATGAAGGGTTTCCGCAAGGGCAAGGTGCCGATGGCGCTGCTGAAAAAGCAGTTCGGCCAGCGCCTGATGGGCGAAGCGATGCAGGAAGCCGTCGACGGCGCCATGAACAAGCATTTCGAGGACAGCGGCGACCGTCCGGCGCTGCAGCCCGACGTTAAGATGACCAACGAAGACTGGAAAGAAGGCGACGACGTCAACGTCGAGATGTCCTACGAGGCACTGCCGGAAATCCCCGAAGTCGACTTCTCCGGCGTCGAGCTGGAAAAGCTGGTTGTGAAGGCTGAAGACGAAGCCGTCACCGAGGCGCTGGCCAACCTGGCCGAAACCGCCAAGGAATTCGAAGCCCGCGAAGAGGGCGCAGCAGCCGAAGACGGCGACCAGGTCGTAATCGACTTCGTCGGCAAGATCGACGGCGAAGCCTTTGAAGGCGGCGCAGGCGACGACTACCCTCTGACCCTAGGCTCCAACTCCTTCATCCCCGGCTTCGAAGAGCAGCTGGTCGGCACCAAAGCCGGTGAAGAAAAAGACGTGACCGTGTCCTTCCCCGAGGAATACGGCGCAGAGCACCTGGCCGGCAAAGAGGCCGTGTTCTCCTGCAGCGTCAAGGAAGTCAAAGCCCCGAAGGCGGCTGAGATCGACGACGAGCTGGCCAAGAAATTCGGCGCCGACGACCTGGACGCGCTGAAAGCCCAGATCACCGAGCGCCTGGAAGCAGAATACGCCGGTGCCGCCCGCGCGGTGCTGAAGCGCGGCCTGCTGGACAAGCTGGACACCCTGGTCTCCTTCGACCTGCCGCCGTCGCTGGTCGACGCCGAAGCCAAGCAGATCGCGCACCAGCTGTGGCACGAGGACAACCCGGAAGTGCAAGGCCACGACCACGGTGAAATCGAAACCACCGAAGAGCACACCAAACTGGCTGAGCGCCGCGTCCGTCTGGGCCTGCTGCTGGCCGAGCTGGGCCAGAAAGCCGAGGTCGAAGTGACCGACGCCGAGATGACCCAGGCAATTATGGCGCAAGCCCGCCAGTACCCCGGCCAGGAACGCCAGTTCTTCGAATTCATCCAGCAGAACGCCCAGATGCAGCAGCAGCTGCGCGCGCCGATCTTCGAGGACAAGGTTGTCGACCACATCGTCGGCCAGGCCAAGGTCACCGAGAAAGAGATCTCCAAAGACGACCTGCAAAAGGCCGTTGAGGAGCTGGAAGAGGAATAATCCTCCTTCCGCATCGACTTACGGAAAGGCCGCCCATCGGGCGGCCTTTTTCGTTGGATAGGATAAGGTTGGATAGGATAAGACGGCGCCGGGCGTCCGGTGATCCGGTTTCTATCGGTGCGCGTCCGGCACCCAGTCCTCGGGGGCGCTGTTCCAGAACCTGTTGGGATTGTCTTCATCCATGCCGCGGATATGGAGGGTCCGCAGGCAGGGGGTCACATAGATCACCGGCTCCTCGTAAGGGTGGGACGCATAGACGCTTTCCAGAACCTGCGCCGCCCCGGCGTCCTCCCGGCCTAGAAAGAAGGACAGTTCCACGCAAGGCACCTCAACGGCAGCCTCCGTCGCCGCGTTCCGCCCGCTCCCCAGCGAACGGAAGCTCTGTGTGCCCGCCGATGTCTGAAAGGTCACGCGGTCATAGTCGCCGTATTTCAGGGCGGAGACGGCAAGAACCGCATCAACGATCCTCTGCACGTGGGTTTCGGGAACTTGGACGGTGATCCGCAAACCGTCTTCGGGGATAAATCTGCCGGTCTTCAACTCGGGCATTTTCATAAGGGACTCCAGTGATGATTGGGACTGGATACCCCAGGCAGGCGGCACTGCGGGAAAGGACGCTTCGCTGCGGGCCGAAGCGTTTGGCCTTGCGGTCAGGCGGTGCTGGTCAGGAAAACAAATGCTCCCGCCCGTCCTTGGCGCCGTCCTGCGGACAGCGCCGCGGCCCGTTGGGCCAGGCAGCGCCCCTGCGGAGCGCTGCTGACGGGCAGGCTTCAGCCGTCAGAAGGCGCCGGACGCAGGCCGGTTTCCACCAGCATGCCGCGGCGCTTGGCCTCGTAGTAATACCCGCGCGAGTAGTGCTTCACCGCCATGTCCTGGCTGCCATCAGCCAGCAGCCAGGCGCCGCGCAGGTATTTCACCGAAAATTGCAGGTTGGTATCGGCATCCAGCAGTTCCTTGGGTTCTCCCTTGAACCCCATCGACCGCGCCGTCGCGGGAAGGATCTGCAGCAGCCCATAATAGGGGCGGTTCACCGCCTTGGGCCTGTGGGTGCTTTCGCGGACCGCCAGCCGGTGCACCAGGCTGCGCGGCACCTCGTAGTGGTCCGCCCAGTAATTGATCTTCCGGCGCAGTTCCGGGGTCTCATTGGGGTAGAGCGGCGGGGCGGCTCGGGACACCTCCGGCGGGGAGGCGGTGCTGGCGCAGGCGGACAGCACCGCGGCAGCAATAAACAAGATCAAAGGGGTCGGGCGCTTCATGCGGCCTCCGAAAGCGGTTTCTCACGATGGGCAGATTACCCGCCCCGGCGCGGGCTGCAATCCTGCCCATGCCAGCAGGGGCTTCCAGTGGCGGGGAACCGCCATTGCCGCGGGGGGAAACCGCCTGAAATCCGGCGTGCGTTCCGGTGTCCGGGAAGTCGGTCAAACTTTAATCATTAGACATTTGTTAAATATGGCCGCCCACTACATATTGGGGTTGCGCATTGAGGCAGAAACAACCCTCAGGGCAGTTTGCCCCTCACGCCTGTGGGGCAGCTGACCACTTCGGGCAGAAAGGGACCGCGGCTGTTTCCCAAAATTTCGCGGTCCCTACAACCCTTGGCAGCTCCTCAGTGCAGCCCCTGACCGCCCTGCGCAGACCGGTTTGCATACCTCAGCCAAAGGCCGCTTGGGACGCCTTCAGACAGGTTTCTGCATCGCGTCTGACGGCGCCTTGAACAGGCTGTCCCCAGGGCCGATAAGCCCTTTGGGCACCAGTTCTGAAATCGCTTCTGTCTTAAAATCCGGCCGGTCGAACCGCTGGCCGCGCAGCAGCCGGAACAACAGCCGCCGCCGCAGCGCCAGCTCCTCACTTTCCAATGCGTCCTGCATGGCGCATCCCCCTTTTTCACTCCACGTGCCGACTATTCTGGATGAATCCGGCAAACAGATGGTTATTCGGGGGCAGGGGATTTCCGTGCAATTTGGCGTGTCTTTGCAAACTCCGCTGAGCCAAAGAAAAAGGCCGCCCCAAGGGCGGCCTTTCCCGTGTCTCACTGTCCCGGATGGGATCAGTTGGTTTCTTCGCCAGCGGCTTCGGCCGGTGCTTCGTCGTCGTCGGACGCAGCAGAGCCGATGTCGTCGAACAGCTCGGAAATCTCGAACTCTGCAGCGGCTTCCTCTTCGGCGGCCAGCTCCTGGATCGATTTGCCCGATGCCTGCAGTTCGGCTTCTTCTGCCGAACGTGCGACGTTCAGTTCGATGGTTGCTTCGACTTCCGGGTGCAGTTTCACGGAGACCGAGTGCAGGCCGAGGTCCTTGATCGGAGCGATCAGGGCGACCTGTTTCTTGTCGACCGAGAAACCGGCTTCGGTTGCAGCATCAGCCGCGTCGCGCGGGGTGACGGAGCCGTACAGCGCGCCCGCGTCCGAAGCGGAGCGAATCACGATGAACTGCTGGCCGTCCAGCTTCTCTGCCAGAGCCTCGGCTTCTTTCTTGGTCTCCAGGTTGCGCGCTTCCAGCTGCGCTTTCTGGGCTTCGAAAGAAGCGATGTTGGCTTCGGAAGCGGTCTTTGCCTTGCCCTGCGGCAGCAGGAAGTTGCGGGCGAACCCGGGCTTCACGTCAACGACGTCGCCCATCTGGCCCAGCTTTGCAACGCGCTCAAGAAGGATAACTTGCATCTGCTTATCTCCTTACTTCACGGCGTAGGGCAGCAGGGCGAGGAAGCGGGCGCGCTTGATAGCACGGGCCAGCTCACGCTGCTTCTTTGCCGAAACGGCGGTGATGCGCGAAGGCACGATCTTGCCGCGCTCAGAGATGTAGCGCTGCAGCAGACGGGTGTCTTTGTAGTCGATCTTCGGCGCATTTTCACCCGAGAACGGGCAAACCTTGCGGCGGCGGAAAAACGGTTTGGCTGCCATGATTTAGCGTCCTTTTCTCAAGCGTTGATCAGCGGCGCTCACGGCGATCGCCGCGTTCGTCGCGCTTCTGCATCTGGACCGAAGGGCCCTCGGCGTGCTCGTCGACCTTGATGGTCAGGACGCGCATCACGTCATCATGCAGACGCATCAGGCGCTCCATTTCCTGAACGGCGGCCGACGGTGCGTCGGTCTTCAGGAAGGCATAGTGGCCCTTGCGGTTCTTGTTGATCTTGTAGGCCATGGTCTTGACGCCCCAGTACTCCTGCTCGACCAGCTTGCCGCCGTTGTCGGACAGAACAGCACCGAAATGTTCGATGAGGCCTTCAGCTTGCGAGTTGGACAGGTCCTGACGCGCAATCATGACATGCTCATAGAGTGGCATGCGAACTCCTGTTTGTGTCTAGGCGCATTTCATAGACGGGGCATGTCACACTTCCGCTGCCCGGTCACGAGAGGCTGCGCGGATCGAAGATGTCGCGGAAGCAGGGCCTCCTATACAGGCTGGCGCCAAAAGAGCAAGTCCAAAGGGCGTTTTGCGCTGGCTGCAATGGCCCGCCGCGGCAAAACCGCAAGCCCGCCCCATTGCTGCCCCAATGCCAGTCTTCACTCGTTAACGAAGCCTTAACGCGGAGAGAAGCCGCGGCGCCGGAAACCCAGACGCGGGACCCGCAGCAGGGCAGCAGAAACAGGACCGCAGCAGAAGGGCAGTCAAATGGCAGTGACAGACCACACCCCGCCGCAGATTTCCGCAATGTCCAGCGCACGGGCGCTTGGCGCAATTGCCAGTGCATCGCCGCTGCGCTTGAGGTTCGAAGCGAACTGGAAAGTGCGGGTGGTTGCGCTGAAGCTTCTGGGCGCCGCGATGATCCTCAGCTCAACCGGCCTGTGGCTGGTGCAGGGGGCTGGCGCGGATGCGGAAATGAACCTGATCCGCTTCGGCCTCTCCGTTGCATTCCTGCTGGCCGGGCTGGTCCTGATGACCGCGCATGAGCCTGAAGGCCGGCCGGAGGCCTGCTTTGATCCGGTGCGCCGCGAACTGCGGGTGCTCAAGCGCGACGCCCAGGGCCGTCCGCGCACCGTCCTGCGGCGCAGCTATGACACCCTGGGCGGCGCACGGCTCACCGCCAGCTCCGTCCAGCTGTTCGAGGGCGACGGCAGCCTGATGATCGAACTGCCGCTGGCCTCCGCCGCGGTGCGCAGCCAGCTGCGCGACCAGCTCAGCGGTGCGGTGCGCATCCTGACCTGATCCGCTTTCACATTTGCGCGAGATGCCGCCCGGCTGCCTGCAGCCGGGTTTTGTGTTCGCGCGCTCACAGATAATGTTGGTTTTTGCGGTCTTCCTTTCGGGGAGGAAACAACCACATGTGTTGCCATAGAAATTCTTCAATTCGGAGCCTTTGACATGAAAAAGACCCTGTTTGCCGCCGCCTTGGCCGCTGCCGCTGCAACCGGCGCTGCCGCCGCACCGGAGAAATACGTGCTGGACGCCGGCCACAGCCAGATCCTGTTCGATTACAACCACCTCGGTTATTCGACCACCTACGGCCTGTTCTCCGGCTTCGAAGGCGAGATCATGTTCGATCAGGAAGACCCGGCCGCTTCCAGCGTGTCGGTTTCGATGCCGCTCAGCAGCATGTTCACCGGCTGGCAGGCGCGCTTTGACCATTTCATGACCAAGGACTTCTTTGACGCCACCGAGGATGAAACCATCAGCTTCACCTCCACCGGCATCGAAGTGACCGGCGAAAACACCGCCAAGATCACGGGCGACCTGAACCTCAACGGCGTGACCAAATCCGTGGTGCTGGACGCCAAGCTGAACCAGGCCGGCGAACACCCGATGGCCAAGAAGCCCTGGGCCGGCTTTGACGCCACTGCCCAGATCCTGCGCTCCGACTACAACCTGGGCCAGTTCGCCCCCTTCGTCAGCGATGAGGTCAACATCAAGATCTCCGTCGAGGCGATGAAGGCCGACGGCTGATCCAGCCGCCGCATCTTTGAAATTACAGCCGCCGGCTCCCTTGGGGCCGGCGGTTTTCCTTTGCGCCGCGCTGCGAAGACCTCCCCAAACCGTGACCCAAGTTCACTGGCCTTTGCGCCGCATCAGGCGCAGACTGTGGGCGGCCTCTCCGGCCACTTCGGAAAGGAGGCACCATGTTCCGCTTCGGCTTTCTCACTTCAGCCTGCGCGGCTTTGGCCCTTGCTGCCAACCTGGCCTTTACAGCTCCCGCCGCAGCCCATGATTCCGGCAATGACGCCGCCCGCGCCATCGCCGGGCTGATTGCGCTTGGCATTATCGTCAAGAGCCTGGACAACGACCGGGACCGCCACCGCGGCCGCGTCTATTATCACCAGCCCCGGCAATACCACGGCTACCACGGCGCCCGCCGGCACCACGCCACCCGCAACCGGCACCACTTCCGCCGCCACGGCGGCCACCGGCACCGCTCACGCCACGGCGGCTATTACTACCACCGGCATTGAAATCAGCGGGCAGATCAGGTCCCGGAAGCCTGTGAATAAGCAAAGCGCCGCGCGTCAGCGCGGCGCCAGGCCCAAGGCTGCCGGGGGGGTGCCGGCATTGCCGGCGCACCCGCCAGGCGCGGGAGAGCGGCCCTGTGCTGCCGGTTATTCGGCGCGCTTGGCTTCCAGTTCCACTGCGACATCCACGGCAAACGCCAGCGAGCTTTCATCGGGCAGGCTCTTGCCAACCCCGAAATCCAGCCGGTTCAGCGTCAGCCCGCCACTCATCTTGGCCGTATCCCCCTCAAGCACCAGATCAAAGGGCAGGGTGGCCGGCACGGTTTCGCCCTTGATGGTCAGGGTACCCACTGCCTGATAGCCCTCTGCCAGCTTCTCAATCTCCGCCTTGAACTGAGCCGCCGGAAAATTGGCGCTGTCGAAGTAATCCGCGCCCATCGCCTGGCTTGCGACGGAGCCCAGCTCCAGCGAGGGGATTGCAATGGTCACCTCCACATCGCCCGCCGGGCCAGGGGCGGCCGGCTCCTCGAAATTGATCACCGCGGTCCACTCACCAAAACTGCCATTGATGACGCTGCCCATCTGAGTGACGGCGATGCCCAGCGTGCCGGACTGCACCGCCCAGCCGCCCGCGCCCTCGGGCGCTGCGGCAACCACCGGGGCAACGGTGCCTTCTGTGCCATGATCGTGGTCATGGCCGCCCAGAATGCCCAGCGCCGCACCGCCGCCCAGCACACCGCCCCAGACCACCACTGCAGCCAGCATCGGTGCCAGGCTGTGCGCCTGCGCAGGCGGCCTGGGCAGGGTGCCGCTGCCCGGCAGCATCCGCCGCAGGGTGGCGTCGCGGTCGATCACATGGTGCTTCAGCGCGCCGGCAATATGCAGCCCCAGCGCCGCCGCCAGCGTCCAGACCAGCAGCCAGTGCAAGCCGCCAAAGACTCCCGCAACCGCGTCGGACTTCGGCACAAACGGCAGCTCCTGCCCGAACGGCCACCAGATCGGCGCAAAGCCGGTGGTCGCCGCATGATGGATCCAGCCCGTGAGCGGCACCGCCACCAGCGAGCCGTAAAGCAGCCAGTGCACCACCTCCGCCGCCAGCGCCTCTGCCTTGCGCTCCGGGTGCAGCAGGCCGGGTTTCGGCTGGCTCAGCGCCCACAGGATGCGAAGCAGCGCAGTGAAGAACACCGCCACGCCGATGGTCTTGTGCAGGGAGAACAGGAGCGTTGCCCGCTCGATCACCGCCTGGCTGCCGTCAAACCCGGGGCTCTGGATCTCATGCGCCAGTTCATTGGCGACATAGCCCAGCGGAAAGGCAGAGAAGATCAGGAGGGCCGTAAGCCAGTGAAAGCCCTTGGCGACAGAGCCGTAAGACGAAAATGTATTGGAGCGGGACATAAAGCGCATTTCCTGGTCTGGGTCCGGTTGACCTTAACCTAACCACGCACACCTGGGATGCAACGCACGGGGCTGTCCGTCCATGCACAGGTTTCGTGCGCAATCTGCACCTTTGCTTGTACGTTAGGGAAAGGGCGGGTACATCAGGCAAAACGCTAAAACAGACGAGGTCATCAATGACGATCGCATTTGTGTTCCCCGGGCAGGGCGCCCAGACCATCGGCATGGGCAAGGCGCTGGCTGAGGCCTATCCCGCCGCCAAGGCCATCTTTGACGAGGTGGACAGCGCACTCGGCGAAAGCCTGAGCCAGCTGATCTGGGAGGGCGACATCGAAACCCTGACCCTGACCCAGAACGCCCAGCCCGCCCTGATGGCCACCTCCATGGCGGCCATGCGCGCGCTGGAGGCCGAAGGCGTCACCATCGATAAGGCGGCTTTTGTGGCCGGCCACTCCTTGGGCGAATACTCCGCGCTGGCCGCCGCCGGTGCCATTTCGGTTGCCGACACCGCCCGCCTGCTGCGCACCCGCGGCCTCGCAATGCAAAGCGCGGTGCCGGTGGGCGAGGGCGCCATGGCCGCGATCCTGGGCCTCGATCTGGATGCCGTGCGCGCGGTGGCTGAGGAAGCCGCGCAGGGCGAAGTCTGCCAGGCCGCCAACGACAACGACCCCACCCAGGTGGTGGTCTCCGGCGCCAAGGCCGCGGTGGAACGCGCGGCTGAAATCGCCAAGGAGAAAGGCGCCAAGCGCGCAGTGATGCTGCCGGTGTCCGCCCCCTTCCACTGCGCCCTGATGCAGCCCGCCGCCGATGCCATGGCGGAGGCGCTGGCCGGTGTTGATATCAAATCCCCCGCAGTTCCGCTGATCGCCAACGTCCGCGCCGATGCGGTCACCAGCCCGGACGAAATCCGCGCATTGCTGGTGGAGCAGGTCACCGGCTCCGTGCGCTGGCGCGAAAGCGTGCAGGCGATGGCCGCCAAGGGTGTGACGGAATTCTGGGAAATCGGCGCAGGCAAGGCGCTGTCGGGCATGATCCGCAAGATCGACCGCAATCTCGCCTGCCGCCAGGTCGGCACGCCCGAGGACGCCGCGGCCGCCGCCGGGGCCTGATCCATGCAGCGCCGCCTCGCGTTTCTGGCATCCAGCCTTGCCCTTGCCGCAGCCGTGGCAGTGGCGGGCGGGCTGATGCTCAGCCACGCGCAGGCGGCCAGTTTCAAGCTGCAGGGGCAGGACATTCTGGTCAACGGCACCGTCAACGGCAAGTCGCTGCGCAAGTTCCGCGCCTTCATGGCCAAGAACCCGGATGCGCAGCGGCTGGTGCTGCTGGACATGCCCGGCTCTGACGATGATGAGACCAATCTGAAAATCGGCCACATGGTCCGCGATCTGGGCCTCGGCACCCATGTCACCGCCAGCAGCCGGATCTATTCCGGCGCTGTGGAGCTGTTCCTGGCCGGCACCGAACGCACGATGGAGGCAGGCGCCGTCCTGGGTGTCCACGCCTGGGAGGGTGACAAGACAGCCGACGAATACCCGCGCTGGCACCCGGAACATGCGCCCTATGTGGCCTATACAACCCGGATGCTGGGCAGCGCCGATTTCTACTGGTTCACCGTCCGCGCGGCCCCCGCCAGCTCAATGCACGAAATGACCGAGGCCGAGATAGAGCGCTTCGGTCTCCTGACACAACCGGTCCTGCGGGACTAAGAAGCCAAGAGGGCAAGAAACATGTTTGATCTTACAGGAAAAAATGCGCTGGTGACCGGCGCGTCCGGCGGCATCGGCGGCGACATCGCCCGCGCCCTGCACGCCGCTGGCGCCACCGTGGCGCTGTCCGGCACCCGCGAGGAGCCGCTGAAGGCGCTGGCGGCTGAGCTGGGCGAGCGCGCCCATGTGCTGACCTGCAACCTGTCGGACGCGGAGTCGGTTGAAGCACTGCCGAAACAGGCGGCGGAGGCAATGGGCTCGGTCGACATCCTGGTGAACAACGCAGGCATCACCCGCGACAACCTGTTCATGCGCATGAAGGACGAAGAGTGGCAGAGCGTTCTGGACGTGAACCTCACCTCCACCATGCGGCTCTGCCGCGGCGTGCTGCGCGGCATGATGAAGGCCCGCTGGGGCCGCATCATCAACATCTCCTCCGTGGTGGGCGCCACCGGCAACCCCGGCCAGGGCAACTATGCCGCTTCCAAGGCCGGCATGGTCGGCATGTCCAAATCGCTGGCCTATGAGGTCGCCAACCGCGGCATCACCGTCAACGCCGTGGCACCGGGTTTCATCGCCACCGCCATGACCGACAAGCTGAATGACAACCAGAAAGACGCGATCCTGACCCAGATCCCGGCCGGCCGGATGGGAGATTCGAAGGAAATCGCCTCTGCCGTGCTCTATCTGGCCAGCCAGGAAGCAGGCTATGTCACCGGCACCACCCTGCATGTGAACGGCGGCATGGCGATGATCTGAGCGCCCCGCCGCGCCGCATCATTATTGAACCCCGCAGCCTGTCTGCGGGGTTTTTCCGTCTCTGCAGCCCGGAACAAGAGCCGCAACCGGGGTTGGCCGGAGGCGCCAAATGATTGAAATCCGGTGAAAAAGCAAAAAAGATGCAGTGCAGGTCTTGCAACCACTTGATTACAAGGCCATCTGCACGCTTCATAGCGGCCACAGGCAAACTGCGCTGCCGCTTGATGACCGCGCGAAACCGTTTGCCTTGGCTGCGGTCTATGCTATAGGCGGCCCATATCCGCTGGTATTTCCTAACGGAAACGCCGCACTGTCCCCGTCCCGCGGGGATCACACCGCCCGCTCCGGGCAAAACCACGCCGCCCGGCTAGGGCAGGGCAGAACCGGGCAGAGTGCCCTGTAAAACGAGGAAGAGACATGAGCGACGTCGCAGATCGCGTTAAAAAGATCGTTGTTGAGCACCTGGGTGTTGAAGAAGACAAGGTCACCGAAAACGCCTCCTTCATCGACGATCTGGGCGCAGACAGCCTGGACACCGTGGAACTGGTGATGGCGTTTGAAGAAGAGTTCGGCATCGAGATCCCGGACGACGCAGCCGAAACCATCCAGACCTTCGGCGACGCGGTCAAGTTCATCTCCGAAGCGTCCTAAGCCACGCTTCCGGATGACCGGATTTCACGGCGCTCTCCTGCACGGAGGGCGCCGTTTTCTTTTGCCCGCCTGCCTGCGCCGAATCTGCTGCTGCGGCATTCTGGCCCCTTGTGCCTGTGGCGTTTGTTTGCGCTACCGGCGCGCCCGGAAATCCACGCCGCAATTGTTCTATAAATGGTCAGGATACGGCGTATCGCCGGCCTCAATCCGTGTTACTCTGAACCCATGAGGCATGACATGAGGAGACTGGCACTATGATCATCTACCCCACGATGCAAATTCAGAATGGCCGTTGCGTGACGCTCGAAAAAGGCCGCCTGGACGAGCCGCAGATCTGGCACGTGGACCCGGTGGAAACCGCCAAGGGCTTCGCTGCAGCCGGGGCGGAATGGATGCACCTCACCGATTTCAACGCGCTGGAAGGCGACAACAGCAACGAGGAACTGGTCACCGACATCATCCGCGCTGCCGGTATCCCGGTGCAGCTGGGCGGCGGCATGCGTTCGCGCGAGCAGGTCGAGTACTGGATCGACAAGGGCGCAGGGCGTGTCGTGATCGGCACCCTGGCGGCGCGCGATCCGCACCTGGTGCGCGAACTGGCCGAACACCACCCCGACCAGATCGTTCTGGCGGTGGACATCTGGCAGGGCCAGGTGATGACCGATGGCTGGCGCAAGTCTGGCGCTTTCACCCCTGAGGCCTATCTTGAGGCTTTTGCGGGCGCGCCCTTTGCGGGCATCCTCATCACCGATATCGACGCTGATGTTGCCGATACCGAGGCGCAGATGGGGCTGATCTCGCATCTGGCCTCGCTGGTGAAACTGCCGGTGATCGCCAGCGGCGTGGTGCGCAACGCTGATGACATCTCACGGCTGAAGTACATCCACAACATCGCCGGTGCCCAGATCGGCCGGGCCCTGTTCAGCAAGACTATCGCGCTGGAGGATGCGCTGGCCGTGGCCCGCCCGGAACCGGAACCGGTCGCCGAATTCCAGTAAGGCCGGCATCCGGCACGCAAGACCAGGGGCGCCTGCCAGCGGGCGCCCCTTCGTTATGGCCGTAACCGGCTTGGCTGCGGCCAGAGGTGCTGCACGGATGCCAGCCGCGAGTCCCGGGCTGGTCTCAGGCCGGTTTGACCGCGGCTTTGGATGCCAGTTCCGTCGCGGTCTCGGCCTGTTTCGACCAGTTGAGGAGGCTGCGCAGTTCTTCTGCCGTCATTGGCTTCAGGAATTTCACCCCAACATAATCAGCGCTCTGCCAGGTCACCTGGGCCCGGATTTCACCTACACCGGGAAAGACGGCAATGACGTCTTTCTTTGGCGGTGGCAGCGGGGTGCCGGGCAGCTGCCAGATCCGGATCTTGGCGCCCATGCGGCTGATGTCGACCAGTTTGGCGCGCAGCATCTGGGCCGGGGTTTTCAAGGAACAGGGCAGCGAGCAGGGGTAGCGGCGGCGCCTGCGCCGGTGGCGCCGGGCGACCCGCTCCGCCAGAAACATGCCGCCGCCGCCCAGCACCAGCGCGGACAGCGATCCGGCAATGGCCGTCTCCTGTGAAATGCCCCTGATCCGCCCCATCCCGGCCGCTGTGTCCGCGGAACTTTCCTTCTCCGGCGCATAGTCGCAGGGCAGCGGGATGATCCGGGCGGCAAACTCCTCCAGCAGCGCCGATGTGCCAAGCCGCTGCGCACTGACTTCCGCCTTGGCTTGCCCATGCCGGTTATACACCTGAAGCAGCCCTTTCTGCTGGGTGATCAGCCGCATCGCCAGCGGCTCATACGCGTCCATGCCGGCCCGCCGCATTTGCATTCGCAGTGTGACATCCGGATGATCCTCCAGCCAATGCTCCAGCTGCCGGGCCGCGCGCGGCCCGTTCCCGGTGCGCAGATACTCCAGGAACTGGCGCGCTTCATGCTGGAAAATCACAAGATCGGATTGCAGAACGCAGGTGGGCCTGGACGCCTCAGCCCGCCCTGCGCTGCACCAGAGCGCTGCAGGCGCAGCAAGCGCAACCAGGATCAGTGGCCAATGTTTCATGCGGGGCTCGCCTTGCAGATCAAAAAGGTGGTTTCGCGCGTCTTCCGTTCAATCACTCTACCAAGGAGGGTGCTGGCAGTTATTAACGCAACCGTTTACGGGAGTTAATTCCCCGTAAAAGCGCCCGTGGGTGACAGGGTAAGGGGATCGGGAGGAAACAGGATATGCCGCAAATCAGCAGCAGGAGACGCAAACGGAGCACAGGCCGCGCCGCATGCAAAGCATCAGCCGGGCTCTGGGCCCGGCTGCAGGCCGCTGGCCTGAAAAGTGATTCTGGCTGGTTTGGCAGCCGCGCTGCCAAGGACGCGGCCGGGGGCGTTTACAGCCCCAGCCGCACTTCCTCGCGCATGCCGCCTTCTTCCATCGGGAATTCCTCCAGCAGCCGGTGCAGCTGCATGAAGTTGAATTCCTTGATGAATTGCACACCGACATAATCCGCGGTCTTCCAGCGCACCTGGGCGTCCACCGTATAGCCGCCAAAGTTCAGCTTCACCCGGCCTGAGGCATCGACCTGCGTGTCCGGGTGCACCTTGGCGCCGGCCCGGCTGAGGTCGACCAGGTGGCCCCGCACCGTGCGCCCGCCGGCCTGCAGCACGCAAGGCACGGCACAGGGGTAGCGTTTGGTGCGGCGGATCTTGCGGATGCCGATCCGGTCGAGAAAGTACAAAACGCTGCCGCCCAGCACCAGGAAGGACACCCAGGCAATCGCGGCATTGATGATCTGCTGGCGCTGGCGGGCGTCATTGGCGTTGATCGCCACCAGCTTGCTGCCGAAACCGTCTTCCTTGATCTGATCGCACGGCAGTGCCTCAACCCGGATGCCATAGTCCGACTGCAACGCGAAAACCCCCATGTGGCGGGCGGTTTCCAGCGCCACCTGGCGGCCCTGGCTGGAGAGGATCTGCAGCAGCACAGTGGATTGCTGCATCAGCTTCAGCGTGCCGGCTTCGACCTGCTGAATGCCGACAGCCCGCATCCGCTGCTTCAGCGGGGCAGGCGGATTCGTACCGATCCAGCTGTTCAATTGCTGCACGTAATAGGCGCCTTCGCCGGTCTCGAGGTAGGACAGGAAGCCCGCCGAAGCCCGGTTCAGTCCGGAGAGATCCTGATGCACAGGACAGGCCGCCTCCGCCCGCAGGGGAAGCAGGGACAGGGTCAGCAGAACCGCAGCAGTCGGAAGCCATTGGCGCATGGCAGTGTAGTCCTCACATATCTCCGCAGGAGATTTTGGCGCAAAGTTGCAAATTTGAGGTTAACAAGGCCGGATCGCAGCCCGGAAAGTTCCTGTTTCCCTCCCGCCAGATGCTGCAATGGGGATGCCGTCTCAATCCGGGGTCTTGCTGCCGGCAAAGGAAAAAAGCAAAAAAAGACGGGCTGGAGACAAAATGGCCCAGAGCTCCAGCCCGCTTTGGCATTCGATGAGGACGGATGCCGAGTTTCGCGTTTTGATAAATTCAACCTAAGTGTGAGTCGTTAATCAAACGTTCCCGCAGCGCAAAAACACCGTCACGGCCCATTTTCCGTAACGTCACGGCGGGTGCCAGCCCGCTCTTGCACCCGGTTGCCATTCCAAGCTATTTGAACGGACGGATTGCCGAGGCATAGGAGAGCAAGGAATGCGCCGAGTAGTAGTCACCGGACTGGGCCTGGTCACCCCGCTGGCCAGCGGAGTCGAAGAAACCTGGTCCCGGTTGCTGGATGGACAGTCGGGCGCCGGCCCCATCACCCTGTTTGATGCTGAAGCAAGCGGCGTCACCACCACCTACGCCTGCGAAGTTCCGCGCGGCGACGGCTCTGAGGGCACGTTCAATCCGGATGACTGGGTCATCAAGAAAGAACAGAAGAAGATTGACGACTTCATCCTCTATGGCATCGCTGCCGCCGATATGGCCGTGCGCGACGCCGGCTGGACGCCGGAGGACGAGGAAAGCCGCTTGCGCACCGGCGTGATGATCGGCTCCGGCATCGGCGGGTTGTCGTCGATCGCCGACACCGCGGTGATGATCAAGGAGAAGGGCCCCCGCCGGGTGTCGCCGTTCTTCATCCCCGGCGCACTGATCAACCTGATCTCCGGCCAGGTCTCGATCCGTTTCGGCTTCAAGGGCCCGAACCACTCCGTCGTGACCGCCTGCTCGACCGGCGCCCACGCCATCGGCGACGCGGCCCGGCTGATCAAATCCGGCGACGCCGACGTGATGATTGCAGGCGGCGCCGAAGCCGCGATCTGCGAGATCGGCATTGCCGGCTTCAACGCGTGTAAAGCACTGTCCACCAAACGCGCCGATGACCCCAAGGCCGCCTCGCGCCCCTATGACGCCGACCGCGACGGGTTCGTGATGGGCGAGGGCGCTGGCATCGTGGTGCTGGAAGACTACGAGCACGCCAAGGCCCGCGGCGCCAAGATCTATGCCGAGGTGCTGGGCTACGGCCTGTCCGGCGACGCCTACCACATCACCGCGCCTTCCGAGGACGGCGAGGGCGGCGAACGTTCGATGAAGGCCGCTCTGGCCAACGCAGGCCTGGACGCTTCCGCCATCGACTACATCAACGCCCACGGCACCTCGACCATGGCCGACACCATCGAACTGGGCGCGGTTGAACGCCTGCTGGGCGATCACGCGGGCAATGTCACCATGTCCTCGACCAAATCCGCCACCGGCCACCTCCTGGGGGCCGCCGGCGCGATTGAGGCGATCTTCTCGATCCTGGCGATCCGCGACCAGGTGGCCCCGCCGACCATCAACCTCGACAACCCCGCGGTTGAAACCCCGGTCGACCTGGCCCCCAACGCCAAGCGCGAGCGCAAGATCAACGTGGCCCTGTCGAACTCCTTCGGCTTCGGCGGCACCAACGCATCGGTCCTGTTCGGGAAACCTGACTGATGTGGCGCAGCCTCGCCTCTAACATGCTGACTGTCCTGATCGCCGCCCTGTTCCTGCTGGGCGGCCTCATCCTGTGGGGCAAGTCGCAATATACTGCCGAGGGCCCGCTCGACACCGCCATCTGCCTGCGGGTGGAGCGCGGCTCCAACATGGCCCGCGTCAGCCGCGACCTGGAAACCCAGGGCGCCGTCTCCTCCGGCACCATCTTCCGCCTCGGCGCCAAATACAGCGAGAAAACCGGCCAGCTGAAGGCCGGCAGCTTTCTGGTGGAGCCGGGGTCGTCGATGGAGCGCATCGTTGACGAGATCACCCATTCCGGCGCCTCCACCTGCGGCACCGAAATCGTCTACCGCGTCGGCGTGACCCGGACCCAGGCGCTGGTGCGCGAACTGGACCCGGCGACCAGCAAGTTCGAGGAAATCGCCGACTTCGTCCTCGGCGAGGATGAGGTCCCGGCCGAGTACACCGAGACCCGCCAGGACGCCGATACCCGCTACCGCATCGCGCTGGCCGAAGGCGTGACCAGCTGGCAGGTGGTCGCGGCGCTGAAAGCGATGGATGTGCTGGACGGCGACCCGGGCGAACGCCCCGCCGAGGGCCTGCTGGCACCCGACAGCTATGAGGTCACCCCCGGCACAGACCGCGCCGCGGTGCTGGCAGAAATGCAGAAACGCCAAGAGCTGCGCATCAACGCCGCCTGGGAAAGCCGCTCCGCGGATGCGGTGGTGAAAACCCCGGAGGAAATGCTGATCCTCGCCTCGATCATCGAGAAGGAAACCGGCGTCGCCGAGGAACGCGGCCTGGTCGCCTCTGTGTTCACCAACCGCCTCAACCGCGGCATGCGCCTGCAGACCGACCCGACGGTGATCTACGGCGTCACCAAGGGCGAGGGGACCTTGGGCCGCGGCCTGCGCCAGAGCGAGCTGCGCAAGGCGACCCCCTGGAACACCTATGTGATCGAGGGCCTGCCGCCCACGCCCATCGCCAACCCGGGCCTTGCCAGCCTGGAGGCCGCGGTGAACCCGGAGACCACCAACTACGTGTTCTTCGTCGCTGACGGCACCGGCGGCCACGCCTTTGCCGAGACGCTGGACGAGCACAACGCCAACGTCGCCAAATGGCGCGAGATCGAGGCCCAGCAGCAAAACAACTGACCGGACGCCGGAATTCTGCGAGAATTCCGGCCCGGAAAACACGCGTTTTCCGAGCCGTTTCCCGCGCCGGGAAACGGTCTGCGGGGCGGGACAGACACAGGGAAGGGCGCCGGTTGGCGCCCTTTTTTTGTTACTGCAGGAAGCAGAGATTGCGCGGTGCAAGTGCGGCCGTTTGCGGGTGCTCTCGTTCTTTTCCATGGCCTTATTGCCTTTCGGCCGGTATGCAAAAGAGGGAGGGTAGGTTGTGGAACGAAAGCTGGCGGCAGTCTTAATCGCCGATATGGTCGGGTACACCAGCCGGATGGAACAAGACGAAGCCGGCACGCTCGCTTCGCTGTCTGCATTTTTTGATACGCTCTCCGCCCCGCTTATTGCTTCCCATCGCGGCCGCATCGTCAAGCAATTGGGCGATGGTCTTCTGGCCTGCTTCGACAGTGCTGCCGACGCTGTTTCTTGTGCCATCGAATGGCAGCAAGCGCAGGGTGAGGCTGCCGATCCGATCCGCTTTCGAATTGGTATTAATCTCGGCGACATAATCATTCGTGACGGCGATGTCTTCGGATCGGGTGTCAACCTGGCTTCAAGGTTGGAGCAGCTTGCCCCGCCCGGCGGAGTGCTAATCTCGGAAGCTGTTTACGGTGTTGTTGGAACCAGTCTCCCGGTTACTTGGGAAGATACCGGGCTCCACACTCTCAAAAACGTCGCCTCGCCGGTGCGCGCCTGGCGTTATGGCGGGGTGAAAGAGGCGGACACAGGACAAGTTCGGCCGGCTGATCCCGGAACGGCTAAGGTTGCCGTTCTTCCCTTCGATAGCATGAGCGGCGATACCGATCAGTCATTTTTCAGCGAAGGTATTGCAGAAGATGTTATCACAGGCTTGTCACGTTTCCGCACCCTCCAGGTCACTTCAAAGAACGCATCCTTCCGCTTCAAACCGAAGGATACAGACCCGGCCGAAATAGCCGAGGCGCTCGGTGTCGATTACCTCGTTCAGGGCAGCGTCCGGAAGGCCGGGGGACGGGTACGTATCTCGGTTCAGCTTGCGGATGCCCATAAAGGGATCCAGCTTTGGTCGGAGCGCTATGACCGCGAATTGGAAGATGTATTCGCCGTGCAGGACGAAGTAGCGCGCAGTGTCGCGGCGGTCTTGCCCGGACGGGTGCAACACGACGTGGTTGACCGCGCCGCTCATAAGCCGGCGGATGAAATGAAGGCCTACGAATTGATGCTGAAGGGCAAGGCGCTGCGAGACGGGCTGAATGCGCAGGACACAGCAACTGCACGCGTGCTCCTCGAACGGGCAGTCGTGCTCGATCCGTCTGTTGCGCGAACTTACATGTACCTGTCAGACACCTATGTGATTGACCTCTGGCTCGGTCTTGCGGACCCGGACGCGCCCGACCATGCACTTAAGACCGCCCGCAAAGGCGCTGCACTTGATAACCGCGACGTCTATATCCAGGATCAACTCGGGTTTGCATACCTTTGTGCGGGTCTTTGGGATGAAGCAGAAGCCCAGTTCGAAAGAACACTGTCGCAAATCGTCAATGAAGCAGAATCCATGGCGTGGTGCGGCTACGCGTTTCTCTTGCTAGGACGTCAGGAAAAAGCGCGCGATGTCGTGTCGGAAGCGATGCGTCTGGACCCGCTGCATCCGCCCGCCATTAAATGGATCATGGGACAGGCAGAGTTCTTTAGGGGCAACTATGAAGCGGCGCTTGGTATGTTGAATGGCGAGGCGCGTTTAAACTCGCTCGCCTCAGCATTTGTCGCTGCATCCTACGCACATCTCGGCCGTCGAAAGGAAGCCGCAGCCGCATTGAAGGAGTTCGTCGCTGAACGCCATGACGAATTCGCCAGCCGCGGCATTGAAGTCGATGAGGATACCGTTACGAGTCTTGCGCGCGGGTTTGAAACGATGTGGCGGCGGCCGGGGGATTTTGCTCTCGTTGCGGATGGTTTGCGCGCCTCAGGACTCAGCAGCTGAACCTAGCGATCCTAAGTATTTCCTTCCGGTCCTTCTTATTCTCCGCCTCCCCCGTTGCGTACCCACCGTACGCACCCCTCCCCATAACCCTTGACTTTTACGCTGAAATCGCGTATAGGTTGTGGTGCAGCTGGAAGAAACATGGACGGCCCCGGACCCCCTCCGCCGGCGGCCGTCCTGTCTTTCTCTCGTGCGGACAAGAACGCATGAGGCAGAGCATATCATGACAGATCAGACCAGCGGCCCGGCACCGGGCCACTCAGGGCAGGGCCACCCGGCACCGACCCCCTCTGAACCGGACCGCGCAGCACCGTCCCCCTCTGAACAGGCCCCCTCTGAACAGGGCCAGACACCGGACCAGGACGGCGCCGCCCTCCTGAAACGGCGGGTGCATTACACTGCCGATCTCCTGCTGTCCCTGCAGGACAGCATCCACCGCCTGCGCAAAGAAGCAGAGGAGCTCCGGGAGCAGCTCGAAACCACCGGCGCCAAATCCCAGGTCCGCAAGCTCGAAGACCTGATCCGGGACTGCCAGAAAGTGGAGAAGACCCTTGCAGAACAAAGCACCGACGTCGCCCGCCTGCTCAAATCCGAGCATGAACTCGATCTCGTCGCGGCGCGCGCAGCTGTCGAGCTCGGACTTTCTCGCCTGCGTGCCGCCCTCGCTCCTGAGCTGCTTCTTGGATGAGCTGGACCGCAAGACCCTCTGCGCACTGCCGCATCTCTTTCACATCTGGGCGCTGGATCACCAGCGCCCGCCGCCGGGCGATTGGCGCGCCTGGGTGATCCTGGGCGGGCGCGGTGCAGGCAAGACGCGGGCAGGGGCCGAATGGGTCCGCTCGCTGGCTGAGGGCGCGTGGCCTCACGACCCCGGCACCGCCCGGCGCATCGCACTGGTGGCGGAAACCTATGACCAGGTGCGCGACGTGATGATCCACGGCGACAGCGGCATCCTGGCCTGCTCGCCGCAGGACCGCCGCCCCAAGTGGAAGGCGTCGGAGCGCAAGCTGATCTGGCCCAACGGCGCCGAGGCGCAGGCGTTCTCCGCCCACGACCCCGAGGCGCTGCGCGGCCCCCAGTTCGACGCCGCCTGGGCGGATGAACTGGCCAAGTGGAAGAAGGGGCAGGAGAGCTGGGACATGCTGCAATTCGCGCTTCGGCTGGGGCAGGATCCCCGCGTCTGCGTCACCACCACCCCGCGCAACGCAGCCGTCCTGAAACGGCTGCTGGCCTCGCCCAGCACCGTCACCACCCATGCCCCGACCGAAGCCAACCGCGCCAACCTCGCAGCCTCCTTCCTCACGGAAGTCCGCGCGCGCTATGCAGGCACCCGGCTGGGCCGGCAGGAGCTGGACGGGGTGATGCTGTCGGACATCCAGGGCGCGCTCTGGACCACCGCAGCACTGGTGGAGGCCCAGGTGGCCGAAGCCCCGCCCTTGGACCGGATCGTGGTGGCGGTTGACCCGGCCGTCAGCGCGGGCAAGGACTCCGACGCCTGCGGCATCGTGGTGGCGGGCGCGGTCACCCACGGCCCGCCGCAGGACTGGCAGGCCTATGTGCTGGCGGATTGCACCGTGCAGGGGGCCACGCCGATGACCTGGGCGCAGGCGGTGATCTCCGCCCGCGACCGCTTTGGTGCCGAACGGGTGGTGGCAGAGGTCAACCAGGGCGGCGCGCTGGTCGAAACCGTGCTGCGCCAGGCCGACCCGCTGGTGCCGTTCCGCGCCCTGCACGCGCGAAAGGGCAAATCCGCCCGCGCCGAACCCGTCGCGGCACTTTATGAGCAGGGCCGGGTGCGCCACCTGCCGGGGCTGGGCGAGCTGGAAGACCAGATGTGCCAGATGACCCCGCAGGGCTACCGCGGCAGCGGCTCTCCCGACCGGGTCGATGCGCTGGTCTGGGCGCTGCATGAGCTGATTATCCAGCCCGCCGCCAACCTGCGCAGGCCGCAGGTCAGGGTGTTATAAAACGCTAAGGGCAGCGTCCGTCCGCGGGTGGACGCGAAGCGCCCGCCCGGGGGGGCGGACGGGCGCTGCCCGGCCTTCGGCCAGGCGAAGACAAGACAAAGAAATTCGATTGGATGAGGCAGCGCGCAACGCTGCCTTTATCTTTTAAAACAGTGCTGTAACCCAAGGTGTTGCGTACCCACCGTACGCACCGCTTGCCAAATCTTCAGGTCTTTCTGGCCCTAATGATCCTCAGCAAAGGCGCACCAGCCCCACCGGGCCGGCAGCGCCACATAGGAACAAGCTGAGGAGCGGACCATGGTCTTTGACCTGCTGCGGCGCAAATCGCCAGACCCCCAGAAATCAGGCCCCCAGAAACCGGGCCCCAATACTCCGGGCCTGGAACAGAAGGCCAGCCAGACCGCCCGCGTGGTCTCCTGGCACGGCGCCGGCCGCATCGCCTGGAGCCCGCGCGACACCGTGTCCCTGACCCGCAGCGGCTTTGCCGGCAATCCGGTCACCCACCGGGTGATCCGCCTCATTGCCGAGGCCGCCGCCGCGGTGCCGCTGGTCCTGCAGGACAGCCGCCAGCGCTTTGACACCCACCCCTGGCTGGCGCTGCTGGCCCGTCCCAATCCGGCCCAGACCCAGGCCGAGATGCTGGAGGCGCTCTATGGCCACCTGCTCCTGTCCGGCAACGCCTATATCGAGATGGTCACAGCTGAGGACGCGACGCCTGCAGAACTGCACGTGCTGCGCTCCGATCGGATGAACGTCGTGCCGGGGCCGGACGGCTGGCCCGCGGGCTTTGATTACGTGGTGGGCGGGCGCAAGCACCGCTTCGCCAACGAACCCGGCAACTCCCCGGTCTGCCACATCAAAAGCTTCCACCCGCAGGATGACCACTACGGCCTCTCGGCCCTTCAATCGGCGGCAATGGCCATCGACGTCCACAACGCCGCCTCGCGCTGGTCCAAGGCGCTGCTTGATAACGCAGCCCGCCCCTCCGGCGCGCTGGTCTGGACCGGTTCCGACGGCCAGGGGCAGATGTCCGACGATCAATTCCGCCATCTAAGCGAAGAAATTCAAACGAATTTCCAAGGCGCCAATAATGCCGGCCGCCCGATGGTGCTGGAGGGCGGATTGGACTGGAAACCGATGGGCTTCTCGCCCTCCGACATGGAATTCCAGAAAACCAAGGACACCGCCGCCCGCGAAATTGCGCTGGCCTTCGGGGTGCCGCCGATGCTGATCGGCATCCCCGGCGACGCGACCTATGCCAACTATCAGGAGGCCAACCGCGCCTTCTACCGGCTGACCGTGCTGCCCTTGGTGTCCAAGGTCACCGCTGCGCTGTCCGGCTGGCTCACCGCCTGGACCGGCGACACGCTGACGCTGAAGCCCGACCTCGACCAGCTGCCTGCGCTCGCGGCAGAGCGCGAGGCGCAATGGCGGCGCATCACCTCCGCGGATTTCCTCACACCCGCGGAAAAGCGGCGTCTGCTGGGGTTGCCCACAGAAACCCTGCCCACAGAGCAGACGGAGGGCGGACAGGATGACTGAGCACCCGATGCACGCATTTGATTGTTCACCGGGATTGCGCCTGTCCGCCCATGAGCGGGTGGCCCAGATCCAGCACGACGCCGTGAACCGCCGCCTCGACCGGATCGAACAGATGATGGAGCGGCTGGAAAAACGCCTCTGGCTCACTGTCTACGGCGTCGCCGCGGTGATCCTGGCGCAGGCCTTCCAATCCTTCCTGACGGTGCAATTACCGTAAATCCAACGACTTGCGAGGTTCAGATGATGCAGGGATCCCCCCAGCTGGAACATAAATTCGCACGCTTCGGCGAGGAACTCTCGCTGAAGGACGCAACCGAAATCAAGGGCTACGCCAGCCTCTTTGGCCAGACCGACCAGGGCGGTGACGTGGTGATGCGCGGCGCCTATGCGGCCTCGCTCAAGGCGCTCCGCGATCAGGGCCGCACGGTCAAGATGCTGTGGCAGCACGACCCGCACCAGCCCATCGGCGTCTGGGACGAGGTGCGCGAGGACAAGCGCGGACTGTATGTGAAGGGCCGCATCCTCACCGCCACCCCCAAAGGCGCCGAAGCGGCAGCCTTGATCGAGGGTGGCGCCATCGACGGCCTCTCGATCGGCTACCGCACTTTGAAAGCCACCCGCGCCCCCGACGGCACCCGCCATCTGACCCAGGTGGAGCTGTGGGAGGTGTCGCTTGTCACTTTCCCGATGCTGCCCGCCGCCCGGGTGGCAGCCAAATCCTCCGCCGATGCGGAAGCACAAGCGCTGCGCGCCCTGGCCGACGGCCTGCGCCAGATCACCCGTGACCTCAGAACAGGACACCAAACATGAGCAACCAAGACCTCCCGGCCCAAACCGGGGACGCAGCGCCCCTGGCGCATGAAGTGAAACAAGCCATCACCGGCTTTCTTCATGAATTCAAGGGGTTTCAGGACGACGTGCAATCAAGGCTGAAACAGGCAGAAGAGCGAGTGACCATGCTGGACCGTAAGACAATCTCTCAGAACCGCCCCCATCTGGCAGCCAGCCAGGACGCGGGCGCCCCGCATCAAAAGGCGTTCAACGCCTACCTGCGCAACGGCGACGACGACGGCCTGCGCGGGCTTGAGCTGGAGGGCAAATCCATGTCCACCGCGGTGGGCAGCGACGGCGGCTATCTGGTCGACCCGCAGACCGCGGACACCGTCAAGGCGGTGCTGAATGCTTCCGCCTCGATCCGCGCCGTGGCCTCCGTGGTGCATGTGGAGGCCTCAAGCTATGACGTGCTGATCGACCACAGCGAGATGGGCGCCGGCTGGGCCAATGAAACCGGCCCGTCCACGGAAACCTCCACCGGCAGCATCGACCGCATCTCGATCCCGCTGCATGAACTCAGCGCCTTGCCCAAGGCGTCGCAGCGGCTGCTCGATGACAGCGCCTTTGACATCGAGGGCTGGCTGGCCGGGCGCATCGCCGACAAATTCGCGCGGTCCGAGGCCGACGCCTTCATCAACGGCGACGGCAACGACAAGCCCACCGGTTTCCTCAACTACAACGTCGAGGAAAACGACAGCTGGACATGGGGCAACATCGGCTACAAGGCCACCGGCGTCGAAGGAGAGATCGGTAACGGCGACGCGATCATCGACCTGGTCTATGCGCTGGGGGCGGAATACCGCGCCAACGCCACCTTCATTCTGAACTCCAAGACCGCGGGAATGCTGCGGAAATTGAAGGACGCCGATGGCCGCTTCCTGTGGTCCGACGGCCTGGCCGCAGGCGAGCCTGCGCGCCTGATGGGCTACCCGGTGCTGATTGCCGAGGACATGCCGGATCCGGCCGCCAACAGCTTCCCCATCGCCTTCGGCGACTTCCGCGCCGGCTACACCATTGCCGAACGCCCGGACCTGCGGGTGATGCGCGACCCCTTCAGCGCCAAGCCGCATGTGCTGTTCTACGCGACCAAGCGCGTCGGCGGCGACGTCAGCGACTTTGCCGCGATCAAGCTGATGAAATTCGGCCTGAGCTGACCGCTCAGCGCTGATGGCGGACCGGCAGCCCGGTCCGCCGGCTGGCACGCACCCCATATTTCCCTGCCGTCTAGCTGCTCCCCCTCCGTCCGAGCGGCAGGGAACGGTGCGTGCCGGCCGAACCTCAAAAACCGGACAGCAGATCAGGGCCGGCACAAGGGGGAGGCCCGCAGGAGTGAGATGATGATGCTGAGCGAAGTGACCCCCGTGCCCGAGGCCGCCCTGCCGCTGGCCCCCTTCAAGGCGCACCTCCGCCTGGGCACCGGCTTTGGCGAGGACAGCCTGCAGGACGAGGTGCTGATTGGCTTCCTGCGCGCCGCCCTGGCAGCCGTGGAAGCAAGAACCGGCAAGGCACTGATAACCCGCGATTTTGAAATGGAGATCCGCCACTGGCGCGACCGCACCGGGATGACGTTTCCCATCGCCCCGGTGCAGATGGTGACAGAGGTGATGATCCGTGACTCCGCAGGCGCTGAGACGGTGCTGGACCCCGCCGCCTACAGCCTGGAACGCGACAGCCAGCGCCCGGCGCTGTGTCCCGCGGGCAGCCTGCTGCCCGCCATTCCCGCGGGCGGTCTGGCACGGATCACCTTGCAGGCCGGCATGGCCGCGGACTGGGGCGGGCTTCCTGCCGATCTGGGTCAGGCGGTGATGCTCTTGGCGGCGCATTACTACGAATACCGGGCCGATACCGGTCTGCATGGCGGCTGCATGCCCTTTGGCGTCACCAGCCTCATTGAACGCTACCGCACGCTGCGGCTGACATTGGGGGGCCTCGCATGAAACGCCCCCCGAACCTGACCCGCAAACTGGTGCTGGAAGACCCCCAGCGCGCCCCCGACGGCGCCGGCGGCTATGCTGAGACCTGGGTGGCGCTTGGCACCCTCTGGGCAGAGGTGAAGCCGCTCAGCGGGCGTCTGAACAGCGACAGCCTGTCTTTGCAGAAATACCGCATCACCCTGCGCGCTTCCCCCGATGGTTTTGCATCCCGCCCGCGCCCCGACCAGCGGTTCCGCGATGAAAACCGTTTCTACCGCATTGATGCGGTTGCGGAAAATGGACCGGACGCCCGCTACCTCACCTGCTTCGCGGTTGCGGAGGTGAGCACATGACCTATGCCATCGCAGGCGGACTGCAATCCGCCGTCTACACCCATCTGACCGGCGACGCGGGTCTGACCGCACTGGTTGGCAGCGCGATCTATGACGCCATCCCCGCAGGCCCCTTGCCGCAGACCTATGTGGCGCTTGGCAGCGAAGAGGTGCTGGACCGCTCTGACAAGACCGCGGGCGGTGCCGAACACCGGTTCTTTGTCACCGTCACCACCGACATGGCCGGCTTTGCCACCGCCAAATCTGCCGCCGCCGCCGTCTGCGATGCGCTGGTCGGGGCCCAGGTGCCGCTGCCGCGCGGCCAGCTGACCGGCCTGTGGTTCGACCGGGCCAAGGCGGAGCGGCTCAGCACCGGCGGCAGGCAGATCACCCTGCGCTTCCGCGCCCGTGTGGATGATGTGTGAACCGCAAGAACCTAACGAAACCAATTGAAATACATGGAGAAACGCCATGACAGTTCAAAACGGAAAGGACCTCTTGGTCAAAGTGGACATGAACGGCGCAGGCCTATTCGAGACCATCGCCGGCCTGCGCGCCACGCGGATCAGCTTCAACGCCGAAAGCGTCGATGTGACCAGCCTCGAAAGCCAGGGCGGCTGGCGCGAACTGCTGGCCGGTGCCGGCGTCCGCTCCGCCAGCATTTCCGGTTCCGGCATCTTCCGGGATGAGGCGACGGACGAACGAGCCCGGCAGCTGTTCTTTGACGGGCTGATGCCGGAATTCCAGGTGATCATCCCCGACTTCGGCATCGTGCAGGGGCCGTTCCAGGTCACGGCACTGGAATACGCCGGCAGCCACAATGGCGAGGCGACCTATGAACTCTCGCTCGCCAGCGCCGGCCAGCTCAGCTTTGCGGCGGTCTGATCGATGGTGAACCCGCATGCAGGCGAGGCGGAATTGCTCGTGAATGGAACCCCTTACGCGCTGAAGCTCACACTCGGTGCGCTTGCAGCCCTTGAGGCCGCGCTGGAGGAAGGCACGCTGGTGGATCTGGTGCAGCGGTTCGAACAGGGCCGGTTTTCCGCCCGCGATGTGCTGGCGCTGCTGGCGGCGGGCTTGCAGGGCGGCGGGCATGATCTCAGCCGCGAGGATCTGGCTGTGGCCACCATCACCGGCGGCCCGATGCAGGCGGCACGGGTGGCGGCGGAGTTGCTGGTGCGCAGCTTCGCCGTGCCGGAGAGCCCATGACTGCGCTCGACTGGCCCGCCCTGATGCGCGCCGGAATGGCGGGGCTGAAACTGCTGCCGCGCGACTTCTGGCAGCTGACACCCGCTGAGTTGCGGCTGATGCTGGGCGAGGCCGCGGCACCGCAGCCGCTGGGGCGCGACCGGCTGGCAGCCTTGATGGCGGCCTTCCCGGACACCGCTGGCCCGAAGAATAAGGAGACAACAGATGACTGACTCATCTTCTATGGCAGAATTGGAACTGCAGGGCGAGGCTTTGGGAGAAGCGCTGGACGGTGCCTCTGGAATGGCCGCAGCCTTTGCAGATGTGCTGGGGCGGGTGAAGGAGGGTTTCTCCGAAACCGGCCGCGATGCCCAGATCCTGGACCGCAGTCTTTCCAAGGGCTTGCGCCGCGCTTTTGACGATCTGGTGTTTGACGGCGCCAATCTGTCGGAGGCGATGGACACGCTCGCGCGCTCAATGATCCGCACCACCTATAACGCGGCGATGAAACCGGTCACCAACCACGTGGGCAGTCTTATTTCCGACGGTTTCGGCAGCCTCATCGGCAGTATCCTTCCCTTCGCCAATGGCGCCGCCTTCAGCCAGGGCAAGGTGATGCCCTTTGCCAAGGGCGGCATTGTCACCAGCCCCACCACGTTTCCGATGCGCGGTGCCACCGGGCTGATGGGCGAAGCCGGGCCGGAGGCGATCCTGCCGCTGACGCGCGGCGCCGATGGCTCGCTTGGGGTGCGCAGCCAGGGCGGCGGCGCGGTGAATGTGGTGATGAATGTCTCCACCCCCGACGTCAAAGGCTTTGACCGCAGCCGCAGCCAGATCGCTGCGCAGCTGTCCCGCGCGCTGTCACGCGGCGGGCGCAACCGTTAAGGATGGAGGGTAACCTTATGAATTTTCACGAAGTCCGCTTTCCCGCCTCGCTCAGCTTCGGCTCCGTCGGCGGGCCGGAACGGCGCACCGATGTGGTGACGCTGGCCAACGGTTTTGAGGAGCGCAACACCCCCTGGGCGCACTCCCGCCGCCGCTATGACGCGGGCCTTGGCCTGCGCGCGCTGGAGGATATCGAGGTGCTGATTGCCTTTTTCGAGGCCCGTCAGGGGCAGCTTTACGGCTTCCGCTGGAAGGATTGGAGCGATTACAAATCCGCCCGGCCCAGCGCCGGGGTGGCGTTTGACGATCAGGAAATCGCAACGGGTGACGGCAGCACCGTGAGTTTCCAGCTCGCCAAGACCTACCGCTCCGGGGCCTTCACCTATCAGCGCCCGATTGCCAAGCCGGTGGCGGGCACCGTGCGGGTTGGGATCGAGCAGGACGAACTGCGCGAAGGCGTGGATTACGAGCTGGACACCGCCACAGGGCTGATCACCCTGGCGCATCCGCCGGAGGTGGGCCTCAGCATCAGCGCCGGGTTTGAATTCGACGTGCCGGTGCGCTTTGACACCGCCAGCATCCAGACCAGCGTGGCGTCATTCCAGGCCGGCGAGGCACCTGCAGTTCCGGTGGTGGAGGTGCGGGTATGAGCAGTGTTCCCAATGACTTGCGCGCCCATCTTCAATCCGGTATCTCCACCGTCTGCCGTGCCTGGGCACTGACCCGGCGCGACGGCGCGGTGCTGGGATTCACCGACCACGACTGCGTCCTGTCCTTTGATGGCATCACCTTCCAGCCCGGCAGCGGTCTCACCGCGCGGGCGGTGCAGCAGGCCACCGGCCTGTCGGTCGACAACACCGAGGCCTTGGGGGTTCTGAGCGATGCCGCCGTGCGCGAAGAAGACATCGAGGCAGGCCGGTTCGACGGCGCTGAGGTGCGCTGCTGGCTGGTCAACTGGCAGGATGTCACAATGCGCTGGCTGCAATTCCGCGGTTCGATTGGAGAGATCCGCCGGGCCGGCGGCGCCTTTGAGGCAGAGTTGCGAGGGCTGACCGAGCAGCTGAACCAGCCGCAGGGGCGGATTTTTCAGACGCCCTGTACGGCGGTGCTGGGCGACAGCGCGTGTGGGTTTGATCTGAGCACGCCGGGCTATGCCATCGAAACGGCAGTGGAAACAGTGGAGCGCAGCGAGGACTTCCGCTGGAACGCGCTGCCGGGGTTTGAGCCGGGCTGGTTTGCGGATGGCCGCCTGACGGTGCTGAGCGGTGCGGCACAGGGCCTGTGGGCCGCGGTGAAGTCCGACCAGTCCACCGCCGCGGGGCGCAGGATCACCTTGTGGGAACCCATCCGCGCCGTAGTGCAGCCGGGTGATACGGTGCGGCTGGAGGCAGGCTGCGACAAGCGGATGGAGAGCTGCCGGCTGAAGTTCAACAACCTTTTGAATTTCCAGGGATTCCCCGACATTCCGGGCGAGGACTGGATCATGGCGGTGCCGCGGCAGTCCGGTGTGAACACCGGGGGCAGCCGCAGATGAGCCGGGTTGTGGAGGCCGCGCGCGGCTGGATCGGCACGCCTTATGTGCATCAGGCGTCCTGCAAGGGCGCGGGCTGCGATTGCCTGGGCCTGATCCGGGGCCTATGGCGCGAGCTGTTGGGCGCGGAGCCGGAGCTGCCGCCCGCCTATACGATGGACTGGTCAGAGCCGCAGGGGGCTGAGGCGCTGTGGCAGGCCGCGGCGCGGCATCTGGCGGCGAAGCCGTTGCAGGACGCCGCACCCGGTGACGTGATCCTGTTCCGGATGCGCGAGGGATCGGTGGCCAAGCATCTGGGGGTGCAGTCCAACGTTTGTTTTCAAAGCGGTCAGGGCAGTGCCCGGCCGCGGGGGGGCGAGAAGCGCCCGTCCGTTTTGCCGGAGGCAAACCTCCGGTTTGACGGAGCGGACGGGCGCTGCCCGGCCTTCGGCCAGGCGGAACAAGTACGAAATGTCCCGTCCTTCATCCACGCCTACGCCGGTCACGGGGTTGTGGAAAGCCCGCTGAGCCCGCCCTGGCAGCGCCGTATCGTGGCGCGGTTTCACTTCCCCGGCATGTCCTGACAAAGGAGCTGATCTGATGGCAACCATTCTTCTTTCTGCCGCCGGCGCGGCGGTTGGCGGCGCAATTGGCGGCACCGTGGCGGGGCTGTCCTCTGCCGTGATTGGCCGTGCAGTGGGCGCTACCCTGGGGCGGCTGATCGACGAGCGGCTCCTGGGCTCCGGCGCTGATCCGGTGGAGACCGGCAAAGTTGACCGCTTCCGCCTGACCCAGGCCAGTGAAGGCGCGCCGATGGCGCAGGTCTATGGCCGGATGCGGCTGGGCGGCCAGGTGATCTGGTCCTCGCGTTTTCTGGAGACCTCGCAGACCAGCGGCGGCGGCGGCAAGGGCCGGCCCAGCCAGCCGCAGGTCACCAGCTACAGCTATTCGGCCTCTCTGGCGATTGCGCTGTGCGAGGGCGAGATCGCCAGCGTCTCCCGCGTTTGGGCTGATGGTGAGGAAGTGGCGCCGAAGGATTTGAACATGACCGTCTACCGCGGCACGGCGGATCAGCTGCCGGACCCGGTGATGGAGGCGATCGAGGGCGCAGGGCAGGTGCCTGCCTACCGCGGCACGGCCTATGTGGTGATGGAGAACCTGGAGCTGGGACGGTTCGGCAACCGCGTGCCGCAGTTCTCCTTTGATGTCTTGCGCCCCGAGCAGCCCGCCAGCAGCACCTATGCGCAGGACCTGGGCCGGATCGTGCAGGGCGTGGCGCTGATGCCCGGCACCGGGGAATATGCGCTGGCTGCGGATGTGGTGCAGTATTCCGGCGGGCCGGGGGATGCAAAGGCGGCAAATGAACATACGCCCTCAGGGCTTTCCGATCTAAAGACCTCGCTGAATGCGCTGGAGGCAGAGCTGCCGTCCTGCGGCGCGGCCTCGCTGATTGTGTCGTGGTTCGGCGGCGACCTGCGCTGCGGCAGCTGCACGCTGAAACCCAAGGTGGAGCATAAGCTGGCCGAGGGGAACATGGCCTGGACTGTCAGCGGCGTGACCCGCGCAGGTGCTGAGGAGGTGCTGAAGGAGGACGGCGAGCCGCTCTATGGCGGCACGCCTGCCGATGCCTCGGTGATCCAGTCGATAAGGGAAATGCAAGGCCGCGGCCTTCGGGTGATGTTTTACCCCTTCATCCTGATGGATCAGGCAGAGGGCAACGCGCTGTCGGATCCCTGGACTGGCGGCGCCAGCCAGCCGCATTTGCCGTGGCGCGGGCGGATCACCTTGTCGGTGGCTCCGGGCCAGCCTGGCTCACCCGATGGCACCGCGGCGGCGGATGCGGAGGTGGCGGCGTTCTTTGGCTCCGTGACGGCGGCGGATTTCACCGTGGGGGACGGAACCGTCACCTACAGCGGGCCTGACGAATGGAGCCTCAGCCGGTTTATCCTGCACAATGCAGCGCTGTGTGCGGCGGCGGGCGGGGTGGAGGCGTTTTGCATCAGCTCCGAGATGCGCGCGCTGACGCAGATCCGCGGCGCCGGCGGCTTCCCGGCTGTGCTGGCATTGAAAGGGCTGGCGGCAGAGGTGCGCAGCCTGCTGGGGATGGAGACCAAGATCGGCTATGCCGCCGACTGGTCGGAATACTGGGGCTATCAATCGCCGGAGGGCGACCGGTATTTCCACCTGGACCCGCTGTGGGCGGATGAAAACATCGACTTTATCGGGATCGACAACTACATGCCGCTGTCCGATTGGCGGGAGGGTGATGATCATCTGGACGCGCGGGCCGGTGTGCCGTCGGTCTATGACCTCGGCTACCTCAGCGGCAATGTGGAGGGCGGTGAAGGGTTTGACTGGTACTACCATTCCCCCGAGGCGCGGGAGGCGCAGATCCGCACCCCGATCACCGATGGTGCGCATGATGAGCCCTGGGTGTGGCGCTACAAGGATATCCGCAGCTGGTGGATGCAGGAGCACTTTGAGCGCATCGGCGGGGTGCGGCAGGTGGTTCCGACGGACTGGGTGCCGCAATCAAAGCCCGTGTGGTTCACCGAACTGGGCTGTGCTGCCATCGACAAGGGCACCAACCAGCCGAACAAGTTTCTGGACCCCAAAAGCTCAGAATCGAAACTGCCGCGCTATTCCAACGGCTTGCGCGACGATCTGATGCAGATCCAGTACCTGCGCGCGTTTCTGGGGTATTGGGGCGCGGCCGCGAACAACCCGCTGTCAGAGGAATACGATGGCCGGATGCTGGATATGTCCAACGCCTATGTCTGGGCCTGGGATGCGCGCCCCTTTCCGGCCTTTCCGGCGCGGGTGGAGATTTGGAACGACGGCGAAAACTACCTGCGCGGCCATTGGCTGAACGGGCGCGCGGCGCAGCGCACGCTGGCCTCTGTGGTGGAGGAAGTGTGCCACCGTGCGGGGCTGTATGACATTGACGTCACTGGGCTTTATGGCGTGGTGCATGGGTTTGTGAACCCGGATGTCGCGGATGCCCGCGCGGTGCTGCAGCCCTTGATGCTGCGGCACGGGTTTGACGCGGTGGAGCGCGACGGGGTGCTGAGGTTCCGGATGCGCAAGGGCATCGTGACGGAAGCGCTGCAGTTGGAGCATCTGGCCGACAATGACGAGATGGACGGCAGCCTGGAGCTGGCCCGCGCCAGCGAGGCGGAACTGGCGGGCCGGGTGCGGCTGCGGTTCACCGAATGGGGCGGCGACCATGCTGCGGGCTCGGTCGAGGCGGTGCTGCCCGACGAGGCGACGCATAGCGTCAGCCAGAACGAGCTGCCGCTGGCCATGACCCGGGCCGAGGCGCGCCAGACCGTCGCCCGCTGGCTGGCGGAAGCGCGGATTTCCCGCGACACCGCGCGGTTCGTTCTGCCGCCCTCGCTGCTGCATCTTGGGGCGGGCGATGTGGTGTCCCTGCCAGTGGAGGGCAAGGACCAGCTCTACCGTATTGACCGGGTGGAGCAGGCGGAGGCGCAGACGGTAGAGGCGGTCAGGATCGAGCCCGGCACCTATGATCTGGCCGCGGTGGCGGAGGAGCTGCCGGGGGTCAATGCCTTTGCCGCCCCCGGCCCGGTGCTGCCGTTGTTCATGGACCTGCCGCTGATGCGCGGGGATGAGGTGCCGCACGCGCCGCATCTGGCGCTGACGGCGGCGGCCTGGCCCGGCAGCGTCGCGGTTTACGGATCAGAGGCGGATGAGAATTACGTTCTGGAACAGGTGGTTGCGGCACGGCAGGTGATCGGCGTCACGGAAACGCCGCTGTTTTCTGCCGGGGCCGGGCGCTGGGACTTGGGCGCGGACCTGCAGGTCAGGCTGATCTCCGGAAGCTTGGAAAGCCGCACGGTGGAGGCGGTGCTGAACGGTGCCAACGCCGCCGCCATCGGTGATGGCACGCCCGGCAACTGGGAACTGTTCCAGTTCCGCGAGGCGGAGCTGATTGCGCCGCAGACCTACCTGCTGCGGGGCCGGTTGCGCGGTCAGCAGGGCAGTGATGCGCTGATGCCTGATGTTTGGCCCTCCGGCTCCTATGTGGTGCTGCTGGACGGCACCCCGGTGCAGATGGAACTGGCACCGGAACAGCGCCGCCGGCTGCGCCACTACCGGATCGGCCCGGCGCGGCGCGCGCTGGAGGACCCATCCTATTTGCATCTGCAGGAGGCGTTTGAAGGAAATGGCCTGCGCCCCTATGCACCGGTGCATCTGCGGCTGAATGGTGCGCTGGGGCAGGACCTGTCGGCGGGCTGGATACGCCGCACACGGATCGAAGGCGACAGCTGGGAGCTGGACGAGGTGCCGCTGGGAGAGGAGATCGAGAGCTACCGCATCCGGGTGATGCGCGGCGCCACCGTGCTGCGGGAGGAGACCTCTGCCACGCCCTCCTGGGCCTATCCGGCGGCGGCGCAGGCGCTGGACGGGGTGCAGGCGGGTGACGTGCTGGAGGTGGCGCAGCGCTCAGCCCGGTTTGGTGCCGGGCCGGCGGCAGAGGCCGTTCTGGGATGATCCGCCCGGTGCTGCCCGGCGATGTGTCCGCAGTGGCGCGGGCGCTGCTTCTGGTGCCGGCAGCTGAGCGGCTTGCCCTGTGCCGCAGGATCTTCGGCGGCGCGGCGGAGGCCGCGGTTTATGGCCGCCTGTATTGCCGTTTGCATCCGCGCTGGGGCGACGGGAGTTTAAGCGCCGCGGCCCGGCGGTATGCGCTGGCGGATGAACCGTTTCTGGATGATCCGGCATATCTGGACTGCACAAGGCTAGTGCTGCGGGAGCTGGCCTCTGTGCTGGAAACCGGCAGGGAGGGTCCGGCCGGCTGATCCAAAATGGAAACCTGCCAAACCATCTGTTGGGCTGGCGCCGCTTGCCTCAGGCAGCGATGCGAGAGATTGGCTGCTAAGGGGGAGCGCCTGCCTGCGGGGTGGCGCTCCAACAGTTCTGTGTGGCAGTTTATTCCGGCAACGTCCGTACTAACTTTCCAAGGAGCTCCGCACTCTCAAAAGCGCCAGCCCGTGCGGGCGGGCAGGCGCTCGCCCGGCGCCTGCGGCTTGATTCCGGGCGGGATGGGGCATCACCCGAAAGCGAAGCATTCTCTGCCGCCAGTTCCGCCAGCCGGATGGTGATCTGCTGCTTCAGCCCCGCCTGATCGGACTCATTCATTTTGAAAATATGCCTCATCACGGGTTTGCGTTTGCTGCAAACCACCTTAGATGGGTAGTCTGAGCGGAGAAAGGACGTTGACCCATGGCAAAAACACAGCAAGCCGTTACTCCGGTGGATCCCGTATGGGACCGCATCACCCGCGAAGCTGAGGAGGCCGTTGCCACCCAGCCGCTGATGGGCGGGCTGATTCACGCCTGTATCCTGCACCACAAGACGCTGGAAAAGGCGCTGTCCTACCGGATTGCCGCCAAGCTCTGCTCGAATGAAATGTCGATGATGGTGCTGCGCGAGATCGTTGACGAAGCCTATGAGACCTGCCCGGAAATCCTGGAGGCAGCGCGCGCCGACCTGATGGCGATCAATGAGCGCGACCCGGCAAGCCACCGGCTGCTGCAGCCGATCCTCTACTTCAAGGGGTTCCAGGCGGTGCAGGCCTACCGTGTCAGCCATTACCTGTGGGACAAGGGGCAGAAGGATCTGGCCTATTTCTTCCAGATGCGGACGTCGGAGATTTTCGGGATCGACATCCACCCCGGCGCGCGTCTTGGCAAGGGGATCATGATTGACCATGCCCATTCCATCGTGATCGGCGAGACCGCAGTGGTGGGCGACAATGTCTCTATGCTGCATTCGGTGACCCTGGGCGGCACCGGCAAGGAAGAGCAGGACCGCCATCCGAAGATCGGCGACGGGGTGCTGATCGGCGCCGGCGCCAAGGTTCTTGGCAACATCAAGGTCGGCCATTGCAGCCGCATTGCAGCCGGGTCCGTGGTGCTGGCAGAAGTGCCGCCCTGCACAACGGTTGCGGGCGTGCCTGCGAAGATTGTCGGCGAAGCGGGTTGCGACCAGCCGTCGATCAACATGGACCAGGTGGTTCCGGCGGGGTCTCCTGCGGAGTGAGGCCTCTGGCTGCCGGACTGGGAAGTTGAGTATTTGAGCAAAGAAGAAGGGGCGGGTTCCGCCCCTTTTTTGATGGTCCTATCTGGCGTGAATATTGTTTTGAATAAAAGGGTTGCGGGTGGGTTTTGATCTGCTGCGTGCAGGCGGTGCGGCCTGCGGTTCTGCAAATGCCGGGTTGTGGCGGAGGCTGGTCTTAATCGCTGTCCGGTGCCGCCGGCTGGCTTGAACCCGGCGGCGGCGGGGCGCATATTCCTGACCAACAGCTTCTTTTTCTGCAGTTTCGATTTGGGGGACAGATCATGATTTATACAACCGAAGGCCGCGGGCGTCTGTTTGGCTCGATCCTGGAGACGGTGGGCAACACGCCCGTGATCCGGCTGAACAATATCGCGCCGGCGCATGTCACCATGTATGTGAAATTCGAGGCGTTCAACCCGGCGGGATCGGTGAAGGACCGGCTGGCGCTGAACATCATCGAGGCGGCGGAGCGCGAAGGGCGGCTGAAGCCGGGCCAGACCGTGGTGGAGGCGACCAGCGGCAACACCGGGATCGGGCTGGCGATGGTCTGCGCCGCCAAGGGCTACCCGCTGGTCATTACCATGCACGACGGGTTCTCGGTCGAGCGGCGGCGGCTGATGCGGATGCTGGGCGCCAAGGTGGTGCTGACCCGCAAGGAAGACAAGGCGGTTGGCATGGTGGTGAAGGCCAAGGAACTGGCGGAGGCCAACGGCTGGTTCCTGGCGCATCAGTTCGAGACCAAGGACAACGCCGACATCCATGAGAGCACCACTGCGCAGGAGATCCTGGGCGATTTCGAAGGTGAACGGCTGGATCACGTGGTGCTGGGCTATGGCACCGGCGGCACCGTGTCGGGCCTGGGGCGGGTGCTGAAGGGCGCGCGGCCGGATCTGAAGATCACCCTCAGCGAGCCCGCCAACGCGGCGCTGGTGCAGTCCGGTGAGGCGCAGGCGCGCAACGACGAGGGTGAGCCCGCGGCGACCCATCCGGCGTTCAACCCGCATCCCATTCAGGGCTGGACCCCGGATTTCATTCCGCTGGTGCTTCAGGAGGCGCTGGACAAGGGTTACTTTGATGCGCTGGAACCGGTGAGCGGTGACGAGAGCATCAAGTGGTCCCGGCGGCTGGCAGCGGAGGAAGGCATCCTGGCGGGGATTTCCAGCGGCGGCAGCCTGGCGGCGGCGATGAAGGTCGCGGAAAGCGCGCCGGAGGGATCGGTGCTGCTGGCGGTGCTGCCGGATACCGGCGAGCGCTATCTGTCGACACCGCTGTTTGAGGATATCCCGGCGGAGATGGATGCGGCGGAGCAGGCGCTGTCGGCCTCGACGCCCGGGTATCAGTACTGAGCGGCGGACTGCCGCAGGCGTAGCGCCGCCGCTGGCGGGGTGCTGGCGGCGGCTGTTGCGCAAATGAGTATTTTGGAAAAGATGAAGGGGAGCGGTTGCGCTCCCTTTTTTCATGCGTTTGGAGGCAAATGGGTGCGCCCGATTTCCGGTAGCGGCTTCGAAGGCTGCCGGGGCGAAGCAGACTTTCCGCAGGGACTATGGTATTTCTTGCACATACAGTCTGGAGAAGAGGGATGTGTGAGGAGAATAAGGCGCTTGTCGAACGGTACTATCGCGAAGTCATGACGATTGGGCAGGGAGACACGGTGAAGTTTGATGAGTTTGTGGCGTCTGATGCGGTGCTGCACAATTCTTACTTTAATCCGCCTGTTGGGCCTGAGGCGTGGAAAGAACGCGTGCGGATTTTCACGACGTCGTTCTCTGACGTTGAAATCACGCTGGGAGAGGTGCTGGCCGAGGACGACAGGGTCGCAACGCAGATGATCTATCGCGGAACGCATACCGGAGAGTTTCTGGGGGTGCCGGCCAGCGGAATACGCGTCGCGGTGGATGAAATCCAGATCATGCGCATCAAAGACGGGATGATTACCGAACGCCGCAGCGTGATCGATATGATCAACTTGCTTGCTCAAATCGGGGCGACTGAAATTCCGGCATCTTATCGCGGCGCAGCCATTCCCGGGACCTGACTCAGGTGGCTATCAGTGCCGAGCGGCGCGCCGCCCGAGAGCATGGCGCCGCAGCGGGCGGGGTGCTGGCGGCGGCTGCGGTGCAGGTGAGTATTTGGTCAAAGAAGAAGGGGGCGCGCGCGCTCCCTTTTTCGGTTTGGGGCTTTGGGGGCCTGTAAAGGGCGTCTGACGGTGTGGTCGCGTTGCAGCGCCATGCGCCCCTTGCCCTGGTGCCGGGGCTGATGCACACTTCCATGTACAGGAGGGATGTCTGTTTCATTGCCTGGCCCGTTTGCACGGGGGCCAGCACGGGTCATGCTTTGGAAGGAGTGTGCCATGACGTCCAAGACCGGAAGTTCCACATCACCGGAAAGACGGAAGCCGCGGCCGCGCAGCGTGCTCGAGGTCAACAGGCTGACTGCAGGTGATATCAGCGCATCGCTGAAGGCCGGGTTTGCCGATTTTCTGGCGCGCCCGGTCATGAGCGGCTTCTTTGGCCTGTTCTATGCGGTTTTCGGCATCCTGTTTGTCTGGTGCCTGGTCTGGCTGGGCAAGATCTGGATGATCATTCCCGCCGCCGTGGGCTTTCCGCTGGTGGCGCCTTTTGCCGCGGCCGGGCTTTATGAAATGTCGCGGCGGATCAAGGCGGGCGAGAGTTTCGGCTGGTCAGACATCCTCAGCGTGATGGTTCGCCAGCGCAACCGGGAAATGGGCTGGATGGCCTTTGTCACCCTGTTCATTTTCTGGGTGTGGATGTATCAGGTCCGGCTTTGGCTGGCGATCACCCTGCAAAACGCGTCCTTCTCGGATTTCGAGGGGTTCCTGCACGCGGTCTTCTTTACGCCGCAGGGTTGGGCTTTTCTTGCGGTTGGCACCTGTGCCGGCGCGTTTCTGTCGGCTGTCCTGTTCACGGTGACCGTCGTTGCGATGCCCATGCTGCTGGACCGGGACACCAATTTCGTGACGGCCATGCTGACGTCGATCCGCGCGGTTGCGGAAAATCCGGTGGTCATGCTGGGCTGGGCGGCGATCATCTCCGCCGCCATGCTGGTGTCGCTGGTTCCGGCGTTTCTGGGCCTGATCGTCACGCTGCCAGTTCTGGGGCACACCACCTGGCATCTGTACCGGCGGGCGGTGCCGCCGGCGGAGGCGGGGGCTGCCAACGGTGCTGTTTGACGGCATCCCAGCAAAGTTGGTTGTGGCGGAGCAGGCGCTGTATGCGCCCGGATATCAGTGCTGCGAAAGTGAGTACTTGGTGAAAGATGAAGAGGGGACGGGAAACTCCTTTTCGAGCCCTGATGGCAATCCCGAACGAGATCTAGCGCGCGCTTCAGTGTCCACTACGCCGGACTTTGCTGCCGTTTGAACCCCAACATCAAATGTCCGCTTTGCTTGTTGTTCAAGAAGACACGTGGCACTCTCGGCAAGGGCAAGAGCTCAAGTTTCGCAGTAAAGCAATTCAAGTGTGGCAGAATTGAAAAAGTGCATCGAATGCCAAAAAGAAATTGAGACGGCCGCGAATCTCTGCGTCGAGTGCGGGTCCCATCAAGATTGGCGTCGGCATATCAAAGTATGGACACCGCTTCTCGGATTTCTCCTAGCGTTTCTGGCTTTTGTTTTTTCGATTTCTCCGCAGATCAAGTCGGCGTGGTTTCCGTCACCTCCCAAATTTAGCGCCTACCTTAGGTCGGTGTCTGAACGCAGCGTAACTTTCGATGTTTCAAACCTAGGCGAACAGCGGCTAATCATTGATCCAGTATTGAAGTGCACCGCGGCCAATAGAATTGACGAAAGGATTGTCGACTATGAAGAGCCGTTTCGAGTTTGGTTCACAACTGTTGAAGGTCAATCGGACAGGCCAATAACTGTTGCAGAGTTTGGCGGAAGTGAGGTCGCGACCTTTGCCATCCCTCAGGATTTGGGGGGTAGCTGGCTCGAAAACAGTGCTGTCTTCTTGCCTCCGGAAGATGAAAGAGTGAGCGACATAAAGGAGCGTTTTTCGCCTGGATTGACGCTTAGGCACACTTGGTTTGGGGCTAGCCGCGCATCGAAGATACCTGTCTACCACATCATCGGTAAAGACGGCTTGATATCACTTCAGCCAGTTTCAGACATAGCAACCTTCTGTCAGTTGACTGCTCTTGATCCGGTTTCTGGAAAAGAAGTAAGCGAAGGTTTTGCTATTTGGCAAGTCGGCAACGACCTTTGGCAAGGCGGACGTGCCAACCTACTGTATGACGTATTAGGTAGCTTAATCTACGTTCGTGGACCTGGCGGTTTGAATGAAACAGATCCAGAGCTATGCAATTCGGACTCTCCGCCTTGGGGTTGCATTACCGAAGACTGAGTTCTTATCTCTCCCTGAAAGCTTTCTTTCATCGTTCGCGCAGCATCAGGTAAATTGGGCTCAAACAGCCCTTCGTGATCAGTTGTTGCTTAATGCACAAAAGCCCCGGGGCTAGGACCGGGGCTTTTGCCGTTTCGCAGTGGCTGCAACCAATCAGGCCAGCATCACCATCGGGTTTTCCAGGTTGTCGACGATGGCCTTCAAGAGATCCGCGCCGAGGGCGCCGTCGATGACGCGGTGGTCGACCGACATGGTGACGCTCATTACGGTGGCGACCTTCAGCTCGCCGTCAGCACCCACAACCGGCTTCTTGACGCCGGAGCCGACCGCCAGGATGCCCGCGTGCGGCGGGTTGACGATGGCGTCGAAGTTGTCGATGCCGAACATGCCGAGGTTGGAGATTGCAAAGCTGCCGCCCTGGTATTCATGCGGCGCCAGCTTGCGGTCGCGGGCGCGGGAGGCGAGGTCCTTCATCTCAGCCGACAGGGCCGACAGGGATTTGGTGTCGCTGTCCTGCAGGACCGGAGTGAACAGCCCGCCCTCGATGGCGACGGCCACCGCCACGTCGGAGGCTTTCATCTTCAAGACCCGGTCGCCGGCCCAGACCGCGTTGGCGTCCGGCACCGCCTGCAGCGCCAGGGCCACGGCCTTGATGATGAAGTCGTTGACAGAGAGCTTGACGCCGCGGCCTTCGAGCTGCTTGTTCAGTTCACCGCGGAATTTCAGCAGCGCGTCGAGCTGGATGTCGCGGCGCAGGTAGAAATGCGGGATGGTCTGCTTGGCCTCAGTCAGGCGGGCGGCGATGGTCTTGCGCATGCCGTCCAGCTTGACCTCTTCGAACGCGCGGCCCTCGTACATGCGGGCAACCATGTCGGCAGAGGGGCCGGCAGGGGCTGCAGCAGCGGCAGGTGCGGCGGCCGGAGCGGAAGCTGCCGGTGCAGCAGCGGCTGCGGCCTGCGGCTTTGCATCCATGACGTCAGCCTTGACGATGCGGCCCTTGGGGCCGGAGCCCTTGATGGCGCTCAGGTCCAGGCCCTTGTCGGCGGCGATGCGGCGGGCCAGCGGCGAGGCGAAGATGCGGCTGCCGTCAGCACCCTGCGGTGCAGCGGGGGCGGCTTTGGCCTCTTCCTTGGGCGCGGCTGCGGGGGCTTCCGCTTTGGCCGCGGGGGCCTCTTCCTTGGACGGGGCAGCAGCGCCGCCGCCGGAGGACTGGATGTCATCGGCGCTTTCGCCGTCTTCCAGCAGCACCGCGATGGGGGTGTTGACCTTCACGCCCTCGGAGCCTTCGGCGATCAGGATCTTGCCGACCACGCCTTCGTCCACGGCTTCAAATTCCATGGTGGCCTTGTCGGTTTCGATCTCGGCGATCAGGTCGCCGGAGGAGACGGTGTCGCCCTCCTTGACCAGCCATTTGGCAAGGGTGCCTTCCTCCATGGTGGGAGAAAGCGCGGGCATCAGGATTTCGGTGGGCATTTAGTTTTCTCCCGTTTCGGAGCAGCGGCCGGCCCGTATCTCAAGATCATTGATGTATGAGTTCATCATTGCGTTGTGCAGTCCATCCTTGAACTCTGCCGACGCAAAGCCGGCAAAGAACACAAATGGGATCAAGAGAAACAGCCAGCGCTTTCTCATTTAGTTACCGGTAGGTCACTTGCTTAACGGCTTCGACCACTTCATCCGTGGTGATCAGCGCGTGGCGTTCCAGATTGGCGGCATAGGGCATCGGGACGTCCTTGCCGGTGCAGGTCACAACCGGCGCGTCCAGATAGTCGAACGCCTGCTGCATCACCTCGGAGGCGATGTAGCTGCCGACGGAGCCCTGCGGCCAGCCTTCCTCGACGGTGACCAGACGGTTGGTCTTCTTGACCGATTCAATCACCGTGGGAAGGTCCATCGGGCGCAGGGTGCGCAGGTCGATGACTTCAGCCGAGATGCCGTCCTGGGCCAGCTTGTCTGCTGCCTCCAGCGCGTATTTCATGCCGATGCCGAAGGAGACGATGGTGGCGTCAGAGCCTTCGCGCCAGATACGGGCCTTGCCGAAGGGGATGGTGAAATCGTCCATCTTGGGCACTTCAAAGCTTTGGCCGTAGAGGATTTCATTCTCCAGGAAGATCACCGGGTTGTTGTCGCGGATCGCGGTCTTCATCAGGCCCTTGGCGTCGGCGGCGGAGTAGGGCATCGCCACTTTGAGGCCCGGGATCTGCATGTACCAGGCGGCGTAGTCCTGGCTGTGCTGAGCACCGACGCGGGCGGCGGCGCCGTTGGGGCCGCGGAACACCATCGGGGCACCCATCTGGCCGCCGGACATATAGAGCGTCTTGGCCGCAGAGTTGATGATGTGGTCAATCGCCTGCATGGCGAAGTTGAAGGTCATGAACTCGACAATCGGGCGCAGGCCCCCGAAGGCGGCGCCGGTGGCGATGCCGGCAAAGCCGTGTTCGGTGATCGGGGTGTCGATAACCCGCTTGGCGCCGAATTCGTCCAGCAGCCCTTGCGAGACCTTGTAAGCGCCCTGATACTCGGCGACTTCCTCGCCCATCAGGAACACGTCCTCGTCGCGGCGCATTTCCTCTGCCATGGCGTCGCGCAGCGCTTCGCGCACGGTGGTCTGCACCATTTCGGTGCCTTCCGGGTAGTCCGGTTCCAGCACGCGGCTTTCGACCGGGGCAGGCGCGGCGGCGGCAGCGGCGGGGGCTGCGGGCGCCTCAGCTGCGGGTGCCGGGGCTTCAGCAGCCGGGGCAGGGGCGGCGGAGGCATCATAGCTTTCGCCGTCTTCCAGCAGCACCGCAATCGGGGTGTTCACCTTGACGCCTTCGGTGCCTTCACCGATCAGGATCTTGCCGACGGTGCCTTCGTCGACGGCTTCAAACTCCATCGTTGCCTTGTCGGTTTCGATCTCGGCCAGAATGTCGCCGGAGTTCACGGTATCGCCTTCCTTGACCAGCCATTTGGCCAGGGTGCCTTCCTCCATGGTCGGCGACAGGGCGGGCATAAGAATTTCAGTTGCCATGTCTTTGTCTTCCCTCTCAGGCGGTTTCCTGCGGCACTTCGTCCGCGTAGATGTCGGTCCAGAGTTCCTCGAGGGCCGGTTCCGGGCTTTCCTTGGCAAACTCGGCGGACTTGTTGACGATCTCCTTGATTTCCTTGTCGATCGCCTTGAGGTCTTCCTCGGTCGCGTGCTTGCCGGTCAGCAGCATCTCGCGGACCTGCTCGATCGGGTCGCGCTCCTCGCGCATCTTCTGGACCTCTTCGCGGGTGCGGTACTTGGCCGGGTCCGACATCGAGTGGCCGCGGTAGCGGTAGGTCTTCACTTCGAGGATGTAGGGGCCGTCGCCGCTGCGGCAGTGGGCCACGGCGCGCTCGCCTGCTTCCTTCACCGACAGCACGTTCATGCCGTCCACTGCTTCGCCCGGGATGCCGAAGGCCTTGCCGCGTTCCCAGATCTCGGCGCTGGAGGTGGAGCGCTGCTGCGAGGTGCCCATAGCGTACTGGTTGTTCTCGATCACGAAGACCACCGGCAGTTTCCACAGGGCAGCCATGTTGAAGGTCTCGTAGACCTGGCCCTGGTTGGCTGCGCCGTCGCCGAAATAGGCGAAGGTCACGCGGCCGTTGTCCTTGTACTTGTCGGCAAAGGCAAGGCCCGCGCCGATCGGCACCTGGGCGCCGACGATGCCGTGGCCGCCATAGAAATGCTTCTCCTTGGAGAACATGTGCATGGAGCCGCCCTTGCCCTTGGAGTAGCCGCCCTCGCGGCCCGTGAGCTCAGCCATGACGCCGTCCGGGTCCATGCCGCAGGCCAGCATGTGGCCGTGGTCGCGGTAAGAGGTGACGCGCTTGTCGCCTTCCTCGGCTGCGGCCTCAAGACCCACAACAACCGCTTCCTGGCCGATGTAGAGGTGGCAGAAACCACCGATCAGGCCCATGCCGTAGAGCTGGCCCGACTTTTCCTCGAATCGGCGGATCAGCAGCATCTCGCGGTAGTGTTTCGTCAGTTCTTCGGCAGAAACGTTTGGTTTCTTTGCGCTTTTTCTAGCGGCCATGGTGGTCAGCTCCCCCTGAAGGCTAGATAGTTTAGTGTTAAACAAATTCATAGCGGGTTTTGGCCCGGCTGAATAGTGCTATTCTGCCGCGGGCTGGACGCAGGGTAAAGATCCGCCGATTGGCGCGCAGAAATGCAACAATTGGGGCTGGCGCAGGGGCAGGGCGGATCCCGTCGGCAGCACTCTGCCGGCCCGGATCTTGCGGTTACGGTCCGGGCCGCGCGGCAAGCGCAAGATCCGGGTCGCCCTGCCGTGTCTTTCCTCCTTTCCTGAATGGCGTGCAAAAACTGAAAGGCATGACCATGGAACTGAAAGACAAGACGATCATCATTACCGGGGCCAGCAGCGGGATCGGCGCGGCCGCGGCGCTGCTGTTTGCCGCTGAAGGGGCGAATGTGGTGCTGGGCGCGCGCCGGGAGGAACGGCTGCGCGCCATTGCCGGGCAGATTGAGCAAAGCAACGGGCGCGCCGTTTTCCTGGCCGGGAATGTTTGCGACGCGGCCTATGCCAAGGCGTTGGTTGAATTGGCGGAGGAACGCTTTGGCGGTCTGGACGGCGCGTTTAACAATGCTGGCATGATGGGGGATATGGGCCCCATTGCGGAAATGGAGCCGGGCAACTGGCAATCCGTCCTGACGACCAACCTCACCAGCGCATTTCTGTCAGCCCGGGCGCAGATCCCGGCGCTGCAGCGGCGGGGCGGCGGGGCCATTGTCTTTACCGGGACCTTTGTCGGCGTCAGCAATGGCGGCATGCCGGGCATGGCGGCCTATGCCGCGTCGAAGGCCGGGCTGCTGGGGCTCACGCAGTCGCTGGCCTCAGACCATGCAGCGGAGGGGATCCGGGTGAATACGATCCTGCCGGGGGGCACCAAGACGGATATGGCTGGCGATGATCCAGCAACGCATGAGTTCATCGCCGGTTTGCACCCGCTAAAGCGGATGGCTGAACCGAAGGAGATTGCCCAGTCGGCGCTGTTTCTGCTGTCGGACAGAGCAAGCTTTATGACCGGTGCTCCGGTCTCTGTTGATGGGGGTATTGCGGCCCGGCTGCTGTAAGAGTCCTGCCGCCGGCTGCGGAGCGGCTGGCGGCAATCTGCGCTGGCTGGATCAGCGGATCACGATCTCGTCCGCGCGGACGAGACCGAGAACCGTGCGTGCCTGTTCGTCGAGGAGGTCAAGGTCGAGGTAGTCGTCGGACAGGCGGCGTGTCAGATTTTCCATCTCGCTGATGCGGGATTGGAGGCGGCCAAGATCCTGCTGAAGTTCTTCTGCTTCGGCCTGGATCTCAACCCGTCTGAACAGCCCGAAGTCGCCCTGCACCGCCGCAAAGGTGAAGTACGCGCTGAGCGCGAAGGCGATGGCAAAAAAGGTGATGGCGCCCAGGGACGGGCGGTTGCTTCGGGTCACTTTGGAGGTGCCTGTATGTTACTGCTCATGTTGTATTTTGCGCCGTTTGCCGGCGTCTGAAAACAGCATGCCACACGCGGCTGTGCTTGGGAATCCCAAATCTGTCCGCGGGCGTGTTTTTTATGGGGTTCTGGCGGGTGCCGGGATGGTCAGAGGATCATGTCCTGCAGTGCCTTGGGGTGGGTGGTGATCTGCTCGTAGCCGTCACCGGTGATGATGAAGCTGTCGCCGACCTGGGCGCGGAAGGTATCCGTGGCGACAGAACCGTCGACCGCAAAGACCATGCCGGGCTGCAGAACGGTTGTGTCGCCGGTCACCAGCTGCGGGCGTTCCAGAAAGCTGAAGCCGGTGGCGCGGCCGCAGCGGAACGGGTAGCTGAAGCCTGCGTCCTGGATCACCCCGGCATAGGCGCGGTGCACCTCCTGCGCCTGAACGCCGGGGCCGAGGACGTCCAGCGCGGCCTTCTGGCTGGCCACGGCCACCTCGTAGATGCGGGCCTGTTCCGGGTCCGCCTCGCCGATCCAGAAGGTGCGGTCGAAGCCCAGTTTGAAGCGGTGGAAATTGGTCATGCCGCAGAAACACAGAAACACCGGCTCACCGTGCTGCATGATGCGGGTGGAGGCGCGGTGGTGGGTCTTGGTAATGTCCCGGCCTGAGGCCATGATCTGCAGGAAATGGGTGCTGGGGGACATGTTGGCATCGCTGTAGTGGGTGCTGAGCAGCTCCGCCGCGGTGCGGGTGCCGGCCTGGGAGGTGGCGATGGCGACCTCGTATTCCGGCACACCGGCGGCGATGGCGCCGCGGCCTGCGGCCATCATGGCGCCGGCAACCTGGCCTGCGTGGCGGGCCAGCTGCAGCTCTTCGGAGGATTTGATCATCCTGAGGTCCGACAGTGCCGGGGTGATGCTGGTGATCTCGGTGCTGCCCGCCAGTTCGCCAACGCAGGCGCGCACCATCGGCGGCATGTGGTCCGGTTCAACCGCGATGCGGGCGGCACCGGCCAAGGCGGCTGGCAGTTCGGCGCGCCATTCAGCCCCGTCGCCGTCGTTCCAGGCGGCGATGCGGTCCACCTGCGCGACCTCCTCCGCCATCACCACGTCGATCACCGGGGTGATCAGGAGGGACGGGCCGTTGCAAGGAACCACCAGGATGGTGGGGCGGCCGAACTCCATATGCAGATAGTCGTAGTAGCCGGTCAGGTAATAGACGCTGTCGTCGTCGGTGATCAGGGCCACGCCGATGCCGGCCTCTGCCATCTTCTGCCTGAGACGGGTCATGCGGTCCTGGAACATGGCGGGCCTCCGCTTTTGCCGGTGTCTTGGCGTGACGCTACGGGGGCGGGGAGGGCCGGGGCAAAGCATTTATTGTCCCGTGACAAAGAAAACGCCCCGGCGGTGAGGCCGGGGCGCGGTCATACGGAAAGGTATTTGGCTTACTGATCCAGAGCCGCAACGCCGGGCAGCACTTTGCCTTCCATCCATTCCAGGAAGGCGCCGCCGGCAGTGGAGATATAGGTGAAGTCGCCGGCAGCACCCGAGGCGTTCAACGCCGCCACGGTGTCGCCGCCGCCGGCCACGGAGATCAGCTGGCCGGAACGGGTCATGGCCGCTGCTTTCAGCGCGGCAGAGTTGGTGGCGGCGTCAAAGGGTTCCAGCTCAAACGCGCCGAGCGGGCCGTTCCAGATCAGGGTCTTGCTGTTGGCAAAGACCTCGATGATGCGGGCGACGCTTTCCGGCCCTGCGTCCAGGATCATGCCGTCCTCGGGGCATTGATCGGCGGGCAGGATTTCGTGCGGCGCGTTGGATTCGAACTTCTTGGCGACCACGATGTCGGAGGGCAGAATGATCTCGCAGCCCGCGGCCTCGGCCTTGGCCAGGATTTCGGCTGCGGTGTCCTTCATGATGCGTTCGGCCAGCGAAATGCCAACCGGCAGGCCCTTGGCGACCAGGAAGGTATTGGCCATGCCGCCGCCGATCACCAGGTGGTCGACCTTCTCAATGAGGTTGCCCAGCAGTTCCAGCTTGGTGGAGACCTTGGCACCGCCGACCACGGCAGTCACCGGGCGCTGCGGCTGGCCGAGCGCACTTTCCAGCGCTTCGAGTTCGGCCTGCATCAGGCGGCCGGCGCAGGCGGGCAGCAGGCGGGCCAGAGCCTCGGTCGAGGAATGGGCGCGGTGGGCGGCGGAGAAGGCGTCGTTGCAGTAAACCTCGCCCAGGCGGGCCATGCCGGCGGCCAGGTCCGGGTCGTTCTTGGTCTCGGCGGCGTGGAAGCGGGTGTTTTCAAGCAGGAGAACTTCGCCCGGCTGCAGCGCGTCTGCGGCGGCCTCAGCCCCGGCGCCGACACAATCGGCGGCAAACAGGACCTTGGTTTCAAAGGCGCGCTCCAGCGTCGGCACCAGCTGGTTCAGCGACAGGTTCTCGCGCCGCTCGCCGCCGGGGCGGCCGAAGTGGGCCAGCAGGATCGGCTTGCCGCCTGCGGCCAGAATGTCGCGCACGGTGGGGGCGATGCGGCGGATGCGGGTGGAGTCGGTCACCACGCCGTCGACGATCGGCACGTTGATATCCACGCGCACCAGCACGCGCTTGCCGTTCAGATCCATGTCGTCGAGTGTTTTCCAGCCCATCTGCGAGACCCCTCATTGGTGAAATTGCCGATAAATCCGCGCGCTGTTTCGGGGGTTTTTGCGCATCAGTCAATGCTCCCTTGGCATTTCCGGGCTCTGGGCTTAGGTATCTGTGCAAATTTCGACGACAGGAGGGCCAGATGGCCGAGATTAAAGATCCCGAAAACACCATCATCATCGAGCTGAAGGACGGCAATGTGGTGATCGAGCTGCTGCCCGACGTGGCGCCGAAGCATTCCGAGCGGATGAAGGAACTGGCCCGCGGCGGCGAATATGATAACGTCTGCTTCCACCGCGTGATCGACGGTTTCATGGCGCAGACCGGCGATGTGGCCAACGGCGACATGGAAGACGGCTTCAACATCCGCATGGCGGGCACCGGCGGCTCCAGCCTGCCGGACCTGCCGGCCGAGTTCTCCAAGCTGCCGCATGACCGCGGCACCCTGGGCGCGGCACGCTCGCAGAACCCGAACTCCGCCAACTCGCAGTTCTTCATCAACTTCAAGGACAACCACTTCCTGAACGGCCAGTACACCGTTTACGGCCGTGTCATCGAAGGCATGGAGCATGTGGACGCGATCACCCGCGGCGAGCCGCCTGCGAACCCGGACCGGATGATCTCCGTCAAGGTTGCTGCGGATGCGTAAGGCGCTTTCGCTGGTGGCCCTGCTGGCGGCAGGGCCTGCCTTTGCCACCGGCCTGGAGGTCCAGGTCGAAGGCGAAGCCAACGGCACCATCAAGATCGACCTCTTTGAGGATGTGGCGCCCAAGCATGTGGAGCAGATCACTGCGCTGGCGGCGGAAGGCCAATATGATGGCGTGGTGTTTCACCGCGTGATCGAGGGCTTCATGGCGCAGACCGGCGACGTGGAGTTCGGCCGGGTCGGCGGCGACATGAGCTACGCCGGGCGCGGCGGCTCTGACCGCCCGGACCTGCCGGCCGAGTTCTCCGACCTGGCGTTTGACCGCGGCGTCGTGGGTATGGCGCGTTCGCAAAGCCCGAACAGCGCCAACTCGCAGTTCTTCATCATGTTTGATGCGGGCCATTTCCTGAATGGCCAGTACACGGTTGTCGGCAAGGTGACCGAGGGCATGGATGTGGTCGATGCAATCAAGCGCGGCGCCGGCAACAACGGTTCTGTGATCGGCCAGCCGGATGCGATGACCAAGGTGACCGTGACCGAGTAATCGGGTCCGGTTGTCCGTAAGATTGAGGCCCGCGCCCGGCATTCCGGGGGCGGGCCTTTGCTTTTGCCGGGCGCTAACGGCAGGTCACAAGCCCGTGCCGCCCTCTGTTCTGCGCCGCTCTGCCGCCGTTTACTGGGGCAGGAGGCGTTTGATCATGTTCAAAGGTGTTTTGTTGTGTCTGGCGCTGCTGCTGCCGTCGGGTGCTGCCGCCGATCCGCAGGTCTGGAAGCGGGAGTGGCCGCAGACCGATTTCAGCCGCACCAATGTGCCGGAGTGGCGCCAGATCCGTTCTGGCGGGGTGGGCAAAGACGCGATCCCGGCGCTGGATGAGCCGCAGTTCGTGGAGGCCGCCAAGGCGCGGCGGCTGAAGCCGCGGGAGCCGGTGATCACGCTGCAGATGGAAGGGGCCAAGCCACGGGCCTATCCGCTGCGCTACCTGACCTGGCATGAGATCGTGAACGACGTGGTGGCCGGGGTGCCGGTGGCGGTGACCTATTGCCCGTTGTGCAATTCCGCGGTGACATTTGACCGGCGCACGGCGGCAGGCACGTTGAGTTTCGGCGTCAGCGGCAAGCTGCGGTTTTCCGACATGGTGATGTATGACCGCGAGAGCCAGAGCTGGTGGCAGCAGGCAACCGGCACCGGCATCGTCGGGCGGATGACCGGCACCAGGCTGAAGACGCTGCCGAGCTGGGTTGAGAGCTGGCAGGAGTTCACCGCGCGCAACCCGGACGGGCTGGTGATGGCAGAGCCGGGCTGGAACCGGGATTACGGGCGTAACCCCTACCGCGGCTATGATACCGCGAAATGGCCGTTCCTCTATGACGGCAGCCCGCCGCCGCATGGGGTGGCGCCGATGGCGCGGGTGGTGCGCGCCGGCAGCCGCGCCTGGCCGCTGGACCGGCTGGCGCAGGAGGGCGAGATCCGCGAGGCCGGTCTGGTGCTGAGCTGGCGGGCGGGGCAGGCCTCAGCCCTGGATACAAGGCGGCTGGCGCAGGGGCGCGATATCGGCAGCGTCCGGGTTCGGGACGGGACAGGCCGGGACGTGGCGCATGACGTGATGTTCGCCTTTGCCTTCCACGCTTTCTGGCCGGAGGGCAGATGGATGCTGAATTGAATAAGGCGCGCCGGGCAGGGCGCGCCATTGTATTATTTGCTGCGGAAACCGCTGTCAGAACAGGAAGTTATCCGCGTCCTGCAGCTGCGCCAGGGTGATGTCCTCTACCAGCAAGGTCACGTTGGAGAAGGACACCAGCACGTCATCCCCCTGGGTTTGGAAATTGAGATCGCCCATGCCGGAGGCACCTATTCCGATCCTGATGCGGTCCAGGCCGGCGGTGAAATCCTGGATGGTGTCATTGCCGTAGCCGCTGTGGAAGACGAAGACATCGGCACCGGTGCCGCCGTGCAGCTGGTCATCGCCCGCCATGCCCCGCAGCGTGTCATTGCCGGCACGCCCGTGCAGGGTGTCGCTGCCCGCTTCACCCAGAAGAATGTCGTCGCCGTAGCCGCCTGACAGGAAATCGTCACCGCTGCCCGCCTTGAGGGTGTCGTTGCCCATGCCTCCCTGCAGGGTGTCGTGGCCTGTTTGCCCAAAGAGCAGGTCATCACCCGGGCCGCCGTACAGGGTGTCGTCGTCGGTGCCGCCATAGAGGAGATCAGCGCCGCTGTTTGCCTCCAGCCGGTCGTTGCCCGGTCCGCCGTAAAGGGTGTCGTCGCTGACGCGGTCCCGAAGGCCATATCCCTTCACCGTGTCATTGCCCTCGCCCCCATTGAGCAGGTCGCTGTCCGCCCCCCCGGAAAGAGTGTCGTTTCCGTGCTGGCCATAGAGGGTGTCAGTTCCATTGTCCCCGCGAATCAAGTCATCGCCAGTCCCGCCATACACCTTGTCGTTGCCCAAGTGCGCACTGACGGTGTCGTCTCCGGAATCGCCGAAAATCACATCATGGCCCTCATGCGCGTACAGTAGGTCGTTGCCGAGATTGCCGCTGAGTTTGTCGTTGCCCGTCCACCCTAGCAAGGTGTCATCGCCAGCTCCGCCAACCAGCACGTCATTGCCTGCCTCGCCGCGCAGATTATCAGGCTGCTTTCCGCCATGCAGAAAATCGTCGCCATAACCGCCATACAGGGTATCGTAACCTCTTTGGCCATAAAGCCTGTCGTCACCTGCGCCGCCGTAGATCTTGTCTCTGCCCGCGCCGGCTTCGATAGTGTCATCGCCGGTGTAACCTTGAATTGTATCCTTGCTGTCCAGGAGGGAGGAGTAAATGTCGTTGCCGGCAAATGCCGCATAACCGAATTTCTTCGAGCCGTCTCCGAAAAGGTCCGCGTATGTAGCGGTGAGGCGGGTGCCCTTCAAAAATTCAGTGCCGTCATACCAGAGCGAGAAAGCTGTTACGGTGCTGTCTGCTGAGGCGGTTCCGGAATTGTCGTAGGTAAAACTTCCCGTGAACTCGTAGATGATGCCGTCCTTTTGCACCCTCAGGCTGGAGGCGGTTGCCGAAACGACGGTCGCGCCTTCGATCGTAAAATCAAACAGTTTATAGCTGGGGATGGCGCCTTCGGTTTCGGTGACGGTAATCCAGGCCATATACAGAGAAATCCTGCCATTTATACGGGAAAGGTCGTGGTCAAAAATGTCACTTTGAGTGTAAGTTGCTCAATCACAAGCCGCAAGGGTTGAGTGGTATCGCCTTTGGGTGGAGCGAATGGTTTCGCAGCTTACAACACGTAAAAGGCGCGCCGGGCAGGGCGCGCCTTGGTTCGTTTGAAAGCGGTGGAAGCTGTCAGAACAGGAAGTTGTCCGCGTCCTGCAGCTGCGCCAGGGTGATGTCCTCGACCAGGATGGTGACGTTGGAGAAGGACACCAGCACGTCATCGCCGCGGGTCTGGAACTCAAGGTCGCCCATGCCGTTGGCGCCGACGCCG
>NZ_AFCF02000001.1:564300-565657 GCF_000203975.2 Leisingera sp. ANG1 | reverse complement strand
AGGGTGTCGTTGCCGGTGCCGCCTTGCAGGGTGTCATGGCCGGTTTCACCATAGAGCACGTCATTGCCGGCGCCGCCGAAAATAGTGTCGTGGTTCTTGCCGCCGAACAGGCTGTCGTTGCCGGCCTGGCCTTCCAGCCGGTCGTTGCCGCGCTCGCCGTAAAGCTTGTCGTCGCCGGACTGGCTGGCGGAATCGCCGCCCTTGAGGGTGTCATTGCCCTCGCCGCCGTGGAGACGGTCGCCGCCGGCGCCGCCGTACAGTTTGTCGTGGCCGCTCTGGCCGTAGAGAACGTCGGTCCCGTATTCGCCGATCAGGCTGTCATTGCCGGTGCGGCCGGAGATCGTGTCGTTGCCGTTGCCGCCCAGAAGAATGTCGTCCGGGGTGCGGGAGAAACGGTCGCCGTTGATCTTGTTGGAAGACGAGCTGCCGACCTTAACGCTGACCGTGCGGTCGCTGAATTGCACCAGCTCGACGGAGCTCAGGTAGTCGCGGCCGTCGGAGCCGTCCAGGATCATCCGGCCGTAGCTGGAGGAGAAGTTGGCTGCGGACAATTTGCCATCGACAATCAGCCGGTCGATACCGTCGCCGCCGTAGATGTAGTCGTTTCCGCTGCCGGAATTGATGGTGTCATTGCCATCCCCCAGCTGCCATGTGCTGGATCGGGTGGAGGTGATGGTGAACAGGTCATTGCCTTCAGTGGCATCATCAACGAAGGAGCTCGTTAACCCGCTGGAGTAGGTGTAGGCGGAAGCGCTCAAGCCGGTTGCCGATATGACAGTCGTTCCGCCAACTTGGACTGTCACCCCGGTGAGGGTCCCATACAAGGTCCCACCGTAGGAATAGAAAGTTCCGGTGTAGGTCACGGTCAGGGATTGGCTGGCATAATTGGTGCCCGTGGCAACGATCCTACTACTCGTGGCTGAGACCACGGAGCCGTTGTAGATACGGTAGTCTTTGAGATCACCCACATCCCAGCTGTAGCTGGAGTCATTTACGGTAAAAGTCGCCATGGAAACAGCCTCTCGGTCTTAGCAATGCTTGGGTTGAAACCCGGAGGGTTAATGCAATCTAAATGCCTGTTGCCCGATTGGCCGGAAAGGTTCAATGCGGGGAATTGCTTTCCGTAGGGTAAACGTGATGTTTTTGCAGCTTTAACGGGCAAAACGGGCGCGCCGGTTCGGGCGCGCCTTTGGGTGTTGCAACGCTCCACCGCCGTTAGAACAGGAAGTTGTCCGCGTCCTGCAGCTGCGCCAGGGTGATGTCCTCGACCAGGATGGTCACGTTGGAGAAGGACACCAGCACGTCATCGCCGCGGGTCTGAAACTCCAGATCATCCATGCCGTTGGCGCCGACGCCG
>NZ_AFCF02000001.1:0-564157 GCF_000203975.2 Leisingera sp. ANG1 | reverse complement strand
AGGGTGTCGTTGCCGGTGCCGCCCTGCAGGGTGTCATGGCCGGTTTCGCCATAGAGCACATCATCGCCGGAACCGCCGTAAATGGTATCGTGGTTCTTGCCGCCATACAGGCTGTCGTTGCCGCCATGGCCCTCCAGCCGGTCATTGCCGCGGCCGCCGTAAAGCTGGTCATGGCCGTGTGAGGAATAGGTATCATCGCCTTTGAGTGTGTCGTTGTCCAATCCGCCATACAGGGAGTCGCTGCCTTGTCCGCCGACCAGGGTGTCGTTGCCGGTACCGCCGTACACCTTGTCGCTGCCGTATTCGCCCCAAACCTTGTCACTGCCGCTGCCGCCGGACAGGTGGTCGTTGTCAAAACCGCCTGCAATGAAGTCATATTGGGCGCCGCCGTGGATGTTGTCCTCGCCGGTCCAGCCCAGAAGCACGTCGGACTTATGCCCGCCGCGGATAGTGTCATTGCCTTCGCGGCCATTGATGATATCCCGGCTGGTAGTTCCGCTGGGGTTTTTGGCAGTCAGCAGATCGGCGCCGTCGCCGCCCTCCTGGACCCGGAGGGTTTTGCTGCCGACCTTGACCGTTTCAACGTTGTATAAATAGTCCAGAACCTGGCCCTGGGCGTCGTAGATTCTAAAGCCGAAGGTCGAGTCAAAGCCGTAACCGAGGCCATCAGCCGGGTTGCTGATGACATAGGTGTCGTGTCCGCTGCCGCCATTGATGGTGTCCTGTCCGCTGCCGGCCTTGATTGTGTCATTACCGCCGTAGGTTCGGATGTACTCGCCGCCATTGTAAGCAGAGGTGTAGCTGTCATTGCCGCCCAGTGCGGTCTCCAGCACGCTCTCGAGATCGCCCTGTGCCAGGTCCTGATAGGTCAGGCTGAGACCGGTTATGGAGGTGAACTCGGTTCCGTCATAGCGCAGGGAAATGGACTGGATGGTGCTGCCGTCCGCAGGCACGCCTGCCCCGTTGTAGGCAAAGGTGCCTTTGAAGACGGCAGTGATACCTTCGTAGCGCACCGTGAAAGTTGAGCCAGTGGCGGAAACGACGGTGACGTTGCTGATGTCAAAATTGGAAAGATCATATTCCGGGACGGTATTGGATGCGTCCGTAACAACAATATTCGCCATTATGTGTCCTGAAATGTGGGGCTTTGCAGGCCGGGGTTGTTTTGGCGGTTGTTAAATCTTTAAGCGAAAATGGTAAAGGCCGGACTGCTGTACGTTGCGTAAAGCCAGGGTGATGCAACAGAAAACGCCGCGGGTGGCCCCGCGGCGTTCTGGTGGTCCCTGTCAGACCCGGCCGTGCAGAAGGCTTGCCGGATGGCGGCTCAGCTTTCTGCTTTATGTGCCTTGGTTGCGGCCTGAACCGCGGCCGACGGTGCCGGAGCCGGGGCTGCGGCCGGAGCTGCGGCTGCCGCCGGAGCGGACTTGCGGCCGCCCGGGTTCAGCGGGTCGTCCTGGCGCTGCACGGAGCCTTCGAAGTGGGCGCCGGACTCAATCGCGATGGTCTTGTGGATGATGTCGCCCTCGACCCGCGCGGTGGAGGTCAGGCGCACCTTGAGGCCGCGCACACGGCCGACGATGCGGCCGTTGATCACCACGTCATCAGCGGTGATTTCGCCCTTGATGGTGGCGGTTTCGCCGACGGTCAGCAGATGCGCGCGGATGTCGCCCTCAACTGTGCCTTCGACCTGGATGTCGCCGGTGGTCTTGACGTTGCCGGTGATGTGCAGGTCCGAGCTCAGCAGCGATGCGGCGGGCTTGGCCTTGGGCATGCTGGAGGAGTAGTCGCTGGCCGCAGGCGCAGCTGCCGGTGCTGCCGCGGGTGCCGGGGTTGCTTCGGCCTGCTTCGGCCCGGGCTCGTTGATTTTGCTCTTAGAAAACATTTCTCGCAGCCTTGATATAGATCATGGGGTTAACAGCTTGCCCGTTGACCCTGACCTCGTAGTGGAGGTGGGTCCCGGTGGACCGTCCGGTGTTACCCATATCAGCAATGTGATCCCCGCGCGAGACCCTTTGGCCCTTTGTCACGCGGATCCTGGAGTTATGGGCATATCTGGTTTCGATGCCGAAGGCGTGGCGGATGGTGACCATCTTGCCGTAGCCGGATTGCCAGCCGGCATGGGTGACCACGCCGTCGGCGGTGGCAAAGATATCGGTGCCGGTGCTGCCGGCGAAATCGGACCCTTTGTGCAGGCGTCGGCCGCCGGTTTTGGGGTCGCGGCGGTAGCCGTAGCCGGAGGTCTGGCGCACATGGCCAAGGTTCACCGGGGTGGCAAAGGGCGCCTGCTGGGCAGCCAGCCGGTAGAGGTTCAGCTGGTCCAGCTTAGCCAGGATTGCATTGGCGCGCAGCGCTTCGGGGCTGGGTTCCTCGCCGCGGGTGGACATTGCCAGCGGCTCAAGCGGGCCGCCCTGGCCGCTGTAGCCGCGGCGCACCTGTTCGAGAATGCGGTCGGGCGGCATGCCGGCGTTGCGGAACATCTTGTCGAGCGGGGTGACGGAGACCGCAACCGCCTCTTCCAGCTGGCGGAAGATCTGGCTGTTGCGCTCATTCATCAGCTGCAGTTCCAGCTCCAGCTCGTCGCGCTGCTCCAGCGCGCCCTGGGCGTCGGCCTGAATCTGGTCGCGTTCACTTGCGGTGTCGTACAGAACACTTGCCAGCAGGCCCATCTGCGCCTCGGCGCTGGCCATCACCGCGTGGGGGCTGGCACCGCCCTCGGTATCCTCTTTCAGCTGCGCCAGGGCTTTGCGGGCGCCGTCGCGCTGGGTCATGGTGTCGCGCAGGGTGGACTGGATCACCTCAATGCCGGTTTCCAGCTCGCGGCGGCGGGTCTCGGACGCCAGCAGTTCCGACTGCATGACAGAGATCTGCGCCAGTGCGGCGTTGAACCGCTCCTGCGCGGCCAGTGCTTCTTCGGCGCGGGCGTCGCGTTCATCGGAAATCGCATTCAGGCGGGCGCGGTAGGTCTGCTGGTCGCGCTTGGCCAGCTCGCGGAAGTTGCCGGAGCCGATACTGTCCATCAGCACGATGGCGGTGGCGACAATCGACCAGGCCACAAACAGGGTGACGCCGGCCATGGCGATCAGCTGGGTTTCAGAGCGCAGCCGGATGAACCGTGTGTCGGTGTCGGACTTCAGGAACACCCGCCGCTCCGGGAAGCGGCGTTCGAGAAAACTGTGAATTCTGATCGCGAGCCGTGTGCGCAATGTGTCTTCCCTGTCTGTCTCGTCGTCCGGTGCCCTTGTGCTGCCTAGGGGCAGGCCCGGGACCTTGGCCGAAGTCAATAGACAGGGCTGCGCATTTGGGCAAGCCTGTTGACCCATTGGGGGGGCAAGGTGCTGGTCAGACGGGGAAGTCGGCGGAAATTTGCCGAGACTGCACCTGGCTGATCCCGGGGTGACGCTGGGTCAGCGCAGCGGCGGCGGTCAGAATGGCAGGTGCTGCGCGAGGAAGGCGGTGGGCAGCATGTGCGGAGCTGGCTGTCCGGTTTGCTCAGGTTTTGCAGCTACGGGCCGGGCAAGTCCCCCATAGGCCTGCGGTGCCGCAGCGCCGGGCCGGAACAGCTGCGGAAACAGCGCCGCAAGCTCCGCCCGGGTCAGGCGCCGTGTGCCGATCCAGCAAATGGGCTGGGGACCGTTGTCGAGGGTGCAGACCAGATCGCCGGGGCGCAGCGTCTCAATGAGCTGATCGCCTTGGGGCGTGCGGATGGCGGTGCCCGCGGTGAAACAGACAACGCCGGTATTTTCCGTGGTGAAGGAGGACCTGTCGGCGGAGGCGCCGGAGAAGGTGAGGCTGTCGCCGGCGCCGAATTGTGTGTTGTCGCTGTAGTCAACGGTGTTGCCGAAGGTGCCGGTTGTGTTCGACTGGTTCAGAATGCCGTCATCGGCCTGGTCGGCGTAGAGCTCTGACAGGTGGTCGTAATGGCCCGAGAGGTCGACGAAGTCATTGTTGCTGCTGTCGCCATCATCCAGCGCGCCGGTATTGCCAGTGTTGAAATCGCTGATGGTGTCATGGCCGGTGGAGACGGCAAAGACGTCATCGCCGGCGCCGCCGGTCAGGGAGTCGTTGCCTGCGCCGCCATCAAGCGTGTCATCGCCGCTGCCGCGCGTGAGGTCATCGTCGCCGCCCAGCCCGTACATCACGTTCTGGTCGTGCGGGACGGTCATGGTGTCATCGCCGTCCTCGGTGCCGATGGCGACGCCCAGGGTCTCGGTATAGGTGTTGGTGTCCGGGTCGGTGACCTTGACCGTGACGGTGTCGCTGAACAGGGTGTCTGCAGCGTGGTCGGCGGCCAGGGAAATATCGCCCGTGTTCGGGTCAATCACGAATATGCGGCCGGCATCGTCGGTCAGCGAAAAGGTATGGCCCGTTGGGTTGTCCGTGTCGGTCACATCGTCGACCGAGGCAATCACGGTGCCTGCGGCAATTGTCGGGGCGGTCGTGGTGTGGGTTTCCGTCACCTCCGATTGGGTGAGGGCGCGGTCGTAGATCTGCAGGGTATCCATCTCGCCGCCGTAATATCGGTCGGCGTTGAAGCCGCTGCGGCTGCCGAGGATCACGTCGCCGGTGGGGGCGATCGGATCGCCGCCGGCGGTGCTGCTGTTTTGTTCGACCCCGTCGAGGTAGACCTTGGAGCCGGAGAAATCCACCGTCAGCGTATAGGTATGACACTGGCCGTCGCCGATGATGCCGCTGATGTCGAATTCCAAATCGGTGTTGCTGAGGGTATCGATCTCGTCCTGGATCACCGTGCGCATCATATTCGGGTCGGTGCCGTGGCCGTTTTCCGTCATGAAAACGTTGATGCTGTTGGTTCCGTTGATGTCACCGTGGCTGTAGAGGTACTGGAACAGCGAGCCGTCGTTATCATCGGCCTTGAACTGGAAGGTGATGGTGAAGGTGTCGTTCATCTCGACATCAGGGATGGCGACGTAATCGTCCGTCTCGTCAAAGCTGAGCGCGTCGCCATCCTTGCCGGCCACGGTGCTGGCGCCATAGACGGTGCCGTTGTTGCCGCCGGCGCTGCCGCCGGCACCGCCGTCCAGGTGGAACAAGTTGGTGAGGCCCGAGGGCATGACCGTGCGGTCTTCGGTCTCGAGCATGTCGTTGGGAATGAATTCCATGTCCGTGGGGTTCATGCCGGTTCCCCCTTGGCTTTGTCAGCGCGCAGGCTGGCGCGGCAGCGCAAGCAGGATACCCTTGCAGCGGTGGAGGGTACGCATCCCAGGTGTGTTTACCCGGTATCCGGCACGACTGGTAAACCACCGTTTCAGGGGAAGAGTGTCATGGAAAGCCTTGAAAAGAGGGCTAAGAAGCGCGGAAAGGGCCTTGCAAGGCTAGGCCGCAGGTGCGGTTTGCCGGTGAACGCCCCGTCAGCCCTGGCGTTCGTCTCTCGCTTCGCTCCAGCCGCTTTCCCAAGCCTGATGGTCGGCGTTGTCAAAGGCATAGGGGTTGGCGGTCAGGGGCTGGCCGTTCAGGCCGGCGCGGAAGCCTTCGTCAAAATGCGCGCCCCTCGGGTCCATTCCGCAAGGCTGATGGGCGGTGTCGCGCAGATGGGCGGCAAATTCCGGGTAGCGGGCCAGGTCGGTCTGGTCGAGGCCTTCCGGGTGCTGTTCCAGCGCCCGGCGGCCGCGGCGGGTCAGCTGCCAGCTGCCGTCCGCTTCCTGTTCCAGAATACGGGCTGTTTGAAGGTCCGCCAGATGGCCCGCCAGCCGTTCCCGAAGCTCCTCCGGCGGCAGGCCGGGGGTCTCATTGGCCTGGCGGAACAGGGCGGCAAGGGCGGTTTCGCAGCTCTCGAGCGTCACGGGACCGGTCCCGGCCTTGTGCAGGATCAGGGCAACAAGGCTGGCTGTGCTCAGCAGTGGAAAGTCGTTTTCGAACATGGCTGCAGCCGCGGTTCCGGGCCTTTGCAGTCTACGCCTGTGCGGCCTCCGGGTAAAGGCCGGACCGGGGTGCTCAGGCGGCTGGCTCACCGGCCCGGTTTACCAGCCCGGCAGCGGTTTCACCTGGTCGGCCAGCGGCCAGTAGAAATCCGGCGGCAGGCCGGCATCGGCGCGTTTTTCCTCGTTGAAGGGCGGCTTCAGCGCGCCGCGGAAATACTTGCGCACCAGGGCGTGGAATTCCTCCTTGGGGTCCAGATTGTCCCGCCCGCACAGGAAGTTGAACCATTTGGAACCATAGGCGACGTGGCTGACTTCCTCGGCGTAGATCAGTTCCAGCGCCTCTACCGCCTGGGGGAGGTTTGCCTTGCGGAACACCTCGATCATGCCGGGGGTTACATCGAGGCCGCGGGCCTCCAGCACCATCGGCACCACGGCGAGGCGGCCCATCAGATCGTCTGCCGTGTCCTCTGCAGCGCGCCACATGCCGGCGTGCGCGGGCAGGGCGCCGTAGTGGCTGCCCAAAGCTTCAAGGCAGTCGCACATCAGGTTGAAATGCTTGCTTTCTTCATCCGCGGCCTGCACCCAGTCGTCGAAGAACCCCAGTGGCATCGGCACATGGGAGAAGCGGGCGATGATGTCCCAGTGCAGATCAACGGCGTTCAGCTCGATATGGGCAACCGCGTGCAACAGCGCGATGCGCCCGGCCTCGGAGCCGGGCTTGCGCTTGGGCACGTCGCGCGGGTTCAGGAGTGCGGGCTGATCAGGCCGTGCCGGGTGCATCGGCGGGCTGGCGGTGCCGGTGGGGATCTGCGGCGCCTCGCCCTTGCGGCTGGCAAACCACGCGGCGGCATGGCGGCGCGACAGGGCGGTCTTGGCACGCCCGTCGGCGGTGGTCAGCACCTCGGCGGCACGTTCGGCAAGCGAAAGGGGCTGATCGGTCATGCGGGTCTCCTGTTGCGGCGGGGCGGCTGGGCCATTGCGGGGGCCGGTTCACCTGATTTGGGCGGCAGAGTCCAGTGCGGAAACCGGCGCACTCCCGCGCCTGCGAGTGATCAGCAGGCTGATCATCCTGGCCGGTTTGGGCATGGCAGCGCGCGTGCCGCGCGCCGCCCCATGGGGCGGCGCCGGGCCCAACAGCCGCGGCTCGTGCCCCTCAGGGCGCGGGCAGGGCTGGCGGGAGCACTTCGCCTAAAGGGCGCGGACGGCTTCCAGCACTTCCTCGGCATGGCCATCGACTTTTACCTTGCGCCAGACACGGGCGATCTTGCCGTCCGCACCGATCAGGAAGGTGGAGCGCTCGATGCCCCAGTGTTTCTTGCCGTACATGCTTTTCTCTTTCCAGACGCCGTAATCCTCGCACACGGTGCCCTCGGCATCCGACAGAAGCGGCGTGGTCAGCCCGTGTTTTGCGGTGAAATTCTCATGCTTCTTGAGGCTGTCCTTGGAAATCCCGAAAACGTGAGCGCCGGCATCGGCGAATGCCTGCAAAGCCTCTGAAAAGGCGATGGATTCTTTGGTGCAGCCGGGGGTATTATCGCGGGGGTAGAAGAACAGCACCACGGGCGCGCCCTGAAGGCTGGACAAAGTGACCTCTCCGCCGCCGCCGCGGGGCAGGGTAAAGGAAGGGGCGGGATCTGAAACGTCGAGCATTGGCCTGTCTCCTGTCATTTGCGCAACTCACTGCGCGGCGACCATAACCGATGAACAGCGAAGGGAAAGCTGAGATCAAACCCGACGGCGAGAATATCCGCGCCGCCGCAGAGGCGGTGCCCGTGCCCGGCCCCGAGCCGGAAGCGGATGCGGCCGCCGCAGCGGCGCCGCGGCGGCGCCGCCGCTGGCGGTTGCTGCGCGGGCTGGTCTGGGTGCTGGCGCTGCTTTCGTTTCTGGGCGCAGGCGCGGTCTATTTCGGGATCGGCACCCGGCTCGATGCGCCGGACTGGGTGCGCGGCCGGGTGGAGGCGAGAATCGAGCAGCATCTGAACGGGCTGCAAGTCGAATTCGGCGCCATCCATGTGGTGGTGAACAAGGGCTGGCGGCCGCGGGTGAGCCTGCAGGACGTGGTGCTGCGGCACCCGGACGGCAGTGTTTTTGCCCAGCTGGCGGATGCTCAGGCGAGCCTGGCGATGCGGCCCCTTCTGCGGGGGAGGATCCAGCCCAAGCGGATCGCCCTGAGCGGGCTGTTTGCGGCGCTCAGGCGTAATGAGGATGGCAGCCTGGCGCTGAGTTTTGCCAGCGGCGCGGCACCATCGCGGCGGGCTGCAACCCTGGTGGAGCTGATCGAGCAATGGGACAGTCAGCTGCAGAAGCCGGTGCTGGCGGCGCTGACCGAAGTGGAAACCAGCGAGCTGACCCTTTCCTACACCGACGACCGGCTGGGCCGCGGCTGGACGCTGGACGGCGGCCGGATCGGGCTGCAGCGGCAGGGCAGTTCGGTGTCGCTGTCGGCGGCGTTCTCTGTCCTCAGCGGCCGCGGCGAGGTGGGCACGGTAGAGGCCAGCTATGCGTCCGAGATTGGCAGCCCCGAAGCGGAATTCGGGGTGCTTGTGTCGGAGATCGCCAGTGAGGATATCGCCTTGCAAAGCCCGGCCTTAGGCTGGCTGGGGGTGCTGCGGGCACCGATTTCCGGATCGCTGCGCGGTGGTGTGGCGGCGGATGGAGTGGTGCAGCCGGTGCAGGCCAGCCTGCGCATCGGCGAGGGTGTGATCCAGCCGGCCGCGCAGACCCGCCCGGTGCCGATCACCGGCGCGCGCAGTTACTTCACCTATGATCCCGCGCGCCAGCGGCTGGCGTTCTCGGAGTTGAGCGTGGAAAGCGGCTGGGGTTCAGGCGTGATGCAGGGGCAGGCGAGTCTGGCCGGAGTGCAGAACGGCCAGCTGGCCGGGCTGGTGGGCCAGCTGCGGTTCTCCGACCTGGAGCTGAACCCGCGCCGGCTGTTCGAGACACCGGTGAAATTCCCGGCGGTGGACGCGGATTTCGATCTGCGGCTGAAACCGTTCCGGCTGCGGCTGGGCGAGATGCTGGTGCGGGACGGCGACAGCCGCATCCATTTCGACGGCACTGTCGGGGCAGGCAGCGACGGCTGGGACTACGATCTGAACGGCAGCGTCGATCAGGTGCGCGCCGCGCGGGTCAAGGAATTGTGGCCCTCGGTGCTGGCCCCGAAGCCGCGGGAGTGGGTGCACGAAAACCTGCGGGCCGGTCTGGTGCGCGATGTCGGCTTCCACATGCGCGGGCGCGGCAGCGGCAAGCCGTTTGTCAGCCTGGACCTGGCGTTTGAGGGCGCCGAAGTGCTGTTTCAGAAATTCATGCCGCCGGTGGTTGGCGGCTCTGGCCAGCTGAGCCTTTACGGCAACCGGTTTGTGGTCACTTCCTCTGGCGGGACCGTCACGGCGGATCAGGGCGGCGAAGTGGAGGTGGCGGGCACGTCCTTCATCATCCCGGATGTCTCGGCCAAGGATGGAACGCCGGGGATTGCCCGGATCAAGGCGAAGGGCTCTGCCACCGCGGCGCTGTCGCTGCTGAACCGGGAACCCTTGCGGGTGATGGATAAGGCCAGCCTGCCGGTGGACCTGGCGGAAGGGCTGGTGGAGACCGAAGGCACCCTGTCGCTGCCCTTGCAGAAAGAGGTGCCGGTGGAACAGATCCTCTATCACTACCGCGGCACGGTGCGGGCGGTGGAAAGCGCAAAGCTGGTGCCGGGCCATGTGGCGGCGGCACCGCTGCTGCAGGTTGAGGGCGATCAGGGGCAGGTTCGGATCAGCGGTAATGGCAGCCTGTCCGGCGTGCCGCTGAGTGCCAGCTGGCAGCAGAAGATCGGCAAGGATGCACCGCCGGACAGCCGGGTCGCCGGGGTGATCGAACTGTCCCCGGCAGCGGTTGAGGCTTTCAATATCGGCCTGCCGCGCGGTGCGGTATCCGGCAAGGCGCAGGGGCGGTACTCGGTGGAATTGAAGCCGGGGACGCCACCGCGGCTGCAGCTGGACTCGGACCTTAGCGGAGTGGGGCTGCGCATACCGGAAATCAGCTGGCGCAAGGGCGCGGCAGCAAAAGGCAAGCTGTCGCTCACTGCAACGCTGGCCGAGCCAGCCACGGTGGACCGTCTGGAGCTGCAAGCGCCCGGACTATCTGCCACGGGCCGGGTCACGACGCGCAAGAGCGGCGGGCTGGATCAGGCGGTGTTCTCCTCCGCGCAGGCCGGCAATTGGTTCCGCGGCGCCGTGACCTTCACCGGCCGTGGCGCGGCGGCGCCCGCGATCCAGGTGACCGGCGGGCGGCTGGACCTGAACCGGTCGCCGTTCTCCGACAGCGCAAGCGGCAGCAGCGGCAGCAGCGGCGGCGATGTGCCGATCACCCTGCGGCTGCAGAACCTGCAGGTGACTGACAGCATCGGGCTGCAGAATTTCCAGGGGCGGTTTTCCACCCGCGGCGGCATGAACGGGGAGTTCACCGCACGGCTGAACGGGCAGACGCCGGTGGCGGGCACCGTGGTGCCGCAGAACGGGGGAACCGCCTCGCGCATCCGCTCAAATGATGCGGGCGGGGTGTTCCGCTCCGCCGGCGTGTTCGAACATGGCCGCGGCGGCAGTTTCGACATGACGCTGGTGCCCGCCGCCGGCGCGCCGGGTGAATATGACGGCAAGGTCAACGTCCGCAACATCCGGGTGCGGAACGCGCCGTCGATGGCGGCGATCCTGAACGCGATCAGCCTGGTCGGGCTGCTGGATGAGATGACGGGGCAGGGCATCCTGTTCACCAGCATGGACGGGCGGTTCCGGCTGGGGGATTCGCATCTGATCCTGCACCAGAGCAGCGCGGTGGGCCCGTCGATGGGGCTGTCGCTGGACGGAAACTACAACCTGAACAGCAGCCGGTTGAACATGCGGGGGGTGATTTCTCCGGTTTACCTGCTGAACGCGATCGGGCGAGTATTGTCGCCGCGCGACGGTGAGGGTCTGTTCGGCTTTACCTTTACCCTGCGCGGCACCGCTGATGATCCGTCGGTTGCTGTCAACCCGCTGGCCGGACTGGCGCCGGGGTTCCTGCGGGAGATTTTCCGCGGGCCGGCCCCCAAGGTTCCAGGCGACAACCGGGCGTTCAGTGCCGACGGCGAGGTGCTGAAAGACGGCGAGGAACTCGTTCGCGAACCGCGGGGCAGTGACAAGTAGTCCTTGAAGGAAACCCTGCGCGGGGCGAAAATCGCCATGGAACTTCCCCGCTGCACATCATATAGCGCGCGCCATGAAACTCAGCGATTTCGACTTTGACCTGCCCGACGATCTGATTGCAACCCGGCCTGCCAATCCGCGCAGCTCGGCCCGCTTGCTGGTGGCCGAGGGCGGTGCCCTGCACGACGGGAAGGTGACCGATCTGGTCGGCTGGCTGCAGCCCGGTGACCGGCTGGTGCTGAACGACACCAAGGTGATCCCTGCGCGCTTGAGCGGGCTGCGCCACCGCGACAGTGCGCAAGGGCCGGTGGCGGCGAAGATCGAGGCGACCCTGCTGGAGCCGCGCGCCGATGGAAGCTGGGCAGCGCTGCTGAAACCGCTGAAGAAGATCAAGGCAGGCGAGAAGATCATCTTCTCCGATGCGCTGAGTGCGACGCTGGACACCGTCGAGGATGGTCAGGGGCATCTGCGCTTTAACCTGAGCGGCACCGATTTCGACGCCGCCCTGGCCGAGGCCGGCGCGATGCCGCTGCCGCCCTATATCGCCGCCAAACGTGCTGCGGATGAGCAGGACAAGACGGATTACCAGACCGTCTGGGCCAGGAATTCAGGCGCGGTGGCGGCGCCGACGGCCTCTTTGCATTTCGACGCGCCGCTGCTGGCGGCGCTGAAGGAGCAGGGCGTGGAGATTTCCTATGTCACCCTGCATGTGGGGGCGGGCACCTTTCTGCCGGTGAAGGTGGAAGACGTGACCACCCACCGGATGCACGCGGAATGGGGCAAGGTCAGCGAGCAAGCGGCAACGGAAATCGCGGCTACCAAGGCCGCGGGCGGACGGGTGATCCCGGTCGGCACCACGGCGCTGCGGCTGATCGAGAGTGCTGCCAAGGACGGCCGGATCCATGCCTGGGAAGGTGACACTGACATCTTCATCTACCCCGGGTTTGAATTCCAGGTGGCGGATGCGCTGATGACCAACTTCCACCTGCCGAAATCGACGCTCCTGATGCTGGTTTCGGCGCTGATGGGGCAGGAGGAAATCCGCAAGATCTATGCCCACGCCGTTGAGAACCGCTACCGGTTCTTCTCCTACGGCGACGCGTCGCTTTTGATCCCGGCTTAGGCGAATACATCTCAGAAAAGCGGCAGGAAATCCTAGATAAGCGCCGCAACTGTGGAACCCCGCACGCGCGCATAGGGTTCATCAAACTGAAATCGGAATCGGCGATACCGGCCCGGCGGGCTTGATCGCCCGGACATAACAAACAAAGGTGTTGGCAGCCCGTCCCGTTGTGGAGGGCTGCTTTGCTTTCGAAGGAGGCATTAAAATGCTGCAGGTGCTGTCGAGCGCATGGGCGCTGCTTTTGGGGGTTTGCTTGCTGATGGTGGGCAACGGCCTGCAGGGCACCATGCTGGGTGTGCGCGGCGAGCTTGAGGGTTTTTCGACCTTCCAGATGTCGATCGTGATGGCGGCCTATTTCGTGGGCTTCCTGGGCGGCTCGCGGCTGGCGCCGGAGATGATCCGCCGCGTCGGCCATGTGCGGGTGTTTGCGGCGCTGGCCTCGTTTATCTCTGCGGTGATGATCCTCTATCCGCTGCTGCCCAACACAGTTGCCTGGGCGCTGGGGCGGATGATCATCGGCTTCTGCTTCTCGGGCGTGTATGTGACCGCGGAAAGCTGGCTGAACAATGCTGCCGACAACACCAACCGCGGCAAGGCGCTGTCGCTCTATATGATCGTGCAGACCATCGGCATTATCGCCGCCCAGATGATGATCCAGATCGGCGACCCGGCCGGCTATGAGGCGTTCATCATCGCGTCGATCCTTGTTTCGGTCTCCTTTGGGCCGATCCTCTTGTCGATCTCGCCGACGCCGGCCTTTGACACCACCAAGCCGATGACCCTGCGCAAGCTGTTTGAAACCTCGCCCTTGGGCTGTGTCGGCATGTTCCTTTTGGGCGGCGTGTTCTCGGCCCAGTTCGGCATGAGCGCGGTTTACGGCTCAGCCGCCGGGCTGACGCTGTGGCAGCTGTCGGTCTTTGTCTCCACCTTCTATGTAGGGGCGATGCTGCTGCAGTACCCGCTGGGCTGGCTGTCGGACCGCATGGACCGCCGTTTCCTGATCCTGGGTGCGGCCCTCGCGGGCGGCGTCGGTGCTGTCCTGGGATTCCTGTTCGGGATGGAGTTCAAGATGCTCTTGGTCGCGGCCTTCTTCATCGGCGGCCTTTCCAACCCGCTTTATTCGCTGCTGATCGCCTATACCAACGACTACCTGGAGCATGACGACATGGCGGCGGCTTCCGGCGGGCTGATTTTCATCAACGGGCTGGGCGCCATTGCCGGGCCGCTGATCACCGGCTGGCTGATGGAGGATGCGGTGTTTGGTCCGGCGGGCTTCTTTACCTTCATCGGTGCGCTGATGTTTGCGATGGCCGCCTATGCCGCCTACCGCGCGACGCAGCGTGCGGCGGTGCCTGTCGATGAAACCGGCAGCTTTGCCGCGATGTCGCCGACGGCTACGCCGGTGGCTGTGGAATTTGCCCAGGAATACGCCATCGAGTCGGAGCTGGAGGAGCAGGAAACTGCCCAAGAAACAGTCTGATTGCGCTAACCAGCCGGAATTGTGAGGATTATTTCACACAGAGGGCTTGTCTGACGTAATTTGTGACCCAAGGTTACTTGTAAAGGTAATGTAAAATGGCCTGAGATAGGGTCAGGAAAAACTTGGAGTTACGACCGATGACTGGTCCCGAAGAGATACTTTCATTCTGGCTCGACAAAGTCGGGGAGAAGGGATGGTATCTGCAGGATGACGCGCTGGATCAGGAGATCCGCGAAAAGTTCCAAAGCACCTGGGAGGCGGCCTGCGAAGGCCGGTTCTCCTTCTGGCTCACATACCCGAGCGGCACGCTGGCCTACATCATCCTGATGGACCAGTTCCCGCGCAACATGTTCCGCGGTGATGCCCGGGCCTTTGCCTCGGACCGGGCGGCGCTGTCTGCGGCGAAGATCGCGATCAACAAGAACTGGGACCTCAAGATCAATGAACCGGCCCGGCAGTTCTTTTACCTGCCGCTGATGCATTCGGAAAACCTGTGCGACCAGGAGCGCTGCATCCGGCTGATGATGGAGCGGATGCCGGAGACCGGCGGCGGTAACCTGCTGCACGCCCGCGCGCACCGCGAAGTGATCCGGCAGTTCGGCCGCTTCCCCTACCGCAACGAGGCGCTGCACCGCGCCAGCACCACGCCGGAACGGGCCTATGTTCAGGCCGGCGGCTATGGCGAGACCGTGCGGAAGATGCAAGCGGCTGGCTGACGCCGGTTTTGCTGGAAGAATTCAACGCCGCGTCCTGAGAAAGGGCGCGGCGTTTTTCTGTTGCCGCTCCCTTGCGTGCAGTGCGGCACTGCGGCAGGGAAGTGCTCCCGCATTTCAGAAAAATCTTTGAAAGACAGAGCATGACTGCATCCTCCTTTCCCATGACCGGAAGCTGCCGCTGCGGCGCCACAGGAATTGAAGTGTTAGCACCGCCGGCCCTGACAGCCGCCTGCCACTGCAGGGGCTGCCAGAAGATGAGTTCCAGCGCCTTTTCCCTGACCGCGATGTTCCCGGCTGAGGCGTTCCGGGTGACGAAGGGCGCCCCTGTGGTTGGAGGTGCCAAGGGGGAGGAATTGAGCCATTTCTGCTGCCCGGAGTGCCAGACCTGGATGTTCACCCGCATTACCGGCGTGGAGGGGTTTGTGAACGTGCGTCCGACGATGTTCGGGGACAGCAGCTGGTTCAGCCCGTACATTGAGACCTGGACAGCGGCGAAACATCCGTTCGTGCAGGTTGCGGCCGCGCACAGCTTTGAGCACTTCCCCACGATGGAAGAGTTCGGCGGGCTGCTGGAAGCCTACGCCGCGCAGGCGTGAGGCGGGGTCAGCTTTCGCCGGGACCGCAGGCGCTGCCGTCCTTCAGCAAGGGCGCGGCGCTGATGATACGGCTGGCCAGTTCAGCGGCGCCTTCGCGGGCGGCCTCTGCCGCGGCCTGCTGCGGCAGCGTGCGCATGTCCGCGAGGCTGTCTTGCACCTTTGCCACGCGCGCCTCCAGCTGGGTGAGCCGGGCGCTGGACACGGTGCCGTCCTGCATAGAACTGCGGAGAGCCGCAATGTCTGACTGCAGCCCGGTTATGGCGGTGCGCAGCGGTGCTGCCTGATCAGCAATGGCTGCAGCATTGGCGGTGACGCCTTCGGCTGCGGCCATCAGTTTCCAACCCAGGAACAGGCAAAGTGCCAGCAGGATCAGGGTGGCTTTCACAAGCGCCTTGGCGAGGTCGAAAAGGGTTTTTGTCATATGCATGCGGTCCAGGGTTGTGGATTGCCGAAAGCTTCCGGCCTATGCTGACCCGGAGCTGCCCCTGCTGCCAAGCGGAAACCTGCCGGAAAATGCATGGCCGCTATGCCGCAGCAGAGGATGATTGCAGTGCAGCAAAAACTAGTTTAACGGTAAACTAGTTTTTGGAACCTGTTCGAGGGCGAGGGAGCAACATGGCTGCACAATCTTATGACGTGATCGTAATCGGCGCCGGGCCGGGGGGCTATGTTGCCGCCATCCGTGCGGCGCAGCTGGGCCTTAAGACCTGCGTGGTCGAACGCGAGCATCTGGGCGGCATTTGCCTGAACTGGGGCTGCATCCCGACCAAGGCGCTGCTGCGCTCGTCGGAAGTGTTCCACCTGATGGAGCGCGCCAAGGATTTCGGCCTGAAGGCAGAGAACATCGGCTATGACCTCGATGCGGTGGTCAAACGCTCGCGCGGGGTGGCGAAACAGCTCTCCTCCGGCATCGGCCATCTGATGAAGAAGAATAAGATCGACGTGGTGATGGGCGAGGCGTCGATTCCGGCCAAAGGCAAGGTTTCGGTCAAGACCGACAAAGGCACGCAGGATCTGACCGCGAAGAACATCGTGCTGGCCACCGGCGCCCGCGCCCGTGAACTGCCGGGGCTGGAAGCGGACGGCGATCTGGTCTGGACCTACAAGCACGCGCTGCAGCCCGTCCGCATGCCGAAAAAGCTACTGGTGATCGGCTCCGGCGCCATCGGCATCGAATTTGCCAGCTTCTACAACACGCTGGGCGCTGACACGACTGTTGTCGAAGTCATGGACCGGGTGCTGCCGGTCGAGGACGCGGAAATCTCCGCCTTTGCCAAGAAAGCCTTTGTCAAACAGGGCATGAAGATCATGGAGAAAGCCATGGTCAAGCAGCTGGACCGCGGCAAGGGTAAGGTGACGGCCCATATCGAGGTGGGCGGCAAGGTCGAAAAACAGGAGTTCGACACCGTAATTTCTGCCGTCGGCATCGTCGGCAATGTCGAGGGCCTGGGCCTGGAAGAGCTGGGCGTCAAGGTCGACCGGACCCATGTGATCACGGACGAATTCTGCCGCACTGGCGTCGATGGCCTCTATGCCATCGGCGACATCGCCGGCGCGCCCTGGCTGGCGCATAAGGCGTCGCACGAGGGCGTCATGGTGGCGGAGCTGATTGCGGGCAAGCACGCACACCCGGTAAAGCCTGAAAGCATTGCCGGATGCACCTACTGCCAGCCGCAGGTCGCCTCCGTCGGCTATACCGAGGCCAAGGCCAAGGAACTGGGCTACGACATCAAGGTCGGCCGCTTCCCCTTCATCGGCAACGGCAAGGCGATTGCCCTGGGAGAGGCCGAAGGCATGGTCAAGACCATCTTTGACGCCAAGACCGGCGAACTGCTGGGTGCCCATATGGTCGGCGCCGAGGTGACCGAGATGATCCAGGGCTATGTTGTGGGCCGCCAGCTGGAGACCACCGAGGAAGACCTGATGAACACCGTCTTCCCGCACCCGACGCTGTCCGAGATGATGCATGAGAGCGTGCTCGATGCCTACGACCGGGTGATCCATATGTAAGCTGCCTACGGCAGTGTGTATTTGAAAAGGCGGCCTGCTGAGGGCCGCCTTTTTTTGTGGCGACGCGAGTCTCGGGCACGCGGTGCGCTGCGTCAGATACTGGCCACCCTCTGGCCTCTGGTGCCGGCACGGGGTAACCAGTGGCGGAAAAAGAACAAGGGGGCAGCGGACATGAGCACAACCGGGAAAACCCGCTGGGGCGCGATCCTGGCGGTCTGGGCTGCGGGCCTTGGCGCTGCCGCGCAATACGGCAAGGTGTCGGTTGTCTTTGACCAGCTTGGCGCGCTGTATCCGGAGGCTGGCGCGGGCCTGAGCCTGAGCGTGTCGATGACGGGCGTGCTGGGCATCCTGATGGGGGCGGTGGCCGGTCTGTTTGTCTCTGCCTTCGGCTACCGGCGAACGCTCGTTTGGGCGCTGTGGACCGGTGCTGCAATGTCGGCGCTGCAGGTGCTGCATCTGCCCTATGGGCTTTTCCTGGCCACCCGGATGGTGGAGGGCCTGTCTCACCTGGGCATCGTGGTTGCCGGGCCGACTCTGATGGCGCTGCTGGCTGATGACCGCCAGCGGGGCGCGGCGCTGACGGTGTGGAGCACGTTTTTCGGCGTTGCCTTTGCGCTCTTGAACTGGCTGGGGCTGCCGCTGGTGGCCTCCTACGGGCTGCTGGCATTGTTTGCGGCCCATGCGGTGCTGATGGCGGCGCTGGCGGTATTGCTCCATTGGGCAATGCGCGATCTGCCAGTGCCGCCGCGCCAGGTGATGCCGCAGCTGGCCGACCTGCCTGCGCTGCATCTGAAGATCTACCGTTCCCCCTTCAAGCTGGCGCCAGCGGCGGGCTGGCTATTTTACACCACCTGTTTCGTGGCGCTGCTGACGGTGCTGCCGCCGCATCTGCCAACGGAACAGCGGGCCTTTGTGATGGGGGCGTTTCCGCTGATATCCATCGCCTCGTCGATGGTGATCGGGGTGGCGCTGCTGCGGGTGATGCCGGCGGTGCAGCTGATCCAGCTGGGCTTTGGCCTTTGTGCGGCGGGCGGGCTGTGGCTGTGGGCCATACCGGGGAACTGGCTGGCGTGCTTTGCGCTGGCCGCGGCCTTTGGCCTGGTGCAGAGCGGCAGCTTTGCCTGTGTTCCGCAGCTGAATACCTCTGCGGCGGATCAGGCCGAGTCGAACGGCGCCATGTCGCAGGCGGGCAATGCCGGCAATGTGATCGGCACGCCGCTGCTGCTGGCGTCGCTGGGGGTGGCGGGTTATGGCGGCATGATGCTGGTGGTCTGCGCCCTGTTCCTGGCGGGCATTCTGGTGCACCAGCTGCTGGCCGCGCGGCGGCGCGCCTGGGCCTAGACGCGCCGGAGTCCGGGCCGGAAAACCTGTGGCTTCCGCCTGCTGCCAGCTGCTGTCAGCAAGTTTCAACCTGTTCGCTCTATGTTCTCTTTTAGGGCTTGGCGTTTTCCACAGCATTCCCTATCTGTAGGGCGGGCGTCCGCCAGGGGTTCGGCGGCGCGGGTACGGGGGCATTATGGCTGAGCTGAAATCCATCGAAGTGCGCGGCGCGCGCGAGCACAATCTGAAGAGCATCGACGTGGATATTCCGCGCGATGAGCTGGTGGTGATCACCGGTCTTTCGGGTTCGGGCAAGTCCTCTCTGGCGTTTGACACCATCTATGCCGAGGGCCAGCGCCGTTATGTCGAGAGCCTGTCGGCCTATGCGCGCCAGTTCCTCGACATGATGGAAAAGCCGGATGTGGACCATATCAGCGGTCTTTCCCCGGCGATCTCCATCGAGCAGAAGACAACGTCGAAGAACCCGCGCTCCACCGTTGGTACGGTGACGGAGATCTATGACTATCTGCGTCTTTTGTTTGCCCGTGCGGGCACGCCCTACAGCCCGGCCACCGGCAAGCCGATTGAGGCGCAGCAGGTGCAGGACATGGTCGACCGGATCATGGAGATGGAGGAGGGCACCCGCGGCTACCTGCTGGCGCCGATCGTCCGCGACCGCAAAGGCGAGTACAAGAAGGAATTCCTGGAGCTGCGCAAGCAGGGCTTCCAGCGGGTGAAGGTGGACGGCGCGTTCTATGAGCTGGACGAGCCGCCCACTCTGGACAAGAAGTTCCGTCATGACATCGACGTGGTGGTCGACCGTCTGGTGGTGCGCGAAGGCATGGAGACCCGGCTGGCAGACAGCTTGCGTACTGCGCTGGATCTGGCCGACGGCATTGCCATTCTGGAGACCGCGCCCAAGGAGGGCGAGCCGGAGCGGATCACCTTCAGCGAAAACTTTGCCTGCCCGGTCAGCGGCTTTACCATCCCGGAGATCGAACCGCGGCTGTTTTCCTTCAACGCGCCGTTCGGGGCCTGCCCGGAATGTGACGGGCTGGGGGTTGAGCTGTTCTTTGACGAGCGGCTGGTGGTGCCGGACCAGAGCCTGAAAGTCTATGACGGCGCTTTGGCACCCTGGCGCAAGGGTAAGTCGCCCTATTTCCTGCAGACCATCGAGGCCATCGCACGGCACTACGAGTTCGACAAGAACACCGTCTGGAAGGACTTGCCGGAGAAGGTGCAGAAAGTGTTCCTGTACGGGTCCGGCGACGAGGAGATCATGTTCCGCTATGACGAGGGCGGGCGGGTCTACCAGGTGGAGCGCACCTTTGAGGGTGTGATTCCGAATATGGAGCGGCGCTACCGCGAGACCGATTCCAACTGGATCCGGGAAGAATTCGAGCGCTACCAGAACAACCGCCACTGCCATCACTGCGAGGGTTACCGGCTGCGGGAAGAGGCGCTGGCGGTGAAGATCGCGGGCGTGCATGTGGGGCAGGTGGTGCAGCTGTCGATCCGCGAGGCGCTGGCCTGGATCGAGGATGTGCCGAACCATCTGACCCAGCAGAAGCAGGAGATCGCCCGCGCCATCGTCAAGGAGATCCGCGAGCGGCTTGGTTTCCTGAATAACGTGGGTCTGGAGTATCTGACCCTGAGCCGCAATTCCGGCACCCTGTCTGGCGGCGAGAGCCAGCGGATCCGGCTGGCGAGCCAGATCGGGTCCGGCCTGACCGGGGTTCTCTATGTGCTGGACGAGCCCTCGATTGGCTTGCACCAGCGCGACAATGACCGGCTGATCGGCACGCTGAAGAACCTGCGCGACCAGGGCAACACGGTGATCGTGGTGGAGCATGACGAGGACATGATCCGCCAGGCGGACTATGTGTTCGACATCGGCCCCGGCGCCGGGGTGCATGGCGGCGAGGTGGTGAGCCACGGCACGCCGCAGATGATTGCCGCGGACACCAACTCGATCACCGGCCAGTATCTGGCGGGGACGCGGGAAATCGCGGTGCCGGCCAAGCGCCGCAAGGGCAACAAGAAGAAGATCAAGGTGGTCAAGGCCACCGGCAACAACCTGAAAGAGGTGACGGCGGAGTTCCCGCTGGGCAAGTTTGTCTGCGTGACCGGCGTGTCGGGCGGCGGCAAGTCGACGCTGACCATCGAGACGCTGTTCAAGACCGCCTCGATGCGGCTGAATGGTGCACGTCAGACACCGGCGCCCTGCGAGAGCATCAAGGGGCTGGAGCATCTGGACAAGGTGATCGATATCGATCAGCGCCCGATCGGCCGCACGCCGCGGTCGAACCCGGCCACATACACCGGCGCCTTCACCCCGATCCGGGACTGGTTTGCCGGCCTGCCGGAGGCCAAGGCGCGCGGCTACAAGCCCGGGCGGTTCTCCTTCAACGTCAAGGGCGGGCGCTGCGAGGCGTGCCAGGGCGACGGCGTCATCAAGATCGAGATGCACTTTTTGCCCGACGTCTATGTGACCTGCGAGACCTGCAAGGGCGCGCGCTATAACCGGGAAACGCTGGAGATCAAGTTCAAGGGTAAGAGCATTGCCGATGTGCTTGATATGACGGTTGAAGACGCGCAGGGCTTCTTCCAGGCGGTGCCCGCGATCCGCGACAAGATGGATGCGCTGATGCGGGTGGGCCTGGGCTATATCAAGGTAGGCCAGCAGGCGACGACGCTGTCGGGCGGCGAGGCGCAGCGGGTGAAGTTGTCGAAGGAACTGTCGAAACGCTCCACCGGGCGGACGCTGTATATCCTGGACGAACCGACCACCGGCCTGCATTTCGAGGATGTGAAGAAATTGCTGGAAGTGCTGCACGAGCTGGTGGAGCAGGGCAATTCGGTGGTGGTGATTGAGCACAATCTGGATGTGGTCAAGACCGCCGACTGGATCATCGACATCGGCCCTGAAGGCGGGGATGGCGGCGGCGAGATTGTAGCGGCCGGCACGCCGGAAACGGTGGCGGAGGAGCCGCGCAGCCACACCGGGCGCTATCTGAAGGACATTCTGGCGGCCCGGAAGGTGGCGGCGGAATGAAATTCTTGGGGCTTGCGGCAGGACTGATGTTGATGCTGCAAGCCCCATTTGCAAATGCTGAGCGTGCGCCAAAGTGCTTTGGCAGGGCGGGAGAACTTTGTGAGTGCAGCGCGCTGTTCTCAGTTCTAGAAACTGAGCCAACAAGCGCGGGACAGCAGAGAATGGCCGAGTGGTGGGAATTGGCGGAGAGGCTGCGGTTTTGGTCCTACCCTGTAATGGGGAAGGACCTTGGTGACAGGCTGATAAACGCCAGAATTGTAGAGTGGAGAACATTGCCTTCGACAATTGAGACCCATCGGGAGTTTGCTCAGTTTCTGTCCAGTTGCGCCAGGTTCTGGGATGGATCGCTATCGGAGGTCCCTGTTTCCATTGGACCTTAAGTAATTAATCAAGATAGGTTTTCAACCGTGGCATGAAAAACTGTTCTGAGTAAGGGGTGCTGCCCCTCTTGGCCGATGGCCAATTCACCCCGGAGTATTTCTGCAAAGGTGAACAGGGGGCGGTGGCGCCCCCTTTCTTATGCCGCTTGCACGGCAGTTGGGCGGGCCAGCAGCAGCGGAACCAGGAACAGGGCCAGGAAGGCGGTGTTCATCACCACGTTGAACCAGGCGCCTGCGGCGAGGGAGCCGAGGCTGTCGGGAATGTACCAGGCCAGCAGTGCCGGGATCAGCAGGCGGCGGCCGAGGGCGGGGTCGGTGCTGTAGACATGTTCAGTCAGGAGATAGATCAGCACGCAGAAGCCGCACATCAGCCCGCCGCTGATGGCGGTCATCAGCGACGCCGCGCCAGGGCTGAGCGCCTGGGCACCGTCCACCGGCAGGAAGGCTAGGTCGATGAACAGGCCAAGCGCTGCGCCCAGCGGGGTGGCCAGTGCCAGCACCATGGCAAGGCCGAAGGCAGCGGAGAGGATCGAGACGGTCTTGAGCATGCGGATCGAGGCAATGTGGGTCATTGGGGGCTCCTGAAGATTTCTGAGGGCAGGGTGCAGCGGAACACAGAGGCGAAACAATTACCTGGGAGGTAAGTGAAGTACCGGCTTCCATCGCCTATGCTGCAGCAAACGGAGGCCGAACATGGCAGAGGCATTTGGCGCGGTTCTGAAGAAGTGGCGCGGGCTGCGGCGGATGAGCCAGATGCAGCTGGCGCTGGAGGCCGGAGTGTCAGCCCGGCATCTGTCGTTCCTGGAGAGCGGGCGGTCGCGCCCCAGCCGGGGCATGGTGCTGCGCCTTTGCGAGGAACTGCAGCTGCCGGGCGGGGCGCAGAACCAGATGCTGACGGCGGCGGGGCTGGCGCCGGCCTATGCAAGCCGGGATCTGGATGATGCAGCGCTGGTGCCGCTGCGGCAGGCGGCGGCGCAGATGCTGGCGGCGCATGCGCCCTATCCGGCGATGATGATCGACCGCCACTGGACCCTGCTGGATCTGAACCGCCCAATGGAGATGATGCTGAGCGGTGCCGGCATCAGCAAGGGCAGCAGCCTGATCAATGCGCTGCTGGGCAACGCGGCGCTGCGGGATGCGTTGGATAACCTGGAGGAGGTCGAACGGCACAGCCTGGCGCGCCTCAGGACCGAATTGGCGCATTTCGGGGCTGACCCGGTTCTGGAACAGGCGGTGGCGCGGCTGCAGGCAAATGCGGCCGCCCATGAAACACCGCAGGAGGGCGTGTTGCCCGCTGTGATCCCGGCCCGCTACCGGATGGGCGGGCAGGTGCTGGCGTTCTTCTCAACCATCACCCAGTTCGGCGGCACCGGTGATCTGGCGATGTCGGAGCTGCGGATCGAGATGCTGTTTCCGGCAGATGAGGCAACGCGCCAGGTGATGGAGGCGATGGCCTGGCCCTGACCGGGCCGCACGGCGTCTATTGGGAGAGATTGTCCGCGGCGCCGATCAGGCGCAGCACCTTCTGGGTCTCGCGATTCACCTGGTAGACATAGCCGCCGGCTTGCACATAGGTGCCATAAGGATCGGGCGCCCATTGGCCCGGTTCACCGATCCAGGTGTAGTCATCCAGGATATGGTCGCCGCGGCGGTAGAACTTCTTGGTTAACCGTGTCGGCGTGCAGTGCGAGGCCTTCAGGGCCAGGCCCTGAGGGCAATCGAGTGAGGCCTTTTCGATGCCGCCATTGCCTGCCGCCAGCGGAATCGCCAGCGCGCAGGCCGCGGCAAGAACGGTGATCGGAACAAGATGACGGCGTACCATTTACAGCGGATCCTTTCTTCGCTGCCCTTGTCATAAAGAGCTGCGCGGCAAAGCCAAGGGAGCTGAAAGGGGGCGGCGGCGCGCCGCCAGTTGCTGCTTAGGCGGCGGCAAGAACCCGCGCTTCGAAGCTGCGCAGGGACAGCCGGGCGGCGTTTCCGTAGCCGCGGCCGGTTTCAGCGCACAGCTCGGGGAACAAGTCGCGGATTTCCGCCTGTGTTCCGGCATCAAAGCCAGAGGCTGATTCCGGCCCGGGCTGATAGCTTTCGCTGAGCGCACCGTTGGCCCAGAGAATCTGGTGACGGCCGAACAGCAAGTGGAAATACTCGGCCTCCTGCATGTCCTGCGCCGGGCGCACAGTCCTGTCGTTGACCAGGTCCTTGGCCTTGACCAGAACCTCTTCCTCGCCGAACAGCAGTTCGGCCAGCGGGCCGGAGACAACCATCCGGTGCTGGGGGGAGACATAGAGGTCGCGCGTGTTGCCGCAGCTGCCCTTGGCAAAACGGACCGGAGCGGTTTCGGCCGTGCATGCCGTGCGGCGGCTGCCGGTCCATTGCAGGACCTGCGGGCCGTTGTCGTAGGTCAGCACTTCCATGCCCGGGCGCAGATCTTCGACCGGGACCTCGCCGTCCGGGGTGCGGATCAGGGTGCCGCGCAGGAAGCAAGGCACGGTCTGGTTGATTTCCACCAGACCAGTGTCGGAATTTCCCTGGCCGTTGTCCGCGGTGTAGTTGAAGTAGACGGTCTCCAGATCGCCGTCGGTGACCACGGTCAGGGTGCCATCGGCGTTCAGGGTGATCTGCTGCCCCGTCGCCAGAGTGACGGTATCGCCGGCGGTGACCGCCTGATCGTTGATATGGGTAATGGTCAGCGTGCCGGAGGTGGTGGTGTCGTTCTCCAGAACGTCGATCACCCGCGTCTTGTTGATGGCGATGTCTTCCTGATCGTCCTGCGCAACCACCGCCGTCTGCACCGAGCCGCCGGCAATCAGAAGGTTGGTGTCGTAGCTGCTGTCTGCGGTATCCGCGACACCGATCTTGAGTGTATTGATTTCACCTGCATTCACCGGGGCAACAAAGGTCAGGGTGATGGTGAACCCGTCCATCTCCGTGTTGTACTGGTCACCGGTGTTGTCGACGTAGACGTTCTCGGTGCCGTCGTTGATGTTGCCGATTGAGGCGGTTCCGTCGCCGATGGTGACCTGGGCCTCCACACCGTTCACCCAGACGCCAATGACATCGTTGTACTGGGAGTTGGCGAACTCCGGGTATTCTTCGGAGGACAGCACGAAGTCGATGGTCAGCGTATCACCATCCGGGACGAAATCGATCTCCAGGAAGGACGCGTCGAACGTGCTGGCACCGGCCAGAGAGTCAAAATCGGCATCCCCGTTCACGCCGCTGGTATTGGTGGTTGTGTTGGTGTTCTGGTTGGTATTGGTTGAGCCGTCGCTGTTGGTGAAATCACGCACGTAGCCGGTGGACAGAATGACGCCCGAGTCGGCGGGTGCGACACCCGGCGTGGTGGTGTCCGCGCCGGAGTAGATGCCGGACGACAGGGCATCGCCGCTGTAGCTGGCGCTGGTCACGGTCACGCCGTCGCCGAAAATCTCCTCCGCCATTTGAATGGCGGTAGCGGTGGAGTCGATATTCAGTTCGGTTGCGGTGGCCATGACGGGCGTCTCGATCCTGGTGCTCGGCTTTACGGTCGCTTACCGGAATGCTGCTGAATTGAGACGGAACTGTGGCGGGTTGGGGCCAAAATCCGGGAGTTTATTCGAATTTTAAGGGTATTTTCAGGAACTCCCGAAGATTGAGGCCGGCCCGTTGAAGGGCCGGCCTGACGCAATGCCGGTTTGGGAGGAAACCGCGTGGAGGCGGCCGGGCGTGTCAGCCCTCCCGGCTGCGTTTCTCAAAGCGGGGCAGCATGGCAGAGAAGTCCATGCCCTTGCCGTCTTCGTCCTCGACGAACTTCTTGTAGAGCGCCATTGCCAGTTCGCCCATCGGGGTATCGGCATCGGCGCTCTCAGCCGCCTGCTGGCTGAGGCCCAGGTCCTTGAGCATCAGTTCAGCCGCAAAGCCGGGCTGGTAATTGTTGTCGGCGGGCGATTGCGGGCCGACACCGGGGGCCGGGCAATAGGCGTTCATGGTCCAGCTGTAGCCGGAGGAGGTGGAGACCACGTCAAACATCTTCTGCCGGTCAAGCCCCAGCTTGTCTGCCAGGGCAAAGGCCTCGCAGGTGGCGATCATGGTGACGCCGAGGATCATGTTGTTGCAGATCTTGGCGGCCTGGCCGGCGCCGGCCTCGCCGCAATGCACGGCTTTCTGGCCCATGATGCCGAACAGCGGTTCTGCTGCGGCAAAGGCCTCTGCCGAGCCGCCGGCCATGAAGGTCAGCGTGCCGCCGGCTGCGCCGCCGATGCCGCCGGAGACCGGTGCGTCGACGGACAGGAGGCCTGCGGTCTCAGCCTGTTCCGCCACAGCGCGGGCGGAGTCGACGTCGACGGTGGAGCAGTCAATAAGGGCGGCGCCCTTGGCCATTGCCGGGATCACCTCTGCCGCGACCAGGCGCAGGATAGCGCCGTTGGGCAGCATGGTGATCACCGCATCGGCGCCTGCCGCAGCCTCAGGGCCGGAGGCCGCCATTTTGACACCTTCGATGCTGACATCAGCCATGTCGAAACCGGTGACCTCATGGCCGGCCTTGGCCAGGTTGGCGGCCATCGGCCCGCCCATATTGCCTAGCCCGATAAATCCGATCTTCATGCGAGTTCCTCCTCAAATGTCAGCGCATCGGCGCCGAGCGGCGCCAGCAAGTCTTCAACCGCCTGTGCCGGAACCGGCTGGCCTGCATATTGCCATTGCGGATTGCGGTCCTTGTCAATGATCTGGGCCCGGATGCCCTCCAGGAAATCGCTCTGCTCCATCGCGCGGAAGGTATAGCGGTATTCCAGGTCCAGCGCCCGGCGGATGGCGGGGCCGTCGGCGCGCAGGCGGCGCAGCATTTCCAGCGTGCAGGCCATCGACAGCGGCGAGTTGCGCCTGAGCGACTTCAGCGCGCTTGCGGCAAATTCGCTGTCCACTGACACAAGCCCCGCAAGGATGTCTTCCAGACTGTCCTTGCCGAAATGCCGGGCGGTGTCCTCGCGGACCGTGCGCAGCTTGCCCTCCGGTGCAGGCTTGGCGGCGTCCTCCACCAGCTTGGCGCTGCCGGTTTCCTCCAGCGCTGAGATCAGGGCGGGCCATTGGTCCTGCGGAATGAAATAATCGGCAAAGCCCGCAAGGATCGCATCATCGGCGCCCATCCTAGCGGCAGTCATGCCAAGGTATTCCCCCAGGTGATCCGGCGCCAGCGACAGCATCAGCGAGCCGCCCACATCCGGCACCAGGCCGATGCCGACCTCCGGCATGGCGATCTGGCTGCTTTCGCCGACCACCCGGTGGGTGCCGTGGCAGCCTATGCCGACCCCGCCGCCCATGGTGAAACCCTGCATGAAGCTGATCACCGGCTTTTTGTATTCGAAGATGCGGGCGTTCAGACGGTATTCATCGCGCCAGAAGGTGCGGCCATAGGAATAGTCGCCCTTGGTGCCGGTGTCATACAGCTCGGCGATGTCGCCGCCGGCGCAGAACGCCTTGTCGCCCTCAGCGTCGATCACCACCAGCTTCACGGCATCATCTTCAGCCCACTCGCGCATCGCGGCGTCGATCGCCATGCACATCTCATAGCTCATCGCATTGAGCGCCTTGGGGCGGGTAAAGGTGATGCGGCCGGCCTGGCCGGAGGTGCGGATATGGATATCACTCATCTGGCGTGCTCCATCAGTATGTCTTGCCGTGCAGTCTGGGGCAGGGCGGATCAGCCTGCAATCAGCTGGCGCGAGACGATCAGGCGCATGATCTCGTTGGTGCCTTCCAGGATCTGGTGCACCCGCAGGTCGCGCACGATCTTCTCGACGCCGTAGTCAGCAAGGTAGCCGTAGCCGCCGTGCAGCTGCAGGCAGCCGTTTGCAACGTCAAAGGCGGTGTCGGTGACCATCAGCTTGGCCATGGCGCAGAACTTGGTGGCGTCATGGGCGCCGGTGTCCAGCTTCCACGCGGCCTGGCGCAGGAAAGTGCGGGCGGCCTGCAGGCGGGTTTCGTATTCCGCCAGCCGGAACTGCAGCGCCTGGAACTGGTTGATGGATTTGCCGAAGGCCTTGCGCTCCGACATGTACTGCACGGTCTGATCCAGCGCCGCCTGGGCGCCGCCAAGTGCGCCGGCCGAGATGTTCAGGCGGCCGCCGTCGAGGCCCGCCATTGCGTAAGAGAAGCCCTTGCCCTCCTCGCCGATCAGATTGTCCGCCGGGATCGCGCAATCGTCAAACTGCACCTGCGAGGTGGGCTGCGCCTTCCAGCCCATCTTGTCCTCCAGCGCGCCAAAAGACAGGCCCGGGTTGCCGTCCTCGACCACCACGGTGGAGATGCCCTTGGGGCCATCCTCGCCGGTGCGGCACATCACGACATAGGCGTCGGAGTAGGAGCCGCCGGAGATGAACGCCTTGGTGCCGTTCAGGATGTAGCCCTCATTGCTGCGCTCGGCGCGGGTTTTCAGCGCCGCCGCGTCAGAGCCGGAACCTGGTTCGGTCAGGCAGTAGGAGAAGATTTTCTCCATGGTGCAGAGGCTCGGCAGCCATTTCTGCTTGGTCTCTTCTGAGCCGAACTTGTCGATCATGCCGCCGCACATGTTGTGGATCGACAGGAAGGAGCCAATTGCGGGATCGGCCATCGCCAATGCTTCGAACACCAGCGTGGCGTCCAGGCGCGACAGGCCGGAGCCGCCGTATTCCTCGGACACGTAGAGCCCGCCAAACCCCAGCTCTGCCAGCTGCGGCCACAGGGTTTTCGGGATGGTGCCTGCCTTCTCCCATTCTCGGGAATGCGGGGCGATGTTGTCCTGGCCGAATGCAAGAGCCATGTCGAAAATGGCCTGCTGTTCCTCTGACAGTGCGAAATCCATGCGCCGTTCCTCCCGTCGCTCAGATGAATTGAACAGTTGTTTATTTAATAGCGGCCAGCGGACGCTGAGGCAAGCTGCGCAAATGCAAAGCCGCCGTGCAGCAATGCCGCGGCTTCCCGCCCCGCGGTCAGGAGAAAATTAAGAAACTTCGGCGAAACTCTGTCTCAAACCGGTCAAGTGCAGGTGAATCCTGCCTAACGCATTCCAAAAGGAGCAGGCGAAGTGTCAAATTCTGGGGCGCAGCATTTTCTGGCAACCAACCTCAGCGGGCCCGCAAAGGGAGCGGGCAAAACACTGAATTTCCCGGGCGCCGTGGCCAGCAACGAACGGGCAAATTTCGCCATGGCAATGAAGCATGGCATGATCAAGTCGACCGATGCGCCGGTCAGGGAGCAGGTCGTGCGTTTGATGAAGCTGGCCCGCCGCAAGGCGATTGAGCGCAGTTTCGACGATGCGGTCTACCTGATGCAGCAGGCGCTGGAACTCGACCCCAAGAACCGGGGGGTGCACACCGCGCTTGGCGAGGTGTACGAACTGATGGAAAAGCGCGACAAGGCGATCCTTTGCCATGTTGAGGCACTGCGGCTTGAGCCGCGGAACCCGGAATGCCTGTCCTACATTGGCAGTTTTCTGATGCGGATCGGTCAGGAAGAGGAAGCCATCAATTACTTTCAGGACTGCCTGAAGTTCGCCCCGAATAACGACGTTGTCTTTGCCCGCATGATGCACCTGAAGCGGCATAAATGCGACTGGTCCGACTTTGACAAGACACGCCGGAAGATCAGGAACAGTACCAAGGCTATGACGGCGATTGACCCGTTTTCGTTCCTGAGCCTTGTCGACGATCCCGAAATGCAAATGAAGTTTTCAATCCTTGCAGCCAACGTCAACAGGGTCTGCAAGAGCGAGACCGCCACATTCACCGCACCGCTGGCAAAGAAAGACAAGATCCGGATCGGCTATTTCTCCTGTGATTTCCTGAACCACGCGACCATGTTCCTGATTGGCCGGATGTTCGAATTGCATGACCGGGAGAAGTTCGAGATTTACATCTACGACTACGGCGCCATGAACGACAATGAAGGCCGGCAGCGGGCAGAAGACTCCGCTGATGTCTACCGGCATGTCGGCGGTATGGCGAGCGAGATAATCGTCGATCAAGCGCGGGCGGATGGCCTGGACATTGCCGTCGACCTCAAGGGGCACACAAAGGGCAACCGGGTCAACCTGTTTGACCACCGCATGGCGCCGGTTCAGGTGTCGTATCTGGGCTACCCTGGAACCTCCGGAGTGGACTCCATCGACTACATGGTGGCAGACCCAATTGTCGTGCCGCCGAAGTACCGGAAATACTACACGGAAAAAGTCCTCTATATGCCGGACTGCTACCAGTCCAATGATGACCAGCGTAAGGCCGCTGAGACGAAGCCCACGCGAGCGGATGTGGGCCTTCCGGAGGATGCGCTGGTGTTCTGTTCCTTCAACAGTTCCTACAAGGTGTCGCCGGATGAATTCGATATCTGGATGAAACTGCTGAAGCTGGTGCCGGACAGTGTTCTGTGGTTCTACGCGTCCAGGGACGGCATCCGCGAAAATATCCTTGCGGAGGCGAAGCGGCGCGGCGTCGGCCCGGAACGGATCGTATTTGCGGCCCAGGTCAAACAAGAGGAACACCTGGCGCGTCTGCCGCTGGCGGATATTTTCCTGGACACTTTCTTTGTCAACGCCCACACCACTGCCAGTGACGCACTGTGGGCCGGCGTGCCGGTTGTCACCAAGATCGGCAAGCAGTTCGCGGCCCGGGTTGCCGCCAGCCTGCTGCACTCCGTCGGGCTGGATGAGCTGACCGCAACCACACCGCAGCAATACCAGGCGCTGGCGCTGAAGCTGGCCCGCGACCGGGAATACCTGGCGGATGTGAAGGCACGGGTGAAACAGGGGATCGAGGACGGCCCGCTCTATGACACTGAGAAGTTCACCCGCAACTTCGAGGCATTGCTGGAAAAGTCGCTGGAGCGTTTCAACGCCGGGCTGAAGCCGGACCATATCAGCCTGTCCTGACAGCCGGCCAAAACAAAAACAGGGCGCGGAGTTTTCCGCGCCCTTTTCTATTCAGCCTGCCGCTGCCGCCACGTAGGTCAGAGCAAGCGCACCTGGGTGCCGATCTGCACCAGCTCATACAGGTCTTCGACGTGCTGGTTGTAAAGGCCGATACAGCCGGAGGAGCTTTGCCGTCCGATCTTGCGGGTGTCATGGGTGCCGTGCACCAGATAGGCCGGCCAGTCCAGATACATGGCACGGGTGCCCAGCGGGTTGTTCGGAACCCCGCCTTCGATTGTCACCGGCAGCGACGGGTCGCGCTCGCGCATCGACGCGGTCGGGGTCCAGCTCGGGTTTTCCTTCTTGCGCACCACTTCGGTGTAGCCGCGCTTGGTCAGGTCCTCTGTCATAGGCACCGAAGAGGGGAACAGCCGGTAAGTTTCGCCGTCTGCGCCCCAGTAATGCAGCGCGCGGGAGCTGATGTCGGCCAGCAGGCAGCCAACGCCCAGCGTTTCAAAATGGTCCTGCCAGTTCTGCTGGGTGAAGGCGGAGGTGTTTCGCTGGACCGGAACTTCCTCGCGGATCGCCGGTTCGTTTTGCGGGAAGGCGTCTGTGGATTGGGCGCGCAGAAGGGCCGGGGTGGCCAGGGTTGCGCCAAGACCCATCAGGGTTGCGCGGCGGGTGATGCGGAGTTTGGTCATATTTCCTCTACCGTGCTGCTCGAAAACTCCGCCGCAAGATAAGCATGCCAACGAGTTTTCCTAGGGGCGGCATACCGGAATTTCCCAGCCTCACAAGCTTGTGTTGTGCCGGGCGGCGGAAGATTGCCGCCCTAGCATCAAACAACAATCAGGCTGACAGGCTGCGGGCCTGGGCAAAGGACAACAGGCGCTTGCTGTCCTCATCCCACAGGTGCAGCCGGGCATTGGCCAGGCTTTCACGAATTGTCATCCGGTTGCCCTCGGCCAATTCGGCATGGTCGCGCAGAACCTCGGGCAGGCGGTAGAAGGGGATGCGGCTGTAGAGGTGGTGCACATGGTGGATGCCGATATTGGCGCTGAGCCACTGCAGCACCGGCGGCAGCACGTAATGCGAACTGCCGTGCAGCGCGGCGTCATGCAGCTGCCAGTCCTCTTCCTGCTCCCACTGGGTGGTCTCGAACTGGTGCTGAACATAGAACAGCCACAGGCCTGCGGTAGCGGCGATCAGGGTGGCTGGAAGGAAGATCAGCACCAGCGGCATCAGCCCGCCGAAGTACCAGATCAGCCCCAGAGCGGCCAGGATAGAGGCATTGGTGCCCATGGCGCTGATCCAGTAGCGGGCCTGGCCGGTCAGGCCGTAGGGGATGCGGTTTTGCAGGAAGAACAGGTAGCCGGGACCAATGGCGAACAGTGTCACCGGGTGGCGGTACAGCCGGTAGACCAAACGGTCCCAGCGGCTGGCGGCGCGATATTCGGCCACCGTCATTGTGTGGATGTCGCCCATGCCGCGCTTGTCCAGGTTGCCATGGGTGCTGTGATGGATCGAATGGGTGCGGCGCCAGACGTCATAAGGTGTCAGGGTCAGTACGCCGATGATGCGGCCGACCCAGTCGCTGACATGCCGGTTGGAAAAGAAGGACCCATGACCGCAGTCGTGCTGGATGGTGAACAGGCGCAACAGGAATGCGGCGATCAGCACGGAAATGGCCAGAGTCAGCCAGTAGCTGACAGACAGCGACCACCAGGCCAGCGCCCAGAGCAGCAGGAAGGGCACCACCGTCACGGCCAGCTCAAAGCTGCTGCGCAGGGGGTTGGGGTCGCGGTATTGGGCCAGGATCTTGACCCAGTCGCGGGCGGTCTTTGCAGCCGCCTGCGGCTGGTCCGTTACTTCTGTCTTGCTCATGCGCCTGCCGTTTGTCTGTCTGTTCCTGCCCGGATAGACGAGTTACGCGGCGGAACAAGCAAAAACTGGCTGAAAAGCCTATTTTAACTTACACCGTGCCGTCAAAAGCGCCGCGGAAACCGGCGGTGCATCTGTCCCAGATGTCTGCAAAGGAAAAAGGCCCCGAAGTTTTCGGGGCCTTTTCCTGTTAGTCAGCAGTGGTTTAGTCCATTGCCTTGAAGTTGAACTCGCCGCCTTCCTTGATGCCCGAGGGCCAGCGGGAGGTCACGGTCTTGGTGCGGGTGTAGAACTTGAAGCTGTCCGGGCCGTGCTGGTTCAGGTCACCGAACATGGATTTCTTCCAGCCGCCGAAGGTGTGGTAGGCCAGCGGCACCGGGATCGGCACGTTGATACCCACCATGCCGATGTTCACACGGGAGGCGAAGTCACGCGCGGTGTCGCCGTCACGGGTGAAGATCGCGGTGCCGTTGCCGTACTCGTGGTCCATCGCCAGCTTCAACGCTTCCTCGTAAGTGCCTGCACGCACAGTGGAAAGCACCGGGCCGAAGATTTCCTGCTTGTAGATGTCCATGTCGGGGGTGACATGGTCGAACAGGTGGGCGCCGACAAAGAAACCGTCCTCGTAGCCCTGCAGTTTAAAGTCGCGGTTGTCGACAACCAGCTTGGCGCCCTGATCGACACCGGACTGGATCAGGCCAAGGATACGCTCCTTGGCGGCTGCGGTCACAACCGGGCCCAGGTCGACGTCGTCGCCGGCGGTGTAGGGGCCAACTTTCAGGGTCTCGATGCGCGGGATCAGCTTTTCGATCAGCTTGTCGGCGGTTTCTTCGCCAACCGGAACCGCAACCGAGATTGCCATGCAGCGTTCGCCAGCCGCGCCGAAGCCTGCGCCGACCAGCGCGTCTGCGGCCTGGTCCAGATCAGCATCGGGCATGATGATCATGTGGTTCTTGGCACCGCCGAAGCACTGGGCGCGCTTGCCGTTGGCGGTGGCGCGGGAATAGATGTACTGCGCAATCGGGGTGGAGCCCACGAAGGACACGCCCTGGATGATGTCGCTGTCCAGGATGGTATCAACCGCCTCGCGGTCGCCGTTCACCACCTGGAACACACCTTCGGGCAGGCCGGCCTCGACAAACAGTTCCGCCAGCATCAGCGGCACAGAGGGGTCGCGCTCGGACGGTTTCAGCACCACGGCGTTGCCGCAGGCCAGCGCCGGGCCGACGTGCCACAGGGGCATCATGGCCGGGAAGTTGAACGGCATGATCGAGCCGACAACACCCAGCGGCTGGCGCATGGAGTACATGTCGATGCCGGGGCCTGCGCTGTCGGTGAATTCACCCTTCAGCATTTGCGGCGCGCCGACGCAGTATTCGATCACTTCCAGGCCGCGCTGCAGGTCGCCCTTGGCGTCCGGGATGGTCTTGCCGTGCTCGCGGGACAGGGCCTCTGCCAGCTTGTCCATGTCGCGGTTCATCAGGCCAACCATCGCCATCATCACGCGGGCGCGTTTCTGCGGGTTGGTGGCGCCCCATGCGGGCTGCGCAGCGGCAGCTTTTTCGATCGCATCGGTGGTCTCAGCAGCGCTGGCCATCGGGCACTGGTACTGCACTTCGCCGGTTGCGGGGTTGAAGACATCGTCAAAGCGGCCCGAGGTGCCGGAGACCAGTTTGCCGTTGATAAAGTGGCCGAGTTCTTTCATCGGATCCTCCTCTGTTCATGTTGCCCTTATCGTAGGCTTGCAAAAAACACTGGAAAAGAGGAAACATTTCAAAGAGGCTTTGCAGGAGCGCAAAAGGTTAACGCCAGGTTAGCAGCAGAACGGAGGACCCGGGGCCAATGGATCCGCAGTGGGATGATATGAAAGTGTTTTTGGCGGTGGCGCGGGAGGCGAGCCTGTCCGGCGCCGGCCGCATCCTCAAGATGGACCCCGCCACCGTCGGCCGCCGCATCGCCCGGTTCGAGGCGGCGCTGGAAACCCCGCTGTTCGTGAAATCGCCGCAGGGCTATGCCCTCAGCGCAGCTGGCGACCGTCTGCTGGTCCATGCCGAAGCGGCAGAACAGGCCATGAGGGCAGGGACGGAAGCCTTGAGCGGCCCCAGCGATACCATGTCTGGCCAGATCCGCATCGGCGCGCCGGACGGCAGCGCCAACTACATATTGCCGCAGGTCTGCGCCCAGATCGCAAAGGACAACCCGGATCTGGACATCCAGATCGTGGCTCTGCCGCGCGTCATCAACCTCAGCCGCCGCGAAGCCGACATGGCAGTCACGGTCAGCGCCCCCACCGCGGGCAAGCTGCTGGTGCAGAAGATCTGCGACTATAAGCTGCACCTTGTGGCCTCGCGCCATTACCTGAAGGAACACCCGCCGATCGAAAAGCTGGAAGACCTGAAGGGTCACAAGATGATCGGCTATATCCCGGACATGATCTTCGACAAGGAACTGGACTACCTGAACGACATCGGCATTGAGCGGGTGGCGCTGGCGTCCAACTCTGTCTCGGTGCAGATCAAGATGGCGGCGCAAGGAACGGCGGTCTGCATTGCGCATGATTTCAGCCTGCCGGCCCACCGTATGCTGCGCAAGATCCTGACCGACAAGGTGAGCCTCACCCGCAGTTTCCACCTCGTGCGGCACCAGGGCGACCAGCGCAGCGAGCGGCTGAACCGATTTGCCCATGCCTTGTCCAAGGGTATCCGCGACGAGGTGGCCCGGCTGGAAGCCTTGACTTAAAGCTGCGTTGCGGCACACTTAATTTATTGAGAAGTTATTTCCGGAGGTCCCCAGCGTGCTCGTTCAAGAGATTTTAAAGTCCAAGGCCGGCTCGGGTGTTGTTACCGTCAGCCTGTTTGCGAGTGTCGCCGAAGCTGCAAAAGTGATGGCAGACAACCGTTTCGGCACCGTTGTGGTATCCGCAGACGGCGAATACCCGGATGGCATTCTGTCGGAGCGGGATATCGTGCGGGAACTGGCGAAGTCCGGTTCAGGCTGCCTGACGGAACCGGTCAGCGGTTATATGACCAAGGAACTGGTCACTTGCACGAGCCAGTCCAACGTCGGCGAGGTTCTTCAGCAGATGACCGACGGCCGGTTCCGCCACATGCCAGTGGTTGAGGGCGACGGCAAACTGATCGGGATCATCACCCTTGGCGATGCCGTCAAGGCGCAGTTGGCCCAGGTTGCGATGGAGAAGGACGCGCTGCAGGACATGATCATGGGTCACTGAGCCCGCAGGCAGGCGCGCGGGGCACTTGGCCGCAGGCTGCGCTTCCGTATTTCTGCCCCCTTGCAATGGCGGCTGCAAATATGTTTGCGTGTGCAGAAATTTCTGACAAGGCAGGAGGCCGCCCATGCGCGTTGGTCTGTATCCCGGCACATTTGATCCGATCACCATCGGGCATATCGACATCATCCGCCGCGCCAGCGCGCTGGTGGACAAGCTGGTGATCGGCGTTGCCATCAACCGCGACAAGGGGCCGCTGTTCCCGCTGGAGGAGCGGGTGGCGATGATCGAAGCGGAATGCGCCAAGCTGAGCGATGAGACCGGCACCGAGATCATTGCGCATCCGTTCGAAAACCTGCTGATCGACTGCGCCCGCGACGTGGGTGCACAGATCATCGTGCGCGGCCTGCGGGCGGTTGCCGATTTCGAGTACGAGTTCCAGATGGTTGGAATGAACCGGGCGCTGGACAGCTCGATCGAGACCGTGTTCCTGATGGCCGAGGCGCGGCATCAGGCGATTGCATCGAAACTGGTCAAGGAAATCGCCCGGTTGGATGGCGACGTGTCGAAATTCGTCACACCGCTTGTCAATGACAAGCTGATGGAGCGGTTGGGCAAAACCGGCTGACTCCGTTTACAGGTTTGGACGCAGGCAAAGCCGGGCTGACGCCCGGCTTTGTGCTATCTGTGGAACGCTGCGGGACTGTGCGGGACGTCAGCGCCAGAAAGCAGCCCAGTCGATCAGCGCAAACAGCTTCTTGCCGAGAAAGATCATATGCGTGTCGCCGAACAGGGCGATGTCAATCACCGCGGCGGCAATCAGGAACAGCCCGAGGTAAATGGCAATCCGGTTTGTCATGAAAGCTCCGCCGCAATTAAAAACGCCCGCCCAGATAACCTGAGCGGGCGCGAATTCTCAAGGGTCTAGGGGCGTTTAGCCCAGCTTGCCCATGGCCACGGCTACATCGGCCATGCGGACCGAGAAGCCCCATTCGTTGTCGTACCAGGCCAGGACGCGCACCATGCGGTCCTCGACCACGCGGGTCTGGTCCGGTGCGAAGATCGAGCTCTCCGGGGTGTGGTTGAAGTCGGTGGAGACCAGCGGCGCCGGCTCATAGCCCAGCACGCCCTTCATCGGGCCCTCAGCAGCCTCTTTGACGGCGGCGTTGACCTGCTCGGCGGTTACGTCGCGGCCGGCGCGGAAGGTCAGGTCCACTGCAGAGACGTTGGGCGTCGGCACGCGGATGGCGGAGCCGTCCAGGCGGCCTTTCAGGTTCGGCAGCACTTCGCCCAGGGCCTTGGCCGCGCCGGTCGAGGTCGGGATCATCGACATGGCGGCAGCGCGGGCGCGGTACAGGTCCTTGTGGCGGCGGTCCAGGGTCGGCTGGTCGCCGGTGTAGGCGTGGATGGTGGTCATGATGCCGTGCTCGATGCCGAACGCCTCGTCCAGCACCTTGGCCAGCGGCGCCAGGCAGTTGGTGGTGCAGGAGCCGTTGGAGATCATGGTGTCGCCGGCTTGCAGCTGGTCGTCATTGACGCCGAACACGATGGTCTTGTCGACGTTCTTGCCGGGGGCGGACAGCAGCACTTTCTTGGCGCCGCGCTCCAGGTGCGCCTTGGCCTTCTCGCCGTCGTTGAATTTGCCGGTGCATTCCAGAACCACGTCGCAGCCCGACCAGTCCAGCTCGTTCATGTCATAGGTGGAGAACATCTGCATGTCGCCGCGGCCCAGGTTCATGGTGCCGTCGCCGATGGTCACTTCACCCGGGAAACGGCCATGCACGGAGTCGTATTTGATCAGATGCGCTGCGGTTTCCAGCGGGCCGGTGGCGTTCACCTTGATCACTTCGATGTCGTCGCGGCCCGAGGCGGCGATGTGCGACAGGGTGCAGCGGCCGATGCGGCCAAAACCGTTGATCCCGACTTTGATGGTCATGAGTACGTCTCCAAGCGAGCAAAACCTTTGGCCGCCATATAGACCGGGGCGGATGTGGTCTAAAGGGGTAAAAGCGTCATTAAATGAAACTGTTAGCGCAAAATCATGATGTTGGCGATAACGGTTTGCGGCGGTGGCGGTAACGGAAATCCGCGCCCCGCGTGCGGTGGCGCTAACGCTTGTGCTGCGGCGCGGAACCGGGCAGATTGCCCCCAAACGCGAACAGGTTTGAGGGATTTGGCATGAGCGGATTGCTGGCGCTGCTGGATGATGTGGCGGGGATTGCCAAGGTTGCGGCGGCTTCGGTTGATGATGTGGCGGCAGCGGCGGGCAAGGCCGGGGCCAAGACCGCGGGCGTGATTATCGACGACGCCGCAGTGACGCCGAAGTATCTGCAGGGGTTTGCGCCCGCGCGCGAACTGCCGATCATCTGGCGCATTACCCGAGGCTCCTTGTTCAACAAGCTGATCCTGCTGATGCCCGTCGCCATGCTGCTGGCAAATTTTGCGCCTTGGGCAATTACGCCCCTGCTTATGCTGGGCGGGTCCTACCTGTGTTTCGAAGGTGCGGAGAAGGTCTTTCACGTGCTGTTCCCGCACGCGAGCCACGCCATCGACGAGGATATGAGCATCAAGGACCCGGGCCATCTGGAAGAGCAGAAGATCAAGGGCGCGATCAAGACCGATTTCATCCTGTCGGCCGAGATCATGACCATCGCGCTGGCCGCCATCGAGGCGCCGAACGTCTGGATGCAGGCTGCGACTCTGGCGGTGGTGGCGATCGGCGTGACGCTGGCGGTCTACGGCTCTGTCGCGCTGATCGTGAAGATGGACGATGTCGGCCTCTACCTAGCGCAGAACGCACCGACGCCGGTGGGGCGCGGATTGGGGCGCGGGCTGGTCAAGTTCATGCCGGTGCTGATGAAGATCCTGTCGGTGGTTGGCACCGCGGCGATGCTGTGGGTCGGCGGCTCCATCATCATCCACGGGCTGGAGGTTCTGGGCTTTGGCTGGCTGGGTCACCTGATCCACGACTGGGCTTATGCGGTTGGCCACGCGGTGCCTGCAGGCTGGACGGGCTTTGCTGAGTGGAGCGCCAAAGCAACGATGGACGGTGTGTTCGGCGTGGTGCTGGGGCTGCTGTTGATCCCGCTGGCGACCAAGGTTGTGGGGCCGGTGTTGGCTAGGATTGGGAACTAGTAGGTGGCTTAGTGAGTTGGTCAGCGTTTTTTACTGAGGTTCATCCGATTTTTTACGGCAAAAAGAAAGTGGGCCAGAAACGTAAAAGCGAACCATGTGCCAACTACCGTTGCCCATGCATACGGACCCGCTACATCTTGCTGTGATGCAATCCAAAGCGCCCAATAATAGCCTGCGGCAATCCCGCCGGCTTGGAAAATTCCTAAAGCCAAAAAGGTTTTGTGCCGTAGGCCAACAATCAAATCGAACACTATTACTGCGGCAATCAGGACTAACACCCCAGCTTCAAGGGTGTCTGTGAGTGTAGCGCCAATGATGAAAATAGTTGATTGAATTTCTACCATTTTCGCTTCCTCATTTCGTTACCCGGACATCGGGGCTGTTCGCATTGAATTCTGTACAAAAAAATGTTTGCTACCTTAAAAAGGTGGTCCACACGTAGGCTCCTCGCAGTAGCACAAAAGGGCACCCACTTGGGTGCCCTTACTATTAGTAATTGCCTTACGGCTTCGCTCAGCCCAGCAGCTCTTTCACCTTCGCCACTGTGCCCTTAGCCGTAATGCCGAAGCGCTCGAACAGCTCGCCTGCCGGGGCGGAGGCGCCGAAGCGGTCCATGCCGACGAAACCGGCTTTCTTCTCCTGACCGCGCTCGCCCAGCAGCCAGCGGTCCCAGCCGCCGTCGCGCACGGCGGCCTCGATACCCACACGCACCGGGCCTGCGGGCAGGACCTTGCGGCGGTAGGCTTCGTCCTGGGCTGCAAACAGCTCCATGCAGGGCATGGAGACGACGCGGGTGCCGATGCCTTCGGCCTCCAGCTTGGCCTTGGCGTCCATCGCCACAGAAACCTCAGAGCCGGTGGCGATCAGGATCACCTGGCGCTTGTTCTCTGCCTCGGCCAGCACATAGGCGCCTTTTTCGACCATGTTGGTCAGCTTGTGCTCGGTCCGGACGGTTGGCAGGTTCTGACGGGTCAGGGTCATCACCGACGGGGTTTCCTTGGACGTCAGGGCAATCTCCCAGGCCTCGGCGGTTTCGACGGTGTCGGCGGGGCGGAACACATAGGTGTTCGGGGTGGCGCGGCAGATTGCCAGATGTTCCACCGGCTGGTGGGTCGGGCCATCTTCGCCAACGCCGATCGAGTCGTGGGTCATCACGAAGACCGACGGGATTTTCGACAGGGCTGCCAGACGCATCGCCGGACGGGCATAGTCGGTGAAGCAGAAGAAGGTGCCGCCGTAGGGGCGCATGCCGCCGTGCAGCGCCATGCCGTTCATGGCTGCGGCCATGCCGTGCTCGCGGATGCCCCAGTAGACGTAGCGACCCTTGCGGTTGTCGGTGTCAAAGACGCCCAGATCACCGGTCTTGGTGTTGTTGGAGCCGGTGAGGTCGGCAGAGCCGCCCACGGTTTCCGGCATCAGCGGGTTGATCACTTCCAGCGCCATCTCGGAGGACTTGCGGGTGGCAACCTTGGGCTGCTCCTCGCTCACCTGCTTTTTCAGCGCCTTGATGGCAGCCGACAGTTTCTTGGGCGCGTCCAGAGCGTAGGCGCGGTTGAAGCGGTCCTGCTTCTGCTGCGACAGCTCGGCAAAGCGGGCTTCCCAGGCTTCGCGCTCGGACTTGCCGCGCGAACCGATCTCTTCCCATTGGGATTTGATCTCTGCCGGTACCTCAAACGCGCCGCCGGTCCAGCCGTAGGCGTCCTTGGCCGCTTTCAGCTGATCGGGATCGGTCAGGGCGCCGTGGCCCTTGGAGGTGTCCTGCGCGGCGTGGCCCAGGGCGATGTGGGTCTTGCAAGCGATCATCGAGGGTTTCTTCGATTTCTTCGCCGCGGTGATGGCCTCGTCGATGGCAACCGGATCGTGGCCGTCGATTTCCAACACCTGCCAGCCCGACGCCTTGAAGCGCTGCACCTGGTTGGTGCGGTCGGACAGATCAACGGTGCCGTCGATGGTGATGTTGTTGTTGTCCCAGAAGACAATCAGCTTGCCCAGCTGGTGGCGGCCTGCGAGGCCGATGGCCTCCTGGCTGATGCCCTCCATCAGGCAGCCGTCGCCTGCGATGACATAGGTGTGGTGATCGACAACCTTCTTGCCGTAATGGGCGCGCTGCATTTCCTCTGCCATGGCAAAGCCGACAGCGTTGGAGATGCCCTGGCCCAGCGGGCCGGTGGTGACTTCGACCGCGTCGATCAGGAAGTTCTCCGGGTGGCCCGCGGTGATGGCGCCGGTCTGGCGGAAGTTCTTGATCTGATCCAGGGTGACCTGCTTGTCGCCGGTGAGGTACAGCAGCGAGTAAATCAGCATCGAACCGTGGCCCGCCGACAGGATGAACCGGTCGCGGTCCGGCCACTGCGGGTTGGATGCATCGAACTTGAGGTGCTTTTCAAACAGCACGGTGGCGACATCGGCCATGCCGATCGGCATGCCGGTATGGCCGGAATTGGCGGCGGCAACCGCGTCCAGGGCCAGCGCGCGGATGGCGGCGGCTTTGTTCCAATGTTCGGGATTGGCGGTGCGCAGGGCTGTCAGGTCCACTTGGATTGTCCTTTGGCGTTAACAGGCATTTGCTGCGCTCAATAACAGCGATGCGCCAAAGATCAAGCGTGGTTGCGCCTATTGCGGCCAATCTGCTCGAACTAGGCGCGGCAAGTGGTTGAAACGCAAAGGGGGGTGATTTATCCCTGAAAGGGAAGAATTGGCCCATGCCGGCCGCGCGTGCTCGATTCGGGCAGGCCGCAGAACGACAATGGAACGGCAGGGCGCGGGTGAGGGACGGGCATGAACCAGATTGAAGAATTGCAGGGCCGCATCCAGGCTGCGCTGGAGCGTATCAGCGAAGGCACAGCCGCGCTGCAGGAGGCGCGCGCGGCGGATAAGGTCAGGGCCGAGGAAGCCGCGGCAGAAGCGGTGCAGGCTGCTGAGGCCGCCGCTGCCGGTGCCGCCAATGCTGAGCTTGAACAGGCGCTGGACGAGGAAAAGACGGCCAACGCCCAACTGGAAGAGCGGGTGCGGGTCCTGCACTCCCGCCTGAAGGAAATTGAGGGCAGCGCGCCGGCTGGTTCTGCCAGCGACGAAGACGTGGCCGCGATGCAGGCAGAACTGGAGCTCTTGCGCAACGAGGCCGGGGATCCGGCTGAGAAACAGGCGCTGCGTTCGGAGGTTGCCCGTCTGAAGGGTGAGTTGGAAGCGGCGGCCAATACTGCCGCCAGCGACAAGGAAGCGCTTGAAGATGAGCTGGCAGAGGCCAAGGCGGCCAATGACGCGCTGAAGGCACAGCTGGAGGCAGCCCCTGCGGCGGAGAACACGCCTGCAGAGCCGGCGGACGCACCGGACATGAGCGCCGAACTGGAACGTCAGAACGAAGCGCTGGTGCGGCTCGATATGGAGCTGCAGCAACTGCGCCAGGCCAATGAGGAGCTGCGTGCCTCAAATATCTCCCTGCGCGAAGCCAACGCGCAAAGCCTGGGCGATGCCGGGCTGATTAACACCGCGATGGAAGCCGAAATCGAAGGTTTGCGCGCAGCCCAGGCCAGCGATCAGGCCCAGGTCAACGCCGTGCTGGCCAAGCTGGAGCCGCTTCTGGCCAATGCCCGCAACCTGCCTGAGGGAGAGGAAGTCTGATGCCTGAAGTAACCATAATGATCGGCGGCCGCGGCTTTGAGGTCTCCTGCCAGGAAGGCGAGGAAAGCTATCTGCACTCTGCCGCCAAGATGCTGGACGATGAGGCGCAAGTGCTGTCCGACCAGATCGGCCGTATGCCGGAGGCGCGGATGCTCTTGATGGCCGGGCTGATGCTGGCGGACAAGACTGCCGCTGTCGAGGACCGGATCAAGGAAGTGGAGGCCGAACTTGCCGAGCGAATGCAGGAGCTGGAAGCGCTGAAAAACGCGCCCCCGCCGGAGCCTGAGAGGATCGAGATCCCTATCGTGCCGCCGCAGGTGAACGAGAGCCTGGCCGAACTGGCCGCCCGCACCGAAGCACTGGCCCAGCAGATTGAGGAACAGGCAGCGGGCTGAGGGGGGGTCCTAAGCCACTGCAAAAAAAGGAAAAGGCGCCCTAGAGGCGCCTTTTTTTTGCTGCCGATTCCGCCTGAAATCAGGCGTTGGCTTCGCGGATCTTGTCTGCGGCTTCCTTGTTGAAGGTGATGCCGTTGTCCTCGAACAAGGTGTCCAGCTCCGACGACAGGGCCATCTCGGTGATGATGTCGCAGCCGCCGACAAACTCGCCCTTCACATAAAGCTGCGGGATGGTCGGCCAGTCGGAGTATTCCTTGATGCCCGAACGGAGGTCTTCGTCGGCCAGCACGTTCACATCGGTGTAGTCGACACCGATGTAATTCAGCACGGCTGCCACGCGCGAAGAGAAGCCGCACTGCGGCATTTCCTTGGTGCCTTTCATGAAGAGCACCACGTCATTGGCTTTGACGGTTTCGTCGATGCGGGTCTTTGCGTCGGTCATTAATCCATTTCCTCTTGGCGCTTCCGCCGGTCGCGTTCGGTTCGGATATAGGGGAGAAGCTTCAGAAAAGTAAGTCCCGCAATCAAGGCAATTGCTGCGATGGCTGGATAAAGGCTGAAAACAGGTTCAAAAGCGGTCAAGGTACTTACTCACGACGTTTGTTCCCATTTCAATCATTCGCTCTTGCTTCTCGTGCTTCAGTTCTGCCTCCAGCTCAGGATGCTTTCCGTCAAGCGGCACAAAGGGCATTGCGCGGCTGTGGTTTGTCATGCCGTTTCAAATACAGCAAGGCAGACAGGACTGCTCCAAACCAAAGTAGAAAACCTCCACAAACGAGCCAAAGAGTAGGAATACCGCTCATTTTTTGCTCACCTGTGCTACTTCAGTTTGCGCTTCGGAACAAAGAACCGGGCGTATTCCTGCGGGTCTTTTGGGACTTTCCAGGTCCGGGCGGAACCGCCGCCCATGCCCGACTGATAGTCAGAGCGCAGGGTGTGGTAATCGGGGTCGTCGTCATCGTCTTCCAGTGGGCGCCGGCGCTGGGACACAACCGCCACAACAGCGGTCATGATCACAATGCCAATCACCAGAATGGAGGAGAACAGCGACATCCCGGGTTACTCCGGTGCCTTGGCGGTGCGTGCCGGCGCCCGCATTCTTCTGAGAGGTCTGCGCATTTTGCCGTTCAGTTTCTCAAGCCGCTCGTTTTCTTTGTTTACGCTGTCCACCATCTTCAGGTCGACCGCTTCCAGACCCAAGTCGCTGTCCGGCGTTAGGGGATGGTATTCGTAATCTGGCTGGCTGCGCGATAAAGGACGCTTGCGGCGTCGTTTCTTCAACTGCGTATCAATGGCATAGATACCTGCAGCGAGGCCCAGAAGGCCGATCATGAACCACCAGCCCGAAGACATTCAGATTATTCCGGCGCCTTGGTGGTCAGCGCCAGCGCGTGCAGCTCGCCGTCGGGGCCGTCCATCTTGCCTTTCAGCGCGGCATAGACAGCGCGCTGCTGCTGGACGCGGTTCTTGCCGCGGAAGCTCTCGTCGACAACCATCGCTGACATGTGCACGCCGTCTGTGCCAGCCACCTGGATTTCGGCGTCTGGAAAGCTCTCGCGCAGCAATTCTTCAATTTCATGGGCTTGCATAGGCATCTGGGGGAGTCCTTTGTCTGATTTGACAAAAATGTAAGTGTCCGCTTGGGGCTGTGCAACCCGGATTAACTGCGGTGCTGCGTATAAGGGGCAATGGTTTCAACGAAATCAGGCAGCGCCGCCAGGGCGTTCTGCACGCTGTCCTCCTCGAAATCCCAGACCGACGACGGTGCCTCCGGGCAGAGCGCGCGCGTCAGCTCCGCGCAGCGCTCCTGCAGATCCTTTGGCAGCGGCAGCGCGGCGGCCTCTTGCAGCACCAGAAGCGCCTCGTGAATCGGGCGCAGCACCCGCAGGGCATAGGTCATATGGGACAGCAGATCCGGGTCGTCGCGCCAGGTTTCGCCGTCAAACAACACTTGCGTCACCCGCTGACCGGCACCGGCGCAGGAATAGGCAACGCAGCCGCCAAAGCCGCATTTGGCCAGGTCGGAATGAATGGAGCAGCGGAAATCCGGGGCGATGTTGGGGCAGGGGATGTCTGCCGCCTTCAGCAGGCCAAAATCCTCATGTTCTTCAAACGGATAGGCCACGCAACACAGGCCTGCGCAGCGGCTGCAATCCTCGGTGAGTTCAGGAAGCGGCAAGCGGGAACCCCCGTCATGAATAAGGGCGGGACAGCTGCGCCATCCCGCCCGTTAAATGTCAACGCTTTGCGCTGCAGATCAAGCCACGGCGGCGGCAAAGCTGGAGCGGAAGATGTCCTTCAGCTCTGCCAGCGGGGCCTCGGAAGCACCGAACTTCACCATATCGCCGCCGAATTTACCGACGGAGGTCAGCGGCACGCCCGCCTGTCCCGCGGCCAGCATCAGCGCCTCAGCCTGGTCGAAGTTGCAGGCAATCAGGTAGCGCGCCTGGTCCTCGCCGAACACGGTCTGGGTGTCGCCCGCGTCGATCTGCACGCCGACGCCTGCCTCTTCGGCCATCTCGAACGCCGCCAGCGCCAGGCCGCCGTCGCCCAGGTCGGTGCAGGCCTTGATGAAATCGCGGTTGGCGCGGATGAATTCGCCGTTGCGCTTCTCGGCTGCCAGATCCACCGCCGGGGCGTCGCCGTCCTCGCGGTTGAAGACCTCTGCCAGCAGTGCTGATTGGCCCAGGTGGCCAGTGGTTTCACCCACCAGAAGGGCAACATGGCCGTCGCGCGCCTCGCCGATGATCGGCTCTTCACCCGCGGCAATCAGGCCCACGGCGCCGATGGTCGGGGTCGGCAGGATGCCCTTGCCGTCAGTTTCGTTATACAGCGACACGTTGCCGGAGACGATCGGCATGTCCAGCGCGGCCACAGCCTCGCCGATGCCTTTGATGGCGCCGACGAACTGACCCATGATTTCCGGCTTTTCGGGGTTGCCGAAGTTCAGGTTGTCAGTGGTCGCCAGCGGCTTGGCCCCGACAGCGGTCAGGTTGCGGTAGGCCTCGGCCACCGCCTGTTTGCCGCCCTCGATGGGGTTCGCCTTGACGTAGCGCGGGGTCACGTCGGAGGTGAACGCCAGCTTCTTGCCGGTGCCATGCACACGCACGATACCAGAGCCTGCGCCCGGACGGCGCTGGGTGTCGCCCATCACGGTGGTGTCATACTGCTCATAGACCCACTGCTTGCCCGCGTAGTTCGGCGAGGACAGCAGCGCCTTCAGACCGTCAATCGGGTCGATGGAGGGCACATCCGCGTCAGTCAGCGGCTCGGCAGCCGGGGTTTCCACCCACGGGCGGTCGTATTCCGGCGCGGTGGAGGACAGCTTGGACAACACTAGGTCGGCCTTCACTTCGCCGTTGTGCATGATCAGGAAGCGGTCTTCGGCGATGGTCTCGCCGACGATGGCAAAGTCCAAGTCCCACTTTTCGAACACTGCGCGCGCCTCAGCTTCCAGCTCCGGCTTCAGAACCATCAGCATCCGCTCCTGGGATTCCGACAGCATCATCTCGTAGGCGGTCATGTTCTCTTCGCGCTGGGGCACCTTTTCCAGGTCCAGGCGCACGCCCAGCTTGCCCTTGTCGCCCATTTCCACGGCAGAGCAGGTGAGGCCCGCGGCACCCATGTCCTGGATCGAGATCACCGCGCCGGTCTGCATCAGCTCCAGCGTGGCTTCCATCAGGCGCTTTTCGGTGAAGGGGTCGCCGACCTGAACGGTGGGGCGCTTTTCCTCGATGGTATCGTCGAACTCGGCGGATGCCATGGTTGCACCGCCAACGCCGTCACGGCCGGTCTTGGCGCCAAGGTACACAACCGGCATGCCAACGCCCGACGCGGCGGAGTAGAAGATCGAGTCGGTGCGTGCGAGGCCGGCCGCAAAGGCGTTCACCAGGCAGTTGCCGTTGTAGGCCGGGTGGAAGCGAACCTCGCCGCCTGCACACGGAACGCCAAAGCAGTTGCCGTAGCCGCCGATGCCCTCAACCACACCGTTGACCAGCTGGCGGGTCTTGTGGTGGCCGGGCTCGCCGAAGGACAGCGAGTTCATCGAGGCGATGGGGCGCGCGCCCATGGTGAACACGTCACGCAGAATGCCGCCAACCCCGGTTGCCGCGCCCTGATAGGGTTCGATGTAGGAGGGGTGGTTGTGGCTTTCCATTTTGAAAACAACGGCATCGCCGTCGCCGATGTCCACGATGCCCGCGTTCTCGCCGGGGCCGCAGATCACCTGCGGGCCGTCGGTCGGCAGGGTGCGCAGCCATTTCTTGGAGGACTTGTAGGAGCAGTGCTCATTCCACATCGCCGAGAAGATGCCCAGCTCGGTGAAGGTCGGCTCCCGCCCGATGATTTCGAGGATCAGATCGTACTCATCGGGCTTCAGCCCGTGGTTTGCGATCAGTTCAGGCGTGATGGCGGGTTCCTGCATCCGTAAACGTCCCCAATGGCTGCGATTGCGCGCCTTTTAGAGCAAGCTTTGCCATTGGGAAAGAGGGGTTGCGCAAACGGATGCACGCAGCGTGGCCGCAGTGTCAGAACCGCTGCCCGACATAGACATAAAGCTGGGTTTCCTGCGCGTTGTTGCGGCTGACATCAATGGAGAAATCCACCGGAAATTTCCTGGACACCCGGTAGCGCAGGCCTGCGCCGGCGGCACTGTGGCTGCCGCCCTGCGTCAAATCGCCGAACTCCGGTCCTGTCCAGCCGGTGCCGGCAAAGACCACGCCGCCCCAGCGCTTGGAAAACCGCCTGCGGTATTCGGCCTGCACCGAGACAGAGCGCGCGCCGATGAACTGCGTGCTGTTGAAGCCCCTCATGTTGTCGGTTGCCCCGATGGAGCATTGGTCGAAGAACGGCGTATTGCCGGAGGCAGCGCAAAGGGTGCCGCGCAGGGCAAGCACACCGCGCCGCCCCAGCGGGCGGTAGCCGTCAAGAATGGCATAACCCTTGTCATACCGGCGGCTGAGCCCGCCCAGTGTGTGGGACCGGGTGGCAAAGGCAGTGAGCCGTGTGCCTTGCGTGGGATAGTCGCTGTCATCGCGCCGGTCCCAGTCGAGGCTGAGGCCGAAGGTGCCGATTTCCAGATCGGCGTCCGGCTGCAGGCTGGACGGCAGCAGCCCCGCGTTTGGCGTGATGCTCGTCTCCAAGTAGCGCAGCAGGATCCCGGCAGACAGCTCCGGCGTCACCCCATACGCCGCGTTGATCCGCACCAGCGACCCGTCCTGGCTGACCGGCAGCACCCCAAGGCCGGTATAAAGGTCATAGACCGCATCCGCCCGTGCCGCGAAGGCCTTGACCTGCCAGCGGTTGCCGGGAAAGGCGAGGTTCACCCTGGCTGCCGCCGCCTGACTGCCGTTATCGGATCTGAGACCACCCAGCCCGATCACAGAAGTATTGGCATCCGGGCTGGTCTTGAACAGATACCCGGCCCCCAGCGCGAGACCGGAGCCGATCATCGGGTTGGAAAACGGCACCGGCGCCACCACGACAGAGCCGTTGCGGAAGCCATAACCCTCTGCCTTCTGCGCCGCCTCGATATGGTCCAGCTGCCGCTCCGTCTGCTCCGGCCCTGCAGCCAGCCCGGCCGTGGCAAGCACCGCCAGTCCAGCGACCAAAGCCGCGAACCTGACAGCGCAGCCAAAGGAGTTACTTTTTCTGCCCGGCAGCACCAGCTTCCCCCTCAGCCGCCTGTTGCTGCACTGCACTGCCCGCGGCAGCAGCCACAGCGGCCTTTTCGGAGTCGTTCAACTGATCCGTATCCTCCAGCCCCGGGATCGCGACCCGGACTTCGCGGCGGGCAAAGTCGATGCCGTTTTCAGCAAAGGCTGCCTTGACCCGGTTGTAGATCTCCTTGCGGATGGTGAACTGGGTGCCCGGCTTGGCCATGAACTTGCCGCGCATGATCATGCCGACGTCGTCGAAATCAAACACACCCTGGCTTTTGAACGGCTGCAGGAAGTCGTCCTTATACAGTTCATCCTCCAGCATCGAGGCACCGATCTTCTTGAAGATCTTCTTGACCTTGTTGGGATCGGTATCAAACGGCACCGTGAAGCGCAGCTTCATGATCACCCAGTCACGGCTGTAGTTGGTCAGCTTGGGGATCTCGCCATAAGGGATGGTGTTGATCGGACCACGGTGATGGCGCAGCTGCATGGAGCGGATGGAGATTTTCTCGACCGTGCCGCGGGTGCCTTCGACCTCGACATATTCACCAACCCGGAAGGCATCGTCGACCAGGAAGAAGATGCCGGACACCACGTCCGACACCAGCTTCTGCGCGCCAAAGCCGATGGCGAGGCCCAGAATCCCGGCGCCGGCCAGCAGCGGCGTGATGTCGATGCCCAGCGCCCCAACCGCAAGCAGGCCAAAGATCACCGTAATGGCGATCTGCGCGGTGACCAGCAACAGCGGCAGCACCGTCGCCAGCCGCGAGCCGCCCGCGCCGCCGCCTTCGCCGCCGACCTCGGCCTCCTCGCCGGAGGTCTGCTCCTTGGCGAGCCGACGGTTGATCCACAGCGACACGCCCTCATAGACCACATAGCCCACCGCGATGGTCATCAGGCAGCCGATGATGTTGCCGGCGATGCCTTCCGCACCAGAGGCAATGGCCATCAGGTCCACATCCCAGGCATTGGAGATGATCATCAGCACCACACCCGCGACCAGAACCCGGCCGATGCGGATATAGCTGCGCTTGGTGGAGATATAGGCGGCTTCGGCCAGATGGCCCTCGCCGGACATCGGCGGCACCAGATGCTTGACCAGCCCGCGGATGGCGGTGTCCAGCGCCGGCGCGGCCAGCAGCCAGAACATGGTGACGTAATGGGCGCCGTGGATCAGCTGCGCCACTTTGCCAAGCCCAACCAAGGTGCCGACGGCGACCCAGGTCAGCGCCGCCACCGCCATCGCGAAATAGGGATAGTAGTGCGCCGCCACCTCGTCATAGCGGGTACGGTCCGGGTCAGTGCCGCGCATCATGTCGGTCAGCCCTTCGCGCGCGGTCCAGGCAATCCAGATGATGTAGACATAGACCAGGGTATCCAGCCAATAGGCCAGGCGGATCGATTCAGGCGGAACCCCGTTGGCCGTGTTGAACCCAACGGAAAAGATCGTAAGACCGGCCAGAAAAACCAGGCCAATGGTGTGCAGGTACAGGAAATCGGCCCAGCGGTCGCTGGCGTTGACCAGCCGCCGGTCCGGCCGTTCCGGAGCCATGATGAAACGGGACACGGCCGCCCCAACGCGCGGCATCCAGATCAGATAGGTGACCATCGGTGCCGCAAACTGCAGCATCTGCGCATCGAGCAGCGCCCGGCCCACCGTGCGGATCACGATATAGAACACCACCAGGCCGATCATTTCACGCAGGAACCGCCGGCCCAGAAAGCTCAGCGCGCCAGCCAATGTGTCCGCATCGCCGCTGACGGCTTCAAGGTTGCGCCAGCGCGCGATCAGCTTGCGAACCGCAAATTCCGCGGCCAGGCCGATGGCGAGTGTCAGGGCAATCAGCCCCAGCATCTTCAGCACGCCGCCCAGGCCGCCGTGCTTTTGCACAAAATTGCCAATTGCGCGCGACTGGCCCTCCGGCAGGACCGGCAGTTTCCGCACCGCATCCGTGACCGGCAGCGTAAAGGCTGTCCACAGCTGCACCACCCGCCCGGTCAGGGTCGGGGGCTGGGCTTCGGCCTGCTGCCGGGCCGCCACGGCATCCAGCCTTTCAAGCAGCAGCGCCCGCACCTGATCGTCGGACATCCGGGCGACCATCTCATGTACGGCGTCCTCCGTCAGCGGATCGGGCAGGGCAGGCGCCTCGCTGGTCTGAGCAATGGCTGGCGCTTGCAGGACTGTTCCAAGAACCAGAACTGTCAAAAAAACGCTCAAAATGCGGGCGAAGTGCTGAAAATAGAACATCATCGGAACCTCCTGTGCCAGAAAATCGGGCCGGGTGCGGGTAACCTCTGGCTCAGTTGAACCGATGAGTTGTATTCAGGTCAAAGAAAAAAGGGTTTTTGTTGCAGGATGTTAATCCACGGCAGCTGGCTGCGGGGTGACGTTAGGCCAAAAAAAAGGCCGAGCACTAAGCTCGGCCGAAGTCCAACAGGGAGGTATGAAGGGGGGCGAAGCCGCCGCCTTCATGAGTTTCATTTAGGGTGATGACGCCTACCCTTCAAGGGGATTAACGCCAAATCAGCGTCAATGCTGCTATGCGGTTTTTGCATGGCTGGCGCAGCGGTTGGCGGCGTTTTGCCCTGCAGAATAAATAACCCGCCGCTGAACGGCGGAATTTTCCGGCTGGCACGGCGGCTGCGGACTTCAGAGCTTGCCCAGTTCTTTCATATGTTTGCGGTGGGCCATGATTTCACTTTGCACGAAATCGCGGAAGGCGCCGACACGCTGGGAATGACGCAGTTCCTCCGGATAGGCGAGGTAAACCGGAACCTCGTTCTGGGTCTCTTCCGGCAGCACCTCGACCAGATGCGGGAATTCTTCCGTCACATAATCAGGCAGAATGCCGATCCCAAGATTGTGCAGAACCCCTTGCATAACGCCAAAATAGTTATTCACAGTCAGCAGCGAGCCAGGGTCCATCGCCATCAGCTTCTTGCTGAGAACAGCTGCAGACCCAACCTGGGCAGAGTGCTGGTTCTGGCAGATCAGCCGGTGATTGGAAATATCTGCAGAAGTTTCCAACTCGCCGTGCTTCTCCAGGTAGGATGGAGTGGCATAAAGCCCCATCCGAACCGTCATCAGACGCTTGCGCACCAGATCGGCCTGGCTCGGCTCCTTCATGCGGATCGCCACGTCTGCTTCGCGCATCGGCAGGTCCAGCACCCGTTCCTCCAGCATCAAGTCAATCTTGAGATTGGGATACTGTTCATAGAGCTTTGTCAGCCGCGGCGCCAGCCACAGGGTTCCGAACCCCACAGTGGTGGTGACCCTGAGTTCCCCGAACACTTCCTCTTCACTGTCGCGGATGCGGGCAGAGGCCGCCTCCAGCCGCGCGGACATGGATTGTGTGGCGTCAAACAGCAGCTCGCCCTGCTCGGTGAGAATCAGTCCGCGCGCATGACGGTGGAAAAGCGTCGCATTGAGGCTCTCCTCCAGCGCCCGGATCTGGCGGCTGACCGCCGATTGCGACAGATTCAGCTTGTCGCCCGCATGGGTCAGGCTGCCCGCATCGGCCACTGCGTGAAATATTCTGAGCTTGTCCCAATCCATATGTGTTACTTTCTGTCCGTTCGGGGCCGACTGTATGAAATCTTAGTTATGTATCAGTTTCCCCAGCGCAAGCGAGCAAAAACGAAAAAAATGCGGCTATTCAGGTCAGCATTTATGACCTATTCTTCCCGGCAGAAAGTGCAAGCTAATCCCGGTTGAGGAGGCCACGATGAGCACGCCGAAAATCACGCTGAACGACAAATACGATCTGACCAAATCCCCGGTACTGCTGAACGGCACCCAGGCGCTGGTTCGCCTGATGCTGATGCAGAAGCACCGCGACAAGGCTGCAGGTCTCAACACCGCCGGGCTTGTCACCGGTTACCGCGGTTCGCCCCTGGGGGCCGTTGACCTGCAGATGTCCCGCGCCGAAAAGCAGCTGAAAGAGGCGGATGTCACCTTTCAGTTCGGTCTGAACGAGGACCTGGCTGTCACCGCGCTCTGGGGCGCGCAGCAGGCAGAGGTGCGCGGCGAAGGCAAATATGACGGCGTCTTCGGCCTCTGGTACGGCAAGGGTCCGGGCGTTGACCGCTCCGGCGACGCGATCCGGCACGCCAATATGGCCGGCTCCTCCAAATACGGCGGCGTTCTGCTGGCGATGGGCGACGACCACACCGGCGAAAGCTCCACCGTGCTGCACCAGTCGGAATGGTCGCTCTTGGACTGCTACCTGCCGATCGTCAGCCCGGCCGGCGTGCAGGAAATCCTGGATTACGGTATCTACGGCTATGCGCTCAGCCGTTTTTCCGGCCTCTGGACCGGCCTAAAGACCATGAAGGATACCATTGAGGTCACCTCGGTTGTCGATGCCCGCCCGGAACGGATGGAAATCGTCACCCCGGAATTTGACATGCCGGCCGACGGCCTCAACATCCGCCTGGATGACGACCGTTTCCGCCAGGAAAACCGCATCATCGATTACAAGCGTTTTGCGGCAGAGGCATTCAGCCATGCCAACAAGATGGACAAGCGCATGTGGGGCAAACCCGGCGCCAAGATCGGCTTTGTCGCCGCGGGCAAGAACTGGCTCGACCTGGTGCATGCGCTGAAGCTCTTGAACATCGACGAGAACATGGCGGAACGGCTGGGCATCACCACCTACAAGGTGGGCCAGACCTGGCCGATGGATATGAAGGGCTTCAACGACTGGGCCGAGGGGCTGGACCTGATTGTCGTGGTCGAAGAAAAGCGCAAGCTGATCGAAATCCAGATCAAGGAAGCGATCTTTGACAACCGCCGCGGCCGCCGGGTTTACGGCTGGTATAAAGGCGGCGCCGGCGGCATGCACCGCGAGGAGCTGTTCCCGACCAAATACGCCCTCGACCCGATCATGATCGCCGAGAAACTGGGCGGCATCCTGATCGAGGAAGGCCGCGAGACCGAGGCAATCAAGGCCGGGATGGAAGCGCTGGCAGAGGCGCGCCGCGCCGACAACGCCGAGGAAATCGCCACCCGTCTGCCCTATTTCTGCTCCGGCTGCCCGCATAACAGCTCAACCAAGCTGCCCGACGGCTCCCGCGCCTATGCCGGCATCGGCTGCCACTTCATGGTGCAGTGGATGGACCGCGAAACCACCGGTTTCACCCATATGGGCGGCGAAGGCGTCAACTGGGTCGGCGAGGCGCCGTTCTCCACCCGTAAGCATGTGTTCCAGAACTTGGGCGACGGCACCTACAACCACTCCGGCGTGCAGGCGATCCGTGCGGCGCTCGCCGAAGGCACCAACATCACCTACAAGATCCTATACAATGACGCGGTGGCGATGACCGGCGGCCAGCAGGCCGAGGGCGGCCTCACTGCCCAGCAGATCGCGCACGAGCTGAAGGCGATGGGCGTCAAGACCATAGCCGTGGTATATGACGAGAAAGAGGACGTGGACGCTGCGCTGTTCCCGGCCGGCATGCGGATGCATGAACGCGCCGAGATGATGAAGATCCAGCGCGAGTTCGAACAGGTCGAGGGCGTCTCCGCCATCATCTACATCCAGACCTGCGCCGCCGAGAAACGCCGCCGCCGCAAGCGGGGCCAGTTCCCGGACCCGGACCAGCGGGTGTTCATCAACAGTGATGTCTGCGAAGGCTGCGGTGATTGCGGCGTGCAGTCGAACTGCGTCTCCATCGTGCCCAAGGACACCGAACTGGGCCGCAAGCGCGCCATCGACCAGTCGTCCTGCAACAAGGACTTCTCCTGCCTCAACGGCTTCTGCCCGTCCTTCGTGACCGTCGAATGCGCCAAGATCCGCAAGGAAGCGACCGCAGGCCTCGACCTGCCTGATCTGCCGCAGCCGGTTCTGCCGACCATCGACGGCACTCATAACGTTGTGATCACCGGCGTCGGCGGCACCGGCGTGGTGACCATCGGCGCGGTTCTGGCGCAGGCGGCGCAGATCGACGGCAAGGGCGCGGGCCTGATGGAAATGGCCGGCCTCGCCCAGAAGGGCGGCGCGGTGCATATCCACTGCCGGATTGCCAACAACCCCGAGGACATCTCCGCCATCCGTGTGGCCACTGGCGAGGCGCACGCGCTGATCGGCGGCGACCTGGTGGTGAGTGCCGGCGCCAAGACACTGGGCCTGACCACCACCGGCAAGACCGGCGCGGTTGTGAACAGCCATGAGATCATCACCGGCGAGTTCACCAAGAACACTGAGTTCAAGGTGCCCTCCGACCGTCTGGAACTGGCCCTGCAAGCGCGCTTGCGCGACCAGCTGGACCTGTTTGATGCGTCCGAGCTGGCCCGCGTGACCATGGGCGACTCGATATTCTCGAACATGATGGTGTTCGGCGGCGCCTGGCAGAAGGGGCTGATCCCGGTCAGCTTTGAAGCCATCTCGCAGGCGATCGAGATGAACGGCGCCGCGGTGGACCGCAACAAGCGCGCCTTCGACATCGGCCGCTGGGCAGTGCTGCACCCGGAAGAAGCTGCCAAGCTGATCGAGCCGAAAGTCGTCGACAAGCCCAAGACGCTGAACGAAAAAATCGCCTTCCGCGCCGATCACCTGGTGGCCTACCAGGGCAAGGGTCTGGCCAAGCGCTATGGCAAGTTGCTGGACGGCATCAGCGATCCCGAGCTGAAAGAAGCGGTGGCAAAAGGCTATCACAAGCTCTTGTCCTACAAGGACGAATACGAGGTGGCCCGCCTGCTGCTCGACAGCCGTGCCAAGGCGGAAGAGGCGTTTGAGGGCGACATCAAGCTCTCCTACCACCTGGCACCGCCGATGCTGGGCGGCACCGATCCCAACGGCCGTCCGAAGAAGCGTAAGTTCGGCGCCGGCATGGAACGCGGGTTCCGCTTGCTGACCAAACTGAAGGGCTTGCGCGGCACACCGCTGGACGTCTTCGGCTACACAGAGGAACGCAAGATGGAGCGGGCGCTGATCAAGCAGTATGAGGCTGACATGAAGGAATGGCTGCCCAAGGCTGCGCCTGAAATCATGGAGCCGCTCATGGCGCTGGCCGAACTGCCGCTGCAGATCCGTGGTTTCGGCCCGGTGAAGATGGCGAACGAGCAGATGGCTGCCAAGCGCCGCGAGGAGCTGCTGGCCGCGCTGCGCCAGGGCGGCGTGCCGCTGAAACAGGCGGCGGAATAATACCGGGGCAGGGCGGGGCACACCCGCCCGCCTTGATCCTTTCGAAGAAAGGCCCAAGACAGTTGGGCCCGGCGCCGCGCTGACGCGCGGCGTTTGCCGTTCCGCCTTTTGGGACCGGTCCGCTTGAAAATTTTTGCTGCGGCGGTCGCTTTTGGCCAATTTTCCTGCAAATGCAGCGCGCGGCTTGACGCGCCGCCGCTAAGCTCGGCCCGGATTGCATGTTTCTGCTGCACCGGAAAGGAGCCGCCCGATGTCCCTCTCTCAGGCCCTGCAGGCCGCCCGCGAACTGCACAGCCGACTGCCTGCTCTGCGCGAATTTGCGCCCTGGCCCGGTGATTTGCAGCCGGCCGCGCTTGCGCCCGCAGCAATGCCCGCGCTGGATCAGGTGGCCGGGTTCGAGCAGCCTTGCACTGCCGCGACCCAGCCGCTGATCAATGCTCTGCGCACCTCGGCCTCCCAAGCGCATTGGACACAGACCTACACCGAGGAAGAAGTCGGCGCGCATTTCCTGCAGAACTACGGCTATTTCGAGCTGTTCGGCCCAACCGGCCATTTCCGCAGCACCCAGCTGCGCGGCTATATCGCCTATTGGGGCGCCGGGCTGAAATACGACTGGCACAGCCACGAGGCGGAAGAACTGTATGTGGTGCTGGGCGGCGGGGCGCAGTTCCTGACAGAAGAGAACGAGAGCTGGCTGGGCGCTGGCGATACACGCCTGCACAGCGGCTGGCAACCGCATGCGATGAACACGGGCGCAGAGCCGATCCTCACCTATGTCCTGTGGCGCGGCGCCGGGTTGGAGGGCCTGCCTCTGATGGGCAGCAACCGGGAAGCCGCAGCCTGACCCGGTATCAGCCCCGGCCAGCGGTTTGCTGCAAAGCGTCACATCCCTGTCACAGACCTGTTGCATAGAGCGCTGCCGGCCTTATCTGGCCGGTATCACCAGACGGAGATCCGCCCAGATGCAGGCGCAGCGCCATATCGCCCGTGACATTTCCTATGCCCATTCGGCTTCCACCCGCGCGGGCCGCGCGGTGATCCGGCTGATGGAGAACTCCACAGGCCGGCTGAACCTTATCCGCCGTGCTGCCGGCTATGAGCAGGAGGTCGCCGCCGGGCGCAGTTTCTGGACCGTCATGGCCGAACGCTACGGCCTGACGCTGGATATCGCTGGCGGCGCGCTGGCGAACATCCCGCAGGACAAGCCGGTGATCCTGATCGCAAACCATCCCTACGGCATCCTCGACGGGCTGATGATGGGGCATATCCTGGCAGAGACCCGCGGCGATTTTCGCATCCTGGCGAACCATGTGTTCCGCAAGGCCGAGGATCTGAACAAGGTGATCCTGCCAGTGGATTTTGCTGAGACCCGTGAGGCCATGCAAACCAACCTGCAAACCCGCAAGGTGGCGCTCAGCTATCTGGGGCAGGGCGGCGCTATCGGCATCTTCCCGGGCGGCACCGTGTCCACAGCAGCGCGCCCCATGGGCCATCCGATGGACCCGGGCTGGCGCGGTTTCACGGCCCGGATGATCGCCAAATCAGATGCTGTTGTGGTGCCCGTTTACTTTGACGGCCACACCTCCCGCCTGTTCCAGATCGCCAGCCATCTGCACGCAACCCTGCGCATGGGGCTTTTGATCCAGGAGTTCCGCAAGCGGGTCGGCACACCTGTCCGTGTGGTAATCGGTGAACCAATAGGCCGCGACGTTCTGGCGCCTTTGGCAGGTGATACAAAAGCCCTTATGGATTTCTTGCGCAAAGCGACGTATGAGCTTTCTCCAGAACCTCTCAAATCCTATGCGTACGGGTTTGAGTTCGAAGAGAAACACCGCGCGTGAGAAGGCGACATGGCTGTAGGCATCTTTGATTCAGGCCTGGGCGGGCTGACCGTCCTGGACGCGGCGCAAAAGCGCCTGCCGGATGTGGATTTCCTCTATTACGGCGACAACGCCCGCGCGCCTTATGGCGTGCGCGATGCCGAGGATGTCTATCAGCTGACCAAAGCCGCCGTTCATGACATGTGGGACAAAGGCTGCGATCTGGTGATCCTCGCCTGCAACACCGCCTCTGCCGCCGCGCTGCGCCGGATGCAGGAGGGCGGCCTGCCCCAGGGCAAGCGGGTGCTGGGCGTCTTTGTGCCGCTGATTGAGGCGCTGACCGAACGGCAGTGGGGCGACAACTCCCCCCCGCGCGAGGTTGAGGTGAAGCACGTCGCGCTGTTCGCAACGCCCGCCACCGTCGCCAGCCGCGCCTTCCAGCGGGAACTGGCCTTCCGCGCCATTGGTGTGGATGTCGAGGCCCAGGCCTGCGGCGGTGTTGTCGATGCGATCGAGGACGGCGACATGATCCTGGCCGAGGCGCTGGTGCGCTCCCACGTCGATGCGCTGAAGCGCAAGATGCCGCACCCGCAAGCCGCGATCCTCGGCTGCACCCATTACCCGCTGATGGAGAAGACTTTTCAGGAAGCACTGGGTCCGGACGTCAAGGTCTTCAGCCAAGGCAACCTGGTGGCCGACAGCCTGTCGGACTATCTGACCCGCCACCCGAACATGTACGGCAACGGTGCGGGCGGGTTCTTCACCACCGGTGAGCCCCGACGTGTCAGCGACCGCGCGACCCAGTTTCTCCGACGGGAAATCTCCTTTCAGGCGGCCTGACCGCAAACGCCCTGGAACCTTGTTCCAGGTCAAAGTGCGCGGGCGCAGTTTTCCCTATTTCTCTCCGCAGATGGCTGCGGAACCGGCATATCACATCGAAAGACGAGGTCTGACATGACCCATAAAGTGGCTATCCTTGGCGCTTCCGGCTACACCGGCGCCGAACTGGTGCGGCTGATTGCCCAGCACCCGAACATCGACATCGCGGCGCTCTCCGCCGACCGCAAGGCCGGCATGACCATGGCCGAAGTGTTCCCGCACCTGCGTCATATGGAGCTGCCGGTGCTGTGCAAGATCGACGAGATCGATTTCTCCGGCATCGACCTGTGCTTCTGCGCGCTGCCGCATAAAACCAGCCAGGAAGTGATCGCAGGCCTGCCCAAGACCCTGAAGATCGTTGACCTGTCGGCAGACTTCCGGCTGCGCGACCCGGCGGAGTATGAGAAGTGGTACGGCAACCCCCATGCCGCGCTGGAGCAGCAGGAAGAGGCGGTTTACGGCCTGACCGAATTCTACCGGGAGGAGATCAAGTCCGCGCGGCTGGTAGCGGGTACGGGGTGCAACGCGGCCACCGGCCAGTTCGCTCTGCGGCCGCTGATCGCGGCGGGCGTTATTGATCTGGACGACATCATTCTGGACCTGAAATGCGCCGTCTCCGGCGCCGGCCGCTCGCTCAAGGAAAACCTGCTGCATGCAGAGCTGAGCGAGGGCTACCACGCCTATGCCATCGGCGGCACCCACCGGCACCTGGGCGAATTTGACCAGGAGTTCAGCAAGATCGCAGGCCGCCCTGTGAAGGTGCAGTTCACCCCGCATCTGCTGCCGGTGAACCGCGGCATCCTGGCGACCGTCTATGTGAAGGGCGACGCCAAGGCGATACATGATACCTTTGCCAAGGCTTACGCCGATGAACCCTTCATCGAACTGCTGCCCTTTGGCGAGGCGCCAAGCACCCACCACGTGCGCGGCTCCAACTTCTGCCATATCGGCGTGGCGCAGGACCGGATCGAAGGCCGCGCCATCGTCATCGCAGCACTGGATAACCTGACAAAAGGAAGCAGCGGCCAGGCCTTGCAGAACGCCAACCTGATGTTAGGTGAGGAAGAGACCGAAGGCCTGATGATGGCGCCGCTGTTCCCCTGATCCGGGGGCGGCGCTGGCTTGGGCTTGAATTGAGGACACCATGAAGAACCTGAAGAAACAGCGCCGTATCCAGGTGATCGCCATTGCCGCGGTGGCCCTGATCGTAGCCACCGCCTTGATCGGCTATGCCCTGCAGGACGGGATCAACTATTTCCGTTCGCCCAGCCAGGTGGCGGAGGAACCGCCGAAACCCTCCGAGGTGTTCCGCATCGGCGGGCTGGTGGCCGAAGGCTCTTTGCAGCGCGGCCAGGGCATGACCGTGCGCTTTGACGTGACCGACGGCGGCGCTACGGTGCCCGTCGCCTATACCGGCGTGCTGCCCGATTTATTCGAGGAGAACCAGGGCATGGTCGGCACCGGCAGCTACGTCAATGGCGTGTTCGAAGCCACTGAAATTCTGGCAAAACATGACGAAACCTACATGCCCAAGGAAGTCATGGACGCGCTGAAGGAACAAGGCGTTTATCAGGAGCCCGAAACCTAAGCCCGGTCATGGAAGCAGAGCGCTCCCGCCCCAAGAACGCCTCCCTCACGGGGGGCGTTTTGCGTTGGGCCGGGCGCCGCGCAATGCGCGGCGCGGCAGCGCCTTGGGCAGGTGTTGCGTATCCTGCGTACGGTGGTGTCAGGAGATCTTAGGCCCTGTGCGGCAGTATTGCCCGAACCGGAAAGTGGTGAGGTGACATGCTGACAGTGACTGAGATTGCAGAACAGATCGTGGCGCGCGAAGGCGGCTTTGTGAATGACCCGGCTGACCCGGGCGGCGCAACCAAATACGGTGTGACCATCGGCACGATGCGGCGGCTGGGGCTGGACCTGACCGGCGACGGGCGGGTGGGAGTTGCGGATGTGCAGGCGCTCAGCCGGGCGCAGGCGGTGGAGATTTTCATCCGCCATTATTACGAGGCGCCCCGCATCGCCAGCTTGCCAGCCGGCCTGCAGGCGACTGTCTTTGACATGTATGTGAATGCAGGCAGCAATGCGGTGCGCATCCTGCAGCGGCTGTTGAATGAAATGGGATTTGGCGTGGTTGTGGACGGCGCCATCGGCCCGGAGACGGCATCGGCGGCCGAGCAGGCGGCATTGGTTGACGCGGGCGCCCTGCGCGACGCCTATGGCATAGCGCGCCGCAATTACTATTTCCGCCTTGCTGACCGCCGCGCCGCCAGCCGCAAATTCGCCCGCGCCCGTGATGGAACCAAGGGCGGCTGGATCAAACGGGCGGAGGAATTCATCTCTGCCCAGTACCACCTGAGCCGGCAAGCATTTCAGCGGAGGACGGCAGAATGGGGCTGATCACAGATATTCTGGGATTGATTTTCGGAACCCAGCGCAACGTGTTGCGGGAAACTGTTGAAGTTTTCCGGGAAAACGCCGAAGCCGGTGCAGAACGGGCGTACGCAATGCAGGGCGCCGCGCTGGAGCAATTGGCGGCTGAGTTTCAATATGGCGGCAAGAGCCGGTTCGACCGCTTCATGGACGGTGTGAACCGTCTGCCGCGGCCCTTGCTGGCGCTTGGAACTCTTGCGCTGATGGGGGCAGCTCTGACAGATCCGGTCTGGTTTGCTGCAAGAATGCAAGGGCTGGCGCTGGTGCCGGAACCCTTGTGGTGGCTGTTGGGCGTCATCGTCTCCTTCTACTTCGGTGCGCGCCATCAAATGAAAAGCCAGGAATTCCAGCAGGGGCTGGCCGCCAGCATGGCAAGGGCGCCGCAGGTGGCCCGCAATATCGCGGCACTTGAAGGTTTGCGGGCAGACTCACCGGCTGTCGCGGCAACCGGCACCGATGCCGCCGCCCGGCTGGATGCCACCGAAACGGAGGTCAACCCGGCCCTGAGGGCCTGGAAAACCAGCCGCGGCTGATCACAATTTGCCTTCTGCGGCGGCGTGGCGCGGCGTTTGCCATTGGCCCTCCCGGCAGACAGGCGTATAGGAAACCCATCCCTGAAGACCATGCATGGACAGACCGGCACATGATCACAGAACTCGGACATTTCGCCCTAATTCTCGCCTTCATGATCGCCATCGTGCAGGCCGTTATCCCCTTGATCGGCGCCCATAAACGCTGGCCCGGCTGGATGGCCGTGGCGGAACCGGCTGCACAGGCGCAGTTCCTGTTCACAGCCTTTGCCTTTGGCGCGCTGATGTGGGGGTTCATCACCTCTGACTTCTCGCTGAAGCTGGTGACGCTGAACAGCCATTCGGCCAAGCCGATGCTCTATAAAATCTCCGGCACCTGGGGCAACCACGAGGGTTCGATGCTGTTGTGGGTGCTGATCGTCAGCCTGTTCGGCGCCATGGCTTCGGTCTTCGGCGGCGGGCTGCCCCCGACACTCAAGGCGCGGGTGCTGTCGGTTCAAGCCGCCATTGGTGTGGCGTTTTTTGCCTTCATCCTGTTCACCTCCAACCCGTTCCTGCGCCTGACGGTGCCGCCGTTTGACGGCCAGGACCTGAACCCGCTGCTGCAGGACCCGGGGCTGGCGTTCCATCCGCCATTCCTCTACCTCGGCTATGTGGGCCTCAGCATGGCGTTCTCCTTTGCCGTGGCCGCCCTGATCGAAGGCCGCATCGACGCTGCCTGGGGCCGCTGGGTGCGGCCGTGGACGCTGGCGGCCTGGGTGTTCCTGACCATCGGCATCGCACTGGGGTCCTGGTGGGCCTATTACGAGCTGGGCTGGGGCGGTTTCTGGTTCTGGGACCCGGTAGAAAACGCCTCCTTCATGCCCTGGCTGCTGGCTGCCGCTCTGCTGCACTCTGCCATCGTGGTGGAGAAGCGGGAGGCCCTGAAAAGCTGGACCATCCTGCTGGCAATCCTCGCCTTCGGCTTCTCGCTGATCGGCACCTTCATTGTGCGCTCCGGCATCATCACCAGTGTACATGCCTTTGCCAACGACCCGGAGCGCGGCGTGTTCATCCTGTTCATCCTGGCCTTCTTCACCGGCGGCGCGCTGACGCTGTTTGCCGCCCGCGCCCAGGCGATGGAGGCCAAGGGGCTGTTTGGCATGGTCAGCCGCGAAACCGCACTGGTGGCCAACAACATCCTGCTGGCCGTCAGCTGCTTTGTGGTGTTCTTCGGCACCGTCTGGCCGATCATCGCGGAGATGGTCTTTGCCCGCAAGTTGAGCGTCGGCCCGCCGTTCTTCAATTCCGCCTTCACCCCGTTCATGGTGGTTCTGGGGCTGATCATGCCCATCGGGGCGATGCTGCCGTGGAAGCGCGGACGCATCGGCCGGGTGGCCTGGCAGCTGCGCTATGTTTTCGTGCTGGCGGTATCGCTGGGCGTCTTGGCCTGGGCGATGCAGACCGGCAAATCGGCGCTGGGGCCGGTGGGACTGTTCCTGGGTTCCTGGATGGTCTTTGGCGCGCTGGCTGACCTTTGGCTGCGCAGCGGCAAGGCGAACCGCCTTGGCCGGATGCTGCGGCTGCCGCGGGCGGACTGGGGCAAGGCGGTGGCCCATGGCGGACTGGGTATCACCATCTTTGCCATCGCGGGCCTCACGGCCTGGGAGCAGGAAGACATCCGTGTTGCCCAGCTGGGAGAGCCGTTTGATGTCGGGGCCTTCACCCTGAAGCTGACGGATGTCAGCCGCGAGCAGGGGCCGAACTATTTCACCACCAAGGGCCGCGTCGAAGTCACCCGCAATGGCCGCCCCGAGGCGGTCATGTTCCCGGAAAAACGCGACTACCCGGTTGCCAAGATGCCCACCACCGAGGCGGCGATTGATTACCGCGTGACCCGTGACCTCTATGTGGTGCTGGGGGATCAGCAGGCTGACGGCAGCTGGACCATGCGGACCTATATCAAGCCCTTTGCCAACTGGATCTGGGCAGGCTGCATCCTGATGTCGCTTGGCGGGCTCCTCAGCCTCAGCGACCGGCGGTTCCGGGTGGCCGCCGGCGCGCGCAAGACACCATCAGCGGGAGTGCCAGCGGAATGAAACAGATGCGTTTCCTGATCCTTGCCCTGGCGGCGCTGGTGGCTGTTGCATTCTTCGTTCCGGCCCCGGTGCTGGCGGTGGAGCCGGATGAGGTGCTGGAGGACCCGGCGCTGGAGGCCCGGGCCCGCGAGCTGTCCGAAGATCTGCGCTGCCTGGTCTGCCGCAATGAGAGCATTGATGACTCCAATGCCGACCTGGCCCGCGACCTGCGGGTCCTGCTGCGCGAGCGGTTGGTGGCCGGGGACAGCGACCGGGAGGCGATGGATTTCATCGTCGACCGCTATGGCGAGTATGTGCTGCTGAATCCCACGGCGCAGGGCGCCAACCTCCTGCTTTGGGCTGCGGGTCCATTGATGCTGCTGGCAGCGCTGGTGATCGGGATCTTCTATGTCCGCGGCCGGGCGCGCACGCCAAAGGCGGCAGAGCAATCCCTGAGCGCGGAAGAGCAGGAACGGCTCAAGAAAATCCTGGAGGATTGACGCCGGGTCTGTCTTTCCGGCCCGCGCGCTTTGCGTCACCATGCCTGCCAACCGGCTGCGCAGGCGGACAGATCGCGCGGCCCAAGGCTATTGTTAGATGGGGCACTCCGATGGAATACAAAGAAATCCTGTTTTCACTGCAGGACGGGCTGGCGGTGATCACGCTGAACCGGGAGGCGCGCAAGAATGCGCTGACCAGCCGGATGCGGTCGGAAATCACCCATGCGATGCGGCTGGCCGCAGCTGAGGCACGAGCAGTGGTGCTGACGGGCGCGGGCGATGCGTTTTGCTCCGGCCAGGACCTGAGCGATGCAGGCAGCACCGGCGGCGCGCTGGATCTGGAGCGCACCCTGCGGGATGAATACCTGCCGATGCTGCAGGCGATCTATGATTGCCCGGTTCCGGTAGTGGCCGCAGTCAACGGTGCAGCAGCCGGGGCAGGGGCCAACCTGGCGCTGGCGGCGGATGTGGTGATTGCCTGCGAAAGCGCGTTCTTCATGCAGGCCTTCACCAAGATCGGACTGATCCCCGATGCCGGCGGCACCTGGTTCCTGCCGCGCCAGATCGGCCTGGCCAAGGCGACGGGTGCGGCGCTGTTTGCCGACCGCATCAGCGCGCAGCAGGCCAGCGACTGGGGCATGATCTGGGAAGCCGTGCCGGACGCGGAATTCGACGCCCACTGGCGCGCGCGGGCGGCCTATCTGGCCGAAGGCCCGACCAAGGCGCTGGCGGCAACCAAAACCGCCCTGCGTGACAGCTATACCCGCACCCTGGCAGAGCAGCTGTCGGAGGAAGCGCATCTTCAGGGGCAGTGCGGCAAGACGCGGGATTTCCTGGAGGGTGTCACCGCCTTCATGGAAAAGCGCCCCGCGAAATTCGAGGGGCGCTGACAAGTTCTGATGAGCCGCTGCTGTGATTTTGTGCCTCAGCTTATCTGAGGCACATTTTTTCAGACCAGTGTTGATCCGCTGCCCCCCCGGTCGACGATGGAGACGTCGCCTAGGGAAAATTCTTCTCCGACACCAGGCAGGCGGGCAACCAGAACATTGTCAGCAAACAGAAGAGCTGTTCCCTCTCCATCGAAAAGATGGTTCACCGAAAGCTCAGGCGTCGGACCTTCTCCATCATGCGAGTACACAAGGACATCTTCGCCTGGGTCAAAATCGGTGACCGTCACCGGGTCATGATTTGAAACAACCCAATCGCCGACACCCAGAGTGTCGCTGCCGCTGCCAAGCGTCACTGTGTCTCCGTCGCCGGCAATGACCGTGTCGTCGCCAGCACCGCCGAAGACCTCGTCAGCCTGTGCATCCGTGTCGGTATCCGGCGTGTAATACTGATTCAATTCGGTGAAATCGGTGATGCTGCCATCGCTGACACCGCGGGCAAAGTTGACAATGCCTTCGCCATCAACCGCTGTCGTCGCGAAGATCAGGTCATTGCCGCCGTCACCGTAGATCGTATCAGAACCCGCATTGTCGACAAGCGTGTCGTCTTCCGACCCGCCTCGCAAGAAGTCGTCCCCTTCGCCGCCGACAATGACGTCCTCGCCGTCGCCACCAAAAATACGGTCGTCGCCGCCACGCCCTTCCGCAACGTCGTTGCCGCCGCGCAGGAAAATTGTTTCATCCTGATCGCTCGCTGTGAAATCGTCGTCACCGTCCGAGGTTGTGATGCTGCTGCCATCTTCCGTGAGGGACTCCGGCATGGGTTCGGAAGAGATGCTTTCTTCCTGCGCCTCATTATCATCATCATCCAGCGCAATCGCCACACCGCCGATGGTGAGGCCGATGCCGAGCAAGATCAAAAATTCCATGTCATCAATCCCGTAGTCAGCTGGCAGACGGCGTTCTGCAGTACCTCGCGCGGGGAGGCGGTCTGCCAAATTGAGTAAACTCCTCAGTTCAGTATGAGGTTGTGTGAGTTTAGTCAAATACTCTTAAATATTGAATTTTCAGAAGAAACAGTCCCGCGGGAAACCGGTTATTGTCCCGGATCGCCACCCTTCCCGCGGTCTGTCCCGCAGCGTTCGGGACGGCCGTGTGCGGAGTGAGCACAAAAGAAAACGCCCCGCAGTCAGCGGGGCGTTTGAAATGTTTTGAACCGGCGCTCAGCGCTGTTCGATGTCGACGTAGTCGCGCAGGGTTTCGCCCAGATACAGCTGGCGCGGGCGGCCGATCTTGTTCTGCGGATCGGCGATCATTTCCTTCCACTGCGAGATCCAGCCGACGGTGCGCGACAGCGCGAAGATCGGAGTGAACATCGAAGTCGGGAAGCCCATCGCCTCCAGGATGATGCCGGAGTAGAAGTCGACGTTCGGGAACAGCTTCTTTTCGATGAAGTAGGGGTCGTTGAGCGCGGTCTGCTCCAGCTCCTTGGCGACCTGCAGGAGCGGGTTGTCATCGACGCCCAGGAGCTCCAGCACTTCATCGGCGGACTGTTTCAGCACGGTCGCGCGCGGGTCGGTGTTCTTGTAGACGCGGTGGCCAAAGCCCATCAGGCGGAACGGGTCGTTCTTGTCCTTGGCGCGGGCGATGTATTCCGGAATGCGGTCGACGGTGCCGATTTCCTTGAGCATCTCCAGGCAGGCCTGGTTGGCGCCGCCGTGGGCCGGGCCCCAGAGGCAGGCGATGCCGGCTGCGATGCAGGCGAACGGGTTCGCCCCGGAGGAAGACGCCAGGCGCACGGTGGAGGTGGAGGCGTTCTGCTCGTGATCTGCGTGCAGGGTCAGAATACGGTCCATCGCCCGGCTGAGGATCGGGTTCACATGGTATTCCTCGGCCGGAACAGAGAAGCACATGTGCAGGAAGTTGGCCGCGTAATCCAGATCGTTGCGCGGATACACAAACGGCTGGCCGATCGAATACTTGTAGGCCATTGCGGCGATGGTCGGCAGCTTGGCGATCAGGCGCACGGCGGCAACTTCGCGCTGCCAGGGGTCGGTCACGTCCAGCGAGTCGTGATAGAAGGCCGACATTGCGCCGACAACACCCACCAGGGTCGCCATCGGGTGCGCATCGCGGCGGAAGCCGCGGAAGAAGTTGTGCATCTGCTCATGCACCATGGTGTGACGGGTCACACGGGTCTCGAAATCCTCGAGCTGGGCTGCGGTCGGCAGTTCACCGTAGAGCAGCAGGTAGCAGACCTCGAGGTAATGCGATTTGGACGCCAGCTGGTCGATCGGGTAGCCGCGGTGCAGCAGCTCGCCTTTGTCGCCATCAATATAGGTGATGGTGCTGTCGCAGCTGGCGGTGGAAGTGAAGCCCGGGTCGTAGGTGAACACACCTGCCTGCGCGTAGAGCTTGCGGATGTCGACAACATCGGGCCCGGCCGTCGGCGAGAAAATGGGCAGCTCAAAGCTTTCGCCATCCAGCGTGAGCGTGGCTGATTTCTGTGTGTCGGTCATAAATGTCCCTTCCTGTTGCAGGCACGAATACCGCCCGGTCCGGGTGCATTCATGCGGGCAGCGCCTGCGCGGTTTCGCGCAGGGGTTGTCGTATCAAAACAGGCTTTCCCGGGCGTTAAGACCGCAGTCAGCCTGTTGCGTCCTTGAGCCGGGCGAGGGTTTCCTCGCGGCCTAGAATCAGCATCATGTCGAACACCGAAGGCGTTACCGCCCGGCCGGCCAGCACTGCCCGCAAGGGGCCTGCCAGTTTGCCGAACTTGGTATCATGGGCTTCTGCAAATCCGTTCAGAAGCGCCTCCAGATCGTCACGGACCCAGCTAGCATTTTGCAGCTGCGGCGTCAATTCTTCCAGTATACCATCGGATACAGAAGTCAGAGCCTTTTCTGCCTTCGCGTCCCGGTCAAGAGGCCGTGAGGCAAGGATAAAATGCGCTTTTTCAAGCAGTTCAGGGAAGGTGCGCGCGCGGTCCTTGAGGCAATACATCGCACGCTCCAGACCTAGTGACTGCGCGTCAGTCAGGGCGGGTTCCCCGGCAGCCGCCAAATAGGCGCAGATTTCCTGCCGCAGTGCGGCATCTTCGCCGATGGCAATGTGCTGGCCGCAGAGATTCTCCAGCTTCTTGGTGTCGAACCGGGCCGGGCTTTTGCCGATGCCGCCGAGATTAAACCACTCTTTGGCCTGCGCGTCCGTAAAAAACTCGTCATCGCCGTGTGACCAGCCGAGACGCGCCAAGTAGTTGCGCATGCCGGCAGCCGGATAGCCCATCGCCTGGTATTCCTGTGCGCCAAGCGCGCCGTGGCGCTTGGAGAGCTTCTTGCCATCGGCGCCGTGGATCAGCGGGATATGCGCCCAGACCGGCACGTCCCACCCCATCGCCTGATAGATCATCATCTGGCGGGCGGCGTTGTTCAGGTGATCGTCGCCGCGGATCACATGGGTCACGCCCATGTCGTGGTCGTCGACCACCACCGCCAGCATATAGACCGGGGTGCCGTCGGAGCGCAGCAGAATCATGTCATCCAGCTGGTCGTTGCGGATGGTAACGTCGCCCTGCACCTCATCCTGGATCACGGTGGCGCCGTCCTGCGGCGCCTTGATGCGGATCACATAAGGCGCGTCCGGGTGGCTGGACGCGTCCGCGTCGCGCCAGGGAGAGCGATAGAGCGTCGATTTGCCCTCAGCCTTGGCCTGATCGCGGAAGGCGGCGATTTCTTCCTGGGTGGCAAAGCACTTATACGCCTTGCCTTCGGCCAGCAGCTGTTTCGCCACTTCGGCGTGGCGGTCCGCGCGTTCAAACTGGCTGATCACCTCGCCGTCATGGTCCAATCCCAGCCATTCCATGCCCTGCAGGATGGCCGCGGTGGCCTCCGGCGTGGAGCGTTCGCGGTCGGTATCCTCGATCCGCAGCAGGAACTTGCCGCCACGGCCGCGGGCATAGAGCCAGTTGAACAGCGCGGTGCGGGCGCCGCCGATGTGCAGATAGCCGGTGGGAGAGGGCGCGAAGCGGGTGACAACCGGTTGGGTCATGTGCAGGATTTACCTTTTGGAAACCATGTGAGGCGTAGAGTTTCCGCCTGTCTACCGGGCCAGAAGGCGGGGGGCAAGCATGGGGCTTGGAACTGCAGTCAGCGACGCTCTGCAAGGTCAGCGCGGCAACCTGTTTCCCTGGGTGCCGGTGTTTCTGGGTGCCGGGATCGGAGCCTATTTCAGCCTGAAAACCGAACCGGGCACCGCGGCAATAACCGCGTTGGGCTGTGCGTCGCTGCTGCTGGGGGCTTGCGCGCTGTTGCGGCGGCCTATGGCCTTTCTGTGCTGGGTTCCAGCGCTTCTGGCGGCGGGGATTTGCCTGGCGTTTGCACGCACCCATCTGGTGGCCGCTCCGGTACTGGACTTCCGCTATTACGGACCGGTTGAGGGTCGGGTGGTGACTGTCGACCGCTCTCCCACGGACGCGCTGCGGCTGACGCTGGATCAGGTGCGCCTGGACCGGGCTGCGCCGGAGGATACGCCCGCGCAGGTCAGGGTTTCACTGAAGGGGCAAGCGGACATACCGCCGCCAGGCGCGCGGGTGATGACCACCGCGCATCTCTTGCCGCCGCAGGGGCCGGCGGAACCGGGCGGTTTCGACTTCCGCCGCCATGCCTGGTTCAAACAGCTGGGCGGGCTGGGATATACCCGCGTGCCGGTGCTGCTGGCCGAAGCCCCCGGTGAAGACAAACCAGTTGAGCAGCTGCGCAGATCGCTGGCGCAGTATTTGCAAAAACAGCTGCCGGGCGAGGCCGGCGGGTTTGCCGCGGCTGTGACAGCCGGCGACCGCAGCGGCGTGGGTGAGGAAACACTGACCGCGCTGCGGCAGAGCAACTTGGCGCATCTGCTGGCAATTTCAGGCCTGCATATGGGGCTGCTGACGGGCTTTGTCTTTGCAGCGCTTAGAACTCTGATGTGCATGGTACCCTGGGTTGCGTTGCGCTGGCCGGTCAAGAAACTGGCCGCAGTTGCTGCGCTGGCCGCGGGGGCCGGGTATCTGCTGCTGTCGGGCGGCAATGTCGCGACAGAGCGCGCCTTTGTCATGGTGGCGGTGATGTTCGGCGCGGTGCTCTTGAACCGGCGGGCGATCACCCTGCGCGCGGTTGCGGTGGCGGCGGTGATCGTGCTGCTGAGGCGGCCGGAAAGCCTGCTGAGCCCTGGTTTCCAGATGAGCTTTGCCGCCACCGCAGCGCTGGTGGCCGTATTTGCCGCGCTGCGGGACGGGCAGGTGCCGCTGGGGCCGCGCTGGCTGCGGCCTGTCTTGGCGCTGGTTGTCTCCTCCGCGGTGGCCGGGGCGGCAACGGCCCCCTTTGCGGCGGCGCATTTCAACACCATTCCGCATTACGGCCTGCTGGCAAACCTTCTGTCGGTGCCGGTGATGGGCACGATTGTGATCCCCGCTGCGGTGCTGGCGCTGTGCCTGGCACCGCTGGGGCTGGAGTGGATCGGGCTGACAGTGATGCAATGGGGCTTGGACTGGATCCTGATGGTGGCCAGTACCGTATCCGGCTTTGACGGCGCAGTGTCGCATGTGGCGGCGCCAGTGCCCTGGGTGCTGCCGCTGCTGGCCGGAGGGTTCGTCTTTGCGGTGGCCTGGCAGGGGCGGTTGCGGCTGGCAGGTCTGCTGCCAGCCGCAGCAGCTTTTGCTCTCTGGACCTCATCCGGGCGTCCCGACATCCTGATTGCCGACTCCGGCGGGCTGATCGGGGTGATGGAAGCAGATGGCCGTGCGCTGTCGCGCGCCAAGGGGCAGGGGTTCACAGCGGAAATCTGGCTGGAGAATGACGGCGATCCGGCAACCCAGCCTGTTGCCGCTGCCCGCTGGGAGGAAGGGCTGGACCGGATTCCGGTCTGGCAGGGCGCGGGCTACCGTCTGCTGCACGCGCCGGGAAAGCGTAAGCTGGCGGCTGTAAGCGGCTGCAACGAAAGGGACATAATCATTTCCACTGTGCCGGACGACGGCAATTGCCTGCTGCTGACACCGGAGGTGATGCGGCAGACCGGCAGTATTGCCATGACACGCGAAGGTGAGATCCTGACAGCGCGGGAGGCTGCAGGCGAGCGGCCCTGGACCGGCTGGCAGCCGGAGGGGCGGGAAATCCGCCGCCTTCGGCAGCTGCTGAGTGGAGCTGGAGGTCAGTAGGTGCGGATCAGGCCGACCAGGCGGCCCTGGACCTGAACCATGTCTTCGGGATAGCGGCGGGTTTCATAGGCCGGGTTGGCAGCTTCCAGCGCGATCATCGACCCCTCGCGGTAGTAGCGTTTCAGCGTTGCCTCCTGGCCTTCGACCAGCGCCACCACGATGTCGCCGTTGTCGGCGGCAGCGCTTTCGCGGATCACCACGATGTCGCCATCGTTGATACCGGCCTCAATCATGGAATCGCCCTTCACTTCCAGCGCGTAGTGCTGGCCGCCTGTGGCAATCATGCCCCCTGGCACTGCGACCTGATGCGAGACCTGGCTGATCGCCTCAATCGGCACGCCGGCAGCGATGCGCCCCATCACCGGAAGTTCAACCGCCGCCTGACGCAGCGGGTCCGCCGAAGCGCGGGCAGGAGCGGTGGTTTTGGCCTGACCGCCGTCAATCACCTTGGGGGCAAATCCCTGCGGTTCGCCAGTGCCGCCAAGGCTTTCTGGCAGGCGGATAATTTCAATGGCACGCGCACGGTGAGGCAGGCGGCGGATGAAGCCGCGTTCCTCCAGCGCCGTGATCAGCCGGTGGATGCCCGATTTCGACCTGAGATCCAGTTCCGTCTTCATTTCGTCAAAACTGGGGGGCACGCCATCGCGCTGCAGGCGTTTGTGAATGAATTCCAGCAGTTGAAGTTGCTTCTTTGTGAGCATCGCCGCTCCCTCCGTGCCTCAGGTTTTCTTTTGTTCTACGCATGTTCACGTTTTGTGTCAACATGGCTGTATCTGAAGAATGGCAGCGGCAGGCCCGGAGGCTGCCGCCACCGGTTTGAGTATTAGTGCAAAGAAGAAGCGGGGTCAGACGGGCAGGTATTGCACCGCTTCGCCTACCGCACGGGCGCTGTCATCTGGTGCACGCACCAGGAGGGCGTTGGCCTCTGCTAGCACGGTGAGGAGCGAGCTGTCCTGGTTTTCAAAGGCTGTCAGCTGGCCGTTTTCGACCTGCGCCCGCATGTAATGCTCCCGCGGGCCGTTTTCCGGCAGGGCAGCCGCCAGGGTGGCCGTGCGCAGCTGCGCGGCCTCCGCCGGCAGTCCCAGCATGGTACGGATCACCGGCGCCAGGAACACGTGGCCGCAGACCATGGCGGAAACCGGGTTGCCGGGCAGGCCGACCATTGCAGCACTGCCCATGCGGCCGGCCATCAGCGGTTTGCCGGGGCGCATGGCAACCTTGTAGAAGCTGCGCTCCATCCCGAGGTCCTGCGCCACCTTTCCTACCAGATCGTGATCGCCGACCGAGGCGCCGCCGATGGTGACAACCAGGTCGGCGCCCTCTGCCAGTTCAAACGCGGTGCGCAGGGAGCTTTCGGTGTCGCGGGCGATGGGAAGGATGCGGGCGCGGGCGCCCAGTTCCTCGAGCATCGCCTTGAGGCCAAAGGTGTTGGAGGCGATGATCTGGTCCGGTCCTGGCGTGCCGCCGGGCATCACCAGCTCGTCGCCGGTGGAGATCAGCGCGACCTCCGGGCGGCGGGTGACGGGGACCGAGGGAATGTTCATCGCGGCCAGCAGGGCAATGTCTGCAGGCGTCAGCAGCCGCGGCGCGCTGACGGTCTGGCCATCGGTGAAATCGCCGCCGCGGGGGCGGATATTGTGGTTGCTGCCGGGCGCATCGGTGATGGTGATGAGGTCGCCGCTGCGGGTCACATCCTCTTGAATGACAACGAAACTTGCGCCCTCCGGCACCGGGGCGCCGGTGAAGATCCGCACCGCCTGGCCTGCGCCCACACGGCCAGCGAAAGCGTGGCCGGCTGCGGCCTCGCCGATCACCTTGAACATGGCGTGCAGCTCAACTTCGGCGGCGTTCACCGCGTAGCCATCCATGGCGGAGGCGGAGAACGGCGGCTGGTCGCGGCGGGCCTGGAGATCGCGGGCAAGCACCCGGCCTGCGGCCTCCGCAAGCGGAACTTCCTCGGTTTCAAGCTGGCTGACAAGCGCCAGAAGATGCGCGCGGGCTTCGCTGACAGGGATCATTTACGCCTCGTACCGGCCTGATTTTCCGCCATCTTTCAGAGTCACGCGGATTCCACCGATCTGCATTGCCTTATCCACGGCCTTGGCCATGTCATAGACCGTGAGCGCGGCAGTGGAGACGGCGGTGAGCGCTTCCATCTCGACCCCGGTCTGGCCGGTGGTTTTGACAGTGGCCTCGACCCGCACGCCGGGCAGGTCCGGGTCCAGCGTCAGTTCCACCGCGACCTTGGTCACCGGCAGCGGGTGGCAGAGCGGGATCAGATCCGGTGTCTTCTTGGCCCCCATGATACCGGCCAGGCGCGCCACCGACAGCACGTCACCCTTTTTGGCGCGGCCTTCGGCAATGATATCAAAGGTTTCCTGCGCCATGGTGATGTGGCCCTCGGCGGTGGCGATGCGCGAGGTCACTGCCTTGTCTGAAACATCAACCATATGGGCGTCGCCCTTGGTGTCGAAATGGGTGAGGCTCATGAGGCTCTCCTTACATCATGCCCGGCATCAGCGGGTTGGCGAGCAGCGCGCGGGTGGCGCCGGCCACATCATCCTGCCGCATCAGGCTCTCGCCGATCAGGAAGGTGCGGGCGCCGTAGCGGGCCATATCGCTGAGGTCCGCAGGGGTGAACAACCCGCTTTCGCAGACGATGGTGCGATCGGCAGGCACCATGCGGGACAGCGTGCGGGTGGTGTCCAGCGTGGTCTCAAAGGTCTTGAGGTTGCGGTTGTTGATGCCCATCAGCGGTGATTTCAGGTTGCAGGCGCGTTCCAGTTCTTCCGCGTCATGCACTTCCAGCAGCACATCCATGCCCCATTCAAAGGCACTTTCCTCCAACTCCTGCGCCTGGGCGTCGGAGACGGAGGCGAGGATGATCAGAATGCAGTCAGCCCCCAGCGCGCGGGCTTCGGCGACCTGGTAGGTGTCATACATGAAATCCTTGCGCAATGCGGGCAGGGAGCAGGCGGTGCGGGCCTGGGTAAGGAACTCCTTGGCGCCCTGGAAACTGGGAGTGTCCGTCAGCACCGACAGGCAGGTGGCGCCGCCGTCTTCATAAGCCTTGGCGAGTTCCGCAGGTTCAAAATCGGGGCGGATCAGGCCCTTGGAAGGACTCGCCTTCTTGATCTCGGCAATCAGGCCGTAGCCGGAGCGGTTAGCTTGCATCAGGCTTTTGGCGAAACCGCGTACCGGGGAGGCATTCTTCGCCTCGGCCTCGACCGCCTCAAGCGGTTTGGCGGCCTTGTCCGCGGCCACTTCCTCGAGCTTGTAGGCCTTGATCTTGTCGAGCACGTTTTCGGTCATTCCAGTTCCACTCATGCCTGGGCCTCCGTTCCTGCGTTCCAGTCTATGGCATCCTCGCCGCGGGCGGTAAGCCAATTGTTCACTTTTGAAAAGGGTCGGGACCCGAAGAAACCGCGCTGCGCCGACAGGGGCGAGGGATGGGCGGTTTTCAGGATCAGGTGATCGCCCGGTTTGATATGTTTTTCAAGCTTTTGTGCAGTATTTCCCCAGAGAATGTATGCGGTGGGGCGCACCGATGTCAGCTCCATCACCTGATGCACCAGGTGATGCCAGCCAAGGTGCTTGTGGCCGTTCGCTTCGCCTGCCGGGACTGACAGGGCAGTGTTCAGAAGAAGAACGCCCTGGCGCGCCCAGCCGCGCAGATCCGCGTTGGGTCGGGCGACGCCAAGATCGTCTGCCAGCTCCTTGTAAATATTGGACAAGGACCGGGGAAGGGGGCGCACATGCGGTTCTGCCGAGAAGGCCAGTCCGTGGGCGTGGCCGGGTGTGGGATAGGGATCCTGGCCCAGGATCACCACGCGGGTGTCCTGCGGCTGGGTCAGTTTCAGCGCCGCAAACCGCTGGTGCGCGGGCGGCAGAATGTCCCGGGCGTCCGCTGCGATCGCGGCGGCAATGCCCGGCCATTGATCCTGAAAGAACGGCAGGCTGGACCAGGCGCCCAGCCCTGCGGGCAGACCGGTCATGCGGCTGAGGTGATCCGGGCCAGCGCCTCGACCTTGGCCTTGGCGGCGCCGCTGTCGATCGACTCGGCGGCCAGCGCAGCGCCTTCTTTGAGGTCTGCGGCCTTGCCTGCGACGACCAGTGCGGCGGCGGCGTTCAGCAGCACAGCGTCGCGGTAGGCCGAGGGCGTGCCCTGGAGGAGCACACGGAAGGCCATGGCGTTTTCTTCCGGCGTGCCGCCGATGATCTTGTCAAAGGAATGCACCGGCAGGCCCGCGTCCTCCGGGTGCAGCTCCACGTCGCGGATGCTGCCGTCCTCCTCCAGCGCGGAGACCCAGCTGACGCCGGTGATGGTCAGCTCATCCGTGCCATCGGAGCCGTGGACCAGCCAAGCGCGATCTGAGCCAAGCGCCTTGAGGGTTTCCGCCATCGGGCGGATCATCTCGCGGCTGAAAGCCCCGGTCAGCTGGCGTTTGACGCCGGCCGGATTGGTGAGGGGGCCGAGGATGTTGAAGATGGTTCGGGTGCCGAGCTCTGCCCGGGTCGGCATCACATGCGCCACCGCCGGGTGGTGCATCGGCGCCATCATGAAACCGATCCCGGCCTCATTAATTGCCTTTTCAACCACTTCCGGGCCGACCATCACGTTGATTCCCATTTGAGACTGCATGTCGGCAGTGCCGGATTTCGAGCTGAGGTTGCGGTTGCCATGCTTGGCAACCACAACACCGGCGCCCGCTGCGACAAAGGCAGTTGCGGTGGAGATGTTTAGGGTATTCTTGCCGTCGCCGCCGGTGCCGACGATGTCCATGGCGCCTGCAGGCGCCTTAACCGGATTGCATTTGGCGCGCATCACGGCGGCGGCAGCGGCGTATTCATCAACGCTTTCGCCGCGGGTGCGCATCGCCATCAGCAGGCCGCCGATCTGGCTGGGCGTGGCTTCGCCCTCAAACAGCAGGGTGAAGGCTTTCTCGGCTTCTTCGCGGCTCAGGGAACGCTCGGCGGCTGCACCGATCAGCGGCTTCAGCTGGTCGCTCATGCCGGCACCTGCATCACGTCGAGGAAGTTTTTCAGCAGCGCATGGCCGTGTTCAGAGGCGATGGATTCCGGGTGGAACTGGACGCCGTGGATCGGCAGCTCCTTGTGCTGCAGGCCCATGATGGTGCCGTCTTCCAGCTCAGCCGTGATTTCCAGGCAATCGGGCAGGCTTTCGCGCTCCACCACCAGGGAGTGGTAGCGGGTTGCCTCAAAAGGTGTCGGTAAACCCCTGAAAACGCCGGTATCCTTGTGGTGCATCATGCCCATCTTGCCGTGCACGATCTCGTGGCAGCGGACCACCTTGCCGCCAAAGGCCTGGCCGATGGTCTGGTGGCCAAGGCAGACACCCATCAGGGGCGTCTTGGTCTCCGCCGCGGCTTCTGTCAGGGCGAGGCAAATGCCGGCCTGATCCGGGTCGCACGGGCCGGGCGACAGCAGAATGCCTGCGGGCTTCATCGCCATCGCTTCCTGCACGTTGATGGCGTCGTTGCGGTGCACTTCCATTTCGGCGCCAAGCTCGCCGAGGTAATGGACGAGGTTGTAGGTGAAGGAATCGTAGTTATCGATCAGCAGCAGCATCTTGCGGGCTCTTTTAAGGGTGGCGGGCGGGGTGCGCGCCGCAGTATAGTGGTTGCAACATACTTGTTCAGGGATACGGGGCAGCGTCAAGGGCAGGAAAGGCGAATGCAGGGGCGAACCGGCACAAGGATCGCGCAGGCAGGCTGATACGGCGCAGCACCTCAGAAAGATTGAGAGGCAAAACAGGCATGCGTGGATTTCTGGGCGGCGTGAGTGTCGGGGCATTACTGGCGGCTGGCGGGCTGGCGATGCTGTCATTGTCAGTGCCTTTGCCGCAGATGGCGGCCAAGCCGGAACAAGCGCCAGAGCCCGCCGAAGAGACCGCAGGCGGCACATCTGAACCAGCGGAAAATACGGGTTCAACGGAACTTGAAGCGGTTTCGCATGACCCCGGCGATGCGCCGCAGATGCCCAATGGCGGAAGCGGCGAAGCAGACGTCCCCGGCAATGGCCAAGGACGGGACGCAGACCTGGCTGAAGTTCAGCCAGAAGTGCCCATCAGCGGGACTGCACAGGATGATCTGAGCGCCCTTGCGGGTGCTGATACCGCGCCGGCGCAGAAACCAGCAGTTGGGCTGTCCACCTCCGCAGAAGGCTCGGAAAGCCTAGCATTGGCCGAAGCACCGGTCACGGCGGAAACTGCGTCTGTACCCCAGCCGCAGGCTGTGCTGCCTGCGGTGCCTGAAGCACCGCGCAGCGAAAGCGCGGTTGTGGCCGCGACGGAGCCTGCGCCGGAACCGGAAGGCAACGGTGAAACGGTGGTAACTGCGACGATTGGGGCCCAGGAACCTGAAACGGCGCCCAAGACAGTTGGAGCACCGGATACCCGTACCGTTCAGACCCCGGATATCGGTTCCGCTCCGCAGGCGACCACATTGCCGGTTATCAGCGCAGCCCCTGCTGTGCCAGACGCATCAGAGAACGGCAGCGGTGCGGCTGAACCCGGCGCAAATGAGCCGGAAGCTGCCGCAGAAGCCGCAGAACCTGCTTCGCTGACACCGAGCATCGGAACACCGGTTGTGCCGCTTACTGAGCGGGACGAGCAGGAAGCAGTTTCTGCTGCAGGCGGACCAGACGCCACCCCCTTTTCGGCCAATTCCGAACCGTTCTTCAATCCCGAGGACCGGCCCCTGATGTCGATCGTGCTCATTGACGATGCGGGCGCTGTCGGATCGGAGGCGCTGGCGGAATTCCCCTATCCCCTGAGCTTTGCCATTGATCCCGAAGACCCGGAGGCCGCCGGGAAAATGGCGGCGCGCCGGGCTGCCGGGTTTGAAGTTCTGATGCTGGCCGACCTGCCGCGCGAAGCCTCGCCGCAGGACGCGGAAACGGCATTTGAGGTCTGGAGGAGCAAGCTGCCCGAGGCCATGGCGATCCTGGAAGGGGTGGAGACCGGCGTGCAGGGCAACCGGGCGCTGGCGGATCAGGTGGCCGCATATGCCGCCGCTGCCGGCTATGGGCTGCTGACCCAGGACAGCGGTCTCAATACCGTGCAGAAACTGGCACTGCGCGATGGCGTGCCGGCCGGGGTGGTGTTCCGCGACTTTGACGGTGCGGGTCAGGATCCGCGGGCAATCCGGCGGTTCCTGGATCAGGCGGCGTTCCGGGCCGGGCAGGAAGGTGCAGTCATCATGCTGGGCCGTCTGCGCCCGGATACGATCTCAGCTTTGCTGTTGTGGGGGCTGCAGGACCGGGCAGAGCGGGTTGCACTTGCGCCAGTCTCGGCCAGCCTTGAGTCGCTGCTGCCCGGCAAGTGAGTACTGCCAAATGAAAACGGCGCCCTGAAAGGGCGCCGCTGCCTCCGGCGGGGGTATTTTCAACCAGAAAGAAGCCGCAGCGCGGCAAGCCTGTGCATCAGCTATTGCCGCTGCCAGTAAAGCGTGCGGCATCGGCGGCTGCGCGGCGGATGGCGTTGGATTTATGGACGGTCTCCATATATTCCGCCTCCGGGTCGCTGTCGTACACAACGCCGCCGCCGGCCTGGATATAGAGGTTCTGATCCTTGACGATGGCGGTGCGCAGGGCGATGCACATGTCCATGTCGCCGCCAGCCGAGAAATAGCCGACGCCGCCGCCGTAGATGCCGCGCTTTTCCGGTTCCAGTTCGTCGATGATTTCCATCGCCCGCACCTTGGGCGCGCCGGAGACGGTGCCCGCGGGCATACCGGCAAAGAAAGCGTCGAGCGCGTCTTTGTCCTCAGCCAGCTCGCCCACGACGTTGGAGACGATGTGCATGACGTGGCTGTAGCGCTCGATGATGAACTTCTCGGTCGGGCGCACGGTGCCGATCTTGGCGACCCGGCCGGTGTCGTTGCGGCCCAGATCCAACAGCATCAGGTGTTCGGCCAGTTCCTTCTTGTCGGCCAGCAAATCCGCTTCCAGCGCCTTATCTTCTTCGGGTGTGGCGCCGCGCGGGCGGGTGCCGGCGATCGGGCGGATGGTGACCTCCTGCCCGAAAACACGGACGAGGATTTCCGGTGATGCCCCGACAACCTGGAAGCCGCCGAAGTTGAAGTAGAACATGAAGGGCGACGGATTGGTGCGGCGCAAAGAGCGGTAGAGCGCAAAAGGCGGCTGGCGGAATTCCTGGGTCCAGCGCTGTGCCGGAACGACCTGAAAGATGTCGCCCGCGCGGATATATTCCTTGGCCTTCTCCACCGCGGCCATGTAGCCGTCCTTGGTGAAGTTCGAGACCGGCGGGGAAACTTCGTGCGCGTCGCCGAGGTCGCGGCTTTCGGCGGGCATGGCGCGTTCCAGATCGCGCACCGCGTCCATCACCCGTTCGGCGGCCTGGGCGTAAGCCGCCTTGGCGGTCTGGCCGTCGCTGGACCAGACGGGGGATACCACGGTGACCTCACCCTTGACGCCGTCCAGAACCGCAATGACCGAGGGGCGCAGCATCAGCGCATCGGGCAGGCCGAGCGGGTCGGGGTTCACGTCCGGCAGATGTTCCACCAGGCGGATCATGTCATAGCCCAAGTAGCCGAACAGCCCGGCCGCGGCCTGGGGCAGATCATCGGGCAGGTCGATCTTGCTCTCGGCAATCAGGGCCCGCAGATTGTCCATCGGGTTGCCGTCCTGGGGCGTGAAGTCATCCGAATCAAACCGCGCCGAGCGGTTCAGGGCCGACTGCTCCCCGTGGCAGCGCCAGACCAGATCCGGTTTCATTCCGATGATTGAGTAGCGCCCGCGCACCTCGCCGCCGGTGACGGACTCCAGCATGAAGGCGTCCTTCTGGGCGCCGGTCAGTTTGAGCATCAGCGACACCGGCGTGTCGAGATCTGCAGCAAGGCGGGTGTAGACGACTTGGTTTTCGCCGGCCTCATAGGCTTTGGCGAACGTGTCGAAATCGGGGGTCAGGGCCATGGATCTGGTGCCTTGATTACTGGAAGTTCGCCTGCGCTGCGTTCAGCGCCTGCTGGTCTACACGGGGTTCGGCGCGGGTCTGGACGTCCTGCGTATAGGCCTGGAACAGCTCCTGCGCCAGCGCTTGGTCCAGCTGCGCCTGAAGTGCCTGGGTCAGCAGGGTCATGTCGTCGCTTGCCTCAGGCGGCAGGATGGCGTCGAGGCGGACAACAACGGCGGATTCTGCATCCTGCACCAGGCGGAAATCGCCGGTTTCCATTTCGAAGACGCCTGCGACCAGACCGGCCGGCACGGTGTCGATATAGGCTGTGCGGGTGAGGCCGGTTTCTGTTTTCACTTCGGTGTCCTCAGCAAAACCATCTGCTGCCTCCGCCTGCGCCAGCAACGCTTCGCCTTGTTCTTTCAGCGCCACAGCAAGCCGGTCCGCCTGCCAGGCGGCCAGGATCTTGTCCTTGGCATCACCAAAGGGTTCCGGGCGTTCCGGCAGGGTGTCATCCAGGCGGAGGGCAAACAGGCTGCCGTCCTCAAGGAAGCCAACCTCGGGGAAGTCGTCTGCAGTGACGGCAGCGGCGGCGGTGCGGAAGCCCTCATAGGCTGCAATGTCATCGCTGCTGTCCTCGGTCCAATTGATCTGGGCCAGCTCCAGGCCGCTGTCGGTTGCCAGCTCCTCCAGCGTGGCGCCGCCGGCCAGCATGTCGTCAATGTCCTCGGCCTGAGTTTCCACCAGGCGGCGGGCGCGGTCGGAGGCCAGTTCCTCCACCAATTCCGGTTTGGCGTCTTCGAAGGTGGTGATCTGCGCCTCAAGCCGGCCGTTAACACGGTAGAGCGCCGGGCCAAGGTCAGAGGGCAGGGGGCCTGCCACGGTGCCCACCTCAGCAGCAAAGACATCAGTGCCGGCCGCGCCAAGGTCGCCCATGGTGACGTCGCCCATGTCGATGTCCTGAAGTGTCAGGCCGCGGGTCTCGACCAGGCTTTCGAAGGTGGCACCGCCGGTTTCCAGCTGCGCCTTGGCGCTGGCGGCAGCTTCCTCATCGCCAAACACCAGACGTTCGACCAGACGGCGTTCGGGAACCTGATACTGATCAGAGCGGTCCTCGAACAGGCGCTGCAGCTGGGCTTCGTCCACTTCGATCTCATCCAGCAGCATGGAAGGGCGCAGGGCGGCGTAGGTGATGACCTTGGTTTCCGGCAGCATGAACTGGTCCTGATTGGCCTCGTAGAAAGCTTCCAGGTCCGCGTCCGATGGCACCTCAGCTGTCAGGGCGATTTCCGCGGCATTGATCTGCACATAGGAGAAGCTGCGGCGGGCGCCGATGTAGCTGGTCAGGGTTTCGGTCAGGGTATCGGGCATTTTTGCGCCGGACAGTACCGCACTTTGCACGATGGTGCGGGCGGCCTCGCGGCGCAGGTCTTCTTCGAATTCCTTTTCAGTGAGGCCGGCATTGCGCAGAGCAAAGCTGTAGGCCTCGCGGTCGAACTGTCCGTTCACACCCTGGAAGGCGTCGATGGCGGCAAGTTCCTCGATCAGGTTTTCATCACCCAGCGACAGGCCAAGGCTTTTAGCCTCGTGATCCAATGCCGCGAGGGAAATCAGGCGGCCCAGAACCACCCGGTCGAGGCCGAAAGCGGTCATCTGCGCCATGGACATGGCCTGACCGGTCTGCGCCTGCAGGGCACGCTGCTCGCGCTGCAGCTCACGCACATAGGTGCCAATGCTAACATCCTCGTCACCGACCTGAGCGACGGAGGAAGAGGAGCTGGAGAAATTCACGGCGCCAAAGCCGGCAAGGCCGACAATCAGCATCCCCATCAGGATCCAGACGAAGGTTTTGGATAGATGTTTCATGCCTGCGGCCATGATGCCCTCTTTATTGTTCTGCCGCGCAAGGGGGTGCCTTGCAGCGGGAAATGCCGCTGACTGAATACGCGGCTGCCCGCAGAGGGGCAAGATGATTGCAGCGCAAACTGCTGGATGATCAGGGATTAAAGGCAGCTAGGCGTTCAAACAGCGTGTGAATGCCTGCGCGGTCCACATTGGCAAAGGCAATGCGGAACTGGCGGGCACCGTCCGGGTCGCCCTCGGGCATGAACATTGAGCCCGGCAGCATCAGGATGGACGCCTCCTTTACCAGCTTGCGAGCAATCTGGTCCGCGGGCTGGTCGAACGGGTGTTCGACATAAGCGAAATAGGCGCCGCAACCGAGGAGTTTCCAGCCGTTTGCGGCCAGCACCGGAAAGCCTTCCTCAATCGCGAGGCGGCGGTCGAGGATCTCCAGTCGTTCGCCTGCCAGCCAGTGATGCAGGTTTTCAATGCCCCACAGCGCGCCGGCCTGCCCCAATTGCGAGGGGCAGATGGTGACGGTGTCCAGAAATTTCTCCATCTCAAACAGGAGGTCCGCTGAGGCGGCGATGGCGCCGACCCGATGGCCGGTCAGCCGGTAGGCCTTGGAGAAGGAATAGAGGTGGATCAGGGTGCTGTCCCAGTCCGGCATCTGGAACAGCCCATGCGGGGCGCCGCCGCGGCTGTCGAAATCGCGGTAGGTTTCATCAACGATCAGCGCGAGGCCGCGGCTGCGGGCCAGGCTGAAGAAGGACTGAACCAGACCGCTGGGGTATTCCACGCCGCATGGGTTGTTGGGCGTGACCAGCACGACGGCGCGGGTGCGGTCCGTAATCAGCGCCTCTGCCGCGGCCAGATCCGGCAGCATGCCATCGCCCACATGCAGCGGCACGGCAGTAACGCCTGCCATGTCCAGCCACATTTTGTGATTGAAGTACCAGGGGACCGGGATGATCACCTCATCGCCCTCACCGCAAAGGGCGGCAATGGCGGCAGCAAATGCCTGGTTGCAGCCGGACGTGATGCCGACCTGCTGCGGCAAGACCTCTGCCTGATAGTGGCGGCACATCTGCTGCGCCAGTGCCCGGCGCAACGGGTCGTTGCCGAGGACGGGACCGTAGAGATGCGCGGAGACGTCATTGAGAGCGGCCTCCGCCAGCGCCTGACGCAGACCTTCCGGCGGCGCCTCTGCCGGGGCGGCCTGGCTCACATTCAACAGCGGGCGGTCCGGCGGGAAATCCGCCCCGGCCAGCCAGCGGCGCGATTCGACGATGGGCGAGACAAAGGTGGCTTGGGTGCGGGGCAGGGGCATGGGCGGCTCCGGGCTGCAGCGAAAGTTCAGGCGCATCCTGGTGCGCGCCGGGATATGTCTGGCACGGCGCCCGTTGCGGCTCAAGCGGGAAGGGCGCACGGGTTTGCCCTAAGGCCGGTCCAACCAACGAAAAAGGCGCGCTGTGACGCGCGCCTTTGGAATTCTGCAGGCTGGACCGCTTCAATCAGTGCCGCGATAGGGTTCGACGTACTGCAGGGCCATATCCCAGGGGAAGAAGATCCAAGTGTCCTGGCTAACCTCAGTAATAAAGGTGTCCACCATCGGCCGGCCCTTGGGCTTGGCGTAGACCGTTGCGAAATGCGCCTTGGGGTACATTTGGCGCACCAGTTCCAAAGTTTTGCCACTGTCGACCAGATCGTCAATGATCAGCACGCCCTCGCCGTCACCCATCAGGGCTGCATCCGGCGCCTTCAGCACCTCGGCCTCGCCCTGGGCCTGGTGATGGTAGGAGCGGACAGAAATGGTGTCGACGGTGCGGATGTCCAGCTCGCGGCTGACGATCATCGCCGGCGCCATGCCGCCGCGGGTGATCGCCACAACGGCGCGCCAGGCGCCATCGTCGGGGCCTTGCCCGTCCAGGCGCCAGGCCAGGGCACGGCTGTCGCGGTGGATCTGGTCCCAGCTGATGTGAAAGCCTTTTTCGTGCGGCAGACGATCAGTCATTTTATGTGCTCCCCGCGGTATCGCGTCAGCTTGCCGGAGCCCGGACCGATGCCCGGGCCTCCGTGTTTTCAGTTACTTGGAGATATCCGGTGCATCCACCGCCTTCATGCCGACGACATGATAACCCGCATCCACATGCAGGTTTTCGCCGGTGACGCCGGAGCTGAGGTCGGACAACAGGTAGAGCGCGGACTTGCCCACATCGTCGATGGTCACGTTGCGGCGCAGCGGCGAGTTGTACTCGTTCCACTTCATGATGTAGCGGAAATCGCCGATACCCGATGCAGCCAGGGTCTTGATCGGGCCGGCAGAGATCGCGTTGACGCGGATTCCGTCCTTGCCCAGGTCCTCGGCCAGGTATTTGACTGAGGCCTCGAGCGCGGCCTTGGCAACACCCATCACGTTGTAATGCGGCATCACTTGTTCGGCACCGTAATAGGTCAGGGTCAGCAGCGAGCCGCCGTCCTTCATCATCTTCTCGGCGCGGTTTGCCACGGCGGTAAAGGAGAATACTGAGATGTCCATGGTCATCTGGAAGTTGCTGCGGCTGGTGTCGACGTAACGGCCGCGCAGTTCATTCTTGTCGGAGAAGCCGATGGCGTGAACGACGAAGTCCAGCTTGCCCCATTTTGCTTCCAGTTCGGCAAACAGCGCGTCGATCGACACTTCGTCCGAGACGTCGCAAGGCAGGACGATGTTGCTGCCCAGTTGCTCTGCCAGCGGGTCGACCCGCTTCTTCAGCGCATCGCCCTGATAGGAAAAGGCAAGCTCGGCCCCGGCATCGGCGCAGGCCTTGGCAATGCCCCACGCAATGGATTTGTCGTTGGCCAGGCCCATGATGAGGCCGCGCTTACCGGCCATCAGTTGACTAGACATGCAGGTTCTCCGCCTGTGATCTGATAATTTAGCGGTGTTTATAATGCCGCGCGGGGCGCTTCAAGGGTGCTTACCCTTGTAGGCAGAAACGAAGCTGCCTAGGTTGCGTTCAAATTCCCGTTTGAGGTGCTCATGTCCGACCGCACAGGTATATTCGCAGGCGACGACCCCTTTGCCATAGCCAGGTCCTGGCTCGAAGAGGCAGAACGGTCCGAACCCAACGACCCGAACGCCATCGCGCTGGCCACGGTGGATGCGACTGGGCTGCCCAACAGCCGCATGGTGCTGCTCAAGGAAATAGAGGACGGCGCCTTTGTCTTTTATACCAACTATGAGAGCGCCAAAGCGCAGGAGCTGGATCATGCAGGCAAGGCAGCCTTTGTCATGCACTGGAAATCCTTGCGCCGCCAGATCCGGGTGCGCGGAACCATCACGCGCGAGGACGGGCCGCAGGCGGATGAATACTATAGATCCCGCTCACTCAAGAGCAGGCTAGGCGCCTGGGCCTCGAAACAGTCTCAGCCGCTGGACAGCCGCGGCACGCTGATGGCGGAGGTCGCGAAGGTGACGGCGATGAAGGGACCGAATCCGGAACGGCCGCCGTTCTGGGGCGGCTACCGTCTGGTACCTTTGGAAATCGAGTTTTGGGCCGATGGCGCCTTCCGGTTGCACGACCGGTTCCGCTGGCGCCGCGATGACGCATCTGCAGCATGGAATATTAATCGCCTTAATCCCTGACAGGAATCGTCAGTTTACCTTGGGTCAAGTCGTCTTTCGTGACATTTTCAAGACTTTTTAGCTTGAATTCCAAGGTCAGTTTGGCGCATCAGGGCAGCATCAAAAAAACAAGAAACGCGGTAGGGAAAATCCAGTGGCAGAAGATCTCAGCAGCTTGCAGCAAGTTCAGGGGCTGGTGAAGTGGTTCGACCCGGCGAAAGGGTATGGCTTTGTCGTTTCCGACGCTGGCGGCCCGGATATCCTTCTGCACGTGAATGTACTGCGTAATTTCGGGCAAAGCTCTGTCGCGGACGGCGCCCGGATTGAAATCGTAACGCATCAGACCGGCCGCGGCGTTCAAGCGGTTGAGGTCATCTCGATCCAGCCGCCGGAACGCGAAGACACCCCGGTGCTGAGCGACTTTGCCGAATTGGACATGGTCAGCCTGCAGAACGAACCGCTGGAGCCTGCGCGGGTCAAGTGGTTCGACAAGGGCAAGGGTTTCGGCTTTGCCAATGTGTTTGGCCGGGATGAAGATGTGTTCCTGCATGTTGAGGTTCTGCGCCAGTCCGGCTTGGCGGACCTGCAGCCGGGCGAAGCATTGGCGATGCGGGTGATTGACGGCAAGCGCGGCCGCATGGCGGTCGAAGTTCTTGCATGGGAAGCCGCATTGGCGGCCGGCAGCCAGGTCTGATCTGGTGCCGCGGCGTCTTCTTAGCTGGAGTTTCGCCGCCGCCGCATTTTCCGTGATTGCCGCCCCGGTCTTTGCCGGGGATTGCAAGCCCGGCAGGGTAGACCTGCGTGGCAGCTGGGGGCAGACCGGGTTCTCTGTTGAAATTGCCGATGACGAGCAGGAGCGCGCCCAGGGGCTCATGTTCCGCGAGACGATGCCGCGCGGGGCAGGGATGCTGTTCGTCTATGAGCACCCCCAGCCGGCGGCGTTCTGGATGAAGAACACGCTGATCCCGCTGGACATCATTTTCCTGGATGAAAGCGGACGGGTCACTTCGGTTCATGAAAATGCCAAACCCGGCGATCTGACGCCAGTCCCAGGCGGCGATGAAGTGTTTGCCGTTCTCGAAATAAACGGTGGATTGGCCCGCCGCTACGGTATCGCCCCGGGCAGTCAGATGCGGCATGAAATTTTTTCCGCCAGAGGCGCAGTTTGGCCCTGTTAGGGGTTTTCAAATCACTTCGCCGGAGATAGGAAGGCGCACGGTCCGGGGCGTGGCGCAGTCTGGTAGCGCACCTGTTTTGGGTACAGGGGGTCGTGAGTTCGAATCTCGCCGCCCCGACCACTTCTCTCCATAAAATTGCAGCGAATCTTTGCCAGGTAAAACCGCCTGAAGGATTCGGTTCCCGCTTTTGGGGAGGGTAATCGACTTGATGCAATCATGAGTGTTAATACTTTCTTAATGCACTGTTAACACTCCCTTAACCAACTGCCGCTGAACCGCATCAGTTTGTTAAGGACGCCACAGGGTCCAATGCTGCAGCGCCATGATACCATCGGAAGATCACCGTAAAGTTGTTTGTGCATGCCACTTGCCGCTGGCCGCTCAAGGGATGTGAATCATTGCCCGAATGAGCTGCCGCTCCGGCGCCTCTGCGACGCGGCAAGTTACTTGCTTGGCATAAGAAATCCGGGTTGCCCGCAAACTGGATTTTTACACCGCCGGACGTGGCAGCCTGTGGATGAATCAATGGCCGTCGCCGGACCCTTGAAACCGCGAATAGCGTCAACAGCAAAGATCGTTGCCAAGGGGTAAATTTAACGTTGACCCTTTGTGTGTGAATACGCCAAATTGTGGACACCGGTTGCGATGGCACTAAATCTGGTGGGTTAAGGGGCCACAGCAACAACGCTGAAGACAGCAGACAGTCCTTTGTAGAATGGCCGGCGAGGGCCGCAAGTGCGCCGTATGCGGCGTGCGCTGGGTATCTGCGTGTTGCGTGGCCGGGACATTTGGTGCGGGGGCACCGTGACACTTGACCGATGTGTGCTTGAGAAGGGGCAGAGCATGAAGATCGAACGGAAATTCACCAAACCCGGGCAGGATGCTTATGCCGATCTGGCTTTTGTCTCCGCCACCTCGGAGATCCGTAACCCGGACGGGACCATTGTTTTCCGGCTCGATAACATCGAAATCCCGTCTTCTTGGAGCCAGGTCGCAAGCGACGTCATTGCTCAGAAGTATTTCCGCAAGGCCGGTGTGCCGTCCCGGCTGAAGAAAGTCCGTGAAAAAGACGTGCCCGAGTTCCTGTGGCGCTCTGTCCCCGATAAGGGCGCGGAATTTGGCGGTGAGACGTCCTCCAAGCAGGTTTTCGACCGTCTGGCGGGCGCCTGGGCCTACTGGGGCTGGAAGGGCGGCTATTTCTCCTCCGAGGAGGATGCGCGCGCTTACTACGACGAGATGCGCTACATGCTGGCGACCCAGCGCTCGGCCCCGAACTCGCCCCAGTGGTTCAACACCGGCCTGCACTGGGCCTATGGCATCGACGGCCCGGCGCAGGGCCACCACTACGTCGACTACAAGACCGGCAAACTGACCAAGTCTGACAGCGCTTATGAACACCCTCAGCCGCATGCCTGCTTCATTCAGTCGGTCTCCGATGACCTGGTGAAGGATGGCGGTATCATGGACCTGTGGGTGCGTGAGGCGCGTCTGTTCAAATACGGCTCCGGCACCGGCACCAATTTCTCCCATCTGCGCGCCGAGGGCGAGCCGCTGTCCGGCGGCGGCAAATCCTCCGGCCTTATGGGCTTCCTCAAAATCGGCGACCGCGCAGCGGGCGCCATCAAATCAGGCGGCACAACCCGTCGGGCAGCAAAAATGGTGATCGTTGACGCCGATCACCCGGATATCGAAGACTTCATCCAGTGGAAGGTGATCGAGGAGCAGAAGGTCGCGTCCATCGTCGCGGGCTCCAAGATGCACGAGAAGATGCTGAACGGCATTTTCGAGGCGATCCGCAGCTGGGACGGGGCTGAGGCCGACGCCTACGACCCTGCGGTCAACGGCGGGCTGAAATCGGCCATCCGAGAGGCCAAGAAGGTGGCGATCCCGGAAACCTACATCAAGCGGGTGCTGGATTACGCCAAGCAGGGCCACACCTCGATCGAGTTCCCGACCTATGACACCGACTGGGATTCCGAGGCCTACAGCTCTGTCTCCGGGCAGAACTCCAACAACTCGATCCGGGTGACCAACGCCTTCCTGCATGCGGTCGAAAAAGACGCCGACTGGGAGCTGTTCAACCGCACCGACGGCAAGGTTGCCAAGGTGATCCGGGCGCGCGACCTGTGGGAGAAAGTCGGCCACGCAGCCTGGGCCTGTGCCGATCCCGGCATCCAGTTCCACGACACCGTGAACGAGTGGCACACCTGCCCGGAAGACGGTGAGATTCGCGGCTCAAACCCTTGTTCGGAATACATGTTCCTGGACGACACCGCCTGCAACCTGGCATCTCTGAACCTGCTGAGCTTCCTGAAGGATGGCCAGTTCCAGGCAGATGACTACATGCATTGCTGCCGCCTGTGGACGCTGACGCTGGAAATTTCGGTGATGATGGCCCAGTTCCCGTCCAAGGAAATCGCACAGCGCTCCTATGACTTCCGCACCCTGGGTCTGGGCTATGCCAATATCGGCGGCCTGTTGATGAACATGGGCTACAGCTATGACTCGGATGAGGGCAGGGCGCTTTGCGGTGCGCTGACCGCGCTGATGACCGGTGTGGCCTATGCGACCTCCGCCGAGATCGCCTCCGAACTGGGTGCCTTCCCGGGCTACGCGAAAAACGCAGATCACATGCTGCGTGTGATCCGCAATCACCGCAATGCTGCAAAGGGCAATGCTGACGGATATGAGGCGCTGTCCGTGAAACCGGTGCCGCTGGATATCGCCAGCTGCCCTGATGCGCTGCTGACCGATCTGGCCGCCAGCGCATGGGACGAAGCACTGGAACTGGGCGAAAAGCACGGCTACCGCAACGCCCAGACCACGGTGATTGCACCGACCGGCACCATTGGCCTGGTGATGGACTGCGACACCACAGGGATCGAGCCGGATTTTGCCCTGGTGAAGTTCAAGAAGCTCGCTGGCGGCGGCTACTTCAAGATCATCAACCGTTCGGTTCCGTCGGCGCTGGAGGGTCTGGGCTACAGCTCCTCGCAGATCGAGGAAATCGTGTCTTATGCGGTGGGCCATGGCTCCATCGGCAACGCGCCGGGCATCAACCACACCTCGCTGGCAGGCCACGGTTTTGGCCCGAACGAACTGGCCAAGGTGGATGCGGCGCTGGAATCGGCCTTTGACATCCGCTTCGTGTTCAACCAGTGGACCCTGGGTGAGGATTTCTGCACCGGCGTGCTGGGCATCCCGGCAACCAAGCTGAACGATCCAACCTTCGATCTGCTGCGCCACTTGGGCTTCACCAAGAAGGACATCGAGGCTGCCAACGATCACGTCTGCGGCACCATGACCCTGGAAGGCGCACCGCATCTGCAGGAAGAACACTATGCGATCTTTGACTGCGCCAATCCGTGCGGCAAGAAAGGCAAGCGTTTCCTGAGTGTTGACAGCCATATCTGCATGATGGCGGCGGCCCAAAGCTTCATCTCCGGCGCGATCTCCAAGACCATCAACATGCCGAACTCGGCCACTATCGAGGACTGCCAGAAAGCCTATGAGCTGAGCTGGAGCCTGGGCATCAAGGCGAACGCGCTCTACCGCGACGGCTCCAAGCTGAGCCAGCCGCTGGCAGCGGCGCTGGTCGAGGATGACGACGATGCGGCTGAGGTGCTGGAAAGCGGCGCGCCGCAGGAAAAGGCGGCGGTTCTGGCCGAGAAGATCGTCGAGAAAGTGGTCATCAAGGAGGTGCTGAAATCGCACCGCACCAAGATGCCGCAGCGGCGCAAGGGCTATACCCAGAAGGCAGTTGTCGGCGGCCACAAGGTGTACCTGCGCACCGGCGAATATGAGGACGGCAACCTCGGCGAGATCTTCATCGACATGCACAAGGAAGGCGCAGGCTTCCGGGCGATGATGAACAACTTCGCCATCGCGGTGTCGGTCGGCCTGCAGTACGGCGTGCCGCTGGAGGAGTTTGTCGACGCTTTCACCTTCACCAAGTTCGAACCCGCGGGCATGGTCCAGGGCAACGACTCGATCAAGAACGCGACCTCGATCCTCGACTATGTGTTCCGCGAACTGGCGGTGTCCTATCTGGACCGCACTGATCTGGCGCATGTGAAACCGGAAGGTGCCACCTTTGACGATCTGGGCCGGGGCGAGGAAGAAGGCGTGTCGAACCTGTCGGAGCTGAGCGAAAGCGCCGCGACCCGGTCGCTGGAAGTTCTGAAGCAAATTTCCTCAACCGGTTATCTGCGCAAGCGTCTGCCGCAGGATTTGGTGGTGCTGCAGGGCGGCCAAACCGACGCCGGCGTGCTGGGAACTGGAACTGATCCGGTGGCGGCGCTGCAAACCCTGGTTCCGGAGACCAGTGCAGCACCGGCGCAAAATACTAGCGGCATGGACGCGCGTACCAAGGCAAAAATGCAAGGCTATGAAGGCGAAGCCTGCGGCGAATGCGGCAATTACACGCTGGTGCGCAACGGGACCTGCATGAAATGCAACACCTGCGGGGGAACCTCCGGCTGCAGCTGAGGACCTTCGCTTGCGGCGCCGGTCTTACCCCCGACGGCGCCGCACCCAAACACTGCAGGCAGGCTGAGGGCTGCTTGTGACGACATCAGGAACGGGTGCGCCCGTTCTGAACACCGGGATGGCCCAGGTAAGAAAAAACTTTCGGGCAGTCAATGAAGGAGCCTGACCGGTGACAACTGGCTTCCTCTGGATCAGAGGGAGCCATTTTCTTTTTGGTTTCTCGTTAGGAACCGTTGCTATTCGCTGATCTGGATATCTTATAATCAGAATTATGGTAAATATGGCGGAAGACAAGACACGAAAGCCAATCACTTTCAAATAAGATCAACGCCTTATAGGCCGCAGTAAACCCTCCTGGGCAACACTGGCCACCAATTGTCCATCCTCGGAAAAGATAGAACCGCGATTGAACCCGCGAGCTTTGCCTGTAAATGGCGCGTCCATCGAATACAAATGCCAGTTCTGCAACTGCACCGGTGCATGGAACCACATTGCATGGTCCAGGCTGGCGGTCATCGCTTTCGGATTGTGAAACGTCAGCCCGTGCGGACGCATCGAGGATCCCAGCAGCCCGAAGTCCGACACATACGCCAGCAAAATGTGCTGCAGTTCAGGCCCTGCGCCCTGTGCCGCTTCCATCCGGATCCACATCTGGTTGGCATCACTGGTTTCTTCCGGTGACAAAGGATCGCGCGGCTCAACCTCCCGGATCTCAAACGGCCGTGCCCGCAGCAGTTCAGCCTGCCGCTCCGGTGCAAACCGGCTGGCGTTCCGCTTGAGGATCTCGTGCCGCGGCTCCAAACTGCCCGGCTCCGGAACATCCGGCATAGCGTGCTGAAAGTCCCAGCCGTCTTCTTCAGCATGAAACGACGCCGCAAGGTTGAGGATCTGTTTGCCGTTCTGCATAGCCACCACCCGCCGTGTGGTGAAGCTGCGGCCATCGCGAGCTGGATCGACTTCATAGATCACTGGTCTTGAAGGATCCCCGGGCCGGATGAAATATGCGTGAAGAGAGTGGCATAACCTTCCGGAAACACTGGCATATGCTGCTGCCAGTGCCTGGGCGATCACCTGGCCGCCGTAAATGCGTGTCGGAGTTTCGCCGCCGGATCCCGACCCGCGGTAGAGATTGGTGTCCAGCGTTTCGAGGTCCAGAAGATCCAGCAGGATTTTGGCAGTATCAGACATTTACAGTGTTTTCCTTTGACCGGCCGTCATTTTGGCAGGGTTTGCGCCCGGACGCTATTCTGTGAAGGCTCCATACACCAGCGCCTTGAGCTCTGGCCGTGACGGATAGGAGCTGGATGGCGCGAGCTGGGTCAGGAATACCACCGAGGTTTCAAGCTGCCGGTCGACCCAGAAAAAGGTCGATGCAATCCCGCCCCAGCTGAAATCACCGATGGAGCCTGGACAGCGCGCGCGCGCCGGATTGAGCACTACAGCACCGCCAAGGCCGAAACCCATACCCTCCATCGGCTGTTCAGCGAAACTGCTTGGCCCCATTGAAGCGATGTCGCCATCAAGATGGTTTTGCATCATAAAATCAGCGGTTTGAGGGCTGATAATGAAGCCATCTCCACAGCGCCCGCGGCGGCGGAGCATCTCAGCGAATTTCATGTAATCGTCAATTGTTCCGATCAGCCCGCCGCCGCCGGAATGCATAGTTACCTGTTCAAACGGCGAACTGCCGTAGCTGTCGGTCAGGCGCAGGCTGTCACTGCCGGCATCAGCTGAATTGAGCGCCATCGCGTCACCTGCCAGCGGGGTGTAGAGAGAGGCAAAGCGGTTCCCTGCCCCTTCAGGCACCTGAAACGCGGTTTCAGTCATGCCCAACGGCTCAAAGATTTCAGCAGCCAGAAAGTCGCCCAGGGGCTTGCCGGACACAACCTCAACAACCCGGCCCAACACGTCAGTTGCCACAGAGTATTCCCAGCGGCTTCCGGGCTTGAACGCCAGCGGCAGCTCCGCCAGACGTGCCACCATGGCGGACAGCGGTCCGTGGTCCGGTTTGAACAGAAGATCCTCTTGCTCCATTGCCTCCGGCAGCAGTCCGGGGTTGAACGGATAGCTCAACCCGCTGGTATGTGTCAGCAGCTGATGCAGCGTTGGTGTCTGGCACGGTTCAGTCTGATCTAAGTCAGTTGCCCCCGGCACCAACGCCCGCATGGTGCAGAATTCCGGGAGAAAGTCGCTTACGGGGGCATCCAGGTGAAACAGGCCCTGCTCAAGAAGTTTCATAACGGCAACTGATGTCACCGGCTTGGTCATCGAATAGAGCCGCACCAGGGTATCACGCGTGAACGGCAGGTTTTCTTCGACATTGCGCTGTCCGACTGCATGGAAATAAATTTCTTCGCTGCCGCGCCGGATCAACAAGGCGCTGCCTGGATATTTCCTTTGATCTACATAGCGCTGCTGCCAGGATTTGATCCTGTGACTGCGGTCGGATTTCATTGCTGCCCCTCTCTTCTTTGCGGCAGGCCGGCCGTCTCGGGTTCTCCGCAATATGCGCTGCCGCGCAGACCGGGTCGAGCGAAATACATGGTAACAGTGCTGGGAGTTCAGCCAGCGGCAGCGCAAAGGCTGTCCGCCATCCAATTCACCGCAAACGTTCAACCCTAAGCTGGTTACGCCAAGTTTTTTTCCTCCAAAGACGTTTGCCTATTCGCTTTCGAAACAAATTTGTCTTAGAAGTTCAAAGGGAAAGACGGTAAGGACATAAATCTTATGGCGAGTATTCTGGTATTGAACGGACCCAATTTGAACCTGCTTGGCACCCGCCAGCCGGAAGTTTATGGTTCTGTTACTCTGGCGATGGTAGAAGACGCCTGCACCGCCCACGCGCAAAAGCTGGGGCTGGAAGTTTCCTGCCTGCAGTCAAACCATGAGGGCGCGCTGATTGACGCCATTCATGACGCAAGAGGCAAGCACCAGGGTATCATCCTGAATGCCGGAGCCTATACGCACACGTCGATAGCGCTTATGGATGCGCTGATTTCCGTGGAAATTCCGGCAGTTGAAGTTCATCTCTCCAACATTCATGCGCGCGAAGACTTCCGCCATACCTCTTACATCTCCAAGGCAGCTCAGGGGCAAATCTGCGGTTTTGGCGCCCAGGGCTACTTGCTGGCGCTGGACGCATTGGCCGCGCGTTTGAAAGAGGCCGGCACGGCATGAAGCTCCAAAAGTATCTGAATTTCCTCTGCGGTGCGCAGAGCCTGGAGGAGCTATGGCATGGGCACGTCCAGCAGATGGCGGAATATGGTTTTGACCGGCTGATCTATGGATACACCCGCTATAAGACGGAAACTTCGCTTGGCGATCCGGACGACTTTGTCATCCTGTCGAACCACAACAACGCGTATCTTGAGGGTTTTTTGCACAGGGGGCTCTATTTTCACGCGCCGATGCTTCGCTGGGCGCTGGAGAATGAAGGCGCCGGCAGCTGGCGGATTGTGCAAGAAATGGCCGCCAATGGAACGCTGGGGCCTGAAGCCCGAAAGGTGCATGCGTTCAATCAGGAACTGGACATGACGGCTGGCTATACTGTCAGCTTCTATTCCACTTCCCCGCGCTATAAGGGGGCAATTTCGCTGGCGGCGCGGCCGGGCCTTTCTCAGGATCAGGTGGATGCCCTGTGGCAGGAGCTGGGCGAAGATATCGTGCTGATGAACAACGTTGCGCACCTGAAGATCCTCACTCTGCCCTATACGGCCCCGAACCGGAGCCTGACCAAACGGCAACGGGAGGTGCTGCAATGGGTTGGCGACGGCAAAACTACTCAGGATATTGCCCTGCTGATGGGGCTGACCCCTGCAACAATTGAAAAACACCTGCGGCTCGCCAGGGAATCCCTTTCTGTGGAGACCACTGCGCAAGCAGTTCTGAAGGCAGCCTTGCATAACCAGATGTATGTGATGGACACCTGAACCTGGCAGGCGGGCACACTGGGCACGGCCCAAACTTCACGGGCTTATAAATCTGGATCTTCTTCCAAAATTTGGTTTCAGTAAAACGCTTTAGCGTGGCTGCCTCCGGCTGCAATGTCCACACGACGCCAATTAGCGTCAAGAAGTATGGTATTCAGTACTACCGTTAAAGGATAATTCATTGCAATTTGCACATGTTCCGTGAGTGGTGGCTTTGGCCAAGGAACTTTGGGTATTGAACCTTGCGATTACAGGGCTCTCCTACCTGATCGGGGGCAGGCACGTATAGATCCGTGTCCTGCCCCGATATCTGAGGGGTCCTGCCCATCCCCATCAGCGGGGCCCCTCGCACCTTCTCCCGGACCAACAGACCAGACCAGACCATTACTGGCGCGTCCCGACGCGCGCTGCCAGGGTTCAGCCATTGCACCGGGCACAAAAAAACCGGCAGGAGTTCCTGCCGGTTTCAATTTTCAGACTGGAGGGCTGATCAGCCCTGAGCTGCCTTTGCAACTTCGGCTGCGAAGTCTTCCTTCTCAACTTCGATGCCTTCGCCGACTTCAACCCGGACAAAGCCGGTGATGGTGGCGCCAGCTTCCTTGGCGGCGGCTTCGACGGTCAGGTCCGGGTTCACCACGAACTGCTGGTTCAGCAGAGTGGATTCCGCCACGAATTTCTTCATGCGGCCTTCGATCATCTTTTCGATCACCTGCTCCGGCTTGCCGGATTCACGTGCGATGTCGATCTGAACCTGCTTTTCCTTCTCAACGATGGAAGCATCCAGGTCAGCCTCGGACAGCGCAGCCGGGTTCACAGCTGCGATGTGCATCGCAACCTGCTTGCCGATGGCTTCGTCGCCGCCGTTCATCGCAACCAGAACACCGATCTTGCCCATGCCTGCGGTGGCCGCGTTGTGGACGTAGGACACAACGGTCTCGCCTTCCAGCGCTTCCATGCGGCGCAGAGACATGTTTTCGCCGATGGTGGCGATCTTGTCGGTCAGAGTGTCGGCAACGGATTTGCCGCCCAGATCTGCTGCGGCCAGGCCTTCGATGTCTGCAGCGCCCAGAGCTGCGGTGGCGATTTTGCCAACCATTTCCTGGAACTCGCCGTTTTTCGCAACGAAGTCGGTTTCGGAGTTCACTTCAACAGCAACGCCTTTGCCGCCTTCGACGACAACGGCCACCAGGCCTTCTGCGGCGGTGCGGCCGGATTTCTTGGCGGCTTTCGCCAGGCCTTTGGTGCGCAGCCAGTCAACAGCGGCTTCCATGTTGCCGTCGTTTTCGACCAGCGCTTTCTTCGCGTCCATCATGCCTGCGCCGGTGGATTCGCGCAGTTCTTTCACCATTGCTGCAGTGATTGCCATCTCTTGGCTCTCCTCAATTCAAAAACAGATTTGGGGCAGGTGATACCCTGCCCCGCATGTCAGTTCCGTGACAGGACGGATCAGGCTTCGGCTGCTGCTTCTTCAGCAACGGCTTCTTCTGCCGGTGCTTCTTCCAGCGCGCCCAGGTCAACGCCTGCAGCGCCCAGCTGAGCCGACATGCCGTCCAGAGCGGCGCGGGCAACCAGGTCGCAGTACAGCGAGATGGCGCGCGAAGCGTCGTCGTTGCCCGGGATGATGTAGTCAACGCCATCGGGGGAGCAGTTGGTGTCGACAACAGCCACAACCGGGATGCCCAGTTTCTTGGCTTCGGCGATGGCCAGTGCTTCTTTTTTCACGTCGATGACGAACAGCAGGTCCGGCACACCGCCCATTTCGCGGATGCCGCCCAGGGAGGCCTGCAGCTTCTCCTGGTCGCGTTCCATGCCCAGACGCTCTTTCTTGGTCAGGCCTTCGGCGCCGCCAGCCATCTTCTCGTCGATTTCCTTCAGGCGGTTGATCGACTGGGAAACGGTTTTCCAGTTGGTCAGGGTGCCGCCGAGCCAGCGGTGGTTCATGAAGTACTGAGCAGACTTCTCAGCAGCTTCGGCAATCGGTGCAGCTGCCTGGCGCTTGGTGCCGACGAACAGGATGCGGCCGCCTTTGGCAACGGTGTCACGGACGACTTGCAGCGCCTGGTCCAGCATCGGAACAGTCTGGGTCAGGTCCATGATGTGGATGCCGTTGCGCGCGCCATAGATGAAGGGCGACATGCGCGGGTTCCAGCGCTGAGTCTGGTGGCCGAAGTGAACGCCAGCTTCCAGCAGCTGACGCATGGTGAACTCAGGAAGAGCCATGCTATTATATCCTTTCCGGTTTCTATCCTCGGCGGGGGTTCAGAGCGGATGCTCCAACCGGGGGTCCGTCAGGGATGTCTCCCCTGATCAGGCCAAACCCCGCCTGCGGGTTCGTAGGCGCGCCTATAGATCAGAAACCGCCAGCTGGCAAGAGGCGTCCCGCAGAAATCGGCGCCCTACCCCGGATTTCAGGCTTTCAAGGCGTCCTGATGGCCTTTGCGCACCATTTCCTCAGCCCGGGCCGCCAGCGCCTTGCGGTCCGGAAAGTCCGCTACTTTCAGAGGTGGGTGATAGATCAGCTCAACCGTGCCCTGGCGCGCGGCGGCCAGAACTTTAAGAAGGTGCGGCCCGAAGTCCATGTCGCCCCACCAGCCATAAAAGCGGGCGGGGGCGCCTTTGGGGGCGTGATACACCACCGAAACCGGCTGAACGTACAGGCCGTTGCGGAGCTGATCGGTGAAAAACGCGGCAAAAAGTGTTGTTTTGAAACGCAGAACGCGCAACCCGTCAGTCGACGTGCCTTCCGGGAAGAACAGAAGTTTATGCCCGGCCTGCAGCCGATGCTCGAACAGTTCCGCCTGCTCTCTGGCTTTCTTGGGATTCCGTTCGATAAATACGGTGCCGGTGGCCCGCGCCAGCCAGCCGATGCCGGGCCATCCGGCAACCTCGGCCTTGGACACGAAATAAATCCGCTTGCGCGCGTTCAGGGCAAAAATGTCCAGCCAGGAGGAGTGGTTGGCAACAACCGGCCCGCGCTGCCGCATCAGCGTGCCGCGGGTCTGATAGCGGATCCCCATAATCCGGAACGCATTGCGGCAAACAAACTGGGTTATAAACGGCGTGACCGGCCGCTGGAGCCCGAACAGCGGCCGCTCTGCCAGCCGCAGAAGCAGCAGTACCAGCAGCCCTCCGAAGACCAGCAGTGCCAGCGGCAGGCCGCGCAACAGCACCAGAACCCAGCCCAACGGGTTGATCCGGACCGGATCAGGCCTGTCCTCACTGTGCCAACTGATGCTCATCCGCGGCCTCCGGCATAGATCCGGCGCTGCCGCTCGTTCATCCTTGCCGTGTCAAGCACCAGGCAAACGTCAGTTGTGTTGAATGCCCTATCAATGTAGGCGCCTTCTCCGACAAAACCTCCGAGCCGCAGATAGGCTTTTATCAGCGCTGGAGTTTCGACCATGGCGCGCTTGCGATCGAGATCATCAATGACAACTAAGTCCATGCTTTGAAATGCTTTTGAACGCACGCGCAGATCCGGAGGTGCCAGATGGTTGTGATGCAGCATGGCCAACGGACTGGCCAGGGCCTGCGGATCCGTTCCATGAAAACTGGCAACACCGAACAACACCTCTATACCGTGCTGTTCGACGTAATCCGCCAAGCCGGACCAAAGGTGAAACATCGCCATACCGCCACGGTAGTCCGGGTGCAGGCAGGAACGACCCAGTTCCAGCAGCCGGCGGCCCGAGGCCTTCAATAAGGTCAGGTCATATTCATCCTCAGAATAAAACTGCCCCGCCCTTGCCGCCTGGTCATCCCGCAGCAGCCGGTAAACCCCAACTACCGCGCCCTTGGCCACATCCGTCACCAGCATGTGGTCGAAGTAAGGATCAAAACGATCCCGTTCCAGCCCGGCCTCATGATCGACCATCTCACCGCCACCGCCCAGTTCGCGCACGAACACGTCATAGCGCAGCGCCTGCGCAGCCCGCAGTTCTTCCTCTGTTTCCGCGATTTTCACGGAAAATTCCGGGATGGTGTCTGCCATTCGGTCACCTTCGTGTCGTTCAGGCTTGAGCGCTTTGCATCAATAAGGCAAAGAGCCCGAAGAAAATGGGATGAATTTGAGGGATTACGTTAACCCTTCATAAACCGTTATGGATCAAAGACGGGAATAAGGGAGACACGCGCTCCGTCAATCACAAGCTTGCCCTGATCGGGAAAGTTCACAGTGATCTTGCCGCCCGCGTTCGACTGCACCTGGCCAACGCCCCATTCAGGGTGATCCGGGTGCCGGACATACATGCCGGGGGCTAAAATAGCGTTGAGGTCATTCATAGGGGGATGGCCCAGTTCGGAGGAAGTAATAGTTATGGGTGTAGATAACGCCAATCTGGCCGCATTGGTAGGGTCGCGGATCTGTCATGATTTGATCAGCCCGGTCGGCGCCATCAACAACGGTCTGGAACTGCTGGGCATGGCCGGCAGCATGTCGGGGCCGGAGCTGGAATTGATTTCCGATAGCGTCGCCAATGCCAATGCGCGCATCCGCTTCTTCCGCATCGCTTTTGGAGCCGCCGGCGACCAGCAAACACCACGGGCCGAAGTCGTTTCCGTGCTCGAGGACGTCAGCAAAGGCGGGCGCATCAAATACCAATGGGCGCCGCTGGAGGGCTGCACCCGCAGCGAGGCACGGCTGGCGTTCTTGTCGGCGCTGTGCCTGGAAAGCGCCCTGCCCTATGGCGGCACGGTCAAGATATTCTGTGCCGACGGCAAATGGACGGTGGTGGGCGAAGGCCGCAAGGTCACGGTTGATGATGAGCTGTGGGCCCGCGTGAGCGGCGGCAGCTCAAACGCCGAGATTACCCCGGCATTGGTTCAGTTCGCCTTGCTGCCGGAGGCCGCCAAGGAAGCAGGCCGCACGGTGCGGCTGGAATTGAACCTGGAAAATATCACAATGCAGTTCTGAACACTGCATTCTGACCAAAGAAACGCCGGGCAATCCGCCCGGCGTTTTGCATTTCTGAGGGTCAGGCGCGTGTCGTTCCGTTGCCCCGTACCAGGTATTTGAAGCTGGTGAGCTGAGTTGCGCCGACGGGTCCGCGGGCATGCATCTTTCCGGTGGCAATGCCAATCTCTGCCCCCATCCCGAACTCGCCGCCATCCGCAAATTGGGTTGAGGCGTTGTGCATCAGGATGGCGCTGTCGAGTTCAGAAAAGAACTTCTGAACCGCCTCTTCATCCTCTGTAATGATGCAATCGGTGTGCTGGGAGTGATGCGTGCGGATGTGCTGGATCGCTTCATCTATGCCCGCCACCTGCTTTGCAGCAATGATAGAATCCAGGTATTCCTTACCCCAGTCATCGGCCGTAGCGGAGATCATGCCGTCCGGTCCGGGCAGCCCTGCCTCGGCGCGGATTTCAACGCCGGCAGAGGCCAGCGCGTCCAGAACCATCTTGCCCAGCGTCGGCGCAATGTCCTGATGAATCAGCAGGCACTCGGCAGCACCGCAGATACCGGTGCGGCGGGTCTTGGCGTTCAAGACCACATCCAGTGCTTTCTGCGGATCGGCAGCCTTGTCGAGGTAGATGTGCACGATGCCCTCAAGATGGGCAAAGACCGGCACCCGTGCCTCGCGCTGGACAAGCCCGACCAGCCCCTTGCCGCCGCGCGGCACGATGACGTCCACATAGTCCGTCATGGTCAGCAGTTCCTGCACCGCAGCGCGGTCGCGGGTCGGGACCAGTTGCACGGCGTCTTCAGGCAGACCTGCCGACTTCAGCCCCTCTGCCAGGCAGGCATGGATGGCTTGCGACGAATGGAAGCTTTCAGAGCCGCCGCGCAGGATCACCGCGTTGCCCGATTTCAGGCAGAGCGCGCCGGCATCCGCCGTCACATTGGGCCGGCTTTCATAGATCACGCCAATCACGCCCAGCGGCGTGCGCACGCGCTGGATCTTCAGGCCAGTGGGCTGCTCCCACTGCTCCATAACCTCGCCAACCGGATCGCGCTGTTCCGCTACCGCGCGCAGGCCATCAACGATGCCCTGAATGCGTGACTCGTCCAGCATCAGCCGGTCCATCATAGCGTCCGACAGGCCCTTGTTCCGGCCAAACTCAAGATCCTTGGCGTTGGCCGCGATGATCTCCGCCCGGCGGCTCCAGACCGCTTCTGCTGCACCAATCAGCGCTGCATGTTTGCGTTCAGCGTTGGCCGTCGCCAGGACTTGCGCCGCTTGCTTTGCACGTTTGCCAAGCTCCGCCATTACGGCGGGAATATTTTCATTGTCTTTCATATGTCTCGTGCCCTTGCCGGTCCCTGTCTGGCACTGGGTGCCGTCCCGGCTAGAATAAACTATCAGGTGGTACCGTCAAAGCGCCATATCATCGCGGTGGATCAGCGCAGCGCGACCGGGATAGCCCAGCGTCGACTCGATCTCCTGTGACTGGCGTCCCTGGATGGCACGGGCCTCTTCGGCGGTATAGCGCGACAGCCCTTGCCCCAGTTTGCGCCCGTCTGGGCCAAGGATGGCCAGCGGATCACCGCGGCCAAAGTCACCCTCCACATGACGGACGCCTGCGGGCAGCAGGCTTTTGCCGGACATCAGCGCGCGGGCCGCGCCTTCGTCGATGGTCAGAACACCGCGGGTCTTCATCGCCGCGATCCAGCGCTTGCGCGCGGCCTGCGGATCACCCTGCCCGGTGAACCAGGTGCAAGGCGTGCCTTCCTCCAGCGTTTTCAGAGGGTTCAACGGCGAACCTTCAGTGATCGCCATAGCACAGCCAGCGGCGGTTGCCATCTTGGCAGCCAGCAGCTTGGTGATCATCCCGCCCTTCGAGAGACCGGAGACGCCATCGCCCGCCATCGCCTCGATCTCAGGTGTGATCTCATCAATGCGGTCGTAGCGCTTGGCATCCGGGTCCAGCGCCGGGTTGGCACTGTAAAAACCATCCACATCGGACAGCAGAATCAGAGCGTCAGCCCCGACCGTCACTGCAACCTGCGCCGCCAAACGGTCGTTGTCGCCATAGCGGATCTCATCCGTGGCGATGGTGTCGTTTTCGTTGACGATGGGCACCGCACCCATTCCGAGCAGCGTTTCCAATGTCGCGCGGGAGTTGAGGTAACGGCGGCGGTTTTCGCTGTCTTCCAGCGTCACCAGCACTTGCGCGGTGGTGATCCGGTGCGGCGCCAGCGCCTCCTCATAGGCGCGGGCCAGTCGGATTTGACCTACGGCAGCCGCAGCCTGCGACTGTTCCAGAGGCAGGTCGGCGCGCGGCAGCCCCAGCACACCGCGGCCCAGAGCGATGGAGCCAGAGGACACCAGCACAACATCGGTACCGCGCGATTTCAGCCAGGCAACGTCGTTAGCCAGCGAATGCAGCCAGCCGGCGCGCAGCTCGCCGGTTTCCCGGTCCACCAGCAGCGCCGAGCCGATCTTGACGACAATGCGTTTTGCCGACGTCAGGGCTGCCAAGTTTCTTCCTCCTCGGCGGGTTTCATCCGCAAGCGGTCATCGTCAATCTCGTTGCGCAGCGCGCGCAAGACCTCGTTTACGCCCTGACGGCTAACGCCGGACATCAGATAAACCGGACCGCCAACGGCTGCTTCCAGGGCCTTGCGTTTCTCGTCCAGCTCCTCCGGATCGATGGCGTCGACCTTGTTGAGTGCCGTGATCCGGGTCTTGGTGGCCAGCACGCCGCCATAGGCCTCCAGCTCGCCGATGATGGTCTCGTAATCCTCAACCACAGTTTCGGAGGTGCCGTCGATCAGGTGCAGCAGCACCGCACAGCGCTCCACATGGCCAAGGAACCGATCGCCGATCCCTTTGCCCTCATGCGCGCCTTCAATGAGGCCCGGAATGTCTGCAACCACAAACTCGGTGTTGTCGATGCCGACCACGCCCAGGTTCGGGTGCAGCGTGGTGAACGGGTAATCCGCGATCTTGGGGCGGGCGTTGGAGGTCGCAGACAGGAAGGTCGACTTGCCCGCGTTCGGCAGGCCCAGAAGACCCGCATCCGCGATCAGCTTGAGCCTCAGCCAGATGGTGCGCTCGACGCCCTCCTGCCCTGAATTGGCGCGCCGCGGCGCCTGGTTGGTGGCAGATTTGAAATGCAGGTTGCCGAAACCGCCATTGCCGCCCTTGGCCAGCAGCACACGCTCACCCGGAACTGTCAGGTCCGCCAGAACAGTTTCCTGATCCTCGTCCAGGATCTCCGTCCCCACGGGAACACGCAGAATAATATCGTCGCCGTCCTTGCCGGTACGCTGGCGGCCCATGCCGGACTGACCGTTTTTGGCGAAGAAGTGCTGCTGATAGCGGAAGTCGATCAGAGTGTTCAGCCCCTCGGTGACCTCTGCCCAGACAGAGCCACCCTTGCCGCCGTCGCCCCCGTCCGGACCGCCGTATTCGATGTATTTCTCGCGGCGGAAGCTGACGCAGCCGTTCCCGCCGGCGCCCGAGCGGATGTAGACCTTTGCCAGATCGAGGAATTTCATGTCAGCTCCTTAATACGGCAGGCCCCTGCCCGTCCGCGCAGTATAAGTGTCCCGCCAAGGCCCGGAGCCTTGGCGGGACTGTTTCGATTGCCTTACCGCAAAGCGCGTGCCGCGCCAATCACAGTTTTCGGCTGTAGGTCCAGGTCGGGACAGAGGCGTCGCGCGCCACCGAATAGCTTTCGGCGTCGCCCAAATAGTCAAAGCCGCAATGGATCAGCACCCGGGCCGAGGCCGGGTTATCCTGAAACACAGAGGCAAACATCGCGTCGTTCTTCTGCGGGTTGGCATCGACCAGCGCCTTCAGCGCAGCAGAGGCCAGCCCTGTGTTCCAGAACGGCGGCGCAGTCCAATAGGACACTTCCGACTGGTTGCGGTCCATCCGCTTGAGCCCGATCACGCCCTTCAGCTCGGAGTCACCCTCGATGGTGCCGTCGATCACCCAGACGTCCTCATCCCGCTCTTCAGCCATGGCTCGGGTAACAAAGGCCTCAGCCGCGCCGGGCGGCAGCGGATGCGGCACCGAGCGGGTCATGCGGGCGACGCGTTCGTCGCTGACATAATGCTCAATCAGCCCGGCGTCTGACTTGCGCAGCGGGCGCAGAATAAATCGGTCTGTCTCAATCGCCTGCTGGTTCACGATTTGCTCCAGGTTCATGGAACTGCTCCTCCTCAGCCCTTGTTCTTGCAGCTGCAAGTTTGAAATGTGCCTGCACAGCTGCCACGGCAATAGATACCGCGTTCAAATTGTGCAAAATTTCCCGTTGGCCGGTTGTGAGCAATCCTTGCTCGTGTCCGAACGTCGGTATTTCCGGGCAAACTCATCACATTCTCACAGACAAAAACAGCAAAGGGGACCGGCTGTGTAGCCGATCCCCCTAAAGATTTCTTTACCCTTCGGGTCGGCTTACTCAGCGGCCTCCGCCACTGGGAGAACCGATACAAAGGTGCGGCCTTTCAGGCCCTTGCGGAAGCTCACAGCACCGTCAGCAGTTGCAAAGAGAGTGTGGTCTTTGCCCATGCCCACGCCTTCGCCGGCCCAGAATTTGGTGCCGCGCTGACGCACGATGATGTTGCCTGCGATGGCAGCCTGGCCACCGTACAGTTTCACGCCAAGGCGGCGACCAGCAGAGTCGCGGCCGTTACGGGAGGAACCGCCAGCTTTTTTATGTGCCATTCTCTCTCTCCTTAGCCTTTAGCCAGTTCTTTGGCCTGCTCAACCCACTCGGGCTTCACTTTGATCGCCTCGATACCAGCAATGTCGTCTTCGGACAAGGCTGCGATCTGAGCGAAAGTGGTCAGGCCTGCTTCTGCCAGTTTCTTGGCAGCTGCGGGACCAACACCGGTCAGGGCGGTCAGGTCGTCCGAACCTGCGGCAGCTTCAGCAGCCGGAGCAGCTTTGGCTTTGGCAGCAGCTTTCGGTGCGGCTTTGGTTGCGCCCGATGCCAGGATCTCGGTGACCCGGACCAGGGTCAGCTTCTGACGGTGGCCTTTGGTACGCTTGGAGGAGTGCTTCCGGCGGCGCTTGACGAAGTGGATCAGCTTTTCGCCTTTGATCTGCTCGATCACTTCAGCTTTGACGGCTGCGCCGTCAACCAGCGGAGCACCGACAACCGGAGCGTCGCCGCCCAGCATCAGAACTTCGTCGAATTGGATGGTGTCGCCGGCATCTGCAGCAAGTTTCTCAACGCGGAGCACGTCGCCCGCCTGAACCTTGTACTGCTTGCCGCCAGTCTTGAGGACCGCAAACATGTGCGTCTTTCCTTTTCTAACCGCGTCCTACGGCCCCCTTACGGGCGTTTCGGCATATGCCGCCTCGAACAGCGCGCCCTTGAATGGGCGTATGACAAATAAACCCCGGCGCACGGATTCCGGGCCGGGATGCGGGCTTATGGTTCGGATCGGCATGTATGTCAACCGTTTTCCACAGGCTTTTCAGGCGCTCTGCGGAAATCAGATGTCCTGTCCCGGTGTCAGCTCCGCCATGCGGTGGGCAAGTTCCTCGAACCGGTTGGCAGTGATCTCGTACTGGACCGCATTCAGCAGTTCATAGACCCGCTGCATTGGCTCCTCCTCCAGCGCCTCGACATAGGCCTGCACTTCTGCATCCGAGAACTCCTGATAGGTATAGGCAGAGGCCGCCAGGCTGGAGGCCTGCAGGCTGAGGCGCAAGTCGCCCTCCTGCTCTTTCATCAGCGCGCGCAGTTCGTCGGCGTCGAGATCCAGGTCGATCACGCCAGCCGCGGACGCTGCCATCAGGAAGCGGAACTGGATCTGCTGCAGCGCCTTTACACCATTGCCAGCAGCGTCAATTGCACTGCCCATACGCTGGTACATCGCCACCCGCTTGCTGCCTGCCTTGACCAAATCAGAGATGATGCGGTTGCCAGCCAATTGCTTCACCTCGTCATCCTCGATCAGATGCGAGGAATTCTCCGCCCGCACCAGCCGTTTCCCCAGATCACTGGCATAAAACTCGGAGGCGTGATCCAGAGCCTCATCGTCCAGAGTGTTTTCCAAGATATCCAAGGCCAAGCCGCGCATCTCTGCGGTATCAAAGACTTCTTCCGACATTTCGGTCCACTGGCTGCCGAAGGCGCCGGCATCAACGCCTAGCATGTCCGGAGCGCTGGAGGCAGACAGCGCGATGCTGTCAAGCGCCACGTCAAAGCCGGTGACCTCCAGAAACGCCTCCACCCGGGCACGGTCCGCAGCAGCGGCGGGCTGGGTGACAACCCAGCAGCCAAGCCACATCGCGGCCAGAAAACGCATCAGGAAAGCGGGGAGCGGAAGGATCATCTGCATAGTGCAAATCTAAGCAAAAACCTTTGGCTGGCAACGGAAATCGGGCTTTTTTTGCCAAAGGCGCAAATCGCCCCTTGCGCCGGTCCGGAATCAACCTTAAACGCTGCCCCACCAGACCCCCGCGGAGAGGTGCCGGAGTGGTCGAACGGGGCGGTCTCGAAAACCGTTGTGGGTGCAAGCCCACCCAGGGTTCGAATCCCTGTCTCTCCGCCATTTCCCTTCAGACCGCTTCCAAATCAGACCGAGAACATGCGGTATGATGCGTCTAACCCTCCTGTTTCCGGCAAACCCAAGCACCATCAAGCCGCTTGTGCAGCTTCATTCGCCTTACAACCGCGAAAACAAAAAAGACCGGGCATTTCTGCCCGGCCTTCGTGCTTAATTGCCAGTTCGGATCAGGCGCGGCGGCGGCGTCCGCCGGCGCGGCCGCCACGGCCACGGCCTTCTTCGCCCTCAGCAGCAGGCGCCTTGTTGAATTTGATCCACTCACCGCCATGCGGGTCGTTGTTGGTCAGGAAGTTGGCAGCGCGGATGGCCTCCATTTCCTTACCGGCGCGCGGCTTGGTGGAACCCAGGCCGAACATGGTGACAAACGCCTCGTCGTCCATGGCTTCCGGCAGGATGATGCCAGCAGCTTCGACAGCGGCTTTCTTCTCGGCAATAGCCTTCTGTGTCACTGGCAGCGCCACCGGGTTCATGATCGCAGAGGTCATGCCGGCACCCATTGCCATCGGCAGGAAAGCGTTGTTGATCCCGTGACGGTTCGGCAGGCCGAAGGAGATGTTGGACGCACCGCAAGTGGTGTTCACACCCAGTTCTTCGCGCAGACGGCGGACCAGGGCAAACACCTGCAGACCTGCAGTCGCCATGGCGCCAACCGGCATCACCAGCGGGTCAACCACGATGTCATGCGCCGGGATGCCGAAATCAGCAGCACGCTCGACGATTTTCTTAGCGACAGCAAAACGCACATCGGGATCTTCCGAGATGCCGGTGTCGTCGTTGGAGATCGCCACAACCGGCACGTTGTACTTCTTGACCAGCGGCAGGATCTGCTCCAGACGCTCTTCTTCGCCTGTGACCGAGTTCAGCAGCGGACGGCCTTCGCAGATTTCCAGACCGGCCTCGAGCGCGCCGGGAACCGAGGAGTCGATACACAGCGGCACGTCGACCAGCCCTTGAACCAGTTCAACGATCTTCCGCATCAGCGGCGGCTCGGTCTCGTTCGGGTTCGGGTTGGAGTTGTAAACCACGCCCGCGTTGATATCGAGAACGGTGGCACCGGCCAGAACCTGAGCCACGGCGTCTTTTTCAACGGTGGAGAAATCGCCGGCTTCCAGCTCGGCCGCCAGTTTCTTGCGGCCGGTCGGGTTGATGCGCTCACCAATCACACAGAACGGCTCATCAAAGCCCAGGACCGCGGTTTTTGTTTTTGATTCTACGACTGTACGGGTCATTGTGGATCCTTAGGAGTTAACCGGCTTGGCGGAATCGCCGCCGTTGTTGATGGCCCAGGTGGCATTGGTCTTGATGCCGCCCAGCGGGAAGAAGTGAACCTTCTCGATTGCAAAGTCGGGGTTGGCCGCCTTGTGCGCCGCCAGATCCGCCAGAACCTCACCCGGCTCGTGCGGCAGCAGCAGCTTGGAAACGTCCTTGGCACGCTTCTGCAGAACTTTCAGCGACGGACCGACACCGCAGGCGATGGCGAATTTGATCATGGTCTGCAGCTTGGCCGGACCAGCGATACCGATGTGGACCGGCAGGTTCATGCCGCGCTCGTTCAGCTCGTTCACCCAGTCGATCACCGGCTGCGCCTCGAAGCAGAACTGGGTCGCCAGCGCCATCTGTGCATCGGTGCGCTTGGAGAATTCCTGTTTCCAGTCCAGCGCCGCGTAGGTGTTGGCGCGGCCGCCGTTGGGGTCGATATCCAGGTTGGGTTCCGGGTGGCCAGCAACGTGCAGGTTGGTGAAACCCGCCTGGTCAAACAGGCCGGTTTCCAAAAGCTGCATCGAGCTGTCGAATTCGCCGTGCGGCTTGGCAACGCCGCCTGCCAGGATCAGGCCTTGCTTGACGCCGGCTTCACCCTGATAGCGGTTGATCCAGTCACCCAGGGTTGCTTTGTCCTTGATGATCCGCGCCGGGAAGTGCGGCATCACATCGTAGCCTTCGCCAGCAATGCGCTTGGCGGTCTCGACCATATCCTCGATCGGGGTGCCTTCGATGTGCGCGATGTAGACACGGGTGCCGGCGGGCAGCAGGTCGCGGAAGTCTTCCACCTTGGCAGCGGTACGGGGCATCACCTCGATGGAATACCCTTTCAGGAAGGCCTCCATCTCAGGGGTAGCGGATTGGCCTGCGCCAGAGTCGCGTTTTTTAAAGTTCAGCAAAGCCATCACGGCCTCCCAAAGTGGTCTGCGGGTCATGCCCATCCGTCATTCGCGATCAGCGCCTTCAAGCGGTCCTGATCATACTCAGTCTCCAAGCGCTTGGCCTCGGCTTCGGCAACCTCAGCGGCCTCGCCCTCAGCAGAGAAAGGAGCAGCCTTGCGCCATTCAGCCAGATAAGCGTCCGCGTCTTTCGCGTTCACCTTCATGGCTGCGCGGTCAATTGCCTGCTCGAACCGTTCTTCGAGCTGACGCTTGGCGCCGCGGCGGCCTTTGCCAACGATGACCTGCGCGGGGATATCGCGCCAGTATACGATCGTAACGTCGGGCATGCCTTGCTTTCCTCCTAGCCTGGATAGACCACTATCTAGTGCGGTGGCGCGCCGCAGGTTGGTCGATTTTCGACAACACGATGGGATTGAGCGACGTTTTGCTGCCGCGACACTAGCTTTGTGCACCTGTGAATGCCACAGCCTGGAACCGCCAAAATATTCATGTGGATTATGAGATTTCCGGGAAGCGGCGGAAATTGCTTCACTTCTGGCCGCACGGCGCTTGCGCCGCCGCATTTGCGCACCTATTGTCATTCTTAACACGATAATCGGAGGGCGTGAATCATGGCGCCCAGGCGCTCGAAAGGTGCGGGCGCGTTTCCCAAAGCGGTTGAGACCCCTGCACCGGCCCGTCCCGATCCTGATGCGCTCTACGCAGCGCTGGATCTGGGTACAAATAGCTGCCGCATGCTGATCGCCCAGCCCAAGGGCAGCGGTATCCATGTGGTTGACAGTTTCTCCAAGTCGGTGCAGCTCGGCGCCGGGCTGGAGCGGACCGGACGGCTGTCGCGGTCCTCGATGGCGCGTACCATCCAGGCGCTGCGGATCTGCCAGCAGAAACTTAAACGCAACAAGGTCAAACGGATGCGGCTGGTGGCGACCGAAGCCTGCCGCCGGGCCAAGAACGCACGCGATTTCATCCGCCAGGTAAAGCGGGAAACCGGCCTGACGCTGGAAATCATTCAGCCGGAGGAAGAAGCGCGTCTGGCCGTTATCTCCTGCGCGCCGCTGGTCTCCACCAAGACCGAACAACTCTTGGTTGTTGATATCGGCGGCGGCTCGACCGAGCTGGTTTGGATCGACGTCTCCTCAGTGCCGCGGCGCGACCGCCCGGCAGCCATCATGCGGCTGCACAACGGGTTCCGCCCGGCTGAGGGCCCCTTCCCCGCCGCCAAAGTGGTGGACTGGATTTCAGTCCCGCTGGGTGTCGCCACGCTGCGCGACCAGTTCAACGATGTGGAGGACGATGCTGCGCGGTTTGCCCTCATGAGCTGGTTCTTTGAAGAAAACCTCGCCGATTTCGCCCCCTACAAAGATGAGCAGGCACGCGCCGGCTTCCAGATCGTCGGCACCTCCGGCACGGTAACTACGGTTGCAGCCTCGCATCTGGGTCTCAAACGCTATGACCGGACAAAGGTGGACGGGCTGCGGATGACCAGCGATCAGATTGACAAGGTGATCCGGGGGTATTTGGAGCTCGGCCCTCAAGGCCGCCGCCGCGACCCCCGCATCGGCGAGGACCGGCAAGCCCTGATTATGTCCGGCTCGGCAATCCTTCAGGCGTTGCTGCGTTGCTGGCCAACCGACCGGCTGTCCGTCGCCGACCGCGGCCTGCGCGAAGGCCTGCTTTATGCGCAGATGAGCGCAGATGGTGTTCTGGAGGACGGCCCTTACTAACCGCTCAACAGAAGTTTCAGGGCGTCTTACATGTATTCGACCATCGCCATAGCTTACCGGCTAAGCACCGTCTCAGTGGCGGTTTCTGCACTGGAGGCTGCGGGTTTCCGGGTATTTTGCCCAGGGCTCAACACAATTACTCTGCTACCGCATCACAGCCTGGCGTTTGGCGGGGTTCCTATCAGGGTTCCGTCTGAAAATGCAGCGGAGGCTTCGGAGTATCTTCACGCAATTCAGTGTGGTCATCTGACGTCATTGGCCACCGAAGACACCATAGACGAAGACCCGCCCGAGCCGGTCGTGAAGATTAGTTTTTGGGGCAAGGCTGCAAACCTTCTAGGATACCTGATATTCGGTGTATCCGCCCCATGGCAGGAACTTGCGCTATCCAAGAAAAAAGCATCGCCTTGATCCAGACGGGCCAAGAGGTTATCTGCAGCCCTCACTGTCGGAGAAAACGCACATGGCAAAGACCCCCACTGGTAAAAACACTTCCGGCCGCGGGCAGCGGGATCTGAAGGTCAATGTGAAGACAGCGCGCGGGCGCAAGCTCAGCTCAACCCGCTGGCTGCAGCGGCAGCTGAACGACCCCTATGTGAAACGCGCCCAGGCCGAAGGCTACCGCGGGCGTGCAGCCTACAAGATCATGGAACTGGACGACAAGTACCGTTTCCTGGTGAATGGCGCCCGGGTTGTCGACCTGGGCTGCGCACCGGGAGGCTGGGCACAGGTGGCAGTGAAGCGGATCAATTCGCTGGGTGAGAAACAAGGCAAGGCCGTCGGCCGCATCATTGGTATCGACCTGCAAGAGGTCGAGCCACTGGCAGGTGCTGAGTTCCATCAGCTCGATTTCATGGATGACGGAGCTGACGAGCAGGTCAAGGAATGGCTGGGCGGAAAGGCCGACGTGGTAATGTCAGACATGGCGGCTGCCAGTTCCGGCCACAAGCAGACCGACCATTTGCGGATCATTTCTCTCTGTGAAACCGCGGCCTATTTTGCCTTTGACGTGCTGGAGGAAGGCGGCACCTTTGTCGCCAAGGTTCTGGCTGGTGGCGCCGAGGGCGAACTGCAAAAGCTTCTGAAACAGAAATTCACCAAAGTGATGAACATCAAGCCGCCCTCCTCGCGGTCGGACAGCTCTGAGAAATTTGTGGTGGCCACGGGTTTCCGCGGCTGAACCGGGTCAGACCCGGCGATTATGAGGCGTGGTCAGCGACCGCGCGGCCAAGGTGCGCAGCAGAATGGCCTCTTCGCCTTCTTCATCAGTCAGGCGGGACACCCGCAGCTTGCAGCCGGCATTGCTGCCTATCCCGCGCTGCCGCATCAGCTCAAACAGACGCATGCGGCGCAGTTTGTTTTGCAGTTTTGTCATGATGGCCCCTTCTGGTTCCGCTGCTTTTCTGCAGTTCTAGAGGCCGATCGGGCTGAGATCGGGGCGCAATTGTGGCGAAGCTGCCTTATTGTTGAATAAATGGAAACAGTTGCAACGAAGCCGCAGGCGCTATGTCCGGCCCATGCTGTTTGCCATGTCAATCAGGGCGCCATTGAATTCCGCGCCTAGGATCAGAATGGCAGCGTTCAGATACAGAAAGATCATCGCTGCCATGGCGCCTGCAAGGCCCGCGTAGGTGGCAGAGTATTGGGCAAAAGACCCAACATAGATGGCAAAGCCGCTGCCGCAGATCAGCCAAAGCAGCAATGTCAGGATCGCACCCGGCAAGATTCGCCGGATTCGGTGCACCCGCCCCGGCAGCAGCACATGAAATGCCAGCACCGCGCCTGCTGGTAGCGCCAGGGCCAGAAGCCCTCTTAACCCCTGCTCCCAGCCTTGCGGCACGGTCGCAAAAGGCAGGAGTTTGGTAATGTGGCGAACATACAGGGGCATGATGACTTCGAATACGGTGACCGCCAGAATGCCAGCCCCGCCAAGAATAACCAGTGCGATGCACAGTGCCCGCGACCGCCAGTAAGGCCGGGTATCCTTATCGTGATAAGCTTGGACCATGGCCGTGCGAACGGCATCAACCCCGTTTGAGGCAAAATACAGCGCGAACAATCCGCCCAGAGTGACCAATTGGGTGTTTGATGTCCGCAGTACCGCCTTAAGTTCAGTCAAAATGGGCCGGGCCACCGCATCAGGCCAAACGCTGAACACCTGTTCCGTCATCGCCTCCACCTCAACCTCCTGTGACAGCAGGCCCGCAACCGTGCCCGCAAGCGCGACGGTGAACAGCACAAAAGGAAACAGCGCCAGCATCATCGACATCGCGATGTGGCTGCTCATCACCCAGCCGTTTTTTCTGTTGAACCGGCCGGCGGCGGTCATCAAGGCGGCTGGCCACATGCGGATTGGCGGAAGGATCGGCATACCGGTAACGTCCCACAACTTCAGGGCAAACGCCAGCCGCAATGCGTGGTCTGTTCCGTGACAACCTAAGTGCTGCCCCGTCCGGGTATGGCGGCAAGCCAGGTTCAGTATTAGTCTGACACATCGACAGTTTTTGGAGCCCGCAATGTTCTGGATTGTTCTCAGCACCGCTGTACTTGCTGCAACCTGGACGGCTGCCGGCCTGGCTGCGCTCAGTGCGGCGCGCACCGCGCGGACACCTCAAGGAGCCATTGGCTGGGTTGTTTTCCTGCTGGCTGCGCCGGTCCTTGCCCTGCCCGCTTACATGATCTTTGGACACCACCGGTTCAAAGGATACTGGACAGCCCGCGAGGCCGCGGAACAGGCCGTCATCCCAAAGCGGAACTACACCAGCGCCCAATCAAAGGATGCATCAGCACTGGCCGTCAACACAGCGCCGTTTGAGGCGATCGCAGGTCAGAACATTTGCCGCGGAAATGGGGTGGATCTCCTGGTCAACGGCACCGAGACTTTCAAAACAATCTTCGAAGCCATTGAAAATGCGCAAGACTACATCCTTCTCCAGTATTACATACTGCGCGCCGATAACCTAGGAATGCAATTGCAGTCCCGGCTGATCGCCGCAGCAGAGCGTGGCGTAACGGTCTGGTTCATGACGGACAGCATTGGCAGCCGCAAGCTGTCCCAGGACTACAAACACGCGCTGGTGGCTGCTGGCATAAACATGATTGATCCAGCGGTTCAGCGCGGTCCCTGGCACCGGTTACGGATTAATTTCCGCAATCACCGGAAAACTGTGATTGTGGACGGTCACACAGGTTTTACCGGAGGGCTGAACGTCGGGAATGAATATCTGGGACAGAACCCGGAGTTTGGTCCGTGGCGGGATACGCATGTACGGCTGGTTGGGCCTGTGGTGCTGCAGCTTCAACTGTCCTTTGCCGAAGATTGGCACTGGCGCACCCAGGAGCCGATCCTGGATCTTCTCAACTGGGAACCCGAGCCGTCGCCTCAGAATCTGCCCGCGCTGATCGCCTCCACCGGCCCCGGAGACACGACCGGAAACGGTTCAATGCTCTATTTTTCTGCCATCACTGCGGCGCAGCGCAGAGTGTGGCTGGCGTCCCCGTATTTTGTTCCTGACCAAGACGTTTTTGCAGCTCTGAAACACGCTGGTCTGCGAGGCATCGATGTCAGGGTGCTGCTGCCGGAGACCATCGATCACCATCTGCCGTGGCTTGCCAGCTTTGCATTTTTTGATGAACTTCGCGAAGCCGGTGTCCGCATCCTGCGCTATCAGGGCGGTTTCATGCATCAAAAGTGTTTTGTCGTCGACGACACCATTGCCGGAATCGGAACCGCAAATCTGGACAACCGGTCTTTCCGGCTGAATTTTGAAACCATGGCCTTGTTTTTCGATCAAGAGACGGCCGGCAAGGTTGCAAACATGCTTGCCAAGGACTTTCGGAATGCAAAGGAACTCGCCGTTGGACTCGGCCAGCAAAATCAGCGGATCCGCCTGCTGGCCCCGATGGCCCGCCTGCTGGCACCGGTGCTTTAATCCCTGCCGCCAGTGTGTTGCCCATTAAAGGAAAACAGCCGCCCCATTGCGCTGACAAGGAAGGCGGTGCTTATGCCGAAGCCGAACAGCCCTGTAACCGCAGCAAGGGCAGCAAAAATCCTGAGCGCCGGGCCCAGAACCACATCGCCGTAGCCCAGCGTGGTATAGGTCACCAGCGAAAAATAGACGGACGTATTCCAATCCTCGATCGCGCCAACCATGACAAAGGCCGCGGACCAGATCCAAACCTGAGCGGTGTGGCTGCCAAGAATGATGAATATCGCCACAACGAGCATAAGACCCAATTGCCAGGGCCGGTAGGGTTTGGAAAACCGGCTGGACAACCGGTTCAGAACCGAGGCGCACCAGACCAGTATGGTGATTTCCAGGATCAGGCAAGTGCTGAGGTAGATTGATCCCCACAGTAGCTGGTTCCACAGCGTCACGCCGGACCTCCTGTTGTGAATTCGCTTTGGCAACCCTTGGCCGCACCATAGAAATCCTGCCCGCAATTGGCAATTGCATCATACCAGCCTGAAGCGCTGACCGCGCGGCACGAGCAGCGGTCTGGACATCCTTGGTGCTAGGGTATTGAGTGCCTTAGCAGCATGTGAAGGCCCAAGATGCAGAGGTTGCCGCATATGGTTCTGACAATCCGCAATGTAACCAAATGCTATCCGGGACAAACGGAGGAAACAGCTGTGCTGCGCGGCGTGTCATTGGATCTGGCAGCGGGCAGCAGCCTGGCTTTGACCGGGGAAAGCGGCTCCGGCAAAAGCACCCTTCTGCATCTGGCAGGGGCGCTGGATCAGTTCGACAGCGGAGAGATTGAAATTGCCGGAACCCGCCTGTCCGGGCTGAGCGACAGCCAGCGGGCGGCGCTGCGCCGGAACGATGTTTCTCTTGTTTTTCAGCAATTTAATCTGATACCTTCACTTGACACCGGAAAGAATATCGCGCTGCACGCCCGGCTGGGTGGCACGTGGGACGAGGGCTGGGGGATGCGGCTGACAGACCGCCTGGGCCTGTCCGGTCTTCTGGAACGCTATCCTGAGCAATTGTCCGGCGGACAGCAGCAGCGTGTGGCCATCGCCCGCGCTCTTGCTGTGCGGCCCAGGCTGCTGCTGGCGGATGAACCGACCGGCAATCTGGATGAAGCCGCCAGTGCCGCCGTAATGGAACTGATGCTGGACCTGGTGCGCGAAAGCGGCACCGCACTGTTTCTTGTCACCCATTCTGCAGCCATCGCGCAGTTGCTGGACCGGCGTCTGCATCTGCACCACGGCATGGCCAAATGACAGCCGCGGCGTTTCTGGCCATTCTGTCACATTGGCGGCGCCATCCGCTGCAGCTGGCAACCCTGATCGCTGGCCTGGCGCTTGCGGCTGGCTTATGGTCGGCAGTCCAAGCCATCAACGCCGAAGCCCGCGCGAGCTACGCCCGGGCAGCGGAACAGCTTGGCACCGCGGGTGTCGCCCGGCTGATCCCTGAATCTGGAACCATCTCCGTTGCCCGCTACGCCAGCCTGCGCCGTTCCGGTTGGCAGCTGGCCCCGGTACTGGAAGGCGTTATTAGGTTTGAGCGGCAAAACTTTGATATCATGGGAGTTGATCTTCTGCAGCACCCGCTGGCCCCGGCCCTAACCAAGGCCGCGGAAGCAGAGGCTGTTTCTCCGCTGGAGGCATTGCTGCCGCCCGGACGAATTTTTGCACACCCCGAAACGGCAGTGCATTTGGCCGCATCTCAGAATGTCCACCCGGTCACTGAAACGGAGGCTTTGCCGCCAGGAGTGGCCTTAGCGGATCTCAGCCTTGCCAGCCGGCTGCTGCGGCGCCCCGACAGCCTGAGCTACCTGTTGGTTCTACCGGACCAGGCCCAGGGGCTGAAACCTCTGAGCGACCTGGCGCCCGGCTTGACTCTGGTCCCTGCCAGCACAGCTGCCTCGGAGACGGCGCGGCTGACGGACAGTTTCCATCTGAACCTCACCGCCTTCGGCCTGCTGTCCTTTGCCGTTGGCCTGTTCATCGTCCAGGGCACCATCGCGCTGAGCCTTGAACAGCGTCGCGGTATGATCCGGACGCTGCGAAGCCTTGGAGTACCGATGCGGCTCGTGTCCGGCCTTATTGCTGCGGAACTGGCCTTCCTCGCGCTGGCCGCGGGCATTGCCGGGCTTGCAGGCGGCTATCTGGTGGCAGCCGTATTGCTGCCCGGCGTCAATGCCACCCTGGCCGGGCTGTATGGCGCGCCGGTGGATGGCAGCCTCTCCCTGCGTCCGGGCTGGGTTCTTTCAGGTTTGGCAATGACACTTGGCGGCACATTCCTGGCTGGTGCGCAATCCCTCTTTGCGCTTTGGCGTATGCCGTTGCTAGCAGCCCCCGCAACTCATGCCCGAGGTCAGAATGCCCGCCGTTCGCACTTGGCCGGAGCTGTGTGCGGAGTGGCTTCAATCGCCGGTGGCGTATTGATACTCACAATGTTTCAAGGGCTTATTTCCGGTTTTGCATTTCTTGGCGCCCTCATGCTAGGCGCCGCGTTGCTGCTACCGCTGCTGATTTCAACCGGGCTATCGCTTGGGGCGCGTTTAGCGAAGCGCCCCTTTGCTGAATGGTTATGGGCGGACACCCGGGCGCAGCTGCCCGGTATGTCACTGGCTCTGATGGCACTTCTGCTGGCGCTGGCTGCAAACATTGGCGTTGGCACCATGGTATCCAGTTTTCGTTTAACCTTCACTGGCTGGTTGGATCAGCGCTTGTTTGCAGAGGTCTACGTCACCACCGCAAGTGATGTTCAGGGTACTGAACTGGCGAGGTGGCTGGATGCGCAGGGCATCAAAGCTTTGTCACGCCGTTACCATGACACCCGTTTCAAAGGGGCGCCCTTACGCATTTACGGATTTGAAGACGATACTGCCTACCGCAGCAACTGGCCGCTGCTGGACGCGCTGCCGGACGTATGGGATCAGGCTGTCAGCGGGCAGGCCGTGCTGGTCAACGAACAGCTTGCGCGCCGCCATGGGCTGGCCCCAGGCGACCGCTTTGAACTTGAACCGGGATGGCAGCTGCCCATCGCCGGGGTTTACTCCGATTATGGCAATCCCCACGGGCAGGCAATGGTTTCCATGCCATCTCTTCTGGAGCATGCACCAGACATTCCCAACCGCCAATTCGGACTGCGCGTTGCTTCGCATGACATCTCTGGACTGATCAACTCAATTCGGGAAGAATTTGATATCCCAAGAAAAAACATCACCGATCAGGCCACTGCAAAAGCCCGGTCACTCGCCGTGTTCGACAGGACCTTTGTGATCACCGCTGCGCTGAACTTGTTGACGCTTGGAGTGGCAGGATTTGCGCTTCTGACCAGCCTGCTAACCCTTTGGAACCAGCGCCTGCCGCAGCTCGCGCCGGTCTGGGCGATGGGGCTCACCCGCCGTCAGCTGGCTTCTGCGGAAATCCTGCGCAGCCTGATTCTGGCGGCTTTCACAGCAGTCCTGGCCCTGCCGCTGGGACTGGTGCTGGCCTGGGCCCTCCTGTCGGTTATTAATGTAGAAGCTTTTGGCTGGAAGCTGCCGATGTATCTGTTTCCTCTGGATTGGCTGCGACTGTTCCTGCTGGCGCTTCTCGCTGCAGTGATTGCCGCAGCACTGCCAGCCCGGCGGCTCAGCCGGATCGATCCGGCGGAACTGCTCAGGGTATTTACCAATGAACGCTAGGATTGCCTTGTCTGCGCTGATTTGCGTCTGGGCCACGTCTGCTTTGCCGCAGGGTTATGCCGGGCTGGGAACAGTCGCGGAGGGTTTTGCCTTTCCGCAACAGGAAACCCGGTTGGAATTTCCTCTCGATCACGGCCCCCACCCGGACTTTCGTATTGAGTGGTGGTACTTGACCGCAAACCTTATGGGGGAAGATGGAGCCGACTACGGCATCCAGTGGACGCTGTTCAGATCAGCCTTGGCTCCTGGCGAGGCGGAAAGCTGGCAAAGTCCGCAAATCTGGATGGCGCACGCCGCAGTGACCAGCGAGGATCAGCATTTATTTGCGGAACGCATTGCCCGTGGCGGCGTGGGTCAGGCAGGTGTTCAATCTATGCCTTTTGAAGCCTGGATCGATAACTGGGTGATGCGCTCCTCCGATGAAACGATTGAAAAGATTTCTCTTTCTGCTGACGGGCGGAATTTTTCCTACGATCTGGCTCTTAGCGCTGACGGGCCGCTGATCCTGCATGGAGATCACGGGTACTCGGTCAAATCCGCCAGCGGACAGGCGAGTCATTACTATTCCCAGCCCCACTACCAGGTCTCTGGCACAATTGAGCTGCCCGACGGACCTGTGAAGATCACAGGCCATGGCTGGCTGGACCGGGAATGGTCAAGTCAGCCGCTGGCAGAAGATCAAAGCGGCTGGGACTGGTTCTCGCTCAGCTTTGGCAACGGTGAGAAGTTGATGGGGTTTGTTCTGCGCAGCGAAACCCGCGATTTTACATCCGGCACTTGGATTTCTGCTGACGGCACGGCTGAGCCGCTGACACCGGGATCATTTCAGGCGACCCCCTTGAAAACCAGCCATGTTAAGGGGCGAGAGATTCCCACACGCTGGCAAGTAAGCCTACCTGCCAAGAGGGTTTCCGTTGAAGTACAAGCGCTTAATCCGCAAAGCTGGATGGGTGCCTCGTTTTCCTATTGGGAAGGTCCGGTCACGGTGACAGGCAGCCACAGCGGCAAGGGCTACCTTGAGATGACGGGTTATGAGTAAGGGCGCCCGCAGGCGCCCTTATCTGGTTCAACGGACCACAAAGACCGAACAGTCCGAGTGGCGGATCACCCGGGCCGCGTTTGGCCCAAGCAGGTAATCCTTCAGATCCGGCTTATGCGCGCCGATCACGATCAGCCCGCTGCCTGCAGTTTCCGCGACCTTCAGAATCTCCTGATAAGCCGTCCCGGTCGCCACCAGATGGCGGACCTTGGCATTACGCTCCTTACCCAGAACGCTATCGCACAGGTCGGTCAGCCGTTGCGTGGTGTCCTTGACCGCCTTTTCGTGGTGATGCTCCTCGAAAAAGCCCGAGACCCAGCTCTCGCCAAAGTCAGGCAGCACGTTGACAACATCCAGCTGGGCCCCGTCCAGTTCGGCCAGTCGGGCAGCCTGGGACAGGACCTTTTCGTCCAGATTCTGATCGTTCAGCTCCAGAGCGCAAAGAACGGGTTTGTTCATGCTGTTACTCCTTCCTCTTCACGCGCGCGGCCGCGCTGCATCAGGGCAACCAGCGCCACCAGCAGCAGCGCCGGCAGGAACATCAGCTCCTTCGGCAACTGGCTGGCAGGCGCCTGGATCGCTACGATCTGCACCGGCTCGTCGGCGTAGAAATCAAAGCTTTCCAGGTTTGGCGCTGCCGGGGTGCCGAACATCGGCTCCTCTACCTTGACCACACTGTGCTCCTCCAGCAGCAGCAGGCCATAGGCATCCACCGCCGCCTGCCCGTCCGAACCATCAGCAGTCATGATCATCGTGGTGCTCTTGATTTCAGAGGTATCGAAATCAGGCCCCTCCACGGTGATCCGCAGCTCTGCTCCCGGTTCCACGTCACTCAACGCTTGCGCCAGCTGGGCCGGCGGCACCTGCGCATAGGGCGGCATCACCCGGTCCATGAAGAAGTCCGGCCTGAACAGCGCAAAGGCTGCAAAGATCAGCAGGATGCTTTCATAAATCCGGTTGCGGCTGACGAAATAGCCCATGGTGCCAGCAGTAAAGACCAGGATGGCGATAGTGGCTGATATGGCAACGAGTATGCCTTGCATCCAGTTCACATCAATCAGCAGCAGATCTGTATTGAAGATGAACACAAACGGCAGTGCCACGGTCCGCAAGCTGTAGAAGAAAGCGGTAAAACCGGTGCGGATCGCATCGCCGCCCGACACGGCCGCCGCCGCAAAGCTGGCAAGCCCCACAGGCGGTGTCACATCGGCCATGATCCCGAAGTAGAACACAAACAGGTGCACGGCGATCAGCGGCACGATCAGGCCGGACTGCGCGCCCAGTTCCACCACCACACCGGCCATCAGCGAGCTAACGACGATGTAGTTTGCGGTGGTAGGCAGGCCCATACCCAGAACAAGGGACAAGAGGCCGACCATCACCAGCATCAGGATCAGATTGCCGCCAGATACGAACTCGACCAGATCAGCCATCACCTGTCCCACACCAGTCAGCGTCACGGTGCCTACGATCACGCCTGCGGTGGCGGTTGCCAGCGCAATGCCAATCATGTTGCGGGCACCGTCGATCAGGCCGTTCCAGAGATCATGAACCCCTTCGACAAAGGCGTTTGCCATGTTGCTTTGGCCGCGGAAGATCGCCTTGAGCGGCTTCTGGGTCAGAAGGATCACAAACAGCAGTGCGGTGGCCCAGAAGGCCGACAACCCAGGCGACTTCTGCTCAATCATCAGGAAGTAGACCAGCACGATGATCGGCAGCAGGTAATGCAACCCTGCCTTGTAGATCTCGGCGACAACCGGCAGTTCCACCTCTTGCGCATTTGGGTCATCCGGCACCAGATCATCAACGCCGGAGGCCAGCCACAGCAGGGCAATATAAGCGGCGACAACAAGCGCAGACAGGGTAAGACCGGAGGCGCCCGGCATCGCAGAAACAATCCACTTCACCGGATACTGAACGCCATAGCACAGCGCCGCAAAGCCCGCGAAGAACAGGGCCATGCCGCCGATTGTGCGGCCCATGGAGACGACGCGGTTGCCCAGCGTCGGCATGTTCCGCTTCACCGCTTCCAGATGTACGATATAGACCAGCGCGATGTAGGAAATTGCGGCTGGCAGGAAGGCATGGGTGATCACCTCGACATAGGAGATGCCCACGTATTCTACCATCAGGAAGGCCGCAGCCCCCATCACCGGCGGCATGATCTGGCCGTTCACAGAGGATGCAACCTCGACCGAGCCTGCCTGCTCAGAGGTGAAGCCCACCCGCTTCATCAGCGGGATGGTGAAAGTGCCGGTGGTGACCACGTTGGCGATGGACGAGCCGGAGATCAGGCCGGTTGCGGCAGATCCCACAACAGCCGCCTTGGCCGGGCCGCCGCGCAGGTGGCCAAGTGCGCCAAAGGCCATCTTGATGAAGTAGTTGCCGGCGCCCGCCTTATCCAGCAGCGCGCCGAACAGCACAAAGAGGAAGACGAATTTGGTGGAGACACCCAACGCAATTCCGAACACGCCTTCGGAGGTGATCCACATATGACTCATTGCCTTTTTCAGGCTAGCGCCCTTCCAGCGAATGACTTCCGGGACGTACTCGGAAGAGCCGAAGAATACATAGGCCAGGAAGATCGTCGCGATGATCGCCATTGCCGGACCAAGCGCGCGGCGGGCGGCTTCGAACAGCAGGATCAGGCCAGCGAGGGCAAACCACTTGTCCATGTCGTCGGCAAGGCCGCCGGAATCAACGATTTTCTGATAGAAAATATAGCCGTACATCGCGATTGCAGTTCCGGCCAATGCGAAAATCCAATCCTGGACCGGGATGTAATTCCGCGGGCTGGATTTCAGCGCAGGATAGGCCGCGTAGGCCAGGAAAATAGCAAAGGCCAAATGGATTTGGCGTGAGTTGTTCACCACGCTGCCAGGCAGCAGCAGGTTGGCCACCGGCGAGGCCAGGATGACTTGGAACACGGACCAGATAACGGCGACGATTGCCAGGAACAGCCCCACGCTTCCCACCGGGTTGCGGGCGCCGGCGTCGGAGGACGCGACCAGTTCCTGAAGCTCTTCTTCGCTGAGCGGCCGATTTCCCTGAGCATCGGATGTCATGGATAATCTCCCCTGCGGCCGCCGTTTTCCGGGGCCGGAATAGTCAAGCCCGGGCCTTTGGCCTCAGGCAAAAACGGGGCGCTTGATGCGCCCCGTTCCTGTTGTCTGGCGGATTATTCGATCCAGCCTTTTTCTTTGTAGTACTTCTCTGCGCCCGGATGCAGCGGCGCCGACAGGCCGTCCGCGATCATCTCTTCCGGCTTCAGGTTGGCAAACGCCGGATGCAGCTTCTGGAAGGCTTCAAAGTTTTCGAAGACAGAGCTCACCACTGCATAAACCGCATCCTCAGACACGTCGGCGGAAGTCACGAAGGTCGCACCGACACCAAAGGTGTTGGTGTCATTGTCGGACCCGCGGTACATGCCGCCCGGGATGGTGGCGGTACGGTAGAAGGAGTTGTCGCCCACCAGTTTTTCCACGGCTTCGCCGTCCACGGTCACCAGAACCGAGTCACAGGCGGTGGTGGCTTCCTGGATGGAACCGGACGGGTGGCCAACGGTGTAGATCATCGCGTCGATCTGATTGTCGCACAGCGCTGCGGACTGTTCTGCCGCTTTCAGCTCAGTTGCCAGGGCGAAATCTTCCATGCCCCAGCCCTTGGCTTCCATCAGAACTTCCATGGTGCCGCGCTGGCCGGAGCCCGGGTTGCCGATGTTGACGCGCTTGCCCTTGAGGTCGTCAAAGGTGGAGATGCCTGCATCTGCACGGGCAACAACGGTGAAGGGTTCCGGATGCACGGAGAACACCGCGCGCAGACCTTCGAAGGGACCCGCTTCCTCGAACTTGGAGGACCCGTTGTAGGCATGATACTGCCAGTCGGATTGGGCTACGCCGAACTGCAGCTCGCCCTCGCGGATTGTGTTGATGTTGTAGACCGAGCCACCAGTGGATTCGACGGCGCACTTGAAGCCGTGCTCCTTGCGGCCCTTGTTCACCAGACGGCAGATGGCGCCGCCGGTCGGGTAGTAGACGCCGGTCACGCCGCCGGTGCCGATGGTGATGTATTCCTGAGCAAATGCTGCAGGCGCCGAAAAGGACGCCGCCACCAATGCACCGATAGCCAGCTTGGTGTGTTTCATGATCAAGTCTCTCCCACTTGTCTTATGAATTGCAGCTTGTTCGCGTCCGCCTGAAATACAATTCTGCGGTCGTCCCACAGCCGTTTGTTCTGGCTCGCAAAGCAAGCTGTGTGCGGATTATTTTGCACGCGCAGAAGGGTTCCACTGCCACCGTCGCAAGTCAAGACTGCTATTTATTGACGCACCCTCTTTGGCTCCTTTTTTCCCCTTATTGACGCTAGTTAGAGATTTTTCCCCGCAAACGCATGGCGCTTCATCACGGTCAAAGCGCAAAGTTTTTTCTTGCAGTGAAAGATCAGTTGAGCGCGATTCTTAATTGCCTCCCATTGAACCCGAAGACTTAAAATCGCTTATGCTGAAGTTTCCTGCTGCTTTACCCGCACGTAAAATCAACCGGTGACAAACCGCAGCAAGTTGGCTATGAAACAGCCCATAAAAAAATTTGAGCCACGGTTTAAGAAACGCCGGGGCCGTTACCAGCAATTGACAGGGAGCTTGCAGCTATGCTGCTGAGCCAAGTAATTTTCAGCAATCCGTCCCTGACGGACTTTTGGGCTTTGGAACGATGCGTTTCCGCCCAGGCCCGTCGGCTACCCCGAGAAATCAGCGCCCCGCTGACGTGTGATGTGGAGCCCGAATTCCGGTGCACGCCTCGCAAATGGGAGTTGATTCTCGCCGAAGCGCATGAGCGCGGCCTGAGAGCGCGGCAAGCAGCCTGACACTTCTTTGATCTGTGAAAATCTGAGATGGCGCCCCGGCTACCTGACGGCAGCCGGGGATATTTTGGTTACTCGGCCGCGCTGGTTTGGGACTCACCTTTGATACGCTCACGCATGGCTTGCATCATCGCGTAAAGCACAGGCACAACAATCACGCCGACAACAGTCGCCGCCAGCATGCCACCAAACACGGCAATGCCGATTGCCTTCTGGCTGGCAGCGCCGGCACCCGATGCAATCAGCAGCGGCACCACGCCCAGCAGGAAGGACAATGCAGTCATCATGACAGCGCGGAAGCGCTGCTTGGCTGCTTCATGCGCGGCTTCGCGGATGCTGAGGCCAGCGGCCCTCTGCTCCATAGCGAACTCCACTATCAGGATCGCGTTTTTGGAGGCCAGGCCGATCAGCATGATCATCCCGATTTGGGTGTAGAGGTTGATGTCATTGCCAGCAATCGCCACCGCAGCGACGGCCCCGAAAAGTGCAACAATCACCGACAGCAGAATGGCAACCGGCATCGTCCAGCTTTCGTATTGCCCAACCAGGAACAAGTAGCCGAACAGCACCGCCATCGCCAGGATCACTGTCACCAGCCCAGCCGAGTCCAACTGCTGCTGTGCGGTACCGGTCCACTCAAAAGCATATCCCGGCGGCAGCGCGGTAGCGGCCTCCTCCTGCATCACCCGGATCGCGTCGCCAGTTGACAACCCCGGTGCCGGAACCGCGGTAACGGTCGCTGAGCGGAAGATGTTGTGCCGCTTCAGAAGCACCGGCCCGAGTACGTTCTCTACGTCGATCAAAGTCGACAGCGGCACCATCTCACCCGACTGAGCCCGAACATACAGGCCGCCGATATCCTCGATCTTGTCGCGGTAGGACCCCTCTGCTTGCAGCATCACCTTGTAGACGCGGCCAAACAGGTTGAAGTCGTTGACGTAGTAGGAGCCCAGATGCGCCTGCATGGTTTGGAACACCTCAGCAATCGGCACGTTCAGCGTCTTGGCCTTTTCCCGGTCCAGATCGACGAACACCTGGGGCACATTGGCCCGGAAGGTGGTGTAGGACTGGGCAATCTCAGGCCGTTGGTTGGCTGAATAAACCAGCGAGCCGACCGATTGCGCCAGGTCTTGCGGGGTACCGCCTGCGGTCTGCTGCACCGCCATTTCGACACCGGCCGACATGCCCAGGCCGGAAATCGGCGGCGGGTTGAAGGCAACGATACTGGCCGCGGCCTCGCTGTTGGCAATGCCATAGATCTGGCCGAGTATTGCGTTGGGCTGCAGCGTCTCGTCTTGCCGTTCATCCCAAGGCGACAAGTTGGCGATAATCATCGCACCATTGGCGCTGGCGCCGTTCAGCAGGCTGAAACCGTTCACAAGCACGGTGCCTTGCACGCCAGGGATATCCCGGATCAGCTCGTCGATCCGGCGCGTCACCGTCTCTGTCCGCCCCAGCGCCGCCGCATCAGGCAGCTGAACATCAACAAACAGATAGCCGTTGTCCTCAGCCGGCAGAAAACCCTTGGAGGTCGAATTGAAGACCGCGCCGGTTCCCAAGGCCACCGCAGCGATGATTGCCAGCCCGATCACAGGCAGCCGCAGCAGCCGGGTCACGATGCTGAGGTACCCGCTGCGCACCCCGCCGATTGCATTCTCAAACATCGCCAGCAGACCCTTGGGCGGGCCCGAACGGGGTTTGAGCACAATGGCGCAAAGTGCCGGCGACAAGGTGAGCGCATTGACCGAGGAAATCACCACAGCAACGGAGATCGTCACAGCAAATTGCGAATAGAGCTTGCCGGTGATCCCGGGCATGAAGGTGACCGGCACAAACACCGCCAGCAGCACCAGCGTGGTTGCGATAACCGGGCCGGTGATCTGCCCCATCGCTTTGCGGGTCGCATCAGGCGGTGACAGCCCTTCCTCGGCAATGATGCGCTCGACGTTCTCAACCACCACGATGGCGTCATCCACCACGATGCCGATCGCCAGCACCAGCGCAAACAGCGAGATGGTGTTGAGCGACATGCCAAGCGCCAGCAAGAAGGCAAAGGTGCCGATCAGGGAAACCGGAATCGCCACGGCCGGAATGATCGTGGCGCGGAACGACCCCAGGAAGATGAAAACAACCGAAATCACCAGCACGAAGGTCATCATCAGGGTGGAAATCACATCGTTCAGTGATTGTTCGACGAAATCTGTGGTGTTGAATGGCACCGCGTAAGAAACGTCCTCGGGGAAATCCGCAGACAGGCGTTCCATTTCCGCAAGCACATTCTCCGACACCGCAAGCGCGTTGGCGCCCGGAGCCTGGTAGACCGCCAGAATGGTGGCCGGGACACCGTCAAAGAAGCCCGAAGAGCTGTAGTTCGAAGCGCCCAGTTCCACCTTGGCAATATCCCTCAGCCGCACGGTGCTGCCGCCGTCGCCAGTTCGAATGACGATATCTTCGAACTCGCTGACCTCAGTCAGCCGGCCCTTGGACTTGATCGTGTACTGGAACACCTGATCGCCTGGAACTGGTGGCGCCCCCACCTGCCCTGCCGACACCTCAATGTTCTGCTCCTGCACTGCGCTGACCACATCACCCGGCGAAATGCCCAGGCCTGCCATCTTGTTCGGGTCCAGCCAGACCCGCATGGCGTATTCGAAATTGGTCAGGATATCCGCCTTGCCGACGCCGTTCACACGCGCCAGCGCATCCTTGATGTTGATAGCGGCATAGTTTGACAGGAAGACGCTGTCATAGGACCCGTTGGGTGATGTCAGCGCCGTCACCAGCAGCATGTTGGAGGAGCTTTTCTGAGTGACAACCCCATTGGCGTTGACCTCAGCAGGAAGCGAAGCAGTGGCCTGTGCCACCCGGTTCTGCACGTTGACCGACGCGATATCGGGATCGGTTCCGACCTCGAAGGTTACCGCCAGCGAATAGCTGCCGTTGTCAGCTGAGGTTGAGGACATGTAGAGCATGCCGTCCACGCCATTGACCTGCGCTTCGATCGGCGCGGCGACGCTTTTTTCAACGGTTTCCGCATTGGCCCCGGTGTATGTGGCGGTGACATTCACCACCGGCGGCGTGATTTCCGGGAACTGCGCAACCGGCAGTGCGAAATAGCCGATGACGCCCATGACCGTCAGCACAAGGGAAATGACGATCGCGAACTTCGGCCTTGAGATGAAAGTTGAAGAGAACATTGCTTATTCTCCAGCCTGTGCTGCCATGACCGGATCCACCTCAACACCGGGACGGATCTTTTGCAGGCCTTCGACCACCACGCTCTCGCCTTTGGTCAGCCCGTCCAGCACAATAATTCCAGTGCCTTGCACGTCGCCGGTTGCAATATAGCGCTGCTGCACTTGGTTATTTTCATCCACAACCAGAACAAACGGCCCCTGCTGGTCGCGCTGGATCGCTGCCTGGCTGATAACAATCCGGTCGACGGCCTCTTGCGACTGTAGCCCGACGGTCAAAAAGGCACCGTCCAGAATGAGGCGGTTGTCGTTCTTGAATTCCGCCCGGACAGTAACGGCCCCGGTTGCCGGATCCACCCGGTTGCCTGCAAAGGCAATGCGTCCCTTTTCCTCCAGCTCAGCACCATTTGGCAGAACGACAAAAACTTCTGGCGCGGTTTCTGTGTTGCCGCGATCGATGCCCTCGGCTTCCAGCTCCTGCAGGATTTCTACGAATTGTTTTTCGTTCAGCGAGAAGGACACATAAACTGGTGCTTCACGCACAATATTCACCAGCGGCGATCCGCTGGGGCTGACCACATCCCCGATGCTAACCTCGACACGCCCTACGCGGCCGGAAAACGGTGCATGGATTTCAGTGTAGCTCAGATCCAGCTCTGCCTGCTGGATCGCTGCTGCTGCGGCTCTCACCTGCGCTTCGGCCACCAGTTCATTTGCGCGAGCGGTATCCCGGTCCGCTTCCGGAACCGAACCTCGCTCGAACAGTTCCTGCTTTCGCGCCAAATCCAGCGAGGCCAGCTCCAAATTGGCCTCTGCCTGCGCCAGCTCCGCCCGGCGACTCTCCAGCACAGCCTCATAGGCGCTGCGTTCAATCCGGAACAGAACATCGCCTTTCTCGACCTCGGCACCATCCTTGACCAGGACCTCCTCCAGGTAGCCGTTGACCCGGGCCATGATGTCAGCCTTGTCGATTGCCTCGCCCCTACCGATGAAGGTTGCGGTGTCTTTGATCGGTTTGATTACCGCCTCGGAGACCGACACTTTGGGCGCGGTCCCTTGCTGCTGTGCCAGAGCTGAGCCTGCGGCAGTCAAGCTTACAGCAGTAATAAATGCCAGCCCGGTCCGGCCGGTCAGGCCCCTGTTCCAGAAACACGTCATTCTTGAGCCTTTCAATTAAACAGAAAATTCAGCGCAGCCGCATTCCCGGTCTGCCGCCCTGTATCCAAATCGTTACCCTATTGAATACCTTCCCAGCGCACATCTGCAAGCTGCACACGCCTCGACCGCAAACTTCCGTCGCTGCCGGCCCGGCACGACCGCTTGTTCCGTAACGGAACCACAGGGCGCCGAAAGGCGTTAAAAATATGGAGCCTGCCGTTCAGTCACATCCGGTTCACGTCATTTGATAACCCGGGACGGGCCATTACTTTAACTCAGCAAAACCCTCTGGCTTGCAAGCAAGGAGACTGTCATGCGTTGGAGAGGACGGCGGGGAAGCCGGAACATCGAGGACCGGCAGGGCCGCCGAATGACAGGCAGAACCGCGGGCATAGGCGGCGCCGGGCTTCTGCTGGTCGTGGTCGCGGGTGCCTTTTTCGGGGTGGACCTGACGCCGCTGCTGCAAGGCTCCGCACCGCACAGCAGCAGCCCTGCCCCAATCACAGCAGCCGACCAGGAAGCCGCGGAATTCGTCAGCGTTGCCCTCGCCGATACCGAAGAGGTCTGGACCTCCATTTTTGAGCAGCAGCTCGGACGCCGCTACAGCCCGGCAGTTCTTGTGCTGTACAAAGGCGTCACACAATCGCCTTGCGGCGGGGCAAACGGAGCCACCGGCCCGTTCTATTGCCCGCTGGATGAAAAGGTCTATCTCGACACCTCGTTCTTCACCACACTCAGCCAACGGCTGGGCGCACGGGGGGATTTCGCAGCAGCTTATGTCGTTGCCCATGAGGTCGCCCATCATGTCCAGAACGAGCTTGGCATCCTGGGCGAAACGCAGCGCGTGCGGGCCCGCGTGAGCGACGTGGAGTCCAATGCGATTTCTGTCCGCACAGAACTGCAGGCCGATTGCTTTTCCGGGATCTGGGCCCGCTATGCACAGGACGCCCTGGGCACGCTGGAACCTGGCGACATTGAAGAGGCGATGAACGCAGCCAAGCAGATCGGCGATGATACGCTGCAACGCAATGCCGGGCAGGTACCGCAGCCGCATACGTTTTCCCATGGCACCAGCGCACAGAGGCAAGCTTGGTTTGCACGCGGGTTCCAATCCGGTGATGTGAAATCCTGCGATACGTTTTCGGCCGGTTCTTTGTGACACCTTGAGAACGCAGGCCATTGAAATCTCTTGAGGCTGATGTTTCTGTAGCCGCACAGATATCACCGCACCGGCCTTGCATGGCTGGCCGTTTCCGGCCGCTTGCGCAGTGCCACAGCAACCCAAGGGAGACAGCCTTATGAAAGTTGATGGGACGCACTACCGGTCTCTGTGGTGGGATCACGAGAAGGACGCTCTGCAGATCATCGACCAGCGCTGGCTGCCGCATGAATTTCGCATTCAGCCGGTGGAGACTCTGCAGGAATTTGCCGATGCCATTGTTGAAATGCGGGTCCGCGGCGCGCCCCTGATCGGTGCAACTGCCGCCTACGGCATGGCGCTTGCGATGCGGCTGGATCCGTCCGATACAGCGATGGACCAAGCTTGGAGTTTCCTCAACGCAACCCGCCCAACAGCGGTCAACCTGCGTTGGGCGCTGGACCGCTGCCGCACCCACCTGCGGCCGCTGGCGGAACCGGAACGCGCTGCCGCAGCCCTGCGGCTGGCACATGAAATTGCCGATGAAGACGTAGAAATCAACCGCTGCATCGGTGTGCACGGGCTGGAACTGATCCGGCAGATCGCTGCGGGTAAGCCTGCGGGCGAACCGGTCCGGCTGCTGACCCACTGCAACGCAGGCTGGCTGGCAACCGTGGATTGGGGCACCGCCACCAGCCCGATGTATCACGCGCATGAGGCCGGCATTCCTGTTCATGTCTGGGTCGACGAAACCCGCCCGCGCAACCAGGGCGCATTAACCGCATGGGAGCTGGGCAGCCACGGCATCAGCCACAGCTACATCAGCGACAACGCGGGCGGCCACCTGATGCAGCATGGCCAGGTTGATCTGGTGATCACCGGCACCGACCGCACCACCCGCCGCGGCGACGTCTGCAACAAGATCGGCACCTATCTGAAGGCGCTGGCCGCCAAGGACAACGGTGTGCCCTTCTACGTCGCCCTGCCCTCGCCGACTATCGACTGGACCGTTTCCAACGGTGTTGCCGAAATCCCGATTGAGGAACGCAGCGCGCGTGAGGTCACCCATGTTCAGGGCAAAACCGAAGACGGCGCAATCGGCGTTGTCCAAGTGACGCCGGACGGAACCCCAGGCGGCAACCCGGCATTTGACGTGACACCGAACCGTCTGGTGACCGGCCTGATCACCGAGCGCGGCATCTGCGCCGCATCCGAGGAAGGCCTGGCCGGCCTGTTCCCGGAGATGGCCGCGGCGAAATCCGCCTGATGCCGGACGCCGCGCCGTGAAGCCGCCGTATCACGACTCCACCGAACTCAGGCAGGCGGTGATTGACGCCTGCCTGGAAATGAACGCCGCGGGCATCAATCAGGGCACTTCCGGCAATATCTCAGTGCGGGTGGAAGATCAGATGCTGATCACACCGTCCGGCGTTCCATATGAGACTCTGCTGCCGGATGACCTTGTGCTGATGCCACTGGACTGCAGTCGCGCGCCGAAGGGGCCATTGCAGCCCTCAACTGAATGGCCCTTTCATCAGGCGATCCTTCAGGCAAAACCCGGCGTGAACGCCGTGGTCCACGCTCATCCCATCTATTGCAGTGCGCTGGCGATGAACCGCCAATCAATCCCGGCCTGCCACTACATGGTCGCGGCCTTTGGCGGCAGGGATGTTCCGGTCGCCGGTTACGCCCTGTTCGGAAGCGTGCAACTGTCCGAAAATATTCTACGCGCGCTGCAGCAACGCAGTGCCTGCCTTATGGCCAACCATGGCGCGGTTGCCACCGGCGACAGCCTGCCCCGGGCACTATGGCGCATGGTGGAATTGGAAGCACTGGCAAAGAGTTACGCAGTCAGCCTCACTATAGGTAAACCGCACATCCTGAGTGACGCTGAAATGGCAGAAGCCATTGCAGCTTTTGCTGACTACGGGCTGAAAGATAGCCGTTGATCTTGCGCACTCGCAAATAGGAGCTGAAATGAACTACCCGCTGATCTTTGACGGGCACAACGACCTTCTGCTGCAGATCCAGTCCGGGAATGTTGCCAGCGGCGAGCGCGGCTTTATGGGCTCTGGCGGCAATCATATCGACTTGTCAAAGGCGCAGTCTGGCGGATTTGCAGGCGGGTTCTTCGCGATCTTTGTCCCGGACGCAGGCAGCGCTTCCTTCATGGATGAAATGATGGCGGTCAGCTATGATCTGCCCTTGCCGCCGGCCCTGGATTGGGCCCGTTCGGCTCAGATCGCATTGGCCCAGGCAGCAATCCTGATACAGCTTGAGAAACACGGCGCGCTCAGGATCTGCCGCACCGCGGATGACATCCGCGGCGCCATGCGGGACGGCATCATGGCCGCCGTCATGCATATGGAAGGCGCCGAGGCAATTGACCCGGATTTCCACATGCTGGAGGTTTTGCACGCCGCTGGCCTCCGCTCGCTCGGTCCGGTCTGGAGCCGGCCTACAATCTATGGACACGGTGTTCCGTTCCGCTTTCCCTCCAGCCCGGATACCGGTCCCGGCTTGACAGCAGATGGCATGCGGCTGTTAAAAAAATGCAATGAACTTAAAATCCTGATCGACCTATCTCACCTGAACGAAGCCGGATTCTGGGATGTTGCCCGCCACAGCGGCCACCCCCTGGTCGCCACCCATTCCAATGCCCACGCCCTATGCCCGCACAGCCGCAACCTGACCGACCGGCAACTGCACGCGATCCGTGAAAGCGACGGGCTCGTCGGGCTGAACTTCGCGGTCGCCTTCCTGCGAGAAGATGGCCGGATGGACGCCGACACGCCGGTCAGCCGGATGATTGAACACCTCGACTATCTCATTGCCGAAATTGGCGAAGACGGGGTTGGCCTGGGGTCGGATTTCGACGGTGCAACGGTGCCCGAAGAAATCGGCAATGTCGCGGGACTGCCGCTGCTGCGGGAAGCGATGAAGGCGCACGGCTACGACGACACGCTAATGGCAAAGCTGTGCCACGGAAACTGGTTGCGCGTGTTGGAACGGACTTGGGCGTAACAACGCCAAGGCCAATAGCTGCTGCAAATTTTTTTTGTACGGAATAAGAACGAATTGAGTTTGCGCGCATCACCTCTAGGAGAGGGTCGCCCAAAAAACAAAGGCCTGCAGCAAGAACACACTGCAGGCCTTTGTTTTTATTGGTACCCAAGGCCGGACTCGAACCGGCACGCTGTCACCAGCGGGGGATTTTGAATCCCCTGCGTCTACCATTCCGCCACTTGGGCCACGCCCTTTTCCTAGCCAAGCTATCGGCCAAGGTCCAGAGGCAAAACGGTACTCCGCCGCTGAAAATCCTTCGCACTGCAAAATCAGCCGGCGCGCAGCTTGACGGAGCGACGCACGCATGCCACCTCCCTTGGCAAACGCTGATGAGGACGCAGGGCCAAAATGCTGAAACCGCTTTACGACCGGACGATGGCCCTGGCCGATCATCCCAAGGCGCTATGGTGCCTGGCCGTTGTCGCATTTGTCGAAAGCTCGGTTTTCCCAATCCCGCCGGACGTCCTGATGATCCCGATGATCCTGGCCCGCCCCTCACGCGCATGGCTGGTCGCACTGGTGGCTCTGATCGCCTCGGTGGCCGGCGGCGTTCTGGGGTACGCTATTGGCGCCTTCTTTTATGAAGGCATCGGCCAGCCGGTCTTGGAAGCCATGGGCAAGGGAGATGCCATGGCGGAGTTTAACACCCGCTTCAACGACTTTGGCTTTTGGGCCGTGCTGGGCGCAGGTGTCACACCGTTCCCCTACAAGGTGATCACCATCATGTCGGGCTGGACCGGGATGCCGCTTGGCACTTTCATTGCCACCTCTATCCTTGCACGCGCATTGCGTTTTTTCATCGTAGCGGGTCTTCTTTGGCAATTTGGCGCCCCGGTCCGCGATTTCATTGAACGCCGCTTGGGACTGGTGTTCACCGCATTCATGGTGATCCTGTTCGGCGGTTTCCTGATGGTGAGGTTCATCTGAACATGCACAGGTTTCTGATCGTTTTGGCCGCCGCCGGGTCCGCTGCACTTTTGCTGGGGGCGCTTGGGTTCCAGTACATTGGCGAAATGGCCCCCTGCAAACTCTGCTATTGGCAACGCTACCCCCATGCCGCTGCGGCTGGCATCGGCGTCCTTGCGCTGATCATCCCCGGCGCGCTGCTGCCGTATCTGGGTGCGCTGGCGGCGCTGGCGACCGCCGGAGTCGGCGCCTATCACACCGGGGTCGAGCGCGGCTGGTGGGAAGGCCCCTCCACCTGCACGTCCGGACCTATTGGCGGGCTGTCTCCGGATCAGCTGATGGAGCAGATCATGGCCGCGCCGCTGGTGCGCTGCGACGAGGTTCCCTGGGAAATGCTGTCGCTCTCCATGGCAAGCTGGAACGCCATCGCATCCTTCGGCCTCGCACTGTTGTGGATTGCCGCGGCCAACCACATCCGCAAACAGCGTTAAAGGTTCAGTAAGCTGCAATGCGGCCGCCAACATGCTGGCCGCATTGTAAAGACAGCGGCCTCAGGTATCTTTCTTGGTCGCCAGCAGCAGATTGGTTTCGCTGCTCACGACCCCTTCAAATGTCCGGATTTTGGCCAGGGCGGCATCCAGCGTTTCCAGCGTTTCCGTACCAAGTTCAATAATCAGATCCCAGCGCCCGTTGGTGGTATGAATAGCCCGCACTTCCGGCAGCCCCTGCAGCTGCCTAGTGATCCGGCTGGTGCCGCGGCCTTCGATCCCGATCATCATCAGCCCCCGCACCGGATCGCGCAGGACATCCTCTTTCAGAACGACAGTAAACCCCAGGATATCCCCCCGCGCCTGCAGACGTTCAATCCTTGCCCGAACGGTGGTCCGCGACAGGTTCAGCTCCAGCGCCAGATCCGAAAGCGACGCCCTGGCGTTGTGCCGCAAGGCTGACACCAGCCGCTCATCCGTTTTGTCCATACCTCACCCCGTTTTGATCAATTGCCCCTCATCATGGGCAAATTGAGAGCTGGATTCCATCACGTTTCGGAAGTTTCTAGTATTAAATCTGAATTTTTGGGAGAGCAAAACAGTGACCTCGCAACACTGCATCCTGATTGGCGCGCCGGTAGACAGCGGAAAACGCAGAGCCGGTTGCCTGATGGGCCCCGACGCCTACCGCACCGCGGGCATCACCGAAGCCCTGCAAAGCCTGGGCCACACCGTCGAAGACCTTGGCAACCTGTCTCCGGACACTCACGCCAAGGACACGAACGATGGGGTAGTCTATGCCCGCAACGAAACCATTGGCTGGACCTCCCGCCTGGCGCAGGCCGCCGAAGACGCCTTAGAGTGCGGCATGCCGGTCTTCCTCGGCGGCGACCACTCGCTGTCGCTTGGATCGGTTGCCGGGGCCGCAAACCATGCCGCCAAGGCAGGCCGGCCGCTGTTTGTCCTGTGGCTTGACGCCCACACCGATTTTCACACCCCGCAGACAACAGACAGCGGCAACCTGCACGGCACTCCAGTTGGATACTTCACTGGCCGCAATGGCTTCGATGGCTTTCCTGAAGTGACCAACCCGGTGCCGCAGGAAAACGTCTGCATGATCGGCCTGCGCTCTGTCGACACGCAGGAGCGGCTGGCGCTGGAAGGCAGCAGCATCCTCACCCATGACATGCGCCATATTGACGAAAACGGTATTGCCGGGCCGCTGAACCGTTTCCTGGAGCGGGTGGCAGAGGCCAATGGTATGCTGCATGTCTCGCTGGACGTTGATTTCCTGGACCCCTCGGTGGCCCCTGCGGTCGGCACCACCGTACCCGGCGGTGCCACCGTGCGCGAGGCGCATCTGGTCTGCGAAATCCTGCATGATTCCGGCCTGATGACTTCGCTGGACCTCGTGGAACTAAACCCCTTCCTGGACGAGCGCGGCCGTACCGCACATCTGATGGTGGACCTCTGCGCCTCAGCACTCGGTCGCCGCGTCTTTGACCGCCCGACACGGAGCTACCAGTGAGCAGCCTGCAAGCCCCCTCTGCTGTGGTGATGATCCGGCCCCACCACTTCTGCTCGAATCCGGAAACCAAGGGCGATAACGCCTTTCAAACGCTGGCAAACACCTCGGCTGAAGCAACCTCTGCCCAGGCGCTGACTGAGTTTGACGGCGCCGTGAAAACCCTGCGCGGTGCTGGCGTCACGGTGCATGTGTTCGACGACACCACCACCGAAACGCCAGACAGCGTGTTTCCGAACAACTGGTTCTCCACCCATGCCGGCGGCCACGTTGCGGTTTACCCGATGTACGCCGAAAACCGCCGCAAGGAACGCCGATGGGACGTGATCGAACTTCTGAAGCGCGACTACCGCGTGCAGGACGTGATCGACTATTCCGGCCTGGAACAGGACGGGCTGTCGCTGGAGGGCACCGGCGCCATGGTGCTCGACCACATCGGGCGGATTGCCTACACAGTGAAATCCAACCGCGCCGATCCGGTGCTGCTGGAACGGTTCTGCACCCATTTCAACTTTGAACCCATGGTGTTCGAAGCCAAAGATGACGCAGGCCGCGACGTCTATCACACCAATGTCCTGATGGGCATCGGCACCGAATACGCGCTGATCTGCCTGGACATGATCACCGATCCGGCCCGCCGCGCCGAGCTTGCCGCTCGGCTGGAGGAAACCGGGCGCCGGGTCATTGACCTGACGCCAGCGCAGATCTCCAGTTTTGCAGGCAACGCTTTGGAGCTGACAGGCCGCAAGCGCCTTTTGGCCCTGTCAGCTACTGCATTGCAAGCGCTGCGCCCTGATCAGATCGCCATCATTGAGCAGAGCGCTGAACTGCTTCCACTCACCATTCCCACAATCGAAACCGCCGGCGGGTCGGTGCGCTGCATGCTGGCAGGCATCCACCTCAGCCCCCGTGAAAGGAAAACCGCATGACACAGCCTTCGGATAAGGCCCTGGTGCCTTTTGTCAGCGTCGACAACATGATGCGCCTCGTTCATCACGTTGGCATCGAACAGATGCTGCGCGATCTTGCTGACTATGTGGAAGATGACTTCAAGCGCTGGGAACTGTTCGACAAGACCCCCCGCGTCGCCAGCCATTCCGACGTTGGTGTGATCGAGCTGATGCCAACCTCGGATGGTGAGGCCTACGGCTTCAAATATGTGAACGGCCACCCCAAGAACACTTCCGAAGGGCTGCAGACCGTCACCGCCTTCGGCCTGCTGGCGGATGTTTATACCGGTTACCCGGTGCTGCTGACCGAGATGACCATGCTGACCGCGCTGCGTACTGCTGCAACATCAGCAATGGCTGCCAAGTATCTGGCCCCCAAGGGCGCAACCACCATGGCGATGATCGGCAATGGTGCGCAGTCTGAATTCCAGACACTGGCGATGAAGGCGATTATCGACCTCAAGTCCGTGCGGCTTTATGACAAGGACGCCGCGGCGACCGAGAAATGCGCCCGCAACTTGCAGGGCCTGGGGATTGAGGTCGTCAGCTGCAAGACACCGGAAGAAGCCATTGAAGGCGCACAGATTCTCACCACCTGCACTGCCGACAAACAGTATGCCACTATCCTGACCGACAACATGGTTGGCAGCGGTGTGCATATCAACGCCATCGGCGGCGACTGCCCCGGCAAGACTGAACTGGCCGCGGGCATTCTCAGCCGCTCAGACGTCTTTGTCGAATACCCGCCGCAAACCAGGATCGAAGGCGAGATCCAGCAGATGCCGGAAGATTTTGCCGTGACCGAACTATGGGAAGTCATTGCAGGCAAGAAACAGGGCCGTACCGGCGACCGCCAGATCACCCTGTTCGACAGCGTCGGCTTCGCGATCGAGGATTTCTCGGCGCTGCGCTACATTCGCGACCGCATCAAGGGCACCGATTACTTCATCGACCTGGACATGCTGGCGGATCCGGATGACCCGCGCGATCTGTTCGGTATGCTTCAGCGCGCCAAAAACTGAAACCAGACAAACAGAATGCAAGGCGGTCCGTTGAAATGAGGCCGCCAGCACCTTCGGCCTTTTCACCTGCCCTTATTAACTGGGCTTGCACGCAGCATTCCTGGGGATCGGAACCGCTGCTCTCCCTCAGCGGGACGCCCTTTGCAGGTGGGAAGGCCGAAACTCTCCCGAAAGGCGCAATTCCAACGTTCTCAGGCGTCCAGCTCGGTATCCCAGTACAGGAAGTCCATCCAGCTTTCGTGCAGATGGTTTGGCGGAAATTTCCGGCCCGTATTCCGCAACTCTTCCGCCCCCGGCCGCCGCGGCGGCTTGCGCAGCGACATGCCCGCCCGGTGCAGCGACTTCGATCCTTTTTTAAGGTTGCAGGGACTGCAGGCCGCAACCACGTTTTCCCAGCTGGTCACACCGCCTGCCGCACGCGGCACCACATGGTCAAACGTCAGCTCGCCCTTGCTGCCGCAGTACTGGCAGCAGAATTCGTCACGCAAAAACAAATTAAAGCGCGTGAAGGCCACGCGCTTTTGAGGTTTTACATAATCTTTCAACACCACCACAGACGGTATTCGGATCTCGGTGCTCGGACTGTGCACCACCTCGTCATACTCGGCCACAATGGCCACCCGGTCCAGCCAGGCTGCTTTCACCGCATCCTGCCAAGACCAAAGAGATAAAGGGTAATATGAAAGCGGCCGGTAATCCGCATTCAACACCAGCGCGGGGTGCTGCTTCAGCGCCCCTGGAGATCTGACAAACTCTGCCCTGAAATCGCCATCCATTTTTGAACGTCTTCCTCGCCCTGATCTTCCGTTTCCCGGAACCAGAGCGGGGAACCCGCCCCAGCCTGACTTTGACTATATATCGTGGTTGGCACCTGACAAGCCCCAATGACCCACAATATGTCGCGAGCAAGCTGAGCTGATTCCATGACATGCCCGTGACAGTTATCCACAGGCTGGAACCGGGACATCCTCTTGCCCTGCCGTCACAGTCCGCCTATTTCGCAGCCATGACCCGTCTGATCCGTTTCAACAAACCCTTTGACGTGCTGCCCCAGTTCACCGACCGCGGCAGTTTGGACAGCCCGCGAGCGACCCTTAGCCAGTATATCGATTGCCCCGGCGTCTATGCCGCCGGCCGTCTAGACCGCGACAGCGAAGGGCTGATGCTGCTGACGGACAATGGCCGCCTGCAATCCTGGATCACCGATCCCAAGCACAAGATGGACAAGACCTATTGGGTGCAGGTGGAGGGCATTCCAAGCGCCGAAGCACTCATGCAGCTGGCGGAAGGCGTTGATCTGAAGGACGGAAAAACCCGGCCCGCCAAGGTGCAGGTGATCCAAGAACCGCCCGGGCTTTGGGCACGCACCCCGCCCGTCCGTGTGCGCAAGACGGTTCCCGACAGCTGGATCGCGCTGACCATCCGCGAAGGCCGGAACCGCCAGGTGCGGCGGATGACGGCGGCAGCCGGGCACCCGACCCTTCGGCTGATCCGCTACAGCATCGGCGCCTGGACGCTGGACGGGCTGGCACCGGGCGCCTGGGAGGATCTGGAGCCGCCCCGCGTGCCCGGACCGCCCAAACCTTCCCAGAAGCCGCCGCGCAGGCCAAAAGCCGCATCACCGCGCCCGGCAAATGGTGACAGGCCCCGCCGCCGCTGATAGCCTGCGGGCATGCTGCCCCAAGCCCCTGCCCCGCAAGCCATTCTCGAAGCCGCGCTCTACGTGGATGACCTGGACGCTGCAGAGGATTTCTATGGGCGCATTCTAGGCTTGCAGCGCATTCAGAAAGCGGCAGGCCGCCATGTTTTCTTCCGATGCGGGAGTTCCGTCCTGCTGCTGTTCATTGCGGCGGAAACAGCGAAGCCTCCAGGCAATCCGCGCTTGCCGGTCCCTCCGCACGGTGCACAGGGTCCGGGGCACGTTTGTTTCGCCCAATCCCGCAGCGAGCTGCTGGAGATGCGCGACCGGCTGCACGCAGCCGGTGTCGACATTGAGGCGGAGTTTGATTGGCCGCATGGGCCCCGGTCCATTTACTTCCGGGATCCAGCTGGAAATTCAGTCGAGATTTCCGAGCCGCATTTGTGGTCGTATTAAACCGCGGTCAGACAGAAAATCCATTCAACTGCAACCTGTTACAGGCTCAACTTGTCCCGCATGAAAGCCAAGGCGACACTCAACCCGTCCGGCGCGATGCCGTGGGCAGTGCCCTTTTGGATATGTGCAAACACATCCTGGAAACCGGCTTCCTGCAGCGCTTCGGCGGCCTCCGGCAGTGACTGCACCGGCACCACGTCGTCCTGATCGCCATGCACCAGCAGGACCGGCATCTTGGACACCGCCTCATCCTTCAGCAATTCAGGCGACAGCAGACGGCCGGAGAAGGCCACGATCCCGGCAACCGCATCTTCGCGCCGCGGCGCCACATGCAGGCTCATCATCGTCCCCTGGCTGAAGCCAAACAGAACCACCTGCTCTGGCAGCACGTCCTCGTCGACCATCAGCGCATCCAAAAAGGCGTTCAGATCCTCGACCGCAGCCTGCATTCCGCGCATGCTTTCTTCTTCGGACGAACCGTCAATCCACGGGATCGGGAACCATTGAAAACCAAACGGCGCACCGGCGCAGGCCTCAGGCGCGTCGGGTGCGACAAACAGCGTATCCGGCAGATGTTCGCCCAGCGGATCGGCCAGCCCCAGCAGGTCCGCGCCATTGGCGCCATAGCCATGCAAGAACACCACAACGGAGCGGGTTTCACCGGAGAGCGGCTCTTTGCGGCCGGCATTCAGTACACGAGTCATCGGATTCCTTCCCTGTCCTTCGCCACCCGGTAATAGGCCCACAGAATGCGCGCCGCAACCGACCGCCACGGAGACCAGGCCTCGGCGATTTGCCGCATCTCCCGCTCCTTGGGGCGTGCAGGCAAGTCAAACAACACCCGCGCGGCCTCTTGCAGGGCCAGATCGCCATGGGCAAACACATCCGCACGGCCCAGCGAAAACATCGCGTAAATCTCCGCGGTCCACACACCGATGCCCGGCACCTGAACCAGCGTGGCAATTACCTCCGCATCAGGCGCATTGCGCAACGCCTTGAAATCAATACGCGCCTCAGCCAGCGCCCGGGCATAGCGCATCTTTTGGCGGCTGAGGCCAGCTGCGCGCAGATCATCGTCCGTTGCCCATAGTATCTTGCGCGGTCCTGTCAGCCTTGCGTCCTTCATCCGTTTCCAGATCGCATTCGCAGAGGCCACGCTCACCTGCTGGCTGACAATTGCACTCAGCAACTCGGCGAACCCTTCGGGCTTGCGCCGCAACGGCAGCGGACCTGTCAGTTCCAGTGCACGGGCGAACCGGCTGTCACGCGCTGCCAGCCATTCAGCACCCTCAGTAACGCAATCGCCGCATTGAATGATCCGGCCCGCACCCGGCAGAAACTTTGGCAGATCTGACGCCACGTCACCCCCTTTGGCCGCGGCAAATGGGCCGCCTTCCAGCGTGGCAAGCGCCTTGCCCCGCACCCGGTTCACCGCTACGCATCCCATATGAGCATGACCATGACCACCCCCAGCGACGCGGTCGCCAAGAAAAACGTTGCCATCCTGGTTCTGGCCCAGGCGATCCTCGGCGCGCAGATGCCGATGATCTTTATCATTGGCGGCCTTGCGGGCCAATCGCTGGCGTCCAACCCCTGCTTTGCGACGCTGCCGATCTCGCTGATCGTGGGCGGCTCGATGCTGGCGGCCACGCCGATCTCAGCGATCATGCAGCGCTGGGGCCGCCGCGCCGGTTTCTTCACCGGCGCTGCTTTTGGCGCGCTGGGCGGCCTGGTTGGCGCTTACGGTCTGTATCTCGGCTCCTTTCCGGTCTTCCTGCTCGGCAGCCTGATGACCGGCGTCTACATGAGCGCGCATGGCTTCTACCGGTTCGCGGCGGCTGACACCGCTTCAGAAGCGTTCCGCCCCAAGGCGATTTCCTACGTGATGGCTGGAGGCCTTGCAGCTGCCCTGATCGGCCCACAACTGGTCAAGCTGACCAGCCAAGCCTTTGTAATTCCTTTTCTTGGAACCTACCTGACGGTTATTGCCGTCAACGTGTTCGGCGCCGCGCTGTTCCTGCTTCTGGATATTCCCAAACCACCAGCACCCAGCCATGACAGCCCCAAGGGGCGCAGCCGTCTTGAACTGCTGAAGACGCCGGTTATCGCCGTCTCGGTCATCTGCGCAATGGTTTCCTACGCATTGATGAACCTTGTCATGACATCGACCCCGCTGGCCGTGGTAGGATGCGGCTTCACTCAGGGCAATGCCTCCGATGTGGTGATGTTCCACGTTCTGGCGATGTATGTGCCGTCCTTCTTTACCGGCCATCTGATTGCCCGTTTCGGCGTGGAAAAGATCGTTGCCGCGGGCCTGATTATTCTCGCCGGTGCTGGCGCAGTTGCACTGCAAGGTGTTGAACTGGAAAACTTCTTCATCGCGCTTGTGCTGCTTGGTCTCGGCTGGAACTTCGGGTTCATTGGCGCAACCACCATGCTGGCCGGCGCCCATGACAGCCATGAGAAAGGCCGGATGCAGGGATTGAATGACCTGCTTGTCTTTGGCGGTGTTACCATGGCGTCGCTGGCCTCGGGCGGGTTGATGAACTGCTCTGGTGGCAATCCAGTGGACGGCTGGAACGCGGTCAACATGGCCATGGCACCCTTCCTGGTGCTGGCAGGTGGAGCACTGATGTGGCTGGTGATGCGGCCCAAGGAAGTCTGACCGTTTCCGCTTGAAAGCCAGAGTAATAAAGGCGCCCAGACGGGCGCCTTTATTATTTCACCTGAGTTCTTTACCAGCGCCCGGTGACTGCCCGGAGCATCAGCCCCGACCGGCGCCGGAACTCGCTTTGGCCAAGGGCGCCCTGCGCAACCCTCTCTGGTTCACGGACGGTCTGCTTCAGAACCGCCTCAGCCTGCCATCCCGCCAGCAGAGCAGCTCCGGAAGCTTTTGAAACATTAGCTCTTCGCTCTCGCGCTTTACTCATCTTTTCCAGCCCCTTACGAGCCAAAGCTTGCACGCCTTCCAAGGTTCCGTCCAGCAACGGAATCCGTTTCTGCGCTTCCAGCTCAGGGATTGCCCGCAGCCAATTGGCAACGCCTGCGCCATAGCCGAAATCCCTGACCACAGCCTCATCCGCCTGCCCCAGTGAAGCCGCAGCCATCCACATCAGCGATCCGCTGGTCCGGTCGATATAGCAGTCGAACTCAGCCTGATCCTCAAAGGGATCCTTGTAGATGTCCCAACGCCGCGCCTCGGCCATACCGTCGACACAGGCCGCCAGTTCCGGCTTCAGCAGCTTGGAGAGCGGCGTCGCAACATAGTGGCGGCGGACAGGCTTGCCCTCTGCGATCTCCGCCCCCACATCGCGCCACCATTGCACCCGCATCTCGGCAATCATGCTTTCCTGGCTGGCCCAGGGCGCCCGCGCCAGCTCAATATTGAAGGCATACAGCGCAAACAGCAGCGGCCGCGCCTGGACCGGCGCCGCCATGGTCGACAGAAACCGGGCCGGGTCGCTCTTCTGAACCAGCTCTGCGCAGGCCGTCAGGTCGGCGTCAAACTGCATCCGCCTGCCCGGCCCCGCTGTCATGGATCAGCTTCCAGCGGATGGCGTCCAGCAGCGCCTCGAACGAGGCATCTATTATGTTTGCGCTGACCCCGACGGTGGACCAGCGATGGCCCTGGCTGTCCTCGCTGTCGATGATGACCCGGGTAACAGCCTCGGTGCCGCCCTGGGTGATCCGCACCTTGAAGTCCACCAGCCGCATGTCCTCCAGCTGCGCGGAATAGCGCCCCAGGTCCTTGCTCAGCGCCCGTGCCAGCGCGTTCACCGGGCCGCGGTCGCTGCCGGTCTCATCCAGCGACTCGCTGACCGACAGGCGTTTCTCGCCATCGACCTTCACCACAACCACCGCCTCTGACAGGCTGACCATGCGGTTATACTTGTTCTTGCGCCGTTCGACGGTGACCTTGTAGCGCTTCACCTCAAAGAAATCCGGCAGCTGCCCCAGTTCCTTGCGCGCCAACAGCTCAAATGAGGCCTGCGCGGTATCATAGGAATAGCCTTCAGCCTCGCGCTCCTTGATCCGTTCCAGGATCCGCGCCAGCGCCGGGTTGCCGTTCTCAACGCTCAGCCCCGCATCGGTCAGCCGCTTACGCAGGTTCGACTGCCCGGCCTGGTTCGACATCGGGATCACCCGCGCGTTGCCAACCATGCCCGGCTCGATGTGTTCGTAAGTCGACGGGTCCTTCAGGATCGCACTGGCATGCAACCCAGCCTTATGGGCAAAGGCTGAAGCGCCCACATAGGCCGCCTGACGCACCGGGACCCGGTTCAGGATATCGTCCAGCATCCGGCTGGTCCGGGTCAGCCCCGCAAGCGCGTTCTGGCTCACGCCGGTTTCGAATTTGCTGGCGTAGGGTTCCTTCAGAAGCAGCGTCGGGATCAGCGCGGTCAGGTTCGCATTGCCGCAGCGCTCCCCCAATCCATTCAGCGTGCCCTGGATCTGCCGCGCCCCGGCATCAACCGCCGCGAGGGAGCACGCTACGGCATTTTCCGTGTCGTTATGGGTGTGTATGCCCAGTTTCTCACCCGGAACTCCGGCCGCCACAACTGCACCGACGATCCGGTGAACCTCTGCCGGAAGCGCGCCGCCATTGGTGTCGCAGAGCACAACCCAGCGTGCACCGGCCTCCAGCGCTGCACGGCAAGCCGCCAGCGCGTAGTCCGGGTTGTCCTTGTAGCCATCAAAGAAATGCTCTGCGTCAAACAGCGCCTCGCGCCCCTGTGCCACAATATGGGCCACCGAGGCGCGGATGTTCTCGAGGTTCTCCTCAAGCGTGATCCCCAGCGCATGGGTGACGTGGTAATCGTGGCTCTTGCCGACCAGACAAACCGCCTTGGTGCCTGCGTTCATCACCGCCGCCAGAACATCGTCGTTTTCCGCCGACCGCCCTATCCGCTTGGTCATGCCAAAGGCTGTCATGGTGGCGCCGGTTTGCGGCGCCTCCTCAAAGAACGCACTGTCGGTGGGGTTGGCGCCCGGCCAGCCGCCCTCGATGTAGTCGATACCCAAGGTGTCCAGTGCTGTGGCTATTTGCTTCTTTTCTGCAGTGGAAAACTGCACCCCCTGGGTCTGCTGCCCGTCCCGAAGGGTTGTGTCGTAAAGATAGAGGCGTTCTTTGGCCATCAAAGCGCCTCCAGCTTGGCGGGGTCAAAACCGGCACCCGGCACAAGTTCGACACCGGCCTTGCTCATGCGCACTTCCAGGCCAGCCGCGACAAAGGCCGCTTTCAGCTGATCAACTTCCGAGAAATCCTTGCTTTCCATGGCCTTCTGCCGCGCATCAAACAGCTGCTCTTCGTAGGCAGACAGGTCAATCGAGGGGGCAGACGCCCAGGCGCCCATCTCTTCCGTCAGCAAACCCAGAATCTGCGCCGACGCCAGAAGCCCGGCAGCATCACCCGCTGCGGCCAGCTTGTGCAGCTCAGCAATAGCGCCTGCGGAATTGAGGTCATCCGCCAGCGCGTCCAGGACCGCGGCAGCAGCGCTGGACGCGGGTTCGATGCCCGCGGTCAGCGCCCGCCATTTGCGCAGCGTCGCCTCTGCTTCCTTGGCCTTCTTGTCGGTCCAGTCCATCGGCTTGCGGTAATGGGTCTGCAGGAACACCAGCCGGATCACCTCACCCGGATACCCTTGATCCAGCAGATCGCGCACGGTGAAGAAGTTGCCCAGAGACTTGGACATCTTCTTGCCTTCGACCTGCAGCATCTCGTTGTGCAGCCAGTAGCGTGCAAAGCTGTCATCGCCATTTGCGCAGCAGCTTTGCGCAATTTCGTTTTCGTGGTGCGGGAACATCAGGTCGTTGCCGCCGCCGTGAATGTCAAATGTCTCGCCCAGCAGCTCATAGGACATCGCCGAGCATTCGATATGCCAGCCCGGCCGCCCGCGCCCCCAAGGGCTGTCCCAGCCCGGCAAGTCGTCGCTGGACGGCTTCCACAGCACAAAATCCATCGGATTCTTCTTATAGGGCGCAACCTCAACCCGGGCGCCTGCAATCATGTCATCCACCGAACGGCCTGACAGTTTGCCGTAAAGCTCTTTCCAGCTGTCGACAGCAAACAGCACATGGCCCTCAGCGGCATAGGCGTGCCCTTTGGCGATCAGATCCTCGATCATCGCCACCATCTGCGGAATGTACTGGGTCGCACGCGGCATGTGGTTCGGCTCCAGCGCGCCGAGTTCCCCCATGTCGTCCAGGAACCATTGCGTCGTCTCGGCTGTGATGTCGCCAATCGGCCGTCCGCTTTCCGCCGCGCGGGCGTTTATCTTGTCGTCAACGTCGGTGAAGTTCCGGGCGTAAGTCACTTTTTCTGCGCCATAAACCTCGCGCAGAAGGCGGTAGAGAACATCAAACACCACCACCGGACGGGCATTGCCCAGATGCGCCCGGTCGTAAACCGTGGGGCCGCAGACATACATCCGCACGTTTTCGGCGTCGATCGGCTCAAAGACCTCTTTCTTGCGGGTCTTCGTGTTCTGCAGCTTGATCACTCTGTCCATGGTTCCCATGCCCGGTTCCTTTCGCATGCCCAGCCATTAGCAGCAGGCACTACCCAATGCGCGCAGCGCGGGCTTAGCAACTTGTCAGGGAAATGAAAACGACAGAAACCAGCCCGCTGATATGTCAGCAGGTAATGCAGCAGATAATGGTGGTGCAATTCTGGTTCATGCAGGCTGCTTAGCACGCGCCAGCAGCTCCGCCAAGCTTTTTGGATGCCGGAAACAGCAAAGGCCGCCCGCCTGCCTTGGGTACAGTCCGGGCGGCCAGCGGCGCGGCGGAACAAGCGTGCCGCGCCGGTGTTTGTATCAGCTTAGAATTTGAAGGACGCCCGCAGCGACACAGAGGTAGCATCAGAACCAACGCCCGAGGTGCCGAACTGATCGAAATCATGCTCCAGCACTTCACCGCCGACCTGCCACTGGTCGGTCACCTGGTAGGCTACGCCAACGCCGTAGAAGTCGCCGGTTTCGCTGCCCAGCGAGCTGTCGGCCTCGGCCACACCACCGGTCACATAGGCCAGCACCCGGCCAAAATCATAGCCAGCCTTCAGCTTGGCGCGGGCCACCGAGTCGACGGTTGCGCCGCCGCCCAGATCCAGGTCGGTTGCGTCATAGTCCAGTTCGCCGCCCAGCACGAAACGACCGAAATCATAATTGTAGCCGCCGTGGATACCGTATGCGGCATCATCACCCGAGGCACCGTTGCTGGCATCCGCGTCCAGCTGGCCTACCTGGCCACCCAGATAGAAACCGGTCCAATCGCCGCCCTCATTGACCACAACCGGCGCCGGAGCCGGCGCGGGTTCGACCACCGGCTCAACCAGGTTGCCGGCAAAGGCCGCACTGCCCATTACGGTTGCGATGGCCGTCATAGCTACGAAACGAGTCATTCAGACTTCTCCTTTTGCAGTCCCGGCGCAAGCTGTGCGCCGTTGACGCTTACAAAAGGTCTTTGGCTGGCAGTTTCCAGTGCTGCTCAGCTCACAGCCCCTGAATTGGCGGTGACTGGCCTAAATCCCGTTCCAGCCCGCGCCTTTTTGCCGGAAACCGCAGGCGGAAATCTGCCAACCTATTGAAATCCCGCCCGCTTTGACTAGCGGCGATTAAGCATCCAGCCTCAAAGAACTATTAGAAACGGAAAGCAGCGCTCACAGCCAAGGTTTCACCGCGCGGGCTTGCGCTCCCGTCAGTGGGCCCGGCCTCATGATGCAACAGTTCTCCAGTCAATTGCAGCGCACGGTTCAGGGACACCCGCATCCCAAAGCCAAACAGCGATCCGTGGCGCCGGCCGCTGGATGCCTCGGCCTGAAGCCCGCCTACAGTTACAAAGCCAGTAGCCGGACCAAAGTCGTAACCTGCCTGAAGGCGCAGCTGGTGTGTTTCCTCAGCCTGCAGGGCGCGTGTCAGCGGACCGGTCTGCCCTGTTGACAGGCTGCCGCCGAAAATCAGGCCATCCGCCCCTAATCCGTAGCCGAACTCAATGGTGCGAGCTTCTCCCCCTGTTGTTCCGTGCTCCGCAAGTAAAGAGGTATTGGATTGAAGGCGGCCATATTCTTCAGCAAAGGCAGAATGGCCTTGGACAGCAGTACTGGCGAGCACTACGGCGAGCGTTTGGCAGAGTTTGGTCTTCTGAACCATCGGCATATGGCTGTGCCTTCCTGCAATGCACCATTCAGCGTGCCATCCCCCATGGCCCCAGTATCTGCATTAATGCTTAATATTTCGTTCCCTGACCCAGACTGCCAACAACTAGGCTGTGCGGAAACCGTTAAAAATGCACTCTGCATCATTAAAAATAGTGAAATTTAGTAAACTCCAACGGTGGAAGTCAGCGGCAAGAACACCCGTGAAAAAAGTGTCGCAAATTTCACTGAGGTCGTTATCGTGCTAGAAACTTCGCAAACGCATGCCAAACTGCCGGAAAGTCACAGGAGACCGCATGCAGGAAGAACGCAGCCTTGTCAGCCTCATATACCGCACCATCGGTGCGGCGCGCGGGCGTGCAGCCAGGGGCCGGCCGCACTGAGTTGAATTTTCACACGTTTCAACTCACACTTCCTGAAAGGCTCCCTGAATGAACGACCAAGCCTCCTCCACCCGCGCAGCCCGCAGCGGCGGCCGCAACGCACGCCGTGCCGCCCGTGCCGCAGCCCTGCCGGAACACCTCCGCCCAGTCCGTCCCGGCATGGAATCATCCGCGCTGAAACTGCTCAGCCAAGCAGACATGGAAAAAATCCATGAGGCCGCGCTCACCGCTCTCGAAGAAATCGGTCTGGCCGACGCCCCGCCAAGCGGCGTCGACTATTTGACCGCGGCAGGCTGCATTCTGGGGGATGACGGCCGGATCCGGTTCCCCCGCGCACTGGTTGAGGATACCATCGCCAAGGCGAACCGCTCTGTCACGCTCTTCAGCCGGGATGGCAAGACGGACCTGCAACTGTCCGGAGGCCGCGTGCACTATGGCACCGCTGGCGCTGCAGTCAGCATGGTGGACGTGAATGGCCGTGAATACCGCGACTCCACGGTTCAGGACCTCCATGATGCCGCCCGTATCTGCGATCAGCTGGACAACATCCACTTCGTGCAGCGCCCGATGGTCTGCCGCGACATTCCCGACAACCGCGAAATGGACCTGAACTCCATCTACGCTACCTGTGCCGGGACCACCAAACATGTCGGCGTTTCCTTCACTGAACCTGATTTCGTGAAGCCCGGCCTGGAGCTTTTGCACATGATTGCCGGAGGCGAGGACAAATGGCGCGAACGGCCGTTTGTGTCGAACTCCAACTGCTTCGTCGTTCCGCCGATGAAATTCGCAACCGAATCCTGCGAAGTGATGGAGGAATGCATCAAAGGCGGCATGCCGGTGCTGCTGCTTTCGGCAGGCATGGCGGGTGCTACGGCGCCGTCGAGCATTGCCGGCGCGATCACCCAGGCGGTTGCTGAATGCCTCGCCGGACTGGTTTATGTAAACGCCGTAAAGCCTGGTGCGCCAGCGATTTTCGGCACTTGGCCTTTCGGCTTGGATCTGCGCACCGGCGCGATGACTGTTGGTTCCGGCGAACAGGCCTTGCTGTCCGCTGGCTGCGCGCAGATGCACAAGTTTTACGATCTGCCTGGTGGCGCCGCTGCTGGCGCCTCGGATTCCAAATTGCCGGACATGCAGGCCGGCTGGGAACAGATGTGCTCTGCAGTTATGGCGGGCCTGTCCGGCCTCAACATGGTCTATGAAGCCGCAGGAATGCATGCCTCGCTGCTCGGCTTCTGCCTGGAATCTCTGATCCTCGACAATGATTTGCTGGGCCAGGCGCAACGCTGCGTCCGCGGCATCGAGGTGAACGACGAAACCCTGGCACTGGACCAGATGCGCGCTACCTGTCTGGGCGGACCCGGCCACTACTTGGGCACCGATCAGACCCTCAGCCGGATGCAGGTGGACTATGTCTACCCAGCCCTCGGCGACCGCACCTCCCCAAAGGAATGGGTGGAGCGCGACAAACCCGATCTGATTGCCAAGGCAACCGCGAAGAAGGAAGAAATCCTGTCGCAGCGGTCCGCCGCCCGGTTCGATGCGGAAACGGATATGGCAATCCGCCAGAAGTTCAACATTCACCTGCCCGCCTGAGGCGGCACAGATCAAACTTGCAGCGGGCCGGATACTCCGGCCCGTTTTCTTTTGGAAACCGGCTGCCGGTTCCGGAAAATCCGCCCCCCATGTTTCTGAAAATTTTCTTAACTTCCACCTTGAAGGTTTCAGCCTGTCAAGTTAACCTATTGTAAACAGGCAAATAAATGCAAAGACCTGCGAATGCTCAGGCAATCTGGGCTGCAAAAACACACCTGTAAAGGCGCAATACTGGAATGCAATCCTGCAAAGCTCGCCAACTTTTTCAGAACCATCCAAGGCGCGCTTTGCAATAATGCAGTGCGATGGGTGTGGTTGGCCGCCTTAGTGATGATTTGCGTTTTTGCATGTCGAAAATCAGAAATGATGCGCACAGTCGCCGATACCTGCAAAGCAAAAGACATGCGTTAACTGTCCACCCGGCATCGCAGCGCAGCCAGTTTGACTATTCGAAGCCTCAGGCGGTTGTTACGTTAACCAGGCTTCTGGCGCTTCATCGGCATTCAGCCGAAAGCAGCAGCGCCTTTTTCTTTGCAGAATTCACGGTCCGGCCCCTGAGGGCAATATTGCAAAGCAATCTTGCATAAACGCAGCGCGAAGCGGACTCCGCGCTGCTGCTTGGCATTCAGAAAAAGGCCTGCAATCCCGTCTGAGCCCGGCCCAGGATCAGCGCGTGGACGTCATGGGTGCCCTCATAAGTGTTCACGGTCTCCAAGTTCACCATGTGGCGGATCACGTTGAACTCCAGGCTGATGCCGTTGCCGCCGTGCATGTCGCGCGCCATCCTGGCAATTTCCAGCGCTTTGCCGCAATTGTTTCGCTTGATGATCGAGATCATCTCCGGAGCGGCATTCGCCTCATCCATCAACCGGCCAACACGCAAGGACGCCTGCAGACCCAGGGTGATTTCGGTCTGCATGTTTGCCAGTTTCAGCTGGAACAGCTGCGTGTTCGCCAGCGGTCGGCCGAACTGTGTGCGGTCCAGCCCATATTGGCGGGCAGCGTGCCAGCAGGCCTCCGCCGCGCCCATAGCACCCCAGCTGATACCGTAACGCGCACGGTTCAGACAGCCGAACGGCCCTTTCAGCCCTTCAACATGGGGAAGCAACGCGTCCTCACCGACCTCAACGCCATCCATCACGATCTCACCGGTGATCGACGCCCGCAAAGAAGCTTTGTTTTCGATTTTCGGCGCGCTGAGGCCCTTCGCGCCCTTGTCCAGCACAAAGCCGCGGATCTTGCCGCCATGGGCTTCGGACTTGGCCCAGACCACAAACACATCGGCAATCGGTGCATTGGAGATCCACATCTTGGACCCCTTAAGCCTATAACCGCCATCAATTTTTTCGGCGCGGGTTTTCATGCTTGCAGGGTCGGAGCCGGCATCCGGTTCCGTCAGGCCAAAGCAGCCGATCCACTCACCAGAGGCCAGTTTCGGCAGGTACTTCTGGCGCTGCTCCTCGCTGCCGTATGCGTAGATGGGATACATCACCAGCGAGCTTTGCACCGACATCATCGAGCGGTAGCCGCTGTCCACGCGCTCCACCTCGCGGGCCACCAGGCCATAGGACACATAACCACCGCCAAGCCCGCCGTATTCCTCTGGAATGGTGGTGCCAAGGAGGCCCATCTCGCCCATTTCGCGGAAAATCTCCGGGTCGGTTTCCTCGTTTTCATAGGCACTTAGCACACGCGGCTGAAGTTTTTCCTGAGCATAGGCACGGGCCGAGGCGGAGATCATCCGCTCATCCTCGGTCAGCTGGTCCTCCAGACGCAGGGCGTCTTCCCAGTTAAAACGGCCCAGATCCGGGGCATCCTTGGCGCGCAGGGCAGGTTTGTCGGTCATCTTGTCACCTCAGTGGTTCGCGATTTGGCCAGACCCTAACGGGAGGTGAACGGAAAAAACAGCGAGACTTTGGCAACAAAGCATGACAAACACTCATACATGACAGTGCCTCGCAAGTTCCTGCCCTCGATTTCCTCCCTGCGCGCCTTGGAGGCGCTGGACCGGCTTGGCAGCGCCTCTGCCGCCGCGGATGAGCTGGCGCTGACGCAGGGCGCCGTCAGCCGCCAGCTGCAGACGCTGGAGCGGCAATTGGGGATGGAGCTGGTGCAGCGCGACCAAAAGAGGCTGGCGCTGACAACGGAGGCGCAGGATTACGCTGCGGAGATCCGGCAGGCCTTGAACCAGATCGTGCAATCCACCTTGCGTTTGCAGGCCGCACCGCTGGCCGGGACGCTCAACCTGGCGATCCTGCCAGCCTTCGGGATGCGCTGGCTGATGCCGCGGCTGCCGGAGTTTGCCCGGCTTCATCCGGATGTGACCATCAACATGGCCACCCGTCTGGAACCATTCAATTTTGCTACAGAACCCTTTGATGCCGCGATACATTTCGGAAACGCCGAGTGGCCGGGCACGCAATCTCTGCTTCTGAAGCACGAGCAGCTGCTGCCCGTCTGCGCACCGCAGCTTCTGGAGGGGCGTATAGTAGACGAGCCGAAGGACATTCTGAAGCTGCCTCTGCTGCATATCCAGACGCGGACAACCGCTTGGAAAGACTGGTTTGAGCAGCAAGGCATTGAGGCTGCCGCGGGATTAAGTGGTACAATCTATGATCAATTCGCAACCATCACCCAGGCGGCCCTGCATGGGCTGGGCGTTGCGCTGATGCCGGATTACCTGGTGGAGCAGGACTTGGCGACAGGCCGACTGGTGGCGCTGCATCCAGAGCCGGTTGAGACTGCAGGCGCCTATTACCTGATCTGGCCGGAGCGAAAATCAGACGCACCGGCGCTGATGAAATTCCGCACCTGGCTAGCTGGCAAGGCGCAGCCAGAGGACCCGCTGCCGCGGTAAAAATCAGGGGGTGACATGCGTGCACCCCCTGTACACCCCTTGTGCACCCCCCGGTGCAGTTTCAGCCAGGCTTCAGCCCAAGGCGTAGCCGGCGCCGCGCACAGTGCGGACGGGATCGTCGCCGCCATGCTGGGTCAGAGCCTTGCGCAAACGTCCGATATGAACGTCGACGGTGCGGGTGTCGACATAGATGTCGCGGCCCCAGACCCGGTCCAAGAGCTGTTCCCGGCTCCAGACCCGGCCCGGTTTCTCGATGAAGGTGGAGAGCAGCCGGAATTCGGTTGGCCCTAGCTTGAGCTGGTTGCCGCCCCGGCTGACCTTGTGGGTCTCGGCGTCCAGAACGATGTCGTCGTATTCCAGCCGCACCCCGACTGTGGAGGGCCGGACCCGGCGCAGCTGGCTGCGCACGCGGGCCATCAGTTCCACCACCGAATAGGGTTTCACCACGTAATCATCGGCGCCGGTTTCAAGGCCACGCACCTTGTCCACTTCCTCGGACCGGGCGGACAGCATGATCACCGGGATATTGCGGGTTTCAGCGCGGGTCTTGAGGCGGCGGCAGACCTCGATGCCGCTGAGGTTGGGCATCATCCAGTCAAGGATGATGATATCCGGCATGTCCTCCTCGACCACCAGCAGCGCTTCCTCGCCGTCCTTGGCCTTGAGCACGCGGAAGCCGTCAGCTTCGAGATTGTAAGCCAGCACTTCCCGCTGCGCCATTTCGTCTTCTACAACCAGAACGGTGGGCTGGTCGGCAGCCATCGGTCAGATCTCCTGCGGTGTGGTCGAGGTGGTGTCGGCTTTCTTGCGGTCTTCTTCCGGCTTCTCGCCGGTGACCAGATAGATCACCTGCTCGGCGATCGCAGTCACATGGTCACCCATGCGTTCGGTGTTTTTTGCTATGAAATGCAAGTGCATACAGGCGGAAATGTTGCGCGGGTCCTCCATCATGTGGGTCAGGAATTCGCGGAACAGGGCGTTGTACATCTGATCCACGTCACGGTCGCGCTCGATCACATCGCGGGCCAGTTCCACATCGCGCTGAATATAGGAATCAAGCGCGTCCTTCAGCATCCGCTCCACCTCGCGCGCCATGCGGCGCAGGGCAGAGGTACCCTCGCTGATGTTCGGACCCTGGGCCAGAACACCGGTGCGCTTGGCCATGTTTTTTGCATAGTCGCCAATGCGCTCCAGGTTGACGGCAATCTTCATCACCGACAGCACCAGCCGCAGGTCGGAAGCGGCAGGCGCGCGCAGGGCGATCAGGCGGGCGGTTTCCTCGTTGATCAGCTCTTCCAGCCCGTCGATGGCCTTGTCGCCCTGGCGCACGGTCAGGGCCAGTTCCTCGTCGCGGGTTTCCAAGGCACGCGCGGCTTCGCGGATCGCGTCCTCGACCAGACCGCCCATTTTCATGATCCGGGCTTGAATTGCCTCCAGATCGCGGTCGAATGCAGATGCAATATGCTGTGCAGTCATTTGTTTTTCCTAGAAATCAGCCGATCCGGCCGGTGATATAGCTTTCGGTGCGCGGATCTTCGGGGTTGGTGAAGATCTGGCCGGTGGGGCCGAATTCAACCAGGTTTCCGAGGTGGAAGAAGGCGGTCTTCTGGCTGACCCGCGCGGCCTGCTGCATCGAGTGGGTGACGATCACCACGGAATACTGGCTGCGCAGTTCGTCGATCAGTTCCTCAACCTGCGCAGTGGCAATCGGGTCCAGCGCCGAACAGGGTTCGTCCATCAGCAGCACCTCAGGCTCCGTCGCAACAGCGCGGGCGATGCACAGGCGCTGCTGCTGGCCGCCGGAGAGGCCGGTGCCGGGCGCATCAAGGCGGTCTTTCACCTCATCCCAGATGGCGCCGCGGCGCAGGGATTTTTCCACGATTTCATCCAGTTCCGCCTTGTTCTTGGCCAAACCGTGGATGCGCGGGCCATAGGCCACGTTGTCATAGATCGACTTGGGGAACGGGTTCGGCTTCTGGAACACCATGCCCACCTTGGCGCGCAACTGCACCGGGTCGACGCGCTTGTCGTAGATGTCCTCACCGTCCAGCAGGATGTCACCCTTCACGCGGCAGATGTCGATGGTGTCGTTCATCCGGTTCAGGCAGCGCAGGAAGGTCGACTTGCCGCAGCCGGAGGGGCCGATGAAGGCGGTGACGGTGTTGTCCTCGATCTCGACGTTCACGTCTTTGATCGCGTGGCTGTCGCCGTAATAGACGTTCACGTCCTTGGCGGCGATTTTGATGTTCTGGGTTTCCACGGTCTTATCCATCACGGTCATGTCGTTCATTGCACTATGCCCCTTTTACCAGCGGCGTTCAAAGCGGCGGCGCAGGATCACGGCAAGCGTGTTCATGGTCACCAGGAAGAGAAGAAGGATGATGATGCCGCCCCAGGCGCGTTCGTAGAATGCGGGGTCGGCGCGTTTGGCCCATTCGTAGATCTGGGCAGGCATGGCGGAGTTCGGCGCCAGCAGCCCGTCAGCCAGAGTTTCCGGCGCGTTGGAGGCGATGAAGCCGACCATGCCGATCAGCAGCAGCGGCGCGGTTTCCCCCAGCGCCTGTGCCAGGCCGATGATGGTGCCGGTCAGGATGCCGGGGGCGGCCAGCGGCAGCACATGGTGGAACACCGCCTGCATTTTCGAGGCACCGACGCCCAAGGCCGCGTCGCGGATCGACGGCGGCACCGATTTCAGCGAGGCGCGGGTGGAGATGATGATGGTCGGGAGCGTCATCAGCGTCAGCACCAGGCCGCCCACCAGCGGCGCCGAGGTCGGCAGGTGCATGTAGTTGATGAACACCGCGAGGCCCAGGATGCCGAAGACGATGGAGGGAACGGCTGCGAGGTTGGAGATGTTCACCTCAATCAGGTCCGTCAGCCAGTTCCGCGGCGCGAACTCCTCGAGATAGATCGAGGCGGCGACGCCGATCGGCAGCGCCAGCGCCAGCACCACAAACATCATGAACAGCGAGCCCAGCATGGAGACGCCGATACCAGCTGCCTCCGGGCGGGCGTCGGAGGCATCCGCGCCAAAGATGAAGTCGAGGTTGAAGGTCTTCTCCAGCACCCCGGCAGCGGCCAAGGCGTCAACAAGATCAAGCTGTTCCGCAGAGATGTTCTTGTCGTTGACGATGCTTTCCCGGGTGACGCGGCCCTTCAGGTAGCCATCGACACGGCTGGAGGCGAGGAAGCGGAACTCCACCGTCTGGCCGATCTGGTCCGGGTTGGCGATCACGTAGTCGCGCAGCTGAGCGGCGACGTCCTTGGACAGGATACCAGCCAGGTCCTTGGCCTTGAGGCCGGTTTCGATACCCAGCTCCTCGACCACAGCCGTCATCGCGCCCTTGATGATCGGGGCATAGCCGAAGGTGGTGACCTTCTTGATGTCCTCGATGTTGCGCTCGCCCTTCTTGTCGAGCTTGGCTTCCAGCAGTTCGACATTCAGAGTGACAAAAGTCTGCTGGAAGGCGCCGGTGCCCTTGCCGACGATGGTGGTCACCAGGATCACCAGCATCACCAGGCCTGCGGCGATGGCTGCGATACCGTAGCCGCGGAAGCGCTTTTCAGCAGCGTTACGGCGTTTGGTGCGCGGTGTCTGCTCCAGCAGCGAGCCGCCGTGTTTGCGGGGCTCCGGTGCGGTGCCAGCGGGGGATTGGGTCAGGTCAGTCATTACTCATACTGCTCCCGGTATTTGCGCACGATGTAGAGCGCCAGGACGTTCAGGCCGAGTGTCAGGACAAACAGGGTCAGACCCAGGGCAAAGGCAACCAGCGTTTCGGGGCTGGCAAAGTCGGTGTCGCCGGTCAGCTGGCTGACGATGCGGGTGGTGATGGTGGTCATCGATTCCAGCGGGTTGGCGGAGAACTTGGCAATTGCGCCCGCCCCCATCACCACAATCATGGTCTCGCCAATGGCGCGGGAGGCGGCCAGCAGAACCGCACCGACGATGCCCGGCAGGGCTGCAGGCATCACAACCTGGCGCACGGTCTCGGACTTGGTGGCGCCAAGGCCCAGAGAGCCGTCGCGCATGGCCTGCGGCACTGCGTTGATGATGTCATCGGACAGCGAGGAGACAAAGGGGATCAGCATGATGCCCATCACGAGTCCCGCGGTCAGAACAGAGGTGGCGCCGGCCATCCATTCGACGCCCAGCAGGCCGCCCTTGCCGAAGAGGTCCGCCAGCGCGGGGCCAACAGTCAGCAGCGCAAACAGGCCGTAGACGATGGTGGGAATACCCGCGAGGATTTCCAGCAGAGGCTTGGCAAAGGCACGCACGGCGCCGCTGGCGTATTCCGACAGGTAGATGGCGGCAAACAGGCCAACCGGAACCGCCACCAGCAGGGCGATGAAGGAGATATAGAGCGTGCCCCACAGGAGCGGCAGGATCGACAGCTCACTGCCGCCGCGGAAGTTCGGCGCCCAGGTGGAGCCGAAGAAGAAGTCGGTCCAGCTGTGCAGGCCAAAGAAGTTCTTGGTTTCAAACAGCATCGACAGGACGATGCCAACGGTGGTCAGGATCGCCAGCGAGGCGGCCAGGATCAAGAGCGCCAGCACTGCGCGCTCCACCACGTTGCGGGCGCGGAAATCCTTGTGAGTGCGCGCATAAGCGAAGGCAAAGCCGCCAAGCGCCAGCAGCGCCACAACGGCGGTCATGGCGTTGCGGCCGGTGTGCGACAGGTTGCGGTAGGCCTGGGCGGCCTCCAGCACCTCCGGGCGCACCTTGGAGCCGAGAGCCACGCCAACTTCGCCCATCAGGGCGCGCAGGTCCTGCTCGCCTGCGATGGCATTGCGGGCCTCCCGGGCGGTCAGCAGCCCCTGCTCCACCGCCAAGTCCAGCCCTTCAGCCACCCGGCGCACGTCGCTCATCACCAGACCGATGGAGGAGCTTTCCGGGATCGCCTCTGCCGGGATCATGCCGGAGACGCGGGTCTCGATGAACATCGGCTGGGCCAGCAGCCAGATCGCCAGCGCGCCGATGGCCGGCACAAAGGCAGCAAGAGCCACGTGGTAGCCGTAATATGATGGCAGCGAATGAAGGTCTTTGACATTGCCCGCAGCGGTGGCGATCGCACGGCGGCGGCCGCCGTAGTAACCCGCGGCAGAAAGCGCAAGCAGGAGGGCAACAAGCCAGAAAGTGGGCATGAAAAGCTCCGGTTTTGGCGGTGTCTTTTATGGTGCGGCAGCCCTGCCGCGGAAGAAGCGCCGGGGCGGAGGTAGGCTCCGCCCCGGCAAGGATCAGATCACAGGCAGGACAGCTTAGGAGTTGCCGCCCATCACGGCTTCGTTGGCAACTGCTTCCTGGGTGTCCGCCAGTTCCGGGTCGGCAACCAGACCGTATTCGGCCAGCGGGCCGTCTTCGCCGGCAACTTCGTCTGCGACGAAGAATTCAGCGTATTCCTTCAGGCCCGGGATCACGCCGATGTGGGCTTTCTTCACGTAGAAGAACAGCGGGCGGGAGACCGGGTATTCGCCGGTTGCGATGCTCTCGGTCGAGGGAACGATACCGGACATGGTCGCAACCTGCAGCTTGTCGGTGTTGTTCTCGTAGAACGCCAGGCCAAAGACGCCGATGCCGTCCTTGTTGCTTTCGATGCGGGCCAGGGTCTCAGTGTAGTCGCCGTCGATGTCGACCGATTTGCCGTCGGTGCGCAGGGCGATACAGGCTTTCTCAGCCGCTTTCTTCTTGGCTTTGTCGCTGTCGCCTTCGGCGTGGGCCAGCAGATGCTCAAACGCGCCGGTGGCTTCACAGCCGGCCAGGATGACCTTGTCTTCGAACACTTCGCGGGTGCCGTGCTTGGTGCCCGGAACGAAGGCTTGGATGTCAACGGCCGGGAAGTCGGCGTTCACGTCGGCCCAGGTGGTGTTCGGGTTGTCGACCAGTTCGCCGTCAACCAGAACCTTGTCGGACAGGGCCAGGAACCAGTCGGTCGGGGTGAACTCAAAAGAGTTGGCGCTGCTGTCGGAAGCAAACACGATGCCGTCATAGCCGATGCGGACTTCGATGATGTCGGTCACGCCGTTTTCGGCACAAGCGGCGATTTCCTTGTCCTTGATTTTGCGCGAGGCGTTCGCGACATCGATGGTGTTTTCACCCACGCCTTCGCAGAAACGCTTGAGGCCAGCGGAGGAGCCGCCGGATTCCACAACCGGGGTCGGGAAGTCGAAGTTTTCGCCAAAGGCTTCTGCCACGATGGAGGCGTAGGGCAGAACGGTGGACGAACCGGCAACCTGCACCTGGTCGCGCGCAGCAGCAGCGGTTGCGGAAACGGCGGCGATTGCCAGGGTAGATGCGGTCAGTTTCACAAAGGACATTTGTGTCTCCAAGAGTTTCATAGGTCGATCACCCCCTCGATGATCTTGCCGCCTCTCCTATGGGGTGCTGATGAGGCTTTTGTGACAGGTGTGTAACAGCTGTATGACAAAGCCGGTTTTTGACGAAAAATTTCCGTCACAAATGAAAAACTGCCGGTCATGGGATCGGCAGCGTTCTTTGACGGCATGGTCGACGGCACAGCTGCCTACTCTGGAAGAATGACGGTGAATACAGACCCTTGCCCCAGGTCGCTTTCAACTCGCAGCCTTCCGCGGTGGCGGTTGATGATGTGTTTTACGATCGCCAGGCCAAGTCCGGTGCCGCCCAGTTCGCGGGACCGGTGGCTGTCCGCGCGGTAGAAGCGCTCCGTCAGCCGCGGCAGGTGAACGGGATCGATTCCCGGGCCGTTGTCGATCACCTGGACCCGCGCGGCAGGCGCGCGCACCGACGGGTCGCGGTCAGTATGGGTCAGCACAACACGCACCTGATCGCCGCCGTATTTCACCGCGTTTTCAACCAGGTTGGTGAACACTTGCTGCAGCTGATCCGGGTCGCCGGTGACACAGACCGGGTCCTCCGGTGCCTCAAGTGTCATCGCAGCGCCGCGGGCCTCTGCCACTGGCGCCAGCGTTTTGAGGGTGGAGGCCAGATGCGCGGTCAGATCCACCTGTTCCTTTGGGCGGACCCGTTCTTCGCTTTCCACGCGATTGAGCGACAGAAGGTCCCCGACCAGGCGGTTCATCCGGCTGGCCTCGCCCTCCATGATCGTGAGGAACCGGTCGCGAGCGGCAGCGTCATCCCTGGCCGGGCCGCGCAGGGTTTCGATGAAACCGATCAGCGCCGTCAGCGGCGTGCGCAGTTCATGGCTGACGTTGCCGACGAAATCGCGGCGCATCTGGCTGGCTTGCTCGCGTTCGGTGATGTCGTCGAAACAGGCCAGTACCGCGCCGCCGCCCACCGCGCCGATGCCGGGCACATAGCGGAGTGTCACCGTGTAAGTGGTGTCCTGCGCGCCGTCGTTGGACAGGTGCCGTGCGGTGCGGGGTTGCTTGTCGTGCAGGCAGGCCTCGATCGCGGTGGCAACGCTGGGCTGGCGCAGGATGGTGGCGAAGTGGCGGCCCTGCACGCCCTGCCCCAGCAGCGCCTCCGCACCGCTGTTTACGGCGATGAAACGTTCGGTCTGATCCACCATCACCGCCGGCAGCGGAATGGCCGCCAGAAATCCTTCTATTAGATCAGTCGTCATATGTTCCCCGCTGTTGACCAGTCCGGCCTGCCTACTGCCCCAGTGTGAACCTGTTGTGGCAGCAACCGTTCAAGCAGCGCAAAACCGCCCGGGTTGCGCCGGTTACAGCGGTTTCAGCTCCGCCCGGAAGCGGCGCATGTTGTCCTGATAGAGCAGCGCGCTTTGGGTGAGTTTTTCAGCCAGCGCCGCGTCCACCTCCCGCACTACCTTGCCGGGGCTGCCCATCACCAGGGAGTTGTCGGGAATTTCCTTGTTCTCGGTGATCAAGGCCCCTGCCCCGATCAGGCAGTTCTTGCCGATCTTCGCACCATTCAGAATGGTAGCTCCCATGCCTACCAGGGAATTCTCGCCAATGGTGCAGCCATGCAGCATTGCCTTGTGGCCAATGGTGCAGTTCTTGCCGATGGTCAGCGGGTAGCCTGCATCAATGTGCATCACCACGTTTTCCTGCACGTTGGTGCCCTCGCAGATGCGGATTTCCTCGTGGTCGGCGCGGATGGTGACTCCGAACCAGACTGAGGACCCTGCCTCCATCACCACCTTGCCGATCAGGTTGGCATCGGGGGCGACCCAGGTGTCCTCATCGATTTGCGGCCGGTGAGCGCCAAGAGCAAAAAGGGTCATGACTGTTCCTCGAACTGGGTTTGCAGGGCGCGGACGTGATCCTGCAGCTTCGGCTGCTGGATGCGGCGCATGCGCTCGGCCTCGACGATGGTTTTCAGCTTGGCCTCTGTCTCGTCCAAGTCGTCGTTGACCAGCACGTAGTCATAGTAGCCCCAGTGGCTGATCTCATCCCAGCTTTTCATCATCCGCTTGGAGATCACCTCGTCGCTGTCCTGCGCCCGGGTTTCCAGACGGCGGCGCAGTTCGGTGATCGAGGGCGGCAGGATGAAGATTGACAGCGCGTGCTTGCCCAGATCGGAGTTGCGGATCTGGATCTCACCCTGCCAGTCGACGTCGAACAGCACGTCCTGACCGGCCTCGATGGTGTCCTTCACCGGGCCAGCGGGCGAGCCGTAGAAGTTGCCGAAGACGTGGGCGTGCTCCAGCATGCCGCCCTCAGCCACCTTCTGCTTAAACTCGTCTTCGGACATGAAGTAGTATTCGCGGCCGTGCTCCTCACCCGGGCGCGGGGCGCGGGTGGTGGCGGAGACCGAGAAGGCAAGGCCCGGGTCCCAGGCCATCAGGCGGCGGGCCAGGGTGGATTTACCTGCGCCCGAAGGCGATGAGAGGATGATCAAAAGGCCGCGGCGGTCCGCCATCAAAGCACTCCTTTTCTTATTCTATGTTCTGCACCTGCTCGCGCATCTGGTCGATCACGGTTTTCATCTCAAGCCCAACTGCCGTCAAGCCGGCATGCTGCGCCTTAGAGCAGAGAGTGTTGGCCTCGCGGTTGAACTCCTGCATCAGGAAATCGAGTTTGCGGCCCACAGCGCCGCCCTTCAGCAGCAGATCACGGGCAGCAGCCACATGGGCGCCAAGGCGGTCCAGTTCCTCGGTCACGTCGGCTTTGACCGCAATCAGCGCCAGTTCCTGCGCCACCCGGTCAGGGTCGGCGCCATCGGCGTTATCCATGACACGCGCCAGATTGGCCCGGAGCGTTTCGGCCATCTTGGCCTTGCGCTCTTCGGCGCGCTCTGCCGCTTGCGCGGTCAGCGCGGCGACCTGCTCCAGCTGGGTGTTAAGGATTACGGCAAGCGCCGCGCCCTCGGCCTCGCGCATCTGCACGAATTCCGCCACAAGGGTTTCCAGTTCCTTGGCAAGCGCGGCAACCAGCGGCGCCGGATCATCGTCGCCCGCGGACTGTTCCAGCACGCCTTTGAAGGACAGAAGCTCTGCAGCTGATGCCGGACGCACCTCCACCCGGTTCTGCTTGGCGAGCGACTGCGCCTCTCCCAGTGCCTTCACCACGGATTTCAAAACCGCGGCGTTGACTTGCACCTGCCCGGCGCCGTCCTCAGTCCTAGTGATCCGGAGTGTCAGCGAGACATTGCCCCGCGCCAGAGCTTTGGACAGGGCGGAACGGGTCAGGTTTTCAAGGCCTTCCAGCCAATCCGGAACCCTAAGCCGGATATCCAGCCCCTTGGCATTGACCGACCTGAGCTCCCAGCTCCAGCTGTGCTGATCGGAGCTGCCCTGTGCCGAGGCAAAGGCGGTCATGCTGCGGATGGTCATAAGAAAGCCCCCTGTTCGCTGGTGATTAAACTGCTCTACTGTCTTGAAACTACAGGGTGCAAGCGCAATTGCAAAAACGGGCGCAAGCGAAGGCGTTAACCATTGCTTTAAGATTTAGTCCAAATTTGAATTAGATTGTGTCATCTTAACTTCAGGGTAACCATACCGGCCCTAAGTCTTAAGGCAGCAAGGAGCTGCGCGGGGACCACGGGATGTCCGGTGTTGCAGGGGATAATGAGATGATTTTTGGCAGCCGCAGTGGAGATGGCCTGTCTGACGGACAGGGAAACGTTGTATCCATGAACCGTTTCCGCAAGGGCGGCGCACTGTCGCCGCTGCGTCAGGCGGAAGCCTATTGGACCGCGCTGCGCCGTGGAGACGATGTGCCCAGCCGGTCGCAGATTGATCCGCGCGGTCTGGAAAACATCCTGAGCAACACCTTCATTCTGGAACGGATTGCGCCGGGCATCGCCCGTTTCCGTCTGGCCGGTTCGCTGGTCAATGAAATGGCGGGCATGGAAGTGCGCGGGATGCCGGTCACGGCGTTTTTCACCACAGATGCACGCAAGCAGCTGAGCAATGCGATGGAGCATATGTTCGACACGCCCGCGGTTGTGGAACTGGAGCTGCAGATTGAGGCGCCGCGCCTGAGCAAACCGCGCGAGGCCCGCATGCTGCTCCTGCCGCTGCGCAGTGATCTGGGCGATATCAGCCGGGTGCTGGGGGTTCTGGTGGCAGACGAGGCCGCTTCGGTCACATCGCAGCGGTTCTCGATCACCTCGATCGAAATGCGTGCCGTTGGCAAGCCTTCGGGCGCCGCGGAGTTCAAGGCTAAGCCGCGGGAAGACGCGAAGGAAGACCATGCAGATGTGAACCAGCCCAATCCCGGCTTTGCCGAGGTTCAGGCCCGTTTCAAGCCGGAGCGGTCGCTGCTGGAAGAGGCCAAGGCGCTGCTGGACCGCAGCCGGGCCGGCAAAGCGGCCGAACCGGCGGACCCTGCCGCTGCCAAGCACAAGGGCGCACCGCATCTGCGGCTGGTGGTCAGCCGCGACTGATCCGGTGCCGGCACTGGAAGATTTCTGAATTCAAGTACAAGGTCATAGCTGCTTGAATTGACTGCGCCCCGGAGGAGAACCTCCGGGGCGCCTTTTTGTTTGCCGGCAGCTGTCGCAGGCGGCCTTAGCCCGCTTGGCGCGCAGACTGCTCTGCGCGCAGGGCGGACAATTCCTCTGCCACCAGGAAGGCCAGCTCCAGCGACTGGCTGGCATTCAGGCGCGGATCGCAGGCGGTGTGGTAGCGGTCGCTCAGGTCTTCCTCGGTCACCGCGCGGACGCCGCCGGTGCATTCGGTCACGTCCTGGCCGGTCATTTCGAAATGCACGCCGCCGGGGATGGTGCCCTCAGCCTTGTGAACACCGAAGAAGTCGCGCACTTCGCGCAGCACGCTGTCGAAGGGCCGGGTCTTGTAGCCGGTGGAGGACTTGATGGTGTTGCCATGCATCGGGTCGCAGACCCAGGTGACATTAGCACCCTCTTCCTTCACGGCCTTGACCAGCCGCGGCAGATGCTCCCCTGCCTTACCGGCGCCAAAACGGGCAATCAGGGTCAACTTGCCGGCCTCGTTGTCCGGGTTGAGGCGTGACATCAGCACCTTCAGATCCTCGGCGCTGGTGGTCGGGCCGCACTTGAGGCCGATCGGGTTCAGCACGCCGCGGCAGAATTCCACATGGGCGCCGTCGGGCTGGCGTGTGCGGTCGCCGATCCAGATCATGTGGCCGGAGCCGGCCAGCCATTTGCCGGAGGTCGAATCGAGGCGGGTCAGCGCCTCCTCGTATTCCAGCAGCAGGCCTTCGTGGCTGGTGTAGAATTCCACGGTGGAGAATTCATGGGTGGTGTCGGCGGTGATGCCGGCGGCGCTCATGAAGTCGATGGTGTCCTGAATGCGGGTTGCGATCTCGCTGTACTTCTGGACTTCCTGCTCATCGGTGAAGCCGAGGGTCCAGGAGTGCACCCGGCTCATGTCGGCGAAACCGCCGGTGGAAAAAGCGCGCAGCAGGTTCAGCGTTGCAGCCGCCTGGGTGTAGGCCTGCAGCATCTTCTGCGGGTTCGGGATGCGGGCATCGGGTGTGAACGCCAGTTCATTGATGATGTCGCCGCGATAGCTGGGCAGTTCCACGCCATCAATGGTTTCGGTCGGCGCACTGCGCGGCTTGGCGAACTGGCCCGCCATGCGGCCAACCTTCACCACCGGCACCTTGGCACCATAGGTGAGCACCATGGCCATCTGAAGCATCACCTTGAAAGTGTCGCGGATGCCGTCGGCGCTGAACTGGTCAAAACTCTCGGCGCAATCGCCCCCCTGAAGCAGGAATGCCTCGCCGCGGCCAGCCGCGCCCAGGTGCTGTTTCAGGCGGCGCGCTTCGCCGGCAAAGACCAGCGGCGGATACTTGGACAGCTGAGCCTCGACAGCGTTCAGCGCTGCGGCATCGGTGTAGTCCGGCATCTGCACCCGCGGCTTGTTGCGCCAGTCCGATTTTTGCCATTCGCTCATGACTTTATCTCCGCATCAGAGGTCTTTAGAATATGTTGTGTGCTCTATACAAAATCCGCCGGGGGGAGACCAGTTTAGAATTGCGGAGACTTGACCCCGCGTCCAAGCTGTGAGCACGGTTTTCCGACCTGCCGCGGAGCGTGCTCCCGCGGCCCGACTTGTTTCTTGAAGGACGCCCGCCATGCAGACGCCACGCAAGCCTGCTGTTTCAGGAGTAGCCACCGGCCAGCCGAAAAGGTTTGTCTTTGTGCTCCTCGACAAATTCACCCTGCTTTGCTTTTCGGCCGCCATGGAGTCGCTCCGGATCGCAAACCGGATGGCTGGGAAAGAACTGTATACCTGGTCCGTGGTGGGCGAAGGCGGCGAAACGGTAACCTGCTCCGCGGGCACCGTCTTTCAGCTTGATTCGGATCTGGACGAACTGCAGCGCGACGATACCATCATGCTGTGCGGCGGTATTGATGTGCAGGACGCCTCCACCAAGAAAGTCCTGTCCTGGCTGCGCCGCGAAGCCCGCAAAGGACTGATGGTCGGCGGGTTGTGCACGGCGTCCTACACCCTGGCCAAGGCCGGGCTGCTGGACGGCAAGCGGGCGACCATCCACTGGGAAAATGCCGACAGCTTCAGCGAGGAATTCGATGAGGTGGAGCTGGCGAAATCTGTGTTCGTCATCGACGGCAACCGGTTGTCGACCGCAGGCGGCACCTCCTCCATCGACCTGATGCTCAAGCTGATTGCCAATGACCATGGCGAGGAGCTGGCCAATTCGGTGGCAGATCAGCTGATCTATTCCTCGATCCGGACCGACCAGGATACCCAGCGGCTGTCGATCCCGACCCGCATCGGGGTCCGCCATCCCAAGCTGTCGATGGTTATCCAGATGATGGAAGCCAATATCGAGGAGCCGATCAGCCCGTCGATCCTGGCCCAGGATGTGGGCATGTCCACCCGCCAGCTGGAGCGCCTGTTCCGACGCTACCTTAACCGCTCCCCCAAGCGCTATTACATGGAGCTGAGGCTGCAGAAGGCGCGCAACCTCTTGATGCAGACGGATATGAGCGTGATCAACGTGGCGCTGGCCTGCGGCTTTGCCTCGCCCTCGCATTTCTCTAAATGCTACCGGGCCCATTACGACACCACCCCCTACCGCGAGCGCGGCAGCAAGGCGGCGGCGTATAAGACCTAGGGAGCCTAAGGAACTGGTTCGGGAAGCTTTCAAAGCTTCCCGAAAACAACATCTGAGTTTGTGTTGAGGTCAAATTTCAGCACCACGATGCTATCGCCGCGGTCGTGAATAAAGGCATAATAGTAGCAGTAGTTCAGCACGTCCTCATTCCAATAGATCCGAACCTCCTTCTTGAAGCCGTTCATCAATTCCTTGCGTGCCGCTACGCTGCCGCCGGTAAAGCCGTGCGGGTAAATTGCCGCCAATTGCTGCTGCGCGCTTTGCAATTGCTCGGGGGTGTATTCGTCACGGCCGCCCAGCCGGGTAATCAGCTGTTTGAAGTCACGTTGCTTGATGACTGTATCCACAAAGCGTTCATATGCTTCATACGAACTGAATACGCTGTCCTGCGCCAGAGCGGTAGCTGGAAGCAGCGCAATCAGCGCCGCGGCGAGAAATTTCCTCATATCAATCTTCCTGTTTTAGCTATTTTAAACGTGTGTCTCAGTTTTCGGGTGGCGCGGTTAATTGGAGATGCGAAACACCGCCCCTTCGCTCTCTGATGCGAACCAGATGCTGCCATCGGGCGCTTCCTGAACATCGCGGATGCGCCCGGTTTCGCTGCTGCGTATCTGCTCCACCTCTTTAAGGGGGGATCCGGATAGGCGGGAGATGTAGTCGAACTTGAGAGAGCCGACGAAAATATCGCCCCGCCACTCAGGCCACATCCGCCCGGAATAGATCATCATGCCCGACGGTGCGATGGACGGATCCCAGTACCACGCGGGCTGCTCCATGCCTTGTTTCAACGTGCCCTCGCCGATTTTTGCGCCTGAGTAATGCCGGCCGTAGGAGATCACCGGCCAGCCGTAGTTGGCGCCTTTGCGGACCCGGTTCACCTCATCGCCGCCCTTGGCGCCATGTTCCGCCACCCAAAGACTGCCCTGCAAATCAAGCGCCATTCCCTGCGGGTTGCGGTGGCCGTAGGACCAGATTTCCGGCTGGGCATCCGTGCGGCGGACGAAAGGATTGCTGCCTGGCACGGTGCCCTCCCTGTTGATCCGCACCACTGACCCCTGATGCAGCCGCAGGTTCTGGGCGCTGGGACGGTCGCCGCGCTCGCCCAAAGAAATGAACAACGTGCCATCCCGCGCCTCTACCACGCGGGAACCGAAGTGGCGGCCGCCGGTGGCGCCGGGCGCTGCCTCAAACAGGATGCGCAGGTCCGTCAGAGACCTGTTGTCCGCGCTGAGCCGGCCTGCGGCCAGGGCAGTGCCCGCGCCGCGCCCCTGCCGTTTGGCGAAGGTCAGGAATATCTCCCGGCTGGTTGCAAAATCGCGCGGCACCATCACGTCCAACAGGCCGCCCTGCCCCTCGGCAACAACGGCAGGCGTGCCGCCTATGCGATTCTTTTTTCCGTCCCGCACATGGAAAAGCGCGCCATCCCGTTCCGTCACCAGAACCGCGCCGTCCGGCAGAAACGCAAAGGCCCAGGGCACATCGAAGCCGCCTGCCATCTTCGTCACGCGAAGCTGACCCAGGCTGCTGTTCATCGTATCCGCTTGAACTGTCGGAGAAAACGGCAGCAGCAGAAGCACAGCCGTCAATATGCGTAACCAATGCAACATTTCCGCTTCCCCTTCTGTTACTTTAAGCTTAAATTAAACTCAGCTCCGCACCACATGACCTGATAATAGCGGAGAACAACGGGACGGACTCTTTGCTATCTCACGCCTCAACGGGACTTTTCTTTTCCAAACGGCTTGCCTAGGGTCCGATGTGAACATTTTTGTTCCAACAATGGGAGTTCTCAAATGAAGAAACTGCTGATGGCCACCGCGGCCGCTGCGCTGACGGCTGGCACCGCATATGCCGGCGGCCATGCCAAGGAAGTGAAACTGGGCGTTCTGTTCGGCTTCACCGGTCCGATTGAATCGCTGGCACCGGCCATGGGCGACGGCGCCGAGCTGGCCATGGAAGAAGTCACCAAATCCGGCAAGCTGCTGGACAGCGCCACCGTGACTTCCGTGCGCGCTGACACCGGCTGCATCGACAACGGCCTGGCCGTGGCAAACGGCGAGAAACTGGTAGCCGAAGGCGTGAACGGCATCATCGGCGGCGACTGCTCCGGTGTGACCGGCGCGATCCTGCAGAACGTGGCGATCCCGAACGGCATGGTGATGATCTCGCCCTCCGCAACCTCGCCCGGCCTGTCGACCATGGAAGACAACGGACTGTTCTTCCGCACCTCGCCGTCGGACGCACGCGAAGGCCAGGTGATGGCCGAGATCCTGAAAGAGCGCGGAATCAACTCAATCGCCCTGACCTACACCAACAACGACTACGGCAAGGGCCTGGCGGACGCGATCCAGTCCTCGTTCGAGGAAGTTGGCGGCGAAGTCACCATCGTGACTGCGCATGAAGACGGCAAAGGCGACTACTCCGCGGAAGTCGGCGCGCTGGCCTCCGCTGGCGGCGATATCCTGGTGGTTGCAGGTTACCTGGACCAGGGCGGCCTGGGCATCATCCAGGGATCGCTGGACTCCGGTGCGTTTGACACCTTCGGCCTGCCCGGCGGCATGATCGGCGACAGCCTGCCCGCAAATGTTGGCGCGGACCTCGACGGCTCCTTCGGCCAGATCGCAGGTTCCGACAGCAAGGGCGCGGAAATCTTTGCCGAAATGGCAAAAGAACGCGGCTTTGACGGCACCTCGGCCTATGCGTCTGAATCCTATGACGCGGCAGCGCTGTTCCTGCTGGCGATGCAGGCCGCCAACTCCACCAACCCGGCGGATTACGTCGGCAAGATCCTGGACGTGGCAAACGCCCCGGGCGAGCCGATCAACCCGGGTGAGCTGGGCAAGGCGCTGGAAATCCTCGCCGCTGGCGGTGACATCGATTATCAGGGCGCAACCGGCGTTGAGCTGATCGGCCCGGGTGAGAGCGCAGGCTCCTACCGCGAGATCGAAGTGAAGGACGGCAAGAACGAAACCCTTCGCTTCCGCTGATAAGCATCTGAAAAGCAACCAAGATAGGCCAGCCCGGGTTTTCCCGGGCTGTTCTAAATTAAAAACGCCGCGAAAACGCGGCAGGGGATGAAATGACATGATCGTCGTCGAGGACTTGCACAAGCACTTCGGCGGGTTCCACGCGGTTGACGGCGCCTCGCTGGAAATCGCCAAGGGGTCCATAACCGGTTTGATCGGCCCGAACGGGGCTGGAAAGACCACACTTTTCAACGTTATCGCTGGCGTTCTGGAGCCAACTTCGGGCCGGGTCACCATGGATGGTGAGGATATCACCGGCCTGCCGCCGCATGAGCTGTTCCACAAGGGGCTCTTGCGCACCTTCCAGATTGCGCATGAGTTCTCTTCGATGACGTGCCGGGAAAACCTGATGATGGTGCCGGGCGCGCAATCGGGCGAGACGCTGTGGAACACCTGGTTTGGCCGCAAGCGGATCGCTGACGAGGAACGCGCACTGCGGGCCAAGGCCGACGAGGTGCTGGAGTTCCTGACCATCAGCCACATCGCGGACCTGAAGGCAGGCCAGGTATCGGGCGGCCAGAAGAAGCTGCTGGAACTGGGCCGCACCATGATGGTGGACGCCAAGATCGTCTTCCTCGACGAGGTCGGCGCCGGTGTGAACCGCACCCTGCTATATACCATTGCTGACGCCATCAAGCGCCTCAACGAGGAGCGCGGATACACTTTTGTCGTCATCGAGCACGACATGGAATTCATCGGCCGCCTGTGCGACCCGGTGATCTGCATGGCCGAGGGCAAAAAGCTGGCCGAGGGCACCCTGGACGAAATCAAGGCAAACGAACATGTGATCGAGGCCTATCTGGGCACCGGTCTGAAAAATAAAGACAAACTGGAGGCGGGCGCATGAGCGACAACCCCTACCAGGACGATCATGGCAACAAGGATGCCTCGATCACCAACACGAAAGGCATCGGCACGATGCAGCCCGCCCATCTGAAAAGCGGCCCCACCCACAAGGTCGAGGGCGGCCCGTTCCTGATCGGCGACACCATGACCGGCGGGTACGGCAAGGGTCCGGACATCCTGCATGACTGCACTATCGCCGTCGACAAGGGCGAGATCGCTGTGATCGTCGGCCCCAACGGCGCCGGCAAGTCGACCGCGATGAAGGCTGTGTTCGGGATGCTGAACGTGCGCTCCGGCGCGGTGCGGCTGGACGGCGAGGACATCACCCAGCTGACCCCACAGGACCGGGTGGTCAAGGGCATGGGTTTTGTGCCGCAGACCAGCAACATCTTCACCTCGATGACGGTGGAGGAGAACCTGGAAATGGGCGCCTTCATCCGCACCGATGATTTCCGGGACACGATGGAGCAGGTCTATGATCTGTTCCCGATCCTGCGCGACAAGCGCAACCAGCCCGCCGGCGAGCTGTCCGGCGGCCAGCGCCAGCAGGTGGCTGTGGGCCGCGCGCTAATGACCAAGCCCAAGGTGCTGATGCTGGACGAGCCGACAGCGGGTGTGTCCCCCATCGTGATGGATGAGCTGTTCGACCGCATCATTGAGGTCGCCCGCACCGGGCTGCCGATCCTGATGGTGGAGCAGAACGCCAAGCAAGCGCTTGAGATCGCGGACAAAGGCTATGTTCTGGTGCAGGGGCGCAATGCCTATACCGGCACCGGCAAGGAGCTGCTGGCCGATCCCGAAGTGCGCAAGTCGTTCTTGGGGGGGTAGTCATGGCTGTAAGCTTTTCGAAAGCCTCCCAAGTTGGAAGTCTTGCCGTTACATCGTTGTTGGCCGCGCTTTCCGCATCACCGGCTCTAAGCGCGCCAATACTGGCGAATTGCGATTTCGTAAGGGATTGCGAACCCGTTTCCGGTGTCCGGTTCGAAAACTGCACTTCAAAAGAGATCGAAGTTCAGATTAGGCCAGAACAGAACCGTCTGACTTTTGGCGGAGCCAAGTTCGAACTGGCTAATTCTTCTATCAAGAACGGCGGGGAGCGGAGTTTTCTCGCAACCCGCGGTTCGGAAGAGGTTCTTGTTACCTACGATTCCTCCGGAGCGAACATGTTTTACTGGAAAGACAAACATGAGGACCTGTCCTTCATGCACTATGGCCGCTGCACGGAGGTAAACTAATGGATCTTCTCAACGCCCTCGTGGCGCTTACCAATTTTGTTGTTGTTCCCGGGCTGGCCTATGGCAGCCAGCTTGCGCTCGGCGCGCTGGGGGTGACGCTGATCTACGGGATCCTGCGGTTCTCGAACTTTGCCCATGGCGACACCATGGCGTTTGGCGCGATGGTCACCATCCTGATCACCTGGGCGTTCCAGTCCATGGGGATCAGCGCAGGACCGCTGCCAACCGCACTGCTGGCCCTGCCCTTTGGCATCCTGGGCACCATCGGCCTGGCGCTGCTGACCGACCGGACCGTTTACCGGTTCTACCGCCAGCAGAAGGCAAAGCCGGTGATCTTTGTCATGGTCTCGCTGGGTGTGATGTTCATGATGAATGGCATCGTGCGTTTCATCATCGGCCCCGGCGACCAGCGGTTTGCCGATGGCGAGCGGTTCATCATCAAGGCACGCACCTTCAAGCAGATGACCGGCTTGGACGAAGGCCTGGCAATCAAGACCACGCAAGGCATCACCGTGATCACCGCGATCATCGTGGTGGCGGTGCTGTTCTGGTTCCTGAACAAGACCCGCACCGGCAAATCCATGCGGGCCTATTCTGACAACGAAGATCTGGCGCTACTGTCGGGCATCAACCCGGAGCGCGTGGTGATGTACACCTGGATGATCGTGGCGGCGCTGGCGACCATTGCGGGTGTGCTTTACGGTCTCGACAAGTCGTTCAAGCCGTTCACCTATTTCCAGCTTCTGCTGCCGATCTTTGCCTCCGCCATCGTGGGCGGCCTCGGCAACCCGATCGGGGCCATTGCCGGCGGGTTCATCATCGCCTTCTCCGAGGTGACAATCACCTATGCCTGGAAAAAGGTGCTGACCTACGGCCTGCCGGACAGCCTGGCGCCTGACGGGCTCGTTCAGCTCCTCAGCACAGACTACAAGTTCGCGGTCTCCTTCGCGATCCTGATTGTCGTCCTCCTGTTCAAGCCTACCGGCCTTTTCAAAGGGAAAGCGGTATGACCGAGACCATGAAACATACCCTTCTTTTCGTCTTTGTCGGCGTGATGATCCTCGCAGAAGGCATGACCGACTTCCTGTTCTTCTCTGGCTCCTGGAACTCGGCGCTGGTGATCCTGAACATGGGGTTGATTTCGGCCATCATGGCCATCGGGGTCAACATCCAGTGGGGCTTTGCCGGTCTGTTCAACGTCGGCATCATGGGCTTCACCGCGCTTGGCGGGCTGGCCGTGGTTCTGGTGTCGACCCCAGTGATCCCGGCGGCCTGGTCGTCCGGAGGTGTCAGCATCGTGATGGCATTGGTGATGGGCGCGCTGACAGTTGTGTCGGCGGTGATGATCACCAAGTTCATGCCAGGTGGCAAACTGCGCACCGTTGTTCTGCTCGCTGTGCTCATCGTGGGCTTCTTTGTCTACCGTGCAATCTTTGATCCCGCTGTCGGTTCGGTCGAGGCAATCAACCCGGCGCTGCAGGGCAATATCGGCGGCCTTGGCCTGCCGGTGCTGCTGGCCTGGCCCGCAGGCGGCCTGCTGGCTGCCGGTGCTGCCTGGCTGATTGGCAAGACCGCACTGGGCCTGCGCTCCGACTATCTGGCGATTGCCACGCTGGGCATTGCCGAGATCATCATTGCGGTCCTGAAGAACGAGGACTGGCTGTCGCGCGGCGTGAAGAACGTGGTCGGCCTGCCCCGCCCGCTGCCCTATGAGGTGGATCTGCAAAGCGATCCGTCCTTTGTGGAGCGCGCGGCCAGCTGGGGCATGGACCCGGTCACCGCCTCCACCGTCTACGTCAAAGCCGGTTATGCGCTGATGTTCACTGTGGTGCTGCTGGCGCTTCTGTGGATGGCGCAGATGGCGCTGAAAAGCCCCTGGGGCCGGATGATGCGCGCGATCCGCGATAATGAGGTTGCGGCAGAGGCAATGGGCAAGGACGTGACCCGCCGCCACCTGCAGATCTTTGTGCTGGGATCCGCCATCTGCGGCATTGCCGGGGCGATGATGACCACGCTCGACAGCCAGATGACACCGGGCACCTACAACCCGCTTCGCTTCACCTTCCTCATTTGGGTGATGGTGATTGTTGGCGGGTCCGGCAACAACTTCGGCGCGGTGCTGGGCGGCATGCTGATCTGGTTCTTCTGGATCAAGGTGGAGCCCATGGGTATCCTGCTGATGGAGCTTGTCACCTCCGGCATGGCAGAAGGCAGCGCGCTGAAGGCGCATCTCTTGGAAAGCGCCTCGCACATGCGGCTGTTCACCATGGGGCTGATATTGCTCCTGGTGCTCAGGTTCAGCCCGCGCGGCCTGATCCCGGAGAAATAAGCGCCGCTTTGCTGGAAAACAGCATTTTGCGTGAAAAATTGACTGCCGCTCAGGACGCCTTGGGCGGCAGTTTTCTTGCCCGCCTATACGCTCGGTGCTCTGCCGTGGAACCCGCGGGTTTTAATGATTTATTTCCCCTCTCGCGATATTCGGAGGAAAACCGACCGAGGTGAGCCAGTTATGAAAACCAAGTCCAAGTTAATAAAACTTACGGCCGTTGCGGCAGCCTTGAGCGGCTGTGTCAGCCCGGAGAATTACGAAACAACCCCAGTGCAGCTGCAAACCAGCAAGGGCATTGTCACCTGCCAGCTCTACACCAAGGAGCGGGTATTGTGGGACCGTTCCATCGACAGGCCCGCTACCATGTCCGTGCAAGAGGCTGATGCAATCTGCAAGCAGGAAGGCCAGCGGCAGAAAGACGGCGGCTGACGCCGCTGCCGTTTCTGACACCGGCTGCGCCCTAACGCCCCTTGAACAGGCTGCCGAGAATTCCGCGGACAATACGCCGCCCGGTGGTGCCTTTCAGCTCCTTGATCACGGCTTCTGACATCGCAGAAGTGAACGTATCCTTTTGCCAGTACGAGCGGGAAGAAGAGCGGCTGACCCGTGAGCCTGAGTAACGGCGGCCGGCGTTGAACTCGCGTGCCGCTGGTTCCTGGGCATCCTCTGCTGCCACTTCTGAGGCTTCGGCTTCCTGAGCCGCAGCCGCTGTCCGCTGCGCGAGGATCTCATAGGCAGAGCGCCGGTCCACCGGATTGTCGTATTTCCCGGCCATGTCAGAGGCTTTGAGCATCTCCTTGCGCTCGCCGTCTGTAATCGGTCCCAACTGCGTGCTGGGCGGCCGGATCAGTGTGCGCTCCACCACGCCGGGCACGCCTTTTTTCTGCAGCATGGAGGTCACCGCTTCACCAACGCCAACCTCGCGGATGGCGTCTTCGGTCGAAAACCGGGGATTCTCGCGGTAGGTTTCAGCCGCCAGCCGCAGGTTCTTGCGGTCCTTGGCAGTAAAGGCGCGCAGCGCGTGCTGAATGCGGTTGCCGAGCTGGCCCAGAATGTCCTCCGGCACATCGGCCGGGTTCTGGGTGATGAAATAGATCCCAACCCCCTTGGAGCGGATCAGCCGGGCGACTTGTTCCACCTTGTCGGTCAGCGCCTTCGGCGCGTCTTCAAACAACAGATGCGCTTCATCAAAGAAGAAGACCAGCCGCGGTTTGTCGGGGTCTCCAACTTCGGGCAGTTCCTCAAACAGTTCGCTGAGCAGCCATAGCAGGAAGGTCGAATAAAGCCCCGGCGCTGCCATCAGCTTGTCCGCGGCCAGAATGTTGACCATGCCCTTTCCGGACGCATCGCAGCGCATCAAATCGCTGAGCGCCAGGGCCGGTTCGCCGAACAGCCCGGCGCCGCCCTGGTTCTCCAGCACCAGGAGACGCCGCTGGATGGCCCCAATTGAGGCCGTTGATACATTGCCGTAGCGCAGCGAAAGCTGGCTGCGGTTTTCGCCGATCCAGACCAGCAACGCCTGCAGGTCTTTCAGATCCAAAAGCGGCAGCCCTTCCTCGTCAGCGAGCCGGAAGGCGATGTTCAGAATACCCTCCTGCGCCTCGCTCAGCTCCAGCAGCCGTGCCAGCAGCAGCGGCCCCATCTCGGCTACGGTGGTGCGCACCGGATGGCCCTGCTTGCCATAGAGATCCCAGAAGGTCACCGGGCAGGCATGGTAAGTGTAACCGGCAAAACCGATTTTACCCGCGCGGGAAGTGAAGGCCTCATGCAGCTTGTGGCTTTCCGTGCCCGCCTTTGCCAGCCCTGACAGATCCCCCTTCACATCCGCCAGGATCACCGGCACGCCCGCGTTGGAAAACCCCTCTGCCAGGATCTGCAGGGTGACGGTCTTGCCGGTGCCGGTAGCACCCGCAATCAGCCCATGGCGGTTGGCATATTTCAGGCTCAGCCCCTGCGGCTCGCCATATTCTTCGCCGCCGCCGCCAATGAATAAGCTATCTGCCATCTCTGCCCTGCCCGTTCTTTTTCCTGTGGATAACAATACAAAGTTAACTTTTGAATGCGATAGTCAATCTTGCCCGCCCCAGCACAATGCGGTTGCCGTGGCGGACATTCCTCCCTGTCAGACTGGGCCGTGCCTCGCGCACGGCCTTCTTTTTGGGCAAATACTGCCTGTAAAACGGGCATCCTCAGCCATAAACTCATCCCGCAGCCTGCAATTTTCATGAATTGCAGGCCGTCCTTATTTTTTTTGAACTTGCATGTTGACCGATGGCCAACCCTTTCGTAACGTCCTACGCAATAACTAAGTCGGCCAGTCCGACGGGGAGAAACAAATACGAAAAAGGGAACCATCGGGTTCCCTTTTTTGTATTTTATCAGCATCTTCCAAGACTGAAGCGCTGTGCGCGGATTTCCCCGCTATTCCTTTGTTATTGGCCTGACACTGCCGGGACAGCGTGCTAAACGCGTTGGCAGCGTCTTTAGAAAAATGAGGCATTCATGTTGAAGTCCCTGACCCCGATCACGCTTGCCGCGGTGCTGGCGATGACCGCGCCGCTGGCGGCGCAGGAAACCGCCGCCGAAGAAACCGGCACCACCGAACAGGCCGCCGGGGCGGAAACCACAGAGCAGGCAGACCAGGCGGAATCGACCGCAGACCAGCTGCTGGACCTGGGGGAACCGGTCAATGACGGCCCCAAGCTGGGTGAACGCTACTCCAAAGAAAAGCATGGCGACTGGGATCTGGCCTGCATCAGGACCGAGGCCGAAAACGACCCTTGCTCGCTGCTGCAGGTTCTGAACGGCCCGCAAGGCAACCCGATGGCAGAAGTATCGATGTTCCGTATCGACCAGCAAGGCGGCCAGGCCGTTGCAGGCGCGACCGTGATCGTGCCGCTGGAAACCCTGCTTCCTGCCGCGCTGACCATCTCCATCGATGGCGCGCCAGCCAAGCGCTACAACTATTCCTTCTGCAATCAGCTGGGCTGCGTTGCGCAGATCGGCCTGACCCAGGGCGACATCGACGCCTTCAAGAAGGGCAAGGAAGCCGTGCTGTCGCTGCGTCCGGCGCCGGCACCGGATCAGGTTGTTTCGATGAAGCTGTCGCTGAGCGGCTTTACCGCGGGCTATGACGTCGTGGATGTCGTCAAGCAGTAAGCTCTGCAATCAGCTGAAAGAAAACGCCGCGCGCCCCAAGGGCCGCGGCGTTTTTTCTTTAAGTGCGGTCAGACCCTGCGCAGAGCAAGCACCGCATTCAACCCGCCAAAAGCGAAGGCGTTTGACAGGGCAACATCGACCCTGGCTTCGCGCGCCTCATTCGGGACCACATCCAGCGCGCATTCCGGGTCCGGTTCCTCATATCCGATGGTCGGCGCAATCACCCCGTCGCGCAACGCCATGATACATGCCAGTAGCTCCACCGCACCGGTGCCGCCGATCAGGTGACCGTGCATGGATTTGGTGGAAGAAATCATCAGACTATCAGCATGCGGGCCGAACACATCCGCCACAGCGGCGCATTCGGTCTTGTCATTGGCTGCAGTGCCAGTGCCATGGGCATTGATGTAACCGACCTCGGAGGCATCTAGGCGCGCATCCTGTAGCGCGCCGGCAATGGCCCGCGCCGCGCCCTGCTTGCTGGGCATCACAATGTCCGCTGCATCAGAGGACATGGCAAAGCCAATCACTTCGCAGAGAATTTCTGCTCCGCGGGCCTTGGCGTGCTCATACTCTTCGAACACGAAGATACCTGCGCCTTCCCCCTGAACCATGCCGTTGCGGTTGGCACTGAACGGGCGGCAGGCGTCCTTGGACATAACCCGCAGCCCTTCCCAGGCCTTGACCCCGCCAAAGCACAGCATGGATTCGGAGCCGCCGGTGACCATTACCGGGCTCATCCCGGAGCGTACCATCTGGAACGCCTGTGCCATCGCGTGATTTGACGACGCGCAGGCTGTGGAGACGGTAAAGCTTGGGCCTTTGAGGTTGAACTGCATCGACACATGGCCGGCTGCGGCATTGTTCATCAGTTTGGGCACCACAAACGGATGCACCCGGTTTTTGCCGTCCTCGTAGACGCTGCGGTAATTCTCATCCAGCGTCTGCATTCCGCCGCCGGAATTGCCCAGGACGACGCCAGCCTTGGCCGACAGTTCGCCGTGGAATTCCAGGCCCGACTGCTCAATCGCTTCCTTGGCGGCGGTCAGGGTGAATTGGGTGAAACGGTCATACAGGCTCATCTGCTGACGGTTGAAGCGGCCCTCAGCCTCAAAGCCGCGGACTTGGCCGCCGATCTTGATCGCCAGCCGCTCCACATCGCGGAAATCCAGTTCGCCAATCCCGCACTGGCCCGTGCGCATAGCGGCCAGAGTTTCGGGCACCGAATGACCCAGGGCGTTGATGGTTCCCGCCCCGGTGATGACAACGCGTTTCATGGAGCTTTACGCTTTTTCCAGGATCAGCTTGTCGATCCCGGCGACGATTGCCGCGACATTGGAAATGTCAAAATCACTCTTTTCCGGCTCATTGGCATTAAAAGGAATCGAAATGTCGAACTCTTCCTCGATCGCAAATATGCTTTCGACCAGTCCCAGGCTGTCGATGCCAAGATCCTCCAGCGTGCTATCCAAGGTCACGTCTGAAGGCTCCAGAACCGCTTGTTCTGCAATGATTGCAATGACCTTGTCCTGCGTGCTCATGTATGGATCCCCGATTTTCTGCCTGAGGCTGATGTAGGTATTCGGCGGTTACTTGAAAACAGCCTTTTTTAACAATTCGATGTCACGCATCAAACGCGGCAGGCGGCGCTGTGCTTTATACATCTCGGTGTGGGTTTCCATTTTCACACCAGGGTAGCCCATGATCACGCGGCCGGCAGGCACGTTGGACAGGATCTTGGTGCCGCCGCCGGCAATCACCCCGTCACCGATGAAGATATTGTCGACCACGCCGCACTGGCCGCCCAGCACAACGTTGTTGCCGATATCGACTGATCCGGACACACCTGTCTGCCCGCAGAGCAGGCAGTCGTTGCCGACGCGGGTGTTGTGGCCGACATGCACGAGGTTATCGAGCTTGGTGCCATCGCCGATCACTGTGTCACGGATGGTGCCATTGTCGATGGTGCAGTTAGAGCCGATCTCGACATCGTCACCGATCGTAACAGCGCCCAGAGAGTGGATGCGAATCCAGGATTGCGCCTTGGCCTCTCCCTGATCGCCCATGGTCTTGCGCACGTTCTCAGCCCCGGACACCTCAGGGGTTACATAGGAGAAACCATCGCCGCCAACCCGTGCACCAGGCTGAGCGCGGAACCGGTCGCCAATGGTGGCCCGGGCCCCGATCGAGACCATCTCGCGCAGGTGAGCGTCTTCGCCGATCACAGCGTCAGAGCCGACATAGCAATGCGGGCCAATCACCGAGCGGGCACCGATCCTGGCACCGGCCGCAACCACGGTCAGCGGACCAACCGAAACGCCTTCTCCCAGTTCTGCGGAAGGATCTATGACGGCAGACGGGTGGATGCCTTCAGCAAACCCCTGGCCGCGGTCCAGCATTGCGGTGACGCCGGACATGGTCATCCGCGGGCGCGGAGCAAAGATTGCAGCCTTAAGGCCAAAGGATTGCCAGTCAGCCCCTTCCCACAAAATCGCAGCAAGTGCCTTGCCTGCCTTCAGTCCGTCGGCATATTTCGGCGCCATCGCCATGGCGAGCTGATCAGCCCCGGCATCCTGCGGTTCAGCAGCACCTGCAACTTGCAGATCCAGCTCACCCTGGGCCTCGGCGCCCAAGGACTCGGCGATCTGGCGGATTGTGAACATGGCAGGCCCTTTCAGAATAATCCTGTATGGGCCTGACATTTACCCCTGAACGCTGGGCAGCACCACCCCTGCCCGTTCCAGAGCGGCCCAGACCTTGGCGTCGCGGCCGTAGACATCGCGGCGGAATTCTGCGCGGCCTTTACCGGACACAACAGCGGTGCGGTAAATGATATGCACCGGCACTTTCTGCTCCAGTTCAACCTTGGTTTCCCTGCCCGAATTCAAAATGCGGTGGAAGAACTCCTTGGGGTTTTCGGTCTGCTTAGCCAGCAGCGCGTAGGCAAACTCGAACGGCTGGGCCAAGCGGATGCAGCCATGCGAGAAGGCGCGCACTTCGCGGGCAAACAGGCTCTTCTGCGGGGTGTCATGCAGGTAGATGTTGTACTTGTTCGGGAACATGAACTTGACCAGCCCCAGCGCATTGCGGCTGCTGGGCGGCTGGCGCATGGAGAACGGGAAGTTGCGTGCCGTGTACTGCGAAAAATCAGCGGAACCGCGGTTCACCACCCGGCCGCGCCGGTCAGTGATCTGGATATGGCCGACAGCATTGGGATTGCTCTGCAGCTTGGGCAGATATTCCTTGGTGATGATCGAGCGCGGCACATACCAGCTCGGATTGATCACCATATGCTCCATCTCGTCCGAGAATTCCGGGCTGCGGCGGTCGTGGGTGTTCTTGCCGATAACCGAACGGGTCTCAAAGGTCACGTCGCCGTTGTCGACGATCTTGGCGGTGAAATCGGTCTGGTTGACCAGAATATGCCGCTCACCGCGATCCGGGGTCAGCCAGCGCTCCCGCTCCATCGCGATGATGATGGACTTCAGACGCGCGCTCACCGGCTTGTTGATCTCATCAATTGTGCCGGGACCAGCCACGCCATCAGTTTCCAGGCCGTGATCGGATTGGAAGCTCTGCACCGCCTTCTCAAGTGCCGCGTCATAGGTTCGGGTGGCGCTGCGCGGCAGGTAGCCCATCAGCATCAGCCGGTTGCGCAGCGCAATAACGGCCGGGCCCTGATCACCCGTCTCCAGTTTCTTGGCATTCACGGCCGGACCCCAGCCGCCAGCTGCCATGATCTGCTCCAGCCGCAGCTTTTCCCGCATCAAACCGCGGTACTGCGGCGATGCCGGAACCAGGCTGCGCATATAGGCATAGGGCTGGGTATCACGGATTCCAGCCAGGAAGCTTGCCCCGTCGACCGTATGCTTTTTACGCACCATGCCGTCATCAATCCGCGACGGAACCAGCAGGCCGGTCTGCAGGTCAGTGGCGTAGTCCACCAGTGCCTGGCTCAGCGCCGCCTCGACATTGCCGATGTCGCGGGTCGTCTGCACGTCGCGCATTTGCTGCATCAGTGCAGCAACTTCGGCTGAACGGTCCGGCAGCCCATGGGCCTGGGTCTCGTTCAGGGCCGCAAGCAATGCATTGCGGCGCTGGCGCGAGGCCTCATCCTGACCGGTCCAAATCGCCTGGTAACCGTTTTCGCGATAGAACTGCGCAACAGCCTCGCTGCCATAGGCGGCTTCAGCGACCGCCTGGCGGAAAGCCGCCGAAACCTCAGCCTGTGCCGAACCGGAAACCGCCCCGGCTGCCAGTCCGCCCAGTGCCAAGGCGAACAGCCCGGCCTTGAATCCCGGCAAGAAGTTTCCTGCAAAAGCACGCGTCATAATTTCCGGTCCTTGCGCCGATTTTTGTCAATTCTGGCAGTGCCTACCTGAAATTCTGGTAAATGCCAGCCGCTGTTGTCCATTCACAATTGCGAAAAGTCAGCTTTGATGCAGCAAAGCCGCGTCTATGAAACCCGGCTGCAACAGTCGCGGGGAAAAGTTCCATGCGCCTCCCCTTATGCGCAAGAAATCGCCGAAAACCGGGATATCCGTTACAGCGCGGCAAAGAAATGTTGGATCAGGATTCTCTGTGTGCCATACATGCCGCACGTTAACTTCAATTGTTAGCGAGCCCGTAACATCGGGCGACTAGGCAGGACTAAAAGCGTACGGGACGGCGCAGTGACAATGGCAAAAACCACGGGCACGGGGATTTCCCGGCGTTCTCTCTTGGGTGTATTTGCTGCAACCGCAGTGGCAGCAGCCCCAACATTCTCCAATGCAGCAGGTTTCCTTCGCGGCGGCGGAGACATCCGGCGCATCCGCATGTATTCAGGCCGCACCGGCGAACGCCTGGATATGGTATACTGGATCGACGGCGACTACATCAAAGACGCTGTTAAGGAAATCAACCACTTCATGCGGGATTGGCGCACCGATGAAGTCAAGAATATGGATCTGCGCACCATCGACATCATGGCGGCGTCCCACAATCTTCTGGATGTGAATGAGCCCTACATGCTGCTGTCCGGCTACCGCAGCCCCAAGACCAACGCCATGCTGCGCAGCCGCTCGCGCGGGGTTGCAAAAAACTCGCTGCACATGCGCGGCCAGGCTGCCGACCTTCGCCTGGCGTCCCGCTCGGTCTCGCAAATGGCGCAAGCGGCTGAAGCGTGCCACGCCGGCGGTGTTGGTAAATACCACCGTTCGAATTTTGTACATATGGATTGCGGTGTTGTCCGCTCCTGGCGCGGCTAACCCTGCCCTCCATTGCAAGAATGCAAGCCTGCCCAATGGTGCAGGCTTTTTCTTTTCTGGGCATCCGGCCGCAGCCGCAATTTCCTGACCGCCTCAGGAAATTGGAAACAGGCAGTTTTTCCCGTTGCAGAGGCAACCAACCGCGGGTATACCCCGGCATAACAACGCACCTGTAGCTCAGCTGGATAGAGCGCTGCCCTCCGAAGGCAGAGGCCAGAGGTTCGAATCCTCTCAGGTGCGCCATATACACCTTAAAATTCAAAGCATTGTAAGCTCTTAAAGCTATTTAAAGAGTCCGCCGCTAGCTACTCTGCCTATACTTCTTAATGCGACGATAGAGGCAGAATGGTACAGACCAACTCCATTTTCCGGACAGCGAAACCAACAGAACCCCGGCTTCGTCTGAATTTGCCCTGCACTGTCAATTTGTCCGGATCTGTGCGGGAAGCCATTGTTTACAACATCAGCTACAGTGGGTTTGCCGTCCGCCTGCCAGAGGGGCAAAACAATTTTACCCTGGCAGAGCTGAAATCTGTCTCCATCGAAGACATCGCAGAGTTTGAGGTTCGAACCCGCTGGCGGAAGGACACGAGAATTGGCTTCGCGTTCCTCAGCAAGCGCGGTGCACGGCCAATATTGGATGCTTATTTTGCCAAGATCGGCGAGTTCCCGACCTGAAAAGCAACCCCCTCTTACGCCAGATCAGCGCTTAGCGCCTTGGTGAGCGCCTTCAGGACGTCACTTTGCCGCTTTGTTTTCCCTAGTTCCGGCGGCCAAGTCAGCCAATAGCCATCAATCGTGGCCAATTCGGCGGCTGGCAGACTGATCAATTGCCCGGTCAGCAGCAAATTGGCCGCCAGAGCCTTGGATCCCAAGACCACCCCCATTCCAAGCCGGGCCGCCCTCAGGGCATGGGCCATGGAATCCACCGAAACCGGCCCGGCCTCTGGCGCCGGCTCACCGGTCACCCGCGCCCACTCGCTCCAGCCCGGCCGTTCTCCGCGCAGCTCAATGGCCGGCAATTGGCACCAGTCCGCAGTATGGTCCGGGGCCGCCATCGGTTGAAGAACCTCATTGGCCAGCAGGACTCCGTCGCGCCCCTGCCAGCTGCCGCGCCCGTAGCGGATATGCAGCGCACCATCCGCCGCCTCGAAATCCAGCCGTTTGGGCACCGTTTCGGTAACCAGCCGCAGCTCGGGGTGACTTTCAGAAAATGCCGCAAGCCTAGGCAATAAAAGCATTTCCAGATGCGATGGCTGGGCAGCGATCCGCAGCTCCCGAACACTGTGGCCAAACAGGTTTTCAGTGCCCTGCTCAAGCGCGCGAAGGGAATCATGGACCAGCGGCAGGTAGCTTTCGCCATCCACCGTCAAAGTCACACCACGTGCTGAACGGATGAACAATTGCCGCCCCAGCCAAGCTTCCAGGTTGCGGATCCGCTGGCTCACGGCGGCCTGCGTTGCCCCAAACTCCTCCGCAGCGGCGGTGAAACTGCCATGACGGCCTGCAGCCTCGAACACTTTGAGCCAGTCCAGCGGCGGCAAGCCTTGTTTGGTAACTTTCTTGGGCATTAGAAAACCTAACTCTCAAACCCCAATTTCCGTAGTTCTCTTGATGGCTCACCAGCGGTAGCAAGGCAAGTAAGAACCAGGCCAACCGGAGACACTCTCATGCCCCGTTCCGTAACTGCTGACGCATCCGGCAGCTTTCTGACCCTGACATTCGAAGACGGCCTCGAAAGCCGCTTTCATGCGATCTGGCTGCGCGACAACGCGCTTGACCCGGAAACACGCGCCCCTGGCAACGGCCAGCGGCTGATCACCATTGGTGACATTCCCGCAGACACCAAGATCAGCACCGCACTGGTAGAAGACGGCGCACTGACTGTGACCTTCGCACCGGAAGGCAAGACCGTGGCCTTCCCGGGCACCTGGTTGAAGGCACACGCCTATGATGTTGATCAGGCAAGTGAATTTGGCCGCATGGCACCGGGCATCGAGACCTGGAACAGTGGCCTGCCGGCCCCCACGTTCGATTGGAACAAAGTGCAGTCCGACCCAAGCGTCAAAAGCGATTGGCTGAACGCGATCGCCCGTCTGGGTTTCGCCAAGCTGGTGAACGGCCCGGTCGAAGAAGGCGCCCTCATCGAGAACGCTGAAATGTTCGGTTTTGTGCGCGAAACCAACTACGGCAAGTACTTCGAAGTCCGCACAGAGGTGAACCCGACCAATCTGGCCTTCACCGGGCTGGGCCTGCAAGCACATACCGACAACCCTTACCGCGACCCGGTGCCCAGCCTGCAGATCCTCTATTGCCTGGAGAACTCTGCAGAAGGCGGTGACAGCATTGTGGTGGACGGTTTCCGCGCCGCCGAACGGCTGAAGGCGGAAAACCCCGAAGGCTTTGCCCTGCTGGCAGGCTACCCGGCCCGGTTTGAATACAAGGGGTCCGACGGTGTGCATCTGCGCTCCCGCCGACCGATGATCGAGCTGTCACCTGATGGCGAGATGATCGGGATGCGCTTCAACAACCGATCCTCTGCCCCGTTTGTCGACATTCCCTTTGACAAGATGGAGGCCTACTACGCCGCCTACCGGCGCCTGGGTGAATTCATCGACGATCCGGACATGGGCGTCTCCTTCAAGCTGGAGCCGGGCGAAAGCTTCATCGTCGACAACACCCGGGTGATGCACGCTCGCCTCGGCTACTCCGGCTCCGGATCGCGCTGGCTGCAGGGCTGCTACGCGGACAAGGACGGGCTGCTGTCGACCCTGAACGTGCTGAACGCGCAGCTGGAGAGCTGAGACATGAGCAAGCCAGACGTCAGCCAGCTGAACCGGGACAATATCGTCGACTTCATCGGCGGCATCTTTGACCGCCGCGGCGATGAGGAATACCTGGGCGAACCGGTCACCATGGCCGAACACATGCTGCAAGGCGCCACCATCGCTGAGCAGAACGGCCAGCCGGAAGAGATCATCGTGGGGGCGCTCCTCCACGATATCGGCCATTTCACCAGCGAATTCGGAACATTCTCCATGGACGACACCGAGGACCGTTACCATGAGGAAGCCGGAGCCGAGGTGCTGGAGCAGTTCTTCCCCTCTGTGATCACCGACTGCGTCCGTTATCACGTGGCTGCCAAGCGCTATCTCTGCGCCACCAAGCCGGAATATTTCAACCGTTTGTCAGAGGCTTCGATCCATTCCCTGAACCTGCAGGGCGGACCGATGAATGCAGAGGAAGTTGCCGAGTTCGAGAAGAACCCGAACCTGAAGCAGATCATCGCGGTGCGCTATCTGGACGAGGCCGGAAAGCGGGACGACATGGACACTCCGGATTACTGGCACTTTGCGCCGATGGTCCAGCGGATGGTGGACAAGCACATGGGAACGGGAGGTTCCGCAAAATGAGCGCGCCCGAGTATATCTTCGAGGCCAGCACCAAACCTTCGCTGCCCTGGCATGAGGTTCCGCTGATCCGGGCCACCGAGGAAAGCGTCGAGGGGTATGGCTGCCTGGTGGACGATCCGGAAAGTTTTGAGATCGAAATCGTGCAGTGGCCCGCGCAAGGCTGGCGGCCGATTGACGAAGGCACGGGCGACGAGGCCGGCTGGGTCGAGGGCACTTTCCGCGGCGACTGGCGCGGCGATGTGCTCTATGGCGAGAACGAAGCGGTCAACGGCAACTATGTTCTGGGCTGGTCCACCGACCCGCAGAAGGCACAGGTGGAGGCGCAGAGTGCTCCGCGGGATCAGGTTCTGCTATGGCACATGAACTATCACCCCGACGGCGGCCAGTTGTTTTATCCGCTGGACAACAAACCCTTCATCATTCCCGCGGCCTTACCGGGAGATGATCTGAAGCCTGAAAAGGTCGTGGCGTTCTGGTGTGACGGGTCCAAGGGGCTCTATATCCACCCCAATATCTGGCACGAGGGGATCTTTCCGGTGCAAGACAGCCAACGGTTCCTCGACCGGCAGGGCAAGGTGCACGCCAGGGTCAGCTGCGATGTGGGCCAGGAGTTCGGCGTTTACCTGTCCTGCCCGCTGCGCGAAGACAAGATCCAGAGCTAAAGCCTGAAAGAAAAAGAAAAAACGGCGCCTTCCACGGGCGCCGTTTTTTTGACTATCAGGTGAAGAGCTTAAGCAAAAAGCTCATGCGCCAGTTCCAGCGCGTCGACCAGGGTGTCGACTTCTTCCTTGGTGTTGTAGAGGCCAAAGGACGCCCGGCAGGTGGCGGATACCCCCAGATGGTCCATCAGCGGCCCGGCGCAGTGGTGGCCGGCGCGCACCGCGACACCCTTCTTGTCGAGGATGGTGGAGATATCGTGGGCGTGTGCCGCACCTTCCATTGTGAAGCTGAAAATTGCAGCCTTGCCAGATGCTTGCCCCTGCACATTGATCCAGTTCAAGCCGGTCAACCGCTGCATCGCATAGTCGCGCAGGCCGCCCTCATGCTTGGCAATATTTTCCATGCCAAGATCCATCATGTACTCCAGCGCCACACCCAGGCCGATGGTCTGCACGATGCCCGGCGTGCCGGCCTCGAACTTCATCGGCGGATCGTTGTAGATGATCCCTTCTTTAGAGACTTCCTTGATCATATCGCCGCCGCCGATGAAGGGGCGCATCTCCGCCATGCGCTCCGGCTTGATATAGATCGCACCAGACCCGGAGGGGCCATAGAGCTTGTGCCCGGTAATCGCGTAGAAATCGCAGCCGATATCCTGCACATCGACCGGCATATGCACAGCGCCCTGCGAGCCATCGACAAGAACCGGCACCCCCTTGGCATGGGCGCCCTGGGTGATCGCCTTTACATCCACAACGGTGCCCAGCACGTTGGAGCACTGGGTGACGGCCACCAGCTTGGTCTTGGGGCCAATCGCATCAACGACCTTCTGCGGGTCGAGACTGCCATCCGCAGCGGTGTCCACCCATTTCAGCACCACGCCCTGACGTTCGCGCAGGAAGTGCCAGGGCACGATATTCGCGTGGTGTTCCATCACCGACAGGACGATCTCGTCGCCTGCTTCAAATCGTGGCATCGCCCAGCCGTAGGCAACCAGATTGATGCCCTCGGTGGTACCGGAGTTCAGTACAATGGTGTTCTCGTCGCCGGCATTCAGGAACCGCGCTATGATACCGCGGACAGCTTCGTATTTCTCAGTTGCGAGGTTGGAAAGAAAGTGCAAGCCGCGGTGAACGTTGGAATATTCCTCTGCATAGGCTTTGGTTACAGCGTCGATCACCGCCTGAGGCTTCTGGGCCGAGGCACCGTTGTCGAGATAAGTCAGCGGTTTGCCGTTCACCTCCCGCGACAGGATCGGAAAGTCGGCACGGATTTTTTCCAGGTCATACATTTTCGGGAAGTCCCAGATTGGCTGGGCCGATCAGACCCACGATAAAGAGAAGAGCAAAGACCAGGATCATGCTGGCCATCAAAACCACCCCCAGCGAGCGCCAAACGGAACCAAAACGGTGCGCCGCGTTTACGAAATGCAGGAGGATGAAGAACACAACGATATTGGCCGCAATATTCAGCAGTGCGGCCAGGGAAGGCATCACCAGAAACACAACCACGATGGCACCGTTCAGCCCCGCCTGCAGCAGCTGCAGCCAAGTGATCAGCGCCAGCAGCGCGGGTAGATTGCCCTGCCCGCCCAGCCAGCGGCCGGTTGAGGACAGCATGGCGATAAAGCAGAGCTGCAGGATCAGCACCATGGCGAAGTAAACGCCTGGCGAGAAACGCGGCAGCAGAACCTCTGGCGGCAGCGGGAACAGGATTTTCTGAACCGTGTAGACGCAGGTGTTCAGCACCACCGACAGCAGGAAGGCGGTCCACAGTGCCTCCCGCGGCCAATCCCGCACCAGAATCTGATGCGCAGCATCGCGCGGTGACTTGAGCGTCAAGAGGGCAAAGGAGGCCAGCGCATTCATGGTTTGGCCCAATAGCCCTGGATCATGCCTGACACCCAGAACCAGAAAAACACGGCGCACCACAGGATGCCCACCAGGGTCAGGGCCGGACCGGGGCCGATGAATCCGGCCACCAGCCCGTTCAACAGCATCAGCGGGCTGGCTGCCAGAAAGGCCCAGAACAGGGCCAGCCGCGCACGGTAGGCGTCTCCCTGCCCGCCCATGGCGCGGGCGATCCAATGGGCTACCAGCGCCAGAACATACAGCAGCAGCGGCGCGATAAAGACCAGCGCCAGCAGCGATCCGCCCAGCAGCATGTTCAGCTCCTGGCCGGTCAGATGCGCCTCGCGCGCCAGTTTCGGCATCTGCGCGACAAAGGTCAGCACGCAGCCCGCGAGCAGAAACACCAGCAACCGGTCCTCGCGGGCGCCCATGCTCAGAAGCCGCGCAAACACCTTGCGCGGCCCCTTGTAGGTTGCCGGGATATCCGTTGTGACGGACATCAGCGGCGCCGGGCCAGCCAGCCTTCGAGGCGGGAGACGATATCGGCGGCGATCTCCGCGTCCTCGATCTCATCCACCGCTTCAGCCAGGAAGGCCAGTGTCATCAGGTCGGTTGCCTCCGCATGCGGGACACCACGGGAGCGCAGGTAGAACAGGCCTTCCTCGTCGATCGCACCAGAGGTGGAGCCGTGCGAGCAGGCCACGTCGTCAGCATAGATCTCCAGCTCGGGCTTTGCCAGGAACTGGCTGTCGTCGTCCAGCAGCAGAGACTGGGAAATCTGATACCCGTCGGTCTTTTGCGCGCCTTCCTTCACTAGGATCTTGCCCTGGAAAACGCCTGTGGCACCGTTGCGCAGCACCTTTTTGAACACCTGGCGGCTTTCGCAGTTCACCGCGTCATGGGTGATAAAGACGGTGTCGTCGTGGTGGAAGTCGCCGTCGCCCACGCAGGCGCCTGCGATATGGGCCACAGCGTCGTCGCCGGTCAGCTCAATCACCGCCTCGTTGCGGGTCAGCACACCGTTCACGGTCAGGGTGAAGGACTTGAAAACCGACTCGGTGCCGAGACGCGCAAACAGATGGGTCGCCGCACGGCGCTCGTGGTCGCGGCCCTGGGCGCGCACCAGATGCATCGTGCCGCCATCGGCAATGTCGATCTCCATGCATTTGTTGAAGCGCGACGCAGCCGGGCCGTTCTCCAGAACAGTCACCTCGGCACCGCTTTCCACGCGGATCACATGGTGCAGGATCGCGTCAGAGTTTTCGTCCGAATGCACATAGGTGAAGTTCAAGGGCTTGGAGACCTTGCCGGTCACCCGGATCGCCACGCCATCACTGGCAAAGGCGGTGTTCAAAGCCGCCAGCGGACGTTCCACCGGGGTCTGGCCGCGCGCCTCAAGAACGCCGTACAGATCTTTGGCCCAATGGATATCCTTGCAGCAGATATCCTCGATCCGGTCGATGGTCAGGCCTTCCAGTTCCAGGTCGTCAGAGGCTTCCGCGTCAAAAACGCCATCCACAAAGACAATGTTCAGGCGCTCAAACGCATTGAACATCGGCACTTCGTCTGCGTGGAACACGGCTGCCTTGGGCGCATCCGCCTGCACCAGCGTGTCCGGCTTGGTGTACTTCCAGTATTCATCGCGGCGCGACGGCAGGCCCATGGTCTGGACCCGCGACAGCGCTGCCTGGCGGGCCGCCTTGAGGCAGCCGCTTTCGGGCAGGGTCAGCGCCGACAGCCGCGCCTCGGTTGCGCTTTGCTTGACTTCGGGCAGGGCCATTTACGCCTCCTCTGCCAGGATGCCGGCGTAACCGTTGTTCTCGACTTCCAGCGCCAGCTCGGGGCCGCCGGTCTTGACGATGCGGCCACCCGCCAGGATGTGCACCACGTCGGGTTTGATGTGGTCCAGCAGGCGCTGGTAGTGGGTGATCACCAGAAAACCGCGGCCCTCGTCACGCAGGGCGTTGACGCCTTCGGCCACCAGCTTCATCGCGTCCACGTCGAGGCCGGAGTCAGTCTCGTCCAGGATGCACAGCTTCGGCTCCAGCATCGCCATTTGCAGGATCTCGTTGCGCTTCTTCTCACCGCCGGAGAAGCCGACGTTGACCGGGCGCTTCAGCATTTCGGCGTCGATCTTGAGGGTCTTCGCCTTGGCGCGCACTTCCTTCAGGAAGTCGGAGGCCGACAGCTCTTCCTCGCCGCGCGCCTTGTGCTGTGCGTTCACCGCGGTGCGCAGGAAGGTCATGTTGCCGACGCCGGGGATTTCCACCGGGTACTGGAACGCCAGGAACATGCCCGCCGCAGCGCGCTCTTCCGGCTCCATCTCCAGAATGTCTTCGCCTTCCAGCTCAGCCGAGCCTTCAGTCACTTCATAGCCGTCACGGCCCGACAGCACATAGGACAGAGTGGATTTGCCCGAACCGTTCGGCCCCATGATCGCATGCACCTTGCCGGCTTCGACCTTCAGATCGACACCTTTCAGGATCTGCTTTTCCTCGTCTTCCAGTTTGACGTGCAGGTTCTTGATTTCGAGCATTTTTTCCTCGTCTCACATGTCTTGCAGGCCTGCGGCCCGCGATATTCCCATGGCCCATCGGGGCCGTTTCATTCTTATCCCAGCACCACTGCGGTGCCGCTGGCCGAGACCATCAGCATGGACTGCCCGACCACTTCGTAATCCAGATCGACGCCCACCACGGCGTTGGCGCCCTTGGCCCGGGCGCGGTCTTCCAGCTCTGCCAGCGCGGTTTCGCGCGCATCCTGCAGTTTGCTTTCATAGGCGCCGGAGCGGCCGCCGACGATGTCGGTGATCGAGGCAAAGACATCGCGCACCACATTGGCGCCCATGATCGCCTCACCCACCACGATGCCCTTGTATTCGGCAATCTGGTAGCCTTCGACGTTTGGTGTGGTTGTGACGATCATTTCTTGTTTGCCTTTCTGAATTCGTCGAGCTGCCTTTCAGTTTCAAGCTTTCGCAAATCCCTGAACTCGTCGGCCTCCCTTTCAGCCTTCTTGGCAACCCATCTTTGGATCGCAAAACCAAAAGCCGCACCAATTGAACAACTCACGATGATGGAGATAACAAAGCCAGCAGTTGAGGACATCAAAGGACTGGTTCTGCTAAGCTGTACTGCAACAGAGATGGTGCACAGAATGACCGCAACAACCGCTCCGCTCCGCAGTCCCCAATCGGTTCGCGGGTACCGCAGATCGTTCAGCGTTGAGTGTGCATCCATCTCATTGCCGACCATAACTTAACCCACAGACCCTTCCAGCGAGATCGCAACCAGCTGCTGGGCTTCCATGGCAAACTCCATCGGCAGCGCCTGCAGCACGTCCTTGCAGAAGCCGTTGACCACCAGGGCCACCGCCTCTTCCTCGTCCATGCCGCGCTGGCGGCAGTAGAACAGCTGATCGTCGTCCACCTTCGATGTCGTCGCCTCATGCTCCACGCGGGAGGAGTTGTTCTTGACCTCGATGTAAGGCACCGTGTGCGCCCCGCATTTGTCACCGATCAGCAAGCTGTCGCATTGGGTGTAGTTGCGCGAATTCTTGGCCTTCGGGTGCATCGACACCAGACCGCGGTAGGTGTTCTGCGCCTTGCCTGCGCTGATGCCCTTGGAGACGATGCGCGACTTGGTGTTCTTGCCCAGATGCACCATCTTGGTGCCGGTATCGGCCTGTTGCATGTTGTTGGCAATCGCGATCGAGTAGAACTCGCCCTGGCTTTCCTCGCCGCGCAGGATGCAGGAGGGGTATTTCCAGGTCACGGCAGAGCCGGTCTCTACCTGGGTCCACATCACCTTGGCGCGGTCGCCGCGGCAGTCGGCGCGTTTGGTCACAAAGTTGTAGATGCCGCCTTTGCCGTTCTCGTCGCCCGGATACCAGTTCTGGACGGTGGAGTATTTCACCTCGGCGTCTTCCTCGATGATGATCTCCACCACAGCGGCATGCAGCTGCGCGGTGTCGCGTTGCGGCGCGGTGCAGCCTTCGAGGTAGGAGACATAAGAGCCCTTGTCAGCAATGATCAGGGTGCGCTCGAACTGGCCCGTATTTTCCGCGTTGATGCGGAAATAGGTCGACAGTTCCATCGGGCAGCGCACGCCCGGCGGCACGTAGACAAAGGAACCGTCAGAGAACACGGCAGAGTTCAGCGTCGCATAGAAGTTGTCGGAGACCGGAACAACGGAGCCGAGGTATTTCTTCACCAGCTCGGGATGCTCGCGGATGGCTTCGGAGATCGAACAGAAGATGACGCCCGCCTCTTTAAGCTCCTTCTGGAAGGTGGTGCCGACGGAAACGGAGTCGAACACCGCGTCCACGGCAACCTTGCGGCCTTCTTCCGGGGTCTCGCCCGCGCCTTCGACGCCGGCCAGAATCATCTGTTCTTTCAGCGGGATACCGAGCTTTTCGTAGGTCGCCAGCAGCTTGGGGTCGACCTCATCCAGCGACTTGGGCTTGGTTTCCATCGACTTGGGACGGGCATAGTAGTACTGGTCTTGGAAGTCGATTTCCGGGTAGCTGACCATCGCCCAGTTCGGCTCGTCCATCTGCTCCCAGCGTTCGAAAGCCTTCAGGCGCCATTCGGTCATCCACTCAGGCTCTTCATTCTTTTCCGAGATCAGCTTGACGATATCGGGGTTCACGCCCTTGGGCGCGTATTCCATCTCGATATCGGTTTCCCAGCCGTATTTATAAGCACCGCCGACCTCGCGCACCGCATCCACGGTCTCCTGGTCAACACCTTCCTTGACTTGGGTCTGGTCCAAAGCGGCCATTGTCATCTCCTCACTCACGCCGCGCGGGCGCGATGTTTCTTTTCTTTCTGCAGCCACGCCTCGGCAAAGCGCAGCACGTCTTCTTCCGTTGTCTCCGGCCCCAGCGACACCCGTACGGCGCCTTGGGCTGTGGCCTCGTCATATCCCATTGCGGTCAGCACCGCGCTGGCGCGCACCTTGCCGCTGGAGCAGGCGCTGCCGGCGCTGATGGCAAAACCTGCAAGGTCCATCTGCATGACCTGGGTTTCGCCCTTCCAGCCCGGCGTTGTGAAACACAGGGTGTTCGGCAGCCGCTTCTGATCCTTCCCGACAAAAATAGTATGGCTTACGCCAGACACAAGCGCCTTTTCTAGAATATTTCTAAGTTCTGCAACCCTGTCCCAGACACCATTTGCCAAATCTTTTGCAGCTGCTTCAGCTGCGGCGCCGAAGCCCGCGATTCCAATGATATTTTCGGTGCCGGAGCGGCGCCCCATTTCCTGGCCGCCGCCCTTGATCTGGGCCGGCAGATCTGTGCCGCGTTTCATCACCACGGCGCCGATGCCCTTGGGGCCACCCAGCTTATGCGCTGAAATCAGCGCCATTTGCGCGCCCAGCCAGTTGAACGCCACCGGCAGTTTGCCAAAGGCCTGGGTGGCATCGGTGACGGCCAATCCCTCTGGCAGTGTCTGCACAATGCCGGTTTCGGAGTTGGCCAGCTGAAGTGTGGATTGCGCCGGATCGTTGATCTGAACCGCACCGTCACCAGTGACCAGCAAGTCCTCGACGGACCAGGCGCGCACGGCATCATGCTCCACCGGCGCGCCATGCAACCCGCGGCCGGCCAGCGCCAGCGCTGCGCCTTCGGTTGAGCCGGAGGTGAACACGATATCCGCCCCGTCCGCACCAAAGGCTGCACCCACCTGCGCCCGCGCCTTCTCCACCAGCGCCTTGGCGGCCCGGCCTTCGGCATGCACCGACGACGGGTTGCCGCAGACCTCCATCGCCGCAATCATCGCCGCCTTCGCCTCAGGCCGCAGCAGGGCGGTGGCATTATGGTCGAGGTAAACACGTTTCATAGAGTCATCTTTTCGCGGGCAGCTGCCGCGTCATAAGCTGCCGTGCAGCAATTGGCAAAGCTTCCGCGCAGATTTTCCGCGGAATACACACTATCCGGGCTGATTGCTTCGGATACGGCGCACTCCACGTCAGTCATCCACCACCGCAAACAGGCTGGGCACAGCCGGGCAAGGAGCCAGATCGTTCTTGATCACATCCGACAGACGGGTCTGGTGCAGGAACACATAGACGTGCGCGCTCAAGCCCTCCCACAGGCGGTTGGTCAGCGATTGCGCGCGGCTGCCCGACAAAGCGCCGGATGCCCCTGCCCCCTTGTGCATGGCGTCTACGGTTTCATCCACAGCCGACAGCACATCCACCACCCGCACCTCGGATGGAGGCATCGCCAGACGGTAGCCGCCGCCCGGGCCACGGACCGACTCGACCAGGCCGGCGCGGCGCAGTTTCACAAACAGCTGCTCCAGATAGGGCAGCGAAATGTCCTGACGCTTGGAAATGTCGCCCAGCGGCACCAGATCGCCCTGCGGCTGCAGCGCGATATCCGCCAGCGCAACCATCGCATAGCGCCCTTTGGTGGAAAGCTTCATAATTTACCCCTCGAAACCAGGGCGCGAGTGCGAAAACATTGACCTTCCCTCCGACTGTGCGTATCTCAGCCTGACGGTGTATGGCGAGGCCAGCGCCCGTGATTAGAACTGTTCTAAGATGCCTGACCGAACCCGTCAAGTATTCTGCCGGCAGACCCGACAACGAGAGTAGGATTTTAACCGCCCATGCCCGAGGTCATCTTTCCTGGACCCGAAGGCCGCCTCGAAGGCCGCTACCACCCGCAAAAAGAAAAAGACGCCCCGATCGCCATCGTGCTGCACCCGCATCCGCAGTTTGGCGGCACCATGAACAACAAGGTGGTCTACAACCTCCACTATGCGTTCTACAACATGGGCTTCACGGTTCTGCGGTTCAATTTCCGCGGCGTCGGCCGCAGCCAGGGCGAATACGACCAGGGCGTCGGTGAGCTGTCCGATGCCGCCTCGGCGCTGGATTACCTGCAGTCGATGAACTCCAACTCCAAGCATTGCTGGGTTGCGGGATTCTCCTTCGGCGCCTGGATCGGCATGCAGCTCTTGATGCGCCGCCCGGAGATCACCGGCTTCATCTCTGTTGCGCCGCCGGCCAATATGTATGACTTCTCCTTCCTGGCGCCCTGCCCGTCCTCGGGCCTGATCATCAATGGCACCGCTGACCGTGTGGCCCCGCCCGCGGACACTGCCAGCCTGGTCGGCAAGCTGCATGAGCAGAAGGGCATCACCATCACCCACACCGAGGTGGAGGGTGCGGATCACTTCTTCCAGGAGCCGCATATGGACACGATGATCGGCACTGTTTCCGATTACGTGAAACGCCGCCTGACGGAGAACACCCGCTGATGAGCGGCACCATCGAAACGCTGGCCCAGAAACTGGCGGTCGATACCCTCAAGGTGCAGGACGCCAGTGGTGAAGAGCGGTTTTATGTGGAGGTGGGCCAGGTTCTCGGCGCCGCCTCCCAATCGCTCGAAGAAGCGTTTCTAACCGAAATCCGGGTACGCCTGGCAGAACGCAAAGCGCGCGACTTTCTCAACAAGAAAGTCGCCGAGCTGCAGGCACAGGTCAGCGCCAAAGGTGAGGCGTGAGTGCCCGCCTGGAGGCTCAGTTTGCCTTTCTGCTGGAAGCTGACAAGCTTCGCCGGATTGAGCGCCAGAACCTGATCATCGATTGCAGCCGCTGCGAAAACTCCGCCGAGCACAGCTGGCACTTGGCGCTTTATGCTCTGGTCCTTTCTCCCTTTACAGCGCCTGAAGTGGATGTATTCCGCGCCATCCGCATGCTGCTTCTGCACGATCTGGTTGAGATCGACGCAGGCGACCACCCGATTACCGATGAAGTCGACTGGGAAGCCGTTGCAATGGCTGAACAGGCTGCTGCGCAGCGGCTGTTTGGACTGTTGCCAGCCGACCAAGGCACTGAATTCTTGTCCCTGTGGCACGAGTTCGAAGCCGCCGAGAGCCCCGACGCACAATTTGCCAAGCGGGTGGATCACTGCCAGCCGATCTTTCAGACGCTCTATGGTGCCGCACCGCTGGACTGGCATGTAGATGTGGTCCGGCAGAACCTGTTTGGCGGCAGGGCGGCAGCTCTGGAGCAACAACTGCCAGAGGCATTCCACCACGCGCTGTCGCTGCTGGGGGAAGACACAGGGCACAATTGCAGCCGCCTGACCGCCCGCCTGCCCTTCCTGAATGAGGCGGACAAGCTGAAACTGGTGACCCGTGCCTCCAAACTCGGGGACGGCTCACGGCATGAAAATTCGGCAGAGCACAGCTGGCACATCATGCTGTATGCTTGGGCGCTGGCGGAGCACAGCACTGAGTCAATTGATGTGGATCGTGTCCTGCAGATGCTGCTGCTGCACGATCTGGTGGAGATCGACGCCGGCGATGCGCCGATCCACGGGGTGATTGATCCTTCCGCCCTTGCAGCGCTGGCTGCCAAGGAAGAAGCAGCTGCAAACCGGCTATTTGGAATGCTGCCCGCGGAGCAAGGCAAGCCCATGCGGGCAATCTGGGAAGAGTTCGAGGCCGCGAACAGCCCCGATGCCGTATTTGCGAAATCAATCGACCGAGTGCAGCCGGTGCTGTTGAACCTGCTGAACGGCGGCGGAAGCTGGGTCGATTATGACGTCAGCCTGCCGCAGCTCGATGCCCGGGTCGGCGGCAAGGTCAGCCGTGGCGCGCCGGATGTCTGGACCTATGTGCGGGCGCAGATCGAGCCCTGGTTCCGCGAAGCAGGCCGCTTGTAGACATTTGAGCAGCCCCGCCGCGGGGCTGCACTTCACTCCAGAAACGGTTGAAACGGCTGGGTTTCCGCGCCCTTGGGCGTCAGCGTTAAAAACTCGCCCGGCTGCAGTTCGTTCCACGCCTCTCCGGTGTCTTCCAGCGGCTCCGACACCACCGCCCAGCCCTGCATGCTTTGGCTCCAGCGATAGTAGACGGACGGCGCGATGCTGTCGGAAGAATAACGCGCGGCATACAATGCCTGCCCATTCGACATCGCCACTGACAGCCGCATGTGCGGTGTGGTGCCCCGCGCCCGCGACAAGCCTTCCATCCGGGCCACCGCGCGTTCCAGCGACCCTTTGGGGTCCTCGTCCAGCCCCTCACAAAGTGCCAGCAGAAACAGAACCTCACTATCGGTCGCGCCTCTGCGATGCTCATACAGCTCGTCCGGGATGCACATATCGGCATGGCGGCGGAACTTCTCGAAACCTCCGACCTGGCCATTATGCATAAAGCTCCACTTGCCTGCGGTAAACGGATGGCAATTGTTGCGGCTGGTCGCAGACCCGGTGGAGGCCCGCACATGCGCCAGGAATAGCCGGGATTGCACCTGATGAACCAGCGCCCGCAAGTTGCAATCCGACCAGGCCGGGTAAACATCACGGTACAGCCCAGGCTCAGCCCGCTGGCCATACCAGGCAATCCCGAACCCGTCGCCATTGGTGGCAGTCTTGCACTCCACCGCCTTTTGGCTTTGCGCAATCAGCGAATGCGCAGGTGTTGATATGATGTCCTCCAGAAAGACGTCGGCACCTGTGTAGGCAGCCCAGCGGCACATGCGGCAATCCCCATTCCGTTTCCGGGAATCAGATCAGTGTTTCAATCCGATCCCAATTATTGGAACAAGCTCCTAAGAATTTCCCAATTCACAGTCCAGTGTGCCTGCGCACAATGACGTGTTCATTCTGCGCTCCTTGCGGAATCCGCCCTGCCGCTGCCGCATCGGGACTTTCCTGGCACGCATAGATCGGATAGGCGGGAGATCAGGCCTGCGGGTTTACTTGAGGCAAGCGTTTGAGGGAGGCTGAGATGCCGGTTCACTACGTCTACCTGATCATTGCGGTGGCAGCAGAAACCATCGGTACAACGGCCCTGCAGGCCAGCCAGCAGTTCAGCAAGCTTGGCCCCTCGCTGATCGTGCTGGTCGCCTACGCTTTCTCTTTCTACATGATGGGGCTCACGCTCAAATTCATGCCGGTTGGCATTGTCTATGCGATCTGGTCCGGTCTCGGCATTCTGCTGATCGCGGTCATCGCTTTCATCGTTTTCGGGCAAAAGCTGGATCTGCCTGCCGTGATCGGCATGGGTCTGATCATGTCCGGCATCATTATCATTCACCTGTTTTCCAAGACTTCAGGCCATTGATCCGCATTTGCGGGGCTTCCGGGCGGTTTTCCTCTGGCCTTTGTGCGGGGTTCGGGCTATGCGCGGCCCAACTTCCTTACAAAGGCGAACGTCATGGACTTGCGCAACATTGCGATCATTGCTCACGTTGACCACGGCAAAACCACGCTTGTGGACGAGCTGCTGAAACAATCCGGCGCCTTCCGCGAAAACCAGGCTGTGGCGGAACGCGCCATGGACAGCAACGATCTGGAGCGCGAACGCGGCATCACCATTTTTGCCAAGCCGACTTCGGTCGAGTGGAACGGCACCCGCATCAACATCGTCGACACCCCCGGCCACGCCGACTTTGGCGGCGAGGTGGAGCGGATCCTGTCGATGGTCGACGGCGTGGTGCTGCTGGTGGACGCCGCCGAAGGCCCGATGCCGCAGACCAAGTTCGTGACCTCCAAGGCGCTGGCCCTGGGTCTGCGTCCGATCGTGGTGCTGAACAAGGTCGACAAACCGGACGCCGAGCCTGACCGCGCGCTGGACGAATGCTTTGACCTCTTTGCCTCGCTGGACGCCACCGAGGATCAGCTGGACTTCCCGCATATGTATGCGTCCGGCCGTTCCGGCTGGGCCGATGCAGAACTGGATGGCCCGCGCAAGGACCTGCACGCGCTATTCAACCTGATCGTGAACCACGTGCCGGAACCCAAGCAGATCAAGCGCCAGGACGAAGATTTCCGGATGCTGGCCACCACCCTGGGCAGCGACCCGTTTGTGGGCCGCCTGCTGACCGGCCGCGTCGAATCCGGCAAGCTGAAGGTCGGCGCCACCGTGCAGGCGATTTCCCGCATCGGCCAGAAGATCGAACAGTTCCGCGTGACCCGCATCCAAGCCTTCCGCGGCCTAGCCCAGCAGGACATCGAAGAGGCCCAGGCAGGCGACATCGTTTCCATCGCCGGTATGTCCAAGGCCACCGTGGCCGACACCATCTGCGCCCTCGCCGTGGATGAGGCGCTGGACGCCCAGCCGATCGACCCGCCGACCATCACCGTGACCTTCGGCATCAACGACAGCCCTCTCGCTGGCCGCGACGGTAAGAAAGTGCAGTCCCGCGTGATCCGCGACCGGCTGATGAAAGAGGCCGAAAGCAACGTTGCCATCAAGATCCAGGACACCCCCGGCGGCGAGGCGTTCGAAGTCTCCGGCCGCGGCGAACTGCAGATGGGCGTCCTGATTGAAAACATGCGCCGCGAAGGGTTCGAACTGTCGATCTCCCGTCCGCAGGTGATCATGAAGGAAGTCGACGGCGTCCGCATGGAGCCGATCGAAGAAGCCACCATTGACGTGGATGACGAATACTCCGGCGCAGTGATCGAGAAGCTGACCGGCGCCCGCAAGGGTGAACTGGTCGAGATGAAGCCCGCAGGCGCAGGCAAGACCCGGATCATCGCCCACGTCCCCTCGCGCGGCCTGATCGGCTATCACGGCGAGTTCCTGACCGACACCCGCGGCACCGGCGTGCTGAACCGCGTTTTCCACGGCTGGGCTCCGCACAAGGGCGCGATCCCGGGCCGCCGCGCCGGCGTGCTGATCTCGATGGAGAACGGCCAGTCCGTGGCTTACGCGCTGTGGAACCTGGAAGAGCGCGGCAAGATGATGATCGGCGCCCAGGCCGACATCTACACCGGCATGATCATCGGTGAGCATTCGCGCGACAACGACCTGGAAGTGAACCCGCTGAAAGGCAAGAAGCTGACCAACGTGCGGGCGTCCGGCACCGACGACGCCGTGCGCCTGACCACTCCGATGACGCTGTCGCTGGAAGAGGCCATCGCCTATATCAACGATGATGAACTTGTTGAGGTGACGCCGAACAACGTGCGCCTGCGCAAGCGTTACCTGGACCCGCATGAGCGCAAGCGGATGTCCAAGGCAAACGCCTAATGAACAGAAGACGGCGGCAGAGACATCTGCCGCCGTTGTTTTTCATTCTGAGACGGTTAAAAGCGTAACCCTGTCTCCCAAGGCCACCCTGCCCGGTTCCAGCACTTCGGCATACCAGCCGCCATGGCCGCGCATCGCATTGTAACCGCCGTGGCCCAGCACTTCCTCCATCCGCGAACACGGTGGACAGGGACCGGTGACACGCAGCACCGCACTGCCGACCCGCAGCGAAGCTTTGCGCAGGGCTGCAAGGTTAATACCTGAAATCACAAGATTTCGGCGAAGCTGGGCAGGCGTCACCGTCTCCAACCCAGCAAGGGCCGCGATGACCGGTAGATGTTCAGCCTGAATCAGCGTCACGGCGCGTTTCCCAGGCTTGGCGTGATCGCCGGTAAAACCAGCTGAACCCAGTTCGGAACTATCAGGTGTCAGAACCTCTTCCCGGCGCCCGGGACGCACACCAATCCACGCCACCAGGCCCGGGGCCGCGTGGCGTTTCAGCATTTCCGCAAATGCGGTGACCATTACTCGGAAGTTTCCACCACCATCAGCTCGCGCTCAGACGCGCCGCGCGCGTGGTTCAGGGCTTCCTGGTATTCGGGGCTGTGATAGCAATCCACCGCCGCTTCGACACTGGGGAATTTCGCAACCACGTTGCGCGGGCGCTCCTTGCCCTCCAGCTGCACGAACCGGCCGCCTCGGGCAATGAATTCCCCGCCGTGCGCGGCGATGGCCGGGCCTGCAAGCTCAGCGTATTTGCCATAGGCATCGGCGTCGGTGACGGTCACATGTGCGATCCAGAGTGCGGGCATCAGAGCCTCCCTTAGTGATGATCTTTCCGGCAGCTTAGGCAGTTTGCCGGAAAGACCAAGCATTTTTTGACCAATTGGTCAGCCCGCCAGCAAAGCTTCTGCTGCCTTGATGGCTTCCTCGGCGCCGGAGAAGTCCTTGCCGCCGCCCTGGGCCATATCAGGACGGCCGCCGCCCCCCTTGCCGCCCACAGCAGGAACCGCGGCCTTCAGCACGTCAACGGCAGAAATATCGCCGGTCAGATCATCGGTGACGCCAGCGGCCACGGCCACCTTGCCGTCGTCCTCCGCGATCAGCAGGATCACACCGGAGCCGATGTTCTGCTTGTGCGCATCAATCAGCCCGCGGAGATCTTTGCCGGAAACCCCCTGCAGAGCCTGGGCCAGGAACTTCTTGCCATTGACGTCCTTGGCCTCAGCGCCGCCACCGGAGCCGCCGCCCATGGCAATCTGCTGCTTGAGGTTGGAAATCTCGTTCTGCAGCGCTTTGCGCTCTTCCATCATTGCCTTGAGGCGGTCCAGAACCTCCGCAGGCTGCGCCTTCAGCGCACCAGCGACCTCAGCCATGCGGCCTGCCTCGCGCTCCAGATGCTCAACCGCCGCGGCACCGGTCAGCGCCTCGATCCGGCGCACCCCAGCAGAGGACGCGCTGTCGCCCAGGATAACAAATGTGCCGATGTCGCCGGTCTGCTTCACATGGGTGCCGCCGCACAGTTCGATCGAATAGGTATCGCCATCGTGGCCTTTGCCGGTCGGTGCACGGCCCATGGAGACAACGCGGACCTCTTCGCCGTACTTCTCGCCGAACAGCGCCTGGGCGCCAAGCTCGCGTGCATCATCCGGGGTCATGATCCGGGTGGACACGGGTGTGTTCTGACGAATGAAATCATTCACTTCCGAGCCGACCTTGGCGAGCTCATCTGCGCTCATCGCCTTGTTGTGGCTGAAATCGAACCGCAGGCGGTCCTCAGCATTCAAAGAGCCCTTCTGCGCCACATGTTCACCCAGCGCGTTGCGCAGCGCCTCGTGCAGCAGGTGAGTGGCCGAATGGTTGGCGCGGATCTTGCTGCGGCGCGCGTGATCCACTCCCATCGCCGCGCCCTTGCCAACGGCAATTTCGCCCTCGGTCACTTCGGCGATGTGCAGGAACAGGCCCTCCACCTTCTTGGTGTCGGTGATACGTGCCGCGCCGCCTTCAACGGTCAGCACGCCGGTGTCACCTACCTGGCCGCCGCTTTCGCCATAAAACGGCGTCTGGTTCAGGATCACCTGCACCGTGTCGCCCTTGGCCGCGGACTGCACCTGCGCGCCGTCCTTGACGATGGCTACGATCTGGCCCTCGGCCTTCTCGGTCTCATAGCCTAAGAAATCAGTGGTGCCGGCTGCGTCCACGATGTCGAAGTAAACCTTCACATCCGCGGCTTCGCCCAAACCAATACCGCCAGCGCGGGATTTCTCTTTCTGCTCTTTCATCGCAGCGTCGAACCCATCGGTGTCGACCTCGATTTCCTTGGCGCGCAGGGCGTCCTGCGTCAGGTCGAGCGGGAAGCCGTAGGTGTCATAGAGCTTGAATGCAGTTTCGCCTGGCAGCACGTCGCCCTTGTCCAGATCGGCAGAGGCTTCGTCCAGCAGCTTCAGGCCGCGGTCCAGGGTCTTGAGAAAGCGGGTTTCTTCCTGTTCGAAGGTTTCTTCGATCAATGCCTGGCCCTGGCCGAGCTCCGGATAGGCCGCGCCCATCTTCTGAACCAGCGACGGCACCAGCTTGTGCATCACCGGATCGGTGGCACCCAAAAGCGACGCATGACGCATCGCCCGCCGCATGATCCGGCGCAGAACATAGCCGCGGCCCTCGTTCGACGGCAGCACGCCTTCGGCAATCAGGAAGGAGCAGGAGCGCAGGTGATCGGCGATCACCCGGTGATGCACGTTCTGATCGCCAAACGGATCGGTGTTGGTGACGTTCGCCGAGGCTTCGATCAGCGACTTGAACAGATCGGTCTCATAGTTGTCGTGGGTGCCCTGCAGCAGCGCCGCGATCCGCTCCAGCCCCATGCCGGTGTCGATGGACTGCATCTCCAGATCCACCATCGAGCCGTCCGCGAACTTCTCGTTCTGCATGAAGACGAGGTTCCAGATCTCGATGAAGCGGTCGCCATCTTCCTCCGGCGAGCCCGGAGGGCCGCCCCAGATGTGGTCGCCATGGTCATAGAAGATCTCGGTGCAGGGGCCGCAGGGGCCGGTATCGCCCATCTGCCAGAAATTGTCCGAGGTGGCGATACGGATGATCCGGTCCTCCGGCACGCCGATCTTTTTCCAGATGTCAAAGGCTTCGTCATCGGTGTGATAAACGGTGGTGTAAAGCCGGTCCTTCGGAACCTCGAGTTCCTTGGTGATCAGCTCCCAGGCAAAAGGGATCGCCTCATGCTTGAAGTAGTCGCCAAAGGAGAAATTACCGAGCATTTCGAAAAACGTGTGGTGGCGCGCGGTGTAACCGACGTTGTCGAGGTCGTTGTGCTTGCCGCCGGCCCGCACGCATTTCTGCGAAGTGGTGGCGCGCTTGTAGTCGCGTGTTTCCACTCCGGTGAAACAGTTCTTGAACTGAACCATGCCCGAGTTGGTGAACATCAGGGTCGGGTCATTGCGCGGCACCAGCGGGCTGGAGTCGACCACCTCATGCCCCTGTTTGGCAAAGTAGTTCAGAAAGGTTGAGCGGATATCGTTGAGCGTCGGCATATGCGGGATCTCTTGCGGGCTTTTCTAAGCGTTCCGGGCAGGTTTAACCCCGCACCAGGGCGCTGTCCACAGCGGGAAGCGGCGTCACCCCGCGAAAAAGGGCGCAGCTCGCGCCACGCCCTAAATGTTTCGGGATTTGATCAGATTTTCCGGCGTTTAGGCCTCAAGGATATCGTCCGCGTCGTCTGTCGCCGGGCGCTCGAATTCCAGCCCGTGGGAGGCGCGGATCTTGTCCTCAATGTCAAAGGCAACAGACGGGTTTTCCTTCAGAAAGGTCTTGGCGTTTTCCCGCCCCTGCCCGATCCGTTCATCCCCGTAGGAGAACCAGGCGCCGGACTTGTTGACGACACCGGCCGCCACGCCCAGATCCAGCAGTTCGCCCATCTTGGAGATGCCTTCGCCATACATGATGTCAAACTCAACCTGCTTGAACGGCGGCGCCACCTTGTTTTTCACCACCTTGACGCGGGTTGCGTTGCCTACCACCTCGTCCCGGTCCTTGATCGCACCGATGCGGCGGATGTCCAGACGGACGGAGGAGTAGAATTTCAGCGCGTTGCCGCCGGTGGTGGTTTCGGGGGAGCCGAACATCACGCCGATCTTCATGCGGATCTGGTTGATGAAGATCACCATGCATTTGGAACGGCTGATGGAGCCGGTCAGCTTGCGCATCGCCTGGCTCATCAGGCGGGCCTGCACGCCGACGTTGCTGTCGCCCATGTCGCCCTCAAGCTCCGACTTCGGGGTCAGTGCTGCCACCGAGTCGACGATCACCATGTTGACCGCTCCAGAGCGCACCAGGGTGTCGGTGATTTCCAGCGCCTGTTCGCCGGTGTCGGGCTGCGAAATCAGCAGCTCATCCAGATCAACGCCCAGCTTGGCCGCATACTGCGGGTCCAGCGCGTGTTCCGCGTCGACAAAGGCGCAAACGCCGCCCTTCTTCTGCTGTTCTGCAATGCAGTGCAGGGTCAGCGTTGTCTTGCCGGAGCTTTCCGGGCCGTAGATTTCAATGATCCGCCCCATCGGCAGGCCGCCGATACCCAGCGCGATGTCGAGCCCCAGAGAGCCGGTCGAGCTTGCCTCGATCTCCTGCAGAGCAGTGCCATCGCCGAGCTTCATGATCGAGCCTTTGCCGAACTGCCGCTCAATCTGGGCAAGCGCGCTGTCGAGCGCCTTTTGCTTGTCACCGCTTACTTTATTTTTCATGGTCAAAAGATCCGCCATAGTCCCTTGTCCTTTTCTATGTGTCACACACCGGGGCGCGCGGCAATCACTGCTTTGTTCACCTCTTGTTCCTTATGAGATCAAAAAGAGAACATTGCAACAAGTTTCTGGTGTACCCACTTCGGGACCGGGATGTTAAAGATTGGTTTATGGTTAATCGGCAGCAAGATTATTTACCGGGCAGTTAACGGAATGATGATATTTTTCAAGGAACGGCTGGCGCTTCTCTCCGTTCCCAAAACCGGAACCACCGCGTTTCAGGCGGCCTTGCGCGACCGCGCCGATCTGGTGATTTCCGATCCTCCTGAGCTGAAACACGCGCCGCTCTACCGCTACAACCGCTGGATCCGGCCGATGTTCGAGAAGGTCTGCGGTGCTGAACTGGAGGTTGCGGCCGTCGTGCGCGAACCTGTCAGCTGGCTGGGCAGTTGGTACCGCTACCGGCAGCGGGCAGCGCTGGACGGCAAACCCAACTCAACTAAGGGGATCAGCTTCGACAATTTCCTGCACGCCTATTGCAAGGGCAAGCCGCCTGCCTTTGCCAACGTCGGCAGCCAGGTAAAATTCCTGGAAGCGCAGCCAAACGGCTGCAAAGTCAGCCATCTGTTCCGATACGAGGATCAGGACGCGCTGAAAGGGTTTCTTGAATCCCGTCTGGACACCGAAATCCGCCTGGACCGCAAAAACGTCAGCCCTCAGGCGCCTCTGGATCTCAGCCCTGAAGCTGAGGCGCACCTGCGGCGCAAGCGCGCGGCTGAGTTCGAATTATACAGCAGCATTCCGGTCCGCTGAAAGAAAACCCGCCGGAACCGGCGGGTTGTCAGGTCAATGCAGCTGCGCGTGCACTGTCTCGGTCAACTGGTTGAGAGAGAAGGGTTTTGGCAGGAAGACAGAGTTCGGCACGTCCGGCTCTGCCTCGCCAAAGGCGCCCTCTGCATAGCCGGAGACGAACACCACGCGGGTATCCGGGCGCTCCTTCAGTGCTTCCCGTACCCAGCTGGGGCCGTCCATGCCCGGCATCACCACATCGGTCACGAACACGTCTACCGTCAGACCCGGATCTTCCAGCGTGCGCAGGGCATCCTCAGCCGACTCCGCCTCCAGCACCGTGTAGCCGCGCATCCTGAGCGCACGGGAGGCAAAGGCACGCACCGGCGCCTCGTCCTCGACCAGCAGCACCACACCCTCCCCATGCTGTGCAGCAACAGTTTTATCTTCCGCCGCTTCCGGCTTCTCAGCGGCCATCTGCTCTGATTGCTGCTTATAGACCGGGAAGAACAGAGTGAACTGGGTGCCGTGCCCCTTTACCGAATCGACAAAGATATAGCCGCCCGTCTGCTTGATGATGCCATAGGCCGTGGACAGGCCCAGGCCGGTTCCTTCACCCGTGCGCTTGGTGGTGTAAAACGGCTCAAAGACCTTCTGCAGCTTATCCGGTGCAATTCCGACGCCCTCGTCAGAAACCTTCACCGTCACCCAGTCGCCAGCAGGCACCGTAGCCCGGTTCCGCTCCAGCGGCTTATCGAGAGAGATGACCTCTGTTTCGACCCGGATCTCGCCGCCTTGCGGCATCGCATCGCGGGCGTTCACAACCAGGTTCATCAGCACCTGTTCCAGCTGCCGCTTGTCGGCTCGGATCGACTTCATCACCGGATCGTGGCTGAGGGTCAGGGTGACCTTTTCCCCCACCAGACGGTTCAGCAGGTGGGTCAGGTCCGACAGCGTATCCCGCACATCCAGGGTCTCCGGCTGCAATGTCTGCTTGCGCGAGAACGCCAGCAGCTGGCTTACCAGCGAGGCCGCCCGGTTGGCGTTTTCATGGATCTGGATCAGATCGCCGTAATCCTGATCTCCCTGATCATGGCGCAGCAGCAGCAGGTCGCAATGGCCGGAGATCGCTGTCAGCAGGTTGTTGAAGTCATGCGCAACCCCACCCGCCAGCTGGCCGATCGCCTGCATCTTCTGGCTTTGCACGAACTGAGCTTCCAGCGTCTTCAGCTCAGTTGCGTCATTCAGAACCGCAATCAGCAGCGGCGTGCCGTCTTCAACCACGCGGGTCAGCGTGACCTGGACAAAAACCTCCTTGTCCGAGCGGGACAGCCGCAGGAATTCCGACTTGTTGGGTGCCAGCCCGTCCGCGGTATCGCGCAGCCAATCCGACATCGGGCGCCCCAGGCCCTCCATCAGCTGGCCAAGTTTGAGATTGGCGCAGTTATCGACGCCAAGCAGCCGCAGCGCCATCCGGTTGCTGCTCAGGATCTCACCCGTCGGCGCCACCTTCAGGAAAGGAACCGGCAACGCCTCAAACCCGGCCTGGGCAGAGTCGAAACTGCTTTCGTCCACCTCCATCAGGAACAGTTCACTGCGGCCCTGAGTGCGGTTTTGCTCGCTGACCAGAACCTGCTTCGGTCCTTCCTTGGTGCTGAGCGTGTTGATCTGACCCGGCAGCACCGGCAGCGCCGGAAACAGGCGGTCAGTGGATTTCACCCGCTCACCAATCAGGCTGCGGGCGGCTTCGTTCATGAACAATACCGCGCCGGTGCGGCCTACCGTGATCATCGGAACCGGCAGCGCATCGGCGCCGCGGCCATTGCCGCCGCGGTCCAGAATATCCTCGACCCGCCACAGGAAACTGCCGCCGCTCATCTGGTGCACGGCCAGCCGCACATGGCCCCGGCGGGTCACGATATCCTCACGCGCCGCGCCATCAACGCGAGCCCGGCTCTGCAGCCGGTAGAGCACTGCGGAAGGGTTCGCCAGGATCGAGCGCAAAGTGCCCGCCAGAGTATCGCGGCTGGCATCCTGAAACCGCTTGACCGCGGCACCGTTGCAGGCATGGATCATTCCGTCACCGTCGGTGACAAAACTGGGCGTAGCATCTTTTTCGATAAAACCGGTCAATAGCTCTGCCGCCATCGACCGTGCGTTCAGGCGCATCCGGGTCTGCACCACAAGCAGCACTGCCACGGCCGCCAGCGTCAGCCCGACCATGACAAAACCACGTCCCATCCAGTCCGGCAGCGGCAGCATCAAAGGCCCAGCCATCAGGATCACCGCCAGCAGCAGTGTCGCCGCCAGCCTGGCGTGCTCAGGTGCGTAAACTCGCAGTTCCGGAACGGAGGTGTCTTGGCGACCGGACATTACGGCTCCATGGTCAGTAGAGAATGCCGCCATAACGCGGCGGTTTAGGTTAAAACCACGTTAAGAAACACAAAGGTTTTCAGCCAAAACCCTATCAACCGCGTTTCGCGCGCGTCAACACAGCAACATAAAAGCCGTCGGTGCCATCCTGCACCTGCCAGCCGTTTTGATCGGCTAGATCCCAGCCGGGATTATCATCCATAAACCGTTGAACCTGCGCGATGTTTTCACCATCCAGCATGGAGCAGGTCGCATACGCCAGCACACCATCCTGTGAGACCAGCCCGGCGGCCTTGCGCAGGATTTCACCCTGGATGCGTTGCAGATCCGCCAGCCCTTCGGCAGTCAGACGCCATTTACCTTCCGGCGCCCGCCGCCAGGAACCGGAACCGGAACAAGGCACATCGCATAAAACCAGGTCAAACGGCCCGGAGCTTGCCAGATCCGCAGTCGAAAGCAGCGAAACCTTTGCCCCGGCACGCGCGGCGCGCGCCGGAAGGTCCTTCATCCGCCGCGGCTCGGCGTCATGCGCGAAACTCTGGAGGCTGGCTCGGGCCGCCATGGCGAGCGTCTTGCCGCCGCCGCCGGCGCAATAATCCAGGACCTTCATGCCGTCCGTCAGCGGCAGACGGTCCGTCACGGCTTGGCTGGCCGCGTCCTGCAGTTCTACCAGTCCATCCTGATACGGTTTGGCGTTGCGCAATTTCCGCGCGCCTTCGGTCACCTCCAGCGCGGTTGCCGCTGCCGGATGCGGTTCAGCAATGATGCCTTCCGCAGCCAATGCTTGCACCGCCTGTTCAACAGTTCCGCGCGCGCTGTTCACCCGCAAATGCACCGGCGCCCGGCTGCGCATCGCCAGCGCAGCAGCCTCAGCCTGATCCCCCAGGCTGGCAGCGAAATCCGGCCACAGCCAGTCAGGGATATCCAGCGCCTCCGCCCCGGCAGGCGCGGACGGCAGTTCCCGTTCCCCGTCCGTCAGAGGTGCGGGCGCATGGCCCTGGCCGGTGAACACCTCATCCGGGTTCTGCCCTGCCTCGCGCAGCGCACCCAGGATCAGACCGCGGCCGCTGCGGCTTCCGCCAAGGGCAGTATGCGAGCGCAGGCAGCGTACCGCGTCAAACACATGATCGCGCACTGCCGCCCGGTCCTTTGACCCGGCAAAACGGCTGCGGCGTCCCCAGGAAGTCAGCGCCTTCTCGGCGGGTTCCCCTGCCAGCACCTGATCCAGGATTTCGATGGCCGCCTGCAGGCGGGCGGCAGGGGTCATGCCCCTGCCCCGTATTCCGCGTTCTTTTCACAAGCGGCCATCATGGTCTCAGCCCACCCGGTAGTTCGGCGCTTCGCGGGTGATCTGCACGTCGTGGACGTGGCTTTCCTTCAGCCCGGCGCCGGTGATGCGGACAAAATTGCAGTTCTTGCGCATCTCATCGACGGTGGCGCAGCCGGTATAGCCCATCGCCGCCCGCAGGCCGCCCACCAGCTGGTGGATGACTGCGTTTGCACCGCCTTTATACGGCACCTGGCCTTCGATCCCTTCCGGCACCAGCTTGTCGCTGGCGGCATCCTTCTGGAAATACCGGTCGGCGGAGCCACGCGCCATGGCGCCCATGGACCCCATGCCGCGGTAGGATTTGAAGGAGCGGCCCTGATACAGGATCACTTCTCCAGGGCTTTCATCGGTGCCGGCAATCATCGAGCCGACCATGGCGCAGGAGGCACCCGCTGCAATCGCCTTGGCGAAATCACCCGAGAACTTGATGCCGCCATCCGCGATGACCGGCACATCGCCCGCAGCTGCGGCGCAGTCCATGATCGCGGTCAGCTGCGGCACGCCAACACCCGCCACCATGCGGGTGGTGCAGATGGAACCCGGACCGATGCCAACCTTGACCGCATCGGCGCCTGCGTCGATCAGCGCTCGCGTTGCCTCACCGGTGGCCACATTGCCTGCAATCACCTGAATATTGCTGTACTGCGCCTTGATCCGCTTCACCGCGTCGATCACGCCAGCGGAGTGGCCGTGCGCAGTGTCCACCACCACCACGTCCACACCTGCATCAATCAGCGCCTCAGAACGCTCATAACCACTGTCCCCGACAGAGCTGGCAGCCGCAACGCGCAGACGGCCCAGCTCGTCCTTGCAGGCAGTGGGGTTCAGAACCGCCTGCTCGGTGTCTTTGAGGGTCAAGAGACCCGTCAGCTTGCCGTCCTTGTCAGACACCAGCAGCTTTTCGATCCGGCGCGCCTTCATCAGCGACTTGGCCTCTTCCAGATCGGCCGGTTCCTGCAGCATCGCCAGGTTGTTCGAGGTCATCATCACCGAAACCGGCGTGCTGGCATCATTGGCAAAGCGCATGTCGCGGTTGGTGACGATGCCAACCACGCGGCCAGAGCCATCAACCACCGGGAAGCCGGTGACGCGGTAGCGTTCCTGCAGCGCCTGGGCATCGGCCAGGGTCTGATCCGGGGTCAGGGTAATGGGGTTGTAAACAATGCCGGACACGAACCGCTTGACCCGGCGCACTTCGCGGGCCTGTTCCTCGGTGTTCAGGTTCTTGTGGATCACGCCCATGCCGCCGGCCTGCGCCATCGCAATCGCCATCCGTGCCTCGGTCACGGTGTCCATTGCCGAACTCAGCAGCGGAATGTTGAGGGCGATCGACTGGGTCACCCGTGTGCGCGTATCCGCAGTGTTGGGCAGAACGCTCGACGCGCCTGGCACCAGTAGAACATCATCAAAGGTGAGAGCCTCACGAATCTGCATTGGTCGTCCTCATGCATAACCCCGTTTGGCGGTGACCCTATGGCACAGAAGCTTGCGGGTGGAAAGAGGCCGGCGCCAAGAATTCCTGCAGCGCAGCAATTCTTTGGCAGCAGGCTGATCTGGGTCAATGCGCGCGGCACTGCTGCGGTTATCAGTAAAGCTGCAGAAATGATGCAGGATTTTGCCATGTCCGCCCCCTTGGAAAACATCACCATTCTGGACCTGACCCATGTTCTGGCAGGCCCCTATTGCTCGATGATCCTGTCAGACCTCGGCGCCAGGGTGATCAAGGTGGAACGGCCCGGCACCGGCGACGACACCCGCGCCTTCCCACCCTTCAAACACGGCAGCAGCGCCTATTTCGCAACCATCAACCACGGCAAGCGAAGCATCGCATTGGACCTAAAGGCACCGGAGGACCGTAAAATCTTCGAACGCCTGCTAGGTCAGGCGGACGTGCTCCTGGAAAACTACCGGCCCGGGGTGATGCAGCGGCTGGGCTACGGCTGGGAAGACCTGCACGCCCGGTTCCCCCGGCTGATCTACGGTGCGGTCTCGGGCTTCGGGCACACCGGCCCGGACGCGTTGAAACCGGCCTATGACATGGTGGTTCAAGCCCGTGGCGGGGTCATGTCGATCACCGGAGAGAAAAACCGCGAGCCGGTCCGGGTCGGCGCCTCCATCGGGGACATCGTTGCGGGCATGTTCCTCGGCCACGGCATTCTCGCAGCACTTCTGGACGTCCAGAAAACGGGCAAGGGCCGGTTCATCGACGTTGCGATGCTGGACAGCCAGCTGGCCCTCTTGGAACACGCCATCGCCATCACCTCCGTCACCGGCGAAGCACCGCAACCCTCCGGTGCGCGGCATCCGTCAATCACCCCGTTTGAGACCTTCCACGCTGCGGACGGGCTGTTCGTGATCGCGGCCGGCAATGACGCGCTGTTTACCCGGCTCTGCGAAGCTCTGCAGCTGCCGCTGGCCGCGGACCCGCGCTTTGCCACCAACCCGGCGCGCTGCGAAAACGCGCGCCTTCTGAAGCGCTTGATCGAAGCAATTACTCTGGATCAGCCCAAAGCCCACTGGATCGCCGTGCTGAGCGAGGCCGGCGTTCCCACCGGCCCGATCCAGACCGTGGATCAGGTGCTGCGCGACCCGCAGATCCTGGCCCGCAACATGGTTGTCGATGTGCTGGGCAAGGACGGCCGCCCGGAAAACCTGTCCGCCGGCAACCCGATCAAGATGAGCGGCCTGCCGGACCCGGATACCCGCCGCCCAGCCCCGCAGCTCGACGGCAACCGGACTGAGATTCTGGCGTGGCTTGAGGACGTTGAGGCACAGGCGGGCGGCTAACCTAAAGCCGGGCCATAAATCGCATTTCAAACACATCAATTCTTCAAAAATGGCGCCCGCAGACGGGAAAATGCCGCCCATTGCCTTTCGCTTGCCGCAAAAGCCCATATGCTCCGCCTAAATTGCGGAATGAGAAGGCCACAGGCATGACTGACGAACCCCTCGTTGTGTTTACCCCCTCCGGCAAACGCGGGCGTTTCCCCGCGGGCACGCCGATCCTGACAGCCGCCCGGCAGCTCGGTGTCGATCTCGACTCGGTCTGCGGCGGCCGCGGCATCTGCTCCAAGTGCCAGATTACGCCCTCCTACGGCGAATTCCCGAAGCACGGTGTGACCGTGGCCGAGGGCGCGCTGAGCGAGTGGAACAAGGTCGAGCAGCGCTACAAGGACAAGCGCGGCCTGATCGACGGCCGCCGCCTGGGCTGCCAGGCCACCGTTCAGGGCGACATCGTGATCGACGTGCCGCCGGAAAGCCAGGTCCACCGCCAGGTGGTGCGCAAGCGCGCCGAGGCCCGCGACATCACCATGAACCCCTCCACCCGGCTGTACTATGTCGAGGTGGAAGAACCCGACATGCACAAGCCCACCGGCGATATGGAGCGGCTGATTGAGGCGCTGGACGCCCAGTGGAACCTGAAAGGCGTCAAGACCGACCTCCATATCCTGAGCGTGCTTCAGCCTGCCCTGCGCAAAGGAGGCTGGAAGGTCACCGTGGCCGTGCATCTGGGTGACGAAAACCACCCGCCCAAGATCATGCACATCTGGCCCGGCTTCTATGAGGGCTCGATCTACGGCTTGGCGGTCGACCTTGGCTCCACCACCATCGCCGCGCACCTCTGCGACCTTCAGACCGGCGAGGTCGTGGCCTCCTCCGGCATCATGAACCCACAGATCCGTTTTGGCGAAGACCTGATGAGCCGGGTCTCCTATTCGATGATGAACAAGGGCGGCGACCAGGAAATGACCCGCGCGGTGCGCGAGGGCATGAACGCGCTGTTCACTCAGATCGCGGCTGAGGCAGAGATCGACAAAGCGCTGATCGTGGATGCGGTCTTTGTCTGCAACCCGGTGATGCACCACCTGTTCCTCGGGATTGACCCGTTCGAGCTGGGCCAGGCGCCCTTTGCGCTGGCGACCTCCAATGCGCTGGCGCTGCGCGCTGTGGAACTGGACCTGAACATCCACCCCGCCGCCCGCGTCTACCTGCTGCCGTGCATTGCCGGCCACGTCGGCGCCGATGCTGCTGCGGTGGCGCTGTCGGAAGCACCCGACAAATCCGAAGACCTGGTGCTGGTCGTGGACGTTGGAACCAATGCCGAGATCCTGCTGGGCAACAAGGAAAAGGTTCTCGCCTGCTCCTCCCCCACCGGCCCGGCGTTTGAGGGCGCGCAGATCTCCAGCGGCCAACGCGCCGCCCCCGGCGCCATCGAACGCGTTGAGATCAACCCGGAGACCAAGGAACCGCGCTTCCGGGTGATCGGCTCTGACGTCTGGTCGGATGAGGACGGCTTCTCGGAATCCATCGCCACCACCGGTATCACCGGAATCTGCGGCTCCGGCATCATTGAGGCGATTGCCGAGATGCGCCTGACGGGTGTTCTGGATGCTTCGGGCCTGATCGGCTCGGCAGAGCAGACCGGCTCCGCCCGCTGCATCGCGGACGGGCGCACCAATGCCTATATGCTGTGGGACGGCTCCGCCGAGGGCGGCCCAACCATCACCGTCACCAACCCGGACATCCGCGCGATCCAGATGGCCAAGGCGGCGCTCTACTCCGGCGCGCGCCTCTTGATGGACAAGTTCGGCGTTCAAAACGTCGACCGCGTAGTGCTGGCCGGCGCCTTTGGCGCGCATATCTCAGCGAAACACGCGATGGTTCTGGGCATGATCCCCGATTGCGTGCTGGAGAAGGTCACCTCGGCCGGCAACGCCGCGGGCACCGGCGCCCGTATTGCGCTTCTGAACACCGAAGCGCGCGGCGAGATTGAGGAAACCGTGCGCCGGATCGAGAAGATCGAGACCGCCGTCGAACCCCGCTTCCAAGAGCATTTCGTAAACGCCTCGGCAATCCCGAATTCGGCGGAACCCTTCCCGATCCTGGAAACCGTGGTGACCCTGCCGCAGGTGAATTTCAACACCGGCGGCGGTGACGGCGACGGCGCAGGCGGGCGCCGCAGACGCCGCCGCGGCTGATCCTGCCCGGCTGAAAATTCCGCTGCGGCGCCCTTGACCTTACCGGCGCCGCAGCATAATCCTGCCCTCACGAGCGGGTATGGTGAAATGGTATCATGCGAGCTTCCCAAGCTTAAGGCGCGGGTTCGATTCCCGCTACCCGCTCCAGCCTTCCATATTTTTCAAATACTTGCCGAACGCTCTCACGGCGCAGCCCTTTGACCGCCAAGGTCAAGCACCTGCTGCCTGTTTGTGCTAAACTGCCCCGGCACGCCCGCTTGTTAAGGGCGGCCAGTTTGGGAGGGTACCAGTATGACACGTCACTATTTCGCCGCCGCACTTCTGTGTGCATTCAGCGCCGGAACCGCAGGTGCGGGCACAACCTGGGAACAGGGCGGCACCGGAACAGGCATCGCCAGCAACACACCTACTGAGATTGCAGACGGCCATATGGTGATCCAGACCAGCAGCTCTTACGAAAATGTCGAGATGGAAGACGCCGATCATCCGATGAACGGCGCCGCCGGGCCGTGCTTTGGCGCGGTTGAGGCCGCACCATCCGGTGTCACCGGCGGCGGCATCTGCGCCTTCACCGACAAGGCCGGCGACAAGGTGGTGCTGCATTGGCATGCCGAAGGCATGGATGCCTCCGGCGCCCTAACCGGCAGCTGGAAACTGAGCGGCGGAACCGGCCCCTGGGCAACAGCTGAGGGCGGCGGCAAGTTTTCTTCGCTCACCGATCCGGCAAGCGGTAACTTCGTCAACACGATCACCAGCAGCGTAACGCTGCCCTGATCATTGCCGCGGGGCGTTTCCGCCCCGCGGGTATACTGTGAACGTTAGCCACCGGCGCCGCGCACATAATCCAGCAAAGCGCGGGTTGAGCCGTCTTTGCCGTCTGCGCTCTTCTCCCCCGCGAGCAGCGGAGCCAGCGTGTTGGCCAGTTCCTTGCCCAGCTCCACCCCCCATTGGTCAAAGGAGTTGATCCCCAGGATCACCCCCTCGACAAACACCCGGTGTTCATAAAGGGCAATGATCTGGCCCAGCACATACGGGGTCAGTTTCGGGTAGACCAGCGTTGTCGAGGGCCGGTTGCCCGGAAACACCCGGTGCCGCGCCTGACGTTCCAGCTCAGCACCCTCATAGCCTTTGGCCCGCATCAGTGCGCAGGCTTCCTCCAGACTGCGGCCGCGCATCAGCGCCTCAGACTGGGCCAGGCAGTTCGCCACCAACAGCTTGTGGTGATGTGCCAGCTCCGGCTCATGCCCTTGGGCGGCCACCAGAAACTCGGCAGGAATAACCGACGTGCCCTGATGCAGCAGCTGATAAAACGCGTGCTGGCCGTTGGTGCCGGGTTCCCCCCAGACCACCGGGCCGGAGGGATATGGCAGCGCCGTACCATCCATCGCCACCATCTTGCCGTTTGACTCCATCTCCAATTGCTGCAGATAGGCCGGCAGCCGCCGAAGCCGCTGGTCATAGGGCAGCACCGCGCGGGTCGGATGGCCGCAGACCTGCCGGTGCCAGATCCCGGTCAACGCCAGCATTACCGGCATGTTCTGCTGCCAGGGCGCGCTGCGGAAATGGTCATCCATCGCCTTGGCGCCGGCCAGAAAGGCGCGGAAATTCTCCGGCCCGACAGCCAGCATCAGGCTCAGTCCGATCGGCCCCCAGACCGAATAGCGCCCGCCAACCCAGTCCTCAAACCCGAACACATGCTTGCGCGGAATGCCAAAGGCGGCTGTTTCCTCCTCAGAGGTCGACAGGGCCAGGAACTGCTGAGCAGGATCGCCGCCGCCCGCCTCAACCCAGCGCCGCGCCGTCGCCGCATTGGTCATGGTTTCAATGGTGGTGAAGGTCTTGGAAGCAACGATCACCAACGTTGTTTGGGGATCAAGCCGTTGCAGGATGTCGTGAATATGCGCGCCATCCACGTTGGACACAAAATGGCAGCGCGGCCCGTCATGATAGGGTGCCAGCGCCAGCGTCGCCATGACCGGCCCCAGGTCTGAACCGCCAATGCCGATGTTGACCACGTCGGTAAACGTGCCGCCCGGCCCCTGCATAACGCCAGAGCGGACATCGGCGGCCAATTTCTCCATCCGCTCAAGCGTCTGGCGCAGGGGCGCCCGGATATCTTCACCGTCAACCAGCAGCTCCGGTCCGTCGGGATCGCGCAACGCCGTGTGCAACACGGCCCGCTGTTCGGTTTCGTTGATTTGCCCGCCCTCGAACATCGCTTCGCGCTTGGCGGCAACTTTCCGGTCTTCGCACAGGCCCGTCAGAGCGGTGCGGACTTTGGCAGAAATCCGGGTTTTCGAATAGTCAAACAGCAGGGTTTCAAACCGCACGCTGAAATCTTCGGCCCGGTCCGGGTTTTTCTTAAACAGATCAACAATGTCTTCGCCGCAAACTTCGGAATGCAGCGTCTTCAATGCAGTGAACATTTCTACCTTTCCTGAGTTCAAGGCGCCCAATGGACGGACGTCTCGGACAGAACTGCCTGAATTGGCGCCTCTTCCGGCGGCAGCGTCATTGCCTTTTCCAATGCCTTGCGCTTGGCATCGCCGAAGATCACCAGATGCTTGGCAATCGCTCCGTCCAGCACCCGCGCAGTCAGGCTGATCCTCGCTTCGGGCTGGCTGTCCGGCCGCATCACCGCCAGCGGCGGTGCGTCAGCCGCCAAAACCTCTTCAATTCCGGCCGCACCTGGGAACAGCGAGGCCGTGTGCATGTCCTCACCCATGCCCAGCAGCAGCACCGACAGCGGCAGCTCCGGAACCACCCGGCTTTCAAGCTCCGCCAGCACCTCCTCCGGTTCCCGCTCCGGCACATGAAACGGCAGGAACTGTGCCCCCGAGGCCCGGTTCTGCAGCAGCCGCTTGCGGATCATCGCCGCGTTGGAGCGGGCATGCTCCTGCGGCACCCAGCGCTCATCCGTCGCCAGGACATGCACCCGGTCCCATTCGATGTCTGCAGCACAGAGATCATCAAAGATAAGCCCTGGCGAGGTGCCGCCCGCAACCGCAAAGGACGCCGCATCATGATGCAGCAGATGGGTCTTCAGATCCCCAGCGATTTCATTCGCAACTTCGATCGCCAGCATGTCCTGATCAGGGTATTCGTTGAATTTCATGGGTTGATCCCCCTCCATTCACGCCCGTCGCGGCGCATCAGCAAATTGGCATCCTCCGGACCGGTGGTACCGCTAACGTAGGGTTTAGGCACATCGCCGCGGGATTTCCAGCCCTCAATTACCGGATCGGTCCAGGCCCATGCGGCTTCTACCTCGTCACCCCTCATAAACAACGTCTGGTTGCCGCGCACAACATCCATAATCAAACGCTCGTAGGCATCCGGCGGATCACCGCCCTCCGGCCCCAGCGCCTCGGCAAAGCTCATGTCCAAGGGCACGTCTATCAGCCGCATCCCGCCCTGCCCCGGTTCCTTGATGGTCACGCTCAGCGTAATGCCTTCATTGGGCTGCAGGCGGATCTTCAGATGGTTGGCGTGCCGCCCGGCCTCGGCCCCGAAAATCGAATGCGGCGCGTCCTTGAACATCACGTTGATGACGGAGGACCGGTTCACCAAACGCTTGCCCGTGCGCAGGTAGAACGGCGTGCCCGCCCACCGCCAATTGCTGATATGCGCCTTCAGCGCAACATAGCTCTCCGTGGTGCTGCGCGGGTTGCCAACCAGCCCGCGGTAGGAGGGATGCGGCGCCTCCGGGTCCAGATTGGCCTGATACTGGCCGCGCACGATGTGATGCGGCTCCACCGGGTCCAGCGCCCGGATCACCTTCAGCTTCTCATCGCGCACCGCGTCCGGGTCGAATTTCGCCGGCGGCTCCATTGCAATGAGGCACAAGAGCTGCATCAGGTGGTTCTGCATCATGTCGCGCATCGCGCCTGCGCGCTCGTAATACTCCTCGCGCCCTTCCACCCCGACGGTTTCCGCCACGGTGATCTGGATGTGATCGACATACTGGCTGTTCCACAATGGCTCAAACAGCATATTGCCGAACCGGACCGCCATCAGGTTCTGCACCGTTTCTTTGCCCAGGTAATGGTCAATCCGGTAGATCTGGCCTTCGTCAAAGTGGCTGGCCAGGGTGCGGTTCAATTCCCGCGCAGTCTCCAGATCGCGGCCAAAGGGTTTCTCCACCACGATCCGCGTGTCCGCATTGGCCAGCCCGTGCCGGTGCAGACGTTCTGCCAACGGCCCGAACAGACCGGGGCCGACCGAAAAATAAAACATTCGGATCGAGACGCTCTCCGGCGGGCGCAGCTGCTGGCTCAGCTCCTGCCAGCCCTCCTCGCCCAACGCGTCCAGCGCCACATAGCTCACCCGCTCCAGAAACGCCTCCAGCGCACCGCCGCCGCAGGCCTTGGGTCCCGCATGCGTGCGCAGGGCTTCCGCCACGACTGTCCGGTATTCGTCACTGGTCAGGCTGGTGCGCGCAGCGCCTATAATACGCTCATCCCCGGTCAGCTGGCCGGCGCAATGGCGGCGGAACAGCGCGGGCAGGATCTTGCGCTGCGCCAGATCGCCAGTGCCGCCAAAAATCACCAGGTCAAACGGATCGACCGGTATCACACGCGAAACCATTCTTGTTCATCCTGTCTCGGCCGGTGCAGGCGCGGCACACTGCCGCTCACATCCCTGTCATGTGCCTGCCCGGCTGCTTTCAATTCGTTCCCAGTATAAGGTAGCTTGCCGCGAAAGGAACTGCCCCGAAGGACATCCGCATGAAAGACCTGCAAAAATCTGCCGCCAACCTAGGCAAGTTCCAAGACGCCTTTGTGACGGCAGACGGTCAGCAGCGCGCCTCTGTGCCGCTCAGCCATCCGGAGACCCTTTGGTTCAATACCGGCACTCTGTGCAACATCGAATGCAGCAACTGCTATATTCTCAGCTCCCCCAGCAATGATGCGCTGGTCTATCTGACTGCAGCGGAAGTGCAGGACTACCTGGAGCAGATCGCGGACCGGAACTGGCCGATCCGGGAAATCGGCTTCACCGGTGGCGAGCCCTTCATGAACCCGGACATGATCCCAATGGCCCGCGCCGCGCTGGAGCGCGGGTTCGAGGTGCTGATCCTCACCAACGCCATGCGCCCGATGATGCGCAAGACGGTCAAGGCGGGCTTGCTGGCCCTGCTGGAAGACTTCGGGGACAAGCTGACCCTGCGGATCTCGGTCGACCACCACAGCGCCGAACTGCACGACAAAGAACGCGGTGCGGGCAGCTTTGCCAAGACCATCGAAGGCATGGAATGGCTGCGGGACAACGGCTTCCGCATGGCCGTCGCAGGCCGCACCGTCTGGGGCGAGACAGATGCCGAGGCCCGCGTGGGGTACGCCGCGCTGTTTGCCGAATACGGCTTTGCCATCGACGCGCAGAACCCCGGCCAGACCGTGCTGTTCCCCGAAATGGACGAAACTGTCGAAGTCCCTGAAATCACAACCGCTTGCTGGGGCATCCTGAACAAATCGCCCGACAGCGTGATGTGCGCCTCCTCCCGCATGGTCGTGAAGCGCAAAGGCGCGGATACTCCCGCCGTTCTGGCCTGTACCCTGCTGCCGTATTCCCCTGAGTTCGAAATGGGCGCGACCTTGGCGGAAGCCGAACGCCCTGTGCAGCTGAACCACCCCCATTGCGCAAAATTCTGCGTCCTCGGCGGCGCCAGCTGTTCGGCCTGAGTGCTCAAGACGCTTTGACCTGTGCACGGCGGGATGGCACCATGGTGCCATATTGTCTGCCGGGTGTTGTGTCATGCGTTTCCTCAGTGTTCTGTTTCTTTGTCTCCTGCCCATCGCCGCAGCCGCACAGAACCGGATGGCACTGGTCATTGGCAATAACAGCTATTCCGACGTTCCCGTTCTGGCCAAGGCCCGCGCAGACGCGCAGTCTATTGGCACAAAACTGAATGAGCTGGGCTTCACCGTCACCACAGCGCTGGACCAGGACCGACGCGGGCTGAACAAGAAGATTTCTGAGTTCACCGCCCGGCTGGAACCCGGTGATGCGGCCTTTGTCTTCTTTGCCGGCCACGGGGTGGAAATCGACGGCGAGAATTACCTGCTGCCCACTGACATCGCCGCCCCCAGCGCGGGCGGCAGCGATTTTGTGAAATCCGAATCCATCGCCCTGTCCGACCTCTTGGACCGCGTCCGCAAGACTGGTGCACGCTCCGCCGTGGTGATTATCGACGCCTGCCGCAACAACCCGTTCGAACTGGTCGAGGGCCGCAGCATCGGCACCACCCGCGGGCTGGGACGGATCGCAGCCCCGCAAGGCACGTTCGTGATCTTCTCCGCCGGCGCAGGCCAGCTGGCACTGGACCGTCTGAACGAAGACGACACGGCGGAAAACTCCGTCTTCACCCGCGCGCTGCTGCCGCTGTTGTCCGAACCGGGGCTTGAGCTGCGCACGCTGGTTGCGGGCCTCCGGCGCGAGGTGCGTGACTTGGCGCTGACCGTCCAGCACCGCCAGGTGCCTGCTTATTATGATGAAATGCTGGGGGAATTCTATTTCACCCAGGCCGCCCTGCCCGCTGAACCTGCGCCCTTGCCTGCAAGTACAATGCAAACGGATTTTGAGGTCGCCCGTTCGATGGGAACCCCGCAGGCCCTCGATAGCTTTCTGGAACGCTACACAGGCCGCGAGGACGAATACACCTACACAGTTGCCTTGCAGCTAAGGCAGGGACTGGAAACTGAACAGGCGCAGGCGGAGCCACCTGCCCGGGAAACGCCCGGAACCCCTGACGTTCCGGTCATCCCGGACTCCAAGGCGGTGATGCGGGACACACAGGCGGCGCTGAACGAAATCGGCTGCCAGGCCGGCCGCCCGGACGGAATTGCCGGCCCGCGCACCCGCAGCGCCTTTGCAGCCTACCTTGCGGCGTCGGACAGCACCCTCGGCGCCGATGATCTGGGCACCGCCCACGCACTGGAGGAACTGCGCCAAAAGTCGGGGGAAATCTGTAAATCTGCGCCCAGAACTGCCTCCGCCCCGGCACCTTCTCCAACAAAAGCCGCTGCGCCGCTGGCAGGCGCCTGGAAGTTCAAGGCCACCTGCGCCTTGGTGGTCAAGGTCACGGGGAACGTCCATTACACCCATGCAGGCGGCAACAAATACCACGGGCGGCTCAGCGATTCACTGGGCCAGAACGCCAACACAGAAGTCTACCTGAACGGCCAGCAGATCAGCGGCACGGACTACTTTCCCGGCATCACCGTCACCTGGCGCGGCCGCCTGGCGGCGGACGGGCGCAGTTTCACCTCCAGCGGCTCCACCGGCTGCGCGGTCTATGCCTGGCGCTGATCCGACACAATGGATTTAGTCAGTGGGTCTGGTCAGTGGATCTGGAACTCTCCGACCACGTTGCGCCATTCGCCGGGGCCGATCATCTTACGGTGATTGAACCGCACCGAATGCAGCGGCCCCTCAATCTCGCGATGCCAGAATTCGATGAACTCAAACAGCCGCGGGTGGTCCGGCGCAAGGTCGTATTCCTGCCAGACAAAAGTGTTCAATACATGGATGTGGTCCGGCATGTGATAAGTGAATTCCGCCGTGGTCAGCCCGTATCCCTTGAGCATCAGCTCGGTCTCGCTGGTCTCCATCTCTAGCCTCCAATTCTTACCCCCTCTGATTGATGCTAGGGTGCAATTGGTTAATTTCCTCAAAAACAGTGCGTTACCGATGCGTGAACGGCCAGAATCCGGCTTTCGGGGGCTGTGTGCTTGCGCCCCATATACGGTCTCTGATAGGGTGCGAACACAATATATAGACCCAGAAGAAAGAGCGGGCAGCCAACGTGAGCGATACGCCGGAAACTCCTGAAAACATGGACGAAAACCTGCCGGAACGCCCGGCCTATGACGGGCCGACCGTTTCCATCGAAGCCGAGATGCGCAACTCGTATCTCGACTATGCGATGTCGGTCATCGTCAGCCGTGCAATTCCGGACCTGCGGGACGGTCTGAAACCGGTTCACCGCCGCATTCTCTATGCAATGCACGAATCCGGCAACACCCATGACAAGGCCTACCGCAAGTCGGCCCGCCCGGTCGGCGACGTAATGGGTAAATACCACCCGCACGGCGACAGCGCGATCTATGACGCGCTGGTGCGGATGGCGCAGGACTTCTCGATGTCGCTTCCGCTTCTAGACGGTCAAGGCAACTTCGGCTCGATGGACGGCGACAACCCGGCGGCCATGCGTTACACCGAGGTCCGCATGGACAAGCCCGCCGCAGCGATCCTGGCAGATATCGAGAAAGAGACCGTCGATTTCCAGGACAACTACGACGGCAAGGACCGCGAGCCGACCGTGCTCCCGGCCCGCTTCCCGAATATGCTGGTCAACGGCGCTGGCGGCATCGCGGTCGGCATGGCCACCAATATCCCGCCGCACAACCTGGGCGAAGTCGTCGATGCAACGCTGGCGCTGATCGAGGACCCGGATCTGACCAGCGAACAGCTGATCGACTATATCCCCGGCCCCGACTTCCCGACCGGCGGCGTCATGCTGGGCCGCTCTGGCGCCCGCAAGGCCTATCTGGAGGGCCGCGGCAGTGTGATCATCCGCTCGAAAACCCGCGTCGAGGAGATCCGCAAGGACCGCTATGCCATTGTCGTGGATGAGATTCCCTATCAGGTGAACAAGGCCGCGATGATCGAAAAGATCGCCGAGCAGGTCCGCGAGAAAAAGATTGAGGGCGTCGCCCATGTGCAGGACGAATCCGACCGCAACGGCGTCCGGGTTGTCGTTGAACTGAAACGCGACGCAACGCCTGAGGTGGTGCTGAACCAGCTGTTCCGCTTCACCCCGATGCAAACCTCTTTTGGCTGCAACATGCTGGCGCTGAACGGCGGCCGTCCCGAGCAACTGACGTTGCGCCGGTTCCTGACCTCCTTCATCGACTTCCGCGAGGACGTGGTCGCCCGCCGCACAGCTTATGAGCTGCGCAAGGCCCGCGAACGCAGCCACATCCTCTGCGGACTCGCGGTTGCCGTCTCCAACGTCGATGAAATCGTCGCCACCATCCGCTCCTCCGCCGACGCGGCTGAGGCGCGTGAAAAGCTGATGACCCGCCGCTGGCCGGCCGCCGACATCGCGGACTACATCCGCCTGATCGACGACCCGACCCACACCATGAACGACGACGGGACCTATAACCTGTCGGAGACCCAGGCCCGCGCCATTCTGGAGCTGCGCCTGCAGCGCCTGACCCAGATCGGCGTCAAGGAGGTTACCGACGAGCTGGAAGAACTGGCCCGCAAGATCAAGGAATACCTTGAGATTCTGTCCTCGCGCGAGCGCATCATGGGCATCATCAGCGACGAGCTGCGCGAAGTGCGCGACAACTTCGCCGTGCCGCGCCGCACCGAGATCGTAGACTGGTCCGGCGACATGGAGGACGAGGACCTGATTGAGCGCGAGGACATGGTGGTGACCGTGACCTCCGGCGGCTACATCAAGCGCACGCCGCTGGCCGACTTCCGCGCCCAGAAGCGCGGCGGCAAAGGTGTCTCGGGCATGCAGACCAAGGAAGAGGATGTGATCACCACCCTCTTCGTGGCCAACACCCACACCCAGCTTCTGTTCTTCACCACCGACGGCATGGTCTACAAGCTCAAGACCTGGCGCCTGCCGCAGGGCGGCCGCACGTCCAAGGGCAAGGCAATCGTCAACATCCTGCCGATCCCGACCGGGGTTTCCATCGCTGCCATCATGCCGGTCGATGTGCCGGATGAGGAATGGGAAAACCTGCAGGTGGTCTTTGCGACCTCCGGCGGCGACGTGCGCCGTAACCGTCTGTCGGACTTCACCAACGTCCGCCGCAACGGCAAAATCGCGATGAAGCTGCCGGAGGACGGCTCCGTCAAACTGGTGAACGTGCGCATCTGCTCCGAAGACGACGACGTGATGCTGTTCACCAATTCGGGCCGCGCCATCCGCTTCCGCTCCACCGATGTGCGCGTGTTCAACTCGCGCGAATCCACTGGTGTCCGTGGCATCAAGCTGACCGGTGAGGACGATGTGGTCTCGATGTCGGTGATCCGCCACTCCAAATACACCCCGGAGCAACGGACCGCTTACCTCAAGATGCGCCGTGCCATGGCCGGTCTGACCGACGACGCCGATGCTTCGGATGAGGACGCGCCCGAGGATCCGAACTTCTCGACCGAGCTTTATGCAGAGATGTCGGCAGCCGAGAACCTGATCCTGACCATCACCACCGGCGGCTCTGGCAAATTGTCGTCCTCGCACGACTACCCTGTGCGCGGCCGCGGCGGCATGGGCGTCACAGCGATGGACAAGGCGATGCGCGGCGGCGAGATCGTGGCCTCCTTCCCGGTGGAAATGGACGACCAGATCATGCTGGCCACCTCCAAGGGGCAGTCGATCCGGGTTCCGGTCGATGGCATCTCCTTCCGCTCGCGTTCTGCCGGCGGGGTGCGGGTGTTCAACACCGGAAAGGGTGAAGAAGTGGTCTCCGTCGCCTGGATTGCCGAGAACGGCGAGGAAGAGGACGGCGGCGAAGAATAAGCCCCCTCTCACACCAACCCATTGAAAACATTGAACGCCGTCCCGTTGCCGGGGCGGCGTTCGCTTCGTTAACGGCCCCCTAACGGATCTTAGGTAGTGTTACGGCAAGTTCTGATTTCTCATGAAGGGAATACCCCAATGAACTTGTACCACTGCTCCATCGACCTGCATCACGAGGCCAAGGCGCTCACCTTTGCCAGCGCGGTCGATCAATGGATGGGCTATCTGCACGAACGCGGCGTGATCCAAAGCTGGCGGCTGCTGCGCCGCAAACTGGACATGGCCAGCGACACCTGCCGCGACTTCCTGCTGGAAATCGAATTCAGGGACATGACCCAGCTGGATCAGGCGTTCCGGGTGCTGGGCGAACATGACGAGGAAGTGGAGAAACTCTACTCCCACGTCAGGACGCTGATCGCCGCCGCGGACATCGGCCTCTACCGGCCCTTCCCGGATCCGGAACGGGCGGAGCGGATGGCTCTGATCTGACGGGCAGATGCCTCAGACCAGGGTGGTTCCCAGCACATAACTGGCAAAGATCAGGTAGGCGACGGCTGTATGCATCACATTACTCTCTTACTCACACCCCCAAGGATTAAGAGAATACTGTTAAAATGCGGCATTTCCGGGGCAGCGGGTTTTCCGCTGCCGCCAGAGGGCCTTAGCCGTGATGCACTGCCGACTCAGAGATCGTAAAGCAGGCTGAACTTCTCTTCGAGATAGGCCAGCAGCGGCGCGTGGCCCGGCTCCATGCCGGAGGCGTGCCTGATGGTCTCACGCGGGCTGCGCAACCCGCCATGCTGCTGCAGGTTTTCCTTCAGCCAGGCGGTAGCGCCTTCTGTGTTGCCCTCAGCCAGTTCTGCATCCAGCCCCGGCACATCCCGGCGCAGCGCCTGATACAGGCAACCGGCATAGACATTGCCCAGCGTGTAGGTCGGAAAATAACCGAACAGGCCCACCGACCAGTGCACATCCTGCAAACAGCCGTTGGAAGGCTTGTCCACGGCATAGCCGAAGTCCGCCTCGAACCGGTCGTTCCAGGCCGCTTCCAGATCCTTCACTGCCAGATCGCCGCTCATCAGCGCGCGCTCCAGGCCGAACCGCATCATGATATGGAGGTTGTATTGCAGCTCATCCGCTTCTGTCCGGATATAGCCCTTATGCACCGCATTGACGGCCGCATAGAAGGCATCCGCATCCGCAACACCAAAGTCGCCAAAGGCGTCTTTCATCTCCTCAAACAGCCAGCCGGTAAAGGCGCGGCTGCGGCCGATCTGGTTCTCATAGATCCGGCTCTGGCTTTCATGCACCCCCATCGACACGCCGCTGCCCAGCGGCGTCAGCAGGTAGTCTCGGCTGATGTTCTGCTCATAGGCCGCGTGGCCGACTTCATGGATGGTCGAGTAGAAGCAGTTGAACGGGTCGGTTTCGCTGGTCCGCGTAGTGATCCGCACGTCCAGCCCCGCGCCGGAGCAGAACGGATGCACCGCCTTGTCGACCCGGCCATGGGACATGTCATAACCGAACTGTTTGGCGAGCTTGCGGGTCAGCTTCATCTGCGCGGCTTCATCGAAACTGCCGGTCAACCCCGTCGGCGCGGGTTTCTCCAGCACCTTGGCGCGCAGCTCCACCAGTCCGGGGCGCATGGCATCAAAGATTTCCGCGATCGCGGCCCCGGTCATGCCGTGCTCATAGTCCTCGACCATGGCGTCATAAACATCACCGCCCGCGGCCAGCGCCAGGCCTTCCTCGCGTTTCAGTGCGACAACTTCCTCCAGCACCGGCACAAAGGCCGCCACATCCTCATCCGCCCGCGCCGCAGCCCACTGCCCCTGCGCGACAGACGTGACCTGAGCGATCTTCTTGGCCAGATCGGCGGGCACCTTGACGGTGCGTTCATAGCTGCGGCGGATCTCGCGCAGCTGGGCTTCACCCGCCTCATTCGGGGCAACCGCCTGTTCCAGCCACTCCGCCACCCGCGGGTCGCTGCGGCGGGCGTGCAGCACCGCCTCCATCGCAGCCATCTCCTCGCCCCGTTGCGGTGCAGCCCCGCGCGGCATCATGGTTTCCTGATCCCAGCCCAGACGGCCCGCAATCTGCCCCAGCGCCTGGGTTTCGCGCTGGAAGGCCATCAGTTCGTCAAATGCGCTCATAGGTCAGTGATCCTTGATCGAGGTTGCAATGGGGTAGGCAGACAGGAAGCGGGCGCGCAGGATCAGTGCCCAGACACCAATTGCCACCAGCTGATGGGTGATCGCGGCGTGAAGCGGCGCGGCGTATACCACAGTGATGATCCCCAGCAGCACCTGCACGGAGAGCGCTGCAAAAACAGCATTGAAGGCAAAGCGGGTGCGCGCATGGGCAGAGCCGCGCCCGCGCAGCCAGGCCACCGCGCCAAAGGCAAACAGCAGATAACCCGCAACCCGGTGGATGAATTGCACCAACCCGGGGTTTTCAAAGAAGTTCTTCCAGACCGGCTCAATCATGAAGGGGTTTGGCGGGATCACCTGCCCGCCCATCAGCGGCCAGTCAGTATAGGAGCGGCCCGCGTCAATGCCCGCCACCAGCGCGCCCAGCAGGATCTGCAGGAAGGCGAAATGCATCAGGCCAGTAGACAGGCTGAACAGCTTGGCCTCCTTGGCGCGGCGCGCCTGCATCAGCTCGCGCTCCTCGCGGCCCAGCATCAGCACATACCAGGCGATAAATCCGAGGATCACAAACGCCAGCCCCAGATGGGTGGCCAGCCGGTAAGAGGCAACAGCGGTCATCCCCTCTCCCTGGGTCACGCCAGAGGCCACCATCCACCAGCCGATGGCGCCCTGAACGCCACCCAGGACACCGGGCAGCAGCAGCCGGCCAGCCCAGCCTGCCGGGATCTTGCGCGCGGCCAGAAAGCCCAGGAACCCAAGCGCCCAGACCACGCCGATGAAACGGCCCAGCTGGCGGTGGCCCCATTCCCACCAGTAGATCGATTTGAAATCAGACAGTTCCATCCACTGGTTCTGGATGCGCCACTGGTCGATTTCCTTGTACTTATCAAACTCGGCCTGCCACTCCGCCTCCGACATCGGCGGGATCGCCCCGGTCACGGGCCGCCATTCGGTGATCGACAAGCCGCTGTCGGTCAGGCGGGTCAGCCCGCCCACCACGATCATTGCAACCACAAGCGCAAACAGCACCATAAGCCAGGCGCGGATCGCCTTGCGGGCACCGCCGCGGCCGCGGTCGATCAGTCCCGGCTGCACCGCGGGCGCGTCTGTCTTCTCGCCCTCAACCTCTTCGAAAATGCTGCGCTTGCTCATGCTTGCCTCTTTGTCTGTGGTGCCAAGCTACGGGCGGGTTATTCAAAGGTCCAGAGCGGCCTATTCGCCGCCGCGTTCTTTCCAGCGGACCATCTGGCGCATGATGCCGTGCAGCATCTGCACGTCCGAACGCGTCATCCGCATCCGGCTCCACAGATTACGCAGGTTGGTCTTCATGCCCTCGGCCTTTTCCGGCGGGAAGAAGAAGCCAGCCGCGTCCAGACGGTCCTCGTAATGCTCCACCAGCTTTTCGACCTCAACACCTGTGGCCCATTCGCCTTTGCGGCCCAGATCGGTGGTCTCATGCAGCACGTCGCTGGACTGGCGCATCCATTCATATCCGGTCAGCAGCACGCATTGGCCGAGGTTCAGCGAGGCATAAAGCGGGTTCACCGGCACCGAGATGATGGCGTTGGCCTTGGCGATATCCTCGTTTTCCAGCCCGGCACGTTCCGGACCGAACATCACCGCGACCTTCTCGCCCGCCGCGATCTTCTCTGCCGCGATCTGCATCGCCCGTTCGGGGCTGTAGACAGGTTTGGTCAGCCCGCGCTGGCGGGCGGTGGTGGCAAAGACATAGGTGCAGTCGCCCAGCGCCTCCGGCACGTCGGCGCACAGCTGCGCCTCATCCAGCAGCCGCCCGGCGCCAGAAGACATCGCCACCGCCTTGGGGTTCGGCCAGCCGTCGCGCGGCGCCACGATGCGCATCCGGTCGAGGCCGAAGTTCCACATCGCCCGCGCCGCGGCACCGATATTCTCGCCCATCTGCGGGCGGACAAGGACAAAGGCGGGCTGGGGCGTATCGGTGGGCATCGTGTTCTCCGGCAAAATCGGACCTGCTGTACTGCCCGCGCGGCGGCGGGGCAAGGTCCAGCGCGGCTTTGGGCTGCAAATACCGGGGCTTCACCGCCGCAAATCCTTGCGTCCGGCCGGAAATCGGCTAAACACCGTCAAACCGCCTGAACAATGGAGCACCGCCATGGGAAGCCCCTCTGACGCACCGGAGCAGCCGCAGATCTACCTGATCTCCCCGCCGAGTTTCGAGCTGGGCAAATTTCCCGGCCAGCTGGCACGGGTGCTGGATGAGGTGGACGTGGCTTGTGTGCGCCTGGACCTGGCGAGCCGCGATCAGGACACCCTGAGCCGCGCAGGCGACGCGCTGCGCGAGGTGACCATGGCGCGCGACGTGGCGCTGGTGATCTCTGACCATCAGATCCTGGCGGAGCGGCTGGGCCTGGACGGCGTGCATCTGACCGATGCGTCAAAATCCATCCGCACCGCGCGCAAGGCGCTGGGGCCGGATGCGATTGTCGGCTGTTTCTGTGGCGCCTCGCAGCATGACGGCATGGTGGCCGGTGAGGCGGGCGCGGATTACGTGAGCTTTGGCCCGGTGGGCACCTCCGGTCTGGGGGATGGCGCGCAGGCGGAGGCTGACCTGTTCCAGTGGTGGTCGCAGATGATCGAGGTGCCAGTGGTGGCCGAGGGCGGCCTGACTGAGGATCTGGTGCGCGGCATTGCGCCCTTTACCGACTTCTTTGGCATCGGCGATGAGATTTGGCACGCGGAAGACCCGCTGGCGGCGATGAAGGTGCTGATGCGGGCGATGGGCTGAGGCGTTACGCACTCACAAGAACACCCGCTCCACAAACCAGTAGCCGCCGATCATTGCGATGGTGACAGAGGCCGGGATCGCCACCCGGCCGCGGTATTTCGGATGCCGCCCGAACCACAGGCGCACGCCGAGGTAGGCGGCGGCAATCACCGCCAGCTGACCCAGTTCCACCCCCACGTTGAAGCCGATCAGCGCAGGCAGGAACTGGCTGGCAGGCAGGCCGAACTCCCCCAGCACGGAGGCAAAGCCCAGCCCGTGCAAGAGCCCGAAGCCGAAGATCACAAAGCTGCGCCAGGTGTGCAGCTTGCGGGCAAAGATGTTCTCGACCGCGACGAACACGATCGACAGGGCAATCAGCGGCTCAACGATGGCGGGGTCCACCTTGACCATGCCCAGCGCGCCCAGCGCCAGGGTGATGGTATGGGCCACAGTGAACAGGCTCACCTGCAGCAGCAGCGGCTTCACCCGCGGGCTGAGGAAGAACAGCCCCAGCACAAACAGGATGTGATCCAGCCCCTTGGGCAGAATGTGAGTGAAGCCGACAGGAATGTACTCCATGAAGGCCTCAACCGGGGTCTTGGCTGCGCCGCCCTGCAGCGGGATCGGAGGGGACGTCTCACCGCCCTGCAGGTAGCCGGTATAGGGTTCTTCGACTCCGTTCTGCCGCAGCACCACGCCGCCTGAGCCCTTTGGCCAGGTAATGCGCAGGCTTCCGGCTTCGGGCGGGATCTCTCCTGTGAGCTCAAGGTAGGACGCCCGCGGCAAGCTGGCGTTGCCGACCTCGGGGATGGTGATCCTAGCGACAACCAGCGCAACCGGGCTGCCAGCCTGCACGGAAAACGTCTCCAGCCAATCCTCGGCGAACAGCTGCACCATAGGTTCCAGTTCATCGCCCCCCAGCGCGCGCAGTTCGTCATAGTCGGCGGCCTGGGCGGTCTGGTTGGTGTCCGTCAGCCCATCGAGGTTGATGCCCGCAACAAAGGCCTCGACGTTCAGGCGCAGCTTCAGCGTGATCTGCCCGTCCTTCACCGTGAAATCGGCAATCGCCGGCGTGACCTCATGCGCGCGGGCTGGCGGCGATGCTATTGCAACCACGCAGAACAGCAGCGCAAATAGGCCCTGCAACCAAGTGACGCCGCGCCTCACAGCCAAGGAACCATTCATGCAATACCGCCTGTTCTGCTCAATTCTTTGTGCCGGGCTGGCCCTTGGGGCCGCGCCGGTTCTCTCCCACGAGTTTTGGATTGAGCCGGAGAAATATCAAGTTAAATCCGGGGAAACTGTGGTGGCTAAGCTGCGCAATGGCCAGGAGTTCAACGGCGCCGAGCAGCCTTACCTGGATCATCGGATTGCCCGTTACGACGTGATACATGATGGCACAACCACTCCGTATGAAGGCCGCATGGGGGATATGCCCGCCTTTTCTGCGGAGGTGATGCAGGACGGGCTGGCGGTGCTGATCCACCAGACGCAGCCGCAGACCATCAGCTATGACAGCTGGGAAGAGTTCCAGGCTTTCATTGATCACAAGGCGATTGGTGACGTGCGTTCCCGGCACCAGGCGCGCGGGCTGGCGGATGCGGGTTTCACTGAGCAGTACATCCGTTATGCCAAGGCGCTTGTGGCGGTCGGCGATGGTGCCGGTTCGGACCTTGCCACCGGGCTGGAGACCGAAATTGTGGCCTTGGCCAATCCCTATGCGGACGACACAGCAGGCGGGCTTCCGGTCCGGGTGCTGTATCAGGGTGCTCCACGGGCAGGCGCGCAGGTCGAGGTATTTGCCAAGGCCCCGGATGGCACAGTTTCCATTACAACCCAGCTGACGGATGCGCAGGGGGAAACCGCTGTTGCCGTCCTCCCCGGCCACAGCTACCTGCTGGATGCGGTGGTCCTGCGCCCTGCCCCGGAGGGCGCGGATTACGTTTGGGAAAGCCTGTGGGCGGCGCTGACATTCGCGGTGCCTGTCCGGTGATGCCGCTTGCAGAGGCCTGTCAAAGGCGGCAATAGGTCATTATGACACAAGCCCCTACCCCCCAAACACCCGCCATCCTGTGCATCGGGTCGGTCCTGTGGGACATCATCGGCCGCTGCACCAGTGAAATGCAGCGCGGATCGGACATGCCCGGGCGCATCACCCGGCTGCCCGGCGGCGTCGCCATGAACATCGCGATGACCCTGTCGCGCTTTGGTATGAAGCCTGCGCTGCTGACTGCCGTGGGCCGCGACCCCGAGGGCGACGAGCTGATCCACGCCTGCGGCCATTTCGGCCTGATCACCGACCATATCTACCGCTCCGAAGATCTGCCCACCGACCGCTACATGGCCGTAGAGGGTGCCAACGGGCTGATTGCCGCCATTGCCGACGCCCATTCGCTGGAGGCTGCAGGCGACAAGATCCTGCGGCCGCTGTCCGACGGTTCGCTCGGCACCGAGGCTGCGCCTTATGAGGGCCAGGTGGCGCTGGACGGCAACCTGACGCTGTCGCTGCTGGACGACATTGTCGCCAGCCCTGCCTTTGCCAGGGCTGACCTTCGGGTGGCGCCTGCCTCGCCCGGCAAGGCGGAACGGCTGCGCCCGTTCCTCACCCGCACGCGCGGCACGCTTTATGTGAACCTGGAAGAGGCCGGCATCCTGTGCCAGGCGGAGTTCACCGACAGCGAAACCGCCGCGCAGGCGATGCTGGACCGGGGTGCTGCCCGGGTGCTGGTCACCGATGGCGGCTCCTCTGCCACCGTCGCTGATGCCGAGGGCGCCATCACCCTGCACCCGCCCCGCGTTACCGTCGCCCGGGTGACCGGCGCAGGCGATACATTCATGGCCGCCCATATCGTTGCCGAGGCACGGGGCGAAGACCGCAAAACCGCTTTGGCCTCAGCCCTCAAGGCTGCGGCGACCTACGTTTCAGGAGAACCCCCGCTTTGATCGACATTCAGTATTCAGCCGAAGTCCAGGCCGCCAAGGCCGCAGGACAGGCCATCGTTGCGCTGGAAAGCACCATCATTACCCACGGCATGCCCTATCCGCAAAATGTCGAGGTCGCAGCGCAGGTGGAGCAGGATATCCGCGATGCCGGTGCCGTGCCTGCCACCATGGCGGTGATTGAGGGCGTGCTGCATGTCGGGCTTGAACCCGATCAGCTGCAGGCGCTGGGACAGGCCAAAGGGGTTGCCAAGATCTCCCGCGCCGACATGCCCGCCTGCATCGCCACCGGCGGCACCGGCGCCACCACCGTTGCAGCCACCATGATCGCGGCGCGGCTGGCGGGCATTTCCGTCTTTGCCACCGGCGGTATCGGCGGTGTCCACAAGGGGGCGGAGACCACGTTCGACATTTCCGCCGACCTGATGGAGTTGGCGCAAACCCCGGTGACCGTTGTGGCCGCGGGTGCCAAGGCGATCCTCGACCTGCCAAAGACGCTGGAAGTGCTGGAAACCCAGGGCGTGCCGGTGATTGCCTACGGGCAGGACAGCTTCCCCGCGTTCTGGTCGGCCCAGTCGGAGCTGAAGGCACCGCTGCGCATGGACACCCCCGCCGAAATCGCACGCGCCCATGCCACGCGCCAGGCCATGGGGCTGCCCGGCGGCCAGCTGGTGGCCAACCCGATCCCGGCAGACGCCCAGATCGCGGCAGAGGAATTGGCCCCGGTGATTGCCCAGGCCCAATCCGAGGCGGACGCCCAGGGTGTTGCAGGCAAGGACGTGACCCCCTTCCTGCTGAGCCGTATCTTCGAGCTGACCGAAGGCCGCTCGCTCACCGCGAACATTGCATTGGTGCGCAACAATGCCCGGCTGGCGGCAAAGATCGCACAGGAACTCAACAATCTCGCACAATGAGTTGATTTTTGGGGCGGAAACCATTGCTCCGCCCCAAAACAGTGCCTAGGTTCCACGCGGAATTCCTGGAAAACTGATCTATGACCACGCCATTCGACGAAGAACCCCAACGCCGCCGCGGCCTGTTCGCCAGCCTGCGGGCCTCCTTCTTTACCGGCATCGTGGTGATTGCGCCGGTGGGGCTGACCATCTGGCTGCTGTGGTCGGTGATGGGCTGGATCGACAGCGTGGTGCTGCCGCTGGTGCCGCACACCTTCCGCCCTGAGCAATACATAGGCATCAACCTGCGCGGCGTCGGGCTGATCATCTTCCTGTTGTTCACCATCATCGTCGGCTGGATTGCCAAGGGCATCATCGGCCGCTCGCTGATCACCTTTGCCGAAGGCCTGGTGGACCGGATGCCGGTGGTGCGCACGGTTTATTCCGGTATCAAGCAGATCTCCGAGACCGTCTTTGCCCAGTCCGAGCGCAGCTTTGAAAAGGCCTGCCTGGTGCAATACCCGCGCAAGGGCATCTGGGCCATTGGCTTCATCTCCACCCATGCCAAGGGTGAGATTGCCAAGCGCGCCGAAACCAGCGGCGGGCTGGTCAGCGTTTTCCTTCCGACCACGCCGAACCCCACCTCCGGTTTCCTGCTGTTCGTGCCGGAGGAAGACGTGATCGAACTGGAGATGTCGGTGGAGGACTCGGCCAAGCTGGTGATCTCAGCAGGCCTCGTATATCCGAACCCCAAGGACCCCACCAAGCCGGTGGAAAACGGCAAGAAGCCGAAGGTCCTGGAAAAAGAAGACGCCTAACCGAACATTGCCGGCAGATCGGCGGAGGAGCGCACCCCAAGGTTTCCCCGGTCCCGCGCAAGGAACGCCTCTGCGGCAGCCCGTCCTGCCTGTTTCAGCCGCGCCAGGATCTGCGGCACCGGAAACAGCTTGGTGGTGACCGACAGCTGCGTCATCAGATCGTCATCAGCGATCATGTGCACCCGCACCTGTTTCATCCGGCCCTGCTGAATGGTGCCATCGGCCAAAAGACGCTGCACGAAATTGATCGCCCGCAGTTCCCGCAGCAGCGAGGAGTTGAAGCTGATCTCATTCACCCGGTTGCGGATCTGCTGCGGCGTCTTGGGGATCTCGTCGCGCTCCAGCGGGTTGATGTTGACGATCACCACATCCCCTGGCAGGTCCTCGCGGAACAGCGGAAACAGCGCTGGGTTGCCGGTGTAGCCGCCGTCCCAATAGGCCTCCATGCGGCCTGTTTCCGGGTCCTCGATCTCCACTGCCTGAAACAGGTCCGGCAGGCAGGCGGAGGCCAGGATCGCGTCGGTGCTGATCTCCTCACCCTCAAAGATGCGGATCTTGCCGCTGCGCACGCAGGTCGCGCAGATGAAAAGCTCCGGGCCTTCGCCGGCGCAGACCTCGGCAAAATTGAACTGCTCCACCACCTCGCGCAGCGGGTTCTTGTAGAACGGGCCATAATGATAGGGCGAGATCACCTGACTCAGGCTCTCCAGCGGCGAAAACGGCATCGCCGCCTCCAGTGCGCCAGCCCAGGCCACCGCATCAAACCGCGTCAGCCAATGATTGAACCGCATGTCGCCCACGGCGCCCATCCGCGCCCACAGCCCGTCCAGCGCCGCCTTGGCGCCTGCGCGACCGTCCTGCACCATGCCGGCCTTGAGCGCCGCCCCGTTCAGCGCCCCGGCGGAGGTCCCGGTGATGCCGGCAACCTCGATCTCCTCGTCCTCCAGCAGCCGGTCGAGCACACCCCAGGTGAACGCCCCATGCGCGCCGCCGCCCTGCAGGGCCAGATTAATCCGTGTCACCAAACGCCACCTGCCTATTTCACCTTTGTGAAAATACTCCGGGGGTGAATTGCCCCGTCGGGGCAAGAGGGGGCTGGCCCCCTCCCGCCGTTACCGCACGCGCTTACAGCGCCGTCCAGCCGCCATCGACGCTGAGGGTGGTGCCGGTGATCTGCGCCGCCGCGTCCGAGCACAGGAACACCGCAGTGCCGCCCAGTTGCTCCACCGTGGCAAACTCGCGGCTCGGCTGGCGTTCCAGCATCACCTTCTTGATCACCTCATCCCGGCCCATGTTGTATTTCTCCATGGTGTCGGGGATCTGCGCCTCCACCAGCGGTGTCAGCACATAGCCCGGGCAGATCGCGTTGCAGGTGATCGGCTCCTCCGCGGTCTCCAGCGCCACGGTTTTAGTCATGCCCACCACCCCGTGCTTAGCGGCCACATAGGCGGCTTTGTAGGGCGAGGCAGTCAGCCCGTGCGCTGACGCAATGTTTACGATCCGTCCCCAGCCTGCCGCACGCATCTTGGGCAGTGCTGCTGCCATGGTGTGGAAGTTCGAGTTCATGTTGATGGCGATGATCGCATCCCATTTTTCCTGAGGAAACTCGTCAATCGGCGCCACATGCTGGATGCCGGCGTTGTTGATCAGGATATCGCAGGCTCCGGCCTTTTCGATCAGCGCGCGGCAGTCCGTGCCCTTGGACATATCGGCCTGGACGTACTGGGCCTTGACGCTGAACTCACGGGCGAGTTCTGCTGCGAGCGCGTGATCCTCTTCCCGGTCGGTAAAGGAGTTCAGAACCACATTGGCTCCTGCCCGTGCCAGCTCTCGGGCCACCCCCAGGCCAATGCCTGAATTCGATCCGGTGATAACGGCGGTCTTGCCTTGCAATGTCATCGCATCCTGCCTCTTGGCTGATTGAAACTGCCGCCACTGTGCCATGCTGCAGATGCAAAAGAAACGCGTAAGACTACGGATGCCGCGAAGGTCATTCCTGCCATTTTCGCAGCTTGCAAAAAGAGAGAAACGGGCAGAAAAAAACGCCCGCACAAGGCGGGCGTTAGTTATTGAGGCAGGTTTCATACAGGCAAGAAACCTATCGAGCAGTGACCCCTTTATAAGCAATTTCCGGCTTTCGTCCAAGCTAAAAGTTTGAAAAGACGAAAAAGCGCACGTAGCGTGCGGAGGCAAGAAAATAAGGGCAGAGCGGGATTGTTGTGAATCAGCGAAAAGAAAATTTCCGGACTCTTCGCGCGGCATTGGCTGGAATCACCCTGGCAATTACCGCGAATTATGCGCAAGCAGAATCGGCCCATGGCATAGCTATGTACGGCGACCCCGCACTGCCACCGGATTTTGTGTCTTTACCCTATGCGAACCCGGACGCGCCGAAGGGCGGCAAGGTTGTGTTCGGCAATACCGGAGGTTTTGACAGCCTCAATCCGTTCACCCTTAAGGGGACCTCTCCGTGGCAGCTGAGGTTCTGGGGATACGAGAGTCTGATGGGCCGTTCCTGGGACGAGCCATTCACCCTTTACGGTCTTCTGGCCGAATCGATTGAGGTGCCCGAGGACCGTTCCTGGGTCGAATTCACCCTGCGGCAGGAGGCCCGATTCTCTGACGGCAGCCCGGTGACGGTCGAAGACGTGATCTGGTCTTACGAGACTTTGGGTACCCAGGGGCATCCGCGCTACCGCGGGTTCTGGACCAAGGTGGAGACCATCGAACAGACCGGACCGCGCAGCCTGCGGCTGACCTTCAATGTTGAGGACCGCGAGCTGGCGCTGATCGCTGGCATGCGGCCGATCCTGAAAAAGGCGCAATGGGACGGCAAGGACTTTGCCAGCGATGCCGTTGAGGGCGCGCCCATCGGCACCGGCGCCTATGTGGTCAGCGCTTATGAGCCCGGCCGCTTTGTCACCCTGCGCCGCAACCCGGACTATTGGGGCGCGGACCTGCCCCTGCAGCGCGGAACCCAGAATTTCGACGAGCTGCGGATCGACTTCTTCGGGGATGAAACCGTTCTGTTCGAGGCCTTCAAGGCGGGCGAACTCAGCGCATTGCGCGAATTCAATGCCGAAAAATGGGAAAGCGCCTACAGCTTCCCGGCGATCACCCGCGGCGATGTGGTCAAAAGCGAGATCCCGCATCAGCGCCCCTCCGGCATGACCGGGCTGGTGATGAACACCCGCCGCGCGCCGCTGGATGATTGGCGCGTGCGCGAGGCGCTGCTGCTGGCGTTCAATTTCGAATACATCAATGGCACCGTGACGGGCGGTGCCCAGCAGCGCATCACCTCCTATTTCTCCGGCTCGGTTCTGGGAATGCGCCCCGGCCAGGCAGAGAACAAAGTGCGCGCGCTTTTGGAACCATTCCAGGACAGCCTGCTGCCCGGCACGCTGGAGGGCTACACCCTGCCCCAAGGCGACGGCAGCAAGCGCAACCGCGGCAACCTGCGCAAGGCGATGAAACTGCTGGAAGAGGCCGGCTGGACCGTCACTGATGGCGTGCTGCGCAATGCGGCGGGCACCGCGCTGGAGCTCAGTGTGCTGATCCGCCAAGGAGACGGCGAGATGAAAACCGTCACAGAAATCTACGCCCGCGCCCTGGAGCGGCTGGGCATTACCTTGACGGCTGAGACCGTGGACAATGCGCAATACGCCGAACGGGAAAACGCCTACGACTTCGACCTCACCCGGTTCCGCCGGGAACTGTCGCTGAGCCCCGGCAACGAGCAGCGCTATTACTGGGGCAGCGACGGTGTGGATCAGCCCGGCAGCCGCAATCTGATGGGCATGGACAGCCCGGCGGCGGAGGCGATGATTGACGCCATGCTGACCGCAACCGAGCCTGAGGATTTCACCGCAGCGGTGCGGGCGCTGGACCGGGTTCTGACCGCCGGGCGCTATGTCATTCCATTCTGGAGCTTTGATACAGGGCGCATCGCCCACATCAAGGAGATGCGGTTCCCGGACAGGCTGCCGATTTACGGCGACCGAACCGGGTTCATGCCGGACGTCTGGTGGTATCAGGCGGACTGACCGTGCAAAGCGGTTCTGCGCACACCACCAAGCCTGTTGACAGCAGCTATCTATTTCCGTATTTCGCGAAATATGGAAATAGAACTGTCAGATAAACTCGCCGCTCTGGCGCACCCGAAGCGGCTGGCGCTGTTCCGGCTGCTGATGCGCCGATACCCGGACGGCGTGCCGGCGGGTGAAATTGCGCAGGCGCTGGAGTTCAAGGCAAACACTGCCTCAGCTTACCTGTCTGCCCTTAAGCAGGCCGGCCTCATCACCCAGCAGCGCACCGGCACCTCGCTGATGTATGCCGCCAACCTGCCGGGCCTTCGCGGCATGTTCGACAGCCTTTTGACCGGCTGCTGCCAGAACCGGCCCGATATCTGTACCCCTGTCACCAGTGAAGTGGAAACCATGCCGACAACTGAACGCCCGTTTAATGTCCTGTTTATCTGTACTGGTAACTCTGCCCGCTCCCTGCTGGCCGAGGCTATTCTGAACTCCGAGGGCGGCGGCAGGTTCCGCGCCTTCTCTGCCGGAACGCGGCCATCGCCGGGACCACGCCCTGAAGTGATAGCCCTGCTGCAGGCCAAGGAGATTGACACCAGCAGCCTTCGCTCCAAGGATCTGGATGAGTTTTCCGGCCCGGACGCGCCGCAGATGGATTTCATCTTCACCGTCTGCGACCACGCCGCCAATGAGGAATGCCCGGCCTGGCCCGGCCAGCCGATGAGCGCACATTGGGGCCTCGCAGACCCGGTCAAGGCCGAAGGCACCGATGCCGAACGCCGCCTTGCCTTCCAGCAGGCCTATGGGCTGCTCAGAAACAGGATCAGAGCCTTTGCGGCGCTGCCCTTTGAAACACTCGACCGCATGTCGCTTCAGCATCAGGTTGACGATATCGGCCGCCTGAACTCATCCGACTAAACGAAAGCACGGACATATAACATGAACATCCTGGTCCTTTGCACCGGCAATTCCGCGCGCTCCATTCTACTGGAGTCGATTTTCAACACGCTGGGCGCTGGCCGAACCCGCGCCTATTCGGCGGGATCCAATCCCACCGGCAAGGTGCATCCGCAGTCGCTGGTGCTGCTGAATGAGCTGGGCCACGACGTTTCCGGTGCCCGCTCCAAGAGCTGGGACGAGTTCGCCGAAGCGGATGCGCCGGAAATGGACATCGTGATCACAGTCTGCGCGTCTGCCGCTGGCGAGACCTGCCCGATCTGGCCCGGTGCCCCCGTGCGCACCCATTGGGGGGTTGAAGACCCGGCAGCGGCAGATCAGCCGGAGTGGGACAAGGCATTCCGCACTGCCTACATCACGCTGGAGAAGCGTGCCAAGGCCCTGCTGGAACTGCCGTTTGAAAACATGCAGCCAGCGGAACTTTCCGAACAGCTCAAGCGGATCGGAGAGATCGCATGACCGCGCAGAAACTGCTGGCCGAGGGTCTGGGCACCGCCATGCTGCTGATCGGCGTCGTCGGCTCCGGCATCATGGCAGAGACGCTGGCGGATGGGAATGTAGCGCTGGCACTCTTGGCCAATGCCATCGCCACGGGCTGCATGCTTTATGCCATCATCACCACGCTTGGACCCGTTTCCGGCGCCCATTTCAACCCGGCGGTGACGCTGGCCTTTGCCCTGCGCGGCGAGCATTCCTGGAGCGCTGTCGCCCCCTATGTCATAGTGCAGATCGGCGGCGGCATCCTCGGCGTTTGGGCCTGCCACGTGATGTTCGATCTTGCAATTCTGCAAAGCTCCGCCACCATGCACCGGACCGGTACCGCACAATGGTTTTCCGAAATCCTGGCCACCTTCGGTCTCTTGTTCGTGATCTTCGGCGGCCTCCGCTCGCGGCCCGACGCGGTGCCTGCGCTGGTTGGCCTTTACATCACCGGCGCCTATTGGTTCACCTCCTCGACCAGCTTTGCCAACCCGGCGGTGACCATCGCCCGCGGCTTCAGCGACACCTTTGCCGGCATCTATCCCGGCCACATACCGATGTTCATTCTGATGCAACTGATTGCGGTTGGCATCGGCCATCTGGTGCTGCCACGGCTCTTCGCGAAAAGCTAGAGATCAGCAAAAATCCGCTCACATGAGCCGCCCCAGGTCAGCACCCTGGGGCGAAAGTTACAAAATGACACGAAAAGTGTTACCATGAGGGTCTGCGAACCATAAACAACCGTTTGTCAGGGAGTGCCCCCAAATGCCTGTACAAGCAGCAGCTGCCAGCTGGATTGACAGGATGCCCCGCATCAAACAGCGCTTTCCGCATCTGAAAGCCAGCAACGCGCCGTCAATACTGGATGACCGGGACAGATTCGTTGCCTATTTGGCGCGAACGCATCACCTCACCATGAATGAAGCCAAGGAAGAGGTGGACGATTTCCTGTACATCGAAAGCCTGCTGAGAGAGCTGGACGGCCGCCCGCACTGATCCTTCCCGGAAGTATCCGCCAGTCAGGCCAGTGACGTCACCCAGAGGATCGTCGCGTCCTCGGGACTGACGGAAATGACATTGTGCCCCATCGCCGCGTCGTAGTAGGCACTGTCGCCGCGGCGCATCTCCACCGGCTCGTAGAATTCCGTATACAGCTTGACCACCCCGGTCAGCACATAAAGGAATTCCTCGCCGTCGTGGCGCACCCAGCCATCGAATTCATCCATCGACCGCGCCCGCACGCGCGCCCGGTAGGGCAGCATCTGCTTGCGTGTGAGCCCGTCGGCCAGCAGCTCGTGCTCATATGTCGCGGTCGCATGGGCGGAACCGTCACCGGATTTGGTCACCGTCATCCGGCCGTTCACCTGGTCCCGCTGCGGCGGCGTGAACAGCTGCGGAATGGAGATTTCCAAGCCCTCTGCCAGCTTCTTCAACGCCTCGTAAGTCGGTGACATCTGGCCGTTTTCGATCTTGGACAGGGTAGAACGCGCCAGCCCGGCCTGATTGGCCGCATGCTCCAGCGTCCAGTCGCGCGCCTTGCGCAGCTCGCGCACGCGGGCGCCCAGGTCCAGTGGTTCTGCTTGATCGTCGCCGCCGTTCGCGCGGGCGATGGTGATCAGGGATTTCGGATCGCGGCTTTTCATAACAACTCTATAAGCCGCACCTGCGAAGCTTGCAACGCAGCACAGCGCGGGCTAGCCCTTTGCCATGCTGTCGGTTTTTGATCAGGGGCCGTTTGCGCCCTGTCCTTCGCCCTTCAACCTTGCCGCCCATGTGCTGCGCCATGCCGCGCGGCTGGCGGGCAAGACCGCGTTGTCGGTACTTGACGGTGATGCTCCTGATGATTGGAGCTATGCCCGGCTGGAGGCCGCCGTGCGCGGCACCGGCACCGGGATGCTGCGCGCTGGCCTGGTTCCGGGTGACATCGTGCTGATGCGGCTGGGGAATACGGTGGAGTTTCCGGTTGCCTATCTGGGCGCCATTGCCGCCGGGCTGATTCCGGTGCCGACCTCATCGCAGCTGACAGAGGCGGAAACCGCGCGGATGATTTCAGACCTCGATCCGGCGGCGGTGCTGCGCGACCCGGCTGTGGCTTGTGCGAGTCACCCGAAACAGATCAGCACCGAGGCGCTGCTGGACATGCACGGATTGCCGCCGTGCGAATACGCCATGGGCGATCCTAAGCGGCTGGCTTATGTGGTCTACACTTCCGGCACCAGCGGAAATCCGCGTGCGGTGGCGCACGCCCACCAGGCGGTCTGGGCGCGGCAGATGATGGTGGACGGTTGGTACGGGCTGACAGAGCATGACCGGCTTCTGCATGCCGGCGCCTTCAACTGGACCTACACCCTGGGCACCGGGCTGATGGACCCTTGGGCGGCAGGCGCCACCGCGCTGATCCCGGCCCCCGGCACGCCGCTGGAGGACCTGCCTGCCCTGCTGCAGAAGCACCGCGCCACGATTTTTGCCGCGGCCCCTGGCGTCTACCGCAAGTTCCTGAGCGGCAATGCGCTGGACCTGCCGGACCTGCGGCACGGGCTTTGCGCAGGTGAAAAGCTGTCACGCCATCTTCACGAAGCCTGGGAGGCTGCCACCGGCTGCGGCCTCTATGAGGCTTTCGGGATGTCGGAGTGTTCGACCTTCATCTCTTCCTCGCCCGCGCACCCGGCGCAGGACGGCGCCTTGGGCCAGCCGCAGCCGGGCCGCAGGGTCGCGATTGTCGGCATGGAGGGGCCAGTTCCCGTGGATGAGGAAGGCACCATCGCCATCCACCGGTCTGACCCCGGCCTGATGCTGGGCTACCTGGGTGCGCCGGAGGAAACTGCGGCCCGCTATCAGGGTGACTGGTTCCTGACAGGCGATCAGGGGGCAATGTCTGCGGACGGCCAGATCCGCTATCTGGGACGCAGCGACGACATGATGAATGCCGGCGGCTACCGGGTGTCGCCGATTGAGGTTGAGACCGCCTTGGCCGCCCATCCCGGCATCACCCAGGCAGGCGCCGCCGCGGTTGAAGTGAAGGAAGACACTTATATCATTGCCGCCTTCTATACTGGTCCCGAAGAGTTGAAGACCGAAGACCTGCAGGCCTTTGCATCCGAACGCCTGGCCCGCTACAAGCAGCCCCGCGCATATGTTCACCTGGACGCGCTGCCCACTGGCGCCAACGGGAAACTGCTGCGCCGCGCCCTGCCCGCCCTGTTCAAAGGATGACCCAAATGCCCGCCGTCAAGCTCGACATCCTGTCCGACCCGATCTGCCCCTGGTGCTATATCGGCAAGACCCATTTGGACAAAGCGCTGGCCGAGGTGCCGGACCATCCGTTTGTCATCGAATGGCACCCCTTCCAGCTGAACCCCGACATGCCGCGCGAGGGCATGGACCGGCGCGAATACCTGGAGCGCAAGTTCGGCGGCAAGGAGGGTGCGGTAAAGGCCTATGCCCCAGTGGTGGAGCACGCCGAGAAGGCCGGGCTGACGATCAATTTCGAAGCCATGCAGCGCACCCCGAACACGCTGGACGCGCACCGGCTGATCCATTGGGCCGGGGTTGAGGGCAAGCAGACACAGGTCGTTGATGGGCTGTTCAAGGCCTATTTCGTCGACGCCAAGGATATCGGCAACCACGCAGTTCTGGCGCAGGTCGCGCAAGAGGCAGGCATGGAAGCGGACGTCGCCGCCCGCCTGCTGGAAGGCGACAGCGATGTGCAAGCCATCCGCGACCGCGACGCCCATTCCCGCAAAATGGGCGTGAGTTCGGTCCCGACCTTCATCGTTGCCAACCAGCACGCAGTGCCAGGCGCTCAGCCGCCGGAGCTGTGGAAACAGGTGATTGAAGACATCCTGCAGCAGTTGAAGGCCGCAGAGACCGAATAGGCGGGCGGAAATTACTTAGCATCGCAACTATGCACAGCAACCTGTGCAGCCGGGCGCTAGCACGGCAGGAAGGATTGTGGTAGCGGAACCGAACAGCTCCCAGACCGGCCTCATTCCCCGGATCCATCTGAAGAGCTGTTAGAGGTTTCAGATGTCCCAATCCCAGGCTCACAACCCGGCCCATGGCATGGCCAAGGCTGAGTTCATCGCTCTGATTGCGATGATGTTTGCCACCATTGCGCTGTCGATCGACGCCATGCTGCCTGCCCTGCCGGAAATTGGCCAGACGCTCAGCCCGGACAACATAAACCGGGCGCAGCTGGTGCTGACGTCCTTTGTGCTGGGCATGGGGCTTGGCACTTTCTTTACCGGTCCGCTGTCGGACGCCTTTGGCCGCAAGCCGGTGGTGGCTGCGGGATGCGCCCTTTATGTCCTCGCCGCGCTGACCGCCTGGCTGTCGCCTTCGCTGGAGGTTCTGCTGATCTCCCGCGTGCTAATGGGGATCGGTGCTGCCGGCCCGCGGATTGTGGGCGTTGCCGTTGTCCGCGACCTTTATTCCGGTCGCGAAATGGCACGGCTGATGTCGATTGCAATGATGATCTTCATGATTGTTCCGGCCATTGCCCCCTTGATGGGGGCCGGCATTATCGCCCTGTCCGGCTGGCGTGCCATCTTCCTGCTGTTTGCACTGTTTGCAGCGATCATTGTGCTGTGGACCAGCCTCCGCCTGCCGGAGACGCTGGCCGTAAACGACCGCCGAGCCTTTCGCGCGCCGCTGCTGATGGCCGCGGTCAAGGAGATGCTCACTCACCCGACGGTGCGCCTGTCGATCATGGTGCAGACGCTCTGCCTGGGCATGCTGTTCACCATGCTGACCATGGTGCAGCCGGTTTACGACATCATCTTTGGCCGCGCGGACAGCTTTCCCTTGTGGTTCGGGCTGGTCGCAGTGATTTCCGGCACCGCCAGCCTGCTGAACGCGGCTATCGTGGTCCGGATCGGTATGCGCCGCATTGTCACCGTTTCGCTGGCCGCCCAGATCCTGATCACTGGCGCGATGCTGCTGATCAGCGGCTGGAGCCTGCCGGACCCGTGGATGTTCGGCCTGTTTGTGGCCTGGCAGGCCAGCGTTTTCTTCATGGTGGGCACCACGGTCGGCAACCTCAATGCCATGGCGATGGAGCCGATGGGCCATATCGCCGGCATGGCGGCGTCGGTGATCGGGGCGATCTCGACAGTTCTGGCTGCCGCCGTTGCCGCACCTGTCGGGCTGCTGTTTGACGGCTCGCTGGTGCCGCTGGCGGCAGGTCTCTTGATTATGGCCTGCATTGCTTTCCTTCTGATGCTGCAAATGGCCAAGGCCGAGGCGCGTCTGCCCGCCCAATAAGCGCCTTGCCCGCAACCTGGCCGCTCCCTAACCTTCCCATGTGAATGGGGAGGTTTTTTTCATGGGCTATGATTACGATCTCGGCAGTTATTCCTGCCAGGTGACAACCGCTTCGCCTGTGGCGCAGCTCTGGTTCGACCGGGGACTGGTCTGGACCTATGGCTACAACCACGAAGAAGCCATCGCCTGCTTTCGCCGCGCGCTGGAACACGACCCGGACTGCGCCATGGCCCATTGGGGTGCTGCCTATGCGGCCGGTCCGAATTACAACCTGCCCTGGGATCTGCGCGACGCCAAAAGCCGGGCCGAAGCGCTGGCCGAAGCCTTTGACGCGGCGCAATCCGCCCTGGCCTGCATAGAAGGCTGTACAGAGGCCGAACAACTGCTGATCCGCGCCATTCAAACCCGCTATCCCCAGCGCGAGCCGGGTGAGGACATGCACGCCTGGGACTATGACTTTGCCGAGGCGATGCGCACGGCCTTTGCCGCCTGCCCGGATCATCTGGACCTGCGCACGGTCTATGCCGAGAGCCTGCTGAACCTGACGCCCTGGAAGATGTGGGACCTGAAGACCGGCGAGCCCGCCGAAGGTGCCGCCACGCTGGAGGCGCAGGAGGTGCTGGAATGGGCGATGAACAGTGATCCGGCGGCGATGCAGCACCCGGGGCTGCTGCACCTCTACGTGCATCTGATGGAAATGTCGCCCGTGCCCGAAAAGGCGCTGAAGGCCGCCGATGCCCTGCGCACACTGGTTCCGGACGCGGGTCACCTGGTGCATATGCCGACCCATATCGACGTGCTGTGCGGCGACTACCGCAGTGTGGTTTACTGGAACCAGAAAGCGACCGAGGCGGACCTGAAATTCTATGAACGCGAAGGCGCGTTCAACATCTACACCGGCTACCGCCAGCACAACTACCATTTCGTTATTTACGGCGCGATGTTCCTGGGCCAGCTGGAACCGGCGCTGGCGGCCAATCAGGGGATTCTGGACACCACCCCGCCGGAAATGCTGCTGGTCGAAAGCCCGCCCATTGCGGATTTCTTTGAGAGCTACCTGGCGATGCACCCGCATATCCTGGTCCGCTTCGGGCGCTGGGAGGAGGCGATGGCGCTGGAGCTGCCGGAAGATCAGGACCTTTACTGCACCTTGACAGCCAACACCCATTACGCGCGTGCCATCGCCTATGCCGCGACGGGCCGGGTGGCACAGGCTGACGCGGAGGAGCAGTTGTTTCTGGCAGCCAAGTCCCGGGTGCCGGACAGCCGCCGGCTGCACAACAACAAGGTCGTTGATCTGCTTGAAATCGCATCAGAAATGCTGCGCGGGGAAATTGAATACCGAAAGCAGAACTATGACGCGGCCTTCACCCACCTGCGCCGCTCGGCGGAGCTGGACGACAATCTGCCCTATGACGAACCCTGGGGCTGGATGCAGCCCACCCGCCACGCGCTGGGGGCGCTGCTGTTCGAACAGGGCCACGCTGAGGAAGCCGAGGCCGTCTATCGCGCGGACCTTGGGCTGGACGATACCTTGTCTCGCGCCTCTGTGCATCCTGGCAATATCTGGAGCCTGAAGGGGCTGCATGATTGCCTGAAGGCCCGCGGCGAAAGCGTTGAAATCAGGCACATTAAACAGCAGCTGGACCTGGCGCTGGCGCGGGCTGACCAGGCCGTGGGCGCCTCCTGTTTCTGTGCTCAGGCAGCTATGACGCCCACCCCCTGCTGCGGCTGAGCAAATTTCTTGCGAAGAAATTTGCCAAGGAAATTCGAATTTCCTTGGCGCTTAAACTCAAGCCTTCGCCTTCTTTTTCTCGGCCACGACCTTTTCCGCCAGGTCGCGTGCGATAGCAAAGGCGCCCTTGATCTTGTCGGCATCTTTCTTCCAGTCGCGGCGCACGACGATCTTGTTGTCCTTCACCTTGGCCAGGCCGTTCTGACCCTGGATGAACTCCACCAGCCCCTGCGGCGAGGCAAATTTGTCGTTGTGGAACTGAATTGTCGCGCCCTTCGGCCCGCCGTCCATCTTGGCGATGCCTGCGCGTTTGCACATCGCCTTGATCCGGACCACCAGCATCAGCGTGTTCACTTCCTTGGGCAGCTTTCCGAAACGGTCGATCAGCTCGGCCGCGAAGCCTTCCAGCTCTACCTTGGTCGACAGTGACGACAGGCGGCGGTAGAGGCCCAGGCGCACATCCAGATCCGGCACGTAATCCCCGGGTATCAGCACCGGAACGCCCAGGTTGATCTGCGGCGCCCATTGCTCGTCGGCATCCGACAAGCCCTCCATCTCACCCGCCTTGATCTTGGCAATCGCCTCTTCCAGCATCGACTGGTAGAGCTCATAGCCAACGTCACGCATCTGGCCGGACTGTTCCTCACCCAGAAGGTTGCCGGCACCCCGGATATCAAGGTCTTGCGAGGCGAGGGTGAAGCCTGCGCCCAGCGTGTCGAGCGATCCGAGTACCCGCAGCCGCTTCTCTGCCGCCGGGGTCAACCGCTGGCGCGGTTTGGTGGTGAGATAGGCATAGGCGCGGGTCTTGGAGCGCCCGACGCGGCCGCGGATCTGGTATAGCTGCGACAGGCCGAACATGTCAGCCCGGTGCACCACCATGGTGTTGGCGGTCGGAATATCGAGGCCGCTTTCGACAATCGTGGTGGCCAGCAGCACATCGTATTTGCCGTCGTAGAAGGCGTTCATCCGGTCGTCGAGCTCCCCCGCCGCCATCTGGCCATGAGCCACCACGTAAGTCAGCTCCGGCAGCTGTGCCTTCAGGAACGCCTCGACGTCTGGCAGATCAGTGATCCGCGGCACCACATAGAAGCTCTGGCCGCCGCGGTAATGCTCGCGCAACAGTGCCTCGCGGATCGTAACGGTATCGAATTCGCTGACGTAGGTGCGGATTGCCAGACGGTCCACCGGGGGCGTGCCGATGATCGAGAGATCCCGCACTCCGGTCAGGGAAAGCTGCAAGGTCCGCGGGATCGGGGTTGCCGTCAGCGTCAGCACATGGATGTCGCTGCGCAGCTGTTTCAGCCGCTCCTTATGGGCCACGCCAAAGTGTTGTTCTTCGTCGATGATCAACAGACCGAGGTTCTGGAACTTGATGTTCTTGGCCAGCACCGCGTGGGTGCCGACCACGATGTCGACGGTGCCCTTGGCCAGCCCTTCGCGGGTTTGGCTCGCTTCCTTGGTGCTAACAAAGCGCGACAACTGCCTGACCTGCAAAGGGAAACCGCGGAACCGTTCGGCAAAAGACGCGGCATGCTGGCGCGCCAGCAGCGTAGTCGGCGCAACCACCGCAACCTGCAGGCCCGACATCGCAGCAACAAAGGCCGCGCGCATCGCCACCTCTGTCTTGCCAAAGCCGACGTCGCCGCAGATCAGCCGGTCCATCGGCTGGCCGGAGTGCAGGTCCTCCATCACATCCTCGATGGCGCGCAGCTGGTCGTCGGTCTCCTGATAGGGGAAGCGGGCCGAGAACTCCTCCCACGCGTGCGGCGGCGGATCCATCACCGGTGCCTTGCGCAGGGCGCGTTCGGCGGCAATGCGGATCAGCTTGTCCGCCATCTCACGGATGCGTTCCTTCAGCTTGGCTTTCTTCGCCTGCCAGGCGCCGCCGCCGAGCCGGTCCAGCAGCCCTTCGTCGTGTCCGTATTTGGACAGAAGCTCGATGTTTTCGACCGGCAGGTACAGCTTCGCCTGTTCGGCGTATTCCAGCAGGATGCATTCATGCGCCGCGCCCGCTGCAGTCACCACTTCCAGCCCCTTGTAGCGGCCAATGCCGTGGTCTACGTGCACCACCAGATCGCCGGGAGTCAGCGATTGGGTTTCGGTCAGGAAGTTCTCTGCCTTGCGGCGTTTCTTCGGCGCCCGGATCAGCCGGTCGCCCAGCACATCCTGTTCCGCGATCACTGTCATGTCCGGGGCTTCGAACCCGTGTTCCAGTGCCCAAACAGCCAGATGCAGGCCGGATTTGCCGATGCGGGTGCCATCCATCAGCGGAATCGCTTCAGCCAATCCCTCATCCTCGATCAGCCCGGTCAAACGTTCCCGCGCGCCTTCGGAATAGGAGGCGATGAGGACTGGTCCCTCTTGCATCCGGGACTTAATATGTGCCGCCAAGGCACCGAAAAGGCTGATGTTTTCCTGCTGCCGTTCCGGTGCAAAGTTGCGCCCGATGCGCCCGCCCGCATCCGCCACACCGGGACCGGAGGCCTGCGGAAGCGGGTGGAATTGCACCACCCGCATGTCCGAAACTGCTGCCTCCCATGCCGCATCATCCAGATACAGCAAGCCCGGCGGTGTCGGTTTATAGACTGTGTCGATCCGCCCTTTTTGCTCCAAGGCGTGTTTGCGGGTGCCGTACTGGTCCTCGATGCTGTCCCAGCGCGCCAGCCGCGCGGGCGTCATCTGATCGTCCAGCGTGACAGTCGCCTGCGGCAGGTAGTCGAACAGCGTTTCCAGCTTCTCATGAAAGAACGGCAGCCAGTGTTCGATCCCCTGGTGCTTTCGCCCTGCACTGACGGCCTCATAGAGCGGATCATCAGTGCCAGCCGCGCCAAACTCAATCCGGTAGTTCTGGCGGAACCGGGTGATCGCCGCCTCGTCCAGGATCACCTCAGAAACCGGTGCAAGCTCCACCACTTCCAGCTTTTCGGTGGTGCGCTGGGTGGCGGGGTCAAAGCGGCGGGCGCCATCCAGCACATCGCCGAACAGGTCCAGCCGCACCGGGCCGCTTTCGCCCGGCGGAAAAATGTCGATGATACCACCGCGAATGGCATAGTCGCCCGGCTCCATCACCGTGGGACTTTGGGAAAACCCCATACGAACCAGGAAGTTGCGCAGCGCATCTTCATCCACCTGGTAGCCGACGCGGGCGGTAAAGGCCGCCTCGCGCAGCACTTCGCGCGCGGGCACCCGCTGGCTGGCGGCATTGAGCGTGGTCAGCAGCACGAACTGCTTGGGCATCTGGTGCACCAGCGCCGCCAGCGCGGCCATCCGCGCCGCGGAGATGTCCGCATTGGGCGACACCCGGTCATAGGGCAGGCAGTCCCAGCCCGGAAACACAAATACCGGCATATCCGGCGCAAAGAAGGCCAATGCCGCGCGCATCGCCTCCATCCGCTTGTCATCGCGGGCCACATGCATCACCGGTGCCCCGGATTTCTGCACTTCCTTCAGGATCAGCCGGGCGTCAAACCCTTCGGGCGCGCCGCCCATGGTGATTGCACGCTGTGTCATACGGTTTCCTTTCCGGGACTTCCTCCGGGATGGCCCCGGGTCTTACAGGGCTCCGATTGCCAGGTTCTGGTACATCCCCCAGAACGCCGTGACCAGAATGGAGACCGTTCCGACAAACTGAATGTAGAGACGGCAAAACGCCAGCCGCCTGCGCAGATCCTCCCCCGCGGCCTGCTCCCGCGCGATCCGGCGGGCGGTGAAAAAGCTGATCAGCCCCACAACCGACATCGGAAAGGCCAGCAGGAACACCGCCTGGGCGATCTCCATCAGATACACAAACCCAAGCGTCGCCAGTGCCGACAGCACGAAACAGGCCAGCGCCACAATCCACGGCCCCGAGACCTCAGCGATATAGAGCATCCGGTTCACGTTGACCCGGGTGATATCCTCCAGGTCCCGCTCCGCCTGGCCGCCGCGGCGGCGCGCCCGGTAGACCATGTCGTAAGGAACGCCCAGAATCCAATGGCTGGCAGAGGACCACAGGACAGCCAGCGAAATCCAGTACCACAGGTTGGAGAAAGACCGCAGGTCAATCATCTCATAGATAATTTCGAGAAGATCCACTCAAGCCCCCGTCTGCCGCTGCCGGCCCTTGGGGCCTTTTCTTGTAACCGGCCCTATATCAACCGGGAAGCGCCCGCAGGCAAGCCCGCAGGGCGCACAAGTTTCCCGGCGCGGCGAATGTGCCTCTTGTTCCCGGGGCGGCTTCCATGCCACCCATGGGCCAGCCAAAACGAGAGACCGCCATGAAGCCCACCGTCGCGCCCTTTCCCGCCGCCCGCCTGCGCCGCACCCGTGCCAGCCAGGCGATCCGCAACCTGGTGCAGGAAAACACCCTGACCCCGTCTGATTTCATCTGGCCGGTGTTTGTCCGCGACGGCGAAGGCCAGGAGGAGCCGGTTGCCTCAATGCCGGGCGTGATGCGCCGTTCGGTCGACAGGATTGCCGAGGCGGCGGTGGAGGCCCAGGCACTAGGTATTCCCGCCATCTGTCTGTTCCCCTACACCGATGCCTCGCTCAAGACCGAGGACTGCGCCGAGGCCTGGAACCCGGACAACCTGACCAACCGCGCCATCCGCGCCATTAAGGATGCGGCGCCGGAGATCGCGGTGATGACCGACGTGGCGCTGGACCCCTATAACATCAACGGCCATGACGGCTATGTGGTGAATGGCGAAATCGTCAACGACGCCACCGTCGAGGCGCTGGTCAAGATGACCCTGGCCCAGGCCGATGCCGGCGCCGACATCATCGGCCCCTCGGACATGATGGACGGCCGCATCGGCGCCATGCGCACCGGATTGGAGCAAGCCGGACACCACAATGTGGCGATCCTGTCCTATTCTGCCAAATACGCCTCAGCCTACTACGGCCCGTTCCGCGATGCGGTCGGCGCTTCCGGCGCGCTGAAGGGCGACAAGAAGACCTATCAGATGGACCCGGCCAACAGCGACGAGGCGCTTCGGCTGATCGAACGCGACCTGATGGAAGGCGCCGATATGGTTATGGTCAAACCCGGTATCGCCTACCTGGACATCTGCCAGCGGGTGAAATCGGCCTTTGGCGTGCCGACCTACGCCTATCAGGTCTCCGGTGAATACGCGATGATCCAGGCCGCGGCGCAAAACGGCTGGGTGGATGGCGAAAAGGTGATGATGGAAAGCCTGATGGCCTTCAAGCGCGCCGGCTGCAACGGCATCCTCACTTACTTCGCTCCCGCCGCGGCGCGTCTGCTGAACGGCTGAGCCGCCAAGCCAGGCGGTGATGATCACTTCAGCGGGAAGCCGCCAATATCTGCCTTTGCAGCGGATGACAGGCAGCGGTTTTCCGCGTATAACCCTGCCCAGAGCCGGACCAAACCGGCCTTGGAGCAATTCATTACAGGCACCTGAAAAATGAGCGATAATTCCTCTACCCGCATGACCCGCCGCGGTTTTGCCCTGACCGCTTTGGCCGGCGCAGGCGTGACTGCCGCCTGCGGCAACGGCGTCGGCAACACAAACGCAGCCACCATCGACGCCCGTGTCGATGCCACGCTGAACCATATGTACAACCAGTACCCCAATACCCGCACCCTGGCGGACAAGGCTTCCGGCATGCTGGTGATGCCGCTGGTGACTGAGGCGGGCTTTGTCTTTGGCGGCGCCTATGGCCGCGGTGCGCTGCGGATCAATGATGTGACCGTCGACTACTACGCCACCTACAAGGGCAATGCCGGCATTCAAATCGGCGCCCAGCAATATGCCCACGTGCTGTTTTTCATGACCCAGGACGCGCTGTCCGGCTTCCGCCGCTCGCAGGGCTGGGCAGCTGGCGCCGATGCCGAGTTTGTCATCATGAACGAAGGCGAGTCTTTGCGGGCCGATACCAATACGCTGACCTCGCCGGTGCTGGCCGTGGTCTTTGCCCAGGCGGGCCTGCGTGTGGGTGCCACCCTGGAAGGCACCAAATACACCCGTATCATTCCCTAAGCGGAAACAGGCGGCAGAACCCGCCTTTTCTTCTGGCTTGAAATATCCTCGCTGGAGGCATGGCCTTTCCAATTGGAAAGGCCACTTTCATGTCAGCCGTCCAGCTTGCGCAGCCGCTTGAACAGCGACGAGGTGTCCCAGCGCCCGCCGCCCATCTTCTGCACATCCTTGTAGAATTGATCGACCAGCGCCGTCACCGGCAGGCTGGCGCCGGTTTCATTTGCCGCGTCCAGGCAGATGCCCAGGTCCTTGCGCATCCAGTCCACCGCAAAGCCATGCTCGAAATGATCATCCAGCATGGTCTCGTAGCGGTTGGCCATCTGCCAGCTGCCCGCCGCGCCCTGGCTGATCACCTCGACCACAGCGCGCCCGTCAAGCCCTGCCTTCTCCGCGAAATGCAATGCTTCACTCAGGCCCTGCACCAGACCGGCAATAGCAATCTGGTTGCACATCTTGGTCATCTGCCCGGCGCCGCTCTCGCCGATGCGGCGGCAGATGCGGGCATAGGCATCAATCACCGGCTCCGCACGCGCATAGGCATCCTCATCGCCGCCGCACATTACCGACAGCACCCCGTTCTCCGCTCCCGCCTGGCCGCCGGATATCGGCGCATCGACAAACGCGATCCCCTGTTCCGCCGCGGCGCCATAGAGTTCGCGCGTAACCTTGGCCGACACAGTGGTGTGGTCGGTAAAAACCGTGCCCTTGGCCATGCCGGCAAACGCTCCGTCAGCGCCCAGGCAGACCGAGCGCAGGTCATCGTCATTGCCGACACAGGCCATTACGAACTCCGCGCCCGAGGCCGCTGCCCGCGGGGTCGCCGCAAAGTGGCCGCCATGCTCCTTGGCCCAGGCCTTGGCCTTGGCCTCGGTGCGGTTGTAGACGGTGACCTCATGGCCCGCGGCCTGCAGGTGCCCCGCCATCGGATAGCCCATGACGCCAAGCCCCAGAAACGCGATTTTTGCCATCTGCTTTTCCCCTGATCTGTCTTCGCATATGTTGGCACCAACCCTACCACCGCCGCCGCGGGGCGCAATCTGCCATGCGGCTGGAAATGACAAAAACCCAAGGGAAAACAACCGCTGATGGGACTTCTTTTCCGCTGGCTGCTGCGCCTTGCTGCGGGCCTGATTCTGCTGAGCGTTCTGGCCGCCGCGCTGGTCTATTACCTGGCTTCGCAGTCGCTGCCCGAATACAACAAGGAGCTGGCACTGCCCGGCCTCTCCTCGCCTGTCGAAATCGTGCGCGACAACGCCAATGTCCCGCATATCTTCGGCAGCTTCGGTGCCAGCGATGAAGATGTCTATTTCGGCCTAGGCTACGCCCACGCGCAGGACCGTCTGTGGCAGATGGCAGTGATGCGGCGCACGGCACAAGGACGCCTGTCGGAAATCTTCGGCACCCGCACGGTGGAGACCGACACCTACCTGCGCCGCCTCGATCTCTACAATCTGGCGCGGCAGTCGGTAGAAGTGCAGTCGCCTGAGGCGCTGGCCGCGCTCAAGTCCTATGCCGACGGTGTGAACGCCCGGCTGCTGGAAATCAATGAGGACGCATTGGGCCGCGGCGCGCCGGAAATGTTCCTGTTTCAGATGCCGCTAGCCCCCTGGCAGCCTGCCGACAGCATTGCGATCATGAAGCTGATGGCGCTGCAGCTTTCGGGCCACATGCGGGAAGAGATCCTGCGCGCCCGCACCTCGCTGGCGCTGAATGATGCGGACCGGATCCGGGACATCCTGCCGGACGCCCCCGGCAAAGGCGTGACCGCCCTGCCCGAATACGCCGAATTGGTACCGGGCGCCCGGCAATTTGCGGCTTCAAAGCCCTCAGGGGATGATAGTCTTCTGTTCCCGGTTGCCCCGCGCGGCCTCGCTGGCGCCTCCAACGCCTGGGCCGCCGCGCCCAGCCGCTCGGCAGCGGGCGGAACGCTGCTGGCAAACGACCCGCACCTCGGCCTCAGCGCTCCGGGTGTTTGGTATCTGGCGCGGCTGGAGCTTGGCACCGGCGGTGTGATCGGCGGCACCATCCCCGGCATTCCGGCGGTGATCACCGGCCGCTCCGACACCTTGGGCTGGGGGGTCACTTCCTCCTACATGGACGATCAGGACCTGTTCATTGAAAAACTGAACCCCGAAAATCCGCAGGAATACCTGAGCGTTGACGGCTACAAGAAATTCGTCACCCGCCCCTCAATCATCAAGATCAAGGACGAGGCCCCCGTCACTCTGACCCTGCGCTGGACCGACAACGGCCCGGTGCTGCCCGGTTCCATGTTCAACCTGGCGGAAATCACTCCGCCCGGCCACGTGGTGTCGCTCGGCTGGACTGTGCTCAGCCCCAGGGACACCTCGATGAGCGCGACCATCGGTCTGATGCGCAGCGCCTCTGTGCAGGAGGCGATCATCGCAGGCGAAGATTTTGTTGCCCCGGCGCAGAACCTGACGCTGGCGGACAAGGACACAGTCGCGCTGAAAACCGTTGGCGCCTTCCCGCTGCGCCAAGCAGACCACCAAAGCAAAGGGCGGATGCCCAGCCAGGGCTGGCGCCCGGAGAACCGCTGGCAAGGCCAGGCGCCTTATGCTGAAAACCCGGAATTCGTCAGCCCCGCGGGCGGCATCCTGGGCAACACCAACAACAAGATCCTCGACCGCCCCTTCCCCAAACATGTCTCCTTTGACTGGGGTGATACCCAGCGCATCCACCGCTGGGAAAAGCTGATGCAGAACCGCGAGGTGCATACCCGCGACAGCTTTATCGAGGCGCAGCTGGACACCGTGTCCTACACCGCGCGCACCCTGCTGCCGCTGATCGGCGCAAACCTGTGGTTCACCGGCGAGGCCGCTCCGGCCGGCACCCGCGAACGCCAGCGCCAGATCGCCCTGACCCTGCTGTCAGAGTGGAACGGCGAGATGAACGAGCATCTGCCGGAGCCGCTGATCTACGCCGCCTGGCTGCGCGCGCTGCAGGCCCGTCTGATCACCGATGAGCTGGGACCGGTCGCCAAATCCTACCGCCATGTGGAGCCGCTGTTCATCGAGCGCGTCTTCCGCAACGTCGACGGTGCTGCCGCCTGGTGCGACGTGCGCCAGAGCGCGCCGGAGGAGACCTGCACCGACATGGCCCGCCTCGCACTGGATGACGCGCTGATCTGGATCGAGGAGCGTTATGGCGATGCGCTGGAATCGCTGCGCTGGGGGGATGCGCATCAGGCGGTGCAGGACCATGCGGTGCTGGGCGACGTGCCGCTGCTGCGTTATTTCGTGAACATCCGCCAGTCCACCAGCGGCGGCGACAACACGCTGCAGCGCGGTAAAAGCTCCGGCAAGGATCCCGACCCGTTCCAGAACATCCACGCTGCCGGCTACCGCGGTGTCTATGACTTTGCCGATCCGGACAGTTCCGTCTTCATCACCGCCACCGGCCAGTCCGGCCATCCGCTGTCGCGTTACTATGACGACATGGCCCAACTGTGGCGCCGGGGCGAGTACATCCCGATGTCGCTGGACGAAGAACTGGCCCGCGCCGCGGCTGTCGGCATCACCCGGATCACCCCCCGCCAATAATAACGGGGCAATAAAAAACGGGCGCTGCGGCGCCCGTTTTTCTTTCTGAATGATGCAAGCTTCACAGCCTTTCGAACTTGGCCTTCTGCCGGTCGGTCCACAGCACGGTGATGTCAAACCCGGTCTCGGTCTGCTCCTCGCGCTGCACCAGATCCTCCTTGAACAGCCAGGCCCGCTGCTTGCCCTGCGCGAAGGTAAGCTGCAGCAATTCCTCGTGCCGGACGCCCTGCAGCTGCTCCGCAATGTCGGCCAGCAGTCCGTCCAGCCCCTCACCAGTCAGAGCAGAGATCGCATGGATGCCTTCCTCGCGCTCAGCACGCTGACGGCGCGCGTCCGCCTCTTCCTCAGACAGCTGGTCCAGCTTGTTCCAGACCTCGATCCGGGCGCGGTTTTCATCCACGCCCAGCGACGTCAGGATCGCCTCCACATCCTCTGCCTGCTCTTCGCTCTGGTCGTGGCTGATGTCGCGCACATGCAGGATCACATCCGCCGCCAGCACCTCTTCCAGCGTGGCACGGAAGGCGGCGACCAGCTCTGTCGGCAGGTCCGAGATGAAGCCCACGGTGTCGGACAGGATCACCTCCGGCCCATCGGGGATCTGCACCCGGCGCATGGTCGGGTCCAGGGTGGCAAAGAGCATGTCCTTGGCCATCACCTCAGCGCCCGTCAGCCGGTTGAACAGCGTCGACTTGCCGGCGTTGGTGTAGCCCACCAGCGCCACGATCGGATAGGGCACCTTGGCGCGGGAGGCACGGTGCAGCGTCCGGGTCTTCACCACCTTGTCGAGCTGCCGGCGCAGCCGCACCAGCTGGTCGTCGATGGCACGCCGGTCAGCCTCGATCTGGGTTTCGCCGGGTCCGCCGACAAACCCCAGGCCGCCGCGCTGGCGCTCCAGGTGGGTCCAGGCCCGCACCAGCCGCGTCCGCTGATAGCTGAGCGCCGCCATTTCAACTTGCAGCACGCCTTCACGCGTCGCTGCTCGGTCGGAGAAGATCTCCAGGATCAGCCCGGTCCGGTCGAGGATCTTGACCTTCCAGGCCTTCTCCAGGTTGCGCTGCTGCACGGGGGAAACCGGCCCGTCGATCAGGACCAGTTCAATTTCATTCGCCTTCAGGATGCCTGCCAGCTCTTCGATCTTGCCGGAGCCGAACAGCATTCCTGGATGCGCCTTGGGCAGGCGCACCACGTTTGATCCGATCACCTCAAGATCGGGCAAGGCCGCTGCCAGCGCAACGGCCTCCTCAAGCGCGGGAGCAGCCTCGCGGCGCCCGCTGTCTGATTTGATTTCCGGATGCAGGACCCAGGCGCGGGTCTGCTTCCTGTCATGCTCCATCAATTGGAGTCTTCACCCTCATAGAGACTGATCGGCTGGGCCGGCATGATGGTCGAGATCGCGTGTTTGTAGACCAGCTGCGACTGTCCGTCGCGGCGCAGCAGCACGCAGAAGTTATCGAACCAGGTGATCACACCCTGCAGTTTGACCCCGTTGATCAGAAAGATTGTAACCGGAACCTTGGTTTTGCGAACGTGATTCAGGAAGGCATCCTGAAGATTCTGTCTGTCCGAAGCCATTTTTATTATCTCGCCTTTGTTCTTGCCACGCGCTGCGGACCAGCACGCACGTTAAAATTCAGTATGAACAAAGAAAATATAAGTTTCCACCCGAAAAACACTTTTCACTGCCAAGGCGGTCAGCTGCGCCAGAGGTTCGGGGACAGCAGCGCGATAAAGGCCAGGGTTTCCAGCCGCCCCAGCACCATGGCGACACACAGGATCAGCTTGGCCGGGTCGGTCAGCAGGTTCAGCACAATCGGCGTGCTGCTGGCGCTTTCGGTCAGCGGGCCAGTGGTCGACAGCGCGGCAATTGCCAGCACAAGGGACTGCTCGAAGCTGGAGCCGACGGCGGCCAGCGCGGTGCTGACCAGTGCCAGCGACAGGGCAAACAGCATGAAAAAGATCCAGGCAACAAAGGCCCCGTTTTTCTGCAGCCGCTTGGTGCGGTCGCCCTCGCCGCTCACTGAACTCGGGTGCACCAGCCGCTCCATTTCGCGCAGCCCGTTGAGGTAGAGTGCGTAAACCCGCAGCAGCTTGACCCCGCCGGCCGTTGTCGCCACGCCGCCGCCGAACACCGCCAGCCCAAGCAGGATCATGCCCGGCGTTTCCAGCCCGGACCAGGTGCGGGCCGCCTCCCAGTGCACACTCTCGAAGCCGGTGGTGGACAGGAAAGACATCACCGTGAACACCGTCCCCCACAGTGCCCTTAGCGCCTGCAGCAGATCCTCGCCCGCGTCCACTTCATAAGCCGCCACCCAATGGCGCAGGAACAAAAGCAGCGGCACACCAAAGACGATCAGCAGACCGGTTCGGAATTCCGGGTCCTTGTCCAGCCGCCCCTGCCCGGATGTCACCGTGTCGCTGGAGAAAGTCAGCCGTGACAGCGCGAAGAACATGAACAGGAACATAACCATCTCGCCAGCAATGCCGCTGCCTGCGTTCTCGACCCCGCCAGTTGCGGAAATGCCCGAGGTCGCCATCACCGACATCGCATGGCTAAGGCCTGTAAGCGCTTGCTCTCCTGTGATCATCAGGAGCAGCCACAGAACCATGGTCAGCCCGGCATAGACCGGCGCAAGCGTGCGGGTGACAAGCACCAGCTGGCGCCGCGGGTCCGCCCGCTCCATATGGCCAGGCCCCGCAGTGCCGCCGCCCGGCTCCCCCTTGGCGGTGACCTCGAACCCGCCCAGCGACATTGGTGCCAGCACGGCTGAGGCTGCTACCCACATCAATAGCCCGCCCATCCAGCCGACCATGGCCCGCCACAGGTGCACGCTGGGCGGCAGGCGGCCGGGATCGGCCCAGATATCGGCACCGGTGGTGGTGATGGCGCTGATCATGTCGAAATAGGCATTCACATAGCGGGTGCTGACCAGCGCATCCTGCACCGGCACTGCCAGGAACAGCGGCAGAACCGTGAAGGTCGCCAGCAGTGACAAAAGCTGCCCCGGCATCCCGTAGCGCGGCACCCGGTTGCCCATCGACAGGGCAATCAGCACCACTAGGATCAGCCCGGCCAGGCCGGAGTAGAAAAAGCTCTGCGATGTGTGATGGTCGTCCAGCACCAGCGCATGAATGGCCGGCAGCCACATCGCCAAGGAAGCGATGCCCCAGATCAGCAGGAACAGCGGCAGGCGCAGGACGCCAATGGGGGCTTGGACCACGCGGCGCATGCTAGAAGTAGTCGATCGACACCTGCAGGAGCCGCTCCACCTCGGGCACGTCGTCCGCCATTGCAAACAGCGCGATCACGTCGCCTTCCTCGATCCGGGTTTCACCCGACGGGCGCAGCATATCGCCGCCCTTCAGAATGCCGCCAACCAGCACGCCCTCGGGAAAGTCGGTCTCGCGGATCATCTGCCCGGCAATCGGCGAGGTCGACAGCACCTCGGCCTCGATCATCTCTGCCTCTGCGTCGCCCAGCGAGTAGACCTGCCGCACCCGGCCATAGCGGATGTGGCGCAGGATGGAGCTGACAGTGGTGGAGCGCGGGTTGATATAGGCGTCAATCCCGAGGTGCGGCAGCAGAGGTACCAGAGTCGGGTCATTGATCAGCGCAATTGCCAGCGGGCAGCCTTCGGCCTTGGCGCGCACTGCCGCCAGCATGTTGACCTTGTCGTCGTCGGTCACCGCCAGCAGCGCGTCGGCCTTGTCGATGCCAGCCTCGATCATCAGCGAGCGGTCCAGACCGTCACCGTTCAGCACGATTGTGCGCTCCAGCGCCTCGGCGGCGCGTTCGGCGCATTTGCGGTCCCGCTCGATCACCTTGGCCCGGATCCGCGAGGTGCTGCTTTCCAGCGCTTTCGCCACTTCCAGCCCGACGTTGCCGCCGCCGACCACAACTACCCGGTCCTGGCGTTTCTCTTTCTTGCCGAACACCTCGATGGTGCGCGGCACGTCGTCCACATGCGAGAACACATAGCAGCTGTCGCCCACGAACAGCTGGTCGCCCGGCTCCGGCGCAAACAGTGTGCCATCACGGCGGACCCCCACCACAATTGCACGCAGCGTAGAAAACAGGTCCGTCAACTGGCGCAGCGGCGTGTTTACCACCGGGCATTCGGCATCAATCTGGATGCCCAAAAGCTGCGCCTGGCCGCCCATGAAGGTCTCGGTATCAAAGGCGGCTGGCGCCGACAGCCGCTGCATCGCCGCCGCGGCAACCTCCCGCTCCGGGCTGATCACTACGTCAATCGGCAAATGCTCGCGCTGGTACAGATCGGAATAGATCGCGGTCAGGTAGCTCTTGGCCCGCAGCCGCGCGATCTTGCGCTGAACCTTGAAGACGGAGTGCGCCACCTGGCAGGTCACCATGTTGACCTCGTCCGAGTGGGTGGCGGCGATGATCATGTCCGCGTCCCGTGCCCCGGCCCGGTCCAATACGTCCGGATATGAGGCAAAGCCGTGAATGCCCTGCACGTCCAAAGTGTCGGTCGCCCGCCGCACCAGCTCCGCATTGCTGTCAACCACCGTGACATCATTGTGCTCACCGGACAGGTGCCGGGCGATCTGCCAGCCGACCTGGCCCGCGCCGCAGATAATGACCTTCATTTACATGTCCCTTGGCGGAGTTTCGGGCAGAGATTTGTCCGATGTGAATGACAGATGCCGCTTTCACGGTCAAATTAATTGTAACTTCCTCAGTTTGCGGCCATTCTTTCACCATGCGACGGAGTTTGACAGTCACGGCAGCCGCTGTTTTGCTGGCCTTCGCAACGGCCTGCGGACCGCTGCCGGTCTACTACAAGCAGGGGGCAGAGGTTTCCCGCCTGCAAAGTGATGAGCTGACCTGCGCCACCCAGGCACTGAAAGACGCCCCTGTCGCAAATGAAATCCGGCAGCATCCCCCTGTCTTCTACCCGGGCAGGCAGGTCTGCCACGGCGGCAAGTGTTACTACCGGCCTGGATACTGGGTGGACGGCGGCATTTACACTGTCGATGTGAACAAGCCCCTGCGCAAACGGCTGGAAAAATCCTGCATGGCCTCGAAAGGGTATCAGCAAATTGCGCTGAAACGCTGCACCCAGCGCAACGCGGCAGTCCCCGCAGGGCCGCGGCTGGCCCCCTTGAGCGAAGCCTCCTGCGCGCAGCGGAACCGGGATGGCAGCATTGTCATCCGCACCGGCGGCTAGGAAATCCAGTCTCCCCGCGGACCTGAACAGCTATTTTGCGGCAGGACAGTTTTGATTTGCGGCCTAAGATCAAGTAGGCTGAACACCGATTGTTTTATTTGCAACCAGTATTCTCAATAGAGAAAGGTACCCGATGCGGATTCATTTCCTGTTTGCAGCGCTGCCCTTGGCAGCCGTCACTGCGGCCTGTGAACCAACGGCTCCGATAGCGCCGCCGCCTTCAGCCGCACCGGCCCCTGCTCCCGCAACCTACAGTGCGCCTGCCACGCGGCCTGCGTCCGCGACTTCAACTGCTCCTGTAGCGGCTCCAGCACCGGCGGCGCCAGCCATTGAACCCGTTGGCCCGCCGGGCGGTGGCGGCGCTGGTGCCGGCGGCGGCGGCGGCGGGGGGGGCGGCGGGGGGGGCGGGGGGGGGGGGGGGGGGGGTGGGGGGGGGGGGGGGGGGGGGGGGGGCGGTGGTGGCGGCTCCGGCGGTGGCGGAGGCTGGGGTTAACCCCCTGTCCTCGCCATGACAGCCCTCCCCCCCCTTCATCCAGCGATTGCAGCCGCATTGCTGACCTTTGCGCTGCCGCCAGCGGCAGCGCAGGCGGCCTATGAAACCAGCGAACGGGGTGCCGCCCCGGAAACCGCCATCGTCATCGGCATCCAGGATTACGACCACGTCAGCGATCTGACCAATACCCGCAAGGACGCTGAGGCGATGGCCGGGATGCTCAAGTCCTTCGGGTATACCGTCTACGAGGGCTACGACCTGGACAAACGCGGCTTTGAGGCGCTGCTGCGCCAGGCCGCGCTCAACATCCGCGATGGCAGCCAGGTGTTTTTCTATTACGCAGGCCACGGCATCCAGCTGGGGCGGCGTAACTATCTGCTGACCAGCGATGCGGAGCTTTCGGGCATTCACGATCTGCCGTTCCAGTCGGTGACGCTGGACCGCGTGTCCGCCATTCTGGGCGGCAAGGCCGGGAGCCAGATCCTGATGCTGGATTCCTGCCGCGACAATCCGGTGCCGCAGGCCAAGCTCAACGCCGAGGTCGGCGCCCAGCTCTATGAGGCGCGCGAAGGTTTTGACGTGTTCCGCCCGCCGCTGAACACACTGGTGGCGTTTTCCACCTCCCCCGGCGCCACCGCTCTGGATGGGGAGCCCGGCAGCAACAGCCCCTACACCGCCTCTGTCGTGCGGCATTTTCCCGACAACCCCAATGAGGACGCCATGACCGTGCTGGCGGCCATCCGCAGCGATGTCTACAGCGCCACCGGCAACACCCAGGTGCCCTGGGAAAGCTCCACCTTGATGCAGAAGATATATCTGCGCCCCGCCGAACGGTCGCTGAATGTCGCCCTAGCGGAGCCGGAAGCCACCACGGAACCTGCACCTGCCAGCCTCGACCAGATCCCGGCAGAACTGTCTCTGAAGGTGCCGCTTGGCCGGGCCTTGGAACTGGCGCCGGAAATCAACCCCTACGTCCAGGCCGGCACCAAGGTGTCGATTGTTGAGACACCCTCCGCAGGCGTGACCTCGCTGCGGTCCGGAGAGGGAAGCGCCCTCAGCCTCAGCTATGCCCCCAAACTGTCGGAACTGCCCGCCCGCAAGGACGGCGGCCAGGTCCGCAAGGACCGGATGGTGCTGCGGCTGGCGCAGGCGGACACGGTACGCGACGTCACCGTCAACCTGGAGATGATTGCCCGCCAATGCGATCTTGAAGCAGGCGACCTGCTGGATCCGCAAGGCGTCGGCCTGTTCCGCTTTCCCAATGAAATCGACCTCAAGGCAGCGGAAACCGCCTGCCGCGAGGCCGTCGAGGCGGCGCCAGACCTCGGGCGGCTGCATTATCAGCTGGGCCGCGCCCTGCAGGGCCAGGGCCGCCTGATGGAGGCCTACGAAACCTTTGAGAAGGCAGCGGAACTGGGCCATGTCCGCGCCTATAACGCGGTCGCCTACCTGCATGTCACGCCGAATGTCGACCGCGAAACCGTGCCGATCCCCTACAATCCGGACAAGGCATTTTCCCTGTGGGACAAGGGGATCGAGGCCGGCGACCCGTTTTCGATGCATGCCCGCGGCAAGCGGCTCCTGCGCAAGAACGGAACGGCGGAGGAGAAACAGCGCGGCTTTGACCTGCTCAGCCGCGCGGTGGAGCTGGGCCATACCTATGCTCTGAACGAACTGGGCGTGTTCTTCCTGTGGAGCGGCGATGAACTGGCGCAGCCGGAGCGCGGGCTGACCTATCTGGAAGCCTCCGCCGGGCGCGGCGACATCTACGGCACGGCCAACCTGGGCTATGTCTACCGGGATGGCGGCGCTGGCAAGGCGGTGGACAAGGAAAAAGCCCGCGCGCTGTTTGCCGAGGCCGCCCAGCTGGGCCATCCGCATGCCCCGGGTGAGATCGGCCGGATGATCATGAACGGCGATCTGCCCGGCAGCGATGCCGCCGAGGCGCTGGAATGGTATGACATGGGGCTTGCACGCGGCGACGCTTGGGGCGGCGCCAACGGTGCCTGGGTTGCGCTGAACCGGCTGGGAGACCGCATTCCGGCCCATGCTGCAGCGGCGCGGGCCGGCAAAGCAATGGCGCTGAACGACCCGGATGCTCGTGCCGCCGCACGGGAGCTGCTGGCGGGTATGACAACGGCGGACATATCCGCCGCCACCCAATCCGTCCTGCGTGAGCTCGGCTCCGGCATTTCTGTTGACGGCCAGTTCGGCCCGGCCTCACGCCGGGAACTGGCCGACTGGGCCCGCCAAGCGGGTCTGCCCGCAACGGTTCCGGAGGACGCCATCAGCCAGCTTCAACTGGCAGCACAGGTCCATTTCGCACTGAACCCGATCCGCCAGGACCTGTTCTGATACCAAAGCGCGCCCGGAGCTTTCCGGGCGCGCGGGGGCCATTCTCAGGCCTGTTCTTCTTCGGCTTCCACATGCGCCACCCGGGCGCCCGCCTTGTTGGAAGTGACCACCCCCAGCGACTTCAGCTTGCGGTGCAGTGCTGAGCGTTCCATGCCGACAAAAGACGCCGTGCGGCTGATGTTGCCGCCAAAGCGGTTGATCTGGGTCAGCAGGTATTCGCGTTCAAACGCCTCCCGCGCCTCGCGCAGCGGCAGGGTCGCCAGCGCACCGGACAGCACCACCCGGCCTTCCTCCTGCGGCTTTTCTTCCTCGCGCGGCAGATCCTTGGCCTCAATCGGGCCGCTGCCGTCACCCAGGATCAGCACCCGCTCCACCAGGTTTTTCAGCTGGCGCACATTGCCCGGCCACAGCATGGTCTGCATCAGCGCCACGGCCTCATCTGTCAGCTCGCGCAGCGGCAGGCCCTGGGCCTCGTTGAACTGGGCGATGAAATGGCCCGCCAGCAACGGGATATCCTCGCGCCGGTCCGCCAGTGAGGGCACCGCCACCGGCACCACGTTCAGCCGGTGATACAGCTCCTGGCGGAACGTGCCGGCCTCGATCTCGGCATCCAGATCCTTGTTGGTGGAGGACACCACCCGAAGGTCGACTTTGATCTTGTCCGAACCGCCGACCCGCTGGAACTGCTGGTCCACCAGCACACGCAGGATCTTGGACTGGGTGCCCAGCGGCATGTCTGCGACCTCGTCAAAGAACATCACGCCGCCATGCGCCTGCTCCAGCAGCCCCGGCTCCACACCGCGCTCCGAGGATTCGCGGCCGAACAGAACCTCTTCCATCCGGTCCGGTTCAATGCTGGCGCAGTTCACGGTGACAAAGGGCGCAGAGGCGCGGTTTGAATTGGCGTGGATATAGCGCGCTGCAATCTCCTTGCCGCTGCCCGCCGGGCCGGTCAGCATCACCCGGCCATTGGATTTCGTCACCTTGTCGAGCTGGCTGGTCAGGGTGCGGAACGCCGCAGAGGTACCGATCATCTCTGCCGGCCCGGTGTCCTTGCGCTTCAGATCGGTATTCTCCCGGCGCAGGCGCGAGGTTTCCATCGCACGCCGGATCACCACCATCAGCTGGTCGATGTTGAAGGGCTTCTCGATGAAGTCATAGGCGCCCTGCTTGATCGCCGCGACCGCGATTTCAATGTTGCCATGGCCGGAAATGATCACCACCGGAATATCCGGCGTGTCCCGCTTCACCGCCTTCAGGATGTCGATCCCGTCCATCTGGCTGTCCTTCAGCCAAATATCCAGGATCATCAGGGCCGGCTGGGCCTCTTCCAGCCGCGCCATGCATTCGTCGGAACTGCCCGCCTTGCGGGTGGCATAGCCTTCGTCCTCAAGAATGTCCGAGACCAGTTCGCGGATGTCGCGCTCGTCATCAACAATCAGAATGTCACTCATGTCAGACCTGCTTTCACTGTGCTCTTGTTAGGCGCCGCCGCTTTCTGGGCTGCGGCGGGCAGGCGGATCACCGCCATTGCGCCGTTATGCGCGTGTCCCTCGAACACCGGGGCATCTTCCAGCGTCAGCGTGCCCCCGTGCTCTTCGATGATTTTCTTGACGATCGGCAGCCCCAGCCCGGTGCCAGCATCCCGCGTGGTCACATAAGGCTCGAACAGCCGCGCCCGGTCTTCCGGCAGACCGATGCCATTGTCCGCAATCCGGACCTCATAGGCAGCGCCGGCCTTTTGGACAGAAACCCGGATTTCCGGCAGCAGCCCCTCCGGAGCGCCTTTTTGCTGCAGGCTTTCAATGGCTTCACCTGCGTTCTTGATCAGATTGGTCAGCGCCTGGCCAATCATGGTTGCATCCAGATCCGAGGGCATCTCCGCCTTGGGCAGATCCGCCTTGATCCGGACATCCGGCTGGCCCTGCTGCTGCAGGATCACCGCGTCCCGCACCAGTTTCACCAGATCCTCCTCGCGCCGTTCCGGTTCCGGCATGCGGGCGAATTTCGAAAACTCATCTACGATCCTGCGCAGATCATTGGTCTGGCGCACGATCACGTCAGTCATGGATTGGAGCTGATCGCTGTTCTCCTCGCCCAGCTTGGGGGCGAACTTGCGCTTGATGCGTTCGGCGCTCAACTGGATCGGGGTCAGCGGGTTCTTGATCTCATGGGCAATGCGGCGGGCCACATCACCCCAGGCCGCCATCCGCTGGGCGCTGACCAGATCGGTCACATCATCAAAGGCCACCACATAACCTTCCAGCCTGCCCTCGCCGGAGCGGCGCGGCGACATTCTGACCAGCAGGTTCTCCAACTGGCCTTGGCGGGTCACCTTGATCTCTTCCTGTACCACCTCGGCACCGGTCTCGATCAGCTCTGCAAACAGCGGTCCGAACTCAGGCACCGCAACGGCCAGCGCCAGCGATTGCTGATCCTCCTGCCAGTCCAGCAGCCGTTCGGCAGAGCGGTTCACGAAGGTCACCCGGCCGTCAGCATCAAGGCCAACCACGCCTGAGGTCACGGAGGACAAAACCGAGTCGAACAGCCGCCGCCGCCGTTCAATCTGGCGGGTGTTGTCCAAGAGCCTGCCGTGCTGGGCCTTCAACTCCCGGGTCATCTGGTTGAAGTACTGGCCGAGCTGGGAAATTTCGTCACCGCCGTCCTCAATCGGCACCTGCACATCCAGATTGCCGGCCCCGACCCGCTGCGCCGCCACTGTCAGCCGCCCGACCGGACGCGACAGCCGCTCCGCAAACCACATGCCCAGCCACATCGCGGCCAGGATCAGGATAACCGCAAACCCGATATACAAGAGCGCAAATTCAAACAGCACCCTTCCCCGTTCGCTTTCCAGCTGCTGGTACAGATGCGCAGTTTCCTGGGTGTCATCCAGCAGGTTCAGCAGCTCGCCGTCCACGTCCCGGCTGATATACAGGAACCGGTCGACAAAAGCGTCCAGCCGCACCAGTGCGCGGAACTCGCTGTTGTCCCAGTCCTCGATCAGCAGCAGTCCGTCTTCGCGGGCAGCCCCGAGCTGCCGCTCGCTGGGCTTTTCGAAATCGAACTCATAAGACCGCTCGCCGCGCGCACGGATCAGCCCTGCGCTGTCAACAATATAGGCCTCGCGCAGTCCCCGCTGAACCTGCAGCTGGCCTTGGGCCAGCACCAGCCGCAGTTCGGCATCGTTGATGAAAAAACTGCGCGACCGGCTGCTGTCGAGGTAGCGTGCCAGCGCACGGGCATCCTCGGTCAGATCACCTTTCTGCTGCGACTGATAGGCTTCTGCAGCCTCCAGCGAGCTGCCGATCACCTGCCGCACCCGCTGCGAAAACCAGCCCTCAAGCCCGACATTCACCGTCAGCACCGCAAAGACAGCAACAATGACGGTGGGGATCAGCGCCAGGAACCCAAAGGCCCCGATCAGCCGCAGGTGCAGCCGGGAGCCAGCCGATTTCGACCGCCGCGCTGCAAACAGGCGCACGATCTGCGCCATCACCAGCGCTGCAATGGTCAGGATGTAAACGAGGTCGGCCAGCAGAATCAGCCGCAGCGACCTGGACGAGGCCCCCTGCCCCAGCGGGCCGATGATAAGAAACGTCGCCAAGGCCAGCACCGGACCCAGCAGAACCAGTCCGATGGTGCCGATATTGCGCGCCCGGCGGGTTCTCCGCCACCGGTCCAAGGCCGCAAACGGCCCGTATGCCGCCCTCAGATGTGACTTATGCGCCACTTACTGCCCTCATCCTGATGTGCGACTCTTTGCGAGTCACCGCCATATCTCGTGGTCCTGCCTAGGAAATTTACAACAGGGCCACATTTCTGTGGCGATATTACATCAGTTTGCGGCGGCGTGTCACCTCAATATCCAGATCGGTAATCTTCTTACGCAGGGTATTCCGGTTGATCCCCAGCAAATCCGCGCATTTTGCCTGATTTCCGCCAGTCGCCGCTAGGGCGATTTCGATCAGCGGCGTCTCCACCTCGCGCAGCAGCCGCATATACAATCCCGGCGGCGGCAGCATATCGCCATGCAGGTCAAAATACCTCTGCAAGTGGCGGCCCACTGCTTCCGACAGCTTCTCATTTGCAAATCCCGCCGCTTCCGGCTGCGGTCCGGCTTGCGGCCCCAGCACCGCCTCCGCATCCGCCTTGGTGATTTCTTCGCTGCGCGAAGTCAGCGCCAGGCGGCGGACAGTGTTTTCAAGCTGCCGCACATTGCCGGGCCAGGAGAACCGGCGCAAAACCTCGCGCGCAGCTTCGCTCAGCACCCGGTGCGGCGCGCCTTCGTTTTCGGCCTTGATCAGGAAATGCTCCGCCAGCAGCGGAATATCCTCGACCCGTTCCCGCAGCGCCGGCACATGCAGTTCCGAGCCGCAGATCCGGTAGTAGAGATCCTGACGCAACCCGCCGCCTTCCATCGCCGCACCCAGATCCTTCTGACTGGAGGCTATGAACCGCGGCGCGTGATCGCCCGGCACATCCATCATCCGCACCAGCCGCGCCTGTGCCTCCTCCGGCAGGTCGGCCAGCTCATCAATCACCAGTGTGCCGCCCTTCACTTGCGCCAGCAGCCGCGACGGGCCTTCCAGCGCGATCAGATCCGCCGCATCCGCATGCACAAAGGGCAAGGTGCGGCGGTCCGAAAAATCATGAATTGCCTGCGCAATCAGCGACTTGCCGGTACCGCTTTCACCGGTGATCAAGAGCGGCAGATCGGTGTTCATCACCCGTGCAATGAGCCGGTACAGCGCCTGCATCACCTCGCTGCGGCCAATCAGCGGCAGCTCCTCGGGGCGTTCCGCTGTATCCGGACGCGCAGCAGGCGCCACCCGCTTGGCCGCCAGCGCCTTGGCGGTGCGCTTCATCAGTTCCGGCAGGTCAAAAGGCTTGGGCAGGTAATCATAGGCCTCCGCCTCCTCCGCCTTGATCGCCGTCATGATGGTGTTCTGTGCCGAGATCACGATCACTGGCAGCCCGGGCCGGTCCGCCTGGATCTTGGGAAGCATCTCCAGCCCGTTCCCGTCCGGCATCATCACATCGGAGATGACGACATCGCCCTTGCCCTCTCCCACCCAGCGCATCAGCGTCGTCAGTGAAGAGGTCGCATGCACCTTGCAGCCCGCGCGCGTCAGCGCCTGGGTCAGAACGGTGCGGATGGTGCGGTCGTCATCAGCGACCAGAACGGTGCCGTCCATGGATCAGCTCTCCTGCGGTTTGGCGTCACGCGGCACGCGCGACAGCGACAGCCGGAACACCGTGCGCCCGGGAACCGAGCTTACGGAAATCCAGCCATTATGCTCCGAGACGATCTTGCTCACCAAAGCAAGGCCGAGCCCGGTGCCGTTCTCCCGGCCCGAAACAAACGGGTCGAAAATATCGTCCTTGATCTTGTCCGGCAGCCCTGGCCCGTCATCGGTAATTTCGATCTGAAGGGGCAACAGTTTGCCGGTCCCGTCACTGCGGCGCAGCCGGAAGGAATGTTCATAGAAAGTACGTATCTGAATATTTCCGCCTTTTGGATCAGCAGCTTCCGAGGCATTCCTCAACAAATTCAGCACCACCTGCAGCAGCTGGTCCGCATCGCCCCAGGCCATCGGAAGCGAGGGATCGTAGCTCTCGGTGATGGTCATATGGGCACCAAAACCCAAGAGCGCAGACCGCCGCGCGCGGTCCAGAACATCATGCAGGTTCACCGGCTGGAACGCCGGTTCAGTCAGGTTGCCAAACTGCTCCACCTGCTCCAGCAGTTTCACGATGCGGCGGCTTTCGCTGACGATCAGGTCGGTCAGCTCCAGGTCCTCCGGTCCCAGCCCCATGCTCAGAAGCTGCGCTGCGCCGGTGATGCCCGCCAGCGGGTTCTTGATCTCATGCGCCAGCATTTCTGCCATACCGATGGCAGAGGCGGCGGCGGATTTGGCGGAATGGGTCTGGGTCATCCGCCCGGCCAGCTCCCGCGGGGTGACCATCAGCAGCATCACCCCCTCCTGCCCCTGCAACGGCGCGATCTGCACCCCGCATTGCAGCGGCGCCCGGCTGCCGGAGCCGACGTCGATATCGTTCACAAACAGCGGTGTGCTCTGCACCCGGGCCCGGGCAAAGGCCTCCTCGATCGGCGCGTCGATCGCCAGCGTATCCCACACCGGCTGCCCCAGCAGCGCCTTGCGCGAGGTGTTCAGGAACCCCTCACCGGCGGCGTTCACATCAGCAATCTTGTCCCAGGCGTCGATCAGAAACGCCGGCACCGGCAAAGAGGCCCAGAGAGCTGCGCTGTCCATCATGCGGCGGCCTCCGGTCTTTCGGCGCTCAGCGCCTCCGGCAGCAGCGCCAGAACTTCTTCCGGGTTCTTCTCCGTCAGCACCGCCCTGCGCCTGGCGGGGGTGGTTCCGGCCTCATCCATGTACCAGCCCAGGTGCTTGCGTGCGACACGGACGCCAAGATCCTGCCCGTAGAAATCCAGCATTGCCCGGTAATGCTCTGAAACCATTTGAATAAACGCATCTCCTTGCGGAATCTCCGGCGCCGGTGTGCCCCACAGGTGATGCGCCACTTCAGCCAGCAGCCAAGGCTTTCCTTCGGCCCCGCGCCCGATCATCACGCCATCTGCGCCAGAAAGCTCCAGCGCCTGCCGGGCAGAGGCGGTATCAACGATGTCGCCATTTGCCAGCAGCGGCACAGTCACCGCGTCCTTGACGCCCCGGATCGCCGCCCAATCGGCAGAGCCCTTGTAGAACTGGCAGCGGGTGCGGCCGTGGATCGTCACCATCTGCACCCCGGCCTCGCAGGCGCGGCGCGCCACGTCCGGCGCGTTCAGGCAGTTGTCGTCCCAACCCAGCCGCGTCTTCAGCGTCACTGGCACATCCACGGCTCCGACCACCGCCTCGATCAGCTTCAGCGCATGATCCGGCGTCTTCAGCAGGGCAGAGCCGGAATAGCCGTTGGTCACCTTCTTGGCCGGGCAGCCCATGTTGATGTCGATGATCCGCGCGCCCTGCCCGGCGACCTGTTTCGCCGCCTCGGCAATCCAGTACTCGTCCCGCCCGGCCAACTGCACCGCGGTGTTCTCCACATCCGCGCTCAGCTCAGCCCGCTCGCGCACGCCGGGCTTGGCCTGAACCATCTCCTGGCTTGCCACCATCTCGCTCACCATCAGCCCAACGCCGAAGGAGCGGACAAGATCCCGGAACGGCCGGTCGGTGATTCCCGCCATCGGCGCCAGTGCGATGGGCGGGGACATGGAGGTGGTTCCAAGCGTGAAGGACAACTGCCTAATCCTTGTGCAACTGAGAGGTTTTTACCCGAAGCTTCTGCTATGCAGCAATGAATTGCGCCTCTGCAAGCCGCTCTCGATCTTCATTTGCCTATTTTTTAATCACATTCCGCCGGGTGATTGCCACTTCCCGCGCCACCTCATAAACAATGCGGGACCTATCGGACGAGGACCGCATGACCACAGCCGCCCTGATCGTCGCCGCCGGCCGCGGCACCCGCGCAGGCGGCGGCACGCCCAAACAATGGCGCCCGCTCAAGGGCCGCCGGATGATCGACTGGACCCTCGAAGCCTTTGCGAATGCAGGTGTGGACCTCACGGTTCTGGTGCTGTCACCGGATGACGCCGCCGCCTGGGAAGAATTCTCCGGCAGCCCCGGTCTGATCCTCGCTGAAGGCGGCGCAGAACGGGCTGCCTCTGTCCTGAACGGTCTCAAGGCGCTGGAGCTGCACGGCGTAGACAAGGTGCTGATCCACGACGCCGCCCGCCCCTGTGTCAGCCCTGCCCTGATCCACAGCATTCTCAATGCCTTGGACGCCGGACCTGCCGCAGCCCCGGCGCTGGCGGTGACGGACGCGCTGTGGACCGGAGCAGACGGCAGCGTCACCGGCACCCAGGACCGCAATGGCCTGTTTGCCGCGCAGACGCCCCAGGGTTTCCGGTTTCAGGACATTCTGGCGGCACATCTTGCCCACCCCGGCGGAGCCGCCGATGATGTCGAGGTGGCACGCGCTGCCGGGCTTGACGTCCGCATTATCCCGGGGGAGCCGGACAATATCAAAATCACCCGCCCCGAGGACTTCACCCGGGCGGAGCGTATTCTGGGAGCAGACATGGATATCAGGCTTGGCAACGGCTACGACGTGCACCGCTTTGGCCCCGGCGACAGCGTGATCCTGTGCGGGGTGGAAATCCCGCATGAGAAAACCCTGCAGGGCCACTCTGACGCCGATGTTGGTATGCACGCCGTCACTGACGCCATCTATGGCGCGCTGGCGCAGGGCGACATCGGCCAGCACTTCCCGCCCTCGGACCCGCAGTGGAAAGGCGCGGCCAGCGAGATTTTCCTGCGCCACGCCGCCAATCTGGCGCGCGAGATGGGGTTCACCCTGTCGAACGTCGATTGCACCCTGGTCTGCGAATACCCCAAGGTTGGCCCGCACGCCGCCAGAATGCGCGCGGTGATGGCTGAAATCCTGGGCATCGGCGCAGACCGTGTGTCAATCAAGGCCACCACGTCGGAGCGCCTCGGCTTCACCGGCCGCGGCGAGGGCATTGCCGCTATCGCCACCGCAGCGCTGGTGAAATCATGAAGAGACAACGCCTGGCCTTCCTGATCGGCACCGTGGGCGGCATCGGCTACCTGCGCCCCGCGCCCGGAACCTGGGGTTCGCTTGCAGCCCTTCCCCTGGCCTATCTGCTGCACCAACTGGGCGGGTTTCTGCTTCTGGCGCTGGCAACCGTGATCTGCATGATCGTGGGCGTCTGGGCGGCAGAGGCAATGACCCGCAACCGCGAGAACATGGACCCCTCGGAATTTGTCCTGGACGAGGTCGCTGGCCAGTTCACCGCGCTCTGGGCCGTGTCCTACCCGGCCTGGGCGCATGATATCGAGATCACCGCGCTGTGGCCGGGCTGGATCGCCGCCTTTGTGCTGTTCCGCCTGTTCGACATCCTGAAACCCGGCCCCGTCGGCTGGGCCGACCGGCAGAAGGGCGCAACCGGTGTGATGATGGACGACATCATCGCGGGCATCCTGGCCGCCATCTGCGTGGCTGCGCTCGCCTTCCTGTCGCACGGCGTCTTGGGGATGTGACCATGGACGCGGATGAGCTGATCAGACGCGCAACCGCCGCAGGCATCACCATCGCCACGGCCGAAAGCTGCACCGGCGGCATGATTGCCGCGGCGCTGACGGATATCCCGGGCTCCTCCGCCGTGGTCGACCGCGGCTTTGTCACCTATTCCAACGCCGCCAAGATGCAGATGCTGGGCGTCAAGGCGGAGACGCTGGACTCCGTCGGCGCAGTCAGCGAGGAGGTCGCCGCGGAAATGGCGGCAGGCGCAGTGCGGAACGCAGGCGTTACCCTGGCCGTCTCCGTCACCGGCATCGCAGGCCCCGGCGGCTCAGAATTCAAGCCCGAGGGCCGCGTCTGCTTTGGCCTGGCCCGCGCAGGCCAGACTGCCACAACAGAAACCGTGGAATTCGGCGCCATCGGCCGCGCCAAAGTCCGCGCCGCCACCCGTGACCACGCGCTGGAGCTGCTGGCGCAGGCCGTTTCCCAAATCGAACGCGAAACGGGCAGCTGACCCGCAACGGCGCTCAATTTTTCAGCACTTGCAAAAAAGCCCCGTTTTTGTGCGCCTCCCGCACCCCTGCCGCTTTTTTCTGCGCGCGGTCTGCGCTTTCTCCTGACCTCACCGGCTTTTGAGGGGAAGGAACAATCGGATGAACGGAGCGGATACCGCATGGATCATTGTGGCCACGGCCCTGGTCCTCTTCATGACATTGCCAGGCCTGGCCCTGTTCTACGGCGGCCTTGTGCGTGCCCGCAATGTGCTCAGCGTCTTCATGCATTGCTACGCCATTGCCTGTTTGATGAGCGTTCTGTGGCTGGCCTTCGGCTACAGCATTGCCTTCGGAAGCGGCACCTCCGGTATCTGGGGCGGTCTGGACAAGATGTTCCTGAACGGCGTCACCGCCGACAGCCTGTCCGGAACCCTGCCAGAGGTTCTGTTCTTTGCCTTCCAGATGACCTTCGCCATCATCACGCCCGCGCTCATCGTCGGCGCCTATGTGGAGCGCGTCGGCTTTGGCTTTGTGCTGGTGTTCTCCGGCCTCTGGATGCTCTTGTGCTATGCGCCGGTGGTGCACTGGATCTGGGGTGGTGGCTTCCTGGCGGATGACGGCATCTTCGGCGACGTGGGCGTCAAGGACTTTGCCGGCGGCATCGTGGTGCATGAGACCGCAGGCCTCGCAGCCTTGATCATCGCCTTCTTCCTGGGCCCGCGCAAAAACCGCACCATCCCGCCGCATAACCCCGGCTATGTGATGATCGGCGCCGCAATGCTGTGGGTCGGCTGGTTCGGCTTCAACGGCGGCTCCCAGCTGGCCGCAGACGGCGGCGCGGCAATGGCACTGACCGTGACCCATATCTCCGCTGCCACCGCGTCGCTCAGCTGGGCGCTGTGGGAAAAGATCAAATACGGCAAGGCCTCCCTTGTGGGCCTGGTCACTGGCACCATTGCAGGCCTCGCCTCGATCACCCCGGCGTCAGGCTTTGTCGGCCCGATGGAAGCGCTGATCATCGGTGCCATTGCCGGCGTGCTTTGCCAGGAAATGGTTAATCTGGTGCGCAACAAGATGCAGATCGACGACACCCTGGATGTTTTTGCCGTGCACGGCGTCGGCGGCATCTTCGGCACCATCATGATCGCCATCTTCGGTGCCGGCGCCTGGGCCGCGCAGCTGGGTGCGCTGGTGATCGTCGGCATCTTCACCGTGGTGGTAACCATCGCGCTGGTGAAGATCTCCGCTTTGATCACATCCCTGCGCGTGGATCTTGAAAGCGAGACCAATGGCCTCGATCTTTCTGTTCACGGTGAGCGCGCATACGACATGAACAGCTGACCCCGGCTATGACGGATGCCACCACTCACGGCAGACGGTGCCATTTCGCACCGGACGGGTCCCCTTGGGGGACCCGTTTTCTGTTTCAGGAGAAGGGAGTTAGCAGCCAGGCCTGTTCCAGCGCATTGCAGCGTTCGCCGATCCGGCCGTCCGCGGCGCGTTCCTCGATCAGACTGATTTCATGGCTGCCCTGATAGAGCGCACGCACCGCTGATCCCGGCACCGAAAACGGCGGCCCGTCCATCAGGGATTGATCGTAGTCGAACCCGATCAGCAGTTGTTTTGCGTTTCCAGTGATCCGGTTCAAATGCGCCGCATAGGCCTGCCGGTCCTCTGGTTTCACCGCGACCAGCGCCGCCCGGTCATAGACCGCGTCAACCGCGCCAAGATGTGCCGGGGCAAGGGCAAAGAAATCACCTGCGTAAAGGGCCAGCTCGCCTGACTGATAGCGGATTAGCCCTTCTGCTTGGGAGACGTCCGGTGTCAGCCCCAGCCGGGCAAAGACCTCCTCCACCGCGCCTTGATTGAACTCCACACCGGTCACACGCAGTCCCAGTGACAGCAGCCAGTCCAGGTCCAGCGCCTTGCCGCAAAGAGGGAGGAACACGCTTTGGCCGGCCGAAATCCCGAGCCGGGAAAAATGCTTGATCAGCAATGAGTTCGGCGCCGCTTCGTGAAAGCCGATGCGGTTCTCGCGCCAGCGCGCCTGCCAGAATTCCTGTTCCATTGCAGCTTCCCTTTCAGCTGGAAGTATCATTTCCAAAAGGTGATACGACTTGAAGCGCGCTTGAGGTCAACAGCTATCTCGCGCGGCAATGCCTCAGCTGTACAGCTCCGCAGCGCGGCGTTCGAACGCGCGTACGATGCGCTGCATCGCCTCGTTGAAGACAACGCCGATGATGCCCTGCAGAACCGCATTCTTGAATTCGAAATCGACGAAGAAGTCGACGTCGCAGCTGCCATCCTCGCGCGGGGTGAAAATCCAGTGGGACTTCATGTAGCGGAACGGGCCGTCCAGATACTCGGTATCGATTTTTCTCTCGCCCGGATAAAGGGTTACCCGGCTTCCGAAGCGTTCGCGGAAGACCTTGAAGGAGATCACCAGATCCGCCTCCATCACTTCTGCCTCACCCATCGGCGCACGGCTGCGGATACGGGCGGCGGCGCACCAGGGCAGGAATTTCGGGTACTGCGCGACATCGGCCACCAGATCGTACATCTGCTGTGCCGAATAGGGCATCTGGCGGGTTTCCGAGTGTGTGGGCATCTGTCCGCTGATTTTCTGCTACAATTACCGGGCGTGATGTCCTATGTACGCGCGGGAAATTCAAGGGGGCAGCCATGACACAGCGTCCATATGTCATTGATGTGATGATCTCGGCCAAGGCAATCGCCGCGCGGATCGAGGAGCTTTGCGAGGAAATCCAGAAGGAATTCGGCAATACCGACAAGCTGGTCGTGGTTGGCCTGCTGCGCGGCAGTTTCGTATTCATCGCCGATCTGGTGCGGGAGCTGGATCTGCCGATCGAGGTCGATTTCCTGGAGGCGTCCTCTTACGGCGACTCGATGGAAAGCAGCCGGGAAGTGCGCATTCTCAAGGACTTGCGCGGTGCCATTGAAGGGCGCGACGTGCTGGTCGTGGAAGATATCGTCGACACCGGCCACACGCTGAACCATGTCACCCACCTGCTGCAAAGCCGCAATCCGGCGCGGCTGAAATCCATTGCGCTCTTGGACAAGCCGTCGCGGCGCGAGGTGGATTTCCGCTCTGATTGGGTTGGCTTTGAAATCCCCGACGAATTTGTTGTCGGCTATGGCATCGACTATGCGCAGCGCAACCGGAATCTGCCGCATATCGGCAAAGTGCGGTTCACCGACGAGGGCTGAATCAGCCAATACCCGGGGGTGACGTGCGTGCACCCCCTGTACACCGCCTGTGCACCCCCTGGTGCAGCCAGCGGCGGCGCTTGTGCAAAACTGCCACAAACCACGATAAACACAGCGCAATCGGGAACCGGCGGCCCTCCGCCGGTTCCGGCCAAGCGGGTGGCGCTTTCCGGCGCAGCGGATTTGCCTTTCGCCGCAACCTGCCTCATGTGATTTCCAAACGCAGCGATCACAGGAGATCCGCCATGCAGAAGTTTTTGACCGCAGCAGCGGCAGCCGCAATGACCCTGTCCCTTGTCCCCGCAGCCACCCACGCGGGGCCGCCGAAATGGGCGCCCGGCCACAGCAAGAGCGCAGCCCATTATGCGCCGGGCCAGGTCAAGAAACGGCACCACCGCAAGCACAGTCACGATCACGATCATGACCATGATCACGACCGGTACGATGGCCGCATCCGCGGTGACGACTGGGTCTATATTGACGACTACGGCCGCTGGGGGCTGAACCCGCCGCGTGAGGGGCACCGCTATGTGCGCCAGGGCGACAAGATCTTTGAGGTCGTCAAGGACACGCTTGCGATCATCGGCGCGGTGGCCGTCGTCAATGCGCTGACCCAGTAAGGGTCAGCCCAGCAGGTTTCTGAGCGTGTGCAGAAAGATCCCGGCCCCGGCCGGGATTGCTGCGTCCGGGAAGTCGAAATCGGGGTTGTGCAGCTGCGGCTGCGCCTCGCCGGACCCCAGCCAGAACATCGCGGCCTTTGCCTGCTTGCCGAACTGGCCGAAGTCCTCGGACCAGCGCTGCGGATAGTCCCGCATATGCGCCGGATGGCCTGCCGCGGCGCAGGCGGCCTGCAACAGCTCCACCGCCTCCGGGTGGTTGGTGCAGGCGTCGAACACATCGTCGAATTCTATTGAGAACCCCAGCCGCTCCGCCGCGCAGACCTGTTCCGCCAGTGCCGTGGCCTCTGCAATCAGCTGATCCATTCGGATGTTTGTAACGGTGCGCAGAGTGGCCCAAACCTCGCCCTCGCCAGGGGCGATGCCAAAGGTGGCTTCACCCAGCTTGGCATGGGTCAAGGTGACCAGCGCGAACTCCGGCCCCAGATCACCGCCGCTGCCCAAGGCGGCAAGGCCCGGCAGAAGCCGGGAGATGGCACCGGCAGGCGACACCCCGTCCTGCGGCGCGGCAGCGTGGGAGGTTTTACCGGTCAGTTTGATCCGCATTCCGCGTGACGCGCAGTTGGCAGCGCCCGAACACAAGGCCACCTGACCCACCGGCAAGCCCGGCAGGTTGTGCAGGGAAAAGGCATAATCCGGCGCGATTTGCGCGAAACCCGGATCGGCAATCACCGCCGCTGCGCCCTTGCCGGTTTCCTCGGCGGGCTGAAACAGCAGCACGGCGCGGCCCCTTGCTGGGCGCTGTACCGCGAGATCCGCGGCCAGCGCCGCCACCATCGTCATATGGCCGTCATGGCCGCAGAGATGGCCGCGGCCTGCGTGGGTGGAGCGGTAGGGTTGATCCGACAGCTCCTCGATCGGCAAGCCGTCCAGCTCGCAGCGGATCAGCACCGTGGGGCCGTCCGCCCTGCCCTCAAAGACCGCGGCAACACCGTGGCCGCCAAGCCCTGTCAGCAGTTGGTCGGGCTGATGCTGGCGCAGGTAGCCCGCCACCATGACGGCGGTCTTTTCCTCGGCGCCGGAAACCTCGGGGATTTGATGCAGGGCGTGGCGCAGCTGCGTCAGCTGCGCCAGACGCTCAGGCGTCATGCCAGGCCCAGCTTCTTGTTGCGGGCCTGGCGCAGGCGGGCGAAATCGTCGCCTGCATGGTAGGAGGACCGCGTCAGCGGGGTTGCCGAAACCATCAGGAAGCCCTTGCCATAGGCGGCTTTCTCGTAGGATTTGAATTCCTCGGGCGTCACGAAGCGGTCCACTGCGTGGTGTTTCGGCGTCGGCTGCAGATACTGGCCGATGGTCAGGAAATCGATGTCCGCAGCGCGCATGTCGTCCATCACCTGCTTCACCGCCTGCGCGTCCTCGCCCAGGCCGACCATGATGCCGGATTTGGTGAACATCGACGGATCCAGTTCCTTGACCCGTTGAAGCAGGCGCAGGGAGTGGAAATAGCGCGCGCCGGCGCGGACCTCAGGGTAGAGGCCCGGCACGGTCTCCAGATTGTGGTTGAAAACGTCGGGCCGCGCCTCGACGACCGTTTCCAGCACCGAGGGATCGCATTTCAGGAAATCCGGGGTGAGGATTTCAATGGTGGTGTTCGGGCTGCGGTGGCGCACCGCGCGGATAGTCTGGGCAAAATGCTCTGCGCCGCCGTCCTCGATATCATCGCGGTCCACGGAGGTGATCACCACGTGGTTCAAACCCAGTTTTTCGACCGCATGGGCGACGCGGCCCGGCTCAAACGCATCCAGCGCCTCAGGCGGCTTGCCGGTGGCGATGTTGCAGAAGGAACAGGCGCGGGTGCAGACCTCCCCCATGATCATCATGGTGGCGTGGCCCTGGCTCCAGCATTCGCCGACATTGGGGCAGCCCGCTTCCTCGCAGACTGTCGTCAGCTTGTTGTCGCGCATGATCTTGTGGGTTTCGGCATAGCCTTTGCCGCCCGGCGCCTTGACCCGGATCCAGCTTGGCTTTTTGGGCTGAGCATTGTCGGGACGATGCGCCTTTTCGGGGTGGCGCTGCTCCGGGATCTTGAGGTCTCTCACGTGGGTTTCCCTTCCGGCCTTTGGCTTTGTGAGCGGTTTAACACAGCTGATCTGGCTTGGCACGGTCATATCGTCAACCCTGCCTTGCCGCCTTGTCATGGCTCAAACTCCGAAAATGTGCCGTTTTTCTTTGCCAAAGCGGCGCAGCGGGACACATAATTCCACCAAGCATCAGGATTTCGCTGCAGATCATTCAGGGAGGGACGCATGGCCAAGGAACTGGAGAAATTCAAGGCAGAGCATAAGAAGCTGGCTGCAGGCACCAAGAAATTCACCACCGCAGAGGGCGACAAGCTGAAGAAGCGGATCGGGATTTCACTGGGCAACGCCTGGGAGGGCGAGGATTATTTCCGCGAAAGCCTGGCCAAGGCGCGCAAGGACGGGGTGAAATCGGAAAAGCTGGCCGATTTCCAGAAGAACAAGCATTTCAAGGACGGGCTGGTCACCTGGAACAAGGCGGTGGACATCCACCAGGAGGAAGTCGGCGCGATGAAGGGGTTCTGCGCTGATGCCAAGGCGCATATGGCCAAGCAGCAGGCGCTCTTGAAGGACATCGAGAAGGACCTGAAGAAACGCGGCAAGTCCTCAGCCTCGAAGAAGGATATCGAGGCGCTGCAGGGCGAGCTGGAAAAGGAGATTGCCGCCGTCAAGAAGGCGTCTGAGTATGAGGGCAAGCTGAACGCGGCGCAGAAGCTGTACGGCGCGAATTTCCAGAAGACGGTCGACAAGATCCTGAAGGAAAAGGCGGAAGGCCATGACAAGAAGAAGGACGCAACCGAGCTGCCGCAGCTGCTGGTGGACCGCAACCTGAAGAAATACACCAACCGGGTCGGCGCGCTGGTCAAGGCGATCAATGCCCATTGCGTGACCGCCATCGACAAGGCGGGCGAGGATCTGAAAGCCGCAGCGCCCGAACTGAAAGAGGCGGCGGCGAAATACAAGGATCTGAAGAAGATCAACGACCAGTATCAGACCGCCAAGAAGAAGTTCCCGGGCGCCATTGAGGATTCCAAGGACAAGAAGAAGCTTCTGGCGACGCTCAAGAAGTTCAACGACCTGACCGCCGCTGCCGAACGCAAGATCCGCGGCACCACGGTCACCATCAAGAAGGCTGCGGCGTAACGTCCCTGCCAGGGGCGAAGATGCCGTATTTGCGAGGTTTTCCGGCGCTGGACTGCCGTGTTCGCGGACTGGCGCCGGAAACCTGCGCGCAAATCACCGGGACGTGTTGAAGCCAGCTTAGAATCATTTTAAGCCTGCCCGCCGAATGAAATCCGCAATCAGGAGCAAGCTGAGATGAAAGCTGGCGTTAAGCTGCCCGACGTGACCTTCCACACCCGTGTCCGCGACGAAGCGATCGAGGGCCCGAACCCGTTCCGCTGGGAAGACAAGACCACCGCTGACTACTTTGCAGGCAAGCGCGTTGTGCTGTTCTCGCTGCCGGGCGCCTTCACCCCGACCTGCTCGACCTACCAGCTGCCGGGCTTTGAAAAAGGCTTTGCCGACTTCCAGGCCGAGGGCATCGACGCGATCTACTGCATGTCCGTGAACGACAGCTTTGTGATGAACGCCTGGGCGCGCGCGCAGGAGCTGGAAAACGTGGAAGTGATCCCGGATGGCTCCGGCGAGTTCACCCGCAAGATGGGCATGCTGGTCGCCAAGGACAACCTGGGCTTCGGCAACCGCTCCTGGCGCTATGCGGCCATCGTGAACAACGGTGTTGTTGAGGCATGGTTCGAAGAGCCGGGCCTGTCCGACAACCACGGCGAAGACCCCTATGGCGTGTCCTCCCCGGAGACCGTGCTGAAGCACCTGAAAGAAGCCAAGGCAGAAGTCGCAGCCTAAGCTGCACTGCCCGATCTGGCATTCGAACGGGTCCGCGCTGCGGGCCCGTTTTCGTTTGAGGCATCGTGCGCCTCAACCGATCATCTCTTCCTGCTGCGGGCTGGCCTCGCCGTAGTAATCGGCCAGGTGCTGCAGGGCGATGCGCAGCACCACCTTGCCTGACCGCGCAGGCCAGCCCAGATTGCGCTCTGCGGTTTCCAGCCCCTCAAGGTGGCAACAGCAGCGCAGGGCGATGTCGCTGAGGCCGGCCCCGAGCTTCTGCAGCGCCCCAGTCATCCGCTGGTGGGCTTCTGCCGCCGCCTGGTGGCTGGTGCTGCGCATCGGGTGGGTGCCCTGGGCGAAATACAGCTCCTCCTGCATCAGGTGGCTGCTGATCTGCGCCAGTTCGAAATCCTCGCGCAGACGCCGCCCGGCCCGCACCATCGGCTGGGTCAGGAAGGACTTGCCGTCCTTGTCCGACAGCCGGGACAGCATTTCCAGCGGGGTTTCGGCGCCGCTGTAACGGGATTTGCGGCCCAGTCCGCCGCCCTCGCCCGCGTCCGGCGCCCCAAACGGTGTCTGCGCTTCGGCAAAGCCGCCCTCCAACCGGGCGCGGGCGCGGTTTTCCTGATCGGCGATGATCCGGTTCAATGCGGTGCGCCCGCCCGCGGTGATGGAATAGCGGCTGATCCGGCCCCGGCGGGAGCAGGCAATCCAGCCGGTCAGCGCCAGCGCCCCTGCCAAGGGCCGCGACACCGCCACCTTATGCCCGTCGGCCTCCTGGCCTTCGCGCACCACAACGGCCATTTCCATGCCTTCTGCTGCGGCCAGAACTGCGCCGCCGCGGCTGAGCAGGGTCAGCACGCTGGCCGCTTCCCGCTCAAACCCCGACCGCAGGCTGCGGCTTGCGGCGGAGGGCTTTTCCTCCTGCCGCGGTTTCGCTGCTTCGGACCGGTAGCGCCCGGCCAGATAGGTCAGCACCTCGTCAATCAGCGGATCGTCCCGCAGGACCTCTACCCGGCGGACCTGGCGCAGGATGGTGGATGGATGGCAGCCCGCCTTGCGGGCCAGCTGGCGGATCGGGCGGCCAGCCTCGGTGTGCTGAAGGTAGCGGCAAGTTTCCAGCGGCACCCAGCCAGGAAAGGGTGCCTGTGTCATGTTTTGCATTCGTAACCCCCGGTCGTGAGCCAGGCTGCCGGGCCAGCCGCACTCAAAGGTGCCTGCGGCATGTCCCATTTCGCCCGGCTGGATTTGGACAAAAGCGCGGATCGGACATCATTGTTTCCAGAAAAACCATAATCATCACAAAACGGACCGTTCGCCGGTCGCCCCCTTTCCGCAACACCACCTAGGGTTGTGTTATAGCAGAGCCAGATTAGAGATAGGAAAGGAGACGATCATGCAGGATGTTTTCAGCCGCGTTTCGTTGCTCCGGCGCCCGAGGATCCTGGCACGGGCCGCCCGGTTAGGCGCCCGGAATTATTGCCGCAAGCGCGACCTGCGCCGCATACTGGGCTATGGAGATGTGCCCAAGCCTGCTGCCGCCGTGATGCGGCTGCTGGAGCTGGAGGAGGCGCTGAACGCAGAACGCAAGGCAGGCGAGGCCGGCTATTCGATGATCCGCCACGTGGATGTACTGATCGCACTGGCCGGTGAGGCAGCGTGTTTGAAGGCACGTGCGAAAACAAGAACGGCGGCCCCGCGGGACCGCCGTTTTGCTGCGACAGAGGGTCCTGCCCCCTGCCCCTGATCTTCAGGCTCGCGCTTACATGAAGGCGTCGGGCATGGAGGCCTTCTTCTCGGCCACATACTCGTCCAGCGCCATCTTGATCGACGGATCGAGTGCGGGCTGCTCGTAAGTTGCCAGCAGCTTCTCAACCCGGCTTTCGGCCAGCGCGTAGGTGTCGCGCGCGCCTTCTTCTTCCCACTGCTCGAACGGCTTGTAGTCGAGCACTTCGGATTTCCAGAAGGCCGATTTGAAGTTGGCCTGGGTGTGGGCGCAGCCGAGGTAATGGCCGCCGGGGCCAACCTCGCGGATGGCTTCCATCGCCTGGCCGTTCTCGTCCACCGGGACGCCCTTGGCGAGGCCGTGCAGGGTGCCCAGCTGGTCCGCGTCCATCACGAACTTCTCGAAGTCGGCAACCAGGCCGCCCTCGAGCCAGCCGCAGGAGTGCAGCATGAAGTTCACGCCGGACATCAGGCCCATGTTGAGCGAGTTGGCGGTTTCATAAGCCGCCTGCGCATCCGGCAGCTTGGAGCCGCAGAAGGAGCCGGCCGAACGGAACGGCACGCCCAGGCGGCGGGCCAGCTGGCCTGCGCCATAGGTGACCAGCGACGCTTCGGGGGTGCCGAAGGTCGGAGCACCGGAGTTCATGTCGATCGAGGACACGAAGGCGCCGAAGATCGCGGGCGCGCCGGGGCGGCACAGCTGGTTGTAGGCGATACCGGCCAGAACCTCTGCCAGCACCTGGGTCAGGGTGCCTGCCACCGACACCGGCGCCATGGCACCGCCGACGATGAACGGCGAGATGATGCAGGCCTGGTTGTTCTGGGCGTAGACTTCCAGCGAGCCCATCATCACGTCGTCGAAGGTCATCGGCGAGTTGATGTTGGTCAGCGAGGTCATCACGGTGTTGTTCTGCACGAATTCCTTGCCGAACAGGATGCCGGCCATATCGACGGAGTCCTGGGCGCGGCTGGGTTCGGTGACGGAGCCCATGAACGGTTTGTCGCTGAGGGTCATATGCGCCATCAGCATGTCCAGGTGGCGCTTGTTCACCGGGATGTCGGTGGGTTCGCAGACGGTGCCGCCGGAGTGGTGCAGCCACTTGGACATATAGGCCAGCTTCACGAACTTGTTGAAGTCGTCCATGGTCGCATAGCGGCGGCCGCCGCTGCGGGTGCGCACGAAGGGCGGGCCATAGACCGGAGCCAGAACCAGGTTGCGGCCGCCGATGACCACCGATTTCTCGGGGTTGCGGGCGTGCTGGGTGAATTCCGCAGGTGCGGTTTCGCACAGCTTGCGGGCTAGGCCGCGGGGGATGCGCACGCGCTCGCCCTGGACATCGGCACCGGCATCGCGCCAGCGCTGCAGCGCCGCCGGGTTATCAACGAAGTTGACGCCGACCTCTTCCAGGATCGTGTCCGCGTTGTACTCGATGATCTCCAGCGCTTCCTCATTCAGGATCTCGAAGTTCGGAATGTTGCGCTCGATGTACTTGGCGGTTTCGATCTTGACGCTGGTGCGCTCGGCGCGGCGGGCGGCGCCGCCGCCGGAACCGCGGGCACGACGGCGCGGGGCTGCTTCTGTCATGGTTTATCCTCACCACAGGCATTTCATTGCGAAGGGTATTATAGCCCTCGCGCGCGCCGCCGCCGCAGGATTGCGGCCATTCAAGTTGAAAAGCGACATTCGCAGCACAGAGTTCGCCGGAACTCGCACCCGCCAAGCCGGTTTTACGCTTTCAGCAGCGGATCAAGACTGTCCCAATGCACCCGGATCGCGGGCATGGCGTATCCGAAAACGTCAATCTCCTTGCGCTCGCCGGCACTGCCGCCGATCCGGAAATAGAACGCCAGTGCGCGGGAATTACTCTCTGCGACCCACAGATAAGCCGAATTTGCACCCTGGGCCTGCAAACGGCGGGCGGCCTCCTTCATCAGACGGCGGCCAAGACCTTGTGACCGGGCGGTTTCCGACACATGCAGGTTGTCGATATAGGGTTCATCTCCGGTCCAGACGGTTATAAAGCCCTGTATCCCCGCACCCTCTGCAACAAGCACGACGTCACGGTCCGAAAACTGCAGCTTTTGCCAGTGCCGGGCGAGGTCGGACACGACCTGCTCCTGCAGATACGCCGACGGCAGGACACCGGCATAAACACTGCGCCAGCTGGCAATCTGCAATTGCGCAACAGCCGCGCGGTCGCCTGCCCGCATTTCCCTGATAACCACTGTGCATGCCTCCCCTGTACCGGAAGTTCAGCAGAGCAGAAGCTTTACCTGCAAGGCAAGCCTCTGCACCGAGTTTTACTGCACCGCACCCAGCCGGAGGGTTTTCAGAGCCGGGTGAGCTGTTTGCCCGGCACCCTGTGCCACTGCAAGCACCAAAGCCCTTGCGAAAAAAACCTCCTTGGCCTATGGCGCGTGCATGACCCAAGACACCCATGACCGCCTTCTCATCATCGACTTCGGCAGCCAGGTCACGCAGCTGATTGCGCGCCGCCTGCGCGAGCTGAATGTCTATTGCGAAATCCACCCCTATCAGAATGTCACCATGGACTTTGTGCGCGAACTGGCGCCCAAGGCGGTGATCTTCTCGGGCGGGCCTGACAGCGTGACCCGCGAGGGCAGCCCGCGGGCGCCGCAGGAGATTTTCGACTACGGCGTGCCGATCCTGGGCATCTGCTATGGCCAGCAGGTGATGATGCATCAGCTGGGCGGCAAGGTGGAAAGCGGCCATGGCACTGCGGAATTCGGCCGGGCCTTTGTGACCCCCACGGTTGAGACGCCGCCGCTGCTGGAGGGCTGGTTCGCAAACGACAACGACCGCGAGCAGGTCTGGATGTCGCACGGCGACCACGTCAGCAAGATCGCCCCGGGGTTCGAGGTCTATGGCACCTCCCCCAACGCGCCTTTTGCCATCACCGCCGATGTCAGCCGCAATTTCTATGCGGTGCAGTTCCACCCCGAGGTGCACCACACCCCGAACGGCGCCAAGCTTTATGAGAACTTTGTCAAACTGGCGGGTTTCTCCGGCGACTGGACCATGGGCGCCTACCGCGAGCAGATGATCGAGAAGATCCGCGAGCAGGTCGGCGACAAACAGGTGATCTGCGGATTGTCCGGCGGCGTCGACAGCTCGGTTGCGGCGATCCTGATCCACGAGGCGATCGGCGACCAGCTGACCTGCGTGTTTGTGGACCACGGCCTGTTGCGCAAGAACGAGGCGGAAGAAGTCGTCGCGATGTTCCGCGACAACTACAACATCCAGCTGATCCACGCGGATGAGAGCGATCTGTTCCTGGGCGAGCTGGACGGCCAGTCCGACCCGGAAACCAAGCGCAAGATCATCGGCAAGCTGTTCATCGACGTGTTCCAGAAACACGCCGACACCATCGACGGCGCCGAGTTCCTGGCACAGGGTACACTGTACCCGGACGTGATTGAATCGGTCTCCTTCTCGGGCGGGCCTTCGGTCACCATCAAATCGCACCACAACGTCGGCGGCCTGCCGGAGAAGATGGGCCTCAAGCTGGTGGAACCGCTGCGCGAGCTGTTCAAGGACGAGGTCCGCGCGCTGGGCCGCGAACTGGGTCTGCCGCAGAGCTTCATCGGCCGCCACCCTTTCCCCGGACCGGGCCTGGCAATCCGCTGCCCCGGCGAGATCACCCGCGAAAAGCTGGAGATCCTGCGCGAAGCGGATGCGATCTATATCGACCAGATCCGCAAGCACGGTCTGTACGATGACATCTGGCAGGCCTTTGTGGCGATTCTGCCGGTCCGCACCGTTGGCGTGATGGGCGACGGCCGCACCTATGACTACGCCTGCGCCCTGCGCGCGGTGACATCTGTCGATGGCATGACCGCGGACTACTATCCGTTCAGCCACGAGTTCCTGGGCGAAACCGCCACAAGGATCATCAACGAAGTGAAGGGCATCAACCGCTGCACCTACGACATCACCTCGAAACCTCCGGGAACCATCGAGTGGGAATGATCCCTGCAGTTCACGGGCTTTGAAACCGCGGTGGAAACCACGCCTGTTTTAAAGAACGTTTAAACAATTTGCGCCATCTTGAGCCAAACGCTTGGCCGCCGGTTTAACCACGGCGGCCAACTGCTTGGAGGCAAATGGAGGCGCAAAATGCCCTTGATCAAATACAAAGACGTGCTGCTGCACTTCGCGCATATTCCCAAGTGCGGCGGCACATCCATTGAGCGTTACATTCAGGGCCTGAACGGCGTCAGCCTGGCGTTTGTGGACGAGCAGTATGTCGCTAATCCGCCCCAGCAGCACTGGAACATATCCTCCCCGCAGCACATCGACGGGGAATCGATTTCGCGGCTGTTTCCCAAGGATTTTTTCACCGGCTTTTTCACCATCGTGCGCGATCCGATTGCCCGGCTTGAAAGCGCCTACAAGTTCCAGCGGCTGGTGGAACGCCGGATCGGCAGCGATGAAACCCTGGACCAGTTCGTCAAGACCCGCCTGCTGGAGAATGTGCTGACCAAGGGCTGGATGGACGGTCATTTCTACCCGCAGTCTGGCTTCTTCTATCCCGGCGCCAACTACCAGGTTTTCAAGCTGGAAGAGAACGGCGCCGAGAAAGCCAAGGCGTTCATTGATGCAGCCCTGTTCGGCAACCCGGCCAGCCAGCAGATGACGCACAGCAACCACCTGCGCGTTCCCGAAGGTTTCAACCCCGGCGACCTGGTTTTGAGCGACGAAGGCTTGGCCGTTGCCGAGAAGATCTACGGCATGGACTTCGATAATTTCCAGTATCAGCGGCGCTCCGCCGTCCGGCAGCTGCCCGAAGCGGCTGCTGGCTGAGGTCTGATCGGCATCCCATGACACAAAAATACAATATTTGTTTGGCGCAACCGGATAACTACCCGCACACCGGCGCCTTTTCTGAGCTTGCTGACCTGATTCAATTCGCACTGCGGGATCTTGGCTATGAAGCGGCAATACACAAAAACAAGATCGACCCGTCAGCCCGGAATATCCTTATCGGCATTCACTTGATGACCTGCGCCATGGCCAAGGTCGTTCCAGCGGACACTATCATCTTGAACACCGAGCAGTTAGGCAGCACCCTCTCGCATTGGAACAAAAACATCGTTGAGTGGTTTTCACATGACTTCACCTTGTGGGATTACAGCGATGCCAATGTCAGCTATCTGAATGACTTTGGTGTAAAGCGGGTTGAGAAGCTTCAAATCGGATATCAAAAGGAACTCTGCCGGATCACGCCCCGGCAAAAGAAAGACATCGACGTTCTGTTCTACGGCAGCGTGAGTCCGCGACGCAAGAAAATCCTTGATGACCTTCGCGCGTGTGGTTTGACGGTCAAACAGCTGGAAGGTACTTACGGAAAGAGCCGTGATGATTGGATTTCCCGATCCCGTATGGTGCTGAATCTCCATTTCTACGACTCTCAGATTTTCGAGATCGTCCGCGCCTTTTACCTGATGACCAACGGCATCCCTCTGGCAAGCGAACTCAATAGTGGAACAATGATCGACGAATGCTACCGTGACGGCATCCTGGGCCTGCCTTATGACGGGCTTGCCGAGGGCATAGCTGAAGTGCTGCAAGATGAAGCAAAGCTGGAACGGATTGGCAAAAAAGGCAACGAGACGATTGCTCGGTATCCCCAGGCGCATTTGCTGCGCGAGATACTCTAGCGGCTGAAAATCCCACTGCTTCTGCAGGCCGCGCAGGGTTCTGCAAGACTTAGCACCTTAGCTTGATCTCACCACCCTTTCTCAATGAAATCAAAAACATATTATGGCGGCCCGGATTGGCAAACCGGGCCGCTTTGTGTTGCTGCGGCCGGCATTTACAAGTTTTCACCCGGCTTGCAGATGGGTTACCGGCAGCCTGCGGTTAACCAATTTGTCAGGTGTTTTTGAAATAGTCTCCAGGACGCCGACGGCTTGGAGAACCCAATGATTATTTGCCACCCGCTGAAACTCATCTTTATCAAAACCAAAAAGGTAGGCGGCACGTCATTTGAAATCGCCTTGTCCAACTTTTGCGACGACACCAGTGTGATCACCCCTGTGTCTCCCGAGGACGAAGAAACCCGCGCAGGCCTGGGCTATCCCGGGGCACAAAATCACCAGCGCCAAACCTGGCCCGACGGCACTGAAACGGAGGGGGATTTCTACAATCACATCCCCGCCGCAGAAGCCAAGGCCCTCATCCCGCAGGACATCTGGGACAGCTACACAAAGGTCACCATCTGGCGCGATCCGTATGACGCGGTCATTTCCCGCTACTACTGGGAGATGGCCGAGACTGAGAGCCTGAACTTCGGGCTGTTTGTGCACAAGTTCTACGGCATGCTGACTGAAAACGTCCAAATCGCACCGCTGGAAGGGCCGGCTGCACCCGATGTCTTTTTACGATACGAGCATCTGGAAGAGGACATCGCGGCGCTTGGCGTCGAAGGCCTGTGGGAGCGGTTTTCAAGCCTGCGTGCCAAGGAAGGTGTCCGCCCGCGCACCGGCACTGATGCCGCAACGCTCTATGCCCGCTATCCGGGGGCCGCGGATGTCGTTGCAGAACAATGCGCCGACGAAATACGCAAGTTCGGCTACAAGCGCCCAGGCGCGGCACCAGCCACGCCCAAGCACGAACAGCCCGCCAAAAGCGACTTTTTCTTCACTCTTTCGGCCGGGCGCACCGGTACCGCCTGGCTGGCGCAGTTCCTGGGTGACAATCTTCGGATCAAATCCATCCACGAGCCGCTGAACATTGAAGACTTCGGCACACAAATGCCGGAAATCAAGCACATGCGGACTTTCAACACTTATGGCATGAATACCCGGATGCAGAAGTTCTGGAAGGACAAGCTGGCGTCGCTGGAAGCGCCCTATGCCGAGTCCAACCATACCTTAGGCAAATGCGGGCTGATCGAAGCGCTGGCAGAAAGCCCCATCCGCAGCCGCACCACCGTGATCCTCCTGCGCCGCGACCTGGCCAAGCAATGCGCCAGCTATGTCGGCCGCAATGACTTTATGAATATCACCATCCGGTGGCAGTGGTACCTGGACATGGGCTACAGCAATTTGATCGTTGACCCTGCCCGTTTCCTGCCGCTGGGTCAGGTCGGCTGCGCCATCTGGTACGCGCTGGAGATGGAGGCGCGCTATGCGTACTACCTGCTGAAATACGGCGGGCAAATTAAGTTTGTCGGGGCCATGCTGGAAGAGGCCACCAAGCCGGCAGGTGCCCCCAAACTGCTGGCGGCCCTAGGCCACCGCGGCCGGGTCTTGCTGCCGGAAAAGAAAAACGCCACCCGCGACTCCTCCGGAGTGACAGAGCAGCTGACCGCGGAAATCCGCACTCTGCTGGATCGTCTGAACTTCGACCCGGTGGAGGCTGCCTCTGCCTATATCAAGTCAGGCCGTTCACTGGATGCGCAAGAAGCGCACCGCGCGGCGGCCTGAAACTGGCGCGCGGCCTCCTTCGCTTGCGCCGCGCTGTCAACTGGCAGGCCTGTAATCGCAGCTGCCGCGCCGCCATGCGCTTGACCCCGGGTGAAAATTCCGCCTTTCCTCTCCCCAGCTGAACAAGGGGGCAGGCATGGCAGAGGGCGAGACACGCGCAGGGCTGGCGGCGCTGTGGATGGTGGGGGCGATTGTGTCCTTTTCGGCCATGGCGATTGCCGGGCGTGAGGCCGGGCTGACGCTGGATACCTTTGAAATCATGGCCTACCGCAGCCTGGTGGGGGTGCTGATCGTGGTGGCTGTCCTGACAGCGGCAGGCCGCTGGCATCAGGTGCGGCGGCAGCGGCTGGGGGTGCATCTGCTGCGCAACCTGTTCCACTTCACCGGCCAGAACCTGTGGTTTCTGGCGGTGACGCTGATTCCGCTGGCCCAGGTCTTTGCGCTGGAGTTCACCTCGCCCCTGTGGGTGATCATCCTGTCGCCGCTGTTGCTGGGCGAGGCGCTGACCCGGCGGCGGATGCTGGCGGCGGCGCTTGGCTTTGCCGGCATTCTGGTCGTGGCCCGCCCCAGCCCCGAGACGCTGAACCTTGGCCTGGCGGCAGCGGCGAGCTGCGCCATCTTCTTTGCCCTCACCGCGATCCTGACCAAACGGCTGACCCGGCACGAGCACACCGCCTCAATCCTGTTCTGGCTGACCTCGATGCAGCTGGTGATGGGGCTGCTGGCGGCAGGATGGGACGGCGACATGGCGTTGCCGGACGCAACCACCCTGCCCTGGCTGGTGCTGATCGGCATTGCCGGGCTGACTGCGCATTTCTGCCTGACCACAGCCTTGTCGCTGGCGCCGGCCAGCGTGGTGGTGCCGGTGGATTTTGCCCGCCTGCCCGCCATCGCCATCCTTGGCATGGTGATCTACGGAGAGGCGCTGGACGCCTGGGTGCTGGGGGGAGCCGCCATCATCTGCATTGCAAATTATCTTAATATAGTTGCAGGCCAGCCGCGCAGAACCCCTCAAAGCTGACCGAATCCGGCTAGTTGCCGCGCGGTTAATGTTGATTTGCCGAAATCCGCCCGATTACGTTCGCGTAAAGCGGCTTCCACTGGCCGCAACTCAGGGAGGAACAATGAAACGCTATCTTGCAACCTCGGCGGCTTTGGCGCTGGTATCTGGCTCTGCCATGGCGAGCGGTCTGGACCGCACCGGCCAGCCGATCGGCATCATCTTCGAAGAAGGCAACTACGCCGAGTTCTCGTTTGCTACAACTTCGGTGGACCTGTCGGGCAACGACCGCACTTCGCTGAACCCGCTGGGGTCTGCAACCGGTGATGTCGGCGAACGGTTCAACATGTTCGGCGCGGGCTACAAGCGCGACATCAATGAGCAGCTGTCCTTTGCGCTGATCTTCGACCAGCCGTGGGGTGTGGATGTCGCATATCCCACCAGTGGTTCGCTGCTGCTTGGCGGCACGACTGCACAGGCGGATTCGAACTCGCTCACTGCGATGCTGCGCTACAAGTTCAATGACCGCTTCAGCGTCCACGGCGGCATCCGCTACCAGGAGCTTGACGGCGAGATCAATCTGCAGGGCGGCGCTTACAGCTCCATCGGTGGCAGATACAACGTGAAAGTGGACAAAGATGGCGCGTTTGGCTGGGTGGCCGGCGTCGCCTATGAGATCCCCGATATCGCCCTGCGCGTGGCACTCACCTACAGCTCTGAAATCGAACATGATTTCAACCTGAACGAAACCTTTGCCACCACCGCCACCGCCAGCACCACGACAAAAACCAAAACGCCGCAATCGGTGAACCTGGACTTCCAGACCGGCGTCGCCCAGGACACGCTGCTGTTCGGCGGCATCCGTTGGGCTGAGCACAGCGTAACTGATTTGGTGGTTCCGGGCCTGAGCACCCTGGCCGGCCGCTCCGTTGATCTGATCGACCTGGACGACTCGATCACCTACACACTGGGTGTCGGCCGCGCCTTCAACGAGAACTGGTCCGGTTCTGTGGCGCTGATCTATTCGGATTCGGACGGCGACAACCTGGTCTCGCCGCTGGCGCCGACCCACGGGTATGAGGCAATCCGCGTCGGCGTGCAGTACAAGCAGGACAACATGACCGTCTCTGCCGGTGTCCGCTATACCCAGCTGGGCGATGCGGTTGCCTCCCCTGGCGGCAACCCGGTCACCAACTTTCAGGACAACGACGCAGTCAGTTTCGGCCTGAAGGTCGGCTTCCACTTCTGATCCGGGCACCTGCCGGGCAGTTTGCCCCGCTCCCGTTTGGGGGCGGGGTTTTCTTTTGCCGCGGCGCATGCGCGCATGGAATTGACCCGGCCCCCGCGGGTGGCTAGCAAGGCGTGACACCTTCAGGGACTTGGACTTTCATGCTCTACTCTTCTGCACAGGACTGGCGCGACGCCCCCAGCAAACGGGTGCTGTTCTTTGGCATGTCCGGGCTTGGCAAAACCTATGTCAGCAACGTTCTGCGCGGGGCCGGCAGCTGGTTCCACTACTCGATCGATTACCGCATCGGCACCCGTTACATGGGCGAATACATCGCCGATAATGCCAAGGCCGAGGCGATGAAAGTGCCGTTTCTGCGCGAACTGCTGCTGACGGATTCGATCTTTATCGGCTCCAACATCACCTTCGAAAACCTGCGCCCGGTCTCTGCCTATCTGGGCAAGCCCGGCGACACCGCCAAGGGCGGGCTGCCGATTGCCGAGTACAAGCGCCGCCAGGAGCAGTTCCGGGTTGCCGAGATCCGCGCGCTGCTGGACACCGAGTATTTCGCGGACCGGGCGCAGCAGCTGTACGGCTATCCGAATTTCATCTGTGACACCGGCGGGTCGATCTGCGAATGGGTCGACGCCAATGACCCGAACGACCAGATCCTGTCCGAGCTGAGCAAGCACACGCTGATGGTCTGGATCAAGGGCAGCGAGGAGCACACCGCCGAACTGGTCCGGCGCTTTGACCGGGCGCCCAAGCCGATGTCTTACCAGCCGGAGTTCCTGAACCGCGTCTGGCAGGAATACCTTAAGGAAAACAAGATACCTGAGGCGGATGTGGATCCCGATGCATTTATCCGCTGGACCTACTCCCAGGCACTGGCGCACCGCCAGCCGCGCTATCAGGCGATGGCGGACAATTGGGGCGTCACGGTGACTGCCAGCCAGATCTCCGCCGTCAAGGATGAGGCTGGTTTCGTGGATTTGATCGCCGAAGCCCTTGAGGACCGCGGCTAAGCCGACTATCTGACAACCTCCGCTATATCGTACAACTTTCCGCAAATCAGGATACTGACATGCCCATCAAGATCCCCGCTGACCTGCCCGCCTATGACGTTCTGACGAACGAAGGCGTGATGGTCATGTCGCCGGATCAGGCGGCACGTCAGGACATCCGGGCCCTGCGCATCGGGCTGCTCAATTTGATGCCCAAGAAGATCCAGACGGAGAACCAGTTTGCCCGGCTGATCGGGGCGACGCCCTTGCAGATCGAGCTAAGCCTGATCCGGATGACCGAGCATCAGACCAAGAACACTGCGGCTGCGCATATGGAGGAGTTCTATCACTCCTTCCAGGAGGTGAAGCACGAGAAGTTCGACGGGCTGATCATCACCGGCGCTCCGATTGAGCATCTCGACTTTCCTGAAGTTACCTACTGGGAAGAGATGCGCGAGGTGTTCGAGTGGACCCAGACCAACGTGCATTCGACCTTTGGTGTCTGTTGGGGCGGCATGGCGATGATCAATCATTTCCATGGCGTGAAGAAACACATGCTGGACCACAAGGCGTTCGGCTGCTTCCGGCATCAAAACCTGGCGCCGGCCTCGCCGTATCTTCGCGGGTTCTCGGATGATTTCGTGATCCCGGTCAGCCGCTGGACAGAGATGAAACAGCCGGAGGTCGATGCCGCCGAGGGGCTGACGACACTCCTGGGCAGTGACGAGGTCGGACCCTGCCTGATTGAGGACAAGGCGCACCGGGCGCTCTATATCTTCAACCATTTTGAGTACGACAGCGATACGCTGAAGCAGGAATACGACCGCGACGTGGCCAATGGCACCCCGATCAACGTGCCGGGCAACTACTATCCGGACAATGATCCCAGCCGCCAGCCGCAGAACCGCTGGCGCAGCCACGCGCATCTTCTCTATGGCAACTGGATCAATGAGATTTACCAGACAACGCCTTATGACATGGATGAGATCGGCCGCTAGAATGCTGGTCTGGGCAGGCCTTGCTGTGGCAGCGGGGACTGCCCTCACGCTTTGGCAGGCGGGCCGGCGCGAGGCCGCGGCTGAGGCCCGCCATCCGCCGCAGGGGCAGATTCTGGTGGTCGGCAGCCATCGGGTGCATGTGGTGGAGATGGGACGGCCCAAGGGCAGCGCGCCGGATCTGGTGCTGCTGCATGGCTCCAGCGGAAACACCCGCGACATGACGTTCCGGCTGGCGCCAGCACTCGCTGACGAGTTCCGGATTCTGATCTTCGACCGCCCGGGCCTGGGCTATTCCAGCCCGCTCAACGGTACGGGCGCGACCATCCGCCAGCAGGCGGAGGTGCTGCGCCAGGCCGCGGCGCAGATGGGGGCAGAGAAGCCAATTGTGCTGGGCCAAAGCTATGGCGGTGCAGTGGCGCTGGCCTGGGCGGTGGATCACCCCGAAAGCGTCTCTGCGCTGGTTTCGGTGTCCGGGGTGGCTTACCCTTGGACAACGCCGCTGGACCCGCTCTACCGTCTCACCTCCTCTCGTTTTGGCAGCGCTGTGGCGGTGCCGATGCTGGCGGCCTATGTCCCGGACTTGGTGGTCAGCCGCTCCCTGCAGGAGATTTTTGCCCCGCAGGCAGTGCCGGAAGGATATGCAGAGCATTTTGGCACCAGCCTGTCGTTGCGGCGCGGGTCGCTGCGGGCCAACGCCCGGCAGCGGGCGAACCTGCTGGAGGAAGTGACAGAACTGTCGCAGCATTACCGCCGCATCACGGTTCCGCTGGAGGTGATCCACGGCACTGAGGATGATCTGGTGAACCTCAAGCTGCATGCCGAAGGGCTGGCACGGGATGTCGACAGTGCGCGGCTGACGCGGCTGGAGGGGATTGGCCATATGCCGCAGCACGTCGCAACGGAAGATGTTGCCGATGCGGTGCGCCGCGCGGCGGAACGCGCGTATTTGCGTTAAAGCGATTCACATTCCATACTTCCTTCCCATATAAGGGGTTGAGGACAGAAGGGTTTTGCACATGCCGCTGCCGTTTGACGGGGCCATCAGCCGCTTTTTCCAGAGCGGCGCACCGGAGGAGATCCGCGAGGCCATCAAGGGCGCGGACAAAGATGAAATCCTCAGCCCCAGCTATCCGCACAGGAAGCTGATGAAGCGCAAGGCTTATGACAAAGAGCTTGAGGCGCTGCAGATTGAATTGGTCAAGCTGCAGTCCTGGGTCAAGGCCACGGGCCAGCGGATCGCCATCGTCTTTGAGGGCCGCGATGCGGCTGGCAAGGGCGGCACCATCAAGCGGTTCCGCGAGAATCTGAACCCGCGCGGTGCGCGGATCGTGGCGCTGTCCAAGCCCACCGAAGCGGAGCAGAGCCAGTGGTATTTTCAACGCTACGTCCAGCAGCTGCCGTCGGGCGGCGAGATCGTGTTCTTCGACCGCAGCTGGTACAACCGCGGTGTGGTGGAAAAGGTGTTCGGTTTCTGTACGGATCAGCAGCGGGAGCGGTTCTTTGACCAGGCTCCTGGATTTGAAGCGGCTTTGACTGAAGATGGAATCCACCTGTTCAAATTCTGGCTCAACGTCGGCCGTGCCGAGCAGCTGCGCCGCATTCTGGCACGCGAATCCGACCCGCTGAAACAGTGGAAACTCAGCCCGATCGACGTGAAGGGGCTGGAGAAATGGGACGACTACAGCGCCGCCATTTCAGAAACTTTCGCGCGCAGCCACAGCGCTGAGGCCCCCTGGACAATCATCCGCTCCGATGACAAACGGCGGGCTCGGCTGGCGGCGATGCGCTGCGTGCTGCATGCGATTGACTACGCTCAGAAGGACGCCAAGGCGATTGGCGCCCTGGACCAAGAAATTTGCGGAGGCCCGGAAATCTGGGATGCCTAAACGCGGTTATCATCACGGCAACCTGCGCCAGGCGCTGGTCGAGGCCGCCCTGCAGCTGATCGAGGCTAAGGGGCCGACCGGCTTTACGCTGTCGGAAGCGGCCAAGCAGGCCGGTGTTACCCCGGCGGCGGTCTACCGTCATTTTGAGGGCCGCGAGGATCTGATCGCGGAGGCCTCGCGCCAGGGCTATGTGATGTTTGCCGATCTGATGCAGCACGCCTATGACAAGTATCAGCCGTCAGCACTGGCAGCGTTTGAGGCAACCGGGCGGGCCTATTTGGCCTTTGCCCGCAAACATCCCGGCCACTATATCGCGATGTTCGAAAGCGGTATTTCGGTGAACCGCACGCCGGAACTGGCAGATGCCGCGGCACGCGCGCGCGCGATTCTGGAACGCGCTGCGGCGGACCTCAGCCAGCATATCCCTGCGGAGAAACGCCCGCCGGCCTCGATGTTCTCTGCGCATGTGCTGGCGATGAGCCACGGGGTGGTGGAGCTTTATGCGCGCAACTCACCCGGTGCTGCCTCCCCCTTTCCGCCGGAGGACCTGCTGGAAAGCGGCATCGGGATTTATTTGCGCGGGCTGGGGCTGATCGGGCCGGACAATTAGAACCGGCCGCTAAAAACGCCCGCTGGGCTGCGGGGCGCTCAGCTCATCGCCGACGTTCACCAGGTTCACCTCGCCGATGCCCTTGATGTCTTCAGGGCCGATGTCGGTTACGTGGAATTCCTCTGACAATGCGTCCTTCATGTCCTCTGGCGCGACGATTTTCATCGGGTTGGCAAAGACTTGCAGACGGGAGGCCAGGTTCACTGCGGGGCCGAAGACGTCATAGACGTACTTCTGAATACCCACCACAGACCCCACGGCTGAGCCGGTGCCAAGGCCGATCCGCGCCTGCCATTTGTGCTGATGGCTCTGGTTGCGCCGGTCCAGATAGCGCAGGAAACGGGTGGCGCAATGGGCCACGGCGGTGGCGTGGTCCGGCGTCGGTTCCGGCATTCCGGCAACCGCCAGATAGGCGTCGCCGATGGTCTTGATCCGCTCGCAGCCGTATTGCTCGACGATGCGGTCAAACGCAGTGAAGATGTCGTTCAGCTCTCCCAGCGTGACCGTCGGATCGGTGCGGGAGGCAAAGTCGGTGAAATTCACGAAGTCCAGCATCACCACCGACACCTTGGGATAGAGCTGCGGGGTGACGACGCCGAAGGTCTTGAATTCCTCATAGACGGAGCGCGGCATCAGATTCAGCAGCAGCCGCTCCACCCGTTCCTTCTCGCGTTCCAGCTCGCGGGTGTTGCGCTCCACCATGGTGGAATAGCTGTCGATCATGCTTTCCAGCTCGCGGATGCGGGTGATGTTCTGGCATTCCACCACCAGCAGCGCCTCGTTCAGGTGGCTGGCCTGGGAAATGTTGATGGCAAACACCAGCGTGCGGCGTTTGCGCTTGATCTTCAGCTCCGCTGAATAGCGCAGGCCCTCGTCGCAGAGCGGCCCCAGGTCCTCCGGCTGCAGGCCATCGATGGCATCGGTTAGTGACGCGCCCTCCCCCGGGGTGCCGAACCATTCCGCAAAGGGCTGATTGTGAAAGACAAATCCAAGGTCTGATGCCCGCACTACGGCAACGCCGACACCAATAGCACGCAGCAGCTGTTCATTGATGGCGGCAATGCTCATGCCGCATCCCGGGTAACGATGATGCTGCGTTTGCCCTCGATGGCGCTGAGCGTGGTGCGGATGTCCGGCTCAGACAGCCCATGCTGTTCCAGCGCTTCTTTCAGCAATGCGCCCATCTCGTCGAAGTCTTCGTGGGTTATGCCGAGGGCCCTGTGCACTGCCTCCAGCCGGTCGTCGCTGAAGGACGCAGGCCCGCCCAGGAGCGAGGAAATGAACTTGGTCTGGTGATCAATGAGACGCGCCATGTCGACATCAGCGAAGTAGTCGCCGATCTGGTCAGAATCGAGCGCCAGCTCGTAGAAGGTCATTACAACCCGGCTAATGGCGCTGAACCCGCCGTATTTCTCATAGATTGTTTGCGGCATGACAGCTGTCCCCCCATCAGGAAGCGGTCCGCCCATGTTACGCTAATTTTGCGAAAAAGTTAACGCCCGGGGGCCGCTCGGGGCGCCCGGGCCGGGAAACAGCTCAAAACAAGGCCAAAATCCCGGCCTCCCGAGTCAGGCCGCGCTTTCATCCGTGAAGGTCACCAGATCGCTGACGATACACTGCAAACCTTCGATAAGATCCACGGTCGGCTGCGTAGACAGCAGCGGTGCCATTTCCTGGATCAGCGGCAGCGGCAGGTCCCACCAGCGCAGTTTCAGCAGTTTCTGGCAGACCGCATCATCAAAGCGTTTGCGCACAAGCTGCGCCGGGTTACCGGCCCAGACCTCATAAGCGCCCACATTGCCGGTTACAGTGGCATTGGGGCTGATGACAGCGCCGTCGCCGATTTTGACACCCCCCAATAGGGTGGCATTGGCGCCAATCCAAACGTCATTTCCGATCACCACATCGCGGCTGCCGGAGTGCTGCGCATGAGTCTCGGCTCCGCCCAGATGTTCCGTGAAGGCTTCGCCAAACGGAAAGGCGGAGATCCGGTCCAGCGCCGGAGACTGATCCAGCATGATCCGGACACTGCGGCCGATCGAGCAGAAGGAGCCGACTGCCACATTGGCACCGCCGCCCTGCCCTTCGATTTCCATATCTTCATAGCCATGAGTGAAGCGGCCGATTTCCAGTTTGCCGTCGCCGATCGGGGCAGTCTTGAATTGGTCTGGTGATGTCATGCTGTTCTGCCTTCCGTTTCCCGTCCTAGGATTTCCGTGCCACCCTAGGAAATCTTTCTAAAGGAACCCTGAAAGCATCCGGAAGCAGGCGGGCACTGGAACGAAAAAGGGCCCGCCAGCGGCGAGCCCTTCCAAAAGCATATGTTTCCAGCTTAACGCTTGGAGAACTGGAACGAACGGCGGGCTTTGGCCTTACCGTATTTCTTACGTTCCACAACGCGGCTGTCGCGGGTCAGGAAGCCGGCCGCTTTCAGAGCGCCGCGCAGCGACGGATCGTACAGCTGCAGCGCTTTGGAGATGCCGTGCTTGACCGCACCGGCCTGACCGGACAGGCCGCCGCCCTTGACGGTGGCGTAAACGTCAAACTCGCCTTCGACGCCGGCAACCTGGAACGGCTGGCGCAGGATCATCTGCAGCACCGGACGGGCGAAGTACTTGTTGATTTCCTTGCCGTTCACCTCGACCTTGCCGGAGCCCGGCTTGATCCAGACGCGGGCAACAGCGTCTTTACGCTTGCCGGTGGCATAGGAGCGGCCCAGTTCGTCACGAACCGGCTCACGCGCGATGGTTTCTTCAGCCACTGCTTCCACACCGGTTGCAGCTGCGAGCTCTTCGAGAGTGTTGATCTGATCAGACATCAATATCAGCTCCGGGTGTTTTTCTTGTTCATGGATTTGACGTCCAGAACTTCAGGTGCCTGGGCTTCGTGCGGGTGCTCGGCACCAGCGTAAACGCGCAGGTTGGTCATTTGCTGACGCGACAGGCGGTTGCCCGGCAGCATACGCTTGACCGCTTGGGTCACAACGCGCTCCGGGTGTGCACCTTCCAGGATTTCCTGCTTGGTGCGCGACTTGATGCCGCCCGGGTGGCCAGTGTGCCAGTAGAAGTGCTCATCGCGCTTCTTGCCGGTCATCTGCACCTTTTCGGCGTTGATGATGATGACGTTGTCGCCCATGTCCATATGCGGAGTGAAGGACGCTTTGTGCTTGCCGCGCAGGCGCATGGCAACGATCGAGGCAAGACGGCCCAGCACCACGCCCTCGGCGTCGATGATGATCCACTTCTTCTCGATATCTGCCGGAGTAGCAGAGAAGGTTTTCATGGCAGGTCAATCCTGTTTGTCGTGAAAGGCAGAATCCCATCGGTCATCGGCCTGAATTCGATGGACGGGGTTTACGGGCATCCCAAGCCCCAGTCAACACCACCAAACAAGAATAAATCATTTGAAAACAGCGCGTTAAAAAATAGGTATAATAATACCCCACAAAATCACACGCTGATCTGCTCCGGCGGGTTGTCCAGCAGGGCGCGCAGGCGCAGCATTGCCTCCTCAAACTGTTTCAGCGGCACATGCGCGTTGATGGCAATGCGCACCGCATGGGGCGCGCGGCCGTCGCGCAGGGCGAACTCATCCGCAGAGCGGATCTGCACCCCGTTGGCCTCTGCCGCGCGGGTAAAGGCGGCGGCGCGCCAGCCGGACGGCAGCTTCAGCCAGAGGAACGGAACCTCCGGGTTCCAGGTCAGGTCAAAGCCGCCAAGCGCGTTGACCGCCACCCGCACATAGCGGGCCATCTCACTGCGCACGGATTGCACCAGCCCGGGCAGGCGCGGGTCACTGAGCAGGATCCTCACCAGTTCCGCAAGCGGCTGGGCCAGGCCGAAATAACCATACTCCGCCACCCGGCGCAGATCCGCCGCCCGCCCCTCCGGCGCAAGGGCAAAACCGACGCGCAGGGCCGGCGTCAGAATCTTGGAGATCGAGGACACGTGCCAGGCCAGTTCCGGCGCCAGCGCCCGGTAGCTGGGGGCACGCGCCTCGCCCAGGCGGTAGCAGTCATCCTCGACAATCTGCACCCCGTGGCGGCGGGCGATGCGGACAATCTCCTTGCGGCGCTCCAGCGGGGTGAACAGTCCGGTGGGATTGTGCACTTCGGGGCTGGTGCAGATCACAGAGGCGCCGGATTTGCGGATGGCCAGTTCCATCGCATCCGGGCGGATGCCGTGTTCATCCATCGCCACCTCGACCACCTGCGCCCGCAGAAGCTCAGCCGCACGGCGGAATCCTGCATAGGTCAGGTCCTCGACAAGTATCACTGGCTGGGGGCCTTCCAGAATCGCCTGCAGCACCACCATCAGCCCGTTTTGGCCGCCATGGGTCAGCACCACGTCCTTTTCGCTGACCGGGCCAACCGGCGCCTTGGCAATCCATTCTGCAGCGGCCTGGCGTACCGGTTTATAGGCATCACGGGTCGGGTAGTTCAGGAAATTCCGCGCCTCGCCCTCGGCCACTTTGTGCAGCGCTTCGCGCACCGCTGACACCTGCCCCATGTCGGCAATCCGCGGGCTGAACAGGCTGACATGGCCGGGATCGCGCGCCTCCAGCAGATGCAGCTCCCGCGACCATACGTCATCGGGCACCGGCTTCTTCTTTTCGGCTACAAAAGTGCCGCGCCCGACTTCGGCCTCCAGCACCCCCTCATCGGTCAGGATGCTGTAGGCGCGGGCGACAGTGCCGGGTGTTATGCTCAACTGATACGCGAGATCGCGGACCGGTGGCAGCTTTGTACCAATTTTCAGGCTCCCCGCTTCAACAGCAGAGCGGATTGTATCTGCGACCTTTTTGTACTTGGGACCTTTTGTCTCACCCAGGGCTTGCGGCCAAATTGTACCCATTACAATCCATCCTTGGACAACATCTCACCCCCTTTGTATCAAAACACTACGACAAATCAACAGGATTGTATCAACACAATACGAAGGAAGCCTCCCATGGCACAGCACACGCAAATGGCACAATCGAACATGTCCTTTCTGAACAGCCGCCCGGCCCTGCCGGTGCTGGCGCAGTGGGCCGTCTCCTTTGCCGTGCTGGTGACCAAGTGGAGCCTGCGCCATCGCACCCGAACCCATTTGAAACACCTGAGCGAGACGCAGCTGAAGGACATCGGGCTGAGCCGTGAGGACGCCCATTATGAAGCCACTCTTCCGTTCTGGCGCCCGTGATCCCCTGGGCAAAGGAACAACCTGACGGCCGGGGTTCGCCCCGGCCTTTTTTATTTACGCTTGCCTGGCGATAAGCGCACCACGCACAAGGACGCAGACATGGCGCACACCAACAAGGTAATCCACTCCGTCAATCTGGACGGCGATTTCGTTTGCGTTGACATTTTTCAGCGTCCGGACGGCACTTTTGGATTTGACGAGTTTCGCCGCGACCCGGAAGACGGTCGCGGCTGGTACAGTATCGGCCACTATGGGAGCCAAGTATTTGCCGACGCTGAATCCGCGATTTTGGAAGCACGGAACAGCATTGGCTGGTTCCAGGACAAGCAGGGCTAATGCACTGCCTGCTGCAAACCGCTCTTGGCGCGCCCGCCGCTTCTTGCTAGGCGCAGCGGGACGAAACCTGATTTGGCAGATTTGATGCGGCGCGACCCCATTCTTGTTGTTAACCGCGAGACCGGTGAGACCTTTGAAGAGGCGGTGCTGGGCGAGAAGTGGATCCGCTGGGCCTATCAGAACGCCAGCGCACGGCCGGTGGAAAAGCTGCTGTTCCGCTCATCCCTGATCAGCCGGCTGATGGGCGCCTGGTTCGATTCCCGGTTCTCCAAGGGCAAAATCGCGGCAGTTGTCGACGAACTGTCCATCGACATGAGTGAGGCCACGGCTCCGGCAGACAGCTATGGCTGTTTCAATGACTTCTTCGTGCGCCACCTGAGGCCCGAGGCCCGCCCCTTCAGCGCGGACCCGAAGGACATTGTATCGCCCGCCGATGGCCGGGTGCTGGTGTTCCCGGAACTGGCAGAGGACGTGTTTGTGCCGGTCAAGGGCTATCCGATGTCGGTTCGCACCATGCTGCCCGGCATTGCGGAGCGGTTCATTGGCGGCGCGCTGGCAATTGTGCGGCTGTGCCCGGCGGACTACCACCGCTACCACTTCCCCGCCGCGGGCCGCATCACCGCAGCACAGGACATTCCCGGCGCGCTGCATTCGGTGAACCCGATTGCACTTGGCGCGGGGCCGGATGTGTTCGGCGAAAACAAGCGGACCTGGACCCTGATCGAAACCGAAAACCTGGGCAGCTATTGCTTCGTCGAGGTCGGCGCCTTCGGTGTCGGCTCCATCGTCAACACCCGCACCTCGGGCGCGGTGCAGAAGATGGACGAGAAAGGCTATTTCAAGTTCGGCGGCTCCACCGTGGTGGTGGTGTTCGAGCCGGGCAAAGTGCGGTTCGCCGATGATCTGGTGGCAAACAGTGCCAAGGGCCGCGAAACACTGGTCAAGGTGGGCCAGCCTTTCGCCACCGCCCTGTGAAAGCTGCCCCCTAACGCTTGGGCGGGATTGAATAGGTCATCGAGGCACGCGCCACCGGCTCTGCCATGCCCTCGGAATAGATCAGCACATCGGCCACCGCCAGAACCCGGCCCAGCTTCAGCAGCCGCGCCTCGCCGATCAGGTCTGCCCCGGCCGCGGGCTTGCGCATGAAATCGAGCGAGCAGTTGGTGGTCACGGCCAGCGCCTCCTGCCCCAGATGCGCCAGGATCAGCGCGTAGACCGCGCAATCGGCCAGCGCAAACATCGACGGGCCGGACACCGTGCCGCCGGGGCGCAGGTGCTTCTCTGCCGTCAACAGCCGCATCCTGAGATGCTTTTCCTCCATCGCGTCGATGGCAAAGTCATCCCGCACCTGCGGAAAAATCTCATGCAGGTATTCCGTCAGACCTGCGAAATCAAATGCCAGCGCCATGCTTTCCCTTTCTGTTCGCCCCGCCTAGAGTTGCCCCCGGATTTGCGAGGAGGGCAAGATGGCAATTCTGGAACGTCACGACACGGGCGCAATTGCGCGGCTCACCATGAACACGCCCGAGAAGCTGAACGCGCTGTCGGACGAGATGCTGGCTGCGCTGCAGGAACAGATCGATGCCTTGCGCGAGGACAGCCGCATCAAGGTTGTGATTCTGTCAGGAGCGGGCAAGGCGTTCTGCGCAGGCCATGACGTCAAGCAGATGACCGCGGGCCGCGCGTCTGAGGACGGCGGCAAGGCTTACTTCCAGGATCTGTTTGCCCGCTGCACCAGCGTAATGACGGGGCTGCAGTCCCTGCCCCAGCCGGTGATTGCCCAGGTTCACGGCATCGCCACCGCGGCGGGCTGCCAGCTGGTTGCCTCCTGCGATCTGGCGGTGGCGGCTGAGGGCACCAGATTCGGCGTCAACGGCGTGAACATCGGATTGTTCTGCTCCACCCCGATGGTGGCGCTATCGCGGAATATCCCGCGCAAACAGGCGTTTGAGCTGCTGACAACTGGCGAATTCGTCGATGCCGCCCGCGCTGTCGACCTAGGCCTCGCCAACCGCGCCGTGCCGCTGGAGCAGTTGGAAGCTGAAACCAACCGGCTGGCCGAGACCATCGCCTCCAAGCTTGGTGCTGCGGTGAAAATCGGCAAGCAGGCGTTTTACGAGCAGCTGCAAATGCCGCTGGACCAGGCCTATGCCTATACCAGCGGCGTGATTGTTGAAAACCTGATGCACCGTGACACCATCGAAGGTATGGCCGCGTTCATCGAAAAACGTGCCCCTGACTGGCAGGAATGAGTTTTTCCGAAAATTTACGGAAAGCTTTAGCCTTTGTTTACCAATAGGAACGTAATGTTTCCGTAATAGGCCAAATGACCGCCTTTCAATTCGGGCGGAAAGATGGCAAAGATTGGGCACGGCCGCTGAGCAGTCACCGGCCCGCACAATTTGGGCTGCTGCTGCGGAAGGGTCCCTCCAACCGGTCTCTCACCCGGCGATCCATCCCCGCAGCGGCGGCCCCAAATTTCCCCAACCAGCCCAGACAATCCGCGCCCGGCCATCCGCCTGCGCAACTGCCAAGCCTGTTGCACGATCCCGCCCCCTGCCCTATGTGGCGGGCATGACAGATCATTCGGCACAAACACTGCATATCGTGGGCGGCGGCATGGCCGGCTCGGAAGCGGCCTGGCAGGCGGCAAACATGGGCGTTCAGGTGGTGATCCACGAGATGCGCCCCAAGGTGGAAACCTTTGCCCACCAGACCGGCAACCTGGGCGAAATGGTGTGTTCCAACTCCTTCCGCTCCGATGATGACGAGCAGAACGCCGTGGGCCTCTTGCATTGGGAAATGCGCGCCGCAAACGGGCTGATCATGACCACCGCAGATGAGCACCGCCTGCCCGCCGGCGGCGCCCTGGCGGTAGACCGCGACCCCTTTGCCGAAACGGTGACCGCCAAGCTGAAGGCGCACCCGAATGTCACTGTTTCTTATGAAGAAATCACCGAACTGCCCACCGATGGCCACTGGATCTTTGCCACCGGCCCGCTGACCTCGCCGGAACTGGGCAAGGCAATCCAGGCCGAAACCGGTGCTGAGGCACTGGCCTTCTTTGATGCCATCGCGCCGATTGTCTATGCAGAAAGCATCGACATGTCCCAGGCCTGGATGCAGTCGCGCTATGACAAGGGCGAGACCGAGGAAGAGCGCACCGCCTACCTCAACTGTCCGATGGACAAGGACCAGTACGAGGCCTTCATCGACGCGCTGCTGGCCGCCGACAAGACCGAGTTCCACGAGGGTGAGACAGCAGGCTACTTCGACGGCTGCCTGCCGATCGAGGTGATGGCCGAACGCGGCCGTGAAACCCTGCGCCACGGGCCGATGAAGCCGGTTGGCCTGACCAACCCGCACCAGCCGGAGGTCAAGGCGCATGCGGTGGTGCAGCTGCGCCGCGACAACGCGCTGGGGACGCTGTTCAATATCGTCGGCTTCCAGACCAAGATGAAATACGGCGCCCAGACGGAAGTCTTCAAGATGATCCCCGGACTGGAAAACGCCAGCTTTGCCCGGCTCGGCGGCATCCACCGTAATACTTTCATCAACTCGCCCACACTGCTGGACGCGCAGATGCGGTTGAAGTCCAAGCCCAACATCCGCTTTGCCGGCCAGATCACCGGTGTTGAGGGCTATGTAGAAAGTGCTGCCATGGGCCTGCTGGCAGGCCGCCTGGCAGCGGCTGAGGTTCTGGGCCAGGAGCTGCCGGAAGTGCCGCAGGACAGCGCCATGGGCGCGCTGATCCACCACATCACCGGCGGTGCCGAGGCCAAGACCTTTCAGCCGATGAACGTGAACTTCGGCCTGTTCCGCCCGGTTGACGGCCTCAAGGGCGGCCGCCGCGGCCGCAAGGACCGCTACAAGGCCTATACCGACCGCGCCAAGGATGTCTGGCAGGAGTGGCTGAAAAACTTTTCCTAGACGAAAAGCCCTGCCCGCGCCTAAACTTTTCCCATGAGCGAAAAGTTTCTGGACAAGGCGTACGGCCTTGAAACACCGGAAGCGACCCTGAAGCACTATGACCAATGGGCCGCTTCCTACGACGCAGAGATTGCCGAAAACGGTTACGCAACACCGGGGCGGATTGCCCAGGCTTTGGCAAAATACCAAACCGACATGAGCGAGCCCGTGCTGGATTTCGGCTGCGGAACCGGTTTGGCCGGCCTTGCGCTGCGGCTGCAGGGGTTTGAAACCGTGGACGGCATGGAGCCGTCGGAAGAAATGCTTGCCCAGGCCCGCAGCAAAGACGCCTACCGCACGCTGACGCGGATCGATCCCGCGGCGAAACAGCCGATCCCGCACGGCGCCTACCGCCTGATCACCGGTTGCGGCGTTCTGGGCACAGGCGCAGCGCCGCCCGCGGTGTTCGACACGATCATGCACGCCCTGCCGCGCGGCGGATTGTTCGCCTTTTCCTACAACGATCACGCGCTGGCGGACCATGCCTACACCGGCAAGCTCAATGAATGGCTGGACTGTTCAGCAGCACGGCTGCTATTCCGGGAACACGGGGATCACCTCCCCGGCATTAACCTGAAGTCCACCGTTTATGTAATTGAGAAAGCGTGACATTCACCACACGTTTCGCGCCGTCGCCAACCGGACCGCTGCACCTGGGCCATGCCTATTCGGCGCTTCTGGCGCATGATATGGCCGTGGCCAATGGCGGCACCTTCCTGCTGCGCATCGAAGACATCGACCAGTCGCGCGCGCGCGCCGAGTGGGAGGCGGAAATCTATGAGGACCTTCACTGGCTTGGCCTCAGGTGGCCGAAACCGGTGATGCGCCAGTCGGAGCGGTTACCCCGTTACCGGGCAGCACTCAAACAGCTGACTGCGATGGGCCTCACCTACCCCTGCCGCTGCAACCGTGCTGATATCGAGGCGGCTGCCGGCGCGCCGCAGGAAGGGGTGCCTCAGTTCGGCCCGGACGGACGCATCTACCCTGGCACCTGCCGCAGCCGCCTGCCATCGGAGACCGCGGACCGGGACGTGATCCGCCTGAATATGGAGAAAGCGGTCCGCGCCGCCGGTTTGCGAAGCTTCGCGGAGACCGGGCCGGAGTTCCAGGGCGCGCATGCTTTGGACCCTGACGCGCTGATCTCAGGTGTTGGCGACATCATTCTGGTGCGCCGCAACATGGGCAGTTCCTACCACCTGTCGGTGGTGATGGATGACGCGGACCAGGGCATCACACATGCGGTGCGCGGTGCAGACCTTTTCGAGGCAACCCAAATCCACGTCCTGCTTCAATGCCTGCTGGACCTGCCCACACCCATTTACCACCACCACCATCTGATCCGCGATGAGAACGGCAAACGCCTCGCCAAACGCGACGACGCCCGCGCCATCGCCAAATACCGCGCCGAAGGGACCACCCCGCAAGACATCCGCGAAATGGTGGGCCTGCCGCTTCTTTCTGGCTGAAAATATCCCCGCCGGAGGCACGGCCCGCCAGGGCCGTTATTCCATCGGCTTCATCAGCTCAACCTCTTCCCCGTCCCGCACCGCGGTATAGAAACAGGTCCGCCGGTTGGTGTGGCAGGCCGCACCGGTCTGGCGCACCAGTGCCAGAAGGCAGTCACGGTCGCAGTCAATCCGCAGATCCACCAGTTCCTGCACGTGGCCGGAGGTCTCGCCCTTGATCCAGAACGATTGCCGCGAGCGCGACCAATAGGTGACCTTGCCGGTTTCCAGCGTCTTCGCCACCGCATCGGCATTCATCCAGGCCATCATCAGCACCTCGCCGGAGGCGTCGTCCTGCGCAATGCAAGGGATCAGCCCAGCATCGTTGTAGGTCAGGCTGGCGGGATCAAAGGACATGTCTAAAAACCTTTTGCATCTGCTGTTCGGCTCCCTATGTATGGGGAACCTGCAAAATGGGAAAGACCGGGAAAGCAATGTCTGGCGATAGTGATCTGATCAAGCTGTATTCCTCGCGCATTCTGGCGCTGGCAGCCGACATTCCGCACCTCGACCGGTTGCAGGCGCCGGACGCCACGGTCAAGAAACGATCGCCCTTGTGCGGCTCTGCCGTGACCGTCGACGTCAAGGTTGAGGATGGCCGGATCACGGATTTCGGTCAGGACGTGAAGGCCTGTGCCCTGGGTCAGGCCTCTGCCGCGGTGGTAGGCGCCAATGTCATTGGCCGCTCGCAGGAAGAGGTTGAAACCGCCCGCAATCAGCTCAAGGCCATGCTGACCCAGGACGGACCGGTCCCTGATGCGCCGTTTGACGGGCTGGAAGTTCTGCAGCCTGCAAAGGAATTCAAGAACCGCCACGCCTCGATCATGCTGGCGCTGGAGGCAACTCTGGAAGCGATGCAGACCGCTGCCAAGGAGCAATGCGCCTGAGGCACTAGGTCCGCGGCACAAAACGCTCACAGCAAGGAGCACCAGACTGCCCTGCATTCTTGCAGGGCTTTGGCTTTCTATGCCCCGCACCAATGAAAAAACCGCCGCACATCCGGGCAGATGGCGGCGGCAGTCATGCTCTGTTGTGCGGGACCCGGGCGGGCCAGGCAGGATCTTGAGGCAATTCAGTCGAAGATCGGGCCGAGGGGGATCTGCACAGGCGGTTGATCCCCTAAGAACAGTCCGGGACAGGAAAGGGCCGGCCCGGCACAGCAGAGGCATTCAGGAAAACGGTACAGGCGTCAGAACAGCCCCGGCAGGTGCAGCGCCGCCACCAGCATCACCATCAGCGAGGCCGCACCGATGGCGTCCTGCAGCAGGGTTGAATGGGCGTTTTGAATGGTGGTCTTGATCTGTGCAATCATGGCTCGGGCCTCCTCCAGTCTGTGTCGCTGCTCTCTGGCAATCTTGTTGCCTCTTTGTTCTCATTTTCAGGCGCGCCTGTAAAGAACTTTTTGAGAACATTTGCGAACACAAGAGAACGCCGCAGCGAAACAGTCGCGGGAGCGGAGGCTAACCCACTGAAATCAAACGGATCGCCTGATCCTGTTTCATCAGCCACAACAGAACGCGCGCCGCCTTGCCGCGCTCCCCCTCCAGCTTGGGATCAGCCGCCAGCAGCGCCCGCGCGTCGCTTTGCGCCACTGCCATCAGCCCGGCCTGTCGTTCCAGGTCGGCTATTTGGAATCGCGGCAGCCCGGATTGCGCGGTGCCGATCATATCGCCCGCCCCGCGCATCTGAAGGTCGGTCTCGGAGATCCGGAACCCGTCTTCGGTCTCGCGCAGCACTTCCAGCCGCTTGCGGCCGCCCTCGGTCAGCGGCGGCTGGTACATCAGGAGACAGGTCGACTCGGCACTTCCACGCCCCACCCGCCCGCGCAACTGATGCAGCTGAGCGAGGCCAAAGATCTCCGCACGCTCAATTACCATGATCGAGGCATTGGGCACGTTCACCCCGACCTCAATCACCGTGGTGGCCACCAGAACCTTTGTCTTTCCTTCAACAAACGCCGCCATCGCCGCGTCCTTCTCAGAGGGGGGCATCTGGCCGTGCACCAGTCCAACTGTTCCTTCGCCGAGAATAGCGCGCAGGTGCTTGAAGCGTTCTTCCGCCGCCGTCAGGTCGCTCAGCTCGGATTCGTCCACCAGCGGGCAAACCCAATAGCACTGCCGCCCCTCGGCAATCGCCTTGCGCAGGTGGTCCACCACCTCCTGCATCCGCTCTGTGCTGATGACCGCAGTCTTCACCGGCTTACGCCCCGGCGGCTTTTCATCCAGCACCGAGACGTCCATATCCCCGTATTGCGCCAGTGCAAGCGACCGCGGGATCGGTGTCGCAGTCATCACCAGAACATCGGCGCCCTTGCCTTTTTCCGCCAGCTCCATCCGCTGGCGCACGCCGAAGCGGTGCTGTTCATCGACAATCGCGAGGCGCAGGTCACGGAATTCCACGTCATGCTGGAACACTGCATGAGTGCCGACCAGAATGTGAATATCGCCGCGCTTCAGCGCCGCCAATTTTGCCTTTCGCTCAGCGCCCTTGTCGCGGCCCGTCAGGATCTCGATCACCACGCCCGCGTCTTCGGCCAGCGGCGCCAGGCCTTCCATGTGCTGCTGCGCCAGAATGCCGGTTGGGGCCATCATCACCCCCTGCCCGCCCGCTTCAACAGCTACCAGCAAGGCCATGAAAGCAACCAGCGTTTTTCCAGCACCCACATCGCCCTGCAGAAGCCTGTTCATGCGCTTGTCCGAGGCCATATCGGCAGAGATTTCCTCGATCGCGCGGGCCTGTGCGCCTGTGGGCCGGTACGGCAGCGCCTGCAGCACCTTGGACTGCAACCGTCCGGTGGCCGCACTTTGGATACCACGCGCCTTGCGCTCCTTCTGGCGCGCCAGCGCCAGGGTCAGCTGATGGGCAAAGAGTTCGTCATAGGCCAAACGCGCCCGGGCCGGCGCCTGCGGGCTGAGGTCATCCGGCCCTTGCGGCGCATGGGCAAACTGGAGCGCCTCATGCCAGGCGGGCCAGTTCTCCTTAAGCATCTGCGCCGGGTCGATCCATTCTGCCAGTTCCGGCATCCGCGCCAGCGCGCTTTGCGCCGCTTTGTACATGGTCTTTTGCGTGACCCCATGGGTCAGGCTGTAGACCGGTTCAAACTCCGGGATGCCATGCGCCTCTTCCACCGGCAGCATGTGGTCCGGATGCACCATCTGCGCGAGGCCGTCGAATAGCTCCAGCTTACCCGAGACCACCCGCCGGGATCCTTCGGGCAACTGCGCCTCCAGATAGCGGCTACGGCCGTGGAAGAAGACCAGCTGGAACTCGGTCTCCGCGTCCTCCACATGAATGCGGTAAGCCCCGCCGCGGTTGCGCGCCGGGCGGTGACGGCCAATGGTCACCTCGACCGTCACAGAGGCGGGCAGTTCTACCCCGCGAATGGTATCGCGGCGGCGGCGGTCAACCACCGAATAAGGCAGCGAAAACAGCAGATCCCGCGGCGTTTCGATATCAATCTGGCTGAGGTTCTGCGCCGTTTTCGGGCCGACACCCTGCAGGGTCTCGGCGCCGGCAAACAACGGAAACAGGATCTCGGGACGCCCGCTCATGCCTCTGCGATCAGCTCCAGCCAGCCGTCTTCGTCCATAGTCCGGATACCTAGTTCCGCCGCCTTCTTGGCCTTGGAGCCAGCGCCCGGACCCGCCACCAGGATGTCGGTCTTCTTGGAGACTGAGCCGGAAACCTTGGCCCCCAGCGCCTCTGCCCGCGCCTTGGCTTCGGCCCGGGTCATCTTCTCCAGCGTGCCGGTGAAGACCACGGTCTTTCCAGCCACCGGGCTGTCCGCGGCCGGGGCATCCGGCGGCACGATGGTGAGTTTTGCCACCAGCCGGTCAAACGCCGCGCGCTCCTCTGCGTTGGCAAAGGCGTCGGACAGGGAAAGGCCCAAAACTGCGCCGATCCCGTCCACGCCAATGAGGTCGGCCCAGGCAGACGAGGCGTCCGCGGGAACATCGCAAGCCGCAACGGCTGCCGCACGGGTTTCAGAGATCTTCGCGCGCCTGCCTTCGTCAGCTGCGGCTTGACGCTCCGCCTCTTCGGCTTCATCCGCGGCCCGGTGGGCCAGCGCAGCCGGGCGGGCAGTATCAATCGCCTCCGCCATTGCCTGCCAATCCCGGTAGTGCAGCGCCAGATCGCGGCCTGCAACCTCGCCAGCGTGGCGGATGCCAAGGGCAAAAATCAGCTTGGCCAGCGGGATGGTTCGCTTTTCCTCAATCGCCGCAAACAGGTTCTCGGCGGACTTCTCTCCCCAGCCCTCGCGGTTTTTCAGCTGCTGCAGGCCAGACCCATAATTTGCTTGCAGATCAAAGATATCTGCAGGCTCCTTGATCCATTCATCACCGTGGAACTGCTCCACCTGCTTGGCGCCCAGCCCTTCGATGTCAAAGGCTGCGCGGGAAACAAAATGCTTCAGCTTCTCCACCGCCTGGGCGGGGCAGATGATGCCGCCGGAGCAGCGGCGCACCGCATCGCCCTCTTCCCGTTCCGCCGGGCTGCCGCACTCCGGGCAGATGTGCGGGAACTGGTAAGGTTCTGCGCCATCCGGGCGTTTGGCCAGATCCACATCGGCCACCTTGGGGATCACATCGCCGGCGCGGTAGATCTGCACCCAATCACCGATGCGGATGTCCTTGCCGCCGCGGATTTCCTCGCCCTTTGAATCGCGCCCCTGAATGTAGTCCTCATTGTGCAGCGTGGCGTTGGATACCACCACCCCGCCAACCGTCACCGGGGTGAGCCGCGCCACCGGGCTGAGCGCGCCGGTGCGGCCGACCTGAATGTCGATGGCCTCCAGCCGGGTCCAGGCAAGTTCGGCTGGGAATTTGTGCGCAATCGCCCAGCGGGGTGTGGTGGAGCGGAACCCCAGCCGCGCCTGCAGCGCCAGATCATTGACCTTGTAGACCACGCCGTCGATGTCATAGCCGAGCGTAGCTCGCTGCTCCTCGATGCTGCGGTAATGCGCGATCATGTCTTCGGTGGACGCACAGAGCCGGGTCAGCGGATTGGTCTGAAAGCCCAGGGACTTCAGCCGTTCGATTGCCTCTATCTGGGTCTCTGCCAGCGGTTCGCTCAGCTCTCCCCAGCTGTAGGCAAAGAACCGCAAGGGCCGCGCACGGGTGATTTCCGCATCCAGCTGCCGCAAGGAGCCCGCAGCCGCATTGCGCGGATTGGCAAAGGTCTTGCCGCCGCGTTCCTCGTGCCGGGCATTCAGCGCCTCGAAATCCGCGTGGCTCATGTAAACTTCGCCGCGCACTTCCAGAACGTCCGGCGCCCCTTCCAATTGCTGCGGGATGTCGGCAATGGTGCGGGCGTTGGCGGTCACGTTCTCGCCAATGCTGCCATCGCCGCGGGTCGCCGCCTGGATCAGCGTGCCGTTTTCATAACGCAGGGACAGCGACAGCCCGTCAATTTTAGGCTCCGCCGTGAAGGCCAGGGCATCCGCCGGGCTGAGGCCGAGGTACTTGCGGATGCTGCGGTCGAAATCCGCGACGTCTTCATCCTCAAAGGCATTGCCCAGCGACAGCATCCGAACGGAATGAGTGATCTTGCCAAAGCCGGACGCGGCAGGCGCGCCGACCGCGTCCAGCTGGGTGGCCGCTTCCGCGAGTTCAGGGAAAGCATCCGCAAGAGCCCGGTAGCGGCGCTTAAGCGAATCATATTCTGCATCACTGATCTCCGGCGCGTCGTCCTGGTGATAGGCCAGATCAGCCGCCCGCAACTGCTCTTCAATCGCCTCAAATTCCGCCTTAGCGTCATCTGCTGTCAGGCTGGCCACGTCTTTTTCTGTCAATTCTGCCACGCGCGGTCCCTCTTCGTTCTCCCCTCCGGTGATAAGGCTCCACGCGCGCCGCGTCCAGCGCATCTGACAGTCGGCGCACTGCAGCCGTTAAAAACAAAAAGACCCGCCCAAAGGCAGGTCTTTGCAACCGGTGGCGCATCATCACGCGCCACCCGGGTGTTCTTCCTTTCAGGCGCCGACAGCCATCCGCTGACCGCCTGACATATGATCTTCCTGCGGATCACGCAGCACATAGCCGCGGCCCCAGACAGTTTCGATGTAGTTTTCGCCGTCTGTCGCGTTGCTGAGTTTCTTACGCAACTTACAGATGAAAACATCGATGATTTTCAGTTCCGGTTCATCCATGCCGCCATAAAGATGGTTCAGGAACATCTCCTTGGTCAGCGTGGTACCCTTGCGCAGGGACAGAAGCTCCAGCATCTGGTATTCCTTGCCGGTCAGATGCACCGCCTTGCCGCCGGCCTCCACCGTCTTGGCGTCCAGATTGACCGCGATCTTGCCGGTCTTGATGATCGACTGCGAATGGCCCTTGGACCGGCGGATAATCGCGTGGATCCGCGCCACCAGTTCCTCGCGGTGGAAGGGTTTGGTCAGATAGTCATCCGCGCCAAAGCCGAAGCCCTTGATCTTGTTGTCGGTATCGTCTGCACCGGACAGGATCAGAATGGGGGTTTCGATGCGGGACATGCGCAGCTGGCGCAGCACCTCATGGCCGTTCATATCCGGCAGCCCCAGATCCAAGAGGATCAGATCATAGTCGTAAAGTTTGGCCAGATCGATCCCTTCTTCCCCCAGATCCGTCGTATAAACGTTCAGGTTGGCATGGGTCAGCATCAGCTCGATGCTTTTTGCCGTGGTCGGATCATCCTCAACCAGCAGAATGCGCATATTATTTTCTCCGCCTGTACACTGTTTCCCTCAGGTCGCGTTAACCTTGGTGGAAAAAAGTTAATGCCTCGTTACCATGATGGTTAATTTAGAATTTCAACTCAAGGGCGGCCTGATTTATTTTGCGTCCTGATCACGGAATTTCTTGAGACGTGTGGTTTTTAGGGCCTCTTCGCCATGATCGGCAACGGCTGCAACCCAGCTGCGGAACTCTTCCTCGCTCAGCCCATAGCGGCGCATCGCCTCCTTCTGCGGCAGCAGCCCATAGAGCACGCCGCGCACTACAGCTGCCTTGCGCGAGGCCACCCAGCGCTTGGTGGTTTCCGGCGGCAAATCCGCCCGGGTCATGATGGTGCCATCCGGCAGGGTAACCGCCCGCGGCCCGTCGACTTTCTTCAAAAACATCTTTCTTCCCTCTGAAGATCTTGTTCGTTGGGTCTGACACCAGAATTTCCCAACAGGCTTAACGCCGCATGAACCACGCCCCTTGAGAGTCCTTAGGATTTTCATATATTCTGCGGCGCCTGCCCCCTTGCCTTCAGGAGCTGCCCCATGGCGCTGGACCACGACACGGAACTCAATTCACTCGGCTTTGCCAAACCGCCCTCGGAAACCCGGGTGGTTGTGGCGATGTCAGGCGGCGTCGACAGCTCTGTTGTTGCTGCATATTTGGCCGATCAGGGCTATGACGTGGTCGGCGTGACGCTGCAGCTCTACGATCACGGCGCGGCCCTGGCGAAAAAAGGCGCCTGCTGCGCGGGCATCGATATCCATGATGCGCGGCGCGTGGCAGAGGAACGCGGCTTCCCGCACTACGTTCTGGATTATGAGAACATTTTTAAGGATGCGGTGATTGACGAGTTCGCCGACAGCTATCTGGCTGGTGCAACCCCGGTACCCTGCATCCGCTGCAATGAGCGGGTGAAGTTCAAGGATCTCCTGGAAACCGCCAAGGATCTGGAGGCCGACTGCATGGCGACCGGTCATTACATCCAGCGCAAGATGGGCGAGCACGGGCCGGAATTGCATTCTGCTGAAGACGCCAACCGCGACCAGAGCTACTTCCTGTTCTCCACCACGCCGGAGCAGCTCGATTACCTGCGCTTCCCGCTGGGCCACCTGCCTTCCAAGGACGCCACCCGCGAGATGGCGGCCCAGTACGGCCTGGCGGTGGCGGACAAACCCGACAGCCAGGACATCTGTTTCGTGCCGGACGGTAACTATGCCAGCGTGATCGAGAAACTGCGCCCCGGCGCAGCGGAGCCGGGCGAGATCGTGCATTCCGACGGCCGGTTGCTGGGCAGCCACGAGGGCGTCATCCACTATACCATCGGCCAGCGCCGCGGCCTCGGCATCGGCGGGCTCAGCGAACCGCTTTATGTGGTGAAACTGGATGTGGACACAAAACAGGTGGTTGTCGGCCCCAAGGAGCTGCTGGCCACCCGCACCATCCCGGTGCGCGAGATCAACTGGCTGGGCGACGAGCCTTTTACCTCACGCGAGGAATGGCACCTCAAAGTCAAGGTGCGCTCCACCCGCCCGCCGCGGGAGGCGATCATCCGGCCGCTGACAGAGACCACTGCCGAGGTAGAGTTGCTGACGCCGGAGGAAGGCGTGTCACCCGGCCAGGCCTGCGTGTTCTACGCCTATGAGGGCAGCCGCATTTTCGGCGGCGGCTGGATCTGGCGCGGCTACTGATACCCCGCCTGCCGGGTCAAGGGAGGCAGAGCCTCCGTGCGGCACGAGCGGCTAGCCCTTGACGCGGCATATCTTTCTAAAATGGACTGCGCGCCTAAGGGCAGTCCTGCCCTTAGGCGGTTCTCAGCCAAAAAATTCCCGGCATTTGTACTTTTGCCAACCGTCTGCGTTCTGCGGCTGCGCAGCGGCGCACTCCGCGCGGGGGCGCAGCGCCCGCGCCACCAGAAGCCGCGCGGCGGAGGCTTTGCATCCGGCGCGCCCGGTTCACCTGCCGGGCAGCCGGTCGAGTACGGCCCGCGCGGCCCGCAACCCGGGGGCTTCCCCGCCCTGGCCCAGGCGCTCCATGGTCAGTTCCATCGCCTCCAGCTGCGCTCCCGGGTTCGCAGCCACCGCTTCCAAGCCGGCAGCGATTTTTTCAGGCGTGCAGTCAGGCCCCAGGCATTCCGGAACCACACGGGTGCCGCTTACCAGATTGACCAGCGTCACCGTGTCGATCAGCGCCATCCGCTTCATGATCTGCCAAGTGAGCCATTGAAACTTATAAGCAATCACCATCGGCGTGCGGGCTGCAGCCAGTTCCAGCGAGACTGTGCCAGAGGCGGCCAGCGCCAGGCTGGCTGAGGCAAAAGCCGCGCGTTTAAAGGCCTTGGCGCGCCCGGCCTCATACCGGTTCGGATCCACCATGACAGTGCCCCTCGGCCACTCCTGCAGCGCCTCTTGCACAAGCCCTGCAACAGGTGCAGCGGCGGGAACCACGATCCGGCAGTCTGGATGCGTGGAAGTGAACTGCTCCAGCGCCTTTCCGAATACCGGGGCTAACCGCGACACTTCGGACCGCCGCGATCCGGGCAGCGCCAGCACAAACGGCGCATCCCCCAAGCCGAATTCACTGCGGAAGGCGGCAATCTCCGCTTCCGTCGCCTGCGGCTCCGCCACCACCGGGTGGCCGGCAAAGTCGCAGTCCATGCCAGCGGCTTCCATATAGGGCGGCTCAAACGGCAACAGCGCGAGCACGTGGTCGATGACCTCAGCCATCTTCTGCGCCCGCTTGGGCCGCCACGCCCAGACCGAGGGCGCCACGTAATGCACGGTGCGGATGCTGCTGCGATCCTTGACCAGCCGCGCCACGCGAAGGCTGAAGTCCGGGCTGTCGATGGTGATCAGCAGATCCGGATTAGCCTCCAGCACGGCATCCGCTGTTTCCCGGATGCGGCGCTTCAGGTGGCGGTACTTGGGCAGCACCTCTGCCAGCCCCATCACCGACAGCTCTTCCATGGGAAAGCGCGAAGCCAGCCCCTGCTCCGCCATCAGCGCGCCGCCGATGCCGTCAAAGCTGACGCCAGGTTCCAGCTGTTTCAGCCCCGCCATCAGCGCCCCGCCCAGCCGGTCGCCCGAAGGCTCCCCTGCCAGGATGAAAACCCGCAGGCTCATGCCTCGCGCAGCCAGAGGAACAGCCCCAGCCGGTCGCAGGCCGCAATCACCGCATCCTGATCCAGCACGATGACGCCGCCTGCCTCCAGCACGATACCGGAAAGCCGGGCCTTGGCGGCCGCTTCAACCGTCTCCACGCCAATCGTGGGAAGGTCGGCGCGGCGGTCCTGCGCCGGTTTCGGCGCCTTGAACAACAGGCCGCCCTGCCCATCTGGACGATTTTGCAGCGAAGTCAGCATCCAGTCGGTGCCAAACAGGTTCTCGACCGCAATCGCCTGCTGCTTGCGCACGGCGCAGGACTGGCCGATGTCAGCCGCAGACATGGCCGCCACGATCTCCGCGCCGCGTTCCGCGTCAGCCTTGTCCAGCTCGCCCGGCTGCACTTTGGTCGGTACGCCGGCAGCCATCAAAAGATCCGGTGCCACCTCATGAGCCGCGCGGACGGCAAAGCCTGCCTGTTCGAAAATCCCGATAATCGCGCGCAAGGCCCCATCGTCACCAGCCGCAAGCGCCGCTTGCAGCACCGGCACCAGCGGCATCGTGGCCGCATCAATAGCAGAGGGATCAATATGCGGGCGGCGCACAGCGCCAGCCAGGCAAATCTCGGTCACTTCCGCCGCCTTCAGCCGCTCCAGAAAACTGCCGAGCTGTTCAAAGCGAAAGGTGATTTCCGGATCGACCATATCCGGTTCTGCCCCTGCCATCGCGCAGATCAGCGGACGGCCCGGCGCATGCGCGGCCACTTCAGCCGGCAGCGCGCCGGTGCCTGCAATCACTGCCAGCATCGCATTAGCCTCCCGGTGTCAGGAAAGAGCGGTCGCTTCCGCCGGTGATGAAGGCAACAATACGCTGCACATATTCACTGTCGGTCTCATCCCCCAGCCGCTTGGCGCGCTCTTGGAAGGTTCCCTCACCCTGGGCCAGCATCTGAAACGCTGCGCGCAAGGCGGTGATGTCGCTGCGGGCGACGCCGCGGCGCTTCAGGCCGACCAGGTTCAAGCCGTCCAGCTCACCGCGCTGCGCCTGCACCAGGCCATAGGGAATCACGTCGTTGGTCACCATGGTAACCGCGCCGATGATGGCGCCCTTGCCGATCCGCACCCATTGATGGATGCCGGACAACCCGCCGATGATTACATCGTCCTCCAGCACGCAGTGCCCCGCCACAGCGGCAGAGTTCACCACGATCACCCGGTCGCCGACCTGGGCGTCATGGGCGATATGGCAGCCGGCCATGAAAAGACCGTCATCGCCAATACGCGTCACGCCGCCGCCGCCCTCGGTGCCGGCATTCACCGTCACATGCTCGCGGATGCGGTTGCGCTTGCCGATCACGGTCTTGCACTTCTCGCCTTTGAACTTCAGGTCCTGCGGGATCTCCCCCAGCACCGCAAAGGGGAACACCACGGTCTCGTCACCGATTTCGGTATCGCCGGTGACAACTACATGGGATTTCAGAACAACCCTGTCCCCCAGAACCGCCTCGGGGCCAACCACGCAGAAAGGACCGATTTCGCAGTCTTGCCCTAGCTTGGCACCCTCTTCAATCACGGCACTGGGGTGGATCTTGCTCATTTCAGCTTTCCTCGGCCTGGCGGTCGACCATTGCGGTAAATTCAGCCTCTGCAGCCACTTCGCCCTCAACCGTCGCGCGGCCCAGGAACTTGAAGATCTTGCCGCCCGGCTTGCCGCGCAGGGTTTCCACATGCATCTCCAGCACATCGCCCGGCACCACCTTGCGGCGGAACTTGCACTTGTCGATGTTCATGAAATAGATCAGCAGGTCGGTGTCGACCATATCCATGCCGACACCCAGCATCACGCCGGCGGTCTGCGCCATCGCCTCGACGATGGTCACGCCCGGCATGATCGGCGTGCCCGGAAAATGACCCTGGAAATGCGGCTCGTTCATGGTGACATTCTTGATGCCGCGTGCCGATTTATAGCTGTCGATGTCGACCACCTTGTCGACCAGCAGGAACGGATAACGGTGCGGCAGGATCCGCTGGATCAGTTGAATGTCAGCGCTTTGCAGCTCGGTGGTCATGCTTGGTTTCCCATTTACGTCAAGAATACTGCGCTGTCCCTAGCAAGCGGACAGGCTTTGGGCAAGTTCGCGCACTCAGCGGTCGCCGTCCTCATCTGCGGCGCCGTCACCCAGAACGGCATCGATCCGGGCGATTGCCAAGGCCGTGATGTCGGCCGCGTCGGCACTCAGAAAGACCGAGGAATGATCGAGGATCGCCCCAGCCCCGGCTTCCCGCATGATTTGCTGCAGCACCGGCAGAGACGCCTTGATGAACTCCCGCCGGGCATCCTCGCCCATCTGGGTTATCTCGCGCAGCTTCTGGTCCTGGCGGCGGCGGGTTTCCTGGACTTTCTCATCAAAGGCATCCGCCAGAGCGCGGAAAGCTTCCGGCTCCATCTCGCTGCGCCGTTCGGTCAGGTCCAGCTCCTCCTTACGCAGTTCCGCCTCGATACGGCGGTTCTCCGCGGTCAGAACCGCGCCTTCGGCCTCGATCTCGCGTTCCACCCGCTTGCCAAAGGCGCTTTCCGAGAACAGCCGGTCCGGCTGAATCGTGAGGATGCCGCTTTGCGGCAGCCCCAGCTGAAATTCGGCCCCGCTGCTGCCCGCAGTCTCCTGTGCGCGGACGGGTGCAGTGCCGGCGCAGATCAGCGCCAGGACAAGCCCCAGCGCTGCCCTGGCTCCGGGCTTCGGCTGCCGCACCAGATCAGAACCTCGCCTGCAAGGTCAGGTCAAAGCTCTGCTCCTCGTCAAAGTCCTCTTTCTTGAGGGCTTTGGAGAAGTTGAACCTCAGCGGGCCGAACCCGGTGGTCCAAAGAAGCGAGACACCAACCACGTGGCGGAAGGATTTTTCGTGTCCGACAATGCTGTTGCTTTGGATGGTATCGACATTTTGCAGCCCCCACAGGCCGCCGACGTCATAGAAAATGCCGCCGCGCATCCCCAGTTCTTCGGGCAAACCAAGCGGGAATTCTGCATCGAACCGCGCAACCGCATAGTAGTTGCCGCCCAGGAAGTCGTTGTACGGGCCATTGGGACCGCCAGAGGACCGATCCCGCGGCCCGATACCACCCGGCTCAAACCCGCGCATGACAGAAGGCGTCAGAACAAAGCGGTCGATCGTCCGGCTGTTTCCGCTGCCTTCCCATTGGAAAGCACCGGCCTCCAGCGTGGCGCGGATGGTGACTTCTTCGTTCCAAATCTGTTTCTGAGCAACGAGTTTTGTGGTTGCCTTGACGTATTCGGAATCCCCGCCCAGACCTGCATAGTCAGCGCCGATTTCAACCAGGAAACCAGCAGTCGGATCGAGCCCGGTCAGGCGGCTGTCATACCGGTAGGTAAAGCCAATTGCGCTGGCATTCCGTTCACCCTGCCCAATCTCGCTGCGGATAATCGGGCCAGCCAGATTCTGGTTGGTGTCATCGTCGTCAAACTGCATCTCGTCCGCGTCCCAAGTGTAACGGACCTGCAGCGAGGTGTCCTCGCCGGTATCGAACGTCAAAGCTGGCTGGAAGAAGACGCGCTTGGTCTTGTATTCGGAGAAACTGGAGTCGGTTTCATTGAGGCCCAGGTCCAGATCAAACCGCAGTTTCCGGCCCAGCAGGTAAGGCTCGGTGAAGCCCAGCACGTAGGAATCGGATTCCGTCGCGGTTGCGATATTCAGCGACAGCCGCTGGCCGCGGCCAAGGAAGTTGTTTTCCGTCAGGCCGATGCTCAGACCAAAGCCGTCGGTGACCGAGTAGGCGCCGCCGAGGTTCAGCGAGCCGGTCGGCTGTTCTTCGACATCCACATCGACGATCACCTGATCGGCAGAGCTGCCTTCGCGGGTTTCCACGTCCGCATTGGCAAAGAAGCCCAGCGCGCGGATCCGCTCCGCGCTGTTGCGGATGGAGCGCGGGTTGAAGGGGTCGCCTTCAACAGAGGCAAACTGCTGGCGGACAACCCGGTCCAGGGTGGTGGTGTTGCCTTCGATGTCGATCCGTTCGACAAAAACGCGCGGGCCGCGCGTCAGCACGAATTCAATGTCCAGGGTCAGGTCACGGTCATTGCGGGTGACCCGCGGCTCAACCCGCAGGAAATCGATCTCATTGCGGACGGCCAGGCCTTCCATCCGGTCGATCGCATTTTCGACCAGGGACGGTGTGTAAGTCACGCCCGGCTTGATTTTCAGCGTGGAGGCAAATTCATCCGCATCCGCTTCCGGCATTTCGCTGGTGACGGTGATATTGCCGAACTTGAACTGCTGGCCTTCGGTCACGTCAACAACCAGGAACACAGCGTCGCGTTCCTCGGTCACTTCTGCGTTGGCGCTGTTCACCCGGAAGTCGACATAGCCGCGCGACAGGTAGAAGTCGCGCAGCACTTGCTTGTCGAATTCCAGCCGGTCCTCGATCAGGGTGTCGGAACGGATGAAGCCGCGCAGCAGGCCGGCCTGCTTGGTTTCCAGCACCCGGCGCAGACGGCGGTCCGAATAGACCCGGTTGCCGGTGAACGACACGCGCTCCACCTCGATGGTGTCGCCTTCGGAAATCTCGAACACCAGGTCAACGCGGTTGTTGCTGCGGCGGATGATCCGCGGGGTCACGCGCGAGGCCAAACGCCCCTGCACGCTGTAGGCTTCGGCAATTGCGGCGGCGTCACGCTCTGCCTGCGTAGGGTTGAACACCCGGCGCGGCGCAGATTCGATGATCTGGTCCAGCGCGTCGTCCTTGAGGCGCTTGTTGCCTTCGAAACTGATCTGATTGATGGTCGGGAACTCAGTGACCTTGATCACCAGCGTGCTGCCGCGCGGCACGATTTCCACTGTTTCAAATACGCCACTGTCAAGAATGCGCTGGTAGGCGTCGTTCAGCTCGCCTGCGCTGACCGTCTGGCCGCGCTCGATGCCGGTATAAGCGACAACGGTCGACGTCTGAATGCGCTGATTGCCCTCTACCTGCACCGAATTGAAGCGGTAGCTTTGCGCTTCTGCCGGCAGCGGTGCCAGCGCGTAACCCAGCGCAACTGCCAGAGAAATAGCAGAAACTTTGCGGTACAAGATATTGATGCCCGACTTGCGCTCGACACAGGACTTGCCTGCGATTTTCCCCCAAACCATTTTTCAGAACCCGATTTTTATAGCAGCTTTGCGACGTGCGTACCGGGTTTGAAAGCGCTTGTCAAAACCAACTAAGGCGCAACTTGAGGGCAACCGGCGCGGCGGGCTGGCGCGCCGGGTGCGGGAATCACAAAGTGGCGAGCCAGGTGCCTGCGGTCAGCGCGCCGACAATGGCGAAACCAGTCAGTGCCCGGTCCCAGTTCAGGCGCACCAAGAGGCCAAGGCCGCGATAGGATTGCGAGAGTGTGTGCATCGGATATCCCCCAGTTCTTCACCCGCCCGCAAGCACGGCGCTCAGCGGCGCGGGCTGCAGGTTGAGGAAAAGTTAACGGGGGAATGTGGCAGCACTTGGGCGGCACTATGGCCGCCCTTTGTTAGTGCTTCAGCTGTCGTTGATCAGCAAAACAGGTCGTTGCCCAAGGCAAACACCATCAGCGACAGCACCACAGCTATGCCAAAGGTCATCAGCACCCGCACCGCCCGGTCGCTGGGCGGACGCCCTGCAACGGCCTCATAGGCATAGAACACCAGGTGGCCGCCATCCAATGCGGGAATGGGAAACAGGTTCAGCAGCCCCACTGCAGTCGACAGAACCGCGATGAAGCGGATAAAGCTCTCCGCCCCCTGGCTGGCCATCGCGCCGGAGGTTTCGGCAATGCCGATCGGCCCCGACAGGTTACAGGTGCTGATCGCCCCGGTGATCATGTGCTTCAGGCCAGACAGCGAGGTCTCCACCACCGCCCAGACCTGATAGCTGCCTGCCGCAAGAGCTTCACCAAATCCCGCGGCTTCGGTTGCCGGCGAAAATGCCAGCCCGCCGACGATACCGATCCGCCAGCGGGTGGCAAAGCCGCCATCCGGCTGCGGCTCATCGGTGCGCCGCGGCGCCAGCGCCATTTCGACGGTTTCGCCGCCGCGCCAGACATCCAGCACCAGCACCTTGCCGTCAGCCGCTTCAACCAGTTCCTTAAGCTGCTCAAAAGACACCAGCGGGGTGCCGTCCACTGCAACAATCACGTCATCCGGCTGCAGCCCTGCATCAGCCGCCGCGCTGCGCGGCACTACACCGTGCACGTAAGGCGGATACAGAAAGGGCCCGTCGACCACGATCTCGTCACCGCCCCGGCGCACGGCGTACTCCAGCGGCTGCTGCTGCGGCAGCGCCTGCCGGAATGCCTCCCACGCATCGCTGTCCTGGTAGTTCGGAACAGGAACTCCCCCTGCGCTGATCAGCTCATCCCCCTGCTGCAAACCGTTCTCGAGCCCGGGCAGCGGCGCCAGGGCTCCAATGGTCAGAGGTTCGCGCATATTGCCCTGCGACAGCGCTACAGCGGTAAAGATGATGGCGGACATCACGAAGTTGAACACCGGACCTGCCGCAACCGTCGCCGCCCGCGCCCACAAGGGCGCACCGTGCATGGTCCGGCGCAGGGCGGCGGGATCCGCGGCGGCGGCCTCCATTGCCTGCGCATCCTTGCCGGAGGCCGCATCGGAATCGCCCAGGAATTTCACGTAACCGCCAAAGGGAAGCGCGGCCACCTGCCAGCGGGTGCCGCGCTTGTCCATCCGGCTCCACAGCACCGGGCCGAACCCGATGGAGAACACCTCGGCATGAATGCCCGACCAGCGGCCGACGATATAGTGGCCGTATTCATGCACCGCCACGATCACCGACAAAGCGACGACAAAGCTGGCGATTGTATAGAGAAAACCGCCAAACTGCGGGACAAAAGAAAGTACGTCCAAAATTCTACCCTATGCGTTCTTCTGCGGCGCGCGCCGCCTGTTTCCTGGCGACATGGTCAACCCGGGTCACGTTATCAAGTGTCATTGCGGCATCTATGAGGCCGCCATCCGCCTCGATCCGCTCCAGCACTGCAGCGGTCACGGCGGCCATATCGGTGAACCGGATGCGCCCGGCAATGAACTCGTCCAGCGCCTGTTCCTTGGCCGCGTTAAACGCCGCGCCCATCAGCCCGCCCCGCTCCATCACCTCATAGGCCTGGCGCAGCGCCGGATAGCGGGCCGGGTCCGGGGCGCGGAAATTCAGCTGGCCGATGCGGGCCAGGTCCAGCCGCTCCACCGGCAGGTTCTGGCGCGCGGGCCAGTGCAGCGCATAGCCGATGGCATGGCGCATATCGGCAGCACCCAGATGCGCCATCAGCGCGCCGTCATTGAAACCGACCAGCGCGTGCACCAGGGACTCGGGATGCACCAGTACCTCGATCTGATCGGGCCGGACACCGAAGTACTCCCTGGTTTCAATGACTTCCAGCGCCTTATTGAACATGGACGCGCTGTCGATGGTGATCCGCTGCCCCATGTCCCAATTGGGATGCGAGGACGCCTGCGCCAGGCTTGCCTTCGCCAGATCCTCCAGCGGCCAATCCCGGAAGGCACCGCCCGATGCGGTGATGACAATCCGCTCAACCGCTTCAATGTCTTCCCCCACCAGCCCCTGAAACACCGCCGAATGCTCGCTGTCGACCGGCAGCAGCCGGGCGCCGTGTTGTTCCGCGGTTTCCAGCAGCAGCCGGCCTGCGCAGACCAGCGATTCCTTGTTGGCAAGCGCCAGCGTGGTGCCGTGTTTCAGCGCCTCCAGCCCCGGGGCCAGCCCCGCAGCGCCGACAATCGCCGACATGATCCAGTCTGCCGGGCGCGCCGCCGCCTCAACCAGCGCCGCCTGCCCCGCTGCCGCTTCGACATCAGAGCCCGCCAGCGCGGCCCGCAAATCCGGCAGGCGGTCTTCAAAGGCGGTAACGGCAACATCCGCACGCAAGGCTATGGCGTCTTCGGCCAGCCTGGCGATATTCGCTCCGCCGGTGAGCGCCACCACGTCATAGGCGTCAGGCGCGCGGCGGATCAGGTCGATGGTGTTCTGTCCAATCGACCCGGTGGCGCCGAAGATCGAGATTTTCCGCATGGTCTTTCCTGACTGGTTATCCCCAGAAGGCAGCGACGGCCAGGAACATGGCCGCTGCGCCCAGCATCCCGTCAAAGCGGTCAAACAGCCCGCCATGGCCGGGAATCAGCGCACTGGAATCCTTGACGCCCATCTTGCGCTTCAGGGCGCTTTCCGCCACATCGCCGGCCTGGCTGGCCATCGACAGAAGAACCGACAGCACGACAAGGCCAAAGCCCTGCCCCAACTGCGCGGCGAAGACAGCCCCGACAATGGCAGCCGCAATCCAGCCCGACGCGGTGCCGCTCCAGGTTTTCTTGGGGCTGACACGGGGCCAGAACTTGGGTCCGCCAAGGGCCTTGCCCGCAAAATACCCGGCCACATCTGTCGCTACCACAATGCAGATCAGCCACAGCATCCAAGCCATGCCCATCTGGCCGCGCAGCCAGATAAAACCGAACCCTGCCAGCAGCACCCACAGCGCGAATCCGGTGAAGTACTGCCGCCGTTCACGGATCTGACTGAAACCGGCGGCCACAGGTGCGGCCAGCACCGGCAGCACCCACAGAGCGGGCAGCAGCGACGCCAGCAGTACCGCAACGGCTGAGATCGCGCCAAGCTGCAGCGCCGTGCCGCTGCGTGACGGCATCAGCATCCGTACCAGCTCCCACACCATGCCGCCGCAGCACAGCGCGATCAGAGCATTGAAAATGAACCCGCCAGCCCAGACCGCAAAACCGCCTGCGGCAATCATCACGATGGCAGACACGGCCCGCGGCAGCAGGTCCGCCCACCGGTCCTTGGCAGCACTCATGTCTTGACCGCCCCGAACCGGCGGTCGCGGCGGCCATAGCTGTTGCACAGCCGCTCCAGCTCCTCGCCCGAGAAATCAGGCCACAGCGTGTCGATGAACTCATATTCCGCATAAGCCGACTGCCACAGCAGGAAGTTTGAGATCCGCGCCTCGCCGCTGGTGCGGATCACCAGGTCCGGATCCGGCAGCACATGGGTGTCCAGATAGCGCGGCAGGGTTTCTTCATCGACGTTTTCGGGGTCCAGCCGGCCTTCGGCCACATCCCGCGCCAGCCGCTTGGTTGCGCGTGCGACCTCATCCCGGCCGCCATAGTTCAGCGCAATGGTCAGTTGGGTGCCGCTGTTGCCTTCGGTCTTACGCTCCAGCTTGTCCATCAGATCAATCAGCTTGGCATCCAGCCGCACCCGGTCGCCGATAAAGCGCACACGGACGTTCTGTTCAGCCAAGGCGTTCATTTCCTTGGAGATGTAGCGGCGGAACAGGCTCATCAGACCGGCAACTTCGGTCTGCGTCCGTTTCCAGTTCTCGGTCGAGAAGGCAAATATGGTCAGGTATTCCACGCCCAAAGCCGGGCAGCACTCGACAACTTCACGGACCCGGCGCGCACCTGCATGGTGGCCAAACAGCCGCGGCCTGCCCCGGGCCTGCGCCCAGCGGCCGTTGCCGTCCATGATTATGGCCACATGGCGCGGGCCGGAGCGGGCCGCCGGAACTTCTCCGGCAGCACTCGCGTGCGGGTTTGTGTCTCCTGGCATACTGCCCGTCAGACCTGCATGATCTCGGCTTGCTTGGTCTCAAGCGCCTCGTCCACATGCTTGATCATCTTGTCGGTCAGCTCCTGCACCTCGGCTTCCCAGAACTTCTGATCGTCTTCCGACATGCCGTCGGCCTTGGCCTTCTTGATCTGGTCCATGCCGTCGCGGCGGACGTTGCGGATCGACACCCGGGCGTGTTCGGCATACTGGCCGGCCACCTTGCCCAGTTCGCGGCGGCGCTCCTCGTTCAGCTCCGGGATCGGCAGCATGATGATGGTGCCGTTGAGCTGCGGGTTGATGCCCAGGCCGGATTCGCGGATCGCCTTCTCCACCTTGCCGACCAGGCCCTTGTCCCAGACGTTGATGGTGACCATGCGCGGCTCCGGCACGTTGACGGTGCCCACCTGGTTGATCGGCGTCGGCGAGCCGTAGGCATCCACCATCACCGGCTCCAGCATCGAGGCCGAAGCCCGGCCGGTGCGCAGCGACGCAAATTCGGTGCGCAGGTTGGCCATGGCGCCATCCATGCGGCGTTTCAGATCGTCGGTATCCAGTTCAAAATCATCAGACATGCTGCTCTCTCCCCTTATCTGAGGCGGTCTTCCATTGGCTCATAAGCCATTGGAAGGCTGATGTATAGCGATCAAGCGGAGGATTTGGTGCCGCCGGGGCGGCATCTCCGCGCTTTGGCCACGCCCTCCGTGATGCACGATCTAGCCTGCCTGCCGCGGAATTCACGGGATCAGCCCCGCACAGGCACTCAGGTCAGATCACAAAAAACCGCGGGCGATCACGGCCCGCGGTTTCAGCCGGCTGCTCGGCAGCTCAGCCGTGAACCTTGGTATAAGTCCCCTTGCCCGCCAGAATGCCGCGGAAACCGCCCGGCTCATCCAGCGGGAACACGATCAGAGGCAGGTTGTTGTCACGGGCAAGCGCGATGGCGGAGGCATCCATCACCTTCAGCCGCTTGGCAAATACGTCGTCGTAACTGATTTCGTCATAACGGACCGCATCATCGTGCTGCGCCGGGTCCTTGTCGTAGACGCCATCAACCCCGTTCTTGCCCATGAAGATCGCCTCGCAGGCCATCTCGTTGGCGCGCAGCGTCGCAGCAGTGTCGGTGGTGAAATAGGGGTTGCCGGTGCCGGCAGCAAAGATGCAAACCCGTTTCTTTTCCAGGTGGCGCACAGCGCGGCGGCGGATATAGGGCTCGGCGACCTCATCCATCCGGATCGCCGAGATCACGCGGGTGAACACCCCCAGGCCTTCCAGTGCAGACTGCATCGCCAGCGCGTTCATCACCGTGGCCATCATGCCCATGTAGTCAGCGGTCGTGCGCTCCATCCCCTGGGCCGAACCGGACAGCCCGCGGAAGATGTTGCCGCCGCCGATCACCATGCAGATTTCCACCCCCATGTCGTGCACGGTCTTCACCTCGCGGGCGATGCGCTGCACGGTCGGCGGATGCAGGCCGAACCCCTGGTCGCCCATCAGTGCCTCGCCCGAAATTTTCAGCATGACGCGTTTATAGGCGGCGGCCGGATCCAGTTCCGGCTTTTCTTGCGGTTGAGGCATGTTGCGCTCCAGAAGATGTGAGGGTTAATTTGCGCGGCAAAATGAAGGAATTCGCTGCCAGTTTCAATCCACGCAGCGCGCTTTCCCCGCAGTTTTGCGGAACTGGCATCAAAGATGGACTGCACCCCGATGAACCTGCCCGACATCGACCCCGGCAAACCTGTGCTGATCGCAGGCCCCACGGCCTCTGGAAAGTCCGCGCTGGCGCTGGAAATTGCGGCCCGTCAGGGCGGAATCATTGTCAACGCAGACGCCAGCCAGGTCTATGACTGCTGGCGGGTGATCACCGCCCGCCCCTCGGCAGAGGAAGAGGCGCAGGCGCCGCACGCGCTGTATGGCCACGTCCCGTTTGACGCGGAATATTCCGCCGGCCACTGGCTGCGCGAGGTGCTTCCGCTTCTGGACGGGCCGGAACGGTTGATCATCGTCGGCGGCACCGGTCTCTATTTCACCGCCCTGACAGAGGGCATGGCCGAAATCCCCGCCACCCCGCCCGCGGTGCGCACCGAAGGCGACAGCCTGCCGCTGGATGCGCTACGGGCAGAGCTGGATGCGGAGACCGCGGGCCGCATCGACCTGATGAACCGCGCCCGGGTGCAGCGCGCCTGGGAAGTGCTGAAGGCCACCGGACGCCCCCTGGCCAGCTGGCAGGACGAAACCCCTGCCCCGGCGCTGCCGCTGCAGAACTGCACGGCAATGGTTCTGAACTCGGACAAGCAATGGCTGGAGGAACGCATCCGCAAACGCTTCGGACTTATGCTGGATCAGGGAGCGATGGCCGAGATCGACGCCATGCGCAGCCGGTATGACCCCGCGCTGCCATCTTGCAAAGCCATAGGCGTGCCGGAACTGATGGGCTACGCCGACGGCCGCCTGACGCTGGAGGAAGCGGAAGAGCGCGCCGCCGTCGCCACCCGGCAGTTTGCCAAACGGCAGCGCAGCTGGTTCCGCGCCCGGATGAAGGACTGGCACCAGATCTCGCTCGCTTGAGCCCGCACCATCTCGCGCCAGCCCCTAAAACTTTCATCACTTCAGCCTTCAGCAAGCGGAAACTTGCCAGAATCAGCGATCCGTGACCTGCTGCGGCCACCAAAACCGGTTCTGCTGCTTAAGATTGCTGATGCCCTTTGATTCAGATCTTCCCAGAGAGTTCCATGCCGCGCCGCTGGTCCGGCTGGCACCGGACGGCGGCTGGCAGACCGCATTGGCCCACAGCCGAAACGAACACCTGCTGATCTGGATCACGCGCGGGCAAGGCCGCTTCTTCCTGAATGGGGAGCAGCGCGGCTTCGGCCTGCATAGTGTCATTTTTGTGCCGGCCGGGGCACTTTGGTCGGCCGAATTCTCCCGCCAGTGCCTGGGCCAGGTGCTATCGATGACAGGCCCCTTGCTGCCGCCCTTTCCTGAAGCCCCTGTGCACAAGCGCTTCACCAGCCTGCAGGAACAAACCGGCCTGGGCGGGCACTTCGAGGCGATCAGCCGCGAGCAGGCTGCGCAAGGACAGCATTGGCACCGCGCCGTGCAAGCCCATAGCGAGCTTGCAGCCGTCGCTCTGCAACGTCAGCCGGACACGGCACCTCGGCAATCTGCGGCGCTGCGCCTGTGCCGGGCCTACTGCCAGCGCATTTCCGGGGTGCAGGGCTGCCAGACCACAATGGCTGCGCATGCTGAGGCCCTGAACGTGACCCCGACACATCTGACACGGGTCTGCAAAGCTGCCGCAGGCAAGACCGCAGCGACCCTTCTGACAGAGCGCCAGCTGCACGCCGCACGGACACTGCTGATCACTTCAGATATACCCATTCGCGACATTGCCGCCCGGCTGGGCTTTGGCAGCGCCGCCTATTTCACACGCTTCATCACGCAGCATACCGGCCAGCCCCCCAGCGGATTGCGCGATTCCGCCCGCAAAAAACTGCAATAGCCTGATCCGTCAGCAGAATCCCGCCGCATGGCCTGACACACCGGAAATTCCTTCAAATGCCGGCCCTATTACTGGGCAGTTTTGAACAGTATGCGGACGTATGCCGCCCCGAATAATAAAACCGACGCCGGAAATGTCGTATTTTTACACGGAAACGACGAAACTGTGCATTGACGAAACGCCGTATCTCTGCCGGAATGCAGGCATGGGGAAACTTTAATCCAAAACCTGAACCAAAATCGCCTGGCACACCGCCGGGCCAATATCCGTTTCGCACAAAAATGACCGAACGGTACGACAGGGAGACTTAAATGACCAAAGACACCATCAACGGAGCCCCGATCCATTGGGCCGCCAAGATGCACGCCAAGGAAGTGCTGGACGGCAAGCTGGACCGCAGGGAATTCCTGACCCGCGCCACCTCGCTGGGCGTCACTGCCGCCGCTGCCTATGGCATGATCGGCCTGGCCGCCCCGGTTAAGGCGGCAGAAGAGAAAAAGCAGGGCGGCACACTTCGGGTGCAAACCGAAGTCCGCCCGCTGAAGGACCCGCGCACCTTTGACTGGTCGCAGATGGCCAACAAGACCCGCGGTACCATCGAATACCTGGTGGAATACAACAACGACGGCTCCTTCACCGGCATGCTGCTGGAAAGCTGGGAGATCAACGAGGACGCCACCGTCTATACCCTGAACGTCCGCCAGGGCGTCAAGTGGAACAACGGCGACGACTTCACCGCCGAAGATGTTGCCCGCAACATTGCAGGCTGGTGCGACAAGGGGCTGGAAGGCAACTCCATGGCCGGCCGTTTCGCAACCCTGATTGACAGTGAAACCGGCCAGGCAGCCGAAGGCGCGATCGAAGTGGTCGACAGCCACACAGTCAAACTGAACCTGCCGGCCTCCGACATTTCGCTGATCGCAGGCATGGCCGACTATCCGGCGGCCATCGTGCATTCCTCCTTCCAGACCAACGACTTCACCCAGAACGTCGGCACCGGCCCGTTCCTGCTGACCGAGCTGGAAGTCGGCGTGCGTTCGGTTCTGGAACGCAACGACGACCACACCTGGTGGGGCGAAGCGATCTATGGCAAGCCGGCACTGGACCGCATCGAATACGTCGATTTCGGCACCGACCCGTCCTCCTGGCTGGCGGCGCTGGAATCCGACGAAGTCGACATGCTCTATGAATCGGTCGGCGAATTCATCGACGTGATGGACGGCCTCGGCTACAAGAAGTCCGAAGTTGTGACCATGTCCTCGATCGTGATCCGCACCAACCAGCTGGCGGAAATCGACGGCAAGAAACCCTATGCTGACAAGCGCGTCCGCAAGGCGATCCAGATGGCGGTCGACAACTCCGTCTGCCTGGAGCTTGGCTACGGCGGCCGCGGCGAAACTGCGGAAAACCACCATGTCGGCCCGATCCACCCGGAATACGCCGAACTGCCGCCGCAGAAGGTTGATCCCGCCGGTGCCAAGGCGCTGATGGAAGAAGCCGGCATGATGGATTTCGAGCATGAGATCCTGTCGATCGACGACGACTGGCGCCGGAACACCACCGACGCGGTGGCAGCACAGCTGCGCGACGCTGGCTTCAAGGTTAAACGGACCGTTCTGCCGGGCTCGACTTTCTGGAACGACTGGGCCAAATACCCGTTTTCCTCGACCAACTGGAACCACCGCCCGCTGGGCGTTCAGATCTGGGCGCTGGCCTACAAATCCGGCGAAGCCTGGAACGAATTCGGCTGGGAAAACCCGGAGTTCGACGCCCTGCTGGCAGAAGCCCTGTCCATTGCTGACGCTGACAAGCGCCGCGAAATCTCTGCCAAGGGCCAGGCTCTGATCCAGGAAGAGGGCGTGACCATCCAGCCCTACTGGCGCTCGCTCTACCGCCACATGCGCGAAGGTGTTGTCGGTGCCGACATGCATATCTCCTTCGAGCATCACCACTACAAGTGGGGCTGGGCAGCCTAAGCCCGACCGGCTCCTGACTCTTGCACCGCCCCTCCTCCGGGGCGGTGCTTTCCAGCTCAAAAGATAAGAGACCCGCCCCTTGAGCCGGGTCCGATCCGCCAGACTGACAGGGGACCCAAATGGGACTTTTCATTCTCCGCCGTTCGGGCGTGATGCTGCTGACGGCCCTGTGCCTGACGTTCATCGTGTTCTTCCTCACGAACCTCTACCCCAACCTCGAAAAACTCGCCAAAACCCAGGGCAACTTCCGCATGTCGGATGAGGCCGTGGCCAGCTGGCTGGACGCCAACGGTTATGGCGGCTCCATGGTTTCGAAATACGGGCAATGGCTGGGCGTTCTGCCGGGCTGGACCCGCGAGACCGAGAAAGGGTTCACCGGCCGCTGCATGACCGGCGCGGTCAGCGCTGAGGAAGCCGCCGAAGCGCCGACCTTCTGCGGCATTCTGCAAGGTGACTGGGGCTATTCGACCCGGTTCAAGGATGAAGTCTCCACCATCATCGCAGAACGGCTCGGCAATACAGGCCGCCTGATGTTCTGGGTGCTGGTGCTGATGGTGCCTTCTGCCCTGATCATCGGGGTGCTGGCAGGCATGCGCGAAGGCTCTGTCACCGACCGAAGCCTTTCAACCGCCTCTATCCTGACCACGGCAACACCCGAATATGTTTCCGGCGTGATATTCATTGCCGTGTTCACATCCTCCACCGTGGGCCTCAAATGGTTCAAGGGCACCGCCACCTCGGCGATGGACAACCCGAACTTCGAGAACTTCTTCCTGCCGGTGCTGACCATCGCGCTTTACGGCATGGGCTATATCGCCCGGATGACCCGCGCCTCGATGACCGAGGTTATGACCGCGCAATACATCCGCACCGCCCGCCTAAAAGGTGTGAGCTTTCACAACATCGTTCTGAAGCACGCGCTGCGGAACGCACTGATTGCCCCCTTCACCGTCATCATGCTGCAGTTCCCCTGGCTGCTGAACGGCGTGGTGATCGTCGAGACCCTGTTCAACTACAAGGGCTTCGGCTGGATCCTGGTGGAAGCCGCAGGCAACAACGACATCGAACTGCTGCTGGCCGTTTCCGTGGTCTCAGTCTTCGTGGTGCTGATCACCCAGCTGATCTCTGACATCGGCTATGTGTATCTGAACCCGCGTATCCGGATCTCTTAAGGAAGGCAGCAGAGCATGGAACCTCTTAGCACATTCGAAATTGCGGGGCGTATCATCTACCAGCTGTCCCCGGTCTGGTTTTCGCTGGTAATCCTCTACGCAGCTTCCATCGGCTTCAAACGGCGCCTTGGCCTTTATGGCAAGCTGTTTGACAGCCCCATCGGCATGATCGGCTTTGGCCTGGTGATGTTCTGGGTGTTCACCGGCATCTACGGCGCCATGGACATGATCATTACCCATGACCCGCTGGTGCAGGTCTCGGGCATGAAGAACAAGGTCCCCGGCACCCCGATGAACGGCGCCACCGAAGCGGACTACCCCTATTACCTGCTTGGCGGCGACAACCTGGCGCGCGACGTGTTCAGCCGCCTGGTCAAAGGCGCCTGGGAAGTCATCAAGATCGCCCCGATGGCAGCTGTCTTTGCCTTCATGGTGGGGATTACCCTGGGCCTGCCTGCGGGCTACTACGGCGGACGCCTGGACACCACGCTGTCCTTTGCCGCCAACCTGATCCTGGCCTTCCCGGTGATCCTGCTGTTCTACCTGCTGGTCACGCCTGAAATCGTCGCCACCGGTGTTCCGAACTATATGGCGATCGTTCTGTTCATCTTCCCGATTGTCTTTGTCGGGGTGCTGCTGAACTCACGCTATTACACCCGGCCCAAAGTGCGCAACCTGGTGCTGCCGCTGGTTCTGGGGATCATCATCTGGTTCTACCTGCAGCTGGTTTCCAATGGCGGCTACCTGATCAACACCCCGGCCTATTCGATCCCGGGCCTGCCCCGCGTGATGGATATGTTCGACATCCCCGGCGGTATCCTGGTGGTGTTCGTCTCGGTGGTCTTCGTCAACTCGCCCACGGTGTTCCGTATCGTGCGCGGCCTGACGCTGGACATCAAAACCCGCGATTACGTGGCGGCTGCCCAGACCCGCGGCGAGGGCCCCTGGTACATCATGCTGTGGGAAATCCTGCCCAACGCCCGCGGGCCGCTGATCGTCGATTTCTGCCTGCGCATCGGCTACACCACCATCCTCTTGGGTACCCTCGGCTTCTTCGGCCTTGGCCTGCCGCCGGAAAGCCCGGACTGGGGTTCCACGATCAATGATGGCCGCAAGCTGTTGTCGATCTACCTGCACCCGGCGCTGCCGCCTGCCTTTGCGCTGCTGACGCTGGTTCTGGGTCTGAACCTGCTGGCCGACGGCCTGCGCGAAGAAAGCCTCAAGGATTGATCCGGCCGGGGGACCGGCCCGTCCGGTCCCCCGGTAAATTGGAGCCAGATGAAGGGGATCCTTTCCCCGCCCGCTCCAACAGGGAGAAAAGAATATGAACAAACTGGCAGACTACGACGGCCCGATCCTCGAGATTAACAAGCTGTCGATCTCCTTCTTCACCCGCCTGCGCGAAATCCCCGCGGTGATGGATTTCTCGGTCACCGTGCAGCCCGGCGAGGCGGTTGGCCTCGTGGGCGAATCCGGCTGCGGCAAGTCCACCGTGGCGCTTGGCGTCATGCAGGATCTGGGCAAAAACGGCCGTGTCGTCGGCGGCACCATCAAGTTCAAGGGCCGCGACCTGGCGGAGATGAGCGCCGAAGAACTGCGCGACATCCGCGGCAATGAGATAGCAATGATCTATCAGGAGCCGATGGCCTCGCTGAACCCGGCAATGAAAATCGGCAAGCAGCTGATGGAAGTGCCGATGATCCACGAGGGCGTCAGCGAAAAAGAAGCCTATGCCCGCGCCCTGGAAGTGGTGACCGACGTGCGCCTGCCCGACCCGGAGCGGATGCTGAACTCCTTCCCGCACCAGCTGTCGGGCGGCCAGCAGCAGCGGATCGTGATTGCGATGGCGCTGATGTCCAAGCCTTCACTCTTGATCCTCGATGAACCCACCACCGCGCTCGACGTGACGGTGGAGGCCGCGGTGGTTGAGCTGGTCAAGGACCTGGGCAAGAAATACGGCACCTCGATGCTGTTTATCTCGCACAACCTCGGCCTGGTACTGGAAACCTGCGACCGGCTCTGCGTGATGTATTCCGGCGAGGCGGTGGAGCGCGGCTCGATCCACGATGTGTTCGACGAAATGCAGCATCCCTATACCCAGGCGCTGTTCCGCTCGATCCCGCTGCCCGGCGCCGACAAGAACTCCCGCCCGCTGGTGGCCATTCCCGGGAACTTCCCCCTGCCCCACGAACGCCCGCCCGGCTGCAACTTCGGCCCGCGCTGCGATTACTTCGAAGAGGGCCGCTGCGATCAGGACATGGTGATCCCGATGTCCCCTGTGCACGGCAACGACCGGCACGAAACCCGCTGCCTGAAGTTCCAGGAAATCGACTGGAACGCCCCGATCACGGTGGGCGAGCAGAAGGAAAAGACCGCACCGGGCAAGGTTGTCCTGAAGATGGACAACCTCAAGAAATACTACGAGGTGGCTGCCAACGCCCTGTTCGGCGGCGGCGACACCAAGGTGGTGAAAGCCAACGAAACCCTCAGCTTCGAGGCCCGCGAGTCCGAAACCCTCGCCATCGTCGGCGAGTCCGGCTGCGGCAAGTCAACATTCGCCAAGGTGCTGATGGGACTTGAGACCGCCACGGAGGGCCAAATCCTGCTCGACAACCGCAATATCGAGCAGATTCCGATCGAGGAACGCGACACCAAAACTGTTTCCGACGTGCAGATGGTGTTCCAGAACCCCTTTGATACGCTGAACCCCTCGATGACCGTGGGCCGCCAGATCATGCGGGCGCTGGAAATCTTCGGTATTGGCAATTCCGAGGCTGAACGCCGCAAGCGGATGCTGGAGCTTCTGGACCTGGTGAAACTGCCCCGCGCCTTTGCCGACCGCATGCCGCGGCAGCTATCGGGCGGCCAGAAACAGCGTGTGGGCATCGCCCGCGCCTTTGCCGGCGGTGCACGGATTGTGGTTGCGGACGAACCTGTCTCGGCGCTCGACGTGTCGGTGCAGGCCGCGGTCACTGACCTCCTGATGGAGATCCAGCGCAACGAAAAGACCACGCTGCTGTTCATCTCCCACGACCTCAGCATCGTGCGCTATCTCAGCGACCGGGTGATGGTGATGTACCTCGGCCATGTGGTGGAGCTGGGCGACACCGATCAGGTGTTTGCGCCGCCCTACCACCCCTACACCGAGGCACTGCTGAGCGCGGTGCCGATTGCCGACACCTCCGTGGAGAAAGAGCACATCGTTCTGGAAGGCGACATTCCGTCAGCCATGAGCCCGCCGCCGGGCTGCCCGTTCCAGACCCGCTGCCGCTGGAAGTCCGAGGTGCCGGGCGGGTTGTGCGAGAAGGAGGTTCCGCCGGTGCGCACACTGGACGGCGGCCACCAGATCAAATGCCACCTCAGCGACGACGTGCTGGAGCGCATGAAACCGGTGATCAAGGTCGCAGCAGAGTAAGGCGCCAGATCAAAACGTGACAACAAAGCCGGGGTTTCAGCACCCCGGCTTTTTCATGCGCTGGCATCGCCGCAAAGTAAAACCCCATGCGGTGCCAGGCGGCAGCACATGGGGTTCCACATCACTCCCCCACTCCCACGGGGGAAACCTGGTTCAGCTCAGCAGCAGAACTGCAATCATCAGCAGGTTGATCGAGGCGAACTGCATCAGCCGCGGCGCCTTGCTGCCCTTGGCGGCGGCCAGCAAAGCCGCAGCCACGGACGCCGCAAGCCCAACCTGCGCAAGCCCGCCGCCAATTGTTCCGGCCAGCCCGGTTTCCGGCCCCCAGGCCGAACCCGCGATGCCCATGCCCTTCACGCCAACGCCGATCAGAATGCCTGTCACTGCGCCTGCCAGGCTCAGCACCGCACTGCGCGGCTGCAGCGGCAGGCGGCTTGCCAGAACGCTGTCGATCATCTGGCGGGTCGGCACCGCGCTTGGCTGCCAGTCAATGCGCTCAAGGCGTTCGTCGAAGCTGTTGATATACAAGGCATTCCCTCCAGAACCTGCGCACAGATTTACGAAAAATTAAGGCAAATGCTTGACGCTCAGGCGGAGTTAACGGGGCATTAAGGAAAGTTATCCACACGTTAACAGCTGCGCGGCATCAACTGCCCCAGATCTTCCGCACGTAGTTCTGGGTTTCCTTGTAAGGCGGCACCCCGCCATACTTCTGCACCGCTTCCGGACCGGCGTTATAGGCCGCCAGCGCCAGCCGCCAGGACCCGAACTTGCGGAACTGGCGCGCCAGATAGCGGGCGCCGCCCTCCAGGTTCTGCTTCGGCACCGCCGGGTTCACCCCCAGCGCCCGCGCCGTGGCCGGCATCAGCTGCGCCAGCCCCAGCGCCCCCTTGTGCGACTTGGCATTGGGGTTCCAGTTGCTCTCCTGCTGGACCAGGCGCAGGAACAGATCCTCCGGCACCCCATGCTGGCGCGCCGCATCACGCGCCAGTTCCAGGTACTGGCCCCGGTACTTGCCGCTGTAGGGCAGCGTGCCGCCGGCGGACGGGATACTGTAGGTCTTGGGCTGCAGCCGGGAGGAGTTCTTGTACTGGGACGCCGCCCGCCCATCCAGCACCCTGGTATGGGCCGCGAACAGATCACGGCGGTTCTTGGTGCTGAGGATATCGGAGGCCGCAGGCTGCCCTGCGCCAACCATGGCTATAACCAAACCCGCAATGGCTTTGCGCATTTATGCTGTCCCGCACTGTCCCTTTTGCGCAAATATAGCGGATGCGGAGCAAATTTAAAGCAACACAGGCGTGAACCGCCGCTCCGCCAGCGCAAAATCGGCCGAAACCATCCACAGATGCCTGCTTTTCACAGTTGGCACAGAACTATACTGTGCCTGAAACGCGGCGCGGCCGGATTCGCCCCAGCCCGCTGCAGGATAAGAAATTCAGGACGGAAGGACGGAACTTCATGGCCGGCTCACTCAACAAAGTCATGCTCATCGGCAACCTGGGCCGCGACCCCGAGGTGCGCAGCTTCCAGAACGGCGGCAAGGTGTGCAACCTGCGCATTGCCACCTCGGAAACCTGGAAGGACCGCAACACCGGCGAGCGCCGCGAGAAGACTGAATGGCACTCCGTCGCCGTCTTCAGCGAGGGCCTGGTGCGTGTTTGCGAGCAATACCTGCGCAAGGGCTCCAAGGTCTATATCGAAGGCCAGCTGCAGACCCGCAAGTGGCAGGACCAGAGCGGCCAGGACCGGTATTCGACCGAGGTCGTGCTGCAGGGCTTCGGCTCCACCCTGACCATGCTGGATGGCCGCGGCGAAGGCGGCGGTGGCGGCGGCCAGGGCGGTGGCGGCTATGGCGGCGGCAATCAGGGCGGCGGCTACGGCGGCGGTTATGACAGCAGCTCGCAAGGCGGCGGCGGTGGCGGCAGCTATGGCGGCGGCGCGTCCCACAACATCGACGACGACGAAATCCCGTTCTAAGCCGGCCAGGGCGAATCATAATTTACGACAGCTTTGCGCTGCAGCCCTCCGCCCCGACCGGGGTGGAGGGCTTTTCTGTTAACGCAGCATTTTCGCGGGCTTTACGAAGGTTCCGCCACCGGAGCGAAACGGCGCTACGTCAGCGCCGATTCTGTTCTTCCTGACTACTCAGCAGCATCTGCCGCTTACGCTGGGACAGGATTTTCAGATTATATTTCAAGGGGCTAGCCATCGTATGCGTAAGGGTGCCCCGTTTGGCGATGCTGCGTGCCTGCTGCAAATCCTAAACGGCCCCTTAACACAGCGCACCGCACGGCTAGGCAAAAATTAAGACATATCACGGATGCTGAATGGATCGGTCGTAAAAAGGTACATCAAGGATTCGGAATATGGGTATGCGTTTTTTGCAGCATCTCTCGATCAGCACCAAGATCGGAATGCTCCTGGCGGCTCCGCTGCTTCTCAGCCTTTGGTTCATCGGGCAAACCCTGCTCGACCTGCAACGCAAGGCCCAGGTGGACACTACCGAAGCAGGCGAGGTGCTGGAACATATGAGCAGCCTGGTTCACAATCTGCAGCTGGAACGCGGGCTGAGCGCAAGCTACCTTGAAAGTGCCGCCAGCTCCCCGCCGGAGAAGCTGGTCAAGGTGCGCCAGGCGAATGATGCCAAGATGGCCGCCTATCTGGAGGAGATCAGCCTGGTCGACATGGAGCTTCTGCCACCGGAATCCGTTGAGGCGATCGCGTTTGCGAAATCCGAGCTGGCCCGCAAGAAGGACATCCGCCAGAAGATCGACACCCATTCGCTGAAGCTGAAGGCACTGATTTCCTATTACACGGACCTGAACGCAGCGCTGATCCAGACCGGCCTGGCGATGGCCAAGGGCATTGATAATCCCAAGATCTCGCAGGAAGCCGTGGCACTGTCCTTCTTCATGCAGGCAATTGATGCGGCGGGACTGGAACGTGCAGCGGGCGCCGTGGGGTTCAAACACGGCTGGAAACCTCAGGACCGCGAAGAATTCTTTGCCGACCACGAATTGTTCAAGGAACGCCTGCGCGCTTTCAAGAACTTTGCAACCGCAGAGGACAGGGACGCCGTCAAGAATCTGTTCAGCGATCCTGCCATGAAGAAATTCGACGAAATGCGCGAAGCCATCCTGCATGGCAACGGCGGCGAAGGCGTCACGGCTGAGGACTGGTTTGCCGCAGCCACCAAGGCGATCGAGGTGCTGCAGAAAAAGGAAATGCTTCTGATCGAGCACCTGGAACGCGACATGGCGGCCTTTGATGCACACAACAAGCTGATGCTGATCGAGATGGCCATATTTGCGGCCGTCATGCTGGCGGGCGTTCTGCTGCTCAGCCTGGTCATCGCCCGCAACATGACCAAGGGGCTGGCTGTCCTGAACGTGGCGCTGCAAAAGCTCGGCTCCGGCGAGACTGAGGTCGAGGTCCCCGGTGCAGACCGCCGTGATGAGATCGGCGAGGTCGCCCGCAACGTTGTGGACCTGCGCACCGTCACCCAGCGCAAGCAGGAAGAACGCGTGCAGGAAGAGAAGGAGCGCCGCGAGGAGATTCTGACCGTCACCCGCAGCATCGGCGAAGCTCTTGCCGACCTGCAGCACAAGCGGCTGGACAACCCGATCGAGGCGCATTTCCCGGTCGAATTCAAATCTATCCGGATGGATTTCAACGACTCGCTGAATGCGCTGAGCGCTGCGGTCTCCACGATTGCGGAACTCACCAGCAGCGTCGACGAAAGCACCAAGTCGATTGCCGAGGCCTCGATGGACCTGGCCCACCGCACCGAGGCGGAATCGGCCACGCTGGAAAAAACCACCCACGCCATGGGCGAGCTGACCGGCAACGTGCAGCGCTCCGCCGAAAACGCCGGCCGCGCCGAAGAACTTGCAGACAGCGCCCAGAACGGCGTCAAATCCTGCGACGCGGTGGTGAAGGACACCATTACCGCCATGGACAAGCTTCAGGAATCCTCGCAGGAGATTTCCCAGATCACCAAGGTGATCCAGGACATCGCCTTCCAGACCAACCTGCTGGCGCTGAATGCCGGGGTCGAGGCCGCCCGCGCAGGCGAAGCAGGCCGCGGTTTTGCGGTTGTCGCCTCCGAGGTGCGGATGCTGGCACAGCGCTGTGCCGACGCGGTGCAGCAGATCGACGAACTGACTGCGCGCAGCTCCGAACAGGTCAAGAACGGTGCGGAATTGGTGGATCAGGCCGGTCAGGCGATGGCCACCGTGAACCAGCAGGTTGGCGAGATTTCCTCCCTGGTGGTGGAGATCGCCGGCAACATGAAGGAGCAGTCGGCGCAGATGGGCGACGTCAACACCGCCGTGGGCGAGCTGGAGATGATGGCACAGCAAAACGCTGCCATGGCCGAACAGACCACTGCAGCGACGACCTCCTTGTCCGAACAGGCACAGGAACTGCGGGAGCAGGTGACTCAGTTCACTGTCGGAAACGCCACAGCCGCCCTGCCCGCGCCCGCTGCGCATCCGCCCCTCGCCATCGACTTCGATGCGGAGGACGACGGCTGGGACCAGGACATCATCGAAAGCAGCACCGCCGCCTGAGCAGGCATTTGCAGCCATCAAAAAAAAAGGGCAGCCTCAGCGGCTGCCCTTTGACTTTTGCACTCTGTGCCCCGGTTCAGGCACCTGCGCTGCGCAGCACCTCCAGCACCGCGTCCGGCGGCACATCACCGGTCACAAACGCCTCGCCAATGCCGCGCGCCAGGATGAACCGCAGCTGGCCGGCCACCACTTTCTTGTCCTGCCCCATCAAATCCAGCAGAGCCTCTGCCCCGGGCAAGTCGCCCGGAATGTCGGCTAGGTCGGTCTTCATCCCCATCGCCTTCAGATGCGCCCGCACCCGGCTGGGATCCTCCTGCGAGCACAGGCCCAGCTTCGACGACAGCTCAAACGCCAGCGCGCAGCCAATCGCAACGCCCTCGCCATGCAGCAGCCGGTCCGAATAGCCCGTCGCTGCTTCCAGCGCGTGGCAAAAGGTATGACCCAGATTGAGCAGCGCCCGGTCGCCCTGCTCGGTCTCGTCCCGCACCACGATGTCCGCCTTCATCTGAACCGAACGGGCCACCGCCTCGACCCGTGCAGCCACATCGCCTGCGGCCAGCGCAGGCCCGTTCTGTTCCAGCCAGGCAAAGAACGCCGCATCGCCCAGCAGCCCGTATTTCACCACTTCGCCATAGCCGGACAGGAAATCCCGCGCGGTCAGGGTTTCCAGCACCGAGGTATCCGCCAGCACCAGCGACGGCTGATGGAAGGCACCGATCAGGTTCTTGCCCTGCGGCGCGTTGATGCCGGTCTTGCCGCCCACCGAACTGTCGACCTGCGCCAGCAGCGACGTCGGGATCTGCACGAACCGCACCCCCCGGCGCAGTACTGCCGCGGCAAAACCCGCCAGGTCGCCGATCACTCCGCCGCCGAAGGCCACAACCACGTCGCCGCGCTCCACCTTTTGCTCCAGCAGCCATTCCACCGACCGGGTGAACTGCGGCCAGCCCTTGGTCGCCTCTCCCGGCGGCAGCGCCAGCGCGGTCATCTCAACACCCGCAGCCGCCAGCCCGGCACGCAAGGTGTCCAGGTGTTTCTCCGCCACGGTTTCATCCGTCAGCACCGCCACCTGCGGGCGCTTCAGCAGCGGCTTGATCCGCTCCCCCGCCTGCGCCAGCAGGCCGGGACCGATCACCACATCATAGGCGCGTTCGCCCAGCGGCACATGAACCGTGCGCTCCATCAGTTCCACTCCAATACATCAGGGCGTGCCTTCAAGGCGTCCAGCACGCGGTCCACCATGGTCTCGATCGAGGCCTGCCCGTCCGAGACCACCGACACATCGGCCTTGGAATACAGCGGCACCCGCTGGTGATACAGGTTGCTGAGTGTCGCACGCGGGTTGGCAGTGCGCAGCAGCGGCCGGGTATCGCGGTGGCGCACCCGGTTCCACAGCACCTCAAGGTCGGCATTCAGCCAGACCGAGACACCTTTTGAAGTGATCACCTGCCGGTTTTCCTCTGCCAGAAAGGCGCCGCCGCCGGTGGACAGCACGCCGCGCTCCTCCTCCAGCAGCCGCGCGATCACCTGGCGCTCCTTCTGGCGGAAAAACGGCTCGCCGTCGCGGGCGAAAATCTCTGGGATGGTCATGTTGGCGGCAGCTTCGATCTCGTGATCGCTGTCCAGGAAAGGGGCGTTCAGCCGCGCCGCCAGCGCCCGGCCCACGGCGGTCTTGCCCGCCCCCATCATGCCCACCATAACGATGGTCTTCTTCAGTTTCCCCGGCACCGGCGCTGCTGCCTTCTGGCCGCTGATTTGCTCTTTTTCGCTCATTCTTCAGTGAATGACGTGATCTTGCCGAAAAGGGAATATATAACTTGGGCAAAAGAGCAGGAAACAGGCATTGGATGCACTATGGGGCGATTGATTAAGTATTTGGTCTACTTGCTGGTTCTGGCTGCTATCGGGCTGGTGGGCTATGCCTATGTCGGTCCCTGGTTCGGAGCCGATTTCAGCGCGCCCGCCACCGAGGTGCGCAAGCCGGTGGTGCTGAATGCGGATTAAGGCGGCTGCCGCCGGGGTGATGCTGGCAGGCAGCGCGCTTGCCAATGAGCCGCTGGCGGCAATTGACTGGCTGAACCAGCCGCAGCCCAGGGACGCCCTGCCCGGCACCGTGCTGCTGGAGCCGCCTGTTGCGGGCACTGCTGCACTGCCGCGGGTGTCCGTCACCCCGCTGGAAGCTTTGCTGCCGCCGATCGGGCTGGTGCCGGCCGCGGCCACCGGCCTGCCGGCAGACCTGTGGCGCGGCAGCGCGGCCGATGACATCACTCATCTGATCGAAACCGTGCCGGTGCGCGGCAGCCCGGCAATGCAAGCGCTGCTGTTCACCCTGCTGCTGTCCGAGACCCGCCCGCCCGCGGCCACGGGCGACCAGATCCTGCTGGCCCGGCTCGACCGGCTGCTGGCGCTGGGGGCGACGGACCCGTCGCAGGCGCTGGTGGAACACGCAGGCCCCACGGACAGCAAGGACCGTTTCGCCCGCTGGTTCGATGCAACCCTTCTGACCGGCAGCGAGGATGCGTCCTGCGCGGCCCTCACCGCCTCACCGCATCTGTCGGACAGCTATGCCGCCCGGATCTTCTGCGCGGCACGCCGCAGCGACTGGCCCACGGCGGCGCTGATGCTGGAAACCGCCCACGCGCTGGACCTGCTGCCCAAGGAGCAGATGGACCTGCTGGACCGGTACCTGAACCCGGATCTGTTTGAACTGGCACCGCCGCTGCGCCGCCCTGCTGATCCGGACCCGCTGACCTTCCGGCTGTTTGAAACCATTGGCGAGACCATGCCCACGGCACCGCTGCCGCCCGCCTTCGCCGCCGCCGATCTGCGCGACATTGCAGGCTGGAAGGCCCAGCTGGAAGCCGCAGAGCGGCTGGCCCGCGCCGGTGCGCTCAACCCGAACCAGTACCTCGGCCTGTTCAGCGCCCGAAAACCCGCCGCCTCCGGCGGCATCTGGGACCGGGTCTCAGCGGTGCAGCAGCTGGAGAACGACCTGAACGCCGGGAATACGGAAGCTATCGCAAAATCCCTGCCCCGTGCCTGGGACGCGATGCAGGAGGCCGGAACCGAAACCGTCTTTGCCGACATCTTTGCCGAGCAACTGGCACGGGCGAAACTCACAGGCCCGGCTGAGGAGCTGGCCTGGCGCATCCGCCTGCTCTCGCCCGCATATGAGCTTGCCGCCCACGACGCGAAAGCCTCCGGTGCGGCAGACCATTTCCTGGCCGCCCTCGCTCAGGGCCGTCCCGGAGATGCCGCCGCGCCGTCGCCGCTGGCAGAAGCAATCGCGCTGGGGTTTGCCGCGGGCTCATCCGCGCCGCCATCTATCCGCCAACTGCTGGACAACGGCCAGCTGGGCGAGGCGATCCTGCGCAGCATGGTGCTGTTTGCCCAAGGCGCCGACGGCAACCTTGGCGATCTGACCACTGCACTGGCCGCCTTCCGCGCCGTCGGGCTGGAGGACACCGCCCGCCGGGCCGCCCTGCAACTGATGCTTCTGGAGCGCGGCTGACATGGCTGCTCCGCATGACAATTTCCAGTGGATCTCCACCTTCCTCGACGCCCAGGCGGCAGAAACCGGCGCCTCGCAGAACACGCTTTTGGCCTATGGCCGCGACCTCAAGGACCTGACCGCCTGGTTGGAGCACCGCAAGCTCAGTTTCCTAAGCGCCTGCCAGGATGACATTGAGGCCTATCTGATCAACTGCGACGCGCAAGGTTTGGCCCGCTCCACCCGCGCCCGGCGGCTGTCGGCGGTCAAACAGATCTACCGTTTCGCGTTTGAAGAAGGCTGGCGCGAGGACAACCCCGCCATTCAGATCCGCGGCCCGGGGCGGGAAAAGCGCCTGCCCAAAACGCTGGAAGTGATCGAGGTCGACCGCCTGCTGGACGCCGCCCGCCAAACCGGCCGGACTGAAGCCGACCGGTTGCGCAACACCTGCCTGATGGAACTGCTTTACGCCACCGGCATGCGGGTCACGGAACTGGTCTCACTGCCGGTATCCGCCGCCCGCGGCGACCCGCGGATGCTGCTGATCCTGGGCAAGGGCGGCAAGGAACGCATGGTGCCGTTGTCGCCGCCTGCACGCGAAGCACTGGCGCAATGGCTGCTGGTGCGCGACGAGACTGATGCTGAGCGTGAGACCAAGGGCCATCCGCCCTCGCGATTCCTGTTCCCCTCCCGCGGCAAATCCGGCCACCTGACCCGTCACCGTTTCTACCTGCTGATCAAGGAACTTGCGGTGACCGGCGGCATCTCCCCGGACAAGGTGACACCGCACACTCTGCGCCACGCCTTTGCCACACACCTCTTGGCAAACGGCGCCGACCTGCGCGCTATCCAGGCGCTGTTGGGCCACGCCGACATCGCCACAACCGAGATTTACACCCATGTGCTGGACGCCCGGCTGCAGGAACTGGTGCTGGAACACCACCCGCTGGCCAAGCGCAGCTGACCGCAACGCTTGAAGCGGCGGGGCTAAGACCCCATAAATACGGCAAACCTTCAACAGACCGGACATCTGAACCCCTCATGGACACTGCCTCCACCGTTCTCGACAGCGCCTTCTGGACCACTGCCGGGGCCATCGTGCTGCTCCTTGTCTTTTCAGGCTTCTTTTCAGGCTCGGAAACGGCGCTGACCGCCGCGTCGCGCGGCAAGCTGCGCGCCCAGGCCGACAAGGGCTCTCGCGGGGCTCAGCGCGCGCTGGTCATCACCGAAGACAATGAGCGCCTGATCGGTTCGGTCCTGCTGGGCAACAACGTTGTCAACATCCTCGCGGCCTCGCTCGCCACCGCGCTTTTTACCCGGATCTTCGGCGAAGGCGGTGTCGCAATGGCAACGCTGGTAATGACCCTGCTGGTGCTGGTCTTTGCCGAGGTCCTGCCCAAGACCTACGCCATTTCCAACGCCGAGAAGGCCGCCTCGGCGGTGTCGGCGCCGATCAGCCTCCTGGTCATGATCCTTTCGCCGGTCGTGGGCGCGGTGCGGCTGTTCGTGCGCGGCGTGCTGAGCGTCTTCGGCGTGCAGATCGATCCGGACAGCCACATCATGGCTGTGCGCGAGGAAATCGCGGGCGCCCTGCAGCTGGGACATTCCGAAGGCGTGGTCGAAAAGGAAGACCGCGACCGTATCCTGGGCGCGCTTGACCTCTCTGACCGCTTTGTCGAGGAGATCATGCTGCACCGTTCCAATATCGAGATGATCGACGCAGATGCTGAGCCCGAAACCATCCTGGAACAGTGCCTGCACAGCCAGCACACCCGTCTGCCGGTGTTCCGCGGCGAGCAGGAGAACATTATCGGTGTGGTTCACGCAAAGGACCTGTTCCGGGACATGTATGAGCAGGCCGGCGGCGCAGGCGGAGATTCCGACCAGCTGAAATCCTTCGACGTCGCCCAGGTCGCCAAGGCGCCGTATTTCATTCCCGAAACCACCACCCTCGACGAGCAGATGCGCCAATTTCTTCGGATGCGCTCCCACTTCGCGCTGGTGGTGGATGAATACGGCGCCCTGCAGGGCCTGATCACGTTGGAGGACATCCTGGAGGAGATCGTCGGCGAGATCACCGATGAATTCGACCCGGCTGAGGAAAGCGTTGCCAGGAAGACCGCCGACGGCTCCTATCTGGTCGAAGGCGCCACCACCATCCGCGACCTGAACCGGGCCATTGAATGGAACTTGCCGGATGACGAGGCCAATACCGTTGCGGGCCTGGTGATCCACGAGGCGCAGATGATCCCGGTCAAGGGCCAGGTGTTCTCCTTCCACGGCTTCCGGTTCGAAGTCACCGCGCGCGAAGGCAACCGCGTGACCGAGCTGAAGATCCGGCCGCTCTCTTGACGGGAGAACACCGATGACTCGCGCGGCAGTGCTGGCCTGGGGCTGGTTCGACAGCATCGTGCTGGAACTGTTCCGGCAGCTGCGCTGGTCCTTCCTGCCGCCGCTCTTGATCTATTTCGCCTATGGCGCACAGGGTATCAGCACCGTCGCCGCCTCGTTCTACGTCAAGGAATACCTCGACCTTTCCGCCGCCTTTCTGGCCGGGCTGGCGTTCTGGGTCGGGCTGCCCTGGGCGCTGAAAATGCCGCTCGGCCATCTGGTCGACCTGATCTGGCGCTGGAAGTACCTGCTGATCCTCGCGGGCGCCGCGCTGATGGGTGCCAGCTACGCCATTCTGGCTGCAATGGTACTGCACCCGGACATGATGGGCACACTGATGCCGCTCAATGCCTGGTATGTCACCGCCGCCCTGCTCGCGCCCTGCGGTTTCGTGCTGCAGGACGTGGTGGCCGATGCGATGTCGGTAGAGGCTGTGCCGCATGTTGACGCACAAGGCAATCCCTTGCCCGAGGCTGAGACCAAATCCCTGCACACCACCATGCAGACCTTCGGCCGCATCGCGCTGATTGGCGGCTCCAGCGCCGCTGCCGCGTTGAACGTCGCCCTGTTCGACGGTGCCGATGCCCTGCCGCAAGCGGACAAAGGCGCGCTCTACGGTTTTGTCTTCACCCTCGCCCTTTTGATCCCGGTTATTTCGCTGTCCGGCGTGGCGCTGGCGATCTGGCAGAAATGGCGCAAGGCCGCCGCTCTGCGCCGCGAAGGCCTGGCCGAAGCAGAAATCCGCAGCCGCATCGAACTCCCGCGAGAGCCGGTCAGCCCGAACCACTGGTATTTCATTGGCGGCGGCGCCTTTGTCGCGCTGTCGCTCACCGTGGGCCTCGGCGATGTGCCCTACTCGCAGGAAATCGTCTTTGCCGGATCCATGGCCATCGTGCTGTTCCTGATGCGCCAGCTGGTCGCAGTTCTGCCCACCGACCACGCCCGTGCCCTGATCGGCACCGCCATCATCATCTTTGTCTACCGCGCCACGCCCTTGCGCGGCCCCGGCGCCACCTGGTTTGAGATTGACGTGCTGGGCTTTGACCAGCAGTTTCTGTCGGTCCTGTCCCTGATCACCTCGCTGCTGACACTGGCCGGCATGCTGATCTTCCGCCCGCTGATGGCCAGCCGCCCCATCGCCTGGATTGTTGCTTTCCTGGCGATCACCGAGGCCGTCCTCAGCCTGCCCAACATCGCGCTTTATTACGGCGCCCACCACTGGACCGCAGCGATGACCGGCGGCTTGGTCGATGCCCGCTTCATCGCCATTGTCGACACCGCAGTGGAATCGCCGCTGGGCCAGGTCGCGATGATCCCGATGCTCGCCTGGATCGCCCGCAACGCGCCCTCGGGGCTCAAGGCCACCTTCTTTGCGGTTATGGCCTCCTTCACCAACCTGGCGCTTTCGGCCTCCAGCCTCGGCACCAAATACCTGAACGAGATCTTTGTGGTGACCCGCGAAGTCACAGATTCGGCAGGTGCTGTCACAACCCCTGCCGACTATTCACAGCTCGGCATGCTGCTGATCACGGTTGGCGTCATTCTGCTGGCCGCCCCGCTGACGGCAATTTTCCTCATCCAGAACAGCCGCTTCCGCACGTCTGAATAACCCTGGGCGGCGCAGACGGCCTGGAAGCGGCATACCGTGCCGTTTTTCTTCTGGACTACTGTTCACTTCTGTACAGAATGCGGGAAACACCTACTCAGGGAGGCCCACATGAAAACCACCACCCGCGTGGCAGTGATCGGCGGCGGCGTCGTCGGCTGCTCTGTCCTCTACCACCTGACCAAGCTCGGCTGGTCCGATGTCATGCTGATCGAACGCTCGGAGCTGACCAGCGGCTCCACCTGGCACGCGGCGGGCGGTTTCCATACCCTCAACGGCGACACCAACATGGCGGCGCTGCAGGGCTACACCATCAAGCTCTACAAAGAGCTGGAAGAGATCACCGGCATGTCCTGCGGCCTCCATCACGTCGGCGGCGTCACCCTGGCTGAAACCCAGGAACGTTTCGACATGCTGAAGGCGGAGCGCGCCAAGCACCGCTTCATGGGGCTGGAAACCGAAATCGTCTCCCCCGAAGAAATCAAGAAGATCGCCCCCGTCACCAACACCGACGGCATTATCGGCGGCCTCTACGACCCGCTCGACGGCCACCTCGACCCCTCAGGCACCACCCACGCCTACGCCAAAGCCGCGCGCATGGGCGGCGCCACGATCGAGACCCACTGCAAGGTGATCGAGACCAACCAGCGCCCGGACGGCACCTGGGATGTGGTCACCAACAAGGGCACCGTGCACGCCGAACACGTCGTCAACGCTGGCGGCCTCTGGGCGCGCGAGGTCGGCGCCATGGCCGGTGTCTACTTCCCGCTGCACCCGATGGAGCACCAGTATATCGTCACCGACGAGGTGCCGATGATCGCCGAGATCATCGACGGCGGCGGCGAGCATCCGCATGTGATGGACCCGGCCGGCGAAAGCTACCTGCGCCAGGAGGGCCGCGGCCTCTGCATCGGATTCTACGAGCAGCCCTGCAAACCCTGGGCGGTCGATGGCACGCCGTGGGACTTCGGACATGAACTCTTGCCCGATGACTTCGACAAGATCGAGGACAGTATCGCCTTTGCCTACAACCGCTTCCCGGCGCTGGAGGCGGCAGGCGTCAAATCGGTGATCCACGGCCCCTTCACCTTTGCGCCCGACGGCAACCCGCTGGTCGGCCCGGTGCCCGGCATGCGCAACTACTGGTCCGCCTGCGCCGTGATGGCCGGCTTCTCCCAAGGCGGCGGCGTCGGGTTGATGCTGGCCCAGTGGATGGTCGAGGGCGAATGCGAGCGCGACACATTTGCCATGGACTGCGCCCGTTTCGGCGACTGGATCACCCCGGGCTACACACGGCCGAAAGTCATTGAAAACTATCAGAAACGCTTCTCCATCGCCTACCCGAACGAGGAACTTCCCGCCGCCCGCCCGTTCCGCACCACCCCGATGTACGACATCTTTGACGGCATGGGCGCGGTCTGGGGCGCGCAATACGGCATGGAGGTCCCGAACTACTTCGCGACAGGCGACGAGCCGCGGTATGAGACCCCGTCTTTCCGCCGCTCCAACGCCTTTGCGGCCACCGCGCGCGAAGTCAAAGCGGTGCGAGAAAACGTCGGCATCAACGAGGTCCACAACTTCGGCAAATACCTGATCAAAGGCGCTGGCGCCCGCGCCTGGCTCGACCGCATCATGGCGGGCCGGGTGCCGCAGCCGGGCCGCCTGTCGCTGACACCGATGCTGTCCCCCAAGGGTCGCCTCATTGGCGATTTCACCATCTCCTGTCTTGGAAAATCCGGGGCGGAAGAAGAATTCCAGCTTACTGCCTCCTACGGCTCGCAGGCCTACCACATGCGCTGGTTCCTGCAGAACCTGGACGCGGGCGTCAGCCTCGAAAACATCTCCGACACCCGCAACGGTTTCCAGATCGCAGGCCCCAAGGCACGCGAGGTCCTGCAAGCCTGCACCCGCCAAGACATCTCGGACATGCGCTTCATGGATGTCCGCCACCTGACCGTGGGCATGGCCGACTGTATCGTGCAGCGGGTCAGCTATACCGGCGATCTGGGGTATGAGATCTACTGCGACCTGCCCAGCCAGCGCTCCCTGTGGGATGCCCTGTGGTCCGCTGGCCAGCCGCACGGCATGAAACCCTTCGGCATGCGGGCAATGATGTCGCTGCGCCTGGACAAGTTCTTCGGCTCCTGGCTGCGGGAATTCTCCCCCGACTATACAGCGGCGGAAACCGGTCTCGACCGTTTCATCTCCTTCAAGAAAGAGGCGGATTTCATCGGCCGCGCCGCGGCTGAGGCCGAACGCGATGCAGGCCCCGCCCGCCAGCTCTGCGCCTTTGAGGTCGCGGCGGACGACGCCGATGTGGTCGCCTATGAGCCGATCTGGCTCGACGGCGCTGTGGTAGGCTTCTGCACCTCCGGCGGCTATTCACACCACGCGCAGAAATCCATCGCGCTGGGGTTTGTCCCCACGGGGACAGCCAGGGAAAACCTGGAAGTGGAAATCGAAATCCTCGGCAAGATGTACAAGGCCCGCCTCATCACTGAGCCGCTATTCGACGCCGACGGCGCCCGGATGCGCGGCTGAGCCCCAAAAGCATTGAATTCAGGTCAGCCCGCCTGACCTGAATCCACCCCGTTGCCACGGCAGCGCACGCTGACGCCACGAAACCCGCGCAATACATAGGTCAGCGCCGGCACCCGAATGTTTCGCGCGCGAAACATTTGGTCAACCCTGCTGACCTATGCGGCTTTCACTGGCCGCCGCCCTTCTTCTTTGCAAAAATACTCCCGCCGGAGGCATCCGCCATTGCGGCCTAAAACCAAGGACCGGGTTGCATGACTGCCATCGCCATTCTCCTGCTCGCTGCCGGCGCGTCCTCCCGGATGCAAGGCCGCGACAAATTGATGGAAGAGGTGGACGGCCAGCCCCTGCTCACCCTGATGTGCCGCCGCGCCGCGCTGACCGGCCTGCCGGTCTACGTCACTCTGCCAGGCCCATCCCACCCGCGGGCGGCAGCAACTGGCGACGCAACCCAGGTTCCGGTGCCGGACGCGGCAGAAGGCATGTCCGCCTCGATCCGCCGCGGCACCGCCGCGCTGCTGGATGGTACGCAGGCGGTGATGATCCTGCCCGCCGACATGCCGGAGATCACAGCCCAGGACATGCTGCACCTGGCGGCGCATTTCGGCGGCCCCGACAGCCCCGTCCTGCGCGCCACTGCGGAGGACGGAACACCCGGTCACCCGGTGCTGTTCCCGCGGCGCTGTTTCGAGGTGCTGCAGTGCCTGCAGGGCGATCAGGGCGCCCGCAGCATCCTGACGGCAGAGACCGTCCGGACAGTTCCCCTGCCCGGCCGCCACGCACTGACGGATCTCGACACACCGGAAGATTGGGCCGCCTGGCGCCAGCAGCGCTGACACTCCCACAAAAGCAGAGAAGGCAGGGCACAAGACCCTGCCTTCCTGCGCTACGCTCTTACCCGCCGCCTCCCCCAAGACGACAGCTGCACCTTTCAGTGCACAAGCAGATGCGCCTCGTGTTTGCGCAGAGACCGGCGCGCCGCGGTATAGCCTTCACGGCCTTTTTGCGACTTCAGTTCCGGGAACAGCTCGAACAGCTCGTTGCGCTGTGCGTTGTCCAGGCCGCGCAGCGACTGGTCACCAGGCTGGAAGCTCTCGGTCCAGGCACCATCGGACAGCACAACCTCATGCTGGTCGAACATGAAGTGGATATAGGTGATGGCAGAGGTTTCCACGACGTCCACGCCCGCCAGCCCGATCAGGTGCTTGGCCGCAACCAACACTTCGCGGTCCTCGAAATAGAGCGCGGTCTTGTCATTGGCGACCAGCACCCGGTGGTTGGGGCTGACCATCATGTCACGCTCCGGCAGCCCGTTGCCCAGTGCACCCTGACGGATCAGAACCGGCTGCAGATGCGCGGCCCCCTTCATGTCGGCGGCCTCCAGCGAGCGGGCGCCGATCCAGCGGATTTCCTGGATACCGTTGTCGCGGGTGATCACCCGGTCGCCGGCCTGCAGGTCCTCGACCTTGCGCTCGCCCTGCGGGGTTGCAATCAGCGTGCCCGGCGTGAAGCAGGGAATGATCTGCTCAATCTCGCCAAAGGTCATCGTGCCGGTCACGGCGCCATCTTCATCAAGGAAGTTGACGGTGCCTGAGAGGCTGTTGCCATCCGGATCCTCGGTGACATCCGTCAGCTCAAACGGGCCGGAACCGCGCAGGTCCAGGGTGTCGAAGTCGTCCCCGTCAGAGCCGCCGTCAACAATATCGCCTGCAGTGCCGCCGATGAACGTATCGCGGTCGGCGCCGCCAATCAGAGTATCCGCGCCATGGCCGCCGGTGATCACGTCATTGCCGGAGCCGCCGCGCACGATGTCGTCGTCGATGCCTGCGTCGATGGTGTCATTGCCCGAGCCGCCGCGGATGTCATCATCGTCATCCTGGCCAAAGATCACGTCATTGCCTGACCCGCCGTTGATGGTGTCCATACCGTTGGTGGGATCGGGGTCGGCCGGGCGGCCATCGCTGCCGTCGTCGGTAATGTTAAGCCCGTCCGGGAAGGCCGGATCCAAGCCGCCATAGATGGTGTCATCGCCGCCGCTGCCGGTCAGGACATCGGAGCCTTCACCGCCAATCAGAAGGTCATTGTCGGCGCCGCCGTCGATGGTGTCGTCGTCGATGCCGCCGTCGATCACATCCATGCCGGTGCCGCCATCGATCAAGTCGGCGTCATCGCCGGTCGAGATGGTGTCGTTCCCGGCACCGCCGAACACGGTGTCCATGTCATCAAACGGATCTGCATCCGCCGGGATGAACGGGATATCGGGATCGGTGCCGGTGTAACCCGGAAATCCGCGGTCCGGGAGCAGCACGCCGCTGTCCTTGGAGGTGTCGATTACATCGTCGCCGTCGCCCCCGTCCACGGAGTCAGAACCGTCGCCGCCGTCGATGGTGTCATCGCCGCCGCCGCCCAGAATGGTGTCATCGCCCTCGCCGCCGGTCAGGCTGTCGTCACCCGGCACCACAGGATCCTGCGGCTCGGAGGAATAGTCGTAGTGCGCGGTGTCCAGGGTGGTGCCGGAGGTGCCGAGATCAATGATCAGCTTGACGTCATTGAAATCCCGGTCGCCCAGATTGTGCAGATCCTCGAACCCCAGCTGCACGGAGCCGTTCGGGAATTGGTAGATTCCCTTGGTGTGGTCCAGACCATCCGGGTTCAGGTCCGCATTGTCGCCGTAACCCGAGGAGTAGTAGGTGCCATGCGGGCTGACAATACCAACGCCAACCACCGCACCAGCAGGCGCGTCGTAGGTGTAGGTCTCGCCCACGTCTGCACTGGCATTCTGCGACAGCACCACAATGTTGCTGATCGCTCCGGTTGCCGGGTCGATGGTGTAGGCAAAGACCTCATTCTGAAAGGCCGAGCTGGTCGACGAGATCGTGATCTTCACCGGCTCATAGACGCCGGAGACGCCATCGCCGAGGATCAGGTCGTCGCCGCTGCCGCCATCGACGGTATCGCTGCCCGAACCGGCATAGACGCTGTCATTGCCGCTGCCCGCGATGATGACATCATCATCCGGCCCCGCCGACGGGTCGATCGCATCCGCGTTGTCGACCATGTCGCCTTCGGGATCACCGGTATAGGCGCCGTCAATCAGGTCATTGCCTGCGGTGCCTTCTACAATTCCGTCCAGCTCCGGATTCGGATTGTTGTCACTCATTTTCTTCACCCTCTCCTCGCCGGACTGGACCCAAGCCCCATCGTTCGGACCAGCCGGGCACTCACGCGGAATGCCGTTATCAAAACACCAGCCCATGCAGGCAGAGGGCCAGACCGCGCATGCGCTCTGGATTGCGTGCCAAGCAGCACGCAGCCGGTTTTCAGAAGCTTTTCGGATCAGTGGAGTGCGCGCTTCGCGGCACAAAGACTTAAATTAAATTTTAGCAGTCCACCACAGTCCAGCAGCTTGCAGAACGTGCCCCCCCAATGGGCTAAACCATCCATACTTTAGCCTCAGCGGGCCACAAAGCCAAAAAATTGCCTAAAATTCCCCGCATTGCGCCGCTGCGCTTTGAAAATGCGGTCTGAACCGGTCCAGTTTTCCGCCGACTGTTTCCATTTCCCGGGCCAAATTGCTGCCCTTGGGGAAGAAACACGCCTGCAAGGCGCTATAACGGCTGTTTTGGAGGCCCCTGGGTTTCCGAAATCGAAACATGGAGATTTTGAGGCAAGCCATCGGCCCTGTGCCGCATTCTTCCTCATCCGCAGCGGGATTAACGCTAAGTTCACGAACAATCACGGAAATCGCACTGCTTTGTTTCGCGTTTCAGCAAAACATGCCTCCGCGGCACACGAATCAAACAGGTAAAACGGCCAGCTGCTGCAGCCTGGGGCGCAAGAAGATATTGCCGGGGAATTTATTTAAACCGGATACAGTCCGCAAAGCGCAGTGCGCGGGCGCACAGCGTGCGTCGCAGCGCATATCCGGGTGCCATTTTGGGATTATGGCGGAGAGACAGGGATTCGAACCCTGGAGACGGTTTCCCGCCTACACACTTTCCAGGCGTGCGCCTTCGACCACTCGGCCACCTCTCCGTTGAGGGGGCTTTTGAAGGATCAGCCGGGGAATTGCAAGGGCTGAAACTGCAAAAACTTCACTTACCCCCAAAACTTTTTCAGGCCTCCAGATGCAGGTACACGCGGCGGTTCTGTTTGCCCTTTTTCTCAACCTTTCCAAGGCGGATGCGGCCGATTTCGCCGGTGCGCTTCACATGGGTGCCGCCGCAGGGCTGCAAGTCGATCTGTTCGTCTTCCGTGCCGATCCGCACCAGACGCACCTGCCCTGCCCCGCGCGGCGGCGAGACCGACATGGTCTTGACCAGCTGCGGGTTGGCATCCAGTTCGGCGTCGGTGATCCAGTCCTCTGTCACTGCGAGATCGCGGTCGATCAGCGCTTGCAGCTGGTCCTGCAGCGCCTGCTTGTCCTCCGGCGCCTCCGGCATGTTGAAGTCAAGCCGCCCCTTTTCTGCGCCGATCGAGCCGCCAGTCACTTCCAGCGGAATCACCACGGACAGGAGATGCAGCGCCGTGTGGATCCGCATGTGGCCATAGCGGCGGTCCCAGTCGAGCGTCTGGGTCACGGTGGTGCCCACGGCAGGCAGCACCTCCCCTTCATGCGGAACCAGAATAATCGCGCCATCCTCGCCCTTGACCGTGGTTGCGATGGAGCATTGGCCGTCCGCCCACAGGAGCTGGCCGCTGTCGCCGGGCTGGCCGCCGCCGGTGGCATAGAACAAGGTCCGGTCCAAAACGATCCCGCCCTGGTCGGAATGGGCCAGCACCTCCGCCTCGGTCATCCGGGCATAGGCATCCTTGCGGAACAGCGGTTCACTTGTCGGCATCGGCATCTCCATCGGAATCAGCATCATCTCCTGCGTCCTGCTGCAGATCATCCAGATCCGGCTTGGGCGGAGCGGAAGCGGAGGCCGCCGCAGGCTGCCCCGCAGCGGACGGCTTGGACGGCGTCAGCGCCTCTGGATTGCGGATCCAGATGTCGCGCTGCATGAAGGGGATCTCGATCCCCTCCTCCTGGAACCGCTTGGAGATTTCATAGTTCATGTCGGATTTCACCGACAGCACCCAGTTCACATCGCGCAGGATCGCCCGGATTTCGAAATCAATGCTGTCAGCGCCGAAGCCCTGGAACACCACATAGGGCGCCGGATTGAGCAGCACCATCGGATGCGCCTTGGCAATCTCGGTAAGAATGGCCTCGACTTTGCGGGGGTCGGTGCCATAGGCAACGCCGACCGGCACGATCACCCGGCCCACGGTATTGCCGCGGGTGTAATTGGTGACGGTCCCGGAGATCAGGTCCGAGTTCGGCACGATCACGTCAGAGCGGTCAAAGGTCTCAATCCGGGTTGAACGCACGGAAATGTCGCGCACATAGCCCATCAGGCCGCCAACCTCGATCCAGTCGCCCTTGGAAATGGGACGCTCAATCAGCAGGATGATGCCGGAAACGAAGTTCGACACGATGGTCTGCAAGCCGAAACCGATGCCAACCGACAGCGCACCGGCAACGATGGCGAGGGAGGACAGGTCGAGGCCGGCCATGGAAATGGCGATCACCGCCGACAGGAAGATGCCGACATAGCCGAGGCCCGAGGTGATGGCGTTCTGGCCGCCCGGGTCGATCTTGGTCTTGGGCAGCAGTGAGTTGCGCAAGGACCCCTGGATCAGCCGGGTCAGCGCGTAACCGGCGGCAAAGACCACGGCAAAGGTCAGGAAGGCGGTGGGCGATATACGGGTATCACCGATCTGGAAACCTTCAAGGAAGCGCGACCACAGTTCGGTCATATCCGCCACCCGCGCGCCCCAGATCAGCGCCAGAAGCGGCAGTGCCAGAGCGGCCAGCAGGAAACCGATCATCACCGCAAAGAGAGAATCCCGCGCCTCGGACCCCTTGCCCGACAGCCAGCCGTAGAGATCGCCCAGGAACCGCTGGAAAACCAGCAGCGCGGCCAGCAGCGCCAGGGTTGAAACCGCCGGGTAGATCAGCGCCTCGGCGGCATTCACATAGCCAAGCGCAGCCAGCAGCGGTGAAATGAACCCCAGCAGATAAGAGGCGCGGCGCACCAGTGTAAGAATGCGGTTGGCCCCGGCAGCGATGGCGCCATCCTCTTCGGCGTCCGAAGTTTGCTTCTGGCGCCGTTTGGCGCCGATGCGGTGCAGCCGCAGCATCACCAGCGCCGCCGCCGTGATCAGCGGGAAGCTGGCAACTGCATGGACGGAGGTGGGAATGGTTTCGATATTCTCCAGATTCACCAGCGCGTCCTGAAGCACCAGGATCACCGCCAGGATATCCACCATCAGCCGGGTTTCATTGAGCCGCCCCTCCTGCACCGGCACCAGATCATTTTCGAGCCGGCTGGAGAACAGCTGGTTGCCCAGCCAGTGGAACGACAGGATCAGCAGTGCCCAGCCCGGGACGTAATCCAGCAGCAGCGAACCGCGGCTGCCGAGGATGCCCGACAGTTCCACCGCGGCGGCCAGGCAGATGATGCCGATGAAAGGCAGGATGACTTCGAGCAGGGACACGATAAAGCCCCAGACGCCGCGGCCGCTGCTGCCGAACTGGCGCAGGTAATCGCCCGCCGCATGGGCCCAGGGACGTCCGCGCAGCAGCAGAAATGCCGCAATTGCCAGCAGCAGTAGCAGTGCCGGCAGGCTGTTGCTGACCCGCTCGGCGGTGGTGGCGCTGCCGATCCTGGAGGCGGTTTCATTCCAGATGGAGCTGACCGACCGGCTGAGCGTGCGCAGGGCGCCGGGCCAGTGTTCGGGGTTCAGCGGCGAGGGGCCGCGCTCCAGCAGCTTGCGGGTGCGGCGCTCGCGGATGATCTTGTCGATTTCAGAGATCAGGCCGTTGGCGCGGCTGTAGGCCTCCTCGGAAACGATGCGCGGCACTTCGAGGTCGCGCAGCTGTGTTTCCAGCGTGGCACGCAGCCGGGCGATATCTTCCGGCTCGCTCTCGCCCTCTTCCGGCGCCTTGCCAAGGGCGCTGAGCTGTCCCTGAAGCGTCCGGATGCGATCGGCGTTCTTGGTGCGCCCTTCCAGGAACCGCTGGCGGTAGCTGGTCAGCTCCTTGCGCAGCATCTCAAATGCGGCGCTGGAGGCGCGGCTGGCGTCAATCACCTCTTCCGCGCGGCTCGCGGTCTTGAGCCAGTCCTGGTAGTAGGCGCGGGATTCAGCCGTGAACTGGGCCAGCGCAGGCAAAGCGAGGCCGGCCGCAAAGGCCAGCCCCAGCAATGCAGTCCGCAATGCGGTCAGAATGGGTGTCATACGTCCTCAAAAACACCGGGGATCGAGGCGGGCGTGTGGGTCATCCACTCCGGCACCGGCAGGTTCTTTTCACGCAGGAAGTCCGGATTGAACAGCTTCGACTGGTAACGGGTGCCGTAGTCGCACAGCACGGTGACAATGGTCTTGCCCGGTCCCATATCCTTGGCCATGCGCACCGCACCGGCGATGTTGATCGCGGTGGAGCCGCCCAGCACCAGGCCTTCGTCGTGCAGCAGGTCAAAGACGTAAGGCACGGCTTCGGCATCGGAAATCTGATAGCTGAAATCCGGGGTGAAGCCTTCGAGGTTCTTGGTGATCCGGCCCTGGCCGATGCCCTCGGTGATGGAGCTGCCTTCGGAGGCCAGCTCTCCCTTGGTGTAGTAGGAAAAGAGCGCCGCCCCCATCGGGTCGGCCAGTGCGATTTTCACGCCCTTGGGCTGCAGCGCCTCAGCCACGCCCGCGATGGTGCCGCCGGAGCCAACGGCGCTGACGAAACCATCGACCTTACCACCGGTCTGTTCCCAGATTTCCGGGCCGGTGGTTTCCACATGGGCCTGGCGGTTGGCCACGTTGTCGAACTGATTGGCCCAGATCGCGCCGTTCGGTTCGGTCTTGGCCAGTTTTTCCGCCAGACGCTGGGAATAGCGGACGTAGTTGTTGGGGTTCTTGTAGGGCGCCGCGGGCACCTGGACCAGCTGGGCGCCCGCCAGGCGCAGCATGTCCTTCTTTTCCTCGGACTGGGTTTCCGGGATCACAATCACCGTCTTGAAGCCCATCGAAGCGCCGACCAGCGCGAGGCCAATACCGGTGTTGCCGGCGGTGCCTTCGACAATGGTGCCGCCCGGCTTCAGATCACCGCGGGCGATGGCGTCGCGGATGATGTAGAGCGCGGCGCGGTCCTTGACCGACTGGCCCGGGTTCATGAATTCCGCCTTGCCCAGGATCTCGCAGCCGGTCTCTTCGCTGACGCGGTTCAGGCGGATAAGAGGTGTATGGCCGACGGCATCAGCCAGATCGCGTGCAATGCGCATGGTATCCCTTTCGATCGTTCCCCCATGGTGTATCCAAGCGGTCCGTCGATCACAAGGCGGGAAGCGGGTCAGCTATTGCCTTTGCGCAGCCGTTCACGGTGCCGTGACAGCCACAGCGCAGCCGTCATCAGCGGCATGTCCTGATAGGCCTGCGCGTCAATCCCCGCCATCAATTCATCATAACCGAGGATCCGGCTGCGGATATCCTCGCCCTCGCCCGCAACGCCGCCGCCGCCCGAGACATCAGAAAGGTCGGATATACCTATGAAAATATGGATATATTCCGCTAGCGCCCCGCTGGATGGGTAGCCCCGCGCAACGGTTTCCAGATGCTTGACTGTAACGCCCGCCTCCTCCACCGCTTCGCGCACCGCGGTTTCCTCAGCCGTTTCGCCCGGGTCGATCACCCCGGCAACCGGCTCCCACATCCAGGGGTGCGCGTCGCCCATGATGAAGGGCGGTGCGCGGAATTGTTCCACCAGCAGAACCTGGTCACGCACCGGGTCGTAGGGCAATACCACCGCTGCGTGGCCCGCCATGGAGGCGCAGCGGTTCATCACCGGGCTCATGCTGCCATCGAACCGGCGGAATTGAAGGTCCATCTCCTCCGTCGCGAAGAAGTTCAGATAGGCGCGTTTATGGTTGTGCACGATCACGTCGCGGGACAGGTCGTGCTCCCCGTCGCCGGGCCGGGCCTGCCCGGCCAGCCAGGCAGCGGCCCGGCGGCGGACGGAAGGGAAGCAGCGGGCCACCTCTTCGGCGCTCATCCTGCCGTGATAGGCCATGACTTCTTCTGCTGCGCGCAAAGACAGCGCGCCCCACTGAGCCACCCATGCAGCCAGGTCCCAAGGCTCGGCCGTCTGCCACAGGCCAGGCTCTGGAAAATACACCTCCGCCCCGGCAGGTTTGCCATCTGCCAGCTGCACGGTGACAGGCTTCAGGGCATAGCCAAAGCCGCCTTCGTAAAAGTTGAGCGCGTCCAAGTCGGCAGGTGACAGCCCCTGCACCAGAACACCATCCGCGATAGCGCCATCGCGCTCCTCGATTGCGGGAAACGGCTGCCCGGCCACCTGATACACACCGTGACCGGGCAGTTTCGCGGATTGCGCATTCAGGGCGTCCCCGCTGCGGCCCAAAACCAGCTCAAGCAAAGGGATATGGCGCAGCGTGCCAAAGAAAAACAGATCAGCCACGATTAATAACCTATTGTTAGATAAAGATTTCAGCGCCAGCGGCGGGAAGCGTTTTCAGTGGCGAGGCCAGCAAGAACGCCACCGACCACCAGCGGAATCAGCACTGACGGCACAGCGATAACAAAGAAGTATTCCAGCGCAATCACGAAAATGGCCGACAAGGCTTCAAACGGGCCGTCATAGCGGTGCCGCATGGCAAGGCGGAACATTTCCCAGGTGCCCTGAACGAACAGGGCCCACAGCACCATCACTGCCATACCAGTTAGGCCATTGTTGATAGCGGGCACCAGGCCACCCCCTGCCCGCCGGCCCATGAATATCCAGCCGCACAGCAGGCCCAGCAGCACATTCACATGAACGAAATATCCGAAATCCGTGCCCTCGGGCATTTGCGGCATGACCAGGAAGGAAACGAGAAACGCCAGTAAAGCCAGAGACAAAGCGGCAGTCAGGCGGGCTCCGGTGGGCATGTGTGGTCAGGTTCCGTGGCACGAGATCAGTCAGCGATGAGCAACTGTAATCTGCGTCACATCGCAATTTCCAGTCTTAAAGGCAGCCGCGCAGGAAGTGAGGTAAAAGTTCCACATCTTGTGGAAACGCTCATCAAACCCCAGGCCTGCGATCTGCTCCCAGCGGGCATTGAAAGTCTCGTGCCAGCGTCTGAGCGTCAGATCATAGCTGTTGCCGAATTCAATTGACTTCACAACTCCAAGGCCTGCCCTTTCCACCTGACCGCGCAGCACAGCCGGGGATGGCAGCATGCCGCCGGGGAAGATGTGTTTCTGGATGAAATCAACCCCCTTGCGGTAAATCTCCCATCTGCGGTCGGCGACGGTGATGATCTGCAGGGTGGCCTTGCCGCCGGGTTTCAGCCGGTCGCGGATGGCACCGAAGTAAGCAGGCCAGTATTTCTCTCCCACCGCCTCGAACATCTCGATCGAGGCGATGCCGTCGAATTGGCCGCGGCAGTCGCGGTAGTCCTGCAGACGCAGCTCCACCTGGCCGGAAAGCCCGGCTTTTTCAATACGTTGCCGGGCAAACCTTAACTGTTCCTTACTGATTGTCAGGCCGGTCACTTTCAACCCGCGCTCCCTGGCGGCGTATTCGGCAAAGCCGCCCCAGCCGCAGCCGACCTCCAGCACGTGATCGCCGGGCTGCACCCCCATCTGATCCACCAGCGAGGCGTATTTTGCGGTTTGCGCCGCCTCCAGGCTGTCCTGGCCGCTGCGGAACAGGGCGCTGGAATAGGTCATCGTGTCATCCAGCCACAGCCGGTAGAAATCATTGCCCAGGTCATAGTGATAGGAAATGTTCTTCTTCGCCTGGCGCTTGTGGTTGCGGTGCAGCCAGAAGCGGAAACGTTCGTAAGCCCGCGCCAGCCCCTGACCCGGGAACCCGTCATAGACGGTATCCGCGCCCATATGCACCAGGTCCATAAAGGCCTGCAGGTCCGTGGTGCTCCACCAGCCCTCCAGATATGCGTCGGAGAATCCCAGGTCGCCCTCACGGATCAGGCGGGCAAAACAGTCGGGATGGTGGATGATCAGGTCTGCAGCCGGACCTGGGTTCCGGCCCTTGGCGGTGAAAATGCGCCCGTCCGGCAGCTGGATATCCAGCTGCCCAACCTCCATGGCCTTCACTTTGGCAAACACTGCCGGAAAATAGCGCGGCAGGTCTTTCTGGCCCTCAACGGACGTGAGCTTCATTCGCTTCCCCCTGTGCAGGATACGGGCGTGCTACAAGGAAAAAGCTAGGCCGGAGGGGGCTTTGAGGCAAGAAAACTGTGTGTTAGCGGCTGTCACGATTGTCGTGATAAGCCGTGAGCGCGCGGTCCCGGCCAGCCTGCAGGCTGATGATTGGCTCTACCCGCGCCATCTCCGGTGAGAGGTCCCAGGACCGCGGAGCGGCGTCGTAGAAATCCAGCGCGGTTTGCGGAGGCTTGCCCTGGCCTTCGGCAATCCAGCGGCTGGTGTAGGCGCCGGAGGGGTCGAATCTGTCCAGCTGGCCCGACGGGTTGAACACGCGGAAGAAAGGTGCCGCATCGGGGCCGGAGCCAGCTACCCATTGCCAGCCCATGGCGTTGGAGGCCGGGTCCCAGTCCACCAGCGTGTCCGCGAACCACTCCATGCCAATTTTCCACTGCGTCATCAAATGCTTGGTCAGGAAACTTGCGACGATCATGCGGGCGCGGTTGTGCATCTTGCCTGTCACATAGAGCTCCCGCATGGCGGCATCGACAAAGCCGTATCCGGTCTGGCCACGCTGCCAGGCCTGCACTTGCGGCGTAACTTCCTGCGACCAGGGGAAATCCTGCCACTCCTCGCGCCAGCTGGCGGTCAGGATATGCGGCGAGTGGTACATCAGGTGGTAAGCAAACTCGCGCCAGACCACCTCTTTCAGGAAGGTCTCAGCCCCCTGGCTGGCCTGCTCCATCGCTGCCCGGCCCCGGTGCCACAAACGATGCGGGCTGATTTCCCCCCAGGCGAGGTTTTCCGACAGGCCGGAGGTTGCATCCTCACCCGGAAAGTCGCGGCGGTCTTTGTAGGCAGACACCTTGTCTTGCAGGAATTCGTCCAGGCGGTCCTGCGCTGCCGCCTCGCCCACGCGGCAATACCGGGCCACAACCTCGGCGCCGCGGCGCATGGCGGCGCCCATGTTCCATGCAGAGAGGTCATCACTGGCCGGCCATCTGTCCGGCGCGGGCAGTTTACCCGGCGCAGGCAGCAGGCTGTCCACGCCGCGCACCCGCACGGATTTCCAGAACGGGGTGAAGACCTTGTACTTGCCGCCGGTCTTGGTCTCGACGGTCCAGGGTTCGAACAGCAGCCGTCCGCCGTGGGAATTTGCGGTGATGCCCTGCGCCTTCAGCTGCTGTTTGATCTCGGTATCGCGGGTAATGGCCTGCGGATCATAGAGGCGGGACCAATGCACGGCCCCTGCCCCGGTTTCCTCGATCAGATCCCGCAGCACCGTAAGTGCGGCGCCGCGGCGCAGGATCAGGCGGGAACCTGCCTTCTCCAGAACCGTCGCAAAGTGCTCCAGCCCCAGGCCAAGCCGGAACTTGGGGGCGGCGCCCAGCGCCGCCTCCTGTTCGTCGAGGATGTAGACGGGCAGCACCGGGACGCCGCTGTTCACGGCAGCCGTAAGGGCCGGATTGTCTGCCAGGCGGAGGTCCCGCCTGATCCACCAAATGACCGGGGCGCGGCTGCTCATGTCTTCGTCCTTATGCGGTTCCTGTTACAGCACCCGGTCCAAGGCCTCGGTCAGTTTGGCGACCTCTGCCTCGGACGTGTAGTGGGTAAAGCTGATACGCAGCACGCCCTCGCTTGGATCGATGCCCATCGCCTTCAGCGCGCGCACGGCGTAGAAATCGCCGCCGCCTGCCATGATGCCGTGTTCTGCCAGCTGGGCCGCAACCGGCTCTGCTGCACGGCTGAGGGCCAAGGCCACGGTGGGCGCACGGTTTTCGGCGATGGACGGACCCAGCAGGCGCAGATCGTTGCGGTCCTTCACTGCGTCCAGCAGCGGCTGCAGCAGCTTGATTTCATGCGCGCGCATCAGGTCGTGGACAAAGGCACCGGTCTCCGCAGCGCTGCCGCTGTGGCCGTGATGCATCGCCAGCGCCTCGAAATAATCCGCCATACCGGCCGAAGCCGCCACCTGGGCGTGGTCGGGGCCGGCCGGAGTGAAGCGTTTGTAGAGGTCGCCTGCGTTAAAGTAATGCGCCTGGTTCGGCAGCAGCTCGCCCAGCGCCCGGCGGATCACCATGACGCCCTGATGCGGCCCGTAGGTCTTGTAGGAGGAGAACAGGTAGATGTCGGCGCCCAGTTCATCCACGTTCGGCAGCCCGTGCGGCGCATAGGAGACACCATCAACGCAGACAAAGGCACCCGCATCATGGGCCATTGCGGTGATCTCTGCCACCGGGTTGATCTCCCCCACCACGTTGGAGCAATGCGGGAAACAGACCAGGCGGACGTTTTCATCCAAGAGGTTTTCCAGCTGCGCCACATCCAGATGGCCGGTCTGCGGGTCCAGCTGCCATTCGCGGACCTCAATCCCCTCCTCGGCCAGGCGGCGCCAGGGGCCGGTATTGGCCTCATGGTCCTGGTTGGTGACGATGATCGCCTCACCCGGCTTCATCAGTTTGCGGAAGGCCTGCGCCAGCACATAGGTGTTTTGGGTGGTCGAGGGGCCAAAGCTCAGCTCATCCGTAGCGACCCCCATCAGCGCAGCCAGACGGGTGCGGGCTTCGTCCATTTCCTCGCCGCCCAGACGGGACGCCTCATAGGGCGCATAGGGCTGCACCTTGCGCTGGGTGTAGAAACGGGTCAGCCGGTCAATCACATGGCGGCAGGTGTAGGACCCGCCGGCATTTTCAAAGAACGCCTGCCCTTCAAGGCTGGGTTCTGCAAAGGCGGGGAACTGTGCCCGGACGAAATCAATATCCAAAACGCTCATCGCGTGTCTCCTCAATCGCTGCGGTTCAGGGGGCGACCGGCACATGCCAGGGATCACCCCGAACATGGCAGGTCTTCCAGCCGAGCCGCGCTCCCGCACAAGGATTGAGGGATCGCAGGCAGCCCTGCAAGGCGGAAAAGCCATAGCAGGACACGAGGGTCGTAACGTAGCGGCTGAGGTCCGGTCAAGCGGCAAGGCTGATGCCGGAAACTGTCATCAGGGCATGGCAGTCTGGCGGCATCAACTCATGGAGGATACATTATGGCCTTTACTCCCAAAGATTTTCTGGTCTGGGGCGAACTGCCCGTCAGCGACCTGGACGCGGCGGTCACGTTTTACAGCAAGGTGACGGGGGCCGATCTGAGCATCGACAGCAGCGGCCCCAACCCGATTGCGATGTTCAAACCCGCGGATCAAGCCACGGGCGTTGCCTTGCATCTCTACCCCGGCAAACCCGCAGGCGACGGCCGCGGCCCAACTCTGCATCTGACTGCAGAAGGCGAACTGGAAGACGTGATGGAGCGGATCACGGATGCCGGCGGCAAGGTGGTCTCCGAAACCATCGAGATCCCGCCCGGGCGGTTCTTCTATGCCATTGATCCGGACGGCAACTCGCTCGGGTTCTTCAAGTACAATAGCTGACAAAGAGAACACCCCGGCAGGTTTGCCGGGGTGTTCTGTCATTCATGGCAAGCTGCCTCAGCGTGCCTCTGTCTGCAGGCCCCGGAAGATGGCCCAGCACATCAGCAGCAAGACCACTGTGAACGGCAGCCCGGTCGAGATCACCATCGCCTGCAACGCGCCAAGACCGCCGCCGAGCAGCAGCACGATGGCAACGGCACCCTCGAAGATGCACCAGAACACCCGCTGCGGCACCGGCGCGTCGACCTTGCCGCCAGCGGTGATGGTGTCGATCACCAGCGAACCGGAGTCCGACGAGGTCACGAAGAACACCACCACCAGCACGATGCCGACAAAGGAGGTGATGCCGGCCAGCGGCAGCTCACCCAGCATCTTGAACAGTTTGAGTTCAAGCGCCGCGTCCTGCGCCCCGGTGAAGCCGTCAGACAGCACCTGATGAATAGCGGTGCCGCCAAAGACGCTCATCCAAAGGACGCAGACGAGGCTGGGGATCAGCAGCACGCAGATCACAAACTCCCGCACGGTGCGGCCGCGGCTGACGCGGGCGATGAACATGCCCACAAACGGCGACCAGCTGATCCACCAGGCCCAGTAAAAGGCGGTCCAGCCCTGACTGAAGTTCACATCCTCGCGCCCGATCGGGTTGGAGAGTGCCGGCAGATATTCGACATAGGCCATCAGGCTGGCGGCAAAACCTGTCAGGATGGCCATGGTCGGGCCAACCAGCAGCACGAAGATCAGCAACAGGAAGGCCAGCCCCATGTTGATCTCCGACAGCACCTTCACGCCGCCGTCCAGCCCGCGCAGCACCGAGATCAGCGCAACAGCGGTAATAGCGGTAATCAGGATCACCTCGGTGGTGGCGCCGGTCGGCACGCCGAACAGCTCATTCAGGCCTGCGTTGGCCTGGGTCGCACCGAAGCCAAGCGAGGTCGCAAGGCCGAACAGCGTGGCAAAAACCGCCAGGATGTCGATGACGTGGCCAGTCCAGCCCCAGACACGCTCGCCGAAGATCGGGTAAAAGGCAGAGCGGATCGTGAGCGGCAGTCCCTTGTTATAGGTGAACAGAGCCAGGGCCAGCGCCACAATGGCGTATATTGCCCAGGGGTGAAGCCCCCAATGGAAGATCGTCGCGGCCATCCCCAGGCGCACCGCCTCGGCCTCATCCCCCGCTGCAGCACCCAGCGGTGCCCAGTCGGTGCGGGCGCCGCCGCCCTCTGACACGGCAGTTCCGCCGAAAGCGGTGGAGAAATGGCTCATCGGTTCGCTGACGCCATAGAACATGAGGCCAATGCCCATGCCTGCGGCAAACAGCATCGCGAACCAGCCTAGGTAGTTGTAATCCGGTGTGGCCTCATTGCCGCCCAGGCGGACCTTGCCCCAGGGGGAGACGATCAGAAACAGGCAGAACAGGACAAACAGGTCGGCGGCGCCGAAGAAGAACCAGTCAAAACTGCTGGTGACCGCTGGGCGCAGCCAGTTAAAAAAGGCGCCGGCTTGTTCCGGCAGCGCCAGCGCGTAAAACACAAAGGCCACAATGACCAGGCCGGACACCAGGAACACCGGATTGTGGATGTCGACCCCGAACGGGCCGATCTGGGTTTCGATATTGTCCTGGCCGATCTCGTATTCGGTGTCGATGATATCTGCCTCGCCCTCCGGGGCGGGGATACCCTGATTGGTGGTTTCGTCAGCCATTGCGGCCTCCTTCCCAAATTGCTTTGCCGGGCAAACCTCCGTTTGCGCTCTCGGAGGAGGCGGCGCGCCGCCTTGTCCGCGGCAATGAGCGGATAAAGGGCGGCAAATCGGATCATGCCCGGGTATTCAGATTTATTGCGGCCTATGGGCGTCTGCCCGGGCACCGCGGGGCAATGCAGCCCGAAAGACTGCCCGGAAACACCGCAGCCCGATATTGGGGCCGCCCTTACAGAATAAAAAACGCGCGGACATCGCCGCGCGTCTTCCGACAGATGCAAGCTATTATAAGGATTTAGGCGTTCACGTCCACCACCACCCGGCCCTTGACCTGACCCTTGAGGATGTCCGCGCCCAATTGCGGCAAATCGCTGAGGGCCGCGGGCTGGATCATCGCCTCCAGCTTGTCCATCGGCAGGTCGCTGGCGATGCGCTGCCACGCACGGACGCGGTTGTCATAGGGCTGCATGACCGAGTCGATGCCCAAGAGGTTCACGCCGCGCAGCAGGAAGGGGATCACGGTCGCAGGCAGCGCCGCGCCGCCCGCCAGGCCGACCGCAGCCACCGAGGCGCCGTATTTCATCTGCCCCAGCACGCGGGCCAGCATAGCCCCGCCCACCGCGTCTACGCAGCCTGCCCAGGATTCGCTCTCCAGCGGGCGCTTGGTGGTCTCGTTGATCTCCTCCCGCGCAACAATCTGCGTTGCCCCCAGCGATTTCAGGTAGTCTGCGGTTTCCGGACGGCCGGTGACCCCGGCGACCTCATAGCCCAGGTTTGCCAGGATCGCGGTGGCGACAGAGCCGACACCGCCTGCCGCGCCTGTCACCAGCACCGGGCCATGGCCGGGTTCCAGCCCGTGATCCTCCAGCGCCATCACTGCCAGCATGGCGGTAAAGCCCGCGGTGCCCACGGCCATTGCCTGGCGGCTGTTCAAACCTTCGGGCAGCGGCACAAGCCAGTCGGCGCGTACGTTGGCTTTCTGGCTGTAGCCACCCCAATGGGCCTCGCCCACGCGCCAGCCGGTCAGCACAACCTTGTCGCCCGGTTTGTAGCGGTCATCTGAGGACGCTTCGACGGTGCCGGCAAAGTCGATGCCCGGCACATGCGGGTACTTGCGCACCAGCCCGCCGCCCGGCCCGATGCACAGCCCGTCCTTGTAGTTCACGGTGGAGTATTCCACGGCCACGGTCACCTCGCCCTCGGGCAGCTGATCCAGGCTGATCTGCTCCACCGCCGCAGAAGTCTTGCCGCTGTCTTCGTCCTTGTTCACCACCAGTGCATTGAACATCTTGCCATCCTTTCCTGTACCGCGAACCAGATCCAGTGTTCATCTGGCCCAAATTATCCCTGGGGAGCAGCGGCGGGAGCAGCGCCCCCGGCGCTTTGCATCACCGCCAGAACTTCTCCTGAACTGTTGCCGGCAGCATTCCTGCCGGTGTCTCAACTTCCAACGCAGTGCCCGGCGCCCAATGAGACCGGTCCACCATGCCTATCGCGGCGTTCACCTGAAATTCAGGTGAGAAAATGGCCGAGCCGACCTCTCCAACCCGGCGCCCGTCCGCAAAAAGCGGCCAGGCGTCCAGGCAGGGCGGGATCTGCCCGCCGATCACCAGCGGCCGGATCTGACGTTGCGGCCCGTTTGCCGCCTGCTCTGACAGTGCGGACTTGCCAATGTAGTCTTCCGGCGAATTGCAGAACTTGCCCAGCCCGCATTCATACGGCGTGTTTGCGCGGGTCATGTCATTGCCATAGCTCAGCAGCCCGCTCTCGATCCGCTCGATCGCATTGGGGCAGCCCGCCCGCACGTTCAGGTCTTCACCAGCGGCGAACAACGCGTTCCACAGCGGCATCCCCAGATCCGAACCTTCGACATAGACCTCAAAGCCGCCCTGCTTGGACCAGCCGGAGCGCGCCACCACGAGCTCTGCCCCCTGGAAGTCCAGACGCTTGTAGCGGAAGAACCGGATATCGCGCACCGTTTCGCCGAACACGCGGGCCATAAGGTCATCCGCCTTCGGGCCCTGCACCGCCAGGGGTGAGACATCGGGCTCCGTGATCTCCACGTCGAAGCCCTTGGCAATGGCGATCCCCAGCGCAAACTGCAGCAGGTCGCCATCGGCAAGCGACAGCCAGTAATGATCCGCGGCCAGTTTCACCGCCACCGGATCGTTCAGCATGCCGCCGTTGTGATCGACCGTCGGCACATAGTAGCACTGGTCGTCTGCCATCTTGTCCATGTCGCGCGGGCTGATCAGCTTCATCAGACGCAGCGCATCGGGACCTTTAATGCTGACCTGGCGCTCGCAGGCGACATCCCAGACCTGGACATGCTCCTTCAGATGGGCGCAGTCGTATTCCAGGCTGTCAAACACCGTTGCCAGCAGCATGTGGTTGTAGACCGTATAGCCCTTGACGCCCGCGGCCTCGACACCGGGGGAAAAGGGCGTGCGCCGGATGCGGCGGGAGGGGAAGATGCTTGCCATGCTCAAGTCTCCGTTTGAGCGTTTCAGGAAATTGGCGGCGTGCGGCAGAGCCACTGCCGCAAAAGCCTGCGTGCAGAGGATCCAGGCATTGCCCTCCCCCGACTCAAGCCTTAGGTTTTAAATGTCAGACTTTTAAATGTCAGACAAATGATTTCTTGCCCGGACCGCATCCGGGCCGCACTTTGCAAGGACACCGGGTATGCAGATTGACCCAAGCAGTTCCGCCGGTCTGTCGGTTCAGATAGCGCAGGCGATCAAGGATGCCATCATCTCCGGCGACTTGATCGTGGATGAGCGGCTGCCGTCGGAGGCGGAGTTGTCGGATCATTTTCAGGTCTCCCGCCCGACGGTGCGCGAAGCGCTGAAACGGCTGGCGGCGCAATCGCTGATCCGCACCCAGCGCGGGGCGTCCGGCGGTGCCTTTGTGAATCGTATTAGCTTTGAGGATGCTTATGCGCAGCAGGTCACCACATCGACACTGCTGCTGAGTATGAATGAGGTGAGCTTTGATACCGCCTGCGAGGCGCGCTATGCGCTGGAGCGGTCTTGCGCGCCGCTGTCGGCCGCACGCCGCAGCGCTGACCATCTGGCGACAATGCGGGCAGAAATTTTCCGCCAAGGCCAGCCAGGGCTGACGGATGTGGCCTTCTGTGCCTCCGACGTGGCCTTTCACCGGGCGCTGGTGGACGGGGCATGCAATCCGGTATTGTCCTATCAGCTGGCCGGCGCGGTGGAGGCAATGCAACCCCTGATGAACATGATCACCTTCACCGCTCGCGACCGCGCCGTGATCACCGGGCTTCACACCCGGATTGCCAATGCCATCGAGGCGGGCGATGGCGGCGCAGCAGTTGCGGGCCTGCAGGACCTGGAAGATGAAACCCGCGAACTGGCAGCCAATGTCTTTGCGGCCCGGGCAAGGAGGTAAGAGTTTGTTAACCATGAACCGGGAAACTTCCGGCATGGTTAAACCTGGCTCCGCCCTTTCCCCTGATATCTGGCTGCGCGATATCTTCGCCTGCAAGGCGGTGCAGAACGGCGGTGTGGTCCGCCGCAAGCGCCGCGACATTGAACGCTATGCCGGGATGGACGCCTTTCTGACAGAGGTGCGCGCCCGCGGGTTTCAGGCGGTGCAGAACCGCGAGCAGGTCATCATCTTCTGTAACGGCGCCCCGATCCGCAGACTGATTTAGCGCCGCCGTTTCCCGGCGCGGGAAACGGCCAAAAATCCTGCGAGGATTTTCGGGGGCTGCGGTTTCGGCTGACACCAGTTTTCCGCACCGGAAAACTGGCCGGAATCCTCGCAGGATTCCGGTTCTCCCCTTTGCATCCGCGCAGAAGCCGCTTATATGACTCCTGTTCCTTCGGGAACTATGGACATAAACGCGCTCGTAATAAGCGGATCGGACCCGGGGGCGGTACCCGGCGGCTCCACCAAAATCCTTCGTTTGAGGATCATGGGGCCGAAACAGGATCGACGGACGTCTAAAGGGGTTTTGCTTTGTCTCGGCGGGGTGCCACCGTACCGGCCCAAACAGTACAATTGCAAACGACAATCGTGCTCCGGTTGCTCTGGCTGCGTAAGCAGTTCGAGGAATCGAAATCTAAGTCCTTGCGCCTAGCCGCGTAAGGCGGGGTTCGCAGGTACCTGGCAACAGAAACCTGCACTTTACCATTCCCAGGATATTATGCTTGTTTAACGCAACCGGATGCAGCCGCGCCGTAAACCGGACCCGGTCCCCCGAAGGGTGAACATGACCAAAACCGCCAGCACACTCCACGTTTCGCCGCGCCGGGCATCCCCGGCAGACGGCCCTGCCCTGCCTTCTGCAGAGGGATACCCGAACATGGCGGCACCGTTCGACCCGGATGGCTGCACAGACATGCCGCTGACAAGTCTTCTGCATTTCTGGTTCCAGGAAGTCTGGTGCCAAGGAAACCTGGATGCCGTGGACGAAGTAATGACCGCAAACACGGTCATCTCCGGGGCCGTCTCTGCGCTGGCAGTGCCGGAATGCGACTATAGCGAAGTGGTGGCGGCGCTGCGCAATCTCGTGGGGCCCATGAAGGTGGCCTTCACCCATGCAATGGAAACCCGGGACTGGGTATCCATCCGGCTGCTGGTTGACACCAGTGATCCCAAGGATGGAACTGCCTTTCAGATCACCGGGCAGGTCATGGCACGGGTGGCGGACGGAAAGATCGCAGAGCTGCATTCCAACATGGATTATTTCAGGATGTTCGAACAGCTTGGCCAGCTGCCGCCTGAGGCGATGGCGGTTTGCATGACCGGGGAAAGGTTGCGGTAGCCGCAGCCTGCAATTGCTTGACAAGAGGGGCACAAACGCGCTTGTAAGAATGCATGGGGAGAGACGCGAACGCCCCGTGAGGCGACAGCCCAAGGTTCGCATGTTAACCTTGCTCGCGAGGAGACATGCCCATGGCTGCCCCAAATGAAATCACCCCTGCCCAGCTCTTGCGCCTGATCGGCACGCCGAATGCGCCGGTTCTTACGGATATCTGCACCGATGAAGACTTTGCCGAAGACCCCTTTCTGATTCCCGGTTCCTTCCGGCATCCCCATACCGGAATCGAAAGCCTCAAGGCTCGCCTCGGCGGGAGGCCCTGTGTGGTGATCTGCCAGAAAGGCCTGAAACTGTCGCAAGGCGTTGCCGCCTGGCTGCGCAATGACGGGATTGAGGCTGAGTATCTGCAGGGTGGCATGTATGGCTGGCGCGGCCACAAAGGCGCGCCGCGCATTCCCGCCAGCGCCCTGCCCGCGCCGGTTGGCGGCAGCACCCTGTGGGTGACCCGCCACCGTCCCAAGATCGACCGCATCGCCTGCCCCTGGCTGATCCTCCGCTTTGTGGACGCCCAGGCCCGTTTCCTGTTTGTGGCGCCATCAGAAGTTGCTGCCGTGGCAGAACGCTTCGGCGCCACCCCTTTTGATGTTGAGGGCGTTTTCTGGTCGCACAGGAATGAGTTTTGCACCTTTGACACCATGCTGGACGAATTCGGGCTCAGAACCCCGGCGCTTGACACGCTGGCCTGCGTTGTGAGAGGTGCCGACACCAACCGGCATGATCTGGCACCGGAGGCGGCAGGGCTTTTGGCTGTCTCGGTGGGCCTGTCGCGCCAGTACAAAGACGACCACCAGCAGCTAGAGGCAGGCATGACATTGTATGACGCGCTATACCGCTGGGCCCGCGACGGGCGCGGCGAAGGTCATGACTGGCCCGCGGACCGGAAATCATGAGTCAGCCCTCCTGGACGGAGATGTTCCGTGTTTTCGGACGCATTGGCGTGCTCAGCTTTGGCGGCCCAGCGGCCCAGATTGCGGTTATGCACAAGGAACTGGTTGAAGACAGGCCCTGGCTGAGCGAGGAAAGCTTCCTGCGCGGTCTGTCCTTTTGCATGCTGCTGCCAGGGCCGGAGGCGATGCAGCTGGCCACCTATACAGGCTGGCGGATGCGCGGCACCGCCGGCGGGCTGCTGGCGGGCCTTTTGTTCGTGCTGCCAGGGGCGGCCGTTATAGCAGCGCTGGTCTGGCTCTACGCACAATACGGCACCCTGCCCGCGGTTCAGTCTGCGTTTCTAGGCATAAAAGCGGCGGTGGTGGTCATCATTCTCCAGGCGCTTCGCCGCCTTGCAGGAAAGGCGTTGAAACATCCTCTGGATTGGTTTCTGGCGGGTTTCGGGTTTGCAGCGCTGTTCTTGCTGAACCTGCCGTTTCCGCTGGTTGTTCTGACCGCCGGCTGCCTGGGCCTGATGCGCAAGGACGGGAACACGGCGGCACCGTCACCGAACCCGCCTGCACGCAATGGCAGTACCGCACAAACCATCCTGGTGTGGGGCGCATTGTGGCTGCTGCCGCTGATCGCCCTGAGCCTGGGCAGCGCAGCGTTCCTGGCCGACATCGGCTGGTTCTTCTCAAAACTGGCGGTTGTCACCTTTGGCGGGGCCTACGCAGTGCTGGCCTATATCAGCCAGACCGTGGTCAGCCAGTTCGGCTGGATCAGCGCGGGCCAGATGATCGACGCGCTAGGGCTGGCGGAAACCACCCCCGGCCCGCTGATCCTGGTTACCCAGTTCGTTGCCATGCTGTCAGGACTGCAGGCGGGCGGTTCCGGCCTGTTCCTCGCTGCCGGCGCGGTTGCGCTTTGGGCCACCTTCATGCCCTGCTTCCTGTGGATCTTTGCCGCTGCGCCCTATGTGGAGCGCATCGCATCGCACCCGCGGCTGGGGATGGCGCTGAAGGCGGTGACGGCCACGGTGGCCGGTGTCATTCTGAACCTGTCGGTGTGGTTTTTGATCCATGTCGCATTTGCCGAAACAAGAACCTTCGACGCCGGCATCCTGCACATTCCCGCACCTGTCTGGAGCAGCATGAACACCCCGGCCGTGGTGCTGGTTCTGCTTGCCCCGCTCGCGGCCCTGGCAGTGCGCGGCAATATGCTGCTGCTGCTGGCAGTGATGGCAGCGGCAGGCCTGGCCGTTTCCGAATTCCCGTTTGCAATCAGCTGACTGCAGCGCTTCTCCAATCTTCCGCCGCGGCAAAAATATTTGAGCAGCCGACAAGGCTGCTCTTTTGTTTCCAGCAGAATCTCCTATGCTTAACGGCAAATGAACAAAGGGTGACTGCATGTCCCGTGAAATCGACTATGGCAACCTGATGCACTCTGCCATGCGCGGCCTGATCCGGACCGTGCTGCAGGACATCTCCGAGAATGGCTTGCCCGGCAACCATCACTTTTTCATCACCTTCGATACAGCCCATCCGGATGTGGAATTGGCCGATTGGCTGTCGGACCGCTACCCCGGCGAAATGACCGTGGTCATGCAGCATTGGTTCGACAATCTGACCGTGGACGAAGACGGCTTTGCGGTCACTCTGAACTTTGGCGATTCACCCGAGCCGCTCTACATTCCATATGATGCGATCCGGACTTTTGTGGATCCCTCGGTGGAGTTCGGGCTGCGGTTCGAAAGCGCCGACGAAGACGGGGAAGGCTATTCCGCAGAGCCGGACGCAGAGGAAGACCCGCTCAGCGCCGAAGATCAGCCGGAACCCAAGAAAAAGGACGCGGACGTGGTGTCCCTCGACAGTTTCCGCAAATAGACTGCACCTGCGGCCTCCCCCCGATCAAGGCAGCCTGGCAGGCTGCCTTTTTGTTTGCGGGACAAGAACAGATCTCAGTGCCGGGTGAGGAATGTCTGCAGCTGCCGCTTCGGCTCCCCGTTCAGGCGCGATATATAGACCAGATCCAGCCCGCCCTCCGCGAGCGTGCGGTCGTACTGCTGCATCTCGTAATCACCGTTCGGATGTATGAACAGCGAGAACACAGTCAGAGTGTCACCGGTGATCCGCCCCCATACAAAGGGCTCACCTTCCATCGGATCAAGCGGCACCTCGTGGCCGAATACATTCCGCTTCATTGCTGCTGAATAGACACCGTCGCGCCGGGACGTCTGGAATTCAATCTCGTAAGTTTTGGATTTCCTGCTGCCGTCGTCCCGCTCCGTCGTGGAGGTCCATTTGATGGTGAACCCTTTCTTCATCTCGCGGATCACCACGCTCATATCGCGCGGATCGGTGTCGCCGTCAGCCTTGACGATTTCGACACTGCCGGAATACTCGCCTGCAAACTGCGCAATTCCGGCTGCAATCCCCTGCCCTGCTGCAGCCGCGAGAATTCCGCCCGCTAAAAGCAAAGCGGCAAGGGATTTCAATGACATTTCAAGAGACAAGCGGATTGGCACATTCATTTCCTTTCCGGATACGGCAAAACCCGTTTCCCGCAGTTTAAGCATAGCATGTTCGCGGGCAATGGCACGCACGGGATTGCGCCAATTCACCACTATACCTTGCGGCCCTTTTGGCTATGCTGCGCGCAACTGGCCAATTGCGCCCTCGCCCGGCACAGGCTAAACGGCATACAATCGCATACTCAACGGAGAAACAGACGGATGTCCGCAACCCGCACCGAAACCGACAGTTTTGGCCCGCTTGAAGTCCCGGCAGAGAAATACTGGGGCGCGCAGACCCAGCGCTCGATCATGAACTTCCCGATCGGCTGGGAAAAGCAGCCGGTGGCAATCGTGCGCGCGCTTGGCGTGATCAAACAGGCCTGCGCCATGGCCAACAAGGCCTCTGGCAAGCTGGACGCGACAATCGCCGATGCGGTGATCCAGGCCGCGGGCGAGGTGATTGAGGGCAAGTTCGACGACAACTTCCCGCTGGTGGTCTGGCAGACCGGCTCCGGCACCCAGTCCAACATGAACTCCAACGAAGTGATCGCCAACCGCGCAATCGAAATCCTGGGCGGCACCATCGGCTCCAAGGATCCGGTGCACCCGAACGATCACTGCAACATGGGCCAGTCCTCCAACGACACCTTCCCCACCGCCATGCATATCGCCACTGCGATGTCCGTGCGCGACGTGCTGGTGCCGGGCCTCACGAAACTGGCCGACGGGCTGGAGGCCAAGGCGGAAGAGTTCAAGGACATTATCAAGATCGGCCGGACCCACACCCAGGACGCGACCCCGCTGACCCTGGGCCAGGAATTCGGCGGCTATGCGCACCAGATCCGCCAGGGCCTGGCACGGGTCGAGGCGGCAATGCCCGGCATCTATGAACTGGCACAGGGCGGCACCGCTGTCGGCACCGGTCTCAACACCCAGAAAGGCTGGGGAGAGACCGTGGCCGCCAACATGGCAGAAATCACCGGCCTGCCCTTTGTCACCGCCCCCAACAAGTTCGAGGCGCTGGCCGCCCATGACGCCATGGTGTTCCTGTCCGGCGCGCTCGCGACCATTGCGGGCAGCTGCTACAAGATCGCCAACGACATCCGCTTCCTCGGCTCCGGCCCGCGCTCTGGCCTGGGCGAGCTGATCCTGCCGGAAAACGAACCGGGCTCCTCAATCATGCCGGGCAAGGTGAACCCGACCCAGGCAGAGGCACTGACCCAGGTGGCAGCGCATGTGATGGGTAATGACGCGGCGATCAAGTTTGCAGGCTCGCAAGGGCACTTCGAGCTGAACGTCTACAACCCGATGATGTCCTATAATCTGCTGCAGTCGATCCAGCTCTTGGGCGACGCCGCGGACAGCTTTACCGAGCGGATGCTGAACGGCATCCAGGCCAATGAGCCACGCATCGACAAGCTGATGAAGGAGTCGCTGATGCTGGTCACCGCACTGGCGCCCACCATCGGTTATGACAACGCCACCAAGGTCGCCAAAACCGCCCACAAAAACGGCACCACGCTAAAGGAAGAGGCAATTGCGCTCGGCTTCGTGGACGAAGCAACCTTTGACGCCGTGGTTCGCCCCGAGCAGATGATCGGGCCCAAGGACTGATGGGCAAGCCGGTCAATCTGAACCGGTACAGAAAAGAAAAAGCGCGGGCCGAGAAAAAGGCCCGCGCTGACCGGAACGCCGTGACCTTCGGGCGGACCAAGGCAGAGAAAGACCTGGACAAGGCGCGCAATGACCAGGACGCCCAACGCCTGGACGATCACAAGCGCGACGAATGACCGGGCGCCCCAAGAAGCATTCGCTGACCTTGCGCGGGCACCGGACCTCGGTGTCGCTGGAGGATGACTTTTGGGATGCCTTCCGCGAGATCGCCGCACAGGAAGACCGCGCAATCAACGACTTGGCAGCCGAAATTGATGAAACCCGCGGTGAAGACTGCGGTCTGGCCTCCGCGATCCGGCTGTTTGTGCTGCGCCGGTTAAGAGGGCGTTAACCACGATCCCGGAGACTTGCGGGATGACGATGCCCGCTCCTCTTTCAGCAGATGCTTGGCTGCGGCAGCTTTTTCAGTCCCAAGCTGCTGCAAAGGGAGGTGTGGTCCGCCGCAAGAAACGTGACATTGAACGGCTGCTTGGCTGGGACCGTTTCCGGTTCGAGTTGAAACGCCGCGGTTATCACGCCGTGGAGAATGCAGGCCAGGTTGTCATCTTCTGCAATCAGGATGCCGTGCGTATCATTCAGTGACGCAAATTTCTTCGAAGAAATTTGCCAAGAAAATTCGAATTTTCTTGGCTATCTTTTGATCAGCTGTAGCCAGATCCCGTTCTTCGACCGCACGGTCAGATGTGCCACCGGCACCGGCGCTTTGCCCGCCACCGGCTCAATCCGGAACCGGCGCAGGATCATCGACAGGATCAGCGGCCCTTCCACCATGGCGAACCCTGCCCCGGTGCAGACGCGGGAGCCTGCTGAAAACGGGATATAGGCGTCGCGCTGGCATTGCTTGCCGTTCTCCGTTCCCCAGCGGGCAGGATCAAACCCGTCCGGATTGTCCCACAGCCGCTCATGCCGGTGCAGGTGCCAGGGGCTCAGCACCATCTGCGCACCCTTCGGAACCTCACGGTTCCGGAAGCGTTCCGGACAGGCGGCTTCGCGCACCATCATCGGCACCGGCGGGTAGAGCCGCAGGGTTTCCCGGAACACATCGCGGCTGATCTTCAGCTTTGACACCGCTGCAAAACTGTCGTCCTCCAGCGCGGCCGCCTCTTCCGCCACTTTCTCCTGCCAGTCCGGGTACAGCGCCATCAGATACAGCGCCCAAGCCAGGGCCGAAGCGCTGGTTTCATGGCCGGCCAGAAAGAAGATCGCGACCTGGTCCACCATCTCGCCCGCATCAAAGGTGCTGCCGGTATCCGGGTCACGGGTGGTCATGATCTTGGTCGCCAGATCATCCGGCGCTGTTCCTGCCTCGATTGCCGCCATGCGGTCGGACGTCAGCTGTGCAATCAGCGCCCGGATTTCCGCCGCGTTCCGGCGGGTGCCGCCGCGGAAGAACCGCGGCATCCAGCGCGGCAGCGGCACAAAGGCCGCTAGGTTCAGCAAGGGCTGGCTGCGCTGGTAGTCGCGGAAGCGGGTAAAGACCTTCCCCGCCACCTCATGCTCTATCGGGATAGAAAACAGCGTGCGGAAAATCACATCCGCTGCCGCGTGCGAGGTTTCCTCTTCGATCTCCACCGGTCCCTGCCGCCCTTCCAGGCGCGTCACTGCGGCCTCCGCCGCCGCACGCATTGCTGGAAAGGTGTCCTTCAGCCTGCCGCCTTCAAAGGCCGGGTCGATGATCCGCCGCTGCCGCTTCCAGGCCTCGCCATTGGTCAGGAACACCGAATTTCCTAGCAAGGGCTTCAGCCCCTCGGCAATACGGTCCGATTTGGGGAAATCGTCCGGACGCTCTTTCAGCAGCAGCTTCACCAGCTCCGGCTGGTTGACGAGAAAAGAACGGAAGAAGGGCGTGCGGAACTCTGCCATCCAGGCGCGGTAGAGCTTTGCAGGCTGGGCCGAGAGGATGTCCTGGCGGAACAGCCTTATATAGCGCCACAATGACACCCGGTCCGGCCGTGCAGGCGGTTTCGGCGGCAATGCCTGGTTCATTCCGCGGCCACCGACGTGAATTTCGAGACCGGCACGTCAATACGTGACCGGGAGGGCTTACGGTCCCTGTAGCGTTCCGCCAGCGTCAGCGGCCCGGCAGTGATGCGGAAATAATCATAGTCGCCGGGCCGGTCAAAGGCGCAGAGATACTGAAAATGCAGGCGGAAGAAGCGCCAGCGCAACTGCTTCCAGCGCGCCGGGCTGAGGGTTTGGGTAAAGGCTGCCGAGAACACCAGCGGCCAGCGCTTGCCCTCCGGGGCCACACCGCTGACCGCCACCGGATCGCAGAGCGCAAAGGCACAGCCGTCACCGGGCGCGGTGACATCCACCCAGGCCAGCTCCTCGCGCTGGCACAGGTATTTCAGATCGGTTCGCAGCCGCCGTGCCCGCGGCAGGAAAGAGACCATTGGCACCACCTGCCCCAATGTCAGGAACCCCAGGACCGGCCGTTTCTGCGGCAGCCCTTCCCGGACCAGGTCCGCCAGCACTGAAACGCCAAGATGCGCGCCGGAGGAATGGCCGACAACCAGCACTTCATCCAGTCCCCGGTCGTCCAGCGCCTCGCGGATCAAGGTGCGGAATTTGTCCATCCGCGCTTCCATTTCGGGCGGGATGGCGCCCCGCGATGCAGCCGAATGGGCATAGTCATGCATCAGGTAATAGGCAAAGAACTGGCCATCGCGTTTCTTGAACCAGCGCAGCAGCGCATAGCCAGCGCCAAGGCCCAGGGCCCATCCAATGAGTGCGGCCAACGGGCTGCCAAGGCTGGCCAACCCCGCAAGAATGCCAATTGCATGGGCCACGCCCCAGGCCAGCAGCAGCGCCAGAAGCGCCTGCAACAGCAGCATCCCGACCGGGTAGAGCGCCGCGATCACTGGCCCCTTGCGCAACCGCATCAGCCGCCGCAGCGCGCCGGTTGAGGTATAGATCCAGGCAGTCCGCACCAATTGCCAGTAGGTGCCCGGAATCGACGACTCCATGCTGCCGCGCACGATGTCGGACCAGACCAGCACCTCAACGTCCGCCTCGGTCCGCTGCCCGTCCATCTCCGCGGCGACATGCCATCCATAGGGGCCTATGGTCTGTTTCGGAGAGAGCGTCAGGCTGTAGCCGGAAATCCCCGCCTGCGCGGCGCCTTCCTTGCGGTACAGTTCCCGGTAGCGGCGCGGATGAATCGGGTCATAGCCGGGGATGTAGAACACCCGCCGCCTGCGCACCTGCTGGGGATTGGAACCGCTTTGATCCACGCTGACCTGCTCTGCCATTCTGCGGGCAGACTAGCAGCGCAATCCGGCAAGAGTAAGGCCCGGAAGGTTCAAGAAAAAGGGGCCCGAAGGCCCCTCGCATCGTTTGGTCTCAGCCCAGTGCTGCCAGCGCCGGGAACGTTTCCAGCAGCCACCAGGAGAAGGTGGTGAACAAGCCGGTGACCAGCATGATGCCGACAAACAGCAGCAGTCCGCCCATCACTTTTTCGATCAGCCCCATGTGGCGCTTCATTTTGTTCATCAGTGTCATCGACCGGTTGAGGAACATCGCCGCCAGCAGGAAGGGCACCCCCAGCCCCGCGGCATAAACGCCCAGCAGGATGGTGCCGCGGCTGACCGAGGCTTCCGATGCCGCCAGCGACAGGATCGCCCCCAATTGGGGCCCGATGCAGGGCGTCCAGCCAAAGGCAAAGGCCAGACCCAGAACATAGGCGCCGAGCGCCGAACCACCCGACTCGCCCGCTTCCATCCGCGCCTCGCGGTCCAGCAGGGGGATGCGGAATACCGACAGGAAATGCAGGCCGAACACAATCACAACGACGCCTGAGACCTGCGCGAAAAGCTCCTGATTTTTCAGCACAAACGCGCCAAAAGCTGAGGCGGTGAAACCGAGCAGCAGAAACACCGTGGACAGCCCGAGAACAAAGAACAGCGCGGCGATGATTGCCTTGCGGCGCGCGGCGACAGTGCCCTGCATTTCGCCGATGGTGACACCGCTCATATAGGCCAGGTAAGGCGGCACAATCGGCAGCACGCAGGGCGACAGGAAACTGATCACGCCGCCCAGCAGCGCCACCAGCATGGCAGGGAGCAGCCCTGCGTCGATGATCTCGATTCCAAACATGTTCCAACACTTATGCCAGCCGCGGACCAACGTCACGGGGACGGCTGGTCACATCCTTGTGGACAGCATGAAACATCCCGCTTATCTGCACACCATGACCGAGATCAAAGAGACCGTTGACGCAATCGGGCTGCTTTGCCCCCTGCCCGTCCTGAAGGCCCGCAAGCGGCTGAAATCGCTGCAGCCCGGCCAGATTCTGGAACTGCTGGCGGATGACCCTGCAGCCGTGATTGACGTGCCGCATTTCTGCAATGAGGCGGGTCATGAATTTCTTGGCCACAGCACCGGCACCGGCCACCAGATCTATTTGATCCGCAAGGGCGGCTAACCCCGGAGAGAGTTGAGACTTTCCACCGAAGGAACCGGAATTCGGCGCGAATTCCGGCTCGGAAAACGCGTGTTTTCCGGGTCGTTTTCCGCGCCGGAAAACGGCTGCCGCAATCAATAGAGCGCACAAAAAGAAAGGCAGGCCAAACGGCCTGCCTTCCCCAGAATCATATGCCGGCTTCAGCTGCCCATCGACCACCAGCCGCGGCGTTTGGGCTTGGGCGGTGATGCCGGTTCCGGCGCCGCCTCAGCACCGGCCATGGCAGGCTCAGGCTGTTTTTCTTCGACCGCTGGCGCAGGCTCGGCAGCTTCGGTTTCCTCCGTTACTGCCTCTTCCGCAGCGGGTTCTTCCGCAACAGGTTCTTCTGCCGCAGGCTCAGCCTCAGCTTCTTCAGAAACGGCTTCCTCTGGTGTGTCGCCAACAGTCTCTGCAGCAGCCTCTTCCGCCTCAGCAGCGGCTTCTTCGGCAGGGGCGGCTTCAGCTTCCGCCGGAGCCTCTTCAGCGGTTTCCGCCACCGGAGCTTCTGCTTCCTGCGCGGCTGCTTCACCAGCGCCGGCAGTTTCAACAGCCGCAACAGCATCCTCTGCAGCTTCCGTCGGGGCCTCTGCAGCGTCAGCAGCGGATTCCTCACCTGCCGTGGCTTCCGCCTCTGCGGGTTTGGCCTTCGGCTTGCGCGAACGGGTGCGGGTGCGGGAGCGTTTCTTCTCCTTCACCTCTTCCGCCGGGGCTTCCTCGCCTTCAGCAGCAGCCTCAGATGCCTCTGCGGCCTCTTCCTTGGGCTGCTCCTGATCCTCGGATGCCTCTTCACCGGTCTCGCCGGTCTCGCCATTCTGAGACTGCTCGCCATTGCCGCCCTTCCGGCGGCGGCGGCGGCGGCGCTTGCGCTTGGGCTTGTCATCCTGAGATGTGTCTTCAGGCGCTTCCGCTTCGGACACAGCAGCACTCTCTTCCTCGTCCTGCTTGGTCTCTTCCGCGTCCACCTGATCCATGATCGAAGTATCCACAGAAACCACAGGTGCAGTTGCCGCCGGAACGGTACGCGACGCGGTCTTGAACTTCTCCAGCACAAAGTCCGGGCTGACCAGATGCGCGTCGCCTTCGATGCGCACGGACAGGCCATACCGCGCCTCGATCTGGGCGATGTGCTCGCGCTTCTGGTTCATCAGGAAGTTGGCGATGGAGACCGGGCAGCGCACCAGAACTTCGCGCGAACGGCGGCGGGTGCCCTCTTCCTCAATCTGGCGCAGGATCGACAGCGCCATCGAATCGTCGGAGCGGATCAGGCCGGTGCCATGGCAATGCGGGCACGGCGCGGTGGTTGCCTCGATCATGCCGGGACGCAGCCGCTGGCGCGACATTTCCATCAGCCCGAAGCCCGAGATCCGGCCCACCTGAATGCGGGCACGGTCGGTTTTCAGCTTGTCCTTCATGCGCTTTTCGACGGCGGCGTTATTCTTGCGCTCGTCCATGTCGATGAAGTCGATGACGATCAGTCCGGCAAGGTCACGCAGACGCAGCTGGCGCGCCACCTCCTCGGCGGCCTCCAGGTTGGTCTTCAGCGCGGTTTCCTCGATCGAGCCTTCCTTGGTGGCGCGGCCGGAGTTCACGTCGATCGCCACCAGCGCCTCAGTGACGCCGATCACGATGTAGCCGCCGGATTTCAGCTGCACTGTCGGGTTGAACATGCCCGCCAGGTAGCTTTCCACCTGGAAGCGTGCAAACAGCGGCAGCCCGTCCTGGTAGTGCTTCACGTTCTTGGCGTGGGACGGCATGATCATCTTCATGAAGTCCTTGGCGATGCGGTAGCCGCGATCGCCTTCCACCAGAACCTCGTCGATCTCACGGCTGTAGAGGTCGCGGATCGAGCGCTTGATCAGGTCGCCTTCTTCATAGATCTTGGCCGGCGCGATGGATTTCAGCGTCAGCTCGCGGATCTGCTCCCACAGGCGCTGCAGGTATTCGTAGTCGCGCTTGATCTCGGACTTGGTGCGCTTGGCACCGGCGGTGCGCACGATCAGGCCCGCGCCGGTCGGCACGTCCAGTTCGGTGGCGATGTCTTTCAGTTTCTTGCGGTCGGCTGCATTGGTGATCTTGCGGGAGATGCCGCCGCCACGGGCGGTATTGGGCATCAGCACGCAGTAACGGCCGGCCAGCGACAGGTAGGTGGTCAGCGCCGCACCCTTATTGCCGCGCTCTTCCTTGACGACCTGCACCAGCAGCACCTGGCGGACCTTGATTACTTCCTGGATCTTGTAGCGGCGCGGACGCGGTTTGCGCGGCGGACGGATGTCCTCGCTGTCGTCCTCGTCGGCAACCGACTCGATGCTTTCGTCCTTCGAGGTGGCATCAGCGCGGCTGGTTTCGCCGTCGTCGTCGCCATCCTCTTCGCTGTCAGCAGCGCCCTTGGCTGCCTCGGCAGAAGTTTCAGCATCCGCAGAGGCGGTTTCGGCCTCTGTTTCGGAGCCGCTTTCATCGCTGGCCTCAGCTGTGGCGTCTTCAGCCGGAACGTCTTCAGCTGTTTCAGCCGCTGCGGCAGCAGGCTCTTCCGCTTCCGCTGCAGGCGCGGCTTCAGCAGCCTCACCTTCTTCCGGTTCTTCAACCGGGGTCTCGACAACACGCTCCATCGGCGAGGAACCTTCCGGCACCTCGGCCAGCTCTGCCGGGACGTCCGCAGCCTCAGTGCTGTCGGTCAGGTCAATGGTTTCCATGCCGGCGATTTCGCCAGCCGCCGGTTCAGTGGCCTCGACCTCTTTGGTTTCCACCGCATCCTTGGACGATGCCTTGGCTGCCTTGGCAGAGGATTTGGAACGGCGCGAGCGCTTGGGCTTGGCCGGTTTCTCTTCCTCGTCCTCATCACGGGCGCGCATCGCCTCGGCATAGGCGCGCTCTTCCTCCATCAGGGCCTCACGGTCCGCGACGGGGATCTGGTAGTAATCCGGGTGAATCTCGGAAAACGCCAGGAAACCATGGCGGTTTCCGCCATAGTCCACAAAGGCCGCCTGCAGGGACGGTTCTACGCGGGTTACTTTTGCGAGGTAGATGTTGCCAGCAAGCTGGCGTTTGTTTTCGGATTCAAAGTCAAATTCCTCAACCTTGTTTCCATCGACCACCACAACGCGGGTCTCTTCCGCGTGGGTGGCGTCAATAAGCATCTTCTTAGCCATGGGTCCTTGGTGCACCTGCCCTGTGCGCCCGCAAGCCTCCTGCTTCCAGGCGGCCGCGCGCGTTTCGGGTGGTGTCTTGTCAGGGCGATAATGGACGGCGCGGTGCAGCAGGTGGTCCCGGGGGCTGTGCCCGGCCTTCCTGCCTCAGTGCTCTTCGCTCTCGCGCGCGTCATCGCGGTTCTTCTCCGGCAGACGGGGTGTGCCCGTGCCTGCCTTGTTATCCCTGCACCGGCTTGATTTCCGGCTTGGGCGCTAAACTGCCCCCTTGGGTCAAGGGGGCCAATCGGTCTGGCTGCAGCTTTCTCGGATCTTGCCGGACAAAAGCTGAAGCCAGCGAAACTCATCAGAACGGGCGGAACCAAATGCCAGTTTCCAGCCCGTTGCGCCAGCATAAGGCCTGTGGATAGGTAATGACAATGGACATTCGTCACCACGGGGCCTGAAAATGCAAACGGCCTGCCCCTATCAGGCAAGCCGTTAATTTCAGGTTAGTTTTCCCGCGGAGCCGCTGAATTCGGCACGAATTCCAGCTCGGAAAGCACGTGTTTTCCGGGACGTTTCCCGCCCCGGGAAACGGCTGCTGCCAGTTCAGGCCAGATAATCCGAGCGCTGCAGGCCGTATTTCGCCATTTTCTCGTTCAGGGTCCGGCGCGGCAGGCACAGCTCATCCATCACGCTGGCGATCGAGCCCTTGTGGCGGCGCATGGTGTTGTCGATCAGCATCCGCTCAAACGCTTCCACATATTCCTTCAGCGGCTTGCCCTCGGTGGTCATCACCGGCTGCATCTCTTCGTGATCGGACATCAGGAGCGATGCGATGGTGCCGGAGCCGCGGCGCGACTGCAGCACCGCACGTTCGGCGATGTTGATCAGCTGGCGCACGTTGCCCGGCCAGGGCGCCTGCAGCAGCTGCGCGGCCTCCTGGGCGCTCACCTGCGGCGCATCGCAGCCGTACTCCTCGGAAAACTGCTCGCTGAGTCGGGTGAACAGAGTCAGGATATCCTCACCCCGCTGGCGCAGCGGCGGCACGGTGATGCGCAACGCCGCCAGCCGGTAGAACAGATCCGGGCGCAGCGCATCTTCGCAGGTCTTGCCCGCTTCCTGCAGGTTGGAGATCGCGACAATCCGGGTTTCAGCCGGGGTGCCCTGTTCGTTGATCACACTCAGCAGCTTGGCCTGCAGGGTTTCCGACAGCGCGTCGATGTCTTCCAGCACCAGCGTGCCGCCGCGGGCTTCCTCGACAGCGGGCAGCATGCTGTCTTCCGGCAGCATCGGGCCGAACAGGCGCTTGGCCAGCGCCTCTTCCTCCAGTGCGGCACAGGAAATCAGCACGAACTTCTTGCCTGCCCGGCTGCCAACCGCGTGCAGCGCGTGGGCCACCAGCGTCTTGCCAGTACCGGTCTCGCCGTCGATCAGCACATGGCCGTCAGCCTGCCCCAGATCCAGAATATCTTCGCGCAGGCGCTCCATCACCGGGCTTTGGCCGATCAGCTTTTTCATGATCTGGCCGCCGTCGGACAATTCGCGGCGCAGCGCACGGTTGTCGAGCGTCAGGCGGCGGGCGCCGGTTGCGCGCTTGGCCAGCTCCGACATGCGGTCAGGGTTGAAGGGCTTTTCCAGGAAATCGAAAGCGCCGACGCGCATCGCCTCCACCGCCATTGGCACGTCTCCGTGGCCGGTGATCATGATCACCGGCAAAGCGCTGTCGCTGCCCATCAGCTTCTTCAGGAACTGCATCCCGTCCATGCCCGGCATCTTGATGTCAGAGATCACGATGCCCGGGTAATCCGGCCCCAGGACCTTGAGCGCCTCTTCCGCGCTGGAGAAGGTCTCCGTGTCATAGCCTGACAGTGCCAGCCACTGGCTGATCGACTGCCGCATATCCTGTTCGTCGTCCACGATCGCGATTTTCATAGCCTGGGCCATGCGCGTTCACTCCTAATCACTCCGCGCCGCCTATTCGGCAGCTTCGATACCGTCCACCAGGACCGGCAATTGCATTTCAAAGACCGCACCGCCGTTCTGCCCGTTGCGTGCGGTCAGCCGTCCCCCAAGGTCGTTGACGATCCCCGAGGAGATGGCAAGCCCCAATCCAACCCCGTCGCCGGGCTGCTTGGTGGTGTAAAAAGGTTCAAACAGGTTGTCGAAGTCCTTGATACCCATCCCATTGTCACGCACCGACAAGGTTGCCGTCTCACCCGCCGCCAGCAGGATCTCCACCTCTGGGTCGGCCACTGATTTGGTGGCGTCCAACGCATTGCGCAAGAGGTTGACCATCACCTGCTCCAGCCGCATCCGGTCGCCCATCACCATAACAGGTTCTTCCGGCAGGATGCGGGTTATTTTCACATGCCGCTGGCGCAGCTGCGGCTCCATCATCGACAGGCTGGAAGCCAGCGCATCACCCAAGTTTACAGGGCTGAACGCATCGCCGCCCTTGCGCGCATACGACTTGAGCTGGCGCGTGATCGCGCCCATCCGCTCGATCAGATCATCAATGCGCCCGAAGGAGGCCAGCGCCTCGTCCGGGCGGTTCCGGTTCAGCAGCAGCCGGGCGCCGGCCAGATAGGTTTTCATTGCCGCCAGCGGCTGGTTCAGCTCGTGGCTGACAGCCGCGGACATCTCGCCCAAGGCGGCCAGTTTGGAGCTTTGCGCCAGGCTCTGCTCGGCCACAGCGAGGGTCTTTTGCATGCGTTCCCGCTCGGCAATTTCCCGCTGCAGGCGAGCGTTCAATACGCGAAGCTCTGCCGACTCGCGCTGAAAGAGCGCCATCCGCAGCGCCGTCTTGCGGCTGAGAAAGTAGAACGCCAGCGCCAGAAGGATGGCGAATCCCATGATCTCCAGCGCCAGCACCGCATTCACCCGCTCGCGGACAGAGGAATAGGTGGTGAAGGTCGCCATGCGCCAGCCCTGAAACGGCACCCGCGTTTCCAGCCGCATCACCGCCTCGCCCTGCAGGTAGGCATCGGGCGGCAGAGCGGTCCAGTCGGTTGTGGCACGGATTGCCCGCTGAATGGCCCCCTCCGGCGTCTGCAGGGTCAGCGCGTCGGTTTCTTTCAGGCCGCGCCAGCGTGCCTCGGTTGCGAGGATGATGTTGCCGGTGCTGTCGGTGACCAGCACCGCGTCTGAAATCCCCGCCCAGGCGCGTTCGAATTTCTGCAGGTCGACCTCGACCACAATTGCACCCAGCACGCCGGTCGCGTCGATTATCCGCCGCGAATACGTAAAGCGGTAGCCGCCCACCTCGCGCGGGATCACCGAGAACACCGTCGACTTGGCGCGCACCGCATCGACAAAATAGGCCGCGTTGCGGTGACTCTCTCCCAGCCGGTTGCGGTCGGTGGCCGCCACTGTGCGCCCGTCCTGCGCCAGCAGCATGATCGAGGCGGCCCCGATTTCGTCAACAAAGGATATCAGCCGCTGGGTGGACAGGGAGAAGTCGCTGGATTGCAACGCCGAGATCAGCGTCTGGTCGCGCGCCAGCAGCTGCGGCACGATGGCATGCTGGCGCAGCTCGCTCAGCAGGTTGCCGGAATAAAGCGCCAGCCGCAGCTCTGCCCGGTTCCGGGTGCTTTCGGTGAACCGGTGGGTCAGCGCCCGGTTGGTGGTCCAGACCGTGACAGCCGCCACCGCCATGAACAGCACAAGCGCCAGCCGCGCCCGCCAGGAAATCGTGCGGGAACGCGTTCTGGGTTCGGGTTTGCTCAAATCATTTCGCGGCGCGGTCATAGACTTACCCTATGACCGCCGCCGCTTATCCTCAAGTCACGCAGCGGTGACCATTCCCGCCAATGCGCGGAAGACTGCCGCGCCGTCGGTGCCGCCATGGCCCTCGTCCGCCGCCCGTTCCGGGTGCGGCATCATGCCGAGAACACGGCGGTTTTCCGACAGAATGCCCGCGATATCCGCAACAGACCCGTTGGGGTTGTCCTCATAGGTAAAGGCCACCCGGTCCTGGTCCTGCAGTGCCTTCACCGTGTCGGCATCGGCAAAGAAGTTGCCGTCGTGGTGGGCAATCGGCACGCCGATCACATCACCGGCGTTGTAACCTTGGGTAAAGACGCTCTCGGACGTTGTCACCTTCAGGTTCACGGTGCGGCAGATGTACTTCAGCCCCGCATTGCGCAACAGTGCGCCCGGCAGAACGCCGGTTTCGGTCAGGATCTGAAAGCCGTTGCAAACGCCGATGGCATAGCCGCCGCGGTCCGCGTGCGCGATCACCGCCTTGCAGATCGGCGATTGCGCCGCGATGGCGCCGCAGCGCAGGTAATCGCCATAGGAAAACCCGCCCGGCACGCCGACGATGTCCACGCCCTCGGGCAGCGCGCTGTCCTTGTGCCAGACCATCGACACGTCGAAACCGGCCTGTTCAAACGCCACCGCCAGATCGCGGTCGCAGTTCGAACCCGGGAAGACTACTACCGCCGCCTTCATCAGGCCATCTCGATGCTGTAGGATTCGATCACGGTGTTGGCCAGCAGCTTCTCGCACATGGCGGTCACATCGGCCTCGGTGGCGCCTTCGGCCAGATCCAGGTCAATCACCTTGCCCTGACGCACGCCTTCGACCTTGTCAAAGCCCAGAGCGCCAAGCGCGTGGCGCACAGCCTCGCCCTGCGGATCCAGAACCCCGTTCTTCAGCATCACATGCACCCGTGCCTTCATCGCATCATCCCTCAGGTTTTCGATGGCGAAGCCCTGCCGGGCTTCATCTTTCCAAATATACTCAAAGACCCGCGGCGCGGCAGGCGCTGCGGGTCCCTATCTCAGTTCACCAGCGTCGGTTTGCCCGGCGCAGGCGGATTGTTCGGCATCACGCCCAGGCGGCGCGCCACTTCGCTGTAGGCGTCGGTCAGGCTGCCCAGGTCGCGGCGGAACACATCCTTGTCCAGCTTCTGGCCGGTCTTGATATCCCACAGGCGGCAGCTGTCCGGGCTGATCTCATCGGCGATCACCAGGCGCTGGAAGTCGCCCTCGTAAATCCGGCCGATCTCGATCTTGAAGTCGACCAAACGGATGCCCACAGCCAGGAATACACCGGACAGGAAGTCGTTCACGCGCAGCGCCAGGCTCAGGATGTCGTCCATGTCCTGCTGGCTGGCCCAGCCAAAGGCGGCGATGTGCTCTTCGGTGACCAGCGGATCGCCCAGGGCGTCGTCCTTGTAGCAGTATTCCACAACCGGACGCGGCAGCTGGGTGCCCTCGTCAATGCCCAGGCGCTTGGAGATCGAACCGGCCGCATAGTTGCGCACGATCACTTCCAGCGGAATGATTTCGCAGCTGCGCACCAGCTGCTCGCGCATGTTGAGGCGCTTCAGGAAGTGGGTCGGCACGCCGATCTGCGCCAGCCCCAGCATGAAGAACTCGCTTAGGATGTTGTTCAGGACACCCTTGCCCTCGATCACGTCGTGTTTTTCAGCGTTGAAGGCGGTGGCGTCATCCTTGAAGTACTGCACGATGGTGCCGGGCTCGGGGCCCTCATACAAAGTCTTGGCCTTGCCTTCGTAAATCTTCTTGCGACGCGCCATTGGGAACCTTTCGGGTCAATGCCGGGAATCCGGCCCTGCGATGTGCCGCTCTCATAGTGCAAGGGGGCCTCAGCCGCAAGCGTGCTGCACGGCTGAGGTGAACGCCGCCCCTGCCCGCAGAAAGACGTTCCCTTCCCCCGGGGACGCAGCGCAGCCCCCGGAACCTTGCCCACCGCAGCACAAGGGCCTTGCAAGGAACAGTTTTTTCTTGCCCTGCACCGGGATCATGCTCCTATCATACAGAGGGGTGCAACAGGTTAAACGAGGACGCGATATGACGACATTTGACGAGCGTGAGCAGGCCTTTGAAGCGAAGTTCGCGCATGATGAGGAGATGCAGTTCAATGCGCAGGCGCGCTGCAACAAGCTGCTGGGCCTGTGGGCCGCAGAGCTGTTGGGGCTGAGCGGCAAGGATGCAGAGTCCTTTGCCGGAACGGTTGTTGCAGCCGATCTGGAAGAAGCCGGCCACGAAGACGTGGTGCGCAAATTGGAAGGCGAGCTGGAAGGAAAGGCCTCTGCCGATGAAATCCGGGCGAAACGCGCGGAACTGCTGCCGCAGGCCAAGGACCAGATCCTGAGCGAGGCAGACTGAAGCCTGCCAACGGCTGTTTCCGCCATTTTCTTTACTGCCCCTGCGGAACTTTCCGCGCGGTGTGTTGCGAAATTCGTGGCGCCACGCCGCATTCGCCCCTGTGCCTGCGGCTTTGCGGCAGCCGGGCAGCACTCTCATAATGAAGATGAAGAAAATGAAATTGCCCTTGCCCGCCCGGCGTGAGAGAGGGGAAGCAGACCAATTTGCCGCCCGGTCCGCCGGGGCGGCCCGCTGACACGGGACTCAACCGATGACAAACACTTTCAAACAGCTTCTGGAAACAAAAGACGTGCTGCTGGCGGATGGCGCGACCGGCACCAACCTCTTTGCCATGGGCCTGCAGTCCGGCGACGCGCCAGAGCTGTGGAACGTCGATGAACCCAAGAAAATACTGGCGCTTTACCAGGGGTCGGTGGATGCCGGCAGCGACCTGTTCCTGACCAACAGCTTTGGCGGCACCGCCGCGCGCCTGAAACTGCATGACGCGCAGGGCCGGGTGCGCGAGCTGAACCGCATCGCTGCCGAACTGGGCCGTGAGGTTTCCGACAAGGCGGAACGCAAGATCGCCGTTGCCGGCTCCGTCGGCCCAACCGGCGAAATCTTCGAACCGGTCGGCGAGATGTCCCACGCCCTGGCGGTTGAGATGTTCCACGAGCAGGCCGATGCCCTCAAGGAAGGCGGCGCCGATGTGCTGTGGCTGGAAACCATTTCCGCCCCGGAAGAATTCCGCGCCGCAGCGGAGGCTTTCAAGCTGGCGGACATGCCCTGGTGCGGCACCATGAGCTTTGACACCGCGGGCCGCACCATGATGGGGGTGACCTCCTCTGACCTGGCGCAGCTGGTGGAAGAGTTCGAAAATGCGCCTCTGGCCTTTGGCGCCAACTGCGGCACCGGCGCCTCCGACATCCTGCGCACCGTGCTCGGCTTCGCCGCACAAGGCACTGAACGCCCGATTATTTCCAAGGGCAACGCCGGCATTCCGAAATATGTCGACGGCCACATCCATTACGATGGCACCCCGGAACTGATGGGTGAATATGCGGTGATGGCGCGCGACTCCGGTGCCAAGATCATCGGCGGCTGCTGCGGCACCATGCCGGCGCATCTGCGCTCCATGCGCGACGCACTGGACAGCCGCCCCCGCGGCGACGCTCCGGCCCTGGAGAAAATCGTCGAGGTGCTTGGCCCCTTCACCTCTGAAAGCGATGGCACCGGCGAGGATGCGAACGCTGGCGGCGAGCGCCGCGGACGCCGCGGACGCCGCCGCGCCTGACCCTGCAGCAGTCATCGGAATGACGTATGGCGCCGCGTTTTTAAAACGCGGCGCCAAATTTTTCCCGCGGGCCTGGCCTATCCGGTGATACTAAAACCGCTGATCCCCGGGTCCGGATCGGTCCGTTCCGTCAGAACATCCTTGACCGAAGCAGCACCGGGGCCGCGGCCCATGTGGCGCACCATATCCGCGACGCTGTCCGACGGCCCCATCAGCAAGGCCCTGACCGATCCATCAGGTTCATTGCGGACCCAGCCCGTCAGCCCGTGGCGCAGCGCCTCCGCCCGCGCCCAGGTGCGGAAGGCCACGCCTTGCACGCGTCCCGTGACACGCGCTTTCATAGCAACAGTGGTCATTGGGAACCTTCCTTTCCGTCATGAAGGGCCCAAGCATACCACAAAAACGCAGCGCCTGCTGATCAAGAGCCGGTCAGAACAGCGCCAGCTGGTCGCCTGGCTGCGGCGGCCGGGCAAACAGATCGCTGCGCAGCGGTCCAGTCCGCTCCTGCAGGCCCAGCCGCTTGCAGGCGGCCTTGAACCGCTGCGCGATCATCTCGGCATAACGCCCCTCGCCCCGCATCCGGTGGCCCCAGCGCGGGTCATAATCCCGGCCGCCGTGCATCTCGCGCAACCGGGCCATCACCTTGGCGGCCCGGGCCGGCGCATGTTCTGCCAGCCATTCCTGCCACAGTTCCGATACCTCCCGCGGCAGCCGCAGCATGATCCAGCTGGCAGCATCCGCGCCCGCCTCTGCCCCGGCGGCCAGCAGCGCCTCCAGTTCATGATCCGTCAGCCCCGGCACCACAGGCGAAGTCATCACCCGCACCGGCACCCCGGCCTCCGTCAGCCGCCGGATCGCCGCCAGCCGGCGGGCGGGCAGCGGTGCCCGCGGCTCCATCCGGCGGGACAGATCCGGGTCCAGCGTGGTGACGGAAATCCCCACTCTTACCAGCCCCTTGGCCGCCATCGGCGCCAGGATGTCCAGGTCCCGCTCCACCATGGCGCCCTTGGTCACAATGGCCACCGGGTGGTTGAAGTCGCGCAGCACCTCCAGGCACGCGCGCGAAATGCGCAGATCCCGCTCGCACGGCTGATAGGGATCCGTATTGGTGCCAAGCGCAATCGCGGCCACCCTGTAGCGCGGCGCCGACAGTTCCTTGCGCAGAACCGCTGCAGCATTTGGGCGTGCGATCAGCCGGGTCTCAAAATCCATCCCAGGCGACAGCCCCAGATAAGCATGTGTCGGCCGCGCAAAACAGTAGATGCAGCCATGCTCGCAGCCGCGGTAGGGATTGATGGACCGGTCAAACGGCAGATCGGGTGAACGGTTGTAGGTGATCAGCGAGCGCGCCGTCTCGAGACGCACTTCAGTGGGAATCACCGCGTCCGGCACGTCCTGAAACCAACCGTCATCCACATCCTCCCGCGCCATATCGAACCGGCCTGCCGCATTGCTGAGGCTGGCGCGTGTTTTGCGGCGCAAGGTGTGTGGCGTAATTTCCGACGGCATGGACGCAAAATAACCGCCTCAAGAGAACAAATAAAGAACAAATGGGCAAAATCGAAGATTTCCATGTGGAATCTTCATTATTCTTGCGCCGGAATTGTCTCTATACGTCGGTTAGAAACGCGGCAATGTCGCAAATAATGCAGTTCGCAAACAGCATTCTGTCACAAAAGCCTCAGAAATAGGCCAACACCGGGGATTCCCCCGTCAGCAAGGATTAGGCGCATGTCGGACGAAGAAGACATCATCCTCTCGGAACTCGATGACGAGGAACTTGTTCAGCAGATGTTTGACGACCTCTATGATGGTCTCAAAGAGGAAATCGAAGAAGGCGTGAACATCCTTCTCGAGCGCAAATGGACGCCCTACGACATCCTGACCAAGGCACTGGTTGGCGGCATGACCATCGTCGGCGCAGACTTCCGCGACGGCATCCTGTTCGTTCCCGAAGTGCTGCTGGCGGCAAACGCGATGAAGGGCGGCATGGCCATCCTGAAGCCGCTGCTGGCCGAAACCGGCGCCCCGCGCGTTGGCTCCATGGTCATCGGCACCGTCAAGGGCGACATCCACGACATCGGCAAGAACCTGGTGTCCATGATGATGGAAGGCGCCGGCTTCGAAGTTGTCGACATCGGCATCAACAACCCGGTCGAGAACTACCTGGAATCGCTGGAAGAGCATAAGCCGGACATCCTCGGCATGTCGGCTCTGCTGACCACCACCATGCCCTACATGAAGGTGGTAATTGACACCATGGTCGAGCAAGGGCTGCGCGACGACTACATCGTGCTGGTTGGCGGCGCGCCGCTGAACGAAGAGTTCGGCAAGGCAATCGGCGCCGACGGCTACTGCCGTGACGCAGCCGTGGCCGTGGAAATGGCCAAGGACTTCGTTGCGCGCAAGCACAACTCGATGAGCGCCTGATTTGGCACGCAAAGGACGTGCAGCCCGCTTGACAGAGCGGGCTGCCTTCCGCCCCCCCACCGGGCGGACGCTTGAGGAAAGCTCCCTCACCGAACAGGGCCTGGCCGCGCCCGAAAAGAAATCCGGCCGCATCCTGCTGATCGCCTGCGGCGCGCTGGCGCGCGAGATCCTTGCCATCAAGGACGCAAACGGCATGGATCACATCGACCTCACCTGCCTGCCTGCCAAACTGCACCTCTACCCGGAACAGATCGTTGACGCCGTTGACGGCGCCGTGGCCAAGCATTCAGCGGTCTATGACAAGATCTTCGTGGTTTATGCCGACTGCGGCACCGGCGGCGCGCTGGAGCGAAAATGCGCGGAGCTGGGCGTTGAGATGGTCGCAGGCCCGCATTGCTATTCCTTCTTTGAGGGTAATGAGACTTTTGCCCGCCACTCGGAAGAAGGAGAAATCACAGCCTTTTACCTCACCGATTTTCTGGTCAAGCAGTTCGACGCCTTTGTCTGGCGCCCGATGGGCCTGGACAAGAACCCGGAGCTGCGGGACATGGTGTTCGGCAATTACACCAAACTGGTCTATCAGTCGCAGATCAGCGATCCAAAACTGGTGGAAAAGGCCCGCGAATGCGCAGACCGGATGGGCCTGGCGTTTGAACACCGCCACACCGGTTATGGCGATCTGGAAACCGCCATGACAAACTGGGCCCGGTAGCCCTCTTCATCTTTCCAGCAATACTCCGGGGAGCGCGAGGGGCCGGCCCCTCGCCCCGCTTCAGGCCTGCGCCATCGCTGTTTCGCGGACCCGCTCGATCATCGCCCGCAGACCGTTGGACCGTTGCGAGGACAGGTGTTCATTCAGCCCCAGCCGCCCCAGCTCTGCCTTGGCATCCACTGCCGCGACTTCGGCCACCGGCAGCCCGTTGTAGAGGCAGCGCAGCACCGCAATCAGGCCGCGTACAATCATCGCGTCACTGTCGCCGTCGAACCGGAACTCACCGCCCTCGATGGTGGCATGCAGCCACACCTGGCTGGCACAGCCGTCGACCTTGGTCGCAGGCACCTTCAGCGCATCGTCCAGCGGTTCCATCGCCTTGCCGAGGTCGATCACATGGCGGTAGCGGTCCTCCCAGTCCTCCATGAACTCGAAGTCTTCCACGATCTCTTCAAAGGCGGCAGTGGCCATCGTCCGTCTATCCTCAAAACCCGCATCCGGTGCAGATCAGCACCTAAGCCCCTGCCCGCCCCTTTTCAACCGCTTTTCAAGCTGCAGCCAATCGGGTAATCCGTTGCAAAGACATTTTGAATGGGCGGGGACAGATGCATAAACCATTGGCTCTTACTTTGGCCTGCGCGCTGGTGCTTTCGGCGTGCGGCTGGCGGGATTCACGGCTGAACCCCTCCAACTGGTTTGGCAGCTCGGAACCGGCAGAGGTGGAAGTGGCGGAGAACGTCAATCCGCTGCTGCCGCAGGACAGCAATGCGCGCGGCATTTTTGCCAAGAAACCGCCCGAGGACAAAAGCGTCCTGATCAGCCGGATCGACAGCCTGGAGATTGAGCGGACCAGCACGGGCGCTATCATCCACGCTACCGGCGTCGCTGCGCGCCAGGGCGCATTTGACGTTGAACTGCGGCGGGTTGACGGCACCGAGGAAGGTGTCCTGACCTACGACTTCCGGATCGTGTATCCGGAACAGCCGACAATCACCGGCAGCGAGTTCAGCCGCACTCTGCACGCCGCCCGGACCCTGTCGAACCAGGACCTGCAGGAGATCCGCCTGGTGCGGGTGAACGGCGAGACAAACGCGCGGGAAAGCCGCCGCCGCTAGCCCTACCCCAAAGAAGAAAACGCCCGCAGATGCGGGCGTTTTCTTTTGGGTTTTTACACTTGGCCGGGCAGTCAGAGTTCAACCACCTTCACGTCCTGCCCCTTGGCAGCCAGGCCGATCTTGCCTTCGCACAGCCGCAGCGCATCGGCGCCGAAGACCTCGCGCCGCCAGCCGCTGAGCGCCGGCACATCGCGCAGACCCGCGGCAATCGCATCCAGATCCGCGCTCGGCGCGATCAGCTTGGCAGCAACGCCTTCGGCTTCTGTCTTGGCCTTAAGCAGCACCCGCAGCAGATCCGCCAGCGCCGGGTTCACCTGCAGCTTCTCCTTGCTGCGGTCCATCTTCGGGTGCTTCTCTGCCGGGCAGGCAACGCCCTTGGCCACGGCCTCCAGAATACCCTCGGCAATCGCGCCCTTGCGCGCCTCGCGCAGCAGCAGCCGGGAGCCGCCAAGATCCCCCGGATTGCGCGGCTTGGTTGAGGCCAGCTCGACCAGCGCATCATCCTTGAACACCCGGTTGCGCGGCACGTTGTTGGACTGCGCATAGGTCTCGCGGAAGGCTGCCAGCTCACGCACAACGGCCAGGAATTTACCGGAATTGGTGCGGGTTTTCACCCGTTTCCAGGCGTCCTGGGGCTGAATGTCATAGGTCGCAGGATCGGTCAGCACCTGCAGCTCCTCGGTCACCCAATGGGCGCGGCCGCTTTTGTCCAATTCCGCAGCAAGGAATTCATAAATCTTGCGCAGATGGGTCACATCCGCCAGCGCATAGGTTTTCTGCGCCTCGCTTAAGGGACGGCGCGACCAGTCGGTAAAGCGCGAGGTCTTGTCCAGCCCCTGCTTGACGATCTTGCGCACCAGCGTCTCATAGCCGGCCTGCTCGCCAAAGCCGCAGACCATCGCCGCAACCTGGGTGTCGAACAGCGGCTTCGGAAAGACCTGCGCGTCGACCCAGAAGATCTCCAGATCCTGGCGCGCGGCGTGGAACACTTTGACCACATTCTCGTTGCGGAACAGCTCATACAGCGGCTCCAGCGAGATGCCGTCGGCCAGCGGATCAACCAGAACCGCGTCGTTCTCCCCATCCCCGGCAAAGGCCAGCTGGATCAGACAGAGCTTGGAATAATAGGTCCGTTCGCGCAGAAACTCGGTATCCACCGTGACATAGGCGTGCTGCGCTGCAGCTTCGCAGAAGGCCTGCAGTTCTTCGGTAGAGGTCAGAGTTTTCATCAATTACGGCTTTTTCATTATCAGTAAGACCGGGCCGTGATACGCGCTTGTCCCGGCCAATGCAAACAGGTGCGAGGCCGGGCAAAGATTTCTGCCAGCGGTGCTGTGGCCGCCAGCACACGGGCGCCACATAAGTTCACATCTTGTGATGCTACCCTTTTCAAACATTCATTTTCATTATGAATGCCGTGCTCCTAGATTGGGGATACACCCGTCACAGGAGGACTAACGATGACCATACTTGATCTTTCCCCCGCCAAAACCGGTGGTTTCACGCTGTCCCGAGGATTGATTCCGGTGCTTGCGGCAGCATTGCTGCTGGTGCTGATCGGCCTGCCCGCACTGATGGCGCCGGAACAGCAAGTCGAACAGCTGGACTGGCGCGGAAACAGCGCGGCCGTGCAGGAAACCCGTTAAGGCAGCAGAACCGGCGTCTTGTCGCCCGCGGCAAAGCGGCGCAGCACCGCCGGATAGAGCTTGTGCTCCTGCTCCAGCACCCGCGCGGCCAGCGCGTCCGGCGTGTCACCTGCCAGCACCGGCACCCGCGCCTGACCCAGAATGGGGCCCTCATCCAGCAGCGGTGTTACCTCATGAACGGTGCAGCCATGCTCTGCGTCGCCCGCTTCCAGCGCGCGCGCATGAGTGTGCAGCCCTTTGTATTTCGGCAGCAAGGAGGGGTGGATGTTCAGCATCCGCCCCTCGAATTGCGAGACGAACCCGGCGGTCAGCACCCGCATGAAACCGGCCAGGCAGACGATGTCCGCACCGGCCTCAAAAATCGGCTTAACCAGCTCAGTCTCAAAGGCTTCCCGGTCGCCCTTGAACGGGCGATGGTCCACCACTGCGGTTGCGACACCAGCAGCAGCGGCCTTGACCAGCCCGCCGGCATCGGCGTTGTTGGACAGAACCAGGCAGGGCTGCGCCGGATGATCGCCGGTCATGCTCTCGAGCAGCGACACCATGTTGGAGCCGCCGCCGGAAATCAGAATGGCAACCCGTTTGTGGCTCACAGCAGCTTGCCCGAATAGCGCATGCCGGCGCCTGCGGTGACGGTGCCCAGGCGGGCGACGGTCTCGCCTTCCGCTTCCAGAACTTTAACCAGCTCGTCAGCGCGGTCCGCGGAAACGGACAGGATCATGCCGATGCCGCAGTTGAAGGTTTTCAGCATCTCCGCTTCGGCAATGCCGCCGGTTTCCTCCATCCATTTGAACACGGGCGGCAGGTCCCAGGCGTTCAGGTCGATATCGGCGCCCAGATCCTCGGGCAGCACCCGCGGCAGGTTCTCAGTCAACCCGCCGCCGGTGATATGGGCCAGCGCATGCACGCCCCCTGCCCGCACTGCGGCCAGGCACTGCTTCACATACAGACGTGTCGGGGTCAGCAGCGCCGCGCCCAAGGAGCCCTCGCCGAACGGGCAGTCCGCGTCCCAGCCCAGGCCGGAAACGTCAACCAGCTTGCGCACCAGCGAATAGCCGTTGGAGTGCACGCCGTCAGACGCCAGCCCCAGCAGCACGTCGCCCTCAGCCACGCCCTCAGGCAGCGCGGTGCCGCGCTCCATGGCGCCCACGGCAAAGCCCGCGAGGTCAAAATCTCCTTCCGGGTACATGCCCGGCATTTCCGCGGTCTCGCCGCCGATCAGCGCGCAGCCGGAGCGCACGCACCCCTCGGCGATGCCTTCGATGATGCGGGCAGCGACGTCGGTTTCCAGCTTGCCGGTTGCAAAATAGTCGAGGAAGAACAGCGGCTCAGCGCCCTGGCAGACCAGGTCATTGACGCACATCGCCACCAGGTCGATGCCAACACCGTCCACCACACCGGTGTCGATGGCGATCCGCAGTTTGGTGCCGACACCATCGGTGGCGCCAACCAGGATCGGATCGTTGTAGCCTGCAGCCTTCAGATCAAACAGCGCGCCGAACCCGCCCAGCCCGCTGGCCACGCCGGGGCGGTTTGTGCGCTTGGCGGCCGGCTTGATCCGGTCAACCAGGGCGTTGCCCGCATCAATGTCCACACCTGCATCTGCATAGGTCAGGCCGTTCTTGCCGCTGGTCATCATTTGGCTCCTTCAAATCGGTTGCGCAGCCTTTAGCGCAAGGCGCATCAGAAGGGAACTAGGGAATCTGCTGCGCCAGCCCCGACAGCGCAGCAGAGCGGTTTTCACCACAGGAATGCCGGTCTCAAATCCCGAATTGCCAAGGCGCCGCCTGATAAGCAAAGGCATCTCCCTGCCGCAGCACCCGGCCCAACGCGGGGAAGTCCAGATGCGCGCCGGTAACCAGCAGATTGTCTGCCGCCGCCCGGTCCATCATCTTGCGCCGGGTCTGGGCGGTCTGCGCCGGATCGGTGTCAAAGGCGATGGTCCAGTCCGGCAGCGCAAACTGCAGCGCGGCGCTGTGAATCAGATCGCCCCAGAACAGCAGCCCCTCGCCGCCCGCATCCAGCATGAACCCGGTGTGGCCCGGCGTATGGCCCGGCAGCTCCACCGCGGTGAAACCGGGCGCAGCCTCGCCCTCCCCCTGCAGCAGTTGCAGGCGGTTGGAATATGGCGCGACTGAGCGGCGGGCCATGTCAAAGAAGCCGCGGTTCCCCTCGGGCACTCCGGCCATGATGGCATCGTCATGCCAGAAGTCCCATTCCCGCTGCGCCACGACCAGTTCCGCATTGGCAAAGGCTGCGGCACCGTCCGGCGTGATCAGCCCGCCAGAATGATCCGGGTGGATATGCGTCAAAAGTACAGTATCAATAATTTCCGGCGCAACGCCTGCCGCTGCTAGTCCGGCGCCCAGCGCCCCCAGGCCCGGCCCCATCAATTGCGCCGTGCCGGTGTCGATCAGCAGCTTCTTCCCGCCGCGCTCCACCAGGTAGCCATTGACCGGGATCTGAAGGGCATCGTTCTGCAGCCGGTGCAGCCCCTGTGCCAGCACCGCTTCTGCCTTAGCAGCATCGTAGTCATTGAACAACTGGGTTCCCAGCGGCAGATGGCCATCCAGCAGCACCGTAATCCTGGCATCCCCAAGGCTGAACGGGTGGATGACAGGGCCAGCCGCCGCTGAACCCTCAGCCGCCCAAGCCCAATTGCTGCCAGCGAGCCCGCTTGCCAGTGCCGCCGCCGGAGCCGCTGCCAGCCCGCTCAGAAATGCCCTGCGATTGATTGTCATAAGAAACTCCAATATCTGTTTCAGGAAATATTCCCGTGCACCGGACTTAAGGCCGCATTTTCGCAGCTTACAGCCCGGCAGAACCGATAACGGCTATTAGCAACTCGTATAGGCATGCCATGGACAAGCTGGCCCTGCTGGAGACATTCATTATCGCCCTCGATGAAGGCAGCCTGAACCGCACTGCCCAGCGCCGCGGTATTACCCAGTCTGCAGTCAGCCAGCAGATCAAGCAACTGGAGGCGCTGATGGGCCAGCAGTTGCTGCACCGCACCGCCAAGGGCATTCACGCCACCCGCGCGGGCGACCTGGTTTTCAGCCATGCGCAGACCCTGCTGTCCGGCTACAACCGCATGACAGCCGAAGTGGACGCGCTGGAAGGCAGCGTCTCCGGCACCTTCCGGATCAGCGTGAACTCCTTTCTCGGGCGCAGTGTGATCGGGCCGATGCTGCTGGACCTGAACCGAGAGCACCCGGATCTGAACATCGTGATGCGGCTGGAGGACCGGCTGGTCGATGTCGTGCGCGAGGGGTTCGACCTGGCGATCCGCACCGGGCGGCTGGGCGACACCGACGGCTTCGGGCGCAAGATCTCCACCCTGGAAACGGTTCTGTTTGCCACCCCGGACTATCTGGACCGCGAAGGCAGGCCACAAACGCCGGAGGAGCTGAAACGGCTCAAGTTCATTCAGCACCACGAGGATCAGACCCGCGGGTTCTTTCCATTGCGCCGCGGCGGTCAGGAGTATCCTGCGCCGGTGCAGGTCGGCTTCACCGCCGACGATCCGGACCTTATCATGCATGCCGTCAGCAGCGGATCGGGGTATACCCGTGCACCCCGCTTCATGGTCGAAGAACAACTGGCCAGCGGTGAATATGAGCAGGTTCTGCCCGGATATGAGGCGCCATTAAAAGACGTGTTTGCTGTCTATCCCTCGCGCCGCACGCCGGACCGGCGCCGGGATTTGACTATAGAGCAAACAGTTGCCCGGCTGGAATCCCTGCTCGGGGCCCAGAGCACGGAAACGCCCTTGGCCTCTGCAATCACCGCTTGACCTTCTCCGCTTCATTTCCTAACCACATTTTCATGGCGGGCCTGTAGCTCAACGGTTAGAGCAGAGCGCTCATAACGCTTTGGTTGCAGGTTCGAATCCTGCCGGGCCTACCACGTCATCCGCCTGCAGCCTCTCTGTACCCGGTACAGTTTTCACCCCTAATCCGCGGCAGGCGGCAGCCTCGCTGGCCGGCATCGGCAGCACATCCCGAAACGCCTACCCAATGCCCCAACCCTCTTTCAAATAGCGGACATTGCGGCCGGCTGCTTCTGCATCCAGTGTTTCCGAATAAGCCAGCACCTCGCACACGGGCCCGCGCCACGCCCGGTTGATCCCATTGTTGCGCCCACCAATGGCAGCCAGCGCAAAAGGGGTTGCGGATTTGATATGCACGACCGACAGCGGCAACGGCAGCAATGTGGTGGTTGCTGCACCGCCGTTCAGATGGATTGTCATCCCCGGCGGCAGAGAGGGTGTGAAAACGCCAGGGTTGCCCTCATGGCCCATAACGCGGTTGGCGCTGCTGGCATCAAGACCTGCGAGATCGGTGATCAGCGTGTTATATGTGTCAAACGCCCCCCGCGTGCCATCGGCATAGGCCATGACTGCAAACACTTCCTTGACGAGCGCATCCGCTGCAAGCGCCAATCCGCTGGCATTTGCCGCATCCGGCCAGACCAGCGCCGGGCGCCCGCCGGCCAAAGGTTCTGAAGCCGCGTACACCGGTCCCCCGCCGGACAGCTTGCCGAGGCTGGCGCCGCCGGGAACAAGGTTGCCGACGGCAGTGACCTCCTCCCCTGCCCCGCGTGTGATGGTTCCTGCCGCCTTGGCACTGTACCACCCGATCAGGCCCGCACTGGCAGGGCGGGTTGTGCCCCCCTGCAGTGCCGTGCCGGTAACGGATAACCCCAGCCCAAGCATCAGTACCACCCCGCGACAGATGCCGTTGTGCCGGTTGCTTCGATGCCAACCGCCGAGAACCCGATGGTTTCTCCGGCCGTGACCGCATATGTCATCACTGTTCCAGCCTCATCGCGCATGGCAAGATCGCCGGAGGCCAGCACCCGCAGGACCCTGGGTCTGACAGGCAGGTCAACTCCGTCCTGCGGAGTAATGGACAGATGGTGGGTGGCCGGGCTTTCCAGCCCGCGGCGGAAACTGGTGAATGGATCAATCTGAGGCATGTGGTAACTCCCAGGCAGGTTGCGCTCATGGACTGCTTCCCCTGAACCAGAGAGATACACAGAAAAAACGAAGATACGGAAAACCGGGCGTGCGCTGATTGGTGGCCCGGCGCAACACCCTGCGTCCAGTTTGGGGAGCGCAGCCTGATGCATCGGGCCAGGCGGCGCCAAGCCATAGAAACTTGCAGGATCACGCCATTCTCAGGCCGCCTTCACCCGGCTGTAAGCTTTTTGCTTTCATAATCCCCGCCGTCCGGTAGGGTGGCTTCAGAGCAGGGCAAATTACTTGTTCCGTAGCGATTTCGATACTGTTTTCAGGCGCCGCCCCCGCCGCAAGATTATTTAAGAGGCATCAGGAATATGGCGACAGAAAAGCTCACCATCATCAAAGCTGACGTGAAAAATGAGGTCACCAAGAAGGTGAAGCCCAAATTTGTTCAGCTCGGCAACATGAACTTCACCGCCACCGTCGAGGTCGACAAGAGCGTTGCCAAGGAACTCGACACCGACGCCCGCTTTGTCGCCAAGCTGTATGATGATGCCACCAAAGAATACAAAAAGCTGCTGAACGAATGCTGCCTTCGGGTGGATGCAGCGAACAACCTGGGCTCGGTGATGCCGCTGAGCGACAAGGAATGCAAAGAGCTGGACGCCGATATCAAGAAGATCTTTGCCAAATATGAAAAGTCGATTGAGCAGGTCGCGACCAAGCATTTCGACAAGTGGAAACAGGCCAACAAGGACCGGAAGAAATACCGCATCAAAGTGGTCAGTGCGATTGTGCTCGGCAGCGCCTGTGCGATCGGCTCAACCGCCTCGCTGGCGGCTGGTGCGGTGACCGGCGGTGTGTCCATTGCCGCCAGTATCTACGGCATTGCGCAAAGCATCGTTTCAGTGGCGCGCGCGGTGCAGAAAGTGACCTCCGACATCGTCAAGATCCACGGTGAGCTGGAGAAGGCGCTGAAACAGCTGGTTTCGGCCTATGAAAAACAGTCCAAGGCCAAGGTGAAGGCCAAGGAGATCGGCAAGGAGTTTCTGGCTGATTTTCTGATGATCGAAACCGCAGGTTTCAACCGGGTCGACAAGCATCTGGAAACCTACAAGGCCAAGCTCAAGAACATCGACCTGGAAATCGCCGCACTGGGCAAGGAACTGAACAAGCTTCTCGACAAGCAGAGCAAGCTCGACAAGGAGATCGAGAAGAAGCTGGGCAAGATGGCCAAGGACCGGGGCTACAAGAGCAAGAAGCTGGACGGGCTGTTTGCTGCAATGGAAGCCACCCGCAAGGAAACCGCCAAGCTGATCAAGAGCATCGAAGCCTATCACGTCAGCATCAAGCCGGCCGAGAAGTTCCGCGACAACTCGCAAAAGGCCGTCGATGCCCTGCGCCACAAGGACCCGGTCTGGGCCAAATGGGTGATCTGGGTCGGCAGCCTGGGCCTCAGCACCGCGGTGACCAGCATTGCCTCCGGCGGCGAGAACCTGGTCAAGGCTGCTTCGGCGATTGAGACCGGCTTTAATACCCTATCCAAGGAGTTGGCCTGACGGCCAGCTGCGCGGCTGATGCCAGGAGCACCGGCCTGAAAAAGCCAAGAGATAACGATGCTGGCGGTCCCGTTTGCGGCCGCCAGATCTGTTTCTGCACGGGCCGTTTCAGCGGGCGATGACGATATCCGCCTTGAGCCCGCCCAGATCGGCACTTTCGCCCAGCCGCAGGGTGCCGCCGTGGGCGCGTGCGGTATCCGCCACGATCGCCAGCCCCAGCCCGACTCCAGAGCCCCGGTTCTGATTGCGCGCCGGATCCAGCCGGGTGAAAGGCCGCACCGCGTCGCCGCGCTGTTCTGCCGGGATGCCTGGCCCGTCGTCCTCAACCCTGATCCGCATGGATTTGTCGGTCACCGCAACGGAAACCCTTGCGCAGGAGCCATAGCGAACCGCATTGGAAATCAGGTTGGATACCGCCCGCTGCATCGGCTGGCGGCGCAGCATCACCTCCCCCTCGCCGGTCATCTCGCCCAATGTCACCTGCTGCTCCTGGCGCTGCCAATCGCTGATGATCCCGCGCACCAGCTCTTGCGGGTCCACCGGCTCTGGCTCGCTGACCGCCGCGCCGCGGGAGAAATCCAGGAACGCGTCCAGCAGCGCCTGCATTTCGTCGACGTCGCGCAGCATCGGGGCTGCATCCTCCTCGTCCAGCATCGCCAGTTCCAGCTTCATCCGGGTCAGCGGCGTGCGCAGATCATGGCTCACCCCGGACAGCATCAGGGTGCGCTGCTCAATCTGGCGTTCAATGCGGGCACGCATGTCCAGAAAGGCGCTGCCCGCGGCCCGCACCTCTGTCGCGCCGGAGGGTGAGTACGGCATTGCCCGGCCGCGCCCGAATGCCTCTGCCGCGTTGGCCAGCCGTTTGATCGGACGCAGCTGGTTGCGCATGTAGAGGAAGGAGATCATCATCATGAAAAAGCCGAACAGCAGCATTGTGACAATCAACTGGTGCGGCGCTGCGGCAGTCAGCCTGCGGCGGTCAAAGCTCAACTCCATCAGCCCGTGTGAAGTGCCGAAATAGATCTGCACCATCCGGTCCGGCAGGAACCGCGCCGCCAGAAACCCGGGAAAGGTCTTTTGCATCTCCTCGCGCACCACCCGGCCGGAAAACTCGATCAGGCTGAATTCATCCTCCGGCAGCGGCGCACCGGGCGGCAGAAACCGTGCCTGCATCTGCAAGGGCTGCAGCGCAGGTGCGATCTGGGCCAATGCCGTTTCCTGATCCGGTGCTGCGTCCGCGATCTGGCGCAGCAGCTCCATCTCGCGCTGGATGGTTGCGGTCATCTGCACCGTCACGTCCTCCAGGTCGCGCTTGATGAACACAACAGAGATCACGATCTGCAGCGCCACGATCGGCACCACCAGGATCAGGGCCGCCCGGGCATAAAGGCTGCGCGGCATATATCGTTTGAGCCATTGGAAGAACATGGGCTAAGCCTATAGGGCGCCGGGGAAAGAGGGAAGATTGCCCGGGCCGGGAAATCATCAATGAGGCAGCACCATGCAGGCACCGGACGACTTCAACCCGCAACCCGGACTGGCCGAGGAGCTGGAGCCGGGTCTGCGCCGCATCCTGGCGCCGAATCCGTCGCCGATGACCTACCGCGGCACCAACACCTATCTCTTGGGCACCGGCGGTCTGGCGGTGATCGACCCGGGGCCGGAGTCTGACGCGCACCTTGCCGCTATCCTTGCGGCAGTGCAGCCCGGCCAGCAGATCACCCATATCATTGTCACCCACAGCCATTTGGACCATTCGCCGCTGGCCCGCGGCCTGAGTCAGGCCACCGGCGCGCCGGTCTATGCCTTTGGCGGGCCGCAGGCAGGCCGCAGCGCCGTCATGTCTCGTTTGGCAAAGGAAGGGCTGGCAGGCGGCGGCGAGGGCATCGACAGGCAATTCGCCCCCGATATCACGGTGGGTGATGCAGAGGTCATCAGCGGCGACGGCTGGGATTTGGAAGTGATCCACACCCCCGGCCACCTGGGCAACCACATAGCCCTGGCCTGGAACGACGCCTGCTTTACCGCTGATCATGTCATGGGCTGGGCCAGTTCGCTGGTGTCGCCGCCGGATGGCGACCTGACCGATTTCATGGCGTCCAGCCGCCGCCTGCGGCAGCGCAGCTGGCGGGTCTTTCATGCGGGCCACGGAGCGCCCATTCATAATCCGCAAGAACGGCTCGACTGGCTGATTGCCCACAGGGAATCGCGCGAAACCGCCATTCTGGCTGCTTTGGCCCAAGCGCCGGCCACCGCCCGCAGCCTGGCGGAGCAAATATACACCGGCACCCCGCCTGCCTTGCTGAAGGCCGCGGAGCGCAACGTCTTTGCCCATCTGGTGGACCTCACAGGCCGTGGCATGGCAGAGCCTCAAGGCGCCCTGTCAGCATCGTCAGTCTTTGAGATTTCGAAGGGCTGAATTTTTTCAAAAAAGTGCCCGCTGCCCTCTGGACGCCCATTTACGGGAACGCTATACGGCACGGACCGTTCCGGCGTAGCTCAGCGGTAGAGCAGTTGACTGTTAATCAATTGGTCGTAGGTTCGATCCCTACCGCCGGAGCCATAATAAGCCCTCAAGCCTCAACCGCTTGAGGGCTTTTTTGCATTTACAGACTCCAGCTGCTGCCCTTCGGCGGTTGCACGCTTTCCAAGCTCATTATGTCTATATATATAAGCAATAAGAAAATTTATTGGAGGCAGCATGGCCGCACCCCGTGCAAACATGAGCTACCGCGATATCAAGCAGGTCGTGCTGGACCGGATTCACAACAAGATCTGGGCGCCGGACAGCCTGCTGCCCAGCGAAACCGACCTCGCCGAAGAATTTTCAAGCACCCGCACAACCGTCAACAGGGCGCTGCGGGAGCTGGCGGAAGAGGGCTACCTGGAGCGCAAGCGCAAAGCCGGCACCAGAGTCCTGAATTCACCGGTCAGAAAAGCACAGTTTGCGATTCCGCTGGTCCGCGATGAGATCTCGGAAACAGGGGCAGAATACCGGTATGCTCTTGTCGAGCGCGCGGTCATGCCTGCGCCGGGCTGGCTGTCGGCCAGGATGAACATCCCGCAAGGCCGCGAAGTGCTGCACCTCAGATGCATGCATTATGCCGACAACACGCCGTTTCAGTATGAAGTCCGCTGGATCGTGCCCGACAGCATTCCAGAGGTTCTGGAGGCGGATTTCTCCCGCTCCGGCCCCAATGACTGGCTTGTGCAAAAGGTGCCATTCACCAATCTGGAGCTGAGTTTTCTGGCCACCAAGGCCGACCAGTCCGTTGCCGAATTTCTCGACACCCAGGCCGGCGATCCGATCTTTACTGCCGAACGCATTACATGGCTGCGCGGCGAGCCGGTGACGCTGGCCAAGCTGTTCTTTGCACCGGGGTACAGGATGACAACCCACCTTTGAAATGGAAACAAATGGGGGACCGGCATCGCCCTCGCGGCGTCCGCCGGAGCGACGCCAGGCGCAGCGAAAAAAATTGCTGCCGGATGAGAATTTCCTCTGGACGCCGCAGGCCGGAAATCCTATACGACGCCACATGTTCCGGCGTAGCTCAGCGGTAGAGCAGTTGACTGTTAATCAATTGGTCGTAGGTTCGATCCCTACCGCCGGAGCCAAAGAATTCAAGGGCTTAGCGATCACTCGCTAGGCCCTTTTCTTTTGCGCTTCAAACAGGCCGGGCAGCCGCCGCACTGGCTGGAGCCCCGGGAACAATGCTTTTTGGCGCCGCCAGGCTGCCCCTGCCACTGGCGGCGCGCATCGAAGAATTAGCTGTTGGGACGCACCCGGGCAGCGGTCTTGTTGGCAAAGGCCTCCAGCCGTTCCCGGGCTGCGGGCTGGGTGTTCACCACGCCCGCCACCACTGCTTCGGCATAAGCCGCATCCATGCCGGACATATTGTTCAGATGGCTGATTGCCGAACAGATCGCATAGTTGGTCAGCGGCAGATTTTCGGCAATCTTGTCCGCAAGCTCCAGCGCTTTGTCGAAGCTGGAACCTTCGGTGATGTATTGCGCCAGGCCTAGATCGACGGCCTCCTGCCCCTGATAGACGCGGCCGGTCAGAATCATGTCGATCATCCGGTATTTCCCGATCATATCAGAGACCCGGATGGTGGCGCCGCCGCCAGTGAAGATACCGCGCTGGCCCTCGGGAAGCGCGAAATAGGTGCTCTGGTCAATTACCCGGATATGGGCGGCGCTGGCAAGTTCCAGCCCGCCGCCGACAACCGCGCCCTGCAGCGCGGCGATAACCGGAACGCCGCCGTATTCCATCTTGTTGAAGGCTTCATGCCAGCGCAGGCACACATGCATGAAATCGTCAGGGCTGCGGTCAGCCTTCCAATGCTCGACCAGATCGAGCCCTGCGCAGAAGTGGTCGCCCTTGCCTGCCAGCACCACAGCCTTCACGCCGTTGCGGTGGGCATTGCTGAAGAAGGTCACCAGTTCTTCGATTGTTGCGGTATCCAGCGCGTTGCGCTTGGTGGGGCGGTTCAGCCGGACGATGCTGACGCCATTGTCTTGCTGTTCGATTTCAAGGTTTTCATAAGATTGCGTATTTGCCGCTTGGGTCATGGAGTTGGCCCTTTCTTAGTTTTCCAGCACAGAGCCGTGCCGCTAGTGTTAAGTATTCAAAAGTTGACTGCGGCATCGCCCAGGCTGGTACTGCCTTCGGTGATACGCAAGTGTTCGGCGCCGCATTCCACCAGGATGTGCTGCGCATAGAAGACTGCCGTGGCGATTTTCTGTGCCATGAAGGCCGTGTTCTCGTTCTGCTCCAGCTTGGTGCTGGCCGCCAGGACGGACCGGCCCAGCTGCCAGGCGGCGGCGAGGTTGCCGGTCAGCATCAGGAACGGCACGCTGCCGCCATAGGCCGCGTTGGGGTCCTTGCCGGCAGTCTCCAGCAGCCAGGCCAAACTGACCTCAAACATCTGGCGCGCCTCACTCAGCCGTTTTGCCACGGCCTGCGCCTGGGCATTGCCACCCTGCAGCGATTGTTCGGTTTCCTGCACCAGCCCTGCAAAGCGGCGGGCAGTTGCGCCGCCGTCGCGCAGCACCTTGCGGCCCAGAAGGTCGTTGGCCTGGATAGCCGTTGTGCCCTCATAGATCGGCAGGATCCGCGCATCGCGGTAGAACTGGGCAACACCGGTCTCCTCGATGAAGCCCATGCCGCCGTGCACCTGCACCCCAAGGGAAGTGACTTCCAGAGACCGCTCGGTGCAGAAGGCCTTGACCAGCGGCACCAGGAATTCGGCCATTTCCTCAGCGTCGGAACTGCCCTGCTTGGCCATATCCAGCCAGCCCGCAGTGGCAATCGCCAGCGCCCGGCCGCCTTCGGTCAGCGCCCGCATCCGCAGCAGCATCCGCTGCACGTCCGGGTGGCGGATGATCGGCGCGGCATCTTTGGTGCTGCCATCCACCGGGCGGCTTTGCACGCGGTCCTGTGCGTACTGCAGCGCATGCTGACAGGCGCGTTCCGACACAGCAACACCCTGCACACCCACGGCAAAGCGGGCGGCGCGCATCATCACGAACATATACTCCAGCCCGCGGTTCTCCTCGCCGACCAGGAAACCGGTCGCGCCATCGTATTCCAGCACGGCGGTCGGGCTGGCACGAACGCCCAGCTTGTGTTCCAGGCTAACACAGGTGACTGCGTTGCGGCCGCCCAGCGTGCCGTCTTCCTCCACCAGGAACTTGGGCACAATGAACAGGCTGAGCCCCTTGGGGCCAGCCGGCGCATTCGGGGTTCGGGCCAGCACCAGGTGAATGATGTTCTCCGTCAGCCCGTGCTCACCATAGGTGATGAAGATCTTGGTGCCGGACACCGCAAAAGTGCCGTCCGCCGTCGGTTCCGCCTTGCAGCGCACCCGCCCCAGATCGCTGCCTGCTTGCGGCTCGGTCAGGTTCATGGTGCCGGACCATTGTCCGGAGATCATCCGCTCCAGGTATTTCTGTTTCTGCGCATCCGATCCGGTCAGCAGCAGCGCCTCCACCGCGCCATCGGTCAGCAGCGGGCACAGGCCAAAGCTGAGGTCCGAAGCATTCAAAATCTCGGTCGCAGCCGCTGCAGCCGCCCGCGGCAGGCCCATGCCGCCGAACTTCTCCGGATGCGGCAGGCTTTGCCAGCCCATCTCTGCAAATTGCTCATAGGCCTGGGAGTAGGGCTCAGGCAGCACAGCCTCTGCCCCCTTCAGCCGCGCTCCGGCCTCATCCCCGACCCGCGACAGCGGTGCTATGACGTCTGAGCAGAAGCGCCCAAGCCCGTCCAGCGCTGCCTCCATGTCCGCGAGGTCGATGCCGCCGGTTGAGGCCCCTTCCGGCTCGGGTGGCAGGTGTTCAATGTTGAACATGATGTCGCGAATGGGCGCCTGGTAGGTCATTTCCGTGGCTCCGGATTATTGTTCCTTCATGCCAGATACGCGTTGCAATGGTGCTATTCCACGTTCATTACAGACAAAATCCTTTCAAAAAGTGACAAGAAACGCATTCACGATGCAGATCCCGCCGCCAGATTCCTCCAGCCTTGCAACAGTGTCACCGCAGTTTGCCGGAGACTGGCTGCACGCGCTGCGCAAATGCAGCGAGGAAGGACAACTGGCGACTTTCCTGCAACGGGCCGGGCTGCATCTGGCGGAGGGGCAACTGACCCATCGGGTCACGCTGGATCAGATCGTACGGCTTTATCAGATTGCCGCAGTTGAAACCGGGGACGAGATGACGGGCCTCTGGAGCCGGCCGGTAAGGCCCAGGGCCTTGCAGCATCTGCTGACAACCGTGCGCGAAGCCAGCACGCTGCCCGCCGCCTTGCACCGGTTTTCCACGTTCTGGAACCTGCTGCTGGACGACTACCGGGTCGACCTGACAGAAGATACCACCAGCACCGGCCTGCAACTGGTGCCCCAAGGCAGCCAGCCTGCGCAGCGGTTCGGGCACATGCTGATCCTGAAACTGGCGCACGGGCTGCTGTCGTGGCTTGCTGGATATGAAGTGCCGGTCCGCGCTGTGCAGTTCGCCTTTGAACGCCCCGCGTTTGCCCAGGACTATGCGGTCATCTTCCCTGCCCCTGTCAGCTTTGGTGCGCGGTGGTCCGCGATCGACTTCGACACCGGCTCCGCTGGATTGCCCGGCCACCGCAGCAATGCAGAACTGAACGACTTTCTGGCCCGGGCGCCTCGCGACTGGATTTTCACCGGGTTCCGCGAACACACCCAGTCGCTGAAAGTACGGGAATTCCTGTACCGGAGCAGCTGGGAGAATTGTCATCTTGCGGACGCAGCAAGAGCGCTAAGCGTCACCCCGCGCACGCTGATGCGGCGGCTGGAGACAGAGGACACCTCCTTTCAGGCCATCAAGGACGGGCTGCGGCGCGATCTGGCAATACGCGACCTGCAATCCGGCCTGAAAAGCATCGAGGAAATCTCGCAGGACACCGGGTTTTCCTCCGCCGCCAACTTTCACCGCGCCTTCCGCCGCTGGACCGGCGCACCGCCAAGCGCCTACAGGTCAGCGGCAATCTGAGTGCAGCCGTCCCCTCACCCCAGCGCCGCGGGCAAGCGCGCATAGCCGCGAAACCGGATCCGTCCGCCCGGCACTCTCCCGGGCAATATGCGGTAGTCCGGAAACCGGCGCAGCAGGCGCTCGATGGCAATCTTGCCCTCCAGCCGGGCCAGCGTCAGCCCGACACAGACATGCGGACCGCCAGCAAAGGCCAGATGCCGGTTCGGTGTACGGGCAATGTCAAATTCCGCAGGGTTTTCAAACGCGCCCGGATCGCGGTTCGCCGCCCCGATCACCAGATGCAGGTTGGTCCCAGCAGGCACCCGGATACTGCCGATCTCCGCCTCTGCGGTAGTTTCCCTATTGCCCAGCTGGTTCGGAGAGCGGAACCGCAGTACCTCCTCCACCGCGGGCTTTATCAGCTCCGGTTCTTCCAGCAAGCGCCGCCGTTGCTCTGGATGGTCGTTCAGCAGCGCCAGCCCGTTGCCGATCAGGTTCGTGGTGGTCTCATGACCTGCATTCAGGATGAAAATGCAATTCTGGATCAGCTCGACCTCACTAAGGGTCCCGTCTGCCCCCTCGCCCCGGATCAGCCGGGTCAGCACGTCGGTCTCAATGTCGCCCGGTCTGGCCCGCCGCCGTGCGATCAGGTCTTGCAGGTAGTCCTTGAATTCCTCCACTGCGCGGTGCCCCGCCGCCAGTTGGGCCTCGCTCAGCGCAGGCTCCAGCGCGCCGAGGATCGCCAGCGACCAATCCCGCAAGGGCGCCCGTTCCTCCAGTGGAACATCCAGCAGATTGCCGATGATCTGGATCGGAATGGAGGCAGCGAAATCCCCTATCAGATCCACCTCGCCGCTTCCCGCCATAGAGTTCAGCAAATGGTCGACGGTCTCAATCAGCCCCGGCTCCATCCTGGAAATCGCCCGCGGTGTCAGGGCAGAGGTCATGATCTTGCGCACCCGCGTGTGCAAGGGCGGGTCGGAGAACACAAGCGAGGTGGTGTGATGCTCAAACAGCGGCGAACCCGCGCCGTATTTGGGTGCAAAGACGCGTTTTTTGTCCGAGGAAAACAAAGTGGTATCACGGTAAATCCTGTCCAGATCCGCATGGCGGCAGACCAGCAAGGACCCGTCCGGCTGCGGCAGCACCGGGGCATCGTGCAACAAGGCATCGTAGTAGGGGAAGGGATCCGCAATAAACCCCTCTGGCGGGTTCGCCAGGTCAAATCCCTCAACGCTCACAGGCCTGTACGCTGCATTGCTCATCCTTCGCCCTCCTGCCGGTTGCTCCGGTAGCGTTTCCGCAGCAAATGAGACTGTCAATCACCCATTCCGGCGCGGAACCCAGCGTCAAAGTGCCGGATAACAATGACAACGATGCAAGATTTCCGCGTGACAACAGAAGATCGCGCAGATAGAAACAAACCATGAACACAGCCATCTCCTCCATCCGCAACCTCGGCCCCGCCTACGAGGAAGCCTGCCACCGCGCAGGTATCACCTCCGCCGAAGAGCTGCGCGCGATTGGTGCCGATGCAGCTTATGCCAAGCTGTTGCAAACCGGCACCCGGCCGCATTTCATCGGCTACTACGTGCTGGTGATGGCCTTGCAGGGGCGGCCCTGGAATGACTGCAAGGGAAAAGAAAAAGAAGAGCTGCGCAAACGCTTTGATGCGATCAAGGCAGAGACGCGCCCGCAGCACAGCTCCAAACTGCTGGCGGAACTGGACGCCATCGGCGTGCGTGCAACGCCTGCGGATTTGAAGACGCTCTAACCCCCCGGGCGGGGCCAGGGTCAGGTGATTGCAAGGCCGCGAAAAACCAGCCAGCTGGCAAGACTGCAACCTTTTCCAGTGCTGCAGCGTTGTGTCTCCAAGGACAGTCGCAACCAAGGGAGATCCGGCATGGACCTGATCCGCATCATTTTCGCAGTCATTTTGCCGCCGCTGGGCGTGTTCCTGCAGGTGGGCCTGGGCAAGCATTTCTGGCTGAACATTCTGCTCACGCTTCTTGGCTACATCCCCGGCATCGTTCACGCGGTCTGGATTATTGCAAGGACGCCGCGCCATGCCTGAACTGCCGGAATATCAGCAAAAGCGGTTGCTGAAACTTGAGCGCCTTGCCCATCGTATGGACCGCGCCTTCCGCGTTCCGGTTATTGGGGTGAGGATAGGCTGGGACAGCATCGCAGGCCTGGTGCCAGGCATCGGCGACGCGTTTGCCCTGCTGCCTGCCGGCTACCTCCTCTACTCCGGATACCGCATGGGCGCCTCCGCCCCGGTGCTGGCCCGGATGGCCGCCAACTCAGGCATCGACGCGCTGATCGGCGCGGTGCCGCTGCTGGGTGACCTGTTTGATGCGGCCTGGAAGTCCAACACCCGTAATGCAGCGCTGCTCCGCCAGCACCTCGAGGACCGGGCAGGCAGGCGTGAACCATTGCCGAAACGCCTGGGACGGAGAAAGTTTTCCAGCCTGAGCGCTCCGCGGGAGCTGCGGGCGTCCCCGGCCTACGCCGCCAGACCGGCCCGGCAACAAAATCAGCCGGGGATCCGCCAGCACCCGCTGGGCAGGCCGTTTTCACAATAAAAGAAGGGCTGCAACCCGGAGGTTGCAGCCCTTCTAGATCCGGATAAGCCTGTGGCTTAGCCGACCAGCTCGAGGCCGGAGAAGAAGTAGGCGATTTCAACCGCTGCGGTTTCCGGTGCGTCGGAACCGTGAACGGAGTTTTCACCAACCGATTCAGCGAACTCAGCGCGGATGGTGCCGGCCGCGGCGTCTGCCGGGTTGGTGGCGCCCATGACTTCGCGGTTCTTCGCGATGGCATTCTCGCCTTCCAGAACCTGTGCAACGATCGGCGCGGAAGCCATGAATTCGCACAGTTCGTCGTAGAACGGACGCTCGGCGTGCACCTTGTAGAACTCGCCCGCTTGCGCTTTGGTCAGGTGGATGCGCTTCTGCGCCACGACGCGCAGGCCAGCTTCTTCAAACTTGGCGTTGATTGCGCCGGTCAGGTTACGGCGGGTTGCATCGGGCTTGATGATCGAGAAAGTGCGTTCCAGTGCCATGTGGCAGACTCCTGTGCTGAAAAGCCGGACGTCATGCCCGGCCCGTTACGAATTGCCGCCCCGATAGCATGGCTCTGTGACAGGATAAAGAGGGGATTGCGCAGCTTTGACGCAGCTGCTGCTTCGGGGTTGCAATTATCTGATTGTTTTTGTCAGATACCACAGCGCGAACAGGGTTGAAACTTGAAACAAGGTTGAATGATGAAACCTGCATTTGCTCTGATCGCCTGCCTCGCAGCCGCCCCGGCAGTTGCCGCTGAAACTGCCATGTCAATGACATACGGCCTTTTCGAAACTGCTATCGCCCACACGGATCTGGACAGCTGTCCGGCGCAGCTCGCCAAACCGGACACCTTCTGCCGCGCCACCCTGCGCCATGACGAGATCCACGTCTTTGCTTTCAGCCGTGATGGTGAGAGCCCGCTGGTTGGATTTGCATCCTACTCCTTCGATGAACTGGCCCGGCATCTGAAATAGCAGCTCATGATGGGGCTGCCAGCCGCCGCCAGCTCCCCACCCCCATTGACAACACCGCAGCACTGCCGCAGTGCTCGGTTCATGTTACGTATCAGCGATATTTCCTATGCGGTCGAAGGCCGCCTCCTGTTCGATGGCGCCAGCGCCACGATCCCCACCGGACACAAAGTCGGATTGGTCGGCCGCAATGGCACCGGCAAGACAACGCTGTTCCGGCTGATCCGCAATGAGCTGTCGCTGGAATCCGGCAGCATTTCCCTGCCCAGCCGGGCGCGGATCGGCGGGGTGGCACAGGAAGCCCCCGCCTCGGACGTGTCGCTGATCGACACGGTGCTGGCGGCCGATACCGAACGTGCCGAGCTGATGGCGGAGGCGGAAACCGCACAGGATCCGGGGCGGATCGCGGAAATCCAAACCCGCCTTGCGGACATTGACGCCTGGTCGGCCGAGGCCCGTGCTGCCTCCATCCTCAAAGGGCTCGGGTTTGACTACGAGGCCCAGCAGCGCCCCTGCTCCGACTTCTCAGGCGGCTGGCGGATGCGCGTCGCCTTGGCGTCGGTGTTGTTCTCCCAGCCCGATCTGCTGCTGCTGGACGAACCGACCAACTATCTGGACCTCGAAGGCGCACTGTGGCTTGAGGCCTATCTGGTGAAATACCCGCACACGGTGATCATCATCAGCCACGACCGTGAACTGCTGAACCGCTCAGTGAACGGCATTCTGCACCTCGAAGACCTTGGCCTGACATTCTATTCCGGCAACTATGACCAATTCGCCCGCCAGCGCGCCGCCAACCGCGCCAATCAGGCCGCCTTGGCCAAGAAACAGGACGCCCGCCGCGCCCACCTGCAGGCCTTTGTGGACCGGTTCAAGGCCAAGGCCAGCAAGGCAAAACAGGCGCAAAGCCGGGTGAAGATGCTGGAGAAGATGGAAACCATCCGCGCGCCCGAAGACGCCGCACGCACCGTGTTCACCTTCCCCGAACCGGAGGAGCTGTCGCCGCCGATCATCGCCACCGAGGGGGCATCGGTCGGCTATGACGGCACCACGATCCTCAGCCGGCTGGATCTGCGCATCGACCAGGACGACCGCATCGCGCTGCTGGGTAAAAACGGCGAGGGCAAATCCACCCTCTCCAAGATGCTTTCGGGGCGCCTGGACGTGATGACGGGACGGATGACCCAGTCCAGCAAACTGCGGATCGGCTTTTTCGCCCAGCACCAGGTGGATGAGCTGCACATCGACGAAACACCGCTGCAGCATCTGCAGCGCGAACGCCCCGACGAGGGCCAGGCCCGGCTGCGCGCCCGGCTGGCCGGTTTTGGCCTTGGCGCGGATCAGGCTGATACCGCGGTGGGCCGTCTCTCCGGCGGCCAGAAAGCACGCCTGTCGCTGCTGCTGGCCACCCTGCCCGCGCCGCATCTGCTGATCCTTGACGAACCGACCAACCACCTGGACATCGAAAGCCGCGAGGCTTTGGTTGAGGCGCTGACAGCCTACTCCGGCGCAGTTATTCTGGTCAGCCACGACATGCACCTTCTCAGCCTGGTGGCGGACCGCCTGTGGCTCGTGTCCGGCGGCACTGTGAAGCCGTTTGAGGGCGACCTGCCCGCCTACCGCGACCTGCTGCTGACACGCGACAAACCAGCGGGCAAACCCAAGGCAGACAAGCCCAAGCGCCCTTCCCGCGACGCTATCCTGGCCCTGCGCGCCGAGGTCCGCAAAGGTGAGGCACGGCTCGAAAAAGTCAGCGAGATGCGGGACAAGCTGGCCCAGAAGCTGGCAGACCCCGCGCTGTACGAAGAAGGCCGCAAGGATGAGGCTGTTGTCTGGCAGCGCAAATATGCCGAAGTGATGGAAGCCCAGGACCGCGCCGAGGATCTTTGGATGAAGGCAGTTGAGAAACTGGAAAAAGCCGAGGCACAATGATCGACACTGCATTTCTGATCACCTCTTTTGTTACCTTGTTCGTCATCGTCGACCCGATCGGCCTGACACCGGTTTTCATTGCCCTGACCCAGGGCATGTCCTCCTCCCGCCGCCGCTCCATAGCACTGCGGGCAACAATTACGGCTGCGGTCCTGCTGGCGATCTTTGCTGGATTTGGCGAAGCAGTGCTGGGTTTCATCGGCATTTCAATGCCCGCTTTCCGGGTGGCTGGCGGCGTCCTGCTGTTCCTGACCGCCCTCGACATGCTGTTCGAACGCCGCAACAAGCGGCGCGAGGACCGCAGCGAGGAAGATGACTTCGACGATCCTTCCGTCTTTCCTCTGGCAATCCCGTTGATGGCTGGCCCCGGCTCCATCGCCACGGTGATCCTGCTGACCGGCCAGCAGCCCGGTTTCGCGGGCTTCGCCATGGTCATGGGCGTGGTGATCGCGGTTCTGGCGATCCTCTTGGTGATGTGCCTGTTCTCCGGCCTGTTCGAACGGATGCTGGGCAAGACCGGGATCACTGTTGTCACCCGGCTTCTGGGCATGCTGCTGGCGGCACTTTCGGTGCAGTTCGTTCTGGACGGCCTGCGCGACTTCGGTTTCGCCGGCTAGTATAACGTCCCGCAGCACCTACATTATATCCAGGAGGTGAGCGCATGGGCGAATATGAAATCGGACGGTTTATCTATCTGATCATCCTTCTGGTTGCAGTCGGGTCATGGGTCTTTGTCCAGAACCGCCAAAGCATCGGCAAGACGCTGCAGATGTTTGCCGTCTGGGGCTTTATTTTCCTTGGCGTGATCGCCTCATACGGGCTGTGGGAGGACATCCGGCAGACCGTCCGGCCGCAGCAAAGCGTGGCGATGGATGCCGGCCGGGTCGAGGTGCCGCGCTCTCCTGACGGCCATTACTACCTGACGCTTGAAGTGAACGGCGCGCCAGTCGAGTTTCTGGTCGATACCGGCGCCAGCCAGGTGGTGCTGAATGAGCGCGACGCGCAAAGCGCAGGCATTGATACCGGCAACCTCGCCTATCTCGGCCGTGCCAGCACCGCCAATGGCGAAGTGCGCACCGCCTCTGTCTGGGTGGATGAGATTTCGCTGGGCGGCATCACCGACACGGATCTGCGCGTTTGGGTCAATCAGGGCGAACTGGATCAATCTTTGCTGGGCATGGGCTACCTGCAGCGCTGGTCCAGCATCGAGATCCGCAATGGTGCGCTGGTACTGACACGCTAACCGCCGCGTGCCACGCATCCCTGTCGTGTGCAATGTATTGAGGCGGATCAAGGAACTGCGTCTGCATGACCCTTAGATTGGAAGCCAGAAAACCAATCAGAGAGGAGCAAGCCGCCGTGACAGATGACGAGCTCAAGCAACTGCAGCAAAGCTACACCAAGCTGAAGGAAGAAACCGGCAGATCGCCAGCCTATTTCTATGACGCGCTGTTCCGGCATGCGCCTGAGTTGCGCAAGCTGTTCCGCGAAGACCTGGAAGGCCAGGGCATGAAATTCATGACCACACTGGGCGTGATTATTGCCAGGCTGAATGATGAGAGCGCCGTTGCCCCGCAATTTCAGCAGCTCGGCAAAACACATGCGTCTCTAGGCGTCCTCACTGACCATTTCGCCCCAATGGAAGAGGCGCTGATCGACACCCTGCGCCATGCGCTCGGCAAGGAAATGACCCTTGAGCTGGAGGCGATGTGGCGTACGGCCTTCAAGGAAATTTCCGTCAAGATGATCGAACGCGGCGAAATTCCGGGTCACTGACCCGCGCAACTGAACTGCACCACGGCAGCGGCGTTACCCGTTGCCGGGTTCAGCCGTGATGAAACCTTTGACGGGGTAGACCCGTCCGAACGCGCCCGGGTTGCTTTCCAGCCGGACCGCGGACCAGTCATTCTTTTCCGACACATCAACCACCGCCATGCCGAGCGAGATTCTGTTGCGGTGCCAGTTGGCGTGATTGACCCGGATCCTGCGCGCATCCTCAACCTTGGAAACCACCGCGACATGCCCCAACGGGTTGGAGCGGGTGGCGCTGAACGCCATCACGGCACCTGGTTCCGGCTGCTTGCTGCGATTGTATTGCCCCGTTGCCTGTGCCCACCAGGTTTTTGCGTTGCCGAAAATTTCAATCCCGCTGGCATTGCGGGCAAAGGGCACACACCAGACACGGCGGCCCTTGGACTGGAGGTACTGAACTTCCTGAACCGCATACTCCAGCCGCGCGGCCTCAGCCTCTGCCCGGCTGACGGATCCATTCTGAACATCGCCGCAATTGGCCAGAAAAAGAAGGCCTGCGCCGGCAATAGGAAGCAGCCGCAGCCGCTTGACCACCTGTCGAAAAATCATCTGTCCCCCAGTGTCCTGGCCTGTTTCCGGTTGACCGGAATTTTGTGCTGGAAGGGATAATGGGCGCGTGACGAAAAATCGAGAAATTGTTGCCCTTGCGAAACATTTCACACAAGCTATCGGCAAAATTCCGCCGACACCGGGGTGCGACAAACGGATATCCGCCTATTTCTCGGCCTTTTTTTCCCAGCGGCCGCTTTCCTCGGACCAGTACTGGGCGGAACAGCCCGCATCCGTCAGGGCCTTCCACTGGGTGCGCGCGTGCTGAACGGCCTCGGGATCGGTACCGTCAAACAGGATGCAGACCCGGTTCAGCGCCTGCACTTCTTCGGCACTGACAGCGGCGCCATCCACCGCCATCACGCACTCCGGATTGTTGGCCGCCTCAGGGCCCGCCGTCAGCAGGATGGGCTGCAGCGCGTCATGGGGGCCGCCCGCCAGGCCATGAGCCCGGAAACTCTCTTCGGGCCCCTGCCACAGGCGGTCATCCAGCCAGGCCATACGCTCCGGATCGCGCCCGCGCACCGCAATGCGCCAGCCCGCCCCGCGCGCCTTGTCAAGAAGGACCGGCAGGGTCTCCTCCAGCGGCCTTTGCGTCAGATGGTAGAAAAAAGCGGCTCCCATAACGGCTTATTCCGCCTCGAACTTATCCGCGACCAGCCGGTTCAACGCCATCACCCCCCAGCCGGTGGCCCCCTTGGGCGCATAGTCCGTGTCCTTGCTGACCGATGCCACGCCGGCGATATCCAGATGGATCCAGGGCATATCGTCTTTGATGAACCGCTGTAGGAACTGCGCCGCAGTAATGGAGCCCGCAGGGCGGCCGCCAACGTTCTTCATGTCGGCAATGCGAGATTTAAGCTGCTCGTCATAGGCCTTGCCCAGCGGCATCCGCCAAGCGCCCTCGTCCTCAGACTTGGCAGCCTTCAGGAAGGCATTGCACAGGTCATCATCATTGGAGAAGACACCGGCGTTTTCATGCCCCAGCCCGATGATGATCGCGCCTGTCAGGGTTGCCAGATCAATTACACCTGCGGGCTTGAACCGCTCCTGCGCGTACCACAGGACATCACACAGCACCAAGCGCCCCTCGGCGTCCGTGTTGATGATTTCGACGGTGTCACCCTTCATGGATTTCACCACATCACCCGGGCGGGTGGCGTTGCCGGAGGGCATGTTTTCCACCAGGCCGACCAAGCCAACGACGTTTGCCTTGGCTTTGCGCAGCGCCAGTGCACGCATGGCGCCTGCGACGACACCGGCACCGCCCATGTCCATAGTCATCTCTTCCATGCCTGCCGCGGGCTTCAGGGAAATGCCGCCGGTGTCGAATACCACGCCCTTGCCGACCAGCGCCAGCGGTGCGGCATCCTTGGCGCCGCCCCTCCACTGCATAACCGCAACCTTGGAGGGGCTGTCGGAGCCTTGCCCGACGCTCAGCAGCGTGCGCATGCCCAGTTTTTCCAGGTCAGCCTCTTCCAGGATCTCGACCTCCAGGCCAATGTCCTTCATGTCTTCGATGCGGCGGGCAAATTCCGTGGTTGTCAGCACATTTGCGGGCTCATTGACCAGATCACGGGTCATATGAACGCCTTCAGCTACCGCCAGCAACGGCGCGCAGGCGGCTTCCAGATCCGCCGGAGCCTTGGAGGCGACCACCACTTCGCCTTCGGCCTTGTCGTCCTTCGGCGACTTGTGATTGTCGAAGGCATAGTCCCGCAGGGCCATACCCATTGTCAGATCCGCGGCTTTGTTCATGCTGCCAGCCATGACGGTCAACCGCTTGCCAGTAGCCCCCTTGACCAGCTTGGCGCCCGCCTGCCGCGCCTCCACCGGCGTCAGCTTGCGCGGCAGCACCAGCACGTCCAGCGCCTCGGCCTTCATGCCTGCGGGCCAGTTCAGTGAAATGACATCACCTGCCTTGGCCTTTTTGAACCCTTCGGAATCGATCAGCCGGGCAATGGCGCCCTTGGCCATCCGGTTGGCGCTGCGCGCGGCCTGATCCATGCTGCCTTCAGGGGTCACCAAGACCGCCACCCGGCCGGTCATCTCAGCCATTGCCTTGGGGTCGTATTCGGCAAAACGGATCGGGGTAAGGCTGCTCATTCTTGCGCGCTCCTGCTGAAAATCGTTTGGTTCTTGGCTCCAGAGGTATCCTGCAGAGCGGCGGTTGGAAAGACCCGGTTGCGCTGGCCGGCACCTGCGGTCCGCCGCCGATTGCCGGACGGGGCGAGAATGCAGTTTTCCCCGCCAATCAAATCCACTAAGGTCCGGCAAAATAACAATGGCAAGGTCTGGGGGGATCGGGTGTCACGCTACGACAGATATGTGCTGTCACAGTATCTGCTCTTCTTTGGCTTCTTTGCCTTGATTCTGGTGGCCGTATTCTGGGTCAACCGGGCTGTTGTCCTGTTCGACACGCTAATCGGCAACGGCCAGTCGGCGCTGGTGTTCCTGGAGTTCACTGCGCTCACCCTGCCGAACCTGATCCGCATGGTGCTGCCGATTGCCGCCTTTGGCGCTGCGGTCTGGGTCACCAACCGGCTGAACAGCGAAAGCGAACTCACCGTGCTGCGCGCCACCGGCACCAGCCCCTGGCAAATGGCGCGCCCGGCGCTGGCGTTCGGCGTCATCACCGCGCTGATGATGTCGGCACTGACCCACTACCTGCTGCCCGCCTCGATCAGCCAGCTTGAGGTGCGCGAAAGCGAGGTATCCCGCAACATCACCGCCAAGCTGCTGAGCGAGGGCGACTTTCTTCACCCTGCCGATGGCGTGACCTTCTACATCCGCCAGATCGACCCCGATGGCACCTTGAACGATGTATTCCTGTCGGACCGCCGCGATCCGGAGATGACGGTAACCTATACCGGCGCCCGTGCCTTTTTGGTGCGAGACGGCGCCAGCGCGCATCTGATCATGGTGGAGGGGATGGCGCAGCGGCTGGACCACAAAACACAGCGGCTTTCGACCACTTTCTTCTCAGATTTTTCCTACGATATCAGCTCACTCGCCCGCAAAGCTGAGAACCCGGCCCGCAATATCCGCGCCATTCCCAGCCTCGAGCTGATGACCAGCACCGCAGCGGTTACCAAAAGCGACGGCTATTCCGCCGGTGCTCAGGCCGAAGAGCTTCACCTGCGCTTTGCCCGCGCCCTGGTCTGCATCGCGGTGACGCTGATCGGCTTCTCCGCACTGATGCTGGGCACTTTCTCGCGCTTCGGGGTCTGGCGCCAAGCCTTCCTTGCCTTCGTCGTGCTGATCTTCATTGAAGGCCTGCGCGGCGTGGTCTCCGAACCGGTGCTGCAAGACCCCAGTTTGTGGCCGCTGATCTACCTGCCCACTCTGTTGGGGTTTGCAGTGGCACTGGTCTTTCTGATCCTGTCGGCCCGCCCGAAACGCATTCGTGGCCGGGCACCGGAGGCCGCGGCATGAAGCTGGACATTTACTACGCGCGCCGTTTTCTGCAGTGGTTCATGGTGATCGTTGCTGTCCTGATGACTTTGGTGGTGCTGATCGACCTGAACGAGCAGGTCCGCCGGTTCGAAGCGGTTGACCTCAGCCTTGCCCAGCTGGTTGGCCTGACGCTGCTGAACATTCCGGCAGCACTTAGCGAGTTTCTTCCGCTGATCATGATCCTCAGTACTATCGTGCTGTTTGTCGGCCTTGCCCGCAGCAGCGAGCTGGTGGTCACCCGTGCCATTGGCCGCTCCGGCATCCGGGCGCTTGCGGCGCCAGTGCTGATGGCCGCCGTAATCGGCGGCCTTGCGGTCACCATGCTGAACCCGATCGCAGCCGCCACTGCCAACCGCTATCAGGATCTGGCTGAGACGTACCACAACGGCGGCCCCTCGGCGCTGTCTCTCAGCGGTGAAGGTTTGTGGCTGCGCCAGGGCGGGCTGCGCGGCCAATCGGTTATTCATGCCAAGGGGTACAGCGGCGATGCCGCCGACATAACCCTGTTTAACGTGTCGATCCACGCCTACTCCAACGCCGGTGGTCCGGTCCGCCGCATCGTTGCCGACAGTGCGCGGCTGGACGGCACCAAATGGGTTCTGACCAATGCCAAGGCCTGGCCGCTGACGGCTGGCATCAACCCCGAAACCGGCGCCGCGCAGCATGACGAACTGCAACTGCCGACAACGCTGACAACCGACCGCATCCGGGACACACTGGGCACAGCCAGCGGCATCTCGATCTACGATCTGCCCTCCACCATTCGCGAGCTGTCCGCAGCAGGCTTCACCACCAAACGCTATGAAGTCCGCCTTCAGGCTGAATTGGCCCGGCCGCTGTTCCTGATCGCCATGGTGCTGGTCGGCGCGTCCTTCACCATGCGGCATGCCCGGTTTGGCGGCACCGGCCTTGCAGTGCTGATGGCCGTGCTGTTGGGATTCGGGCTTTATTTCATCCGCAATTTCGCGCAAATCCTTGGCGAGAACGGGCAAATACCGGTGGCCCTTGCCGCCTGGGCTCCCCCTGCCGCTGCGATACTATTGACCTTAGGACTGCTTCTCCATGCCGAAGACGGGTAATTTGCGCCGCGCCCTGCTGCTTTCTGCCGTGCTGCCCTGGCTGGTGCTGTCCCCCCCTGCCCTGCAGGCCCAGACTGCCGTGCCGCCGGATCCGGCCCAGCCCGCGATGCTGGTTGCAGACCAGGTTTTCATCACCCCGGACCGCACCCTCGTGGCCGAAGGCAATGTCGAAGCATTTCAGGGCAACATCCGGCTCCGCGCCAAGAAGATCACCTTTGACCAGACCACAGGCACGCTGCAGATCGAAGGTCCGATCCGCATCGACCAGGACGGTGACATTACGATCCTGGCCAATGCCGCCGAGCTGGACCAGGATTTGCGCAATGGCCTCCTGACTGGGGCCCGCATGGTGTTCCAGCAGCAGCTGCAGCTGGCCTCGCTGCAGATGACACGGGTCAGCGGCCGCTATACGCAGCTTTACAAGACGGCTGTCACCTCCTGCCATGTCTGCGACGACGGCCGCCCGCCGCTTTGGCAGATCCGGGCAGAACGGGTGACCCACGACCAGCAGGAACGGCAGCTGTATTTCGAAAGTGCCCAGCTGCGGGTGCTGGATGTGCCAGTATTTTACTTCCCGGCAATCCGCCTGCCGGATCCTTCGCTGGAAAGGGCCAGCGGTTTTCTGGTTCCTTCGGTGCGCTCCACTTCGAACCTCGGAACCGGGCTTAAAATTCCCTACTTTTTCACCCTCGGTCCGCACAAGGATCTGACCGTGGCGCCTTATATCTCGTCCAGAACGCGAACACTGGACTTGCGCTACCGCCAAGCCTTCCGTCGCGGCCGGATCGAGTTCAATGGCGCCTACACCCGGGACGATCTGTATCCGGATCAGGACCGCGGCTATATCTTCGGCGAAGGCCAGTTCGACTTGCCGCGCGACTACCGCTTCACCTTCGACGTCAAAGCGGTCTCAGATGATGCCTATCTCGAAGACTACGGCCTGCCGGACCTTGACCGCCTGCGCTCGCGGGCAGAGCTTGCCCGGATCCGCCGCGACAGCCTGTTCCGCACGTCGCTGACCCACTACAAGACCCTGCGTGACAGCGAAGTCCAAAGCGATATCCCTTCCGGCATCGCAGAGGCCTTTTACCAGAAGCGGTATTTCCCTGCCCTGACCGGCGGTGAAATGCGCCTTACACTTCAAGGCCACGGCCATCACCGCAGCTCCAGCATTGAGGCCACCGCGACCGACGCCAACGGCCGCGACCTTGCGCGGCTTTCGGCTGACCTCAGCTGGCACCGGACCTGGAAATTCGGCTACGGCATTCTGGCAGAGGCGGAGCTTGGCGCCGCGGCGGATGCTTTCCGGGCCTATGATGACGCCTTTTTCACAGAGGATGTCACCCGTCTGACCCCCCGCGGAGCGATGACCTTCCGTTTGCCGATGACCCGGCGTGAAGCCAGCGGCGCGACCCAGTACCTGGAACCGATCCTGCAGCTGGGCTGGCGCGATGAAGGCGGCGGTGATGTCGTTAGTGAAGAAAGCCGGTTCGTCGAATTCGATCAGGGCAACCTGCTGTCACTGTCCCGCTTTCCGTCGACCGATGCGCGTGAGGACGGGTTCACCCTGGTCTATGGCACCAACTGGGCGCGCTATTCCCCGAACGGCTGGCAGGCTTATGCCACGATCGGCCAGGTCCTGCGCAGCGAGGACGACACCCGTTTCACCAAAAGCTCAGGCCTTAGCGGCACTTCTTCCGACCTTCTGCTGGCGGGGCAGATCAAATTCGGCGACGGGCTGGCCCTCTCCAGCCGCGGGCTGCTGAACGGCTCGCTGAACTTCTCCAAGGCCGAAGTCCGCGGCGAGTGGCACACACACCGCTCCAGCCTGTCCGGCACCTACTTGTGGCTGGGCACCGATCCGGACGAGGACCGGGTAGAGGAAAGTTCGGAAATCTGGGTCGACGGGCGCTATGATATCAACCCCAGCTGGTCCGCCAGCGCCCGGCTGCGCTATGACATTGCCGGCGCCCGCGCCACTCGCGCAGGCCTCGGCGTGGCCTATCAGAATGAATGCGTAACGGTCGACCTTTCGGTCAACCGGCGCTATACCTCAACAACAAGTGTTGAGCCGACAACGGATTTCGGCTTTACCATCTCCCTCAGCGGTTTCTCCGTGAAGAGCGGCAACAAACAGTACAGGCGGTCATGCAGCAAGACGTGAATACCCGGTTCCCGGCTCCCTTCTTTTCCCGTGCTCTCAAATCCGCAGCCGCGCTGGCGCTGGCCGCGGGTCTTTCGCTGACCGGCCTGCCGGCAGCGGCGCAGAACCTCTTTGCCCCCGCAATTACAGTGAATGACGAGGTCATCACCCGCTACGAGCTGGAGCAGCGCGCCCGCTTTCAGTCGGCACTGCGGGTGCCGGGCGACCCGCTGGAAACGGCCCGCGAGGAGTTGATCAATGACCGGCTCAAGCTGGACGTGCTGAAGCAGGCAGGGATTGAACTGTCCGATGAGGATGTCACCGCCGGCATGGAAGAACTGGCGGGCCGCGCCAACCTGTCGCTGAATGAGTTCCTGACAGCCTTGCAGCAGCAGGGTGTTGCGCCGCAGACGCTGCGCGACTTCACTGAGGTCGGACTGGGCTGGCGTGAATACACCCGCGCCCGTTTCCTGTCCCGGGCCCGCCCCACTCCGGAAGAGATCGACCGCGCTATGGGCAGCGCAGGCACCGGCAGCGTCCAGGTGCTGCTGAGCGAGTTCATTGTCCCGATCAACGAGCAGAACGCTGCCCAGGTCGAGGAGTTGATCGAACAGGTGGCAAGGCTCAAGAGCTATGACAGCTTTTCTGCAGCTGCCGCTCAATACTCTGCCGCGGCCAGCCGCAACGAAGGCGGCCGCCTGCCCTGGATGCCGCTGACCAAACTGCCGCCGCAACTGCAGGAAGTCGTGCTGGCCCTGAAACCGGGCGAAATTTCAGAACCTCTGCCGCTGCAGAACGCCGTGGCGCTGTTCCAGATGCGCGGCGTCCGCGAGGTCGAAGGCGCCGCACCGCGTTACACCGCAATTGAATACGCCGCCTACTACCTGCCAGGCGGGCGCACACCCGAAGGGCTGGCAGCCGCGCAGAAGGTTGTGAACAATGTCGACACCTGCGAGGACTTCTATGGCCTCGCTCAGGGCCAGGATCCCTCTGTGCTGGAGATCCAAAGCCTGCCGCCTGCCGACATTCCCCGCGACATCGCGCTGGAACTGGCCAAGCTTGATCCCAGCGAGACCTCGACTGCGCTGACCCGCAACAACGGCCAGACCCTGATGGTGCTGATGCTGTGCGGCCGCACTGCCGACCTTGGCGAAGGCGCCAACCGCGAAACCGTGGCTAACGCGCTTACCGCGCAGCGGATGACTTCGCTGACCGACAGCTTCCTGGAACAACTGCGGTCGGATGCGCGGATTGATATCAAATGAGCCTGTCCGGGCCTATTGCCCTCAGCTGCGGCGAGCCCGCAGGCATCGGCCCGGAAATCGCCGTCAAGGCTTGGCAGGCGCTGCGGGATAGCTGCCCGTTCTTCTGGATCGGTGACCCGCGCCACCTGCCCGCCGGCACGCCCGTCCAGGAAATCACCTCCCCGTCCGAGGCCGCTGCAGCCAGTGCCGGCAGCTTTCCGGTTCTGCCCAAGGCCTTCGGCGGCAGTGCTGCCAAAGGCACCGCGGACCCGGCCAATGCTGCAGGCGTCATCCAATCCATTGAGACCGCGGTGAAGCTGGTCCAGAGTGGTGAAGCCGCCGCCGTTTGCACAGCCCCCATTCACAAGAAGGCACTGATCGACGGCGCAGGCTTTGCCTATCCCGGGCACACCGAATTCCTCGCCGCTTTGGCGGGCCGCAGCCGGGTGGTGATGATGCTCGCCAGCGAGCAGTTGCGGGTGGTGCCGGCAACCATCCACATCGCCTTGTCGGACGTGCCCGCCTTGCTGACCCCGGAAACGTTGCGTGAAACGATCGAGATCACAGCTGCCGGCCTGCAAAGCCAGTTCGGTATTGCCTCCCCGCGCATCGCTGTCGCGGGCCTCAACCCGCACGCAGGCGAAGGCGGCGCCATGGGCCGCGAGGAACTGGACTGGATCAACGGTCTGATCGCGCAGTTGCAAAGTGAGGGCCTGAACGTCACCGGCCCCCATCCGGCCGACACCATGTTCCACGCCGCCGCCCGCTCCCGCTATGACGCGGCGGTCTGCATGTATCACGATCAGGCATTGATCCCGATCAAGACGCTGGATTTCGACCGCGGCGTCAATGTGACTCTGGGGCTGCCCTTTATCCGCACTTCACCAGATCACGGCACCGCATTCGACATCGCGGGCACCGGACAGGCCAACCCCTCCAGTCTGATTGAGGCGCTGAAGCTGGCGCAGGCCATGGCCGCCAGCACTTGATTCTTCCCGTTACCGGAAATATCCCCGCCGGAGGCATGAAAATTTTGGCGCGCGCCGTGCGCCCAGTCCCAAGGTCCAGATGATATGAGCGCTATCGACAGCCTGCCCCCCTTGCGCGAAGTGATCGCCACGCATCAGCTGTCGGCCCGCAAGTCGCTGGGCCAGAACTTTTTGCTGGATCTGAACCTCACCGCCAAGATCGCGCGGCAGGCCGGCGATCTGACCGGCTGCGACGTGCTGGAAATCGGCCCCGGCCCCGGTGGCCTGACCCGCGGATTACTGGCCGAAGGAGCCCGCCGCGTGCTGGCGGTCGAGAAGGACCAGCGCTGCCTGCCCGCCCTGCAGGAGATCGCAGAGGCGTATCCAGGCCGCTTTGACGTGATCAACGGCGACGCGCTGGAGATCGACCCGCTTGAGCACCTCACCCCGCCGATCCGCATCGCCGCAAACCTGCCCTACAACGTCGGCACCGAACTGCTGGTGCGCTGGCTGACGCCCAAGGACTGGCCGCCGTTCTGGCAGAGCCTCACCTTGATGTTCCAGCGCGAGGTTGCCGAGCGCATCGTGGCGCAGCCCGGCTCCAAGGCCTATGGCCGTCTGGCGATCCTGGCGCAGTGGCGGGCGGATGCGCGTATCGTGCTATCGCTCCCGCCAGGCGCCTTCACCCCCCCGCCCAAGGTCTCCAGCGCCGTCGTGCATCTGGACGCCCTGCCCGAGCCGCGCTTCCCGGCGGATGCCGCCATCCTGTCGCGGGTCGTGGCGGCCGCCTTCAACCAGCGCCGCAAGATGCTGCGCGCCTCGCTCAAGGGCATCTCACCTGATATCGATGCACATCTGACCGCGGCCGGGATCCCGCCCACCGAGCGCGCCGAACAGGTGAGCCTCGAGGCCTTCTGCACCTTGGCGCGCGAAGTCGCCAAGGCCTAACCCTCTTTTCCAGATATACTGCCGGAGCCCGATTTTCAGATGACCCAAGCCGTTGCCGCGCGCCCGACCCTCCTGTCTGTGAACGTCAATGCGGTCGCCTACCTGCGCAACAGACGCGAAGTGCCCTGGCCGGACCTGATCGACATCTCCCGCGCTATCCTGCAGGCCGGTGCCCACGGCATCACCGTGCACCCGCGCCCGGATGAGCGGCACATCCGCTTTTCCGATTTGCCTGCCCTGTCCCGCCTGATCGCCGAGGAGTTCCCCCAGGCCGAGTTCAACATCGAGGGATACCCAACCAGGCATTTCATCGACCTGGTGCTGGAAAACAAACCCCATCAAGTAACGCTGGTCCCTGACACACCGGAGCAATCCACCTCCGACCATGGCTGGGATTTTGCCGCCGATGGCGAGATGCTCCTGCCCATCGCGGAGGAGTTCAAGGCGGCCGGAATCCGGGTCTCCTATTTTGTGGACGCAAACCCCGCTGATCCGGCGCTCGCGCAGCAGGCAGGCGCCGACCGGATCGAATTCTACACTGGCCCCTACGCGGACCAGACTGACCCCGATGCGACCATCCGCGAATTGGAAATGATCCGGGATACCGCGAACGAGGCCCGCGCCCTTGGCGGTCTGATGATGAATGCAGGCCACGACCTGACCGTCGAGAATCTGCCCGGCCTGCGCCAGGCCATTCCCGATCTGGCCGAAGTCTCTATCGGCCATGGCCTAACAGCAGATGCGCTGATGCTGGGCTTCCCGGAGGCCGTCCGCCGCTACCTGCGGGTGCTGGGCCACGACGCCTGAACAGCCAGCCGAAAATTCCGCAAAAGAAAACCCCCGAAGCACTCAGCTTCGGGGGTTTTGCTTTTCTGACCGCTACCGAATTACTCGGCAGCTTCCGCAGGGCCATCCTCGGCCTTCGGCTTCGGTTTGGCGCGCGGGCGGCCTGGTTTCTTCGGCGCCGGGGCGTCACCGCCCTCGCCTGCCGCCTCTGCCCCCTCAGCCTTGGCTGCGGGCTTGCGGGTGCGGGGTTTGCGGGCCGGCGCCTTCTTCGGCGCAGCCTCTTCAGCCCCCTCAGCCGGTGCCGCACTCTGGCTCTCCGGCGTTTCAACCAACCCGCTGTCCTGGCCATTGCCATTGTCGCCGCGCGGGTCAATCACCTCGGGCTGCGGCGCGCTGGCCGGGTCGCTGTCTGCCGCGGCAGAGGCCGCAGCCTCGCGCTCCTGGCGTTCCAGCCGCTCCGCCCGCTCGCGGTCGCGCTCTGCCTGGCGCTCGCGGTTCTGGCGTTCCTGTTCCTCGCGGCGCGCTTCGATCTCGCGCTGCGCCTCGTTCAGCATCCGCAGGTAATGCTCTGCATGCTGCTGGAAATTTTCTGCTGCAACGCGGTCATTGCTCAGCTGCGCATCGCGGGCCAGCTGATTGTACTTGTCGATGATCTGCTGCGGGGTTCCGCGCACCTTGCCTTCGGGACCGGAGCTGTCGAACACCCGGTTGACCACATTGGCGCCATTCGGGCGGTTCCGGTTCGACTTGGAGCGTGAACGTGATTTGGACGATCTCATATGCCTATCATAAGCCTTGAGTTAATGCGCCGTTGACCCTATGCAGCGCGCCTCAGCGCCGGATCGTTAGCTTTTTTGGGCTTGATGCCGCGGGAATGCTCGAGAAGCGTTCACCTCTATACGGCTCATCTTGAGTAACCATGTTCCGAAGCCCCAGACAAGGGGGCCAAAAGGATTTTCTGTGTTTTTTCGACCGAATCTGCGGAATTTCGCGCTAAAATCCGCGATTTGAGGAGGAATGCGCCCGCACCACCCGGTCGCGCCCGTCCAGGTCCTGCAGCACTGCAATGCCGCTGAACCCGGCAGTTTCCAGCAGCGCGCTGACCGCCTGGCCCTGGGTTGGGCCGATTTCAAGCAGTATCCGGCCGCCCTCTGCCAGATGCGCCGCCGCCTTTGCAGCTATCTGCCGGTAGGCGCCCAATCCGTCGCCGCCATCGGTCAAAGCGATGCCTGGCTCATGCCCGCGCACCTCCGCGGATAGCCCCTCCATCTCCTCCAGCGCGATATAAGGCGGGTTCGACACGATCAGGTCAAACTGCCCCTCGACCTTTTCGAACCAGTCCGATTGCTGGATATCGGCGCGCGCCTCGACCCGGTGCAGAACCGCGTTGGCGCTGGCCTGCAGGCAGGCTGCCTCGCTGATGTCCACCCCCAGACCGGTGGCCTCTTGCCGTTCCGCCAGCAGGGTCACCAGAATGCAGCCGGAGCCGACACCCAGGTCCAGCACCCGCGCGTAAGGTTCCGCCAGCGCTGCCTCGATCAGAATCTCGGTCTCCGGCCGCGGGTCCAGAACATCCCGCGAGACCTTGAACCGGCGCCCGTAAAACTCCCGCTCGCCGATCAGATGCGAAACCGGCACCCGCACCGCCCGCAGTGAAATCAGCTGCTCATAGCGTTCGGCGATTTCCGGCGCCAATTCCTCCGGTGCGATCAGCGTCACCCGGCTGGCCTCGATGCGCGCGGCATGCGCCAGCAGCACCCGCGCATCGCGTGCCGGATCCTGCACCCCCGCAGCCCGGAGCTTGGCTGTTGCTGCTGCCATTGCCTGTGCCGCGGTTTCTGCCATGCTCACTGCCCCATCTCGGCCAGAAGCCGCGCCTGATTGTCCGCGGTCAGCGCGTCGATGATCTCCTCCAGATCGCCGCCCATCACCTGGTCCAGCTTGTAAAGCGTCAGGTTGATACGGTGGTCGGTCATGCGCCCCTGAGGGAAGTTATAGGTGCGGATGCGTTCGGACCGGTCGCCGGAGCCGACCTGGCTCGCGCGGTCGGCTGAGCGTTCGCTGTCGATCCGCTGGCGTTCCAGATCATAGAGCCGCGTCTTCAGCACCTGCATGGCAATCTCGCGGTTCCGGTGCTGGGACTTCTCCGAAGAGGTCACAATCAGGCCGGTCGGCAGGTGGGTGATCCGCACGGCAGAGTCGGTGGTATTCACGTGCTGCCCGCCGGCCCCCGACGCGCGCATGGTATCAATGCGGATGTCATTGGGGTCGATATGAATGTCCACATCCTCCGCCTCCGGCAGCACCGCCACGGTGGCCGCTGATGTATGGATACGCCCGCCGCTTTCGGTCGTTGGCACCCGCTGCACCCGGTGCACCCCGGATTCATACTTCAGCCGTGCAAAGACGTTTTCACCCTTGATATGGGCGACCACTTCCTTGATGCCGCCCAATTCGGTCACCTGCTCCTCGATGATGTCGAACTTCCAGCCCTGCCCCTCGGCATAACGCTGGTACATCCGCAACAGATCGCCGGCAAACAGCGCCGCCTCGTCACCGCCGGTCCCTGGGCGGATTTCCAGCATCGCCGGACGGCTATCGGCGGCATCTTTGGGCAGCAAGGCAAGCTGCAGCGCGTGCTCAGCCTCCGGGATCGCGGCCTTCAGCTCCGGGATCTCCTCGGCAGCCAAGTCCTTCATGTCCGGGTCCGCCAGCATCGCTTCCGCCTCTTCCAGATCGCTCAGCAGCTTACGGTAGGCCGTCACCTGTTCCACCACCGGGCGCAGGTCGGAGTATTCCTTAGCCAGCGCGGCAATATCCCCGCCCCCGGCGCCATCCGCCATCGCGGCTTCAAGATACTGAAACCGCTGCAGGATCTGTTCCAGCCGTTCTTCGGGAACCATGAGCGCGCCTATTGTTGTTCATGTTTTGGCCAAGTGACCCCCATGTGATATGCTAGAGCCATGCGACATGCCAGAGCCCTTATTGCCACAATCCTTCTCACCCTGCCCGGCCTGGGGCTGGCGGATGTGAAGGGTCCGGGCGGCAAGACCATCGACTGCTACTGCACTGACAAATCCGGCTCCCGCGTGGAGCTGGGAGAGCTGCGCTGCCTGCAAGTGGACGGCCGCATGTTCATGGCGCAATGCCAGATGTCCCTGAACGTGCCGATGTGGCGCGAGGTGCAAAGCAGCTGCCTGTCGGCGTCGCTGGGGGATGAGCCCGGTTCTTCAGCAGCTCCGTCAGAGCTCCCGAAGATCTAAGCCGCAGTCGCAGCCGCTGGGGTGCAATCTCTGCTGTACGGTGAAAGCACCTTTGCCGCGAGCAGCTGCGCGGACATTCTCTCCTCCACAGGGTCTGCAACCGCGCTTGGAGCAGCAAGGTTGCCCAAGACGGGTTTGAAGGTCGAAGACCAGTATCCGTGACCTTGCTTTGCGCGCGCTGCACTTCACCCTCAATTGACACCAGCCCGATCAATCCACAAAGGGAGTAGAACCGTCCCACCCTGCACTGTTGCCTGCCGGCGTCGCGACCGGCGCGGCTGGGGTGGTCTGGGCGGCCACAACATAGTTCTGACCTGCGTCTGCAGCAGCCACGCTATATTCTCCAGATGCGCAAGCGCCTGAAAAAATCTTGTAGTCAGGGGCAGTTGGCAACACTCTGACACTGAAGCCCGTAACAGGACCGCCGCCGCATATCTGATTGACGGCATAGGTGTTGATATCCTGTACCGTCCAGCCTGAACCCGCACTTCCGCTGAAACGGCCATTCCCGTCGTTGTCGAATTGCAGCTCATTGCTGGCAGGCGCTCCACCGCAGGCAGCAAACAGCGCGCAACAAGCAAGAGACAGCACGGGTTTCGTGAATCTAGGCGTCATGAAATTCTCTCCATTTTCAAGTCGGCACTGTTGCTCAGCGCCTAAAAATCTTTTCTGAACAAGGCCATGCAGACCACAATCAACAATCACAGAACCGGGTCAAGGGTGGTGCAGCCACCGCGCCAGCGCGGCTTGCCCTTGACGCGGCAGCAACCAATACAATCAGAGAACCGCGCCTTCAGGGGCAAACCTGCCCCTGAAGTGCTTCTCTGCAAATCCAATGGCTCATCGGCCAATGGCCGATGAGCCTGCGCCGCGCTTTGCGCGGCGCCCGGCCCAACTGTAACGGGTTTTTTCCAAAAGCCCGCGAACAGGCAGGAGCGCCCGCTTTACTCTCCGGCTGTAACAGCCTGCGGAGCCTCCTCCATCTCCGCCAGCCAGGTGTTGATCCGTTCCTTGTTAGCGCCGAGGTCAGACCGGCCGAACCGCAGCCTTGCATAGACTTTCAGCAGATCGCCGTCCTGCGCCGCGGTGGTGTAATCGGGAAAGCCCAGCACCTGGGTGCGGGTAATATAGGTCACCATGCCGTCGTCCGGGCCGCCCGCCAGCACGCTCGTGCGCGGCGCGTGGCTGGCAATACGGTGGAACCGCTCCAGCCCGTCCGGCCCGGTCCGGATCACCCGGAACACGCCGCCGCGGAATTCCTTATCCTCGCTCAGCTCCGGCTGGGTGTTCCAGTCCAGCGGATCGCTCGGCGCCAGCCGGACGAACCCCAGTCCGGCAACTATCGCGGCCAGCAGCAGCCAGCCCAGCAGCATCAGCCGCCTCAACGCGGTTTCAAGGTCACCCCTTGCCTCCTCCTCACACGCGGTCCTCCCCCGGCCTTCTGTGTGAGGCCGGACCGCTTATCTCGTTGCCACGCCCGGCAGCACGCACAACAGCTCATAGAGCAGGTTGGCGCCCACCAGGGCAGTGTTGCCCGACGGGTCATAAGGCGGCGACACCTCTACAAGGTCGCAGCCCACGATGTTGACCCCCTTCAGGGACCGGATCAGTTCCAGCGCCTGCGGCGTGGTCAGCCCGCCGATTTCCGGCGTGCCGGTGCCCGGCGCATAGGCCGGGTCAAGACTATCGATATCATAGGTGACATAGACCGGCCTATTGCCGATATCGCGGCGAATTTCCGCACCCATCTGGTGCAGCGAGCGGTTCCACAGCTCCTGCGCCGGGAAGTGCTGGAACCCCCAGCCCTGCGCCTCGGAAAAATCGGTGGCGGCATAACCGGTGCCGCGGATGCCAATCTGATAGGTCTTGTCCGGGACGATCAGCCCTTCCTCATAGGCGCGGCGGAACACAGTGCCATGGGTCTCCCGCTCCCCGAACATCTCGTCGTTCACATCCGCATGGGCATCCACATGCACCAGTGCGACAGGGCCGTATTTCTTGGCAATCGCGCGCAGAATCGGCAAGGTAATCGAATGGTCACCGCCCATTGCCACCGGAACCACCCCGCCCGTCAGGATCGCGTCGTAGCTGTCTTCAATAATGCGCAGCGATTCCGGCAGCGAAAACGTATTGATCGCCAGATCGCCGATATCGGCGATGTTCAGGCTGTCAAAGGGCGCTGCGCCCGTCGCCATGTTGTAGGGCCGCAGCATCGCGCTTTCCGCGCGGATCTGCTTTGGTCCGAACCGGGTGCCCGACCGCCAGGAGGTGCCGATATCCATCGGAACCCCCAGCACTGCCACATCCAAACCGTCCAGCGAGGTCGCCTGCGGCAGCCGCATAAAGGTGTTCGGCCCGGAAAACCGCGCCAGGTCATTGCCGCTGATCGGCTGATTGAAGTCAGTCATTGTCTCTCATGTTCCAGCCAAGAAGGCAGATAATTTCCGTCGCTGCGTGTGCCCCGGCAATAGCAGTTGCGCCGGTTGTGTCAAAGGGCGGAGAGACCTCCACCACGTCACCGCCCTTGATATTGATGCCGGCAATCTCCCGCAGGATGCGCGAGGCCTGCGCGGACGTGAGGCCGCCCCAGACCGGCGTGCCGGTGCCGGGCGCAAAGGCCGGGTCAAGACAGTCGATATCAAAGGTCAGATAAACCGGCCGGTCCCCCAAGATGTCCTTGATCCGCCGCGCGGTTTCCACCGGCCCAATCTCATGCACCGTGGGCGCGTCTATGATATTGACCCCCGGCGTGTCGTCATTGGTGGTACGGATCCCCACCTGCACGGACGTGGCCGGATCCACGATCCCTGTCTTCACGGCCTTGTAGAACATGGTGCCATGATCGACCCGGTCCATGTTGTCATCCGCCCAAGTGTCCGTATGGGCATCGAACTGCAGCAGCGAAATCGGGCCGTACTTCTCCGCATAGGCTTTCAGGATCGGAAAACTGATGTAGTGATCCCCGCCCAGCACCACAGACGCCGTATCCGCCGCCAGAATGCCGCGGATATGCTCCGTCAGCGCTGCGGGAAACTCAGGCACGTTGGCATGATCAAAGGCCAGGTCGCCGTAATCGGCAATCGCCAGGGTGCTCAGCGGCTTGTACGGCCAGCCATAAGGCTCATCCGGCGCCTGCATCGAGGACGCCTCACGGATGGCCCGCGGTCCCAGACGGGTGCCGGAACGGTTGGTGACGGCCTGGTCAAACGGCACGCCAGTCACCGCGATGTCCACGCCTGTCAGGTCCTTGGTATACTTCCGGCGCAGAAAGGACGTCGCCCCGCCAAAGGTGATTTCCGGACTCAGCCCCTTCAAATCCTCGCGGGTGAAGGCGTGATCGACAATGCGTTTTGCATCTTCCAGTGCCATGGCGGATTGTTCCTGTTTATGCTGACCTTTTGATCAAATACAGGCCCAGCGGGCCATTGTCATTACTCAGCGCCTCTAGCCGTTCAGAGGCTGCGCGCGTTCCACCAGCCGGGCAAAGAAGGACGCCCCTACCGGTGCAATTGCGTCATTGAAATCATACTTCGGATGGTGCAGCCCGGCGCTGTCGCCCTGCCCCAGGAAGAGGTAAGAGCCAGGCCGTGCCTGCAGCATATAGGCGAAATCCTCTGCCCCCATCTCGCGTCCGCCGTCAGCCTCTACATTGGCATCGCCGGAAATCTCCTTGGCAACTTCCACCGCAAAGGTGGTCTTTTCTGCGTCGTTGAACGTGGCCGGATAGCCGATCTCATAGTCAAGCTCCGCCTCGACGCCGTAACTCGCCGCCTGCCCGGCAACGATTTCCTTCATCCGCCGCATCACCATTTTCTGCACGTCCGGGTTAAAGGTGCGCACAGTGCCGTTGATATAGGCGGTGTCCGGGATCACGTTGTCGACGGTGCCGGTGTGGATTTGGGTGACAGAGACCACCAGATCCTCCAGCGTGTGATGGTTGCGGCTGACGATGGTCTGGATCGCCTGCGCCATGCCGCAGGCCGCCATCACCGGATCGCGGGTCTCATGCGGCATCGCCCCGTGGCCGCCTTTGCCCTGGATATGGATGTGGAAGGTATCAACTGCCGCCATCAGCGCGCCCGGGGTGGTCAGGAAATGCCCCTCCGGCAGGCCCGGCGCATTGTGCAGCGCATAGACCTCGCCGATATCAAACCGCTCCATGATGCCCTCCTCGACCATGATGCGGGCACCGCCAATCGCTTCCTCCGCGGGCTGGAAGATCAGTGCAACCCGGCCTTTGAAATTGCGCGTCTCCGCCAGGTATTTCGCCGCGCCCAGCAGCATCGTTGTATGGCCGTCATGGCCGCAGGCATGCATGTTGCCCGCATGGCCAGAGGCATACTCCGCCCCGGTTTCCTCCGGGATGGGCAGCGCATCCATATCGGCGCGCAAGCCAATCGTCGGCCCCTCGCCCTGCCCGTTGATGATCGCCACCATGCCGGTCTGTGCGATGCCCTCGTGCAGCTCGTCCACACCGAACTCCCGCAGCCGCTCCGCCACAAAGGCGGCGGTCTTGGGCAGGTCCAGCGCCAATTCCGGGATCTGGTGCAGATGCCGCCGCCAGGCCTTCATCTCCTCGGCGTAATCGGCAATACGGTTCACAACGGGCATCGGGGTGGACTCCTGCTCCAGACTCGGGATGATGCATCTGACACCGGAAAAAGAGCAGCCGCAATGCAAGAAACAGACCTGATCCACGACCATACCGCCGGTATCGAGCGCCTTCTGGAAATCATGGCGCGTCTGCGCGACCCGCAAACCGGCTGCCCCTGGGATATCGAACAGGATTTCGCCACCATCGCCCCCTACACCATTGAAGAGGCGTATGAAGTTGCCGATGCCATCGAACGCAAGGCCTGGGACGAACTGAAGGGCGAGCTCGGCGATCTGCTGTTCCAATCCGTCTTCCATGCCCAAATGGCGCAGGAAGCCGGGCATTTCACTTTTCAGGACGTGGTCCGGACCATGTCGGACAAAATGGTCTCCCGCCACCCGCATGTGTTCGGCGATGAAAGCCGCGAGAAATCCGCCGAGCAGCAGACGCAGGACTGGGAGGCAATCAAGGCCGCAGAACGCGCTGGAAAGGCGCAGAAAGGCACACTGGATGGTGTCGCCGTCGGCCTGCCCGCCCTGCTGCGCGCCTACAAGCTGCAGAAACGCGCCGCCCGGGTTGGCTTTGATTGGCCCTCGGCTGACAATGTCATCGCCAAGATCACCGAGGAATGCGCCGAGCTGGTTGAGGCCCGCGACACCCTCTCCCACTCTGAGGTGGAAGAAGAATTCGGCGATCTGTTGTTCGTGATGGCCAACCTGGGCCGCCACCTCGGCGTTGAACCCGAAGCCGCGCTGCGCGCAGCCAACGCCAAATTCACCCGCCGTTTCGAGGGCGTCGAGGCCAAGCTCGCCGCCCGCGGCAAACGGCCTGAGGACAGTGACCTGGAGGAAATGGATGCGCTCTGGGACGCGGTAAAGGCCGACGAGCGCGCCTGAACGCGCCCAGATCTTTCATCTTTCCCCAAATACTCGAATCCCGGCGGCAGCGCCGCCGGGTCCCTGGGTCCGCTGATTCAGACCAGGTTGGCCTTTTTCAAGGACGATGAAATCGCCTTGTAGTCCTCAAGGATCTTTTCCTTCTTCGCCAGCTCTTTCCACAGCTTCTCGGCGGTTTTCTTATCGTCGACGGCGACGTTCACCATCACTTCCTTCAGCTTCTTCACGTCAGTGATACCCAGCAGCTTGGCCGCCTTCTTAGGATCGCCCATTCCGTTTTCAGCCACGTATTTTTTGTATTCGTCGCCGCCAGTGAACCCCATCACATCCTTGTTCAGCATCTTCACGACCTCTTCCTTGCCGGTCGCGATGATCTTCTTCCAGTCGGCGTGCTTGAAGTCGCCTTTGTCGGCCAGCGCCTTGGCTGCCAGATGCGTCTTGGAGGTGATGTTGACCGGTTCCTTGCCCTTCTTCTGGTCCATGTAGCGGGTCCACAGCGATTCCGCGTTGCCCTTGTTCTGGGTGAACATGAACTCGTTCAGGCAATAGCGCCGCTTGCAGTAATCCATGTAAGCGGCGGTCATCTTCTTGTCTTTCAGGATATCGCCAACAACCTTGGGCTCTTTGGGCATGTCTTGTTTTCCCCATGCAAATCAATGTGTTTCCGGCCAACCAATGCCGTACCAATAAAGCCCACAATGCGGGCCGAGAAATCATCGCCTGCGCCTGCGAACCATCCCGTCCGTGACGCCGCGTCAGGCAACTATAGAAAGCAAACGCGGGCGCAGCAAACTTCCGTCGCAGAAAATCCCGTGAAATTTGCGCGGACCTGCACAGCAGCGGTTCAATCCCGGTGAAACTGCGCGTAGTCTCCCGGTTCACGATCCCGCGGAGACCGCCATGAGCGCCAGAAAAATCATCATCGACACCGATCCCGGCCAGGACGATGCCGTCGCCATCCTGCTGGCACTGGCCAGCCCGGAAGAGCTCGACCTGCTCGGCATCAGCTGCGTGGCCGGCAATGTGCCGTTGGAGCTCACCAGTAAGAACGCCCGTATCGTCTGCGAGGCCGCGGGCCGTACCGATGTGCCTATCTATGCAGGCAGCAAGGCGCCGCTCGCCCGCCCGCTGATCACTGCCGAACACGTGCACGGCCAGACCGGCCTGGACGGCCCTGCCCTATGGGAGCCGCAGATGCCGCTGGCCGAGGGGAACGGCGTCGATTTCATCATCGAAACCCTGCGCCGCCACGAACCCGGCACTGTCACGCTCTGCACTCTTGGGCCGCTGACCAATGTTGCCGCCGCCTTCAACACCGCCCCGGACATCATCGACCGGGTGCAGGAGATCGTGATGATGGGCGGCGCCTATTTCGAGGTCGGAAACATCACTCCAGCCGCGGAATTCAACATCTACGTCGACCCGGAAGCTGCTGAAATCGTGTTCAGATCCGGCGCGCCGCTCACGGTGATGCCGCTGGATGTCACGCATAAGGTGCTGGCCACCAAGCCGCGCGTCGAGGCGATCCGCGCGCTTGATACCCGGGTTGGCCATTTCACTGCGGAGATGCTGGATTTCTTCGAGCGCTTCGATGTGGAGAAATACGGCTCAGAAGGCGGCCCGCTGCACGACCCCTGCGTCATCGCCTGGCTGCTGCAGCCAGAGCTGTTTTCCGGCCGTCATGTGAACGTCGAGATCGAAACCAGTTCGGACCTCACCCTCGGTATGACCGTCGCCGACTGGTGGGGCGTTGCAAACCGCAAGCCCAATGCCCTTTTCATCGGTGATGCTGACGCGGACGGCTTCTTCACCCTTCTGACCGAAAGGCTCGCCCGCCTATGAGCGCCGCACTGCATCTCGCCAAACCGGAACATCTGGAAACCGTGCTGGCACTGGTTGCCGCCTTCCATGCCGAATCCGGGCTGGAAAGCAGCGACGAGCACCGCCGCGCCGGAATCGAGCCGCTATTGAACGGCCACCCTTATGGCGCCGTCTACCTGATCGGCCCCACCCGCGCGCCGATAGGTTACATCGTCATCACTTTCGGCTGGTCCGTGGAATTCGGCGGCATGGACGGTTTCGTGGATGAGCTCTATATCCGCCCCGCCGTGCGCGGCCGCGGCATCGCCACTGAAGTGCTGACCGAGCTGCCGAAATCGCTGGCAACGGCCGGCATGCGCGCCCTGCATCTGGAGGTCGACCGGGAAAACGAGACCGCGCAAAGGCTGTATTTGCGCACCCGGTTTCAACCGCGCAAGAACTACATCCTGATGAGCAAGAGCCTCTAGCGTTTACAGCAGGCAGCGCAGCCGCGGGCCGACCTCCTGAAACCCGCTCCGTTTGTAAAATGCCAAGGTCCGCGCCCAGGCCGGCTGATCCGGAGCCCCGACCTCCAATCGCTTCCAGCCGTGCTGGCGCCCATGCTCGGATGCCGCGGCAACCAGTGCCGCGGCCACGCCCTTTGAACGCCAGTCCGGTTCCACATAAAGCTCGGTGATCTCGCCAAACCGCCCGCCCGCATAGACTGCTGCGCATTCATTGAGCATGAGCAGCCCAACCTGCCGCCCAGCGGTGGCCGCAACAAAACCGGCAACAGAGCCGGTTCGCAGCACTTCTTCCGCAACAGGCAGCAACTGGTCAGACTGCACGGCCTCGCCACCGCTAAGCTCCTCCAGCAATGCAGCAATGAATCGCGATGCAACAGCAGCCTCGCCTGGAACAAGCTGGCGAACTTCAATGCTGGTGCCGTTCAAAGGATTTCCCCCAATACATGCCAATAATATGATCAAATTAACCCCAGCTGGCCACCCGTGTCTATTACAAAGGCCACGCGGCTGTTTCACTGAAAATCCCGGCACGTCACGGCGGGCTTTCCACCCCTCCCCGGCAAAAGCCCGCCGCTGTGCGCCCCCCTCCGGCAGTTTTGCGCTGCTGTCCCCAAAGCGCGCATTTATGCGGAACCATCCTCCTGAGGCCGGCGTTATAGTCCCGTCTGCGGCCTGAAACATGGCCACCCTGGACCTGAAAATGGAGATATCAAATGACTTTCCGCTGGATCCCTGCACTTGCAAGTTCCGCTGTACTGGGCCTCGGGGCCTGTACCAATCTGACCCCGGAACAGCGCACCGTTGCCGGTGTGGCAGGCGGTGCCGCAGCCGGCCTAATCGCAGCTGACGCGCTCAAGGCAGACGACGACTGGCGCCTGATCGCAGCGCTCGGCGGCGCCGCCGCAGGCACGCTGGTTGCGCAGAACAACCAGACCCGGCAGTGCGCATATTCCCGCGGCGACGGCACCTATTACACCGCCCCGTGCTAAGAATTCACGATCTGGCGCCCTCCCCCCGGCCAGGGCGCCAGATCTCCCGATGCAGCCTGCGGTCAAGCCGCATCCCTGGCATCAGCGTATTTCACCGCCAAGATTCAGCCGCTGGACCGGATCGTCCGGTGACGCGGCCTGGCCGCTGAATGGGTAGGTTCCCGGTCCGCTGCATCCCAGAAGGGTCGAAAGAACTGCACAGATTGCCACTGTGCGCAAAGCCCGCATCGTCATGGCTTGCTCCCCTTTCCCGCGGCTGCATTGCGCCGCGTAAGAACAGGCTACATGACGCCAGCGTGAGCGTCTGTGATCCGGGCCACATATGCCGAAATGGGGATTTCTTACGTCTCTGCCAGCTCTGCGGCCAAGGCACGGCCCAGCTGCTCAGCGTCGAATTCCAGGCCGCACGGCACAGAAATCAGCCGCCCCGCCTGCAGAGGGTAGCCGGCTTCGAGTACTTGAAGCCACTTCAGAACATCACCCCGGCTGCTCAGGTCTTCAAGACGCCTTTTGGCTGAGCCGAACCTTTCCGCAGCAACTTCGGCACTGCAGGCGCAATGCACCTCCACCAAGGTCTCATACTGCTGCAACCAGCCAGCTGGCGTTCCGAAACCAGCCGCCCCTACGCGCGGCTGCCACTGAGCCACCAGAACACAGTGGCTGAGCGCTTCAGCGGCGGTTTGAAACAGGCGGTCGCATTCCTGCTCCAGCCGCCTGCGCTGCTCCGGCGTGGCATCAGCCGCGCGCACAGACAAGGCTTCCAGGAAGTCATCCCTGTCCAGACAGGGCCAGCTCAGTTGCCGCGCCAAGACATGCCCAAGTGCGGATTTCCCGCTACCGGGCAAACCTGTCAGGATAATTGCCGCTTTCATCTTTTCAGCTCAGTTTTGCCTGCACCAGATTTACCATCATTCGGCAATACCCGCATAGGGTTTCTCAGAGAAACGAAAACTCGCGGAAACTTGCCGCCTCGCCCAGCCGAATAGCCAGCAAACTACCTCTTACTTAAGGAGAGACTGAGTATGGGTCAGAGGTAAATCATCAAAACCTCAACGCCTTATGGAAAACGCCCGCACGCGCCTCCAGGACAAGAAGAACAGCCAGATTTGTCACCAAACCCACCGCCGATGCTGCGGTAAAACTCTGTTCAAAGGGGACAGAAAGCAACTGATTTGCCAGTTCAATGTAAACCCGCGCAGTGGAGACCGTCAGTCCAAGGGCAAAAGCCAGCCGCATCAAACGCATGTGCATTCCGAATTTCCGCAGGCGAGCAAAACGGTATGCGAAAGCCATAGCCGCCATCAAGCTGATGCAAATTGCGAAAGTAACTGCCTGTGTCAGAACCCCGCCAAGCGCCGGGAAGACCATCACCATATGCATTACGCCAAGGCTTGAAATCACCCCGCTTAGAATGAACACTTGGCCCAGCGCCCGGTGAGCCTTGGGAAAACGCCTTCGGACCACGGGGGAAAACTGAAGGGGGCCAATCAGAAAGAACACGATACCAGGAATTAGGTGGACAGCTGACGCCAGTGGGTGATCAGCATAGCGCTGGTCCACAAGAGGCAACCCGTCATGAGTCTGAAACAGGAAAAGCAAACGGTCAAAACTGTCCCGCAGAACCGGCCAGCTCAACAGATAGAGAAATACGGTATCAAATCGGAACATCTATGTGTGGTTCAAAATGAGAAGCCCCGCCGGAGAGGCGGGGCTTCGCAATCTTACTTCAGGATCGAGCGGCCTGCGTATTCTGCCACTTCACCCAGCGCCTCCTCGATACGGATCAGTTGGTTGTACTTGGCAAGCCGGTCAGAGCGCGCCAGCGAACCGGTTTTGATCTGGCCGCAGTTGGTGGCAACCGCGAGGTCGGCAATGGTGGCGTCCTCGGTCTCGCCGGAGCGGTGCGACATCACGTTGGTGTAACGCGCGCGATGGGCCATATCGACAGCCTTCAGGGTCTCGGTCAGGGAGCCGATCTGGTTCACCTTCACCAGCATCGAGTTCGCCACGCCGCGCTCGATGCCCTCAGCCAGACGCGCCGGGTTGGTCACGAACAGATCGTCGCCCACCAGTTGCACGGAATTGCCGATCTTGTCGGTCAGCAGCTTCCAGCCGTCCCAGTCGTCCTCGGACATGCCGTCTTCGATGGAGATAATCGGGTAGTCATTGACAAGTGCGGCCAGATAGTCAGCGTTTTCTTCGCTGGACAGCGACTTGCCCTCGCCCGCCAGCACGTATTTGCCGTCCTTGTAGTATTCGGTCGCGGCGCAATCGAGCGCCAGGTAGATCTCTTCACCGGGCTTGTAGCCGGCTTTCTCGATCGACTTCAGGATGAAGTCCAGCGCCTCGCGGGAGGAGCCGATGTTGGGGGCAAAGCCGCCCTCGTCGCCGATCCCGGTCGACAGCCCCGCCGCCGACAGCTCTTTCTTCAGGGTGTGGAACACTTCAGAGCCCATGCGCACCGCGTCGCGGATGTTTTCCGCGGCCACCGGCATGATCATGAATTCCTGAATATCGATCGGGTTGTCGGCATGCTCGCCGCCGTTGATGATGTTCATCATCGGCACCGGCAGAACCCGGGCCGAGGTGCCGCCGATATAACGGTAGAGCGGCTGGGTGGTGAAATCGGCCGCGGCCTTGGCCACCGCCATCGACACGCCCAGAATGGCGTTGGCGCCCAGGCGGCCCTTGTTCTCGGTGCCGTCCAGTTCGATCATCGCCTGATCGACCGCAACTTGCTCGGTAGCATCAAAGCCGACCAGCTCCTCGGCGATCTCGCCGTTCACCGCGGCCACCGCTTCCAGCACGCCTTTGCCCATGTAACGGGACTTGTCACCGTCGCGCTTCTCCACCGCCTCATAGGCACCGGTCGAGGCACCCGAGGGCACGGCTGCACGGCCCATGGTGCCGTCTTCCAGGATCACGTCGACCTCAACCGTCGGGTTGCCCCGGCTGTCGAGGATCTCACGGGCGTGAATGTCGATAATGGTGCTCATCTGTCCATCCTTGGTTTGGCCTGAAAGCGGCGCGTTTTGCTGCCAGCGTCATACCAGCCGCTGCAGGAAAGTAAACCGGGATCGTTATCGCTAACACGCATAAAAGCGGCAGGTTAGGGCTAACAAGGCGCTGTTTGCGCCAACAGGGCAGAGGAATTTCGCCAGCCGGGACGTCAGGCCGCAGCCGCCGCCGCACGGCGGGCCCGCCGTGCCAGCCGTTGCTCGCGCACAAAGGTGTAAAGCCCCGACCCGATGATCAGCGCCGCCCCGGTCATGGTCAGCGCATCGGGCCGCTCGCCAAAAACCAGAACGCCCGCCAGGATCGAGAACAGCAGCCGGGTATAGCGGAACGGTGTCACCGCCGAGGCATCCCCCACCCGCATCGCCGTGACAATGCCGTAATAGCCCAAGACCCCGAACAGAACGCCGCCTGCCATCATCAGGTATTCATTCTGCTCCATCACCTGCGCCTCACCGGGGGTGAAGGCCAACAGCAGCAGGCCCGCAGGAATGACTGCCAAAAACGCCTGGAAACTGACGACGGTAGAGGGAACGGCGCTGTCCATCACCCGGGTCATCAGATCCCGCGTGGCGACGCCCAGCACCGCTATCACCACCAAGAGCGCCGCAGGCTCAAAACTGTCCAGACCCGGCCGGATGATCAGCAGCACCCCGGCAAAGCCAACGCAGATCGCCAGCCAGCGCCGCCAGCCGACCTGTTCACCCAGAAACAGCGCAGCGCCCATTGTGATCACCAGCGGCGTCGCCTGGAAAACGGCGGCCACAACCGAGATATCAACCAGCGCCAGCGCCGAAGCAAAGCCCATCGCCGACACCGCCTCTGTCCCCGCGCGCAGCACGGGGCGCAGACGCCAGGACCGCGGCGCAAACAGTTTGTGGCCCTGCATCTTTGCCATCACCGCAAAGACCAGCCCGCTGCCAATACCAAGGCAGATCAGGATCTGCCCAACCGGCAAAGTGCCTGACAGCTGTTTGATGAACATGTCTTCAAGCGTGAAGAACGCCATAGAGGCGATGACCAGAAGAATGCCGTGCAGGTTGTTCATTTTCGCGCGTCCCGTAATGCGGACCGGCAGCACGCCGGACCATCCGGGCAAATGACATCAGCACAAGGTGCCGGACAACTCCGTTTCCGACCCCGGCCCATGACAAGACGTGAGCACACACATCAATATTTGTGATAAGCCGAACACCAGCTACCCGCACAACCGGGCTTTGGGCTGGAAAACACCCCCGCTAGCCTACTCCGCCTTGCGCGGCACTCCGTAGAGCTCAAGCCGGTGCCCGCGCAGCTCATAGCCCAGCTTGCGGGCGATCCGCTCCTGCAGCTCCTCAATCTCCGGATCGCAGAACTCGATCACCTCGCCGGTGTTCATGTCGATCAGATGGTCATGATGCTCGCGCTCGGCGTCCTCGTAGCGCGCGCGCCCGTCGCCGAACTCCAGCCGCTCCAGAATGCCCGCCTCCTCGAACAGCTTGACCGTGCGGTAAACCGTGGCAATCGAAATCCCGGCGTCTTTTGCGCTGGCGCGGGCGTACAGCTCCTCGACATCCGGGTGATCATCGCTGTCCTGCAGCACCTGGGCAATCACCCGGCGCTGGCCGGTCATGCGGAGCCCCTTGGCTTCGCATCGGGCGATAATCGTCTTTTGCATATCTTCCTCGCGGTTTTCTGGTCTTCCTCTTTAGCGGATGCGTTCTGCGGCGAAAACAGGCTTTTCAACCGTATCAATGGTTGACAAACAGCTTATCCACAGCCATTTGGCACCCAGGCATCCCTCCCTGCCGCGTGAGCAGAGGCCATTGACCGGACGCGCAACCTGCGCACAAACCACAGTTCCGGGGTCTAGTGATATGCCGCCATTCCCAAAATCACGCGTGGGGATTGCAGAGGCCAGCGGCCTGGCATCCGGCCAGCGCGCGCCCGAGGTCCCTGCCCCGCAAGACACCGCTGCCATGCAGCGGACTCCGGCCCGTGCAGACTGCAGGGCCGTGAAAGGACGATACGTGACTGAATTTTCGACCATGGGGCTGCCTGAAAAGCTCCTCGCGCGCCTCAAGGACATGGGTCTGAACGACCCCACCCCGATCCAGGCGCGCGCCATTCCCCATGCCCTCAATGGCAAGGACGTGCTGGGCCTCGCGCAGACCGGCACCGGCAAAACCGCTGCTTTCGGCGTGCCGCTGATCGCGCAAATGATGCAATACGGCCGCAAGCCCGCCGCGATGACCGTGCGCGGCCTGGTTCTGGCACCGACCCGCGAACTGGCCAACCAGATCGCCGACACGCTGAAGGGCCTCACTGAAGGCACCCCGATGAAAGTCGGCCTGGTGGTCGGCGGCGTCTCCATCAATCCGCAGATCGCCCGCATCGCCAAGGGCACCGACATCCTGGTTGCCACTCCGGGCCGCCTGATCGACATCCTCGACCGCGGCGCGCTGGACCTGGCTTCCTGCGACTTCCTGGTGCTCGACGAAGCCGACCAGATGCTGGATCTGGGCTTCATCCACACCCTGCGCAAGATCGCTGCTCTGATCCCCGCGGAACGCCAGACCATGCTGTTCTCGGCCACCATGCCCAAGCAGATGAACGAGATCGCCAACTCCTACCTGCAAAGCCCCGTCCGAATCGAGGTTTCACCTCCGGGCAAGGCCGCCGACAAGATCACCCAGTCGGTGCATTTCATCGCCAAGGCCGCCAAGCTTGACCTGCTGAAGGAACTGCTGAACGAACACAAGGATGAGCGCACCCTGGTCTTCGGCCGCACCAAATGGGGCATGGAGAAGCTGATGAAGACGCTGGACAAGGCAGGTTTTGCCGCGGCGTCCATCCATGGCAACAAATCCCAAGGCCAGCGCGAACGCGCCCTGGCGGCCTTCAAGGCGGGCGAGATCAAGGTGCTGGTTGCTACCGATGTGGCGGCCCGCGGCCTCGACATTCCGGATGTGAAATACGTCTACAACTATGAACTGCCCAACGTGCCCGACGCTTATGTGCACCGCATCGGCCGCACCGCGCGTGCGGGCAAGGACGGCCAGGCAATTGCGCTGTGCGCCCCGGATGAGATGGAAGAGCTGAAGGCGATCCAGAAAGTGATGAAAATCACCATCCCCACCGCCTCCGGCCGCGCCTGGGAAGCGATGCCTGATCCGGCAGCCCCCGCGGGCAAGCCCGGTGGCCGTCCCAACGGGCGCCGCGGCGGCGGCAAACCCGGCGGCCAGCGCCGCCGTGGCGGCAGCGGCGGCGGCAACAGCCAGGGCAAACCCCAGGGCAGCAAGCCCGGCAACGCCCAGCGCCGCGGCCAGAAACAGCGCGCGCGCTAAGCCTTCCCCGCCAGCGCCGGGTCAAGGGTCCCGCAGGGACCGCGCGGCACGCGCGGCTTGCCCTTGACGCGGCGCTGGCGGAAAACACACTTGAAATGGCGCTTAAGGGCACACCTGCCCTTAAGCGCCTCTCAGCAGAAAATACTCCGCGCTGCGCAGCAGCGCCCGGCCCAAGCCTGACGGTAAATTGCCCAGGCAATTTCCCTGGAAAGGCGCGGGAGCTCCCTCGCTTCGCTAGACCGCCCGCAGATCCGCCCAGACCGGCAGATGGTCAGAGGCGATATGCGCGGGCCTTTTGCCATGCACCCCATGCGCCACCGCCGTCAGCCGCTTGCAATGGGCGATCCTATCCAGCGCGCCCAGCGGCCTGAGCGCTGGAAAACTCGGTTTCGGCGGCAGAAAATTCAGCGCCGGGGCGATATGCTCCAGCACCGCCCCGCGCGACCATTCGTTGAAATCCCCTGCCAGAACCACCGCGGCGTCATCGCGTTTCGCGGCCCGCGCCAGCGCATGCATCTGCTCGCGCCGGGCCCTGCCTGTCAGCCCCAGATGCGCGCCGATCACCCGCACCGGGCCCAGCGCCGTGTCCAGCTCCGCCCAGACCGCCCCGCGCGGCTCAAGCCCGGGCAGCGCGATATGCCCCTTTGCCCGCAGCTGCACCCCATTCCGGTACAGCACCGCATTGCCATGCCAGCCCAAGGACCCCGCACCGCCGAGATCCGCGGCCCTCCAGCCGGTCTCCTCGACCAGGAAATGCGGCAGCGCCGCCGGGCGCGGCGGCAATCGCTTATCCGCCTCCTGCAGCACCGCCACATCCGCCTTCAACCCGGCCAGCACCTGCAGAATACGCTCCGGCCGCCGGCGCAGGTCCAGGCCGACGCATTTCTGGATGTTGTAGGTGGCAATCCGCAGCGTGTCCGGCGGGGGTCTTTGTGGCATCTGCTTGTCCCGGGTCTCAATCGGAGTGTGGGGCAGGACGCCATCCAAGCACAACCGGCATCACGCCGCAGAAGGTTAAAAAGGGGGGCTGCCTCCCCCTCTTGAGCCTGCAGCTCACTTCACCCCCGCGGGTATTTTCAATCAGAAAGGAGCAGATCAGGTGCCGCAGAAGGTTGCCTGCACCACTTCTTCGGGCAGCGGCGGACGCTGCAGATCACTATGCTCCGGCTGGTCCTCGTAAGGGTTGGCCAGCACTGTGTTCAGCCGGTGGAACAGCGCATAGTCGCCTGCCACCGCACCGGCAATCATCTCCTCGATCCTATGGTTGCGTGGAATGAAGGCAGGGTTCGCCGCACGCATGACCGCCTGCGGGTCCGGTTCGTCTTCCAGCCGCGCCTGCCAGTCCTCCGCCCAGGCATCAAAAGCTGCCGGATCGGTGAACTGATCCCGCGCCGTGCCATCCGCCAGAGCGCGGAAGGTATTGGTGAAATCACTCTGGTTCTCCGCCATCCGACCCAGCAGAGAGGTGACCAGTTCCAGGTCCGCGTCCCGCTCCGTGGTGATCCCCAGCTTGGCCCGGAACCGCCGCAGCCAGGCCGCCTCTGTCAGTGCGGGCATCGCATGCACGATCTCCGTTGCTTGCTCGACACCTGCCTGCGGGTCGTCCATCTGCTGGATCAGCGCGGTTGCCAGCTGCGCCAGATTCCAGACCGCAATCGTGGGCTGGTTGGCATAGGCATAGCGCCGCCCCCGGTCGATCGAAGAAAACACCGTATGCGGGTGGTACACATCCATGAAGGCGCAAGGCCCGTAGTCGATGGTCTCGCCGGAGATCGAGAAATTATCGGTGTTCATCACCCCGTGGATAAAGCCCACGGACATCCATGCAGAAATCAGCTCGGCCTGCGCATCACGCACCGCGCTGAGCAGCCCCATCGGGCCATCAGCCTCCGGGTAGTGGCGGGCAATGGCATAGTCTATCAGCTGCCTGAGGCTCGCCTTGTCGCCGCGTGCCGCAAATACCTGAAACGTTCCCACCCGCAGATGGCTTGCCGCCACCCGGGTTAGCACCGCGCCGGGCAGGCCGCCCTCGCGCCATACGGTCTCGCCGGTCTCCACGGCCGCCAGCGCCCGCGTGGTCGGGATGCCAAGCGCATGCATCGCCTCGCTCACCACATATTCGCGCAGCACCGGCCCCAGCCAAGCGCGCCCGTCCCCGTTGCGGGAGTACGGCGTTCGCCCCGCCCCCTTCAGCTGAATGTCCCGGCGCTGGCCGTCCGTCCCTACCGTCTCCCCCAGCAGGATCGCGCGCCCGTCGCCCAGCTGCGGATTGTAGGTGCCGAACTGATGTCCGGAATATAGCTGCGCCAGCGGATCGGCCCCCTCCGGCACCTGATTGCCGCTGAACACCTCTGCCATCTCCACCGCCTCACCGGGCGTGATCGCCATGATCCGCGCCAGATCCTCGTTAAACGCAACCAGCCTGGGCGCCTTCACTGCCTGCGGCGGCAGTTTGGAGTAGAACTGCCCCGGCAGGGCAGCATAGGTGTTGTCAAAGGGGATCATGAGTGTCATGGCCCAAACATATGACTGGAATAGAGATTTACCAGCACCAAAGCGGGGAGAGCAGCAATGGACGCAGACCGGATCATCGAGCACCTGGGCCTGCAGCAGCATCCGGAGGGCGGCTGGTACAAGGAAACCTGGCGTGCGGAAAATGAAGGCCGCCCCACAGGCACCTGTATTTACTTTCTTTTGAAGGCTGGCGAGAGCAGCCACTGGCACCGCGTCGACGCCACCGAAATCTGGCTGTACCACGCCGGCGCGCCGCTGGTGCTGTCAATGGCTGCGACAGATGAAGGCCCGGTGCAGGACCACCTGCTGACCCCGGACCTGACCAAAGGCGCACCGCAGCTGATCGTGCCCACGGGCCACTGGCAGGCCGCCGGCACCACCGGCGCGTTCACACTGGCCAGCTGCACCGTTTCGCCGGGATTCGAGTTTGAAGGCTTCGAACTGGCCGCCCCCGGTTTTGACATCCCGCGCAGCTGATCCGCCCCTTGCAGCGAATCGCCGGTCTGGACAAGACTGTCCATATGTCTGCAGAACCGGATCACACGCGTCTCATCAAATCGCTGCCGCCACAGACCAAGGCTACCCTGACGGCCCGGTCTGACGCGGCGGGGCTGCGGCATCTGGCGCTGTATCTGGCGGCGCTCGGCGCCTGCTCAACCGGCATTGCGCTGCAAGTGCCCCTCTGGCCGCTTCTGATGCTGCCGCAGGGGGTGCTTCTGGTCTTCTTGTTCACCCTGTCTCATGAGTGCACCCATAAAACCCCGTTCCGAAGCGGCTGGATGAATGAGGCCGCAGGTCATTTCTGCGCCGTCGCCATCGCCCTGCCCTTTGTCTGGTTCCGCTACTTCCACCTGGCGCATCACAAATACACCAACGATCCTCAGCGCGACCCGGAGCTGGAACACGGAGGGCGGCCGGAGACCTTCGCTCAATGGCTGAAATACCTGAGCGGCTGGGGCTACTGGCGCGGCATGGCGGCAACTCTCTTGCGCAACGCTTTTGGCACCATCACCGCGCCCTACCTGCCGGAACGCCGCCACGCGGCCATGCGGCTGGAGGCGCGCCTGCTGCTGGCGATCTACTCCACCGCGCTGCTGAGCCTGCTGGTCTCGCCGATGGTTCTGTGGCTGTGGGTTGTGCCGCTGCTGATCGGCCAGCCTGCCTTACGCGCCTACCTGCTGGCGGAACACGGTCTCTGCCCCCCGGTGGCGAACATGCTTGAAAACTCCCGCACCACTTTCACCAACCGGCTGGTGCGGTTTGTGGCCTGGAACATGCCTTATCACGCAGAGCACCACTCTTTCCCGAATGTGCCCTTTCACCAGCTGCCCGCCTTTCACGCCATCACCCGCGCGCATTTGAAGTCGACGTCAGACGGGTACGGCGAGTTCACGGCGGGCTACCTCCGCCAGCTCTCCCGCTGATCCGCCGCCAGAGGCCGCACAAATTTCTTCAAAGAAATTTGCCAAGAAACTTCGAAGTTTCTTGTCCGCCCGGTCACAACCTTACGCCCCCGGCACGCTTACCACACCGCCGCCGACACAGGCGCTGACACCGGTGGTGCCAGGCGCCGATGTCGGCATTCCCCGCGCCACCCGCACCGCCAGATGGGCAAAGGCCTGCGCCTCCAGCATGTCACCGTCCAGCCCTGCGTCCTCCACCGGCTTTACCGGACAATCGAGCGACACCCGCAGCATCTCCATCAGCACCGGGTTGTGCCGCCCGCCGCCGGTGACAAGCACCACCTCCGGCGGCTCAGGGCAATGTTCCATGCCCTGCGCCACGGCGGCGGCGCACATGGCGATCAGGGTGGCAGCCGCATCGGCATCGCTCAGTTCATTGACCAGTCCGACCATCTCGGCAAAATCGTTCCGGTCCAGCGACTTGGGCGGCATTCTTGCGAAATAGGGCTCGGCCAGGAACAGCTCCAGCGCACCTGTTTCCACGGTGCCGGACCGCGCCACCTTGCCGTCCGCATCCCAGGGAATGCCCAACCGTTCCTGTACCAGATCATTGACCGGCGCATTGGCCGGGCCGGTGTCAAAGGCCAAGAGCGCACCCGGCTGCTCGGGCCTGTCAAACCGCGGATCCACATAGGTGAGGTTGCCAACCCCGCCCAGATTCAGGAAGCACAAGGGCCGCTCAGCGCCGATATACTTGGCGCAGGCAAAGTGGAAGAACGGCGCCAGCGGCGCGCCCTCGCCCCCCATGGCCACGTCATCAGTGCGGAAGTCCCAGACCACAGGCTTGCCCAGCGTTTCGGCCAATGCTGCACCGTCACCCACCTGCAATGTGCCTTGCAGCCGCGGCGCATGGGCCAGGGTCTGGCCGTGAAAGCCGATGATCTCCACATCACCGAACTCCGCCAGCGCCGCCGCATGGGCCGCATCGCAAACCTCTGCCGCGGCGTCCACTTCCGGCCCGGCCCATTTGCCCAGCCCCGCCCGCAGCACGCTGCGCTCTGCGGCGGAATACTCGCGGTAGCTGCTCTCGCCGAATGCGTGAATGCGCGCGCCGTCGGTCACCACAACCGCCGCATCCACCCCGTCCAGCGAGGTGCCGCTCATCGCGCCCAGCGCCCTGACCGCACCCGTTTTTGCAATGGCCCTGCTCATGGCCTGCCCCCATCCTTCTGGATCCGGGCCGTACCGCCCGTTGCAGGGGATACTACAGCGCATAATTTGCCGGGAAAACAGGTTCCAACCGGCGCCAATGCGATTTATAGGGCATGGTGCAAAACCATAGACCGAGGCATGTTATGACCTACACACCGAAATCGGATTTCGTCGCAGTCATGATGGAACGCGGGTTCCTCGCGGACTGCACCGATTATCAGGGCCTGGACGACGCCCTGCTGCAAGGTGTGCGCCCGGCCTATATCGGCTTTGACGCGACAGCGAAATCGCTGCACGTCGGCTCGCTCATTCAGATCATGATGCTGCGCTGGTTCCAGAAGACCGGCCACCAGCCGATCACCCTGATGGGCGGCGGCACCACCAAGGTGGGCGACCCCTCCTTCCGCGCCGATGAGCGCCCGCTGCTGACCGAAGCACAGATCGACGACAATATCGCTGGCATCAAGAAGGTGTTTTCCGCCTACATCGACTATGAAACCGACGCCCCGAACAAGGCGCTGATGCTGAACAACGCCGAATGGCTGGACGGGCTGAACTACCTGGAATTCCTGCGCGACATCGGCCGCCATTTCTCGGTGAACCGGATGCTGTCGTTCGAGAGCGTCAAATCCCGCCTCGACCGCGAGCAGTCGCTCAGCTTCCTCGAATTCAACTACATGATCCTGCAGGCCTATGACTTCATGGAGCTGAACAACCGCTACGGCTGCATCCTGCAGATGGGCGGCTCGGACCAGTGGGGCAATATCGTCAACGGCATCGACCTGACGCGCCGCACCATCGAACATGAGGTCTATGGCCTCACCTCGCCGCTGCTGACCACCTCCGACGGTAAGAAGATGGGCAAGACCGCCGAAGGCGCGATCTGGCTCAACGCCGACATGCGCAGCCCTTATGAGTTCTGGCAGTTCTGGCGCAACACCACCGACGCCGACGTGGGCCGGTTCCTGAAGCTCTACACGGAGCTGCCGGTGGAGGAATGCGAGCGCATCGGCGCTCTGCAAGGCTCCGAGATCAACGAGGGCAAGGTGATCCTCGCCAATGAGGTGACCACCCTCCTGCACGGCGCCGAAGCTGCCGCGGCGGCAGAAGCCACCGCGCGAGAAGTGTTTGAGAAGGGCGGTGTCGGCGACGACCTGCCCACACTCTCGCTGTCCCCTGCGGACCTGGGCGACGGCATCTCGATCGTGCAGCTGATCGTGAAATCCGGTCTCGCCAAATCCGGCAAGGACGCCAAGCGGCTGATCTCCGAGAATGGCGCCCGGATCGACGACCAGCCGCTGACCGACGCAGGCCTGATGATCGACGCAGGCGCGCTGTCCTCGCCAATCAAGCTGAGCGCCGGCAAGAAACGCCACGCGCTGGTCAAGCTGGGCGGCTGATCCATCTGGATATGAGAAGGAAAAGGGAGCCCTTGCGCTCCCTTTTTTCTTGCCCGCAGATGCTCCCACCCGTTCCAGCCCCGTCAAAGACGGGTCCTCAAGGTTGGGCCGGGCGCCGCTTGGCGACGCACCAGCACATCCTCGCAACGCCTCCCTCAAGCCAGCCCCGGGTCAAGGGCCGCGCATGCGGCCGGGCGCAGCACGGTTCACCCTTGAGGCGGGGAAGGCCAGGATACACTCAAAAAGGCGCTTAAGGGCAGACCTGACCTTAAACGCCTCTCAGCAAATCATCCTGCCTCAGAAAAACAGCGCTTCCACCAGCGTCAGCACTAAAAACACCGGCACAGACAGGGTGATCGCAATCAGCAGCGCCGCTACCTTGGTCATCCGCGGGGCGGCTGCCGCCTGCCCCATGATCTGTTTTGCTTTCTTCATGCCTGAAATTAACCATGATTTAGGTTTCCAGCGCGTTAATAACCCCATGTTCGACAGCGCCCCCGATCCCGATCTGCCCGCAGCAGCTACCGCCCGCCCCCAACCCCGCGCGCTCCAGCAATCGCCGGAGTTCGCCCGCGCGCTGATGGCCTGCGGCCAGGAGCCACTGACGCTGGACGGCACACTTGTGCTGCGCCGCCGCTTCCCCGGCGGGCTGAAGCTGGCAATGGTGAACCGGGCTGACCTTTCCAGTCCAGCCCCGCTAATGTCCGCCCTGCGTTCAGACGGACTCGCCCGCACCCCGCTGATCCTGTCGCCCGAATCCCCGGCGCCGCATCTTGCCCGCCTCGGCGCCGTGCCGCTGGCCACGCCAGCCCATGCCGCGCTCTGGGACCTGACAGGCGATGCAGAGCAGCGCCGCGCCGCCCTGCATCAGAAATGGCGCAACCGGCTGAAGCACGGAGAAGCGCAAAACCTCCGCCTCACCCGCCAGAACCTGCCGCATGACGTGCGCCACTGGCTGTTCCAGGCCGACGCGGCACAGCAAACACAGCGCGGCTACCGCAGCTGGCCCATTGGCCTCACCCTCGCCTATACCCGCGAAAACAAGGGCCAGGCAAAACTCTTCCAGGCGTTTGAGGGCAAGGAAGCGGTTGCCGCCATCCTGATCCTGACCCACGGCAGCACCGCCACCTACCACATCGCCCACACCACCGCGCGCGGCAAACAGCTCAGCGCCCATCCCCTCCTATTGTGGGAGGCCGCCAATTGGCTCGCCGCCAAGGGCATCTGCCGGCTCGACCTCGGCCTCATCAATACCGAGGACGCCCCAGGCCTTGCCCGCTTCAAACTCGGCACCGGCGCCCATCTGCACCGTCTGGGCGGCACCTGGGGTCTCTGGCCGCCGCTGGGCCGCCTCCTGCGCCCGCTGGCCTTGCTCGACCGGCAGCAAATGGCCTGACAGGTTTCTCGTAAGTCCGCGACGTCCCGTCCCGCTGGACAGGTGCCCAGCCTCTCCATTATATGAACACATGTTCAGATAACCGGGAGGAGCCCCGCTCATGAAACTTGCAGACACCGCAGCCGTCGTCACCGGCGGCGCCTCCGGCCTGGGTGAGGCCACCGCGCGCTACTTCGCCGAACAAGGCGCCCAGGTCACCATCCTCGACCGCAACGCCGAACGCGGTGCCCAAGTGGCAGAGGAAATCGGCGGCCACTTTGCCCAGACCGACGTGACCAGCGAGGAGTCGGTTTCCGCTGCCATCGCCCATGCGGCAGAGAAGATGGGCAAGATCACCGCCTGCGTGAACTGCGCGGGCATCGCCATCGGCGCCAAGACCGTGGGCAAGGAGGGCGCGCACCCCTTGGATGCCTACAAGCGCACCATCGACATCAACCTGGTCGGCACCTTCAACGTCGCCCGCCTCGCCGCTGTCGAGATCGCCAAGAACGCGCCCGATGCGGACAACGCCCGCGGCGTAATCATCAACACCGCCTCCATCGCGGCATTTGACGGGCAAAAGGGTCAGGCCGCCTATGCCGCCTCCAAGGGCGGGGTTGCCGGCATGTGCCTGCCAATGGCCCGCGATCTCGCGTCCTCCGGCATCCGGGTGATGACCATTGCGCCCGGCATCTTCATGACCCCGATGCTGGCCGGCCTGCCGGAAGAGGTGCAGCAGCAGCTGGCCGCCGACGTTCCCAACCCCGCCCGCCTGGGCGACCCGCGCGAATACGGCCGTCTCGCCGGCTTCATCGTCGAGATGGGCTACCTCAACGGCGAGGTCATCCGCATAGACGGCGCCCTGCGCATGCGCTGACCTCTGCTGCTGATTCCGGGTCAAGGACGGCGCAGCCGCCGTGCGCAGCACGGTTCATCCTTGATGCGCAAGCAGCGGCAAACACACTCGATACCGCGCCTTCAGGGCAAACCTGCCCCTGAAGCGCTTCTCAGCAAAACCTTCAGCGTTGCGCAGCAACGAACGGCCCACGACCGCACAAAGGCGCCTTGGCGCAGCCAGGGCACCTACGGCCGCGGGAGTTTCTTGCCAAGCCGCTGCCTTAGCTCCCCGGCCCGGCACCCCAGGCCGCCAGCGCCTCGATCACCGGGCGCAGCGCCTGTCCCTTGCCGGTCAGGCTGTATTCCACCCGCGGCGGCACCTCGGCATAGACCTTGCGGTGCACGATGCCATCCGCCTCCAGCTCCCGCAGCTGCTTGGTCAGGCTGCGCTGCGTCACATCCCCCAGCGCCCGCGCCAGGGCATTGAACCGCAAGGTGCCGGGCAGCAGGTGATAGACGATCAGCCCCTTCCACTTGCCGGAGATCTGCTCCAGCGCCGCCTCAACCGGGCAGCCGCCGCTGCAATCGTAAGTCTCGAACCGTGCGGCCCGGCTTTCGCCCTGATCTACAGTATCCATTTTGTACCTACCCTCACAAAATGTGCGTTCTTGCGCAGAATACACCGTGCAGCCATATCCCGTCCCGTCACATCCCTCAAGAACAGGAGGCCCAAATGGCCCTGACAATTCTCGCCCAGATTACCGCCCAGCCCGGCAAGGAAGCCCTGGTCAAAGCTGAACTCGAAAAGCTGGTGCCCATCACCCGCGCTGAGGACGGCTGCATCCGCTATGACCTGCACCAGGACAATCAGACGCCCGGTTTTTTCGTGTTCTACGAAACCTGGGAATCGCGGGAGCTGTGGCAGCAGCACATGAACGCACCGCATCTGGCCGCCTATATGGCGGCAACCGAGGGTGCAGTCGCCGCCTTCACCCTGAATGAGATGACCCAAACCGCCTGAGCTGCTGCCCGCCGGGCACCGCACCAGCGGTGCCCGGCCCAAGGCCGCACAAGGGCGCCTTGGCAAAGCCAGGGCGCCTGCGGGCGCGGGAGCACACCCGCAATTGACAATCGATGCCGCCCGCCCTTCACTCCGGGTCAGGAGGCGCCGATGAACAAATCCGAACGGCAGAAAATGCAGGCAGGGGAATGGTACTGTTGCCTGGACAGCGAACTCTCCGCGTTGCGCCACCAGGCCCGGGTTGCGGTGCATCAGCACAACAGCGCACTGCCTGACCCGGCTGAGAACCTCAGCCCGCCGCTCGCCAACCTCTTCACCGCCCACGGTGAAAACTGCCTGATCGAGGCGCCGTTTCACTGCGCCTACGGCATCAACATCCGGCTAGGCAACAACGTCTACATGAACGCGGGCTGCACCATTCTGGACACCGCCCCCGTCAGCATCGGCGATGGCACTATGCTGGGTCCGAACGTGCAGATCTACTGCGCCCAGCACCATAAAGACAGGGAGTTGCGGGCCACGGGGCTGGAGATCGCCCTTCCCGTCACCCTTGGCGCAGATGTCTGGATCGGCGGCGGCGCGATCATCCTGCCGGGCGTCACCATCGGCGACGGCGCCATCGTCGGCGCGGGCGCCGTGGTGACCAAAGATGTCGCCGCGGACCAGACCGTCACCGGCAATCCCGCCCGCCTCCGGCAGGGGTAATCAAAGGGTAAATCCAGCGCCCGCCGCCTTCACCCGCGATTCAACTTTCTTAATACTTTCCAAATCATTACGGCAGCATCCTTGACCAAATGTTTCGCGCGCGAAACATTTGGTCAGGCGTACTGACCTAACTGGGGAACCGGCCTCAGGCCCCAGCCTTCTCCTCCAGCTCCAGCCATTCCTCTTCGGCTGCAGCCAGTTTTTCCTGCCGCTCCACCAGCGCCTCGGTGGCCTTCTTGAACTTGACCGGCTCGCGGGTGAACAGCTCGGGATCGCTCATCAGCTCCTGCAGCTTGCCGATCTCCGCTTCCAGCCGTTCGATCTCCGCAGGCAGCGCCTCCAGCCGGTGCTTCTCCTTGAAGCTGAGCCCGTCCTTGGGCTGGCTCTCCTGCTTGGGCTTCGCCTTTGCAGGCTTCACCTTCTCCGCTTTCTCAGAAACCTCCAGCGGCCCGCGCTGCGCGATGTAATCGCTCCAGCCGCCGGCATAGGCCGTGGCCCGCCCATTGCCTTCCATCGCAATGGTGGTGGTTGCCACCCGGTCCAGGAAATCCCGGTCGTGGCTGACCAAAAGCACAGTACCGTCGTAGTTGTCCAACAGCTCCTGCAGCAAGTCCAGCGTCTCCACATCCAGATCGTTGGTCGGTTCGTCCAAAACCAGCAGGTTCGAGGACCGCGCCATCAGCCGCGCCAGCAACAGCCGCGCCTTCTCGCCGCCCGACAGCGACCGAACCGGCGCCCGCGCCTGGCGCTCGTCGAACAGGAACTCCTTCAGGTAGCCCACCACATGCTTGGGCTGGCCGCGCACCATCACTTGATCAGCCTTGCCGGATATGCCCAGCAGCGGATCGGCCGTCAGGTTCTCCCAAAGGGTCGAATCGCCGTCCAGCTGGTCACGGGTCTGGTCGAACAGGGCGATCTCCAGATTGGTGCCCAGCTTCACAGAACCCGCATCCGGGTTTTCCATCCCCAGCAGCATCTTCAGCAGCGTAGTTTTCCCCGCGCCATTGGGGCCGACAAAGGCCACCCGGTCGCCGCGCTGCACTTTCAGTGAGAAATCCCTGACGATCTCCTTGCCGCCAAACGCCTTGCTCAGACCTTCGGCCTCAATCACCTTGCGGCCCGACTTCGGCCCGGCCTCCAGCGCCATCTCAGCCGCACCCTGGCGCTTAATCTGGCCCGCGCGTTCCGCCTTCAGATCCTGCAGCGCCCGCACCCGGCCCATGTTGCGCTTGCGCCGGGCAGAAATGCCCTCGACCGCCCAGCGGCTTTCCGACTTGATCAGCCGGTTCAGCTTGTGGCGCTGCATGTCCTCGTCTTCCCAGGTCTTGTCGCGCCAGGCCTCGAAATGCTCAAACCCCTTTTCCTGGCGGCGCACCTCGCCGCGGTCCACCCACAGGGTGGCGCGGGTCAGCGCCCGCAGAAACGCCCGGTCGTGGGAGATCAGCACAAAGGCCGCGCGGGTGCCTTTGAGCTCATTCTCCAGCCAGGTGATCGCCTCGATATCCAGATGGTTGGTCGGCTCGTCCAGCAGCATCAGGTCCGGCGCTTCGGCCATCAGCTTGGCCAGCGCCGCGCGCCGCCGCTCGCCGCCGGAGGCAGTTTCCACCGGCCTTGCGGGATCAAATTTCAGCCCCTCGCCCGCGCGTTCCACCTTGTACATTTCGCCGGGGTCCAACTCGCTGGCGGCAAAATCGCCTAAGGTAGCGAACCCCTCCATCTTCGGGTCCTGCTCCATGTAGCCGACGGATTTGCCCGGCGGCACCACGATGTCGCCCTGATCGGCTTCAACAATCCCCGCCATCACCTTCATCAGCGTGGATTTTCCCGAGCCGTTGCGGCCCACCAGCGCCACCCGGTCGCCGGGCTGCACCACCAGATCAAGGTTCGAAAAAACCGGATCACCCCCGAAGGTGAGGGAAATGCCGGACATCTGCAAAAGAGGAATACGTGCCATGCCAGCCAGCTACCCCGGCGGCCAAATCCCGTCAACGCTCCCCGTTCATCTTTCCTGAAATACTCATAATCACCCGGCCACTGCCCGCAGCAGCCGCTTGCGGGCGTCAGGAATTGCGCCGGTCTCAAGGCCGGTGAAGACATGCAGCGTGTTCATCTGCCGGTCCACCACCGCATGACCGCTGACCCAGCCGCCCATCGCCAAATAGGCCCGCAGCAAGGGCGGCATCGCCTGCAGTGCCTTCTTCGCATCTGCCGTCCGCGGCGACTCCACGGAAAAACGCACCACCTCAGGCGCCCTTTCAGCCGGGCGCCACTGCGCAGGCGCCAGATACCGCTGCCGCAGCAATTCAAAGGCATCCTTGTAGGGCTCGGCCGAGGTGCCCGCAAAGGAGGAGCAGCCAAACAGCATCTGCACCCCCTGCCCGTCTACAAGGCCCGTCAATGCCCCCCAGGCGATACGCAGGATGTCGGGATCCTGCCATTCCGGGTGCGTGCAAAAGCGGCCCAGCTCCGCCATCCGCCCCGCAAAGTTTTGGAGCGCAGAAAGATCATAGAATTGCGCCGAATAGCTTTGCTCCAGCACTGCGCCGCCCTCCAGCAGCAGCAGCCGGAAACAGCAGACCAGCGCGCCGCTGGCCTTTTCCTCCACCAGAACATGGGTGCACCGGCTGTCAAAGGGGTCGCTGTCGGCGGCGGCGGTCCGGAAACACAGTGTCCGCAGCGCCTGTGCCGCCGCCACATCATCGGCACCCGCAGCAAGCCGGGCACGGTAGCGCCCCTTGCTCAGCAATATCTCAGGTTCCGCCACGGCGGCCTCCAGCTTTCCGGCTCAGCCCATAACATATGCGCTGTGACAGAGCAGTGAAGCCGGCTTATTCGTTGTTCAGCAGCTGACCGGGGCCAAAGTTGCCCAGGTTGCCCAAGAGCTGGCGCAGGAAGGTGTTGTCCTGCACACCGGAGCTGGTCACCCGGCGCTCCAGCGGCACCACCTTACCATCCTCCAGGCTGTAACGCTCGATTGCCTGCACCACGCCCGAAGTGTCGAAACTGATCGCCACCAGATCGCGTGCCACCGGCTCGGGCGCCTTGGCCCCGTAGTGGCGGAACCGGGTGGCGACATAATAGTAGCCGCTGTCGTTCAGCACGCCGGTCGAGGACGGGATGCCGATGGTTTCCGCCACCGAATCCCGTGTGTCGATGCCCGGCACCACTTCGGCCAGCTGATGCGGCGACGGCACATAGCCGTGCTTGCGGTAGACGGACGTGCAGGCCGCCAGTGCCAGCCCTGCCGCCGCAAATACTGCGCCGCGCAAAACGGCCTTGAAGTGAAATGCCTTTGCAACCATGACTGCCCCCCAGCCTGCCGCCATGACCGGCGGCTTGAATACGTCTTTTAACCCGATTACCTAATGACCGCCTCCGGTTCAAGAAACGAAAGTCCCCGAATATGTCTGACAGCACCGCTTTGCGGGTCGCGGACCTGCCTCAGAACACCCCGACTGCCTTTGAAATCATCCCGGACAAGGACACCCTGACCGCGCTTGCGGCGGAAATGGGGGTGAACGCAGTGCGCAAACTGCGCTTCACCGGTGAAATCAAGGCGATGGGCAAGAAGGACTGGAAACTGATCGGCCGCCTGGGCGCCACCGTGGTGCAGGATTGCGTGGTGACGCTGGAGCCGGTCACCACCCGGATCGAGGAACAGGTGGAGATCACCTACCTGGCCCGCGTTGAGACCCCGGAAGGTGCCGAGGTCGAAATGCCCGAAGATGACAGCATCGAACCGCTGGGCACACACATCGACCCGGCTGCCGTGATGGCAGAGGCGCTGGCACTGCATATCCCCGCCTATCCGCGCAAGGACGGCGCAGAACTCGGCGAAGCCGTTTATGCCGAGGATGGCGTGCAGCCGATGCGGGACGAGGACACCAAGCCCTTCGCCGGTCTTGCCGCGCTGCGCGGCCAGCTGAAAGATGAGGACTGAGGGCAGAATTTTTGCAGCGCAGAAAATCGCCTCTGGCGCCGCCCTTCTGCCTGCCGTAAAAAACAGCTTGCGCCAGCGGAGATTCGCAGTATTTTCGCGCGCTCATCGGAATTTTTGGTTGGACAATGCTTGGGCAGACGCCTAAACGCACGTCAGACTGATCGAACAGAATGCAATCGCGCCGCGGGGATGGCCCCAAGGCCCAAACAGACAAAGGTTGAGACATGGCCGTCCAACAGAACAAAGTATCCAAATCGCGCCGCAACAACCGCCGCGCGCACGATGCACTGGTTGCTGCGAACCCGAACGAATGCGGCAACTGCGGCGAGCTGAAGCGCCCGCACCACGTATGCCCCTCCTGCGGCCATTACGACGACAAGGAAATCGTCGCAGCGGCTGACGAGATCGAGATCGACGAGGACGCGGCGTAAGCCACGGACAGGATCCTGATGCCAGGCAGGCTTTCGCATGACGGGTAAACCCGATCAAAATCAGGCAAAAGCCGGCCGCATCACTATTTCTGTTGACGCCATGGGCGGAGACGCCGGCCCCGCAGTTGTGGTGGCCGGCATTGCCATGTCTGCAGAAAAGAACCCGGAAATCGGGTTTATCCTGCACGGGCCCGCGGATCAGCTGACACCGCTGGTTGCCAAGAAGCGCGCCCTGAAAGGCCGCGTCGAGATCCGCGATGTCCGCGATGTGGTCACCATGGAGGATAAACCCTCCCAGGTGATGCGCAACGGCAAGGGCACCTCGATGTGGTCGGCGCTGGATGCGGTCAAGAACGGCGAGGCCTCGGGCGCCGTCTCCTGCGGCAACACCGGCGCGCTGATGGCGCTGTCGATGCTGCGCCTGCGCAAGCTGCCGGGCGTCAACCGGCCCGCCATTGCGATCCTCTGGCCCTCGCTGAACCCGCAAGGCTTCAACGTGATGCTGGATGTCGGCGCCGACGTGAAGGCGGATGCAGAGGATCTGCTGCAATTTGCCCTGATGGGCACGTCTTACGTGCGCAACTCGATGGACATCATCCGCCCCCGCGTGGGCTTGCTGAATGTCGGCACCGAAGAACACAAGGGCCGCGCCGAGCTGAAGGAGGCCTACGGGCTTATCTCAGACCAAGCCGGGCAGGCGAATTACGAGTTTGTCGGCTTTGTCGAGGGCAGCGACATTCCCGGCGATATTGCCGATGTGATCGTGACCGATGGTTTCACCGGCAATGTGGCAATCAAGACCGGCGAAGGCACCGCCAGCCTGATGCGCACCGCATTGCGCGAGGCGTTCGGGTACTCGTTCCTGTCCAAGATTGCCGCGGTTCTGGCGATGACCTCGCTGAAACGGCTGTCCAAGCGGATGGACCCGCGCCGCGTCAACGGCGGCGTGTTCCTGGGCCTCAACGGCACGGTGGTGAAATCCCACGGCGGCGCTGATGCCACGGGCGTCTCCGCTGCAGTCAAGCTGGCGTTCCGGCTGGCACAGCACGGATTCGCCGAAAAGCTGGCCGCGCGGGTTGCATCTGCCGGCCTGCATACCCAAGATAATACTGCCCCCCGCGAGATGCGGGCGGCCACCGAAAAAGACTGAAAATAGGCAGGCAGACGGATGACGCGACGCGCGGTAGTTGTTGGCACAGGACACTATCTCCCCGAACGGGTGGTTGAAAACGCGGAATTCGAAGCCACGCTGGACACAACGGACGAATGGATCCGCAGCCGCTCCGGCATCGAACGCCGCCATTTTGCCGCTGAGGGAGAGACCACATCGGATATGGCCGCCAAGGCAGCTGAACGCGCTTTGGCGGACGCGGGGCTGACCGCGGATGATGTGGATGCCATTGTTGTGGCCACCTCCACCCCCGACCTCACCTTCCCTTCCGCCGCCACCATGGTGCAATCCAAGCTGGGCATGACAAAAGGCTTTGCCTTTGACGTGCAGGCGGTCTGCGCGGGCTTTGTCTATGCGCTCAGCAATGCCAGCGCTCTGATCGCTTCGGGCCAGGCAAACCGGGTGATGGTGATCGGCGCAGAGACCTTCAGCCGGATCATGGACTGGACCGACCGCGGCACCTGTGTGCTGTTCGGCGACGGTGCCGGGGCGCTGCTGCTGGAAGCGCAGGAACAGCCCGGCACCAATGCGGACCGCGGCATCCTGGCGACCGACCTCAACTCCGACGGCCGCTACAAGGACCTGCTGTACGTGGATGGCGGGGTGTCGACTCAGTCCACCGGCCATCTGCGGATGCAGGGCAACCAGGTGTTCCGCCACGCGGTCGAAAAACTCGCCTCCACCGCCAACACCGCGCTGGACCGTGCTGGCCTGTCGGCAGCGGATGTCGACTGGATCGTGCCGCATCAGGCCAACATCCGCATCATCCAGGGCACAGCCAAGAAAATGGGCCTCAGCATGGACAACGTGGTGGTTACCGTGCAGGATCACGGCAATACCTCCGCCGCCTCCATCCCGCTGGCCCTGTCGGTCGGCAAGGAACGCGGCCAGATCAAGGAAGGCGATCTGATCGTGACTGAGGCCATCGGCGGCGGCCTGGCCTGGGGAGCAGTTGTGCTGCGCTGGTAACCGCGCAGCTCTAATTTCCGCCCGAATACCCCGGTGCAATTCATTGATATTGACAGGGAAATTCCCTCCGCCCTATGCTTTGGCAAACAACGGGGATTGGTATGGGCGAAAAAACACTGACAAGAATGGATTTGAGTGAAGCTGTTTTCCGGGAAGTCGGCCTGTCGCGCAACGAAAGCGCACAGCTGGTAGAAAGCATGCTGCAGCATATGTCGGATGCCCTGGTGCGCGGTGAACAGGTTAAGATTTCCTCGTTCGGCACCTTCAGCGTAAGGGACAAGTCGGCCCGGGTCGGGCGCAACCCGAAGACGGGCGAAGAAGTGCCGATCCAGCCGCGCCGCGTGCTGACCTTCCGGCCCTCCCACCTGATGAAAGACCGCGTGGCAGACGGCAACCGTAAGTAACGGGACCAATTAAGCCATGTCGAAATCACCGGACGCCTTCCGCACCATCAGTGAAGTTGCGGATTGGCTGGACGTGCAGGCGCATGTTCTGCGCTTCTGGGAGAGCAAGTTCACCCAGGTAAAACCTGTAAAGCGCGCCGGCGGGCGGCGCTATTACCGGCCTGCGGATATGCAGCTGCTGGGCGGGATCAGGAAACTGCTGCACGTCGACGGATTGTCGATCAAGGAAGTGCAGGCACTGCTGCGCGAGCAGGGCGTGGCCCATGTCGCCAGCCTGTCGCATCCGCTGGACGGCGAGGAAGAGCCTGCTGTTGAGGCGCCGCCGCCCGCGGACAAGCTGGGCGATGACTGGGATCAGTCGCTGGAGCAAAGCGCCGAGGCCGCGTCCGAAGCCCCCCCCGAAGACAGCAATGTGGTTGGTTTCCCGCAAGCCTCCGGTGCAGACGCTGCCCCTCCGGCCTCCGCATCCCCGGAGCCAGCCCCCGCTTCCCCGCGGCCCGAAGCTGCCGCTGCGCCGCAAATGCAGATGGATCTGGCTCCACCCGCAGCGGGAGGCAGCACTGCCCCCTCCGGCGGGACGCCAGCGGCCCCCGCAGGGGAGCCATCCGGCGCAGAGGCAGAGCCGCCTGCAATCGCAGCAACAGGTTTGGCCCCCCAGGACGGCGCCTCGGAGGCCCCCGAAACGCCTGCGCCTGCAACTTCTGCACCGTTTGAGGATCAACCTGAGCCATCGCTGCCAGCGTCTGAAGCAGCCCCGGAACCGCTGTCCGGTGCAGCGGACGCTGTGATGCCCGATGAGGCATCTGCATCTCAGGTTCAGACACAGGAAACCGCTGCGGCAGCCGCTCTGCATGAGGGTGATTCCGCACCGGAACAGCCGGCCGAGCCCACCGGCCAGGCACCGCAGGATCTTTTTGCGGATCAGGCCGCCGCAGAGCCGGCCGCCATTGAAGAGAATTCGCCGGCCCCGGAGCTGACGGAGGCCGCCGCGGACCCTGACCCCGCGCCTGAAACGGCTGACGGGACAGAGGAGCTGCAGGAAACCTTTGCAGGCGCACCCGCTCCTGCGGAGGAAGCGCTTGCGGCCGCGCCGGAAGCCGCGGAAGCAACTTTGGAAACCGCGCCAGAGGCTGCCGCAGGGACCACCCCCGAATCTCAGCCCTCACCGCTGGAAGAGATCGCCCCCCTGACCGGACAGGAACATCTGCCCGAACCGGAGGAAGAGGCGGAAACCATTTCCACAGAGGATCCTGCCGCGGCCGAGACACCACCTGCGGCTGCGCAACAGCTGCACGAGGATGCGCAGGAAACTGGCCAGGAAGTGGCAGCAGACCCAGCCCCCGATACGGCACCTGCTCCGCTGGAGGATATCGCGCCGCTGAGCGGTCAGGAGCACCTGGACGTGGCGGAATCAGCCCCCGCTGAGGACCTGGCCGCGGAACCGCAAAACTTCGCGCAGGACAGCACTGCCGCCGGAGTGCCCGCAGCCGCCGGACTGTCTGCAGCAGAAGAAATGCAGGACGCCGTTCAGAACCCCGAACCGGAAGCCGCTTCCGCTGCGGCTGAGTTCACAGAGGAGGTTGCCCCCGCAGTTGAACCCGTGGCGGAGCCGGAGCCTCAGGCAGAGCCCGAGCCCGCAGAAGACACGCTGGTTGCAGCTGCAGGACTGCAGCCCGAGGAGCCGCTGGACTTCGCCGTTTCCGCAGAAGAGTCCGTGCAAGCAGCGCCAGAGCCGGAGGAAGATCAGCCCTCTGATCCCGCCGCAGCCTTCCCGCCGCATGATCTGGACGAAGCTGCCCGTCAGGTGGACGCGCTGGAATTCGCGACCGGCTTCAACGGCGGCGGGGACGACGCGCAGGACGACGGCGAAGCGGAGGTTCTTGCGGAAGCCGGACAAGATGCCCAGCCGGATGTGTTCGCGGAAGCAGAGCCGGATATGCAGGCAGATGCCCTGACCGATGCAGAGACGGAGCCTGCGCTGGCAGAGAGTGCGGCACAGCAGACAGAGGCACTAACGGAACCTGAACCGGCGGACATGTCCGAACAGCAGCCTGCGGCAGACGAAGAAACCGCCGTCCCTGCCCCGGTGCAGCCCGGCATCCTGACGCTTCTGGCCGAAACCCGCAGCCTGCCGCCGCAGTCTTTGGCGGGCATTGCCGCCTGCGCCGATGAACTGCGCGCTTTTGTTCAGAACAGGCCCTGAAGCCGGAATTCGGCGCGAATTCCGGCCCGGAAATCACGTGATTTCCGAGCCGTTTCCCGCGCCGGGAAACGGATGCCGTCTGTGTCTGCCCCGGCAACTGCTTCTGGCTGCTGAATTTCTTCGCGGGGCTGCAAAAAATCTTGCTGCCCCCTCTTGCCCCTGCTGCGAAAACGGTTAGAAGGCTTTGCAACGGGCTATGGCGCAGCCTGGTAGCGCGTCCGTCTGGGGGACGGAAGGTCGCAGGTTCGAGTCCTGCTAGCCCGACCATATGAAAAACGCCCGGGTGTTCACGCACCCGGGCGTTTTCGTATCCAGCGCAAGGCTTTGCCAGTTGCGAACTGGGATTGCGAACCGGCCCCGTTTGGGCCAGCATCGCCGCAAAGCCGGCGCGGAGGGGGACAGGACATGACAGGCGTATTGCCCAGCCAGACCATCGAAACAATGCTGGAACGCGGGGAGATCACCGTCAGTACACCGCTGGTGGAGGGCCAGGTGCAGCCCGCCAGCCTCGACTTGCGCCTCGGCAATGTGGCCTACCGGGTGCGGGCGTCGTTTCTGGCCGGCCAGGGCCGCAGCGTTTCCGACCGGCTGACCGAATTCGAGATGCACCGGATCGACCTGAGCAACGGCGCGGTGCTGGAGAAGGGCTGCGTCTACGTGGTGCCGCTGATGGAAGGGCTGGCGCTGCCGGATGATGTCTCTGCCGTCGCCAACGCCAAAAGCTCCACCGGGCGGCTGGACCTCCTGACCCGCACCATCACCGACGGCGGCGAGGAGTTTGACCGCATCAAGCCCGGCTACACCGGCCCGCTTTACGCAGAAATCTGCCCCCGCTCCTTTTCGGTGCTGGTGCGCCCCGGCATGCGACTCAACCAAATCCGGTTCCGCACTGGCCAGGCGGTGCTGTCGGACGCGGAATTGAAGATGCTGCACGCCGGCTCGCCGCTGGTGGATGGCGAGGCTGTGATCGAGGACGGCCTTGGCTTCTCCGTCGATCTGAAGCTGCCCGGCACCGATCTGGTCGGCTACCGCGCTAAACCGCACACCGGCGTCATCGACCTGGACCGGATCGGCGAGTACGACCCGCAGGAATACTGGGAAGAGGTGCGCACCAAGGATGGCCGCATCATCCTGGACCCTGGTGCGTTTTATATTCTGGTGAGCCGCGAGGCGGTGCATATCCCGCCCGCCTATGCGGCGGAGATGGCCCCCTATCTGGCGATGGTGGGTGAATTCCGGGTGCATTACGCCGGTTTCTTCGACCCCGGGTTCGGCCATGACGCCGCCGGCGGCACCGGCTCCCGCGGGGTGCTGGAAGTGCGCTGCCACGAGGCGCCGTTTGTGCTGGAGCACGGCCAAGTGGTTGGCCGCCTGGTCTATGAGAAGATGGCCGAGGTGCCGGAGCAGCTCTATGGTGCGGGCATTGCCTCCAACTATCAGGGCCAGGGGCTGAAACTGTCGAAGCATTTCAAGACGCCGGAGTAATCATCTGCAGCTAACGGCTGCGCCCGGCCCGGCGGGGCAGGAAGCGAAGCGCTCGCCCGTTTTGCCGGAGGCAAACCTCCGGTTTGACGGGGGCCGGACGGGCGCTGCCCGGCCTTCGGCCAGGCGATAGATCAGTTACTTCACCGCGCCCTCAACGCTTGATATATAAATCCTCTTCCAGCTCCGCGCTGACCCCGGCCTGCACGGTGCGCTCCAGATGGGTGGAGAGCGTCATATAGGTGCGGGTTCCGCGCACCCCCTCGACGTCATAGATGCGGGCCAAGAGCCCCTCCAGCGCATGCGGCGAGGCCACCCGCACCTTGAGGATCAGGCAGGTGTCGCCGGTGGCAGTGTGAATCTCCTCCACCTCCGGCCAGGCTTCCAGCGACATAAGTTCTGCCGTCTTTCCCCAGCCGACCGTGTCCACATGGATGAAGGCCAGCATCGGCTTGCCCACAGCAGGCCCGTCCAGCTGCGCCACCGTCGCCCGGATCGCGCCAGAGGCCCTGAGCCGCTTCACCCGCTCATGCACCGCGGGCGCCGAGAGGCCCACTTCCTGGCCGATGGCGGCGTAGGAGAGCGTCGCATCGACGCTCAGCGCGCCTAATATTTTTCGGTCCAATGCGTCCAAAACACGGGCGGCCCCGCCGTTTCTCCGAACCTCATCTGTTTTTTCCCTGACCATCTTCGCCCGCCCTTCACAGAACACCATTCAGCATATAGCAAAGATATCTGAACATTCTTCAAGGTAAACCCATGCGAACCCCGATTCTGATCCTGATGAGCGCCATTGGCGTGATTGGCGCCAACTCCCTGCTGCTGTCGCCGGTGGTGACGGCGGTCAGCCAGACGCTGAACGCCGCCACGGCAGAGGTGATGCGGGCAGCCAGCGCCTATGGGCTGGGGGTTGCCGCCGCAGCCTTGCTGCTGGCACCGCTCGGGGACCGGATCGGCGCCGGGCGGCTGATGCGTGCTGCCCTCCTGCTGCTTGGGGCCGGGCTGGGCGCCAGCGCCGCAGCACCGGATGTCTGGACACTGATGGCAGCGCAGGCGGTCTGCGGGCTGGCGGCGGGGGCCGCCCTGCCCTCGATCTACACGCTGGCAATGGTGATAGCCCCCAAGGGACGCGAAGCGCAGGTGCTGGGCTACGTGCTGGCGGGCTGGACCGTGTCGATGGTGCTGGGTGTCAGCGTCAGCGCCTGGGCCACCGATCTCGCGGGCTGGCGCGCGGTCTATGGCACGCTGGCGGGCGTGGCGCTGCTGCTGTGGGGCGCTTCGGCCCAAATGCGCGCCGCGGGCAGCCCCAGCGGCCAGGCCACTTCGCCATTGACAGCACTGCGGGTGCCGGGGATCGCACGCGGCCTTTTGGCAACCGCGCTGCTGATGATGGGGTTTTACAGCAGCTATTTCTTCACCGGTGCCCATATCACCCAAACGCTTGGCCTCAGCACCACCCAAGCAGGCCTGCTGCCGCTGTTCTACGGCATCGGCTTTGGCCTTGCGGTGCTGCTGGATCCGCTCTTGGACCGCTTGGGGCTGGCCCGCGCCACAGCGCCGGTACTGCTGGCGGTCACAGCCAGCTACCTCATGATGATGGCGGTGGCACCGCTTTACCTGCTGCTGTTGGGGGCGGCCCTGATCTGGGGCATGTTCCAGCATCTTGCCCTCAACCTGCTGGTGGCGCGCCTTACGGCGCTGGAGCCTGCGCAGCGCGGCGCCATCATGGGGCTTTACAGCACCGTCACCTATCTCTGCGTCTTTGCGGCGCCTTTCGCGGGCGGGCTGCTGTTTGCAGGCTGGGGTTTGGCGGGCTGCCTGATGCTGTCTGCGCTGCTGGCGCTCAGCGGCGCGGCTGAGGCGTTTGGCCTCCGGCGAAAGCCCGGCGGTGCGCTGCCCGCTAGTTCCGCTACTTGACCTTGGGAATGCGTGACCTTGCATTGCGGAATTTGCGCTGCGGGCTGGGGCCGGCTCCGAACCCCGGTGCCGGCCCTTTGCTCTTGCCGAGCCGCTGCGCACCGTGTTGCGCCGCGCGGCGCAGCCCGGCATTAACCGCGCGCCCGATCAGGCGGCGCAGCACCATGCGGATAATCCAGTTCGCATTCATGGCCTCAGTCCTCTGCCTTCGCTTGCCTGCCACCGTAGAAGAGTAATGCGGCAATTTCCGGGCGCTCGAGGCCACGGAGGCGTCACTCCTCGAACAGTTCCGCCTGTTCTTCCGCCTCGTCGTCCTCGTCGCCGCCCTGACCCAGCGGCAGGCTTCCCGGCGGCGGCCGGTTCTCCAGCAGGCCCGCGGCGCGCAGTTCCTTGAGGCCCGGCAGGTCGCGGGCGCTTTCCAGTCCGAAATGGTCCAGGAAATCCGGCGTCACCACAAAGGTCACCGGCCGGCCCGGTGTCATCCGGCGGCGGCCGAGGCGGATCCAATCCATCTCCATCAGTTGGTCGATGGTGCCGCGCGACACCGACACACCGCGGATTTCCTCGATCTCCGTCCGTGTCACCGGCTGGTGATAGGCGACAATGGCCAGGGTTTCGATGGCGGCACGACTCAGCTTGCGCAGCTCGGTGGTTTCCTTCTGCATCAGGAAGCCAAGGTCCGGAGCGGTGCGGATCGCCCAGGCATCACCCAGGCGCACGACGCGCACACCACGCCCCTCATAGCGCTTGCGCAGATGCTCCAGCGCCTCGCGCGGGTTGCAGCCGGGCGGCATGCGGCCTTCCAGGTCGCGTAAGGTAACGGGCTCGGCGCTGGCAAACAGCACCGCCTCCACCATCCGCTCCTGCTCTGCCATGGGCGGTGCGTCAAACAGGGTGTCGTTCTCGGTCCGGCCAGAGCTGCTGGCCGCGTCCATGATCTGATCTTCCATCAGGTATCCTCGTCGAGGCTGCGCAGCTGAATGGGCGCAAATGTTTCGCTCTGCCGCAGCTCTGCCTTGCCTTCCTTGACCAGCTGCAGCGAGGCGGCAAAGGTCGCCGCAGTCGCTGAACGGCGCTTGACCGGATCGCTGTGCCAACCGTCCGGCAGATAGCTGATCAGGTCGGTCCAGTCGCCAGTGAAACCCAGCAAATGCCGCATGCGGTCCAGCGCCTCCTCCATGGTGAAGACCGAGTCGCGGTCCATCACGAAGGGGCGGAAATCCTCCTTGGTGCGGATGCGGGCATAGGCCTGCATCAGATCCAAGAGGTTGGCGGTATAGGTCACGGTCTTGATCCGGGCGACGTTCTCTTCCTCGCCGCGGGCAAAGAAGTCGCGGCCCAGCCGGTCGCGCCCCATCAGCCGTGCGGCGGCGTCGCGCATCGCCTGAAGGCGCTCCAGCTGAAATGCCAGGTGGGCGGCCAATTCCTCGCCCGACGGGCCCTCTTCCTCCGGATCGGGGGGCAGCAGCAGACGGGATTTCAGGAACGCCAGCCAGGCCGCCATCACCAGATAGTCGGCGGCCAGCTCAATACGCAGTTCCTTGGCCTTCTCGACAAAAGCCAGGTACTGTTTTGCCAGCTCCAGCACCGAGATCTTGCGCAAATCGACTTTCTGCGTGCGCGACAGCGTCAGCAGCAGGTCGAGCGGGCCTTCGAACCCGTCCACGTCCACGATCAGGGCCTCGGCCGCCAGCCGTTCCTCTACGCTCGTGTCCGCTTCTGAAAAAAGTGTCTGCTCAGCCATACACCTGCCCGCCCATGAGGGCGGCAAGTTCTCTTTCAGCGCTCATAATGTCAAGGGCAACAGGCGCGCGGCGGGCCTCCAGCGCGCGCTCTGCGCGGGTCTGTGCCGCTTCGCTCATGGTGCCTGCGGCCTCAGCCACGGCGATCCGTTCCTCCAGCGAGGCATTGCACAGCAGCACCACATCGCAGCCTGCCTCGATCGAGGCGTGGGCGTTGCCGGCCAGCGAGCCTTTCAGCGCTTTCATCGAGATATCGTCGGTCATAATCAGCCCGTCAAAGCCGATGCGTTCCCGAATGAGCCGCATCATCACCGGCGAGGTTGTGGCCGGGCGGTCGTCATAGGCGTCATAGACCAGATGCGCGGTCATCCCCAGCGGCAGGTCATTGAGTGCCGCAAAGGCGGCAAAATCGCCTTCCTCCAGCATTTCCGGGTGGCTGGCCACATGCGGCAGGTCCAGGTGGCTGTCGGCGGTGGCGCGGCCGTGGCCGGGGATGTGTTTCAGCACCGGCAGCACGCCGCCGTCCAGATGCGCGGTGGCCACCGCACGGGCAATCCGCGCCACGGTTGCGGCACTGGTGCCATAACACCGGTTGCGCAGGAATTCGTGAGTCTCCGCATAGGCGATGTCAGCGATCGGGGCGCAATTGCTGTCGATGCCCAGGGTGTGCAGCTCATGCGCAATCAGACGGTAGCGCAGATACATGGCACGGACGGCATCCTCGCCGGCCAGCTGCACATGCTCCAGCGGCGGGCGCCAGTTGCGCGCCAGCGGCTTGCGCAGCCTTTGCACCCGGCCGCCCTCCTGATCGATGGTGATCGGGCAATTGCGGCCCACCGCCTCGCGGAAGTCGTTGCACAGGGCCTGGATCTGCTCAACGTCTTCCAGATTGCGGGCAAACAGGATGAAGCCGAAGGGATCCGCATCACGGAAGAACGCCTTTTCATCTGCACTCAGCCGCAGGCCCTCGGCATCAAGGATCGTGGCTCCGTAGGTCATGATTGCCCCCTGGTGTTCGCGCTCCCCCAGTCAGTGACAAAAAGGGCTGCGCCCGGCCCGGCGGGGAGGGTGCAAAGCGCCCGCCCCGTGGGGGGCAGGACGGGCGCTGCCCGGCCTCGCGGCCGGGCGGAACATTAGTCTGCCGTCTGTACTGTTACCGGGTGGTTACCGGAATGCAATCCGCATTGCCGGCCACCAGCGCCGAGCAGAACCGGCGCGCATCCGACAGCCCGTCAAAGCCCATCGCCCGCAGCCGGTAAAAGGTGCGGCCGCCGCTTTCGGCGCGCTGGATCACCCGCTGCTTGGTTTCCAGATACTCCGGGAAACGGGCGCTGATGCGGTCCCATTCGGCGCGCGCCACCTCGGGGCTTTCATAGGCGCCCAGCTGCGCCAGACGGGTGCCGGCCGCCAGGGTTGCCGGGTCCACATCCACGGTTCCGGCACGCGCTGCCGGCGCGGCAGCGGCCGGAGCCGGGCTGAACCGTGCGGGCCGGGCCGAGGGCCGCAGCGAGACCTTGACGCCGGGCGCATTCAGCAGCGCCGGAGAAACCGTGGCAGCGGCCAGCGCAGGCTGCAGCGGTTCCGGCTGCACAATTGCAGGCGCCGCCGCCGAGGCAGGCACCGCCGCGGAAACATCCTCGGCCTCGCGCGCAAGCTCCGCCACCAGCGCATCGATATCGCCGTTCTGGAAGGACGCCACTGCCTCCTCGCTGACACCTGTCTCGGCGCCAAGGGCTGCTGGGGCCTCCGGTTCTGCCGGGGCGGCGGGCACGTCCGCAACCGGCGCGGCCTCTGCCGCCAGTTCCGGCAGCGGTTTGTCGTCTTCTGTAAGCTCAATGGCAGAGGGCGCCAGCGTCAGCCGATCGGCGGGCGCCTCGGCGCTGCCGCGGGCGGCCACTGCGTTCACGGCCAGCCCCTGATGGTCGGCTTGGCTGCCACCCGGGTTTGCGGGCTGTTCACGCATCGGGCCTTCGGCGGCACGCACCACCGGCACACCGCTGACGTCGCGCATCACCAGCTTGTAGCCCCAGAAGCCGACGCCCGCGACCAGCGCGATGGAGGCCACCGCGCCCAGAATGCTCAAGGATTTGGAGAACCGTGCCCGCAGCCCCGCAGGCGCCGCGGCATAGGCCGCGTACTCATCCGCGCCGTAGCCCTGCCCCTCTGGCTGGTAGCCATAGGCCGGATCTTCATAGCCATAGGCTGGTTCAGCGCCAGGCCCGGTATACTGCTGCCCTGCATAGGTCTGATCGGAGTACTGCTGCCCATAAGAGCCGCCAGTTGCGGTGTCCTGCTGCCGGCCATCGCCCTGTGAATAGGCGTGCCCCTGGCCCGCCTGCGCAAAATACGCCATTGTCCGCCTCACTGCTCGGTTCGGCAGCACCTGAACCGGTGCTGCACCCCAAGTCTCTTGAACTGCCTCAGTCCGGCGGAATGTGTGATTTATTCCCTCAGGGGGCAGGCCCCTTTGGTTATCGCATCTCTTCTGCCGGTTTCACGCCAAGAATACCAAGACCTGCGGAAATGACAACGGAAACGGCCCGCGCCAGTGCCAAATTCGCATGTGTTGCCGATTGGCTGCTCTCCTTAACAAAGCGTAAATCCTCATTGGATTTGCCGAGGTGATAGAGCCCGTGCAGCTCAGACGCGAGATCGTAGAGATAGAAGGCCACCCGGTGCGGTTCATGGGTGCGGGCGGCGATTTCCACCTGGCGCGGCCATTCGGCCAGCTTCTTGGCCACCGCCAGCTGCGCCGGATCGGCGATCAGGCTGAGGTCGGCAGCGTTCAGGGTGGTGTCATCCGCGGCAATGCCCTGCTCCTCCGCCTTGCGCAGGGTCGAGCAGATCCGCGCATTGGCGTATTGCACATAGAACACCGGGTTGTCCTTGGACTGCTCCAGCGCCTTGTCGAGGTCGAAGTCGAAGCCCTGGTCGTTCTTGCGGGTGAGCAGCATGAAGCGGGTGACGTCGGCGCCCACTGCATCCACCACATCGCGCAGGGTGACAAAGGTCCCTGCCCGCTTGGACATCTTGAATTCCTGGCCGTCCTTGAACAGCTTGACCAGCTGGCACAGCTTGATGTCCAGCGGCACCTTGCCGTCGGAGAGCGCCGAAACCGCTGCCTTCATGCGTTTAACGTAGCCGCCGTGGTCGGCGCCGAAGATGTCGATCAGCTCGTCAAAGCCGCGCTCCACCTTGTCGAAGTGATAGGCGATATCCGGCGCGAAATAGGTCCAGGAGCCGTCGGATTTCTTCACCGCCCGGTCCACATCGTCACCATGATCGGTGGATTTGAACAGGGTCTGCTCGCGCGGCTCCCAATCGTCGGGCTTCTTGCCCTTCGGCGGCTCCAGCACGCCCTGATAGATCAGCCCCTTGGATTCCAGGCTGGCCAGCGCCGCCTCGATCTTGCCGGTGCCATAGAGCGACTTCTCGGAGTAGAACTTGTCCATCTTGATGCCGAGCTGGGCCAGGTCCTCGCGGATCAGCTCCATCATCGCATCGGTGGAGAATTCACGCACTTCCGCCAGCCAGACATCCTCGCCCTTGCCGACATAGGCATCGCCCACCTTATCCTTCAGCGCCTGACCGACGGGGACCAGGTAGTCGCCCGGATAGGTGCCGTCGGCAAAGGCCACTTCCTGACCGTGCGCCTCCAGGTAGCGCAGGTAGACTGAGCGTGCCAGCACATCGACCTGGCCGCCGCCGTCGTTGATGTAGTATTCGCGGGTGACGTCATAGCCGGCATAGGCCAGCAGCGCCGCCAGCGCGTCGCCGAACACCGCGCCGCGGGTGTGGCCCACATGCAGCGGACCGGTCGGGTTGGCAGAGACATACTCCACATTAACGCGCTTGTCCGCGCCCATGTCCGAGCGGCCGAAATCCGTGCCTGCGTCCAGGACTGACTTCAGAACCGCCTGCCAGACGCCGGGGGCCAGCCGCAGGTTGAGGAAGCCAGGGCCTGCCACCTCAGCCGAGGTGATCCGCTCATCCGCGGCCAGCTTGGCGGCCAGCGCCTCGGCAATGTCGCGCGGCTTCATCTTGGCGGGCTTGGCCAGCACCATCGCCGCATTTGTTGCCATGTCGCCATGAGCGGCATCACGCGGCGGCTCCACCGCCACATTGGCAAAATCGAGCCCCTCGGGCAGCGCGCCTTCGCCGGTCATGGCGGTCAGGCTGTCAATCACAAGCGTGCGGATATCGGTAAAGAGGTTCATGTCTGGCGTCCCAACTGTTCAGCACTGCGGATACCGGGGGCCGCCGGAAGGGTCAACAGGATTGCAAGAGCAGCCTGGGGCCTCAGGCAGGCGGCACCGGAAAATTCGAATTTTCCGGCCAATTTTCTTACTGAAGAAAATTGCGCCGCTGCCGCGGTGCGCGGCTTACAGAACCGCGGTGCGGTCTTCCAGGATCTTGCCCCAGGTGAATATCTCGTAGGAGCGGAAGGCGGGCACGTAAAACGGATCGCCATGGATCAGGTGCTCCACCTCGATCCGGTCCTCGGCCTCGACAATCCACAGGGCGCCGCAGAAATCGCCGTCGATGTCCGGTTTCAGCCCGCCGCCGATGCGCAGTTCCGGATGATCCTCGACATAGGCCACATGGGCATCGCGCCGGGCCTTGTCCGCCCGGATATCCATCATCGCAGGCGCATCGCGGAACAGCACGGCCCAGCGGGTCAGAGCGGGCGCGGATTTGCGGGCTTCACGGGCGGCGGTCATGAAAACATCCCCTGGATGGCGGAGGCGGTGCCCCATTCGGTGATTTTATACGTGCGCAAGGAGGCCACGTAATACGGGTCCTGCAGGATCAGCCGCTCCACATCCTGGCGGGTTTCGGCCTCGACATTCCAGATCGCGCCGGGGAAGTCCTGCATCGGCCGCATCGCCAGCGCGCCGCCGATCTGCAACTCAGGCCGTGCGCGCACAAAGGCAATATGCGCCTCGCGCCGCTTCTTGTCGCTGCGCACCCGGTCCATTTCGGGCTTGTCCGTGAATGTGACGGTCCAGCGTGCCATGGCTTTCCCCTCGTTATGCCTCCCCTCGCGGATAACGCCGATGCCCCGCGGCATCATAGGGCCAGATCATAGCACGGCTTACGGCCAATTTGGGAAACCGCATAGCAGGCAAGGCGGGCAGCCGCCCACCCTGCGCTGCCATGCCTAGGCCGGATGCCCCTGCGACTGCTTTGCCCCGTCACAGATTTCATACCAGCCGGGTTTCTCGCCCACGAACTCATGAAAGCTGTTCGACACCTCCAGCACCCCGTCCAGCGCATTTGCTGCGATCGGGAAGCTCTCCTCCTCCGACAGGATCTCGCCCAGAGAGCTGCCGCAGATCCGGCAGAAGCAGCGGCCGTATTTATAGGGCGGCGCAGGCAGATACAGCGCCACCTCCTCCTTGCCTGCAATCCAGCGCAAATCGGCCTTTTTCACAAAGACGATGGTGCTGGCCCCGGCCTTGCGGCAGCGGGAGCAATGGCAGGTGCCCATCAGCGCAGGCTGCGCCAGCAATTCAAATCTGACAGCGCCGCAGCAGCAGCTTCCCTCAATCATTCCGGCAATCCTTCTGTACATTTAAATTCAATAAGAACATTACGGGAACATCCAGCACGGTACAAGCCGCCACAGGGCGTTGCGCAAACACTGTCAGCACCGCACGCCCCGCTTTCCGGACCTTAACCGGAATATGCGACAGTCACCCCCGCTGCAGCACAAGGCGCGGGTCTGGCACCCCGCGCAAACAGGAGACCAGGACCCCCAAGACCACCTCCACAAAAGGTGCAGGGGCGTTTGAACGATAAAGCTTTTGACCGGACCCGGGGCGCGCTGGCGTTACGGCCCTTTCCTCCGCCCCCGTTGGCGGCGCCGCCATCTTTACACCGCCCCATTGAAAGGCACGCAGACAGGACATACCCAGATAGAAGAACAGAAAACGGCAGCAGCCCGAAGCCCTTACACCTCGACCTTTACCCCGATCAGCCGCTCATGCAGCTGCAGGGCAAAGCGGTCGGTCATGCCGGCGATGTAATCCGACACGATCCGCGCCAGCGCGGTGCGGTCCTGTGCGGCCGCAATCTCCGCGTGCCAGCGCTCCGGCATGTCCTGCGGATTGTCCAGAAAATAGGGAAACAGCGCCTCCACCACCTTGGCAACTTTGGCCCGCTTCTCCATCACAGAGGGCGCCCGGTACATGCGGGTGAACAGAAAGGCGCGGATTTCCTTCAGGTCGCGCCACAGCGAATCGGAGAATTTCACCACCGGATGGCCCAGACCGCGGACCTCCTCGACGCTTTGCACGCCGGATTCCGCAAGCAAGTGCTGGGCCGTGTTGATCACATCCTCCACCATGAACCCAAAGAACCGCCGCAGCGCCTCATGCCGGCGGCGGTTGGGATCAAGGCCGGGGTATTTCCGGTCCACCGCGCCATAGGCCCTGTCCAAGAGCGGCAGCCGCGCCAAGTCACCGTCGGTAAACAGCCCGGCCCGCAGCGCATCATGCAGGTCGTGGTTGTTATATGCGATGTCATCGGACAGCGCCGCCACCTGCGCCTCGGCGCTGGCATGGGTGTGCAGTTCCAGGTCGATGGCGGCATTGCATTCGGCCAGCGCCCAGGGCAGCTCCCCCACCACAGGGCCATTGTGTTTGGCAATCGCTTCAAGGGTTTCCCAGGTCAGGTTCAAGCCGTCAAACTCGGCGTAGTGGCGCTCCAGGCAGGTCACGATACGGATCGCCTGGGCATTGTGGTCAAAGCCGCCATAAGGCGCCATCAGCGCATGCAGCGCATCCTCGCCAGTGTGGCCGAACGGCGTGTGTCCCAGGTCATGCGCCAGCGCCACTGCCTCGGTCAGCTCCTGGTTCAGCCCTAGCGCGCCGGCAATGGTGCGGCCCACCTGCCCGACCTCGATCGAATGGGTCAGACGTGTGCGGTAATTGTCGCCCTCATGCTCCACGAACACCTGGGTCTTGTGTTTCAGCCGCCGGAAGGCGCTGGCGTGGATAATCCGGTCGCGGTCGCGCTGGTAGGGGGAACGAAAGGAGCTCTCCTCCTCCGGCACCTGCCGCCCGCGGCTGCGGTCCGGCATCGTGGCATAAGGCGCATGCATATGAAATCTTTTCCCTTACAAATCTTGCCGCCTGAATTGCACCTTTCTATATAAAGCTTTGCGCTGCAACCTACGCCCGTGGAGAAAGCTGATGAACCTGCCCCCCAAAGTCACAGACCGCGCCTTTGCCCGGCTGGCCGAGATCGGCGCCGCGGACCAGGGCCAGGCGCTGCGTGTCGCGGTGGAAGGCGGCGGCTGCTCCGGCTTCCAGTACGAGATTGCTCTGGATGAGGCAAAGGACGACGATCTGGTGCTCGAAGGCCAGGGCGAAAAAGTTGTCGTCGACAGTGTTTCCCTGCCGTTCCTTGAAAACGCGGTGATCGACTTCACCGAGGAATTGATCGGCGCGCGGTTTACCATCGAAAACCCCAACGCCACCTCCAGCTGCGGCTGCGGCACCTCGTTCTCCATGTAATCCCGCCGTTTACCGGCGCGGAAAACGGCCCGGAAAACAGATGTTTTCCGAGCCGGAATTATCGCATAATTCCGGCGCCCCTCGCGGGGCGCGGCACCCTCTCAGCCAGATGTCACGGATCCGTCTGCAGCCGCCCGGCACTGCGCAGCCGCGGCATCGCGGGTGCGAACTGGTCCCAGACCAGATAGAGGCCGGAGGCAATAACGATGGCGCCGCCCAAGTAAGTGGAGGCCGGCGGAAACTCCCCAAAGAACACCGCGCCGATCACTGCCATCCAGATGAACTGCAGATTCATCAGCGGCGTCACGGCGTAGGAGGCCAGCAGACGCAGCGCCACCACCAGGAGCCAGCGCGCACCGAACAGCAGGAACGCATAGGCTGCCGCCCAAGCAACATCCGCCAGCGGCATCGGCACCCAGACAAATGGCAGCGCCAGCAGCATCGCACCGCACAGCGTCAGGTTCGGATAAAACACCTGCGCCAGCGCGTTGCTTTCATAACGGCCGATAAACCGTGCAATGGTCATGGAAAACGTGCCGGACACCACCGCCGCGAAAGCCACGAAATGACCAGTTGCGGAATGGCTGCCGTCACCGCCATGGGGCAGCAGGAACAGCACCCCGGCAAAGCCAGCCAGCAGCGCAATCCAGGCCGCCGGGCGCACCGGCTCCTTCAGCACAAGGCCGGACATCGCCCCCGCCAAAAGCGGCATCAGTCCGATGAAGACAAACACTTCGGCAAAGGGCAGCAGGCGGAACGCATAGAAAAAACAGACAGCGGCAATCAGCGTCGCCACAGAGCGCAGCGCCATCGCCCGCGGGCAGCGGGTGCGGAAGCCGCCGCGCAGCCGGGGGAGCCGGTCCGCCAGCAGGCAGAATCCGACCACCATGGCCCCTGACAGCGCGTAAAGCTGCGCCGCCGCATACTGGCCCGCCAAAAGTTTCGTGATCCCGTCAGCAGAGGCGATCAGACCAGTATAGGCCACCACCAGCATGGCCCCGCCCAGAGCCTGGTTGCGCGAACAGCCCATCACGCTGCCCCCGCGCTGCCCGCCCGGGCAAATCCTTCAAAGAAATGGGCAAAGCCGGCGCAGCTGCGTTCCGCCGCGCTCAGCAGCCCGTGTTCTTCCTCGTTCAGCATGGCCTCGGTGCGCCGCTTGACGGCACTCCAGCCTGACTGGGCCATTCCGGCCTCGAATACTGCTTCTGAAAGGCTTCTCAAGATACTTCCTCCCCGCACAGCTGACACATGCACGCCCCCCGCGGGAACCGCCTGCCGGAAGGGTTTTCGCCCAGACAGGATCATGAGCCAGTTAACAACAAAATACTCGTGATAAGAATCATGAAGTCCAGAAAATTCTCGCTCTGATAGAGTAAAGGCGGATACATGCCTGTCAAGCCAGCCCTCCCAGGCGGCGGGCGGCTGCTGGCCGGCATAGCGCAACGCAATGCAGATTTCGGCAAGCAAATCAGCGTTCTGGTCGAGGAAGGCCACCAGCCCCGCAAACTCGAGACTGGTCAGCGCCGCCTGCGACAGCTGCGGGTCGCGGCGGCCGTATTCCGACAGGTAAAAGACGATGTGGGTCAGCTCGTAAGCGGCTTTTTTGTTTGGAATGGCAAAGGTTTCCGGGCGCGAGATGAAAGCGCGCAGCCGGTCGTCCAACCCGTCGTCCTGCAGGATCTCACCGCGGCGCGCCAGCAGGCGGCGGGCTTCGGCGCGCTGCAGGTCGGACAGCTCTGCCTGCGCCAGCCCTTCGGCGCGGATCCATGCGGCCAGCTGCGCGCCGGTCTCCCCGGGATGACCCAAGTCTTCCAGATCCAAGCAGATCGACAGGATGAAGCGGTAATACTGGCGGAAGAAACTGATATGCCGCGCCGCACCGTCGTAGAACCCCTGCAAGGGCGCCAGGGCCTCAGCGGCAACATCGGCTCTGGTGCATTCCAGAATATTCAACAGCTCGGCGTTTTCCTTGAGCCAGAACACGTCCTCCTGCGGGCGCCGTTGCGCGGCGAAGCCGCCAATCAGCGCAGCCTGAGCATCCGCCCGGGACTGGCGGGCGGATGGTGAGAAGAACGGGATGATCTGGGCCATGGAAACCTCCTGCGGGTGTGAGCGGCGCGGCAAGGGCGGCCCCGGATGCGGGACCGCCGATGGTCAGGGGCCGGGAGGGAGGCCGGCCCCGGTCCGGTCAGCTGCCCGAGGAAAACAGCCGGGTCGCGTCGCCGTCGCTGGTGCGGGCCTCAGCCGCCGGTGCGGAGCCGGAGGAGAACAGATGCGTCCCCTCGCCCGCGCCCGCCTCTGCAGTGGCGGCCGGAGCGGAGCCGGAGGAGAACATTTCCACCCCCTCGCCCGCGCCGGTTCCGGCCTGTGCCGCGGGGGCCGAGCCTGACGAGAACATTTCCGTCAGATCGCCGGAGGCGGTTTCATTTCCCATTGCCGGGGCGGAGCCAGAAGAAAACAGTTCAGTCAAATTGCCGGAAGCAACCTCAGATTGATTTAAGGGTGCAGACCCGGAAGAAAACATCTGCACCAAATCCCCCGCTGAGGTGTCAGCGCGGGCGGCAGGGGCGGAGCCAGAGGAGAACATCTCCACCAGATCGCCAGCCGCGGTTTCGCTGCAGGCCGACGGCGCCGAACCGCTGGAGAACAGCCCGGTTTCCCCGCCTGCCCAGCTCTCTGCCGTCTGCGGCATGGAGCCCGAGGAGAACAGCGAAACGCCTTCCCCTACTGACAGACCCGCATTGAGTTCAGGCGCGGAGCCGGAGGAGAACATCTCTGTTGCATCGCCCTCGAACAGGCTGGCGCCAGTGGCATGGCGGGTTGCGTGGATGGTCTGGATTTTACGCTGAGCAGTCATTTTGGAACCCCATTCGTTAAGGACAAAAGGCTCCTTGACGCTGGCACGGGCGCCGCGCAGCGCAAACATAAAATGCAATTTCACATTGTATTTTGTAGTTTCATTTACTTTAACTTCAACCCGCTATTTTTTGCGCAATTTCAGTTATTTCAATTCATCCACAGGTTATTCACCGTGTTATTCACACGCATATTATTGCAAAATAAAGAAACTCAACCTGAGGGGTATTTTTCACCTGTGCAAAACGCCAGTGAGTCGCAGCGCCAAAGGTGATTCGCGAATCGCGCATCGGGCTTGCCCCGGGACGCTGATTCAGCGATAGATCGGCCCCGAATAAAGAATTCTGCGCCGGAGGCAAGCCATGAAAATCGCCACTTTTAACATCAATGGCATCAAGGCCCGGGCGCAGGCGCTGCCGGACTGGCTGGATGAGGCGCAGCCCGATGTGGTGCTGCTGCAGGAAATCAAGTCAGTGGATGAGGCCTTCCCGCGCGAGATCTTCGAGGAGCGCGGCTACAACGTCGAAACCCACGGCCAGAAGAGCTTCAATGGCGTGGCAATCCTGTCCAAGCTGCCGCTGGAGGATGTGAGCCGCGGCCTGCCCGGCGACGACAGCGACGAACAGGCGCGCTGGATCGAGGCCACCGTGGTGGGCAAGCAGGCGATCCGGATCTGCGGCCTGTATCTGCCGAATGGCAACCCGGTGGAGCTGGAGGCAGACGGCAGCCCGGTGGCGGGCGGCAAATACGCCTACAAGCTGGCCTGGATGGAGCGGCTGAAGACCCGCGCCGCGGCGCTGATGGCCGAAGAGATGCCCGCGCTGATGGCCGGGGACTACAATATCATCCCGCAGGCCGAGGACGCCAAGCGCCCGGAGGCCTGGCGCGAGGACGCTCTGCACCGTCCGGAAAGCCGTGCGGCGTTTCAGCGGATCGTCAACCTGGGCTTCACCGAGGCGTTCCGGGCGCGGCACCAGGGGCCGGGGCATTATTCCTTTTGGGATTACCAGGCCGGCGCCTGGAACCGCGACGACGGCATCCGCATCGACCATTTCCTGCTCACGCCGCAGGCCGCTGACCTGCTGCGGGACTGCCAGATCGACAAGGATGTGCGGGGCCGCGAAAAGCCGTCCGACCATGTTCCGGTCTGGGTCGACCTGGACATCTGAACACAACCCGCGCCGCGCGTCAGCGCGGCGCCACGCCCAACGGGAGCGGTTCATTTTCAATGAAACCGCGACGGGCGGGAGCCTCCCCCGCCCAGCCCCCGGCCTGATTCAGGCGGTGACGTCGTGGCGGTAGATCCAGTCGAACTGGCTGACCATGCGGTCCGGGGCAAAGCGGCCGCCCAGTTTCAGCACCTGGTGCGCAGGCCAGCTGAGCGGCGCGCGCAGATGGTATTTCCAGGCGTTGTTGCTGGCGGCCTGCACCACCTTCTCTGCCCGCGCGCGGCGGCGCTCCTGGTACATCATCAGGCCGGATTTCAGCCCCGCTGCCTCTTGCAGGGAACGTGCCAGCACCCAGGCATCCTCCAGCGCCAGATTGGCGCCTTGCGCCATAAAAGGCAGCGTCGGATGCGCGGCGTCGCCAAGAATGGCGGTGTTTTCGCCAAACCAGTGCTCTGCCACCGGATGGCGGAACAGCCCCCACAGCAGCACCTCCTCCACCGCCTCCAAGAGCGCCGCAGCATTGCCGCCGAAACCGCGGAAGGCGGCGCGCAGGTTGGCGGGGTCGTCCTTGAGGTTCCAGCCTTCCTCAGCCCAGGCCCGGCGCTCCTGCACCGCGACCAGGTTCATCAGGCTGCCATCGCGCAAAGGGTAAGCCACCAGGTGCCGCCCCGGCCCCATGAACACCTGCGCCTCCGGCGGCAGGTTCAGGTGGTTGGGCACCGTGGCGCGCCAGGCGACCTGGCCGGTGAAGGCGGGTTTGCGCTCGCCGTTCAATGCCACCCGGGTTTTCGAATGCAGCCCGTCGGCCCCGACCACAAGATCGCCGCCGCACTGGGCACCGTTCACCAGGTGAACGGCCGGCTGCGGACCCGGTTCGATGCGCTCTGCCTTTTGCAGCAGCCGCACCTGCACGCCCTCGCGGCGGGCGGCGCCGGCCAGGATGCCGATGAGGTCGGAGCGGTGCACGAAGTAATAGGGCAGCCCGGCGGCGTATTCGTCCAGATCCAGCCGCAGCACCTGTTTGCCGCGGCGGTGGCCGCGCAGTACCACGGCGCGCGCGCGCTGCGAGCACCAGGCCAGATCATCCGCCAGCCCCAGCGCCTTCAGCACCTGCACGCCATTGGGGGTGATCTGCAGGCCTGCGCCCACCTCGGAGATCGCCTCGGCCTGTTCCAGCACGGTGACGGACGCCCCGAAGCGGCGCAGCGACAGCGCTGCCGCGAGACCGCCGATGCCGGCGCCGATGACGGTTATTTTCAGGCCTTTGAGGTCCATGGGGCTCCCGCAGATTCTCCGCCTGCCCCCAATGAAACAAAAAACGCCGGAGCAAAAGGCCCCGGCGTCAATGTTTGTCGCGTTTTTGCCGCCAAAATCAGCGGTTAATCGTCGCGGTGGACCTTTTCGCGGCGCTCGTGGCGCTCCTGCGCTTCCAGGCTCATGGTTGCAATCGGACGCGCATCCAGGCGTTTCAGCGAGATCGGATCGCCGGTCACTTCGCAGTAGCCGTATTCGCCCTCGTCGATGCGGCGCAGGGCCGAGTCGATCTTGGCGACCAGCTTGCGCTGGCGGTCGCGGGTGCGCAGCTCCAGCGCGCGGTCGGTCTCTTCGCTGGCGCGGTCGGCGACATCTGGAATATTGCGGGTGCTGTCCTGCAGCCCCTCAATCGTGTCGCGGCTGTCTGCCAGCAGATCCTGCTTCCATTCCAATAGTTTGCGTCGGAAATACTCAAGTTGCCGTTCGTTCATGAACGGCTCATCTTCGGCCGGTCGGTAGTCGTCCGGCAGAAACACTTCTTGCTTCATTTCGGCTCCTTCGGTCTGGCCCATCATGCTGGTCATAAACTATACCTCAACACTTTGGATCCCCCTCTGCCGCAGCGTTTATCCCTATCGGACAGGAATGTCACTACACAATAGTGGCGCTGTTTGGTTAAAACCGTGATAACAAGACGGCAACCACGGCTGAGACGGGAAAGATATGCGATTTCAGGGCACTAAGGAATATGTTGCAACCGACGACCTGAAGGTTGCGGTAAATGCGGCGGTGACGCTGGAGCGGCCGCTGCTGGTCAAGGGTGAACCCGGCACCGGCAAAACCGAGCTGGCCAAGCAGGTTGCAGAAGCGCTGGGGCTGCGGATGATCGAGTGGAACGTGAAGTCCACCACCCGTGCCCAGCAAGGTCTCTATGAATACGATGCCGTCAGCCGCCTGCGCGACAGCCAGCTGGGCGAAGAACGCGTGCATGACGTGAAGAACTACATCCGCAAGGGCAAGCTGTGGGAAGCGTTTGAGGCGGACGAGAAGGTCGTGCTGCTGATTGACGAAATCGACAAGGCTGACATCGAGTTTCCGAACGACCTCTTGCAGGAGCTCGACAAGATGGAGTTCCACGTCTACGAGACCGGCGAGACGATCAAGGCGAAGCACCGCCCGATCATGATCATCACCTCCAACAACGAGAAAGAGCTGCCCGACGCCTTCCTGCGCCGCTGTTTCTTCCACTACATCCGCTTCCCGGATGCGGAAACGATGAAGAAAATCGTCGAGGTGCATCACCCGGGCATCAAGGAGGCGCTGCTGACCGCGGCGCTGACGCAGTTCTATGAGATCCGCGAGACGCAAGGCTTGAAGAAGAAGCCCTCGACCTCTGAGGTGATCGACTGGCTGAAACTGCTGCTGGCCGAGGACCTGAGCCGGGAGGACATTGCGCGGGACGGCGCCAATGCCCTGCCCAAGCTGCACGGGGCGCTCTTGAAGAACGAGCAGGACGTGCATCTGTTCGAACGCCTGGCCTTTATGGCGCGCGGGCGGCGCTGAGGGCACGGCCTGATGCCACAGGCAGCGGGCGCTTTGCCCGGCGTCTGCCTGTTTCGCTTCAAATTGCTGATGCATTCCCCTATCAGAGGAAACAGGGCCGGGCTGAGACAGCCGGGCCAGCAGGAGACGCCTGAGTGCCCGCGGACGCAACTATCAAGCCGGAAACGAAGCCCCGCAGCGGCGGGTGCAGCCTTATGAAGGCGGCTGCAGGTGTTCTGGCAGCGCTTGCCCTTGCCGCCTGCACGGCCCCCGTGCCCCGTGTCGAGGCCCCGACCCGCGCCGCTGCCGCGACGCTGGCGCTGCCGCCGGTCAAGGTGTTCACCACACCGCGCCCGCAAGCTCCGCAGCGCGCCAACGCGGAAATCGCCCGCGACTTCCTGGATTTGCATTTCCAGCTGGAGGGCGGCAGCACCCTGCCCCAGTTCACCCGGTTCGAGACCCAGATCACCCTGCGCGTGACCGGCACGCCCTCCCCCGGCTTCACCCGCGAGCTGAACGCGCTGCTGGCCAGATTGCGCACTGAAGCCGGAATTCCCATCCGCCGGGTCGCTGGCGAGGCGGCCAGCATCACCATTCAGATGGTGTCCCGGAACGAGATCCGCCGGGCGCTGCCCAAAGCGGCCTGTTTCGTGGTGCCCAATGTCTCCTCGCTGGCGGAATACCGGCGCAACCGGCGCAGCCCGCGCACCAACTGGGCCTTGCTGCGCGAGCGGGACCGGCTGGCGGTGTTCATTCCGAATGACACCAGCCCGCAGGAAGTGCGCGACTGCCTGCATGAGGAGCTCGCCCAGGCGATCGGGCCGCTGAATGACCTCTACCGGCTGCCGGACTCGGTGTTCAACGACGACAACATGCACGCGGTGCTGACCGGGTTCGATATGCTGATCCTGCGGGCGACCTACGCGCCGGAGCTGAAAACCGGCATGAGCCGGGAGCAGGTTGCCGCCCGGCTGCCTGTCATCCTGGCCCGGCTGAACCCGCGCGGTGCACGGGCCGCTGCGCCCGGTTTGCCGGACACGCCGCGGGCCTGGGCAGCGGCCTACGAGCAGGCGCTGGGGCCGCAGGCCTCCCTGCGGGAGCGGCTGCGCGCCGCCAACAGGGCGGCAGAGATCGCCCGCGACCTGGGCTGGAGCGACCACCGCCGGGCGCTGAGCCACTATACGCTGGGCCGGATGCTGCACATCCGCGAGCCGGAGCTGGCACTGCGGCATTTCCTGACCGCGCAGGATTTTCTGCAGCAGCTGCCCGGCACCGGCATCCACCAAGCCAAGGTCGCGGTGCAGCTGGCGGCCTATGACGTTGCAACCGGCAACGGCGCCTTGGCCTTGGCCCGGCTGAAGCCTGCGGTGACTGCCGCAGCCGCGCATGAAAACGCTGCCCTGCTGTCAACGCTGCTGATGCTGCAAGCGGAGGCGCTGGAGCTGGAGGGCCGCCAGGTGGAAGCGCGCCGGGTCAGGCTGGACAGCCTGGGTTGGGCGCGATACGGCTTTGGCCCGGACTGGGTGGTCGAGGCCCGGCTGGAGGAAGTCGCCGCGCTGCGCCCCACCGGCTCCTGATACGGCCCGCAAGAAACTGACCCTGAAAGACAACAGACGGATAGAACCATGATCGTAATCATCGGCGTTCTGCTGGGCGGCCTGATTGGCGCCCTGAAGGCCCGCAAACGTGGCGGCAACACCCTGGACATGCTGCAATACGGGGCTGTCTATGCCATTATCTTTGGTATTCTGGGGCTGCTGGCAACCATCCTGACCCACCGGGTGCTGGCGTAACTGCTGACAGAGGCCCGCGATGTTCCAGCCCTTCTTTGAAAACCTGCGCAAGGCGTCCATTCCGGTCAGCTTGCGCGAGTATCTGACCTTCCTGGAAGGCATGAAGGCGGGGCTTGCGACCTATGACATAGAGGCCTTCTACTTCCTCGCCCGTGCGGCGATGGTGAAGGATGAGCGCAACATCGACAAGTTCGACCGCGCCTTTGCCGCCACCTTTGAAGGCTTGGAGGCGATCCCTGCTGATGCCGTGATGGAGGCGGTGGACATTCCCGAGGAATGGCTGCGCAAGATGGCCGAGAAGCATCTGAGCGCGGAGGAAAAGGCCGAGATCGAGGCGCTTGGCGGCTTCGACAAGCTGATGGAGACGCTGAAGGAGCGGCTGAAGGAACAGCAGGGCCGCCATCAGGGCGGCAACAAGTGGATCGGGACAGCGGGCACCTCGCCCTTTGGCGCCTATGGCTACAACCCCGAAGGCGTGCGCATCGGCCAGGACAAGAGCCGCCATCAGCGCGCGGTCAAGGTCTGGGACAAGCGCGAGTTCAAGAACCTCGACGGCGATGTGGAACTGGGCACCCGCAACATCAAGGTCGCCCTGAAGCGGCTGCGCCGCTGGGTGCGTGAGGGCGCGCAGGAGGAACTGGATCTGGACGGCACCATCCGTTCCACTGCTGAGCACGGCTATCTGGACGTGAAAACCCGGCCTGAGCGGCACAATGCGGTGAAGGTCTTGCTGTTTCTTGACGTGGGCGGCTCGATGGATCCGCATATCCAGGTGGTGGAGGAGCTGTTCTCTGCCGCCCGCGCCGAGTTCAAGCACCTGGAATACTACTACTTCCACAATTGCCTCTATGAGGGCGTCTGGCGCGATAACAAGCGCCGCTGGAACGAGAAGACCCCGACCCATGAGGTGCTGCGCACCTACGGGCCGGATTACAAATGCATCTTTGTGGGCGATGCCTCGATGTCGCCTTACGAGATCGCCTACCCCGGCGGTGCCAATGAGCATTGGAACGAGGAAGCGGGCCAGGTCTGGCTGCAGCGCGCGCGGGAGGCCTGGACGTCGAACCTGTGGATCAACCCGGTGCCGGAGAAATACTGGGACTACACCCATTCGATCGGCATGATCCGTGAGATTTTCGAAAACCGGATGGTGCCGATGACCCTGGACGGCCTGGAACGCGGCATGCGGGAGCTGAGCCGCTAGGTCATTTCCCCAAACCCGGCAGCCCTCCCGCGCCTGCAGGTGCTGCGGCTGATGCCGCACCCCCTTGCAGCCTTGGGTATGGCATCCTGCCCTGCGGGCAGGATGCGCGCCGGAGCCGCGGCTCCGGCGCCGGGCCCAACCGGGCGGCGGGCATGCCGCATGCACGCTGGACGGGCGGGAGGGCCGCGCTGGTGTTTGACCTGGCGCTAACCGCCCGCCAGCCCCCAAGCGCCCAGAGCGGCCACAGGCACAAACAGCCACCCTTGCGGCAGCAGGCCATAACCCGCCCGGCGCAGCGGCGGCAGAAGCAGGCCAACCATCGCCATCATCGCGGCCATTGCAGTTCCGGCCAGCGCCAGCCCGTCATATCCGCGGGCGCCGAGGAACAGGAACAGCGCCATCAGTGCCAGGCAGCCGGTGACCAGATGCCAGCACAAGAGCGTGGTCTCGCGCACCACATCCGGCAGCTGCCGGTCCTGCGCCAGGGGACGGGCGCATTCACGGCCTCCCACAAAGGCATGAACAATCATCCACAGGGCGGCCAGAAGGGCGGCGGCCAGAAAACTCCATTGCATGTCAAATCTCCTGAAAAATCCGCGCCTTCAGGCGGGCCGGAGGCGGCTGGGCAATATGCGGGCAGTCAGACCACACCCGCCCAGGAAGCGCCACCGGCAATTCTGCCGCAGACCCGGACGACCCCAGAAAGTCATGCCGCCAGCGGTTGATTGCGCCGCCGCCCGCACCTAGGTGCTGTGACGGCATGAGCAGCAGCACCCGTACAACAGGCCCGATAACAGGCCCGGCAACAGGCCGAATAACCGGCCCGATCCTGATCCTTGATGATCTGCGCGATGGCCGGATGCATCTGGCCGCCTTGTTCATCGCGCCCAAAGGCGCGGCTCTGCCGCCAGTTCAATTGGACGGTGGTGAAGCGCAGCCCGCACCGCTGGCGGAGTACAGCACCCATACGGTGCTGCGGGCGCGGTTCAGCCTGCCGGCGGACTGCCCTTCCGCCTACCAGTGGAACGGCACGCGCTATGAGCTGGCAGGCGGTTTTGGCGGCGATCTGCGGATCGCCTATGCCGCCTGCAACGGCGAGGAGCATGGTGACCTGGACCGCGACGGGGCCGAGCGCAACGCCATGTGGGCGCGGATGGGCGCGGAGCATGCGGAACACCCCTTCTCGCTGCTGCTGCATGGCGGTGACCAAGTCTATGCGGATGAGGTGACAGACGGCCATCCCTTGAGCCAAGATTGGCCGGACCGCATTCCCCGCGATCCCGCGCGCGCGGACCTGGCGAATCTGATGCACCACCTGCGCGAGCGTTTCCTGCAGCGCTACTTGGCAGTCTACACCGCACCGGAGTTTGCCTGGATCGCAGCGCGAGTGCCGTCGCTGATGCAGTGGGACGATCATGACATCTGCGACGGCTGGGGGTCCTTGCGCCGTTCGCGCACCTATTCCCCTGTCGGCCAGACGCTGTTTTCCGCTGCACGGGAGGCGGCGCTGCTGTTTCAGCACGGTTGCTGCGATGGGGACCTGCCTGCCCGTTTTGCCGATCCCGAAGGCAGCCACCTGGGCTGGTGCATCGAAGCGCCGGGGCTGCGGCTGCTGGCGCCCGATCTGCGCTCCGAACGCAGCCGACGGCGGGTGATGGCGCGGGGCGGCTGGTGGTTGATGAAAGCAGCGGCAGAGAAACGCTTTGCCGGGCGCAGCCTGATCCTGTCCAGCGTGCCGCTGCTGGGGCCGCGGTTGTCGCTGCTGGAATTCCTGATGGTGCTGATCCCGCGGATGCAGAAATACGAGGACGACCTGCGCGACCAGTGGCAAAGCCGGGCGCACCGGGCCTCATGGCGGCGGATGCTGCGGCTGCTGCGGGACATGGCAGCGCAAGAAGGGCATGAGGTCACCGCGATTTCCGGCGAGATCCACCTGGCCGCACGGGGCGAGATGGCGCTTGGCGGCGGCAAGGTTTTGCACCAGCTGGTGGCCTCCGGCATTTCCCACCGGGCACCGCCCAAGGCCTGGGCGAAGGCGCTGGGGCTGCTCTCGTGGCTGGGCGATGCGCCCCTGCCCGGCCACCCGATCCGCATTCGCAGAATCCCCGGTCAGGCCGGGCGGTATGCAGCGGAGCGCAACTATCTGGTGCTGGAACGCCGGGGCGCAGACTGGTCCGCCAGCTGGGAGCTGGAGACCTCGGGCCGGTCCTCACCGCTGGCCCTGTAGACCCGGACAGCGGCAGCTGGCGGCAGCGGGAACGGCAACCCTTTTCTGCTCAACCGCAGATGGATTGCCTGCGGAAATCCGCCGCTCTGGCACAGCGCAGGCGCTTGTCCGCCGAACCCGCCCTGCCATGGTTGAACGGCGTATCCCGCAAGAGCTACCCAAGGGAAAAAGGCGCGGCAGCAAAACCCGCCCATCCCCGAGCAGGAGCATCGCGTGAGCGTGCCGCATCAAGACATAAAACCCCGTGGCAGCGCGCCTGCCGCCAGCGTGAAGCCGTTCCAGATCCGCGGGCGCTATTTTACTGCTGTTGCCCTGCGCCCCGAGGACGGGCCGCTGGATCAGGCGTTTTATGCCGCCTTGGACGCGCAGCTGCGCTGGAGCCCGCATTTCTTTGACGGTGCACCGCTGATTCTGGATCTGGCGCAGGCGCCGGGGCTGAACCGGCCTGCTGAACTGCGGGCGCTGGCTGACAGCCTGCGCAGCCGCGACCTGGCGGTGTTCGGGGTGCAGAACGCCACCCCCGCCCAGGCCGCTGCTGCAGAGGACGCCGGGCTGATCACGCTGGCCAGCGGCAAGGATGCGCCGCTGAACACTGGCCCCGGCACCCGCCGTGAAATCCCCAAGAAACTGCGCCCGCCGGAAAATGTAGTGGTCACCCGGCCGGTGCGTTCCGGCCAGACGGTGGTGGCCGAGGGCGGCGATCTGGTGGTGGTTGGCCCCGTCAGCTCCGGCGCGGAACTGATCGCGCGCGGCAATATCCATGTCTACGGCCTGCTTCGGGGCCGTGCCATGGCCGGAGCCGAAGGCGATGAGAGCGCCCGCATCTTCTGCCAGCGGCTGGACGCGGAGCTGCTGGCGGTGGCGGGCCTTTACCGGACGAACGAGAATTTGGAGCCGGAGCTATTGAACCGCGCAGCACAGGTTTTCCTGCGCGATGGCCGGCTGTGTGTGGAGGCACTGTAATGAGCAAGGACCTGACATTGGAAGAACCGCTGGGCAAGGTGATCGTTGTCACCTCGGGCAAGGGCGGCGTCGGCAAGACCACAACCTCGGCGGCGGTGGGCGCAGAGCTGGCGCGGCGCGGGCATAAGACTGTGGTGATCGATTTCGACGTGGGCTTGCGCAACCTGGACATGATCATGGGCTGCGAGCGCCGGGTGGTGTTCGACTTCATCAATGTCATTCAGGGCGACGCCAAGCTGAAGCAGGCGCTGATCCGCGACCGGCGCCTGGAGAACCTGGCGGTGCTGCCGACCTCGCAAACCCGCGACAAGGACGCGCTGACCAAGGCGGGCGTCGAGACCGTTCTGGATGAACTGCGCAAGGAGTTCGACTACATCATCTGCGACAGCCCGGCAGGGATCGAGCGCGGCGCCCAGATGGCGATGCACTTCGCCGATGAAGCCATTGTGGTGACCAACCCCGAAGTGTCCTCGGTTCGCGACAGCGACCGGGTGCTGGGGCTCCTGAACAGCATCACCGACCGGGCCGGCAAGACCGGCGCCGAGCCGGTGAAGGCGCAGGTGCTGATCACCCGCCACGACAAGTCCCGCGTCGACAGCGGCGAGATGATGACGGTGGAGGACGTGCTGGAGGTGCTGGCGGTGCCGCTCTTGGGGATCATCCCCGAAAGCAAGGCGGTGCTGCGCGCCTCCAACCTCGGCGTGCCGGTGGTGCTGGATGATCCGTCTGCGGCAGCGGCCGCATATGAGGATGCGGTGGGCCGGCTGATCGGCGAGCAAATCGAGATGCGGATTGCCGCCGACCCGCGCCGCGGGCTGCTGCAGCGGCTGTTCCGGCGGGCGGTGTAAGAATGTTCGGATTTTCCCTCCGCCCCCGCAAGGCCTCGGCCAGCACCGCCAAGGAACGGCTGCAGATCCTGCTGGCGCATGAGCGCAGCGGCAGCGGCGGCGCCCGCCCCGACTGCCTGCCGCAATTGCAGCGCGAGATCCTGGACGTGATCCGCCGCCACATGCAGATCGGCGACGAGGCGATCGACATCCGCATGGAGCGCGGTGACGAGTTGTCGAGTCTGGAGATCAACATAGAGTTCCCGGGAAAACTGGGTGTGAACTAAGGCCGGGGCCCCTGGGGCGGTGCTGCCCGCCCCGGAAATCCTGGCAAGGGCGGCCTTCCTGCGGCCCTCAAAATCAGAACATGGGGCTGCCTATCCGGCGGCCCTGGAAATTTTACGAAAATCCGGCGCAGAATCCCCACCCCTATCCTGCGCCGGGTCAGGGCAGGTTAACCCTGCCCGTGTTGTCATGGGCCTTCCGCACTTGCCCTGCAGAAGGCCCATGACACATTACACTTCTCCCTACAGTCCCGGTCAGGCCGGCACCGCCGCGCCGCAGGACATCCTGCGGCTTGGTGAACTGCTGGGCGCGCTCAGCCATGCGCTGGACCTGACAGAAGGCCAGCCCAAGGGCCATTGCGTGCGCTGCTGCTGGATCGGCATGCAGGTGGCGGCAGAGCTGGGGCTGGCGCCGCAAGCGCGCTCCGATCTCTATTTCACCCTCTTGATGAAGGATCTGGGCTGCAGTTCCAACGCCGCCCGCATCTGCCAGCTGTATATGGCCGATGATCTTTCCTTCAAACGCAGCTTCAAGACCGTCAGCGGTGTACGCCAGGGGCTGGCGTTCCTTTGGCGCAATACTGCGGCCAATGCGGCGCCCTGGACCCGGCTGAAGACGCTGAAGCAAGTGCTGGCAAAGAACACTGAAATTGCCGGAGAGCTGATTGAGACCCGCTGCAACCGCGGCGCGGCGATTGCCCGGCAGATGCGGTTCTCGGAGGATGTGGCGGAGGGTATCGCCTGCCTGGATGAGCATTGGGACGGCGGCGGTCAGCCGCTGGGCCTGAAGGGCGAGGCGATCCCGCTGTTCGCGCGCATTGCGCTGATGGCGCAGGTGGCGGACGTCTTTGCCACCGATCTGGGGGCGGAGGCCGCCGCGGAGGAGCTGGAGCGGCGCGCAGGCAGCTGGTTCGACCCGGATCTGGTGCCGGTCTTCACCGCGGTGCTCCGGCGGCCGCGGTTCCTGCCTGACCTGCAGGACCCCGGGCTGGAGGCGGAAGTCTTTGCCACCCCGCAGGCGCAGCACATCCATGCCGTTGACGAGGAGTACCTGGATGAGATCGCCCGCGCGTTCTCGCTGGTGATCGACGCCAAGAGCCCCTTTACCCACGGCCATTCGCAGCGGGTGGCGCGCTATACCGGCATGATCTGTGACCAATTAGAGTACACGCCGGAACGGCGCCGCTGGATGGTGCGCGGGGCGCTGTTGCATGACATCGGCAAGCTGGGGATCTCCAACACCATTCTGGACAAGCCCGGCAAGATGACGGACGAGGAATTTGCCCTGATGAAGCGGCACCCGGTGCTGGGACATGAGGTACTGAGCCGGATACATGCCTTCCGCGAATTGGCGGATGTGAGCGCGGCGCATCACGAGCGGCTGGACGGCAAGGGTTACCCCTATGGCCTGGACGCCAGCCGCCTGACCCAGGAAATGCGGGTGATGGCGGTGGCCGATATCTTTGATGCGCTGACCGCCGACCGCCCCTACCGCGCGGCGCTGCCGCTGGAGAAGACCTATGCCATCATGGATGACTTGGCAGGCCCCGGCATCGATCCCGACTGTTACGCTGCGCTGCAGGATGCGGTGACCGCCAGCGGCTGGCCCTCTGCCTCTGACGCGCCCCTGACTGGCGGTGAATGGGAACTGCCGGCGGCTGAGCGCAGCGCCTAGCTGGCGAGGTTGCGGTTCTTCTGTGAATAAAGCGCCAGTGCCGTCACCTGCCCCGCCACGATGGCGGAGAACATGAGAAGCGCCGACAGGCCGATGCTGGCATCCGCCATCAACGTCTCGTTGAACAGCGACTGTGTTGCGCTCATCAGCACCCGGCTGCCGGGGACCAGAATGAGGATGCCCTGCACGATGTAGATGGCGCCGGTCAGGTTCAGCGTCTTGGCGAGCCAGGTGCCGTAAAGGGTGATGCACATGGCGGTGACCCAGGTGCCGACGATCCAGCCGCCGCCGAAGCCGAGGTAGAGCGGTCCCCACATGCCCAGCACAGTGACCGGCAGCGCCCGCAGGATATCAGCCAACCGGGCATTGAAGATCACGCCGATGGAAAACGACAGTGCAGGCAGTGCCAGAAAGGGCATCCACCACAAGACCTCGTTCACGTTCTCCACATGCGGCGTTGCCCCCCAGAGCGCGGAGCCGATGCTGACGCCGATATAAATGCCAATAAACAGCTTCATCAGCACGAAGATCGACTGGGCGAACAGGCTGGAGCCGGAGATCACGTCGTTAAAGGCGAGGCATTCCAGCGAGTTGGCAATCGACAGCCCCGGCACGAACAGCACGATGGCGGCAATGCAGGTGCCCCAGACCGGCACCTCCACCCCCATGCTGCTGACCAGCGATACGGTGAGACCGGCGACCAGCGCCGACAGGAATTCGACCAGGATCACCCGGTCGCCGCGGCAGAACAGCTGGCAGAGCCAGACCAGGAATCCCAGCACCGCCGAGAGCGCAATGGTGGTTAGCGCGCTGCCGATCAGGGTCAGGAAGGCGGGCGGGATGGCGATATTGGCAAGCATGATCAGCCAGCCGGGATAGCGGCCCGGTTCCTCGATCCCCGGGTCCTCCACCGCGTTGATGCGGATGATGGTGCGCGCCAGCAGGCTGAGGTTGATCTGGGCCGGGTCCAGGCGGCGGATGATGAACTGGTTGTCCTCGTCCGGGAACTGGCAGGAGATCGAGGTGGGGGTGGCCTGCACAATCACGTTGATGCCCTGTTTGCGGGCATAGAACTGCAGGTATTTCTCGATCTTGTAGGGCGCACAGCCGCTGCGGTGCAGGGTCTCGCCGGTGTCAGCGATATTGCGGAGCTGTGAGAGCGGTGCCATGTGCCGGAAGCCGTTGTTATCTGGTGTCTTTGGGAAGGCACCCCATACTGGATGCGGGGCGGTGCAGCGAGTGCGGTTTTTGCATGGCTGCTATCACTGGATGTCAGGGCTGGCGTCAGGCTCCGCTGCGCCAGTACTGAGGCCGAAACTGCGCGCCACATCCAGAAGCGCGGCGCTGACGAACCCGGTGCCGGTCTGGCTTTCCTCCCCTGCCCGCTGCAACAGCGCGATGTCGCGGCTGGCGCCCTCGGCAGCAAGCGGGCGGAAGATCACCTCGCTGTGGCCTTTCGGCTGGCGCAGGGTGTAAAGCTCCGGCAGCACCGCGACGCCGGCGCCGGAGGCCGCCATCAGGCGGATTGAATCGAGGCTGGTGCCCTCATAGTCGTCAGCCACCACCCCGCCGAAGCCGGAGGCCAGCGCATAAACGATACGCGACAGCCGGTGGCCGCTGTCCAGGGTCAGAAAATTGCGTCCCCTCAAGGACTTGCCATCCACAGGACCGGCCTGCTCCGCCAGCGGATCGTCCAGTGCGGCAGCGATCCACAGGCGTTCGTTGAACAGCCTGACCTGGTGGGTGTTGGGGTGATCCTCTGGCGTGGAAATGATCATGTCGAAGCGTCCCGCCTTCAGCCCCTGCTCCAGGTCGCGGGTGTTTTCCTCGCGCACGATGACGCGCAGGCTGGGCTGGGTGCGGTGGATGGCGCTGACCGCTTTGGGCAGCAGATAGGGTCCGATCGAGGGCAAGACCCCCAGCCGCAGCCGCCCGCCGAACGGTACGCCGCCGGTGACGGCTGCGCGCAGGTCGTCGACCTCTCCCAGTATCCGCTGCGACCGGCGGATCACCTCTGCCCCCATTGCGGTGGGCTGGGCGCCGGCGCGGCCGCGTTTGAACAGCCGGGTGCCCAGATCCTCCTCCACCGCGGAAATCTGCGCCGAAAGGCTGGGCTGGCTGACGTTCAGCGCCTCCGCGGCCAGGCCGAACTGGCCGAGCCGGGCCACGGCGACAATGTACTCGAGCTGACGCAGGGTTGGGCGCATAATATAGCCTGATCCTATGTGAAACTTAGAAACAATATATTGGAACTATGCTGCAGTGCAATTCATGAGGGCAAAAAACGGAATGGAGAGACAGATGCCCACCGCCCTCGAAACGCTGGCCAGCAGTTTGCTGGTGCCCACGATCCTGTTCTTTGCCCTTGGCCTGATTGCAGCCTTTGCCCGCAGCGACCTTTCGATCCCCGAAGGCGCAGCCAAGTTCATGTCGCTTTACCTGCTGCTGGCGATCGGCTTCAAGGGCGGCGCCAGCCTGGCCGAGCACGGGCTGAGCCCGGATCTGTTTGCCACCATCCTGGCGGGGGTGGCGCTGTCGTTCCTTCTGCCGTTCCTTGCCTTTGCGCTGCTTAAGGTCTTGACCCGGCTCGACCCGCTGAACGCGGCGGCGGTGGCCGGGCATTACGGCTCGATCTCCATCGTGACCTTTGTCACCGCAACCAGCCTCTTGGAGCTGACCGGGGTGGTCTATGACGGCTACATGGTGGCGGTGGCCGCGGCGATGGAGGTGCCTGCGATCCTGTCGGCGCTGTGGCTGGCACATAGCACCGGCAGCAACGGCGAGCGGCCGGAGGGGTTCTGGCGCGAGCTGCTGGCCAATGGCTCGGTTGTGCTGCTTTTGGGTGCCTTTGCGATCGGTGCGATCACCGGCGGCAAGGGGATGGAGCTGATTGCCCCCTTCATCGTCACCCCTTTTACCGGCATCCTGTGCCTGTTCCTGCTGGACATGGGCCTGTCGGCGGGCCGCAGCCTGATCAAGAACCGGGAGATGCTGTCGCCGGGGCTGTTTGTCTTTGGTGCGGCGATGCCGGTCATTGGCGCGCTGCTGGCCTATGGCGCGGGCTGGGTGGTCGGACTGGGAAGCGGCAGCCTGTTCCTCTTGATGGTGCTGGCGGCCTCGGCCTCATACATCGCGGTGCCTGCGGCGATGAAGATCGCCCTGCCCAAGGCGGAATCGGGCATTTACCTGACGCTGTCGCTGGGGGTGACCTTCCCGTTCAACATCACGGTTGGGCTGCCGCTGTACTACTGGCTGGCGTCCTGAAGCTTCGGGCGGGCGGCACGCCTTGCGCTGCCGCCCGTTCCGGCCCATATCTGAGGCATGCTGCGCCTCTTGCCCATACTGCTGGCCGTTGCCTATGGCCTTGTGATGTACCGGATTTCGATCTGGCGCACCCACCGGGAGCTGGACCAGCGCTCAACCGAGCTGGCTGACCCCAAGCTGAAGCAGCTGACCGACCGGCTGGCGGCGGCTCTGAACGTGGCCCGCATCCCGGTGCATATCTACGAGGTCGACCCGGTGAACGGGCTGGCAGCGCCGGACGGGCGGATCTTCATCACCCGCGGGTTTTACCGCAAGTACCAGAACGGTGATGTCAGCGCCGAGGAGATGGCCTCCGTCATTGCCCATGAGCTGGGCCATGTGGCGCTGGGGCACGCGAAGAAGCGGATGATCGACTTCTCCGGCCAGAATGCGCTGCGCACTGCGCTGATGATGATCCTGGGCCGCTATATCCCCTTTATCGGGCCGTGGATTGCCGGGGTGCTGACCGGACTGCTGGCGGCGCGGCTGTCGCGCGGGGATGAGTATGAGGCCGATGAATACGCCGCGGCGCTGCTGACCAAGGCGGGCATTGGCCTGGAACCCCAGAAAAGCCTGTTTGCGAAGCTTGAGGAACTGACCCAGCAACGCGCCGGCATGGCGCCTGCCTGGCTGATGAGCCACCCCAAAACCGAAGAGCGCATCGCGGCGCTGGAGCGGCTGGAAGACAAATGGGCCAAGGGCTGAGGCCGCAGCGGATTTGAGGGGCCGGCCCCTCAAACTCCCCGGAGTATTTCAGAAAAGATGAAACGGCGTTACTGAACGTCGTATTCCTGCTTGAACCCTTCGAGCGTGCCGCCTGCCACCAGGTGATCCAGGAAAATCTGCCGCTGATATCCATAGAGCGCGTTCAGGAAGGCCGCTTCCTCCGGCGTCATTTCCCGGCGGGTATAGCCTTGTGCCTCCAGGCATTTGTCCACCGCGCGCCGGGCGCCGTTGGCGCGGATGTGATCCTCGTTCGAGGCGACGATCACCGGGCCGATAATCAGCCCGCCCAACAGCACGCCGGCCACATAACTGCCGGTAACCGCATTCTTACCGCCCTTGGGGGCAACGGGAGCGCACTGGCGGACGGCCTCATGCGCTTCGGAGATGGACTTACCCGGCTGAGCAGGGACAGAAGGCACCGGCGTCTTGGCGCAGGCGGACAGCCCAAGCACCGCCGCCATGGCCAGTCCGGAGAGGGCACGGGACGGAGAACGGGGGGGCAGTGCGGTGCGGCAAGGTTTGGCTGGCATTTCTGGTCCCTGAAAAATGTTTTAAATAACAGGCTTTTCCGTTTGATAAACGGGAACCGCAGCAGCGGCCAAGCGGAAAGCTGGAAGAATGCCGTGCAAATTTGCAGGCTGTGGTTCTGTTACCGCGCCAGCGCCTTGGCCAGCCGCGGCAGGCGGGCTTTTTTCAGCAGCGGGCGGATCTCCCAGCTGCCGCCGGACAGCCGGTTGGCCTCGGCCAGAACCTCTGCCCCCAGCGCCTCCATGCCTGAGCTGTCCTGCAGCCAGAAGCCATAGAGCAGCTCGTCCGGGCCGAGGCGGTCCAGGCCTTCCTCTGCCAATGTGTGGCGCGGGAAGTCCTTGTTATTGACCGTGACGATGGCGTCGGCGTGGCCTGCTATGGCAGCGGCCAGCACATGGGTGTCTGCGCTGTCGGGCAGCCAGAGACGCGCCTCAACCCCTGGTGCCGGAGCGACCTCCGCCTTGGGCCAGCCCGCGCGGATCAGAGCAATCTCTGCTTTGGCCTGGGCCGCGCCTGCGGGGCCGAGTTTAAGCGCCGCGCGCTCCCACTCCCCCAGGATGCGGGCAGACCAGAGCGGGGTGAAATGGCCTAGCTTGGCCGCGCCCAGCAGCATCTCCCGCATCACCGTGGGATACAGGACGCAAGTGTCGAGGAGCAGCTTCACCCGCGTCAGTCCAGCCGGAAGAAGACGGCCTTCAGGTAGCCGCTTTCGGCCAGCTGCGGCAATTGCGGGTGGTCGGGGCCTGCATATCCGGTATGGATGAGCGCCGCCCGGCGGCCGCCCTTGCCGATGCCGCGGGCCGAGGCGTTGCGAAAGCGGGTGAGGTCGGCGGCATGCGAGCAGGAACAGAGGCCCAGGTAGCCGCCGGGTTTCACCAAGGGTGCTGCCAGTTTAGCGACACGTTCATAGGCGCGCAGGCCGGCCTCCAGCGCCTGTTTCGAGGGTGCAAAAGCGGGCGGGTCGCAGATGACGACGTCGAAGGTTTCGCCCTCCTGCCCCAGCGCCGCCAGCACGTCGAAGGCATCGCCTTGGCGGGCGCTGAACTTGTCCTTGAACCCGGCGGCGTCCGCGCCCTGGGCGGCCAGTTCCAGCGCCGCGGCGGAGCCGTCAACGCAGGTGGCCTGCCCTGCCCCGCCTGCCAGCATCGCCAGGCCAAAGCCGCCGACGTGGGAAAACACATCCAGCACCTTGGCGCCGGGCGCAGTGAGGCGGGCGGCAAAGGCGTGGTTTTCGCGCTGGTCGAAGAACAGCCCGGTTTTCTGGCCGCCGGTGAGATCCGCCATATAGGTGGCGCCATTCATCTGCACAGGCACCGGCGCTGCGGGAGCCTCGCCCAGCAGGGTCTGGTTCACGTCATCCAGACCTTCCAGCCCGCGGGTGCGGCCGGAGGCGTTTTTCAGGATCACTTCGGCGCCGGTCACTTCTGCGAGGGCAGCGGTGAGCATATCCAGATGCGCTTCTGCCCAGGCGGCGTTGGGCTGCACCACGCAAGCCGCGCCGAAGCGGTCGATCACCACGCCTGGCAGGCCATCGGATTCGGCATGCACCAGCCGGTAGAAGGGCGCATCATAGAGCCGTTGGCGCATCTCCAGCGCACGGGTGAGGCGAGCGGCGAACCACGCCTGGTCAATTTCCGCCTCCGGGTCGCGGTCGAGCATCCGGGCGATGATCTTGCTTTCAGGATTGACCGAGACCAGCCCCAGCGGGCGCTGCGCCTCATCCTCCAGCACCGCCAGGGTGCCGGGAGCCAGCTTGCGGGTGCGGCGGTCGGTCACCAGTTCATTGGCATAAACCCAGGGAAACCCGTGCCGGATGGCGCGGGCGTTGGACTTGGGCTTCATTTTAACGCGGGGGCGCTGGAGCGCATCGGAGGAGGCTGTCATAGGGCTCTCTTATCCCTTAGCCCCGAACAGGAAAAGGGGCCGCGTGGCCCCTCTCCTCAGAACTTTCGCTCGTCGCGCCGGCGTTACTGCAGGGCCTGCAGCAGGCCCAAGCGGGGGTTCTTGTAGCTGCCGGGTTTGATCAGCTCCTGGCGGATCACGTTGGACAAATGGCCGGTGATGCGGACCTTCTGGGTTTGGCCGCGCGCCATGGCTTCCAGTGCGCGGGCGCCGCCAAATGCCTTGAGGTCAGCCTCGATCACCTTTTCAGGCCGCAGCAGGGCGCCGGTGGCCGGGTCCGTCAGCCGCATCTTGAAGGTGATGGCGTGAATGCCGCCAGTGGTGTAGCGCGCCTTCTGCGTCAGCGCGTGGAAGCGTTGCACCTCGACACTGAGGTGCGCCTTGATCGGGCCGTTCAGGGTGGCGGTGCCGCGTTCCATCGCGGCCTGCACGATCGCCTGCACTTGTGTGTAGCGGTCGCCATGAGGATCCTCGCGCCATACGATGTCGCCCTTGGGCAGATAGCTGTTGGATTCCGAGACCTTGAGACTGCGCGGCACCGACACGGTAACACGGCTGACGCGCAGAGCCGGAACCGGGTCCGCCTGCGGCAGTGTCTCATACCCGTCAGGCACGCTGATAGCGGCGTCGGGCATAGGCTCAAACGGGAGGTTCCGGGATGGCAGATCCACCTGTGCACAGGCAGAAACCGCCAGCCCGAGGGCACCAAGTGCAAGACTGCGAATGATCTTCATGGGTCAGCTCCTTGCCGTATAAAGCCGCCGCCGGGTGAGGGTCCGGAGGGCGGGGTCAATGGCAAGGTGCCGGTCAATCCGGGCAGAATTGGGACAATTTACGTCCAATTTAGCGAAAAATTAACGAATGTTGACGCTCCGTTTACTGTCGGCATCAGCAAGGCAGAAACCCGATGTGCGCCCAGCCGCTGCTGCCGGTTCGGTGCGGCCCGAAGCTGTGGTATGCTTGAGGGCCGGAGGCTACCATGACTCTATCTGCAAGACTTCTAATCGGCACGACAAAAGGCGCCTTTGTTCTGACACCGGACGGCAAGGGCTGGAGCGTCTCCGGCCCGCACTGCGACGGCTGGTGCATCAATCATGTGATCGGTGATCCGGACAGCGGCATGGTGTGGGCGGGCGGCGGCGGCGACTGGCCCGGCGCAGGGGTCTGGCGCTCTGCAGATGGCGAGGCCTGGGAGCTGAGCAAACTGTCCAATGGCCAGATTGATGAGTGGGCGGCCTCGGACCCGGAAACAGCGGCGTTTTTCAATTGGGAGCCAGTGGAGGTGCCTTTTGAGGATCTCAAGGCCGTGTGGTCGCTGCACCACGCGCATGGGGTTTTATACGCAGGCACCAATCCGGCCACGCTTCTATCCAGCAGGGATGGCGGCAAAACGTGGGAAAGGAATGCGGCGCTCGACGGCCATCCGTCGCGCGAGAGCTGGAGCCCCGGTGCGGCGGGGCTGGTTCTGCACACGTTGCTGAGCGATCCGGGCCATGCGGCCAAGCTGTGGCTTGGCATCTCAGCCGCCGGGGTCTTTGCCACAGAGGATGGCGGCAACAGCTGGGAGCGGCGCAACCGCCTGTCCAACGACACGCTCTGCACGGAACATCATCACCCGGCAGCACCGCGCAACGGCGAGACCGGCCATTGCGTGCACAATTTGCAGCGCGGCCCGGGCGATCTGCTCTATCAGCAGAACCATCACGGCACCTACCGCAGCACCGATGGCGGCCGCACCTGGAGCGATATCACCGCCGGTCTGCCCTCCACCTTCGGTTTTCCCATTGCGGTGCATCCGCAGGATCCGGATACCATCTGGGTGCTGCCGCTGAACGGTGATGCCGCCGGGCGGTTTCCGCCGGATGCCTCGGCGGCGGTTTGGAAGTCCACCGATGGCGGCGAGGCCTGGAAGGCCAAACGTGACGGGCTGCCGCAGGGCGCGTGTTTCTTTACCGTGCTGCGCCAGGCGATGGCGACCGATGCAGCGGCGGGCGTCTATTTCGGAACCAACTCGGGCTCAGTCTTTGCCAGTTTTGACGAGGGCGAAAGCTGGTCGGAAATCGCCCGGCACCTGCCCACGATTCTGTCTGTTGAGACACTGACCCGCTGACAGCGGTCTGCCGCCCTGCCCCTTACCTCTCGCGCGAGCGCCAGCCGCCGCGGCGGCGCGGTTTTTCCGCGCCTTGCAGCCCGTCGCGCAGCACCGCGGTCATCGGATGCTGCGGATGCGCATTGCCATAGAGATCCAGCAGCGCCTGAATATCCGTGCGGCTGTCGCGGGCAGCGTCCATGCCCAGCGCCCAGTCAAAGAAGATGCTGCGGCATTGGGAATCGCTGATGCCCTCGATCCGGTAGGCCTCGTAGATCAGACCGCGCGGGTCCTGTTCAGTGCTGCCCTTCTTCATCCGCCGCTTCCCTTTCCAAGGTTTTGCCAATCAGCGCAGCGCAGCGGCTGTAGCGGTCTTGCAGTTCCTGTTCCAGCGCCTCCAGATGGTCAAATCCGGTGGTGCGGCAGAGGAACTGCGCCCCGCCCTCCCCCATGGTTTCGGCATCAATGGCCTTGCCGGAGAGCAGCCGCGCTGCGCATTGCACTGACCAGAATAGACGGTAACCATCCGTCAGGTATTCTGCATCCGCGTCATTCAGCCATCCGGCAGCGACAGCACCCTGAAGACCTGAGGCCACATCGCGGGCGGCGGAGGCGGATGTGAGCGTGCCGGCCTGTGACAGCAATTCGATATCCATCATCCGCCCCGGCCCGTTCTTGGCATCCCAGACGCCTGCGGGTGTCTTGGCGGCAGCGAGCCGTTCGCGCATCTGCGCCACCTCGCGAAGAACCTTGCCGCTGTCGCGCGGCTCTGACAGGAAGTCTGTGCGGAAAGCTTCGATTTCGGCGGTCAGCGTGCTATCGCCAGCAATGGTGCGGGCCCGGGTCAGGGCCAGATGCTCCCATACCCAGGCCTCGTTCTGCTGGTACTGGGTGAAACCCGCAAAACTGACAGCGACAGGGCCTTGGGTTCCGGACGGGCGCAAGCGCATGTCGACCTCGTAAAGGCGGCCCTGCGCCATCGGTGCAGACAGCGCGGTGACAAAGGCCTGCGTGAGGCGCGCGAAATAGGGGCGCGTTGCCAGCGGGCGCTTGCCGTCGGACATTTCCACGCCCTGGGGATCGTAGATCACGATCAGGTCGAGGTCGGACTGCGAATTGATCTGCCCTGCCCCCATCGAGCCCATCGCCAGAACGGCAGCACCGCGGCCCGGCTGGGGACCGTGCTTTTTCGAGAAATGCGCAAGCACTTCCGGCGCAATGCCTGCAATCACCACCTCTGCCAGTTCTGCATACTGGGCGCCGGCCTGATGGCCGTCGATCAATCCGCGCAGATGATGCACGCCAATGCGGAAATGCCACTCCTTGCACCAGCGCCGGGTGGCGTCGAGCCGCGCCTCATAGTCGTCTTCCTGCTGCAGCCGCGTCCTCAGCTCCGCCCGCAGCGTCGTCGCTCCCGGCCAGGGATCAAAGAAGGAGCCGCCGATCACCGCGTCAAAAACGCCGGAGTTGCGGGACAGGAAAGCGGCCAGATCGCTTGAGGTACCGGCGATATCGATCAGCAGATCGATCAGCTGCGGATTGGCGCCAAACAGCGAGAACAGTTGCACCCCCGCGGGCAGTCCGGCCAGGAAGCCGTCCAGTGCCAGCAGGGTTTCCGCCGGTTTGGCGGTCTTGGCCACCCGGGCCAGAAGTTCCGGCTTCAGGCTTTCGAAAATACGCGCGCCGCGCGAGGAGCGCAGCGCCGGATAGGTGGGCCAGCGGGCGATGACGGCGCCGTCCAGTTCGGCAGTGTCCTCTGGCAGGGCCACAGGCCGCGGCGCCGCGCCGGGAGAGAAGAACCCCTCAGTCAGCTCATGCACCTCCTCCAGGCGGGTCCTGATCTCCGCCTGCAATTGTGCCGGGTCCAGGTCCATCAGGCAGGCGATGCGGGCGATGCCGTCCTCCGACTTGGGCATCTTGTGGGTCTGGGCGTCATGCACCATCTGGATCCGGTGCTCGACCTCGCGGTGGGCACGGTAATGGGCGCTGAGGGTCTCAGCGGCGTCCTGCGGCACCCAGCCCTTACCCGCCAGCGCCGCCAGACCTTCGACGGTGCCGCGCAGGCGCAGGTCTTCGTCACGCCCGCCAGCGATCAGCTGGCGTGTCTGGGTAAAGAACTCGATCTCGCGGATGCCGCCGCGGCCCAGCTTCATGTCGTGGCCCGGAACGTTCAGGGCGCCGCCGGTGCCCTTGTTCTCGCGGATGCGCAGGCGGATGTCATGGGCGTCCTGGATCGCGGCAAAATCCAGATGCCGCCGCCAGACGAAGGGGCGCAGAGTGTTCAGGAAGCGTTCCCCCGCGGCGATGTCGCCTGCGCAGGGGCGCGCCTTGATATAGGCGGCGCGCTCCCAGGTGCGGCCCAGGCTTTCGTAATAGCGTTCCGCCGCCTCCATCGCCAGGCACACGGGGGTCACCGCCGGGTCCGGGCGCAGCCGCAGGTCGGTGCGGAACACATAGCCATCACCCGTGCGGTCGCTGAGCGCGGCGCACATGTTCTTAGTCGCGCGCACCATGCCCTGGCGCGCCTCGTAGAAATCATCCGGGTCGAAGCGGGTTTCGTCGAACAGGCAGATGAGGTCGATGTCGGAGCTGTAGTTCAGCTCATGCGCGCCCATCTTGCCCATGGCCAGGATACTCATGCCGCCGGCGGTTTCCACGTCGTCCTGCGTGAGGCCGGGCAGCTTCTTGCGGCGGATCAGATTGGCAATCTCCGCCTTGATCGCAACGTCTGCACACAGCGCCCCGAAATCGGTGAGCGCCCCGGTTACCTGCTCGAGGCTCCAGCCGCCCGAGAGGTCGCAAAGCGCAGTCAGCAGCGCCAGCCGCCGCTTGGCCTGGCGCAGCCCCGGTTTCAGCTGCGCAGCTTCCAGCGCGCGGCAATCCGCAAAAACCTGCTGTACTGCGGCTTCCGGATCGTGCAGCGCCTGAGGCAGCCAGCCTGCCTCCCGGTCCGTCAGCTCCTTCAGGTACGGGCTGGACCCGCAGGCCCCGGCGACCAGGTCTGCCAAATCGCCTGAAAGCGCGGGTACCAGCGCGCGCGCCTCGGCGCCAAGCTCCGGATCGTAAGGGCGGGGGATGCGGGAAATCGTCAGCTCAGTCGTCATGGAAACGACACTGTTCCGCAGGCAGGATGCCGTCAATGGGTGAATTGCCGCGCTGCCGCATAGGTTTACCTTGGGTCAGGAATACCCGAATAGGTTAAAATCGAATTTTAAAGTAATGTTAACGTTACGGTTATGCTCCCGTTGCGGAGCCGTTTCGAAGTAAAGAGTGTTTTGTTCCCTGGGGATGCCCGGATTGGTCTGACGGTTTTTGGACAGGTTCCGCCAGCAGCAGTTTCTTAGGCGCAGTTTCCCTTGACCTGGTATCGCAACCGGAGTGTAACCGCGCATCTTCCCCAACAATGTTTGCGCGCGCGGCCGGGTCGCGCTCCTCTTCACTGTAGCAATTGCAGGTCTCTGCCTTCTGCCTCCGAAAAAATGTGAAAAAGATTTACATGGGGACTTGAAAGCCCGCGGGCGGCTTCCGATATGCAATCATGTGAAAGGGATTTACATTCACCGAAACCTGGAGGACCCCGATGACGAGTTTCACCCCGACCGCCCCTGCCGCCCCGGTACAGGGCTGGTTTTCCCGCAGCGAAGCCTGGCTGGACAGCAAGGGCAAAGGCGCCTGGATCGCCGCCATGGTCCTGGGTTTCGTGTTTTTCTGGCCCGTTGGCCTGGCCCTTCTCTTCTACATGATCTGGAGCAAACGCATGTTCAGCAAATCCTCCTGCCGCCACCGAAAGTCCTGGGCACGTCACGGTTACTCGGCGATGAAACCCTCCGGCAACAGCGCCTTTGACGCCTACAAGGCCGACACGCTGCGCCGCCTGGAACAGGAACAGCATGATTTTGAGGCCTTCCTGCAGCGCTTGCGCGAAGCCAAGGACAAGGCAGAGTTCGACGAATTCATGGACGAACGCGCCCGCACCGCCGCCAGCGAGGACCTGGAGGACGAGGATGAAGACCGGGGCGAGCCCAAGCGCCACTGATCCAAGCCCCCTCCGGCTGCCCCGCCCACCCGTCTGGGCGGGGCTTCCTAGTGACCATTCAGCAAAGGACCCATGTATGACCGCCCTGCCCGATCCTGACTACCAGGCAGAATTCTATGCGTCTGTTCCCGCCAAGCGGCTGATCGCCTGGATCGTCGACAGCATCCTGATTTTTGCACTCAGCGCCGGTGCCGTGGTGCTGACCGCCTTCACCGGGCTTTTCATCTGGCCGCTTCTGTATCTGGCCGTTGGTTTTGCCTACCGCACCGTGACCATCGCCAACGGGTCCGCCACCTGGGGCATGCGTTTTGCGGGTATCGAGCTGCGCGACGGCGAAGGCCGCCGCATGGACAGCGGCATGGCTGCGCTGCACACCGCGGGCTACACTCTGTCGCTGGCGCTGCCGGTGCTGCAGGTGATCTCGGTGATCCTGATGCTGACCTCCACGCGCGGCCAAGGCCTGACCGACCATTTCCTCGGCACCGTGATGCTGAACCGTCGGGTTTGAATGAAACCGGCAAGACAGCGTTAAACCATTTTCCACAAGACCGCTTGGCGCACCGGAACCGCGTTGCTATCATCCTTGGGACCGCAGGCGATCTGTTCCGCCTGTTCCGCGAAACTGCTGACGGGTTCCGATGCGCCATACTCTTCCGATTGCCCCGCAGTTCTATGTGACTGCGCCGCAGCCCTGCCCCTATCTGGAGGGCCGGATGGAGCGCAAGCTGTTCACCGCGCTGCAGGGCGACGGAGTGGATCAACTGAACAACAGCCTCAGCCAGCAAGGGTTCCGCCGCTCGCAGAATGTGCTGTACCGGCCGTCCTGTTCGGAATGCTCGGCCTGCCTGTCGGCCCGGATCGACGTTGCAGCCTTCCGCCCCAGCCGCAGCCAGAAGCGCACCCTGAAGCGCAATGCGCATCTTGAACGGCGCGCCACCTCACCCTGGGCGACCGAGGATCAGTTTGCCCTGTTCCGCAGCTATCTTGACAGCCGCCACGCCGATGGCGGCATGGCTGATATGGACGTCTTTGAGTACGCCGCAATGATCGAGGAAACCCCGGTGCGCAGCCGGGTGGTGGAATATGCGGCACCCGGCAGCAGCGAACTGACCGCGGTGTCGCTGACCGATGTGCTGGAGGACGGGCTGAGCATGGTCTATTCCTTCTACGCCCCGGACCGGCCTCAGGACTCGCTCGGCACCTTCATGATCCTGGATCACATCAAGATCGCGCAGGAGGCGGGGCTGCCCTATGTGTACTTGGGCTACTGGGTGCCCGGCAGCCAGAAGATGGGCTACAAGGCCAAGTTCTCCGGTCTGGAGATCTATCACCAGAGCGAATGGAAAAAGATGAGTGACCCGACGCAGTTCGAGACGGCCAGCCACCCGCTGTCGACCGATCCGATTGCCGAGCAGGTTGCAAATATCCAGCTGCCTGAACAGCCGATTCACAAGAAACGCTGATGCAATTCCTCCATGCCGTTTCGCTGGTGGTGGCGGATTACGACGCCGCCATCGCCTTTTACTGCACCCAGCTGGGCTGGCAGCTGGCAGAGGATATTGACCAGGGCCGCAAGCGCTGGGTCCGCATCCTGCCGCCTGGGGCCGAACAGGGAAGCCTGATTTTGGCCCGCGCTGAAGGGGCTGAGCAGGAGGCCGTGATCGGCAACCAGTTCGGCGGCCGCGTCGGGCTGTTCCTGGCGACGGATGATTTTGCCCGCGACCATGCCGCGATGCTGGCCAAGGGGGTGATCTTCGAGGAAGAGCCGCGGCATGAGCCCTATGGCACCGTCGCCGTGTGGCGCGATCCTTTCGGCAACCGCTGGGACCTGCTGCAGTTCACCTGAGGGCCGCGCCGCCTCCTTTTTCATCTTTCCGCAAATACTCCGGGGTGAATGCGCGCCGCGCGCGCAGAGGGGCAGCGCCCCTGCCCGTTCCGAACATGCAAAAGGGGCCCGCTCGGGGCCCCTTTTCCGTTTCTTGTCTTTGATGCCCGGATCAGTTCGGGATCAGCGCCGGTACGATGGTCACGATCGACGGGAACATCCACAGGATTCCGATGCCCACCACCTGGATCAGCACAAACGGCACGATCCCGCGGTAGATATGGGCCGTTGTAACCTCTTTCGGCGCCACCCCGCGCAGGTAGAACAGCGCAAAACCGAAGGGTGGTGTCAGAAACGACGTCTGCAGGTTCACCGCCACCATAATGGTCACCCACTTGGGGTCGAACGAGCCGCCGTAGATCACCGGACCGACGATCGGGATCACGATGTAGATGATCTCCAGGAAGTCCAGCACGAAGCCCAGGAAGAACAAGACCAGCATCACGATCAGGAAGACCGTCATCTCGTTGTCGAAGCTCTTCAGGAACTGCTGGATGTAGTGTTCACCGCCAAAGGAGATCACCACCAGGTTCAAGAGCTGAGAGCCGATCAGGATGGTGAAGACCATGGAGGTCACCTTGGCGGTTTCCCGCACCACAGGGGTCAGCACGCCGGAGCGGAACAGAACCCAGCAGCCGTAAAGCAGCCCGAACAGCGCATAGAGATACATCGCATAGGCTGCAAAGAAGGCGATCCAGCTCTCGACTGAGACGCCGCCCTGGTTCACCCGCAGGTCGAAGTTCATGCCGATCAGGATGCACAGCATGACGGCAAAGGTCGACCAGATGATGATCTTGCCCGATTTGCCTTCATCCTGCAGCTTGCGGTAGGCCGCCAGCATGATGGCGCCGCCTGCCCCCAGCGCCGCAGCCGGCGTCGGGTTGGTGATGCCGCCCAGGATCGACCCAAGCACCGCAACAATCAGCACCAGCGGCGGGAATACCACCCGGATCAGATCGTTTTTGGCGCAGCGGGCCGCGGCCTCGCGGCAGCCGTAGAGCGCCAGCAACAGCGGCAGCGCGATCCACAGCACCGTCACCCCGGCAGAGGTCGTCGGTGCAATCGCCACCAGATCCACCAGTGCAATCAGCAGGATGCCGATGGAACCCAGGATCAGCGGCTTGGCATCGCGCGACGGCGCCACACCCCGGCCAAAGGCCAGCACCAGGCCCAGCAGAACCATGATCACGGTGATGCCGGTGCCGATCGGCGCGGCGGACGCGATCTTGGCGTCGCGGGCGGCGGTGATTTCCTCTTCGCTCAGCCGCTTGGCCAGGGCCACGCCGCCAGCCTCGTTGATGGCCTTCTGCTCTTCGACAGCTGCATCCCATGCTTCCTGCCCGTGCAGCTCAATCATCGAGGCCTTGCATTCCGCGCCGACAGAGGTGCGCAGCGAAGCTGTTTCACCAGCATCCGAGAAGGTGGACACGACAATGTTCTGGCTGCCGATCACGTTGAAGCTGTTCAGCAGGATCGCGCCGCCGATCAAAGCCGCAGGCACGCCCAGGAACCAGATCAGCCCTTCATTGCGGGTGATCACCTCACCGGTGCCGCCCTCAATGTTCACCGCAGGCGCCTTATGCGGGTTCAGCAGCGCATAGCCGAAGGCGTAGGTGGCATAGAGGATCGCCAGCAGGATGCCCGGCAGCAGTGCCGCCTGGAACAAGGTGCCGACCGAGACGACCGCCGGTTCGCCCAGGTAGGTGAGCGCATCGGAGCAGCCTGCCTCCATTGCGCGGGTTTCCTGCGCGGTGGAGTAGAGGTCGCCCGCCAGCGTACCCAAAAGAACGATCACGATGGACGGCGGAATGATCTGGCCGAGGGTGCCAGAAGCAGCAATTACGCCGGTCGCCAGTTCTGGCGAGTAATTGTTGCGCAGCATGGTGGGCAGGGCCAATAGGCCCATGGTCACCACAGTAGCGCCGACGATGCCGGTGGAGGCCGCAAGGAATGCACCCACAACCACAATCGACACTGCCAGACCGCCGGGCAGCGGCCCGAAGACGCGCGCCATGGTGGTCAGCAGGTCGTTGGCGATCTTGGAGCGTTCCAGGGTGATGCCCATCAGCACGAACATCAGCACCGCCAGCAGGGTTTCAATCGACGCGCCCGCCAAAACCCGCTCATTCATCCGGTTGACGATGAAGGAGACGTTGCGGTCCAGCGCCACTTCCCAGCCCTGGGTGAACACCGGTTCGGCCAGCCTGGGCAAATCCGGGTAGCGGAAAACGGATATCTTATCGGGCCTGATGCCCGATCCCACCAGATCCCGGTAGGCCTGCGACGAGGTGTCGATGGCCTGGTGGATCAGGATGCCCGCGCTGTCCAGCGCAGCGATGATCCCGAAGGAGATGATCCCGGCACCGCCGATGGCAAAAGCCACCGGGAAGCCGGAGAGAATGCCCCCGAAGAGGCAGAAGAATACGATGAGCAGGCCGATCTCGACGCCATCAAGTCCAAATAGCATGTTTCCGACGTCCCTTTAGTGCGTGCCTTCGTAGGCTTCTTCACCCTCTCCAAGGCTGTCCTTGTCGAGGTATTTGTTTTCGCTGCCCTGCCCTTCGACGAACTCCAGGAAGGAGCGGTAGAAGAAGGCGATGGCGTGCAGGAACACCAGGCCTGCAAACAGCACCAGCAGGATCTTGAACAGGAAGTAGGCGTTGAACCCGTTAGGGCTGAAGCCGATGGTCTCCACGTTCCAGCGCAGCGCGCGGGATTTCATCACCAGCCGGTCAAGCGTGTCCGAGGCCGAGGGTTTCGGCACGATCAGATGGCGCCACAGGAAGAACCAGCCGTACATCCAGGTCAGCACTGCGGCGGGCATCATGAACAAAAGCGAGCCGAGCATGTCGACGACCTTCTTGGCGCGGAAGCTGATGCCGGAATAGATCAGGTCCACCCGCACATGACCGCCCTGCACGAAGGTGTAGGTCACACAAAGGCAGACCACCAAGGCATTGTAGAACTTCAACTCTTCGGCAAACCAGCTGATGTCCTGGCTGAACGGAATGCCAAAGCCAAAGCTGATGTCGGGCCGCGCAAACACCCGCTGCATGAAGACGATGATGATCTGTTGAAGCACCATCAGGAGGCCCGCCCAGGCAAAGAAGCGGCCGACGGTGTTGGCCAGCCCCTCCAGCCCGCGGACCATGCCCCACATGAAGCCGCGGAAGTAAATTCCGATGGCGGTCAGCACAAGGAAGGCGGTGAAGACGACAAAGAAAAACTCGACCGAACCGCCATAGTAGACGAAGCGCATGATCGAGGCCTTGTCGGACCAGTCGAGCCAGAGCTGCGGATGGGTGATGGCATAGCCGAAATTGTAAAAGGCGCCGGCGATATTCTGGACCAGCCAGAGCAATCCGCCCGCTATGGCGCCGAAGAAGGTGAGGCCACTCTCTTCCTGCATGTTTCCCCCGGGGGTCTTTGCTGCGGCGGGTCAGGCGCGCGGCCGTTTGGCCGGCCAAAGTCCCGCGTCACGCAACTGGAAAAGGATCCCCCGCCGCAGGCGGAGGATCCGGTTGATGCCGGTCAGGCGGATCAGCCCAGGACGCGGTCGCGCTGAACGCGGTAGGCGCCTTCGGATTTGGTAATCCAGCCGGAGGAGGCTTTCATCGAAGCTTCAACGCTGTTGCGGATTTTTGCAAACAGCTCGTCGCCCATGAACTCGTCCAGGGTTTCCTTGGTCGCGGAGCCGAAGGCATCCCAGACGCTGTCGGGGAATTCCAGGGTCTTCACGCCGCCGGACTGCAGGCGCTGCAGCGCTGCACCGTTGTTGTTCATGAATTGCGCCAGGCTCCACTGGTGGCCGGCAGCCGATGCCATCTCGATGATCTTCTGATGCGCAGGCGACAGGCCTTCGAACACTTCGCGGTTGGTGGCAACCGACAGCGCCGCGCCCGGCTCGTGGAAGCCGGCGGTGTAGTAGGTCTTGGTGATTTCCTGGAAACCAGCCTTCTCATCCGCCCAGGGGCCGATCCACTCGGTGCCGTCGATCGCGCCGGAGGACAGCGCCTGATACACTTCGGAGCCCGGGATGTTCTGCACGGAGGCGCCCAGTTTGCCCAGCGCCTTGCCGCCCAGGCCCGGCATCCGGAACTTGAGGCCATTGAAGTCTTCGGGGCCTTTGATTTCCTTGTTGAACCAGCCGCCGGCCTGCGGGCCGGTGTTGCCGCCGATGAAGGACTTGAGGCCGAAGATCTGGCCCAGCTCGTCATGCAGCGCGTGGCCGTCGCCGTGGTAGTACCAGTTCACCAGTTCCTGCGGGGTCATGCCGAACGGCACGGCGGTGAAATAGGCATAGCCCGGATGCTGGCTGACGAAGTAATAATCAGCGGCGTGGTACATGTCGGCCTGGCCCGCGGTCACGGCGTCGAACACTTCGAACGCGCCAACCAGCTCGCCTGCGGCCTTGACGTCGATGGTCAGGCTGCCGTCGGACATGGCGGTGATGGTGTCGGCAACGTACTGCGCCGAGTCATGCACGCCTGCCAGACCGCGGCCCCAGGTGGTAACCATGGTCAGGGTGCGGTTGCCCTGGGCATAGGCCGGTGCCGCCAGGGTGCTGGCTGCTGCTGCGGACCCGCCCAGCGCGGATGTTTTCAAGAAAGAACGGCGATCCATTAATTATTCCTCCCATTATCAATTCGGATTGCCCCAGGTCCCCCCAAGGCGGATCGGTTCGAGTGCGGTCAGCCTAGCGGCGGTGAATTTTATGTGAATACCTAGTACTGCGTAGAACGGAACGTTTTTGCCGGTAATTGCAGCAAATCGCATGCATTTCATGCGCGATGTGAAAACTTGCCGCTCATCCATAAAGTGCAAACCACACCTGCCCCTTTGATTCCTCTGGGCGGCTGCGCAATGATTCGGTACACGATTCTGACCCATTCCAGCGGAGTGCTCATGCGCCTGTTCCGTTCTTTGCTGCGCCCCGACTATGCGCAGAAACTATCGCTGCTGATGACCCTGCCCCTGATCGTGGCAGGCACTGCGATTGCGCTGGTGGTGGGTTATCAGTCCCGTGCCCTGGCCGAACGCGAAATTCAGGCGCTGGAAATGCAGCTGCTGGAGGCCAAGAAGGCGGAACTGCGCAACTACGTGACCCAGGCCCGCAACGGCTTTGCCCATATCTACGGCCTGGCGGCGCCGGATGATGCGGCGGCCAAGGAGCAGGTCACCCAGATCCTGAGCGCGATGATCTATGGCAAGGACGGTTTTTTCTTCGTCTACGACTATGACGGCACCAACCTGGTGAGCCCGCGGCAGACCGAATACATCAACCGCAATTGGGCCGGGCTGCGGGACAGCGCCGGCGTGCCGGTGGTGGACGAGTTCATCCGCCTCGCACGTGACGGGGCGGGCTGGCACAGTTTCACCTGGGAAAAGCCCTCCACCGGTGAGGAGGCGCAGATGATCGCCTATGTGCTGGGCCTGCAGGACTGGCAATGGGCCATCGGCACCGGCGTCTTCATCGACGATGTGCTGGCCACTGTGGCCGCGTCGCGGGCAGAGGTGGAGGCGCGGGTGCGGCGCACGTTCTTGTATATCGGTGCGATCACGCTGATTTCGCTGGCTTTGGTCTTTGCTTCAGGCATGTTCCTGAACATCCGCGAGCGGCGGCTGGCGGATGCCAAGCTGAAGGAGCTGACCCAGCGGGTTTTCGACGCCCAGGAGGAAGAGCGCGGACGGGTTGCGCGGGAGTTGCACGACGGCATCAGCCAGCTGTTGGTCGGGGTGCGCTATGCGCTGGACAACACAAGCCGGCGCTTGTCACGCGGCGACAGTGAGGCGGCCCAGGCACCGCTGGAAAAGGGCACCGACAACCTGCTGACGGCGATTACCGAGGTGCGCCGGATCAGCCGTGACCTGCGCCCGGGGGTGCTGGACGACCTTGGCCTGGGACCCGCGCTGAAGGCGCTAACAGACGATTTCGCTGCCCGCACGGGGATTGAGACCGAGTTTTCCACCGTGGTGTTCCGCAACCGGCTGGACCAGGATTCCAAGATTGCGCTCTACCGCATCGCCCAGGAGGCGCTGACCAATATCGAGCGCCATGCAGAAGCCACCAAGGTGAGCATCGACCTGCGCGGCCACACCCGCGGCGCCACCATGCGGATCTCCGACAACGGCCGCGGCCTGCCACCGCGAGATGCCCGTACCGGGCCTGGGATCGGCCTGCGCAACATGCAGGAACGGATCGAGCAGCTTGACGGCACCTTGCGCATTCTGTCATCACGGGGCACCCAGAGCGGTACCGTGATCGAGGCCAGCCTGCCCCTGAGCCACCTGCTGCCGCCTGGCGAGGAAGGCGCACCTGCGCAACTGCCGTAACTTGGGGGCGGCTGCAGCGGCCTTGGGAAACATCAACAACTGCCGTTGGGGGGATGATGGCTGATCCGGTGAAAGTTCTGATCGTGGATGACCATCCGATGGTGGCCGAAGGCATCCAGTCGATCCTGGAAAGCTATGACGATATCGAAGTTGTCGGCTCCCTGACCGACGGGCGTGACGCCGTGGAGCAGATGGGCAGGCTGGCGCCTGACGTGGTGCTGATGGACCTCAACATGCCCAAGCTCGGCGGCCTGAGCGCCACCGAGATCATCCTGGAACAGCACCCCGGCACCCGCATCCTGATCCTGTCGATGCATGACAGCGCCGAATATATTTCCACCGCGCTCAGCCACGGCGCCATGGGCTATGTGCTGAAGGATGTGCCGACCGACGAGATCAAGCAGGCGATCGACGCAGTGATGCAGGGCAAGACCTATCTATGCACCGGCGCGGCCGGATCCCTGAAGCCGAAGGACGGCGACATCCGCGAGGCGCTGACAGGGCGCGAGCAGACCATTCTTTTGGAGCTGGCACAGGGAAAGTCCAACAAAGAAGTCGCGCAAACGCTTGATATCTCAGTTCGAACTGTCGAGACACACCGCAAGAACATCAAGCGCAAACTGGGCATTTCCTCCACCGCCGGCCTCACCCGCTATGCGCTGGAGCATGGCGTGCTGCAGGGCACCGGCGCCGGGTTCTGAACGCCATCTAGAATTTCCTTTGTGATCCGCAGCCCCTGCCCTAGCCTTGCGCGTCAAGGAGCTGCGCCATGACCACAGACAAGCCCGCAATCCCCCCGCAGACCCAGGCCAAATGGCAGCGGGTGGTGGATCTGGTGGCAGAACTGACCGATGTGCCTGCCGCGCTGATCATGGCAACGGTCGATCTGGACCACCGGGTCAAGGTTTCCAACACTTCAGAGAACAACCCCTATTATCCGGGCCGCAAATACCATCTGAACGAAAAGCTCTATTGCTTTGGCGTCTTTGAGAACGACGGTGAACTGGTGGTCGAGGACGCCCAGTGCGAACCGCGCTGGCAGGACAACGAGGACATGGAGCACGCCATGTCCTTTTACATCGGTTATCCGATCAAATGGCCGGACGGGGAGATTTACGGCACCATCTGCGTGCTCGACACCCGGCGCAACAAACGCGCGCTGATGTTCCGCAAAGGGCTGCAGGAGTTCTGCCGGGTGGTCGAGGGTGATCTGGCACTGCTGCTGGAGGTGGCCCAGCGAAAGCAGGCACAGGCAGAACTGCGCGAGACGGTGCGGGCGCGGGAGGACACCATCAAGCGCCGCACTAAGGCGCTGGAGGAAGCCAACACCGCACTGCGGGTGCTGATCGACAACGTGGAGGCATCGCGCCACGAGAGCGAGCAGCAGATCGTGCAGCAAATCAAGGGAATGGTGCTGCCCTATGTGGCCAAGCTCAGGCATCTGGATGCGGGGCGCGAGCTGCAGAGCGCCTATCTGATGATGATCGAGGACAATCTGAAGAACATTACCTCGGCGCTCTCGTCCAAGCTGGCACAGACGCTGGAGCAGCTGACGCCAGCGGAGACCGAGATCATGCAGCTGATCATGATGGGCCGCACCACCAAGGAGATCGCCGCCACCCTGGGGCGCGAAACCAGCACCATTGATTTCCACCGCAACAACATCCGCCAGAAACTGGGTCTCAGCCGGCGCGAGAACCTGCGCCAGCATCTGATTTCGCTGAGTTCGGCAGAGTAGCCGCTAGTTCAGACTACTGAGCAGTGCCTGCGACGGGTCGCCGGTTGCCGGCAGGCCGCGGCTGGACTGGTAAGCGCTGATCGCCGCGCGGCTTTTCGGCCCAAGCACGCCATCGGCGCCGCCGGTGTCAAAACCGCGCGCGGTCAGGCGTTTCTGCAGCAGGATGCGATCATCCTTGGTGAGCCCGTATTTGTCCGGCGGGAAGCTGGCGCGCAGCGGGGCGCCGCCGGCAATGCGGTCGGCCAGATGGCCCACACCAATCGCATAGGCATCCGAATTGTTGTAGCGCTTGATCGCATTGAAGTTGCTTGTGACGGTGAACACCGGCCCGCCCGGTTGCGGCTGCAGGCTGCGGCCCGAAGGGGTGCCCGGCGCACCGGCCTCGCCGCCCCATTTCAGGCCGCGGGTCCAGCCGTTCCGTTGCAGATACGCGGCAGTGGAGGCAAGCGCGTCGGTCGGATCCTCCGACCAGATGTCGCGGCGGCCGTCGCCGGTGAAATCCACCGCAAAGGCCTGATAAGAGGTCGGAATGAACTGGGTATGCCCCATGGCACCGGCCCAGCTGCCGGTCATGCGGGCTGGCGTGATGTCGCCGTTCTGCAGGATCTTCAGCGCCGCCAGCAGCTGTTTTTCAAAGAACGCTCCGCGCCGCCCGTCATAGGCCAGCGTCGAGGTGGCGGAAATCACCGGAACGTTGCCGCGGCGCTCGCCAAAGAAGCTCTCCAGCCCCCAGATCGCACAAATAATTTCCGCATCAACTCCATAGCTGCGCTCCAGCGTGCGCAGCGTGGACTGGTGGCGGGAAAAGGCGGCGCGGCCCTTGGCAAGGCGCTCGTCCGAGACGGCGATAGAGAGGTAATCCTCCAGCGAGCGTTTGAATTCGGTCTGGTTGCGGTCGCGCTTGACCACGCCGGGCAGATACCCTGCCCCGCGGAAGGCGGCGCGCAGGGTGGATTGGGAAATGCCGCGGGCTTCTGCCCGTGTTCGAAAGGCGGCGACCCAAGCGTCATAACCCGCGTTTGGCACCGGCCGCAGGTCTGCAGGCAGGCCGGAGGTGCCGCTGTGACCGCTGCCTGCCGGTACCGTGCTGCTGCAGGCGCCCAGCCCCAAGGCTGCCAGGCCAAATCCGAAATGACGCCGTGTGATGTTCATGCTCTCTGCCCGCTCCAATAGGTGATTAGCTGCCCGGCTCCGTCCGGATCCTTTGAAAACAGGCTGCCAGAAACCAGCAGGTGCGCCAAGGCCCGGATTTCCTCCACAGCAAGGACCCGCCGCTGGTACATTTGCCCAAATTATGGGGATTGGCCCCATATTACCCCCACAATCTTCCGGGGCACCCCTTAGTGCCGTTGATGCCTAGCCTGTTTGCATCGCTGCGCCAAAGCGGCGGCCAGACAACAACAGGGAGACGGAACCAATGGATGAGCAAAAGAAGGACTTGAAACCGGCCAGGCTTGATGGCCGCAAGGATGACCTGGCCCCCGGCCTGTCCCGGCGCAGTTTCTTTGCTGCAGCGGGCGCGGCAGGCGTCGGAACAGCCGCCAGCCTGCTGGGCAGCACCAGCGCACATGCGCAATCAACCGACTGGCTGCAGCCCGGCAACAACAACCATGTGATCGATCTGCAGAACATGTCTGCCTTTGCGGATGGCGAGGTGAAGATCGATTTCTACGGCCATTGCGCTCTCAAGATCACCTCGCCCGGCGGCGCCTCCATCCTGTTCGATCCGTGGCGGGACGATCCCTCCGGTGCCTGGGGGCTTTGGTTCAAGCAGAAATTCCCGGAAACGCTGGTGGATATCACCATGTCCACCCACACCCATTTCGACCATGACGCCATCGACCGCCCGCAATCAACCATGGTGCTGGACCGGATGGTCGGCAGTTTCGAATTCGCGGATCTCAAGATCACTGGCTATGCCGACAAGCACGCCTGCGTCGCGCCGGGCTGGTACCCCTGGACCAACGCGCTGGCGGAATTCGGGGTTGAGGCCTGCCCGCCCAACAACCCGGGCCACATGGACATGGTGACCTATGTGGTGGAGACCGGCGGCATCCGCACCCTGATTTGGGGCGATAACCGGCCCGACCCGGCAGACGGGTTCTGGGATGCCATCGGGCGCATCGACGTGCTGACCCTGCCGGTCGACGGTTCCGAGCACATCCTGTCCTATGAGCAGGCCAACGCGCTGGTGGAACGTATCCAGCCCAAGGTGGTGATCCCTACCCACTACCTGTCGGAGACCACCACCTATACGTTGTCGACGCTGCAGCCCGCCGACACCTGGGTAAAGGACCAGAAAAGCTTCAAAATGCTGGACGGCGCCTCTCTGTCGCTGGCGGCGGCGGATGTGCAGGGGATGGACAAGGAGTTTCTGTATTTCGGGCATAACGCGCTGACGGAGTAATCCTCGGCATTGCCGCAACATTGTTGTGCCCGTCCGGGCGCCCTCCCCCCCGGGGCGCCCGTTTTTGTCAGTCCCGCAGCGCGTCTGCACGCAGTCCTTCGCGCTCGTAGTGGCGCGGCAGCACCCGGCCATAAAGCTGCCTGGTGCGCTCCACCCCGCCGCACATGCCCTCAGTCTCGACAAAGGAGAAGATGCCGACGTAGCGCCTGCGCGGGCCTTCGACCGGGGCTACCCTGTGCAATGAATAGCGGCCGCGGAAGATCTGCAGATCGCCCGGCTGCAGCACCAGCCTGCGCACCAGGGGCGAGCCGCCCGCCAGCACCCGCGCCACACCGTCGTAGTTTTCATCCGTGGGCGTGCGCAGCATTGGCGCGTACTCGAAATCGCCGCCTGTCTCGCCGTTCTGGATCGCCAGTGTCACCGTGTAGTTGTTGGTATCAAAATGCCAGGGGAAGCCGTCGCCCTCCTCGACCATGTTGATGATCACGTCCGCCAAAGGGTCGTCATAGCGGAAGAAACGGCCCTCCGGCTCGCCCAATGCCTCGCGGATGAAGGGCATGAAGCCGGGAAATTCATAGATTGTCCGCAGCGGACTGGCGGCGCCGAAATTGTCCGCTGGAATGAAGGCGTTGGAGCGGTCATAGAATTGGCGCACCGGATGGTCTTCCGGCAGTGCCGGGTCGTCTTTGGAGAAATATGCGTTGGTGCGGCTGAACGACTTATGCCCCTGATCCGCCACGCTATCTGCCTCTGCTGCCAGCCGGGCGATGCCGTCTTCATGCACAAATCCCGGCAGCACCGCGCAGCCGTCAGCCTCCAGCTCGCTTTGCACGTCCGCCATCATCCGCGCATAGGCAGGCGAGCCGGGCCGGTCGATGGGATACCGGCCCAGATCCACCAGTTCTGCAAGTTCAGCCATTGTATGTCCTTCCCTGTCGCCTCTTTTAAGGTGAGCTTGCCTGCTGCGGTTTGGCCGATCTGGCACAAACGGGACATCCCGGTGCCGGTTTTGAACGAATCCGCACGGAAAACCGCACCCGTTTTCGCGGAAATTTCGCCGCACCCCCGCCTGCAAGCAAGAAAATGTCCCTGAACCGGTGTTTTTTGACAGCTTTCGCGGTTGACGCCCCTGTCCGGCAGACATAATGTCGCCCGCAACGCAAGAAGGAGCCTGTGGCAGTGACCACCCTAGTCGTAATCGTAGGAACCAAGCGCATGGGCCGGTAACGGTAGACCATAATCGAACCCATGCGCCTCCGACCTGAAATCGGGGGCTTTTTTTATGCGTAACGGACGATGCCGCCAATTGGAGCAAAAAGCAGATGACACGTGAAATGACCGGCGCAAAGATGGTTGTCCAAGCCCTGAAGGATCAGGGTGTGGACGTAGTCTTCGGATACCCAGGCGGCGCCGTGCTGCCGATCTATGACGAGATCTTTCTGCAGAATGACATTCGTCACGTGCTGGTCCGCCATGAGCAAGGCGCGGTCCACGCCGCCGAAGGCTATGCCCGCTCCACCGGCAAGCCCGGCGTTGTGCTGGTGACGTCCGGTCCCGGTGCCACCAATGCGGTCACCGGCCTGACGGACGCGTTGCTCGACTCGATCCCGATCGTGGTTCTGACAGGCCAGGTCCCGACCTTCATGATCGGCTCCGACGCCTTTCAGGAGGCGGATACCGTCGGCATCACCCGCCCCTGCACCAAGCACAACTGGCTGGTCAAGGACACCGATGCGCTGGCCGGCACCCTGCACGAGGCATTCCACGTCGCCAAATCCGGCCGCCCCGGCCCGGTTCTGGTCGACATCCCCAAGGACGTGCAGTTCGCCAATGGCAAGTATCAGGGCCCGAAGCCGTCGGCCTCGCATTACCAGCCCCAGGTCAAAGGCGATATGGAAGAGATCACCGAGCTGGTCGAGGCCATCGAAAAGGCCAAGCGCCCGGTGTTCTATACCGGCGGCGGCGTCATCAACTCCGGCTCTGCAGCGAGCCAGTTGCTGCGTGAGCTGGTCGATGCCACCGGCATTCCAATCACCTCCACCCTGATGGGGCTGGGCGCTTATCCGGCCTCCGGCAAGAACTGGCTGGGAATGCTGGGCATGCACGGGCTTTACGAGGCCAACATGGCGATGCACGGCTGCGACCTGATGATCAACATCGGTGCGCGGTTTGACGACCGGATCACCGGCCGCATCGACGCCTTCAGCCCGAAATCGAAGAAGGCCCATATCGACATCGACCCCTCCTCGATCAACAAGGTGATCCGGGTCGACATTCCGATTGTCGGCGATGTGGCCCATGTGCTGGAGGACCTGCTGAAGGTCTGGAAGTCGCGCGGCCGCAAGGTGAACCGCGAGGCGCTGGACAAGTGGCACAAGCAGATCAACGAATGGCGCGCGGTGAACTGCCTGTCCTTCAAGAACTCGGAAAAGACCATCAAGCCGCAATACGCGCTGCAGCGCCTGGAGGAGCTGACCAAAGGCCGTGACCGTTACGTCACCACCGAGGTCGGGCAGCACCAGATGTGGGCGGCGCAATACCTGGGCTTTGAGGATCCGAACCGCTGGATGACCTCAGGCGGGCTTGGCACCATGGGTTATGGCTTCCCGGCCTCGATCGGCGCCCAGATGGCGCATCCGGACGCGCTGGTGATCAACGTCGCGGGCGAGGCATCGTGGCTGATGAACATGCAGGAAATGGGCACCGCTGTGCAGTACCGCCTGCCGGTGAAGCAGTTCATCCTCAATAACGAGCGCCTGGGCATGGTGCGCCAGTGGCAGGAGCTGCTGCACGGCGAACGCTACAGCCACTCCTGGTCCGAGGCACTGCCTGATTTCGTGAAGCTCGCAGAGGCCTTCGGCGCCAAGGGCATCTGCGTCAGCGATCCCAAAGACCTGGATGATGCGATCATGGAAATGATCGATTATGACGGGCCGGTGATCTTCGACTGCCTGGTCGAGAAGCACGAGAACTGCTTCCCGATGATCCCGTCGGGCAAGGCGCATAACGAGATGCTCTTGGGCGAGGCTGAGACGCAGGGCGTCATCCAGGCCGGCGGCGCAGTGCTGGTGTAACCGCGGCGGCGCCGCAAATTTCTTCGAAGAAATTTGCCAGGAAATTCGAATTTCCTGGCACCGACATACGAGAGGAAGACCACGAATGTCTGCCCTGCATATCAAAAAAGGCTCCAACCGCCACTCCGCCTACAACCTGCGCCCGACGTTTTCGGACGTGCAGGAGCGCCACACCATTGCGGTGCTGGTGGAAAACGAACCCGGCGTTCTGGCCCGGGTGATCGGCCTGTTTTCGGGCCGCGGCTACAACATTGAAAGCCTCACCGTGGCCGAGGTGGACCATACCGGCCACCTATCGCGCATCACCATTGTCACCACCGGCACCCCGCAGGTGATCGAGCAGATCAAGGCACAGCTAGGCCGGATCGTGTCGGTCCGCGACGTGCATGACCTGACGGTCGAAGGCGCCGCAGTGGAGCGCGAACTGGCAATCCTGAAAGTGGCAGGCGAAGGCGACAAACGCGTCGAGGCGCTGCGGCTGGCGGATATCTTCCGCGCCAACGTGGTCGACAGTACCCTGAACAGCTTTGTCTTTGAAATCACCGGTGCGCCGGAAAAGATCGATGCCTTTGCCGATCTGATGCGCCCTCTGGGTCTGGCCGAGATTGCCCGCACCGGCGTTGCCGCCCTTCTGCGCGGCAACTGACCCTGTCCCCGGCCCGTTAAGGGCCGGCGTTATCCTTGAACGTTGCGAAGCGGTGCGGAAACGCGCCGCTTTTCTGCTGCCTGCAGCGGGAAGGGAACAACCTTCTGCTCCTGGCAATCGGGCTCCGCCTTCTCACCGCATTCCGCTGTTGCGCTCAGCCGGTCGGCCAAATCAGGGCTGCCCTGCTCCACGACAACAGACAGATTTTCTGCAATTCGAATATTACCACTCAGGATCATGTCAAACTCAACCCAATCACCCGGGTTCAGCTCTGGAAAGCCTGCGTCAGCCTTGTTTGTGAAAAAAGCAAGGTCCCCTTGATCGTCGCACCATATAACGGCTTTGGTCAGGGGGGCGTCACTCCATAAAATGACTCCAATCATACCAGTCCTCGTATTGCCGCCCCCCAATTCTGAACCAATTAAGCTGACGCCAACATGACAAAAATCGGGTTGGGCTATTGCATTTTGTGTCAGTTCAATTAGCCTTCTGACGTGAATTAGCGACACCCCTGACGCAGGTAGGCGGCACAGACCGGTCCGGTGATGCCGAAAACTGGCATAAGCCTTCGGTAAAAGGGGAAAATTCTACGTAAAAGCCGGACAGTCAGGACCCCGAATGAACAGCCAGAACCGCTCTCCAGCTGACTTAAGGAACATGTTTGGCGCCAACTTGCGTCAACTGGCGCGGCAATACCGGTCGATTTCTGAATTGTCGCGGCAGCTGGGGATCAACCGCACCCAATTCAACCGGTACCTGTCCGGTGAAAGTTTCCCGCGCCCTGATGTTCTGGACCGAATTTGCCGTTTCTTTGAGGTTGACGCCCGCATTCTGCTTGACCCTGTCGAAACTCTTTCCAAGGCTGGCCAGGTTGTAAATGGCGCCTTTCTGGCTGACTTTCTGGGCCACGGCGTACAGCAGCTGACTGAAGAGTTTTTCCCTTCCGGATTTTACCGTTTCACCCGCCGCAGCTTCATCAATGAAGAGAAGTTCGTGATCGGCTTGGTCTATGTGTTCCGCGAGGCCGGTGTCACCTATATCAAAGGGTTCGAAGCCAAAGAGGCAATGCTCAGCCAGGGCCTGCCGGCCAGCCCCGGCGTGCGGGAGTTCCGCGGCTATATCAGCGGCCACGAGGACGGCGTCGCCTTTGTCATCGCCCGCCGAAAGGCGATGACCTATTCCTTCAATTACCTGGCGCGGGTTGCCTCGCTGCAGAACAACTTCTGGTCAGGCTACGTCGCCCGCACCGTCCGCGAAAGCGGCACCGGCGAGCGGGTGACGCGGATGGTCTATGAGCATCTGGGCCGCGACACGGCCCAGGTTCTGGCCGCCGCCCGCAGCGCCGGATTTGCCGATGAAGACGCCCTGCTGCCCTTTCACCGGCGCCTTCTCAACACCACTCAACCTTTCCACTGACGCTAACTGGCGTCTGTCAGCCTGTAGATGTGCCAGGTGGCGTGGCCCAGCAGCGGCAACACCAGAAACAGACCCAGGAACCACGGCAGCAACGCCGCAAAGGTCAGAACCGCGATCATTCCGGCCCAGATCATCATCACCACAAAATTCTGCTGCACATACTGAAAGCTGATAATCATCGCGGTGACGAAATCCACCTCGCGGTCCAGCAGCAGCGGCAGTGCAATCACCGTGATCATGTAAAGCAGCAATGCAAACAGCGCCCCGACTACAGTGCCGACGGCCAGCATGATCAGCCCGTTGGCAGTCAGGAACACTTCCGCTGAGGTGGAAATATTGGTCATGGTGGCAGTCCCCAGGAACAGGGCAAAGATCATATGGCCGAGAAAGAACCAGAACAGGAAAACCACCACGATGATGGCGCAGATCGACGGCAGCTGGCGGCGGCTTTGCTGCACCACGACACCCAAAATCCGGCCAACTGCGATTCCCCTGCCCTGTTCCAGCCGGTGCGACACCTCATAAAGGCCAACCGCGGCAAAGGGGCCGATCAGCGGGAACCCGATGGCTGCCAGCACCAGCCAGTATGTGGTGCCGGTACGCACGGTGATCCAGGCCATCAGCCAGCCAGCCAGCACATAGACCGAAGCAAAGAACAGCCCGTAAAGCGGTTTCCTTCGGAAATCCGCCCAGCCCCGGCGCAGCGCTTCAAACAGCATTTGCACTGTGACCGGCTGCAGCGGCGGCACACCAAAGGGTTTTTCGGGTGTCATCGCGGTACTCCTCCCCTCCGGCAGGCCCTGTTTTCTGTCCGGTCGCGGATGGCCTGCATCCTTTTCAAAAGCGGCATCAAAAATGCTTCATTTGAGCCTAGCCGCGAAATCCGCAGAATAAAATGCCTTACAGATGCATGATTTAGCGGCACCTGCCTGAAGCAGAAACTGCACAAAGAAAAAGGGCAGCCCATGCAGGCTGCCCCTTCAGAAACAGTCAGATGCCCTGTCCAGTAAGTGCCGGATCAGTCCTCAGCCTGCGCGTCCGCGCGGCTTTTACCGGCGACATTCAACGCCAGGGTGGCAGCCATGAAACCGTCCAGATCGCCGTCGAGCACCCCCTTGGTGTCAGAGGTCTCATGCTGGGTGCGCAGATCCTTTACCATCTGGTAGGGCTGCAGCACGTAAGACCGGATCTGGTTGCCCCAGCCGGCATCGCCCTTGGCCTCATGCGCCTCGTTAATGGCAGCGTTACGGCGGTCCAGCTCCTGCTGGTAGAGGCGCGATTTCAGCGCCTTCATGGCGATGTCACGGTTCTGGTGCTGGGATTTCTCAGACGAGGTCACCACGATGCCGGTCGGGATGTGGGTGATCCGCACCGCCGAGTCGGTGGTGTTGACGTGCTGGCCGCCGGCACCGGAGGAGCGGTAGGTGTCAACCCGGATATCAGAAGGGTTCACCTCGATCTCGATATTGTCGTCCACCACCGGGTAGACCCAGACGGAGCTGAACGAGGTGTGACGCTTGGCCGCCGAGTCATAGGGCGAAATCCGCACCAGCCGGTGCACGCCGCTTTCGGATTTCAGCCAGCCATAGGCGTTGTGGCCGGAAATCTTGTAGGCGGCGGATTTGATGCCCGCCTCGTCACCTGCGCTTTCGGACTGCAGCTCGACCTTGTAGCCCTTCTTCTCAGCCCAGCGCACATACATCCGCGCCAGCATCGAGGCCCAGTCGCAGCTTTCGGTGCCGCCTGCACCCGCGTTGATTTCCAGGAAAGTGTCGTTGGCATCCGCCTCGCCGTCCAGCAGCGCTTCCAGCTCTTTCTCGGCAGCCTTGCCCTTGAGCGCCGCCAGAGCTTCCTCAGCGTCCTTGACGACATCAGCATCGTCTTCCATCTCGCCCAGTTCAATCAGCTCGATGTTGTCGGACAAATCCTGCTGGATGCCCTTGTAGGTCGCGATGGAATCCACCAGCGCCTGGCGCTCGCGCATCAGCTTCTGCGCCGCGTCCGGATCGTCCCAAAGATTGGGATCCTCAACGCGCGCATTGAATTCCTCCAGCCGGTATTCGGCGGTTTCCCAGTTCATCCGCTGGGCCAGCAGCTCCAGCGATTTCTCGATGTCTGCGACGATATTCTGGGTTTCCGCGCGCATGGGAGGTCCTTGCAATCTGAGATCAGGACTGCGTGATAAACCACCCTTGCGCCGCGGGCAAGCGGCGAGGCCACACAGGCATTCCCCGGCCGTTGCAGAAAATTCAGATAAAATGCTGCACGTTATCTGCCTGCCGAAATACCCGGCATTAACAGGGCCTGCTTGACAGTGGGCTTTCGAACGCGCGTGCCGCCGGCTCGCGGTGTATTTGGGGAATTGGGGCCATGCCCAGCGGATATCTTGTCCAGCTTGGAGACGGATCGCTTGATCACGGCGATACGATCACGTCCACCTATGCCTCTTTTACAACCGACCAAAACCTGGGAGCCGGCAACTGGAGCTGGACCGGCTCGCACGGCGGCACCCCTTACACCAACGAGCTGGAGCCAGGTGTTTATTATCTGGCCACAGACGGAAACGTCTACTTCGTTCCGGACTACGGCCCGCCGGATACGTTCAGTTCGGCTTCCGCCGACAACCCGCCCGCCTATTCCGACACTGACGGCGCGGTGGAGGGCACCAGTGGCGCAGACACCATCGACAGCAGCTACACCGATGCCGACGGCGACCAGATCGACAACGGCAATGGCGGCGGCGCCTCCGGCAACCAGGATACGGTCGAGGCCGGGGCTGGCGACGATACTGTGGATGCCGGCGCCGACAATGACATGGTGTTCGGCGGTGAAGGCGGCGACAGTCTGGCAGGCGGCAGCGGCGATGACACGATCTATGGCGACAGCAGCAGCGAAGCGGGCCTGACAGACTCCGACCAAAGCATCACCGACGCCAATGTCACCGACACCAGCAGCGGTTTCACCGTCACGGCTAAGACCGTTGCAGGCAATACCAGTGCTGCCAACATCGACTACTACGATGGCGGCTATGGCGTGGCCGGTGCGATTTCCGACTCTGACAGCGGGGTTGACGCCCAGATCGGATATGACAAAGCCTCAGGCGTGTCAGAGGAACTGATCGTCGACTTCGACCAGGATACCGACGATGTCAGCGTCACCTTTAAGCATCTTTATTCCCAGTCGAACGGCGAAGAGGGCCACTGGGCCATCTACAAGGACGGCGTTCTGGTCGCCCAAGGGGATTTCACTGAGGATGTTGCGGGCTCTGGCACCGGCACCATCGACATCAGTGGCTATGGCGACTTCGACCAACTGGTGCTGTCCGCCAACCTGCAGACCGATGGCACCGACGGCTCCGACTACATGGTCACCGACATCACCTTTGCGGTGCCCCCGGAAGTGCCCGCGGACGGGGATGACAGCATCGACGGCGGCGACGGCGATGACGTGATTTATGGCCAGGGCGGCGATGACACGATATCCGGTGGTAGCGGTGCCGATACGCTGGACGGCGGCGCGGGCGACGACAGCATAATTGCTGGCGAAGGGGATTCTGCCAGCGGCGGCGCAGGTGACGACTATTTCACAATCGTGTCCGACGAAGCCTTCGTCACCGGCGACATCACCATAACTGGCGGCGATGACGGTGAAACCACTGGCGACACGCTGGACTTCAACGGCCAGCTGGACAAGGGCACGCTGGTCATTACTGATGACACCGGCGGCAGCAAGACCGGCAGCGCCACCTTGCTGGACGGCAGTACCGTCTACTTTTCCGGCATCGAAAACATCATCTGCTTTACCGCAGGCACCCGTATCGCCACGTCTGGGGGCCTGCGCGCCATCGAAACCCTGCGTCCCGGCGATCTGGTGATGACCCGCGACAACGGCCTGCAGCCAGTGCGCTGGATCAGCCAGTCAACGGTGCCCGCGACGGGCAACTTGGCTCCGATCCGCATCAAGGCGGGCCAGTTCGGGGCGGAGCGCGACCTGCTGGTCTCACCGCAGCACCGGATGCTGTTCAGTGGGTCCCAGGCCAGCCTGCTGTTTGGTGAGAGCGAGGTGCTGGTCTCCGCCGTGCATATGCTCAATGACCGCTCCATCCGGCGGGAGCCAGGCGGCACCGTGACCTATGTTCATGTGCTGTTTGGCCAGCACGAGATCATCTATGCCGAGGGCGCCGCCTCCGAGAGCTTCCACCCAGGGGTTCAGGCGGTCTCAGCGCTGGAAGAACCGGTGCGCGAGGAACTGTTCTGCATCATGCCCGACCTGCGCTGGCACAGCGGCGAAGGCGGGCGCACCGCCCGCCTCTGCGCCTCCCGCTGCGAGGCGGCATTGCTGCTGCCGCCCAGTCCGCTGGATCAGTAAAGCCCTCCGGAACTGACTGTGCCGAAGGTCGCTTTTGGTCCCAGCACCGCAGTGCCGCCGCTGGAGGTGGTGACCTGGCGGCCGGATTGCTGAACTTCCTCGATCAGCGGCAGGTTCGACCCCATCGCAAAGCCGCCGTCATAGGTCAGGCCGAAGATCGGTTCAGCCCCGTCGCGGAAATACTCCGCCACCACATAGGCACCAGAGGCGCCGTCAGGCAGCCGCGCGCCGGTGTAGCGGTCGATCTTGATGAAATGGCCGCCTTCCGGCACCTCGAACGGGCCGCCGCCGAATTTTTCGGTCGCCTTCTTCATGAACTGCTGGAACACCGGGCCGCACATGGTGCCGCCATAGGCGCCGCGTCCCATCGGGCGGGGCTGGTCAAAGCCCATGTAGCAGCCTGCCACGATGTTGGATGTGAAGCCGACAAACCAGACATCACGGGAATCGTTGGTGGTGCCGGTCTTGCCCGCGGTGGGCACCGGAAGGTTGATCACGCTCGATGCGGTGCCGCGGTCAACCACGCCCTTCATCATCGAGGTGAGCTGATAGGCGGTGATCGGGTCCATCACCTGTTCGCGGTCGGTGACAATGCGCGGGGCCTGACCGGGCGCCAGCGCGGGATCGGAGCAGTCGACGCAGTCACGGTCATCGTGACGGTAGATGGTCTTGCCGAAACGGTCCTGCACCCGGTCCACCAGCGTCGGCTGCACCCGCTCGCCGCCGTTGGCGAACATCGCATAGGCCGCCACCATCTTATAAAGCGTGGTTTCCTCCGCCCCGAGAGAGTTGGCCAGGAACGGCCCCATATTGTCATAGACGCCAAAGCGTTCTGCATAGCCCGCCACAACCGGCATCCCGACCTCCTGCGCCAGGCGGATGGTCATCAGGTTCCGGCTCATCTCGATGCCGGTGCGCAAGGGCGTCGGACCGTAGAACTTGTTGGTGGAGTTCTTCGGCCGCCACAGGCCCTGCGGCGTGTTGATCTCGATCGGGGCGTCGACGACGATGGTCGCCGGGCTGTAGCCGCTGTCCAGTGCCGCGGCATAGACAAACGGCTTGAAACTGGAACCCGGCTGGCGCATCGCCTGGGTGGCACGGTTGAACACCGAATGCTGGTAAGAGAAGCCGCCCTGCATCGCCAGAACCCGGCCGGAGTTCACGTCCATCGCAACAAAGCCGCCCTGGACCTCAGGCACCTGCCGCAGCGACCAGTGGCTGAAGGCATCGTCCTTCTTCTCGGCGCGGACCAGCACAACGTCGCCGCGGGTGAAGTTGTCAGCAAAGCTGCCTTTCATCCATTTGATGTCGGAGCGCGGGACGGAACCTGTGCCTTCACTGTGTTCGACACCAACGGTCAGGGACTTGTCGCCGACCTCCAGCACCACTGCCGGATACCAGCGCCCGCCCAGCACAATATCGCGGGAGACATTGGCGTTTGCCAGCGCTGCACGCCAAGTGGGTTCGTCCTTCAGCTGCTCTTCTTCCAGCTTGACGCCGGTGCCGCGCCAGATGCCGCGGGAACGGTCGTATTTCTCCAGCCCGCCGCGCATCGCGAGCGCCGCCTCGGCCTGCATGTCATGGTCGATGGTCGCGCGCACGGTAAAGCCGCCGGTGAAAAACTCACCCTCCCCGAAGTCCTCTGTCAGCTGGCGGCGGATTTCATCGGTAAAGTAATCGCGCGGCGGCAGCGTGGTGCGGAAGCCCTCGAAATCGCCGTTCTGGACCGAGCGCAGCGGCTGCGCCACCTCCACGTCATAAACATCCTTGGAGATATAGCCGTTCTCGCGCATCTCCCGCAGCACATAGTTGCGCCGCGCCAGCAGACGCTCCTTCTGGCGCACCGGGTGGTAATCCGACGGCGCCTTGGGCATCGAGGCCAGCGTCGCCGCCTCATGCGGTTCCAGCTCACCCAGGGTCTTGTTGAAATAGGTCTGCGCCGCCGCGGTCACGCCATAGGAGTTCTGGCCGAGGAAAATCTCGTTCAGGTACAGCTCCAGAATGCGTTCCTTGTCGAGCGTTTCCTCCAGCCGGGTGGCGAGGATGATCTCCTTGATCTTGCGCTCGGCCCGGCGATCGCCGGACAACAGGAAGTTCTTCATCACCTGCTGGGTAATGGTGGAGGCACCGCGCACGTTCTGCCCGCGCGAGCGCACCGCCTCGATCGCCGCTGCGGCGATACCGCGCGCGTCATAACCGGAATGGCTGTAGAAGTTCTTGTCTTCCGCCGAGATAAAGGCCTGTTTCACCAGATCCGGGATCTCATGCGACGGGGTGAACAGGCGGCGTTCCTTGGCGAATTCGTCAATCAGGTGCCCCTCGCCCGAATAGATCCGGCTGATCGTCGGCGGCTGGTACTGGGCCAGCGATTCATGGCTCGGCAGGTCGCGCCCATAGATCCAGAACACCGCCCCAATGGTCAGCGCCACCATCGCCACGCCAAGGGTGATGGTGCTGAAGATGGAGCCGAAGAAAGAGAATATGAACCTGAGCACGGATGTTGGCCTTTCACGCGGGGTGCCGCCTATATAGGGACGGCAAGCGTCCACGTCAAAACGGGAAACAGGGGATAGGCGCCGGGGAAGGTGGGAAAATCCTAGCAGATTTCACCGCACCCGGCCCCGTTTTGCGGATGGTCCGCTGATTCCGGCGCAAATATGCCTACTGCCGCACCAGCGCCCGGCGGGCATCATCTTCGATGCGCCAGGCAATCAGCCCGTTCAGAATACCGCGGGCTGCATTGGCACGCCATTCCGCGTCCACCAGATTCTTCAGGTCGCGCTTGCTGGACAAAAAGCCGATCTCGACCAGGACGGAGGGGATGTCAGCAGATTTCAGCACCGAAAACCCGGCAGAGCGCAACGGCCGGTTGTTGATCGGCTGGCCCTGCGCCCGCAGCCCGTCAATCAGCGCCGCCGCCAGCGCGTCGCTGCGCGGCTGGGTTTCCTGCCGGGCCAAATCCAGCATCACAGCCGTCACGCCGTCGTCCGCTTGGCTAAGGTCGGTGCCGGACAAGAGATCACCACGCAGATGCCGCTCCGCCAGTTTGGCTGAAGCCGCGTCCGAGGCCTCCTTGGACAGGGTATAAACGGTCGAGCCGTGGGCGCGGCCCTCGGAAATCGTATCCGCATGCAGCGAAATGAACACGTCCGCGCCCGCCTGATGCGCCATTGCGATGCGCCGCTCCAGCGAGACAAAATAATCGTCATCGCGGGTCATCTGCACGGTGAACTGGCCCGACCGCACCAGCGCCTCGCCCAGTTCGCGGGCGAATTGCAGCATCAGGTGTTTTTCAACCACATGCTCCGTTTCCGCCCCCGGATCAATACCGCCGTGGCCCGGATCCAGCATCACTAAAAGCGGTGCGTTTTCGTCCGGTTCAGCCCTGCCATTCAGTGCTTCCGGTGCGGGCAGATCCCAGCGCGGATCCTGCGGTGCCCCGGCACTGTCGGCGAACTCCTCTGCCGTAACCGGTTCCAACGCAACCGACAGCCTCGCTGCCGCTGTCACCTGATCCACAGTCAACGCAGCACTGGCCACTTTCATCGGTTCCGCAAGCTGCAGCACCAGACGCGACCAGCCGGGAACATAAGTGCCGAATTGCGCCGCGGTGACCTGATCCCCCTGCAGCAGCTTCTCTGCCGTCAACCCGGTCCAGTCGACCTCTTGGAAATCCAGAACCAAACGCGGCGGTTCCGTCAGGGTGAAAAGCCGGTACGGCACCCCCTGGCTGAGACCCAGCGTGATCTCTGCCCCCGGCCCGGCATCGCGCACCTGGCTGGCCCCGGCATCAATGCGCGCCAGCCCGCTGAAGCCGCTGCCGCCTTGCGCCCAGGCGCCTGCTGCCAGTGCCCAGATCAACGCGGTGAGTGTGATCAGTCTGCCCATATCTGCCTCATGCCTGGCCCTCCGGCCTTTTGGCCGGCAGACTAGGCAATTTGCGCGTCATTGGAAATCCGCCTTCTGCGTCTATCCGCGGGTTAATCCCGCGACGCCATGAACAGCGCCAGCCTTGCCAGGCCTTCCTCGATATCCGCGGTGGAGCGCGCATAGGAGAACCGCAGCGTGGTGGCGCCGCGGACGGGATCGAAATCCAGACCCGGGGTCACAGCAACACCCGCCTTTTCAAGGATTTCCGCGGCAAAGCTGCGGCTGTCATCGGTTAGGTCCGACACATCGGCATAGACATAAAACGCCCCGTCCGGCGGCGCGATTTTGGTGAAACCGGCCTTCGGCAGCCCGTCCAGCATCAACTGGCGGTTCTTGGCGTAGACGGCCAGGTTTTCCCGCATCTCGTCTTCGCAATCGAGTGCGGCCAGCGCCGCCACCTGGCTGGCGTGCGGCGCGCAGATGAACATGTTCTGGGCGATCCGTTCGACCACGCGCACATGATCCTCCGGCACCACCATCCAGCCGACCCGCCAACCGGTCATCGAAAAGAACTTGGAGAAGGAATTGATGACATAACACTCGTCGGTCAGCTCCAGCGCCGTGACTGCCTTCGCCTCGTATTCCAGCCCGTGATAGATCTCGTCGGAGATAAAGCTGGCGCCTTCTTCCCTGGCCGCATCGATCAGCGCCCCCATCGCCGCACGGTCCAGCATGGTGCCGGTCGGATTGGCGGGCGAGGCAACCATCAGGCCGGACAGCTTTTGCCCCTTGAGGTCCGCCGCGACCGGCTGCAGCCGGTTTTCCGGTGCGGTCTGGATGTCCACCGGCACCAGCCCCAGCGCCTTCAGGATCTGCCTGTAGGAGGGATAGCCCGGCGCGCCGATGCCCACGCGGTCGCCGCTGTCGAACAAAGCGGTGAAGCTGAGCAGAAAAGCGCCGGAGGAACCCGGCGTCACGATCACCCGCTCTGGGTTCAGATCGACATTGTACCACTCCCCATAGAGCTGCGCGATCCGCTTGCGCAGGGCTGGCAGGCCCAGAGCAACCGTGTAGCCCAAGGCATTGTTTTCCAACGCATTCCCCAGCGCCTTCAGCGCCCCCGAGGGCGCCCCGGTCGACGGCTGGCCCACCTCCATGTGGATGATGTGGCGGCCTGCCTCCTCAGCCTTGCGGGCAGCCTCCATCACATCCATCACAATGAAGGGATCGACCTCGGACCGGGTTGAGTTTCGCATGCTAATCTCCCAATGTGCGCGCATGAGTTTTGACCGTTTCTTCCGGCTGGCGTCAATCCCGGCTCTTCTGGTTTGCACGCTTGTCCAATTTGCAGCGGCGGCGCAGGCGGCGTCTATCTCGCTGCTGCGCGATCCGGATATCGAATACGGGCTGAACCGGCTCGCGGCCCCGGTTCTGCGCGCCGCGGGTTTGAACGCAAACCGGGTTCGCATCTTGCTGGTCAACGACTCGTCCTTCAACGCATTCGTCCTGGATTCTCGAACGATATTTGTGAATTACGGCCTGATCCTCAAGGTCACCTCACCGGAAATGCTGCAAGCCGTGCTAGCCCATGAGGCGGCCCATATCACCAACGGCCACCTGTCACGGCGGATGCAGAACCTGCGCTCTGCCAATAGCGCGGCAGGGCTTGGCTTGGCACTGGCCGCACTTGCGGCAGCGGCCGGCGGCGGAGATGCGGCGGCGGGCATTGCCATCGGCACTCAAAGCTCGGCCTTCCGCAGCTTCCTGGCCCACACACGGGCAGAGGAAAGCAGCGCCGACCGTTCCGCCGCTGACTACCTGAACCGGGCAGGCATCAGCCCGCAGGGACTGGTCGATCTGCACCGCGCCTTTGCAGGCCAGGAAGTGCTGAGTGCAGGTACCCAGGATCCCTACACCCGCTCCCACCCCCTCAGCCGCGACCGTATGCGGGCCGCGCAGGCCTATCTGGCCGCCTATGGCGACAAGGGCCAGACCAGCCCGGACGCGCAATACTGGTTCGCCCGGGTCCGCGGCAAGCTGTCGGCCTTTACCCGCGCGCCGAAATGGACCCTGCGCCGAGTGCGCGAGGAGCAGTACAAGGACGTCCGCCTGACGCGCGAGGCCGCCGCCTATCACCGGCAGAGAAACCTGAAAAAGTCGCTGAAGGCGGTAAACGGCGCGCTGGCTGCACGGCCTTCCGATCCATTCTATTACGAACTCAAGGGCCAGATCCTGATCGAGAACCGCCAGTGGTCCGCGGCACTAGCCGCCTATGGCAAGGCCGTCAGCCTTGCCCCCAAGGACCCGCTGATCCTGACCGGCTACGGCCGCGCACAGCTGGCCGCGGGCCAGCCCAAAGCGGCACTGAAATCCATGGAACGCGCCCGCGCCATCGACTTCCGCAATACAGTGCTGCTGCGCGACATGTCGCTGGCCTATGCCAAAACCGGACAAAACGGCATGGCCGCCCTGGTCACTGCCGAACGCTATGCCTTGCAAGGGCGTCTGAATGACGCCGGCATTCACGCCAAACGGGCCACCGCCCTGCTGCCAGCCGGATCCCCCGCCGCCCGGCGGGCGCAGGATGTGCTGGTGGCCTATGAACAAGCTCAGAAGAGAAAGAGACGCAAATGACCCTTTTCACCCGCACCGCCACAGCCGCGGCTACTGCCCTGGCCCTCCTGGGCGCGCCGGCGCAGGCCTTTGACATCAGCTCAATGTCGGAGACGGAACGCGAGGCCTTCGGCAAGGAAGTTCGCGAATACATCCTGGCAAACCCGGAACTGATCCTGGAGGCCGTCGACCTTCTGGAGCAGCGCCAGCAGCAGGCCGAAGCCGCCCGCGATGACACGCTGGTTGCCGACAACCTGGCGGAGCTGCAGAACGACGGATATTCCTGGGTCGGCGGCAACCCGGACGGCGACATTACCCTGGTCGAATTCATGGACTACCGCTGCGGCTACTGCCGCAAGGCCGCCCCGGAAGTGGCCAAGCTGCTGGAAAGCGATGGTAATATCCGCCTGGTGATCAAGGAACTGCCGATCCTGGGCGACGCTTCCGTTCTGTCCGCACGCTTTGCCGTCGCAACCAAACAGGTGGCAGGCGATGATGCCTACAAGGATGTGCATGACGCGCTGATCGAATTCGGAGGTGAGCCGAACGAGGTCGCCCTGCGCCGCCTGGCAGACGGCCTGTCGCTGGATGCTGAGGCAATTTTTGCCAAGATGGACAGCGAAGAGGTGACCGCAGAGCTGCGCCAGACCCGTGCGCTGGCACAGAAGATGGCAATCTCCGGCACCCCGACCTTTGTGCTGGGCACCGAGCTTCTGCGCGGCTACCTGCCCGCCGATCAGATGGAGCTGATGGTGGCGGAAATCCGCGAGCAGCAGAGCTGACAGGTTAAGTTGAACCGGCTGGGCCGGGGCTCTGCCCCGGACCCCGGAGTATTATTGCAAAGAAGAAGCATAGCTGGCGTTTGAAACGCCCTACTCAGCCGCCTCTTGGGCCGCCTCGATCTGGGCAGCCTTTTTCTCGACCTCTTCGACGATGTGGTCGACCATCTGCTCGTTGGACATCTTGTGGCTGGCCTTGCCCGCCAAATAGACCATGCCGGAGCCCGCGCCGCCGCCGGTGAAACCGACATCGGTCATCAGCGCCTCGCCGGGGCCGTTCACCACGCAGCCGATGATCGACAGGCTCATCGGCGTGTGGATATGGGCCAGCCGTTCCTCCAGTGTTTCCACCGTCTTGATCACGTCAAACCCCTGCCGCGCGCAGCTGGGGCAAGAGATGATGTTGACGCCGCGATGGCGCAGGCCGAGAGACTTGAGAATCTCGAAACCTACCTTCACCTCCTCCACCGGATCGGCAGAGAGGCTGACGCGCAGGGTGTCGCCGATGCCCATCCAAAGAAGCTGGCCCAGGCCGATCGCCGATTTGATGGTGCCGGAAACAAAACCGCCGGCCTCAGTCACGCCAAGATGAATGGGCGCGTCGGTGGCTTCCGCCAGCTGCTGGTAGGCGGCGGCCGTCATGAAGACGTCGGAGGCTTTCACCGAGATCTTGAACTCATGGAAGTCATGATCCTGCAGGATGCGAATATGGTCGAGACCGCTCTCCACCATCGCCTCCGGGCAAGGCTCGCCGTATTTGTCCAGCAAGTGCTTTTCCAGAGACCCGGCATTCACCCCGATGCGGATCGAGCAATTGTGGTCGCGCGCCGCCTTGATCACTTCAGCCACGCGCTTTTCGTCACCGATATTGCCCGGGTTGATGCGCAGGCAGGCAGCCCCGGCCTCGGCGGCCTCGATACCGCGTTTGTAGTGGAAATGGATGTCGGCGACGATCGGCACCGGGCTTTCGCGCACAATTTCCTTCAGCGCCTTTGACGATGCCTCATCCGGCACCGAGATCCGCACCAGATCAGCGCCCGCCTCTGCCGCGGCCTGGACCTGCGCGACCGTTGCCGCGACGTCGGTGGTCAGCGTATTGGTCATGGTCTGCACCGCGATCGGGGCGTCGCCGCCGACGGGCACGTTACCCACATGGATCTGGCGGCTCTTGCGGCGCTCGATATGGCGCCAGGGGCGGATGTGATTGATCGACATTGCGGCTGGTGTCCCGGCTGGATCCTGTTGCGGTCTAGATACGTGCAGACGCCCGGCGCTGCAATGGCGGCACCGGGCGTCTTTTGCGAATTCCTGCGCGGGCGTTATTCTTGCGGAGGCTGTTCGGCCTGCAGTTGCGCAACCAGAGTGGCCAACGCCTCATTGCTGCCGTCCTGCAGATCCGCCAGTTCAAACCGGCCGGTGATCGCGTCCATCGACAGCTCGACATTCTTGGTGACCTGGCCGCGCTCGCCGACCGGGCCGAAGTGCTGGCCATTGACGGCGAAGTAGATGGCGCTGCTTTCACCGGTGCGCAGTTTCGGCGCGTCCTCGGTCGCCGGCACCTGGAACCGCTGGCCCGCGTCCATGATGGTTTCCAGGATCACGCTGCCGTCCGCCGCGGTGACCTGCACCCAGGAGGGGCGTACCGCAACCATTTCGACACCCGGCGAAACTGCGGCCAGAACCTGGGGCACCTGCGGTCCCTGCTCACCCTGCTGCAGCGGCCCGGCGCCGTCAAACGGCAGGCTGGCCTCCGCCAGGCTGATCGTGGGCACATCCGGCGCCGCAAAATTGCCCAGTGTCGACGGGTCAATGGTGGAAATCGGTGCGTCGCGCGCTACCAGCACCGGCACATCCAGCGCCTGCGGACGGTACAGCCGGTCCAACGCCTCAGCTGCGGGGTCCTGGCTGCCCTCGGCAACCTCCAGCACCGCACTGCTGAGCGGGTCGAGATCCGCCAGCACTGCCGGGGTCTGATCCACCGGTGCAAACTGCACCTGCTGCACCTCTTTCAGGACGGCCCAGCCGCCATAGGTAATGCCGCCAATCAGGCCGGCCAGCACCATCAGCGAACCGACGGCACGCAGCTCAATCTGGCTGAGGATGCTGCTGGGCGCGGGAATGAACGGAGTATTCGGCGAGGCAAAGGCATCGCCGCCCAGGCCCTTGGACGCAGGCGCCGGCGCTTTGCCGGACTTGCTGCGGCTGGAAGCCTCTGCCGACATGCCATGGGCTACAGAAAAGCCGCTTTCCTTGCAGAAATCCTGGAACGCCTGCTCGGCATCCATGTTCAGATAGCGCGCATAGGACCGCACATAACCGGCGATGAAGCCGGGTGTGTCAAACGCGGAAGGATCGGAGTTTTCAATGGCAGCGATATAGGAGGCCTTGATCCGCAACTCGCGCTGGACGTCGAGCAGCGATTTGCCCATCGTCGCCCGCTCGCCGCGCATCACGTCGCCAAGCTTCAGCTCGAAATCGTCAAAACCCTTCGGCTCTGCCGTTCCGCCATGCTCATCTTGCTTGCGCTGGGTGAAGCGCCCGATCATGCCTGCCGTCCCATAATATGCCTGCCGCCATCGTTTCTGTACGGTGAAAGAATCACATTTGCGACTCAGATCCGTTCATTGATTAGCAACAGCGTAACACACTCGGCGTTAATTTACACTGATCAGTAGGTTACCCGGCAAGTTCGGCACGATTCAGCGCACAATGCGACCACAATGCGTCCATTGCATGGACCAGCGCATCGATCTCCTTGGGGCCGTGCACCGGCGACGGCGTGAAGCGCAGCCGTTCGGTGCCGCGCGGCACGGTGGGGAAGTTGATCGGCTGCACGTAGATGCCGTAATCCTCCAGCAGGTGATCGGACAGCACCTTGGTATGGACCGGGTTGCCGACAATCACCGGCACGATGTGGCTGCCGTGGTCGATGATCGGCAGGCCCAGGCCTTTCAGCCTCAATTTCAGCACCTTGGCCTGATCCTGATGCTTGTCGCGCAGGTCCTGCGCGCCCTTCAGATAGGCGACGGAAGCGGCCGCCCCTGCTGCAACAGAAGGCGCCAGCGAGGTGGTGAAGATAAAGCCCGGCGCATAGGAGCGGATGGCATCGCACATCTTGGCCGAGGCGGCGATATAGCCGCCCATCACACCATAGGCCTTGGCCAGGGTGCCATTGATGATATCGATGCGGTGGGCCAGGCGGTCGCGCTCTGTGACGCCGCCGCCGCGCGGGCCGTACATGCCAACCGCATGCACCTCGTCGATATAGGTCAATGCGCCGAATTCATCCGCCAGGTCGCAGATTTCGGCAATCGGGCCAAAGTCGCCGTCCATCGAATAGACCGATTCGAAAGCGATCAGCTTGGGCGCCTTGGGGTCGTCGGCCTCCAGCAGTTCGCGCAGGTGGGCCACATCGTTGTGGCGGAAGATGCGCTTGGCGCCGCCGTTGCGGCGCACGCCCTCGATCATGGAGGCGTGGTTCAGCGCGTCGGAATAGATGATCAGCCCCGGGAACAGCTTGGGCAGCGTGCTCAGTGTCGCGTCATTGGCGATATATGCGGAGGTGAACAGCAGCGAGGCTTCCTTGCCATGCAGGTCGGCCAGCTCCGCCTCCAGCTGCTTGTGATAGACTGTGGTGCCGGAGATGTTGCGGGTCCCGCCAGAGCCTGCACCGGTAGCATCGATGGCATCATGCATCGCATCCAGCACCACCGGGTTCTGCCCCATGCCCAGATAATCGTTGCCGCACCAGACAGTGATGTCCTGCTTGCTGCCATCGGGCCGGTTCCACACCGCGTGCGGGAAATGGCCCTTCTTACGTTCGATGTCGATGAAGGTCCGGTAACGGCCCTCTTCGTGAAGGCTGGCAATCGCTGCGTCCAGTTTCGCGGTATAGTCCACCGGCATCTCCATAGCTAATTGTGCTCTTGCGGAGCACGCGGGCTGTGTAAAGGGCACGGGTCTTCTGACGATTAGGCCACAATCACGTTCGCGACTGGTTACCTGAGGCAGTCCCTTCGATCAACTGAATACGCGCCGCCACGGGTGCGCAACATTGATGCAGGTCAAATAGAACTTAAACAATAACCAGGCAAGGACAGCTGCGGCCAACCTTTGGCCGTTTGCGTCGTATCTGTTTCCCATTTTTCCATATAATGCACCGGATCGGAAACCTCAGCAGCAGAAAATGCCCTGAAAATCCAGCGCTGAGGCCTCTGGCCCCTCCCCAGCCGCGCTGCTAGGGTCCGCGGCAAATTGGCCCAAATTCCAGGGCCTGCCCGGACAAACAGGAGAGCAATAGATGGCACTGAATGACGTTCTGGACCGGATCGACGCAGAGCTGGACGCCGCAACCGAACGGCTGATGGAGCTGTTGCGGATCCAGTCGATTTCCACCGACCCGGCCTACAAGGCGGAATGCGACAAGGCTGCCGACTGGCTGGTCGCCGATCTGAACTCCATCGGCATCAAGGCGGAAAAACGCGCGACCCCGGGCCACCCGATGGTGGTCGGCCATGTGGGCGAGGAGAACGCGGACGCGCCGCATGTGCTGTTCTACGGCCATTATGATGTGCAGCCGGTCGACCCACTGAACCTCTGGAACACACCGCCGTTTGAGCCGCAGCTGGAGGAAACCCCGAACGGCACCGTGATCCGCGGCCGCGGATCGTCGGACGACAAGGGCCAGCTGATGACCTTTGTCGAGGCCTGCCGCGCCTGGAAAGCCGTCAACGGCTCCCTGCCCTGCCGCATCACCTTCTTCTTCGAGGGTGAAGAGGAGAGCGGCTCCCCCTCGCTCATTCCCTTCATGGAAGCCAACGCCGACGAGCTGAAGGCCGACATCGCGCTGATCTGCGACACTTCGATGGTGTCGCGCGGGGTGCCGTCGATCTCCTCCCAGCTGCGCGGCATGCTCAAGGATGAGTTCACTCTCGTTGGCCCGCGCATCGACCTGCACTCCGGCCACTACGGAGGCCCCGGCCTGAACCCCCTGCGCGAGCTCAGCCGCATCGTTGCCTCCTTCTATGACGAAGAGACCGGCAAGGTCGCCGTCGACGGCTTCTATGAAGGTGTGCATGAGGTGCCCGAGGACCAGCTGCGCCAGTGGGAAGGCTGCGGCTTTGACGAAAAGGACTACCTCGACAACGCCGGCTACACCCAGGCGCACGGCGAAAAGGACCGCTCGGTGCTGGAACAGCAATGGGCCCGCCCGACGCTGGAGGTGAACGGCCTCTGGGGCGGCTACAACGGCGCGGGTTCCAAGACCGTGATCCCGTCGGAGGCGCACTGCAAGATCACCTGCCGCCTGGTCGGCGACATGGACCCGGACGTTCTGCGGGTGAAGATCCGCAAACATGTGGAGGCGCAGCTGAAACCCGACTGCAAGGTGGTCTGGGACAACGATCTCGAAGGCTCCAAGGCGTCAGTCATGGACATCACCCGTCCCGAATTCACCGCCGCCCGCGCCGCCCTGTCGGACGAATGGCAGCGCGAAGCGGTGTTCTGCGGCATGGGCGGCTCGATCCCGATCGCGGGTTTCTTCAAGTCGATCCTGGGCATGGAATCGATGCTGGCCGGTTTCGCCAATGACGACGACGCCATCCACTCGCCCAACGAGAAGTATGACCTGAACAGCTTCCACAAGGGCATCCGCTCCTGGGCCCGCATCCTGGACGCGCTGACGCAGAAATAAGCAGCCGCAGGGCGGACAAATCGTCCGCCCTGCCACCGGCCCCGCAAGGAGGGGCATTCTCCCGCCCGTCATCGGCGCTCTGACGAGCGCTTCTTCGATGCCGCGCCAAGGCGCGGGAGCCCTCCCCTTTCTCCCGAACGCAGCGGCAGGCTTGATCTGGAACGCCGCTCTGGCTCCAATGCGCGTGCGCCCGTCAGCCAAGGGAGAGACCCATGCCAGCCGCTATCGAGACCGGCACACGTCAGGTGAACGGCCAGCAGATCGCCTATACAAGACGCGGCAATGGCCCGCCGCTTCTGCTGCTGCACGGTTTCCCGCAAACCAAAGAAATGTGGGAACACACCATCCCCGGCCTTGCCCGCAATTACACCGTGGTGACCGCCGACCTGCGCGGCTATGGCGCCAGCTCCAAGCCTGAAGGCGTGGAAGCGATGAGCTTCCGCAACATGGCCGCTGACCAGCTGGCGCTGATGCAGGCGCTGGGATATCCGCGCTTTCACCTGGCGGGCCACGACCGCGGCGGCCGAACTGCCCACCGGCTGGCGCTGGACGCCCCCGAAGCCGTCGCAAGCCTCACCGTGATGGACATTACCCCGACACACCTGCTGCTGGATCAGCTGACTCAGCAGGTCGCCCGCGCCTATTACCACTGGTTCTTCCTGGCCCAGCCCACGCCGCTGCCGGAACGGATGATCGGCGCCGACCCGCAGGCCTATTTCGAAAGCTGTCTTTTAGGCTGGGGCGGTGCATCACTAACGGACTTCCCGCCTGATGCATTAGCCGCCTACCGCCGTGCCTGGGCAGATCCGGCCTGCGTCCATGCCATGTGCAACGACTACCGCGCCGCAATCGAGTTGGATTTCCATGACGATGCCCGCGATCTGGACCGCCAGGTTCAATGTCCGGCGCTGGTGCTTTACGGCGCCGACGGCGCCATGGCGCAGGCCTACGACGTCGCCGCCACTTGGGCGCCCCGGCTGCAGAACATGGTGGCCCGCGGTGTACCCGGCGGGCACTTCTTCATCGACAGCGCCCCGGCTGAGACCGCCGCTGCGCTGCTCAGCTTTCTCAGCCCGCTGCCGCCGCCTTGACCCGTTAGAAAATCCGCCACTGCCAGCGGCTTTGATGTTCGTTTTACGCACCAGGTTAAGACTTGCTTATCGCTCTTGCCCTAACCTTGCGGAAACACCTGATCGAATTGCACACGGAGGCAGATATGACACAAAGCAGGTTCAACCGCCCGCCGGGGTTCGAGGGCAACCAGACCGACCCGGAGGAAAGCTACCGTGCCGGTTATCAGCACGGTACAAGGGTGCTGCTGCGCTATCTGGAATCCAATCCCAAGCCCGATCTTGACCGGCTCAAGAAATGGGTCGATGCGGAGCTGACCGGCTGGCGCCACGACACAGAGGCGGCACCGAACCCGCCTGCTATCTGACCGCTCCGCCGCCATACCGCTTGCCCGCCCCGCTTCCGGCGGTCAGGCTGGTTTCATGACACAAACGATTCTGACCGGCGGCCCGCGGCTGGCCGAGTTCGTCGCCTTGGAAACCAAGGTCTGGGAGGCGCTGGTTGCCGGTGACCCCGAGGCCGATGGGCAGATGCTGACCGAGGACTTCCTGGGCGTCTACCCCAGTGGCTTCTCGGACAAATCAGGCCATTGCGATCAGCTGCAAAACGGACCGGTGATGGCGGGCTACCGCCTCAGAGATGCACAACTGCGCATCATCAGCCCGGATGCCGTGCTGCTCAGCTACCGAGCGGCCTATCTCCCCGCCGGCACCACGGCATGGAAATCGATGCTGATTTCGTCCCTGTGGGAAAAAAGCGCAGCAGGCTGGCGCAACAGCTTCAGCCAGGACACCCCCGAAGTCACAGCGGCCCCGGGAAGCCCACCGGAACACGGATGACACACGCTGGACGCGTCTCTAATTCCTTAAAACTGAGGAAGAAAGTGGCGCGGTTGACGGGGCTCGAACCCGCGACCCCCGGCGTGACAGGCCGGTACTCTAACCAACTGAGCTACAACCGCGCATGGGCCTTTCGGCTATGGTCCCCTCCGGGGCGGACCCTGATACGCCAGGGCGGCGGGCGAAAGTGGCGCGGTTGACGGGGCTCGAACCCGCGACCCCCGGCGTGACAGGCCGGTACTCTAACCAACTGAGCTACAACCGCATTTTCGCCTTGCGGCGGATCGTCTCCGATCCAGTCCCCTCCGGGGCGGTCCCTGTTCGGCCCCGGGAAGGGGCGCAGCAGTGGCGCGGTTGACGGGGCTCGAACCCGCGACCCCCGGCGTGACAGGCCGGTACTCTAACCAACTGAGCTACAACCGCCCGCTGCACATTCGAGCATCGCTGCCGAATGTTGGGCTGTAATATTCTCCGCCCGGTGACCCGTCAAGCGGTGTTTTGCCTTTTTCAGAACTTTCCCGGAAAAAAATGGCAACCCCCGGATACCACACTGAAACATCATGAAAAACTCAACCGCAGCAAACACTTGCGCGGGAGATTTCTTTTTCTTCTTAGGAGGAGAATGGTGGGTCGTGAGAGGCTCGAACTCCCGACATCTTCGGTGTAAACGAAGCGCTCTACCAACTGAGCTAACGACCCGTTGAGCGGGGATTTAGACAATGGCGCCGGACTGCGCAAGGGGGCGGGCAGAAGTTTTTTTCACTTTCCGGCGCCATCTGTCCCGGACGATGCAGGGCAGCGGGGCAACACTTCACCGCAGCCAGAGGGCAGCAGGTTCAAGCCATTTGCCAAGCGGCGGCGCGAAGGGATAGCAATCTGCGCAACCGGCCCGGAAAAAGCAGAGGCCGGAAGTGATTACACGACCGGAGCAGTATCCATGAAACGCCTTTTCAGCGCAGCCTGCGCAGCCGCAGCCCTGGCCGGCAGCCTGCAAGCCGCGGAAATCACCGGCGGCAGCTTTGACCTGTCCACCTCGGCCTTTGCCGATGACACCGATTATGCCCGCACCGCCGTTGGCGGCGCCGTGGAACTGGGCTTCTCCCGCAGCTTCTCCACCCAGCTCGACTTGTTTTACGCCGATTTCAACCTGACGGACCTGGAAGGCGCAAATGCCACCCTGCACGGCATCGCCCATGTCAGCAGCACCACCTCGCTGGGCTTGTTTTACGGTATCGAGGAAACCGGCCGGGATGAGTATGACTTCTACGGCATCGAGGCCGGGCATGAATTCGGGTTTGCCGATGCCGAGTTCTACCTGGGTGAAGGCGACGACGGCGCGATTTCCGGCACCATCGCCGGTGTTGCCTTCCGCAGGGATGTGAACAGCCAGTTCACCGTCGGCGCAGGCCTCGACCACCTGGATCTGGGCAATATCGAACTCACCAGGATCGCCGCCAGCGCGCAGTATGACGTCGGCAAAGGCGCCAAGTTCTACGGCGAACTTGGCTCATTGAATGCCGAAGCGCAGAACCTGTCCGGCAACGAGGCTTTTGTCGGCATCGGCCTCAAATGGGATTTCGGCGCCAACCGCGGCACCACCTTCGGCCGCCGCGGCCTGGTGAACAAGCTGCCGGGTCTCTGACCCGGCAAGGGCCGCCGCTCAAGCGGCCCGCGTTACTCCAGGACCGTTTCCGTCCCGTTTTCCAGCACATAGACGCAGCCCTGCCCGTTCGGCAGCGCCGCCATCCGGTCGCGCGTCAGGCCGCAAACAATACCGCGCATCACCTGCCCCAAGAGCCCATGCGCCACCACCACCGACGGGCCGGTCAGCGACTGCATGAAATCGAGGATGCGAGCATGGAAACTGCCGTATCCCTCACCGCCCGGCGCTTCGCAGAACAGATCCAGATTGCGCGGATTGGCGCCATGGATGCCCGGATATTCTGCCTCCACTTCCTCCAGCGTCATGCCCTGAAACGCCCCGGCATATGCCTCGGCCAGCCGCGGGTCGGTTACAAAAGGCGCACCGCCGAGGGCTATATCCGCGGTTTGCTGCGCCCGTCCCAGCGGAGAGGCATAACAGGCCGGATTCTGCGCCATAACCGGCGCCATCAGCACGGCTTGGCGGCGGGCGTGCTCCACCCCCAGGGCTGTCAGCGGTGATTCCAGCTGCCCCTGGATACGGCGCTCTGCATTCCATTCGGTCTGCCCGTGCCGCAGCAGCCAGATTTTCGGAAACTGCATGATATGCCCCCTGCCCGGTTTTTTTTCAGGCAAAGAGGTAACGCCGCAAAGCCGCCAGTGAAACCCCGGAAAAGCAAAAGGCGCTCAACCGTTTCAGGGAGCGCCTTTCAAAATGATGGTGGGTGATAAGAGATTTGAACTCCTGACATCTTCGATGTGAACGAAGCGCTCTACCACTGAGCTAATCACCCGTGAGGCGGCTTTTAGCCTTCCACCGCAGGCTCCGCAAGAGGGTCATTGGAAGAATTTTCACCTCCCCCGGCATTTTCTTCAGGCGTGGCGGTTTGCGGTTCTGAGGCCGCCAAGGGCTGGCGCAGTTTGCAGACAAACACGGTGCCATTGCTGCGTTCCTGGCTGCGGTTGATGCGCAGTTTGCCAAAGGGCTTCAGGTTCAGCTCGCGCCCCTCGGCCACCGCCTCCCCCAGCAGCGCCAGAACCGCCTCAACCACGGGCTTGGCGTCCTTCTTCTTGACGCCGGACCGTTCGACCGCCTTTTCAATCAATTCCTTTTTTGCCAGCTCAGGAGCAGACACCACCGGCGCGGCGGCCGCAACAACCACCGTTGGCGGCGCAGCCTGCGCCTCTGCTGCAGAAACTGCTTTCGGCTCCGGTGCCGTGCGGGACTGCGGTTCAGCAGCCGCCGGTTCCGCGCCGGAGACCTTTGCGGCTCCTGCCGTCAGCGTGCCCGTCTTGCGTGCCGCTGGTTTGCGCGTGCCGCTTTTGCGCGCGGATGTGCTGGTTTTTCTGGTTGCTCGTGCCATCTGATGCCCCGTTTGCCTGTCGTTATCCGCCCGCTTTGCCTCTTGCCTGCGGCCCTGAGGAGCACAGCGGACGGGCAGACGGGCCTGTTTTGTGCCTTCACCCTAACACACCTGCCCCGCAGCCGTGAACCGGTCAGCAGGACGGCAGCGCGTCGCGTTGTATCATTGTCCTGAGGGTAAAGCTGGACCGGGTGTTGCGGATGCCGGGCACCCGCATCAGCCGGTCCTCCAGAAAGCGGTCGAAATCCGGCAGATCCTCCGCCACCACCCGCAGCAGGATATCGCGGGTGCCGGTCATCAGGTAGCACTCCATCACCTGATCGAACTTGCGCACCGCCTTCTCAAAGGCCTGCAGCGCGTCGGTGGATTGCCGTTCTAGCTCCACCGCCACAAAAATCGTCACAGGCAGCCCCAGCTTGGCCTGATCCACCCGCGCCGAATAGCCGCTGATCACGCCGCTTTCCTCCAGGTTGCCGACCCGGCGCGCGCAGGGGGTGGGCGACAGGCCAACCATCTCCGACAATTCTGATATCTTCAGCCGGCCGTTGCGCTGAAGCGCGGCGACAATCTTGCGGTCTATCGAATCCATAGGGGTTTCCTCTAATCCAGCCTCACATTTCAGAGTTTACCGCCAACCGCACCCGCCTTAACAGACCTCTTTTGGTGAAAACCGGCGCGCGCGGGAGGATATGATTGGCGAAAGTTTTGCAGGAGCTATCCAGATGACAGTGACCGCCGTGGCCTCCGCCACCCATGAAGAGATTTACCGCGTCGAGGAGCCCTCGGTTGGCCTCCTGGGCTTTATCGCTGTGCATTCCACCCAGCTGGGCCCGGCGGCCGGCGGGCTGCGCATGCGCCCCTATGCCAGCGAAGACGAAGCCCTGACCGACGTCAAACGCCTGAGCGAAGGCATGACCTACAAGAACGCGGCGGCGGGCCTGACCCTGGGCGGCGGCAAGGCGGTGATCATCGGCGATCCGGCCAAGGACAAGTCGCCGGAGCTGCTGCGCGCCTTTGCCCGCGCCATCGAGGGCCTGGACGGCCGCTATATCACCGCCGAGGACATGGGCATGAGCCCGGCGGACATGGCCATCCTGGCAGAGGAAACCCGCTTCGTGGCTGGTCTGGCCGACGGCGAGTTTGCCAGCGGCGACCCCTCCCCGATCACCGCGCGCGGCATCTTCAATGCGATCCGCACCACCCGCGCCCTCAAGCACGGCAGCCGCGACCTGGACGGCGTCACCGTGTCGGTGCAGGGCCTGGGCCACGTCGGCTGGTACCTCTGCCAGTTCCTGCACGAGGCAGGCGCCAAGCTGGTTGTCACCGACATCGACGAGTCCCGTGTCGAGCAGGCAATTGCCGACTTCGGTGCCAAGGCGGTGCCGCTGGCAGAGATCTATAGCGCCGAGGCAGACGTTTTTGCCCCCTGCGCCATCGGCGGCATCCTGAACGCTGAAACCATCCCGCAGCTTAAGGCGGACATCGTGGCAGGCGGCGCCAACAACCAGCTGGCCACGGCGGAAGACGGCGCCGCGCTGCACGCCCGCGGCATCCTCTATGCGCCCGATTTCGTGGCCAATGGCGGCGGCATCATCAACGTCGCGACCGAGATCCAGCGGATCAAGGACCGCGAGGGCTTTGTTACCGAGAAGCTGCAGGCGCTGGATGAAACCATGGCGGCAATCCTGGCCCAGGCCAAGTCGGCGGATGTCAGCCCGGCAGAAATGGCCATTGCCACCGTCCAGGCCAAGATGGAACAGGCCAGCAAGGCCGCCTGAGCTTTTCTGTCAGCAGCCCTGCGGGCGCACTCCCGCAGCCGCAAAGCGTCCGGCCTGTAGCCGGGCACCATCCGGATTTTGGGCCCGGCGGCCTGCCCCATGCGGGGCAGGCCGGGCGCCGCACCGCAGGTGCGGCGCCATGCCCAACCGCTGCGGCGGCGCTGAAAGCGCTGCCGGCAGCGGGCGGGAGCACCTGCTCCACTCGCTGCCACACAAAACCATACGCCCCGGAAAGAAGGGCCAGAACGGAAGAGAAAACTAAAAAGGGCGGCCCCCTCGGACCGCCCTTTTCTTTTACTTACTTGCGTGAACCGCGGATCAGTGCGCCGTTGCGCCTGCCCCGTCGCCGGAGCCTTTCAGCGCCGCCTTGGCCGCAGCCGCCTCTTCGGCCTCCTCATCCCATTCAATGGGTTCGGGCTTGGAGACCAGCGCGTGTTCCAGAACCTCGGACACATGGGACACCGGAATGATTTCCAGCCCCTCCTTCACGTTGTCCGGGATCTCCGGCAGGTCCTTTTCGTTCTCCTGCGGGATCAGCACCGTCTTGATGCCGCCGCGCAGCGCCGCCAGCAGCTTCTCCTTGAGGCCGCCAATGGCGCTGGCATTGCCGCGCAGGGTGACCTCGCCGGTCATCGCAATATCCTTGCGCACCGGGATGCCGGTCAGCACCGACACAATCGCGGTCACCATCGCCAGACCGGCGCTCGGGCCATCCTTCGGCGTTGCGCCGTCCGGCACGTGCACGTGGATATCCAGCCGGTCGAACTGCGGCGGCTTGATGCCGATCTGCGGGCTGACCGAGCGCACATAGCTCGACGCCGCCTCAATCGATTCCTTCATCACGTCGCCCAGCTTGCCGGTGGTCTTCATCCGGCCCTTGCCGGGCAGCCGCAGCGCCTCGATCGACAACAGCTCACCGCCGACAGAAGTATAGGCCAAACCGGTGACAACACCCACCTGGTCCTCCAGCTCAGCCAGACCATAGCGGAACTTCTTGACGCCCAGGAAATCATCCAGATTGTCCGCCGTAACGGTCACGCTTTCGGCTTCTTTCTTGACGATCTTGGTCAGCGACTTCCGTGCCACCTTGGCGATCTCGCGCTCCAGGTTCCGCACGCCGGCCTCGCGGGTGTAGGTGCGGATCATCTCGGTCACCGCGTCGTCGGTCAGCTCGAACTCCTTGGCCTTCAGGCCGTGGTTCTTCACCTGCTTGGAAATCAGGTGCTGCTTGGCGATCTCGCGCTTCTCGTCCTCGGTGTAACCCGACAGCGGAATGATCTCCATCCGGTCCAGCAGCGGCCCGGGCATGTTGTAGCTGTTCGAGGTGGTCAGGAACATCACGTTCGACAGGTCGTATTCCACCTCCAGGTAGTGATCCATGAAGGTGTTGTTCTGTTCCGGATCCAGCACCTCCAGCATGGCGCTCGCCGGGTCGCCGCGGAAATCCTGACCCATCTTGTCGATTTCATCGAGCAGGATCAGCGGGTTGGTGGTCTTGGCCTTCTTCAGCGCCTGGATGATCTTGCCGGGCATCGAGCCGATGTACGTGCGGCGGTGGCCGCGGATCTCGGACTCGTCGCGCACACCGCCCAGCGAAATGCGGATGAACTCGCGGCCGGTGGCTTTGGCCACGGATTTACCCAGCGACGTTTTACCCACACCCGGAGGGCCGACGAGGCAGAGGATCGGCCCCTTCAGCTTGGCCGAGCGCTGCTGCACCGCCAGATACTCGACGATCCGCTCCTTGACCTTCTCCAGGCCATAGTGATCCGCATCCAGGATCTCCTGCGCGCGGTTCAGGTCTTTCTTGACGCGGGACTTGTTACCCCACGGGATCGACAGCATCCAGTCGAGGTAGTTGCGCACCACGGTGGCTTCCGCCGACATCGGCGACATGTTCTTGAGCTTCTTCAGCTCCGCATCGGCCTTCTCGCGCGCCTCTTTCGACAGTTTGGTGGCGGCGATCTTCTCTTCCAGCTCGGCGATTTCGCCGGCACCTTCCTCACCGTCGCCCAGCTCCTTCTGAATAGCCTTCATCTGCTCATTCAGATAGTACTCGCGCTGGGTCTTCTCCATCTGGGATTTGACGCGGGTCTTGATCTTCTTCTCGACCTGCAGGACCGACATTTCGCCCTGCATCAGGCCATAGACCTTCTCCAGCCGCTCGCTGACAGAGAGCGTCTCCAAGAGTTCCTGCTTGCGGTCCACTTCGATGCCCAGATGGCCTGCCACCAGGTCGGCCAGCTTGGCCGGCTCCGCGGTTTCGCCGACGGCAGACAGCGCCTCTTCGGGGATGTTCTTGCGGACCTTGGCGTAACGCTCGAACTCGTCGCCCACGGTGCGCACCAGCGCCTCGGTGGTGGTGACGTCACCCGGGATCTCGCTCAGCTCCTCGGCCTTGGCCTCGAAGAAATTGTCGTTTTCCAGGAACTCGGTGATCTTCACACGGCTCTGCCCCTCGACCAGCACCTTGACGGTGCCATCGGGCAGTTTCAGCAGCTGCAGCACATTGGCCAGCACGCCGACGGTATAGATGCTATCGGTTTCGGGATCGTCCTCGGAGGGGTCGATCTGGCTCGACAGCAGGATCTGCTTGTCGTCGGCCATCACCTCTTCCAGGGCGCGCACCGATTTTTCCCGGCCCACGAACAGCGGCACGATCATGTGGGGGAAGACCACGATGTCGCGCAGCGGCAGGACTGGGTAGGAGGAATTGAGTGGCTCTTGCATACTCGGTCCTTTGGTTAGGCAAGACGGCCCGGCCCCGGTATTGGCAGCTTTGGCCCGTCTCCTCATTGGATGTCTTTACTTGGTGGGGCGGCTCTGGATTTTCAACCGCGCATCCTCAAGGCTGGGGCTCACCTTGCCCGCTGCGCGCCGGGACCACAAGGGCGCAAATGCAGGAAGGGTGAGCAAATGATGAAGGCCTTTCGAGGCTTCCCTGTGGATAACTCCGCAAGGGCCTGTCAGCGCCGCATCAATGTAATCAGACCGCGCTCCAGCCGCCCGCCCGGCCCGGTTTCCCGGTAGGTTCCGCTCATCCGGCCCTGGTCGATCAGAAACAGCCGGATGTCCTGCCGCAGCACCTCTCCGGTCCCACTGTCGCGTTCCGCCTGCAGGTTCAGCCGCAACAGCTGGTCCGCACCGCAGGGCAGCGCGCCCAGCGCCAGTTCATCCAGAAAGACCTCCGTGCCGTCAGGCAGGTCACCGCGGCCCACGCTTTCGGCCCTCAGCCCCGTGCCGGGCTTCAGCGGCGCCCGGTCCTCGACCCCGATGGGCAGAAACCCCAAGGCGGCGGAATCCGCCACCAGCCGCCCGTTGCGGAATCCCAGCCGCAGCACCTCGCCGCTGCGCTGCGGCAACGCCACCATTTCGATGCGCCCGCCCGCTGTCAGCGAGATTTCACCCGGCCCTTTCTGCACGACCCACTGCCCGCGCAAGGCCTGCGAGCCGCCCTTGATCAAATCGTCAATGGAGATACGGCAGCCATCCAGCGGCGGCGCCTTGAAAAAGCTTGAGGCTTCCGCCAGGGAACCCGGCGCCGCGTTGCTCTGCTCAGTCTGCGCTTCAGCCGCCGGAGAAGCGCCCAGCAGGGCCGCAACGGCCAGCGCACGCCAAATAGTCATCGCCATCCTCCGCGTTTTGGCGCGAGGATAGCGGATCAGGTCTTCATAACAGGTGAACGCGGGCGCATGGCCCGCTATCTGCGACCGGGCGTGTGCTGCCCGGCCGCAAACCCCTGGTCTGAAGGTCCGGGGGCTACTCGGCCGCCACCTGCTCCAGCACCGGGTAATCGGTATAACCTTCATCTCCGCCGCCATAGAAGGTTTCCGGGTTGCCTTCGTTCAGGGGTGCGTCCGCTGCCAGCCGGTCAACCAGGTCCGGGTTGGAGATGAAGGGGCGTCCAAAGGCCACGAGGTCGGCTTCTCCGGATGCCGTCCGCGCCAGCGCAGTTGCACGGTCGTAGCCGTTGTTGGCCATGTAGGTGCCTGTATAGATTTTCCGCAAAGCTTCGAAATCACCCTCACGGGCGCCGCCGGGGTTCCCTTCGACCATGTGCAGGTAGGCCAGACCATAGCTGTTCAGACGCTGGATCAGCGGCGTGTAAAGCCCCACGGGATCGCTGTCCGACACATCGTTGAAGGTGGCAAAGGGTGACAGGCGCAGGCCAATGCGGCCGGCGTCCCAAACCGTCAGTAGCCCGTCAAGAATCTCGAAAACAATCCGGGCGCGGTTTTCCGGGGAACCGCCATAGGCATCGGTGCGGGTGTTCACCCCGTCCTTCAGAAACTGCTCCAGCAGATAGCCGTTGGCCGCATGCAGTTCGATCCCGTCGAAACCTGCGTCCTTGGCGTATTTTGCAGCCTGCACGTAATCGGCTACCACCCGCTGGATGCCTTCAGCGCTCAGCGCCTGCGGCTTGGCGGTCGGCTCAAAACCATTATGGGTGAACGTCTGGGCTTCTGCAGCGGCATCCGTGGAAGACACAGCATGGGTGCCTCCGGGCAGCAGCGAGTCATGCGTGATCCGCCCGACATGCCACAGCTGAATGACAATCTTGCCGCCCTTCGCATGGACCGCATCAGTGACCTTGCGCCAGGCCGCGGCCTGCGCCGCCGTGTGGATGCCCGGGGTCTGGATATAGCCTTTGCCCTCGGGGCTGATCTGGCTGCCCTCGGTGATGATCAGGCCGGCACCCGCCCGCTGGGCATAGTACTCCACATGCCGGTCCAGAACCTCGCCGGTCTGGTCGTCAGCCCGGTTTCGGGTCAGCGGCGCCATGACGATACGGTTTTTCAGCTCGATTGCACCAGCAGTGCTGGCGGAAAACAATTCTTGGCTCACGGGGATTTCCCTCCGGTCAAAGTTTCCAGCAACAGGAACGTTGCCGGAAAGACCTGAGCATTCCGCTCCGCGCGTTCAAGCAGGGGCCGGCCAGAACAGCTGCTCACCTGCGCACAGCAGACTGTTCAATCGCGCGGCTTTACAACCGCTCAATATCGCCCTGCCCGCGGGTGTCGTGGAAGTCCTTCTGCCAGGCCTCAAACGTTCCGGCAGCAATCGCCTCCCTCATGCCCTGCATAATCTCCTGGAAGTAATGCAGGTTGTGCCAGGTCAACAGCATGCCCGAGATCATCTCGTTGGAGCGGAACACATGGTGCAGATAGGCCCGCGAATAGTTGCTGCACGCCGGGCAGGAACACTGCTCGTCCAGCGGCCGCGGGTCGTCCTGGTGCCGGGCGTTCTTGATGTTCACGACGCCGTAACGGGTGAATGCCTGCCCCGTGCGCCCGGAGCGTGACGGCAGCACACAGTCCATCATGTCGATGCCGCGGGCAACAGCGCCGACGATATCGTCGGGCTTGCCCACACCCATCAGATAGCGCGGCTTGTCCTCGGGCAGGAAACCGGGAGCATAATCGAGGCACTCAAACATCGCCTCCTGCCCCTCGCCCACAGCCAGACCGCCAACCGCGTAGCCTTCGAATCCGATCTTCTTCAGAGCCTCGGCGCTTTCCTCGCGCAGGTCCTGCTCCAGCCCGCCCTGCATGATGCCGAACAGCGCATGACCCGGACGGTCGCCGAACGCCTCGCGCGACCGCTCCGCCCAGCGCATCGACAGCCGCATCGACTCGGCAATCCGGTCGCGGTCCGCCGGCAGCGCCGGGCATTCGTCGAAACACATCACGATGTCAGACCCCAGCAGCCGCTGGATCTCCATCGAGCGTTCCGGCGTCAGCTCATGCTTTGAGCCGTCAACGTGGGATTTAAAGGTCACGCCCTTCTCGGTCAGCTTCCTGAGCCCTGCCAGCGACATCACCTGAAAGCCGCCGCTGTCGGTCAGGATCGGGCGCTCCCAGTTCATGAACTTGTGCAGCCCCCCCAAACGGTCGATCCGCTCAGCCGTCGGGCGCAGCATCAGGTGGTAGGTATTGCCCAGCAGGATGTCGGCCCCGGTCGCACGCACGCTCTCCGGCATCATCGCCTTCACGGTCGCGGCAGTGCCAACCGGCATGAAAGCAGGCGTGCGGATCTCGCCGCGCGGCGTATTGATGACACCTGTGCGCGCCTTGCCGTCGGTTGCCTTCAGTTCGAAGTTGAAAAGCTCTGCCATCTCGTATTCCTGCCGTTACACTCAAACCGGCATCCCGGTGATTCACCCCTAATGCCAAGGAGCCAAGCTCATGTCCACAGCCGACCCTGCACCGCAACTGAAACTCGGCTGGGAGGAATGGGTCAGCCTGCCGGACCTCGGCCTGCCTGCCCTGCGGGTCAAGGTCGACACCGGCGCCCGCACCTCGTCGCTGCATGCCACGGGGATCGAAACCTTCGGCCCGGCAAGCGCCCCCAAGGTGCGTTTCATGGTGCACCCCATTCCCGGCCAGTACGATCTGGAAATCCCCTGCTCTGCCCTGATCAAGGACCGGCGCGAGGTGACATCGTCAAACGGCGAAAGCGAGATGCGCTTTGTGATCGAAACCCCGATGGAGATCGGCGGCGAGTCCTGGCCGGTGGAACTGACGCTGACCGACCGGCGCGGCATGGCCAAGCACATGCTGCTGGGCCGCCAGGCGCTGACCGAGAACGTCACCGTGGTTCCCGGTGAGCGCATGTGCCAGTCGGCACTGGACTATTCCGTCTACGCCTCGGCCAACATCCGCAAATCCGCGCCCAAGCGCGCCCTGCGCATCGCTGTGCTCAGCCGCGAGGACAATTACTCCACCCGCCGCCTGGTGGAAGAGGGCGAAAGCAGCGGCCACACGGTGGAGGTGATCAATACCACACGCTGCTACATGGCGCTGAACGCGCTGGCACCGGAAATCCACTATGACGGCAAACGCCTGCCCCGCTATGACGCGGTGATCCCGCGCATCGGCGCTTCTGTCACCCAATACGGCACCGCGCTCCTGCGCCAGTTCGAAACGCTGGGCACCTTCTGCGTCAACGGCTCCGAAGGCATCACCGCCAGCCGCGACAAGCTGCACGCGCACCAGATCCTGGCCCGCCACAAGATCGGCATGCCCGCCACCGCATTCGCCGCCTCGCCCAAGGACACCGGCAGCCTGATCCAGATCGTCGGCGGCGCGCCCCTGATCGTGAAGCTGCTGGAAAGCACCCAAGGCAAAGGCGTGGTGCTGGCGGAAACCAAGAAAGCCGCCGAAAGCGTCATCACCGCATTCCGCGGGCTCAAGGCCAACTTCCTGGTGCAGCAGTTCGTCAAGGAAGCCGCGGGCGTCGACATCCGCTGCTTCGTCGTCGGCTCCAAGGTGGTCGCGTCGATGAAACGTTCGGGGGCAGAGGGCGACTTCCGCTCCAACCTGCACCTGGGCGGCAGCGCCGAAACGGTGCGCATCAGCAAGGAAGAACGCGCCACCGCCGTGCGCGCTGCCCGCGCCTTTGGTCTCAACGTGGCGGGCGTCGACCTGCTGCGCTCGGAAACCGGCCCCAAGGTGCTGGAGGTGAACTCCTCCCCCGGGCTGGAGGGGATCGAGAAGACCTCGTCCAAAAACATCGCCGCTCTCATCTACGGCGAAATCGAAGACCGGGTCCGCCCCACCCCGATGCGGCGGCTGAAACCGACCAGCAACTGAAACCGCAAATAACCCGGCAACAGTCACCGGGCGGCAAGCCTGTCCGGGCTTGCCAGCCTGCGCCAGCCCGCGTCATATACGCCTGAAACTCTTGAAACCAGCGCTGTCAGAACCCATTTGTATACCATTGCACACAACGGGGCATATCATTGAACAAGGCCAAGACTTCCGGCGCACAGCCCCTGCCCGGCGGGCCGCCTGATCCGGCGGCGCAAACCGCGCCCGCCGCCCCTGCGGCCCCTGCTGAACAACCAAAGGAATTTTACATGAACGAAGACCTGATCCTCGACCTCCTGTCCGGCAACCTGCTGTATCTGCTGGGTGCTATCCTGCTGATCATCGTGATCCTCAAAGGGGTCAAGATCGTGCCGCAGTCGGAGAAATACGTGGTCGAGCGTTTTGGCCGCCTGCATTCGGTGCTGGGGCCGGGCATCAACTTCATCGTGCCCTTCCTGGATGTGGCCCGCCACAAGATCTCGATCCTGGAACGCCAGCTGCCCAATGCCACCCAGGATGCGATCACCAAGGACAACGTGCTGGTGCAGATCGACACCTCTGTCTTCTACCGCATCCTTGAGCCGGAAAAGACCGTCTACCGGATCCGCGACGTCGATGGCGCCATTGCCACCACCGTGGCTGGCATCGTGCGCGCTGAGATCGGCAAGATGGATCTGGATGAGGTGCAGTCGAACCGCGCCCAGCTGATCTCCCGCATTCAGGAAAGCGTCGAAAGCGCGGTGGATGACTGGGGCATCGAAGTGACCCGCGCCGAGATCCTCGACGTGAACCTGGATCAGGCCACCCGCGACGCCATGCTGCAGCAGCTGAACGCCGAACGCGCCCGCCGCGCCGAGGTCACCAAGGCCGAGGGCCAGAAACGCGCCGTCGAGCTGCAGGCCGATGCGGAGCTTTACGCGGCTGAACAAACCGCCAAGGCCCGCCGCATCCAGGCCGAGGCCGAGGCCTACGCGACCGAAGTTGTTGCCAAGGCGATTGCTGAAAACGGGCTGGAGGCGGCGCAGTACCAGGTCGCCCTGAAACAGGTGGAGTCGCTGACCGCGCTCGGCAAGGGCGAAGGCAAGCAGACCATCGTCGTTCCCGCCCACGCGCTGGAGGCCTTTGGCAACGCCTTCAACCTGCTGAAAGGAGCCAAATGATGGACGCCCCCTTCTGGGCCTTGTGGTGGGTCTGGGGCGCCGGCGCGCTGGCGCTGGCGATCCTCGAGGTGCTGGCACCGGGCTTTGTCTTCCTCGGCTTTGCCATCGGCGCCGCGGTGGTGTCCCTATTGCTGCTGGCCGGTGCGGGCTTCGGCCTGCCGCCGCTGCTGTTGATCTTCGCCGTGCTGTCGCTGGCGGCCTGGCTGGTGATGCGCAAGTTCTTCGCCTTGCCCAAGGGCCAGGTGAAGACCTTCAATCACGATATCAACGATTGAACCTGTTGCCGGGGCGCCAAACGCGCGCCCCGCGCCTGTTCCGGGCTGTCAGAATCTGAACCCCACCCCCGCCAGCAGGCTGTGCGTCACCGCATCATGGCGGAAAAAGCCTGGGGTGCCGCGGGTGCCTTCCTGATACTCCACGCCCAGACCGCGGTACATGACGTAGATCGAGGCCCGGTCCCAGCGGTCGTAAATCACCCCGCCCATGGCTGACCAGCTTTCATCGGAACTGCCGCCGAAACCGATATCCCCCTCCAGCATCAGGCTGAGGTCATCCGACAGGCGGCGCTGCCAGCGAAAGCCTGCAACCGGATCGGTCCAGTCGGCGCCGCGCCGCACCATGCCGCCGGGCAGGCTGGCCGTCACATCCACATCCCAGTGGCGAACGCCGCCGAACAGTTCGAACTGGTCCAATCCGCGCTCGAACCGGTAGGTCATCACCGCCTCGCCCAGATTCTGGTCATAACGCACCGATGCCGGTCCCATTGCGGTGGCCCCGTCCGCATCGGCATCCAGTATCGAATAGCGCAGCCGGAACCCGAAGTTGCTGCTGTGAAACCCCTCGAACTGCAGCATGCCCCCAGCCCGCAGCTGGTCAAATGCATCACCGGCATCAATCTCCACATCGCCGCCGGCGAGACCCAGTTCTGTAGTGCTGTCGATGGAGGGCGCCAGGACAAAGGGCGTCAGCTGCCACTGCCAGCTGCCCTCGGTCCGGGCAGGCGTGGCAGCAGCCAATACCGCAGCCGCCGCCAGCATAATGCGTGCGAAAACGCGGTGAAGTGCAGACAGCTCAGGCATGGCTCCTCCCCGGACCCGCCCAGACTGGATCACGACCGGCAATCGGATACCGGTCCGCTGCAGCCTGGCAGCCTTCACAAAATCATTATGGGGAACCACAACTTAGCGCGAATCCGGGTGCAAATCAAATATTCACATCGCAAGAGTCGCAGATCATCGGCGTCTTGGCGCCTGCCGCCTCTGGACGCCGGGGCGCTTATTTCCTATATAAACCGTCGGAATATAGAACCGGGATCCTCATGACCAACCCTGCCGAACCGCTCGAAGGCGCCCCGCTGATCGCGCCCTCCTCCGTCAGCCACCCGCTGTACGAGGCCATCGTCGACGCCTGCCGCACCGTCTATGACCCGGAAATCCCGGTGAACATCTACGAATTGGGCCTGATCTACACCATCGACATCACGGACGAGAATGACGTGAAGATCATCATGACCCTGACCGCGCCGGGCTGCCCGGTGGCAGGTGAGATGCCGGGCTGGCTGATTGATGCCGTCTCCCCGGTCGACGGCGTCAAGAGCGTTGATGTCGAACTCACCTGGGAACCGCCCTGGGGCATGGAGATGATGTCCGACGAGGCGCGCCTCGAACTGGGCTTCATGTAACCCCGCTCCAGTTGTCATGGAAGTTTGATGCGCCCGTCATGCGGGCGCAATCCGGTTGTTACATATGCGCGGCACGCTCTGCGCAAATTTGACCAACCGGAGAAAAATTCATGCGCCTCGCCCTGACTTCGGCAGCCGCCCTGCTTGTGTCCACCGCCGCCCTGGCCGGCAATCCGCCAGTGGCAGCGGATGCGGGCCTCAGCTACGGCCCCCGCCCCGCCTATCTGATCTCCAAGCTGCCCGAGGGCGCGCTGAAAGAGAAGCTGCAGTCCTGCCTGGGCCAGACGCCGCAGCGCACGGATTTCTCCATCGGCCACCGCGGCGCACCGCTGATGTTCCCCGAACACACCGCCGAATCCAACATCGCCGCCTCGCAGATGGGTGCCGGCATCCTGGAATGCGATGTCACCTTCACCAAGGATCTGGAACTGGTCTGCCGCCACGCCCAGAACGACCTGCACACCACCACCAACATCCTGACCTCGGATCTAGCGGACACCTGCGTCACCGCCTTTACCCCGGCCGACGGCGAAACACCCGCCGCTGCCGAGTGCCGCACCTCCGAAATAACCCTGGCCGAATTCCGCAGCCTGCAGCCCAAGATGGACAGCGCCGACAAGACGGCCCTGACCGCCGAGGCCTACCAGGGCGGCACCGCCGACTGGCGCTCCACCCTGTTTGCCGGTGACGCAACCAGCATGACCCACGCGGAATCGATCACCCTGTTCAAATCGCTTGGCGCTAAATTTACCCCGGAGCTGAAGAGCCCGGCAGTCGAGATGCCCTTCAACGGCTTCTCCCAGGCCGACTACGCGCAGAAGCTGATCGACGAATACAAGGCCGCCGGCATCCCGGCCACCGACGTCTGGGCGCAAAGCTTCAACCTGAATGACGTGCTCTACTGGATTGAAAACGAGCCTGAATTCGGCAAGCAGGCGGTGTTTTTGGACGCCAGCTATGACCTCGAAGGCTTCGACCACAACAACCCGGCGACCTTCCCGCACGACTTTGCCGCGCTGCACGCCAAAGGCGTCAACTACATCGCCCCGCCGATGTGGATGCTGGTCACCTCTGAAGACGGCAAAATCGTCCCCTCCGCCTACGCCAAGGCCGCCAAGGCAGCCGGCCTCAAGCTGATCACCTGGACCCTGGAACGCTCCGGCCCGCTGGCCACGGGCGGCGGCTGGTACTTCCAATCGGTCTCTGACCTCACCACCGACGACAGCATGTACTACCAGCTGCTGGATGTCCTGGCCCAGGACGTGGGGGTCGAGGGCGTGTTCTCCGACTGGCCCGCCACCACCACCTACTACGCGAACTGCATGGGGCTCTGACGCCCGTCCCTCCCCAAAAGACGGACACCCCCATCACCGGCC